>NZ_CP047958.1 GCF_014304815.1 Synechococcus sp. MIT S9220
AGCTGTTTCTCCTCATCAGCGCAAAAAGATTCCCCAGGCCTGTGTGATCAGAAAAGAGCTGGTCAGGAAGGGACTTGATGGTTTTCCACGGTTTCCACAGGCCCTACTACGGCTGTTTTAGTTTTTTCTAAAAGATTTAAACAGCCAGTAAGCAGCAAGAACGACAAGTTCGTTTGGACCATTGCGCTTCGTGCGTCCCTGTGAAACCGTGGGTGACCTCAGGCCTTGCAGCGGACAACGTCGCCATGAAACTGGTTTGTTCCCAAACGGAACTCAACGCTGCGCTGCAATTGGTCAGCAGGGCGGTTGCAGCAAGACCGACCCATCCGGTACTTGCCAACGTGTTGCTGACCGCGGATGCCGGCACTGATCGGTTGAGCCTCACTGGTTTTGACCTCAATCTGGGCATTCAGACGTCCCTGGCTGCGACCGTTGAAACCAGTGGTGCGGTCACGCTGCCAGCGCGACTGTTTGGTGAGATCGTTTCGCGTCTTTCCAGCGATTCGCCCATCACTCTTGTCACCGATGAAGCCGGAGAACAGGTTGAACTCACCAGCTTGAGTGGCAGCTACCAGATGCGCGGCATGCCTGCGGATGATTTCCCGGAGCTGCCTCTGGTCGAGAACGGCACAGCGCTCAAACTGGATCCAGCAGCTCTGGTGAAAGCACTGCGCAGCACGCTGTTTGCCAGCAGTTCCGACGAAGCCAAGCAGCTGCTCACAGGGGTGCATCTCCGTTTTGATCGCACCAGCCTTGAGGCTGCTTCCACGGATGGTCATCGTCTGGCAGTGCTCAGTGTTGATGACGCACTGCAGGACCCTCTTGCTCTCTCTGATCAGGAGGCTTCGCAAGAGCCTGGCCTTGCTGTCACCCTTCCGGCCCGTTCCCTGAGGGAAGTGGAACGGCTGATGGCGGGATGGAAAGGAACAGATGCTGTGAGTCTGTTTTGCGAAAGCGGTCAGGTTGTGGTTCTGGCCGCTGATCAGATGGTGACCAGTCGCACCCTTGAGGGCACCTACCCGAATTACCGCCAGCTCATTCCTGATTCGTTCAATCGCACGCTTGATCTTGATCGTCGGGCCTTCGTGGCTTCACTCGAACGCATCGCTGTTTTGGCTGATCAGCACAACAATGTTGTTCGCATCGGCAGTGATCCTGACAAGGGTCTGGTTCAGATCAGTGCGGATGCTCAGGATGTTGGCAGTGGTTCCGAGTCCCTATCGGCTCAGATAGAAGGTGACCCTGTGCAGATCGCATTCAATGTGCGTTATGTGCTTGATGGTTTGAAAGCGATGGATTCGGAACGCGTTCGCCTGCAGTGCAATGCCCCGACAACCCCAGCCATCCTTTCACCATCAGATGATGCTTCAGGCCTCACCTATCTGGTGATGCCTGTTCAGATTCGTTCCTGACCTTGACGCTGCCTGACCCACTGCTGCTCAGCGATCTACTCAGGCACCGTGTGCGTTGTGATCAGGGACTTGATCACGGCATTGGGGTGATGGCCTGGATGCATCCTCCGGTGCATCGCCTGTTGGGCTGGGTGAGTCGTCCTTCCGCTCTGCGTAACTCCCGCACTGTCTGGAGACTTGATCAGTGTCGTGGTCTCGATGATCAGCAGGTGTTTGTGAAAGGGGTTCCTTCAGAGATTGATCAGCTCACCCTTGAGCGGCTTCCCACCCTGCTGGATGCCGACTTGCTCGATGTCGCTGGAGAGCGCCTTGGCCAGGTTGCAGACCTCGCCTTTGTTCCTTCAACAGGAGAGATCCTGCACTATCTGGTGTCTCGCAGCGATCCACGTCTGCCAGGAAGCAGCCGCTGGCGGCTCACGCCTGATCGCATTGTCGACCAGCAGCCTGGGTTGGTCTCCACTGGTCTTCGTGATCTGGATGATCTTCCCGAGGCGCGCGCCAGCGTTCGTCAGGATTTCGTTCGTCGCTCTCGTCACTGGCGGGAGCAGTTGCAACAGTTTGGTGATCGTGCCGGTGAACGGCTTGAGGGGTGGTTGGAGGAACCTCCCTGGGACGACTACCCCTCTCGCCGTGATCTCAACGAGCCTGATGATCGTCCCCAACCCATGGATTCAGATCCACTGGAGGATTGGCATGACGACGACTGGATTGATCGAGAGCCGGCCATGCAGAACCGACGGCCCGGAGAACGAGATGGAGATCCCTGGATCTGATTGGCACGGTCGGGCTGTCGGCAACACTGGGAGCAGATGACCTGTTGACTGTGGTCCAGTCTTCTTCTGCGGCTGAGACGTTTGATGTCGCGGCCGCCCTCCGCCAGGAAGGGCTCACGCAGCAGGATTACGTCGAGATTCAACGTCGCCTGGGGCGAGACCCCAACCGGGCTGAACTCGGCATGTTTGGGGTGATGTGGTCAGAGCACTGCTGTTACCGCAACTCCAGACCGCTGCTCAGTGGTTTTCCAACAGAGGGACCTCGCATCCTGGTGGGTCCCGGTGAAAACGCCGGTGTGGTGGATCTTGGCGGAGGCCATCGCCTCGCGTTCAAGATCGAAAGCCACAATCACCCCTCGGCAGTCGAACCCTTTCAGGGTGCTGCGACAGGTGTTGGTGGAATCCTCCGCGACATTTTCACCATGGGTGCTCGTCCGATCGCTCTGCTGAATGCCTTGCGTTTCGGCCCCCTGGATGATCCCGCCAATGTTGGATTGATGCAGGGCGTGGTGGCTGGCATTGCCCATTACGGCAATTGCGTGGGTGTGCCCACCGTGGGGGGTGAAGTGGCTTTTGATCCCTCTTACAGCGGCAATCCTCTGGTCAATGCGATGGCCCTCGGTCTGATGGAGACCGACGACATTGTGAAGTCCGGGGCTTCTGGAGTTGGTAACCCCGTGGTTTATGTGGGCAGCACCACCGGTCGTGATGGCATGGGTGGTGCCAGTTTTGCCAGTGCTGAGCTGAGTTCCGCTTCTCTGGATGACCGTCCCGCTGTGCAGGTGGGAGATCCGTTTCTGGAAAAGGGGTTGATTGAAGCCTGTCTGGAAGCATTCCAGAGCGGTGATGTGGTCGCCGCTCAAGACATGGGGGCTGCTGGTCTTACCTGCAGTTGTTCGGAAATGGCAGCTAAAGGAGATCTGGGCATTGAGCTGGATCTCGACAAAGTTCCTGCGCGGGAGCAGGGCATGACCGCCTACGAATACCTGTTGTCTGAATCGCAGGAGCGCATGCTGTTCGTGGTGCGTGCTGGCCGCGAAGAGCCTCTGATGGAGCGTTTCCGCCGCTGGGGTCTGCAGGCGGCTGTCGTGGGTCGCGTCCTAGCTGATCCTGTGGTTCGCGTGCTTCAGGCAGGCGTTGTGGCTGCTGAGGTCCCCTCGAGGGCTTTGGCGGAAGACACGCCGATCAATCACCATGATTTGCTCAGCGAACCTCCTGCTGACATTCAGGAGCTGTGGCGTTGGTCAGAAGCGGATCTTCCCCTCCCAAGCCAAGACCATGACTGGAGTCAGAGTCTTCTGCGCTTGTTGGATGATCCAACGATTGCAAGCAAACGCTGGGTGCATCGTCAGTACGACCAGCAGGTTTTGGCGAACACCGTGGTGTCGTCTGGATCCGCAGACGCAGCGGTGGTCAGACTTCGGCCGCAACAGGGTGAAGGATCGCTGGATGCTTCAACCAAGGGAGTGGCTGCCACGGTGGATTGTCCCAATCGTTGGGTTGCTTTGGATCCTGAACGGGGTGCCCAGGCAGCTGTTGCTGAAGCTGCACGCAATCTGAGTTGTGTGGGTGCTCAACCTCTCGCTGTCACCGACAATCTCAATTTTCCTTCGCCTGAAACCCCCAAGGGCTACTGGCAGCTTGCGAAGGCATGCCGCGGTATCTCGGATGCCTGCAGAGCTCTCAACACCCCGGTGACTGGTGGCAATGTCTCGCTCTACAACGAGATCAAAAAAGATGACGGCACCCTGCAGCCGATCCACCCCACGCCTGTGATCGGCATGGTGGGTGGTGTCGACGACATCGCGACCGTGATTGGTCTGGGATGGCGACAGGCTCAGGATTCCATTTACCTGATTGGTGTCGGCCCTGATGACGTCGAGGCTCTCTCTCTGGGCTTGGCAGGTAGTGCCTATCAACAGCTGATTACAGGGTCTTTGGCTGGTCGACCACCTTTGCCTGATCTTCCGATGGAAGACAAGGTTGGCAGTCTTGTGCGTGAGGCGATTACTCGCGGTCTGCTGGGCTCAGCTCATGATTGCAGCGATGGCGGTCTCTGCGTGGCTTTGGCGGAATCTTCGATTGCTTCGGGGTTGGGAATCGAGATCGACCTCAGTGTTCAGGGTGTGCGTTTGGATCGTGTTCTGTTTGCGGAAGGTGGGAGTCGGATCGTGGTGTCGGTCAAGGCAGATCGCATGGGTCCATGGGAAGCGCTGTTAGCTGAGCAGGACGATCTGCCAATCACTCGGATTGGTGTTGTCACCGAACAGCCTTGCCTGCAGGTTCGTGTTGATCATCACCTTTGTCTGAATCTGGAGATTGAGCAGTGTCGTGATGTCTACAGCAGTTCATTACCGCGAAGAATTGATGGCAATGGGGAGCTTGCTGAATGACCATGTGTCGCTTTGCTAAAATTGAAATGATTTTGTTTCCCGCCTTGTTTGGCTTTCGAGTTAATCATATCGATGATTTATTTATGAATTCAATGATCATATTTGATTCACTGAATAACTTTGTGAGCGAGTCGTAATTATGTGTGGAATTATCGGGGTGTTTTCTGTTGATTCTGTTAATCAGCAGATCTATGACAATCTTCTTCTGCTTCAGCATCGTGGACAGGATTCTGCAGGAATTGTCACGATGGATAACTATACATTTCACGTCCACAAACAACGTGGACGGGTTCGTGAAGCATTCCGAACGCGCGATATGCGCAAACTTCTTGGCAATGTTGGTCTTGGCCATGTTCGTTACGCCACCAGTGGAGCTGCAGCAGCTGAAGATGAAGTCCAGCCTTTTTATGTCAACGCTCCGTATGGAATCACCTTTGTTCACAATGGCAATCTGACCAATACCAGTCAGCTCGAACAGGACCTTTTCAAGATTGACCGACGTCATACCAACTCCTCCAGCGACACGGAGATGTTGGTGAATGTTCTTGCTACTGAAATCCAATCCCATCTCACGGGTCCTGATCTTTCTCCCGATCAATTGTTTGATGCCGTGTCGTCGTTGCATCGCAGAGTCAAGGGCTCCTATGCCGCGATTGCTCTGATCTCAGGCCGCGGCCTTCTTGCTTTCCGTGATCCTTTTGGCATCAGACCATTAATTCTTGGCCGCAGAAGCGCCAAAAATGGACGGGATGAATGGATCGTGGCGAGTGAATCACTCGTAATTGAAAACAGTGGTTATGAAATTGTTCGTGATGTTGAACCTGGGGAAGCAATCTTTATTGACTTTGATTTCAACTTGCACCAACGTCAATGTGCGCAGTCTTCCCAGCTAGTGCCCTGTGCTTTTGAATATGTTTATCTCGCAAGGCCAGATTCCGTTATGAACGGAATTTCTGTTTACGAAACAAGGCTTCGCATGGGCGATCTGCTTGCAAAAACAATTTCTGACTCATTACCAGCTGGTGATATCGATGTTGTGATGCCGATACCAGATTCAGCCAGACCTTCTGCTATGCAGGTGGCAAAACAACTTGGGATCGAATATCGCGAAGGATTTTATAAAAACCGTTATGTGGGTCGTACGTTCATCATGCCAGGACAAGCGGAAAGAAAAAAATCAGTACGGCAAAAACTCAATGCTTTGGGGACTGAATTTGCTGGAAAGAATGTTCTGATTGTGGATGATTCCATTGTTCGTGGTACGACATCCAGGGAAATTGTGCAGATGGCGCGCGACGCTGGAGCCAATCAGGTCACATTTACATCGGCTGCGCCGCCTGTTCGTTTTCCCAATGTGTATGGAATCAACATGCCCACGAGGGCAGAGCTTCTAGCTCATGGACGTTCGACCGATCAAATTGCAGATGTGCTCGCTGCTGATCATGTTGTGTATCAGAGCGTTGATAATCTCAAGAAAAGCATCGTTCAAGGTACTGATATCCAGGACCTTGAAATGTCTTGTTTTGACGGTCACTATGTGACCGGAGATATTGATGAGAACTACTTCGAGTGGCTGGAGGGGAACTGCAGTTCTTGAAATGAATTCAGCTCATTAGAGGAACAAGCTGAACCAGAGTTTCTTCTGCTTTGAATTTCAGCTGAGTGGGTTGATTGCTATCCATGCTGATTGTTGTGTTTTCGAGGCGGGCATGGCGCCCTTTGTTGGTTATCACACCCACCAGATCTGCGCTTTCACAGACTGAGACCAGTCGTTCGCTTTCTTTGTGATTGCCATTCAGTTTCACTGCGATTTCCCCTAGATCTCCACGTTTGCATCGGCGCAGTTCACTGAGGGAGAGGCGAATCAGACCACCTTTGTTGGTTCCGATCAGCACCTCCCCACTGTTGTTTGATTCAGAACTGTTTGATTCAGAACTGCTGCTGTCACCGGGTTGGCTGACAGCTCCCACAAGGTTTTCTCCGGGCAGCATGCGCATGGTCATTGGCCCCTGGGCCAACTTGCCCATCAAGGGCAGGCACTGCTCTTCAACTGGAAGGCAGAGAATTCGACCGATGTCACTCACTAGAGCCACGGTTCCACCTTCTTCGCAGATCACTGCTGAAAGCAGTGAAACGCCTTCCTTCAGTTTCAAGATGGTGGCAGCGCGACCTGAGAGCTCCTGAATTTCATCTAATGGAAGTCGTTTGAAGCGTCCGTCTGTGGTCAGCAGACCAAGCGACGAGCGCCTGTTGGTGTCTTTGTCATCAACAGCGGGAAGTCGAAGCAGGTTGATCACTGTTTCGCCTTCTAAAGCTGTCGGGAGGAATCGCTCCAGGCCTCCAGGTTGCTGACCGGCAAACTCCCAGCGCACCAGTGCGATCCGACCACTGGCGGTGAGTGCCAACAATCGAGGTGCAGGGTTGATCGGCAGGATCAGTCGTGCCGGAGAGGGTTCGTCGCCCAGATCGACTGCTTCATTGAGGTGCAATCGGCCGAGCAGCTGGGGGCTCACGACCTTCACTTGACCGTCGGTTTGGATCAGGATCCGCGATTCAGGTGGCAGAGCATCGAGGGCCTGACGGCGTTGCAGTTCGGCATTGGGGCGCTGGCTTGCTGCCCGTTCCGCCAGCAGGTGATCACCTCCTTCCACCAGACGTGTGCGGCGAGGAGTGGCAAAGCGTTTTTTCAGCTGGCGGAGCTCCTGAACCAGGGCATCCATAAGCTGTTCGCGATTGTCCAGCAACAGCTTCAGTCGTTGCCGTTCAGCTCGCAGTTCATCGGCTTCCTGGCGCAGGCTCTCTTGCTCCAGCCCCGTGAGCCGTCGCAAGGGCATGGCCAGAACCGCATCAGCCTGTCGCTCGCTGAGATCTAGTTGCACCATCAGGCTTGCTCGGGCCGTTGATGCATCGCGCGCCTCCTGAATCATGGCGATGACTTTCTGCAAAGAAGCCAGCGCTGTGATCAGGCCTTCCACCACCTCGAGCCGGTCCTCTGTTTTGCGCAGGGCATGGCTGGTTCGGCGAATCAGCGTCAGTTCCCGATATTCCAGGAAGGTCTGAAGCATTCGCCGCAGTGACAGTTGCCGAGGTTGACCGTCCACCAGTGCCAGCAGGATGGCTCCGAAATTGCTTTGTAGAGACGTTCGGCGTTGCAAGTCCTTGAGAACGGTGTCTGTATCAGCGTCTCGCCTCAGTTCCACCACAATCCGCATGCCTTCGCGGTCGCTTTCATCGCGTATGTCCGCAATGCCACCGATCTTTCCGTCGTTGACCTGTTCAGCAAGCTTTTCGATCCAGCCAGCCTTACTCAGTTGATAGGGCAGCTCAGTGACAATCACAGCGTTGCGCTTGTGTTTGCCCTTTCCTGGTTGCACTTCCTCCACGTGGGCGACGCCCCGCATCGGAATGCTGCCGCGACCACGCAGATAGGTGTCGCGGATTCCGCTGCCCAGCAAAACTTCACCGCCTGTGGGGAAATCTGGACCCGGGATCAGAGCCAGTAATTTCTCATCGCTCAGATCCGGTTTCCGCACCAGCGCCACCAGCCCATCAACCACTTCACCGAGGTTGTGGGGCGGGATGCTGGTGGCCATGCCCACCGCGATGCCAGCACAGCCGTTCAGCAGCAGAAACGGCAGCTGTGCCGGCAGGACCGTCGGTTCCTGTTGGGACCCATCGAAGTTGGCAGCGAAATCGACCGTGTCGTCGCCGATCTCATCGAGCAGTGCCTCATGAGCGATCGGTGCCAGTCGCGTTTCGGTGTAACGCATTGCGGCAGGTGGGTCATCGTCCACGGAACCGAAGTTGCCATGGCCATCCAGCAGCGGATGGCGGCTGGAAAAGGTCTGGACCTGTCTGACCAGCGCGTCGTAGACCGCCTGATCACCGTGAGGGTGATATTTACCGAGAACGTCGCCGACGACGCGGGCGCATTTGCGATATGGGCGATCAGGTGTGAGCCCAAGCTCGTGCATCGCGTACAGGATGCGGCGCTGAACCGGTTTGAGACCGTCGCGGACATCCGGCAAGGCCCGACCCACGATCACGCTCATCGCGTACTCGAGATAGGAGCGCTGCATCTCCTGATGCAGGGCGATCGGTTGAACGCGCTCCTCGGCCATCCGCTCCGGAATCAAGAAGGCAGAAGGCGCTTAGCCTACAGATCTTCGTTCTGAATCACTCAGCTGATTTGGGATCTGCATTGGCTTCAGCACGTTCGACGACTCCTCTCAGGCTGGGTGTCGTCAGCAGAACGTCAGTCGCCTGGCGAAGTTTCGAGCCCCAGAGTTGATTCTCCTGATGCCCTGGAAGCACGTAGTTGGGATCTTCAGCGAGCGCTTTGCGAGCCAGTTCAAGCGATTCAGTGTCGCCAGGATTCTGTTGATTGAGCGCAGCGGCCAGAGCCAGCATCGGCTCTGGGTTGCGTTTGATCGACAGCACGGAACGCCAGCGTTTGATGGCTTCGGGTGTGTTGCCCATTTCGAACAGCACCAGAGCTTGATTATTCAGTGCTTCCCAGAAGCTGGGTTTGATGGTTGTGGCCTGTTCAAAAGCCTTGAGAGCTTGTCTCAGGTCCGACTGCATCACGCGGGCATTGCCGAGATCAAAGTAAGCACCTGCGTTTTTGGGGTCTAGTCGTAGACCCTCATCGAGAAGAGAGATGGCGTCATCAGGACGCTCGTCGCGCAGTGCAATCGATGCTTCTGCAAACCAGAGTCCGGCTTTCCCTGGTTTCAGTGCTTTGGCCTTGGCCAGTGAGCCGGCGGCTGCTTTGAGCTGATCACTGCGCAGCTGCGCTTCAGCCAGAACCGACCACAGTCGTTCGTCATTCGGCTGGAGTCTGACCGCTAGTGCAGCAAGACTTGCTGCTTCCTCCGGTTGCCCTAGGCGCAGCAATTGTGCAGCGGTACGGCCGATGCCGACACCGGCTCCTTCCAGCTCCTGGGCGCTGGGTGTGTAGACGTATGGGGTCAGAGCCCTCGCTGGTGCAGCGTTGAGAGCACCAAGCGTTCCCGTCAGCATCGTGATCATCAGAGCTCGATGCCAGCTCCGTCCTCTACGAGCTTGAACTCCCATCGCTGATCCAAGAATCAGCTCACACTAGGGGGATTGTCAGGTCTCGCTGCAGCGGCATTGCGTCTCCACATCCAGGGTTTGATCCGGCGTAGCGCCGATCCCCGCAGCCGCTCGTCCCAGTCCTCGTCCGTCCAGCGTTGGATGTGCTCTGCCTGGAGGTCCAGCAACCAGGATCTCGGTTGCACATCAGGATCATCGCTGGATGGAATCGCGCCCTGATTGAAAGGGCAGACGTCCTGACAGATGTCACACCCAGCGACCCAGGGTCCCATGGCTTCGGCCATGGCAGCAGGCAGTTCTGGATTGCGGTTTTCAAGAGTGTGAAAAGCGATGCAGCGTCGTGCATCCACCACAAACGGCTCTGTAATCGCACTGGTTGGACAAGCTTCGATACAGGCGCGGCATTGACCGCACCGTGCTTTGGCTGGTTGATCGGCTTGGAGATGTTCTGTGGTGATCAGATGGCCGATCACCATCCATGAGCCCCTCCTGGGGTGGATCACGTTGCTGTGTTTGCCGATCCAGCCAAGCCCTGCCTCTTCCGCCCAGGCTTTGTCGAGAAGTGGCTCAGCATCCACGCAGACGCGCCAGCGACACTGAGGTCGAATGGTTTCTAGCCAGCGACCGACCCGTCGAAGTCGCTGATTCACAACCCTGTGATAATCCCTTCCCCAGGCGTAGCGGGCGACCGCTAAACGGTTGGGATGGCGCTCGGCAGCGACGTGATAGTTCAAGCCCACCGCCAGGATGCTTTGCGCCCCCTCCAAAAGGCTTGCTGCTGAAAGGCGACGCGGTGCCGCCATCCATTTCATGTCTGCTTGGTGGCCTGCTTCTAGCCAGCGCTGCAACGCTGCAGTCCGCATTTGCAAACGTTGGCTGCCTGGTAGTGAAGCGATGCCAACGGGGTCGAATCCCTCCTCCTCGGCCCGTTGTTTGAGGGCCAGGCTCAGCTCTGCAACGTTGGCTGGAACATTCAAAAACCTGACCTTAAAGTTGGGCACTCTTTTGGCATCGTGCCGTGTCAGCTCCCTCCCAAGACTCTTCTTTGCGTGCCGCGCCCTTGTTGCGTTGGTTGGGAATCACCTTGGTGCTTCTGCTCGCATTACAGATCGGAGTGGTGCTCAGTGCAGCTGACTGGAGTGATGGGGTTTTTCAACAGCTTTTGATCGAACGGCTTGTGAGCCAGGCTCCGATGGGATTTGTCGGTTTGCTGTTGATGCTGATTGGGTCCCGTCTGGATCACCCGCAACAGCTCCGCACGCCGATTCGCTGGGTCGTTTGCATTATTTCCGCAGTTCTCGCCGTGGTCATGATCGCGGTGATTCCGCTTGGAATTACAGGGAATCAATCCCTGATGGGAGAGGCCGATCAGACCCTTGAGCAAAGGCGCGGTCAGCTCGAGATGGCCCGTCAACAGTCGGCGAATCCAGAGAACGTGAAGGTTCTCGGCGAGCAGTTGGCTCAGGCAGGTCAGCTTCCAGCTGATGCCACAGAGGAGGACAAGATTCAGGCTGCTGAGACATTCATAGACAAACAGCTCTCACAGATGACTGAGCAGATTCAGCAGGCGGAACGCCAACGTGATCTCACGATGAATCAGCGTTTCTTCGGCGGCACCATCAGTGCTGTTGTGTTGGCAGTGGCGCTGGTCTTGCTCGCTCTCGGCGCAGTCCTCTGACCACTGGTTAGGTTGGTGTGACTCGTTGGCTCCAGGCCCCCGGCGTTCCTTGGTTCAGTCCAATCCAAGACCTGACCTGCCGCTAAGCGCCAGGCTTCAGAATGATCTCAAGAACGATCTGATTGCGGGTCTTCTGGTGGTCATTCCGCTTGCCACCACAATTTGGCTTTCCACGATTGTCAGCAAATTTGTGCTGGCGTTCGTCACATCAATTCCCAAACAGTTCAATCCATTCATCAATCTCAATCCTCTGCTCCAGGATTTGATCAACCTGGCGCTTGGTCTAACGGTTCCCTTGATGGGAATCCTCTTGATTGGGTTGATGGCGAGAAACATTGTTGGTCGATGGTTGCTGGAATTCGGAGAAGGAACGCTGCAGCGCATTCCTCTCGCCGGTTCCGTTTACAAAACGCTCAAGCAGCTGCTGGAAACGTTTCTCCGCGATAACTCCCGACGTTTTCGACGCGTCGTGCTGGTGGAGTACCCGCGCGAAGGTCTTTACAGCGTTGGTTTTGTCACAGGCCAGGTGGGGCCGTCTCTTCAGTCCGATCTCGGTCAGAACTTGCTGAGCGTGTTTATTCCTACGGCTCCTAATCCCACCACAGGTTGGTACACGCTTGTCCCTGAGGCCTCAGTCAGAGAACTCGATATTTCTGTTGAGGATGCGTTCAGAACCATCATTTCCGCTGGCATTGTGAATCCGGATGAACGCGAAGCACCGGTGAATCGCAGTTTTTCCAGTCTGATCGCTCAGCTCAGAGCATCTGTGGCACCCTCATCGTCCTGAGTCGTTCGAGACATCCCGCCGCTTTATGCAGACCCGAACCCTCTCCCGTGAGCTTGCACTGTTTGTGCTCGGTCAGTGCGCTGAACGAGAGCGTTCCTCAGCGGCGCAGGACAATCTCGAGACACTGCTTCAGAAAGCACTCGATAGCTTGATGCAGCACTGGCGCGAGGTGCTTGATCATTGCGCTGGCGATCTGGAAAAAGCTCAGCAATCGCTGCTCGACAGTGAGTTGCAGGAGGGCACTGCCTCCTCTGATCTGGCCTCTGTGCGGACCCATTTGCGCGACACGCTCACAGGGGCAGAACAAGTTCTCAATGGTCTGTCGGCCAGTCTTGAATTGCCGCGTCTTTTGGCGCTTGCTGATCAGGAACAGGTTCGTGAGGAAGCCATGCGCCGCATTCAGCTAGTCCTGAAGTCTCGTCAGGATATTGACGATCAACTCGACGGTGTCATGGAGGGTTGGAGACTCAGTCGGCTGCCTCGCATTGATCGCGACATCCTGCGCTTGGCTGTGGTTGATCTTCGTTCGATGAACACGCCGGCCTCCGTCGCCTGCAGTGAAGCGGTGGAGCTGGCCAATCGCTACAGCGATGAACAGGGCCGTCGCATGATCAATGGGGTTCTAAGGCGTCTTCAGAACGCCACCGCTTAGGCGCTGCTTTTATTCGAATGGTTTACGACTGGTTCAATCGAAGCGCCGAGGCTCCCCAGCCTTCTGAGCAGCCATCGAAGTCTGAGCAGACTCTCGATCCTGCAACTGCTCAGGACAGTTCAGGACAGACCGCACCGGCCGAAGAATCGCCGAAGTCAGAACCGGAGTCTGCTGGAGCTGAATCCGAGCAGGCCGTTGCTTCGGAAGAGGATGACCCACTTGAGTGGGCACGGCAGGCCTATGCCCGTCTGAAAGCCCAGAAGGAGCTTGAGAAGAACACGCAGTCCGTGACGGCTGAACCGGTGACTGCCGAACCGGTTGCTGAGTCTCCCGAGCCATCTGCGCCTGACGCTGTGGTTGCAGCATCGGAACCCGATGCGCCACAGCCTTCCTCACAGCAACAGCCCTCTGCCCCCGGGCTGTCTCTGCTCGAGCAGGCTGCGGCCCAGCGGCAGGAACGACAGCAGCAGTTGGAGCAGGCTCCAGCACCTGTTGTTGCTGAGCAAGTCAAGCCCGCGCCTGTTCAGCCTCAGCAGACCGTTGATCAATCCGATGAGCCCAGTCTTGGCGAGTTTGACGAAACTTTCACCTGGTCAGCAGAGGTGCTTGCCGCTCAAGGTCTTCGCTCTGATCAGATCACTCTTGAAGAGATCGATTGGCTTGGTCGTCTGCGACAGGGCCTTGAGAAGACCCGTCAGGGCTTTGTCACAGGTCTGCTGGAAAACCTCGGCGATGACCCGCTCACTCCGGAGGTGCTTGATGACCTCGAGTCGCTGCTTCTGCGCGCAGATGCTGGAGTTCAGGCCACAGACCAGGTGCTGGATGCTTTGCGTCGGCGCATGAATGAGGAGGTGGTGGATCCCACCGAGGGCATCCGCTTCCTCAAGGAACAGTTGCGTGATCTGCTCGATCAGCCCACGCGCAACAGCGGCGTGAAGTTGCTGGCTCCTCAGCGTGATCAGCTCAATGTGTGGTTGATGGTCGGTGTGAACGGTGTGGGTAAGACCACCACGCTCGGCAAACTTGCCAACCTCGCGGTCCGCAGTGGTTACTCGGCGATGATCGCAGCGGCCGACACGTTCCGTGCTGCGGCCGTACAGCAGGTGCAGGTCTGGGGAGATCGCAGTGATGTGCCGGTGATTGCCAACCCTTCGTCCAACGCTGATCCGGCGGCAGTGGTGTTCGATGCCATTGGAGCCGCCCGATCCAAGGGCACGGATCTTGTGTTGGTCGACACGGCCGGTCGCCTGCAGACGAAACACAACCTGATGGAAGAACTGGAGAAGATTCGTCGCGTCGTGGATCGTCTGGCTCCTGAAGCTCATGTGGAATCCCTGCTCGTACTGGATGCCAGTCAGGGACAAAACGGTCTTAAGCAGGCGATGGCCTTTGCCAAAACTGTTGGACTCACCGGTGTGGTGATCACCAAGCTCGATGGAACGGCCAGAGGTGGAGTGGCTCTGGCGGTGGCTTCCGAGGCCGGGTTGCCGATCCGCTTCATCGGAGCCGGTGAGGGAATCAGGGATCTGCGGCCGTTCAACAGTTTCGAGTTTGTTGAAGCACTGCTGGCTGGTCGCTGACGGTTGTTCCCAAGGCGGAACTAAAGCCTTCAGCTTTCTCCGGTCAGAGTTGCTACCTTGCGGTTCCTGCCAGGGGTTGCCGTGAGCAGCAATCCATCACGGCGCCATCCGGCTTCTTCGCTTCGTTCGGGGCCTCCGTCACTGACGGCGACAACGTCGCTGCGTCAGTTGCTCGACAGTCTTTCCAAGGAACAGCGCGCCAATCAAGAGCTGCTGGTCTCGATTGGTTTTGCGCTGCGCAGTTTCACCAACCTCAATCGTTTCCTTGAGCTTGTGCCCGTGGTGGCTGCTCGTCTGGTGGGTGTCGATGGTGCATTGCTCATCCCGTATCAGGCTGACGGGCGTCTGTGGACTGACCAGTTGCAGATGCAGTCCGTGTTGCGGACGGAGACCCTATTGCAGGCGGTGATCAACCATGAGCCTGGACGTTCGGCCGGGTTCGGTTCCGATGATGCCCTCGTGCTTGGCCTGGATCGACTGGTGCAAAGTCACCTCGGATCGGCTGGTGTGTTCGCAACGTCTCTGGTGGCCAGAGGTCGCCAGCGCGGACGTCTCTATGTGTTCAACACGTCTGGCTCGCTGGTCTGGAGTGATGCCCACCGTCGCAATGTGCAGCTGGTGGCTGATCTCACCGGTGTTGCGATCGAAAACGATCAGATGCTCCAGGAGGCCCGCCTGCATGAGCGAATGGATCGCCAGCTCAGCATCGGTGCTGAGATTCAGGCCCAGTTGCTGCCGGATCATTGTCCCGTGATTGAGGGGGTCGAACTGGCGGCCCGTTGCCGTCCGGCTTTTCAGGTGGGTGGTGATTACTACGACTTCATCCCCACCCGACCGGAGTTGATCGGTCGTCGTCGTGAGCGAGGTCGCTGGTCGCTGGTGATGGGCGATGTGATGGGTAAGGGCGTTCCAGCCGGCCTGCTGATGACGATGCTGCGCGGCATGTTGCGTGCGGAAGTGCTGAGCGGATTACCGCCGGACCGAATCCTTCATGACCTCAACCAGCTCGCGCTTGAGGATCTATCCCAGTCGCACCGTTTTGTGACGCTGTTCTATTCAGATTTTGATCCGCGAACGCGTCGGCTTCGCTTTGCCAATGCTGCGCACAATCCGCCTTTGATCTGGCGGGCTCAGCAACGCTGCATCAGTCGTCTGGATGCACCGGGTCTGTTGATCGGTCTGCAGCCTGAAGCGGAATACGGAAGTGGTTCCACGGTGCTCGAACCCGGCGATGTGCTGCTGTATTACACCGATGGCGTCACCGAAGCCCCTGGGTTGACGGGTGACCGCTTCGATGAAGCGCGCTTGATCCGCAACCTCGAGACCGCCTGTCGTTCGGGTACGGGTTCGCAGGGAATCCTTGATCAGTTGTTCGGCCGTCTTGATCGCTTTGTGGGGCCGGATCGACAGCTCGAGGATGATGCCTCGATGGTGGTTCTCAAGGTTCGGGAAGGGTTGATGTTGCCATCGGTTCCACGGTCTCCGGCCTGACAAGCTGAAGGGATCTGTGTTGAGGATGTCCCATGGCAGGTGGAGTGACGGGCGGAGGCTCCGCCACCTGGAGTGACCGGTTCGAACAGGGACTGCATCCGGCGATCGAACGCTTCAATGCCTCGATCGGCTTCGACATCCATCTCCTTCAGGAGGATCTGGATGGTTCAGTGGCCCATGCCCGCATGTTGGCTGAGTGCGGAGTCATTGAGTCGGTGGAGGCTGATCAGCTCTGCAGCGGTCTGGAACAGATCCGCGCAGAAGCGGCTGCCGGCAGCTTCAATCCCGGTCTCGACGATGAGGATGTGCACTTCGCTGTCGAGCGTCGGTTGATTGCACTGCTGGGTCCGGTGGGAAAAAAGTTGCATACCGGCCGCAGTCGCAATGATCAGGTGGGTACGGATCTGCGTCTGTGGCTTCGTCGTCGAATCGATGAGCTTGACCCGCAGGTGCGGCTGTTTCAGACCGCTCTGCTGCGTCAGGCGCTTGAGCACCGCAACACGCTGATTCCCGGTTACACCCACCTGCAGAGGGCGCAGCCCGTTTGTTTGGCGCATCACCTGCTTGCTTACGTGGAGATGCTCGAGCGGGATCGTCAACGGTTTCAGGATGTGCGCAAGCGGGTCAACTGCTCACCACTGGGTGCCGCAGCCTTGGCTGGAACGCCGGTGCCGATTGATCGGCGCAGCACTGCTGCAGCCCTGGAATTCGAGGGGATTTATGCCAACAGTCTTGATGCTGTGAGTGATCGCGATTTCGCTGTGGAGTTTTCAGCTGCAGCATCGTTGTTGATGGTGCACCTGAGCCGTCTGGCCGAGGAGGTGATCTTCTGGGCTTCGGAGGAATGCGGATTTGTGCGTCTGAGCGACCGTTGCGCCACTGGCAGCAGCCTGATGCCACAGAAGAAGAATCCTGATGTTCCTGAGCTGGTCCGTGGCAAGTGTGGTCGGGTGTTTGGTCATCTGCAGGGGCTGCTGACCATGATCAAGGGGCTGCCGCTTGCCTACAACAAGGATTTCCAGGAGGACAAGGAAGCGCTGTTTGATGTGGTGAACACCAGCGTCCAGTGCATTGAGGCGATGACGATCCTGATCGAGGAAGGGCTGAGCTTTCGTCCTGATCGGCTGGAGGCTGCTGTTGGATCAGATTTCTCCAATGCCACCGATGTAGCCGACTATCTGGTTGCCCGACAGGTCCCTTTCCGCGAGGCCTATCAAATCGTTGGTTCCGTGGTGAAGCAATGTCTGAGTGATGGAGTGTTGCTGCGTGATCTGAGCCTTGAACGTTGGCAGCAGTTTCACCCCTCGATTGACGCCGACCTGTTTGATGCTCTCGCGCCCCGTCAGGTTGTCGCCGCTCGCCTGAGTGAAGGTGGTACTGGGTTTGAGCGGGTTGAGGAGCAGTTGGCGCTCTGGAGCGATCGGCTCGGATTAACGAATCACTGATCATTTCGCGAGACCGGGTCTACCCTGATAGAGCCAGAGGTTGTTGGTCCTTCCTTGGATCCTGAACCAATGGCTTGTCTGATCCGATTGGGTCCTTTCTCTTCAGGTCCAGCAGTCAAGTGAGCATTTTTGTCGGCAATCTGCCCTTCCGCGCTGAGCAGGAAGACGTGATCGAACTGTTTGCCGCTCATGGAGAGGTCACGAACTGTGCCCTTCCTCTTGAGCGTGACACCGGTCGCAAACGTGGTTTCGCCTTTGTGGAGATGGTCGATGAAGCGGCGGAGGCCGCGGCGATCGAGGCTCTCCAGGGCGCTGAATTAATGGGTCGTCCCCTCCGCATCAACAAGGCTGAGCCACGCGGTAGCGCACCTCGTCGTGGCGGCGGTGGTGGCGGCTACGGCGGCGGTGGTGGCTACGGCGGCGGCGGTGGTGGCTACGGCGGCGGCGGTGGTGGCTACGGCGGTGGCGGTGGTGGCTACGGCGGTGGCGGTGGTGGCTACGGCGGTGGCGGTGGTGGCTACGGCGGTGGCGGTGGTGGCGATCGTCGCTCCGGTGCCCGAGGCTGGGAAGATCGCAGCTATGGCGGCGGTTCCTCCGGTGGCGGTTACAGCGGTGGTGGAGCTGCTGGCGGTGGCGATCAGTCCGGTTCTCCTTACGGAGGTGGTGTGGAAGAGGGTCGACGCAGTCGTCGCCGTGGTGGTGCTTCCCCGAACGATGGTGGTGGAAGCAGCTTTGGCGGCGGCGGTGATGGCGGTGGAGATGACTACGGCGGTTACGGCGGCGCCGAAGGTTGAGTCACCGATTCGTTCAGTTCAACGTTTAAAGCCCGGCATCTGTGAGTTGCCGGGCTGAATGTTCCAGCACGCTGAGATCTGCCCCTGCGCGCTGGGCTTGCTCACCGAGGTCGCGTCGCCAGTGGCGGGCACCCGGAACCCCTTCCACGAGCTGCACCAGGTGGCGGCAGAGATCCCAAAGACGGCCACCCCGTTGCAGGTGGCGTTCGGCATGGGGCATCAGGCCTGTGATCACGTCCGAGGCTTTCACGGTCCGTGGAGCATCGCCATAGATCAGGGCATCCATCGCTGCCCAGCGCAGAGGATGGGCATAGGCGGCCCGGCCAACCATTGCGCCATCGCAGTGATTCAGAGCAGACAGGCACTGCTCTGGGGTATCGAGTCCGCCGTTGAGCTCGATCATGAGCTCGGGCCTTCGTTGCTTGAGCGCGATCACTCGCTCGTGCTGTAACGGAGGGATCGTGCGGTTCTGTTTGGGATCGAGGCCATCCAGCCAGGCTTTGCGCGCATGCACGCTGAAGCGGGTGGCACCGGCCGCGGCCACTTGATCCACGAAAGCAGTGAGCAGGGTGTCGCTATCCAGATCATCAATACCAACCCGGTGTTTCACCGTCACCGGCAGGGCACTGGCGGTCACCATCGCTTCTACGCAGCGGGCGACGCGTTCGGGTTCTGCCATTAGGCAGGCTCCAAAATTGCCGGCCTGAACTCGAGGGCTTGGGCAGCCCACATTGAGGTTGATTTCGTCATAGCCCCAGTCCGCTGCCATGCGAGCGGCCTCGGCGAGCAGTGATGGCTGATCGCCGCCAACTTGCAGTGCGATCGGATGCTCCTCTACATCGAAGTCGAGTAGGCGTTCCCTTCGCTTGGTGTAGTGAAGTGCCTGGGCCACCACCATTTCGCTATACAGCAATGCATGACAGCTGATTTGGCGCATCAGCTGGCGGAAATGCCGGTCTGTGCAGTCCAGCATTGGAGCGATGCTGAAGCGCCAGCAAGGTTCCCGATCGGTTCTGGTGAGGGAATCCATCCCTCCATGCTGCCTGGTTCCTGGTTCCGAGTTGTTTAGAACGGTTGAAGCAACGACGCGACATCTGTGATGCCCTCCAGCTTCGAAAAGTGGCTATTGAGCAGGCGCTCCATGCTGTTCGCCGCGATTTCAGGGCTGGTTGGTGTTTTCCGGGCTCCGAAGCAGGTTGCCGCTGCCTCCGATGCATCGGATTCCAAGTGGGATCTCTCCGATCAGGAATGGAAGAAACGTTTGTCGTCGGATTCGTATCAGGTGCTTCGCAGGGAAGGCACCGAGCCCCCGTTCACCAGTGAGCTCAATAGTGAGAAGAGATCAGGTATTTATCACTGTGCGGGTTGCGATCTGTCGTTGTTCTCATCGCAGGCCAAGTTCGACAGTGGCACGGGTTGGCCAAGCTTCTGGCAGCCCCTGCCAGGTGCCATCGACACGAAAGTAGATTTCAAGTTGATTGTTCCGCGCACGGAATACCACTGCAGCCGCTGTGGCGGCCACCAGGGTCATGTGTTCAATGACGGTCCCAGGCCCACCGGCAAGCGCTACTGCAACAACGGAGTCGCTCTGCGCTTCCAGGCCGCTTGATCTGATTGTGATCGGTGGTGGTCCTGCTGGTTACATGGCAGCGATCACTGCGGCTGAGAAGGGTTTGCGCGAGGTTGTGGTTCTGGAGGCAACGCCGGAGCCACTTCAGAAGGTGCGCATCAGTGGTGGTGGCCGCTGCAATGTCACGCACGCCTGCTGGGACCCCGTCGAACTGTCCAGCCATTACCCCCGTGGCAGTCGACCGTTGCGGGGTCCGTTCAGTCGTTTCGCCTGTGGTGATGCGATCGCCTGGTTTGATGACCATGGCCTCACCCTTGTTGAGGAACAAGACGGACGCATGTTTCCGCAGCAGAACCGTTCCGAGGCGGTGATCCACTGCTTGCAGAACGCCGCGACTCGGGTGGGTGTGCAGCTGCGGACCAAGGTGATGGTGCAGCGGGTTGAGGTGCAGAGGGATGGTGGTTTTGTGGTTGATGGGCGTGGGCTTGATCAGCCATTGAAGGCTCGCAATGTGATGTTGGCCACCGGTGGTCATCCCAGTGGTCGAACGCTCGCGGAGTCCCTCGGTCATCACGTGGTGCCGCCTGTTCCTTCGTTGTTCAGCCTGTCGCTGCAGTCCAAAGCACTTGCCGCCTGCAGTGGCATTGCCATTGATGAGGTGAGCCTTGATCTGAAGCTCGGGGATCAGCGCTTCCGGCAAACCGGTCGGGTCCTGATCACCCATCGCGGACTCAGTGGTCCGGCAACGCTGCGACTCTCGGCTTTTGCCGCTCGGGCGCTTCACGACAGCCACTACAAGGGCGAACTGAAGGTGGACTGGAGTGGGGGCCTGGGCCGTCAGGGTGTTGAGCAGAGGCTGCGGCAGTGGCGGGTGGACATGGCACGTCGCACCTTGATTTCGGCCAAACCGTTTGAGCACTTGCCGCGTCGCTTGTGGCAGGCTTTTCTGTCTGCTGTTGCTGTGGATGGTGAGCGCCGTTGGGCGGATCTGCCGTTGAAGGTTGAACGCCAGCTGGTCGATATTCTCTGCGCTCAGCGCCTGCTGATTCAGGGCCGCGGCCCATTTGGTGAGGAGTTCGTCACTGCTGGTGGAGTGGCCCTCGGCGAGGTGAATCTGGCCACGATGGCAAGTCGTCGCTGTCCAGGGCTCTATGTCGCCGGTGAGCTGCTGGATGTGGATGGTGTCACCGGTGGATTCAACTTCCAGGCTTGCTGGAGTGGCGGCTGGCTGGCTGGCCAGGCCATCGCCGCCGCCAAATCCCAGCTGGTGACTACTGAATCTGATCAAACACCGTGAACATCGGCAGATACATCGCCAGCAGGATCGAACCAACGATGCCACCCACCACCACGATCATCGCCGGCTCCAGCATTGAGGTGAGTGCTTTGACTGACGCGGATACCTCGTCTTCATAGAAGTCGGCCACCTTGCTGAGCATCTGGTCCATTTCTCCGGTCTCTTCGCCGATCGAAAGCATGCTCAGGGCCATATCGGGCAACACTTTCTGCCGTGTCAGAGCTGTGCTCAGCAGCACCCCTTCCTGAACCAGCGCTCTTGAGTCGAGGATCGCGTCGGAAATGATCGAATTGCCTGCCGTTTCACTGGAGATCTCTAGCGCCATCAGGATTGGGACGCCTGCTCGACTCAGTGAGCTGAAGATCCTGCAGAACTGGGCGGTTGCCGTTTTCATGATGAGGTCTCCGAACAGGGGCACTTTGAGCATCAAGCGATCCACCACACGCCGCCCCTTATCGGTCGCGTAATAACGGCTGAACAGCCATACAGCCACAAGAAGACCACCGGCAAACAGCAGAGCTGCGGATGAGCGCAGAAGCTCGCTCAGGTCCACCATTACCTGGGTGAACAGTGGTAATTCCGCGCCCAGATCTTCGAAGATCCCCGCGAAGGTTGGAATCAGGAAGATGGTCATCCCCAGGAACACCAGGATGGCGATCACCAGCACCGCCACGGGGTAACCGAGTGCACCCTTGATCTGGTTCTGCAGGCGGGCATTGTCTTCCAGAAGCTTGGCCAGCCGTTTCAGTGATTCATCCAGCACCCCGCCGGCTTCACCGGCTTCCACCATGGCCACGGTGAGCTGGTCGAACACTTTGGGCCACTGACGCATCGCAGTGCCCATCGCGGTGCCCTGGTTCACTTCCGTGCCCACTGCAGTGAGCGCTTTTTTGAACATCGGCAGCTTCTGCTGAGTGGTCATCAGATCGAGGCTGCGCACGATCGGCACCCCTGCATCCACCAGCACCGCCAGCTTGCTGGCCCAGACTGCTTTTTCCTTCACGCCTGGAGGTTTTTGGAAAGCTTCTCCCAGATCGATTGAGAGCAAGCTCCCGCCGGATGTTCCATCGGCTTTGGCAGAGGTTTCCTTTTTCCTGTTCCGTCCAGAACCGGTTTCACTGGCACGCCATTCGGTGGCTTTGATGCCGCGTCGTCTCAACTGACGCTTGGCCGTGGCCAAATCGTTGGCTTTGAGCGTCAGCGTCCGCTCCTGACCGGTCGCGGAGGTGTAGGTGGCAGTGAATGTGGCCATGGTGGGAGTGGACCTCTCAGCTGCCGACAAGTCGCTCAAGCTCAGCAGGTTTGCTGGCTTTGGCCAATGCTTCCTGTAGAGCGATGTCGCCATCGCTCACGAGATTTTCCAGGGTCTGCATCCCCTGTTCACCGCCGGTTTGGATCTGTGAGTACAGCTGGGCGGTCTTGCCTTCGCGAATCAGGTTGGCGATGGCCGGCGTATTGATCATGATTTCCTGCGCCATGACTCGGCCAAACTGACCAGGTTCGGGATTGCTGCGACGACAGAGCGTCTGGGAGAAGACCGCCACCAGACTTCCGGACAGTTGCACGCGGATCTGGGTTTGCTGTGCGGGTGGGAACACATCCACCATGCGGTCCACGGTTTGGGCGGCAGAACTGGTGTGCAGAGTGCCGAAGACGAGGTGACCGGTCTCCGCGGCACTGATGGCCAGCTGAATGGTTTCCAAGTCGCGCATTTCACCCACCAGGATCACGTCCGGGTCTTCGCGCAGGGCTGCTCTCAGTGCATTGCCAAAACTGCGGGTGTCTTCATTGAGCTGGCGCTGGTGCACCAGGCTTCGGTCGCTTTTGTAGACGAATTCGATTGGGTCCTCAATGGTGAGGATGTGTTCGGCACGGGTGTGATTGATGTGATCGAGCAGCGCCGCCAGGGTGGTGGTCTTGCCTGAGCCTGTTGGTCCGGTGACCAGCACCAGTCCTCTTGGTCGCTTGCTGGTTTCCACCACCACGGGTGGGAGGTTCAGCAATTCGATGCTTGGGATCGTGCTGCCCAGTGCTCTCAGGCAGGCCGCATAGCTGCCTTTCTGGCGATAAACATTCACCCGGAAACGCGCCACTCCTTTGAGTCCGTAGGCGCAGTCGAGTTCCCAAGTTTGCTCCAAAGTCTTGCGTTGGCTGTTGTTGAGCATCGAGAAGATCAGCCGGTTGCAGCTCTCTTCCTGTAGAGCTTCCTCACGCATTGCTCGCAGTTGCCCGCTGAAGCGTCCAAAGGGGGGCTGGCCGCTGGCGATATGCAGGTCACTGCCTCCCTTCTCCACCAGTTCCTGCATGAGGTCTTCGATCATCAGCTCCATCGCTTGCTCCTCAGTGACGTGGGGTCAGGCAGTAAGGACATTCCAGCCAACCTTCCTGAAGTCCGCCACCACAGCCACTGCAGGTGAGCGTGCTCAGGGCTCTGGCCCGCCGCTCTGATTCCAGGCCGGAATCGGTGAGCACCATGCGGCCCACTTCTTCCAGGGTTGTGTGCCCCTCTCTCACTAGATCGAGGCTGTAACCCAGAAGTGTTTTCATGCCTCCCTCAAGAGCCAGCTGGCGCACCATGTCGGTGGTGGCGCCCTTGGCCACGGTGGTCGCCAGCGCTTCGTTCATGCGCAGCACTTCGTAGACCCCGACTCGCCCTTTGTAACCACTGCCCTGACACATGGGGCAAGGATCGGCCTGGCCTTCATGGTGGTTGGCACGGAAGAAACTGACGTCCGCCTCGTTGCTTGCCATCAGCCCGAAGCGACCTAGTTCTTCGGGATCTGGCCGGTAGGCAATACGGCATTGGGGACAGACCCGCCGAAGTAGACGCTGGGACACGATCCCGATCAGTGAGGCGCTGACCATGAAAGGCTCCACACCCATCTCGTCGAGTCTGGCGATGGCGCTAGGGGCGTCATTGCAGTGGAGCGTGGTCAGCACCAGGTGACCAGTGAGAGCAGCTTCGATGGCTGTTTTCGCTGTTTCCAGATCGCGTGTTTCGCCGACCAGCAGCACGTCTGGGTCCTGGCGCATGAAGGCTCTCAGTGCCTGACTGAAATCGAAGCCTTTTTCCCGGTTCACCTGGCATTGGGTAATACCTGGTAGGGCGAATTCGATCGGATCCTCAACTGTGGAGATGTTGATCCCCGGTTCATTGCGTTCGGCCAGCAGGGAATACAGCGTGGTGGATTTGCCCGATCCAGTCGGCCCTGTCACCAGGATCATCCCGAAGGGTTTGGATCCCAGGGTGCGCACGAGCTGAAGTGCTTCAGCATTGGTAATCAGCTTGTCGAGTCCCAGTTGAGTGGCGGAACTGTCCAGCAGCCGCAGCACGATCTTTTCCCCGTAGCGGCTCGGCAGGCTGTTCACGCGGAAATCCACCGTGCGGTTCTGGAACCTTCGCCGGATGCGACCGTCCTGGGGCACGCGCCGTTCGGCGATGTCCAGGTCCGCCATGATCTTGAACCTGGAGGTCACGGCCGGCACCAGTCGGCTCGGAAGGGTTTCGATCTGACTCTGCAGCACTCCGTCCTGACGGAAGCGCAGTTGAAGTCCGGCTTGCTGAGGCTCCACATGGATGTCGCTTGCATCCAGCTCAAGGGCCTGCATCAGGATGCGATCCACCAGATCGATCACGGGGGAGCGTTCTGCATCGTTGAGGCCTGATTCAAGATCCTGCGGTCCTGTGGAGTCCTCAGCTTTCTCGTCTGGATCGGCTTCCAGAATCCCGCCGACGGTGAAATCCTTCAGGTAAGACGTGGCTGTTTCCGCCACGCTTTCGCTTTCTGAACCTTCCGGAGCCGAGGTCTGGCTGTTGGTTGCGACGGCGGAGTTGGATCGCTGCGATGTTTCTGTGATCGCTTGTTCTTGGGCTGGAACTTCATCCTTAATCCCTACGTTCTTGCTGAGCAGCTCCGTCAGGCGTTCGGCAAGCGCGGCGTGACGAACAGGATCAAACCCCTTCGCTTTCAGTTCCTGGAGCAGTGAGGGTTCATCGGCGCTGACGAGCTCGCCTGGGATGGTTCGCTGCAACAGAAGTTCCAGTTCCAGATGCCGGCGGTCGTCGCTCACGGATCAAAGTCGCAGAAAGGTGCGGGCTTCCCCCGCTTGTGGGAGGACTGCCTCACCTATCAACATGTCTAGACGTGAATTCGCAACCGGTCAGCATGAGTGGCGATGCTTCTACCCCAGCGCAGGATCCGTCATCGGCTGGTTCCGACGGCCAGCAACCTGCCGTGACGCCAAATGAAACTCTGGACACGACACCAGTCGTGGAGGAGTCAGCGTCCACTGAAGGGACAGCTGAATCGGAGTCAGGGACTCAGTCCGTTGACAACGACGCCCGTCTTGAGCAGCTCGAGAAGGAGCACTCCGCGCTCAGAGAGGAGCATGAGGTGTTGCGCGGTCAGTACGTACGCATCGCTGCGGACTTCGACAACTTCCGCAAGCGTCAGAGTCGCGACCAGGACGATCTCAAGTTGCAGCTCATCTGCAGCACCCTCACTGAAATCCTCCCCGTTGTGGACAATTTCGAGCGTGCTCGTCAGCAGCTCGATCCTCAGACGGAAGAAGCGCAGGGGCTTCACCGCAGCTATCAGGGGCTCTACAAACAGCTGGTTGAGGTGCTCAAACAGCTGGGTGTTGCTCCGATGCGAGTGGTTGGCCAGGAGTTTGATCCAACCCTGCACGAGGCGGTGCTGCGTGAGCCCAGTGAGGAGCATCCAGAGGATGTGGTGATTGAGGAGCTGCAGCGTGGTTATCACCTCGATGGCCGCGTTTTGCGTCACGCCATGGTCAAGGTGTCGATGGGGCCTGGCCCACAACAAGCTGCCGGCAGCGAGACGTCCACTTCTGATGCTGAGGTCGCCTCTGAAGGGGAGGTTTCGGGAGATGCCAACAGTTGATCAGACCTCTGCTTTTACTGTGATTTTCAGGACGTCCAGCTGATGGCCGATTACTACGAGCTACTCGGTGTCAGCAGGGATGCTGATGCCGACACCCTCAAACGGGCCTATCGGCGACTGGCTCGCCAATATCACCCCGACATCAACAAAGACCCCGGCGCAGAGGATCGCTTCAAAGAGATCGGACGTGCCTACGAGGTTCTCAGTGACCCCCAGACCCGCGGTCGTTACGACCAATTCGGTGAGGCGGGACTCGGTGGCGCGGCTGGCATGCCCGACATGGGCGACATGGGTGGCTTTGCCGATATTTTTGAAACCTTCTTCAGCGGGTTCGGTGGAGCCGCCGGTGGTGGTCGTCAGCAACGCCGTCGTGGACCTCAGCAGGGAGATGACCTGCGCTACGACCTCACGATCGACTTTGAGCAGGGGGTGTTCGGACAGGAGCGGGAGATTCGCGTTCCTCACTTGGAAACCTGCAGCACCTGCAGCGGTAGCGGTGCCAAGAGCGGCAGTGGCCCCACCACTTGCTCCACCTGTGGCGGTGTTGGCCAGGTGCGCCGGGCAACCAGGACCCCTTTCGGCAGTTTCACCCAAGTGGCGGAATGTCCCAGCTGCAATGGCAGTGGTCAGGTGATTGCTGATCCCTGCAATGCCTGTGGCGGACAGGGTGTCACTCAGGTGCGCAAGAAGTTGCGGATCAATATTCCTGCTGGTGTTGACACCGGTACCCGTCTCAGGGTGACCGGCGAGGGCAATGCTGGCTTACGGGGTGGTCCCTCTGGCGACTTGTACGTGTTCCTGACCGTTAAATCCCATCCGTCGTTGCAGAGGGATGGATTGACGGTCCACTCCGAAGTGAAGGTGAGCTATCTCCAGGCGATTCTCGGTGACACCATCGAAGTGGACACAGTGGACGGGCCAACCAGCCTCGAGATTCCTGCTGGAACGCAACCCAATGCCGTTCTCACCCTGGACAACAAGGGCATTCCCAAGCTGGGCAACCCTGTGGCCCGCGGCAATCAACGCATCACGGTCAATGTGAAGCTGCCAACTCGTCTCAACACTGAAGAGAAGGGACTGCTCGAAGAGCTGGCCGGTCATCACTCCGCCAGGGGAGAGCAGCACCATCACCACAAGAGTGGCCTGTTTGCTCGTCTGTTCGGACAGCGTTGACCATGACGGAACGTCTCCCCGATCGTCAGCTCGATCTCTGTGGGACGCCCTGTCCGCTCAATTTCATTCGCTGTCGGCTCACTCTTGAGAGCATGACTGCTGGTCAGTGCCTTCAGGTGGATCTCGATCCTGGTGAGCCAGAAGAGATGGTGGTTCCGGGACTGCGACGTGATGGCCATCAGGTCCATGTGGAGCGTCTCTCGGATGTTCAGGTGCGACTGAAGGTGATCTGTGCCGGTGATTAGCCATGAGCTGCATCCGGGCATGGTCGTTGCACTGCAGGCCAACTATCTCGAGGTGGAGCTTGAGGCCCCACCTGTCGATGTTCCTCCCCGTTTGCTCTGCACGCGTCGCACCCGACTGAACCATCGTGGTGCTGCGGTCCATGTGGGTGATCGTGTGCGTGTGGAAGCCATTGACTGTGATCACGCCAGGGCTGTGGTGGCGGAAGTGGAACCTCGGAGCAGTTTTCTGGTTCGTCCTCCCGTGGCTAATGCCTCATGCATCCTGGTGGCGGTCGCCGTTGAGCAACCTGCTTTTGATGCCGATCAGGTCAGCAGGTTCTTGCTCACGGCTGAGAAGACCGGATTGCAGGTGTTGCTCGTGCTGACCAAGTGCGATCTGCTGGATGCCGATGCCTTGTCAAAACTGCGTAAACGTTTGCAGGGATGGGGGTATGAACCGATTCTTGTGTCCACTCGTTCTGGAATGGGCCTGGAAGAACTGCGCGCCCACTTAGCCACTGTTCCGATCTCGGTGCTTTGCGGCCCCTCGGGGGTTGGTAAGAGTTCGTTGCTGAATGGTCTCCTGCCCGGACTGGCGTTACGGGTGGGTGCGGTGTCAGGTCGTCTGCAGAGGGGGCGCCACACCACGCGTCATGTGGAATTGCATGCGTTCTCTCCTGGCTCCAGGGTTGCTGATACTCCAGGGTTCAACCGTCCGGACTTACCGGATGATGTTTCCAATCTGGAAGTGCTGTTCCCAGAACTGCGTGTCCAGCTTGATCAATACCCCTGCCGTTTCCGTGACTGCCTGCACCGGGATGAACCGGGTTGTGGTGTGACTCGCGACTGGGAGCGCTATCCCATGTATCGCAAAGCTGTGGAGGAGCTTCTTGAGATCAGCCGCCCATTCCGGGCAGGTTGAGATCGAGCCCGCCGGTGAGCTCCTGCATTCGCTCCTTCATGGTTCCAGTGGAGCGTTCGTAGGCCGATTGAAGTGCGGCGAGTGTGGCGGTTTCAGCGGCTTCTTGCCCTTCATTCAGCAGGCTGGGATCCAACTTCACACGTAGGGGCTGCTGGTTGCCGGAGAGCCAGATGCAGGCTCGGCCGTCTTCGCTGCTGCCTTCGATCTCCATGGCATCGAGCTCTTCCTGCAGTTTCTGAGCGTCTTGCTGGATCTGCTGTGCCTTGCGGAAGGCTTCGGTGAGCTGTCCAAAATTGGGAAGTCCGAACCCGGCCATGGCATCGCTGAAGGAACCGAAAGGTTAGGCCGCCATCTCGAACCCCAGTCGTTTCACTTCAGGCTGGAGCTGGATGCCGTGGGCATCGGCTACCTCCTGTTGCACCAAGCCAATCAGGTTGCGGATATCTGCAGCCCGGGCTCCTCCAGTGTTGACAATGAAGTTGGCGTGCACTTCAGAGACCTGCGCCCCACCGACACGGCGGCCTTTCAGGCCAAGACCTTCGATCAAACGACCGGCCTTTGCAGGTTCTGGATTGCGAAAGACGCTGCCACAGCTCGGTTGCTTGTAGGGCTGGGTGCTGGTGCGATGGTTGAGATTTTCGCTGGTGCGCTGTTGCAGCTCGGTCGGATCATGACCTGCTTCCAGCTGAAATTCGGCGGCCACCACCAGGAAGGGTTGGGTCTGTAGAGCACTGTGGCGGTACGCGAAATCGAGTGATTCCCGCTCAAGCCTCCGGATCCTGAAATCATCGCCTTGCAGAGGAACCACATCCACGCTGAGCAGCCGTTCAGCGGTACAACCACCCTGGGCACCGGCGTTCATCACAGCGGCTCCGCCGACCGTGCCAGGGATGCCCACGGCCCACTCCAGCCCTTGCAATCCTTTTCGCGCCGCACGCCTTGCCAAGGTCGGGATCGGTTCACCAGAACTTGCCCGCACCCTGCCGGTCTGGGCGTTCAGTTCAAGTCCCTGCAGCCGTCTCAGGCAGAGAGTGAGTCCTGGAAGCCCTGCATCAGCAATCAGCAGATTGGAGCCTGCACCGATCACACGGACGGGTAATCCTTCGTTTGCTGCCCAATGGAGCAGGGTGGAAATCTGCTGGGTTTGATTCGGTTCGCCCAACCATTGCGCTGGTCCGCCCACTCGCCAGGTTGTGTAGTGGGCCAGGGACACCTGCTCTTGCAGGATTCCCTGTTCCTTCAGGTCTCTCAAGCTGTCAGTGTCGACTGACATGACGTCTGCTCCTGCAAGGCGTTCGGTGACAGCCGTGACCAGAGACTGTTCACATCACCGGCTCCCATGGCCAGTACGAGGTCATCGGCACAGCTGTGCTCCCGAACAAGATCAGCCAGTTCGTCCATGGTGTCGGCCACCAGAACCGTCTGATCGGCACTGTGTTGCTGAATGCACGATGCCAGGGCTTTGCTGCTGACACCGGGGATTGGAGTTTCACCGGCTGAAAACACCGGAGCCAAAACAACGATGTCGACGTTGGAGAGCGCCACCGCGAATTCGTTCTGAAATTCCTGAGTGCGGCTGTATCGATGCGGTTGGAAGACCGCCAACAGTCGTTTTGGACTTCGCGGCAGTGGGCTTCGCCCACTGGACACCATCAGAGCGGCCATCGCCAGGGTCGCCGCCACTTCACTGGGGTGATGGGCGTAGTCGTCCACCACCAGACGTCCCTGCCAGTCGCCCCGATAGTCGAAGCGGCGTCCAGGTGTCTTGAGTTCATTCAGGTGGGTCACCAGACGCTCGAGAGGAATTCCTTCCAAACGACAGGCAGCGAGAGCCCCCAGGGCATTGCTCAGGTTGTGCAGCCCTGGCAGCGGCAACGTGATTCGGCCGACATACTCAGCCTGTTCATAGAGATCGGCAACCGTGTGATCGCCTTCAAGGGCTACCGGCAGAGCGGCGAAATCAACATTGTCGCTGCGTTGCACTGACCACCAGGCATCAGCTTGGAAGTGTTCGCTCAGGATCGGGTCGTCCTGATTGGCAAGCAATCGACCGCAACCGGCGGCGAAGCGGCGCATGGTGGTGATCAGATCATCGAGATCCCTGTAGTGATCGGTGTGATCCAGTTCCAGGTTCGTAATCACTCCCAGAGTTGCGTTGAATTTCACCAGGGAGCCATCGGATTCATCGGCTTCTGCCACCAGCAGCCGGCCGGAGCCCGCATGTCCGTTGCTTCCGTAGCAGGGAACGATTCCACCAATCACAGCGGTTGGATCTTCACCAGCGCTGTGAAGAAGTGACGTCACCACTGTGCTTGTGGTGGTTTTGCCGTGACTTCCCGCGACCGCAATTGAAGGCTGTTGATCGATCAGGGCAGCGAGCAGATCGGAGCGGTGCCAGACAGTTAGCTGCAATTGCCGGGCCGCGGCCAGTTCAGCATTGCTTTCGGGGATGGCGCTGCTGATCACCACCAAGGGTGTAGCTAAACCACGTGTTTTCAGTTCATCAAAATTATTTGCAGTTTGCGAGGCGAAAGCCACCATGCCAAGCGACTGCAGGGCCTCCATTGCTGGGGACATCTTGCGGTCGGAGCCACTCACCTGGTGACCGCGGCTGAGCAGAATTCTCGCCAGGGCAGACATGCCGATTCCGCCTGCACCGATGAAGTGCACTGAGGAAGGGCTGTCAAGCGATCTGCTCAAGAACAAATGCCGTGGACGCGCACGATAAATCAGCATTTCCTGCTGACCACCAATCGGCGCAGACTGTCGCGCTAGCCCCCTCAAAAATTTGATGCTGGGGCTGTTTCATTGGAAATTAGCGATTTCTGTATGATCAGCGGCCATTCCCTGCGGATTGTCCGCTCCTCATATGACTCTGCGCGTTGCGATCAATGGATTCGGCCGAATCGGTCGCAATGTGATGCGGGGTTGGATCAGCCGTGGCGCTGACACCGACATCGAGATTGTGGGCGTCAATGCCACCTCGGACCCCAAGACCAGTGCTCACCTGCTGACCTACGACTCCATTCTGGGCAAGCTCGATCCCAGCGTGAAGATCGAAACCACTGACGACTCGATGATCGTCAATGGCAAGCAGGTGAAGTTCTTCTCCGACCGCAATCCCCTCAATTGCCCCTGGAAGGACTGGGGCGTGGATCTGGTTCTTGAGTCGACCGGTGTCTTCAACACCGACGAGAAGGCCAGCATGCACATTCAGGCCGGTGCCAAGAAGGTGATTCTCACCGCTCCTGGCAAAGGCCCCAAGGTCGGCACGTTCGTGGTCGGTGTGAATGAGGATCAATACCGTCATGAAGATTTCGACATCCTCAGCAACGCCAGCTGCACCACCAACTGCCTCGCCCCGCTGGTGAAAGTGATCGATCAGTCGATCGGCATTAACCGTGGCCTAATGACCACCATTCACAGTTACACAGGCGACCAGAGGATTCTCGACAACAACCATCGCGATCTGCGTCGTGCTCGTGCCGCTGCTGTGAACATGGTTCCCACCTCCACGGGTGCAGCCCAAGCCGTGGCTCTGGTCTACCCCCCTGTGAAGGGCAAGTTCACTGGTATCGCCATGCGCGTTCCGACTCCGAACGTTTCAGCCGTTGATCTCGTGTTCGAGTCCAACCGCGCCTCTTCCGTGGATGAGATCAAATCGATCCTCAAGGCAGCTGCTGATGGTCCGATGAGCAAGATCATCAAGTACGGCGATCTGCCCTTGGTGTCCAGCGACTACGCCGGCACGAATCAGTCGACCATTTTTGACGCGGATCTGACCCTTGCCATGGGTGACAACTTCTTCAAAATCGTTGCCTGGTACGACAACGAGTGGGGCTACAGCCAAAGAGTTGTGGACCTTGCCGAGGTCGTGGCCAGGAACTGGAAATAATCAGGATTTGAGCTGATTTTCAATCCCTCCCACTGGGAGGGATTTTTTTTGGTCACTCATCATTCAGAGCAGAGCCGAAGTGATCAAACTCTGCAGCGGTCACAGGACGGCTGGTCTCACTCCAGACGATCTGATTGCTCTCCGCGGTGATACAGCCGATGCGCTGGCTGTCCGGTTGATGTTCAAGCCAGCGTTGGGCCCAGAGGGCTGGGAGACTCAGCACCAATTCAAAATCCTCACCACCGTTCAGGCACCATTGATCCCAGAGCTCGCCAGAGGGCCAGCCTTCCGCTCGCGGAAGCCAGTCATGGGTGAGTTGAGCTCCGCACTCACTGCTGTTGCAAAGAGCCTGCACCGCCGCCAGGAGACCGTCACTGCTATCCGTGCCGGCGGCTCTCCAGGGCAAGTTTTCAGGTTTGTTCTCGAGCAGCGTGGTTAAGGCATCCAGCCTGGGTCTGGGGCGGCGATGTTGGCTGATGGCCTGGTGTTGAAGGGCTTCCATCAGTGCACTGGTGCCATCCAGAGTCGGATCACCTTGAAGCAGTGCTAGCCCTAAACGGCTTAGTCCATGGGGCCCGCTGGTGACGAGCCAATCGCCTGGACAAGCATCACCACGATGCAGGCGTAAAGGCCCGAGTCGACCGAGTGCGGTGACCGAGATCAGTTTTTCTGTGCCTGCGGAGCAGTCTCCTCCCAGCAGGATCCCTCCATAGCAGTTGAGCGCTTCGCTGATACCGCAGTACAGATCCTCAACCCAGCTCCATGGAGTGCTTCCCGGTGCCACCAGAGCCACTGTGATCCCATCCACAGCAACGGCGCCGCTGGCTGCCAGATCCGACAGGTTGGTTGCCACGGCCCGCCAGCCCACATCCGCTGGACTTGTGGTGCGGTCACTGAAGTGAATTCCATCCACAAGCACGTCGGTGTTCACCAGCAGCTGCCGGGAGTCGGCGGCCAGGGTGCACGTGTCATCAGCCAGCTGGCCAGGAGGAGCGAAGCGAGCTAGCCGCCTGAGCAGCTCCGCTTCACCCAGCCCAGCCAGTGTGACCGTCACGGAGCTCAGGCGTGCTGCTGGAGTCGATCGGCCCCTTCGACCACTTTGATCCGTTTGATCTCATCGTTGACGCCCAGTTCCTCGAGCACATCGAATCCGTCAACGACATAACCGAAGGCTGCATTGCGCCCATCCACCAGATTCAGCCCTGCTGGTGTCAGCTCTGCTTCGTAGAGAAACAGAAAGAACTGGGATGAGCCGTCATCAAGGGCCTGATCGGAGTGTGCCCAACCCAGCGTTCCCAGGGTGGCAAAGGGAAGCACCGGAGTGGCTTTGAACATGCCGACGTCTTCGAAGGTTTGGTTGTAAAGAGTTTCCGGTTCATCGGGAACACGGATTTCCAAGGGCACGTGGCGTTCCTGCTTGGTTTTTGGATCCACATAGCCAATGTCAGGTCCTTTGGGATCTCCGCTCTGCAGGATGTAGAAATCTTCCGCACGGTTGAAGGGCAGGCCGTCATAGAAGCCCTTCAGGCTGAGATCAATGAATGCACCCGCAGTCAGCGGTGCGTTGTAACCATCCACCACAGCCGTGAGATCGCCTTCAGTGGTTTCGATGACCACGGTGGCTCGGCCTGCCAGCCGTGGCAGGTCGTCGAATTCCGACGGGATGTCAGGCAGCCGATCATCAATCAGCAGTGATTCCAGATCACCGATCTGGCTGAGGGTCTTGCGTCGTGACTGGATAAACCCGGCTTTGTCTTTGTTTTCAATGCGTTCCTGCAGAACGTTCAGGTCATCGGCCACTGCATCAAGGATCTGCTCGGCCTTGGATTGATCATCGCTGGGCATCGCGGCGATGATCGCCTCCCTTCTGTTGCTCAGCAGGGATTGCGTGCGTTTGAGACCGCGTCCGAGAGCACTCCAGCGCTTGGCACGCAAGTCATCACTGGTGCCTTCAAGTTGATGTTGAAGATCGCGCAGGTCCTGCTGATGCATGGGCAACGAATCACGCAGGATCGCTGCTGGATCCTGCACGGCGTTTCCCTGGGGGAGTCCCGCCAAGGCGGGTGGGGTCCAGGCCAGGCCAACCATGATCAGCAGGCTGATAAGCCATGCGCTAAAGCGTTGAAATCCCAACCGAATCGCCAAGGAGAACCCCAGGTGCTGAAAGGACTTTGGCACAGCCGTATGATCCCCTGAACCGTTCGGCGGGAATGATCTCCAGCAACGACTTTCGCACCGGCACCACGATCGAGCTCGACGGTGCCGTTTGGCGCGTGGTCGAGTTCCTGCACGTGAAGCCTGGCAAAGGGTCGGCCTTCGTTCGCACCAAGCTCAAGGCGGTTCAGACCGGGAGCGTTGTCGACAAAACCTTCCGTGCCGGAGAGATGCTTCCTCAGGCTGTTCTGGAGAAAGCCACTCTCCAGCACACCTATATGGAGGGTGAGGACTATGTCTTTATGGACATGTCGAGCTATGAGGAAACTCGCCTCACCGCTCAGCAGATCGGTGACAGCCGCAAGTACCTCAAGGAGGGCATGGAAGTGAGTGTGGTCTCGTGGAACGAGAAGCCCCTCGAAGTGGAATTGCCCAACTCCGTTGTGCTGGAGATCACCCAGACCGATCCTGGTGTGAAAGGTGATACTGCCACCGGTGGAACCAAGCCTGCGATCCTTGAAACTGGTGCTCAGGTGATGGTTCCTCTGTTTCTCTCGATTGGCGAGAAGATCAAGGTGGACACGCGCAATGATTCCTATCTGGGTCGGGAGAGCAGCTGACTATGCAACTCGATCACGATCAGCTGCACAAGCTTTTGGATGCCCTGGGTGAAAGCGATATCCAGGAGTTCCGCCTTGAAGGCGACGACTTCCGTCTGGAAGTTCGTCGCAACCTGCCGGTTACAGCCGTCGCTGCCCCGGTGGTCCCTGTTGCTCAGGTTCCAGCACCGGTGCCAGTCGTTGATGTTCCCGCCCAGGGAGAATCAGCCTCAGCGGCTCCACCGGCTGCGGCGGGTTCCCGTTCTGACCTGGTCGATGTCACAGCACCAATGGTCGGCACCTTCTACACCGCTCCTGCCCCAGGTGAAGCTCCCTTCGTGGAGATCGGTAATCGGATCAATGCCGGTCAGACAATCTGCATTCTTGAAGCCATGAAGCTCATGAACGAGCTGGAGGCCGAGGTCGCAGGTGAAGTGGTTGAAATCCTTGTGGATAACGGCACCCCGGTGGAATTCGGTCAGGTGCTGATGCGCGTCAAGCCCGGCTGAGTTCCCAGGCCGCCTGGATGGCGGCCAGCATGCTTGTTCCTCTTGCCACTCCTTGTCCGGCGATGTCGAAGCCGGTGCCGTGGTCGGGGGAGGTTCGTAGAAAAGACAAGCCCAGAGTGGTGTTCACGGCCTGATCGAAGGCCAGCAACTTCACCGGAATCAGACCCTGATCGTGATACAAGGCCAGGATTCCATCAGGTCCGACCTGACCAGCACTGTTGCTCCATGCTTCAGCAGCACTCAACCAGCACGTGTCTGGAGGGAGGGGGCCTCTCAGTTGCACGCAAGGATGCTTGCTCGCCCAGCGCTCCAGTAGCGGGTTCAGCCACTGCTGCTCTTCACCTCCCAGTTGTCCTTGCTCTCCGGCATGTGGGTTGAGTCCGGCCACCAGCAATTGAGGAGCGGGATTGAAACGCAGGCAGAACCCTGCGAGTTCATCGAGCTTGCGTTCAACCAGATCCGCCGTGAGAACCTCTGGTACTTGTCCAAGCGGGATGTGTGTGGTGGCCAGCAAGGTGTTCAGCCTCCATCCGGTTGCCGGTGAGACAGCCGTGAACAGCATCGAGGCAGTGTTGCGTCCATCCAGTTCCGCAAGACGTTCGGTCTGCCCGGGATAGCGATGTCCGGCTTGATGCCAGGCATGTTTCGCGATCGGTGCGGTCACCAGTGCCCGTGCTTGTTGCTGTTGGACCAGCTCCACAGCTCTGCTCAGCCATTGGAAACCTGCCTCTCCACTTGTTGGTCCTGCGTCGCCGGGTTCGAGAGGCCCTCCGGGCACTGGTAAATCCTCAATGCTCAATGCATCTGGATCTGCGATGGGATCCTGCGAATGCACTCTGAGCTGGTCAGCGGTCTTTTGCAGGCTGGCCTTGCAGCCGACAAGCAGAGGCATCGGCATGTCCCCTGGCCGCCTGGGATCAGCCAGGGCTTTCAGCGTGACTTCCATGCCGATCCCAGCAGGATCACCGAGTGCGATTACGAGGCGCTGCTTAGCGTCATGGCATTCGATGGATGGGGTCATGCTGCGTTGGCTGGTGATCGGCCTGTTGCTCTACGGCCTGGGAACGGCGTTTCGGGAGGGATGGCTGGAAGTTCAGTGGAGTCGCTTGTTGCATGATGCAGGTCTGACCTTTATCGATCCTGATCAGCCCTTGAAGCTGGATCAGGTTCCTCTGCTTAGCCCGAAGCGCTCTGAGTCGGATTCCCCATGAGTCTTTCCGCTTCCAGACAGTGGGCAAGCCCACTGCGGAAGTTGGGATGAACCATGGTGTAGCCAAGTGTCTTGCAGAGAAGATCGTTGCTCACTCTGCGGTTTTCGGCCCAGAAACTTCGGGCCATGGCGCTCATGTCAGCTTCAGCATCCGTGTAATTGCGAGTCTCTGGAAGGTCGCAGTCCAAAAGGTCTGCGGCATGGCGCTGCATCACATGACTGGGAGCGGGCTCATGATCACAGAGGTTCACGACGGGAGGGTGCTGTCCTGCAGCAGAGCAGTGCATTAAGTGCAGGCAGGCCGCGGCGATGTCATCGACATGCACCCGGCAGAACACCTGGCCCGGCTTATGGACAGGCTTCAGGCTGCCGGCCTTCACAGCCGCGAGGGGTGAGCGACCTGGTCCGTAGATCCCTGGTAAACGCAGAATCTGCACTGGCAGACCACTGTTCATCCACTCCTGTTCACAGACCAGGCGTCTGCGGCTGCGGTCCTGACCGGGTTGTGGTGGATCCGCTTCGCTCACCCAGGCCCCCTCTGTGTTGCCATAGACGCCTGTGGTCGACAGATAGCCCGCCCAACGAAGCGGTAGTTGCCTGAGCTGAGGCCCCAGTGTCCGCAACACAGGGTCGTTCTGATCCCGCCCTGGTGGAATCGTGCTCAGTAGATGGGTCACGCCATCCAGCTCAGCGTCCGTTGGTATCAGGTTTTGGGCAGTGTCAAAACGTAGATCTCTGCTCTCGGGATCGGGGTTTCTGCTCGTGGTGAGCACCCTGATGTTCAGGGCCTCAGCCAGTGCCGCCAGCCGGCGTCCACTGAAGCCGGCTCCAAGGATGCACAACGTGGATCCAGCGGGCAGTGATTGGCAACGGTTGACAAGTGATTCCGTCATGAGTACAAACGTATCAGTGGCAATGCAGTCGTGACCAGTTCCTGTCTTCCCCTGATGTCGTCTCAGTCATCCATGCTGCCTCGAAGTGCTGGCAATCGCAGCATGGTCGTGGAAACTGGCGAGAGCACTGCTCTGCGTCGCTTGGCGGCAACCGTCTTCGCCTCGGTGTTGGTGAGTGCGGCCTTTGTGCTGGCACCCGAGCAGCCTGAACAGCAGGCCTCAATTTGTCAGCAGCATCATTCAGCAGAAGCTTGCAGAGTTTGGTGATGCAGGTCGGGTTCAGTCGTTTCAGGCAGCCTCGAGGCCCCAGTTCTGATGACTCTGGTGATTGAGTGATGCATCAGGTGCCATTGATGCATGAGAGGTTTGATTCAATTCGGGTTGAGCCCACTGCAGAAGTCTCAGGGCAAGCCGCAAATCTCCATCCATCCAGGCACGGATCGCCATGGCTCGTCGCGGATCGTAAAAGCGTTGGCGTCGATACCAATCAAAAACTTCAGAATCAGATTTGTGCCCATTGCATGAGAGACAGGCTGGAACGCAGTTTTCGGTGGTGCTTAAACCGCCCTTAGCTCTTGGAAGAATATGATCAATCGATTCAGATTGTTTTCCGCAGTAAATACAGCTTTTACCGGTGTAAGTATGTAGTGATTGACGCCATCTTCGGACTCGCAGTTTGGGGCATAGATCTTCAAGGAAAACCGCGTCCCTGTTATGCATCCGAATGGTTCGGTTGGAAGAATTCTGGCGCTTTCGTTGGGTTCGTCAATGTGTTCTTCGCTGCATTTTTGGCACTTTTTGAAGTGTGATTTTTGAGCTTCAAGCCCCTTGCTGGGAGCACAAGAAGCAATACAATTACATCTGCTGAAATGTCGTTACGGCATCATCAACGTCCTGCTGCAGCCTTGGGCTGACCCCTTCAGGACTGGTGAGGGTCACCTACCCCTTTGATGCCGTCACCCATGCACAGATGGGCCGGATCAGGCCTCGGGGACTCTGGAAAGGTTCGCAGCATGGCTGGGAATTTCCACTGGCCGCAGCCGAGTACCTACTCGACCGTTTGGGTTCACGTTTTCGGGTTGAAGACGAACTGTTGCGTTGGCTGGACTGGCATCGTCATCCACTGCCACCGCTTCCTCGTCACCGGGAGCTGATGGCTCGTGCCGACCTGGATCAGCCCCTAGCGGATGGCCGTGTACCGCTGCCACATCAACGGTCGGGTGCTCGTTGGTTGCTGGCACGTCGCGGAGCCTTGCTGGCTGATGAGATGGGTCTTGGAAAGACGCTCACGTCGCTATTGGCGGCTCGCGCACTGATGCGTGCCGTCCCTCTGCGCTTGATGGTGATCGCTCCTGTGGGACTTCATCCCCACTGGCAGCGCGAAGTCGAGTCTCTCGATCTCGAGTGCACACTGCACAGTTGGGCCCGGTTGCCGGCCGACCTTCCGGAAGCTGGAACACTTCTGGTGGTTGATGAAGCTCATTTCGCCCAGTCGCTTCAGGCTCAGCGAACCCAGGCCCTGTTGCGATTGGCCCGCCATCCGCGGCTGCGGGCGGTGTGGATGCTGACGGGCACACCCATTCGCAATGGTCGACCGATTCAGTTTTTTCCGCTACTGGCGGCCATGGATCATCCACTGGCTCGTGATCAGCGTTCCTTTGAGGAGATCTTTTGCCAAGGACACTGGACTGAGCAGGGTGGTCGGCGACGCTGGCGTGCCGATGGTGCAAGTCGTCTGGAGGAATTGCGGCGCCTCACTCGACCATTGGTTTTGCATCGATGCAAGCAGCAGGTGCTGGGTCTTCCCGCCAAACAGCGCCGCTGCCATGGCATTGCACTGGCTACCGATCAGGCGTTGGGATTCGATCACCGCCTGCGTCTTGTGGTGGAGGACTATCGCCGACGCGTTCAGCTCGGCGAAGTGCGTTCGGATGCTGAATCACTGGCTGTGCTCACCTCCCTGCGCATGATTGCGGCCGAATTCAAGCTCCCCGCTGCTCAGGCGCTTGTGGAGCAGTTGCGTGCCGATGGTCAGGCGATCGTGCTGTTCAGCTCCTTCGTGTCACCGCTGCAGCTCCTGCAGGAGCGGCTGGGTGGTGTTCTGTTAACCGGTCGGCAAAAACCGGAACAGCGACAGGCTGCAGTCGATCATTTTCAGGCTGGTGGAACCGACCTGCTTTTGGCGACCTATGGCTGCGGAGGGTTGGGATTCACACTGCATCGGGCACGTCAGGTTGTGCTTCTGGAGCGTCCCTGGACTCCAGGCGATGTTGACCAGGCTGAGGATCGTTGCCATCGCATCGGCATGGATGGTGGGCTGACCAGCCATTGGCTTCAGCTTGGTCTGGCCGATCAACTTGTGGATGGTCTGGTGGCGAGCAAAGCTGACAAGATCGAGTTGCTGCTGGGTCCCCGTCGCATCAATGTGGATCGTCAGCCGTTGCCGGCGCTGGTGGCTCGATGTTTGCAGGATTGCTGACGAACCTCTAGCTCGTGCTTGAGCAGAGGGTCTTTGGATTTGTTCCGGCTATTCAGCAGGGAGATTGCCTGGCTCACATCAGCGCAAGCCTCATCATCACGCCCCATGAGGGTCTGGATCAGTGACCTGTCGGTCAGCGGCACTGGATTGTCAGGGTGACTTGCCACAACCGCATTGCACTGCTCTAGGGCTTTGTCCAGTCGCTCCAGATTGAGGTTTTCAAGGCAACTGGATGTTGTCACCTGGGGACTTGGTGACGCAGCTTGAGGACTCTCGGCCTTCTTGCAGGCCTGGATCGTGAGCAGCAGAACACCAATCAGGAGAGCCGACTGCGGCCATGTGGAACGCCAATCGGCTCGCGCAGGCCTAAGCAATGACAAAGGTTTCAGTAGCTGTAACGATCATCAGCATCCCAGTCCGTTGAAGTCTCGCTATTGGAATCACTGCTCGTGATTGAGCTCTGACGAGTGGCTCTTGAGGACTTCTTGGAGGTTTTGTCTCCGAACAGATCTCCGAGATAACGACCGCAATCCGGATAGCTGCCCGGTTCCTCTACCACGGTTTCGGTGATCATCACCGCCGCATGCTTCGGAGATGTTTTGAACACTCCACTGCTTTGACGCTTGATCAAGGCATAGGAGGCTTCGAAGCTCACGGCGTGACTATTGCCGTTGCTGCGCATGTAGCAATAAACCTGAGCGCCTTTTTTTGAGTCGGCGCTGGCCGCCTCCACAGGTGCAGCTACGAGCAGCATCCCCGCCAGAGGCAGCAGGACGGCGAGGCGGGTGCGGAGGCTGGCCATGGATGGACAGAAAAGGCGATATACGTCAACGTATCGGCTCGCGTTTGGCTGTCCAGAGGTGAATCAGGAATTGCCCAGTCCGAGAGGGGTGAGCAGTTTCACCACCAGTGGCAGGACCAGAAGCACGGTGATCAGTCGTACGGCATGCAGTGCCGCAACAGCGGCGCCAACTCCGTAATCCTCTCCGACCAGGCTCATACCACTGATTCCACCGGGCGCTGCTCCCAGCAGGGTGATGAGCGGGTCGACACCAAGCAGACGACTGGTCCACAAACCAATCACTAGACCTGTCATCACCAGCGTGAGCGTGATCAGCACCGCAGGCTTCCAGAGTTGTTGCAGCTGCTCAAGAGAGGTTCGCGTCAGTCCGGTGCCGATCACAGTCCCGATTCCGATTTGAAGAGCGGTGCGTGTACCGGGCGGCCATGCGGCAACTTCAACGCGTCCGCTCATGCTCACAACTGCAGCACCGATCAGTGCGCCCGCAAGCGGTGCTGCGGGAATTCCAGTTTTCATGGCGAGCAGTCCCATGCCAGTGCCGGCCAGGGCATACACCAGCAGGGTCATCAGAGAAGGCATGGCACCCGCAGGCAGCAGATCTCTCAGTTTGAAGGCAGAGCGGGATGGCCTTATTGCACTGCTCTTGAGAGTTGGCCACCCATGTGTTGTCATCAGGCCAACACTCGCCTGTCTTCGGATGACTCAGTCTGTGTCCTTCCGCATCACCCGTACGGCGGAAGATGTCGCCCAGATGCTCAACGCCTTGTCGCAGCGCTTGGTGAAGCTTGAACAGAGGCTCGAGAGTCTGGAACTGCAGGTCCGTCAGCAGCGCAGCGAGGCAGAAACCATGCCTGCTGAAGAACGGCAGCGCCTCGATGACGTGGACCAACTGCTGCTTGATTGCCAGGAGTTGCTCAACAGCACTGAGCTGAGTTCGGATGCGGCTTCCGACTCTGCAGGAGCGTTGTCTCAGCCTTCTATGAGTGAGTCTGAATACGAGGCTGAAGCTGCATAAAGCTGGTCACAGGTGGCAAAATAAAAAGAAAGCCGACCATGGCATCCACCACTTTTTCAACCTCTGGTCCTCGCAATACAGGCAACAGCCGTTGTTCCCACGCTCCAGGTTCACCCGGATTGTCGTCTGCGAATTGCAGCGGTTTCTTTGAAGGTGGCCATCAGCTTGAAAAGCTTGAATTCGCTTTAGCTGTAGCCATTACCAGAGGTGATCGATCAAGGTCTGATCAGTTGCGTGCTCAGATCGCGGATCTGGGCGGCAATATCGAAGAACCAGGCACTTGAGTTGTGATTGCTTCTGTCGACATGAAACGGGCTTGAGACGCAAGAAGCCCGAGTTCAAATATTTGGACTCTTCGCTTTTTTGTGAATTGATATTTTCCGCGACCATTTGATATTATTCATGCAATTATTGCATTGTCGCTTTGACGACGTTGTTGAAATCTGCTGTACCTCTTCAATCCGTGGAGCCTGATCGCGAACAACTGCTCATCCGAGCACGCCAATGGTTTGATCAAGCGCGCGCTCAGGCAAACGAAGGAAATACTGCTGGATCAGCCCAACTGATCTTGAGAGCTCTCAATCATGAACGCAGAGCCGGTAGCGTTGGCCCACAGGTTATTCAACTGATTAAACCAAGAGCTTCAACATCCAATTGGGGTAGTCGAAGTTAGAAAATTATTGTTCATCAATTTATAAAGCGGGTGACCGGATTTGAACCGGCGACGTTCAGCTTGGGAAGCTGACATTCTACCGCTGAATTACACCCGCACTCAAATATTCTATCTCATTCTGGAAACTTCTCAATAGTCATTCTGGCTTTTCACTGACTCAAAATCTCTGAGGCTGCACTCAACCCAGCACCCATTGAGCCCTTGTGCAGACCGAGTGATTGCAAAACTGATTCGATTGCTGCCACTGCCGTTAGCACGTCTCTGTCACAGATAAATCCAAGATGTCCGATCCGGAAGACTTTGCCCTTGAGATGATCCTGACCGCCTGCGAGCAGGATGTCGTAGCGGTCTTTAACAGCCTTGCGTAGCTGTTCCGCATCAATGCCATCCGGTGCCACAGCCGTGATGGCAGGACTGCCATACCCTTCCGCGGCGAACAGTGGCAGACCGATCGCCTTCATGGCTGCATGGGAAGCTGCCCGGTGCCTGGAATGGCGAGCAAAAATTGCCTCCAAGCCTTCGGTTTGCATCATCCCCAGCGCTGCTTCCAGTGCGAAGTAGAGATTCACTGCTGGAGTGAAGGGGTTGCTGTTCTTGGCGGCTGTTTTTCGATAAGGGCCAAGGTCCAGGTAGAACTTCGGGAGATCGGAGCGTTCATAGGCCTTCCAAGCTCGATCGCTCATGGCAACGAAGCTCAGGCCAGGGGGCATCATGTATCCCTTTTGGGAGCCGGAGGCGACAACGTCTAGGCCCCAGGCATCCATTGGCACGTTCGCGGCTCCAAGGCTTGTGACGCAGTCCGCAATGGTGAGAGCCGTGCCGTGGGTTTTGACATGGCCACTAATGGTCTCAAGGTCATTGATCACTCCGGTGGAGGTTTCGGAGTGGGTGAGGATCACTGCCTTGATTGATTTGGTCGTGTCGGCTTCCAGTGCGCTGCGAAAGGTGTCTGGATTGAGTGGTTGACCCCACTCGGCTTTGATCACTTCCACATCCAGGCCGTAGGCCCGCGCCACTTTCACCCAGCGTTCGCCGAACTTGCCGTTGTCACCACAGAGCACCTTGTCTCCGCGGCTGAGTGTGTTGATGATTCCCGCCTCCATGGCGGCGGTACCGCTACCGGTGATGACCAGCACATCGCTGTTGGTTTGATGCAGCCAGCGCAGCTGTGTATTGGTGCGTTCCACCACGGCTTGGAATTCGCTGCTTCGATGGCCGATCGGGTGGCGGCCCATGGCCTTGAGTACTGTTTCGGGCACCGGGGTGGGTCCCGGGATCATCAGGGTGAGCTTGTCCTGCACGGGCTCGATGGGTGCCAATCGTCCATCCTAAAAAATGATCTGCAGGGTTTCCCATCGCCACAACGTCTGCCGATTCAGGATCCGGGCTGACCCTGCCTGTTTGGGTGGCGGCTGCGGCGCGAGCTGCGGCGCTTGTTCTTGCTGGATCCGCAGCGCCCACGAGCGTTGATCTCAGGATTCCTGCTGAACAGGGGCTGCGTCGTGTGGAGCTGCATGCGGCCTCGCTGCTGGATGGTGGTGACAAGGCACTGGCGATCAGCATCTGCGATCCCGGAGCTGGATTGGATCTCACCCGCGGCCTGGAGATCTGGGTGCTTGTGAGCCTTCGCTCCCCTGGGGAGGGATTGCAGATCCACGCAGGCGAGGGCGTTGGTCGGCTGGAGCAAGACGGGTCACTGTGTATTTCAGGTTTCGCCCGTGAGTTGCTTGAGCTCAATCTCAGCGATCTGTTGCCGGTTTTGGGTGGCCTTGATGTTGAGGTGGTGTTTCCCCGCGGACGGGAGTTGGCATTGCGCACCAGCAATTCAGCTTTCGGTGTGGTTGAGGGTCTCGCGTTGATTGGCACGCAGGCTGAGGTGCAGACCAGCGCTTCCCCTGATCAGTTGCAGTTGGCTCGTGAGCGGTTGCGTGAGCTCACTGATCAGAACGGTTTCGCAGGTCGGTTGACGCTTGTCATTGGTGAAAACGGTTTGGATCTGGCTGAGCAGCTGGGACTGTCTGATCAGCAGCCGCTACTGAAGTCAGGAAACTGGATCGGCCCCTTGTTGGTGGCTGCTGCTGAATCCGGAGTGCGGCAGCTGCTCGTGCTCGGATATCACGGAAAACTGATCAAATTGGCGGGTGGGATCTTTCACACCCATCACCACCTCGCTGATGCACGTCTTGAAGTGTTGGCTGCTCTGGCCGTGCAGCAGGGCCTCGATCTGGAATCCATTCGCGCCATGCTTCAAACCGCTTCGATGGAACAGGCCTGGTGTTGGTTGCAAGCCCATGATCTGGAGCAGGCTATGGGTCTCTGGATGGCCGTGGCTGAGGCGGTAGAAGGCAGGAGTGAGGCTTATCTGAAGCGCTATGGCTGCACCGGCATGCGAATTGGGGCAGCTTTGTTCAACCGCGATCGTCAGCTGCGTTGGGCAGGGCCTGAAGGTCTACTGATGCTTCGGCATTGCGGCGTTCAACTGCATCCTTTGGCTGCTGATTCAGGTCAAGGCCCTTCTCTACGCTGATTCATTGGCGGCCGATTTCGCGGCCTACCGTTCCACGGCTTTCGTGCGAGATGTCCCAGGTTCCGATTGAAGGTCCGCGTCAGCCGGCCATCGTCATTCTTGATTTCGGCTCCCAGTACTCCGAACTGATTGCCCGCCGGGTGCGAGAGACCGAGGTGTTCTCCGTGGTGCTGGGCTACAGCACATCCGTTGAAGAGCTGCGTCAAATCGCGCCTAAGGGGATCATCCTCAGCGGTGGCCCAAGTTCGGTGTACGCCGACGGTGCTCCCCTCTGTGATCCACAGATCTGGTCGATGGGGATTCCGGTTCTCGGCGTTTGTTACGGCATGCAGCTGATGGTGCAGCAGTTGGGCGGTCGTGTGGTGGCAGCCACCGGTAAAGCGGAGTACGGCAAAGCACCGCTTGAAGTGGACGATCCCACGGACTTACTCACCAATGTGGATAACGGCTCCACGATGTGGATGAGTCATGGGGATTCGGTGGAGGCGCTGCCGAAGGGATTCGTGCGTCTTGCCCATACGGCCAACACACCTGAGGCGGCCGTTGCCAACCATGATCGCCAGTTGTACGGCGTGCAGTTCCATCCCGAGGTGGTCCATTCCACCTGCGGCATGGCGATGATTCGTAATTTCGTTTATCACATTTGCGGTTGCGAGCCTGACTGGACGACAGCAACGTTCATTGAGGAAGCTGTTAAGCAGATCCGCGATCAGGTCGGTGACAAGAGGGTGTTGCTCGCTCTCTCAGGTGGCGTGGATTCATCAACCCTGGCCTTTTTGCTCAAGAAGGCCATTGGTGATCAGCTCACCTGCATGTTCATTGATCAGGGCTTCATGCGGAAGGGCGAGCCTGAGTTCCTGATGGACTTCTTCGACCGCAAGTTCAATATTCACGTCGAGTACATCAAGGCTCGGCAACGATTCCTGACCAAGCTCAAGGACGTCACGGACCCCGAGCAGAAACGCAAGATCATCGGCACCGAATTCATCCGTGTGTTTGAAGAGGAGAGTCGTCGCCTCGGTCCTTTTGATTACCTGGCCCAGGGCACGCTCTATCCAGATGTGATCGAGAGTGCAGGAACCAACGTTGACCCCAAGACCGGGGAGCGGGTTGCCGTGAAGATCAAGAGCCACCACAACGTGGGTGGCCTTCCCAAGGATCTTCAGTTCAAGTTGGTGGAACCGCTTCGCAAGCTGTTCAAAGACGAAGTGCGCAAGGTGGGTCGCTCACTTGGACTTCCTGAGGAGATCGTGCGTCGTCATCCCTTCCCTGGTCCGGGTCTGGCCATTCGCATCCTTGGCGAAGTCACAGCTGAGAAGCTCGACTGCCTGCGTGATGCTGACCTGATCGTGCGTGAAGAGGTTAAGGAGGCTGGCCTGTATCACGACATCTGGCAGGCCTTCGCTGTTCTGTTACCTGTGCGATCGGTGGGGGTGATGGGTGACAAGCGCACCTATGCCTGGCCGATTGTGCTCCGATGCGTGTCCAGTGAAGACGGTATGACCGCTGACTGGTCGCGCTTGCCCTACGACCTGATGGAGACCATTTCCAATCGCATTGTCAATGAGGTGAAAGGTGTGAACCGTGTGGTGCTGGATATCACCAGCAAGCCTCCGGGCACCATCGAGTGGGAATAGCTCAGGCTTTGAAATCCAGCACTGGCTGGCTCATGGCTGAGTCAGTTGCTTTTTTGCCAGTCCAAGTTGGCCCTCGACGGGAGTATCAAGGAGTGCCTTCAGGGGGCTGGTAGGCCGTTGCCAGCGCCGATAACCTTGGCCCCCGGCTTCAAGGATGTGACCGCTGCCCAACAGCAGGACCAGCAACTGCAGCGACGTCTCCAGCAGGACAGCATCCAGCTTGCTGGCAAGACCGTTTACATCAATCCGTTTCTCTACTGGCGACGCTTCGACAGCAACACCGATCGCTGGTTGCGCGAGCCTGGACAGTTGAATGAGGATCAGATCCAGCAGAATCGCGGCCGTTTCTATCCAGAGTTGGAGTGGGCTCTGCTGGATCCCTCCGATCAGGAGATCAAGGATGGCGCGGTGGAGATGTTCCTGAAAAGTCTGGAACTGATCGGAACGTTTCATCCCGAGCTCACGTCAGGCCAGCTGCTTGAGGTCGAGCGCAAGATGGCGATCACCAAGAAGCGGTCCTTCGAGCGCTGGGTGGAGAAGTCGTACCGAAGGCGGGTACGACTTCAAAGCCGGGAGAAGCGTCGGTTTGCCCGGGATCGCTTCTGGCGTGGCTGGTCTGAGTGGATTGCCCTCGAGACCACGCATCATGCTTTGGTTCCGATCGTGGCGATTGTTGTGCTGTCCGGTGTGATCGGCTGGTCATTGGGGTCCTCTCGTTCAGCCTGTCCGACACTTGTTCTCCCTTCGGAGCAGACTGGACTTCGTTGAATCATTAGGCCCGCCTCTATGGCCGATAGCCAACCACTTGATTCGCTGCGCCTGGCGCTGATGCAGGAGGTTCTACCGATGGGTCTGGCGTTTGTCGATCGCGTCCGCACGGATGGCCCTGCCAAGGCTGTTGAGTCGGTCGCCAGAGGGGATGATCCCCTTGGCGATCTGCGAGAGCAGGGTGAAGCCGCGGCTCGGGAGGTTCGTGAACGCTTGGATCAGATCAGCCCCGGGCTGGGAAATCCTGTGATGTCTGTGCAGGTGGAGGTGGATGAGCCTGTGGCGCCGCAAGACAGTCTCGATTCGGATCACAGTGACGCGTCGCAGTTGCAGGACGTTCTGGCACGGATTGATGGGCGTCTGCAGCGGTTGGATGCGCTGATGAACAAGGTGAGTTGACTGGGATGGCGGGTTCTGGTTCCTCGCAACGGGATGGTCAGCGTCAGAGCGGTTTGCGTCAGCAGCCACTGGTGCTTTTGGCGCTCGTTCTGCTGGTGAGTGCGGCGATGGTCTCCCGCCTGGTGTGGCTTCAGGTGCTTGAGGGGTCCCGCTACCGCGAACTGGCTGATGAGAATCGCATTCGCCTTGTTCCTCGTTCACCGACACGAGGACGGCTGCTGGATCGCAAAGGGCGGGTGTTGGCCTCCAGCAAATTGACCTACTCCCTTTATGTCGAGCCTCGCTTGGTGGACGATGCCAGCTGGCCAGACCTGCGCGATCGCCTGGCCAGCTTGCTGAGTCTTGATGCGGCCGTTCTGGATCAGCGCCGCGGCAGCGGACAGGCACGGGACGGTTATCGCATCAATTTGGCTACCGATCTGAAGCCGGAGCAGGTTCTGCGTTTCCGTGAACAGTCGCAGGGGTTGAAGGGGGCCCAGGTGGATGTGGACATCCTGCGCTTCTACCCTCACGGCACCCTGGCGGCTCATGCCCTGGGCTATACCCAGCCCATCACGGAGCAGGAATACAAGACCCTCGCCGACAAGGGATACAAAATCCGAGATCGCATCGGGCGCATCGGTGTGGAGGCAGCCTACGAAACCCATCTTCGCGGTGCCTGGGGTGGGCAGATGCTCGAGGTGAATGCCATGGGCGAGGTGCAGCGTCATCTTGGCGACCGGCCTTCGGTTGCCGGCAAGGACCTCAAGCTCACGCTGGATCTGGATCTACAGAAGGCAGCGGAGCAGGCTTTGGCCGACAAGCCTGGTGGTGCGATCGTCGCGATGGATCCCAGCAATGGCGCCCTTCTTGCTCTGGCCAGCAAGCCCACATTCGATCCCAATTTCTTCTCCAAGCTCGTCACCACCCAGAAGGAGTACGACGCACTCTTTTCCAATCCGAAAAAGCCTTTGCTCAGCCGGTCCATGAATGCTTATGACCCCGGCAGCACCTGGAAGGCTGTGACGGCGATGGCCGGCATGGAGTCCGGCAAGTTTCCTGCTGATACGCAACTCAACACCACCGCCTGCATCACTTACGGAGGTCATTGCTTTCCTGATCACAACGGTGCCGGCTTTGGCCGTATCGGCTATGCCGATGCGTTGCGTTTTTCCAGCAACACCTTTTTCTACCAAGTGGGTGTTGGCTCAGGATCCCTTGCGTTGAAGAAAGCGGCGGATGCGCTGGGCTTTCAACAGAAGACCGGCATCGAGATCGGTTGGGAGGAAAGTGTGGGGCTCGTGGGTGATGAAGACTGGGCGGCGGCCGGTCGTGGCTGGGCCGACCCCGGAACGACCCCTTGGATTCCGGAAGACATGGCCAGTGCTTCCATCGGGCAGTCGGTGGTTCAGATCACGCCCCTCCAGTTGGCCAGGGCCTATTCCGTGTTCGCCAATGGTGGCTGGCTGGTCACCCCCCATCTGGCAGATCAGGGGCTCGACTGGACTGACCCTGCTCGGCGCACAAAAGTCGATATCAAACCATCCACGCTCAACAAGATCCGCGAGGGTCTGCGCAAGGTGGTGTCTGATGGCACCGGTTATGGATTGAACGGTCCTGGGATTCCACCGGCCGGAGGCAAGACAGGAACTGCAGAAGACAGCACCGGCGGACCGGACCATGCCTGGTTCGCCACGTACGCGCCCTATCCAGAGGGGAAGATCGTGATCGTGGCCTTTGCCCAGAACACACCTGGCGGCGGATCAGTGCACGCCCTGCCGATGGCCAAAAAGGTAATGGAGGTCTGGAACCGCACCCGCGGCAAGCAATGAGTCAGGCGGCAGCGCTCAGTTGCTGCTTCTGGAGAACGTTGCGGTAGTAGCCGCGCAATTGTTCCGTTGCACCTGCCCAGCCCCAGCGTTCTGCTTCGTCTCTAGCGGCTCTGCGCAGTGACTGGCGTTCGATGTCATTGCCGAGTAGGCGACGCGTGGCTGTGATCAGGCTGGAAGCACCTCCATCGTTGCCGTCGGGTTCATAGAGACAGCCATTCACGCCGTCGGTGATGATGTCGGGAATGCCGCCGCGGTTGGCTCCAACCACCGGGCAACCGGCTGCCATGGCTTCCAGCAGCACCAGTCCGAGAGTTTCCGTGCTGGAGGGGAAGAGGAAAGCATCACCGCATGCATAGGCGCTTGCCAGCTCTTCGCCGGCTAGGTAGCCCACAAATGTGGTGGCCGTGCCTTCAAAATGTTTTTCCAGTTGCTGGCGGTGGGGTCCGTCACCGACCAGCGCCAGACGAGCATCGGGCAGAGCTTCGAGCACAGGTTTGATCCGCTCGATCTGCTTCTCGGCCGAGAGCCGGCCCACGTAGAGCAGCAGAGCTCCGCGGTCGTCTTGATCGCCCATCAAGCGTTGGCGCATTGCATTGCTGCGCAGCTCAGGACTGAACAGTTCGGTGTCCACCCCGCGCTGCCAGAGATCCGTGTGCTGGATTCCCTTGTCACTCAGCTCCTGAACCATGGCGGTGGAGGTGCACAGATTCAGAAGGGCCTGGTTGTGGGCGGCTTTCAGCAGTTCCCACAGCAATGGCTCGAGCATGCCCATGCCGTAGTGCTCGAGGTACTTGGGCAGATGGGTGTGATAGCTGGCAACCAGCGGGATTGATTTGGTCTTGGCGAGCCAGATGCCCCCGAGCCCCAGCACCGCTGGATTCACAACATGAATGAGGTCTGGCGCGAAGCTGTCGATCGCTTCGGAGACAGCTGGCCGTGGCAGAGCCAGCTTCAGCTCCGGATAGAGCGGTAGAGGCATGGCGGGCACACCGATCAGGCGGGCACCCATGTACTCCTCCGGACAGCCTTCTGGACAGAACACCATCACCTCATCGCCGGCGTCCACCAGATGCTTCACCGTTTTGGTGAGGCGGGTGACGATGCCGTCGACCTTGGGCAGAAAGGTTTCGGTGAAGAAGGCGATTTTCAAGGGAAGGGCCTGATCAGGAGGCGGAGCCGATGGCTTGGGCCTGGGTTTTGGTCCAGGCAGAGGTGCAGAGGATGCGGTTGCGATCGCAGCGATCGGCGTAACGGGTGGCGATTTCCACCACTTCCTTCAACAGACCGTCATCGAGTGTGGTGGGGTTGAGCCCGAGCTCAATGAAACAACGGTTGTCAACGATCAGGTCGTTTTCAACGGCTTCGTTGCGGGGATTGGGCAGGTTGTTCACCTTGGCTCCAGTGAGGGCTGCAACTTTCTTGGCCAGTTCACCCACCTGGTGGCTTTCGGTCATCTGGTTGAAGATCTTGACCCGTTCGCCTTGTTCTGGAGGGTTATCCAGGGCCAGCTGGACGCAGCGCACGGAGTCGCGGATGTGAATGAACGCGCGTGTCTGGCCCCCAGTGCCGTGCACGGTCAGTGGATAGCCAATGGCCGCCTGCATCAGGAAGCGATTGAGCACCGTTCCGTAGTCGCCGTCGTAATCAAAACGATTGGTCAGCCGTGGGTCGCGATCGGTTGCGTCTGTGTTCGTGCCCCAGACGATGCCCTGATGCAGGTCGGTGATGCGGACCTTGTCGTTCTTGTTGTAATAGAGGAAGAGCAGCTGATCCAGCGTCTTGGTCATGTGATAGACGCTGCCAGGGCTTGCCGGGTGGAGGATTTCCTCCTCGAAGCGACTGCCGTCGGGCTGGGGGACTTCCACTTTCAGGTAGCCCTCTGGGATGGTGGCGCCTCTGTGGGAGCCGTATCCGTAGACGCCCATGGTTCCTAGGTGGACCACATGAATGTCTTGGCCGGATTCCACGATGGCGGCTAACAGGTTGTGGGTTCCGTTGACGTTGTTGTCGACCGTGTAGCGCTTGGTCGCGCTGCTTTTCATCGAATAGGGAGCTGCGCGCTGTTCAGCGAAGTGCACGACCGCCTCAGGCTTCTCCTGGTTGAGTAGATCCACCAGGCGCTCGTACTCGTGGGCGATATCCATGTGCACGAAGCGCATGGGCTTGCCGCCGATCTCTTCCCAGGCTTTGAGGCGATCACCGATGTTGGCAATCGGTGTGAGCGATTCAACCTCCAGGTCGATGTCGATCTTGCGCCGACTCAGGTTGTCCACGATCACAACATCGTGGCCCTGATCCGCCAAATTCACGGCGCAGGGCCAGCCGCAGAAGCCGTCACCACCGAGAACGAGAACTTTCACCCCAAACTCCTGCTGAAGCGTGCGAGCCGCCAATGAGGTGCAAGCTACTACAGGGTTTTCAGCTGATCGCCACGGTTAGGGCCATCAGTGCCACCACCAGCACTGAGCCGCTGATGATCAACGCTCTGGAGGCACTGCTGCGGCTGGTTTCCTTGGCCATGACCTCCATGCGGGGCTCTTTGGCAAAGGCATTCAGACGTCCACCGTCTTCGGTTGTGACCTGCATGGGTCCATTGTGACTGGACGGACCTTATGAGTGCAATTGCTTAATGACCTCATTTATGTCGCTTGCTTCATGTCACTTCACCAGTCTTTACTTGACCAGGCCGGTGGTCGGAGAGCTGGCACTGGCTTGTTCGAGTTTTGGCAGTCGGCCAGAAAGGTAAGCAGTGCGGCCCGCTTGAACCGCCTGACCCATCGCTTCAGCCATCGCCGCAGGGTTGCCCGCTAGGGCAATGGCGCTGTTGACCAAGACGGCATCGGCGCCCATTTCCAGAGCGGCGGCGGCTTCACTGGGGACCCCGATCCCGGCATCCACAACGACTGGAACACCGGCGTTCTCGATGATGAGCGCGATGTTTGATGCGTTGCGCAGCCCCTGTCCAGATCCGATCGGTGAACCCAGGGGCATCACTGTTGCGCAGCCCACCTCTTCAAGCCGTTGGGCGAGCAGCGGATCGGCATTGATGTAGGGCAGCACTGTGAATCCCTCCTTCACAAGCTGTTCAGCAGCCTCAAGAGTTCCGAAGGGATCCGGCAAAAGGTGCCGGCTGTCGGGAATCACCTCCAGCTTCACGAACGTGTTGTCTTCCTGGCCTGCCAGCTTGGCCAGCTCGCGGCCCAGCCTGGCCACACGCACGGCTTCATCCGCGTTGGCACAGCCAGCGGTGTTGGGCAGCATCCAGATGCGTTTCCAGTCGATGGCATCCATCAGGCCGGCGTGGCCGGCTGCCACGGTCTGCACACGCCTGACGGCCACGGTCACCATGTCGCAATCGGAGCGAACGAGGCTTTGCTGCATCGCTTCCAGATTCGGATACTTGCCCGTGCCGGTGAACAGCCTGCTGTTGAACTGCCGACCACCGATCAGAAGTGGGTCGGTGTTGGACGGGGTCGAAGCCATTGAAGGAGCTGCGGACTAGTGGGGAACCGGATCGGAAGTCGAACAGGCCACGGTTGAGGGACCTACCCTGCGGCCATCATCCGTTCTTGTCATGCCCATCACTATGGACATGAACGCGCCGATTGAGATTCCGGCGACGTTCGAACCGTCACTACCTCTCGATGCCTCCGCCTTGAAGGAGCCACTTGATCTTGAAGGTTCGGTTCAGCGTTTTGATCCGATTGCCAGGGCCGCCAATATCGCTATGTCGATGCCGAGAGAGTGGTGCGGCAGTTACATGTCGTTCTCAAGCGGCAACAGCGTGGATGTGAAACTCACCTTTGCGAGTGTTCAGCCCATCGGCCAGATGGTTGATCTGAGAGGAAACATGCAGATCGGCGAGATCAGCACGCCGGTGCAGGGCAATCTCAATGCATCGTCGGATCAGTTGGATTTGTTGCCGCTTGCCAGCCAGCTCACGGACGACCTCGAGCCTGGTGGCAGTTACCTCGCTCTTCAGGGAATGTCCCTTTCGAGCTGGCAGGCTCCACGGCTTACCAATCGCGGCGGCAGCCTGAGCTTGGCTCCAAGCTGTCCTGGTTCAGAAGCCCCTGCTGTCAGAGCTCTCTGGTGAGCTCTTCTGCGATTCGATGAAGGAGCTGGTTGTTTGGCCTCCTGCTGCTCGTTCCAAGCGTTTGAGTCGGTTTTTTGCCGTTTTGTTCGACGGCTCAAGTGCCAGCACTTTGCGGTAAAGATCTGCTGCTTCCTCCCTGTTGAGCAAACGCTCCTGAGCAAAGGCGAGATTGTTCAGGGCCACTGGATAGTCCTGCTTGGCCTGCAGGGCAAATTTGTAATGCCGTACAGCTCCTGGAAAATCCTTCTGAGCAGCCAGGGAAAATCCCAATGCGTTCTGGATCAGAGCCCGAGCTTCCTGAGGTTCATTGTTCAGGCGTTTCACGGCCTGACGCAATGTTGCTGTGGCCTTCGGATAAAGACGTTTGCGTAATTGGACGGAGGCGAGCTCATACAGATCTCCAGCATCCTTGGAGGATCCAGCTTCGGATTGCTCAAGACGAATGAGCTCTAATTCATCACGACGAACCCGCAGAAGTTGCCGCCCTGCAATGACGGCCGCAACAGCAAGCAAGCCAATCAGTCCAAGCAGGTAGGTCTGCGGCAGGAAGGAATTCATGAAGGCTGGTTGAGCTCCCGTAAGGGGACGCTATTCAACCCTGAGTTGCATTCACCACACTGGCGAAGCTGGCGGGGTCCACCACGGCCATTTGGGCCAGCATTTTGCGGTTGATGCGCACATCAGCTTTTTTGAGACCACCGATCAAACGGCTGTAGCTCACACCGTTCATGCGAGCTGCTGCATTGATCCTGGCAATCCACAGACGGCGGAAGTCGCGCTTGCGCCGGCGCCGATCGCGGTAGGCGTTGCACAGAGCCTTCATGACCCGCTGATTGGCGGTGCGGAAGAGGGTTCCGTTACTGCCTTGGAAGCCACGAGCCAGACGGAGAATCTTGTTGCGACGCTTACGGGCGACGTTGCCTCTTTTAACGCGTGCCATGGGTCTTGAGAAAGGGAATTAAAGGAAGATGTGAATCAGCTACTGCTTGGAAAGCAGGCCGCGTCTCAGGCGTAGGGCATCATCAGGGCCACACGCTCTTCGTCGGTGCGGTCAACGACAGCTTTCGTTTTCAGGTGCCGCTTCAATTTCGGGCTTTTGTGATCCAGCAGGTGGTTGTGAAACGCGCGACGTCTCAGGAATTTGCCAGTGCCTGTTGCTTTGAACCGCTTGGCGGCTGCTTTGCGGGTCTTGAGCTTGGGCATTTCTCTGGCAGTGCGCGGCACAAACGACAAACATAGAACCTCAACCTGCCTTCAGCCAAACCCTTTGTTCAGGTTCATGCTCAGATCAGCTGTCCAGCCCGCTGTGATGCCCCGTTCCGCTCCAGTTGCAGTCTTCAGGCTTCTCCCATGGATTTGGCTTCCGGTTTGGGCGGGCCTGGGTTGTCAGGCCCAGGTCATCGAGCAGCCTTCGCCTCCTTCTGAAGCTCAAGATGAGGCTGTTGTGGTGCCGACTCATCGAAGCGTGCCATTGCCGCCCTCGGCCAGGAACTCCGTTCTCTGGGTGTCACTCGACGATCATCTCGGTGCAGGAACTCGGTCCGATCGATCGGCTGCTCAATTGACGTTGATCAGCGCGGGAGCTGCTCCACTGCGACTGCTGGATCAAGCCGGACAGCTTGTGTTGTCGACTGACAGGCTGCGCTTCAGCTGGCGACGCGTCGCTCTCCAGGAACCTCTCGATGTGGCCCGACGTGTGGCCGGACCGTTTGCGAGTTTCGAGTCAGCCGACCAAATCGCTCAGCGATGGCGTGGTCAGGGGGTGGAGGCGCAGGTGGCTCATCCAGGCGAATGGGAGGTTTGGGCTCCCGCTGAAGCGCTTGATCTTGCAGGTGTGTCCCTGCGTGAGGTCAGTCAGCGCATCAGCAGTGTTGTGATGCCCGTGCTCGAGGGGCCCGAGGGAGGACGCACCCTGCAGGGGCCTCTGCATGTGCAAGCTCCTGATGGCATGCGTTGGAACGGTGGTGTTCTGCGCGGACCGTTTCGTCTGCAGGCGGACGCCTATGGCAGCTGGACGTTGCTGGAGCAGCTTCCGCTCGAGCGTTATCTCGAGGGGGTGGTGCCCCATGAGATCGGATCGGGATCCCCAGCGGCTGCTTTGCAGGCTCAGGCTGTGCTGGCTCGCACATGGGCTTTGGCCAATAGCCATCGTTTTGCTCTGGATGGGTATCACCTCTGCAGTGACACCCAATGCCAGGTGTACAGCGATCCACGTCTGGCAAGCCCAGCCGTTCGACAGGCCATCCGTGCCACGTCCGGGGAGGTCTTGTTGTGGGATGGCCAGCCGATTCATGCGGTGTATCACGCGACCAATGGCGGCGTGAGTGCTCACGCTGAGGAGGCCTGGAACATGGAGCCACTTCCCTACGTGCAGGTTCAGGCGGATGGTGCGGCCGCTTGGGGTCAGTCGATCTCCCTGCCTCTGCGCAGCAACCAGGACGTTCAGGCTCTGTTGAACAACGGGGCTGGTGCCTATGGAGCAGGTCATCCCCGTTTTCGCTGGAGCCGTGTTTACACCGCAGGACAGCTAGCCCAGGCGCTGGCCGCTGCAGACCAGGGAGATCCTGTCCCGACATCGATCAGCGTGCAGAAGCGCGGGCCCAGCGGAAGGGTTCTCGCCCTTGAGATTGATCGGGATCGTGGAGCCAAACCCGTGGTCTTGGAACTGGATGCCATCCGGCGCACCCTTCGCCGTTTGCCCAGCACGTTGTTCGTTGTTGACGCTGAAGGGGCGGGGGTCTGGCGCTTTCAAGGCGGAGGATTTGGCCATGGAGTTGGGCTGTCTCAGGCAGGTGCGATCGATCTGGCCGATCGCGGTTGGAGTGCTCAGCGAATCCTGCAGCACTATTACCCCGGAACCCAGCTGGGGCCATTCACAGCTCCTGCTGGGTCCGCTCCTTCCAAGGCCCCCTAAAGTTCTCCATGTTTCGTCGTGGTGGGAGGGCTGTGGCCGCAGGGACTGGAGATCACCGCCGCGGCAAGACGGTCTTCTTCCTGGCGGCCTGTGGCTGGGCCAGCGCGGCGCCCCATTGGCTGGATCCATCCCGGAGTCTGATTCCTGCCTTCACTCTGGCGATGGTGCTCGGGGGCTACGCCCTGCGCACTTTGATGCGAGGCCCTGATCAGCAGAGCACGCAGAGCAAGGGCAGCGATACGGATGATTCTCCGTCCTTCTCAGCGGCCATGTCCGCGGAGCTCTTTCCAACGGTGGATGTGGTGGTTGCTGCCCGTGATGAGGAAGCGGTGGTCACTCGCCTGGTGGAGCGCCTCAGTGCCTTGCGCTACCCCGATGGACGTCTGAGTTTGTGTGTGGTGGATGACGGCAGCGAAGACCGCACTCCCGACCGTCTCGCAGAGCTTCAGGTTCGTTTCCCTTCATTGCGGGTGATCAGCCGGCCTAGGAATGCCGGCGGAGGAAAGTCGGGTGCTCTCAATGCCGCTCTGGCTCAAACCGAGGGTGAATGGCTGCTGATTCTTGATGCGGATGCCCAGCTGAGTTCGGATCAGCTGGAACGGTTGATGCCCTTCGCAACCAGCGGTGATTGGTCCGCCGTTCAGATGCGAAAAGCGGTGACGAATGCAAGCAGCAACTGGTTAACCCGTGTTCAGGCCATGGAGATGGCCTTTGATGCCCAGCTTCAGGATGGACGGCTTGCCGGTGGTGGAGTGGCTGAACTGCGCGGCAATGGTGAGCTGTTGCGCCGGGATCTGCTGGAAGCCTGCGGTGGTTTCAACGAGGACACCGTCACTGACGATCTGGATCTGAGTTTTCGTTTGATGCTTCACGGAGCTCGGATTGGCATCCTCTGGGATCCACCGGTCCAGGAGGAGGCCGTTGAGTCGCTTCAGGCACTCTGGAAGCAGCGCCAGCGTTGGGCCGAAGGAGGCTTGCAACGCTTTCTCGACTACTGGCCGGGCTTGATCTCTTCGCGTCTGACCCCTGCCCAGCGAAGGGATATGGCATGTTTCTTCCTGCTTCAGTACGCCCTTCCCGTGGTCTCCTGGGCGGATCTGTTCACGAGTGTGATCAGCCGCACCACGCCGGCTTATTGGCCTTTGTCGATCGTGGCCTTCAGCGTGTCCGGGGTTGCCTATTGGCGTGGCTGTCGACGCCCCAGCGAAGGGCCCGATTTGCCCTCGCCGGGTCTGTTCAATCTTCTGCTGGGCATCGCCTATCTCAGTCACTGGTTCCTTGTGATCCCCTGGGTCACCCTGCGCATGGCGTTTCTTCCCAAACGACTGGTCTGGGCCAAGACCACGCACAGCGGACAGGATGAGACGCTTCAGGCTTCAGAACCTGGGATTTAGTTGTTGAGGTCCACGTCCAGGACCTGACCATTGAAGAAGTCAGCGAAGCGCTTCACCTTTTCATCCATGGCGGAAGGCTCAGGGCGCACTGGCGGGAGTGTTGTTGCTTGAGCCGACACGTCGGCAGTGCCTGTCTGAACGGGTGCTGTTTGGCTGGTGGCAATCGAGGGAGCTGCAGTTGCCTGCGGCGGTTGGGCAGAAGCCGTTGCTGATGTGGGTGCTGGAGAGGCTGCATTGTTTGGCACCACAGCGGCTGATGCAGCGGGGGAAGGCAGCTGAACGCCGTTGCTGGGAGCCAGTGCAGGTGGTGGTGCCGTTGTGGATGCTGTTGGGTTCGGCATTGCTGCCATCGGAGCTGCGCCTCCATGGTTTTCGAGCACTAGCTGACGGTTGCCTCCCATGGCAGTTGCAATCGCTTTTTCCAGCAAGGTTGCTCGGCTCTGCACCATGCCCATCCAGTTCCCGGAAACCTGCACGACGGCGCGGTGGCTGTCGAGCCGGACCAGCCGGGCCTGCTGCGACAGCAGCATGCGCGTGGAGGGAAGTTCCAGACTGGCCAGGATTTGTTGCCAGAGCTCACCAAGGTCTTCGCTTGGAGCGGGAGTGGTTGCAGCTGCTTCAGCTGGGGGCTCGGATGTTGCAGCTGCCTGTGAAGGCGGCGAGTGGGTGTTGGATGTGTCGGGAAGGCTTACCGCTGGCACGGCTATTGAGGTATCGGCTGTTGAGGTGTTGGCTGTTGAGGCAACAGCTGGTGCTGGGGCAGGCGCTGGTGTTGGAGCAGCCGCAGGAGCCGCAGAGCTCACTCGAGCTGGTGCTGAGGTTGCTGCGCTTGTCGGTGCGGCTGGTTCAGCCAGCAAACCGAGCAGCAGCACCTCCAGCCAGAGCCGAGGTTGCACGCTCTGACGCAGCTGTTGTTCAGCGCCTCGAAGCTGAGCTTGCCACTGCAGCAGTCGTGTCCGGCCAATGGATTTGGCGAGGTCCGGCAGTTGATCGCGGAACTGTGGGGAGACACCGGTGAGTTCAGGTCGATTTGGAGCAGCGGCCATCAGCACGAGATCCCGCAGGATCCCTGCCATGCCCTGAAGAACGGATCCGGCATCACGGCCGCGGTCAAGCAATTGACGGCTCGCTTCCAGCAGCGTCACGGGCTCACTGGTGCTCATGGCCTTCACCAGCTCCAGCAACTCCTGCTCAGGAACCGCTCCCAGCAAATCCCATACCGCTCCGGCTTCGATCGGTCCAGGTAGAAGGCTGAGCTGATCCAGCAAGCTCTCTGCATCGCGCAGGCCCCCCTGGGCTCGTTGGGCCACCACATGCAGAGCTTCCGGTTGGATGGGAATCGACTCCTCTGAGGCGATCCATTGGAGGTGCTGCTCAAGTGCATCGAGAGGAATGCGCCGAAAGTCAAATCGCTGGCAGCGGCTGAGGATGGTGGGCAGAACCCTCTGTGGGTCGGTTGTGGCCAGCACGAACACCACCTGTGGAGGTGGTTCCTCCAGGGTCTTGAGCAGCGCATTGAAGGCTGCGGTGGAGAGCATGTGGCACTCGTCAACCACATAAACCTTCCAGCGCGCCTGCACTGGAGCGAACCTTGAGCGCTCGATCAGGTCGCGGATGTTGTCGACGCCGGTGTTGGAGGCGGCATCAATCTCGATGACATCCAGTGCTGTGCCTGAGGCGATCGTGTTGCACAGTTCGCAGTTGCCACAGGGTTCCGGCGTCGGACCGTCGTTGCTGAGGCAGTTGAGTGATCGGGCCAGGATGCGAGCGCTGGACGTTTTACCCGTTCCGCGGGGTCCGCTGAAGAGATAGGCCGGGGCAATGCGTCCGGTGCGCAGTGCATGCCCAAGGGTGGCCGCAATCGCTTCCTGGCCCACCAGCTGATCAAGCCGTTGGGGCCGGTACTTGTGATGCAGTGGCTGGTACGGCTGGCTCATGCACTGCCGGCAGGATTCTGAGGCTACCGAGGTTCAGGTCGTGAGACTGTGTTTTCTGCTGGAGAGGTCTCATCCAGCAGTGAATGCAGCTTGTCTTCCATGTCTTCAACGGCTGCGAGTTCATCGGCGATGCTCCGGCCTGTGAGCAACAGCTGCTGACTGCGTCGATTCACGCGTTCATCAGCCCCCTGACAAGGCATGCCTTGCATCCAGGTCTCCGCCTGTTCCAGGGTGCTGTCCAGTTTCTGCATCAGTCGGATTCGCAGTTTCTGAAGTTGTTCCAGAGCTCGCCTGGCACGTTGGCGAGACTGTTCATCGATGACTCCCTTGCGCAGCAGCACACCCAGGCCGGTGAGCAGGGCCGCAGGCATCAGCTGGCCGAGTGCCAGTGCACCGAGGCTGCCTGTATGGAGCCAGTCCTCCACCTGACCGCTCCGATGCCGCCCTGTTTTGCACCAGTTGGCGAAGTGCTCGCAATTGTTGAACAGCAGGTTGTAGTTCTGTTCGCCAACCCTGCTCATGGCCCTTCTCAGGGTCACCCCCGCCGGTGATGCCTGTTCATGGCTGACCATGCTCACCTCTTGCCCCCTGCTGAACTCTTCGAGGGAGCTGCGCAGGATTTCCCGACCTTCCAGGTAATGGGCGACCGAGCCATCGCCCAGATCGATCCCGTGGTGCAGGAACAAACCGTGCTGACGAGGAACCCTTAGATGGTCGGCGGTGGCCATGGCCTTGATCGTGGGCAGACCTGAGTCTCTCGCGAAGTTCCTGTTCAGACAGGCTCAGAGAGTGGGGGTCTACCGAACCGCAGGGGTTGGTCCGATCAGGCTGATTCCTGCTGGCGATCCTTGCCGGGCAGCGACACCACCTTGCCACCTGTGTGCTCCTCCACCATGGCACGGGTGATTGTGAAGTCCGGCACGTTTTTGCGAGAGGGGAGCTCGTACATGAGGTCGAGCATCAGCTCTTCAACAATGCCGCGCAAGGCTCTAGCACCGGTCTTGCGTCGATGCGCCTCCTGAGCGATGGCTTCGATGGCTCCTGCTTCGAAGTCAAGTTTCACGTTGTCCATGCTCAGCAGCGTTCTGAACTGCTTGACCAAGGCATCCCTGGGCTCGGTGAGGATGGATTCCAGGGCATGTTCGTCGAGTGGATCGAGAACAGCACTCACCGGCATGCGACCGATGAACTCAGGAATCAGTCCGTACTTCACCAGGTCATCGGGCTCGAGGTGACGCAGCACCTGGGAAGCCTGAAGATCGCGTGTGGCCTTGCCGCGACCGCGTCCGTCACTGGGCACGAAGCCAATGGCGTTTCGACCCATGCGTTTCTGCACCACATCGTCTAACCCCACGAACGCACCGCCACAGATGAACAGGATCTGGCTGGTGTCGATCTGGATGCAGTCCTGATAGGGATGTTTGCGACCCCCCTGCGGCGGGACATTGGCGACGGTGCCTTCCAGCATCTTGAGCAGTGCCTGTTGCACCCCTTCACCGGAAACATCCCTGGTGATCGATGGGTTTTCGCTCTTGCGAGCGATCTTGTCGATTTCGTCGATGTAAATGATCCCCCGTTGAGCGAGATCCACATCCATGTCGGCCTTCTGCAGCAGCCTCAGCAGAATGTTTTCCACGTCTTCGCCCACGTAGCCCGCTTCCGTGAGGGTGGTGGCGTCGGCCACGGCGAAGGGCACATCCAGCATCTCCGCCAGGGTTTGGGCAAGCAGCGTCTTGCCACACCCCGTGGGGCCGATCAGAAGAATGTTGGATTTGTGCAGCCTGGTGGCTGTCTGTTCCGTTTCCCCTTTGCCGTCGCCCTGCCAGGCCAGGCGTTTGTAGTGGTTGTAAACCGCCACCGACATCACTTTCTTGGCAGCGTCCTGTCCCACGACCTGCTGGTCAAGGAAACCCTTGATCTCCTGTGGTTTGGGAATGGAGGCGAGGGTCGGGGCAGGCTTTGTGGTCTTGCGCGTCTGGTTTGAGCCGCTCTTGCGCGTCGGCTCACTGCCTTGCCGGGCACCACCCTGCGCGTCGATCAGTTCCTCGTCCAGGATCTCGTTGCAGAGATCAATGCACTCATCACAGATGTAGACCCCTGGTCCGGCAATCAGCTTGCGCACTTGCTCCTGGGACTTTCCGCAGAAGGAGCACTTCAGATGGGCGTCGAACTTGGCCATCGGGCGCTTCGCAGGTCAGTCGGAACACAGAGCAGGATCGGAACGATCTCAACCCAGATACTGAGGATCGCGACAGAACGGGCTGGTGTCAGCCCTCCGTAACGATTTCTCCGTCTCCTAAACTGTCAACAACCCGATCGATCAAGCCGTAATCAACGGCTTCAGCGGGAGACATGAAGTTATCCCGGTCCGTATCTTCGGCAATCTTGTCCAAGGGCTGGCCGGTGTGATCGGCCATCAGACCGTTGAGAGTTTCCTTGAGGAACAGGATTTCTTTGGCTTGGATTTCGATATCAACAGCCTGGCCTTGAGCGCCACCAAGGGGTTGGTGAATCATGATCCGTGCGTTGGGAAGCGCTAGTCGCTTGCCTTTGGCACCTCCAGACAGCAGGAACGCTCCCATGGAGGCTGCCAAGCCGTAGCAGATGGTGACGATGTCAGGAGCCACCTGCTGCATGGTGTCGTAGATCGCCAGACCTGCAGTCACAGAGCCGCCTGGGGAGTTGATGTAGATCTGAATGTCTTTCTCGGGATCTTCCGCTTCGAGGAACAGCAGCTGAGCCACAAGGGCGTCCGCCACTTGATCATCAACACCGGTGCCAAGAAAGATAATCCGCTCGCGCAACAGTCTGGAATAAATGTCGAAGGCGCGGTCACCTCGACCGGACTGTTCAACCACCGTGGGCAGCACCCCAGGAGCTGCCTGAGGATGCTGCGAGACAGGTTGAATCCCCTGCCAGCGGTTCTGAATTGGATGGTGACTGCGGACGTCGATCACTCGGCGGCTGGCGGGCTTTGCATGCAATCTATGGCTGTAGATCAGGCTTCGGCGTCATCACTGTCCTTCTTGGCGCTTTTCGCCTTGGTGGTTTTTTTCTTTTCAGCGGGTTTTCCACTCTTGGCCGCGGCCTTCTTCGCTGTTCCCTTGCTCTCTTTGCCTAAGTCTTCAGGTGCTTTGTCGGTGACGGTGCTGTTGTCTTCCAGCCAACCCAGGAGTTTCTCCTGAAGCAGATCGTCCAACACGGCCTGACGAAGACGTTCGGGGTCGATGTCGCGTTCGCCGGCGAGTTGCTGCTTCACATCCTCGAGCTTGGCGTCAATTTCACCGTCTTCGACTGTGAGTTTTTCACTCTCGGCCAGTGCTGTTAAGGCGAGACTTCGGCGCAGGCGCTCCTCCGCTTCAGGGCGTGATGAGTCCATCAGGTTGCGGACCAGTTCGGGAGTGAACAGAGATTTCACATCCATGCCCTGCTGGGCAAATTGTCCAGCGGTCTGTTCCACCAGATTGCGAACCTCCTGCTGGATCAGGCTTTCGGGAAGCTCAACCTCGAGCTGTTCCACGAGTGCGGCCAGCAAGGCGTCATGTCGGTTGCTGCGTGCGCGGCGCTCGGCGTCATCCTTCAGACGCTTTTCAAGGTCGCTGCGCAGATCAGCCAGAGACTCCTGTTCGCTGGCCTGCTTGGCGAAGTCATCGTTCAGTTCAGGTAGCTCGCGGGTCTTGAGGTCTTTCAGTTCGATCTCAAAGTTGGCCTTGCGACCGCGTGCATCCTCCTTGGGATAGTCGTCGGGGAATGTGCACTCAACGGTTTTGCTGTCGCCGACCGCCATGCCCACCACGCCTTCAATGAAGCCAGGGATCATGCGGCCGTGCTCGAGGTCCACATCCATGGAATCGGCGCTGCCGCCCTCGATCTCACTGCCGTCGTCGCTGTAGCTGCCTTTGAATCCCACAACAGCGATATCTCCCTTTTCTGCCTTGCGTCCTTCCACGGGAACCACGGTGGCCAGCTGGCGGCGTGAGTCCTCGAGCATTTCGTCCACGCGGGCCGGGTCGTAGCTGACGCTCTCCGCTTCGGCCTTCAGACCCTTTGTGCTCTTCAGCTTTGGTGTGGGAGCTACATCGGTTTCCAGCGTCACTGTGATGCCTTCACCCGGCTTGAAACTCTCCAGCAGTTCATCGAAGCCGCCGCTCAGTTCAGGCTGGCCGAGAGCTTCGATGGTTTCCTGTTCGAGGGCATCGCGCCAAACGCTGTCGACCAACGTTTCCAGCGCTGTGGCACGGATCCGCAAAGCTCCGAGCTGCTGCACCAGCACGGTGCGGGGAATCTTGCCTTTGCGGAACCCTGGCAGATTGACACTGCGGCTCAGTCGTTTGATCGCTTCCTCGTAACTGGCTTCACAGCGTTCCGCAGGAACAGCGACCTCCACGGCCAGTCTGCTACCGGGACGGGAGGAGGTGGAAACCTTCAGGCTGGCGGCACTCATCGGCTGGGTCGCAGGTACAAGCAGCCCAACACATTAATTAAGTGCCTGACCATCACCCCCGCGTAAGCTGCTTTGTAGGAAAAGCCACACCCTGGCTTCAAGTGTTCAGGGTCGTTGCAGCCGGTGGTTGCACCACCTGCCCGTCAGTCTCTGTGTCCCCGTCCGTTTGACCCCCGTTAACTCGTTACCGAATCGACCTCTAACGGTGGCCGTCCTTGGTGCCAGTGGTGCGGTGGGCCAGGAACTGCTTCAGCTGCTTCAGGAACGCAACTTTCCGGTTGCTGAGCTGCGTCTGCTGGCCTCTGCCCGTTCCGCTGGGCAGGTTTGTTCTTGGAATGGACAGACGATCACGGTTCAGGAAGTCTGCGAGTCCTCGTTTCAGGGCGTCGATCTGGTGCTCGCATCCGCTGGCGGTTCGGTGTCGCGCCAATGGCGTGAAGCGATTGTTTCCGCTGGTGCCGTGATGGTGGATAACTCCAGTGCCTTCCGCATGGAAGACGGCGTGCCTCTGGTGGTTCCTGAGGTGAATCCGCAGGCTGCTGCTGAGCACAACGGTGTGATCGCCAATCCCAACTGCACCACGATCCTGCTCACGCTGGCTCTGGCCCCTCTGGCTGCGAAGCGTGCGATGCACAGGGTGGTCGTCAGCACCTATCAGTCAGCGAGTGGTGCTGGGGCCCGGGCCATGGAGGAACTGAAGGATCTCTCCCGTGTGGTGCTGGATGGCGGCACGCCCAACAGTGAGGTTCTCCCCCACTCATTGGCTTTCAACCTTTTTCTGCACAACTCACCATTGCAGTCCAACAGTTATTGCGAAGAAGAAATGAAGATGGTCCATGAAACCCGCAAGATCATGGGTTTGCCGCAGCTTCGCTTCACGGCGACGTGTGTACGGGTGCCGGTTCTGCGCGCCCATTCAGAAGCAGTCAATGTGGAATTCGCTGAGCCTTTTCCCGTGACGGAAGCCCGCCAGCTGCTTGCCGCTGCCCCCGGGGTGGAACTGCTCGAGGACCCTGCCAGCAATCGCTTTCCCATGCCGACGGACGTGACTGGCCGTGATCCGGTGGTTGTGGGGAGGATTCGACAGGACATCAGTGAAGAGAACGCACTTGAGTTCTGGCTGTGTGGAGATCAGATCCGCAAAGGTGCGGCTCTCAATGCCATCCAGATCGCTGAACTGCTGTTGCCCGCCGCCTGAACGCCATGAGCACTGCTGCAGAACTCTCTCCCACCCCTTTTGGCCGTTTGGTGACAGCCATGGTCACCCCTTTCGATGCAGAGGGCGGTGTGGATCTGGCGCTCGCCGGTCGTCTGGCACGTCACCTGGTGGATGAGGGATCGGAAGCTCTAGTGGTGTGCGGCACCACAGGAGAATCCCCCACGCTCAGCTGGAGCGAGCAACTGAAGATGTTCGAGGCAGTGCGGCAGGCCGTGGGCCCTGGCGTGCATGTGCTTGCGGGAACTGGCAGTAATTGCACCCGTGAGGCGGTTGAGGCCACGCGTGAGGCAGCGGCAGCCGGTGCCGATGGTGCATTGGTGGTGGTGCCCTACTACAACAAGCCCCCTCAAGACGGGATGGAAGCCCATTTCCGTGCCATTGCGGAAGCTGCGTCTGACCTGCCGTTGATGCTCTACAACATTCCCGGTAGGACAGGTTCCAACATGCAGCCGGCCTCAGTTGCCAGGCTGATGAATTGCGCCAATGTCGTGAGCTTCAAGGCTGCCAGCGGAACCACGGAAGAAGTCTCCCAGCTCCGTCAGGCCTGTGGTCATCGCCTGGCGATCTACAGCGGTGACGACGCTCTCACCCTGCCAATGCTCTCGGTTGGCGCCGTGGGCGTTGTCAGTGTGGCCAGCCATGTGGTGGGGCGCCGACTGCGCAACATGATTGAGGCCTATCTGGCTGGTCAGAACGCGGTTGCCCTTTCGCAGCATGAGCAGTTACTGCCACTGTTCAAGGCCCTGTTCGCCACCACCAATCCCATTCCGGTGAAGGCCGCTCTGGAGTTGAGTGGCTGGCCGGTGGGTGCTCCCCGACTTCCCCTCGTTCCGCTGGAGCCCGCCATGCGCGCTGCCCTCTCCGAAGCCCTCGATGCCCTGCGTCAGACCTGACGCCAAGGCTGCTGACAGCGCTGATGTGCGCCTCCCTGATTGATTTTTTCCATACGCAAGCGACCCCATGACCGTCACAACTGCCCAAACCAAGCAACCCACCCTGAGAGTGATTCCTCTTGGAGGACTGCATGAAATCGGCAAGAACACCTGCGTTTTTGAATATGGCGATGACCTGATGCTGGTTGACGCCGGCCTTGCTTTCCCCAGCGATGGCATGCACGGCGTGAACGTGGTTCTGCCCGATACCAGCTTTTTGCGAGAAAACCAGAAGCGCATCCGCGGCATGATCGTTACCCATGGTCATGAAGACCACATCGGTGGCATCGCTCACCATCTCAAGCACTTCAACATCCCTGTGATCTACGGGCCGCGACTGGCTCTCTCGATGCTCACCGGAAAGATGGATGAGGCGGGCGTCGCCGATCGCACCACCTTGCAGACCGTCGGACCTCGCGACGTGGTGAAGGTGGGTCAGCACTTCTCAGTGGAGTTCATCCGCAACACCCACTCGATGGCCGACAGCTTTTCGCTGGCCATTTCCACACCGGTGGGAACCATCATTTTCACGGGTGACTTCAAGTTCGATCACACCCCTGTCGACGGCGAGCACTTCGATCTGGCTCGGCTGGCTCACCACGGCGACAAGGGAGTTCTCTGCCTGTTCAGCGATTCCACCAATGCCGAGGTGCCGGGTTTCTGTCCTCCCGAGCGGTCGGTGTTCTCCAACCTTGACCGTCACATCGCCGAGGCCGAGGGGCGTGTCATCGTCACCACCTTTGCCAGTTCCATTCATCGTGTGTCGATGATCCTTGAGCTTGCTCTCAAGAACGGCCGCAAGGTTGGCTTGCTGGGTCGTTCCATGCTCAACGTGATCGCCAAGGCCCGTGAGCTGGGCTACATGCGTGCTCCGGATGAGCTGTTTGTGCCGATCAAGCAGATCAACAATGTCTCCGATCGTGAAACCCTGTTGCTGATGACCGGCAGTCAGGGTGAGCCCCTTGCCGCACTGAGTCGCATCTCCCGCGGCGAACACCCGCAGGTGAGAGTCAAGAGCTCTGACACGATCATCTTCTCCGCGAGCCCGATTCCCGGAAACACCATTTCTGTGGTGAACACGATCGACCGACTGATGATGCTGGGCGCCAAGGTCGTGTACGGCAAGGGAGAGGGCATTCATGTCTCTGGCCATGGCTTCCAGGAGGACCAGAAGCTGATGCTGGCTCTCACGCGTCCGAAGTTTTTTGTGCCCGTGCACGGTGAGCACCGCATGTTGGTCCGTCATGCCAGGACCGGTCATTCCATGGGCGTTCCTGAGGACAACACGCTGATCATTGATAACGGCGATGTTGTTGAGCTCACCGCAGACTCAATCACCAAGTCGGACCCTGTGAAGGCTGGTATCGAGCTGCTCGATCAGTCGCGCAACGGCATTGTTGATGCCCGCGTGCTGAAGGAACGTCAGCAACTGGCAGAAGATGGCATCGTCACGATCCTTGCTGCGATCAGTACCGATGGCGCCATGGTGGCTCCACCTCGCGTAAATCTTCGCGGTGTCGTCACCACTGCCGATGCCCGCAAGATGTCGCTTTGGACGGAACGCGAAATCAAGTGGGTGCTTGAGAATCGCTGGAAGCAGCTCACCCGCAACACAGGTGGCAAGGCCCCGGATGTCGACTGGATGGGTGTGCAGCGGGAGGTGGAGGTCGGTCTCAGTCGTCGCATGCGCCGTGAACTTCAGGTGGAGCCTTTGATCCTCTGTTTGGTGCAGCCGGCACCAGCAGGAACACCTGTTTACAAAGGCCGTGCGGACACTGAGCCCGATGACCGTCCAGCGCCCCGTGGACGTGGTGGTCGCCATGGCGGTGGTCATGGCGCTGGTCGGCACGGTGGTGGGGGCCGAGATCGCAACCGCGAAGGCACTCCAGCGCGGGTGATCACGACATCTCGCTCAGCTGCTGTTGAGGCCAAGTCGGCTCCAGTGAAGGAACCTGTGGCCGCAGCTTCGCCAGCCCCCACGCCCTCCAAGGAGCCTGCGCCTGTTGCACCCGCATCTGCAGCGCCAGCCGTCGATCAAGACATGCCCGCTGGCCGTACCCGCCGTCGCCGCTCAGCTGCGGCGTAAGGCTTTTTGTAGCCACGACCATCGGCTAGGAGCCTGGCTGCTGTCCGAGTTGTCCTCGGATGGCGGTAAGGCTGTTGCTGGCAGTTCCACCACAATCCTGCCTTCCCTTAAACGATTCCGGATTGTGTCGCTGATTTCCGGGTCGGCTTTGGTCTTGGGTGCTGGGGTTACGGCTTGAGTCGTTGTCTCCTGGCCGAGTTCACCGCCTGGTTCAGGTTCGGATCCAGGCTCAGGTTCCTGTTCACTGATCGGCTGAGGTTCAGTTTCGGGCTCAGGCTCAGTTACAGCATTGATCTCGATGGAGAGAGTTTGGTCATGACCGTCGTCTGATTGTTCGTCGTTGTTGAGCCAGGGCATCGCGGTTGTGACGACGCTCGGCTCCACTGAGTCCACCGCCGGGGATGCCGCGTTGATAAAAGGGTCAGCCACTAAGGCAAGGGAGCCCTTGGTTGCCAGAGACTCCTTGAATCGATCCTCGGCTGGATCAGTCGCCTGCGTGGATCTGGTCACCGACTCACGACCGCTCCTGATCCGTTCCAGTCCCTGTTCCGCGAGTTCCCGCAGTGTGTCCTGTGGGTGACTGTCCAGCACCAGCTGGTAATGCCTTTCAGCTTGATCAGGGGCTTGAAAGCCGTAGAGGTCAATGTGGCCCGCGAGTAAAGCCACGAAGGCTCGCCAAGCCAGCACTGCATCCCGTTCAGCACCCTTGTCCGGGATTGGCTCCAGCTGATTGAGCAGTTCAACAGTGATGGATTGCGCAGTTTCAAAGTCACCAGCGCCGTAGGCCTGTTCAGCGGCGAGATAGTTGCTTTGGAAGTCGCCGTCCAAGTGAGTTCAGTTCCTGTCTTCCAGTTGTACCCAGTCCCGGCACCAGTGGAGTCGCTTTCGACCGGTCAGATGACGCTCACCAGGTGGTTGGCTTGGACCGATGGCAGTGCTCAGTTCTTCAAGCTGCCTGGCCGAGAGTGCTGGCATGCCTTGGGCCTGCAGCCATCCATGCAAGAGCAGTCGTCGTGCTGAACCGGGCAGTTGTTGCAGTGGCGATCGTTGTAAGGCGCCGTCCTGTCGTTTCAGGTTGTCCAGACTCAGCGTCACCAGTGCGCTCTGGGTGTCCTGCAGCTGGGACACTCGCTCGCTCAGTTCAGCCATGCGTCTGCTGCAGCCGGGGTGCAGAGCCTCCAGAACCGGTAAGACCTCCTGACGGATGCGGTTGCGATCGAAACGTGAATCGCTGTTGCTCGGGTCTGTCCAGATCGGTAGTTGCAGGTCCTGGCAGATGGCGGCGGTTTCGTCACGGCTGAACTGCAGCAGTGGACGCACCAGGCGAATGTCTTCTGTCGCTGCGGCATTGAGGGGGCGCTGCCAACGCAGGTTGCCCATCCCGGCCAGATCCGTTCCTCGGCTGAGTTGCATCAGCAGTGATTCGGCTCTGTCGCTGGCGGTGTGTCCGGTCACGACCGTGCGGCAAGGGTTGGCAGGGCTGTTGAGGTTGAGTTGCTCACAGGCCTGATGCAGTTCGGTGTAACGCCATGCACGGGCTTTAGCTTCGCTGCCGGTGGTGCTGAAGCTGCTGGTGCTGATCAGCAGGGGCAGCTGTTGCGTCTGGCACCAGTTGTCCAAATCGCTGGCAATGCGGGCGGACTCTGGATGCCAGCCGTGGTCTCCATGCCAGAGCTGGAGAGTCCAGTGATGTCGATCAGACAAATCCCTCAGCAGCCCCAGCAGAGCCATCGAGTCCTGACCGCCGGAAACCGCCAGCAACAGTGTTGTCCCTTTGGGCAGCAGCTGGGGATTCTGTAGAAGTTGGCGGTGCAGTCTGTCGTGCCAGTTCAGCCAAGGCTCGCCGGCTCTCATCGCACTGGGTGAAGGTCGATTCGATCCTGCCTGTTCGTGCGGTGTGAGAATGCATTCATCTGATGTCAGCTTGATGTCCCGCCTTTCTCTGCTGCCTGCTGCCCTCCGCCGCAGCCTTGAACAGCGTTCCGCGCTGAAGGTGATCGCCGGTCTGATGAACTTCAATGCGGATTCGGTCGCTCGCGTGTCCCGCGCGGCTGGATTGGGTGGAGCGGATCTGATTGATGTGGCCTGTGATGCGCAATTGGTGAAGTTGGCGGTTGAGGCGTCCGGTGGCCTGCCGGTCTGCGTGTCGTCGGTCGATCCCGAGCAGTTTCCGGCTGCGGTGGCTGCAGGTGCGGCCATGGTGGAGATCGGTAATTTCGATGCCTTCTATCCCCAGGGGCGCATCTTCGGAGCTGAAGAGGTGCTGGAACTCACACGCCGTACCCGCGGTTTGCTGCCTGAGGTGGTGCTGAGCGTCACCGTTCCCCATGTGTTGCCGATGGATCAGCAGGAACAGCTGGCGGTGGATCTGGTGGCGGCCGGTGCCGATCTGATTCAGACCGAAGGTGGCACCAGTGCCAAACCCTTCAGTGCCGGCAGCCTTGGCCTGATTGAGAAGGCTGCTCCCACTCTGGCCGCGGCTCACAGCATCAGCGCTGCCCTGCAGCACGCCGGTGAGACGGCACCGGTGCTGTGTGCATCAGGTCTTTCGGCTGTCACCGTGCCGATGGCGATCGCAGCCGGCGCAGCCGGTGTGGGCGTTGGTTCTGCGGTGAATCGCCTCGATGATGAGTTGGCCATGGTGGCTGTAGTGCGCGGTCTGCGTGAAGCCATCGGCAGTGAGGTCACCAGCCGGGTCTGATTGCTGCGGACACGCGCGCCCCAATGGGCCCCGTAACGTGGGTGCCCCATTCAGGGTTTACAGCGCGAGGACCATGCCTGCCTACGACCTGACTGCGCCCTACACCCCCAAAGGTGATCAGCCGACGGCGATCACTCAACTGGTGAAGGGTGTGAATGGTGGTCGTCGTTATCAGACCCTTCTGGGTGCGACCGGCACAGGCAAGACGTTCACGATGGCCAATGTCATCGCTCAGACCGGTCGTCCCGCCCTGGTGTTGGCTCATAACAAGACTCTGGCGGCACAGCTTTGCAATGAGCTGAGGGAATTCTTTCCCAACAATGCTGTCGAATATTTCATCTCCTATTACGACTATTACCAGCCGGAAGCATATGTGCCGGTGAGTGATACCTATATCGCCAAAACAGCATCGATCAATGAAGAGATCGACATGTTGCGCCACTCAGCGACGCGATCGTTGTTTGAACGCCGCGATGTGATTGTTGTGGCTTCCATCAGTTGCATCTATGGCCTGGGAATACCCAGTGAATACTTGAAGGCATCGGTGCAGTTTCGGGTTGGTGAGTCTCTTGATCTTCGGGGTTCTTTGCGCGAACTGGTGAATAACCAGTACAGCCGCAATGACATGGACATCACCCGCGGACGCTTCCGCGTCAAGGGCGATGTGCTGGAAATCGGGCCTGCTTATGAAGACCGTCTCGTTCGGGTAGAGCTGTTCGGTGATGAGGTGGAGGCGATCCGCTACGTCGACCCCACCACCGGCGAAATCCTGCAGAGTCTTGAAACCATCAACATCTACCCGGCCAAGCACTTTGTAACGCCGAAGGATCGTCTGGATTCGGCGGTGAAGGATATCCGCCATGAGCTCAAAGACCGACTGGAGTTCCTGCAAACCGAAGGCAAGTTGCTGGAAGCTCAGCGACTGGAGCAGCGCACCACCTACGACCTGGAGATGCTGCAGCAGGTGGGCTATTGCAATGGCGTTGAGAACTATGCCCGTCATCTGGCCGGACGTGAACCGGGTTCCGCGCCGGAATGCCTGATTGATTATTTCCCCGACGACTGGCTGCTGATTGTTGATGAGAGCCATGTCACCTGTTCACAGCTTCAGGCCATGTACAACGGCGATCAGGCCCGCAAGAAGGTGTTGATCGACCACGGTTTTCGTCTGCCCAGTGCAGCCGACAATCGGCCGCTCAAGGGCGAAGAGTTCTGGACGAAGGCACGCCAGACCGTGTTTGTGAGTGCCACGCCCGGCGACTGGGAAGTGAAGGTGAGTGATGGCCAGGTGGCGGAGCAGGTCATTCGTCCCACTGGAGTGCTGGACCCTGTTGTGGAGGTGAGGCCGACAACAGGTCAGATCGACGACTTGCTGGGAGAGATCCGCACGCGGGCCGAGAAGCAGCAGCGCGTGCTGGTGACCACGCTCACCAAGCGCATGGCCGAAGACCTCACGGATTATCTGGCCGAGAACAAGGTGCGGGTGCGCTACCTGCATTCGGAGATCCATTCGATTGAGCGCATCGAGATCATTCAGGACCTGCGCCTAGGTGAGTACGACGTGCTCGTGGGTGTGAACCTGTTGCGGGAAGGCCTGGATCTGCCGGAGGTGAGCCTGGTGGCAATCCTGGACGCCGATAAGGAAGGATTCCTGCGAGCGCAGCGATCACTGATTCAGACGATTGGCCGAGCTGCGCGGCATGTGGAGGGGGTTGCGCTGCTCTATGCCGACAACATGACCGATTCGATGGCGAAGGCGATCGAGGAAACCGAACGCCGGCGCAAGATCCAACAGGTCCACAACGAAAAACATGGAATTGTGCCGACGGCGGCCGGTAAAAAAGCCAGCAATTCGATTCTTTCGTTTCTCGAGCTCTCACGGAAACTCAAGACTGATGGCCCTGATGCCGACCTGGTGCAGGTCGCCAGCAAGGCGGTTAAAGCCTTGGAGGACGACACTGATGGCATGGCTCTCGATGCCTTGCCCGAACTGATCGATCAGCTTGAAGTCAAGATGAAAGACGCGGCCAAGAAGCTCGATTTTGAGGAGGCTGCCAATCTTCGCGACAGGATCAAGAAGCTGCGCCAGAAGCTGGTGGGTCAGAGCTGAGTTGCTGAGGCTCCTCCGCTAGGCCACTAGAGGTGATTCGCTCCCTTTGGCGGCATGGCGGGTGCTGCCGCCCAGCTTGAAACCGGCATGCACGGCCTGAAGTGCTGCCACACCATCGGCCTCAGCTACCACGCAGCTGGTGCGGATCTCGCTGGTGGCGATCATTTCGATGTTCACGCCTGCTTCTGCCAGAAAACGGAACATGCGTCCTGCAGTACCCGCCGTGGCAGGCATGCCCGCGCCCACGGCACTGACCCTGGCAATGGCTGGACCGTCTTCGAGCTGGGCTCCAGGCCACTGAGCCAGCAGAGCACTCAGGGCGCGATCGGCCGCAGTGCGGTCGTCACGTTTCAGGGTGAAACTGATATCTCGGCTGCCATCGGCGTGCTGGCGTTCCGACTGGACGATGGCATCGAGGCTGATGCCTGCGTCGGCCAGCGCATTGCAGAGGGCTCCGGCGGTTCCGGGTTTGTCGGGCACGTGGCGCACGCTCACCTGGGCCTGGTCACGGTCGAGGGCTACGCCACGCACTTCCGGCTCACCTTCTCCGCTCGCACTGGGATTAAGGCTGATCTGACCGGCCTCCAGTTCGAAGGCCTCCTGGGTGGCCTGCAGAGCTTTGCTGCCAACGTCGGCATTGATCACACAGCTGACCTTCACTTCACTGGTTGCGATCACACGCAGATTGATGCCCACCCGGGAAAGGGTCTGGAACAAGCCCGCGGCAATACCAGGGCGGCCCATGATTCCGGCGCCGCTGATGCTCAGCTTGCTCATCCCTGACTGGGCGACCAACTCACCGCCCAGCTTCTGGATCAGGGATTCACAAATGCTGCGAGCCCTCTCCAGATCAGTTTCAGCCACGGTAAAGGTGATGTCGTTGCTGTTGCCGTCGTGGGTGGCCTGGATGATCAGGTCCACATTCACGCCGCCCTCAGACAGGCTTTCGAACAGCTGGGCAGCAACGCCGGGCTGATCGGACACATGCGAGAGAGCCAGCACGGCTTGGTGTTCCACCAGCTCGGCGCCGTCCACCGGTCTGCCTAGTTCAAGACCTTCGCGGCCAATGGGCCGCGAGTTGCGGCTGGTGAGTGTGGTGCCGGGTTCATCACTCCAGCTGGAGCGCACCACCATCGTGACGCCGTAGTTGCGCGCGATCTCCACGGCGCGCGGGTGCAGTACCGCAGCGCCGAGGCTTGCCAGTTCGAGCATTTCGTCGCAGCTCACCTGAGGCATCAACTGGGCGTCTTCCACCTTGCGGGGATCGGTGGTGAGCACGCCTGGCACATCGGTGTAGATCTCACAGGCCGAGGCACCGAGGGCTGCGGCTAGGGCGACTGCTGAGGTGTCGGAGCCTCCACGCCCCAGTGTTGTGATTTCGGCGGTGCCGCCGCTGCTCTGGCTCGTGCCCTGAAATCCTGCCACCACAACCACGCGGCCTTCGGCCAGTCGGCTGCGCAGACGATCGGTGCGCACGTCGAGGATGCGTGCCTTGCCATGGGCGGATTCGGTCACGATTCCTACCTGGGGGCCGGTCATGGAGATGGCTGGGACGCCCAGCTCATGCAACGCCATGGAGAGCAGCGCAATCGACACCTGTTCACCGGTGGCCAGCAGCATGTCCATCTCTCGCTGGGGTGGATTGCTGCTGATGGCGTTGGCCTTGGCGGTGAGTTCATCGGTGGTGTGACCCATGGCCGAGACCACGATCACCAGATCGTGCCCCTCTTCCTTGCAGTTGGCGATACGCCTGGCTACGGCCTGGATGCGCTCCACGCTGCCGACGGAGGTTCCGCCGAACTTCTGCACCAGAAGGGCCATCCATGCCGCCTCATGTCGCAGGCGATTGTCTCACTGTGTTGCGCCCAGCAGCCCATCGCGGAACGCATCTCCGGGCTGGGTGCCGCGTTTGAGGGCTGCTTCCACATCCAGCAGGCGGCCCAGCAGGTTGAGGCAGCGCTGGGGTGAACGCCCTTGCAACTGTTTGCGCATCACATAGATGCGCTTGGGGTTGCCGATTCCCGCCGCTTTGGCGATCACCCCAACGTCCCGCTCCCCCTGTTGTTCCAGCAGCATCACCCAAAGCCATCCCCTGATCTGACCGGTGAGCGTGGCAACAATCCGCAGGGCCGGTTCGCCGGCATCATTGAGGGCATCCAGCAAGGCAATCGCCTGGCCTGGATCGCCTGCTAGTAGCGCGTCCCCCACCTGCAGAGCGTTGGTGCTGAGCCCCTCGATCAGGCTGTCAACGGAGCTGGCACTGATGCGTGCCTCTCCGCTGCTTTCAGCATGCAGAGCCAGCTTTTGCAGTTCCATGGTCAGCCTGGCGCTGTCATTGCCGATGGCATCGATCAGGGCATCCACCGCACCAGGCTCCAGCCTCAGGTTCAGTTCCTCAGCGGTTCGCTCCACCAGCTGGCGCTGCCCAGCCCCATCCCAGACCGCCGGCAACTTGAAACTGCGCTCGCAGGCCTCTCCCGCCTTGATGCGTTTCATCAGCGCTTTGGTGGTGCGCAGACGACCGTCAGGTTTGGAGGGATGGCAGAGCAGCAGCTGAGTGCTTTCAGGGATGCCATCCAGAGAGGCTTCGAAGCGATCGGCCAGCTCGCTGGGACAGGCGTTGCAGAAGGGAGATCGCTGCAGCAGGACCACCCTCGAGCCAGCGCCGAAAGGCGGTGTGCGTGCCTCTTCCAGAGCCTGCCTGGCCTGGCCCGCCTCGCTGCCATCCAATCGACTCACATTGACGCTCGCCCAGCTCGGATCCACCGCCTTCTCGATCAAGGCCTGAACCGCCCGTTCCAGCGCGGCGGAATCATCGCCCCAGAACAACTGGATCGGCATTGAGGCGTGTCGTCGGACAATGTCGAAGTCTGCCCTGACTGGCAGTCCCCGTCAGAGGAATGTGGAGCAATGGCCGACCATCCGATCTTCACGGAAAGCATCCGTCGAATTCGGGCCTTGTTGGGGGAGACGGGACTTGATCCTCTGCAGCAGCAGGTGTTGGAACGTCTGGTGCACAGCAGCGGGGATCCAGGCCTGCAGCAGCTGTTGCGTTTCAGCGAGGGGGCCTGCGAGCAGGGACTTGCTGCGTTGCAGGCTGGAGCAGCGATCCTCACCGATACGGCGATGGCTGCGGCTGCCGTGACGCCGATGGCTGCGCGCACACTGGGCACGTCCGTGCGCTGCCTGCTTGATTGGGCGCCTGAGGTTTCACCGCAAGACTCCACCCGTTCCGCCGTGGCGATGTTGAGAGCTTGGCCGGAGCTCACGCAGGTGGCCAGCGCGAAGGGCCAGCCCATGCCGGTGCTGCTGGTGGGCAGTGCGCCGACGGCGTTGGAGCAGTTGCTTGATCAGCTGGATGCTGGGGCCCCTGCCCCTTCGCTGGTGATCGGCATGCCGGTTGGCTTCGTGGGCGTCCCTGAAAGCAAGCGCCATCTGGCTGCGACGGCTCTGGCTCAGATCCGCCTGGAGGGAACGCGCGGTGGTGCCGGTTTGGTGGCTGCAGCAGCCAATGCCCTGCTGCGAGCCGCTCAGGCCGCCAGCTGATCGAGCACCTGTCTGGCCCGTTGCACAACGCGGGAGGGCACCCCTGCCAGGCGAGCGGCTTCGATGCCATAGCTGCGGCTGGCACCGCCGATCTGCACCTGATGCAGGAACACAAGATCCTCGCCGGTTTCCTCCACCATCACCTGGAAGTTGGCCACGTTGGGCCGCTGTTCCGCCAGATTGTTGAGCTCGTGATAGTGGGTGGCGAACACCGTGCGTGCCTTGAGATCGCCGGCCAGATGTTCGCTCACGGCCCAGGCGATCGAGAGGCCATCGAAGGTGGCTGTCCCCCTGCCGATTTCATCAAGGAGCACCAGGGAGCGGTCGCTGGCGTGGTGAAGGATGTTGGCGGTTTCGGCCATTTCCACCATGAAGGTGGACTGCCCTGCGGCCAGATCATCCACGGCGCCCACCCGCGTGAAGATGCGATCGGCAAGGCCGACCTGAGCGGATGACGCAGGCACCCAGCTGCCGATCTGGGCCAACAGTTGGATCAGGCCAATCTGGCGCAAATAACAGCTTTTGCCGCTGGCATTGGGTCCTGTCAGCACGATCAGGTCGGTGTCAGCTCCCAAACCAAGATCGTTCGGGGTGAAGGAAGTTTCCACCAGCAACTGTTCCACCACGGGGTGGCGGCCAGCGGTGATTTTGAGGGCGCGATCGTCGCTCAGCTGTGGAGCACACCAGCCTGCTGTGGCAGCCGTGTCTGCCAGGGCGGTGAGTGCGTCTAAACCCGCTACGGCACGGGCGGCCTCGCGGATTGGTGTTGCCATGCAGCCCACTTGGTCGCGCAGCTTGCAGAACAGCTCATATTCGCGCTGAAAGGCCCGTGCTCGCAGCTGGAAGATGCGGCCTTCGCGCTCCTTCAGCTCGGGCGTGATGAAGCGTTCTTCATTGGCCAGTGTCTGGCGGCGGATCCAGTGGTCGGGCACGGAGGATGCCTTCGCTTTGCTCACCGCCAGGAAATACCCAAAGGTGCGGTGGTATTGCAGACGCAGAGTGCTGATGCCACTGAGCTCTTTCTCCAAGCGCTCCTGCTCGGCCAGCCAGGCGTCCTGGTCATCGAGTTGATTGCGCAGGCCATCCAGCAGCAGATCCACCCCGTCGTGGATGAGCCCGCCTTCGCTGAGAGAAAGAGGCGGGGCGTCCACCAAGGCATGGCGAACGGCGGCGGCCAGCTCAGCGAGCGCTGGATTGGGTGGCAGCAGCGCCTCCAGCACCTGTGGCCATGTCTCCAGCGTTCCCTCCAGGCGACTGGCCAGTCGTGGCAGGCGTTCCAGTCCATCGGCGATGGCCACCAGGTCGCGGGCACTGGCATGACCGGCGCCGGCCCGACCCGCCAGCCGTTCCAGATCACCCATCGGCCGCAACAGTCGACGCAAGCTCTGGCGCAGGGGCCTTTGGTTCACCAGCAAGCTCACCACGTTTTGCCGTTCGCGGATGGCGTTGAGGTCCATCAGCGGCGCTTCGAGCCAGCGGCGCAGGCATCGTCCCCCCATGGCGGTGAGGGTCTGGTCGATGGCCCAGAGCAGTGACCCCTGGAGTTGTCCATCGCGTTGGGTGGCCGTCAGTTCCAGATTGCGGCGGGTCTGGGCATCGAGCACCAGGGCATCACCGGCCTGCACGATCTTCGGCACATCAAGGGGCACCAGGGTTGCTTCTTCGAGCGGCTGGGTGTCATTGACGTACTGCAGCAGCCCACCAAAAGCTCTCAGGGCCAGAGGCAGTTCCTGCAGGCCAAGGCCATCCAGCCCAGCCAGCCGGTAGTGCTTGATCAGGGCTTGTTCGGCCTGGGGGCGGCTGAAGGGTGTGAGCGCCATCGGGCTGAGCCTCAGCCGTTCAGGACACCAGGCAGGTCGTTGCGTGTTGGCGTCATCGCTGGCTGCCCAGAGCAGTTCCGAGGCCTCAAGTTGGGCCAGGTGCTGGTGCAGGGCATCGCTGCCACTGCGTTCCATCACCTGAACGTCGCCCGTACTCACATCGGCGCTGGCCAGGCCCCAGCGCAAGGGTTGCTTGCTGCTGGCAGGTTCCACCACCACCGCTGCCAGCCAGTTGTTGCGGCGGGCAGCGAGCATGCCTTCTTCCAGCACCGTGCCCGGGGTGAGCACCCGGGTGATTCCGCGCTTGAGCAGGGCCCCCTTGGCGGGGGTGGTCTCCAGCTGGTCACATAGTGCCACGGAGTAACCACGACGGATCAGTTCAGCGCAGTAGCGCTCGGCGGCGTGATGTGGAATTCCCGCCATCGGCACGCGTCCGATCGCCTTGCCACCTTCCTTGCCGGTGAGAGTGAGTTCCAGCACCCGTGAGAGCTCGACGGCGTCCTCGAAGAAGCACTCGAAGAAATCACCGAGTCGGTAGAGCAGCACGCGCTCAGGGTGCTCCGCCTTGAGCTCTACGTAATGGCGCAACATCGGCGTCAGCAGGGTCTGATCCACCTGGCTGTGGTGGGCCCAAGGCGGGGCATCGCTGTCGTCGCTGTCTGAGCCGGTCAGCTCTTCGGCCTGGTTGGAGGCCTTGTCGGGATCACTGTTGTTGCCCTGTCGCTGCCTGGGTCGGGCAGAGGCATCAGCGCTGAGGCTGGCGTCAGTGAGCTCAGCCAGTGCATCCGCGGCTAAGGCCTCAGAAGCCCTGGCAGAGCTGGTTGTGGGTCGATCAGTCGGTTCCGGAGCGCCGAACAGATTCCCCTGCAGCGACTGCTCCTCGGGCTGGGGGCAGGTGCGGGGCATGAGACATCCGGAAGTCGCTGGATCGTACCGATGGCGTTCACCACAAGCTGTGAAGCTTGATGCGTAGACGACGGAGACGACTCTCCCCCACATGTGAGAATCCCCGTGAACGACCTGGCGTCGACCGATTCACCATGCAGATCCTTAACACCCTCACCGTTCTGGCCTTGGTGGTGATGTCCTTTGCGTTGATCGTGGCTGTGCCTGTTCTTTACGCCTCGAATGAGGACAGCGGCCGCTCCAATCGCTTGATTCTGCTGGGTGGCATTGCCTGGGTGGCCTTGGTGCTGGTGAACTGGGGCATGAGCTTCTTCGTGGTCTGAGGCCAGGCCCAAGGGCATCTTTTTTATCCAGTTCACGCCGGCCGGGTGTGAACATGGAATGAACGGATCAAGGCGTCATGGCCACCTTTGAAGGACGGTTCACCGATGTGCAGGGCCTGCGCATCGCTGTTGTTGTTGCCCGATTCAACGATCTGGTCACGGCCAAGTTGTTGAGCGGCTGCCTTGACTGTCTTGGACGCCATGGGATTGACACCAGTGCAGACAGCAATCAGCTGGATACGGCCTGGGTGCCTGGTTCTTTTGAGTTACCTCTGGTGGCCCAGCAGCTGGCTCGCAGCGGTCGTTATCAAGTGGTGATCACGCTTGGGGCTGTGATTCGTGGTGACACGCCCCACTTCGATGTTGTGGTCGCCGAAGCCAGCAAGGGAATTGCCAGCGTGTCTCGTGACACCGGTGTGCCCGTGATCTTCGGGGTGCTCACAACCGACACGATGCAACAGGCGCTCGAGCGGGCAGGGATCAAGAGCAATCTGGGATGGAGTTATGCCCTGCAGGCTCTGGAAATGGGCTCTCTTGTGAAGGCATTGCCAGCGGCTTGAACGGTGGATTGACCAACGGCCCCTTGGTGGTGCATGCTTCTCGGGTCGTCAGGTGACATTCACCGGCTGGCCTGCGGATGTAGCTCAGTGGTAGAGCATCTCCTTGCCAAGGAGAGGGTCGAGAGTTCGAATCTCTTCATCCGCTTGTTGAATTATTGCTTTCGGATCAGCAAGTGCTGAGAGGAAACGCTGCTGAATCCCATTTGTTCATAAAAGCCATTGCTGTTGGTGGTCATCAGATACACCCGCTCCACTTCACGCAATTTGGGGGAAGCCAGCAACGCTTCAACGACCCGCCGCCCGAGCCCACGACCCTGAAGGTCGCCGGCCACCACCACATCCCAGAGCACGGCTCTGTAGATCCCATCGCTGCTGGCTCGCCCGAAACCCACCATGCGTTTGCCGCGCCAGAGGCTTACAACCACCTGGCTGCCTTTGAGCATTTCGCGCAGTTGTTGACGGCTGCGGCCCTGGGCCCAGAAGGCGTGTTTATTCAGCAAACGCCGAAGTTTGAGAAGACCGCGTGTCGGGCGTAGGTTTGGCCCAAGCCCCATCAGGCGCAGGCCTGGGGCTCCTGGTGCATGTTCAACCAGATGGATGCGGGCCATGGTCATTTGATGCAGGCCTCATCATCCGTCTCCCTGTGTCTTCACTTGTTGTGTGCAACAAAATTCACCTGTTTCAAGGCCTTGAAGCGCTGAGGTCATGACGTCAGTGCCTGGTGAACAGCGGTTTCTTGAACAGCGGGCCCAGCCCATCCAACAGTTGTTGCGCGAGTGGCCACCGGGGTATGGCGGGGTGGAACGGGTGGCTCATGAGTTGGCGATGGTCTGGGGAGGAACGGTCTGGAGCTTGGATGCGCAGGATCGCTGCCTGAGCGAAAAGGACGCCATCGCAGTCCACTACCCGCGCAGACGGCTTGCAAGGACTTTCCCCTTGGGTCGACTGGTTCTACCGCTGCCATCGGTTGGCTTGTGGTCGTTGTTGCGCTCGGAGGAGCCTCTGCATGGTCATCTGCCCTCCATCGGGGTGTTGTTGGTTTTGTTGTTCGCCCGCTTGGTTCGCCCTCGGCGACGTGTGACGGCCCACTGGCACTTCTTTTTCGAACCTGCTTCAGGATTCAAAGGACGCTTTTTCATCGCTTATCAGTGGCTGGCGCTCACCGTTGTGTCCTGGCTCTCCGGGGTGATCACGACCTCGCCTTTGCTCAAAGACGAATTGGTGCGTTGCGGTTGCCGCTCTGAACGAGTTGCAGTTTTGCCCTGCTGCCTCAGCCATGACCAGGAAGCTGCGGCCTTGGTGGCGCCGCGGTCATCGCTCCAGAAGCAAGCCACCCCGGTGATGCGGGTGCTGTTTATCGGTCGCCTTGGCAGCTACAAACGTCTGGATTGGCTGTTGAAAAGCCTGGCGAGTGTTGAGAGCTCCTGGTCGCTGGATGTTGTCGGTGATGGGCCGCGGCGGGCTGACTTTGAAGCACTCAGCGAGCAACTCATGGCATCTCGCCCTGATGGCGTGGTGCGATTTCATGGCCGCTTGCCTGAGGCCGACAAGTTGAGCCAGCTGCTGGCGGCAGATCTGCTCGTGTTGCCTTCAGAAAGTTCCAATGAGGCGTTTGGCATCGTTCAGCTCGAGGCGATGGCTGCTGGTCTGCCTGCTCTGGCTTTTCAGCGTTGGCGTTCTGGCATGGGTTGGGTCTGTCAGCTGGCCGATCTCGACTGGTCGCAGACTCCGGAGGATTTGCCTTTGGTGCTGCAGAAGCTTGCTGATGATCCGGTTTTGCTACGCCATCTCGGCCTACAGGCACGCCTGCGTTATCAGCAGCTTTTCTGCCGCAGGATCTGGCTGGATCAGCTCAAAGGCTGGAGCAACCCCGTGACTTGTTCCCAGACCCCGGTAGGCTTTCGGGCTCGAGGGTAGTTGTCAACACCATGCTCAAGCTCCTGCTGGGTGACCCCAATGCCCGCAAGCTGAAGCGGTATCAACCGATTGTTTCCGACATCAATCTGCTGGAGGAGGAGATTGCGCCGCTCAGTGATGACGAGCTACGCGCCAAGACGACTGCGTTTCAGGAACGTCTGGCTGAGGCTGGAAGCCTTCAGAACCAACGTCCAATTCTTGATGAGATTCTGCCCGAGGCCTTCGCCGTGGTGCGCGAAGCCGCTAAGCGGGTGCTGGGCATGCGCCATTTCGATGTGCAGTTGATCGGCGGAATGGTCCTGCACGAGGGCCAGATCGGTGAAATGAAAACCGGTGAAGGCAAAACCCTGGTGGCCACTTTGCCCAGCTATTTGAATGCCTTAACGGGTCGTGGCGTTCACGTGGTGACCGTGAACGATTATCTGGCCCGTCGCGATGCCGAATGGATGGGTCAGGTGCATCGTTTTCTAGGCCTTTCTGTGGGTTTAATTCAGCAGGATATGGCTCCTGCAGAGCGTCGCATCAATTACGGTTGTGATATCACTTATGCCACCAACTCTGAGCTTGGTTTTGATTATCTGCGCGATAATATGGCCGCCGATATTAGTGAAGTGGTTCAACGGGAGTTTCAGTATTGCGTGATCGACGAGGTCGACTCCATTCTGATTGATGAAGCCCGCACGCCTCTGATTATTTCCGGTCAGGTGGAACGTCCTCAGGAGAAATACCAGAAGGCTGCCGAGGTGGCGAACGCCTTGGTGCGTGCCGCTGAAATGGGCAAAGATGGCATTGATCCTGAAGGCGATTACGAGGTGGATGAGAAGCAGCGCAGCTGCACTCTCACCGATGAAGGCTTTGCCAAAGCCGAACAGTTGACGGGCGTGAATGATCTGTATGACCCTCAGGATCCTTGGGCTCACTACATCACCAATGCGCTTAAGGCCAAGGATCTGTTCACCCGTGATGTGAACTACATCGTTCGCGATGGTGAAGCGGTGATCGTCGATGAGTTCACCGGTCGGGTGATGCCTGGTCGCCGTTGGAGTGACGGTCAGCATCAGGCGATTGAAGCCAAGGAAGAACTGCAGATCCAGCCAGAAACCCAGACTCTGGCGTCGATTACCTATCAGAACTTCTTTCTGCTCTATCCGCGCCTGGCAGGCATGACCGGCACGGCCAAGACTGAGGAAACCGAGTTCGAGAAGACTTACAAGCTCGAAACCACGATCGTGCCCACTAACCGGGTGCGGGCACGTCAGGACTGGGTGGATCAGGTTTATAAAACAGAAGAAGCCAAGTGGCGTGCGGTGGCCCAAGAGACGGCTGAGGTGCACCAGCAGGGCCGGCCGGTGTTGGTGGGGACCACAAGCGTGGAAAAGAGCGAGTTGCTCAGCTCTCTGCTGGCTGAACAGAACATTCCCCACAACCTGCTCAACGCCAAGCCGGAAAACGTGGAGAGGGAAGCCGAGATTGTGGCTCAGGCTGGTCGCTCTGGTGCCGTCACCATCGCCACCAACATGGCCGGTCGCGGCACCGACATCATCCTTGGCGGCAACAGCGATTACATGGCTCGCCTCAAGTTGCGGGAAGTGTTGTTACCACGACTGGTGCGTCCTGAAGAGGGCCATCGTCCACCCGTGCCGCTGCAGCGCAGCACGGATGGTGGTGATGGCTTTGCAGCAAAAGCAGCGCCGGCTTCCGGGCCCCATGGCAGTGCTCCTAGTGAAGCCAAAGCCATTGGCAGCCTCTATCCCTGTCAGCTCACTGACGACACTGATCAGGCTCTTGCTGTGCTCGCCAGGGATCTGGTGAAGGCTTGGGGCGATCGTGCTCTCACGGTGATTGAACTAGAAGACCGCATTGCAACGGCGGCAGAGAAGGCGCCCACCGACGATGCCCAGATTGCGGCACTGCGTGCTGCCATCGCCATGGTCAAGGGCGAATACGACGAGGTGGTGAAGCAGGAAGAGGGCCGAGTCAGAGAGACGGGAGGTCTGCACGTGATCGGCACCGAGCGGCACGAATCTCGTCGAGTGGATAACCAGCTACGCGGCCGCGCTGGTCGTCAGGGTGATCCCGGTTCCACTCGCTTTTTTCTGTCGCTGGGCGACAACCTGTTGCGCATCTTCGGCGGTGAACGTGTTGCTGGTCTGATGAATGCCTTCCGCGTTGAGGAAGACATGCCGATTGAATCCGGCATGCTGACCCGCTCTTTGGAGGGGGCCCAGAAAAAAGTTGAGACCTACTACTACGACATCCGTAAGCAGGTGTTTGAGTACGACGAGGTGATGAACAACCAGCGCAAAGCGGTCTATTCAGAACGGCGCCGTGTGCTCGATGGCCGCGAGCTCAAGAAGCAGGTTGTGGGCTATGGCGAGCGCACCATGAACGAGATCGTGGAGGCCTACGTGAATCCGGATCTTCCTCCTGAGGAATGGGATGTGGCTCAGCTGGTCAGCAAGGTTCAGGAGTTTGTGTATTTGCTGGAAGATCTCAAGGCCGACCAGCTGCAGGGACTCTCGATGGAGGAGCTCAAGGCCTTCCTGCAAGAACAGCTGCGCAATGCTTACGACCTCAAGGAAGGTCAGATCGAACAGCAACGGCCTGGTCTGATGCGCGAAGCCGAGCGCTTCTTCATCCTTCAGCAGATTGATACGCTCTGGCGTGAACACTTGCAGGCCATGGATGGCCTGCGCGAGTCGGTTGGCCTGCGCGGCTATGGGCAAAAGGATCCCTTGATCGAATACAAGAACGAGGGCTACGACATGTTCTTGGACATGATGACCAACATGCGCCGCAACGTGATCTACTCAATGTTCATGTTCCAGCCGGCACCGCCTTCCGGACAATCTGCAGGGTCAACAACAACAGCCTGATCTAGCTCCTGCCGGGAGGTCTATCCCCCAGGAATTCAAGGATCTCGCGGTCTTTGAGGTTTTGAGCATCTCCGCTACGCATCTCGTGTAGTGGACGACCAGTGGCCGCAGCCATGGTTTTGAGGTTCTCATTGAGACTGCGTACTTGTCCTTCCAGTTGATCAATGCGCTCCATCAGATTGCGGATGACGCTCGCTTCAGCATCTGGCAGCGCTGAATGAGCCAGTGGATTAATGCGGACACCGCTTTGGTGGATGACGCGCCCAGGTATCCCCACAACGGTGCAATCTGCTTCCACATTGCGTACGACAACTGATCCTGCGCCTACGCGTGTGTTGGCTCCCACTTCGATGGCTCCCAACACTTTGGCGCCTGCTCCAATCACAACATTGGTACCCAGCGTGGGGTGACGTTTGCCATGGTTTTTGCCCGTGCCTCCCAGGGTGACGCCCTGATACAGCAGACAGCGATCTCCTATCTCAGTGGTTTCACCAATCACCACACCCATGCCGTGGTCAATGAAGACGCCTTGGCCGATGGTTGCACCAGGGTGAATCTCAACACCAGTGAGGCTTCGCCCAAGCTGGCTCAGTAATCTTGCAGGCAATTTGAGGGGTAGACGCGAACGCCAGAGGCGATGACTGAGCCGATGTAGGGCTAGCGCCTGGAAACCTGGGTAGCAGAGCAGGATTTCAAGTGCTCCGCGTGCTGCAGGGTCACGCTCACGAATGATCGCCAAATCGGCGCTGATGTGATGGAACATGCCTTGGCGCCGCGCCCTTAGCGCTTGAGGTAGCCATTTTGGCAGCTGATAGGTATCAGCTGCTTTGAAGGCCAATCTCCTTACGCAGCAGTTCGATGGTGTCTCCGCTCAGATAACTCTCGGCGCAGTGAACTTGGGGCATGCGCATGAGCTGAGACCGGTTTTGTCTCAGGCTCTGCTCGACCAGAGGAAGACTCGGTCGATCGCAAAGCACATGGCTTGATGCTCTCAGCAGTGCCAGCAGTCTGCTGCCGATATCTGGAGTCGCAGTCATCAGCAGCAGCTCGTTTCCGCGCATGCTGTGAAGGATCACTTCCGCCGCGCGCAAGATACCTGGGCTAATACTGACCAGACCAACACAGCTGCCTTGACGCAGTTCTTTGAGCATGGCCAGCTCTTCACGGAAATCGTTGAGGTCGACTGCCACCGCACGCACCCCATGTTGCTTTGCGAGCTTTTCCATGGGTTGCAGGAAGTAGCGGCTGGTCACCACGGTGCCATTACTGCCGCTTTCAAGAACACTTTCCAGCTCCTCCATCGGCACCACCTCCACTGGTACATCAAGACTTGGTTCGAGTTCCTCTGCGATCAACATCGAGGCCCCGATGTCTTCCCGAGGCGTACTGACTAAAACTCTGGCGCCGCATCGGAGGCGCCAATCAATTTCTCGAGTGAGCAGATCCCGTGTCTGTTGCAGTGTGCAGCCTGCATTCAAGAGACCATCCACACATTTGCGTACTTCGCGGTCGAGGTCTGTGACCCCGCGATTGCGCATGTGCGTTGGTGTGCGGACTTCTCGTGGCTTCTGCTGATCGCGCACATAAATCCCTGATCCAGCCATGGCTTCCACAACCCCGTCGGTCTCCAGCTGGCGGTAGACCTTGCTAATCGTGTTGCGGTGAAGGCCTGTTTGCATGGCCAGCTGACGCGTGCTTGGCAGGCGATGGCCAGGTGGGTAATGCCGAGCAGCTATCGCGAAGCAGATTTGGTTGTAGAGCTGGGTCGACGCCGGGATATCGCTTTCCTGTTGAATGTGGAATCGCACGCCGTTGGGCCAGATCAAGATGCGGCCACCTTAAGGACTTAACGGGTCGGTGACAATCGCATTGGTGGTCAGTGTCCCTGTGCCGATTGCTGAGAGTGCTCCGGTTTCAGTTGTTTGGAGCTTCTCGATGAGTTTTGTGCGCCTCTGGGTTGCTCAGCTCACTGTGATGCCATCGAAGCAGCGGTTGTGTTGACAATTTTTGTTGAAGCAACGCCATCACAGAACCGCCAGTTCAGTTGTGACGAGCTGCAAATGCTTTATTGACCTAATTGTTGATTGGCTTGGTTTAGACGTTCCCAGCAGGTTTGCTGATTTGCCTGGCTGCGGCCGCGCGCGGAGGTGCTGTGATCGTGCGTACCGCTTTGTTGGCAGCTTCTTCCTTTTCGTCTTGCTTTGCCAGCGGCGTTTTGCGCGGTGTGAGGAACATGATCATGTTGCGGCCTTCGCGTTTGGGAGGCTGCTGGATCTCGGCTGGTTCCTCAAGATCCTTGGCCATGCGCCTGAGCAAAACCTCAGCAAGCGCGGTGTGTTGAATCTCGCGGCCGCGGAAAATCACGGTGCATTTCACTTTGTCGCCAGCCTTGAGGAAACGCTGGGCTTGGCCGATTCGTACGTCGTAATCGTGCTGATCAATTTTGTATCGCATCTTGACCTCTTTAACTTCGGTCTGGTGCGATTTTTTCTTGGCTTCCTTGGCCTTTTTCTCTTGTTCGAATTTGTATTTGCCGTAATCCATGATCCGGCAAACCGGTGGATCAGCTTTTTCGCTCACCAGAACAAGATCCAGTTCCCTTTCTTTGGCCACTGATAACGCTTCTTCCCGATCAATCACTCCAAGTTGAGTGCCGTCTGCATCCACCACACGAAGCTGTGGGTAGTTGATGCGATCGTTGATGTTGGGGAGCTCCCTGACAGGAGCACGGCGGTCAAAACGGGGACGTGGTGGCATTCAGTGATGAAGAGGCTGCCGGAGAACAATCTCGGCCCGGCGGGGTTTCATTACTCACCCTAGACCGGCTTCGATCTGCTGACTGGCATCGTTCAAGGGATCGGTATCACTGAGCCAGTGCGGCTGGTGTTGACGTCTGAACCAGGTGCGTTGGCGCTTGGCGAACTGTTGCGTGCGCTTGGTTGTTTGCGCGATGGCGTTGGTTCGATCGAGATGCCCTCCCAGCACCTGTAATGCTTCGCCGTAGCCAATGGTTTGCAGGAGTGGCAGGTCAGCTCCGTAGCGCTGCTTGAGTTGCTGGGTTTCTTCCATCAGCCCCTCGGCATAGAGCTGTTCCGTGCGTTGGCTGATCCGCTCGCGCAGGTTGGCTGGATTGAGGCCGAGTTCGAGCACGCGCCAGGGAGGCGGGCTGGCACTCGACTGGGAGCTCATCGGCCTGCCAGTGGCGTAGAGCACTTCCAGTGCGCGTTGGGTGCGGACTGCATCCGCCGCGGCGATCCGTTGCCCTGCTGCAGGGTCTGCATCCTTCAAGAGTTGATAACAGGCTTTTTGGCCTAGTTGTGCAAGTTGCTGACGCAGTGCCGGTTGAGGTGCGACCGAGGGTGGCTTCAGCCCAGCAGTGAGTGCCTTGAGATACAGCCCGCTTCCTCCCACTAGGAAAGCAGCACCTCGTTGTTCCAGGCTGTTGTTCACCGCTGCAAGGGCCTCGTCCTGAAATTCGCGCAGGGTGATCGGTTGATCAGGTCGGCGCAGGTCGAGGAGGTGATGGGTCACTCGTTGTCGCTGGTCGGCGGTGGGTTTGGCGGTGCCCACATTCATCTCCTTGTAAAGCTGCCGTGAATCGATGTTCAGAATCTCCAGTTCAAAACGTTCAGCGAGGTCGAGGGCTAGAGCCGTTTTGCCGCTGGCAGTGGGTCCCAGCAGCACCACCACCAGTGGTGTGAGCTGCGCTGATCCTGGCGCTGCTGGTGGGCTGGGGTCGGACATGGAGAGGAACGGGGGTGGACCCCCTGAAAAAATGATGCCTCAGAGGCCTCTGCAAGCGTCTCTGGCATGCCAGTGGTAGATTCAGCCTGACAGGAAGCCTGGCCGACCTAGATCGCATGAGCGAAGCCGCGAAAGTTCAGGCGGCCTATGGCGCCGAACAAATTCAGGTGCTGGAGGGTCTCGAGCCCGTCCGTAAGCGCCCCGGGATGTACATCGGCACGACCGGGCCGAGGGGATTGCATCACCTGGTTTATGAGGTGGTGGACAATTCGGTCGATGAGGCTCTAGCCGGCCACTGCACTGAGATTCAGGTGGTGCTGGGTGAGGACGGTTCCGCTTGCATCACCGATAACGGTCGTGGTATTCCCACCGACGTTCACCCCCGCACTGGCAAGAGTGCGCTGGAAACGGTGCTGACCGTGCTGCACGCCGGTGGCAAGTTTGGTGCCGGTGGATACAAGGTTTCCGGTGGTCTTCACGGTGTTGGCGTGTCGGTTGTCAACGCTCTGAGCGAATGGGTGGAAGTCACCGTTCGCCGTCAGAGCAAGGTGCACCGTCAACGCTTTGAGCGTGGAGCTCCGATTGGCAGTCTTGTGTCTGAAGATCAGCCTTCCTCTGAGGATGGTCTGACAGGCACCAGTGTGCGCTTCAAGCCCGATATTCAAATTTTCACGGTCGGCATCGAGTTTGATTACGCCACGCTGTCGGCGCGTCTGCGCGAACTCGCCTATCTCAATGGAGGAGTGCGGATTGTTTTCCGCGATGAGCGTGAAACTGCCCGTGATGCCGAAGGCAAGCCCTACGAAGAAATTTATTTCTATGAGGGCGGCATCAAGGAATATGTCGCCTATATGAATGCCGAAAAAGATGCATTGCATCCCGAAATTATTTATGTGAATGCCGAAAAAGATGGTGTGTCGATTGAAGCAGCGCTGCAGTGGTGCGTTGATGCTTATTCCGACAGTATTCTTGGATTTGCCAATAACATCCGCACGGTGGATGGCGGCACCCACATTGAAGGTCTGAAGACCGTTCTCACGCGAACCCTCAATACCTTTGCGCGCAAGCGAGGCAAGCGAAAAGAGGCCGACAGCAATCTTGCTGGAGAAAATATTCGTGAGGGGTTGACAGCAGTCTTGTCGGTCAAAGTGCCTGAGCCTGAATTCGAGGGTCAGACCAAAACAAAGCTGGGTAATACGGAAGTCCGTGGCATTGTCGATAATCTCGTCGGTGAGGCTCTCAGTCAGTACTTGGAATTCAATCCGGGAGTGATCGACATGATCCTCGAGAAGGCCATTCAGGCCTTTAATGCCGCAGAAGCTGCTCGCCGCGCTCGGGAGTTGGTCCGGCGTAAGAGTGTCCTGGAAAGTTCAACATTGCCTGGCAAGTTGGCGGATTGCAGTTCTCGCGATCCTGCTGAATCCGAGATCTACATTGTTGAGGGAGATTCTGCTGGCGGCTCCGCCAAGCAGGGCCGTGATCGTCGTTTCCAGGCAATCCTGCCGTTGAGAGGCAAGATCCTCAATATTGAAAAGACCGATGATGCCAAGATTTATAAAAATACTGAAATTCAGGCCCTGATTACTGCGCTGGGTTTGGGGATTAAAGGGGAAGATTTTGATGCCAAAAATCTACGTTATCACCGTGTTGTGATCATGACAGACGCTGACGTGGATGGCGCCCACATTCGTACTTTGATTTTGACATTTTTCTACCGATATCAGAAGGAGTTAGTTGAGGGTGGGTATATCTACATTGCCTGTCCTCCTTTGTATAAGGTTGAGCGTGGTAAGAAGCATTCTTACTGTTACAACGAGCAGCAGTTGCAAAAAACGTTGGATGGTTTTGGCGAAAAGGCCAACTACAACATCCAGCGATTTAAGGGCTTGGGTGAAATGATGCCCCAGCAGCTTTGGGAAACAACCATGGATCCCTCCACGCGCACGATGAAGCGTGTTGAAGTTCAAGATGCTTTGGAAGCAGATCGCATCTTCACAATTTTGATGGGAGATAAAGTGGCGCCTAGGCGTGAATTTATTGAAACCCATAGTGCTGAGCTCGATATGTCAGCACTCGACATTTGATGAACCACTCCGCAACTGTGATGCTGCGTTGGAGTTGGTTGCTTGGCGTGTCGTTGTTTGGTCCTGTGGCTTTGCCGGCTGGCGGGGCTGAGCGTCGCCTACCCCAGGTTCGCCGCCAGCAGGGCCGTGGCCCTCTCCTCAGTGGTAGCGACTGTGTGCTCCACTCCAGTCCGCTGGTCGCAGCTCCTGCTGTACGGCGACTGGAGATCGGAACACCGTTGCAGTTGTTGCGTCGCTGGCGTAGTGAGGACGGCCGTGACTGGATTCAGGTGAAGGTCACCTCTGGCCCTGCACTGACGGATTCCGTCGAGCGGCAACGGGGTTGGATTCATCACTGAGTTCAGTCTCTACCAGGCGTTGATGGTTGGCTTGGGTGCCATCCCTGGCGCCTGGTTGCGCTTAAGACTGGTCAACCACTTTGAACCGTTGGTTCCGCGCAAACACTGGGGAACCTTTGTGGTGAATCTTGTGGCTGCCTTTGCCTTGGGCTTAGTGCTCGGCCTCGAACGTGCCGGTCGTTGCGACCAATCCACACCTGCTTCTGCACTGATTTTGCTGATTGGCACAGGCTTTTTTGGCAGCCTGAGCACTTTTTCCACCTTTGCTGTGGAGGTGCTTGTCACGTTGCGTGATCGCCGCTGGGGCGAAGCCGTGTTGCTCACCGCCGGCTCGGTAATCGCTGGTCTTCTGGTTGCTGCTGCAGGTTTCAGTCTGGGACTCGTCAATGCCTGAACAGTTGCCTTCCTTCAGAACGGAGCTTCAGGAGCTGTTGTTGGTCGCTGTGGGGGCAGTCCCAGGGGCCTTGATGCGCTGGCAGTTCGGTGTGGTGCTGCATGACAGAGACGTGCTGGTCAACGTGCTCGGTTCTCTGATTTTGGGCTTGCTGCTGGGCTTGCCCTATTGGCCCCGGATTCAGTTGCTGGTGGGAATTGGGTTCTGTGGTTCGTTAACCACATTCAGCAGCTGGATGGTCAATAGCGTGGACCTGATTGTTTCAGGCCAACAGCTTGCAGCCATTGGCCTGATTGGCCTGACCCTGGGTCTGGGCCTTGGTGGCGCAGCCCTGGGTTTATGGATCGGCCGCAGCGTCGATGCGTTGGCGATCAAGCCTTCAGAGCCGCCTCGATAGCGTTGCTGAGCTCAGCATCTTCAGGAGCCACTCCGCTCTTGTAGCGATTGAGAACGGTGCCGTCCTTGCCTACGAGGAATTTTTCGAAATTCCAGGCCACATCTCCAGCAGGCTCTGTCTGATTGAGCGTGGTGTAGGGCTCGGTCGTGCTGCCTGTGGCATGCACCTTGTCGAACAGTTCGAAGCTGGCGCCGTAGGTGGTTGAACAGAAGCTCTTGATTTCATCAAGGCTGCCGGGCTCCTGGGCTCCGAAGTCGTTGCAAGGAAACCCCAGAACGCAAAGGCCCTGAGTGCCGTATTTGTCTTGCAGGGCCTGGAGGCCGGCGTATTGCTTGGTAAAGCCGCAGCGGCTGGCCACGTTCACGATTAACAGCACCTTGCCCGCATAGGCGCCTAGAGATTTTTCGCTGCCGTCGGGGGTGCGCACGGAAACGCTGCTGATGCTGGTAGCCATGGCTTTGGATAGCGGTTGGCGCAGACGATAACTGTCTTGCATCGGCATACACTTGAGTGCGCTGGACACGGGGCATGGATCAGGCACCGGGTTCTCGTGAAAGCCTCGCTTTGAGCGATGTCCCTTCCCATCAGATGGTCGTGGAAGTGGTCGCCCGCCAGCTTGAGTCCATGCTGAGTGTGGGTAATTACGACGGTGTCAAGCTTCTGCTTGCACCGGTGCAGCCCGTGGATGTGGCTGAGGCGATTGGCAGTTTGCCTCGCACGATGCAGGCCCTTGCGTTTCGTTTGCTCGGTAAAGACGAGGCGATTGAGGTTTATGAATACCTTGAGCCACCCATTCAGCAGAGCCTTCTGGAGCGCTTGCGTTCCGGCGAGGTGCTCGAGCTGGTTGAGGAGATGTCTCCGGATGATCGGGTGCGTCTATTTGATGAACTGCCGGCCAAGGTGGTGCGTCGTCTGTTGACGGAGCTCAGTCCAGTGGAGCGTCGTGTGACGGCTCAGCTGCTCGGCTACGCCAGTGAAACGGCTGGCCGTCTGATGACGACCGAATACATCGATTTAAAAGAGTTTCAAAGCGCGGCTCAGGCACTCACGATTGTGCGACGCCGCGCACGTGAGACAGAAACGATCTACAGCCTTTATGTCACCGATGGGCAGCGCCATCTCACTGGGATCTTGTCGCTGCGGGATCTCGTGACCGCAGACCCTGAGGACCGGGTTGGCGATGTCATGACCAGGGAGGTCGTGAGCGTTAACACCGATACGGATCAGGAGGAGGTGGCTCGGGCGATTCAGCGTTACGACTTTCTGGCTGTGCCGGTTGTGGACAGGGAGCGCCGCCTGGTGGGCATCGTCACTGTGGATGACGTGATTGACGTGATCGAGCAGGAGGCCACGCGCGATCTTTACGCCGCAGGTGCAGTGGAGGCCGGTGATGAGGACGATTACTTCCAGAGCAATCTGTTCACGGTCGCTCGACGCCGGGTGGTGTGGCTGTCGGTGTTGGTTGTGGCCAGCTTTGTCACCTCAGAGGTGATTGCCCTTAATGAAGAGGTGCTCAAAGAGGTGGTGCTTCTGGCTGCGTTCATTCCGCTGTTGGCAGGAACCGGCGGCAACGTGGGTGCCCAAAGTTCCACGGTCGTCATCCGTGGTTTAAGCACGCAAAGCATCACCTCCCTTGGCCAGTTCAGGGCTGTGGCCCGCGAAGCGACCGCTGGCCTATTGCTGGGCCTGTTGATGATGTTGCTGGTGGTTCCTTTTGCCTGGTGGCGTGGTCAAAGCCCGCTGGTTGGTCTGTCGGTGGGGACCAGTCTGTTGGCAATCACCACCTTGGCTGCAACGGCCGGCGCGGCGTTCCCCCTGTTGTTCAACCGGCTGGGCTGGGATCCGGCGCTGATGTCCACACCGTTCATCACCACCTGCACGGATGTGGTGGGCACTCTTATCTATCTAAAAACAGCGCAGTGGCTGTTGCTGAACATGCCGCAGCTGCTCTCAAACGCAGGTATTTCTACCCAATTACTCGCTGCCGTCCATTTCTGAGAGGACGTTTACGTTTCTTAGGAGTACGCTTTACACAACTCAATGAAGCGTCATGGCTCCTGCTATCGCCGCTGCGTCCGTAGCGACTCCTCTCAAGGCCGTTCCCTCAAAAGCCGCACCCACCAAGGGTTCTGCCGGTAAGACAGTTGCTGTTCGTTCAGCAGGTGCTGATGTCGATCTGGTGCGTTCCTACCTGCGTGACATCGGCCGTGTGCCGCTGTTGAGCCATCAGCAGGAGATCACGCTGGGTCGTCAGGTGCAAGAGCTGATGGATCTGGAGGCACAAGAAGCAGAGCTGAGCGATCAGCGTGGTGGTGAGATGGTGCCCCCTGCAGAGCTGGCCAAAGCAGCAGGACTGAGTGCAGCGCAACTGAAGCGCAAGCTGCAAGCTGGTCGCCGCGCGAAGGAGCGGATGGTGGCAGCGAATCTGCGCCTGGTGGTGAGTGTTGCCAAGAAGTACACCAAGCGGAATATGGAACTGCTGGATCTGATCCAGGAGGGAACGATCGGTCTGGTGCGTGGTGTGGAGAAATTCGACCCGACGCGGGGCTACAAGTTCAGCACCTATGCGTATTGGTGGATCCGTCAGGGGATCACGCGTGCGATTGCGGAGAAGAGCCGGACGATCCGGCTGCCGATCCACATCACGGAGATGCTGAACAAGCTGAAGAAAGGTCAGCGAGAACTGAGCCAAGAGCTGGGTCGGACGCCATCGGTGACGGAACTGGCGGGCTTTGTGGAGCTGCCGGAAGAGGAAGTGAAAGAACTGATGTGCCGTGCGCGTCAGCCAGTGAGTTTGGAGATGAAGGTGGGCGACGGAGATGACACAGAACTGCTGGATCTGCTGGCAGGAGATGGTGAACTGCCGAGCGAGCAGGTGGAAGGCGAGTGCTTGAAGGGAGATCTGCGTGATCTGTTGGGTCAGCTGCCTGAACTGCAGGAGCGTGTGCTGCGGATGCGGTATGGGATGGACGGGGAAGATCCGATGAGCCTTACGGGCATCGGTCGAGTGATCGGAATCAGTCGCGATCGGGTCCGTAATTTGGAGCGTGATGGTTTGGCTGGACTGCGTCGTCTCAGTGATCAGGTTGAGGCTTATGTCGCCTGCTGAATTCTCTCAGAAGAAAAAGATCTTCAATCTGTCTGAAAACAATAGTCGATTTATTTAAATAGTAAACTAATATTTTTCGAGTATATTGAGTAATTCGTTGTTAACCTTTTCTGGACTCTCATCATGGGGACAATGTCCTGCGTTCGTCAATATTTTTAATGACTGAATGCAGCTGAAGCGTTTTGCCCACTCTTGGGCTTCAGCAACAGGTTCCCAAGGGTCTTTCTGGCCCCAGATCAGATCCACAGGCTGTTGAAGGTGGTCCAGTAAATCTGGCGCGAGGTGATCGTTAAACAGATTGATGAAGCCGCGAAATGCTTCTGCTGCTCCAGGTCGTTGCGTTGGCTTGTAGAGAAGTTCCACCAGCTGATCATCAATGTTGTTGCCACTGGGGTAGGCCTGTTTCAGGACGCTTCTGATCACCCTTGGTCGTGCTGCATTGCGGAACAAGGCCGTACTCAGCCAGCGCTGGCTGACCAATGTCTTCAAGAGCGGGCGTATCCAGGCCATCCATGCCGGTTGGGTCGCCAGTTGCTTGTCGTCCATCAGCCGTTGAGCGCAGTCGATCAGCACCACTCCTTTGCAGCGGTCTTCAAGCAGCTGCGCTGCGCGTAACGCGACCACTCCGCCGATGGAGTTGCCGACTAGAAGCACCGGACCTTGCACTATTGCGTTGCAGAAGTCGGAAACCTGCTGGCCCCAGAGATCAAAGCTGTAGACCAGGGCCTGACTGCAATCTGACTGGTCAAATCCAGGTTGCTCCCCTGGCAGCAAAGCCTGAGGTTGGCTGCTGTCACCGAAGCCGATCAAGTCGAGGGCATAGGTGCGGGTGTACTTCCCCAGAACAGGCAGATTGTGCCGCCAGTGATTGCCGCTGGCCCCGAAGCCATGCACCAGGACGACAGCGGGAACAATGCTCTTTTGCTCATGGCCTGGAGTGTCTGCATGGCATTGCCAGGCGACCTCAAGGCTGCTGCCATCGGCTTGTTTCCAGGTCCAGATTGAGTCAGCTGGCACCAGCGATTGAGGCATCGTCATTGCCATCCTGCTGCTTTTGGTTGAACAACCGTGCCTCAAGGCCCTTGATCACCACATAAAAGGGCGGCACCACACCCAGAGACAGCACCGTGGCCACAACGAGGCCACCGAAAATCACGGTTCCCAGTGACTGCTGACTGTGGGCACCAGCCCCGTTGGCCACCACTAGTGGTAGAAAACCTGCGAGGGCCGCGATTGCTGTCATCAAGATCGGGCGAAGCCGCGACTCGGCTGATTCGATTACGGCTTGAGTCGCAGACATGCCCTGTTCCAGTCGTTGCTCAGCCACTTCAACGATCAGGATTCCGTTTTTGGCTGCGAGACCGATCAGGGTCACGAGACCGACCTGTGCGTAGATGTTGAGATCGATCGAACGCATTCCCAGAAACGCCAGTGCCCCCAGCATTGCCAGAGGAACCGTGGCAAGGATCACCACAGGTGTTACGTAGCTTTCGTACTGAGCAGAGAGCACCAGATAAACGATGAGTACGCCAAGACCAAACACCACCACGCTGGCACTGCCTGCGGAGAGCTGAAGGGCGGCAAGGCCTGTAAAGGCGGAGCCAATGTTGGTGAAATTTTGCTTCTTGAAGATCTCTTGAATGGCTGTGAGCGCCTGACCACTGCTCTTGCCAACGGCCTCGGCACCCTGAATCAGAATCGTGCGATACAGGTTGTAGTGGCTAATCACGGAAGGAGCACTGCTCAGATCAGCACTGGCGAACTGTGACACCTGCACCAAGCCACCATCTCGACTGCGCACGTAGATATCGAGGATGTCTTCAACGCTCTTGCGCTGATCAGCTTGCCCTTGCACGTAAATGTTGCGGACCTGACCGCTCTCGTAGGTGAGTCCTGAGTAGTTGCTACCTGCAATAACAGCGATCGTGTCCATCGCCTCCTGGTAGTCGACGTTCAGAGCACCCATCACGTCACGATCGATGGAAAGACCGATTGCAGGGGAGCTGGGATTGAACTGGGTGTACACCTTGGAGAAATCGCCGCTGGTGTTGGCTTTTGTGATCAGCTCGCCAGCCATCTCGGAGAGCTCGTTGAAGTTGTAGGCGCCATTGCTGAGGTCATTGAACTGGAAATAGAAGCCGCCTTGGGGTGAAAAGCCCGGCACAGCGGCTGGACCGATGGCAAACGCCAGCCCTCCACCCAATTCGATCAGTTGGGAATTCAGGCGATCGATGATGGCATCGGCACTGTGCTCACTTCCCTTGCGTTCCGATAGCGGTTTGAGTCCGAAGAAGAAAAGACCTTGGTCTGGACTGGAACCGTTGAAGCCCGAGCCGCTGATGATTGACGCGTTTTCGATGTCATCTTCCTTGCTGAGAACTTGAGCAATTTGCGTGCCGAGCTTTTTGGTCTCAACCAGGGAGGCACCGTTCTGAAGCTGGAAAACGCCGAGTCCGTAGCCTTGATCTTCTTCAGGAATGAAGGCACTGGGGATTGTGCCGAAGGCCAGCACGGTGATCAGGATGCCTGCTCCCAGCCCTCCCATCACGAGCTTTCTTGCTTTGATCAATCGCGCCAGCAAATTGGCGTATCCCTTTTGCAGTCGGTCAAATCCGGCGTTGAAGCTGCGGAAGATCCTGATGAGATTGGCTCCGGCAAAGCCGCCAATCAGCACGCCGGCGATGTAGGTCCAGTTGCCAAAAGAGTTGGCGCTGAACTTCCCGAAGGCGAGTCCAACAATCACTCCGGCGACGATCCATCCCCAGCCTTTGGGTTGCCTTGGTTGCTCCTTTGGAAGGATCAGCCCGGAAAGCATGGGTGAAAACGTCAGGGCGTTGAAGGCTGAGATGGCAATCGAGAAAGCGATCGTCAGCGCGAATTGTTTGTAGATGATGCCGATGCCGCCTGGATAAAAGGCCACTGGTACGAACACGGCCATCAGCACCAGAGCGGTTGCGACTAAGGCCCCGAACAGTTCTCCCATGCACTCGAGTGCTGCCTGACGGGGTTTCATGCCTTTCTCGATGTTGCTCGAGACGGCTTCAATCACAACAATGGCGTCGTCCACGACCAGGCCTGTTGCCAGCACCAGACCAAGCAGTGTGAGCTGGTTGATCGAAAAGCCGAAAACGTTCAGAAAGGCGAAGGTGCCCACCAGCGAGATCGGGATCGCCAGGCTTGGCACGATGGTTGCTCTCCAGTTCTGGAGGAACAGAAAAAGGATCACCAGCACCAGCACGATTGCCAGACCAAGTGCATCGATGACGCCATCGACTGAGGCTTCGATGAACTGACCGATGTTGTAGATCTGATTGACCTGAACGCCCGGCGGAACGTTTGCTGCGAACTGCTCCATCTGCTCCACCACCGCGTTGGAGACGTCCAGTGCATTGCTTGATGGCGTCTGGTAAACCGCCACTGTGAGGGCGGGGTTGCTTCTCTTATCGGTGGCCTGAACCGAGTAGGTGTTGGTGCCGTAGCGCACCTCTCCGACATCACGCAGCTTGAGGAGATTGCCGGTCTCGCTCCGGTTGATGATCAGATTTTCGAACTGCTCGATCGAGATCAGATTGCCGTTGTTTTCAACAAGAATCGGGTAGGTGAAGACCTGATCGCCTGAGGCTGGTGGTCCACCGACTAGGCCCCCAACAGCAATGCTGTTCTGGGATTTCACTGCTGAGATCACATTCTCGGACGTGAGACCATTCGCAGCCAACTTGTCGGGATCCACGAACAGCCAGAAGGCTGGATTGGCGCCGCCGTAGACGGTCACCGTTGCCACGCCTTCGACCCTCGATAGCGGGTAATACAGCTGCTCGTAGATCAGGCCATTGAGGTAACCGGCGTCGTATTGACCTTCACTCGAACCCACCTCGTAGGCCAGCAAGATCGAAGGGTTGCTCTGTTTCACCGAGACGCCCGTCTCTGAAACCTGTGATGGCAACTGGGTCATCGCCAGGGAGACCCTGTTCTGCACATTGACCTGGTCGATGTCGATGTCGGTCGTTTCATCGAAATAGACACTGATCGCGCTGTTCCCCTCCATGTCGCTGTTGGAGGAGATGTAACTGATCCCGGGGACGCCGTTGATTTGCTGTTCCAGTGGATTGGTCACCGCTTGCTCGGTCACCTCCGCATTGGCACCGCCATACACGGCTGAAACGAGAATCAGTGGATTGGCAATGTTCGGCAGGTTGGCGATCGGCAGATTTGGAATGCTGATCAGACCCACCAGCACGATTAAGATGCTGCAGACGGTTGTCAGCACCGGCCGTTTGATGAACTTGTCGGAAAAGGACATCGCTGATTCAGTCCTTGGATGTTGTGGCAGAGGATGTTGTGGCAGAACTGGCTGGCGCCACTTTCACCGGCATGCCGCTGCGCAGGCGGCTGGTATTGCTGATCGCCACGACGTCTGCCTGATTCAGCCCTGATTTGACGGGATAAAAATTGTTTTGCAATGGACCCAGCTGCACGGGTGTCTGGATCACGATTGGTGTGCTGGAAGGAAGTTTTTCGAGTTTTTTCTTCGTTGCCGCAGGCACAGTTGCGGAGGCCTTGATCTTCGGCAGAGCTCTGCTCAAAGGAATCAATTTGTAGACAAAAGGCTGTTCCGCTTGCATCATCACCGCCTGAACAGGCACCGCTAGCGACTGTTTGCGTCCGGTGATGATGGCGCTTTTGACGTACTGACCAGTCTTCAGCTTTCCAGTCAAATTGGGGAACTCTGCCTTCACCATCAAGGTGTTGGGGGCAGTGGAGTTGCCGCTCATTCCGAAATAGGGGGAAATGAACACCACCGACCCCTCTCCCTGCACCGGAGGATTTCCCTGCGAGACCACCTTCACGGCCTGGCCGATTGCCACATCTCCCGCCTGTGTTGCAGGAATCTGCATCAAGGTCCATAGGTTGGAGTTGTTCACGATGCCCGTGATCGCTTGACCGGTCTTGACGTAATCCCCCAACTTCACCTTGTCGAGGTCGCCGATGACGCCGTCGATGGGCGAGCGAACGAATTTGTACCCGAGGTTGGCTGCTGCGGTGCGCGCCTGATCACGGGAGGCAATGGCCTGGGTGGCATATCGATCACGCTGTTTGGCTGAGGCCGCCCCGTTCTGATAAAGGAATTCGTATCGCTCAGCGTTGAGCTTGTCGGTGACTGCCTGTGCTTTTGCGGCATCGAGAGCAGCGCTTTCTTGAACGTTGTCCAAGACAAGAATTGGCTGACCGGCTTTGACCTTCTGACCGTCTTTGGCCAGCACCTGGACCACACGACCATCGACCTCTGGCATCAAGGCCACATTGGTGGTGGACTCCAAAACACTGATGGCCTGGATGTTGGGTTCAAAGGTGTTTTCGGCGATCGTTGCCGTCTGCACGGTCATCATCTGCGCTGCCTGTTTGCTCGTACCACAGCCGGCCAGCAGTGCAGCGGCGGCAAGAGAGCACAACACGGTTCGCCGCACAGAAACTCAATCAGATAGGGCGGACGTTACCGGTTTTTTTCAGACCGCACCGCATCAGAGAGCATGCGTGAACATTTCTGTTGGGCGGTGATCGGGGACGCAGAAATTGATGATTCTGCTGTTCCGATTTGGATGGATCAGCAGCCCTGAACAACGATTGTTTGCGGATTGATCGGAGGGTTTCGCACAGTTTTTCCACAGGGCTATTTGGATAGACCTCAGCTGCGGGAGTGGCTTTTGGTTGCGGCAGGGGAAAGCCCTTAGCCCTTTAATGGAAGCTGCATCAGTTGTTCTTGCCTGTGAGAGGTTGCTTTTGTAAGCAGGCAAAAGCCTCTTCGCCACTTGTTTCTTGCGGTCAGTGTTTTTGCTTGCCAAGAATTCGCTCTTTTGACAGCCCGTTGATTGGCATAGCCTGATGGGTGGGTTGACAGTCAACGGCCTGAGTTGCACGAGACCCCGGATGCGATCCCCGCCCAAGTCAGTGTGGAAAATCAGTTAGAAGAAGATTTTGTCGCGCCTGGAGATTTTTATTGAAAAGGATCCCCAGTGGGATCACGATCGTTTGATGCAGGCAGACATTGCAGGATTCGTGTTTCAGCACGGTTTAAAAGACCTCTTGCTGGTGCGTCGTCATCATTTCGGCGGTTTGTTTTGTTGGGAGGAGTCCTGCACGCTGTGAAGGATCGATCCACAGCACTGTTTGAGCGGTGCAGCGAACCTTTGTTGTCTCCGACAAGTTCTGAATGTGCTGCGCGGTCTTTGTTGAGCTGGTGGCAGCAGCATGGACGATGCGATCCAAAGCAGAAGCCCTGGATGTTCAGGGCAGATGGTCGCTGGCCTGCGGCTGAGCAAGGTCTTGATCCTTACCCGATCTGGATTGCTGAGGTGATGCTGCAGCAAACGCAGTTGCAGGTTGTCCTCCCTTATTGGCAGCGATGGATGCAGGCTTTCCCCAAACTTGAGGTGCTTGCTGCGGCGTCGGAGCAGCAGGTCTTGTTGCTTTGGCAGGGTCTTGGTTACTACTCACGTGCCCGTCGTTTGCACGCAACATCTCGGTTGCTGCTCACTGAATTGCAGCGACATCAACGGGATGGAAACGATCCGATGCCTTTCAGTGATTGGCCTTTCGACCCGGAGATCTGGCTGGCATTGCCCGGTATCGGCCGCAGCACAGCGGGTGGCATCTTGTCGTCGGCCTTTAATAGCCCTCGGGCGATCCTCGACGGCAATGTGCGTCGGGTGCTGGCCAGGTTGCATGCCCATCCAGTGCCTCCAATCCGAGCGCAGGCTCAGTTTTGGGCCTGGAGCGAAGAGTTGATTGATGCCGTTCCAGGCTTCAGCCGTGATCTCAATCAGGCCCTAATGGATCTTGGTGCCACGGTCTGTACCCCACGTCGTCCTTCCTGTGAGCTTTGTCCCTGGGATGCGCACTGTGCTGCTTACGCTGCCGGTTCTCCTCAGCAGTACCCCGTGAAAGAGGCACCACGTGACATCCCCTTTCAAGTGATTGGTGTGGGTGTGGTCCTCAACGACGCAGCTGAGGTTCTGATCGATCAGCGCCTGAATGAGGGCCTGCTGGGCGGTCTATGGGAATTTCCAGGGGGCAAGCAGGAGCCTGATGAAGTCATCACAGAAACCATCCGACGTGAGTTGCGGGAAGAGCTGGCCATTGAAGTCAGCGTTGACAACAAGCTGATCACGGTGGATCACGCCTACAGCCACAAAAAGCTTCGCTTTGAGGTTTATCTCTGTCGTTGGCTTTCTGGAGATCCCCAACCTCTAGCCAGTCAGCAGGTGCGCTGGGTGAAACCGTCCAACCTCGCTGATTACCCCTTCCCTGCCGCGAATGGGCGCATCATCGCGGCCCTGCTTGAGCGGCTTGGTTGAAGGTTGTTCATTGCACGTCCATCCAGGTGATGGATCACTGAACGTGCCTTGAAGCTGAATAGCGATTGCGCTGCCTGACGTCTGCGGAATTTCTGGCCACGCTGCTGATAGCCGCCGCAGCTCTGATGTCTGATTCCGCTCCGCAGGTGCTGTGTCTTGGTGAAGCCCTCGTTGATCGGCTCGGACCACTGGGGTGTGACCCTGCCTTGGCTGCTCCAGTGGATTGTGATGACCGTCTTGGTGGCGCTCCTGCCAATGTGGCTTGCGCGTTGGCCCGGCTTGGAACATCGGTCGCCTTCATCGGTCGACTAGGTGCCGATGTCATCGGTAAAAACTTTCAGGAGATGTTGGGCAATCGCGGTGTTGATTTGCGTGGTCTCCAGATTGATCCGCAACGCCCCAGCCGCGTGGTGCTTGTGCGCCGTGATTCCACTGGAGAGCGTGTCTTTCAGGGATTTGCGGGCGACCGTGGCGAGGGCTTTGCCGATCAGGCTTTGAATCAGAGCAGTCTTGATCCGATCTGGTGTGCTTTGGCAGCGGAAGCTCGCTGGCTGTTGATCGGCACCATTCCTCTGGCGACAGAGGACTCTGCGGCAACCTTGCGCTCTGCGGTCAGTCAGGCAGAGCGGAATGGAGTGCAGATTGCCCTCGATGTGAACTGGCGGCCCACATTCTGGGATCCCTCAGCGGACCCGGTGGCAGGTCCTTCCCCGCATGCGCTGGCTCTGATGCAACCCTTTCTTGAGAAAGCTGGATTGATCAAACTGGCGAGGGAAGAAGCGGAGTGGCTGTTTTGCAGCAGTGATCCCGCAGAGATCAGCGCTTCGTTGCCTCAGCAGCCGGATGTGCTGGTGACTGACGGCGGTCATCCGGTGCGGTGGTTCATGGCCGGCCACAAGGGTTCGATGACGGTTCTGGCACCGGCTCAGATTGTTGATACCACAGGTGCTGGAGACGCTTTCACGGCAGGACTGCTGCATCAACTGGTGACACTGACCCCGTCAACTGGCCAGCCACTTCAGCTCAGTGCAGCTGTGGTGGAACAGGTTGTGCGCTATGCGGCAGCCTGCGGAGCGCTGGTTTGTTCCGGTGCCGGGGCGATCGATCCGCAACCTTTGCCCAGCATGGTTGTGGAGTTTCTCGATCAACTCGACTCCTGATGGGTCTGTGTTCTGATCTGATCGCTTTTGTTCAGTGTTGCCAGCCTGCCTCCCTCGCTCCGGTGAGTCAGCTTCACTCGCCAGGCTTCCGGCAGTGCAAGGCTGAGTCGTTCCGACCATTCCACAACCAGGATGGCTCCCATCCCCATCGCTTCTTCCTCTTCCTGAAGGAATAGGTCATCCGCCGCTGTTGGTAACTCCAGCCTGTAGAGATCCAAGTGAACCAGTGGTGGTTGCCCCTGGGGGTAGTGCTGAGCAAGGGCAAAGGTTGGGCTGGTGATCGGTTCGTCGATGCCTATCGCAGAGGCAATACCTTGCACCAGTGAGGTTTTGCCTGCACCCAGAGTGCCCTCAAGCAGCAGCAGCGATGGACGTTCAGGCTGTTGCACCAGATACCTGCCCAGGGCTCGTGTGGCCTCCAGGTCCTTCAAGATCCAGCTCCAATCGGTAGATTGCTCGTTCAGCGAGCCCGAAGCCTCGGCGTCTCCGCAGATATTCAACTCCACACTCTTTTAGGGAGCACACAAACCATGGTGGCAGCGCCCACGTCCGCGGCTGAGCTGAAGCTTGGCGTCGATTGCGTCATTGCTGATATCAACCAGGCTGATTTCGGCCGCAAGGAACTCGATATCGCCGAGACCGAGATGCCTGGCCTGATGGCATTGCGCAAAAAATATGGCAGCGAAAAGCCCCTGAAGGGCGCCCGCATCGCCGGGTCTTTGCACATGACGATCCAGACCGCGGTTCTGATTGAAACGCTGGTTGAGCTTGGCGCCGACGTGCGTTGGGCTTCCTGCAATATTTTCTCGACGCAGGACCACGCAGCAGCTGCGATTGCAGCCAAGGGAATCCCCGTGTTCGCGGTGAAGGGCGAAACCCTGGAGGAATACTGGGAATACACCCACCGCATCCTCGAGTGGGGTGATGGTGGTTCACCCAACATGATTCTCGATGACGGTGGCGACGCCACCGGTCTGGTGATGTTGGGCAGCAAGGCAGAGCAGGACATCACTGTTCTCGACAACCCTTCGAATGAGGAAGAGACCTACCTCTTCGCGTCCATCAAGAAGAAGCTTGCTCAGGATTCCAGTTTCTACAGCCGCACCAAAGCGCAGATTCAGGGTGTCACTGAGGAAACCACCACGGGTGTGGCTCGTCTCTACAAGATGCAGAAGAGTGGCGAGTTGCCATTCCCTGCCATCAACGTCAACGACTCGGTCACCAAGAGCAAATTCGACAACCTCTACGGTTGCCGCGAATCACTGGTTGACAGCATTAAGCGTGCCACCGACGTGATGGTTGCTGGCAAGCAGGCGTTGGTGATCGGCTATGGCGATGTGGGCAAGGGTTCCGCTCAGTCCTTGCGTGGACTGGGAGCAACTGTGTGCATTGCTGAGGTGGATCCCATCTGTGCCTTGCAGGCAGCCATGGAGGGCTATCGCGTCGTCCGTCTGGAGGATGTTGTCGAAGACATGGACATCTTCGTCACTGCCACCGGCAACTATCAGGTGATCCGCAATGAGCACTTGGTGAAGATGAAGGATGAGGCGATCGTCTGCAACATCGGTCATTTCGATAATGAAATTGATGTTGCTTCACTCAAGAATTATGAGTGGGAAAACATCAAGCCTCAGGTTGATCACATCACCCTGCCCAGTGGTAACAAGATCATCTTGCTGGCTGAGGGGCGTCTGGTGAATCTGGGCTGCGCCACAGGTCACCCCAGCTTCGTGATGAGTAACTCTTTCACTAACCAGGTGCTGGCGCAGATTGAGATCTTCACCAAGGGTAAAGAGTACGGAAAGGAGGTCTACGTTCTGCCGAAACATCTCGACGAGATGGTGGCTCGCTTGCACCTTGGTCGTATCGGTGCCCAGCTCACCGAGCTCAGCAAGGATCAGGCCGATTACATCAATGTGCCGGTTCAAGGTCCCTACAAGCCTGATCATTACCGCTACTGATTATTAGCCGAACAAGCTTTCTCGCTTGTTTTTTCAGCCAGGTCACTGTTGTGATCTGGCTTTTTTATTGGATGAAGACATCAATTGAAGCTCTGATGGTCTCAGTCTGAGCTTTCAGGGTTGCTTCATGGAAGACTTGCCACGACTTCAGCATGCTCCATGGGGCTCACCGAATTTGTAACCCAACTGCCCGATTGGATTGGCCAAGCCGTAGAAGCCAATCCCTGGGCGGGATATGCCGCAATCTTTGCGGCCATGTTCCTGGAGAATCTGTTCCCTCCCATTCCCTCTGAGTTGATCATGCCTCTCGGAGGCTTTTATGTGCAGCAGGGCCAGCTTCAGCTGATTCCCGTGGTGATTGCGGGCCTGTTGGGAACCGTCCTCGGCGCTTTGCCCTGGTATGGGATTGGCCGCTTGATCAATGAAGAACGCATTGAGCAGTGGCTCAGTCGACATGGTCGCTGGATCGGTATTAGCCCTGAGGAGTTGTCTCGCAGCCGACGTTGGTTCAGCCGTTATGGAACTGCCCTGGTGTTTTGGGGGCGACTGGTGCCAGGCATTCGCACACTGATTTCAGTGCCTGCTGGCATTGAGTTAATGCCGATCACGCCATTTTTGCTCTGGACCACGGCAGGCAGTCTGATCTGGACCCTGTTGCTGACTGTCGCCGGCATGGTGCTTGGCGAGGGCTATAGCAACGTGGAGGTCTGGATCGATCCGGTCAGCAAGGTCATCAAGGTGATGTTGGTGGTCGCCGTTCTCGCTGGGGGGATCTGGTTGGGTCTTCGGATTTGGAGGCGACGTCAGTCCGCCGATTGATGGCGGACTGAGCGATCAGGCCACCATCAGAAGGGCACTTCTTCGTCGCTGGGGCTTCCGCCTCCGAAATTGCCGCCTGCTTCCTGGTTGTCTCGCTTCGAGCCCAGAAGTTCCAGTCGATCAACCCGAACCACGGGTTTGCAGCGCTCTTCGCCACTGTTGCGGTCGTTCCAGCGGTCCAGCTTGAAGCTACCGATGATGCCGAGCAGGGAACCCTTCTTCACGTAGTCCGCTGCCACCTGAGCCTGTTTTCCCCAGATTTCCAGATTGAACCAGTCGGGCTCGTCGTCGCGGCTGCGGCGGTTCACGGCGATGGTGAGGTTCGCCACCATGCTTCCTGATTCGAAATACCTGACTTCTGGATCACGGCCGGCACGGCCGACCAAAGTCACGGAGTTGACACCCATTGAATCTCTCCTGTTTGTGGGTCAATGATGCGCCACGGTTGTCAAAACTGACGGTTGTCGTGGCTGCCTTCTAGAAGTTCCACCTTCAAACGAATCTGTAACAGATGGGGCCTGAGACTGCCCCTATGATTCGCCGAAATGTGTTCTCGCCAGTGCTGTTCCGCCGTTTCCAGCTGTCCCGCGATATCGGCATCGACCTGGGTACCGCTAACACCCTGATTTACGTCTCTGGCAAGGGAATCGTGTTGCAGGAACCCTCCGTGGTGGCCCTGGATCTCGAACGTGGCGTGACCATGGCCGTTGGTGACGAGGCCAAGCTGATGTTGGGCCGCACGCCTGGAAATATTCGTGCTGTTCGCCCCCTTCGCGATGGTGTGATCGCCGATTTCGACGCGGCTGAGCAGATGCTGAAAACCTTCATTCAGAAAGGCAATGAAGGCCGCGGCATCGTGGCTCCTCGTCTGGTTGTGGGGATCCCCAGTGGGGTCACCGGCGTGGAGCGACGTGCTGTTCGTGAGGCCGGTCTTGCCGGAGCACGGGAAGTTCATCTCATTGATGAACCTGTCGCTGCTGCAATCGGCGCTGGTCTGCCGGTCACGGAACCTGTTGGCACGATGATTGTCGACATTGGCGGCGGCACCACCGAGGTGGCGGTGCTCAGCCTTGGTGGCACCGTGCTCAGTGAATCGGTGCGCGTTGCTGGAGATGAGATCAGTGACTCCATCGGGGTCTACCTGAAGAAAGTGCACAACCTCGTTGTGGGTGAGCGCACTGCAGAAGAGATCAAGATCCGCATCGGTTCGGCGTTCCCTGATAACGAGTTCGATCAGACGGTGATGGATGTTCGCGGCTTACACCTGTTGTCTGGACTGCCGCGAACCATTCAGTTGCAGGCAGGGGATCTGCGTGAGGCCATCGCTGAGCCTTTGAACGTGATTGTGGAGGCTGTGAAGCGCACCCTCGAGCGCACTCCGCCCGAGCTTGCCGCCGACATCGTCGATCGTGGAATCATGTTGGCCGGTGGCGGAGCGTTGGTCCGCGGCATCAGTGATCTGATCAGCCATGAAACGGGGATTTTCACCCACATCGCCGAGGAGCCACTCCTTTGCGTGGTTAAGGGTTGTGGTCAGGTCCTTGAGGACTACAAGCGTCTGCAGAGGGTGCTCGACACACCTGAATTTGTTCGCTCTGCTTCCGCTCTCTAATCGCCATGGGTTCCTCCCAGAGGCCCCAGGGCTCAAGGCTGCGCTCCATCCAGCGGCTATGGCCGTGGTTGGTGTTGTTGCTCGCTCTTGGTTTGGTGCGTCTGAGCAAAGGGGCTGGCTTTGCTGATGGCTTCGCCTTGCTGAGTCGGCCCTTCTGGCCGGGGGCTGCTCAGCGCGAGTGGATTGAGACTGCCAAACAGCAGGAGCAGCTCTCCCGGCTGGAGCTTCTGGAGCAAGACAACGCACGCCTGAGGGGTTTGTTGGCGCTTGATCAGCAGTCGTCGGGAGACTGGCTTCAGGCTGCGGTGATCTCGCGCACAGCATCAGGTTGGTGGCAACAGTTGCTGCTGGGCAAAGGTGCGACTGAAGGTGTGGGCAAGGATGATGCAGTGATCGGTCCTGGAGGCCTGGTCGGCAGGGTTCAGAGCGTGACACCCACCACCAGCAGCGTCCGTTTGCTCACGGCCCCTGGTAGTCGCATCGGCGTTTGGTTGCCGCGCACCCAGCAGCATGGGCTGCTGGTGGGCCTTGGAACAGCCCGGCCACAGTTGCAATTTCTCGATAAGGACATCCAGGTCCGTCCAGGTGATCTCGTGAGTACTTCACCGGCGAGCACTCTGCTGCCACCCAATTTGCCCGTGGCAGTGGTGCAGTCGCTTAATGCCAGATCGGTCCCGGCGCCAACCGCTCTCGTGCAGCTGATCGCCCCGCCTGATGCCATCGATTGGGTCCAGGTCAAGGTGCGCTGACTGATGACGCGCCTGCATCGACAACCCATCTGCGTGGCTTCTGCCCTCTTGGTGCCGATCCTGCAGATGGCATCACCTTCCTGGATCAACCTGGATGGTGTTCCGCCCAGCTGGGCGATCCTCTGGTTGCTGCCCTGGTCATTGGTGGATGGTCCGCTTGCCGGTGCGATTGCAGGAGCAGCGATTGGACTGGTGCTGGATGGTCTGAGCCTCGGGGATGTCAGTCAGGTGCCCGCTCTGGTCTTGATGGGTTGGTGGTGGGGACGGCTGGGACGCCGCGGCCCGCCGATTCAGCGCAGCCTCAATCTGGGATTGCTGGCCTGGATCGGCGCGCTGGTTCTGGGTTTGTCCCTATGGCTCCAGTGGCTGGTGCTGGGATCATCCGATGGACTGACCCAGTCGTGGGCGCTGCACACCACGCTCGCCCAGGCTTTGATCACTGGACTGCTGGCACCGTTAATTGGATCCTGGCAGCTGCTTTTGTGGCGACGGCGAGCACCCGCATGATTGTGTCTTTGCGACGGCGCCGGTTTCTGTCCGGCCTGGCTCTCTCCGGTTTGGCGTTGTTCATCTGGGGGTGTCGTCCGGGTTCGGTTCCTGAGGGAACTCTCCAGCTTTGGACCCTGCAGTTGGCCCCAAAGTTCAATCCTTATATGGATGACGTGCTTGGGTCTTGGGACAAGCTCCATCCAGAGGCACTGGTGCGATGGACAGACCTCCCCTGGGGGTCGGTAGAGCGCAAGCTGCTAGCCGCTGTGTTTGCACGCACCGCACCTGATGTGGTGAACCTCAATCCTCCTTTCGCCGCCAATCTGGCCAGCAAGGGTGGCCTCACTGATCTCACAGCTCTTTTGCCGCCTGGTGCAGAGCAGAACTACTTGCCATCGGTCTGGGAGGCAGCCAGGGATCCTGAGGCAGGTCAGATCGCCATCCCCTGGTATCTGACGGTCCGTCTGAGCCTGGTGAACGGTGACCTTCTGCGTCAGGCGGGTCTCTCCAGGGCTCCTCGTCGATGGGATGAAGTGCCTGCTTATGCCCGCAGCATCCGCGAGCGCACGGGTCGTTACGGCCTCTTTGTGACTGTAGTTCCAGACGATTCCGCAGAGCTTTTGGAGTCGTTCGTGCAGATGGGCGTCAGTCTTCTAGATGCACGTCAGAGAGCCGCATTCAACACGCCGGCAGGTCGCAAGGCCTTTGCGTTCTGGACTGATCTGTATCGCGAAGGTTTGTTGCCTCGGGAAGTGGTGAGTCAGGGGCAGCGGCGGGCCATTGAGCTGTACCAGAGTGGTGAGCTTGCATTGCTTGCCAGCGGCGCTGAGTTTCTGCGCAGCATTCAGACCAATGCCCCCGGTGTGGCTGCGGTGACCACGCCTCAGCCACCTCTGACTGGTTCGGACGGCACAGCCAATGTGGCCTTGATGACACTTGCCGTGCCTCGGCAGAGTCAGCAGGCTGGCGAAGCTGTTGAACTGGCCCTGTTCCTGACCAACGGAACCAACCAAGCTCGTTTCGCGCGAGAGGCGAGAGTGCTGCCGTCTTCTCTTGAAGCGCTGTCTGCGATTCGTGCCGAGCTTGAGGTTGAGCAGCCATCCAATCCTGCTGAGGCTCAGATCCGTGATGCACGTCTGTTGTCGGCGGAGACCTTGAACACTGCCCGGGTGCTTGTGCCTGCGACCCCGGGGGTGAAGCGCTTGCAGAGCATCATCTATACCCAGTTGCAGCGGGCCATGTTGGGTCAGATCAGCAGTGATCAGGCCGTGCTTGAGGCAGAGCAGCAATGGAACCGTTATGCCAGTGCCCGATGGCCCTGAACCCCCTGTTGAGCGACTGCTTCAATTCTTAAAAGAAGCCAAAACCTGTTCCCGGTTTGGATCGCGGAGCTCGATCCGTTCACGTCGAACTGTAGGGTTGCAATTCTTACCCGATGGAGTGTATGCCCGAAGGCCCATCCCACCAACTTGATGGCGATGGGTCTCTCCAGGGAGCTCCAGAGTCCGTCAAGGCCACATTGCTGGTCGTCGACGACGAGCCTGCAGTCCGTCGTGTCTTGGTGATGCGACTTCAGTTAGCTGGTTATCGCGTTGTCTGTGCAGAAGATGGCGAGGAGGCCCTTGAGGTGTTCCATCGCGAATCGCCAGACCTCGTCGTTCTCGACGTCATGCTGCCGAAGCTGGATGGTTTCGCAGTTTGTCGGCGTCTGCGGGCCGAATCCTGTGTGCCGATCATTTTCTTGTCGGCCCTTGAAGCCATCTCTGAACGAGTGGCAGGCCTTGACCTCGGTGCAGATGACTACCTGCCCAAACCTTTCAGTCCTAAAGAACTGGAAGCCAGAATTGCCACGATCCTCCGTCGCGTAGGGAGAGGTTCAGCCACCGCTGAGCCTCGTGAATTGCCGACCGGGCAGGGAGTCGTTCGCGTTGGTGACCTTGTGGTGGACACCAACCGTCGCCAAGTCACGCGAGGCAGTGAGCGCATTTCACTGACTTACACCGAATTCAGCTTGCTTGAGCTCTTGTTCAGGGAACCTGGACGGGTTGTTCCTCGTGCAGAAATTCTTGAGCAGCTCTGGGGTTATCCACCTCGCCGTGCTGCGGACCTTCGAGTGGTTGATGTTTATGTGGCGCGACTGCGCGGCAAACTTGAACCGGATCCGCGGAATCCTGAACTGATTCTCACGGTGCGCGGTATCGGCTATTCCTCCCAGCGCATGGGCGATAACGCTCCTGCAGCAGTGGCCAGTTGAGATCCTCCTGCTGACGTTCTGACGCCGATTTCTCACTTGATGGCACCATCGACCGGCAGGATGGCGCCCATGTGAGTTCTTTTCCGTGTCAGAACTGCGAGAGACCCGCTTAGAGAAGGCGAATGCACTCAGGGAGCAGGGTGTAGAGCCCTATGCCCTCCATTTCGATCCCACCGATCGGATGGCTCAGCTGCAGGACGTCCACGCTGATCTGCCCAATGGGGAAGAGCGGGATCTCAAGGTGGCCGTCGCCGGTCGGGTGATGACGCGACGGGTGATGGGCAAACTTGCTTTCTTCACCCTGTCTGATGAGACGGGCACGATCCAGTTGTTTCTGGAGAAGTCGACTCTGGGCGAGTCGTTTGCCCAGATCACTTCGCTTGTGGATGCGGGCGACCTCATCGGTGTGAGCGGCATCCTGCGCCGAACGGATCGCGGTGAGCTTTCGGTGAAAGTTGCCAAGTGGACCATGCTCACCAAAGCGCTGCAGCCGTTGCCTGATAAGTGGCATGGTCTCGCCGATGTGGAAAAGCGCTACCGGCAGCGCTATCTCGACCTGATCGTGACTCCTCAGTCGCGGGAAACCTTCCGGCGGCGTGCGTTAACAGTGAGCTCAATCCGGCGCTGGTTGGATGATCGCGACTTCCTGGAGATCGAGACACCCGTTCTCCAGAGCCAGCCGGGTGGTGCTGATGCTCGGCCCTTTGAAACGCATCACAACGCTCTGGACCTGCCGCTGACGTTGAGAATCGCCACGGAATTGCACCTCAAGAGACTGGTTGTGGGGGGCTTCGAGCGTGTGTATGAGCTCGGCAGGATCTTCCGCAACGAGGGCATCAGCACTCGACATAACCCTGAATTCACGTCCGTGGAGGTGTACCAGGCCTACGCCGATTACCTGGGGATGATGGAGCTCACTGAGCAGATGATCAGTTCTGTCTGCCAGGAGGTTTGCGGTAGTCAGACCATCAGCTATCAAGGCACCGAGATTGATCTGACCCCTCCCTGGAGGCGGGCAACCATGCATGAGCTGGTCCAGGACGCCACCGGCCTGGATTTTCATGCCTTCAGCACTCGAGAGGAAGCCGCAACAGCCATGGCGGCCAAGGGTCTGCACGTTCCTGCGTTGGCTGATTCCGTGGGACGGCTTCTGAATGAAGCGTTTGAACAGGCTGTGGAATCCACTCTGATCCAGCCCACGTTCGTGATGGACTATCCCTTGGACATTTCGCCCCTGGCTCGTCCGCATCGCAGTAAGCCCGGTTTGGTTGAACGTTTTGAACTGTTCATCGTTGGCAGAGAGCACGCCAATGCCTTCAGCGAGCTCACTGATCCAGTCGATCAGCGTCAGCGTCTGGAAGCACAACAGGAGCGCAAGGCCGCTGGAGATCTGGAGGCGCAGGGCTTGGATGAGGATTTCGTCAATGCTCTGGAGGTGGGCATGCCTCCCACAGGTGGTCTCGGCATCGGCATCGATCGATTGGTGATGCTGCTCACGGACAGCCCTTCCATCCGCGACGTGATCGCCTTCCCGCTGCTTCGCCCTGAGGTTTGAGTGTGTTGGGAGGTTGCCTTGTGCCCTCAGGGTGGATAATGGAGCACAGTGGCATGGTCCCTTTCCAATGAGTGGTGAGCGCGTAGGTTTCCGCTTCAAGCACGCCGATGCGGTGGTCAAGCGCAATCCCCAGGGGCGCTCCCGCCGCGGCTGGGTGATGGAGCCCGTTGAGCAGACCACCAGCCGAGGCACCAAGATGCCCGCTTATCGGATTCGCTGGCGCGACAGCGAGCGTCCTGAGATCGTGCTTCAGCACATGCTGATTGCCGATCCTGATCCGACCCCACCGCCCGAGAACGTCAGCCTTGAGCCTCCTGCTCCCAAGGCTTGATTGATCCAGGAATCAGCTCAGCCCTTGGCGTCGTCTGAGGTCCTCTAATTCTTGGTGGGCTTCAAACAAGGCCCAGTCCTCATCCAGGCTGCGATGTCCTCGTTGTTGTGACGCCCTCTGATTGAGACGGGAAATCTGTTGATCCAGATCTCGGAAATTCCGACCCAGCTCGTCAAGCTCATTCCAGAGATCTCTGCCCTGATCCATCAGGGTTTTGACATGCTGTTCAGCTCGCAATGCCAGGTCATCGGCTCCGGCATCGCGTGCCTTCTTGGTGCGTTCTCCCCAGGCCTGAACTTGCTCTGCCAGTGACAGCAGCTGCCGTCGCAGGTCTCTGGCCTGGATCTTCATCAGATCGCGCCGGCTGCTGAGATCGCGCTGTCGGTCCTGCAGATGCTGCTCCTGCAGCAGGCGGTCTTGATCGGGATTGGAGTGCAGAAAGGCATCCAACCGCTCTTCCAGGTTCTGTTCAAGCTGATCCAGCCAAGTCGGCGACATCAATCAGCCCTGGCAGCGTTGCTCATGCTCATGATGAAATCAGGGCTGAACGTGTCTCTGCTCAGTCTGCCGCTTCCAGCCAGTGCAGGGAAAGGTCATCAGCAGGATCATGCCAGCGCTGGCACCAGCGCCAGCCTGCGTCCTCGGCCAGCTCACGGGCCATCTTCACTGAGTATTTGACGCTGTATTCGGTCACAAGCGGTTGTCCTGCGCTGAAGGTCCATGGTTCACCAGCCACCGACACCGTTTGGTTGCCTTCGCTGATCAGGGCCATGCGCACTCGGCTCTCTGCTTCCTGCCAGACGGCCTCATAACGGAACATGTCTGGGTTGAAGTTTGCACCCAGATCCTTGTTCAGTCGTTGCAGCAGGTTATGGGCGAAGGCGGCGGAGATACCTGCGGCATCGTTGTAGGCGGCCTCCAGCCTGGACCTTGATTTGGGCTGATCAAGTCCCAGCAACAGCGGTCCTCCATCGAGCAGGTCCCGGAATCTGCACAGCAGTGCAATGGCTTCCTCACGAGTGAAGTTGCCGAGGGAACTGCCAGGAAAGAACCCCACACGCCTTGTCCCGCGGATCAACGGATGGTCTGGAAGCACATCAAGCTGACTGTGATCACAGCAGATTCCCAGCATCGGCACCCCGGGATGTTGGGTCTGAAGTGCCGACGTTGACTGGCGCAGGTGCTCGGAGCTGATGTCGAGGGCCACATAGGCGGAAGGCTGCATCGCCTCCAGCAGCGGACCCACCTTGCGGGCACTGCCTGCGCCGAATTCAACGATCACCCCTGATCCAATGGCACGGGCCATGTCCGCTGCTGCTGATTCCAGTAAGGCGATTTCCGTTCGGGTGAGGCTGTACTCCGGTTGCTGACAGATTTGATCAAACAGGCGCGAACCCTCGTTGTCGTAGAGAAACCACGCTGGTAGCTGACGTGGCTCGCGTTGCAGACCGTCCTGCACCAGTCGGCGCATGTCTGCGCTGGGCGGATGCAGATCGATCAGTTGAAGACGCGCAGGCGTTTGTGTTGTCATTGGGCCAGGCGTAGACCTGCCGCCATCCAGCGGCTGGCCGGGGTGAAAAAGTTCCGGTAAGTGTCGCGGGAATGGCCTCTGGGTGTGAGCTGGCTGCTGCCCCGCAGCACGAACTGGGAGGTCATAAATTTGCCGTTGTATTCGCCCACAGCTCCTGCTGCAGGTTGAAAGCCTGGGTATGGGCGATAGGGGCTTGAGGTCCATTGCCATAGCTGGCCATGGCTCTGTTGAAGTGATGCGCCGTGTTTATGGCTGGCTAATTCCCATTCCGCTTCGCTGGGCAAGCGGGCGCCGGCCCAGCGCGCATAGGCATCCGCCTCGAACCAACTGAGGTGTCGAACCGGTAGGTGATCCTCCAGTGGGCAGCGGCCAGCGAGGGTGAACTCCCAACGCCAGGGACCTTGGTCATCGGGATCACGTCGCCAGTAGCGGGGGGCTTCCCAGTTGCGCTGACTGCGCTCAGCCCAGCCCTCGCTCATCCAGAGCTCAGGGCGTCGGTAACCGCCATCGTCGATGAAGCAGCGGTAAGCACCGTTGCTCACCAGCCGAGACGCAATGCTGAAGGGCTCCAGCCAGGTTCGATGCCGCGGGCCTTCGTTATCGAAGTGGAAGGCATCACCGCTGTGGCCCACTTCCACCAGGCCCCCATGGCAGTCGAGCCAGGGTTCGTGCCGTTGGGATCCTGTCGTTTGGCCGGTTGTGATCGGCTGATCATCAAACGGTTCAGCCCAGTCGCTGCGATAGGCCGGTTCGAGCGGCTGACGGCTGAATCCATCCAGCAGGTCCATCAACATCAGTTCCTGATGCTGCTGCTCATGGTTAAGGCCCAGTTCCACCAGATCCAGCCACGGTGCTTCGCTGTGGCGCTTCAAAAGCTCTTCCAAAGCAAGATTCACCCGCTTCCGCCAGGCTGAGACTTCCTCCATCGGTGGTCGGCTGAGTAACCCTCGCTGAGGTCGCGGTTGGCGCGGGCCAACCGCGTCGTAATAGGAGTTGAACAGATAGCTCCAACGCGGGTCCGCGGGGACGTAGTCCGGATGGTTGGGCTTCAGCACAAAGGTTTCGAAGAACCAGGTGGTATGAGCCAGGTGCCACTTGGGTGGGCTGGCATCGGCCATGCCCTGCAGGTTGAGGTCTTCGGTATTGAGGGGCTCAATCAACGCCTCACTGGTCCGACGCACCTCCATCAGTCGATTCAGGAGTGAGCCGGAAGCCATGGAGGGGAATCATGCTGGCGGTGACGTTAGTGGGATCCCCGTCGGGTGTCAGCGCAAGACTGCCCCTACCATCGGCCCAAATCGCAACTCCTTTGTGATCGGCACGTTGCTGGCCGACCGGTATCGCCTAGACCGCTGTCTGTCGTCTGATCCAGATCATCCCCAGGGGACTCTCTGGTGTGCCGCTGATCAGTTGGCGGGTGATGCACCCGTTGCGTTGCGGCAACTCAACACTCAGGCGACTCAGGATCGCTTTCGCAGTTTGTGGCCGTCGATGCAGTCACTGCTGCATCCCCAGATTCCACGCTTTGGAGGCCTGCTTGAGCAACAGGGCAGTCTCTGGCTGGTGCGTGAGTGGCAGGAGGGTTCAACGCTGAGCCAGATCCAGACGCAACGCCTTCAGCGCCAGTTGGTGTTCGGCCCTGGAGAGGTGCTGCTGCTGATGAGGCAGCTGTTGCCACCTCTTGCTGTGCTGCACGGTCAGGAGCTGGTCCATGGCGATCTCAATCCCCGCAATCTGCTGCGGCGCGATCAGGATTGTCTGCCCGTGCTGTTGGATTTCGGCTTGCTGCAGCGCTGCGGTCAGCAGCCTCTCATCGCAGCCTCGCCGGCTTATGCGCCTCGCTCGCAGGTCCGGCAGGACCCTGCAGCTGCGTGGATGGATCTGCATGGTCTCGGTGTGTCGGCTCTGACCCTGCTCACCGGCCGTCCCCCTGCTCACTTGTTGCAGGCAGATGCAGAGGCATGGTTGTTCCCCAACGATCTCGATCTGGATCCTTCCTATCGAGAGGTATTGGAACGATTGCTGTCTGAACAGCCCGGGCACCGTTTTGAGCTGGCTGCTGATGCCCTCCAGGCTTTGCAGGCTGTGTCGATGCCTGAAACAACAGGGCCTCAGGCGCGGGCTGAGCGCACCCTGGTTCTGGCCCCAGTTGTTTCGGATGACTCGCCGCCCGTGGCAAGTGAGTCTCCGGATTTGCCGTCGTTCAACCCATCTCGCGCCACAGCTCGTGAGGAAGCACGGCGCCGACCTTCGGCGGAGCAGCGACAGCTTGCGGCGGAAGGCCGTCTCTGGCCTGTTGTCGGTGCCCTGTTGGTCTCGGCTCTGGTGGGAACAGCCATCGGTTGGTTTCTGCTCACTCGCGGCAATCCCCCCTCTGGGGCCCCCTCCACGGATCGCGATGTGATTGGGCGTTCCCCTTCCGCAAGCCTTCCTCCTGCGGAGGTTGATCAACGTCAGCAGCTGCTCAGTCGTCTACGAGCCCTGCAGGTTGATCGCAGTTGGTTTCTTCAGTTGGTGGATGCAAGCCTGATGGCCCGTTTCCCTGAGCGTGGCGGTCGCCTGCCCAGTGATTCCCTTGAAGACGCTCCTTTGAGGAGTGTCTGGAACGAACTCGCCGAGGAGTGGTTGGCCAGGGTGGAGCAACTGCCGCCGGCGCTGCGCAGTCGTCTAGGACAGCTCAAGCCTGCCGACTGGCAAAGGCAACGCCAGGCCCTTGTGTCGCAGGGTGTGAATAACAAGGTGGTGGAGCAGCTGGTCAGCGCTTCAGCTCAGGCGTTGCTTCCAGGAGTTCCGGCAGGGGTGAAGCCGCCTGATCCTTTCCGTCAGCTGTGGATCGCTGCCGCATTGCGCAGCCTTGAGGATGTGCAGATTGAACAGGTCAAAGCGCGTGCGCAGGCGCCCACGGTTCTGTCTAGCCGAGTCTCCGCTGGTGGTGCACGCCTGATCTCGATCTCGGTCCCAGCTGGTCGTCGCCTGGTGCTGGGCATCAACGGCACTCCTTTGATGCAGATGACTGTTTATGCCGCTGATGGGGAGGTCGCTGCCGATCGCGGACCGCTGCGTGTTGTGACCTTGCCTGTGGAAGCAGGTTCGCCTGTGCAGGTGCTGGTCACCAACGACGGCGTGTCGTCCGGCTTGTTGACGCTCTCCTGTCGCGCCGATGCGCCAGCACCGAAACCGTTGCCGGAGGTTGATCTCAACCCGATTCCCGATCCGGCCACTGGAGCTGAGGGCCCTGTTGAGGCGCTTCCGGAACCCCCCGGTCCCCGGCCTGCTGGTGCTGAGGATCCTCCCGGTGAAGAGGCTGATGCAGCCAATCCATTGACCAGTGACTCCCCCCCTGATTCCACTGCAGGACCCAATGAGGGCAGTCAGTAGCGGGCAATGGCAGCTCGGGTCTCTTTCTTGATCTGCTTGTCCTTTTCGGCAGCGCGCTTGTCGTGCAACTTGCGGCCTTTGCCGAGACCGATGGTGAGTTTGATCCAGGAGCCCTGCAGGTGCATGTTGAGCGGGATCAGCGTCAGCCCTTTTTGATCCAGTTGCCCACGCAGCTTGTCGATTTCGCGTCGGTGGGCCAGCAACCTGCGCACGCGCAGCGGATCATGGTTGTAGTACCCGCTTGCATGGGTGTGGGGTGAGATGTGCACGTTGTGCAGCTGCATTTCACCCTTGCGGATCAGACAGAAACCATCCCGGAGATTGGCTTGGCCAGCCCGAATGGATTTCACCTCTGTGCCCACCAGTTCGATGCCGGTTTCCAGCGTTTCCAGGATGTCGTATTGATGCCTGGCCAGCCTGTTGTCGGCCAGTAAGCGATTGGCCGCTGCGCGAGCTGCCGCGTTTTTCTTACCTCCACCTTTGGCCATTGCCTGTTTGGCCTTTCGGCCGCTTGATGCTCCGACCCTATCCAGGTCTCGGTACTCTTCCCACATGGCCATCGTTTCCTCAAGCGCAGGATCCCTACGTCCACGCAAGGAGCGTGAGCCCAATCGGGTGGTCGATGCGGCCAGGCAGCCAGGAGACGATCTCGATCCAGCGGCGCTGGCCTCTCGCGACGACGGCTTAAGGCCCAAGTGTCTGCAGGACTACATCGGTCAGCGTGAGCTCAAGCAGGTGCTTGGCATTGCGGTGCAAGCCGCGCTGGGCCGCGGCGATGCTCTTGATCATGTGTTGCTCTACGGCCCGCCTGGTCTTGGCAAAACGACCATGGCCATGGTGCTGGCCGAGGAGTTGGGAGTGAAATGCCGCATCACCAGCGCCCCGGCGCTTGAGCGCCCCCGCGACATCGTTGGTCTTTTAGTGAATCTGCAGCCTCGTGAGCTGTTGTTCATCGATGAGATTCATCGACTCAGCCGGGTGGCCGAGGAGCTGCTCTATCCGGCCATGGAGGATCGTCGACTCGACCTCACCGTCGGCAAGGGAAGCACTGCGCGAACCCGTGCACTGGACTTACCGCCGTTCACACTGGTCGGCGCCACAACCCGCGCAGGTGCTTTGAGCTCACCGTTGCGCGATCGCTTTGGCTTGATTCAGCGTCTTGAGTTCTACGGCTTGGACGACTTGCAGTCGATTGTCGAGCGGGCCGCCGGTTTGCTCGACCTCGATCTCACGGCCGATGCTTGCGCTGAGATTGCACTCCGCTGCAGGGGCACGCCTCGCATTGCCAACCGACTGTTGCGTCGGGTGCGAGATGTGGCCTGTGTCCGTGACTGCTCCGGAGCGATCGACCGCGGATTGGTCGATGAAGCCCTCACGTTGCATCGGGTGGATGGCCGCGGTCTGGACGCCAGTGATCGAAGGCTGCTGGAGCTGCTGCTCCAATCCCATGGAGGCGGTCCCGCCGGACTGGATACCCTTGCGGCGGCTCTTGGAGAAGATCCCACCACCTTGGAGTCAGTGGTTGAACCGTATTTACTTCAGCTCGGCTTTTTGCAGCGCACTCCACGTGGCCGGGTGGTGACGGCTGCTGGTCGTGACCATCTCGCTGCTGCTTGACAACTGTGCTGGGTGTTGTTCAGCTCTCTCGCAGAGGTGTTCACGCTCGATACGCTGACTGAAGACTTCGACGATTCAAGAAACGGTGACGCTGCTCTTTTGGTCGCAGCTTGATGGTCTTCAATGCACAGCGTGTTGACTGTGATGAAGACGAGGGCGTCATGGTGGTTGAGTTGGATGCAGGGCCTGATCGGTTGGTTCCTACCTCTTTGCTTGATCGCCTCTCCTGTCTCGGCATTGGCAGCCGAAGTTGATCACTTGCCGGAGCTGTTCGATCGTGCTCTTGCTCTCAGCCGTGCCGGCGATCCGCAGCAGGCACTTCCGGTCTGGGATCAGGTGCTCGATCTTGCTCCTAACGATGCGGCGGCTTGGAGCAACCGCGGCAACATACGTCTCATGTTGGGTGATCCAGAGGGAGCCATCGCCGATCAAACCCGCTCCATGGAGCTGGCCCCCAACGATGCTGACCCCCATCTCAATCGCGGTACCGCTGAAGAGGCCTTGCAGCGCTGGTCTGAGGCCGCAGCCGATTACGACTGGATTCTGGAACGAGACCCGAGTGATGCCTCAGCCCTCTACAACCTCGGCAATGTCCGTGGATCAGAGGGAGAATGGCAGGAAGCCCAGCGTCTTTATCGCTTAGCCGCTGATGCAAGGCCAGGATTTGCAATGGCGCGATCCAGTGACGCTCTGGCTCTCTACCAACTCAATGATCTGAAAGAAGCAGAACGAAATTTGCGCAATCTGATCCGGCGCTACCCCTTGTTCGCCGATGCCAGAGCAGCTTTGAGTGCTTTGCTCTGGAGTGAAGGTTCGCGCGGTGAAGCGGAAAGCCATTGGGCCGCTGCTTCAGGTCTTGATCCCAGTTATCGCGATGCCGCCTGGCTGGCCGAGGTGCGTCGCTGGCCGCCACGGCCGATTGCCGATCTCGAGCGCTTTCTCGCTCTGGAGGTGTCATGAATCTCACTGCTACCTGGTCCGAGCGTTTGGACGCGCTGTTGCCGGAGTTGATTGAGTTGCGTCGTCACCTGCATGCCCATCCTGAGCTCAGTGGAGAAGAGCATCAAACCGCTGCACTGATTGCAGGTGATCTGCGCCAGGCCGGTTGGCGTGTTCGCGAAGGCGTTGGACGCACGGGTGTGGTGGCTGATCTTGGCCCCGAGCAGGGTCCGAAACTCGGCTTGCGCGTTGATATGGATGCACTGCCGATTGAGGAGAAAACGGACTTGCCCTATGCCTCCCTGAGGCAGGGCGTGATGCATGCCTGCGGCCATGACCTTCACAGCACGGTTGGTTTGGGCGTGGCCAAGTTGTTGGCAGCTGAGTCGCACTTACCTGTTGGGATGCGCTTGTTGTTTCAGCCAGCAGAGGAAATCGCTCAGGGGGCTCGCTGGATGCGTGAGGCAGGAGCCACTGATGGTCTTCAAGCGTTGTTCGGTTTGCATGTGTTCCCCTCTTTGCCTGTGGGCAGCGTGGGTTTGCGTAGCGGCAGCCTCACAGCGGCGGCTGGCGAGCTGGAAATTGAGATCAACGGCCAGGCTGGCCACGGCGCCAGGCCTCATCAGTCGGTGGATGCGATCTGGATCGCCTCGAGGGTGGTCACCGGACTCCAGGAAGCGATCAGTCGCAGGCTTGATGCCCTGCATCCGGTGGTGGTGAGCTTTGGGCGTATCGAAGGAGGCAAGGCGTTCAATGTGATTGCCGACCGGGTCACTCTTCTGGGAACAGTGCGCTGTCTGTCCAACGATCTGCACGATCATCTCCCCCGTTGGATCGAGGAGACCGTGCGAGCTCTTTGTGAGGGTTTCGGTGCAACAGCAACGGTTCGCTATCGCTGTATTGCTCCACCGGTGGATAACGACACCAGACTCACGGCCCTGCTTGAGCGCTGTGCCATCGAGCAGCTTGGCCCAGATCAGGTCTTGCGCTTGGAACAGCCCTCTTTGGGTGCCGAGGATTTCGCAGAGTTGATCCGGGATGTGCCTGGCATGATGTTTCGACTCGGTGTGGCGGGCCCTGAGGGATGTGCCCCACTCCACAACGGTCACTTTCTGCCTGATGAACGCTGCCTAGGGGTCGGAATCCGGGTGCTCACAGCAGCGATGCTGGCTTGGGAACCGACGACATGAATCGTCCGCCTCGTACCCGTTTGCATGTGTTGTTGTCCTTGGCAGCGCCTCTGCTGGTGTGCCTTGGGGTTCTGGCGCTTGTCCAGCGAGAGGGTACCGAGCGTTGGCAGTCTGTTCCTGCCATCCTGGTTGGCTCTGGCTTGGTGATCCACGCAGTGGTGGGTCGTCGTCGACGGCGGCACAAGCTGCTGGTGGCCTTGCGAAGCAGTCGTTTTCTGGAGGATTGAATTGATGGCGTTCACACCGCAAAAGCCTCAGGGCGGTGAACCTGATCTCAAGGCCCTTAGAGAGGCGATCAGTTCTGGTGATCCTTTGCGAGCCATGCCGGCCCTCACCCAGTTGCGCTTCTGCAGTGATGAGGACGCTGTTCCTCTCTTGGTGCTGGGCAGTGAGCAGGAGGCTTTTCTCGTGCGTTCCTTGAGCTGCAGCGGTTTGGGCTACAAGCGCACCGAGCAGGGTTGGACCGTGTTGGAGCGGCGGCTGCGCAGTGATGGTGATGCGAATGTGCGTGCCGAAGCTGCCAATGCCCTTGTCAGCTATGGCGTTGCCCGAGCCTGGCCCTTACTCAAGGCAGCATTCGACGCCGACAGTGCATGGCTGGTGCGCTGCAGCATTCTTTCTGCTCTGGCGGAACAGCCTGAGATCGATTTCGGTTGGCTGCTCGACCTGGCCAGTGCCGCGATCATCGATGACGACGGAACGGTTCGTGTCAGCGGAGCCGAAATTCTGGGCCGGATTGTTCGTGAAAGGGCTGATCAGCAAATTGGTGAGCAAGCCAGAGCTCTGTTGTTGCCACTGCAGCAAGACGTAGACCATCGAGTCATTGCAGCTGCTCTGAACGGATTGCAGCTGCGTTGACGGTGTGTTCTCAATGGCGTTGCTAGTAATTGGGCACCACTAGGGGTGCCTTGGATCGTTCGCGATCCTTCTGGCTGAGATCACACCCTCTGAACCTGATCCGGGTCATTCCGGCGATAGGGAAGTGACCAATGTGATCCTCAGTTAGCTGGCTGGCCCCTGGCAGTTCCTTCGCTGAATGGATCATGCGTGCTTCCTGGGTTCAGTCCCGTCGCGGACAGTCCAACGTTTCCCAGATGCATTTCGCCCGTCAGGGCGTGGTGACCGAGGAGATGGTCTACGTGGCCAGGAGGGAAAACCTTCCTGAGACCTTGGTGATGGAGGAGGTGGCACGGGGCCGCATGGTCATCCCCGCCAATATCAACCATGAAAATCTTGAGCCCATGGCGATTGGGATCGCCAGCAAGTGCAAGGTGAATGCAAATATCGGCGCTTCACCCAATGCCTCGGACGCTGAGGAAGAGGTCAAAAAGCTGAATCTGGCTGTGAAATACGGTGCCGACACCGTGATGGACCTGTCCACCGGCGGTGTCAATCTTGATGATGTACGCACCGCGATTATCAAGGCTTCACCCGTGCCAATCGGCACCGTTCCTGTTTATCAGGCTCTGGAAAGTGTGCATGGGTCGATTGAACGTCTCTCGGAGGATGACTTTCTCCACATCATCGAGAAGCACTGTCAGCAAGGTGTCGACTACCAGACGATTCACGCTGGCCTGCTGATCGAACATCTGGTCAAGGTGAAGGGTCGCATCACCGGGATCGTCAGTCGTGGCGGCGGCATCCTCGCCCAGTGGATGCTTTATCACCATCGCCAGAACCCTCTCTACACCCGCTTCGACGACATCTGTGAGATTTTCAAGCGCTACGACTGCACGTTCTCGCTGGGTGATTCATTGCGGCCGGGGTGTCAGCATGATGCTTCGGATGCGGCGCAGCTGGCTGAGCTCCACACCCTCGGTGATCTAACGCGTCGTGCCTGGGAGAAAGATATTCAGGTGATGGTTGAGGGTCCAGGCCATGTGCCGATGGATCAGATCGAGTTCAACGTGAAAAAGCAGATGGAGGAGTGCAATGAGGCTCCCTTCTATGTGCTCGGCCCCTTGGTAACTGACATCGCACCGGGGTATGACCACATCACCTCGGCGATTGGGGCAGCCATGGCTGGCTGGCATGGCACGGCGATGCTCTGCTATGTGACTCCGAAAGAGCATCTGGGTCTGCCCAATGCCGATGATGTACGTGAAGGCTTGATCGCTTACAAGATCGCCGCACATGCAGCAGATATCGCCCGGCATCGCCCCGGTGCCCGTGATCGAGATGATGAGCTCAGCCGGGCGCGTTATGCCTTTGATTGGAATAAGCAGTTTGAATTGTCACTGGATCCCGAGCGAGCCAAGCAGTACCACGATGAAACTCTTCCTGCTGATATTTACAAGCAGGCTGAATTCTGTTCGATGTGTGGACCCAAGCACTGCCCGATGCAGACCAAGATCACTGATGAGGATCTTGAAGGTTTGGAGAAGGTGCTGGAAGTGAAAGGTGGTACCAGTTATATGGCAAGTGTGAAGCAACGTAAGGAACTTTGATGCAGAGGCGGATTATTCCCTGCCAGAATTTGTGTGCTTTGCTTTATGTTTTTTAAATCTAAAAGCCGCGTGCAATTAAATCACCTAATCTGTTCCTCGCCATGATTGTAGATTTTTATTTTTTTCAGGAAAAATTATCTGGAAATTTAACAATCTTTGATTTGCCGTTGTTCATGCTCATTGCGAGGGATTTTTCTATTACTTCTTGTGGTCAATACAATGGTTTTTTCAATGTTTAAAATAATGCCTTTCCTGTACCTTTTGTCTTATGGAATAGTTCTCGCCTTTGGGCAAGTTCTTTTTAAAATTTCATCCAATCAAGTAGATAATATTGATCTATTCTCGTTGGCTTCTATTAGTAAGATGGTTACTCAACCTTACTTTATTTTAGCATGTTTTGTTTATGGATTAAGTACACTGGCGTGGGTGGGAATTCTTGCACGTGTAAATCTTGCAATTGCATACCCATTTGTAATATCTACATCCATATTGGCAACATCTTTAATTGGAGTGTTCGCGTTTGGCGAAGAGGTAAACAGTTATACATTTGTATCCTATGGCTTGATTATCTGTGCTTTAGCAACTCTTTCGAAAGGCATTATTGGGAATGTCTAATTATATAGCCCCGAGACTAAATGGTATTGCAGAAAATCTTGCTCTTTATATAAGAAAAATTATTTATAAAAAAACCATAGGAGCTTTGTCGATCGATAAAACCTTAAAAGTTGGAGACCTAGGAGTGACAAGTGACAAAAGCAAGGATTCTAATTTCTTTGAGATGTTGTATCCTTACCCAGAGAATATTACTGCAATTGGTTTAGAAGATGCAAAGCATTTAGAGAAAATGTACCCTGGCCTGAAATTTGTTCATGCAGACGTGTGTAATTTACCTTTCCCCGATAAACTCTTTGATATTAGTTTTTGTTCGGCAGTAATAGAGCATGTTGGCTCTAGAGATAATCAATGCAAGCTTATTACTGAAGCCATGCGGACATCTCATATAGTTGTATTAACTACTCCTAACAGATACTTTCCAATTGAATTTCATACGTTAACACCTTTTTTGCATTGGTTGCCAAAAAGAATATTTCGCACATATTTACGCATAATAGGCAAAAAATTTTGGTCACTGGAGGAAAACCTGAATATTCTTTCTGATTTTGAAATAGTAAAAATGCTAGAATCCAATTCCATAAATTATACAAAATATCATGTTCGATTGCTTGGAATAGTTAGTAACTTGGTCTATATTTTAAGATAATCGCTAAAATATCTTATTTTTGCGAAATGAGGTAAAAAGATGAAAGTTTGCTTGCGAGTAAGTATATTGTTGCAGATACTATTATAAAGGAACACCCTAAAAATCCATAAGTTATAGACAATTGTCTTGAAAGTAAATCATTAAAGGCCTGAATCAATAGAAGTGAAAAGTTAAATAATGAAAACGTGAGGCTAATACCAGAAAGCTTGTAAAGGCGATCTGTTCCGCTTCTTAAGCCAAGCACTTTTCTCAATTTTTTGTAATGCTTGCTTCCGTAATTTAGTCTTGCGTATATCATTTCATTTGTAAATATGTAATCAGTAAACATTACGATCGATAGGGTTAAGCTGCAAGCTGAAAAAATTAGAGTATTAGCTCCTGTAAAAGGTTTTACTCCTGTTTGCTGAAATATAAACAATAAAACCGAGGCAAATAAAAATAATATTGAGGGAGATACTATATTATATTTAGGCGACAGAGAAAGCATAAATTTAAGATGGCGCCATCCATACCTCCATGTTTTTAAATGAGGCCTTCGCCCTGGAAAATCTTTTTGTAATGTTGTTGGTATTTCAGTCATTTTTAGATTTGATAGTCTTGCTTTGATGACCATTTCAGAAGCAAATTCCATGCCATTGGACTTTAAATTGAGGGATTCAATTGATGTTTTTCTAAATGCACGAATTCCACAATGAAAATCGCCAATTTTAATATCAAAAAACAGTCTTCCGAAAAAACTTAGGATTGGATTCCCAACGTAATAGTGTAGAAATGGCATTGCTCCTTTTTCTATATTGCCTTTAAATCTATTTCCCATAACTAAATCATACCCTTCTTCAATTTTACTTATAAATTCAGGGGCTTGTTGAAAGTTATATGTACAGTCCGCATCAGCCATGATTAAAAAATTCCCCTGCGCCTGTTGGATAGCAACTTTTAATGCTGCTCCATAACCTTTTATTTTCACGTGCTGCACTTTCGCTCCAGCCGACTCAGCAAGTTCAACTGATTTGTCAGTACTTCCATTATCTGCCACAATTATTTCATAATGTTTCTTACATAGGCGTCCGCCTTGATGACAATCAGAAATCACTGATTCAATTGTCTGTTCTTCATTGAGGCATGGAATCACAAATGAAATTTGCATGTAAATCTTGAACTAGGAAGTTAGTTAAATCTAGCATTGGCGCAAAATTTTTTTATCTTGAATTGTTTAAGTGCTTTATTTTACAGATCCTGATATTGACCGTTGATTTTTGTGGCATTGCAAATAAATATTATTTGCTTTCTGAGGTTGAAAGGATTACGCGAAGTTTTTTGCGTCATATGCTGATGGCATTGAAGGTTTTCATTGTTTTCGCTAAGATTATTTTGCGCTATAATATATTTTGTATTTAGCTTTTTCATGCAATTAAAATATGGCAATGTCTTATTAATGGTAGCCTGATTTTTTTGCGCTTGCCTTGATGGATTTCCTAGACATTTTTCAAATTTATCTTTGTCTACATAGTTTGCCCCTGAATAGTTTCTTAAATTTCTTCCTGCTAGATTAACGTATTGAGAATTTCCTATGTTTTTTTGGATTGTTTGATACAACGAAAATCCCCAAGCAAATCGATTCATAGCACTTTCATATTCAAGAATAGCATAGCTAGTTTGAAGTAAGCTTAAAGTTGAAAGCCCCAAGAATACAAGAATTTGGGTAGGGAGCAGGAAAAAATATAATAGCCTGTACCCTAGGCTCCTTACATGTTGATGAAAATTGATTGGTGAATAACTTTCGCAGTATATTAAAAGTAATATCGGTGTTGCGTAGTAATCAGCTCTTTTTGGGCCTAGGATTATCAAAAGTGTAATTTGCATTATAGCTACTATCCCAACGCTCTTTTGTGCGGAATACTTGATTGATGCTAAACATATAATGACTGCAACGACAATCGCTGGCCCAAGGACAATCCCTATATGCTGGATAGAAAATGGTATTGCTAATGATATTGGAAAATGAGCCGGATAAGAGTTGCTAGCTCCCAGCATATTCTCAAACCAACTTTTTTGCCAATCGTTAGGGGTAAATAATTTACTAAAGAGAGGATACATAGGGTTCCCTGTGATTTGATATCTAAATATTGCCAGAATTGTGATTGAGCTAAATGCATATATGAAGAGAAAGCCAGATGTGAATTTTCTTGTGAGTACCTTTGGCTTTTTGAAGTATTTAATGTTGGCCGAACATATATGTGTAAGTATCGGAAATATGATCAGTAAAGAGGTGATTTTGAACCCAAGACTTAATATGCAGCATGTGATTGCCAGTTTGGCATTTGATTGTGTCCGCGAGTCTATCCATGTTGCATAAGACACAAATAAAGATATATCTGTGAGTAGCAGGGGTTTTCCGATTGTCAGCCACTGCATAAATACAGGTAGCGATAAAAAGGTAATCAAAAGTGTTTTATTGCTTTTTCTTTGTATTAAAAATAAAATTGCTGGAAGAATATTTATAGCTTGCATTGTTCTTATGAGCCAGCCGTTGCTTTCTTGATAAAAAGAGTAATTTGATAAATCACCGAAGCCTAGTAAGCCCTCGGTTAATCCGCCATCTATTACCAATCTTTGTTGAAGCCAAAATTGAAATGCATAGCCTGTATGGTAATCAGCTGCGTCAGGGTGGTTTATTGGCCCAAATGAAGTGATTGCTAGAAGTAATAAGAGTAATAGGATTAGGGCATTAGCGATTGACTTTTCTTTTAGAGAGGAAGCATTAAGTAGTATTTGTTTTTTTGTAGCCTTTATTGCTGCATATAGATAATGTCTTTGATATATAATTATGTATATCAACAAAGCGAGACCTATGCTCCAGATGGGAGCCCATGCGAGCTTTAGGCTTAATGTAAGCAGTGATATTAGCCCGACTGCTGAAACCGAAATCAGCAATGATGTTGCAACTATTGAGTATATTGCCTGCTCGATTTTATTAGTATTTGTACTTGGAGTAAGTATTGCTATAGTTGAAATAGTAAATATAATTATTGCAAGCATTCTTAAATTGCTTTGATGGGCGATTCTAGCATTTCTTGCTTTATGCGCCTGTCGCCTCTTTTCTTTTTTTTATTATAGTCTAGGCACATGATGGTATGTTGGTGAATTTATTATTTGCATTTTGAATATAATGCCGGGTTCGATTCAGGCTATTGGGAAGCTTGGCTTTCCAAAAAACCACTTTCCTCAAAAGTAGTCTCCGGTCTTCCTTCGGTGAACATATCGGCTCATTCGCGGTTTTTATTGGGGTTTTTTTCTGGCTTTGACCTGCTTGCATTAATTTTTTGTGTTTTGGCGATTCCTTCGTTGAGTGAATTAATTGTCGGAGGAAGCCCTTCTCTAAGAGAAATCTTTGGCTCCCAGCCCAGTTCCTGTCTTGCAAGGTCAATGAACGGTTGTCGCTGGCGCGGGTCGTCCTTAGGTAGTGGCTTGAAAACAAATTTTAGATTGGGGTTGATTAGATCGCGTACGAGTTCAGCCAGCTGAAGGATGGTGAATTCATTGGGATTGCCAATGTTGATAGGACCGGTTTTGTCGCCATTCATCAGTAGCACCATCCCTTCGATCAGATCGTCCACATAGCAAAAAGATCTTGTTTGACTGCCATCTCCATAGAGCGTCAGTGATTTTCCCTGAAGAGCTTGAACAATGAAATTGCTTACAACACGTCCATCATCCGGAAGCATGCGAGGGCCATAAGTATTGAAGATCCGCATCACCCGGATTTCTGTTTCGTGCATGCGCTGGTAGTCGAAACAAAGGGTTTCGGCGATGCGCTTTCCTTCGTCGTAACAGCTGCGAATCCCGATTGTATTGACGCAGCCTCGATAGCTTTCCGGTTGAGGATGAACTTCTGGATCTCCGTAAACTTCACTAGTGCTAGCGAGTAAGAATCGCGCGCCAACGCGTCTTGCAAGCCCCAGCATATTGTAAGTGCCTAGAAAGCTTGTCTTCGCTGTTTTGATTGGGTTGAACTGATAGTGAATCGGAGAGGCGGGGCAGGCTAAATGCCAGATCCGATCGACTTCTAGCTTGATCGGTTCGGTGACATCGTGGCGAATTAATTCAAAGCTGGGATGCCCTATCCACTTGCTGATATTAGCTTTTCTTCCAGTGAAATAGTTGTCCAGGCAGATCACTTCTTCGCCGGCTTCCATTAAGCGATCAGTTAAGTGGGAGCCGAGGAACCCTGCGCCGCCAGTAATGAGATTGCGCATGTGATCGAAACGTCAATGTTGCTGATCAAAAAAAAGCGGAGGATGCATTCCTCCGCTTTTGCATTGGGCTGAATTGTGATTAGCCCAGCAGCGCTTTGGATTTAGCGACTACATTGTCCACGGTGAAGCCGAACTTCTCCATGCAGGTGCCGCCAGGAGCTGATGCACCGAAACGGTTCATCGTGACGCTGTCGCCATCGAGGCCGATGAAACGGTGCCAGCCAAAGGACTCTGCGGCTTCCACTACGATGCGCTTGCGAACAGAACCTGGAAGAACTTCTTCTTTGTAGGCATCACTTTGCTCGTCAAACAGTTCGACGCAGGGCATGGAGACGACGCGCACTTGTTTGCCCTCGGCGCTGAGCTGTTTGGCGGCTTGCACGCAGAGGTCAAGTTCGGTGCCGGTACCGATCAGGATCAGATCGGGCGTTTCATCGCAGTCTTCGAGAATGTAACCACCCAGTGCCACTTTCTCAATCGAGGAATTGGCTTGATTGGCCATGCCTTGCCGGCTGAGGCAGAGCGCACTGGGACGGTGACGGTTGCCGATCGCCAGTTTGTAAGCGCCACTTGTTTCGTTGCCGTCGCCAGGTCGGAACACCAGCAGGCCTGGCATGGCCCTTAATGAAGGGATGGTCTCGATCGGCTGGTGGGTGGGTCCGTCTTCGCCAACACCAATCGAATCGTGGGTGAGCACGTAGATCACACCCAGTTCACTTAGTGCCGAGAGGCGCATCGAGCCGCGCATGTAGTCGGCGAAGACCAGGAAAGTTCCGCCGTAGGGGATCAAACCACTGTTGTGATAAGCGATGCCGTTGAGTACAGCTGCCATGGCGTGCTCTCTCACACCAAAGTGCAGATAACGCTTCTCAGGGGTCTCTGGCTGGTAAGAACCTGTTTCGCCCTTGATGTCGGTGTAGTTGGAGTGAGTGAGGTCGGCAGATCCACCAATCAGTTCAGGCAGATTGGGGCCCAATGCACCCAGACAGATCTGGGAATGTTTACGGGTGGCAAGACCTTTGTCGTCGGCTGTGTAAGTGGGCAGATCTTTGTCCCAACCTTGAGGGAGTTCGCCGCGCAGCATGCGCTCAAACTCTGCTGATTCTGTCGGGTATTTGGAGCGGTAAGTCGCCAGGGTTTGATTCCACTCCGCCTCCAGGCTGGCGCCGCGATCGATGGCCTGACGGAACTGGTCGTACGCGTCCTGAGGCACTTCAAAGGGACCGTAGTTCCAGCCCAGTTGCTTGCGTGTCAGTTCGGTTTCTTCATCACCCAGGGGAGCGCCGTGCACCCCAGCGGTGTCGCTCTTGTTGGGTGAGCCGAAACCGATTGTCGTTGTGATCTTGATGATCGAGGGCTTGTCGGTAACAGCCTTGGCAGCTTCGATGGCCTTGGCGATGGCATCCACATCGGTGTTGCCATCAGCTACGTGCTGTACGTGCCAGCCGTAAGCCTCATACCGCTTGAGCACGTCCTCGGTGAAGGACACGTTCGTGCGGCCATCGATGGTGATGTGGTTGTCGTCGTAGAGGGCGATCAGTTTGCCCAGCTTCAGGTGGCCAGCTAAGGACGCTGCTTCGGAGGACACACCCTCCTGATTGCAGCCGTCACCCATGATCACGTAGGTGAAGTGATCAACAACAGTGGCGTCGGGCTTGTTGAACTTTGCAGCAAGGTGAGACTCTGCGATGGCCAGACCCACAGCGTTGGAAATACCAGCACCCAGGGGACCGGTGGTCACCTCGATACCGGGTGTTTCGAAGGTCTCAGGGTGTCCAGGCGTCTTGGAGCCCCATTGCCTGAATTGTTTAATGTCATCGATCGACACCGAGTCGTAGCCGGTGAGATGCAGCAATGCGTACAGCAACATGCAGCCGTGACCGGCCGACAGCACAAAGCGATCTCTGTTGAACCACTTGGGGTTCTTCGGGTTGTGATGCAGGAACTTGTCCCAGAGCGCATACCCCATCGGGGCACAACCCATGGGCAGACCTGGGTGGCCGCTCTTGGACTTGTTGATCGCATCAACGGCCAGCATGCGGATGCTGTTGATGCAGAGGGTGTCGAGAGATGCGGGCGCGGCGACCATGGCGTGAGATTCGAGAAGCAGTAAGGAGTTGGATCAGTCTGAAACAGCATGGTCAGAGTCACCGGTGGTGAACCTGACATCAGGGGTTCAATTCATGCGCTGGAAGGCAAGGCAGACGTTGTGGCCGCCGAAACCGAACGAGTTGGATAACACTGTTTCCAGTGTGTGCTCGCGGGCGGCGTTAGGCACCACATCCAGATCACAGTCGGGATCGGGATTGGTGTAATTGATGGTGGGGGGGACAACATTGTGTTGCAGCGCAAGCACGCAGGCCACGGCTTCGATGCCGCCGGAGCCACCCAAGAGATGTCCTGTCATCGACTTGGTTGAGCTCACAGGAATCTTCTGGGCGCGTTGGCCGAGAGCACTCTTGATCGCTGCGGTTTCGTTGCTGTCGTTTGCCGGGGTGCTGGTGCCGTGTGCATTGACGTAGTCGATGCTGTCAACATTCAGGCCTCCGTCCTCCAAAGCGAGGCGCATGGCGGCTGCTCCGCCGACACCACCGGGTGTTGGTGAGGTGATGTGGTGTGCATCACAGGTAGTTCCGTAGCCAACGATTTCGGCCAGGATCGTGGCGCCGCGGGCCTTGGCGTGACTAAGGGTTTCAAGCACTAATACGCCTGATCCTTCGCCAATTACAAAGCCGTCGCGTTCTTTGTCGAACGGTCGGCTGGCAGTTGCTGGATCATCGTTCCGGAACGACAGTGCCTTCGCACTGGCGAATCCGGCAACTCCCAGGGGAGTAATGGCGGACTCTGCGCCACCACAGATCATGGCGTCGGCTTTGCCCATTTGCAGCAGACGGAAGGCATCGCCGATGGCATTGGAACCCGCTGCACAGGCCGTGGCGACAGCTGAGCTTGGCCCTTTGGCTCCGAGGGCGATCGCTGCCAGGCCCGTGGCCATGTTGGGGATCATCATTGGCACCGTGAAGGGGCTCACTCGCCCTGGCCCCTTGCCCTCAAGCACATGGGCTTGGGTTTCCATGGTGAGTAGCCCGCCGACGCCGGAGCCGATGCTGACGCCAATCCGCTCCGCGTTGGTTTCGGTGATCTCCAGCCCTGCATGGGTAAGAGCCTGTTTGGCCGCAACAACACCGAACTTGCAGTATCGATCCCAACGCTTCGCTTCCTTGGGCTCAAGGAAACCAGTTGGATCGAAGTCTTTCACTTCTGCGGCAAACCGACAGGCGTGCCGAGAGGCATCAAACAATGAAATTGATGCCACCCCATTCCTGCCGGAGGTGAGACCGGACCAATAGTCGGCAACGCAGTTGCCGATCGGTGTCACCGCGCCGAGGCCGGTGACCACGACGCGTTGGAGACCCTCCACCATGCTGCCGATCCTCAGGCCTGCTTGTCTTCGATGTACTTGACGGCGTCGCCGACAGTGGCAATGCCTTCTGCGGCTTCGTCTGGGATTTCGATGTCAAAGGCTTCTTCCAATGCCATCACCAGCTCGACGGTGTCGAGTGAGTCGGCGCCGAGATCGTTCTGAAAATTCGATTCGGGCTTGACTTCGCCGGCATCGACGCTGAGCTGCTCAGCCACGATCGAACGGACTTTTTCGAGGATCGCTTCCTGGGACATGGCCGTGAAGACGGGACGCCGCATCTTACGGGCTGGCCAGAGTCTTTCAAATTTTTGGCTTGGAGAACCACCTGGCGTTAATAACGGTGACGGCCGAGAGCGCCCTCGGCCTCAGTGTCCCCAAGGCCCGTTACTTTGATACCAAGTCACCTGCTCCCAGAGGGATTCATGTCCCACGCTGTCAAGATTTACGACACCTGTATCGGCTGCACTCAGTGTGTTCGTGCCTGTCCTCTGGATGTTCTCGAAATGGTGCCTTGGGATGGCTGTAAGGCTGGCCAGATCGCATCCTCTCCACGCACGGAAGATTGTGTTGGTTGCAAGCGTTGTGAAACCGCATGCCCAACAGATTTCCTCAGCATCCGCGTCTATCTCGGTGATGAGACCACACGAAGCATGGGTCTGGCGTATTGATCATCAAAGTCGTTTTTTAGCTCAGTTACTCATAAGCTCGGCCTGGCATCGCCGGGCTTTTTTGTATGTGCGGAATCGTCGCGGTGATTGGCTCCCGAGAGGCAGCACCTCTCCTGCTTGAAGGGCTGCGGCAGCTGGAATATCGCGGATATGACTCCGCTGGCATCGCCACGATTGAAATGTCGGCGAACGATGCGACTGCAATGTTGCACTGCATTCGAGCCAAGGGCAAGCTCGTCAATCTCACCGCAAGGGTTGATCAGGAGGGTGCGCCCGGTTTCTGTGGTATCGGCCATACCCGCTGGGCGACTCACGGGAAGCCGGAGGTGCACAACGCTCATCCCCATTGCGATGGTGCTGGTGATGTGGCCGTGGTGCAGAACGGCATCATCGAAAACCATCGGGCCCTGCGTGAAGAGCTCACGAGCGGAGGGGTCAGCTTCCGCTCAGACACCGACACCGAGGTGATTCCGCATCTGGTCTCCGCGGAGCTGCAGCAACAGTGTGCCGCTGGCCAGCCTGCTGATGGCAACACGCTGTTGCGGGCCGTACAGGCCGTGTTGCCAAAGCTTCAAGGTGCTTATGCCTTGGCGGTGTTGTGGGCAGATGTTCCCGGTGCTCTGGTGGTGGCTCGCAAGGCTGCACCCTTGCTGATCGGTTTGGGGGAGGGCGAATTCATCTGTGCCAGCGATACGCCTGCATTGGCTGGCTTCACCCGCACTGTCTTGCCGATGGAGGACGGTGAGGTGGCCTTGCTTAGCCCGCTTGGCATTGAGCTCTACAACGATGTCGGTGAGCGTCAGCAGCGCAGTCCGTCGCTGCTCAGCGGCCAGGAGCATGTGGCCGACAAGCGCCAGTTTCGCCACTTCATGCTCAAGGAGATTCATGAGCAGCCTGAGACCGCCCGCTTGTGGGTTGAGAGGCACTTGCCGTTGCATTTGCAGGCTGCCAATCCCGTGGCTCTGCCGTTCGATGAAGGCTTTTACGCCGACATCGAGCGTGTCCAGATCCTGGCCTGTGGGACGAGCCGCCACGCGGCGCTAGTGGGAGCTCATCTTCTGGAGCAGTTTGCCGGTGTTCCAGCCAGCGTGCATTACGCCAGTGAATTCCGCTATGCCCCTCCACCATTGGCTGCCAATACGCTCACCATCGGCGTCACCCAATCCGGTGAAACGGCAGACACCCTGGCTGCTCTGGCCATGGATGCTGAACGGCGCCGGGCCCAGGTCGACCTGGCCTTCGCCCCGCGTCAGTTGGGCGTGACCAACCGGGTGGAAAGCTCTCTGGCTCGTCAGGTGCCCTACATCCTTGATATCGGTGCAGGTATCGAAGTGGGGGTTGCAGCCACTAAGACCTTCCTTGGCCAGCTTTTAGCGTTTTATGCCCTGTCCCTGGCCTTTGCTGCGCGGCGTGGCACCCGCAGCGAAGCTGAGATCGCTGCCTTGGTGAATGAGCTGCGCGGTTTGCCTGACCAGCTCAGTTCGCTTGTGGCTCAGCATGACCAGCTTTCTGAGGCGATGGCCCACCGTTTTGCTGAAACCCAGGATGTGATCTTCCTCGGGCGTGGCATCAACTACCCGATCGCATTGGAAGGGGCTCTGAAACTCAAGGAAATCAGTTACATCCATGCAGAGGGTTACCCCGCAGGTGAGATGAAACATGGCCCAATTGCCTTGCTCGACACGCATGTGCCGGTGATCTCCATTGCCGTACCAGGCTCGGTGTTCGAAAAAGTGCTCAGTAATGCCCAGGAGGCCAAGGCCCGCGATGCTCAGTTAATCGGTGTTGCCCCCATCTGCGCAGACACGGAATTGTTTGATGAACTGCTACCGGTGCCTGAGGTGAGCGAATGGATCAGCCCTTTGCTCACGGTGGTGCCGATGCAATTGCTCAGCTATCACATTGCTGCTCACCGCGGCTTGGATGTCGATCAGCCCCGCAACTTGGCTAAGAGCGTCACTGTCGAGTGATTGCAGCTCGAGCGGCTGCTTCCACATTGCTGCGCCCATAAACATCGTCGAAGCGCACGATGTCGTCTTCACCCAAATAGGCGCCGCTCTGGACCTCAATCAGCTCAACCGGTATCCGGCCGGGATTGGTGAGTCGATGCTTGCAGCCCATGGGGATGTAGGTGCTTTGGTTCTCGCCGATCAGCTGCGACTCGCCGTCTCGCTCAACGACGGCAGTTCCCTTAACCACAATCCAGTGCTCGGCGCGGTGGTGATGCATCTGCAGGGAAAGGCTGGCGCCTGGCTTCACTGAAATGCGCTTCACTTGCCAGCGGCTGTCTTCTACGACGCCTGTGTAGTGGCCCCAAGGACGATAGATCTTGCGGTGCGCTTTGCCTTCAGGGCTCCCATCAGCTTCCAGTTGCTTCACGATCGTTTTCACATTCTGTGCCTGATTGCGGTCAGCAATCAGCACCGCATCGTCGGTTTCGACCACGACAAGATTCTCCACACCGAGTCCCACCACCAGGCGGTGCTCGCTGCGCAGGTAGCAGTTGCGGCTTCCCTCACTGATCACTTTCCCGCGCAGCACGTTGCCGTCCTCATCGCGGTCGGCGGTTTCCCAGAGGGCACTCCAGCTGCCGACATCACTCCAGCCTGCAGCTAAGGGAATCACTGAACCGAGCTGGGTCTGCTCCATCACAGCCACATCAATGGCCACGTTGGGACACTTGGCGAAGGCTTCGCGCTCCAGTCGCAGGAAGTCGAGATCTGCCACATCCTGCTCAAGGGCGGCCCTGCAGCAGCTCACCACTTCCGGCGCCAGGCGTTCGAGCTCTGAGAGCATGGCGCTCGCCCTGAATAGAAACATGCCGCTGTTCCAGGTGAAGCATCCACTGGCCAGGAATTGTTCTGCGGTGGCCTGGTCTGGCTTTTCTACAAAGCGTGCGATCGGCACCGGCGTGAGGCTGCTCTTTTGCAGGGATTCGGCAGCCTCGATGTAGCCGTAGCCGGTTTCCGGAGCGGTGGGCACGATGCCGAAGGTCACCAGACGCCCTGCCTCGGCTGTACTGCGGCCGGCTTCGATGGCGCTGCGGAAGTGTGCGGCATCGCGAATCACGTGGTCAGCAGAGAGCACCAACAAAAGTGGATCTTCGCCGTCGGCTGTGGCTTGAAGAGCGGCCACCGCCACTGCTGGAGCTGTGTTGCGCCCCATTGGTTCGAGCAGGATGGCGCCCGGTTGGATGCCGATTTGGCGCATCTGTTCGGCCACGATGAAACGGTGGTCGTCGTTGCAGATCAGCAAAGGATCACCCAGTGCTTCGATGCCTTCTAAACGTTGCTGGGTCTGCTGCAGCAGGGTTTCATCGCCATTGCCGCCGAGTGCCCAGTACTGCTTCGGATAACTCGCTCGGGAGAGAGGCCAAAGGCGCGTTCCTGTGCCACCACAGAGGATCACCGGAATCAGAGAGGTGGTCACGGCACACGCTCGGTGTTTGGCGACATTGTTGCGCAGCTTTTTCGTTGCTGTCACCCATTAGGCGTCATAGGTCCAGCAGTCCTGGCGGTGGGGTGATCAGCAGCCAGCCTTCTGTTTGATGCACCTCTGGAACGATCTGCTCCACAAAGGGAATCAGCAACTTGCGTCCATCCGGCCGGGTGATTTCCAGCAGGTCGTTGCCTCCGCTGATCAGATCGCTCACGGTGCCGACCACAGCGTTGTCGTTTGCATTGAGACGAGCTTCCAGGCCCACCAGGTCGAGCAGGTGGAACTCTCCCTCCTCAAGCTCGGGTCGATCTGTGGAGCTCACGAGAAGCTTCTGACCCACCAGAGCTTCAGCAGCGCTTCGGCTGTCGATCCCTTTGAAACGCACCACGAACAGACTTCTGCCCGGGAGTTGGCGACCGCTGGTCAGCAGCATTGCCTGTGGAGTTGCGTCTTTGTGCCGAAGCCAACGAGGCCCTGGCTTGGTGAACCGTTCGGGGAAATCACTGGCTGGGTTCACGCGCAGCTCACCGCGCAGCCCCTGAGCACCCACCACCGTGCCAACGGCCAGCCACTCTTCCTTGGCTGATGCTGTTTGGGAATCGGAGTCTGAGGCCACGGATGACAGCTCTGGAGGCATTTGTCGATAATGACTCCACGACTGCCCCTTGATTCCATGGCCGCTCCGATCCTGCGGGGTGCCACGTTGACAGTGGTGGATGACCCCTCTAGCCAAGAAAGGTAATTGTTTTTTTGCCGTAAAATGTACGTATTTTGAGTTATTTATGAAGGCATAAGATGCGACAAGAAAGAATCTTTTTCTGCTAGTAATTTCCTCCTAATATTCCGCTGCAATGTTTTATGCGAATCAACGCAATGCAGTCTGCGGGAATAAGTTTCACATTAATGATGCAGGCGATTGTACTTAATTGGCTTTCCCGACGACTATTGCAACTGTTTAATTGGTAGTTAGTTTTATGCTAACCCTAGCCTTTCTCCATCGTAACCAGATTTTTTGAGAACAGTTTTGCACCAATCCTGATTGCTGAGATACCAGCGAATCGTTGTTGCTAGTCCTTCTATGAATTTGTGACGTGGCCTCCATCCCAGTTCTGTTGTGATTCGGGTTGGATCAATGGCGTACCGGTGATCATGGCCTGGCCGATCAGTGACGCGTTTGATCAGTTCAAGGTGGGAGTGTTCAACTCCTTGAAGTTGATCTAGCTGTTGACAAATCGTTTCGACAATGTCGCGATTTGTTTTTTCTCCATGGCCACCCACGCAGTAGCTGCGCCCATTCACTCCTTGGCATGCCGCCAGCAGGAGTGCATCCACATGATCTTCGACGAACAGCCAATCGCGGATATTTAAGCCATCGCCATAGAGCGGTATCTCCTCTCCCGATGAGGCTTTGAGGATCACAACAGGGATGAGTTTTTCAGGGAATTGCCAAGGCCCGTAATTATTCGAGCAGTTGGTGAGAATGACCGGCAAGTTGAAGGTGTGATGCCATGCCTGAACAAGATGATCACTGGCTGCTTTGCTGGCGGAGTAAGGACTTCGTGGGTCGTAGGGCGTTGTTTCAGAAAATCGTCCTTCGGCTTTTAGGGAGCCGAACACTTCGTCGGTGCTGATGTGGTGAAATCGAAAGTCATCCTTGCGATGACCATCGAGCTTTTCGTAGTGCTCTCGGGTGGCCTGCAGAAGGTTGAACGTGCCGATCACGTTGCTCTCTACAAACACCCCTGGCCCGGAAATGGAACGATCCACATGGCTTTCTGCAGCCAAGTGCATGACCATGTCGGGATCTGATGTGCGGACGGCTTGTCGGACGGCTTCGGCATCTGAGAGGTTTACCGTGAGGAGTTGGTGCCGCTGCTCTGCCCCTGCACCTAGCGACGCCAAGCTGCGTGTGATCGACGTGAGATCACTCGCATATCCCATCTTGTCGAGATTGAACACAGTCGCATCGCTCTCGCTTAGGAGTCGCCTAACGACCGCACCGCCGATGAAACCAGCTCCCCCCGTTATGAGAATGCGTTTGCGGCGTCCCAGGAGATCGCCGGCGGTGGGCATCGAGGTAGACATGAACGAGTTCGAGCAGGAGGGGGCGAAGGGACTGGGATTGGGCAATCAAGCGGATCAATGAGTTGCTTTTGCTGGTTGAGCGGTCGACCCCAAAACGGTTTTGAGGGCGTGTCGCCAGTGCTCTCCGTTGAGCTGTAGTGCTTTGCGTGTTCCGCTGCAATCCAGCAGTGAGTAGCTCGGCCGTGCAGCCGGTGTTGGATAGTCGCTGGTCTGGATTGGATGCACCAGCGCGGCAGTGTCGAGCAAGCCGAGTTCTTGCCCCAGTTCGCCTACAGCCACTGAAACGTCATACCAGCTGGCGGCGCCTGCATCAGACCAGTGCATCACCTTGGGCAGGTTGCCTTGAGAGGCCAATTTGATGCTTTGCCAGCAGGCGGTTGCCAGGTTGATTGTGCTGCTTGGGCAGCCAAGTTGATCGCTTACTACCCCGATGGTCTCGCGCTCACGGTGCAGTCGCAGCATCTTGAGCGCAAAGTTGTTCCCAACCGGGCCTATCACCCAACTGGTGCGAAGGATGAAGGCGCGAGCCTCGTCCTTGAACACGCGCAGGATTGCGTCTTCACCCGCTGCTTTGGATGCGCCGTAGACGCCGAGCGGAGTTTTGGTTTGACCAGGCTGATAAGGCGACCCTTGTGCCCCGTTAAACACAAAATCGGTGCTGATTTGGAGAAGGCTCCCCCCAATTTCTTTAAGGGCTGTTGCAAAGGCTGCCGGTGCTTCAGCATTGACGGCGTTGGCGAGCTCTGGTTCCGTTTCTGCCTTGTCCACAGCGGTGTATGCACCGGCATTGAGGACCCAGTCGGGACGATGTTCTTGCACAACGGCATGGCAGGCATCCGCATCGGCAAGATTGAGGGCGAGTCGACCATCCCCTCCGTTTCGACTCGTGGCAATGAGTGAGATCTCAGCTGGGGTAGACGCCCGTAGGGCCTGGCCCAGTTGTCCGGCCGCACCTGTGAGCAAGACCTTCATGAGAAGACATCTCCTGTCGTCGTTGCTGCTTGAAAACCTGGGGCATCTGCGTCTTTGCCGGAAAGACTTAGGCCTGCACCCTTGAGCCGTTCCAACGGCCAGGCAATCCCAAGATCGGAGTCGTTCCACAGAATGGCCCGTTCGCAGGCCTTGTTCCAGAAGCCTCGAGCCTTGTATTGCACCTCTGCAGTTTTGCTCAGGGTGAGGAAGCCATGGGCGAACCCTTCCGGGACCCAAAGTTGGGCCTTGTTCTCTGCATTGAGTTCGGCTCCCACCCATCGACCAAAGGTGGAGGAGCTTTGACGCAGGTCAATGGCCACATCGAAAATGGCACCGGCGCTAGCGCGAACGAGTTTGGCCTGAGGTTCTGGTGCCAGCTGGTAGTGCAGCCCTCTCAGAACGCCTTGGATCGAACGCGAATGGTTGTCTTGGGAAAAGACCACGCTCTCGCCAATGGCGTCGTTGAATTTGCGCTGGTTCCAGCTTTCAAAGAACCAGCCGCGACTATCGCCAAAGACGGAAGGTGTGATCAGTAATGGGCCTTCAACCGTTCCACCCACTTGGCTGCGCAGCTGTTCAACCTGCATGACTCGCTTTCAGGCTTCTTTGCAGAACGGTATGGTCGCTGACGCTTTCCTCCAGCATTTTCAGCAGATACGTTCCATAGCCACTCTTTTTAAGCGGAAGGGCGAGTGCTTCGAGGGTGCTGTTGCTAATCCAGCCCTGGCGCCAGGCCACTTCCTCTGGACAGCCGACTTTGAGCCCTTGACGGTGCTCGAGGGTGCGGATGTAGCTCCCTGCGTCATTCAGGGAGTCGCACGTCCCTGTATCAAGCCAGGCCATGCCACGGCCCATGAGCTCTACGCGCAGTAACCCGTCTTTCAAATACATCTGATTGAGATCGGTGATTTCCAGTTCTCCGCGGGGGGATGGTTTCACTCTTTTGGCGCGCTCCACCACGCTGGAGTCGTAGAAGTACAGACCCGTCACGGCATATCGGCTTTTGGGCTTGGCGGGCTTTTCTTCCAGGCTGAGAACCCTTCCATCCGAATCGAACTCAGCGACGCCATAGCGTTCGGGATCGCTCACCGGGTAGGCGAACACCGTGGCTCCTTCACCGCATTGATTACTGCTGACCAGTTGCGGGACAAGGTCATGACCATGGAACAGGTTGTCGCCCAGAACGAGTGCTGCAGCTGATCTGTTGAGGAAGTCAGCACCGATCAGAAAGGCCTGGGCCAGTCCATCTGGACTGAGCTGAACGGCATATTGAATCTCCATCCCCCAACGTGATCCATCGCCGAGCAGCCGCTCAAAGGCAGGTTGATCGTGGGGAGTCGTAATGATCAACACCTCACGGATTCCCGCCAGCATCAGCGTGCTGAGCGGGTAATAGATCATCGGCTTGTCGTAGACCGGCAGCAGCTGCTTGCTCACGGCTTGGGTGATCGGGTGCAGGCGAGTGCCGCTTCCTCCAGCCAAGACGATCCCCCGTCTTTTGTTTTCTGCGGAAACCATCTGATCGGCGATGACTGTAAGAGTCGTTGTTTCCTAAGACTCGCAAAGTAATTTCGCCACCTCTTTTTTTGCTCAGTGAAATCAAGCCTGATCGATGGACCTCGCAACGGCTGGATCAAAGGGGTTTGGGTTTTTCTGACGAACTATCCAGACGTTTGTCGATAATGACTCCACGACTGAAATGCGATTTCATGGCTTCCGCTGCTCCGATCCTGCCCGGTGCCACGGTCACGGTGGTGGATCAGCGCTCCATCTACAACGGCTACACCGGTTTCGTGCAGCGCATCAGTGGCGACAGGGCTGCCGTGTTGTTTGAAGGTGGCAACTGGGACAAGCTCGTCACGCTGCGCATCAAAGATCTCAGCGCTGACTGACGCCGATGCAGGTCGCTCTACGCCAGCGACTCCGGCGAGTCGTTCTCGATTCCGATACCCGTCCAGGCAGGCTCTACAACCTGGTGATTTTCGGCACGATCCTTCTGAGCGTTGCAGGACTGCTGGTTGAACCGCACCCGATGCGCGTGGCAATGCCCGGGGAAATTCCAGCCTGGGTGGACACGCTTGAACATTTCTGCCTGCTGGTGTTCATGGCGGATTACCTGCTGCATCTGTGGGTTTCGCCGAAGCCATTGGCCTATGCGCGCAGCTTTTACGGGCTGATTGATCTTTCAGCGGTTCTGTTTTTTTTCGTGCCGCAGATCCGCAGCGGCCTGGTGCTGTGGGTCTTCAAGTTCGCCCGTGTGCTGCGCGTGTTCAAGCTGCTGCGCTTTCTGGATGAGGCGCAGATGCTGGGCCGTGCACTGCGCGCCAGTGCTCGCCGCATCGGCGTGTTTCTGTTTTTTGTGGTGATGGCGCAGGTGGTGCTGGGTTATCTGATGGTGGTGATCGAGAGCGGTCATCCCGACACCCAGTTCCAGACCGTTGGTCAGGGCGTGTACTGGGCCATCGTCACCATGACCACGGTGGGCTACGGCGATTTCGTGCCCCAGACCGTGCTTGGCCGCTTGCTGGCGGCGGTGGTGATGTTGCTGGGTTTCGGGATCATTGCCATCCCCACTGGCATCGTCACGGTGGAATCGATTCAGCAGGCCCGGCAAGACAGGCGCCCCTGCAGCCGCTGTGGTCATCGCGACCATCGCCGCGAGGCCAGCCATTGCGATCAGTGCGGTGCTCAACTGCAGGGCTCCGCTCAGATGCCAGTCAGCTGATCCAGGGCGGCGCGGGCGGCCTGCTGTTCGGCGTCACGCCGTGAGCGGCCCCATCCCTCCGCTTTCAGCTGTGGCGGCAGGGTCACTCTGCAGCGAAAACGGAGCGGGTCACCATGGCGTTGGCTCATCTCTTCGCTGCTGTAGGTGGGCAGGCCCAGTCCCTCACCCTGACTCCATTCCTGCAGGGCGGATTTGCAGTTGCCGCGGTGCGGGTCGGAGAGAACCGCCTCAGCGCTGCGCTGCCAGTGGGGCGTCAGCCATTGCTGCACGGCGGTCAGCCCATTGATTCTGTACAGCGCACCGATCAGCGCTTCGCTGAGTTCTGCGCGGATGGTGGCTGCCGCAGTGGCGTCGCCGCTGGCTTTGGGGCCGATCTGCCACCAGCACTCGATCTCGATGGTTGAGCCCAGCTCCGCCAACCAGCGATCGCTCACCAGCTGGGCCCTGAGGCTGGAGCGTTCGCCCACGGGCATCTGGGGATAGGCAGAGGCGATGAATTCACTGGCGGTGAGCCGCAACACCGCATCGCCGAGAAATTCCAGCTGCTCGTGATGAGGGTTCAGACCGCTGGACGTGTGGGTGAGTGCTTCCTGTAATAGGGCCTTATCCCTTTGCTCGAGTGGCTTGGAGGGCTGGTTGAGCACATCCCAGAGCTCATCCAGTGGCCGTGGTGGTGGGCTCATGTGCTCTGAGCAGTTCCCTTAATAGTGTGAAAGCAGGTCATAAGCCGGGTTCTGTTCTCCTTCCCGAGGGAAGGGGGTGATCATCTATCTGGGACCGTCGTCTCCGGCGGCCTCTAGCGGCTCACTCATCGGAACGAGACAGATGGCCAGTCATCGTTCCTTGGCCTTGCTCCCGGCCGGGGTTTACCTAGCCAGCACCTCTCGATGCTGCTGGTGCGCTCTTACCGCACCCTTGCACCCTTGCCTGTGCCGGCGAACCAGCCATCGGCGGTGTGTTTCTGTGGCACTCTCCTCACGGTCACCCGCACTGGGCGTTACCCAGCAAGCCTGGCCATCGGGGAGCCCGGACTTTCCTCAACCGGATCTCAGCACTGGGCTGCAATTCGGTTGCGATCACCTCTCCTGCTTTCAAACCCCATAATGACTTCTAAAGGGGCTGTAGCTCAGCTGGATAGAGCGACGGTTTCCTAAACCGTAGGTCGTGGGTTCGAGTCCCGCCAGCCCCGTGATTCAGTCCTGCTTTTCCGGTCCTTGCGGGCGATTTGAGTGCCTGTTCAAGAGGTCTTGAGTTGCTTGGCGATCTGATCTTCGAGCTCTGATGCTTGTTAGGCGCTACACCTGGGTTCGCGCAAACGTATGGTGGTAGTTAGCACTACATTTAGTGGGGTAGCCAGGCTCGACGCCCTCGCTAGCGTTGTAGTAGTGAATCCGGCTCCATGACCCAGCTTCACGATTTACGGCTTCAGCTTCTGGTGCAACAGGAAAGCGAGCGCATCGCCGACTCGCAGCCCACTGAACTCGATCTTTCTGTGGTTCAGGCGCGTTGCCTCTGTTGGTTGGCTTTGCTGGCTGAAGCGCACGACGATCAAGCCAGTGATGCGGAGCGTCGTGGTGATACGGAGCAAGCCATGGGTTGGTTTGCCGATTCCATGCGCCTAAGAGATGTGATCCAAGTCGTGACTTCGATCGAAATCCCTTTGCCGGGTCTTGCTGAGGGAGATGCTGATAACCGTTTTGATGGAGGTGGCGATAGCGACGGTGGTTTTTCGTCTGAGCCGCCCCTCGCAGCCTGATCAGATGTCATGATGGTTCCCGAGCTTCGGGTTCCACGTGCCAGAAGAACCCTGCCAATGTCCCGACTGTCAACGCTTCTACAGGGAGCATGACCGGCTGATCCGCGAGAACCCCACCCTCCGCCAGCAGCAGGAATTGAGCTGGGCAGCTCTTCAATCCTTCCGCACACTTTCTGGCCGGGTGCTGGAAGACTTGCAAAAGCAGCATGGCCCTCGCTCCAGCGATAGCCAGGTGCATGCCACTCCAGTCGGTAGCGCTGATGAGCCCACGGATGCTCTTCAGCAGGCGATGGCTGATATGGAGAACATCAACGCGCATCTTTTCTCGATTGAGGCGCTGATGGAACGCATCTTTGACGTTCGCGTTCCTGAGGATATTGAGCAAAAATTCCGTGAATTGGCGGGCGAGCTAGCGCCTGATCCACTCAATGCTGATCGGCTGCGGTTAAACCGGCTTCTCCATCAAACTCCAGATTTACCTGATCACAACTGAGAATTTCAACAAGACGAATCTGAAGACGACAACGTTGAAGCCCCTCGTTGTTGATCAGGGCCTGATTGTTGTGAGAGACCTCAGTTGATGTCGCAGGTGATCTCGACAGGCATCGCTTCCACGTTCCAGATTTCCCGGCAGTAATCGCGGATTGAGCGATCTGAGGAGAAGAAACCCGTGCGAGCCACGTTCAGCACACTCATCCGGTTCCAGTGCATGCGATCCGTCCAGGCGCGGCTGACAGCATCCTGGGCCCGCAAATAGGCCGCAAAGTCGGCCATCACGAAGAAAGGATCGTTGCCGGTCAGATTGTCCAGCAGTGGTCTGAACAGTTCGCCGTCGCCATTGCTGAAGTGACCCATTTCAATCAGCCGGATGGCTTCCGCCAGCTCCGGAATCGCTCCGATCACTTCGCGAGGGCGGTAGCCGCTCTTTTTGAGTGCAGCGATCTCTTCCACTGTCTTGCCGAACAGGAAGAAGTTCTCTGAACCCACACGATCGCGAATCTCCACATTGGCCCCATCGAGGGTGCCGATGGTGAGCGCCCCGTTCATGGCAAATTTCATGTTGCCGGTGCCTGAGGCTTCCTTGCCAGCCGTGGAGATCTGTTCGGAGAGATCAGAGGCTGGATACACCTGCTCACCCAGCTTCACGTTGTAGTCCGGCAGGAAGACCACCCGCAGGCGACCGTCCATATCGGGATCGGCGTTGATCGTTTCGGCGATGCCGTTGATGAAGCGGATGATCAGCTTGGCCATGTAGTAACCAGGCGCTGCTTTGCCGCCGAAGATCACTGTGCGTGGAGCCAATCCGTCGGCCTGGCCGTTCTTGATGCGCAGGTACTGAGTGATGATCTGCAGCGCATTCAGGTGCTGGCGCTTGTATTCGTGGATGCGCTTCACCTGCACATCAAACAGGCTGGAGGGATCCACCAGAACGCCCGTGTTGCGGTGGATATAGCTGGAGAGCTTGCGCTTCACCGAGAGCTTGGTGTCGCCCCATTGTTCGAGGAATCCATGGTCGTGCTGACGTTCTTCAAGGCAGCGCAGCCGATCCATGTCAGTGACCCACTCCGGTCCCACGTGTTCATCGAGCAGTGCCGAGAGCTCCGGGTTGGAGAGGGCCACCCAGCGACGGGGCGTGACGCCGTTGGTCACATTGGTGAATTTTTCAGGCCATAGAGCTGCGAATTCCGGCATCAGCTGCTGTTTGACCAGGTCGGAGTGCAGTGCTGCAACTCCATTCACATGGTGCGCTCCGATGGTGGCCAGGTGGGCCATGCGCACGGCCTTGCCGCCATCTTCATCAATGATCGAAAGCTTGCGCTGGATGGCGTCATTGCCTGGATAGCGCAGCCGCACCTGCTGCAGGAAGCGACGGTTGATCTCGTAGATCAGCTCGAGGTGGCGTGGCAGCAAGCTGCTGAACAGGTCCAGATCCCACTTCTCCAGCGCTTCAGGCAGGAGGGTGTGGTTGGTGTAGGCCACCGATCGGCTGGTGATGTCCCAGGCTCTGTCCCACTCCAGGTGGCGGTCGTCGATCAATAGACGCATCAGCTCGGCCACGGCAATGGCGGGGTGCGTGTCGTTCAGCTGAACGGTCCAGTGCAGGGGGAAGTCCTCCACAGGCAGGCCGCGGCTGTCGAGACTGCGCAGCATGTCCTGCAGCGAGCAGGACACGAAGAAGTGCTGCTGTTTCAGGCGCAGGCGACGTCCCTCATCGGTGCCGTCGTTGGGGTACAGCACTTTGGACAGGGTTTCACTGCCTACCTTTTCTTCCACGGCGCCGTAGTAATCGCCGATGTTGAAGGCATAGAAGTCGAAGCTCTCGGTGGCATCCGCTCGCCATAGACGCAGGCGATCGCAGGTATTCACGCGGTAGCCGAGCACAGGTACATCGTGAGGCACGCCGATCGCATGTTCTGAGGGGATCCAGCGCGAGCGGTAATTGCCCTTGTCGTCGATGTAGCTCTCCGTGCGGCCGCCGAAGCCCACGAAGCAGGCTTCATCGGGTTGGGGCAGCTCCCAGGGCCAGCCACCCTTCAGCCACTTATCGGTGACTTCCACCTGCCAACCGTCACGGATCAGTTGGTCGAAGATGCCGAACTCGTAGCGAATGCCATAGCCGGTGGCAGGAATTTCGAGGCTGGCCAGCGATTCCATGTAGCAGGCGGCAAGACGGCCGAGCCCCCCATTGCCCAGACCGGGTTCTTCTTCCACCTCAAGAATCGGCTGCAGCGATTCGATCCCGAAGCGTTTGAGCGCCTCTTCCGCTTCCTTTTGGATGCCCAGGTTGAGCAAATTGTTAGCTAACTGCGGTCCGATCAGAAACTCAGCCGAGAGATAGGCCACGGTTTTCTGGGGTCTGGCGCGGATCGCTTCCTTGCTGGCCAGAAAACGCGTCATCAATCGATCGCGCACTGCATAGCTCAGCGCCATGTAGAGGTCATGGGGGCTGGCTGACGGTGCGAGTTTGCCGAGCGTGAAGAACAGGTGCTCGGTCATTCCATCGAACACGGAATCGGCATCGAGCCCAGCTCGTTCCGGATCCACGGAACATCCCGGAGTCGGTAATCGCAGGTCGAGGGGCTCGGAGGTGCTCATCGCTTCTCGGGAGATCACTTGAGGGTGGCTCGGATCGCACCCGTAATGCAGGAAATTCAGGGTTTCCAGTCAGAGTGTGGTGCCGTTGCGGCGGAAGTTTGCAGACCGTTGGCGCTGTATAGCTGCACTCTGAGCATTGCGGAAACCCGTTTAGGGATAAGGTCCCACCGAGAGGAATCAACATTTCTGATGCTCGCTGCTGCGATGCCGCCTTTACTCACGCCGTTGCTGGCTGAGATTTCGCCTCATGATCTGGAGATGGCGGAAACCCTGATCGGGGTGGCCCGATTTGTGCTGATCTTCGTGGCGGCCCGCGTCCTTGCCGAAGTGTTGGTGCGTTTGCAGTTGCCCACGATCCTTGGAGAGCTGTTGGCCGGTGTGCTGATCGGTGCTTCAGGACTGCATCTGCTGGTGCCGCCGGAAACCCAGGTGGAGCTCAGTCAAGGGTTGGTGGGGTTGGTCAGCGGGCTGGTCAATGTCCCCCCGGAAGTGGTTCCGGAGATTTACAGCGAGAGTTTTCCCTCGCTTGAGTCGGTGGCTGAGCTGGGTCTCTATGCCCTGTTGTTTCTCACCGGCCTGGAAAGTGAGCTGGAGGAGCTGATTGCTGTCGGTGCACAGGCCTTCACTGTTGCCGTCGCTGGTGTGGTGCTGCCCTTCGCTTTTGGCACCTGGGGTCTGATGGCGATTTTTCACGTGGATGCGATTCCGGCGATTTTTGCAGGTGCTTCCATGACGGCCACCAGCATCGGCATTACCGCCAGCGTGTTTGGTGAGCTGGGATACCTCAAAACCCGTGAAGGTCAGATCGTGATCGGCGCTGCCGTTCTCGATGACATCCTCGGCATCGTGATTCTGGCCATCGTGGTGGCCCTGGCTGGCGGGGGCTCCCTGGAGATCGGCCCGATCGTGAAGCTGGTCGCTGCTGCTGCCGTGTTCGTTGTGGCGGCCATTGGCCTTAGTCGTACGGCGGCGCCCGCCTTTGACTGGTTGATCGACAAGCTGAAGGCCCCTGGGGAAGTGCTGGTGGCCTCCTTTGTGATCTTGGCCATCAGTTGTTTCGCGGCGACGGCGATCGGTTTGGAGGCTGCTCTGGGCGCCTTCGCTGCCGGTCTGATTCTCAGCAGCTCCAAGCACAACCGAGCCATTCAGGAGGCGGTTCTGCCGATCGTGACGCTCTTCGCCACGGTGTTTTTCGTGCTGGTCGGCGCGGGGATGGATCTCTCTGTGATCAATCCATCCGATCCCTCCAGCAAGACGGCGCTGATCGTTGCCGGCTTTCTGCTGGTGGTGTCGATCATCGGCAAGATTGCCTCAGGCTGGGCCTTTGTCAGCAAGCAACCCACCCGGCGCCTGGTCGTGGGCCTGGGGATGATGCCCCGCGGTGAAGTCGGCCTGATCTTCTTGGGTCTTGGCACCAGCGCCAAGCTGCTGTCTCCGTCTCTCGAGGCGGCCATTCTGTTGATGGTGATCGGCACAACCTTCCTCGCTCCTGTGCTTCTGCGTCTGGTGATCGGCGACGACAAGCCAGATGATGACGACAAGGTTGATGACGAGGTGGCCGCAGCTCCTGTGGGTCTGCTCTGAGCCTCAGTCCTTCTGCGCCAGGGACAGAAACAGACACCAGCCAATCGTGATTAGCGCCAAGCTTGATGCCCAGCCCGGACCCAGAGCCCAACCCAGCAGCAGTTGAATCACCACGCCAACGGTGAGGGCCAGCAGCAAGCTGCTGATCACCAACGCGGCCTGACGCCATGGGGCGCTGAGGGGACCGCTTTCGAGGCTCGCTTCAAAGCGGCTGAGTGGTGCACTCAGTGGCAGATAGACGGCAATGGCCCAGAACAGGCCACCGCTGAGTGTGCTGCTTTGCAGAAGCAAGCCTGTGGTCTGATCGAGCATCGCGTCGATATCGGCCTGGCAGGTCGATGGCGAAAAAGGATGCTTAGCATCGCCACCTCAAGCAAAGGACGTGGTGAGCGAGGCCCAGCAGCCCTGGTGGCAGTTCCAAGGTCATGCCGTGCATGGTCTCTGTGTTGGGCCTGATCCAGAGTCGGGTCATCTCGAGCGGCCTGCTGTGTTGCTTGTGCATGGTTTTGGGGCTTCCACTGATCACTGGCGCCACAACATCCCTGTGCTGGCAAGCACTCACGAGGTTCATGCCATTGATCTGCTCGGTTTTGGTCGCAGTGCCAAGCCTGAAGGTCTGGCCTATGGCGGTGCGCTCTGGCGTGATCAGTTGGTGGCCTATGTACGCGAACGCATTGGCCGGCCCACGGTAATCGCAGGCAATTCACTGGGTGGATTCGCTGCTCTTGCCGCTGGGGCTGAGTTAGGGGATGAAGCGGCCGGCGTTGTCTTGCTGAACGCGGCTGGCCCTTTCAGCGATGAGCAGTCGGCGAAACCCAAAGGCTGGTGGCCGAGTGCACGGCGCTCGATCAGCACAGCATTGCTGAAGAATCCTGTCCTGCAGCGGTTGTTGTTTGAGAACCTCAGGCGACCCGCCACGATTCGCCGCACCCTCAATCAGGTGTACATCGATAAGACCAACGTTGATGACTGGTTGGTCGAGGCCATTCGCCGCCCCTCTCTCGATGCCGGTGCTTTCGGAGTGTTCCGTACGGTGTTCGATATCCCCCGCGGACAGCCTTTGGATGAGTTGTTCGCTTGTCTGAAGTCGCCTTTGCTGTTGCTCTGGGGCATCCGCGATCCCTGGATCAATGCTGCAGGTCGTCGGGCCAGCTTCCAGCGCCATGCGCCTGAGGCCACCACTGAGGTTGTGCTTGAAGCCGGTCACTGTCCGCATGATGAGGTCCCTGATCAGGTCAATGCGGCATTGCTGGAGTGGTTGTCGACTCTTGCTGGTGAAAACAAGCAGGATCTGCAGCCTTCCCGGTAGTTTCTGGCCAATCTTGGGTGTCCCGGTCCTGTGGCCATGACCTTTCGCCAACAGTCCGCTCCCTATGCCCACTGGGAGTATGTGCATCCCAGCAGTGGTGATCGCCTGCGGGTGGTGCCCGAGCGTGGTGGCCTGGTCACGGAATGGCTGTGCAACGGCCGCGAAATGCTCTATTTCGATCAGGAGCGCTACGCCGATCCAGCAAAGAGCATCAGAGGTGGCATTCCGGTGCTGTTTCCGATCTGCGGCAATCTGCCGAATGATTCTCTGCCGCTCGCCAGTGGTGACTTCACCCTCAAGCAGCACGGATTTGCTCGTGACCTGCCCTGGCAGATTGCGTTGTTGGCTGATCAGAGTGGTGTGATGCTCAGCCTCGAGGACTGTGCTGACTCCTGGAAGGCCTACCCCTTTGGTTTCAGAATCCAGATGGAGATCAGGCCGCTCAGTGCTGCGCTTGAGATCACCATCACGGTCAGCAACACCTCCGAGTCTGAAAGCGAGCCGATGCCCTTCAGCTTCGGGCTTCACCCCTATTTCAAGGTGACTGATCTTTCCTGCATCGATTTAGAAGGTCTGCCTGGCCGTTGTTTCAATCATTTGGAGATGGCTGAAGCCGAGACTGCCGTCCAATTGAGTTGCCTGGCTGAGGGGGTCGACTTCCTCGCGCACGCCGCTGGAGCGGTGACGCTGGTGGATGAGCAAGCAGGCACCCGGTTGCAGCTTCAGCATCACGAGCCCATGGATCTCACGGTGGTTTGGACCGAGCCTCCTCGAGCCATGGTCTGCCTTGAGCCCTGGACAGGCCCGCGGCAGGCTCTGATCAGTGGTGATCGCAGGCTGCAGCTGGGCATTGGCGAGAGCACCACGCTCTCCTGCCGCTACAGCGTTAGCTGATGCATGCTCATGCACAGGAACAGGCTTTGGCGAAGTCCAGTGGCCATTTGCAAAACGCTGTCGTGAGCGTTGCCGAAGCTGCAGTGGCTGAGGTTGCCAGGAAGATTGTGGTGATCGACGACGATCCCACCGGATCCCAAACGGTGCATAGCTGTCCCTTGCTGCTGCGCTGGGATGTACAGACCCTGCGCCAGGGACTGCGTCACCCTTCTCCGCTGCTGTTCGTGTTGGCGAACACCCGTGCTCTGTTGCCGGAGGCCGCGGCTGCACGCAATCGTGAGATCGTTGCTTCGCTTGAGCAAGCTCTTGCAGCGGAGGGGATCAATGACCAGCAGTTGCTGCTGGTCAGCAGGGGGGACTCCACCCTGCGCGGTCATGGGGTGCTTGAGCCCGCTGTTTTGGCGGCGGAGCTGGGTGATCGCTTCAGTGCTGTCCACGCCACGCTGCATGTGCCTGCGTTTCTGCCCGGTGGACGCACCACCGTGGACGGGGTGCACCTGCTCCATGGTCAACCGGTCCATAGGACCCCCTTCGCACGCGACCGCAGCTTTGGTTTCAGCACCAGTTGTCTGGATGCCTGGCTGGAGGAAAAGAGTGGCGGCGCCATTGCAGCTGCTTCTGTGCTGCGCTTGCAAGGGCAGCAGCTCGACCGCGCTGCTGCTCAAAGGAAGGGCGAACCCTGCGCTCATGGCTCGAACGGTTTCACAGCACTGGTGAGCTGGCTGGAGGCGCTGGATGGCAATTGTTCAGTGGTTGTGGATGCCGAGAGACAAGAGCAACTGGATGCACTTGGGGCGGCAGTGCACCACTTGCAGGGAAGGCGCAGATTTCTCTTTCGCTCAGCTGCCAGCCTGATTAATGGGCTGGTAGACGGCGGCAGACAGCCCCTCGGTCCGCAGCCTTTCAAGGTTGATGATCTGGTCAAGCTGCGTCGTTGTGATTCAGAGGGCACGTTGCTTCCGGGGCTCGTCGTGGTGGGCTCCCATGTGCCTCTGGCAGACCAGCAGCTGGAGGTTTTGCTGAACGAATCAGGGACCACTGGCCTTGAGCTGCCGGTGGCCCGGATTGCCAGGCTGCTTGATGGGAGTACCCCAGATTTGTTGTTGGCTGATCTGGAGCTGGAATGGCTCGACTGGATTCGGTTGGTTTTGGATCGGCAACAAACACCTGTGCTCTACACCAGTCGTGGGGAGTTGCAGTTCGGTGAGGGGCCGGCCGCCGACCGTCGCCGTTTCCGTTTTGGCATGGCTCTTGCTCAGCTCACAGCACGGTTGGTGGCAGCGCTCGCGCCACAGCTGGGCTATCTGATCAGCAAAGGGGGGATCACCACCGGCAGCGTGCTGGCTGATGGGCTGGGCCTGGGGACTGTGCTGCTGGAGGGCCAGCTGATGCCTGGGCTCTCGATGGTGCGGCCCATGCCTGAAGACGGCAACTCTGATGTGAGTGGTCTGCCTGTGATTACATTCCCCGGCAATCTTGGTGATGGCCAAACACTCGCTACAGCCTGGAGAATGATGGAACAACTTGAAGCTACATAATGCTGCTTGTTCAGCACCCCCAAGATTGAGGGGTTTGAATGTATGAACTGTCAAGTTTGTGAACTGAATCGCAGCCCAGTAATTTCATCGTCCTGATGATGTCCGTTTTCAGAATTTCGATGGCACGGGCAACGCCAGGACCACCTCCAGCAGCAAGCCCATAGGCATAAGCTCTGCCAATTAACACTCCTTTGGCTCCTAAGCAATAAGCTTTCACAACGTCACTACCTCGTCGGATTCCACCATCCATCAAGACATCGATCTCCCCGTTCACAGCCTTCACGATTTCAGGAAGAACACGAATCGTTGGTGCAACACTGTCTAATTGCCGAGCACCATGATTGGACACAACCACTGCGTCGACTCCAAGGTCGACTGCTTTGCGAGCATCGTCACCAATATGAACTCCTTTGATGATTAATTTTCCTCCCCAGGCTTCGCGTATCCATTTGAGATCATCCCAGGTGACAACAGATTGCTCCAGTGCTGGTCCAATTTCGGTGTATCCCATCGGTCCATTCTCAAGGACCACATTGGGGAAATTCATTAACCCTCCATCGCCAAACCATTGACTTAACCAACAAGGCTTTGCCAGCATTTGTGGAAGAAATGGCAACATCGTCAGAGGATTCTGAGACAGTAGTTCTTTGGTTCCGTTGCGAACATCGAGTTCACGTAAGCCGGAGACCGGTGTATCGATCGTGAGTACGATCGCTGAAAATCCAGCTGATTTTGCGCGTTCAATTGTTTTCAGAGCAACGTCTCGGCCTCCAAGCAGGTAAAGCTGATACCAGGCAGGACATTCAGTGGCTTGTTTCACATCTTCCAGTCGCCATCCTGAAAGTGTCGAGAGTGTATATCCAGTACCTGCTTTACCTGCTTCTCTTGCGGCAACAACTTCTCCTTGCGGGTAAAACATTCTGCTGCTGCCAACAGGACCAAGCAGGAATGGCAAGTTGAAATTCTGCCCGAGTACTGAAATCTTTAATTCAACCTCAGGGGTCGCAACAGCACATCGAGGCCTGAATAGGATTTCATTGTAGGCACTGCAATTCTGTGCCAAGGTCTGTTCTCTGTCGGCACCACTGTCGATGTAGCCAAAAACCATTTTTGGCAAACGTTTCTTGGCAAGATCGCGGAGGTCCGAGACATTGACCACTCGTGGGGCGGAAACGTTTTGATTCATCCCAGGCAGTGGACAACATTAAGTCTGGTAATTTTACCCCTTAATGACGAATCAGAGATTTTGTGATGAAGTTCTGCATATTTGCTCTTTTCTCGAATTAGCCTGGGGTAGAGCGTTGCTGGTAGTTTTTTAACTTTGACATTTTGCCAATTCCGGGATTGAAGCTGTTGGTTGGATCTATTTTTTTATAAAAATTGGAGAGATCTGTTTCTGCTTTGTATAAATGACCAACATTGTGTTCAGCAGGGTATTTAGCGCCTGATTGATCGAGGAGATCTAAAATTTGCTTTTTTAGTTTTCCTGCATCGACTCCTTTCTTGACGACAAAGTCCCAGTGAAAGACCATGCAGAAGAAATGTGCCATTTGGAAGGATTCGGCCATCTGCGCGAGAATTTCTTCAGGCAGAATCTTGTGCCATGTTTCGCAGTTTCGGGGTAAGGCAACATCAAGTGGTAGTAATTCCCCAGAATCTTCTTTGTTTAAGATCTGGTAGCGAGCTGGTGCATTCCCGGCGACATAGCGGTGAAGCAAGGCTGCTTTCCCTTCAGCTTCGCTGCATTCAAAATAGGCATGATCTTCATTAGTTTTCCAGCACTTTTCGAGAAATTCTTGAGTTTCTTTGATTGACTGGTCGCTTGTAAGAAGAATCATATGATGTTCGTATTGGTTGCGAAATGCTCTCATTCTGGGTGGCAGGTGATCGGGCGTCATCCGGGAGATGCATTGCAGTGTTCTGTCGGAAAAGTGATTCTGAAATAGTGCTGTTGGCCATTGAGACATGATTCGATCAACGTTTCGCTTGATTCCGAATAGCTTCGGAATAAATCCAGTGCCGAAATATTTAATAGCTAGATAAGCATCCTTGCAATAAAGATCAGCACCATCGAAATAGCTGCGATGAAGATATTCGCCCATATCTGGCAGGACTTTGAAGTTGGTAAGGATCTGTTTGCGTAGTTTGGTTAGGTCTTCGGGTTTGTTGGTGCCCAGGTAAAAAACTTTCTCTTTCTTGGGTTTTGGAAAAGTGTCGAGGCGTACCGCAAAGACCGCCAGTTTTCCTGCACAACCACTGGCTTCGCGCAAGCGTCTTTTGTCAGCATTAAAGCGTGCTGGGATGGGAGATGTGATTTCTCGCACCCGTTCTTGGTAGTCGTGGTCAGAGGCCAGTCGTTTAGATTCTGCTAAGTCTTCTGTGTTGAAATCAGCTTGTTGCAGAGTGGTCAGTATCTCTTCAGGGCATGCACCAAGTTCGATGCCGAGATGATTCACGAGCTCCAGTGTTCCGTCTTGATTGACACGTGCAAAGAGTGAATATTCCGTGTAGGCCGGACCACGGTTGACAAGATTTCCGCCCGAGTTATTGCAGATTCCCCCGACGACAGATGCGCCAATGCAGGATGAACCAATCACAGAGTGAGGTCCTCTGCCCAGTGGTGAGAGCTTTTCTTCCAGTTGATATAAACTTGAGCCAGCAAAGGCAACAACCTGAGCTCCCCCTTTTAGTAAAATTAAGCGATTCAGATTTAATGTATTGATGATGACGATATCCCTTTCGTAGTCATCTCCGTCGGGAGTCGATCCACCGGTCAGGCCAGTATTTGCGGCCTGAAGAATGATGATTTTGTCGAGCTTGACGCAAAGTTCCAGGGTTTGCCAAAGCTGCAACAGATCTCTTGGGATCACGACTGCACAGGCTGCACCCTGGCCCACACGAATTCCGGTTCTATAGGGTTTCGTTTGCTCGGCGCTGGTTAGAACCTGCTGTTCCCCAACGATTCCAATGAGGCCATCACGCAGTTCTTCTAACCGGTCCTGTCTCATGTTTTGCAGGCCTCCTGTTGCAGCTTCACCCCGTTATTGATCATCGTTTGTGACGCAGGGCTTCTGCTGCGATCAGAAGTGTTGAATGACAGCATCAGCAAAACCACTGCAGCTCACAGGTTCGACCGGCGGGTCCATGAGTCGGGCCAGGTCATAGGTCACTTGCTGGTCAGCGATGGCTGCACTGAGGCCTTTGGTGATTAGATCGGCGGCCTCTTGCCACCCAAGAAACTCCAGCATCATTACTCCGCTCAGGATGACTGAGCCAGGGTTGATGCGGTCGAGGCCGGCATGTTTTGGTGCCGTGCCATGTGTTGCCTCGAAGATTGCTGCTGTTTCACCGATGTTTGCGCCCGGGGCCATCCCCAAGCCACCCACCATTGCGGCGGCTGCATCGGAGATGTAATCACCATTGAGATTGAGGGTGGCCAGAATTGAATATTCCTGAGGACGTGTCTGGATCTGCTGGAAGATGCTGTCGGCGATGCGGTCATCGACCATCACCATTTTCTTCCATTTTCCGCCTCCATGACTCGGCCCGATTGTGTCGATCACGCTCTGAACTTCTGAGTCGATTTCAGCCTTCTTTTCGGGTGTGAGGCTGTCGTAGCCGGGCTCGATCATGCGCGCGTTGGATTGCGCACTTAAATCAGGATTTTCATCCAGGTTTCCGAGGATCCAGCTTTCCCGCTCAGTGATGCAAACGTTGCGAAATTCGGTCGTTGCGAGCTCATAACCCCAGTCGCGGAATGCACCTTCGGTGAACTTCATGATGTTGCCCTTGTGCACCAGGGTGACGTGGCGTTTGTCGCCTTCCAGACGCAGGGCGTGTTGAATCGCTTTGCGGATGTGACGTTGGCTGCCGTGCTTGCTGACCGGCTTGATGCCGATGCCTGAGCCTTCAGGGATCTGCCGCTTGCCGAGTTTGCCATTGGCAGGAATCACCACTTCATTCAGGTGCTTGCGAAGCTCCTGACCCACAACGTCATCGGCCTCCCACTCCACACCCATGTAGATGTCTTCAGTGTTTTCCCTGTACACGATCACATCGAGATCCTGCGGGCGCTTGTGTGGACTTGGTGTGCCCTCGTAGTAACGACAGGGACGCACGCAGGAGTACAGGTCAAAGATTTGACGGAGCGCCACATTCAGTGAACGGATGCCTCCACCAACAGGGGTGGTGAGGGGGCCTTTGATGGCAACGCCGTAGGTGCGGATTGCTTCGAGAGTGTCTTCAGGCAGGTACTGGTAAGTGCCGTAGCGATCACAGGCTTCATCACCGGCGTAGACCTTGAACCATTCGATTGTTTTGGAGCCTGCGTAGGCCTTGGCTACGGCAGCATCCAGCACTTTCTGTGTCGCCGGCCAGATGTCGACGCCCGTTCCATCTCCACGGATGAAGGGAATGATCGGGTTGTCGGCCACCACGGGCTGTCCGTTCTCGAAGCGAATCGGCGTTCCCTTTGTGGGGGCTGTGAGCTTCTCGAACTGAGCCATGGCTGGGTTGTCGCCGGACGACATCACGTTGTCGAGAGCCTATGACTTGAAGGGTGATCCCTACAGTCATTTGCGATCCGACCTCCATCCCATGCCGAAGTCAGAGGGTGTCTGGGTCGTCGCGGCCTGTTTCAACGAACAGGAGGTGATCATGCGTTTTGTGGAGCGCGTGTTGGCAGTGCCTGGTGTGGATCAGCTGGTGCTGATTGACGATGGATCGTCCGACGCAACCGTTGAACGCATGCGCGCCTGGATTCAGGATCATGCGGGCTCGCCAGTGACGTTGCTGGAACTCACCCGCAATTTCGGCAAGGAAGCAGCGATGCTGGCCGGCCTTGACCATGTCAACGGTCGTTGCGGCGCAGCCGTGTTGATTGACTCAGACCTGCAGCACCCCCCCGAGCTGATTGAACAGATGGTGCGCCAATGGCGTGCCGGAGCCGAAGTGGTCACGGCGGTTCGTGATGACCAGGATCAGGAATCTCGCCTGAAGGTCGCCAGCGCGCACTGGTTTTATCGGGTGTTCAACAAAGTGGTCGATTCGATTGAGCTCCAGGAGGGAGCCGGTGATTACCGCCTGCTGGATGCCGCTGTTCTTGATGCAGTCACCCAGTTGCGCGAGTCCAGTCGTTTCTCCAAAGGTCTTCTTCCCTGGACGGGCTATTCGAGCGTCGAGCTGCCTTATCAGCGGGTTAGCCGGCAGGGAGGGCAGACCTCCTGGAGTCCGCTCAAGTTGTTTGGCTATGCGTTCGATGGGATCTTTTCGTTCTCTGTTCTGCCACTCAAAATGTGGACAGGGATTGGCGTTTTGGTCTCGTCTCTCAGCCTGTTTTATGCCTTGGTGATCATCCTGCGTACGGCTCTGTTTGGTGTGGATGTCGAGGGTTATGCCTCCTTGATGGTGGCGGTGCTGTTCATCGGAGGAATTCAGCTGATCGGTATCGGGGTGCTTGGTGAATATGTCGGCCGCATTTATGTGGAGGCGAAGTCACGCCCCCACTACTTCATCCGCCGGGTTCACAAGTCCTGAAGAGCACGCCATTCGCGCTGTCGCCAGACTGAAGCTGCGAATGTCTGGGATACGGAGAACCCTGCTTTCACCAGATCGAGCTTGAGTGGCGCGCCAGGGTGGGCCAGTAGCAGCGGCGGGGTGGCTCCAGGTTGTGGTTCCACACTGCTGAGCTCCCTCCAGGAAGCAAGGATTGGAGCTCCTGCCATCTGGCCGGTGAACAGCACGCCGGCGAAGCTCTGATTGCTGCTAAGTCCGCAGCGCCGGATGGCGGGCCGAGCTCTGCGGCTGAGAAGTTGCAGCACCAGCCACTTCAACAGTCCTGAGTGACGGATGGCTGCTCTCCAATAGCGCAAGGGCAGACCAGTGGGCAGCGGTTCCTCTGTCAGGCGCATCCAGGTGATGCTGTTGCCGCCAGCTCTGGCCAGAGCAGCCCTCAGCACGATCGGCACCAAGTGAATGTGTTGATGGCCATCCAGATGAATGGGTGCATCACCGCAGAAGCTGCGGAAGCGTTTGATCTGGGCGTCTAATTCCAGTCCCAGTTGGTCTTCGATTCGACGGCGGCCGGGATGTCGGCGCGGTAGCAGTGACAGCAACAACCACTCTCCGAACGATCGCTTCAGATAGCCGTGTGAATTCACAAGGTCAGGCAGCAAAGCGGGGTCAGCGCTCGACGGTCCTTCGGTGAGACAGAGGTGCAGACAGATCTGCAGCTGAGGATGGGTCTGTGTCAGCTTCTGCCAAGCGTGAAAGCCGTCGGCTGCCACAGGGCCATTGACCAGCAGGCTGCTGCTGTCCAGCCTTCCTTGGCTGGCGAGTTCGAGAATGGCCTGGTTGGTGGCTGGGCTGAGTCCGAGATCATCGGCATGGCGTCGTGGGGTGACGCGGCAATCACTCCGCCGCTGGCTGAACCGTGCTGCCCGGGACCAGATCAGGGCATTCAGTGCTGTGGGGGTAAACACCAGGATGACGACACGCACTGGCTCGCCTAGCGCGTTGGGCAGGGCGAGAGGCAAGACGCCGCTCACCGTGAGATTGACCACGTATTGAATGACCAGCCAGCGTCGGGCAAAGCTTTGGCCACCGGTTTCCGGGCGGAAGGTGAATCGTGCATGCCCCAGATAGCCGGCAAGTGATGCGGCAAGAAAGGCCAGGGGATTCGCCAGCCACAGGGGCATGAACAGGCCCAGTCCCACCAACACCAGGGCATGCACGGCTGCGGCCACCACGCCCACTAGTCCGTAGAGGCTGAGTCGGGAGCTGAGAGTGCTCGGAATCATGGTCGCAACCGTAACGGCGACTGGCGCTTCGGGCCGGCAGCCATCAACCTGTGGTCATCGACGATGAACTGGTGAACGCAGGAGAAGCGGTTGACAGCGTGCAGCTTGCTCAGGCTTTGGCTTCGGCCGTGACCCTGGTGAGAGATCGTTTCCCAGCTGCCAGCGTCAATCTCAATCCCTGGCGCGATGATCCCCAGACGCGCCGCTGGCAAGAGGATCAGACCCTGGATTTGGCCTTCCACTTCCCCGGTTGGAGTCCTCGTCTCGAGTGCCGCAGTCTTTTGTTGCAGTTACGGCTGCAGAAGCCTGATGCGGCTGAATCTCCCGCCGCCCCGGATCTGCTGGGGGTGTTGATGCGCGGGATGACCTACGACGGTGAACGCTGGCGTTTGGTGACCGTGGGCGATTGGCAGCCTGAGGGTTCGCACCTGCCTCAGCCCGAGCAGGTTCAGCAGCTGCGTTCTATCTGTCGAGACTTGTTTGATTTGTTCTCCAATCCGGCAGCGACGGGCACAGCGGCGTAACCCTTCGCAACCCTTCGGTCAATCAGGCGAAGATCGAATTTATGGTTGCCTACACCGATCAAGTGTTCAACCCATGTCCGTAGCTCTGGCTGCTCAGCTCCGTGAAGGCACCAAGAAAGCTCACACGATGGCCGAGAACACCGGTTTCGTTAGCTGCTTTCTCAAGGGTGTTGTCGATAAATCCAGCTATCGCAAGCTCGTTGCCGATCTCTACTTCGTTTATTCCGCCATGGAGGAAGAAGTGGGTCAACTCAAAGACCACCCTGTGGTCGGCCCTGTGGGGATGGAGCAGCTGAATCGACGTGAGTCGCTTGAGAAGGATCTTGTCTATTACTTCGGTGAAAACTGGAACGATGAGATCCAGCCCTCGCCTTCTGCAGTGGCTTACGTCGAGCGGATTCGTGAAGTGGCTAAGGAGTCACCAGAACTGCTGGTAGGCCATCACTACACCCGTTACATGGGTGACCTCTCCGGTGGTCAGATCCTGAAGAACATCGCTCAGAAAGCGATGAACATGGATGGAGATGACGGTCTGCGTTTCTACGTCTTCGATGAAATCGCTGACGAGAAGGCCTTCAAAACGACTTATCGCGCCACCATGGATGAGCTGCCGATCGATCAGGACACCGCTGATCGCATCGTTGAGGAAGCGAACAACGCTTTTCACATGAACATGCACATGTTCAAGGAGCTTGAAGGAAATCTGGTAGCGGCCATTGGCAAGGTGCTGTTCGGCTTCCTGACCCGCCGTCAGCGCAGTGGCAGCACAGAAACCGCCGCTGCTTGAACCAGCCTATCGAGACTGAAAATCAGCGTCGCTTTGACCGAGTAAGGGTTCTTGTACCTGGTACAGGAGCCCGTTTTCGTTGTGGTGGGCTAACTGTTGCTCTGCAAACAGCAAGGATTCTTTCAGGCCTTCTGACCACGGAGGTTGTGACTTATCGAGAAAGGAATCCAGACTGTTCTTTCCTCGAAGATCTTCTTTTATTGCCAGCTGATGATGATCGTTCTTTGTGGTTGGTCAGTTGGGGATTTGATGTTCCTAAACTTTTGAAGAAACTTCGTTTTCGTCAGGTTATTTATCAAGCCCATAGCACTGGTTATGGATTTGATCTTCCTCCTGGAATACCTGTCATTGCAGTAAGCCGAAATACTCTGGGTTATTGGGCTGATCGAGCACCGCGCAATCCTCTCCTCTTTCTGCCTAATGCTCTAGAGCCTCAGTGGATGATGTCAAATGATGCAGCAGTAATACGGTCTAGACCAATCGATGTTTTGGTTCAAGCGAGGAAAAGTAGTCCTTATGTGATTAATCAATTGCTGCCAGCACTTAGAAATGAGGGGCTTAATGTTTGCCTTCAGTCAGGTTGGGTTGATGATTTAGTTCAATTATTCAGAGACACCAAAGTATATATCTATGATTCTGCCGAGTATTGGCGTGGTAGGGGTGTTTCTGAAGGTTTTGGCTTGCCTCCAATAGAAGCAATAGCCAGTGGTTGTGTTGTTTTTACGAGCTTTAATCATGCTTTATCAGATTTACTTACTCCAGGAACTACTGCTCATCAGATAGGCTGTGGAAACCTCAAATATGATGTCAGCAGGATTGTGGCTTCCGTCAATGACCCACTCGAGTGGAGAGGGGATGATCATGAAATAAGTAGCATTTTGAATGAAGTGTCTGAACAACGTTTGATCGATGGCTGGTCATCAGTGATCAAGCAGTTGGAATCAGGATTTTATTTTTGGCATAGAAACTCTGATCTACTCCGCAGTTCATCCGCTGTTGTTTTACGCCAACGCCATCGGATCAGCAGGATTAAAGCAATACTGAAGAGAGCTCTAGCGACTATTGTTGGACGATCAGTTTAGTGTCTGGCTTGTCGCCGACTTAATTGGCTTATGCGCCAATAAATTGAAGAGACAGTGAAGCGTTCAACGTGGCGGGCATCGGTGGAAGCCAATCCATCAATCAGCTTAGGCAGATGCTGGGTTATCTCCCGAAGCGACGCATTAGGTCGATGCGAGGGCTTTTTTGGCTTTCCTTGGTGCCCGGTATTCTCGATTTTGCATCAATTGCTGTTGTGGGGCGGCTCTCCGGGGCCTTAGTGGGCGGCCGTCTAAGTAATGTTTTTCCTGGAATTCGTTTTTTTGGTGGTGGCGAGCTTGAACAATCTCTTTGGCTAGCGATTATCTTTATTGCCCTAATATGGCTGCAATCAATAGTCAAGATTATTCTTCGCTTCGTCCAGGAACAGATAGCTAGTGATATTTGGCTGGACTTGTCTGATCGCATTTTTTCAGGGATCATTCAGCAACCTTATGAGTATCACCTTTCTAATAACCTCGCTCGACTTTCATCTGAATTGCTTGGAAATTTAGAATGTTTATTGCGCGAAATTGTTACTCCAATATTGAGAGGCATCAGTAATATAGTAACAATTGTAATTTTGACAGTTGGAATCATCTATATCGGAGGGATAACGGCTGTTGGACTGTTGTTCGTCATGCTTGTTGCATATATCTTGATGACAGCATTAATGACTCCAACACTCCGATTGGCTTCGTCTCAGAAAGTTAGAACAAGAGATGTCTTTACTCAAACATTTTTTGAAGTGTTTAAGTCAATTAATGATGTCAAACTGGCTGGAGTTGAAAATTATTTTTCTAAACTTTTTAAAGACGCAACGTTGATGTTTAAGCAGGCAGATGCTAAATCAATTGTTCTCCCTGAAATCCCAAGGATGATCATTGAGCCCTTGGGCATTACTGCAATATTTGCAATAGGGGTTATTCCTAGACTTCTTTCTGAGGATAGATCCCAGATTCTTGAGATCTTGCCTTTCTTAGCAGTGTTGTCTGTTGGTGCTTTAAGGTTGGCTAAACCTTTGCAGGATCTTTTTACTGCAATTGCGAAACTGCGTGGTGGTTTGCCAGAGTTGTCGGTCATTAATCGATTGCTTGAATTAAAGGTCGAACAACCGCTCTCTTCACCTCTGTATGTTTCGTCAGCAGGGATATTGCCTAAGAGAACAGTTTCTCTTCAGCAAGTTTCCTATCGCTATCCTTCTTCTGATCGTTGGGTACTGAGTGATATCACTCTTTCAATACCGGTAGGTTCTCGAGTGGCTTTTGTTGGTCCTACTGGAAGTGGAAAAAGTACTGCTGCAAATTTGCTGCTATCACTATTGAAACCTCAAAAGGGTTCATTGTGTTTGGATGGTGTCGACGTCATATCGGCGCAAGAAATTGATGCATGGCATGGATGCTGCTCTCAAGTCCCACAAAATATTCAGCTACTTGATAATTCTGTTTTATCAAATATCGCCTTTGGTATTGACGAAGATGATGTTGATATGAAGTGTGTTTGGGAATGTCTTGAATCTGCTCAACTCGATGAATTTGTTGCTGACCTTCCTTATGGTTTATACACACAAATTGGTGAAAATGGTATTGCTTTATCTGGAGGGCAACGTCAGCGAATTGCCCTTGCAAGGGCATTTTACCGTCGATCCAAGTTTCTGATTCTCGACGAAGCGACCAGTGCACTTGATAATCAAACTGAATCAGATGTCATCCAAGCCTTAGATATAATCGGTCGTCGATGTACAACAGTAGTGATTGCACATCGTTTAACTACGATTCAACGTTGTGATCGTATTTTTGAATTTTGTGATGGTCGTATTGTTCACCAAGGTAGCTACCATGATCTTCAAGAAAAATCTAATACATTTAAGCGATTTGTCCAGTTGCAACAGTCAAACATATAAGTTTCAGTTAAACTATAGCCTTGAAGAGTTTTTCTTTTTTAGAAAAAGTTCTACCCACTCTGGAATGGTGGACAGTCTGATTTGATATATAAAAAATATCAGTCTTAGTCGTCTTTTGGCAGAAACTGGAATCATCAAAGACTCAAGCGTCTCTTTGATGAGAGGTCTAAGATGTAAAAATAATGCAGCAACCTCTCTCAAGGGCTTTCCATTACTTCTGTCAAACTGACCCCCAAGAAGACGTTTTGATTTAATGATTTGCTCCTTTTTGCTTCGAGCTGGATGGTAAACAATACAATCAGGGTCGTAAATAAGACTGGCATTTAATTCTTGTTGAGCACGAAGACAAAAGTCACGGTCTCCGCCTGACTTCAAGCTTTCGTTAAATCCAGAGAGTAAAAATATATCTTCGCTTCTAGCCCATAAATTCGCTGTTATTCCATAACGACCGCGGTTAACAAACTTTTTTTGTGTCATACCGAAGTGTATGTCTGCCAAATCCGCTGAGGTTTCTGGCTGTTTTGATGCAATGATACTGATTTTCCCAGCAAGAATGACTGGTTTGCTCAATTGTTTGCTTCTAATATTAATGTTTTGAATCCCAGTCTCAATCCAATTTGTATCAAGGATGCAGTCAGCATCGGTAAAAGCAACGATCTTGGAGTCTACTTTTGTAAGAGCTGTATTACGAGCTGCGTAAGATCCAGCTTGCGCACAGTGAAGAAGATGGACTTCGAAGCTAGTAGGGGGTATTTTTATGGCCGGGCACGAATTGTTATCAACAACTAACACTCGAATAAGTACTGTTGATACACTTTGATTTTCTATCGAAGATAAAATCGTATTGAGTCCATCTTGGTCATTGTAAACAGGAATGATAATGTCAAGCTCTCTAGTCATTGAATCTAAGATCTTTAAACGATAGATTTGATTAATGACGAATCAATCTGGTAAGGCCAGATCGTCCCAGCATCGTTGCTACGCAATATTGTAGTCCTTTAAGATTTGGGTGCTTGGCAAGCCTTATGAGAGGCTGTACAAGATTGATTAGGTAGTAAAATAAACCAAGTTTTTGACGTCTGATGAGTTCATAACGACCCTCCGCGTATTTTAGCGATCTTTTAAATGAAACCTGTGAAGAGTGATGTTCAATCAAAATCCCTTTACAATGGACAATCTTTGCATTTTCTCTAAGCATTCTGATGAGCAAATCTGTTTCTTCATTTGAGATAATGGATGTTTGATCACCGGGGCCAATATGTTCATTGAATAGCGTTGGCATTTTTATAACAAAGCTTTTTCTGCAGAATATATTTGATGTCTCAGCTTTTGCATTAAATAAATTTAAAACTGTTGTCAGGTGTTTCGGTTTAATCGTTTTAGTGGAAAATTTAGCTTGCCTGATTGGCTTTTGTCCGATAATGACGTCAAAGCTCGGATTGTTAAAAAAGGTTTGCTTAACCAGTTCAATGGTCCTTTCTATAAATATACAATCATCATCTGGGAATGCAATAATGTCAGTCGTTAGCTTTTGAGCTCCATAGTTTCTGGCTTTTGAGGCACTTCTGAACGCAACACTGCCATGTTGAATTGGTAGTTTATCTATCCATTCCTTAATGATTGAATTTAAAAATCCTGGCTCATTCTGATCAATAATTATAATTTGCTCTGGTAGTGAGGATTGTTTTGACAGGCTGTCTAGTAACCTAGCTAGCTCTCTTTTTCGGCCATAAGTAGGAATGCATAAGCCTACGCTCAACGCAGATACTCCGCTTTTCATTTTGGGCTATCGATCAGGCTTGAGGATTGCATAAGAGACGATTTGTTTGCTTAATTGTTCCCTGCTTAAATCTCTATCAAAGAATAGAACTCATAGTTTAGCATTTTTTGAATTCTGTCCGTTGCTTTCAATGGAATGATCGTGTCGTTTTGTAATCGAGTTTTGCTAATGGGATCTATAATCAGAAATTAAATTGATTTTTACTGTGCTTGCTTCAGTCCATAGAAGTGTGTCGTCTTTTGGTTTTACGGTTTGGCTTTGGGCTTTTGTTTTTGCACGTATTCCCTTAGCAGCCATCCAGCATTATTTAGGATTAGAATCGAGACCATTCGTTCTGGTAAACTTAATAAGTATTGCTCTGGCTTTTATTGCCTTCAATGATAGTGGGTGGCAGCCTATATCTTTCTTGAAGAGTCGATCTGCGCTGTCGGTTACAACCTCTTTCTTCGCTTTCTGGTTAATTTATTTTTTTCGCCTAGGATTTGATACTTTCATAGATCCAATTGAATTTATTGAGAGTAGTTTTACCCTTGTCAAGGGTTTTATTAATTCCACATTGATTCCAATTCTGTGTTTGCCTTGGGTTTTAATGATGCGACGTAGTTCATTTTCTATTGACCTATGTGCACTGTTGGGAAACATTTCTGTGTTTGTCGGTATTTTAGGATATCTGAATATACCGATCGATGAAGAAATTTATAATCCGCGCTTCAGCTTTGAAGACTTAAATCCAATCCCTGCGGGGCATTCCTCAGCATCTTTGCTAATCATAGGACTTTTATTATTTGTTATCCGTTATACAGAAGATCGCTCCTCTAGGTCTACCTTGCTTATTTTGAATGCCAGTTGCGCTGTTTTGCTCGGTCTCTGGGGTGTACGCCTTTCAATGACTAGGAGTGCATACGTAGCTTTGTTTCCACTGATTGTGTTCTGTCTTGTGTGGTTGTGGAGGAGGGGACTGCGATTTCGCTGGTTATTCTTCGCTGGATTCAGTACATTTTTAGTTTTGCTAGTCCCCAAAATCTTCAATATGCTCAGCAGTGGTTTGCCTTTTCAGGACGCTAGTTCATCAGGACGTCTGACGCGGTTTGTTGCTGTCTGGGATTGGATCTGCGCTAACCCATTGTGGGGCGTTGGTTTTCACGTTCAGAACTTGTTAAAGGCTTTGCCTGAGCCTGCAAGTCATTGGTATTCCCATAACATTTTTCTTGAAAGCTACGTTGTCGGGGGCTTGTTCATGTTTATTGCTTTAATCATATTCTTTGCTGTAGTTATTAGTTCAATTTGTATCACGTTGTCTTTCCAAGAGAGTGACTCTGTTTCCCATGTGATGGCTCTTGCACTCTCTTTCCTTTGGATTCAGGCATTGACTCTCGCTTGTTTCTCTGGGCATCCAGCTCTATTACCTGGTTTTTGGGTTGGTGGGTTCATGGTTGTTCTCTCTACTAAGCCTGCGATTGCGCTGAGTCAGCAATCAAATTTGAGATGAGAGTCATTGGTTTTCCATTAGGGTATCTGCTGTGGCTTATAAAATTGATGGGCTGTCGGTTTATTAGCTTTGTCGTGGAAATATTTCTAATAAAATTATAAAATTTGGCACTTGTTGGTTTTCTCTTGGCTATAGAATAGAATTCTAAACTGTTCAATTTTTGTTGAACATCATGGTGACGATTTGTTGAACTCTGAGCGATTTATTTAGCTAATGGCATCTATCAGTGAATTACAGCTCGAGGACATTCCTTCTGACTTGATTAATGCTTTCATCCAACAGGCTGTATGTCTTGGCAATGGTCGTTTGGCTTTAGTGGGAGGTGCGGTTCGCGATAGTCTGCTTTCGATTATTGACCCTAATTTTAGTCGACAATCTTCAGATATTGATTTTATATATGAGGGTGACATTCATTTGTTTTGTACTGGCTTACAGGCCTTTCTGGGATCTAGGCGTATTCAGGAATTGCGTTTCCATGATTCCTTTGGAACAGCGAATTTACTACTCGACGATTTACTGATTGACTTGGCGTCTGCGCGTCTTGAAACCTATCCGATCCTTGCAGAGAACCCATCAGTTGTTTTTAGTTCTCTTGAAAATGATCTTTCGCGTCGTGACTTTACTGTTAATGCAATGGCATTGGTCTTCAATGCCGATGGAGATCCAAATCTCTTGGATCCTCATGCAGGCACCCAGCATTTGATTTCAAGGCAGTTGGTTTTTCTTCATGATGAAAGTGTGGCAGAAGATCCCACTAGGGTCATCCGCGGTGCTCGTTATGCTGCTCGATTAAGGTTTCTTTTGTCTGATCAGTCACTCCAACAGCTGAAGTCAACATTGCAAGTCTGGCCTTGGTCTTGGAAGCCAGGTGACCCTACGGATTTGTGCCCACCTGCGTTAGGAACTCGGCTTCGAATGGAACTTGATTTGCTTTTTAACAATGAACCTTGGCCTCAGGCGCTGTCTTTTCTTCAGGATTGGTCGGCTTTGACATTGTTGGATAAAAGTTTACAAAAAGACTCTCGTCTTTTTATTCGTCTGCGCTCTGCCAAACGTCTTCAATTACCTTTGTTGTGCGCTTTGGTTGCAGCAGCTGCAGATCCTGTAGATCTTTCTCATCGTCTCCAGATTCCTGGACAGCATCAAAGTTGGTTAGAAGAGCTTTTGTTGTTTCGACGATGGATTCAAAGTGAAGTTTTGACCACCTCGTGGGAAGAGTGGGATGCTTTGAAGTGGACCTCTTCACTGGAGCAGCAATGTTGGACTCCGGAAGTTGTGGCGCTTGCGATTTGTGATCATAAAGCTTATTGGCGCCCGCTCTTGCGCTGGTGGGGACGTTGGCGACACGTATCTGCTCAGATCACGGCTAGTGACCTGATGAAACAAGGCTATGAGCCCGGGCCTCGATTGGGCCAGGAGCTCAAAAAGTCTCGCATGCAAGCTCTTGAGCGGATGCGTTAATCCATATGATTTTAATTTTATCGATTAATTTAGAATATTGTATATATGAATGGTGCAATCACTGACCCCTGTGTGAATACTAATAGTGCGCCCATAAGCACTAGAGTAATGATGAGTGGTGCTAGCCAATATTTTTTACGTATACGCATGAAATCCCAAATGTCCTTGGTAAGTTCTAAAAGTGCTTGCATGAGAATTCGTTTAGAGAGTGAGAATTAGAATGGTCGAGTGAGGTCTGTTGGGTTGCGTGTCACAGGTTCCCTATAGCTTTTTGTTGATTTTGTTCGACGACGAAGAGGGTCATATCCTGTTAACCGCATGATGGCAGCAATCGGCTGTAGAACAAGGACAAAGACTGCTCCCAGGATGATGTGACCATTGACCCAGCCGAGAGCATGACCCAGTCTCATCCAGCCTCGGTAGGGGATAGAAAGTAATTGGGGTGCTACAAGGCTGAGCATGAGAGATGGAATTGCTACCCATAGGGTCCAGATGTGAAAGCCGTGCCCACGGAGTGCTGGTAGCAGCAACCCAATGAGCACCGGAAATCCAAGTGCTATCAAAATGCCGAATTCACGCAGCTGTCTGGTAGTGGGGGATGGAATCTTCATCGTCATCAATCAAGTTCAAATTCTTGCATCCACTTTTCATCATATTCCTCTTTAGGCTGCAAATCTTTAAGGAGTAGGTGATTTTCGAGGACTAATACATCCATTTCCGTACGCATGAAACATCTGTATGCGTCTTGAGGAGTGCAGACTATCGGCTCCCCCCTAACATTAAAAGATGTATTTACTAAAGTAGGACAACCCGTAAGGCTTTGAAAGCTTTTAATTAAATTATAATAGCGTGGGTTTGTACGCTGGTTTACTGTTTGCACTCTAGCTGAGTAATCCACGTGAGTTATTGCGGGTAACTTTGAACGTGAAACCTTGAGTTTTTCGATACCGAATAATCGCTTTTCTTCAGCATTCATTGATCGGCAGAGTTCCTTTCTTAATGGCGCTACTAACAACATGTATGGGCTTTTGGTCTGTAAATCAAATTGATTGCTTGCCTCTTCTTCAAGTACTGATGGTGCAAACGGCCGGAAACTTTCGCGATATTTAATTTTTAGGTTCATTGTGCTTTGCATTTCGTTGCTTCGAGGATCTCCAAGAATCGAGCGTGCGCCAAGTGAGCGTGGTCCAAATTCCATTGCTCCATTGAACCAACCTATGACTTTGCCTTGGTTTAGAAGCTCAGCTACGTACGGGAAGAGGTCTGGGTCGGATATAAATTGGTAGGGAGCATTGATTTTATTCAGATATTTGCTGATCTCGTCATTACTAAAACTCGGTCCTAAATAAGTCCCATGCATGCCATCATTGGTCGGAACATCTCGTCTTTTATCGAAGTAATTATGTTCAGCTACTAATGCCGCACCGATAGCAGAGCCTGCATCTCCACTGGCTGGTTGAATCCATATCTTTTCAAAAATTTCTTCTTTCAATAGCTTGCCATTTGCAACACAGTTAAGTGCTACTCCACCTGCGAGACACAGATTACGAGCACCAGTTTCTCGCTGCAAACTTCGGGCAAGTTGGAGTACTATTTCTTCAGTAACTACTTGAATTGATGCTGCAATATCCATATGGAACTGGCTCAATTCAGTTTCTCCTCTGCGTGGTGGTCGTCCAAATAGTTTGTGAAATTTTCGCCCCGTCATTCTGAATCCGCGGTGAAATTTGAAATAACTCAAATCAAGTCGAAATGTTCCGTCTGGCTTGATGTCAACGAGGTGATTTTTGATTTTTTCTACGAAACGAGGTTCCCCATAAGGCGCTAGGCCCATAAGCTTGTATTCGCCTGAGTTAACTTTGAAGCCGCAGTATGAAGTGAATGCGGAATATAGAAGCCCTAGAGAATGAGGAAAATTAATTTCCCAGAGGGGTTTGAGGCTGTTCCCTTTTCCTGTCCAGGCTGAGGTTGTAACCCATTCTCCAACCCCGTCCATGCAGAGCACTGCTGCTGAATCGAAAGGGCTGGGATAAAATGCTGCACCAGCGTGGGACAGATGGTGTTCGCTGAAGAGAAGTTCCGGTAGATCCGTTCGTCTCTGTTGACATGCAGTATCTGCTAGTTCATCAGCTACCGACTGCAGTTGCTTCTTGAGTTCTGTTTTTAGGAATAATTTTTCTTTTAGCCAAACCTGCATAGCGGCTACGAAGGACCGTCCTCCGCGGGGAGCCGCTCCGAGATATGTCTCTAGTAAACGCTCAAACGTCAGCAGAGGTTTCTCGTAGTAGACAACGGCGTCACAGTCTTCAAGCTTCAGGCCTTGGCTTTCCAGGCAAAAGCGCACAGCCTGCCTTGGGAAGCGCGCGTCGTGTTTTTTCCGGCTGAAACGCTCCTCTTGGGCAGCTGCTTGGGTGATCCCATCGACAACGAGTGCCGCTGCGCTGTCGTGGAAATATGCAGATATGCCGAGTATGCGCATCCAGTGCAAGCCTGTGCAGATATAGTCTCAGATACTCTAAGCTTTAGTCAAGTTTTAGAAGTGCTATAATTATAGACAATTCGAAAATATTTCCATATTTTGCTAATCGACTTTTGATTTTATGAAAAAAATCAAGCTAATTGGAGTCAATTTTGCTTTATTGGGATTTGCAGTCCTTTTTCTTGAACTTGTCTTTGGTAATTGGTTACAGCAGAATCCTGCCAAGCGAATTCCTGAAATATCCCGTCAAGCTGGACGCACTCATAGTTTTAGGACTTATGGTCTCACAGGTGAAGACGTTCTCGTAAATTTTACTCGCAATGAGCAAGGTTTTCGAGGTCAAGGAAATGCAGCTAATTCTAGGCAAATATTGGTTGTAGGAGGATCGACAGCTATTGAATACGTAGTTCCAGAGAGTCTGACTTGGGCTGAACAACTTCAGCAGGGTCTTAATAAAACCCTCTCCCAATCTTCAAGATATGAATTCGATGTTATTAATGCTGGTGTTGCGGGTCAGACCCTGTTGGGAAATCAATTCTCAATTGATTTATGGCTTAAGCATATTAAAAATTTAAATCCGGAGTTTGTGATTGTTTATTATGGCCATAATGATGCCATTTACAGCCTTGGAAAGGATAATAACGCTATTATTAGTGACCCAGATTCAAAGTCTATTGGTGTTAGAGAGTGGGTTTTAACTAGCAGCGCATTAGTTATGCTCTTGCGAGAAATAAAGGGGAATTTAGATTCATGGGCATTGAACAATAATAATCTTTTTGATTATGTTGAAGGGGGGCTTCCTGTTGATGGCGAGATATTCACTCGGGGTCAATCACATGCGCGAATTGCAAATAGTTCCTACTCTGATAAGCTTAATAACTTGATTTGGTCTATTCATCGGGCATGGCCAATCGCAAAAATCATTTTCGTTGCTCAATCAAATCCTAATTGCTATTTTCTTGATCATTATTCTTATCATTCATATTCTAAGAATCGCATTTGTGAAGACCTTTTGGCAGTTCACAGCTATACAAAAAGCACAATATTATCAATGAATAGTGACTTGAGTGGAAAGCTTTTCTATGAGCCTTTGTTTATGGATAATCCCTACGACCGCTCCGGATCTAGTGATGCAATTCATACCAACTCTCGAGGCTCGAAAGGTATTGCTGATAAACTTACTACTCGTTTGCGAAAGTATCTGGTTTTTTGATCTTGCGATCAGAATTTTCATAAAAGCTCCCATTTGAGCAGTTCCCATTTTTCTCTATGTTGGTTGAAATATCTAATAGCAATATAATTTACTACAATGGCTGCTATTAAGTGATTTGGCTATGCTTTGAGCCTTATTTATTTTTTTTAACTTATCTGTCTTGCAATTTCTGTCAGCTAAGTTGCTGAACCTCCGTAGCAAGCTGACCCCGGACTCTCCTGTTATGCTTGGAAGATGGTTTAGCTCTGCTTCATTATCGTAGGAGCAGATTTGGCTGGGAAGGATTTCGTATGCTCTGGAGAGCTCCCTGGATACAGGAACGTTTTGCATTAGTGGGTTTGGCGCTATGGGATTTGATTTCTATGGCGGTGAGTTACAAGTTTGTCTATTGGCGTCGCTTAGGAGACTGGCCTGGTCTTACGGGCAGTCTTTTGTTTCTGCTTCTGGTTTGGATCGGTGCTTCATATTTATTTGGCCGTTACTCTGCAAGGCCAATCAAAGGATGGCGGGAATCGAAATTCTTGCGTCTGGGACTGATCGTTGTTCTCGTGCTGTCAATTTTTGTATTTCATAGTTGGTTTTTTGTTATTACTGATGCTGGGACTCGTTTTCGGGGTTTCTTGATTCCTTTATTAGCAATGGCATCAATCCTGTCAATTACGGGCCAGATGTTAGTGCGACGTAGGGGACGCATGGTTCCTAACTGGCTGCTTGTTCTTGCAGATCATGAACGCTTACTTTTACAGAAAGAGTTGAAATGCTCTTTTTTGCATTCCTCTTCTATGCCGAGTTTTCTTAGTCCTGAAGAGTTTGAGTCCTTGCTTTTACAATCTGAAAAGATTTCTGAGGATTGGGTCGATTTGACACTGGCAATCAGTAGTCAAGTTGACTTGAATGGAGATGCGGTGGAACGTTTGCTTGCCTTGCGTGGACAAGGATTACAAATACATTCTCTGGTTGGTTGGTGTGAAATTGTGCTTCATCGTGTACCACCTGAGTTGATTGATCAGCGTTGGTTTATTGATGCGGAAGGTTTCAGTATTCAGCCTGGTCGCCTTGCATGGCGTGTAAAGCGTCTATTTGATGTTTTTGGTGCGTTGTTGTTGATTGTCTTGACATCACCTCTGATGATATTACTTATGTTTAGCATTCGAATTGAAGATGGTGGGCCAATCTTTTACTCCCAAATCAGAACTGGTCTCTATGGAGAAAAGATAAAAATATGGAAATTCCGAAGTATGCGTGAAAATGCAGAGTCTGACGGTATTCAATGGGCTTCAAAAAATGATGTAAGAATTACGCGATTAGGTGGTTTAATACGTCGCTTAAGACTCGATGAATTGCCACAGTTATTTGCAGTTTTGTCCGGTGAATTGAGTTTAATTGGTCCCAGGCCCGAGCGGCCTGAGTTGGAGCTGGAGCTGGTGACTCAGCTTCCTCATTATAGAATTCGCCATTGGATTCGCCCAGGTCTTAGTGGTTGGGCCCAAGTCAATTATCCGTATGGTGCCAGTGTCTCTGATTCTCGAATTAAGTTGAGTTTTGACCTCTTTTATATTCGTAATGCCGGTTTTTTTCTTGATCTTTTCATTCTATTGCGTACTATGCGTTTGGTGTTAAAGGCCGAGGGTTCACAGCCTATTTCAACTTCTAGCTGAGCAGGTAGTTACAGATGCGCTCTTCTCGTGTTTTTTTCAACATATGCCTTTTTATAGGTGCAGTCCTTGCTTCGTTTGCTTTAGTTGAGGTTGGATTGCGAATATTGGGTATTCACTACCCCGCTTTTTATATTGTGGATTCTAAGCGTGGTTACGGACTCCGTCCGAATGCACGTGGGCTTTATTCTCGCGAAGGCCAAGCACTTGTTGAGATTAACGAGGCAGGTTTTCGTGGATCTCTCCCCTCTAGCGAGCTAAGTGATTCGGTCTATCGAATTGCCGTGCTTGGTGATTCATTTACTGAGGGCCTTCAGGTTGACGAGGATGAGACCTGGATCAAAGTATTGGAAAAGCAACTTAATATGTTTAGTAGTTGCTCTATCTTGAATTATCGAAATGCAGAGGTTCTTAACTTTGGGGTTGGTGGATATGGTACAGGACAATCCCTTTTGACTTGGCGGTATCAGGCTAGTAAATTTCGTCCAGATTTGGTGATTCTTGCTGTTTACCCAGGTAATGATTTCAGTGATAATGAGCCAAATTCTCGCGATGACCGACCTACTTTTAGGATTTCGTCACAAGGACTTTTGGAGCAAGATGATAGCTTTAAATTATCTAAAGGTTATCTTTTTCGGACTTCCATTGTTGGCCGTGTTTTAGACCAGTTTGTTAATCATAGTCGATTTCTTCAGCTTTTAAATGAATCGAAGAATCGTGTTGCAGCATTTCGACGTTCACCTAACTCCTCTCAATCTGATTCTCTGTCAGTGGCTCCGTCACCACCTCCTAATGCCTCGCCTAACGCATGGATTTTGACAGAAGCGTTGATTATGCAACTTAATCGGGATGTGCAGGCATCTGGTGCAAGGTTGCTTGTTGTTAGCACTAGTAGTCCTGACCAGGTTTGGCCTATAGCGAGTCAACGATCTTCTGATCCGTTTCTGCAAGAGCGGCGATTGGCTGATTTTCTTGCATCAGAAAACATTCCCTATTTATCTCTTGGTCCTTTATTGCAGCATGAAGTGGATCAAGCTCCTGGGAGGTTGTTCTTGCATGGTTTCCATGAGACTTCGCTTGGTTTAGGTCATTGGAACTCGTCTGGACATAATGCTGCTGCTCGAATAATTTCGCCATGGCTATGTCAGCAGTGATGTTTCCCAAACTGAGCATTTACTTTAAATTTTGTTTTTAGTAATGTCATTTGTTTGTGCCAGCAATGTAAACTAATTCGTTGGCCTAGGTATTGGTATTAGGGCTTGTGATATTTAAGCCTTTCGCGTATCTTTGTTTGACTCTAGATATTGGCCGACTATTGTTGCTTTAGAGTTACTCCTGTTTTTACATCAATATTTTATACGCTTTTTCTTGGTCTTGCAGTCTTCCCTTTGAGCTAGTTTGCTTTGAATTTATTCGTATGTATGGCTGTGTCGATCTTTGTTAATGGTTTATAGTTGTTTTTCTAGGTTAGAACCTACTTGTTCTACGGCTTTGCCATTTGCAGCCATTCTGCTAGTACAACCCACCGCCAGTAGGGTGCAATCTTGCCAGATATTTTTAGCAACATCCAGCTTTTTGCAATAGTCCTCCTTGGTATTCGTAGGTTATGTCGTTCAAGGTTTTTCTCAAGAAGAGAGTTGATTCGCTGTGGTCGGAATCGTGGGTTGAGCTCCAGCCAAGGGGCTAAGGCAAGGTTGAAGCCCTGTTTTGGGGTAGTCAGCACGGCAGCGGGCACTAATGGGGCTGCTAGTCGTCTTAGTAGGGTTTTGTTTCCTTCCATCTGATGAATGTGCTGCGGTATCTGTAGCGCTAAGTCCACGATTCCTTGGTCGAGGAATGGCACCCGTAGTTCTAGCCCCTGTGCCATCGTTGTGGCATCGGCATCACGTAGTAATGTCTCTTGTAGGTAACCTGCGAGTTCTAATCTGCTGCAGTCTTGCTGGTTTGCATAGTCCTTGATTTTCGCCAACCCTGCTTTCTCGATCCTCTCGCAGTCCATGAGGTTTCGTTGGTGTTTAGTTAGGCCATGAAGGCGAATATGGCGGGCTTGATTGGCTTTCTTTAGTGAGCCCTTCAGCATGTGTGGATATCCCCCAAACAACTCATCAGCACCCAAACCAGAAAACGCAACACGCATTCCTTGTTCGCGTGCAGCCGTTGTGACTAAAAACGTGTTGAAACCATCGATGCTTGGTTGGTCGATCGCTGCAATAAAAGCATCGAAATGCTTGTCGAGCTCAGTGATACCTATTCGTAATGTTTTGTGTTTCAGTCCAAGATGCTTGGCAGTATGTTCAGCTCGTTCTGATTCATCTGAGGCTCCCTCTAGACCATTAAACCCGACTGAAACGCTATTTATTGGCTTCGACTGATGACGCTTGAGGGTTGCTGCCAATAGACTTGAGTCTAGGCCTCCGCTGAGATACATCCCCACAGGATGATCTCCGATACTTTGTTGTTCGATTGCCTGTTCTAATGCGTTCCCTATCGCAGACGTTGCACTCGAGAGAGTCCAGCTTTCTGGAGAAGCGCTAATAGGAGTTTGCACTGTAAAAGTATCTATTTCCCACGTCCCGTCTTGATGCCTCACCGCAGTATGTCCTGCTGGAAGGCTTTCTGTACCCTCAATTATGCTTAGCGGACCCGTGATTGCCCCCCATAGTCTGTAGCTATCAAGCGCATGGGCGTTAATCCGATCTGCTTCTATGCAACCTGAGGCTTTGAGTGCACTTAGTTCGGAGGAGAAGGTGCAGCGTCCTTCGTCATCTCGCTTCCAGAGCAAAGGCTTTATTCCAAATCGATCACGCGCCAGGGTCAGCCTCCGGCTAGCCGTCTCCCAGCAAGCCGCTGCAAAAATGCCGTTAATACGTGACCAAACTCCTTGCCTCCAATGTCGGAACCCATTCATTAGCACTTCGGTGTCGCATTCAGAGCGAAATAGATACCCCTGCTTCTCCAGTTGACTTCTTAGCTCTTTCTGGTTGTAGATCTCACCGTTAAACACCAGTACAAGGCTGTTATCGCTCGCCACCATTGGTTGATGTCCTAAACGTGAACAGTCTTGAATCGCCAGCCGAGTGTGCAGAAGTTCTAGCCCTTCTGGTTCACTGTCTTCTCGCCAACGGCCACGATCATCTGGCCCCCGCTCTTGTAAGGCTTCAAACACCGCTTCAGTGTTGATGGCCTCAAAGCCTAACGAGCCGAATAGTCCGCACATCTCAAAGCTCCAGTGCTTTTATGAGTTGTTGGTTGAAACGCTCGACTGAAAACTCTTTCAAGGCATAGTCGCGGGCTTTCGCTCCGAATGTTGATGCGAGGGCAGGTTGGTTGATAATAATTCTAAGCACATTTATAAGTGAAGTGGTGCTTGGTGGAATCAGCCAACCAGTTTCCCCGTCTTGGATTAAGTCTGTTTGACCGCCTTCGTTGCAACCAATTGAAGCTCTTCCAGCTAGTGCAGCTTCAAGATAAACAATTCCGAATCCTTCTCCGCTTGCGTTCCCTAGTGAATCGATTTTGAAGTTGCTGGGCATTAGCAAGATGCTGCAATTTTGAAATGCAGTTCGCAGCTCATTATCGCTGATTGAGCCGTGGAAGCAAACCCGATGTTCTAATCCAAGTTCTTGAACTCTCTTTGTTAGCTCTTGTAGCTGGTCTCCATCCCCGACCACATCCCAACGTAATGATTGAGGTAGTTCTCCTTGTTGATTTAGTTCATGCAGAGCATTGATGATCAGTTCATGTCCCTTGTATTTTTCCTGTCTGCTCATGCGTGCCACGGTAAGGAGTTTTAGGGACCCTGGCAGTGATTGGGGTTTTGTTGATGGGTCGAACAGATCGGCTATGGGGTGTACGACTTTGATCTCAGTGTTCAGAGCTGTTAGTTGATTTTTGGTGAAGCTGCTACTCGCGATCAAGCTCCGACATCCTCTAAGCGTATTTTGGTGTAGGGTTAAGTTATTTCCCCAGACTTCAATTCCATGTACCCAACAGTGGAGAGTCTGGTTGGGGCTCCGGCACCATTGAAGCCATTTAACGGGCTTCAGCAGTAGGACGTGCATGCTCAGAACCTTCTCGCTAAGTAGCAGAGCTGGCAACAGCGATAAGACAAAATAAAATCGGCCAAGTTGCCTTCCCCACCAACTTTTTCCCATGCGTTTTGGTGTTAACAGTTTTACTGAATTTCCCGACGTCTCTAGTGACTTCTTCACCTGCAGAGTGAGGCGTTCAATTCCGCCTTTCCGGCGCACGTCAAAGCTTAGTAAAAGGATCATCGAACTGACTTCAAAAGCGAGGAATAAGACAGAGTTGATCGTTCTCGTCCAAAGCGTTTTTCATAAAGTGAGCGTGCCCGTTTGCCCATATCTTGCACTTGTTGGGGATTCTTGCTGAGTTGAAGTAGTTTGTCAGCAAGTGCTTCGCTTTCGCCAGGTTCAACGACCAAACCAATGCCTGCTGTAAGTACGAGCTGTGCCAAGTCACAATTCTTTTTAGCTATAAGTAAGACCCCTTTCCCGCTGGCCAGGATTCCGTAGAATTTGCACGGTGCCATGCTGTTTTCGGCGCCTGGTATAAGGCCAATAACAGAGAGATCACATGCTCCGAGGCTGTATTTCAATGTGCTGCGGGGTTGATAGTGAAGCCGAATAACGTTACTTAGTGAGTGAAACTTGCAATAGTTGTCGATTTGGGACTGTTTAGCACCTCCACCTATGAATATGAATTGCATAGGATTCGCATGCAAGATCACTGCAGCATCAAGAAGTGTTTTCAGGTCATGCAAACGACCGAAATTCCCTGAGTATTGAACGGTGAAGCGATCTTGAAAACCATGTTGTATTGCAAATGGATTTTTGGCTAGGGGAATTGGTAGAGCTTTTTCGACCGCCCAATTGTGGATAACTGTTACTGATTCTGCTTGGCCCAAATTCTGCACTAGTTGTGTCTGCATAGAGTCACTCAGCACTACTGTTTTGGCGGCTTGTTTGCAAATCACATTCATTAACCATTGAAAGCTACTTGCGACCGGGCCTGAGGAAGGCAATAGCCCGCTTATTACTGCTGTTTGTGGAAATAGATCTTGAAAAAGGAAAACGTATGGCATATTTTTCAGCTTGCGTAAAATAGTTCCTAGTAGGCCTATAAAGGGAGGGTTGGACACGATCAACACCACATCGCCTCGATTGCCATGTTTGAGGCACCAGATCAGGCTGCTTATCAAGAAGTAAGTCCCTTTCATGGCTTTGCCAATGACACCATTGTTCGATTGGATGCTGCTGCTAAGGCGAATTACAGTTAGATCCTCCGTGGTGCTGTTTTCAGGTCCTCCAGTGGCTGTCAAGACAACCACCCGCCAATTTTGTTTAACCAAACCGCTGGCCAAATCATTCATTAGTTGGGCTGTGGCCCCAGTACTGGGCTGGAAATGTTCGCTGACTAGTAGTACTCGTCTTTTATTCAGAATCACAAGGCTTTGCCAGCGATCTGGCGTTTCTTTTCGATTACTTTAACGACGGTAATTAGGTCATACATTGCCATCATTAACGCGAATAGTAGACCCTGCCATCCTTCGCGAAAGCCACCCTGAACCACATATTTTTGTAGGAATCGCAGTAGTGGTCTTATTGGCCAAACTCGTGAGCTAAGGATTCTCAGCTGCAGTCCCCGCTTGGTTCCAATGGCTTCTTTATCACGAGTCTGCAGGTAGGTAATAATCTGTTCCGCCTCCCAGCTTGCATAGCGAATGTGCCGATCTAGCCAGTCATCTATGCCTTTGCTGAAGGCGTAATGCTCGTAGGGAGTGGTGATGCGACCCACTTTGCCTCCAGCTGCAAAACTTTCCCAGACTCCGCCTTCAAAGTTCAGCTTTCCACGTTGAATCAGTCGTGGATGCCAGTTGGGGTATCCCTGTGTGTGTCTGAGCCAGCGTCCCATGAACCAGTATCGCGGTGTTAGTTCAAAGCCGTCAGGAGTACTTTCCCGTCGGATTGCATGCTGGATTGCTTGTCGACAGTCACTAGAGATTTCTTCATCCGCATCAATAAACAACACCCATTCGCTTCGAAGTCCTCCATATTTCAGAGCCCAGTTACGTTGTTCCGTGATGAGGAACCGACCTGGCTGGTAATGCTCAATCACCATGGCGCCAGATTGGATTGCCACTTCTTGACTTCCGTCAGTGCTGCCTGAATCCACAATTAGTCTCTCATCACACCAAGTCAGAGAGGCCAGTGCGCGTGGAAGGTTAATAGCTTCATTGAGACACAATACTACTCCTGCAATTGAGGGCGTAGTTGAGGTTTGGTGAGGTAGGTTTTGATTTGTCATAGATAGAAGTATGAGTTCAGTACACTCAGGTCTGATTGCGTGAGGTTTGGAGGATAGATTGGTAGATCTCCAGTGCTTGTTTACTCACGGCTTCGATGCTGTATCGCTGAGCAGTCCAAGCTGCTACCTGTGAGCCAGCACGCTGTGGGTTCCTGAGCCAATTCGCTAGCCAAGAACACCAAACATCGCGATTTCGCGGCATTATTCTTCCGAATCCAGGAGGAGCGTCTTTTTGCAAATCTGCACCGACGCCAGTTTTATCACTGATGGCTACTGCACAACCGCAGGCCAGAGCTTCAATTACTACGTTCCCGAAGTTTTCATGTCGGCTGGGAAGTAACAGTAGATCGGAGCTGTTGTAAATGGTAGATAATGCTGAGGAGGGTTGAATCGGCATGTTGTGAATTCTGCTGTATAGACCTGCTGACATTAGTTTCTGTAGCAGTGCTTTGCCACTGCCATCATCATCTTGGCCAACTAATAAAAGTTCCCATGAATATTCTTTTAGGTTGTTCAGTATCGACGGAAGTAGATCGAGCCCTTTTTTGTGATGCTGACGGCCGCAGATCAGCAGCAACGGCGTCTCCAAACTTATTCCAAGTTTGGCTCTAAACGCAATCCTAGCCTCAGCATTCACCTGGAGTTCAGTCAGGTCCAATGGATTGGGCAATACCATACGTGGCGCGTGAAGCCCAAGACCATTAAGCTCGTTGTCTTCTTGGTATGTGGTTACGTGTAGAGCAGTCGTCCTTTGCAACCAAGGACGCTCGCGCAAGAGGTAATAAGGATATTTTTTCCACCATTTCTGCCTTCGGGAATATGGCCCAAGTGCACCACGCAGGCTTTGTATTAATGGAATCTTTTGTTTCCACGCATGGCGTTGAATTGTAATCCCTATTGGTTGCCAGATTGCACTGAGATGAATAAGGTCAACGTTGGTGAGAATCTGAGGGAGAGCAATCTCAAGTGCTTTCGATTTTATCGTTCCTTTGGGATGGTCCACTGGGAAGTACGTCACCTCAACCCCACGTAACATGACAGGCTTTCCCAATTGACTCTTTGGTAGTTCGGGTAAACCAGCGTTGGTTGTGATCACGTTTATTTGGTGCCCTTCAGCAGCTAGACCTTCACATAGTCTGCTGACGCTGAGCACTGGGCCACCGAAGTGCCATGCTGGTGCATATACTGGAATTGCATGTGTGATTCTTAATTGCATGATTTAAAGTACCTATGATTTCATTAGCTTTGCAGAGATCTTGGCCTTAAGCTTACGATAAATTTGTGATTAAGCACAATTGCTGTTGCAATGCAAATTATTAACCCTACGGTTTCGATTATGTTATTCATGGGGCTGAAGCATGTTAAGAGTAGAAAGGCTGAAATGCAAATTTGGGGGATGATTGGCGTGTCATCAGGGAATAGTTTATGTCTTAAAAAGTAAGGAAGACAAAGGACAATGATTAAAGGGCTTATAAGTCCAATGCTTGCATAGCTTACGAGTCCAGAAGTAGGATGTATTATTGTGATTGAAATAAATGCCGAAATAATTAAGCTCCCTATCTGTGTCAATGAAAGTTTTAGAAGAGAGCTTGTTGCGAATGGTCGCTGCATTGGTATTTGACTTAATCCCTGTAGGGCCGCAGCTGCTACCATGATCCGAGCAATAGAAAGTGCACTCTCGGCTGGACCTTGGCCGAAGATTAATGGCAGAAGGCGTGCATCGCTGAGTGCATAAAAGCAATAAATTATAATTGATAATATCCAGCATGCTTGAAAGGATTTTTGATGAAGCATTTTTCCTGATTGCTTGTCTTGACTAGATTTTATTAGAAGAATTGGGATCAACGAGGTGCCTATAATGCCCACTAGTTGTGCGCAAATCTGTGCAACTCTTAGGCCGTCTAATCTCTCAATCCCCTCGCTGCTTATAATTTCCATAAGTAATGGCCAGAGAATTAAATTGCTGACGAGCGGAACACTGAAGAAGGGAATTCCTTTCTTCAGAAGTTTAATTATGTCTCGCCATGAAAACAGCTTTAAAAATTCTAGATATTCAAAGTTACTAAATATATCTTTGAAAAGACTTATTGCAACAAAATTATTGATTATACAGGTGACGCATAGTCCTCCTATTACTCCTATCACCCCAAAGCTCAGGGCTCCGATCAATGGAATGAGTCCTTTTGCAAGGGACAGCCACACATCACGCAGAAATACTGATTTAAACTTTCCTTCTGCCAAGTGAATGCTCCATATTATCTCCGAAAGAGAATCTCCATATAAATAAATTATCCCTAGCAATACAAATAATCCGGTGGCACCATCTTGGATTGCCTCTGACGCAGGATTTTGTGCTACTTGTAAAAGTACTATTCCTGCAATTATTAGTGAGACAAGTGAGCTGAAGACTATATATGTAACTGTTAGTCTTGATTTTGATTCAGTATTTGTTCTATTCGGCAGCAGTATTGAGTAAGCATAGTTTGTGCCCATTCTTCCTAGTGAGCACACCATTTGTGCAGCAGTAATTAAGAGCGTAAAGTATCCAATGATTTCGGGAGATGCAAATCTTATAAATGTAATTGATAAGCAAAAGTTAATTGCCTTCGTGAAGACTTGTGTTCCAAATGACAAATATGCTGTCCGTTTTATTGAGCTTTGCATTGAGTTTAATTCTCCATTGGGAAGCCACTCGTTGGTTCAATCACTGTTGTTGGATCTATCGGATATTTTTGACTCTGGCTCAGTCTGGCGCGCAATGAACGCTGTATGCGACGTTTAAAAATCAGGGCTTTGTCTTGAATGCTGAAGTCCGGTGTGCAAACCTGACTTATATTTTTGGCAAAGACTTCCTGGAATATGGGAGCAATTGTCTCCTGCCGATATGGTAAGCAAGTTTGTTGACGATCTGATGTGGACCAGTCTCTAGGATCAAAAGCTAATAATTTTTTTTCTAGCTCTCTTGCTGTTGAGAAATTGAGTACTTCTGGACAGAATTTCTCCAGGTGATGGCGCTCAGGGGCATGTCTCCAAGCAAAGATAGGTTTGTTCGCTGCAGCATATTCAGCACATGCCAAGCCAAATGTTTCTCCCTGAGCTCTTCCGTGCAACATCGCATCACATGCATTAATGAATGATGATTTCTCATCTAGATTATTAGTTCCAGGTAAAAATAGTGATTGTTTGTTGTTTGTGAATTTTCTGTGATTTAAGGCCACAAAAAATAGGCTTGGGTTTTTATGGAGTGCCCTTTCTAGGCCATCTCTTGCCGGTTTGAGATCGAAAGTATGAGTGCCTCCCATGCTTCCTATGATAATTGAATTTTGTGGGATATTGTATTGCTTTAGCCAAGATTTTCGACTCACTAGGTTTTTTGTCGGGAAATTAACTATATGTGGTACAAACGGAATATTGTAATTAAAAGACTCTTTGGCGAGCCAATCTGAGATGCATGCATATTTGTTGCCGTGAATGTCATTCATTTTGCTTGGGAATACTGCATGAATCCACAATTGCGGAGTAATGTTTGCAAATTTCTTATCTTTCACTCCGGATGTCATCACGTAAAGTGCATCAATGCCTGAATTTACGAGTAATGAATCTAATTGCTCCTTATCTCTATACCGCAGTACTTCTATATCTTCTATCGTTTTTACACTATTGGGGTCATCTTGATCTTTGATCCATGGCGTTTGCCCTTCACTTTTGACAATTACACTTTCTTGCTTTAATTCTTCCCTCCACATTCGAGCATACGACAGCGTGGCAACTGTCACTCCTCTCAGCGATAAGGAATCGCAGTGGAACCCAACTTTCATGTACTCACAACTCTTTTGTCAATTCTACATCTCAGCTGTTCATATACTTTTCATGTTTGTGTAAATCGTGAAAGTAGTGATCTGTTAATTAACTAGCTCTTTCCCCTGAGTTTAATACGACGCTTAATGTCGACTATGTATATTTCTTTTGCGAGCTAAAAGATGAATTTCATACCCGAATAAATTTGGACGCCTATTAGTTGCTTGGTGGTCCAACCATTTGCACATTCGATTTGGAAGCACACTGCGAATGGGGCCAAGGATACTCCCTCCTACAGCCCAATTATCTAGCAACGCTAGTTCGGTGCACTCACTAACGAGCTCTATAGCTGACCAATAAGAGAAGAATCTGAGGTGAGTCCGATCAAGTATACCATCATTTTGATATTGAAATTTTCCCCTTGCAATTTGCATTCTTGTCCTCCAATGGCAAATATTCGGAAGTGCAATTAAAATTTTCCCGTTAGGCGATAATAAATTGCATATGCCATTTAGGACATTTAGTGGATCTTGGGTGTGCTCTAGTACGTGGCTTAGTAATATTAAGTCGTATTTTAAATCCTCTAACCCTGATTTTTGACGTTCTTTCTTGTTGTTTATATTGTTAAGATCAAAAATAAAAGTCTCTTGCGTGAGCTTCTTGAGCTCTAACGACTCCTGCCGTGAGCAAGTTATAGCTGCTGTTAACGCGTATGGGTGAATCCGTTGAAATTCCTTTAGGTTGTTGCCTGTGCCAGCACCAACATCAAGAAAGTTATGTACATTCAGTCCAGTTGTACGTTCGATTAGGCTTCGATTGGGAGGCGATGAATAGATATCACCTTGATTAAGTGCTCTATTCATAAGTTGCTGATTTGAGCATCTCCTCCGCACTCTTTATGGTTGTTTTGTTTTTAATCCAATCGTGGCTTTCGCCCAAAAGTTTATAGTATTCATTATCGCTAATTTGTTTTATTCGCGACTCTAAATCCTTGACATTCTCGTAGAGAATACAATTATTTTCATTTAGTCCATGTGGCGCTGATCTACTGGGTTTTTTCATTAGTTCACGAAAGCATGGAACTGTTCCAGCTGCTGCGATTTCGTAGTGTCGTAGGCAATCCCAGCCTGCCCTTTTTGTAGTGATTCCAAATCGAGCTAACGCTAGGTCGTCATAATATTCTTTCTGACTTTTGAATGCATAGTCAGATTGTCCGCATTTAAAGTACTCTCTGACTTCTTTATCTACTATATGTGCTTGAAACTGGTTTGTTTTATTACTTGGCTTTGGCTCTCTTATCCACTCTTTAGGAATTGAAAAACCGCATTCTTTAGGATTCATTTTTCCAAGGGAAAGACGTTTTCTCAACTTCATCCGTAGCGGACTAGGTATGATCATCTCTATCGAGCTTTGTGGTAAACTGTTATCAATTTCTCGCTTAAAGTAGTTTTTGTACTGTGAAGAATTAACGCCGAAGTCTGAAGGCTTGAAGCCATGCTCTTTAAGCTTGCTTCCGCTAAATGGGTAGATTCGCGCGTCATCATCACCATCTAAAATGATTAGTTTTGTATTTTCATGATTTATTGATTTTGTTATTTTAGACAGCAATGTAAACTGTCTCCAGATATTCGCAATAATTACAATGTCAAACCATCCAGATTCTAATCTTTTCCATATAAGGGCTCTATCAATCTTTCTATCTGGTAACAATCCATATAGTGTAAATCCATGCCCATATATTTCTTTCTTTAGTGAGCTTGACACTGCATTATTATATAAGATTTCTTTCTTTGGGTAATCGACGATTGTGTGCTTACCCATGCTGACTAATCCGTGCAGAATCGAGTCCGCTAAGTAATCTTCTCTATCATCCGTTAAGAATAATATTTTAAGCATATTGCGTTGTTTTAGTTTACTTTTTCGAATACAAATATACTGCCCATACTCCAGAATTGTGAAGTGCTTAGTAATTTCAATACGAGTAGGCCTGGTTGGATCAATCTATTTTTTGAAACCAAGGGCCTTAACCACTCTTCTTTTAAAGTAAAATTGTGTTTTCTAGCTGTTTGACTAAGTAGTATTTTCGCCTTGGCTATATTGATCAAGTATTGATGCTTAAATCCTTCTGGTTGTCCAATTAGGTCAAGAGAGTGAGCTGGATGCTCTTTCCCCATTAACAGCCTTAATCTGTCAAGAAAAAACAACTCATTTGGAAGACTTACGATAGAATAGCGCTTTGATCTCTTCAGAGCCTTTTCAAATAGATCCGTGAATTTTGCAGTATGTTCTAATACGTCAAGCATTAGACTAGCATCAGCTTTATTGCTATTTAGGATGGACTGATCTAAATTTTTTGGATTGCTATATGTAATCCTGACATCTTCTTTGTTCTGTTCGTAAATCGCTGCATTGCTTAGATCAATCCCTTGATAAATACAATTTTCAGGCATTAGCTTGCCAACAATGCCATCTCCGCAGCCGATGTCTAATATTGAGTTGATTTCTGAGAGCTCTGGTAATATCTCTGTGGCTATTAACGCAGCTAATCTTTCATCTGACCGATGCGGGAGGACTTTGATTGAGTTTTTTCTGGTGGTTGTCATGTTTTTTTAAATCGTTTTGCAATCAGTTGTGTCAATAATATTACAAAAATATATTTTGGTAAATCCCACATCCAAAGCCAAGCGGTTTCCCCAACGCTACCTGCCGGATACAGGGATAGGAATGTCGCTGGGAAGACGAGTAGTAATATCTGCCATGTTGAATCCCATTTTGCGTTTCTGTACCAAATGCTGCTCAGCATCCGGTATGAAATAGCTGCGATGGTTGAACCGATGATTACCCAGAGCCATCCACCTCTCCAATAAAGATCACCTCCTAGAGAGATGCAATTGAAGGAATTGTAATTCATGCTTTCTGCCTCACGGCGAGTACGACCACGAGCTTCTTCGGCAATTATATGTGAGTCACGCAATGGCACAGTTTTGGGGATCAGTAGCGAGGGAATCCATGCTGTTAGTAATGCTTCCATGCGATGAAATCCAGCTCTTGCTCTGCTTGTTGCTGGTTCTTCGAATAGGTAAGCATCTGAGCAAGCATAAAGAGATTGACCTGTGCTGCCTAATAGTGATGGGATATCTGCTTCCGAGATCAGCTTCTGAGCTACATTTGAAATTATGGATGCTTTTGCGATGTAATTTCCTCGATCAGCAGTCTGAAAATTTTGGTCGCTCCGGTAAATGGCCATGGCTGGGATGATAGTGATCGCCACTACAAGAATCAAAGAAAAAAGAATTCTGAAGGTTTTGATTGGGATCTTGGTGAGCCAGAGTCCTATTGCTGCGTATATAACTGGATACAAGATAAGTCCTCTACCCCCTAGTGGCAGAGCTAGAAGAATGTAGATTAAATAAATTCCACTGATTAATATGCTTTGTGTGATCTTTCTGGCTTTCATTACGGCCAGCGGCGCTAAGACGAAAAAAATATCTCGAAATCGTGAAAATGCCGTGAAAAATGTATCTGGCTGCCAGCGCTGTCTGATCCAGTAGAGATAATTCTCGGGGTTCCTGTCTAGGGTGCCAGCAAATACTCCGATTCCAATGCTTAGTAGCGCAAATAACCCACAAGTTATTGTGATGCTTAGCAGTGGTTGTTGTTTTGCCTCACGGCTAGTTATTGCATTTGTTGTGGGTGGTCTTGGTTGTTTGATGCTGAAGAGTGCGACAAGTAGACCTGTGAGGGTGAGCCAAAGTGTTTGGCTCTGTGGAAGTTTTGCCCACATGGCGTAGTAGTAGTCCTCCGGTTTCCCCAAGGCCAGCAGCAGTCCTCCTAAGCCACATCGCAACCAAGCTCCTAAGCAGACAATGCTTAGTGGAGCTAAGGGGGTTATGTCTAACCAGCATTCCTCAAGACGCACCGCCATGAGGAGCAAGTAAGTACTTAACGCTGCAAGTGGTACTCCTAGTGGCTGACTTGCAAAAGGCACTATTGGAATACAGGCCAACAGCAGCAGTAAGAGACTTTTTACAGGGTGAAGCAATACATCGGCACCGCCCAGCAATTCGCGAAGTCGTCCATTTTTGGTCATTTCTTGAGTTACGTCGTTCAGCTGCACATGAGCTCCGATTGACAATTCACTTTCGCAAACGCCTTGGAATTGATTTAAGCAATGATATTGTTGTTTGACGTAATCCGCTTGCTTTCCTAATAAATGGTAGTCCCTCGATTACTGCTCTAGTTCCACGGACTGGAATCTGTTTAATCAGATTCCACAGTTGATGCTGCATCACCTCTGCTGCCCATTTATGGCGGCGCGGCTCTTCGGTTAGCAAGGGATGCGAACGTAAGAGGCATACCACTTCAGCCACTTCTCTGAGTTCATGGCCAGAGCGGCGATTGCTGTTTGAAAGCTGCGCATCATGTGTACGAACAGATGCTATTGGAATACGGTTCAGGACTACTGGTCCGTGCGCTGCGGCTCGAACTAGCCACTCCCAGTCCGCTGCATGTCTCCAATTCTCACGGAATTTTCCCACGTCTTGCCAGAGGTTGCGAGAAAACGCCATTCCAGTGAGATTGCCGTTGAGACTGCCGAGCTCTAAAAGTGCTGGTATCAGTTGCTCAGGCGAAATCAGTGCTGAGCATCGGCTGACTTGATCGTGGTGCCAGGCACTGTCTGATGGTCTTGGGCTGCCATCAATGTTTATGGAGTCAAATGTGGATAGGATTAGTTCAGCTTCTGTCCAGCGCTGTCGGCATTCTTGAAGGGTTTTGATCGCTGTGGGGTGTAAATAGTCGTCGCTACAAAGCAGCAGTGCCCATTCGCTCTCTATTTCCTGAAGAGCTTTGTTCAAGTTGGCGAAGAGACCGAGGTTCCGAGGGCGGCGTACCCAATCAATGTCTACGTTCCTATGAGTTTTTTTCCACTGTTTCAGAAGCGCCTGGGTTTGTTGATCGGAGCCATCGTCCGCAATAAGTAGCCGCCACTGGGAACTTTCCTGGTGTAGCAAGCTGTTCAAAGCTTCCATTAGTAAAGCTGGGCGTCCATATACCGGCAGAACAACTGTGATGGTCTCCGAAGGCATCATTGTTGCTCCACCAGGTTTTTGTAGAGCGAGATTGCGCGTTGGCCATAGGCTTGCCAGTTCAACTCGCTATTCGCTAGTTCAATCGCAGCTTTTCGCTTCCGCTCCCAAAGCAGCGGCTCGTTTTGGAGGCGCTGCAGGCAGTGAGCTATGGCATCCGGTCGACGAATGGGTATGACGAACCCGGCAGGGAATTCCTGAATTTCAAGTGGGTTACCACCGCTTTCTGATCCCTGGAGTCGGAGCAAATCTTCACCACCAGTGTTGGTGGTACAGATCAGTGGCAGGCCGCAGGCCAGTGCTTGCATCTGGACCATGGCCATTCCCTCTTCGATTGAGGCAATCACAAAGCAGTGTGCTTCTTGGTAGTGCATGACCAGTTCCGTTTGAGGACGATGCCCTAGGTGCCTGACGCACGGAGGTTGTCGCTTCAGAAGGTCCTCGATTTCCGAGGTCTGTCCTCCTAACAAGGTAAGGCTGGCGTTTGGAAGGTTCGCGGTTTGGAACGCAGTTAGTAAGTCCGGAATGCCTTTACGCACCGATAGTGACCCGGCGTAGATTGCTTTTAGTCCTGTCTTGTCGGGTGCAGCTGGTGGTAATGCTGAAGGTTTGAACTTCGCCAGGTTCACGCCAAGGGCATTGCGAAATAAAAGGTTTGGATTTTGGTGCTGGGTTATGAAGCTGCGTTCCACAAAAAGGCTCGGGACTGCGATGGCAGTGCAGAGCTCGTATTCCCTTAGCTCCATAGCAACTATCTTTGGATGAGTTGCTGGCCAGCGCAGCCCTAATCTCTGATGTTCTTCCGTTAGTAATTGACTCTGTTCGAGTATGTGGGCAGAGGAGCGCTCAAGCACAGTTGGGATCTTTTGCTGTTGTGCCCATTTGAGGCTTGGCTCGCTCCATTGCGACCATCCATGAATTAGATCACTCCCTTTCAGGTGACGAGCGGCTCGTTGGGCGAACCATTGGTGCACAAACCACTGGCAGCGCATCATCAGGGCTTCGCCTCCAAGCTTGTAGATCGCCTTTACGACCCAAAAAGTGAAGGGCAGGCTCACTACTTTTTCTGCAGGGATGCCCCAGCGTGTGACAAACCATCTGGGGTAGTTGGTGACCAATCGGTGCAAATGACCATGAGAGTGCAGTTGCTGTGCCAAATCAAAGGCATGCCATCGACCACCTACCACGATGGTGATCTTCATTGGCTAGCCCCTTGCTGTTCAGACCACTTGAGCATGGTTTGCAGGCGTGCGGCGTATGTGTTTTCTGGTTTGCGCAATGCCTCAGATCCCAACTTTCGCAGGTGTTGACGCAACTTTGGGTGGATCATTAAATGCTGGACCTTTTCCCGTAGTTGCTTTGGGGTCTTAAAGAAACCTTCATTTGGATAATTGGGAAGTAGTTCGCGGTGTTCGCTTGAATCTTGGTATAAGCCACAACCGCCGATAGCTCCAATCTCATAGGAACGGTCAGTCGAGAGATCACGATTGGAATCACGGAGTAGACCCAGCACGATGTCAGCATTTTGAATGGCACTGCAGTATTGCTCTCCTGTTACAGCGGGTTGTTTATCCCAGCCTGGAGTACTTAATCCCTTCCAATTGTTTCCGTGGATGCGTCGCTTTAACCCAGGTAAATTTTCTAGGGTTGCTAGCCATGGGAGTCTTTCTGCTGCACCCGTGCCGACGAATAAAACATTTGGCTCATTTAAAGTTAAATTCCGTTCTGTTGCGTGATGCAGAGTGGGGTCGTAAGCAAATGGAAGCCAACTCGTGGAGGGGGTTCCAGCCATCTCCAGCCTGCTGCAGAGAGCTTTTTTTGTGCTGAAGATGTGGTCATACAACGGCAGGTTTCGCAGAAAGCTTCGCCGGCGATGGATGGGGTTCCAGGGATCATCTGTTAGGTAATTGATAATATGTGCTTTCTGGTTATGTAACTCATGGAATATCTCGCTTTTTAACGGGAGTACTCCTGTTACCAGGACAAGTTTTGGTTTTGAGAAACGGATTTGACGGAGTAACTCATTCTGAAATCTCCACCACTCCCAGCTGCGGCGATCAGCAAGGCGAAAGAACACTTTCCCTCTTAGTCGTTGCATCGAGGGAGAGTAAGTAACTGCCGGTGAGGTGTAGGCCACCTGAATATCTCTTCCGGGTTCAAGCCCCAGGCTCGTTGCGCCGTTCATCAGCTTGCTTCCAAGGGCTTCAGGGACACTTGTATCGGCGATCATGAGCAGGGGAAGTTGCTCCACAACTTGTCGTGTTTGGCTTGTTTGCTCGATAGTCTCGTGCAATGAGCTTCCTTGCAGGACTAAACGACGCCCAGCGGCGGGCGGTGGATCATCACGAAGGCCCCCTTTTGGTGGTCGCCGGAGCAGGTAGTGGCAAAACTCGCGCCCTCACCCATCGCATCGCCCATCTGATCGGTGAACACGGAGCGGATCCGTCTCAGATCCTTGCCGTGACGTTTACCAACAAGGCAGCCCGGGAAATGAAGGAGCGGCTTGAGCTGCTCCTTGCTCAACGCCTAGCCCAGAGTCAATTCGGGCAGCCCTGGAGCACGTTGCCTCCGGTCGAGCAGCGACAGCTGCGATCGCGGATCTATCGCGAGGTCACCAAGGAGCTTTGGATCGGTACCTTTCACGCGTTGTTTGCGCGCATGCTGCGCTACGACATCGACAAATTTAAAGACAATGAGGGACTCACCTGGACAAAGCAGTTTTCGATTTACGACGAAGCCGACGCGCAGAGCCTCGTCAAGGAGATCGTGACCCAGGAGCTGCAGCTCGATCCCAAGCGCTTTGAGCCCAAGAAGGTGCGTTGGGCGATCAGCAATGCCAAAAATCAAGGCTGGCTTCCGGACCAGATGGAAGCCAACTCTGAAGGGCAGCGGGGCAAGCTTGCAGCTGATGTCTACCGCCGCTACCGCAAGGCGCTGGCCGCCAATAATGCACTTGATTTCGATGATCTGCTGCTCCTTCCCGTGCAGTTGCTGCAGCAAAACGAGCAGGTGCGCAGCTACTGGCATCGCCGTTTCGCTCACGTACTGGTGGATGAATATCAAGACACCAACCGCACGCAGTACGACCTGATCAAGCTGCTGGTGACCGATGGCAAGGATCCACAGGTTTATGACAACTGGTCGGGGCGTTCGGTGTTCGTGGTGGGTGACGCCGACCAGAGCATTTACAGCTTCCGTGCTGCCGATTTCACCATCCTGATGGGCTTTCAGGACGACTTCGGCGACCAAGCGCCGGACGATTCCACGCGGACCATGGTGAAGCTGGAGGAGAACTATCGATCTACCTCCACGATCTTGGAGGCGGCCAATGCCCTGATTTCCAACAACAGCGAGCGCATCGATAAGGTGTTGCTTCCCACCCGTGGCGAAGGGGAACTGATTTCGCTGACCCGCTGCGATGACGAGATTGCGGAGGCCGAAGCTGTGGTGCATCGGCTACGCATGATGGAAGCTGCCAACCCCGAACTGAGCTGGGGTGATATGGCCTGCCTGTATCGCACTAACGCTCAGTCGAGGGCACTTGAGGAATCATTGGTGCGTTGGCGCATCCCCTACGTGGTTGTGGGCGGTCTGCGCTTCTACGACCGACGCGAGATTAAGGATGTGCTCGGCTATCTGCGCTTGATAATCAACCCGGCTGACACCGTCAGCCTGTTGAGAGTCATCAACGTTCCCAAGCGCGGCATTGGTAAAACCACGATCCAGCGGCTCACGGATGCGGCTAATCAGCTGGGAATCCCACTTTGGGATGTAGTTAGTGATCCTGAAGCGGTGCGCTCCTTGGGAGGCCGCTCTGCCAAAGGGCTATTGCAGTTCTGTGAATTGATTAATGATCTGCGCGAGTGCGTTCACAACAAGGCGCCATCAGAACTGATTCAGCAGGTGATGGAGCAGAGCGGCTACGTGAGCGAGCTGATCATGGAGGGCACCGATGAAGCGGAGGAACGCCGCCGCAATCTTCAGGAGCTGGTTAATGCTGGCCTTCAGTACCAGGAAGAGAACGATGAGGGTGATCTCGAGGGCTTCCTGGCCTCAGCAGCACTTGCCAGTGATGCCGACAGCAAAGACACGTCCGCTGACCGGGTGACGTTGATGACCCTGCACAGCAGCAAGGGCCTTGAGTTTCCTGTGGTATGTCTGGTGGGGATGGAGCAGGGACTTTTCCCCAGCTATCGATCGCTGGACGATCCAGCTTCATTAGAGGAAGAGCGTCGGCTCTGTTATGTAGGCATCACCCGTGCCAAAGAACGACTGTTTCTATCCCATGCCAGCGAGCGTCGTCTCTGGGGCGGGATGCGTGAACCGGCAGTGCCCAGTGTTTTTCTATCCGAACTACCGGAAGGGTTGGTGCAGGGTGAAATTCCTCGCTCTGGCGGGGCTGCGATCCGTCGTGAACAACGGCTGGAGCGACTCACTCGTGTGGATCGAGACGACAGTCGCCGCATCTATGCTGGCGGTGCCGCTGGATCTCCAGCCAATGCGGTACGGCGTCGCCAGGCTGGTCCTGCTCCTGGAAAGAGCTGGGAGGTTGGGGATCAGGTGAACCACGCCAGTTTTGGCATCGGCGAAATCACTCACACGTTCGGGAGTGGCGAGAAGGTGTCGATCGCTGTGAAATTTGCCGGCATGGGACCCAAGATTCTTGATCCACGTCTCGCTCCGATTGAAGCCCTCGACAGCTGATTCCGTACTGCATCAGCATGGTTTCACGTTGGCGATTTTCCTCTAAGGGGCGTGAGGTTGAGACCTCATAATTTTCGAGATGTTGGATTGCATGCTGATCAGGAGCGATCTACATGTCTGTGTATCCACCAGTAGCTCCAGTTGAGCTTGATGCTGCTCACAGACCGAATTGATTGTGGTCTGCTCTAGATTCACAAACTTCTCATCCAGCATGGCTCAGGCTCACTGGATTGGTGGTAGCCAGACTACTTATACAGCTCTTGGCAGATAGCAAGAGAGCACCTGAGAGTCTCGGGATCTCTGGGCTGCTGAACATCACTTCAAGTCCAAGGAGCGCAGAGGTTCTCGCACCGATTTCCCGACGTTTCAACCACGTAAAATGTATTGGTGATCCATTTGACCAATCTAAGGAGAGAACGTCACTTAATATTTCCCCAAGAATGTGAAGCACGTATGCCACCTTTGCGAACTACGAGTCGTTATCTCTAAAAGTCCTAGTCAGGAATAATGCCCGCCAATAAAGCGGCTTTGTAATTAAATCGCTTTGGTAGAGCTGAAGTTATCATTTATTCTAGATCGAACCTATGTCGATGAAAACCAATCAAGAAGAACTTCCAGCAAAAGATGATCCTCGGGCCGCAAATTTCCCCCTTGGCAATTATTATTTGACAAATAAACTACGCCGTGGCAAGGGATTTGCAGTATTTTTTAAATTTAACAGATAAAGCCTTTGGTTGGTCAATTTCAGGTTTCGAAAATGCATTAGAGAGTGGAATTAAATTGTTGACGCTGAAGTTTGGCTGGCATATTTAATGCGTAAGTAGTTGTGATCGTTAGGGCGTATAAAGACGTAACTAATGCAAGCGCTTAGCCGTGAAACAAAAAGAAAAAATAATGCTATTAATCAATAAAGGAAAAATCTTAAAAAATAATTAAAAATGCTTTTAATTTATTCAGATTTGAGCTAACAATAACAATTGCTTTAAAGGCATGCATGCAATGGTAATATTGCAATCTAGGCTACTACTGGTGAAATTCACTGCTTTTGCTCAATGCCATTTGATTCTTCGTCTAAAATACTTATTACTGGCGGTACCGGAAGTTTTGGAAGAGCATTTCTGGCAAGAATATTGTCCGATTGGCCAGATATAAAAAGAATTGTTATTTTCAGTAGAGATGAACTAAAGCAATGGGAGCTTCAGCAGTTATACCCATCAACTAAGTACCCACAATTACGATTTTTTTTAGGTGATATAAGAGATCAGGCAAGGTTGCGATTAGCTCTCAGTGGGATTGACACTGTTGTTCATGCAGCAGCTTTAAAGCAAGTTCCAGCTGCTGAATATAATCCAATTGAATTCATTAGGACTAATGTCCTTGGGGCAGAGAATATCGTACAAGCTTGTTTAGATACAGATGTAGAGAGGGTTGTTGCTTTAAGCACTGATAAAGCATCTGCACCTATTAACCTCTATGGCGCTACAAAGCTTTGTTCTGACAAGCTTTTTGTAGCTGCTAATAATATGAAAGGTAGACCTACTATTAAATTTTCCGTAGTGCGATATGGGAATGTAATGGGCTCTCGTGGTTCAGTTATTCCCTTCTTCATTGATAAAGCAAAAACCGGTGTCATCCCCATAACAGATCAATCTATGACACGTTTTAATATCTCACTAAAAGAAGGAGTTGATATGGTCTTATGGTCTTTAAAAAATGCAATTGGTTCTGAAATATATGTACCAAAGATTCCTAGCTACAAGATCTTAGATTTGGCTAACGCTATAGCTCCAAGTTGCGAAAAAAAACTAGTAGGCATAAGAGCAGGAGAGAAAATACATGAGGAAATGATAACTGCGGCTGATAGTCCGACTACATTTGATAACGGGAAGTATTATGTGATATTACCTCCTGGTGCTAATGCAGTTGATCCCTTTCGTGAGAAGGGATTGCAGCTGGACAGAGTAGATGAAGGATTTAGCTATAATTCGGGAACTAATCCGGAGTTTTTAACTGTTGATGAGATTAGATCTTTGATTCAACTCCATGTGGATCCAAACTTTAGACCTGTTTAGGTTGCATTTATATGGAAATTAATTCGGCTCATCTTCCTTACGGCAAACACTTGATCGATGAAGATGATCTTGATGCCGTTCTAAATGTTTTACGTGGATCAGCTCTTACTCAAGGTCCGAAGGTTAAGGAATTTGAGGATGAACTTGCAAACTTTATTTCGTCAGACTACGTAGTCGCTCTTAATAGCGCAACCAGCGGTTTGCACCTGACGTGTTTAGCCTTAGGTATCGGTCCAGGCGACATTCTGTGGACTACCCCAAATACCTTTGTAGCATCTGCCAACTGTGCTTTATATTGTGGGGCTAAGGTCGATTTTGTAGATATCAATCTACGCACAGGTTTAATCTCAATTGAAAAATTAGAAGAGAAGTTAAAAATTGCAGAAGAACGTTGTTGCTTGCCAAAAGCAATAGTTGTAGTTCATTACGCGGGCACTAGCTGTGACATGGAGTCAATTTCACGGCTTAGCAAGCAATACCAATTTTTCGTAGTTGAAGATGCTAGTCATGCTATTGGAGGAAGTTATAACGGCAGCCCAGTAGGGGCGTGTAAATTTAGCGATGCGACAGTATTTAGTTTTCACCCTGTTAAGATAATAACCTGCGGGGAAGGAGGAGCTGTCGCAACAAAATCCTTTTCTTTAGCAAAAAAAATACGTTTATTGCGATCACATGGAATAACAAAAATTTCCGAAGATTTTGAAGATTCATCCCCTGGTGATTGGAGATATGAACAGCAATATCTAGGATTTAATTATAGAATGAATGACATCGAAGCAGCTCTAGGACTTAGTCAAATCAAAAAACTAAAGAGATACGTCGATTGCCGAAATAAAATTTATCAAAATTATCTTTCATTATTGAATGAGCATGACCAGCTGCAAATGCTGGAAATCCCTCAAAAGGTATATTCAGCCCTTCATCTTTCAGTGGTACGCATCTCTGACTGCGACAGTAGAAGATATAACCATATTTTTAATTTCATGCGCTCCAACAATATCGGAGTCCAACTTCATTATATTCCGGTGCATACGCAGCCTTTTTATTTACGATTAGGCTTTAGATTGGGCCAGTTTCCGGCATCTGAAGAATTTTCTCATAGCTCACTTTCATTGCCAATCTACCCAGGACTATCCCTTGAAGACCAAGAACGTGTTATAATTACATTAAAAAAATCACTCACATTATTTTAAATCTCATGAATTTACAGCGTAATTTAAAAGTCGCCAATAAGGTTATTGGAGATAATCAACCAGTATTTATTACTTATGAGGCAGGTCCTACCCATAATGGCATTGAATCTGCAATAGCTCTTGTAAGAGAAGCTGCAAAAGCTAATGCTGATGCCATTAAGTTTCAAATTTTTGATCCTGATAAACTTGTTAGCGATAAAAATCAATTATTTAAGTATTCAATTTTAAAAGATAAAAATACGGGTCAAACAGAAGATATTAGTGAGCCTCTTTACGATCTATTGTTACGTAGATGTCTCACTCAAGATGAATGGAAAGTCGTTAAGAAAGAAGCAGATAATCTTGACCTTGCATTTTTTGCAACTATAGGTTTTGAAGAAGATCTTAAATTATTGCAAGACATTAAATGCGATTCCGTTAAAATAGCTTCCGCTGATGTAGATCATTATCCCCTTTTGAGGTTAGCCGCAAGATCAGGTTTAAATGTTCAATTAGACACAGGTAGTTCTGAACTGCCCGAAATTATCAACGCAGTTAAAATCCTTGAAGACGAAGGATGTAATTCAATTATAATACATCAATGCCCTAGTGGATATCCTGCAAGAATACCTAGTATTTGTTTGAGAATGATCCCTACTTTACGCGAAACCTTTCCTAATTATCCGATTGCATATTCTGACCATACGCCAGATGCTGATATGGATATAGCAGCTGTTGCATTAGGAGTAAATATGATTGAAAAGACTATTACTTTAGACAGAACCACAAAAAGTGTTGAACATATTTTTTCACTAGAGCCACCAGAAATGACTTCTTTTATTAAACGCATTCGTGATATAGAAAATGCTCTTGGATCTGACAATCGATTAATATCTTTAGATCAAAAACTCAACCGCAAAATGGTTAGAAGAAGTCCCTACGTGACCCAGTCCTACTCAAAAGGAACGTGTGTAGCAGAGATTAATGTCGAGTTTCGACGACCCGGTATTGGTATTTCCCCGGCTGAGTTTGAATCTATCCGCTCCCTCAAAACGGCGAATAATCTCGAGAAAGACTCGGTCATTAGAATCGAAGATATTCAATTTTGATTAAAGATGTTAGTTTTAGTAGATGGCTTTGGATCTATTGGAAAGAAATATGTTCAAATGCTAGGAAAGCTATGTGACGTACATATATATGACCCGTATATAAATCCAAGCCACTGCTCATTGCCATCTAATTGTCTATTTATAAATGAATTATATTCAAAATCAATTACCTATGATTATGTATTTATCTGCTCTCCTACAGGGACACATGTAGACAAACTTGACTTTTATCAGTCTGTGGCAAAGAAAATTCTTGTTGAAAAACCGTTAGCTATTAGTCTTAATGAAGTTAATAAGTGCCAACAGATGATAGAGTGCAACTCAAAATTATCTGGCAAAACAGTCGTATCAAGTCCACGCAGATTCTCTACTTCACTAGGGATACTCTCAGGTGAATATACCGATATTCTTAAAGATGCAAAATCAGGATTTTTCAGGTTTTCTCATTCCTTAAGAAGGATGAGGGGGCCTAAATGGAGAAAAAACTATATTTTTGATCCTGACTTGATGTACAGATATCCCTTGGCTTTTGATTGTATTCATGAGCTAGATATTGCTTCTAGTATATTTGGACAAATTGAATCTTTGGAAATCATTACCTCGAAGACTCATATTTCTAATACAGTTGACTTGCACTATTCTTTGCATGTAAATCATCATGGAGGCTCTAAAACCTTTCACACTTTTGATTATAATTCTGACGTCAAGATTAGAGAAATGAATATAGTCGCAGAATGTGGCACGTTTAGCTCATTTGAAATTGGCAAGGATTCTACAAATGTTCTTATAAGTGTGTGTTACGACCACGATGATGGAATTTCGGCTTCGCACTCAAATAGGCAGTTTGTAGCTAATGATACTTCTTTTGAGGCGCAATTTAATCACTTTATAGATTCATCTTTTGATATAAAACATTTTTCCACTTTAGATGATTCTTTGTCTATTTCAAAAGCACTCGTAAATGCTTGAATTATGAATGATCAAGCCTACTCTCCGACTTTTGAAAATCTGTCTGTGATCTTGCAAGCCAGAACAAATTCTTCACGTCTTCCGCGAAAAATATTTGCGAAAATTGGGAGTTTATGTGTATTAGAGATTATTGTATCCAGATTAAATAAATCAAAATATATCAATGACATTATTCTTGCGACAACTGATGACATTTCTGATGACTCATTATCAAATTTTGCAAGATCTCTTGGCCTAAGGGTTATTCGAGGATCCAAAGAAGATCTACTTGACCGATTCGAGCTTGCTGCGAATATTGCACAAAATGATTTATTATGTAGAGTAACAGGCGACTGCCCATTGATTGATAGCAGCCTTATCGACTCTGGTTTTGAATTATTTCAATGTGAAACACCTGATTATCTTTCTAACGTTAATCCTCCAACCTACCCAGACGGTTTAGATTTTGAATTATTGACAAAGTCGGCTTTTTATCGCTCTCTACCACTCGCCAAAAATTCTCAATTCTATTTTCACCCAACTGAATTTATAAGGAACAGTGATTTATTTCGACAAGTCAACATGTCTGCATCAAATGATAATTCTGAATTTCGACTAACTATCGATGAACCCGAAGATCTTTGCGTTATTCGTCAGTTAAGTGACTTGGCAGGCCCCTTATCTGAAATCTCTTATCATGATATTCTTAAACTGATACGTGATGATCATCCTATTTTTAGACACAATCTGATGCATGTTAGAAATGAAGGTGCAAATACAAGTCAAGGTCAAAAACTTTGGAAAAGAGCTAAGCAACTAATACCTGGAGGAAATATGCTTCTCTCCAAGCAACCTGATCGGTATTTACCTGATCATTGGCCTGCGTATTTTTCAAAGGCTAAGGGTTGTAATGTTTGGGACTTAGATCATAACAAGTTCACTGATATGTCAATTATGGGAATTGGCACAAATATCCTGGGGTACGGTCGTGCCGAGGTTGATGATGCTGTTTTAAACTCTGTGAAGAATGGAAATATGTCAACGTTGAATTGTCCAGAAGAAGTTTATTTAGCACAAAGGCTGGTAGACATTCACCCCTGGTCTGACATGGTTAAGTTTGCTCGGAGTGGTGGTGAAGCAAATGCTATTGCTATACGTATTGCTAGGGCTGCTACTGGTCGGGATAAAGTTGCCATATGCGGATATCACGGTTGGCATGATTGGTATTTGTCTACCAATTTGTCTTCGCCGACCGGATTGAAAGGACATTTGATGAGAGGTTTGGAGATTAGCGGTGTTCCCTCTGTTCTTAAAGGTACATCTATACCTTTCGAATATAATAAAATTGAACAATTAGAAGCTATCTTTTCTGACAATAAACTTGCGGCAGTTAAAATGGAAGTTGAAAGATCATTTCCACCTGAGCCTGGATTCTTAGAATCCGTGCGTAGTTTGTGTGATAAAAATAATACTATCCTCATATTTGATGAGTGCACATCTGGTTTTAGGGAATGCTTCGGTGGGCTTCACTTGAAGTATGGCGTTACTCCTGACATCGCTATGTTTGGCAAGGCTTTAGGTAATGGTTACGCGATTACCGCTGTAATTGGCAAGGAAGCTGTTATGCAGGCAGCGCAAGATACATTTATTAGTAGTACCTTTTGGACAGAGCGGATTGGCCCCTCTGCTGCCTTGGCTACATTAGACATAATGGAGTCTGAACAATCTTGGGATTATATTTCTCAAGTAGGCAAAGACTTAAAAGCATCATGGAAAAGCCTGGCTGCTAAATATCAACTAGATATTGATATTACAGGTATCAACCCCTTGCCTTCATTCAGCTTCAAAAGTGAAAAATCTCGCTTCTATACCACATATATCTCTCAAGAGCTTTTAAAGGAAGGCTTCTTGGCTTCTGATTGTTGCTATGTCTCAACTGCACATACTCAAGATATAGTAAATACTTACTTGTCATATCTTGAAAAATCATTCGCTAATATTGCTCTCTGTGAGACAGGAGAAGTATCTATTAAATCTCTACTTAAAAGTAGACCTGCTATTTCTGGTTTTGCTCGACTTAATTAAGGTAAATGCAAGATATATTCTCAAACAGGCTTGTTCTTCGTCCCTTTGGCACACATAACATTACTGTGTCTTATTTGAAGTGGATGAATGATACTGATGTTAATCAGTTTCTTGAATCACGATTCACCGACCACACCTTTGAATCTCTTAGAGAATATTACGATCTTGCTATAAAAAGTGGCAGTTTTGCATGGTTTGCTATTTATTTGGCTCAATCTAACCGACATATCGGAAACATCAAAATTGGTCCTATAAATAAGTATCATAACGTCTCGAGTATTGGACTCTTGATTGGAGAAAAGGATTGTTGGGGGAAAGGCTACGCGACTGAATCAATTTTGACAGCAACAAATTGGGCTTTTGAAAGCCTTGATCTGTTTAAAATTACAGCTGGAATTTATACGAATAACATTGGTAGTTTGAAAGCGTTTCAAAAAGCTGGTTTTCATGTAGAAAGTGTGTCTAAGTTAGAGGCTTTGTTCTGCAATAGTCGAGTTGATGTTATTAGTTTGGCTAAATTCTCATCGGGTTGATTTGTATTATGAATTCCCAGAGTATTCTTGTCGTTGCTGATCTTGCTGCATATTCCCAAGAGATGCGTGAATGGCTCCATAGTCGTTCGATAAAGGCAGTAGAGCACCTTGCTAGATATAGAGGCTCCCAAGTCGGTATAGAGGCGGCTGAGGCCTTTATGCCTTTTCGTAGCAGCCAATGATAACGGCTGTATTTAGATGTGATGCCAATGAAGTGGTTGGTAGCGGTCACTTATCAAGGTGCTTTAACCTCGCAACTTATTTGAAGACCAATGGTGTTCAGTCATTTTTCGTTTATTCGCAAACTGAATTCCCTCTTATAAATAAATTACAGTTTGAATTTAAATTTATTCCGCTTAAATCTTCGCGTGATTACACACTATCAGATAGTTCGTTGATATCCAAGGATCCGCTAGGTATTTCTGAAGAAGACGATGCCACGGAGACTTTCAATAACCTTCTTTTGTCTAATATCTCCTGCGTTGATATTCTTATCATCGACCACTATTCGATTTCTAAAGTCTGGGTCTCTAAATTTCTGTCTTTATGTTCTGCCAAAAAAATCAAATATCCTAAAATAATGATAATTGATGACTTGGCCAATCGAGACTACTTATGCGATATCCTTTTGGATCAAAATATCGTTAGCAAATCTGCAATGACACATTATGATTCTCATACTCAACATGGTACTGAAATACTTAGTGGACCTAAGTATGCTCTTTTATCTAGTGAATATCAATCCATACGAGCAAGTATTCCGATACGGAACTTCTTGTCGAGAATATTGATCTATTTTGGATCTACAGATCCTGACAATTTGCTTTTAAAGACTTTGCAGGTTGTTTCATCTGATTCTTTTTTGTCTATATGTTTCGATATTGTCATTCCTCTAGCTGATCTTGACAATAAAAATGTTTTAACTGCTTATGAGAATCATCCAAATTTTGTCTTTCATAATCCCTCTTCTTCCCTCGTCTCCCATATTGCAAGAGCGGACTTAGCTATTGGCTCCGCAGGTTTTACTTCATGGGAGCGATGTTGCTTGAAGCTACCTTCCATTCTTATTAAGAACGGCGATAATCAATCTAACAATATACTTGCTTTAGTTGATGCTAACGCCTCGATTGCTATTAATGACGATAGCTTCTTTTCCGTAAATCTCTTCAACAGCCTTTTCGCTCTTCTTAGCGATACTGATCAGCTGAAGTGTATGAGTAAAAATGCTGCTAATATACTAGAGGGAGTAGGATGTAAATTGGTGTCTCAAGAACTGCTCAAATCTCTCTGATGTTGCCCTCTTTGCTACAAAACTCAATTTACAAGAACCCACTTATAGTTGCGGAAATTGGTATTAACCATAATGGCGACATGGGTTTAGCCTTTGAAACAATAGCGGCTGCTTCTGAATCTGGCGCGCAGGCTGTTAAATTCCAAAATTATAAAACTGAGGATTTCATCACTGATAAATCAATACCGTTTGAGTATAAATCCCAAGGCAAAATTATTGTTGAGTCCCAGTATGAAATGTTCAAAAGATGTGAGCTTACCATTGATCAGCTTTCACGTCTGAAGGAAGAATGTGATAAATACGATCTATTATTTCATAGTACTCCTACAAGCATCCATGGATTGAATGATCTGATTTCTATTGGTTCTTCAATAGTTAAAAATGGATCTGATTATTTAACTAATATTCCTTTAGTCAGGGCTATGGCTGAATCTAATCTTACAGTTGTTCTTTCTACCGGTATGTCTACTTTGTCTGAAATTGATAAAGCTGTTAATGAGTTTCGTATAGCAAAGAATCCTAATCTTATTTTACTCCATTGTACTAGTTCTTATCCTACGAACCCACAAGATGTCAATCTTAGACGTATTAGATCCCTTGAAAATGCTTTTGGATTTCCAGTTGGCTTTAGTGATCATAGTGACGGATTAACGGCTGCCTTAGGTGCTTCAATATTAGGTGCTTGTTGGATTGAAAAACACTTCACTTTAAACAAGGATTTACATGGCCCAGATCATTGGTTTTCCATGAACCCAGACGAATTACGTACCATGATTGGAAGTATAGATACTTTAAAGTTAATGCTCGGTGATTCTTCAATTGTACCAACAACTGTTGAATTAAGGTCTAGGGAACAATATCGACTTTCTTGTGTTGCTTCTCGCGATTTACCCGAAGGTCATAAAATTTGCGAAGAGGACATAGTGTTTCATCGCCCAGGTACAGGTTTGCCACCGACATATTCTGATCTATTAATAGGTTTGACGTTAAAGGCACCCTTGGGCAGAGGTACTCAATTAACACTCAGCTGCTTCAATTAAACACTCTTGTATTCCAGTAATAATGAAAATTTCACTAATTAGAGCTGATAATAAGCATAAAAGAGTGCTATACGATTGGCGAAATATTCCAGAGATTGTAAAGCTTGGTAGTTCGAATAGTAAAGTGACTTGGGATGAGCATTCTGAATGGTTCGATGAGTTAATTGTTGACCCCCAGCGTCTTCAATTAATAATATTGTTGAATGGCAATATGGCCGGTCAAGTTCGCTTCACTTACGATTCTAACTATAAAGCTGCTACTATATCTATTTTTATTTTACGCAATTATCGTGGCCTTGGCTTAGGTAAGCTAATTATTAATCAATCTTGTCTCTATGCGATCTCCTACTTTGAGTCGCTGATGTATATTACTGCTTCTGTTCTTAACTCAAATCTTCGCAGTTTAAATACTTTTAAGAGTGTTGGATTTGTTGAAAATACAATTTTTGACTGTCAGCACAACCGTTCAACAGAGACTTGCTTTTTGTTGAAAGCCTCAGAAATTATAGACACCTAATGTTTAACAATGATTGCTCCCATCACTCGCTGACACCATCATCAAATGTCCTCTAGTCCAATTATTCCGCATAATTCAGTTCACGTTGACAGCAAACACATTGAATCTGTTATAGATACTGTTTCTAGTGGTTATTGGGCAGGTGGTGATAGGTTACTCTCACTTGAACAGTCACTCTCTCATTATTTTTCTGTCAGTTGTTGTGTTGGAGTTAAGAGTGGTTATTCAGCAATTAAACTTTCACTTATTGCTTTAGGTGCTGGTCCAGGTTCTTTAGTTCTTTTGCCAGCTTACTCGTGTGTTGCGTTAGTCAATGCTATTTTAGCTATCAATGCAGTTCCTATTCCCATTGACTGTAGTTTGCATGATTGGAATATTGATCCTTATTCAATACCATCTGAGCTGCATCATAAAAATCACTTCTTAATTGCTGTTAATACCTTCGGATATCCATCAAATGTTGATTGCTTGGTAAAACTAGGATTCAGAGTAATAGAAGACATTACTCATGGTTTTTCTTTTACTTATAATCGAAAACTAAAGCATTACTCTCCTTGCCTGAAAGGACACATATGCATTACATCTTTTTATCCGACGAAGCTAATTTCAAGTGCTGATGGTGGTGCTATTTTTACTAATGACTCAGCGGTTAAGTCAAAAATTTTAGAACTTAGGAATTATACAGATTTAATGCCATCAAAATATAATTCAAATGAGGTACTTAATAACCTTTCCGCTGCGTTAGCTTGTGTTAGCCTTGATCGCTTAGATCGTGACCTGAGATTGCGCAATCATTTATCTCAACAATATTTATATTCACTCAAAGCTAACCCACAAATCAATCATTATCCCCCCTCTGATATCCCTAGGGTTTGGTACCGTTTTGTCCTTCAATTAGTTCATTTTGACGTTGATGATATTATCAACCGATTACAAGAATATGGTGTTCTCGCAGCAAGACCTGTGGAGAATTGGATTGATGATGTAGAATATAAATATCCAAACGCGCACAAACTTCTTCAATCTTCTATATCTCTACCACTCTATTGTGGATTAACTATCCCGCAAATTCAACGAGTTTGTACCTCCTTAATTTCATCACTTAAATGAATAACTCTGACTGGTCATCTAGTGTTCAATCTATTCAGAAATATTACAGATCTTTATATGCCCAGTATGGCGATAATCCCCGCAGTTGTGATTACGGTTTGCCAGAGTCTCAGATCACAAAGTTTAAAGCTATAAGTGAAGTCGTCGATTTAAATAATAAATCGCTCTTAGATGTCGGATGTGGCTTGGGTAACTATTATGAGTTCATAAATTGTCGATTTGAAGGCGTTTCTTATAATGGAATTGACATCTGTGACTTTTTTATTGAAAAAGCGAAGATCAATAATCCAGGTGTTAACTTTTTCGCATCAGATATTTTTTCTGATCAATATCAACCCAATTCATATGATGTTGTCACAGCTAATGGTATTTTTTATCTACTTAAAAAATCCCCCGTTGATTTTATGAATTCGCTAATTTCACGGATGTTTTATATCGCTTCTACTGCTGTAGCTTTTAATTCTTTGTCAACTTGGTGTATTGATAAAGATGATAATGAATTTTATGCCGACCCATTTTTTACTCTAGATTTCTGTCGCACTCTTACTCCTTGGGTGACATTAAGATCAGACTATCACTCTCGGGACTTTACTATTTATATGTTCAAAAATCGTCAGTTATGAAAGTTTCAATTAATCAACCTGCATATTTGCCTTGGCCTGGTTATTTTGATCGCATCAACAAGGCTGACCTTCATATTGTTTTAGATCACGTACAATTTGAAAAGAATAGCTTTGTTAATAGAAATAAGGTTCTTCAAAAAAATACGCCTATTCTTCTTACAGTTCCTATTAAAACAAAGGGCTCTTTCGGTAATCTTGCAATAAATAATCTTGAGATCGACAATAGCAAGAATTGGCGCAGAAAACATCATCAAACAATCTATGCTTGCTATAAAAAGACTGAATATTTTGCAATTTACAAGGATTTTGTGGATAATCTCTTTTCATCATCTCATTCTACCTTTTCAGATATCTTGTCCTTCAGCCAAGATAATCTTCTTGAATATTTAGGGATTACTACTCCCATTGTCTACTCTTCAACTTTAGATGTTTCTTCAACTAAATCTAATCTCATCTTAGATTTATGTAAAATGTTTAATACTACTGAATACTTATCAGGGCCTTATGGTATTAATTACTTAGATGAAGATTCCTTTACTGCTAATGGAATTTCTGTTTCTTACCACCATTATATGCAACAGTCCTATCCTCAAGGCACGGGAAATTTTATTCCTAATCTTAGTATTTTAGATATGATATTTAATTGTGGACCAAATAGTTTTCAATACCTTCCATCATTAGATTAATGTCTCTTTTAAGAATTCTCTTTAGGTACCTAAAAAGAAAATCTTTGTCACCCTCCTTAGAAGTACTCTTAATTGTTGCAAAAGCTAATCAAGTTGCATTGTTTTGTATTTTTCTTGGCTCATTTTTAAGCGCACTGCTTGAGTCTGTAACTTTACTGGCAATTTATTCTCTTATCGAAGCTATATCCGTACCATTGAGTAATTATAACTCTACTTTTATTCTCAAGCAACTAACGTCATTACTTGGTAGTTTGTATTTTATTCCTTCAATTGCTTCTAACTTGCGTGCTTTTGTTATTGCTGCTGTTTTATTATTGCTTATTTTGGTGCTCATTTTACAGGCTGGTTTTAGCTATTTAAGTGAGTTTTCAACAGGTATTTTTGCAGCAAGATCCTCAGTGGCTGTAAGCAGCTCTATTTTTGCCGGAATATTGCATACTGATTTGTCATATATTAACAAGCTCAAAACTGGTGATTTGATATCCTACGTTGAAAAATCTTCACTTGCCATACAAACTCAGGTAAATTGTTATGGCAACATAATGACAAGTTTTCTGCTCTCTACAAGTTATATTATTATTGCTCTTTCATTGTCTCCATATATATCTTTAATTGTTTTAGTTATGGGGTTGGTGATTTATTCAATTCAGCATTTTGTGCAGCCTAAAGTCAATAAATTTTCTTCTAAAATGGTTTCCTCACAGGTTAAAGTATCAGAATCTCTAGTTGAATATCTTTCTAATCTAAAGCAGATATACCTGAATGACACTAGATTATTAGCTATAGAGGATTTTGAAAAATCATTGAGTGTCTATTGTAGATCACAAATTAAGCATTTTTCTTATTTTTCACTTCAGTCACCCTTAGTCAGCACTTTACCGCAGGTTTTAATTATATTCGTAGGCTTTGTCTATTTACTTAATTCGACAATTATTCCTTCATCAATTCTTCCTTTACTTGCGACCTTTCTGCTTTCAATTCAAAGACTTAACGGGAGACTTAATATCTTATTCAAGAATTTTACAAAATTAGCTAGTAATCTCCCAAGTATGGAAAGAATTGATGACATACTCAAGCTCTCTCACCAATATCCGTTTCGTTCTGCCGGCCTATCTCCTCCAATCTCTCCTAATATTTCGATATCATCATTGTATTTTACTTATCCATTATCTACACATCCTGCACTAACAGACATTAATCTGTCTATTCCTTTTAATACTACATTAGCTTTGATTGGTAAGAGCGGAGCCGGCAAATCAACTCTTTTGGAACTCATATCTGGTTGGTTTTTACCTGATTCAGGTCATGTTAATTTAAATGGTTGTTCATTGCTATCCATCAGTCAGGATCAATGGCTTAAGAATATCTGCTATGTTCCACAGTCACCATCTTTGTTTAACGCTACTATCGCTGAAAATATTTCTCTTTTAAAAGATTATGACGCAAACTTGCTATCTAAAGCATTAGCTTACGCCAATTTAGATGATCTAATTTCTTCGTTGCCTTTAGGTGTAAACACCATTATTCAGGAAAATTCTTCAAATTTCAGTGGTGGACAAGTTCAAAGAATTGCCCTTGCTCGAGCATTTTATAAGCAGCCAACTATACTTTTATTTGATGAACCTACAAGTGCACTTGATCAATCTAACCAATCCTTGATATTTAATTCACTATTAGAATACCATCAAAATCATCTATGTACTATCGTTGTGGTTACTCATGATATTAAAAGTGCCTCTAGATTTGACAATATCATTGGTTTAGATAGTGGTTCTGTAATATTTCAGGGCTCACATACGGAACTCTCCTCTTACTCACAAGAATATAGTCGCTTATGGCATGAATGTTCATAGCCCCTTTGTGTTATTATATCATCTAATCAGATTTGCTTTATGATAAATGCATTGGCTTGTCGATCGATTGATAATAATACCTATTATAGTCTCAAAGATAATGGAATTTTCATACGCTCTATTATTAGTGGATCGATATCGCCTAGCTTAATTACAGAGTTGGTATACGACGACCGAGAACTGTCAGGTAATTCTATCCAAGGTTCTGAAATTGAAGATTTTGATACTGATAAACTAGATGCATCCTTTCTTTCTTCATATTTTAAATATTTTTTGTATGCCGCCTTCCGTGAACCGATTTGTCAAGGCAAGTCCGATGAAGAGTTGTTTGAATTTTATCAATTCCTCGTTTTTAATATTTGTTGTTTAATTAAACGCAGGAACATAGACATTATCCTTTTCGGTACTGTTCCTCATCGAATTGTTTCCCTGGCAGCACATGTCGCATGTTTAATTACAAGTACGCGTCCTTTATTTCCTTATCATAATTCCCTTATACTGGAATCTTCTGATTTGAAAAGGCGTTTTGCCGCTTCTTTCATCTGCTCAGAATATAGTGATATATATCGGCTTCCTTTAAAATATCTGCAAAAAGTTTCCGGTTGTTATACACCGGAAGAAATTCTTAGCCTCTCGGTTAAGAGTAATAATTACACCAAAAATAGCACTTCTAGAGGTTTTCTTTTTCGCTCTTTGTGCCTCTTAATGCAGTTAAAGCGGTTATTCGTTTCATCAAATCTTTCTTACTCCTTTTTCCCTTTTTTAGCTCGCTTTAATTCTCTTTTTTCCATCTTGTACTCATTCTTTCAATACGAACGGGCATGTCGTTACTATATTCATCATTCTATTAGAGATATAACTGATCGTAACTATATTGTTCTAGTTGTTAATCGCAAGCCAGAAGCGACTCACAGTCCTCTTGGTGGCAATTATATCGATGAAGCTCGTGTTCTCTCTGTTTTATTAGAAGCTTCATCTAGACTTGACTGCCTTATTCTTCTCAAGGAACATCCCTCTACTATTAATTCTGGGTTTACTCTTGGCACGTGTTTGAGTACTACTAACTATATGAATTATAAGATGCTTAGTGATAGAATTGTTTTCGCTCATCCTTCTTTCAAGGATGCCCATTTGAGAGAAAATTGTATTGCTGTTGCCTGTACAACTCAATCAGCGGGCCTTGAAGCCTGTTTCAAAAAGAAGAAAGTAATAGTCTTTGGCTATACATGGTGGTCACGTGTGTTTAATGCTCATTGCTTTAAATCTGTAAGTTTACTGACTGAATACTTATTATCTTCGAATCCATCTGATTTACCACATACTGTTGCTGGTAGGTTTCCTGTTCCCGACCTTCGTTCTCTTGAGCCTTGTAAGTTTTCCGAAACATATTCCAAAATGATCAAACAATCATTGGATTTCTTATGATTTCCTTATTTCTTTTCTCCATTCCTGGTGAAGTCGTTCCTTCGTTTAGACATTATTTCCACCCTGTAAGGGATCTTGTTTTTGTTAATGGCTTTTTAACATCATCTCCGATGAAAGAGGAGAATGAATATTCACATTTGTGTATTGATGATCTTTATTTTCCCCATCGTCACCGTCTTTATATATCTGACCCTCATCAACCTCCATCTGGTTTTTGGAATTTTATATCCTCTAGAGAGGTAACTCTTTCACGATCTATTAGACGATTCATTTATTGTAAATCATATTCAGAAAGTCTTGAGTTGATTCGTATTTATGCGTCATTTTGGTTTACTTATTTTTCTGAGAATCATTCTGATATTTATATTTTCCCTTCCACTCCTCATCGTGGTGTTGACAATATTGCATTAGAAGTTCTTCTTTATTTAAAAAAGAAGGTAGTATTTCTTACCGATTTCTCAACCTTAGGTTCTGTTCTTGTTTCAGCTATTAAGATTGGCCCTCCAGCTAATAAGCCAGTTCTTAATGGTTTAGCTGCCTCTATTGCATCCTCATATATTGATCTAGTAAATACTAAGCATAGTGAGGCTTCGGCTAACAATCAGTACCACATGACATCATCTCCCAACAGTTTTAATTATATATTTTATTTATTTGATTCTTTATTTTACCTTTCAAAGTTTATCTGTCGGTCTGCCTTTTCTTTGTTTAAGCATTTGCTATGTATATTAGGGTTTATTAAACCTGTCAAGCCTAGGCGGTACTATTATTCTTCCCATTTTGGTGTTTGTAGGTACAGTGCTTTTTCAGTATCTGTTCAACGGCTTTTTGTCCATCTCAATAAGTGCTCTGTTCTAATCTCGTTGTTCTTTACTAAAAAGGCCGATGTAGAATCAGGTGATATACTTCTCTGTTCTCACGGCCAGCCTGAGGCCTGTGTTAACCCTTTATTATCAATTTTGGGTTATCCGTCAACACAATGTCTATTCTTACGTCTCGTTTTCCCTAGTAAACGAATAATCGTAAAACATCATCCTCGTATCTATAATTTTAAAATTCCTGAATTTAATTGGGACGGCTCTTCCCCTTCTCTCATCAAGAATTTTTCTAATGTGTATATCACCGAGCCTTCTTCTGTAATCAATTATGATAATAACAGCCTTATCATTTCTGGTTGTGGCTCATCCTCTGCTTTTTCAGCTGCTTATGGGCATAAATCCTATCACCTAGTCCATTCTCCTTTAAGTCTTATTTTACCTCAATTAAATGTGTTGTCTTTGGATAAATCAAACATTCAGCTTCAGCCCATCTCCAATTCACCTGTTTTCTTGACCAATTGTTCTATGTATAGCTTACTTAGAAATGTAAGAAATCATAGACCCATTTTTAACGATGATCAAATTATTAGTAATCTCTTAGGCTGTCCTCGTAAACTAGCTTCTATCCTTTCTACTATTTAATAAATCATGCTTAGTCGTCGTAGAAAAATGCTTGATATGTTGCTTAGCAAATACTCTCCCACGTTATCTCCTCCGATTCTTGATGCTGGTGGTAAAAAAGTCAATAAACGTGGTAGCTTTGATCTTTATGATTATTTTGATACCAGAGATATAACCACTGTTAATATCGATATATCTACTCACCCTGATATAGCATCGGATTTCTTATTGCTTGACTCTGATTTAGATAATTTCTTCAAGAGTGCCTTATGTATTGAGGTCCTCGAGCATGTTCAACATTATGATAAATTTATTTTTAAGCTCTCGGAACTCACTGCTTCCAGCTCTCGCATATTGATTTCTGTCCCTTGGCTTGTTCCCATTCATTCTGATCCTTTCGATTATTGGAGGTTTACTCCTTCTGCTCTTACTTTATTGTTTAATGATAGTTCTTTTGAAATTGAGTCTCTCTATTGTATGGGGAATATTTTCGATGTTTGTTTAGATCTACTTCAATTTTATTTGCATACTTTTAAGCATCGTCGATATATACTTCGTTTTTGGGCCATGTTTAAATCTTCTCTTGATACTGTACTGCCCCCTCGTGCGCTCAAAGTAGATGATATACATTCTACTAATAATTATTTTATTTCAACAGGTTGGTTCTTCGTTTTGAGGAAAAAATAGTTGTGATTTCTATTACCGATGGTGCGAGATGGTCTCTTGATCAAGATAAGATTCTTTTAACGAACTATTTTAATGGCTGGCTCAACTCTTTATCTCCATTCAATAAATTTAGGGCTTCTGTTTTCCCTTTAGTTTATTTTGTCAGCAGAGATTCATTATTCAAATTTCCCTACAAATACTTACCACGCTTCATGCCTTTTGCTTTAGATTATTATCATGGTGATCCTTTTTCCGACGATAAATATAAACAATATTCACGTTTTTTGCTTAGTCTGTATTCTCGAAAGAAAATACCATCTTTTGGGATCCGTGTTTCAAACAAATCAATGTTCCACAAATTTCAATCTTCCATCTTAGGTGACTTTACATATTGTATTCCTATACCTATCGATACTCAACTTTTCTCACCCTGTTCTTCTGAGTATAAGTATTTTTATCGTAGAAGCTTGTCAATTTCTGACAGAGAATTTGTCGTCGGTTCCTTTCAAAAAGATGGTGTAGGGTGGCAGAGTGGCCTTGATCCAAAACTAATCAAAGGTCCCGACTTATTTGTGAAGGCCATTCTTCATCTCAGTACAATTTCATCTAGACCCATCACTGTTTTACTTACTGGACCTAGCAGAGGTTATGTAATTAATAATCTTCGCGAAAATGACATTCGTGTTCTTCACTTTTATCCAGATGACTTTCGTCAGTTGCCTCCCTTTTATCATGCATTAGACGCTTATCTTGTAAGTTCCCGTGAGGAAGGTGGACCTAAGGCCGTTTTAGAGTCAATGGCTTCAGGTATACCTCTAGTATCTACAGCCGTAGGTCAGGCACCTGATGTTCTCTGTCATGGACATAACGGATACCTTACATCCTTGGATCCCATTGAGATGGCACAATGTCTTTTGAGTATCCAGCATAATGATGACATCGATCAGTTAACTTCTAATGCCTATTTTTCAGCCTCAAGATATAGTAACAAAATGATGCAGCCACTCTGGAACACGTTATTTAATTCTCTCATCTTTAGATCATGAGAATTCTCTATCCTTTGCGCAACAGGCCTTGGGGTGGTGGAAACCAGTTTTTGATCGCTCTTAATAAGTTCTTTACAGAGTTCACTGATCACTCAACAGACAATGTTTATCTTGTCAATAGTCATCAAATTTCTATAAGTATTCCATTATTAAAAGCAATTTTATTACCACACAAACGTCTTATTCATCGTATTGACGGTCCGTTATCTTCAGTTCGTGATTCCAATAATATTTTTACAGATCTTGCGATTTATATTTTTTCATTATTCGTTGCAGATGGCGTTATATTTCAATCTTCTTGGAGTAAACGTCAACATACAAGGCTACCTTTTGGCTCATTAGTTCCACGGCATGCCTGCACAATTGTCAATGGTGTCGATTGCGACATCTTTAATTCGAAGCTTAGAACATCTCACTTTTCCAGCAATGTAATAAAAATTGTTTGTAGTTCTTGGTCTCCCTCTCTCAAAAAAGGTTCTTATAAATTTTGTCAATTAGCATCTAATTTTTGCGGCACTAATACCCAATTCACTTTTATTGGCAACCTTCATCCCTCTTGTGATCAGTCAAGCATAATACATATACCACCTCTAACAAGTGCAAATTTATCTCTTGAGCTCCAGAAGCACGATCTTTTTGTTTCGTTTAGCCAAGACGATCCCTGCTCAAATGCCCTTCTTGAATCTGTTGCTTGTGGATGTTGCCCTCTTGTCCTTTCCAGCGGTGGTAATGCTGAAATCATAGAATTAACTGGTGGTTATATATTTACTTCCCCAGATGATATATGTTCATTTCTTCATGAATTCATTGATAACCCTGTCAATATTCCTTTGATCCCTCGTTATATCAACATTGTTGGTCGAGAGTATAATTTATTTATTTCTCAGGTCCTCTCAGCTAAACGTTCAAATTTTCTGCTATTGCGACTTTTATTTTTATGTTTATTTCTTATCTTAGTCAAATCTTGTACTTTGATCGCGCAAGCTTATGCTTTTTTCTCAGTTCTCAAGGCTCACTTTCCTAGGTTGTGGCAAAAGATATTTTTCAACTTATGAGCCTCACATCAAATTTATTCAATCCATTTTCCCTTCCTTATCTATATTTTCAATTAGTCGTAGATCGCCCTTCTCTATCTATGTCTTTCTTAAGCAAATTCTTTGTGATCGCGTTGGTAGTTTAATCATTGTTTCCACATCCTCTTCCAACCGCATAATTGATTGTCTCCCTCACCTTACCATCAATACTATCATTTTTGTTGATGGACCACCATTGTCTTTTATCGAGTTATTTATTGCTCTACCTTTATTAATCCTTGGCATCCAATTTTATCATACAGAAGACCAATGTTTTAAGACTGATCATATAGCATCATGCATATTATTTCCAATTTTATTGCCACACCGCAATGATCAACCGCATCATCCTTTCGTTAATAATGGCGTCGAAGATATTAATCATTCTATTATGCGGTTTTTTCACATTGCTTATACCTCGCGCTTATCTTTATTTTCTCTTGTCTTTTCTATTAAGTTGACACAATATTATTTTATTTTGAGCGCAAGATCTCGTTGTTTTTATTCTACTTATACAAAGACTCCTATCACATCTGATTGTTTTCCTGTAGATGCTATATCTATACCATTTGCTCCTTTTTCGCCCTCTAAGTCTCCTAGAACTCTTTTAATGCTTGTTTCTATTTTGTCATGTCACGACAATTATTCCACTTTCCCTAATCTATATGTTTCTGCTTGTGCTAGATTACTATTAACTCATCTACGCCTCAAAAAACTTTTTTTTAAATATTAGCGATGACTCAAGTGTCAACCATATCTCCCATTTCTAGCGCTGGGACAATATGGAGAAATGGTTTTTTACAATCTTCACTCGCAGATACTTCATCTTTTAACAAATTCTGTTCCAAGACTATTACAGCAAATAATAATATTTCATTATTTGAATCTCAAAGCAAACAGAATGGCACTCTTACACTGAAGCACTGCGTGCTTTCGCAGTCTTTGTATTTTATAGATTTATTATTCGAATCCTCAATTTTCAAGGATTTATATTCTATTTTTGGAACAACTCCTCTGCTGACTAATTTTAAGCACTTTCAGTCTATTGGTAAGCTTAAGTCTCTTCAATGGCATAGGGATACTTATGTCTCGAATAAAAATGATATAGGTAATATGCCCCCCGTACTAAAGTTAGCTGTCTATACTTCTGACATTCGTCCCTTTGATCCTGCACTTCAGCTTATAAAGTATTCACATCGAGTTAATTTTGACAACGCTATATTTGATAGGCTATTTTCGTTGTCTAACCTTAACAAGATTACTGTTAATGCTCGTATAGGTGATTATATAATTTTCGATTCTTCTTTATTGCATCGCCGGCGTCCCTGCCATTCTTCTAATGGGTATAGATCTGTTACTATCTATGCTTTTACGCCTCACACATTTATTCAGTCTAAATATTTAGCTTGCGAACATACTAATACTTATCTTAACTATTATAATAGTCTTATACCTCAATGAAATTAGCTTTATTCCTTACTTTTGGTATGTCTCTCTCAGCATGGGAGCGTTTAGGTTTATTAGAGCGTGAGCTTAAACCATATTTTCTTTTGTCACAACGAGGTGCCCATACTACTATTTTTTCATATTCATCATACGATTGTGAATTTGAATTTGCATCACAGTATCAAGTTAAGCTTGTGACCCTTTGTCCTCTTACTGGACGCTCGAATATTTTGTGGCTTAAGTTTATTGAATCTTTTTTTGTCGGCTTTTACCATTTCTTGTTCAATAAATACGATATTTTACGTTCCAATCAGATATTCGGATCTTGGCTGCCAGTTACTTATTCAATTCTATTCAGTATTCCAGTCATCGTTCGTGGTGGTTATGAATTACACTCTTTTTGGATTAGATCATATTCATCATCTATCAGGCATCATCTTTCTTTTCTTCTTTCAAATTTTGTTTATTCCCATGCTTCTTGCATTGAACTTACGTCAATAGCCGATATCCGCTATGTAAGACGTTTCTTCCGGCCCACCGCTCCGTTACTTTATCGACCTAATTGGGTAGACACTGATGTTTTTTGCCCCCAACATTTGCCTAAAAGGTACTCTTTTATTACTATTGGTCGACTAACTCCTCAAAAGAATCATTACCAAATACTTGATTCTATAGCCTCCTTAAATTTTGACTTTAGTTCTTCCGGACCTATTCTTTTTATCGGTTCTGGTTTTTTAAAAAAAGATTTACAAGCTTATGCCGATTCTCTCTCTATTCCCTTAGTAATTATTGATTGTGTTCCAAACTCTGATCTTGCACAATATCTATCTTCTTCATTATTTTATCTTCATTTTAGTCTGTTTGAAGGGCATCCAAAATCCTTGCTAGAAGCAATGTCAACTTCTATTCCTTGTATATGCCTCTCTTCTAATCGTGTTCATGATCTCGTCAGACATAATTCCACTGGTTTTATATGTCGACTTAGCGATTTTTCTTCTTTGGTAAATATTATCTCAGATCGTAGTGATTTGATTTCATCTGTTGGTTCTAATGCACGATCTTTTGTGGTATCCAATTTTTCACTTTCTACTAGAATTGACACTCTTCATTCTGATATTAAATTTTTCTCGACCTTTTGTTGATTATTGCTTGTTATAAAAAGGCTTTTTCGCCGCCTATTTTTTTCACCATACTTCTATTGTTTGCTTTTCCTTCAATTTCTAAGCTTTGATTGCGCTTCTATCTTGATTTTTGCCGACTTGCAATCATGAGACTACTTATTTTCCTATGTTTTAGAAATTGTACGTTTTCTTCTTGCTTTTCTGCTTTTGTTTGTTTGCCTATTGAAGGCTCGGTTGCTATTTCTTATTTCTCTTTTTTGTTTCCTTTCGCTTGCGTTCGTCATTGATCTCTTTAATCCATCGTTCCATTTATCCTCTAATTGCTATTTATCTTTGCTGATATTCTCTATCCCTGTCTGTTCAGATTTTCTCAACTCCTGCGACACTGCTCTTTGCTCTTCTCTTCTATGATAATATTCATACATAGTTTTTTGTTCATCGGAGATGCCATCATCTTTGAATTCTATTGTTAATAAAACTATATCTTTTTTTACCCGTCTCCCCCAATCTCGCTCTCTTCCTTTTCCTCCTGAATGCACTCCTGAAGATCGCGATTTGATTTTATCTATTTCATCCTCAAATGATCCCTCAAATCGGCTTTCTATGCTCTCCTTAGAGCGTTTATGGGCATCTCTCTCCTCTACTTCCTACGTCATTGATCGTCAAATACCAGGCCACATTGTTGAGTGTGGTGTATGGCGTGGAGGATGCTCCATTTTAATGGCTTCTAAAATTTTATCTAAAAAATCTTCGAAACTTGTTTATATGTTTGACACTTTTTCTGGTATGACTGAACCTACCTCCTTCGATATTACTTCATCTTCTGATACTTCGACAATTCAAAAGTTTAAATCTCAACAGAAGAGCGGATATAATGAATGGTGTTATGCATCCTTAGATGACGTTATATCTAATTTACATAATTTCAACGTCTACGATCAGTGTAAACTTATTCAGGGAGATGTCTCTGTATCCTTGAACCATGATGCCAATTTACCTGAATCAATTTCACTTCTCCGCCTCGACACAGACTGGTATGAGAGTACAAAAATTGAGCTGCGTATTCTTTATCCAAGGCTCTGCTCTGGTGGCGTCTTGCTTATTGATGATTATGGCCATTGGCAAGGTGCTAGAAAGGCAGTAGACGAATATTTTTCTTCCCTTTCAGTTCGTGATCGTCCACTTATGTTTTGTACTGATAGAACCGGACGTGCTTTGATCAAGCCTTGAATTTTGACTTTTATGAAGCCTATCCTTGCCCTACGCACTCGTATTTATATTGTCACACGGCCATTAATCGCTTTTATTGATTCACTTATTTCTTCTGTATGGCACGATTTCCCATTAGGTAGGTACCCAATTGGTTCTGAGCAGCTTTACCTAGAACTCGCCAACAAGGCTTCTTCTATTTCTTATCCTGAGATTGATTCTTATGAGAGAGATGTTGGGTACTCAATTGATTTAGAATGGCTCAATGATCTAGCATTACAAACTCAGGTTGTTTGCAAGACTTCCCCTGTTTGTTATGAACATGGTCGTTTACTTTATTCAACTATTCGTGCTTATTTAGCTGATAATAATTTCAGTCCTACTGAAAAACTTTCCATAGTTGAAACAGGAACTGCCCGAGGTTTTTCTTCTATATGTATGGCAAAAGCCTTGCATGATGCTTCGCATCCTGGAGTAATACATACCTTTGATCTCTTGCCCCATGATGTGCCTATTTATTGGAATTGTATTGCTGATCATCAACGCGGACCACTCTCGCGTTCCTCCTTGTTGGATAGATGGAACAACTTAATTTCCAATTACATAATATTTATTTCCGGTGATACCCGTAATCAGCTCCAAAAAATGCATTTCTCACGTGTCCACCTTGCTTTCTTAGATGGAGCACATACTTTTGATGATATTATATTTGAGTTTAATCAGATCAAGGATCACCAGAAATCTGGCGATTATATAATCTACGATGATTATACACCATCATACTTTCCAGAACTTGTCAAAGCTGTAGACTATATTTGTCTTACCTATAGCTATTCGTTTCTCAAGATTTCAGCTAGCACTAGTCGAGGTTATCTAATAGCCATAAAAAATTAATGTATATCTGCTCTTGCTTTATGTCTCCTTCTTTATTTTTTACATTAGTATGGTAATTCCATATTCGCAACCGAAAGCATCCGTTATAATGGCTGCTTTTAATTCTTCTTCTTTCATTTCTTACGCTATTGATAGTATCTTATCGCAAACATTTACTGAATTTGAGTTTATTATCGTTGATGATGGCTCCACAGACTCTACTCTTTCTATTTTAAATTCTTATGCTGAGAGAGATCAGCGTGTACGAGTTTACGCTAATAGTCATAATATAGGCTTAACTCAATCTTTAAATATTGCCGCTAATCTGGCACAGACGCCGATACTTGTTCGTCAAGATAGTGATGATCTTAGTCATCCTGATCGCCTTTCTATCCAAGTCTCTTTTATATCTAATGGTTTGTTCGATATGTGTTCAACTCGAACCCTTATCAGTTCTACTAATCGTGTGTCAGGTCGTATAGCCAGGTTCATCCCCAAGTCTTTGCTATTGTTATTCACCAACCCTTTTATTCATGGCTCACTTTGTTTTAAAAAGTCTGCATTCGACCTGTTAGGTGGTTATAATTCTACCTTTGTTTATGCACAAGATTATGATCTTATTGTCAGATGGTTGTATTATGGCTTTTCCATTAAATATTTTCATCATTGTCTATATACTTCCGTTGATTACCCTTCTAGCATATCAAATTTGCATCGTCATGAGCAACAGAAACAAGCCCTTTATTCACGAAATTTTTGGCGTAAAGCTTGTTTTATCAACCCCTTACTTTTGTTTAGCTGTTTCTAAGAATGACTGTGTCTAGGATTCTTGGTATTGATGCAAGTAACATTACATCTGGCGGAGGCTTAGTTCATCTATCTAGTATTCTCAATTCTAATAATATTGATAATTGTGGTTTTATTTCTGTTTTTGTCTTCTCCTCTTCTTCTACACTCAATCTTCTGCCTGATTTTCCTTGGCTTTATAAAGTTAGTCACCCTCTTCTTGATAAAAGCCCATTATTTCGCTTTATATGGCAAATATTTTATAGTCAGAAAAGCTGTAGGCAATTCAATGTAGACGTTTTGTTTGTTCCAGGTGGAATTTACCTTGGTTTTTTCCCTCGGATAGTTTCAATGTCCCAAAATATGCTTCCTTTTAATCTTTCTGAGTTATTTAGATACCGTTTTTCTAAGACTACCTTTCGTTTACTAGTTGTTAGGCTTTTACAGATATTTACTTTTTTGCGTTCTGCAGGTGTTATATTTTTGACTAAATTTTCCTCAAATGTTGTCACTTCATCTCTCCCATTTCCTCTGAATGACTACATAATCATTCCCCATGGAATTAACCCTATTTATTTCTCAGAGCCCCTTCTCCAGAATTCCATTCATTCATTTTCAACCACCTCACCCTTTTCCTTGGTCTATGTTTCTATTATCGATGTTTATAAGCATCAGGTCAATGTTGTTAAGGCAATATCTCTTCTCCGCGCTAATTTTAATTGGCCTTTGCAACTGAATTTGATCGGCCCTTCATATCTTCCAGCCTTTAAGAGGTTCTCTTCTGCTATCTACAGCCATGACCCAAACCATCAATGGATTTCATATCATGGTGCACTATCTCCCACCGAGATTTCTTTGTTTTACAAGCATTCACACTTAGCTTTGTTTGCTAGTAGCTGCGAAAACTTACCGATTATTTTACTAGAGAAAATGTCTTCTGGTTTACCCGTTGCCTGTGCAAACATCCGTCCTATGTCTGATATTTTTCCGGCTAATATCGGTCTATTTGACCCTTTGAATATTTTTTCTATTTATAAATCTCTATATTCGTTAATATCATCTCCAAGTTTGCGCGCTCATTCCTCTCGACAGAGTTTCAAATCATCGCTAGACTATTCATGGAACAAGTGTGCTAATGAAACCTTCGCATATCTAAGTTCCTTCACTAATTAAATTCCCTCTATGTGTGGAATTGCGGGTTATTTTTCGCTTATCGATTCACTTGATCACCATCACTGGTTAGGTTCGACTGTAGAGGCTTTAAGGCATAGAGGACCTGATGATGCTGGTATATATCATGCTCCTTTTCATTCGCTTGGCCTTTCTCATACTCGACTTTCTGTTTTAGACACTTCACATCTTGGACACCAACCCATGGTTTCTAAAGATGGTCATGTGGTTTTAGTCTTCAACGGTGAAATTTATAATTTCAAGGATCTTCGCTCTGATCTTTTTTCTCAAGGTTTTACTTTTTCTAGTGACTCTGACACTGAAGTATTGTTAAATCTCTACTTGCTCAATCGATCAACCCCAAACCCCCTATCTTTTTTGTCCAGTCTTAATGGCATTTTTGCTTTCGCTATTTGGGATTCATTAAAAGCTCAGTTGTTTTTGGTTCGTGATGCATACGGTGTTAAACCTCTTTATTACAGGGAATCATCTAGGGGCTTTTTCTTTTCTAGTGAGCTTAAAGCTTTACCTCTTGATTCACTTACTATAAACTCTAATTCTATTGATCATTACCTGTCTTACCTTTGGTGTCCTGGGTCAGGAACTCCTGTAAATGAAATTAAAAAGCTTGGACCTGGTGAGTCTATAACTATTTCCTCTGATCTTTCTGTAGATCGGTCTCCTTGGTATTCACTTTTATCATCTTATTCACGTCCTAATTCACATTCCTCCAAGGTGTTGAACAGCCCTGATTACTATATTGATGCCACTGAGTTTCATTTACAAAACGCTGTTCATCGGCAAATGGTCTCAGATGTTCCTGTTGGTGCCTTCTTATCCGGTGGTCTCGATTCAAGTAGTGTTGTAGCTTTTGCCAGGCAACTTCAACCCCAGCTTCAATGTTTTACTATCAACCCCCTTTCTGCCAGCAGTTCTGAGCTTAATTCCGACTGTTTCTATGCCTCGCAGGTCGCTGAACATTTGAATGTTCCTATTAATGTAGTAGACATTAATGCAACCGATTTTATATCGAGTTTAAATGATTTAATTGTCCAACTAGATGAACCTTTGGCAGATCCCGCGGCATTAAACGTACTCTATATTTCACAACTTGCTCGTCAGTCTGGGATAAAAGTTCTGTTATCTGGCTCTGGTGGTGATGATGTTTTCTCTGGCTATCGCAGACATTTAGCAGTTAATACAGAGTTTTTATGGGAATTCCTGCCCTTGCGTCTCCGCAACTACCTTCACCAGCTTGCTTCTCGACTTGATCAGCGTTCTTCATTCAACCGTCGTCTTTGCAGATTAACTAAAATTGGAACCTTCACTAGCGATAGTCGCATTATAAACTTTTTTAGGTGGATCGATAGATCCGATCTTATCAAATTATATTCTCCTTGTTTTCGTGAATGTTTAGAAGCCTTTCCATCTGACCCTATTGGTGATTTTTTCGCTTCAATTCCTACACATATTAGTCGACTTGATCAATTACTCTTGCTTGAGCAAAAGTTTTTCCTTCCCGATCATAATTTATTGTACACTGACAAGATGTCAATGGCATGTGGTGTCGAAGTACGTGTACCATTTTTAGATCATGATCTTGTGCGCTTCGCCTCTACCATTCCCCCTCGTTTCAAGCAGCGAAGAGATCACGGTAAGTGGGTTTTAAAGAAGGCTATGGAACGTCATCTACCTCATGATGTTATATATCGCCCTAAGGTCGGTTTTGGTGCACCTTTGCGACTATGGTTACGTTATGAGTTAAGGGATTGGCTTGATGATCTTCTCTCTCATGACTCTTTAGAGAAGCGTGGCTTGTTTGATCCTCTTGCTGTTCGTCATCTAATCAACCGTAATTTACATGGTTCCATTGACGCAACTTATACTTTGTTTTCTCTGGCATGTATAGAAATCTGGTTCCGTCAATATTTTGATATCTCTAACAATAGTCACTCTTTTGATTAGTAATTTTGAAGCAACTTTTCCTCTCTCTCTCCTCTGGTTCAACCTCATTGCTTGAACTGCCAGTACCTTCTACTAAAGATGGGCACATTCTTATACGTACTCACTGCTCTCTTCTTTCATCTGGAACAGAGCGTATGTTAGTTGAGTTTGGTAGATCTAATATTTTCGATAAAGCCCTTCAGCAGCCAGATAAGGTTAAGCAGGTTTTTGACAAATTGTCCACTGATGGACTACTTCCTACCTTTGACAGTATTCAATCAAAGCTAGATAGTCCCATTCCTCTGGGTTATTGCAATGTTGGTACTGTTATCTCCGTTGGAAAATCTGTTTCCTCTATATCTGTTGGAGATCGTGTTGTCTCAAATGGTCCTCATGCTGAGATTGTTTCAGTTCCAAGCAACCTCTGTGCAGTTATACCTTCAAATGTAAGCGACGAAGAAGCATCTTTCGTTGTATTGGCTGCTATTGGGTTACAGGGTATTAGGCTCCTTAATCCCACCTTTGGGGAAACATTTCTCGTAAGTGGCTTAGGTTTAATTGGTCTTTTAACTTCTCAACTTTTGTTAGCCAATGGTTGTCGAGTATTAGGAATTGATCCTGATGTAGAGAAGTGCCTCTTGGCTCAGTCTTTTGGTGTATCTACTCTTGATCTTTCGTCAGATATCAATCCAGTATCATGGTGTTACGACGAAACCGATAATGTTGGTGTAGACGGAGTTCTAATTACTGCTTCAACTGCTTCTTCTGAACCTGTACATACTGCAGCTATGTCTTGTAGGCAGCGTGGTCGTATTGTTTTAATTGGCGTATCTGGTCTTGATCTTCAGCGTGATCTTTTTTATAAAAAGGAGCTCTCTTTTCAGGTTAGTTGTTCATACGGTCCAGGTCGTTATGATCCTCTTTATGAGCAATCTGGAATTGACTATCCCGTTGGTTTTGTTCGTTGGACTGAAAACCGCAATTTTATCGCTATTCTACATGCTTTTGCCAAAAGATCTCTTTCAATCAAGGACTTAATTTCTCATCGTTTTGATTTCGATAATGCTTCTAATGCTTATGACTTGCTTATGAGTAAAAATAACTCATTTGGTATTCTATTACGATATTCATCCGATCATGATCTAGACCGTCGAACTGTACGGCTAAGGCCTGACGCCTCTGCAACTCACTCTTCTTTTGGTCTTGACCCTACTATTGCTGTATTAGGTTCTGGTAATTATTCTTCTCGTGTCTTAATCCCATCTTTTAAGAAGGCCGGAGCTCAATTTCATACACTTATCTCTACCAGTGGCGGTGGCCCGGTTCTTGTTGGCATGAAATACGGGTTTGTATGTGCTAGCACTGATGTTAATTCCGCTTTCCATAATCCTTCTATTAATACTATTGTTATTGCTACTAGGCATGATAGCCACGCATCTCTCGTTGTTGAAGCACTGGCATGTGGCAAGCATGTTTTTGTTGAAAAGCCCCTTTGCTTGACAACTGATCAACTCAATTGTATTGAAAAAGCTTATAATAATGAATCTATCTTGACTGTTGGCTTTAATCGTCGTTTTGCTCCTTTAATTCTTGAACTTAACAAGCAATTAAAATCTTTAAGCGGCCCTAAAGCTTTTGTTTACACTTGCAATGCTGGGTTTATACCATCGAATCACTGGACCCAATCTCCAGAATTAGGCGGTGGACGTCTTTTAGGCGAGGCTTGTCATTTTGTAGATCTACTTCGTCATCTGGCTGCGAGTCCTATTCAAGATCTCCAGGTCACCACTGCAGCCTCCCATCAGGACTGCTCTGATACCTTTTCCCTCCAATTGCGATTCGTTGACGGGTCTATTGGAACTGTCCATTACTTTGCAAACGGCAGTAGGTCTTTCCCCAAGGAGCGCCTTGAAGTGTTTGCTTCCGGAAAAGTTTTCTGTTTAGACAATTTCCGCAAGCTTAAGGCTTGGGGTATCCCCGGTTTTCGAACTCGTCGTTCCTTATCGCAGGATAAGGGTCACCAGAACTTGTGTGCTTCTTTTCTAAATTCAATTGAAGCTGGTCAACCACCCCCGATTCCTGTGTCGGAGATCTTTGAAGTACAGCGCTTTCTTCTTCAGTCCGTTAATCAATGAGTACTTGTTGCATTCTTGGTCTTGGTTACATCGGTCTCCCAACTGCAGTAGTTCTTGCTCGCGCTGGTCATCGGGTTATTGGCGTTGATGTGAATTCGGAGGTTGTCGCCAAGGTCAATCAGGGAATCATTCACATTGTTGAGCCAGATCTTGATGAGGCTGTGGCTAGTGTTGTTGCTTCTGGCACTCTCTTTGCTCAAGTGGTGCCAGCTCCAGCTGATGTTTTCATAATTGCTGTGCCAACGCCTTTTCGTATTAGTACACAACATATTCCTCAACCAAATATTGATTATGTTTTAGAGGCTGCCCGCTCAATATCGCCATACTTGCGCCCCGGCAATTTGGTTTTGCTTGAATCCACCTCGCCAGTCGGTACTACTGAGCAAATGGCAAATGAAATTTCTCGATATTGTGGTTTCAATCATGATCAGATTGATATTGCCTATTGCCCTGAAAGGGTCTTACCAGGCCGAATTCTAAGAGAGCTAATTAGTAACGATCGTGTAATTGGAGGATTAACATCTTCTGCAGCTGATGCTGGTCATAAATTTTATACCTCTTTTTGCAAAGGTAAGATTTTGAAGACAACTGCTCGTACGGCAGAACTTGTTAAGCTTTCCGAAAATGCATTTCGTGACGTCAATATTGCTTTTGCTAATGAGTTGTCTATTGTTTGTGAAGATTTTGGCGTTAACGTTCTTGACCTAATAGAGCTCGCCAATCATCACCCACGTGTTAATATATTGCGCCCAGGATGTGGCGTTGGTGGTCATTGCATTGCCGTAGATCCATGGTTCATTGCTTCGGCTGCGCCTGATTGCACCCATTTAATTCAAGCTGCGCGTCATGTTAATGACGCTAAAAGTCGTTGGGTCATTGAGCAGGTACAGCTGCGTGCTGGCGCTTTGCAGTTACAACTTGGACGTCCCGTGCGGATCGGTTGCCTTGGTTTGTCCTTCAAGCCTGATGTAGATGATTTACGCCAATCACCTGCTCTTCATATTACGACCGAGCTTCTCTTGGCTGGTTTGGATGTTATTGCTTGTGAGCCTAATCTTCTAGAACATCCTACGATCAACTTGCATTCACTACAAACGGTGCTTGCCGAAGCTGATCTTTTGGTCTTCCTTGTGGCACATAGCCCTTTCAAGGGTCTTCCTTTAGAAGGTAAGTCTGTTTTTGATCTTTGTGGAGTCACTCAACCGAGTGGTTTATGAAACTTCTACAAATATTTGCCTCACTCCCACGGCTACTTCGTACTTTATGTGATGTTGGTTTTCTGAGGCTTCAAAGTCGTGCTCGTCTTGAATTACGCCGGCGTCTTGATCGACTCTTGCCACCATATTTCTTTACCTGGCTTGCTACCACCAGTAACGATGTTGAATTTTGTACTTCCTACTTGCATTGCTTAGAAATTACTAATTCTTATGGTTCTCCATGTTCATTTCAGCTTCCAAAGTCGATTACATTTTCTTTTCTTAATCAGTCTCGCGAGTTGTTTTGGCCTATTCGTTGGAATGATAAACATTGGCCTCGCCTTTGGCAGTTTCATCTTCATTATTTTGACTGGGCGCGTGAATGGCTTGAAATAGCATTGCTAACAAGTCGATGGCCTCAGGAATCATCATCACTTGCATTGCTGATTGATTTATGGATATTTTCCAACCCTTTCGGCCGAGGTGATGGATGGCATAGTTATACTTTATCGCTTAGAATTCGTAATTGGGTATGGTTGTTTCGCTGTGTTCCTCAATTAGCTACTTCTATACGTGTGCAGTCCCTCTGGCATCAATTGTGTTGGCTTGAATCACATCCCGAATCTTGCTACGGAGGAAATCATTGGTTAGAGAATCTTCTTGCTATTGCCATCGGCAGCCTGCAGTTTTCTGGATCTAGAGCTGAAGCAATGCATCATCGTTCATTGCTTTTGTTAAATCAGGAATTGATCAGTCAGGTTTTGCCCGATGGAGGTCATGAAGAACGCTCAGCTGTCTACCACCTCTTGATTCTTGATCGGTTGGTTGAGTTGGCATGTGTATTAATTTCGATTCGTGGTTCGGCTCCGGATTGGCTTCGGCATACAATTAAAGATATGGCATCATGGGTAAGTGTTGTGCGTTTGGAAGGCGGGATACTTCCACGTTTTAACGATAGCGCCGAGGATGCTGCGCCACCCTTGGATGAAGTGCTTGCCTTTGCCCATTCTTACCTAACAGGATCAACACTGGATGATTCAGTAGATAGTTTTCCTCGCTCACCCTTACGTCGTAAGTTGTTGAGTTCTGCAATTGATTCAGTGAGACCTTCTTCTCCCATTTCAAACTTACAACCTACTTACCATTTTGGGATTAGTGATCTACCTGATACTGGTTGGACTTTTCTACGTCCAGGGTATGGTTGGGAATTGGCTTTCAAATCAGGCGTTCCTTGCCCATCTCATCTTCCTGCGCACGTCCATTCAGATCAACTTAGTTTTGAGCTAATTCAGAATGGTCATTTTGTTTTCTCCGAAGCAGGAACCAGTGTTTACGATAATTGTTCTCAGCGTGCATTTGAGCGGTCTGGATCTGCGCATAACCAGCTTCAATTAGGTGTCCCTAACGCCTCTTCTGGCGAAGTTGATTGGTTTGAGCCGGTAGAAGTTTGGGGTAGCTTTCGAGCAGGCCGAAAATCTCAGCCTCGTTTGCGAGAATTTGGTTCCCTGCCTAATGGTGGTTGTTTTGTTTCCGGCGCTCATGATGGCTTTGACCCTATAGGAGCTACGCATAATCGTAGGATTGAGATTCTCGATGTAGGGATTAATTGTCTTTCGCTAACTGTTATTGATACCGTCATCACCAATAATCTATTACATTTACGTCAGTGGTGGCACTTGGCTCCTGATCTGCATAGGAGTTATTTGAAAGACCTGCGTTTTGAATTCTCTGAGGTTGGACAAATTCAAGGGGACTGGTCGACCACAACATTTGCACATGGTTTTGGTAATCGAGTCAGTAGGCATAGTTTTTGTCTTCATGGTGTCTTATTACCTGGTGAACATTGCTTGCGTGTCCATCTTCCAGTTGTTTCTACCAACCCTTCTCTTTCGGTCTGATGCCCAAACTCTGGCTTATTAATCAGTATGCAAATACGCCAGATCTCCCCGGTCATACCCGTCAATATGAAGTTGCTGCAGGTCTTGTCGGTTTTGGTTGGCAGGTAGAGGTGTTTTCGTCTGATTTCAATCTTTCTCAGCGAGAGTACAGGCGACTTCGGTTTCCGCGTATATGGTCCGTTGAGCGACTAGCTGGGATTCGCTGGATTTGGTTGTGGGTATCTCCGTATCGCCGCAACAATTGGAAGCGTCATCTCAACATGCTCAGCTTCTGTTTGCATCTTTCTTTTCACCTGTTGCCTTCCGCTTTGTGGGGTCGGTTAGTGGGAAAGGGTCCCGATTTGATTCTTGCGAGTTCGCCGCAGCTTCCTGCTGCTTTCACTTGTCTTTGGATTGCTCGAATTATGGGTCTCCCCTTCGTGTTGGAGGTGCGCGACCTTTGGCCCCAGGTTTTGATTGACCAAGGAGGAAAAAGCCCCACGAACCCTATTGTGTTGATTCTCGGCTGGATGGAGCGTCAGCTTTACTGTCGTGCCTCATTAGTTGTTGTGTTGGCGAAAGGTGCAGAGTCTTTTGTGAGGCTGCGAGGTGCACAGCAAACGGTTTGGCTACCTAATGGTCCAGACCTTCACTTGTTCTCTCAGCGGCCATTGCCTCCTGACCGCTCTGTCTTCACTGTGGTTTATGCAGGCGCTCATGGTGCTGCCAATGCCCTCGACAATGTGCTTGCAGCTGCCCGTCTTTTGCAGCAGCGAGGTGTAGAGATACGTTTCCGCTTGATCGGCGACGGGCCTGAGAAGCAGTCTTTGATAAAGCGAGCCGTTGATTTGGACACGGTTACGTTCGAGAATCCAGTCTCAAAAGCTGAGATCCCTGATTTGCTGGCCGAATCCGATGCGGTTTTGTTGTCGCTGTCAAATGTTTCCTTATTCCGCTACGGGGTTTCTCCAAACAAGCTTTATGACGCTTATGCCTTAGGGCGTCCTGTTATTACAACGGTTGCTGGAGCCATCAATCAGGAGGTGGAAGAGTATGGACTCGGAGTGACAGCAACACCGGGGGATCCTCAGGCGCTTGCTGAAGCCATTGAGCGTCTTTCGAAGACACCGAGAGAAGAACGACTTGCAATGGCTAATAAAGCAATACACCTAGCGCAAACCATCTATTCGAGACAAAGAATCAATACTCAATATGACGCTTGCTTACGTGAGGTGCTCCTTAAATGATGATTGCTGTGTCCGGGGCTAATGGTTTTACGGGTCGATTTGTCTGCGCTGAATTGCAAAGGCGTCAGCAAGTCTTCGTTGCCGTTTTGAGGCCAGGAACTGATGTCAACTGGATGAAAACTCATCATATTCCGGTTCGCTTTGCTGATTTAAATGATGTACAACAGCTTACTAGTGCATTGAGTGGATGTTCTGTCTTGCTTAATGTCGCTTCCATCGGTTTTGGGTCAGCTCCATTCATTGTTCAGTCCTGTCGGCTTGCTGGTCTTAAAAGAGTTGTTTTTGTTAGTACCACAGCTATTTTTACTCAACTCAATGCTGGATCCAAGGCTGTCCGTCAAGCAGCCGAGTCCGTAATTAACAGCAGTGATCTGGACTTCACGATATTGAGGCCCACGATGATCTATGGAACGCCTGGGGACCGAAACATGATCCGTTTGGTGCGTTGGTTGGATCGTTTGCCTGTGCTTCCGGTTTTCGGTAACGGGCGATCATTGCAGCAGCCTGTGCATGTCACTGATGTGGCTTGGGCTGTGGTTGAAGCTGCAATGACAACAGCGGCGATTGGATGTTCTTTCAATCTTTCGGGTTCAGTAGCGGTGACTTATAACGAAGTTGTTCAACTTACTGCTCTTGCTTTAGGGAAGAAGGTTTATCGTATACATTTGCCATGCGGCATAATCGTTGCTTGCTTGCAAATGTTAGAGCATCTACATCTCGAGTTGCCAATTAAGTCTGAGCAGATTCGTCGTCTTAATGAAAATAAGGCCTTTAGCCACGAAGATGCATTTTTGGCCTTTGGCTATGACCCGATCAGCTTTGACCAAGGCATTCTTAATGAAGTAAAGCTTTTTCGCTCAGGTCCTGAGGTTTGGGAGTGATTCTTTTAATCATCTTGGCCTCTGCGCTTATAACTTGGTTGCTCATGTTGGGCTGCCTTCCTTTATTGCGTCAGCGTCTTCTTGATCAACCCAGCGCTCGTTCGTCCCATCTCCAGCCCACCCCCAGTGGTGGTGGTGTCTCTTTCGTGGCACTTTCCTGTTTGACTAGTTGTCTCTGCCTAATGACGGGGCAATTTCGCCTGTCTTTTTTGCCATTGTTGATGCTTCCATTAGCCATCGTGGGATTTTTAGACGATCGATACCAGCTTCCTGCAACCTGGCGATATGGAATTCAGGTTTTCACAGCCATCCTCATCATTTGGATGAGTCCTTTGTTCCGGTTGAGCGATCTCTCAGCCTTTTGGTCTATGGGTGTAGCGGTTGCATTGTTGGTGCTGATCACAGCAGTGATCAACTTCACTAATTTCATGGATGGTTTGGATGGTCTTGTGGCTGGCTGCATGGCAGTTGGATTTGTAGTGCTGTCAATAAAACTCGATGTACCTTGGTCGATCTGGACATTGGTTGGGTCTCTATTCGGATTCCTGATCTGGAACTGGTCTCCTGCCAGGGTCTTTATGGGTGACGTAGGAAGCACATTTCTTGGAGCCGTCTTTGCTGGTCTGGTGTTGCATGCGATCAGCTGGCCTCAGGCTTTGAGTTATCTGCTGGTAGTGACCCCCATACTTGCTGACGCTTGCTCCTGTGTGGTGCGTCGGTTTCTGGCTGGTCAGGCAGTGTTCAAGCCTCATCGGCTTCACCTTTACCAAAGACTTCAGCAAGCTGGTTGGACTCATGGCCAAGTCTCGATTACCTATATCACCGCAACGGCACTTCTTGCTTTTGCTGTTTTGTTAGGTGGGTTGCCTGCGGTCATTTTGATTGCCATGGCTGAAATCATTGCAGGATTTCTTTTGGATCGGTACGTCGCGATCCCTTTCATCATTGCTTCTGAATGTTGATGCGACGTCTATTAGATCCTTTGGGTCAGATTGAGATCTTCAGATGTTTTCTAAGCATCCCTCCGTTTCGTCGTCGACTGTTGTTGATAGGCGTTGATGCTTTGCTGCTTCCCTTTTCAGTTTGGTTGAGTTTCTGGCTCCGACTCTCCACTCCATTTTCTCCAAATTTTCTGGCAGCTGGTTTGTGGCTGGCCCCTATATCCGTGTTGGTTGGTTTGCCCTTGTATGCCTTCACTGGACAGTACAAAGGTCTTACCCGATACGTCGGGAGTTCAGCTTTATATCGCCTTGCTGGTCGGAACGGCCTGCTGGTGCTGTGTCTGGCTGCTGTTGGATTAATGCTGCAGCTGCCGATGCCACCCCGCAGTAGCTGGATTCTGCTTTGGTTGTTGTTAACCGGTTTCACAGGTGCGCTGCGTTTTGCTTTGCGTGATGTGTTGCTCAGTCTCAGCTCCGGAAGTTTTCAGAACGTTCTTCGGGTGGCGATTTATGGAGCTGGCGAGGCCGGTGCACAACTCGCCGCTGCTCTTCGACTGGCTGGTAAATACAAGGTTGTTACTTTTTTGGATGATGATCCGGGCTATTGGCAGCGGACTATCAATGGGATTCCTATCAGGCCTCATCAGGTGCTGAGTCAGTTCGTGGGTGCGATCGATCAGGTGTTGCTCGCGATTCCCTCTCTGCCTCGGAGTGATCGTCGTCGCATAGTTGCAGATCTCCAGTGTTTTGGAATCCCAGTACTACAGGTGCCATCAGTCGATGACCTCACTGCTGGGCGAGCTCGCATTGACGCCCTAAGACCTATTGCCATTGAAGACTTGCTCGGTCGTGATGCTGTGCCCCCTGATCCTCAGTTTTTGGGGCCAGGTATTTGTGGTGCAGTCGTGTGTGTGACCGGAGCGGGTGGCTCAATCGGTTCTGAGTTGTGTCGTCAGATTGTTGATTTACGTCCGAAGAGACTCATCCTGCTGGACCAGAGTGAACCGGCGTTGTACGAGATCGAGCATGAAATGCGTGCTCTTGTTCCAGAGAGTACGTCTTTGCAAGCGGTGTTGGGAAATGCTTCTGATCAGTTGATGGTTCAGAAGTTGTTTTTGACTCAGGCAGTGGATGTTGTGTTTCATGCTGCTGCTTACAAGCATGTGCCCTTGGTGGAGGCCAACCCCCTGGCTGGTTTGGAGAATAATGTTGGTTCGACCTATGCCGTGTGTCATGCGGCTGCGTCGGTTGGGGTCTCTCAGGTTGTGTTGATCTCCACCGATAAGGCCGTGCGTCCCACAAATGTGATGGGAGCGTCCAAGCGCTTGGCTGAATTAGTTGTGCAGGCCCATGCTCAGGAAGCAGAGCTTCTTGGATGGACGAATCCTCAGCCTTCCACCCGTTACTCCATGGTTCGGTTCCGCAATGTGTTGGGGTCTTCTGGGTCGGTGGTGCCTTTGTTTCGCCAACAGATTGCTAATGGTGGTCCGATCACCATTACTCACCCGGAGATCATTCGTTATTTCATGACCATTCCTGAGGCGGCGCAGTTGGTGCTTCAGGCTGCTGTGTTGTCCAAAGGAGGTGAAGTGTTTCTACTTGATATGGGTGATCCAGTACGGATTAAATCGCTCGCTGAGCAAATGGTTCGTCTTAGCGGTCTTTCGATTCGAAATGTTCGTAATCCTCAAGGAGATATCGAGATTGTTTGCATGGGACTTCGCCCTGGTGAGAAACTTTATGAGGAGCTTCTGATTGATGGCCAGAGCGAACCAACGGCTCATCCTCTGATCTATAAGGCTTGTGAGCGATCTCTGAAGCCTCATGAGCTTTGGTCTCAGCTCAAGGTTTTGGAGAAATCAATTGCTGCTAAAGATGTTGAGAATGCGCTGAATGTGTTACAGGCTTTGGTCCCCGAATGGCAGAGAAGTGAGGGTTGCAAGAGTACTTAATGGACTTCAAAGTAAATGTTTGCCAGCTTTTGGGTGTTGACTTTGAGGTTGAATAGCGTCTGGCAAGTGTTTTAATGAATCTTGTTAATGAAGTTGTGGATTAGCTGTTGTCCCCTGATTCTATTCTGATCTCGGCTGATTGAATTTAGGCTTGGCGTCTCTGGACATTTCCAATTTCAGTCCATTGGCTTTGAGCTTTGCAAACAAGTTTTTCTGCTATTTTCTTGTCGACGCTAATAAGCAGAGGGCCACATGTTTGCGGATCTACCAGTAGCTCAAGCATAGCTAGATGCTCCTTGCTGCCAGGATTGATTTCGTTCAGCTGTAAATCCAATGAGTTGCTATCCAGCAAGCTCCATGCCCGTCGGTTTGCGGGGGCGAGGCTGCTGGTATAGCCCTTTTCCAATAGCGGGAGAGTTCCCTTGATTGAGGGGATCGCGTGGCTTTTTAGTACCACTCTCAGGGCTGAATTGCGTAACATTTCGCCCAAATGACCCAGCAGCCCGAAGCCGGTGATGTCCGTTGCCGCATGGATGGCGCCTGTATGTTCGGCTTCAAGAAGTAGAAGTTCCTCCAGCAACGAGTGCTGACTTGTGGCCATCTGCTTAAGGGCGGTATCCAGAGCTGAGGTTGGGGCCGCACCGGTCATGGCCGCGGCAAACAGCACTCCTGTTCCTAGAGGACGACTAAGCAGCAGTCGGTCACCTGCCTGAACTCCTGCCTTTGGCCAGAACGTGTCAACGGCTTGCCCGCTGACGCTCAATGTCACCTGTATTGCCAGGTTTGGCGGTGGTTGGGCGAGACCACCGCGTGCCTCCAAAGTATGACCGCCAATCAACTTGGCGCCCTGGGGATCAAGGGCGGAGCAGATGCCCGCCAGGCTCTGGGCTAGCAGGGTCTCTTGGGTTGATTCACTGACCTGGGGAAGCGTAACCACGGCCTGGGCAGCAACCACACGAGCTCCGCAAGCCCAAAGGTCCGAGCAGGCATGTAGAGCCGTGAGCCGTCCGTTCAGCCAGGGGTCACTGACGAGGGCTGGAAAGCCATCCACGCTTTGCAGCACTGGAGCTGTGCCCTCGGCGGTATTCAACGGCAGCACTGAGGAATCTTCTGGATCTGTTCCCAGAGAGGCGATGCCGGCCTTCTGCAGAGCACGCTCCAGGGGCCCAGCTGGAAGCTTGGCTGCGCAGCCCCGGCAGGCCATTGCTTCAGTTCTGTCCATGGATCTTTTGCGCCGAAACATGGCCATGAACTGCTTATCAATGGCCGCTTTCCAAAGCCACAACAAGGGGTGGGGACCGATCAACCATGGTCCTCGCAGTGCCCAGGCTGTGGGTTGCCCTTTGTTGAAACCGCCTAGTAGTTGCAGTGCCTGTCGCTGGGGTCGCCAGTTTCGTAAAGGCTGACCATTGCAAGCGGCTTCCAGGTTTCGGGCCAATGGTGTGGCGGCCCGTACGGCCCAAACTCCTGATGGGGAACGGGGTTGTGCATCGATCACAGCGCAGTCGCCTGCGGCGAAGAGATTGGGCTGTCCGATCACCTGCAAGTTCATCTCGGTGCGGATCCTGCCGCTACTTGGGCAGCAAGGCAGGCCACTGGAGGTCAGCCAATGGGGTGCTCGACTTCCAGTACACAAAAGTCCCGGCGTTGTCTTGAACTTTTCTTTTTGATCCAGCTCGCTTGTTTCAAGAACCTGGATGGATGCTTTTTGTAGAGAGTTGATCAGGGCTGGTTTTAGATGCTTCGGGCGGATCCGCAGCACCAGAGGTCGCCTTGGCCAGCGCTGTCTGAGAGCTAAGACCGTCTCCACAGCAGCCAGGCCACTGCCCACCACCTGAAAAGGCGAGTTTGCAACAGCTAATTTGCTCATCTGTTGATCCTGGTTGGCCAGAAAGGCCAGTGCTGGCTCCAGCGGTTTGATTGGTACCACCCGTTCAAGGTTGAGTACTGGGTTGGTTGGAGTCTCGGCACCCAGGTTGAGGCTGAGGTGTTCGAAAGGCAGTGCTGGCCGCTGATCCAGTTGCAGCTGGTGGTCCTGAAGTTCCAGACCAGTGATCTCGGCAACTACCAGCGCAACGCCGGCTTGATTAGCTAGGTCGCGTAGATCGATAGCCACCTGGTCGCGTTGATAGATACCTGCGATTAGGCCAGGCACCATCCCGGAATAAAGGGCGGTGCTGGTTCGGCTCACCAGCGTGATCAGCTCGCTAGGCCGCTTACTGGGTTGCATGGCCCAGCTGCGTAAGACCAGCGCATGGCTATGCCCGCCACCGGCCAGGACAAGACAACTCATGGGGGGTCGTCGTAGCCAGCTGGATTGGCCGATTGCCAGGCCCAGCCGTCGCGACAGATGTCGTCGAGGCTGCGTTGCGTTTGCCAGCCGAGCTGTTGAAGGGCCAGTGAGGGATCGGCAACCGTGATGGGTGCATCCCCATCGCGGCGGGCCACCATCTCGTAAGGAACTTTTCTGCCACTGGCGCGTTCAAAGGCATGCACTACCTCCAGTACCGAAGCTCCCTGGCCACTGCCCAGATTGAGGGTGAGAAGCTGAGCCGGTTCAGAAAGCAAATAGTTCAGGGCAGCCAGGTGGCCCTCCGCTAAATCCATGACGTGGATGTAATCACGAACACCCGTGCCATCGCTGGTTGGCCAGTCGCCTCCAAATACCTTTAGAGATTTTCGCCTGCCCACGGCCACCTGACTTACAAAGGGGAAGAGGTTGTTCGGGGTGCCCAGCGGATCTTCTCCAATTTCTCCACTTGGGTGTGCTCCCACGGGATTGAAGTAACGCAGGCATGCAATGCGCCATTCATTCGGAGCGCTTGCGGCTAGATCATGCAGGAGCTGTTCAACCGCTGCCTTGGAGTGGCCATAGGGGTTGATCGGCTGAATAGGCGCTTCCTCCGGGATTGGTACGCATTCCGGGTAGCCATAGAGCGTGGCGCTACTGCTGAACACCAAGGTGCGGCAGTCATGGGCGTTCATGGCAGCTAGCAGACACCGGCTGCCTGTCAGGTTTACGTCCCAGTAGCGCAGAGGTTCTCGCACCGATTCTCCGACGGCTTTCAGCCCGGCAAAATGTATTACTGCGTCAACCGCAGCGTCCGCTGAAGCTGCGCTGGAGAACAGATCTTCAAGGCCGGCCGGATCGCGAATGTCTCCTTGTCGAACTTGCAGGCGGGCTTGTGATGACTGGGCATCAAGCCGGGCGAGTAGAGACACCCGTTCCAGGGCGAGTGGGGTGCTGTTGCTGAAGTCGTCGAGCACCAGCAAGTCGTGACCTGCCTGCAAAAGCACGACACATGTGTGACTACCAATGAATCCAGCCCCGCCTGTGATTAGCAGCCGTGCCATGGATCACACTCCCCAACGAACCGACTCTATTTGCCATGGATCAAGGCCAATGGGCAAGTGAGGAACTGGATTTTTTCTTTGACTGTGGGTCATCAGCCATAAACAACAGACAGGAGAGTCTGCTCAAGGTGAGGGTTTTGATCTCCACGTCCAGTGGTGGTAGTGACCATGACGCCGATTCCCATGCCATGAAGGCCTGACTTCAGCGTTGGGATCTCATCAGAAAGTTGTGAGTTGAGCATGTGTTGGAGAGTGCCAGCGTTTTTACCTGAACAGGAGTTGCTCTTTACAACTGGATTCAGCTCAATGGCCCCTGGATGCGTCAGGTCTATTGGCGCCTGATGGAGTGAGAAGACATCACCAAGCCAGGAACTCTCCTCGCCATATGTTTGTGTGTGATTTGTTTGTTGCGTTTTGGCGTCTGCTGTCGGAGCTGTTGATCTCCACGCACCCGCAGATCAATCACGGTCATTTCGATCAGGCGAGGCTGAGCGTCCCAGTTCTGCTCTGCATCACCTGCTCTACGTGGTTAAGGGGTGGCTTCTGATTAAGTCGTAACCTTGCTAATGAGTCGGGTTGAGGTGTTCTGGTCCCTTGCTTACGAGGTCAGCGATTAGGTGCGCTGGCGCGTCTACCGCGCCTTGCCAACCATGGAGCTAGGGCCGTTATTGGATCCTGCGTTTGAGTAGGAGCTGGAGCGAGAGATATCCGAGAGTGACGTCAAGCAGCCCCCCCCCCCCGGTGCTGGGAGCTGGCGTGAACGGTGCTAAGAACACCTTTGCTTGTAGGAGACCGCGTGATGCACAGCATTTTTGGAGAAGGAGAGTTGACGCACATTTTTGGGAGTAGTGAAAAACTTTCAATTGCAATTAAATTCCCTGGAACTGGCGCCAAGATTGGTTCCAATCAAACCATTTCAGGCTTGAACTGCTGAGCCCCTCATTGGAATAGATTTGTTGCTGGCTTGATTATTATTGCTTGGAAATGTTGAAACTCTTTATTGGAGATCTTTTAATTGATTTGTGATCGAAAGAAGAAAATTGCGGTTTTGGTGAGTCATTTATGGCCATGGCTTTTGGTGGCTTTCGTATGTGCTGCTTTCGCTCTCAAGGCTTTATTGCTGGTTGATGCCACAAGTTTATGGATCGATGAACTATTCAGTGTGGGAAAGAGTTTTCAGTCTGATTACGCTGAATTAATTGCTTGGCTTCGTCAGGATACTCATCCACCACTTTATTACACCCTCCTGTGGCTTTGGGGCGGAGTGGCTGGAAAATCCTCGGTAAGTCTAAGAATTTTTTCTTGGTTGGCCTATTTCTTGGCTGGAGTCCTGATCACATTGCAGTCCGGGGGGCTGGTACCTCGTGATGTTCGCGGAAAAGCGATGGCTTGGTCTGCATTGCTGGTATTTTGCTGTCCATACCAAGTGCGCTTTGCCGTTGAGGGCAAGAGTTATGCATTTCTTGTCTTATTAGTTGCTCTGGGTTGGCTTCTGCGCAGCTGCTGTATTCGTCAGCAGTATTATTCCATTAGTCTCTTAGGTTACGGATTTGCAGTCGCTGCTGCTTCGCTAACGCATTTTTATGGATTGTTCATATTTGGTGCTGCGGGTATTTGGGATTTTTTGCGACTTCGCTGGCGTCTTGGAGGCGTAGCTTTTTTAGCCCTTGTTCCTTCGTTTGCATGGGTGGTTTATGCTTCATCTTTTTTGTTTAGCTCCAGTGCTGGCAGTTGGATCGGTCATCCTGATTTTGCTTTATTTGAAGACACTTTGGCCAGGGCGATTGGTCCATGGCCGTTGCCAAAGTTGGTGCTTTTGCTCCTTGTGTCATGGGGTTTGCGCCGCTGGGGTTTCCAGAATTTGACTCGTGATTTAAAGAATCAAAGTCTCAATCGCCTCGCATTGATGGATGTGTGTGGGCTAACACCGTCAGTGTTGATGGTTGTGGGGTTGGTTGCAATCTCATTCATAAAGCCGATGACTTTCAGTCGTTATTTCGTTGTGCTTATGCCTGCCGTTATCCCTTGGCTTGCAGCAACTGGAGCCCAGCTCCCCTTCAGTCGTAGAGGAAAAAAGGTGGTTGTGTTGATGTCAACACTAATGTTGGCTCTTTGGTGGCAGCAGTCTTTCCAGGGGATCACACCGGTTTTGGGAGGCAGTCGAGAGTCGGATAATTTTCGGGCTGTGAGTCTGTTAACGGCTGGTCAGCAAGAGCGCTACAGCTCAAGGCCTCGTTTGCTGCATTTAAGCGATCAGGTGCAGTTGGCGTCAGGTCGCATCGCCAATCACCCCACCCCCTGGGGTGGTCCTCACGATTTGAATCGGCGTCTACAGCAATTGCCATTGCCAGAAGAAGTATGGCTCGCAACTAGCGGACCTGAGCAGATGCTTCAAAAGGGATTGTTGCCAATGGAATCAGAGGCTGCTCAAGCTGGTTTCTCCTGTGAAGCATTGGATGCTTCTCCGGCATTCACACGTGTGTTGCAGTGCCGATTAATCAATACCCATTAGCATTTTTCTTCGAAAGATTTTCCGCCATCTGAGTACTGACCCTGATCAGCAATGTTTCATAGCTCTGGGGGATAAGTACCAACTAAGTGGTTGCTCGTTGGTTTTATGCATAGGCTTTACCCATATTGAAACCCTCGAGCTCGAGCACATGATCTGTCTTTAAGAGCACTGCAGATATAAGGCTACACATTAATTCAGCCTCGCCTTTGATCAGTAGCCGTGCCGCAGATTATGCGCCCTGATAAAATGAATTTATCGCTGACGGATCAAAGCCAATGGGTGCGCGGAACTCAATCTCTCTTTGTCTTTGAGTTATCAGATAGAGACAAAAGGTATAAGCAACTGATCTGATGAGGGTTTTGATTTTTTATGTCTAGCGGTGGCATAGGCCATCATGCCGCTGCCAATGGTCTTTAAGCCTGGTTCGGGCGTTGGGATCCAACCAGTTAGGCATGGGTTGGACACGTGCTGGGAAATGCCACGGTTTCTATCCGTGCAGAAGTTGATTATGACACCTGGATTCAGTTCAATGGCCTTTGGACGCATCAGAGCTTCGACATGTTTTGGCGTGTGAAGACGTCACTAAGACAGAAACCCTTCTGGATGGCAGTTTTTAAGTGAATGGTTTTTTTGCGGCGTCTTCTGCTGCATCTGTTGGTTTCTATGCATCCGCACATTATCTGCTGTCTTTTCGCTGGTACTTGGCTCGACCCAATTCTGCGACGTGGTGAAAAGCGCTACGAAAAGTTGTCGATTGATGTTGAGAGTAAAAAACCTTTCATATTTTGATTTAAAAGCTCGCTAGCGATAGGTAACTCCTCAAGAGCTTTCTCCTCAGCTCATAGATGAGGGAGGTCGATGGTACGCAGTATGTTTAGGAAGCGCTGGAGGTGGTGTTTGGTTTGCTTCTTCAGTGGCAATAAGGTCCTTTGTATAAGCTATTGCCAGATTTCTGATTGCTTTCGGAGGGCCTGCTCAGGAATGATCAAATTTCTGAAGGCTTGAGCAGTCAGACTTGTTTCACTGAATCAAGAAAAGCGTGAGCCAGCTGCAAAGTCTTCGAGGGATGGTCGATTTGCTGCCGGCCCAGACCCAGCGTTGGCAGGCTGTTGAGGCTGTGGTTCGTGAACATTTCCAGCGTGCCAGTTTGGCCGAGATCCGCACGCCGCTGCTGGAAGTCACTGAGCTCTTCGCCCGCGGCATCGGGGAAGCCACCGATGTTGTGGGCAAGGAGATGTATACCTTTGCTGATCGCGGGGATCGTTCCTGCACTCTGCGGCCTGAGGGCACTGCCTCGGTTGTTCGCTCGGCTATTGAACATGGCTTACTGAGCCAGGGGGCCCAGAAGCTCTGGTATGCAGGGCCAATGTTTCGCTACGAGCGTCCCCAGGCGGGTCGTCAGCGTCAGTTTCATCAGATCGGCGTTGAATGCCTTGGCGTAAGTAGCGCTCGCAGTGATGTGGAGGTGATCGCTTTGGCCTGGGATCTGCTTCGCGATTTGGGTGTGTCGGGTCTGGAACTACAGATCAACAGCCTTGGCACTCTTGAAGATCGTCAGCTCTACCGCAAGCAGCTTGTTACTTGGCTGGAGGCGCGAATTGATCAGTTGGATGTCGATTCTCAGCAGCGACTGACGACGAATCCCCTGCGCATCCTCGACAGTAAGAACCCATCAACCCAGTCTTTGCTTCTAGATGCACCCACATTGCTGGAGGCTCTCAGCGAGGACAGTGCTCAGCGTTTTGAGTCTGTGCAGGTTTTGCTGAACAAGTTGGCCATTCCTTTCAAGCTCAATCCTCGGCTTGTGCGTGGTCTCGATTACTACGGGCACACCGCTTTCGAGATCACCAGCGATCAGCTTGGAGCTCAGGCAACAGTGTGTGGAGGCGGTCGCTACGACGGTTTGGTGCAGCAGCTTGGTGGCCCTCCCACTCCTGCGGTTGGTTGGGCTCTTGGGATGGAAAGGTTGATGCTCACTCTTGAAGCTGCGGCAGAGGCGGATCTGGAGGGGGCTGCTGCCAAGCTCACCGCTGAACGAGTTCCCGACATCTACCTCGTGAATCGCGGCGAGAATGCCGAGGTCGTAGCCATCGCTTTGGCAAGGCAGCTACGAGTTGCCGGCTTGACCGTTGAGCTTGATGGTTCCGGTGCTGCCTTTGGGAAACAGTTCAAGCGGGCTGATCGCAGCGGTGCTGCCTGGGCTGCAGTGATCGGTGATGAGGAAGCCGAAGCAGGTCAACTTCGTCTAAAGCCCTTGTTGGCAGATGCTGAAGAGCGTCAAGTTTCTCTGGATGATCCCTCTGCAGTGGTGGCTGTCCTCCAGACCACCACTTAGAGCCCTTTCGACAAACGCGATCAGCGATAACGTTCCACCGACTGATGGCTTAGATCCCCCCACTGGATGGTTGCTATTTCAATCCGCTCGATTTGTTGCATCGGTGCTGGCTACGTGGGGGGGCCGACCATGGCGGTGATTGCCGAGCGTTGCCCTGAAGTGCTGGTCACAGTTGTCGATATCAATCAGAACCGCATCGACGCATGGAATGACAATGATCTGAGCAAGTTGCCGGTGTATGAACCAGGCTTGGATACCGTCGTTGGGCGTGCTCGAGGCCGCAATCTGTTTTTCTCCACCGCTGTGGATCAGGCCATAGCGGCAGCAGACATGGTGTTCATCTCTGTGAACACGCCAACCAAAACTAAAGGGCTCGGTGCTGGACAGGCCAGCGATCTGCGTTGGGTGGAAGCCTGTGCCCGGCAGGTGGCCAAATCAGCAACAGGCCATACGATCGTGGTTGAGAAGAGCACCCTGCCGGTGCGCACCGCTGAAGCGGTGAAGGCCATTCTTTCCGCGGCTGAGCACTCCACGGATGGTGTCCAACGTAGTTTCGCCGTGCTTTCCAACCCTGAATTTCTGGCGGAAGGCACGGCGATTCCTGATCTTGAATCGCCTGATCGTGTGCTGATAGGTGGCGAACACCCCGAAGCGATCGACGCATTGGCATCGATCTATGCACAGTGGGTGCCTCAAGAGCGGATTCTGCGCACAAACCTTTGGAGTAGTGAACTCTCCAAGCTCACGGCCAATGCTTTCCTTGCTCAGCGCATTAGTTCTATCAATTCTGTTGCAGCCCTCTGTGAAGCCACAGGTGCCGATGTGCGTGAGGTAGCTGGGGCGATCGGAACGGACAGCCGCATCGGGTCAAAGTTTCTTCAGGCCGGCCCGGGCTTTGGTGGCAGCTGCTTCCAGAAAGACATCCTCAATCTTGTGTATCTATGCCACCATTTTGGACTTCCGGACGTTGCCGAATACTGGGAATCGGTGGTGACGTTGAACACCTGGCAACAGCACCGTATTGCACGAACAGTGGTGCAGAAATTGTTTGGCACAGTCACCGGTAAACGCCTTGCCATTCTTGGTTTTGCCTTTAAAGCTGACACAAACGACACTCGCGAAGCCCCGGCAATCCGGATTGCAAAAGATCTCTTGGAAGAGGGCGCCCAGCTCGCAATCCACGACCCCAAGGTTGATCCGGATCAAATAGCCCGTGACCTGAAAATGATGGCCTGTACAGCACCGGATGCTGAACCGGGTTCTACGCGCGCGGCACTGAGCGGAGAGGGTACCTGGTGGCCCAATCACGACATTGCCATGGCGTTGAGGGGGGCTGATGCTGTGCTCATTCTCACGGAGTGGGATCAATATCGAGAGCTCGACTGGTCTGCACTGGCCCCCTTGATGCGTCAGCCAGCCTGGGTCTTCGATGCTCGTTCTGTTGTGTCACCTGAAGAGATTCAGGCTGCTGGCCTGAATCTCTGGCGCGTCGGTGAGGGGCAGCCATGAGTCGCCCTATTCTCGTGACTGGTGCGGCCGGCTTCATTGGTGCTGCGCTCAGTTTGCGCTTGCTTGAGCGTGGTGAACGGGTCGTCGGTATCGACAACCTCAACAGTTACTACGACCCTCAGCTCAAGCGTGCTCGCCTTGCACGGATTGAGGCTGCTGCTTCTGCGGATATTTGGAGTTTTGAGCAGCTGGCGCTGGAGGATGGAGAAGCCCTAATGGCTCTTTTCGCTGCAGAGAAACCAAGGGTGGTTGTGAACCTGGCCGCACAAGCAGGTGTTCGTTATTCACTGGAGAATCCAGCGACTTACATTCAGAGCAATCTTGTCGGTTTCGGGCACATCCTGGAGGGGTGTCGTCACCACGGCGTGGAGAGTCTGATCTATGCCTCAAGTAGCTCTGTGTATGGCGGTAACCGCAACCTGCCGTTCCACGAGCGGCAGCCTGTCAATCATCCGGTGAGTCTCTACGCGGCGAGCAAAAAGGCCAACGAGTTGATGGCCCACACCTACAGCCATCTTTATGGTCTTCCAGCTACCGGGTTGCGTTTTTTCACTGTCTATGGGCCATGGGGGCGACCGGATATGGCACCGATGCTATTCGCCAAGGCGATCCTCGCCGGTGAACCGATCAAGGTGTTCAATCACGGCAGGATGCAGCGTGATTTCACTTATATCGATGACATTGTGGAGGGAGTTTTGCGTTGCTGCGACAAGCCAGCGGCGCTCAACCCCGATTTCGATCCCCTCCAGCCTGATCCTGCAACCGCTGCAGCACCTCATCGGGTGTTCAACATCGGCAATAGCCAGCCCACTGAACTGCTGCGCTTCATCGAGGTGATGGAGCAGGCGCTGGGCACACGAGCGAATAAGGATTTCCAGCCCTTGCAGCCCGGTGATGTCGTGGCAACGGCAGCCGATACGAAGGCTCTGGAGGATTGGGTGGGTTTCCGACCCAGCACTGGGATTGAGGATGGTGTGGGGCGTTTTGTTCGTTGGTATCAGGATTACTACGGAGTCTGAGCCTTACTTTCAGCTGTCTGAGCGGCTTATATGGCCTACTTGCTGAGCAAAATTCTTCCTCTCGTTCTGTTGCCGCTTGGTTTCAGTCTGATTCTGCTGCTGCTGGGCCTAATTGCTCGCTGGCGTTGGCCGGTGATCATGGCAGTGGCGTTGTTATGGGTGTTTTCGCTGGGGTTGGTGAGTCAGATGCTCTGGCGCTGGTTAGAGGCACCATGGCATCGGCATGCATCAGCTGAGGCTGCCACGGCTGATGCGATCGTCGTTCTCAGTGGGGGGCGTCACCCTGCGCCAGGTCGTGAGCGGATCAGTGAGTGGCATGACTCTGATCGTTTCCTTGCTGGGCTGGATCTGTATCGGCATGGCAAAGCACCAAGACTGTTGTTCACTGGCGGCGTCAGTCCGTTTCGACCTGGCCAGCGGCCGGAAGGGCAGCAGTACTTGGAAGAAGCACAGCAACTGGGCATACCTGCTGCGGTTATCAAGAGCACGCCTCCGGTGGTCAATACGGCACAGGAAGCGATCGCGATTCGTCAGTTGTTGCGGGTTTCGACTCGCGGAGCCAATAGCCCACGCATCCTTCTGGTCACCAGTGCATTTCATATGCGCCGCGCACAACGCTTGTTCGAACGACAGGGCATGAAGGTGGAGCCTTTCCCAGTGGATTTTCAGGCACTTGGTGGCTGGGCGGGACCGATCTGGCGAGACCCCACCCAGTGGCTGCCTTCAGCTGAAGCTCTTGATGGCAGCTCCAGGGCTTTCCGTGAAGTGTTTGGGCGACTGATTGACTGGGCCTGGTGAGCCAAGGAGGACTCTCCCTTGCAGATATCATCCCATCGGCCACTGGCTCAACCGTTTGAGGGAACTCGATCGAGTGCTCGGTGAAAAAATCTATTCCACAGACATTCTTTGGGTGATCAGCTCTGAAGGAGCATCGAATACTCCCGGCTTTTCAACAATCTTCGTTAACTCTTCATTGGTTCAATGTCTGACGTAAAAGCAATCAAAAAGGCCTTGATCACCGGCATCACAGGTCAAGACGGGAGCTATTTGGCCGAACTGTTGCTTGAAAAAGGCTACGAGGTGCATGGGATCAAGAGGCGTGCAAGCAGTTTTAATACCGCTCGGATCGATCATCTTTATCAGGACCCTCATGAGCAAGATCCGCGTCTGGTTCTGCACTATGGAGATTTAACCGACAGCAGTAATTTGATTCGGATTATCCAGCAGGTGCAGCCGGATGAGATTTACAACCTTGGTGCTCAAAGCCATGTTGCAGTTAGTTTTGAAGCACCTGAATACACCGCGAACAGCGATGCTTTAGGCACCCTACGGATCTTAGAAGCGGTGCGGATGCTTGGCCTGGCGGAGAAGACGCGGATTTATCAAGCGAGTACCAGTGAATTGTATGGCTTGGTGCAGGAGATGCCGCAGAAGGAAAATACACCTTTTTATCCAAGAAGCCCTTATGGGGTTGCCAAGCTATATGCTTACTGGATTACTGTTAACTATCGAGAATCATACGGAATGTATGCCTGTAATGGCATTCTTTTTAACCACGAAAGCCCAAGGCGTGGTGAAACGTTTGTCACGCGCAAGATTACAAGGGGCCTCGCGCGTATTGATGCGGGCTTAGAAGAGTGTCTTTATATGGGCAATTTGGATGCTCTGAGGGATTGGGGTCACGCAAGAGATTATGTGGAGATGCAATGGAGGATGTTGCAGCAAGAGGGACCCCCCGATGATTTTGTAATTGCCACGGGGCGGCAGGAAAGTGTGAGACGGTTTATCGAGCTTGCTGCTCAGGCGCTGGGATGGGGTGTGATCGAGTGGCAAGGCCAGGGATTGGAGGAAATTGGTAAACGCAGTACTGGAGAAATTGTGGTGAGAATTGATCCGCGTTACTTCCGTCCCGCTGAAGTAGAAACTCTGCTCGGCGATCCCGCAAAGGCCAGGGAAAAGCTGGGTTGGACTCCGACAACAACGTTGGAGGAATTGGTAGCAGAGATGGTGGCCACTGATCAACAAGAAGCTAAAAAAGAGGCTTATTTGAAGCTGAAGGGTTTCGATGTCGTGGGATCGATGGAGAATCCACCGACGAACCCAGATACTCTCCAGGGAGCCGGAGGAGGACAGCGATGAGCGGCTTGATCAAAGCTGAAGATCGCTTCTTTGTGGCTGGAGCGAGAGGGATGGCCGGCAGCGCGATTTGCAGGGCATTGCAACAGAGGGGGTATGGCGATGAAGGTCAAGGTGGTGCATTGTTCACCCCAACGCGCAAAGAGTTAGACCTTTCAGATGCTGATGCAGTGAGGTCTTGGTATGGAAAAAATAAGCCTGATGTCGTGGTGCTTGCAGCAGCCAAAGTGGGTGGCATTCATGCTAATGAGAGTTATCCGGCTGATTTCCTCCTCGATAACATCAAGATCCAAACCAATGTGATTGAGGGGGCCTGGAAAGCAGGAGTGCGGAGGCTGCTATTTCTCGGCAGTAGCTGTATCTACCCCAAGTTTGCTGAGCAACCGATTAAGGAAGAGTCATTGCTCACAGGATCATTGGAATCAACGAATGAGTGCTATGCGATTGCCAAAATTACAGGAATCAAGCTATGTGAATCACTGAGGAAGCAATACGGTTTTGATGCCATCAGCTTGATGCCAACGAATTTATATGGACCTGGAGATAACTATCATCCTGAAAACAGTCATGTGCTGCCAGCTCTGATTCGACGATTCCACGAAGCAAAGCAAGTAGGGGCAGAGTGTGTGACGTGTTGGGGGTCGGGTTCACCACTGCGTGAGTTTTTGCATGTCGATGATCTAGGGAATGCAAGCGTGTTTGCACTCGAGAAGTGGAGTGCTCTTGTCAGTGATGCCCCTAAAGATGATCAGGGACATGCGTTGGCGTTTTTGAATGTGGGAACGGGCTTGGATCTCACCATTAGACAGTTGGCTGTGATGGTGGCTGAAGCTGTGGGATTTACGGGAACAATCAAATGGGATAGTCATAAACCGGATGGCACTCCAAAGAAACAGCTGGAGGTCAGCCGCCTTGCCAGCCTGGGATGGCGGGCAAGGATTCCTCTCAATGAAGGACTTGTGAGTACTGTTGCCTTGTTTCGAAATGAGCTCGAGCAGCAAGCAGTGCGGCTTTCATGACAGCACCGGGTAGGCATTCATTATCTTTTCTTTCTGCTGAATATCTTGCCAGTTTGAGTTTAATCTTCTTCCAATGGGTTAAATCGCATTGAAAGAAAGGTCACAAAAAAACCGAGTAAAACTCGGTTACTTCGTCAAAATAATGATTTGAATGTCAGGCAGAACCAACACCTGTGTACGAACCGTAGAAGAACAATCCAACAACAAAGATGGCAGCCATGCCCCCTGCAGTCGCGATCAGCCATAGAGGCAATGTGCCCTCTGTCCAGCGTGAACGCCAAGCAACGGCTGGTCGACCGTCGGGAAGACGATCTGGAATACGACCGTCCGGAAGACCTGATTTCTTACCACTCATGATTCAGACCTCAGTTGAAGAAGTAGCTGGAGAACAAGATGCCTGTGACGAACACAAACAGAAGACCCAGATAAAGGCTGGTCCGGTTGAGTTCAACTGGCAAGGTATTGGGATTTTTGTTGCGCTCCATGGTGTCTCAGAACTGTTGGGGAATCAGCGGCGAATGAATTGCATGGCGGCCAAAGCGCCGATGAAGAACACCGCGGGAACTCCCAGGGTGTGAAGTGCAAGCCAGCGAACCGTAAAAATCGGATAGACGCGAGGCTTTGAGGAAGTGGGTGTTTGAGTCATGGACAGTCCTTATTTCAGGCGTGAGTCGAGGTTGGACTTGCCTTCGAAGCGCTGACCAACCACAGGAGCTTTGCTCTCACTGACTTGGTAATACGAGTCAGGGCGAGGGGTTCCAAAAGCGTCGTAGGCGAGGCCTGTCGACACGAACAGGAATCCTGCAAGAAAGATGGAAGGCAGTGTGATTGCGTGGATCACCCAGTAGCGAATGCTGGTGATGATCTCGAAAAACGGGCGTTCCCCGGTTGAGCCGGCGGCCATGACTTCGGGTGTATCAGCTCCGCGATCCTAAAGGCAGGAGTCTGGCGACTGCGCCAGACCCCTGCCAGTTGGTTACAGAGCGTTGTTCGCTGCTCGGTCTCAGTCGCTCTCAACTCAGCGCTGACCAGCGCAGCATCAGACCCCTCTCACCCAGCAGGAACGCATGCTGTTGGCGATCCGTGTCGTCGAAAACAAAGCGCGTGAAGTTGGTTGGGGCTTGAACGCTTTCTGGATCACGCTCCCAGCTGTTGCCCTCATCGCGGCTCACCAGCAAGGTGCCGTTGCCACCACTGGCCCAGATCGCTCCGTCGTCGGACCAGGCCATGTCCAGATAGCCATAGCCATTGGTGATGGGAATAATCGGCTTGCTCCAGTTTTCGTTGTCAGCAGCGTCTTCGTTGAAGCGAATCTGAGCGCCACGAGCCACCATCCAGAGTTTGCCGTTGGGCTGGTAGCCAATGCTCTGCAGTCGTTGGCTGCTCACGCGTTGGTGAACCTGCCACACCGGTTGTCCTGGATCCCAGGTGGCGTAGAAGTTCCCCAGGCTGCTCACGCTCACGTAGGCACCATCAGGGCTGCGGCGTAGATCACGGGTTGCACCCGCTGCATCGCTCACCTCGGCGTCCCAGCTACCCCCACCGTCGCTGGTTCGGTACACAGCGCCCACGTTGGTTGCCAGCTCTGCACTGTTCGGACCAAGTGCCGTGATCAGGTACGGCTCTCCTGGCAGCTTGGTGTCCAGAAACAGGCGCGTCCAGTTCTGACCACCGTCGGTGGTGTGCATCAGGAGGCCTGGCTGACCGGCGATCCAGCCGTCATCGCCATCAAAAGCGATGCTTATCAGGCGGAAATTCTCTTCCTCCGGCAGATCCAGGCTGCGTTCGTTCCAGCTCGCACCTCCATCGTTGGTCTCCAGAATGAGCCGGTTGCTGCCCACCAGAAATCCATGGTCGGCGCTGGTGAAAGCGATATCCAGGGGGTTGGCCTGGGTGTTGAGATCGATCACCTGCCAGGGACTGGCAGTGGCGGTAGGAACTTTGGTGGTCACGCAACCGCCAAGTCCAAAGCCGATGCAGACCACAAGTGCCAATTGGGCTAGGGATTTGATCAGGGAATTCATGCCGGATTGAGAACGAAGACAGGCTTGGAGCAATTCGGGTGATTCAGCGCAAAAGTCTTTGCGCCGATCAATCAGTCATTAACGCAGGGAATACAACGAGAGGAAGAAGGCGAATCCAAGAGCCAAGCTGCCGAAGATCAGTACATTCTTCTGCCCCGGGGTCAAACGGTTGACACCCAGACCGAAATCGAGATTCTCTTCAAAACCACTGGCCTTCGAGCGAGGTCCGATGTCTCGGAAAGCACCAACTCTGCTGCGGCATACCGGACAGCGGAACGTGAAAGCATCAAGTTGCTGAAACGCGGTGCCAGATTCGATCCGCAATTTTTTGACCCCTTCTTCAGGGTCGTAAACAAATCCGCAGCTTCGGCACTCGAAACGGTGCGTCAGTGGATCACTTGCTTGTTCCGCCAGGGTTTTTTCTGGGGTGCGCACTTTGACCTCTGTTGAGGTCTCGTCTGAACCAGTCTCTTCAGAAACCTGCTGCTCTTCTGAATCAGTAATCGTCGGATTCGCAGGGTCCTGCGGTGCTTGGATTTCGTCGCTCACCGCTGAAAGACCTGAAGGGAAAACACTCTATCGACGTCAGCTGGCCAAACGTCAGCCAGAGGCTGCAAATGCCAGACTGGCTCGCAGATCGGCTACGCCCAAATGTTTGTACTCCCGGGCTATGACGCATTCCTCGGCTTTCTGCTGATTGCTGGGGCAGTGCCCGTGCTGGCCTTGGTGACTAACAAGCTTGTGTCGCCGCGGAGTCAGGTTGGTGAGCGAGAACTCACCTATGAATCGGGCATGGAGCCGATTGGCGGAGCTTGGATTCAGTTCAACATTCGCTATTACATGTTTGCGCTGGTCTTCGTGATCTTCGATGTGGAAACGGTTTTTCTCTATCCCTGGGCCGTTGCATTCCACCGACTAGGTATTTTGGCTTTCATAGAAGCGCTGGTGTTCATCACCATCCTCGTGGTGGCTTTGGCGTATGCCTGGCGCAAGGGCGCCCTGGAGTGGAGTTGATCCCATGACCTCATCGATCGAACGACCCGCAAAAACTGGAGAAGCCCCCTCGATTCAGGCAGTCCGCGACCTGAGGGAATCCAGCTGCGGTCCCGTGGCTGGAGCTGCCGATGGCGTGCCGACGGTCACCCAGGACCTCAGCGAAAACATCATCCTTACGAGCTTGGATGATCTGCACAACTGGGCTCGACTGAGCAGTCTCTGGCCACTTCTCTACGGGACGGCCTGTTGTTTCATCGAATTCGCCGCCTTGCTGGGCTCGCGTTTCGATTTCGACCGTTTCGGTCTCGTACCACGCAGTTCACCGCGCCAGGCCGACCTTTTGCTCGTCGCTGGCACGGTGACCATGAAGATGGCACCTGCGTTGGTGCGTCTTTATGAGCAAATGCCCGAGCCTAAATATGTGATTGCCATGGGTGCCTGCACCATCACCGGTGGCATGTTTAGTTCGGACTCAACCACGGCTGTGCGCGGCGTGGACAAGCTCATTCCCGTCGACCTCTACTTGCCTGGTTGTCCACCAAGACCAGAAGCGATCTTCGATGCGGTGATCAAGCTGCGCAAGAAAGTGGCCAATGAATCTGTCGCCGACCGTCGTTTATTGATGCAGACCCATCGCTATTGCACGGTTGAGCATGCGATGACCCAGGTTGAGCCCATTGTCACTGGGGCTTACCTACGTGCTGAAACCCAGGTAGCTGCATTGAAGCCTGGCGCAGGTCTACCGATGCCCGCGCTTGAAACAGCCGAACCCGTCAAGATCCCTGAGGAGTCATGAGCCCAACTCCAGAGAAAGACACCAAAAAAGATTCTCCAGTTGCGACTGGTCCAGAGCCAGGCCCGGTCAGTCAATGGCTTAGTCAGCAGGGCTTTGATCACACTGTTCTGGATCCCGACCATGTTGGAGTTGAGCAAATCGGCGTTGAGGCACTGTTTCTGCCCGTGATTGCCGCGGCTCTTAAAAGCCATGGATTTGATCATCTCCAGTGCCAGGGCGGCTACGACGAAGGACCCGGCCAACAATTAGTCAGCTTTTATCACTTCATTGCCATGGCAGAAGTTGCCGATGGACGTGTGGATCAATTGCGCGAAGTGCGTCTGAAAGTGTTTCTATCCAGAGAGGGACAGCCCAGTATTCCCAGCCTCTATGGACTATTCCGAGGCGCCGACTGGCAGGAACGCGAAACCTTCGACATGTTTGGGATCAATTTTGAAGGTCATCCCCATCCCAAGCGTTTGCTGATGCCCGAGGATTGGACTGGTTGGCCCTTAAGGAAGGACTACGTCCAGCCTGATTTTTATGAGATGCAGGACGCTTATTGAGGGCAATCAAGAAACTTTTTCTTGGATTTAAACGTTTGATTGACTTGAATTAGCTCGTTATCGAAGATTTTTCAGTCTTGTGCTTTCTGTAAAAGCGCATCACTCCAAGGGCAAGGCTGCGAGGGTCATGACGCAGGGTCGCGGTGGGTCTGCTCCCTTGAAGTGGTGCTTCCATGACGTCGTAACCCTCAACCTCCAGTTCGCGGCGGTTGCAGGTCACCGGCTCAGCTCCGCGTGAGCGGTAATGCTTGATCAGTGGTGATTCCCCGATGGGCTCTTGAGCGAGCACGGCGTCAAACAGTCGATGACTGATGCCTAGAGAGGCCAGTTGCGCTTCGATGGCTCTGAGGTGTCCGCTCACATCGAGTCCATCCGTTTCTCCGGGCTGCGTCATCAGATTGCAGATGTAAAGCCTGGGTGCTCGGCTGCGCTGGATTGCGCTCACCAGCTCAGGCACTAACAGATTGGGCAGCAGTGAGGTGTAGAGGCTGCCTGGGCCCAGCAGAATTAGATCTGCTTGGGCGATCGCTTCTAAAGCCCTCGGCAGCGCTGGTGGGCGTTCCGGCAAGCAGCCCAGACGAACGATGGGGCTCGGTGCTTGTCCGATCGCCGATTCGCCTTCGATGCGGCGACCGTCCTCCAGTTCCGCCCAGAGCCGCACATCCACATTCGTGGCAGGTACCACCTGGCCCTGAACCGCCAGCACCCGGCTGGAGGCGGTGATTGCCGTTTCCAGGCTGCCGGTGATGGCAGTGAGCGCCGAAAGAAACAGATTGCCGAAGCTGTGACCTTCAAGGCCTCCTCCGGCGGAGAAGCGGTATTGGAAAAGTCTCGTCAGCAGCGGTTCTTCTGTGGATAACGCGGCCAGACAGTTGCGGATGTCGCCGGGTGGCTGCACGCCCAGTTCTCTGCGCAGCACGCCACTGCTGCCACCGTCATCAGCCACAGTGACGATGGCCGTGATGTGGCTGCTGTAACGCTTGAGGCCACTCAGCAGCGTGGACAGCCCGGTGCCGCCGCCGATGGCGACGATGTTTGGCCCACGGTTGAGGCGGCTTTTCGCCCGCAGTGCATCCACCAACACGGTGTCTTTTTCTGGGGCCAGGGCCTGCTGGATGGAGCCGAAGCTGCGGCTCTGCCCCCAGAGCAGCAGGCCGACGCCCACTAGCAGCACTAATGGCCCAGTAATTCCCCTCGGCAAAACGCGAGTGATCCAGCTCAGAGATTCCTGGATGGCCCAGAGCATCCAGTAAATCGGCTGTAAGTCGGCCCAGACGGCAGCGCCCAGAAGCGCCAACATCAGTCCAATTCCTGAGGTGAGCAGCCAGCGCTTCACCACCAAACCTGGCTGCAGCCAACGCACCGCTCGGCGGGAGCGCAGCACTAGATCACGCTGCCGTGCTTCCTGCATGGCCCGGATGCGTTGACGGCGTCCGCGGTGGCTGGGGCTGGTCAAGTGCAATCCGGGGCCAGGGTCGTCGCTTCCCTTGCGATGAGGGAACTGTACGGAAGTTGGTCCTGATGGCCATCCCCATTGGTGTAAACGAGGCAAGATGGGCGCGTAACGCGCAAAAGCCCCGTGCAGACCAGGCTGGACCCGACATCTCCAGCAACCCAGATTCCAGTGGTGGAGATGCGTGACCTCACGATGCAGTGGGGTTCTAAGCCGGTTTTGAACAATGTTTCGCTCTCGATGCAGCCAGGAGAGCGCATTGCTGTTGTTGGCCCTTCTGGTGCGGGAAAATCCACGGTTCTCAGGCTGCTAGCAGGACTTCAATTGCCGACGGCTGGGGAGCTGCGCCTGTTTGGCGAACCTCAGGAGTACCTGCGTCTCGATCAGCGCCGTCCAGCCGACGTGCGACTTGTGTTTCAGAACCCTGCATTGCTGGCCTCACTCACTGTTGAGGAAAATGTCGGCTTTCTATTGACGCGCCTCGGTCGCATGAGCCCTTCCCAGATCGGTGAGCGGGTTCAGCAGTGTCTCGAGGCCGTTGGGCTGAATGATGTGGCCAACAAATATCCCGGCCAGCTCAGCGGTGGCATGCAGAAACGGGTGAGTTTCGCAAGGGCTCTCATTGATGATCCCGATCGCGAAGAGGGGGCGATGCCCTTGCTGCTTTACGACGAGCCGACTGCAGGGCTTGACCCTGTTGCATCAACCCGTATCGAGGATCTGATAGTGAAGACCACGACCGTGGCCCGCGGCTGCTCAGTGGTGGTCAGTCATGTGCGTAGCACGATCGAGCGTTCAGCGGAACGGATTGTGATGCTCTACGGAGGCCGTTTCCAGTGGGACGGCACGGTTGATGAGTATCGCTCCACCGACAACCCTTACGTCGTTCAGTTCAGGACGGGTAACCTGCGCGGACCGATGCAGCCCTCCGATCAATGAGCCATGCGCCGTAGTGTCCGTGAAGCCTTAGTTGGGTTTTCGATTGTTGGAGCGATCGCAGGATTTGCCGGCACCATGCTATGGCTCAGAGGTGTCCGACTGGGGTCGGAGACTTGGACTGTCACCGCAGACTTCGCCAATGCCGGAGGACTGGCTGCTCGCTCCCCGGTGACCTTCCGGGGAATCATGATCGGCACGGTTCGATCCGTTGATGTCACTCCGATGTCGGTGAAGGCAACGTTGGAGATCAATGCCGATGATCTGCAGCTGCCTTTGCCCGTGAAGGCAGCGGTCTCCTCGGCTTCACTTCTTGGAGGTGATTCACAGGTCGAGTTGGTCACAAGCGGTGCCCCGCTCCCAAAAAATGCGCCCAAGCCGAAATCAGGCCGTTGTCGCAATAGCGGAGTCCTTTGTAACGGAGCAACCATCCAAGGAGAGTCAGCGACGAGTCTTTCCGCCGTGACAGCCTCCCTGGAGCAGCTGCTCAATGAGGCTCAGAAGTCAAACCTGATCCCAACACTGGTGGAGTCCACCAAGCAGTTCGGGATCACCAGTCAGGACGCTTCGAAGTTTCTCAACACAGCTGATCTGGCGGCTGAAAATGTCGACACGCTGGTCCACCAGTTGCGCGCTGAAGTAGCCAGAGCCAAGCCCACCATTGAAAATCTCAATAGGGCCACGGCTGAGGCTGCCGATGCTGCTGCCCATATCAACAACCTGGCAGGAGCGATCGATAACCCAGAAACGGTCAGTGATCTGAAGCAGACCGTTACCAATGCCCGTGATCTCACTGCTCGCATCGACTCGGTTGGTGGCGACATCGAACAGCTCACCGATGACCCGCGCTTCATGAAGAGCCTGCGCAGCGTGATGATCGGGCTCGGCACCTTGTTCGAGGAGGTCTACCCGGCACAGACCGGCGGATCGAAGTAGGTCTCCAGAGTCAAGTCACTGCATTGATCGCATCCATGGCAATGGCTGCGATGGCCTGATCGCTGGCCTTGGGTAGTTGCACGTATTTGCCACCGGCGGCTTCGGCTAGGTCTTTGCCCATGCCACTGCCTATGAATTTGCGCTCGGTGTCGATCACCAGCAGCTTGATGCCCAGCATTCGGTAACGCATCGCCACATCCAGCACTTCCTTTTTGAGATCAGGCTTCTCTTCACCTTCCAGTTCAGGCTGGCCCAGTGAGGTGCTCAGCGGCACGTTGCCGCGCCCATCGGTGATCGCCACTACCACCACCTGGCCCAGATCTCCTGTGGCCAGGGCATTGGCGCCAACCCGGGCTGCTTGGGTCAGTCCGTGGGCCAGCGGTGATCCGCCGCCGCAGGGCATCGATTCCAGGCGCCGGCGCGCTGCGGTGATCGAGCGTGTGGGCGGAAGCAGCACTTCGGCCTGGTCGCCTCGGAAGGGGATTAGCGCCACTTCGTCGCGGTTTTCATAGGCCTCGGTCAGCAGCCGAATCACAGCACCTTTGGCGCTCTGCATGCGGTTCAGGGCCATGGAACCGCTGGCATCCACCAGGAAGATCACCAGGGCTCCTGCCTGGCGTTGCAACAGCTTGGCGCGCAGATCGGCTTCCTCAACGATCACGTTGCGCCCAGGCTGGCGTTCGCGTCTTGCCTTCTGATAGGGCGCCGCTGCGCGCAGCGTGGCATCCACGGCGATGCGCCGTACGGGCCCTCTGGGCAGTATCGGTTTCACATAGCGGCCGCGGCTGTCGCTGAGCACCACCGAACGACTGCCGCTGCTGCCGCTTTTGCTCTTGGCAGCGTTGAACAGCAACAAGTCGGGATCAATGGAGACTGCCTCTGGATCGAGCATGAACTCCTCGGGGACCGAAGGCGGTGCTTCGTCTTGATCCAACTCTTCATTATCTGGGTTTTCGTCGTCGCTGTTGTCGTTGGAGTCTTCTTCGGGCGGGTCGTTCTGATCCTGATCCGAGCCTTCGGGCGGCGGCGGTTGGTTCTCAGGGTTCTGCTCGCCTGCCTCCGGCGGCGGTGGGTTCTGATCTTGAGGGGGTTCAGGCGGCGGCGGTGGCTCCATCTGCTGATCCGGCGGTGGCAGTTGCGATGCACGTGGCGCGATCACCAGGGCCACAGCCACCTGCAGGTCGTCCGCCTCCACCTGTTCACGGCCACTGAGTGCTGCATGGGCCTTGGCGACGCGCACGGCGTAAAGCTCGGATCGGTGCCCTTCCACGCCGCCGCGAACTGCTTCGGTCACGAGATACTCGATCTGTTCATAACTGATGCGCACGTCCGGCAGCCACTGACGTGCCAGTAGAAGCTGGGTGGCCAGAGCATCGGTTTCCTCTTTCCAGCGCTCGGAGAAACTGCGGCTGCACTGGCCATGGCTCAGCACCGCATTGGTAATTTCCACGCGTTCCTCAGTGCTCACCAACTGATTGGCTGAGAGGGCGATCGCAAAGCGGTCGAGCAGGTGGTCGCGGACGTTGCCCTCCTCGGGGTTGTAGGTGGCGATCAGCAGTGGCCTGCAGGGGTGGCTGAGGCTGAGGCCTTCCCGTTCCACCTGGTTTTCGCCGGCACCCACCGCGGCCAGCAGAAGATTGATGATGCCTTCATCGAGCAGGTTGAGCTCATCGACGTACAGCACTCCTCGGTGAGCTTCTGCGAGCAACCCCGGTTGGAATACTGTGCTGCCGCTGGCCAGTGATGCAGCTACATCCACGGCACCGACCAGCCGGTCCTCGGTAATGCCGAGTGGCACCTGTACGAAGGGAGCGGGAATCACCTTGGAGGGTGGCTCGGTACTAAGTCGCTCTCGCCAGCTCGCATCCCATTCCTCTGGTCGGGTCGGGTCGAGGTTGAGCCCCGGTCCTTTAGGGAGATCTGCGTTGTCTTGATCCAGCACCTCGATTGGTGGCAGCAGGGCATGCAGGCCCCGTGCCAGAACGGATTTGCCGGTGCCTCGGCCGCCGGCGATGATCACGCCCCCCAGGCCGGGGTCCACCGCTGCCAGCATCAGCGACAGTTTCAGCGTTCCATGGCCAGTGATGGCTGCCAGTGGGAAGGCACGGCTCGCCTGTTCTTGAGCAGCTGTGCTGGCCATGCCGCTAGCGACCCCTCCACCTGAAACCATGAATGTTTGCCAGCCCTGCGCGTGAGCGCCAGTCTCGCTGATCAGCCTCAGTCTCTTGCCATTGCCCTTGGGGCGAACCTGCCCAGTGCCGCAGGTGTGCCTCGCCAGACGCTGATCACGGTGCGTCCTCAACTGGAGCAGCTTTTGATCTCCTGGGGCAGGTCTGCATCAGCAGAGATCCGCTGCTCCTGGTCGCCCCTGCTGGAGACGGCTCCAGTGGGCGGGCCACCAGGACAGCCGCTGTACTGCAATGCCGTGGTGCTCTGTGCAGGTGTGCAGCGCTCCGCTTCCGAGGCTGCGGCGTTGCAGTTGCTCACGCAGCTACATCAGCTTGAGCGACGTTTCGGCCGAGATCGAGACCAGGAGCTGCCATGGGGTCCGCGCACTCTCGATCTGGATCTTCTCTTTTGGGGTGAGTGGCGTCTGGATCATCCGCAGCTGGTACTGCCTCACCCACGTCTGCATCTGCGCCAATTTGTTATGGAGCCCTTGCTGGCCGCTATGCAGCGCTCCGAGGATTGGTTTGGCTGATCGCTCACCTTCTGTGGCCTAAACGTTCAGCGGAATATGGTTTAGCTAATTTGGCCCTGGAACCTATGAAGCCAGTATCTGGGCTCTATCAATTGTGTAAGAAAAATTTACCTTAAACCGGGAAACTAGCTTTGGGTGGAGGGTGCAGAATCTACCTCTAAAGGAGTTGCTCTAGGCTAATAGGTGCGCCGGCAGAGTAATATTTGTGAGCAATTTTCCCAACTAGCTCTATATAGAGAGATGGTGATGCAGCCTTGCCAGGGCGAATAATTCGTATATTTGTCTCATCAAATAGAGCGCCTTTGGATATGTTCTTGTAAGTAGAGATTGAACGCCTGAGGGTACGACTTTTTTCTTCAGCCTTTCTGGGGCCATATGAAACAGAGCCTAGAGATTGCATGCTCTTTTGGTTTCAACAACAAGAGAGTGAAGTTCATGAGGCTCTAGGGAGAAAGCGCTGTCGACATCACCATCGGCACGGGCCAATGTGAAGTGCTTTTCCACAACTGAAGCTCAAGAGGCAGGGTGCGGCAACGCATTACGTGGTCACTCCAGATCAGTAGGGATGCATCACAGCGGATAAGAATGCGTGTCATACCAGCTGCCGCAGCAAGCAAAACGCTTCTGCTGCGTCGACGCCCAACTGAGCGCCGCGCCAGCGTGCCAAGTGCTCTACAGCCTTAAGGGAGCGGGCATGAGGCCAGTCGCGCATTTCACTTGAATAGATCACCAAAGCTTCTCGTTTGCGCTCCCATTGATCTGAAATATCCACGAACCAGTTGGGATGAAAGGCCGGGGCAGACCCCGGTGGCTGCCATTCCGTGCTGCTCGCCACCTCAAAACTGAGCAACCGCTTCACCACATGGCCAGGCGTGGGTCTGCATGCTGTCACCACCGCCTCATGCAAGCGACGGTGATCGACATTGACATCACCAGAATGATGGACGTAAACACACTCAGGTTGGTGCTGGTCGACGCGTTCTTCGATGCGCTTGATGAGATCCAGACGATCCAAGGAATCCAAGCGATTATCTGGAAAATCGAGGAGTTCCACACCAACTACACCAAGAATTGATCCAGCTGCTTGTGCAGCTTTGGCCAGGCCTGAGAGTTCATCTTGAGCTTTGGCTCGATCGCGCTCTGGCTGGCGTGATGTTGAGCCTTCCACGACGATCAGCACCTGAACTTGATCGCCGGAATCGGCATGGCGGGCAATGGTTCCGCCGCAACCGAGCACTTCATCGTCGGGGTGGGCGGCAACAACAAGAATGCGTGACATTTCAGGAACCAACTACCTCTTTCGCCAGACCTTGTCTTATCAGCTCGGCCCGGGACCAGTCGTCTTCCGTATGGATGACTTGCACGTGCCACCGGGGCAGGCGCAAAGGCTTATTGCCCTTTAAAAGGTTTGCAGCATGTAGCCATGCTTGCGGTCGACCCCAATAGAAATGGCCAGCATGGTCGAATGCAGGATCAAGATCCTGACTGCGCTTGCTGAATAACTCTGGCTGCAGCATTTGAGCTAATCCCGAAACTACGTAAATCTTTAGTGTCCGCTGAATTAGTGAGGCATAGCTCGAATCTATTCCAAGCTATCTGTTGTTCTCTCCAGGATCAAATCACGTTTGAAAATAAATATGTTCATTGAGCCAGGCGGGATTACAGGGACAGCCCTTTGAGCAGAGCTGGCGATGCAGCGGACTCTGTCCCCGAGTTCAGCAAGAGGCTGATGGCCAGCCCAAGTCCAGCAATGTCGAGCAGGCTGCTGAGCACGCTCAGCAAGGTCTGCAAGGCGAGATGTCGCCAGCCAGCCTCCCGCGCTAAGGCCTTGAGGAGCTGCAGCTGCTGCAGCCGTGCTTGATCAGTCAGTGCGATGCGGAAACAAGGGAAGGTCGTCCGTCGATCCTGACGCTCACCCGCCATGCTGGTGCCCACTGTCGTGAGAAGCCATGGCTCCGCTGCCGGCTCCAGAGCCCTACGAGCTGCTGGAGACCATCGATGCCCTGGATGCGCGAAAAGTGCGCTTCGAGCGCAACCGCATCAGGTTGCCTATGGGGGTGGAGGGCAGTTTCGGCATCATCAAGCATCCAGGAGCGTCACTGGCTGTGCCAATCACCGATGAGGGGCAGGTGGTGGTGCTGCGTCAGTACCGCTTTGCTGTTCAGGCCAGGCTGCTGGAGTTCCCGGCAGGCACGCTGGAGGACGGAGAAGATCCTTTGGAGTCGATGAAGAGGGAGCTCGGAGAGGAAGCCGGCTATAGCGCCGCTCGCTGGGATGCCCTTGGTCCCATGCTGCCTTGCCCTGGCTATTCCGATGAGGTGATTCATTGCTTCCTGGCCAGGGATCTCACGGCTCTGGAGAACCCCCCGGCAGGAGACGACGATGAAGATCTCGAGGTTCTGCAGATGAGTCCTGCCGAACTGGATGCTCGCCTGAGTTCCGGCGAGGAGTGGCTCGATGGCAAAAGCGTGACCGCTTGGTATCGGGCCAAGCAGTTGCTCGGTTTCTGAATTCGCGACCACTGATGAGTACCCCTCGCACGCTGTTCTGGCACCGCCGCGATCTGCGTTTGGCGGACAATTCAGGTCTTCAGGCGGCCGTGGCACTGGGCCAGGCTGTTACGGGCGTTTATGTGCTCGATCCGGATCTGATCACGCCACCACCCCAGCTGCCGCCGATGGCACCCGCTCGGTTGTGGTTTCTGGTGGAAAGCCTGGTTGAACTGCAACAGCGCTGGCGTCAGGCCGGGAGTCGCCTGTTGGTGCTGGCTGGTGATCCGGTTGTGCTGCTGCCGCAGTTGGCGGCCCTCCTGGACGCACCCACCATGGTTTGGAGTCGCGATGTAGAGCCCTATGCCCGCGAGCGCGACCGTCAGGTGGCCAAGGCTCTGCAGGCCGATGGGCGCAAGCTGCTGGTCGACTGGGACCAGCTGCTGGTGGCGCCGGAGTCTCTCAAAACCGGCGGAGGTGACCCTTACCGCGTGTATGGACCTTTTCTGCGCAATTGGCGTGGTCAGGTCGAACGGCTCGGCCCACGCACCACACCAGCTCCAGAAGGCCTGCAGGATTTAAACCAGTCCCAGCTTCAGCAGATCAGCTCTGCAGAAGGAGATCTTGGTCGGCTTTGTTCCCAGGGACAGTCCGAGCTTGAGCGTTTGCGCAGCAGCCATGGCTTCGCTGGCACCGACTTGTGTCCTTGTCGCCCTGGAGAAATCGCAGCAGCGGATCAGTTGGCAACGTTTGCTGACGGTCCTCTGCTTGGCTACGAGCCTGACCGTAATTTTCCTGGGCAGCAGGGGACCTCATTCTTAAGTGCGGCTTTGAGTGTCGGCACGATCAGTCCCAGGCAGGCATGGTGTGCTGCCCAGAGCGCCAAGGAGATCGTGCGCAGTGATGAACAGCAACATGCGATCACGGTCTGGGAGCAGGAGCTGGGCTGGCGTGAGTTTTACCAGCAGGCCTTGTTCCATTTCCCCGAATTGGCGGATGGTCCTTACCGCGAGCAATGGCGACGCTTCCCCTGGGAGAACAGCGAAGAGTGGTTTGGATTCTGGAGAGAGGGCCAAACAGGGATGCCGATCATCGACGCAGCGATGCGTCAGCTCAACCAGAGCGGATGGATGCACAACCGCTGTCGCATGATCGTTGCTTCTTTTCTGGTCAAAGACCTGATCTGCGACTGGCGCTGGGGCGAGCGAGCCTTCATGGAGCTGGAGGTGGACGGCGATCTTGCGGCCAACAATGGCGGTTGGCAGTGGAGTGCCAGCAGTGGGATGGATCCAAAGCCCTTGCGAATTTTCAATCCCGCGACGCAGGCATCAAAGTTTGACGCTGAAGCTGACTACATCCGTCATTGGTTACCTGAGCTGCGCCATGTGAACACCAAGGATCTGCTCAGTGGTGAGATCGGTGCACTGGAGCGACGCGGATACCCGGCGCTCCTGATTGATCACAAGAAACAGCAGGCCCACTTCAAGCAGCTGTACGCCACCATCCGTTCCTGAGTTCAGGCCGCAACGCTGCAGGTTTGCGAATCCAGAGGAGCGGTTTGGATGAGCAGCGAGCGAAGCACGGAAATCACCTGTTCCTGCTGTTCGCTGGAGAGCTCCGGGAAGATCGGCAAACTCAGCACTTCGCTACAGAGCTGTTCGGTCACCGGCAGACGGGTGTCTTGATGTTGATCGGCGTAAGCCGGTTGGCAATGGATGGGAATGGGGTAGTAGATGATCGTGCTCACGCCCTTCTCTTGCAGGCTCTGTTTCAACCAATCGCGGCAATGACTGCTGGGTAATCCGAACTCACTGGGGGGATGGTTGGGGTTGGAGGAGATGTCAGCCGGGCAAACCGTGACACGCACCACAAACTGATTCCAGCCATGGCCGTTGCCAGCGGATGAATCGGGGATGAGCAGGCCTGGCACATCTTGCAGCGCTTCGCGGTAGCGCTGGGCGATCTGCCGGCGGCGTTCTACCCATTGGGTCAGCCGGGGCAGTTTCACGTTGAGCACTGCGGCCTGCATGGCATCCAGTCGGCTGTTGTAACCGAGCTCCGTGTGCAGGTAGCGGCGGGGCATGCCGTGCACCGCCAGCTCGCGCATGCGCTGAGCAAGAGCTGCGTCGTGGCAGGTCACAGCTCCGGCATCACCCGCTGCGCCCAGGTTTTTGGTGGGGAAAAAGCTGAAGCAGCCAATGTCGCCCCAGCTGCCGACGGGTCGTCCATTCCAACTCGCCCCGGTGGCTTGAGCACAATCTTCAACAACGACAAGGTTGTGATCGTTGGCGATTGCCATCAACCGCGTCATGTCGACAGGCCGCCCAAACAAATGCACGGGGATCAGGGCTTTGGTTGAGGGCGTGATCGCAGCAGTGATTTGATTGAGATCGATCAGGTAAGTGCGTGGATCCACATCCACAAACACCGGCGTCGCACCCACAGCGCTGATCGCTTCTGCTGTGGCAAAGAAGCTGAAGGAGGCTGTGATCACCTCATCACCGGCTCCGATGCCAAGGGCTCTCAGGGCCAGGATCAGGGCATCGGTGCCGCTGTTGCAGCCAACAGTGTGGGCAGTGCCGACCACTGCCGCGAAGGCCGTTTCAAACGATTGGATTTCAGTGCCACCGATGTACTGCCCGCTGCGCAACACACGCAGCGCGGCTTCATCGAGTTCCGGCCCCAGGTCGGCGAGCTGCTGACTGAGGCTGAAGGGAGGCACCTGCATGGATGGCACCTTAAGCCGGTGCCCCGAACCACGGTGGCTCTTGTCCGGGATGCCACTTGATGTTGCAGCCAACCGATGGTTGCTGGTCTTGGTTGACAGGCTGGCCATTGAGGACCGCTTCCACTGCCCTGCGCAGATCGCGGCCATCCAATGGCACCTCGTTTCCTGGGCGGCTGCCGTCGAGCTGGCCCCGATAGTGCAAGGTCTGAAGGCCTGCCTCATCGGGGCTGAACAGATAGAACTCCGGCGTGCAAGCGCCCTTGAGGGCTTTGGCCAGGTTCTGCTGCTCATCGAGCAGATAGGGAAAACGCCACTGCTGCTGTTTTGCCTGATGACGTAAGCCTTCGGGACCATCCTGTGGATGGGTGGTGAGGCTGTTACTGGAGACGGCCAGCAGGGTCAAGGCTGGGCCGTAGTCCTCGGCGATCCTGCTCAGCTCGGGCTCCACATGCTTCACAAACGGGCAGTGAGCACAGATCAGCATCACCAGCAGCGGTTGTGCGGGCAGCTCGCTGTCGCTGAGAGTGGCTGCGTCAGTGCCATTCCTCAAGCTTCCGCTCACCACGGGCAACTGGAAGGCAGGCAGCACCTCGCCAAGGGGCAGCATGGTCGAGGGAGTGAGAGCCATGGCGAACGAGCAACAAATGGTGCGTCAGCTTTCATCCTGGTTCAGACTCCGTCCCTCCGGTGCAAAGAACGCGTGCTCAGGCGTGCCAAGGCAGGTCGGATCTCAGGTGTCACGCTAGTTCTGGTGCTGACGGCCTGTTCGGGACCACAGAGGCCCAGCTGGAAAGTATTTCCGCTGCCGCGGCAGATGCCCCATGACGGCCTGGCGGTTGTGAGTCAGCCCGACGGCTTTGGTCTTCATTTCTTTCTGGAAACCGACACGGACGATCCAGCGGAATGCTCGCCGCGTTGGTTTCCCGATGCTGCACGTCTGTTCAACGGCAACGGCACAGCGCCTTTCAGTGCAGGGCTAGTGCCGCGGGAGGAATTTTTCGCTGCTGTGCGTCGCAGCGATGTGCGCCGCGCTCTGCAGACGCAGTTAAAAGCTCTCTGTCAGCAGCGTGCTCCAGAAGCCCGCTGGCGCTGGACGCCTCCGCCCAACGATGCATCGGAGTTGAGGCCTGTTGAGCTGCCGGCTTATGAGCGGCGCGATCTACTGAGGGATCCCGCCGAAGAAAAGCGGCTTGAGAAGGAACTCCTTGGTGACGTTCAGAAGCCTTCCCAGACCACCGGTTCAGCCTCGCGCCAATAGCGACTGAAACGTCCAAGCCGTGGTGGTCGCGGCATGGTTACGAACGGCTCTGGTTCAAGCAGTTCCACTGAGTAGTGCTCTTCGATTGCTGCAGCGATGCGTTCCAGGCGAGGGTCGACGGGGAGGCTGCTCAAGATGCCATCGGCGTTGTGACGCTTGGCGAAGGCGATCACTTCTTTGACCACAACGCCCTTGCGCAGGGTGATGGGTAGATCCAGGGCGCTTTCGTACAAAAAGCCAAGTCGTTTGCGGCTGATGCAGGCTTCCTGGATCCATTCAGTGTCAAAGACAAAGACGCCTGGGCTGTCCGGCTGCTCCAGCAGCGCCGGGTTGCTGGTACCGAGGGCTTCCTCGTGCACCCAGATGACGGGTCGTTGAAGAGGCATGGTTTATCGCTTGGGTCGGGCCATGGCCGCATGACCGCTTCGATTCAGCCCCTGTTGTCGTCCTGAGCGTTGCTGCTGGTTGCGGTTGCGTCTGGCGGGAACATCACGAATGGCGCCTTGGCTTGCGAACAGCTGATCTTCCAGCTGCTCATAACTGCCCTCAAATGGACAGCGTTCGCTGCTGGAGCAGCTCCTGCAGAACTGGCCATCGCTAAACCGCTCAAGATTGCCTTTGTTGAAGAAGTAGGGCTTGTGGCTGAAGCTGCTGGCCACCCATTGCCAACTCAGATGGTTGCTGGAAGGGTCTCCATCAAGAAGATGCTCCAGAAACCAGTCTGCGCCAGCCTTCCAGTGCACTTTGCGCCAATGCACCACGTAAGCCGCCATCCACATGCGGGCGTGATTGTGCAGCCAGCCACGGGTGATGAGCTCGCTCTGGAATCCGTCCATGCAGGCCAGACCTGTTGTTCCATTGCGGATGTCCTCAGGGAGCTCTCGGGCGTAGGAGCCAGGATCATGTCCGGTTTTCAGCTCTTCCTGGCTGTCGTGGATGCCATCGCCGAGGTCGCGCCACATCCGCTGCCAGAAATCGCGCCATCCCAGCTCATTGATCAACTTGCTTCCCTCGTCGCGGTTGCGAATGCGCTGGAATACGGCGTCACGCACTTCCGCAAGGCTGAGCACACCGTGGCGGATGTAAGGGGATAAGCCAGTCACCGCGCCTTTGAGGTGATTGCGGCTTTTGGTGTAACGCCGCGGGTCGATTCGACTCAGTGTTGTCTCTGCGGCGTCTCGACCTCCGCGCAGCGGGCTGAGCCTGCCGTCAGCTTCTGGAAACTGTTCAGCCAGCAGGCGATCGAGGGCTCTGCGGTCCACAAGGTCTCTGGGAAGATCCCCTGGCTGTTCAGACCATGACAGAGAAGTTGGGCTGGGTTGCGGGGGCACCGGACGATGGATTTCAGGGTGTCATCCTGTCGATCCAATGGCTCAAACGCGACCATTCCTGGAAGTTCGGGTCGGGGATGGTGGAGAATCCCCCCAAACAGTTCAGCGAAGACCGGTCCGATGCTTCTCGATCTCACGGGCAAGAAGATCCTCGTTACCGGCATCGCCAATAATCGATCGATTGCCTGGGGCATCGCGCAGCAGCTCAAAGCGGCGGGTGCCGAACTGGGCATCACCTATCTGCCCGACGACAAAGGTCGTTTTGAGACCAAGGTGCGTGAGCTCACTGCGCCGCTTGAACCCTCCTTGTTTCTGCCTCTGAATGTTCAGGATTCCGATCAGATGGAATCCGTTTTTGCAGAGATTCAGCAGAAGTGGGGCGTCCTCGATGGATTGGTGCATTGCCTCGCTTTTGCGGGCAAAGAGGAGCTGATCGGTGATTACAGCGCCACCAGCTCCGAAGGATTTGCTCGTGCACTCGAGATCAGTGCCTATTCCCTGGCTCCCCTTTGCCGTCATGCCAAGCCGTTGTTCAGTGAGAAAGCCGGCGTGGTCACGCTCACTTACCTAGGCGCTGAACGAGCCATTCCCAACTACAACGTGATGGGTGTGGCCAAGGCCGCTCTGGAAGCGTCCGTGCGCTACCTCTCCGCTGAGCTCGGTCCTGACAAGCAGGTGCGAGTGAACGCCATCAGTGCAGGACCGATTCGCACCCTGGCCAGCTCCGCGATTGGCGGCATTCTCGACATGATTCACAACGTGGAGGAGAAAGCACCGCTGCGCCGCACCGTCACACAGACGGAAGTGGGTAACACCGCTGCATTCCTGCTGAGCGAGTTGTCGAGCGGAATTTCCGGCCAAACCATCTATGTGGATGCCGGCTACTGCATTAACGGCATGTGACTCTGCGCTGATGGGCCTTGGTCTGCGCCGTCTGTTTCGGCATGATCGGAACAGCGAAGTCGCCGCCTCCGGAGCTGAACAGCATGCGTACGGGTGAGATCCATCGAGTCACCGGTGAAACCGATGTGAAGGTGTGCCTGGATCTGGACGGCAGTGGCAAGTGCCAGGCCAGCACCGGCGTGCCCTTCCTGGATCACATGCTCCATCAGATCAGCAGCCATGGCCTGATCGATCTGGAGATCAATGCGGTGGGTGACACCCATATCGATGATCACCACTCCAATGAGGATGTGGGCATTGCTGTCGGACAGGCCTTGGCACAGGCGTTAGGTGATCGCCGCGGCATCGTGCGTTTCGGCCACTTCGTCGCGCCGCTGGATGAAGCGCTGGTGCAGGTCGTGCTCGATTGCTCCGGTCGACCCCATCTCTCCTACAACCTCACGATTCCGAAAGAGAAGATTGGTCGCTACGACACCGAACTCGTCAAGGAATTTTTCGTTGCGGTGGTCAATAACAGCGGCCTCACCCTCCACATCCGTCAGCTGGATGGAACCAATTCCCATCACATCGTTGAAGCCTGTTTCAAGGCCTTCGCAAGGGCTTTGCGCATGGCGACAGAGATCGACCCCCGGCGCGCTGGCGCGGTTCCGAGCAGCAAGGGTGTGCTCGAACAGGCTGGAGCGAACTGAGTCTTCGCCGCGCTTCACAGTCCGTTACGAGAGGATGGGGACCACAGCAGTTGTTCTCCGTGACCGTCGCTACCGCCGCTGAACGTTTCAACCGGTCCGAATGGGCAAGCGCCTTCCGCAATGTGGAGCAGGAGCTCACCGATGTTGCGCTTCAGCCGGCGAGGGGCGAGGTTCCCTCCGAGCTACTGGGAACCCTCTACCGCAATGGCCCTGGGCTGCTGGAGCGTGACGGTCAGCGCGTGCACCATCCCTTTGATGGTGACGGCATGATCACCGCGATTCAGTTCAATGCTGAGGGGGTTTCGCTGACCAATCGGTTTGTGCGTACCGCTGGTTGGCAGGCCGAGGAAGCGGCCGGCAAGGTGCTGTATCGAGGCGTGTTCGGAAGCCAGAAACCCGGAGGTCCGCTGGCCAATGCCTTCGATCTGAGGTTGAAAAACATCGCCAATACCGGCGTTGTGCAGCTTGGCGACCAACTGCTCGCGCTCTGGGAAGCTGCTGAACCCCATGCACTCGACCCCCACACCCTCGAGACCCACGGCATCAGCCTTTTGGGTGGTGTTTTGAAGAAAGGCGAGGCCTTCAGTGCCCATCCTCGCTTCGATCCCGGTCATCACGATCGGCCGCGCATGGTCACCTTCGGGGTCAATACCGGCCCTCGCAGCACCATCCGCTTGATGGAATTCGCCACCGAAGATGATTCCGCCGCCGGGATCAAGGCAGGAGACCTTCTCAACGACCGTCGCGACAGCTTCAACGGCTTCGCTTTCTTGCACGATTTCGCCATCACTCCTAACTGGGCGGTGTTTCTTCAAAACGCGATCGACTTCAACCCGCTGCCTTTTGTTCTCGGCCAGAAAGGTGCGGCCCAGTGTCTGCAGTCGAAGCCGGATGGTCAGGCCAAGTTCTGGCTGATTCCACGGGACAGTGGCGCCCATGCTGGAGAGGTCCCACGGATTGTGGATGCACCCGAGGGCTTTGTGTTTCACCACCTCAATGCCTGGGAACAGGAGGGAGATGTGGTGGTGGAGAGCATCTACTACAGCGATTTCCCCTCGATCGGTCCCGATGTCGACTTTGCCGCTGTTGACTTCGATCTGATTCCTGAGGGGCTGCTTGAGCAGTGCCGCATCAACCTGCAGAACGCCACGGTGCAGACCACGCGCCTGAGCGAACGCTGCTGTGAGTTCGCGATGGTGAATCCCGAGAAAGAGGGGTTGCCCTGCCGTTTCGCCTGGATGGCGGCAGCAGCGCGTGAGCAGGGCAATGATCCGCTTCAGGTGGTCAAGAAACTTGACCTGGTCAGCGGTGAGCGCCAGATCTGGAGTGCTGTTCCCCACGGCTTTGTGAGTGAGCCACTGATGGTTCCCAGGCCTGGTGCCAGCGCTGAAGACGATGGCTGGGTGCTGGAACTGGTCTGGAACGGTGATCGCGAAGGGTCCGATCTTGTGATTCTTGATGCTGCTGATCTACGCGAGCTGGCGGTGTTCGAGCTGCCGTTGGCAATCCCCCATGGCCTTCATGGCAGCTGGGTTGATGCCCGCTGAATCAGTTCGATGTGGTGGCGACTGAAGCGGCGCCGCTGCCCAAAGCCAGCCTCAGTCTTGCGTTGGATGACTGCCTCAACTGCGCGATTCCCCCACACTGACGTTGAGCTGTCGGCAGTCAGGCATGGAAGCAAGACGCAGCGATCGACTGCTCTGGGTCACGAGCCTGTTGTTCGTGGTCTGGCTGGTGTGGGTGGAATCCAGCTTTCAGTATTTCGAGGGTTCCCTGGGATCGGATCTGCGTCTGGATTCGGCAGGGGTGGCGCTGGTGGCCGGCAGCTTTCTGTTGCCCTATGGCCTGGTGCAAGTGCCCGTTGGTCGCCTGATTGACCGGGGCAAGGTCGAGCTTTGGCTGCTGCTGGCTGCATTGGCCGCTGCCTGTTGCAGTCTGGTGTTTGCCAGCAGCAACAGCCTGCCGGGGCTGCTGTTGTCGCGCATCGGCACAGGCATGGCCTGTGCTGTGGCGTTCCCGGCATCGGCGGTGCTCGCACGACGCAGCCTGCCAGCAGATCGCTTCGCTCTGGCGATGGGATTCACCGATGGCCTGTTGGGCGTCGGCGCCGCATTGGCGGCCGTGGTGCCCCTGCTACTGGGTCGCTCCGGCTGGCGTGATCTGGTGTTGTTTCAGGGGCTCTCAGTGGCCCTGATGGTGGCCCTGCCAATGCTTCTGCTCGGAGGCCGCCGGCGCGCGCCGGCTCAGTTGCCAACGGCAGAGCAGGACATGCGTGTGCAGCGCTGGACCAGGGCAGGAGTGAATCGCCTCATTCAGTGCTGCTTGCTCTACGCGTGGGGGCTTGGCTTCGTGTTCGGGATGGCGCAGTACGGCCTGCTCTCAAGCCTGAGGGGCTGGCCCAATTCATTGATGGAAGGTCTCACCCTGATCATGTCGATTGGCCTGGTGGTGGGGATGGTGGCCAGCGGGGCTCTCGGCGGACGCCCTCAGCAACGTGGTGGTCTGCTTCTAGCTGGCACCGTGATCACGCTGCTCTCGTTGTTGCTGCTGATCAAGACCTCGCTGCCGCAGGGGGTTCTGATGCTTCCTGCCTTCAGCTTTGGTGTTGGCATCGGTACGTCCGTGCTGGCCTTCCCGATCGCGGAAGCGTCTGCACCTCCCGGGCAGACGGCGATGACCGTTTCGATCGTCAACACCTCAGGAACAGTGATGGGCGGGCTGATGACGATCGTGTCTGGGTTGATTCTTCAGGCCTCTCCTCAGGGAGACCTGTCGCTGGTGCTGCTGATCTATGGCGCACTTGCCCTGTTTGGCGTTGCGATGGCCAGCTGGATCAGTTTCAGCTCTGAGCCGGCTGCCGCTGGCGCCATTCCTTCCAGGCCAGACGTGGTGCCGTCCAGAGACTCAGTAAAACCAGGGGAGTGACCGGCACGGCAGTGATCACAATGAAGGCCTGCAGAGCGTTGATCGAGGTGTTGTCGCCCAGGCTGGTGCCGATACGCAGCAACACCAGGGTGAGGCTGCCGATCATCAGAGCCCAGAACAACCGCAGCAGCGCTGGTGGTGTGCTCTTGGCACTGACCACCATGGCTGCGGCATAACTCATGGAGTCGGCACTGGTGGCCATGAACAGGACCACCAACACAAGGCCGACCGGAATCAGGAGCCAGGACAGGGGAAGCTGGCCGAGAATCGCCAGTAGTGCTCCCGATTCACCGCTGGCTGTGAGCGGGCCGCTGATGGAGCCGGGGTTGGCGAGTTCCAGTTGCATGCCAGAACCGCCGAGCAATGTGAACCAGATGTTGGTCACGATCGGGCAGAGGATGGCCACTGCCAGCACCAGTTCGCGCAGAGTGCGGCCGCGGCTCACCCCTGCCGTGAACAGACCCATCAGCGGTGCATAGCCGAGGAACCAGCCCCAATAGAACACGGTCCAGCCATTCACCCAGTTGCCTGGACTGCTGTTGGGGGCAAGAGCCATGCGCGGCAGGTTGGTGAGATAGAGCCCGAATGCGCTGATGAAGTGCTGAACCAGCCAAAGCCCTGGGCCCAGCAGCAGCAGAGCTGCGGCAAGACCAAGGGTCAGCCAGACGTTCAGCTCAGACAGCCACTTGATGCCTCGCTGGATTCCACTCACGGTGGACGTGGCAAACACTGCAGTGAGCAGCACCACCACCAAAGACTGGAGCCCGGCGCTGTCGGTGAAAGCAGGCAGCATCCCTGCGGCGTTGCTCAATTGAAGAGAGAGGAACCCCAGTGGTCCCACGGTTCCTGCGATGGCCGCCACCACGTAGAGGCCATCCGCGAGGTCTCCCAGGGGACCTTCCACCCAGCGGCTGGGAAGAATGCCAACCAGCAGCGTGCGTGGGCGCAAAGGTTCGCCGCGTTGCTCCTGGATCGAGAGTGTGATCGTCACCGTTGTTGCCACCAGAGCCCAGGCCAGGAATCCCCAGTGCAGGAAGCTCACGGCCAAAGAGGGATCAACTGCAGCTGCGGTCGATCCGTCAACTCCAACGAAATAGGGCGCGGGATCCCGGAAGTGGAACAGCGGTTCGGCTGCAGACCAGAACACACCTCCGCCGGCCAGCAGCGTGCAAATCAGCACAGCACACCAGTCGAAGAACTTCAGGCTTGGTTTGGCTTCAGCTCCTCCCAGGCGCAAGCTCCCGATCGGGCTGATGGCCAGCACGATGGCAATCACAAACAGCAGCAGCACCATCCACTGCCAGAGGCCGCCGAGAGCGTTGCTCACAATGGCTTTGCCTGAGCTGGTGAAATGCTGCGCCAGTTTGAGGTCAACGGCTGCGACCACCAGAAAGACCAGCAGCGGGCCTGCGCCGATCCACAGGGGCTTGCGTTGCCACCACGCGCTGGTTTCAGACGTGCCGTCCTGGAGGGTTGATGGGTCGGGCAAGGGAGATCTCTGGGCGAGAGGGGCTTTAGGCGCTGACGGCTTCGCGCTGATGACTCCAGCAGGAAAGATCCACAGCAGGAGTTTCACCGCTGGCCAGTTGTGCCAGCGAGTCGCCGATCAGGGGCGCAAATTTGAAGGCTTGGCCTGAGCCGCCGGCAAACAGGCTCAGCTTTGGGCCTAGACGGTCCAGCACGAAATTGACGTCGCTGGCCATCGAGTAGGGACTGATCACGGTTTCGACCCGTTCCTGGACGCCTTCGACTTCGTTGAACAGGAATGTATCGAGAAGTTCGACCAGCCTTGCCGGTGGCTCGGTGGTCATGGCATTGGGTTCTGCGACACGCAGCTCCCTGGGTGCCCAGTCGATTCCCGCCTTGATGCGTGGCCGACCATCGCTGGTGTGGCTGAGCACCGGGAAGCCGTAATACAGGCCTCCGTCATCGCCGCGTTCCTTCTGGAAGCAGAACCATTGCGGATAACGATCCGCCAATGCAGGGTCCACGGTGTAATGAGCCCAGAGCATCGGCCACACCTCGAGTTTTGGCGCGAGTCCAAGCGGAGCCAGCAACAGCTGGCTCCAGATGCCACAGGCCACGACCAGCTGTCCTGCGGCGATGTGGTGGCCATCCTCGAGAGTGACGCCACCACCGTCGGCATCCAGGTTCGCCACCGGGCAGTGTTCCACCAGTTGATGGCCAGCATGACGGGCCGTGCTGATCCAGTGAGCAACAACCTTGTCGCTGCGCACTGCCCCAGCGGTGGGCTCAAACAGTCCGGTGAAATCGCTTTTCGGTTTTAGAGGAAAGCGGGTTGAAATCTGATCGGCATTCATTGCCTCATAGGGGATGCCCTGTTCGTCCATCACCCGGCGGGCCCCTGGGATCGACCCTTCGATCGTTTCCTCATCCCAGCTTTCGCCGTAAAACAGCAACCCATGGGTTTCGCGCAGCTGTTCTCCTGCGTAAATCTCTTCCTCACGCCAGAGCTTGTTGGCCTCCTGAGCCAGACGACAGAGCACGGGATCGGAATACATCTCCCGGAACATCCGGGTTTCGCCATAACTGCTGGCCTTGGCGTGCGCAAGGGTTTTGGCCTCGAGCAGCACCACGTCAGTGATGCCTCGACGAGCCAGGGATGCTGCACAGCTGAGACCAGCCATGCCGCCGCCGACAATCACCACCGAGGCCTTGGAAGGAAGAGCGGCCGAGCTCATGCCACGTCTCCGAAGCTGAGGCCGATCGGATCGGTCTCCCGTTCGGCGGTGACTTCCACAAGAGCTGCTCCAACCGAGAGGCCCTGATCGCGCTGATTGAGATAGTCAGTGGCTCTTTGGCGCACCTCGCTGCGCACGAAGGCGTAGACATCCTCCGCGCCTGCACCTTTCCAGGCGTCGGGTGAGAAGCGCTCGATCGAGTCGGCGATCACGGCACCGGCATTGACCAATGGATCCGGCAGCACACGGATGCCGCGCCGACGCAGGTCGTCGGCGAGCTGAGTGCTCTGGAAGGGAGCATTGGCTGCTGGAACAACAGATTTGACCCTCAGGCCAGAGGCGATCTCAGCATTGATCAGACCTGAGATCGAGCAGGGCAGCAGCAGATCCAGCTTCAGCTCCCACCAGGGACAGTCCTGATGCAGAGGAGTGGCACCAGGGAAGCCTGCACGTTCTGGACTGAGATCCACGGTGAACACTGTCCAGCCATGTTGAACCAACACGCGAGCCACGGTGCCGCCGACGGCGCCACAGCCATGCACCAGCGCGCGGCCGGGTTTCGCTTCAGCCAGGGTCGATTCGAGCACGGCTTCAACGGCGCCGAGGGTGCCATGAGCCGTTGCTGCGCTGGCATCCACAGGACTGCCGACGGCTGCCAGCACGTGGGGAGTGAGCTCCGTCAGGCGCTCCATATCCTCCAGGCTGGTATTGAGATCACAGCCGGTGATCATGGCTCCGTCCAGAGACTCCAGAAGCTCTGCGGTAATGCTGATCAGTTCGTCCTTCACCGCCTCCGGTTCGGCGGCGCGCGCCACGATCTTGCCGCCGGCGAAACCGGTGCCATAGAGGTCGTGCTTGTGGGTCATCAGCCCGGCAAGTCTCTGTCCGTCAGCAATGCAGGCCTCATCGCTGGGGTAATTGAGGAGACGCAGGCCACCGTTGGCCGGGCGGCGCGCATCGGTGTTCTCGGCCACCACGAACACCGACAGATGCTCGGAGACATGTTCAGCTAGCACCGAGACATCCGGCGCGGGTCGTGTTGTGGTTGTCATCAGGCCACTTTCTCCATCATTTGGTGGTGCTCCACGTAATCCAGGCTCCACTCAGAAGGGGCGTCCGCGATGCGTTGCTTAAGGCGCTTGTACACCTCATCTGCCACGGCATCTCCAGCAGTGCTGGCAAAGCTGTGTCGGCTCCAGCTGCGGATCGTGGCCATCAGTCCAGCCGCGAACGCTGCCGTATCGCCGTTCTCCTCCCAGCGGCGGCGGTAAGGGCACTTGACGTACACCGTGCGCTCATCCACCAGACGCAGGCCATTGCGGTAAGGCGCCGAGCTCTGATCTTTCAGCGGCGCCATGAACTCCTCGGGTGACTTGTAGAAGTTCAGCACCGTTCCCTTGCGGTACTGCTCTTCAGTGATCACGCCTTCGTCAGCAAGGCTCTTCCAGATCTGATGCAGCTGGTCGTGCACGTTGCGGGTTTCACCGCCGTTGTGGCCGAGGTATCGACCCTCTCCGTCGCGAGACAGGTTCACCGTCAGCAGGCGTCCACCCACTTTCAGCTCTTTGCTGCGCAATTCCAGAACGTAAGTCCAGTCTTTGAGCGCCTGCGCCGTGAAACGCTTCAGAGCATCGGCATCACCGGATGCCAGCACGTGGGTATGGGTATTCAGCGGTCCTGGCGACTCGCTCAGCCAGTGCATCGCGGTGGCGGAAAAGCCAAAGCTCACCGTGTTGGGACCCACCGATGGCTCATAGAAGCTGCGGGCGCTTACCAACACGGTGGGCTTGGGAGTGCGCGGAATCTGCAGTGCCAGATTTTCAGCAAGGGCAACGTTGTCGTTGCTGGGCAGATCATTGCCGATCAGGGTGAGGTGGGCCTGGGGCTGGTTGGCATGCAGGCGATCCAGCACCTGGTGCCACAGACCCACGGCCGTGCCGCCATCGGCAGCTCCGTAATCGATCAGGACATGGCTGTCAGCGGCAGCAAGTTGGTCAACACAAGTCAGGGCCCAGTCTGAGGCGGCTTCGATGCAAAGCAGAGCGCCTTCAGTCTGTGCGCTGTAACCGGTGGTCATGGCGATGGCCATCGACCTCGTCAGCGACAGATCACACCGTACAGGAACTGTTTGTCAGCACCTCGTCACAATCCGTGCATTGGCGGGTTTCACTGCTGAGAAAGCAGTTGGCGCAGGCGTGGTTCCAGCAAGCTGAAAGCACGACCACGGTGACCGTGGGCTTTTTTCTCCTTCAGAGACATTTCCGCGAACGTTTTTTGTGTGCCTTCAACTTCAAAAATCGGGTCGTAACCGAAGCCCTGATCACCCCTCGGTGATCGAGTAATCCAACCCTTGCACTGGCCCTCCACTTCGAGCAACACCGTGCCGTCCGGTGCCGCCATACAGAGGGCTGCACAGAAGCGGGCGGTGCGGTTGTCTTCAGATTCGAGCGCTTGCAGCAGTCGTGCGATCCGTTCTGGATCGCTGGGTGCGTAGCGGGCGGAGTGAACACCTGGAGCTCCCTCCAGAGCATCCACGCTCAGACCGGAGTCGTCTGCAAGAGCCCACTCCCCGGTCTCTGCAGCCACGGCAAGCGCTTTGATGCGGGCGTTGGCGGTGAAGGTGCTACCGGTTTCCTCGATCTCTAACCCTTCAGGCTGTGCTTTCACAATCAGTGGTAGTCCGCTGAGGAGACCTTCGAATTCCCGCACCTTGCCGGAGTTGCCGCTGGCGATCACCAGGCTTTGCGTCTGCATGCTCAAGCGCTCTCGGCAAAGCTGCGGGCCCAGGCGAGCACGGCCTCTACACGATCGCTGTCGGGTGCTTCGCAATACAACCGGAGTAGGGGTTCAGTGCCGGAGAAGCGCAGCATCAACCAGTGGCTGGGTCCAAGCCTCAGTTTCACACCGTCCGTCGTGATCACTTCCGACACGGTCTGTCCTGCGACTTCAGCCGGAGGCTGGGTTGACAGCAGATGCTCCAGGCGTCGGCGGGACTCCATATCGGCCAGGCGCAGATCAAGCCTGTCGTAATGACTCGAACCTCCGCAGCGCAGACGCAGAGCCTGCATTCGAGCTCCCAGTGGCTTGCCGCCCTGAACGAGAGCCTCCAGCACGAGCATGGCTGCGAACAGTGCATCGCGTTCAGGCAGGTGCATGCCGAAGCCAACGCCTCCCGACTCCTCCCCGCCGATCAGCACCTCACCCGCCAGCATCTCGGCTGCGATGTATTTGAAGCCCACAGGAAGCTCCAGCACCTGCCGGCCATGGTCTTCCGCCACCAGACGCATCAGGTCGGAGCCACTCACGGTTTTGACCACGGTTCCAGGCAATTGCCTTGCTCCGGCGAGGTGATCGATCAGCAGTGGCATCAGTTGCTGGGTGCTGCAGAAACAACCGTGCTCATCGACTGCTGCGATGCGGTCGCCATCACCGTCGAAGACCAGACCCACTGCTGGCTGCCCGTTTCGACTGGAAGCCTGAACCGCAGCAATCAGTTCCTGCAAGTGAGCAGCGAGCGGTTCCGGAGGACAGCCACCGAAGAGAGGATCACGCTGGCTGCGGATCTCGCAAACGAGGCCCTCGGCATCGGTTCCGAGCAAATCAGACACACAACCTGCCGCAGAGCCATGCATCGGGTCCACGATCACCCGCAGGCCCATGGCCTTCAGCCCAGAGCTGATGGCGCCCAGATTCAGCTGGGTTCGCAGCCCCTCAAGGTGTTCGCTGCGGGCGTCAAAGCGTGGCAGCTCTCCCGCAACCGGCGCGTTGATGCTGCCTGCAGCCAATCGCCGCTCCACCGCGGCAGTGAACGTGCCGTCCACGGATCCGCCGAACGGTCCTTTGATCTTTAAACCCAACCATTCGGGCGGGTTATGGCTGGCCGTGATCACAAGGGCTCCCAGTGCCCGGCGCTGCACCACGGTCCAGCTGCATGCCGGTGTGGGAACAGGAGTGCTCGTGACTAGGGGTTCCAAGCCAACCCCGCGTACGGAAGAAGCGATCGCCTCCGCAAGTTCCGGTGCCAGGAAACGTCGGTCGTAGCCGATCACCACCGTCTTGCTGTTGAGCTGATCCGGTGCTTGATGGGCGAGTTCCTGGGCCGCCGCTGCCGCCACCGGCAGCAACCGCTCCACGGTGATGTCCACCCCGAGGATTCCTCGCCATCCGTCGGTGCCGAAACGGATCGGAGCTGCGCTCAGAGGGAGGGGAGCCGACGCCATGGCATGCCTGCAGTCCATCTGGATTTAGCAGTTGGCCGCCTTAACCTCGGGCCATGGGTGACACCCCTTCTGCTGACAAGCCACTCACCGACCGACTGCTGCGCAGCTGGTCCCGCTGCCGGCGTCGGGCCTGGCTCGATCGCCATGGTGATCAGGGCAAGAGGGTTTACACCGCCCATCGCACCCTCCAGCTTGATGATCAGCAACGCAGTTTTGTTGCGTTACTGCCGCACAAGCCTGGACATGGGCTCGCTGCCTGCGAGCGGGGTGAAGTCGGTGTGGTGGGACTGCGGCTGCGTGGACGCACTGCGGAGGGATACAGCATCGAGGCGCATCCAGCTCTGCTGCAGCGCCAGCCCGGACGCAGTCGCTGGGGTGATTACATGTATCGCCCCGTCTTGGCCAGGCAGGGGCGACGACTCACCAGGGAGCATCGACTGCAGCTGGCGTTGGCAGCTCGTCTGCTCGCTCTGTTTCAGGACGCTCCTGTCAAGGACGGGCTGGCTCTGGCGGGAGCAGGCCGCTACCTCGAGAAGGAAACTGTTGCTCTCGGTGAGTCCCTGCAGCGTCAGCTGGATGAGGCACTGCGCAAACTGGCATCTGATCTGGAGCGGGCCGAGCCACCTCCGCTTGCTTCTGATCGGCGTAAGTGTTCGTTGTGCAGCTGGCGAGGTGTGTGCAACGCCGAGGCCCGCCGGGTTGGACATCTCAGTGAGGTCAGTGGTATTGGCGCCAAGCGACGGGAGATGCTCCTCGAGCTGGGGATTGATGGCCTGAAAGCACTTGCTGATGCTGATCCGCATCGTCTGGCGGAGCAGCTGCAGCGATTTGGAGAGCAACACGGAGCCGTGGCGGCTCCCCTCGTAGCTCAGGCTCGAGCCCAGCGGGATGGGCAGGCGCAGGCTTTGGCCGATTCCTTCGCCTTGCCAGAACTAAGGAATGCGCCTGGGGTACTGCTCTATGACATCGAATCAGACCCGGATGCCCGTGATGACTTTCTGCATGGATTTGTCTGTCTACCCCGGGATCCCGACGGCTGCTGGGCTCTTGATCGAGCCAGTTATCACCCTCTGTTGATGCTGCAGGAGCATGGTGAGAGGCGTTGCTGGCAACGCATCAAGCGATTTTTGAACCGTTATGAGGGCTGGCCCGTCTTGCACTACGGCGAGACGGAGTCACTGGCTTTGTGCAAGATGGCCCAACGCCAGGCCGTCAGTGATGAGGAACGACAGGCCCTGCGTTGCCGGCTGGTCGATGTGCATGCCCGCTTGCGCACTCACTGGCGACTTCCCCTCAATAGTTATGGGTTGAAGACAGTCGCCGATTGGCTTGGATTCAGCTGGAGTCAGGCTGGGGTGGATGGTGCAAGGGCGCTGCTCTGGTGGAGGCAGTGGCGTGGCACCGGACCGCAAGACCGTGGGCATGTCCAGGCTCTGCGCTGGATCTTCACCTACAACCGTGATGATGGCTTGGCTACCTGGGCGGTGGCTGCATGGATGCTCGAAGTTGACAGTCGCTCTCAGCCTCGAGCGGGCGGGTCGCAGAAGCCACTGGGTCGTGTGATGGAGACCTCGACACCACTGTCTCCCGCTTGCAGTGTTTCCGCGTCGAGCGCCTGACGCCTGACCAGGGCGAGGCCGAAACTGCTCCCTGTTGCCGTGTCTTTGGAAACGCTGGTGATAATTCCGGCACGCGAGTCATTCAGCTTGAGCTGATCGCCGCTTGTCAGGACCTTTTGAATCTCAGAGGTGCTTCGCCAGCAACGCAGCTGCTGTTTCACACCACCCCGTGACGCCAGCTTGGCCACGGTTTCCTGTCCGAGATAACAGCCTTTGTTCAGCTCGACCCAATCGGACAAACCCAGTTCAAAGGGATTGGTGTCGCCAGTGAGCTCCTGATCTCCCAGCGGCCAGCCCTGCTTGTTCCGCCAGCATTCCAGTTCTGTGGCGTTGCAGGCTCTGAGTTCTGCCCAGGAGGTCGGTGGCTCGCTGGCTTCACTCAGCCAGATCACCTGGGTGAAGTCGGGCGCCTTTCCAGCTTCAAGGCGTTGCATCCGGCGCTGCTGGCGCTGCTCTCCCAGCCGCACTTGGTCTGCGGGAAAGATCACCCGATCAAACCCGCCAGCGACGCTGCTGCTGTCTCCGTTGAGCACGAGCACATCGGCGCCAGCCGAATCCAGGCGAATTTCAAGCAGGGCCTGCACGCGGCCTGTGGCATTGAGCCAACAGGCCTGGATCAGATCGCCGTGGGTGGAGCCATCCACCCTGGCGCTGGTCTGGCCATGCAGAAAGCTGCTGCATCCTTGGCCCTCAAGACGGATGAGGGGGAATCGCGCATCCCAGATCAATGCTGTTGCGTCCTGATCCCTGCTCATCACTGTTCAAGCTCCTTGGCTCTGGCAGCCACCTCGCTCAGTCGAAACAAGCTGACCAGCTCCAAGCCCGCTTGATCCATGGTCTCCTGACCACCTTCTTCACGATCCACGATGGTGACCACGCGCCGAACGGAATATCCGGCTTCTTTCAGCTGGTTAACAGCCTGGATCGAGGACCCACCGGTCGTGACGACGTCCTCCAGCACCGTCACGAGGGCACCTGATGTAGGCAATGGGCCTTCCAGCCAGGCACCAGTGCCATGGCCTTTGGCCTGTTTGCGCACAATCAGTGCATTCAGATCACGGCCCTCCTGCGCCGCTGCCATGGCCACCCCGCTCACCAGGGGATCGGCCCCAAGCGTGAGCCCTCCAACGGCCGCAGCATCGTTGTCCACCAGGGCCAGCATGGCGGGACTGAGCAGCGCCAGGCCGCTGCCACTGAGGGCCACCGGTTTGCAATTCACATAGTGTTCGCTGCTGCGACCCGATGCGAGGGTGAACTGCCCGTGCCGATAAGCCTCCCGGGCCAGTCGGTCCAGCAGGGCCTGGCGATCCATGGATGGGTCGGAATTGACGGGCATGGGGCTGGTGCTTCGCGGATCCTCTGCCTAGTTTGCGCTCAGTGGTGCCTCCTCCCTTGGACAGGCTTCGATTCAGAACTTTGCTTCTGCTTCTGTCACTGAGTTCGTTTCAGGCAGCTGCAGTGGCTCGACCGGTGGTCTGCTCCACCACATTGGAGGCTCCTTCGACTGCGATCTCTGCAGGAGATGTGACTCCATCTCCGGTTGAGGTCACCCGTTGCGGGCCGGTGCAGAGCACTTCAGCCTTGATGGAAGAGCGCTTCTACAGCTGGACAGCTCCTTATGCCAGCGGTGTGGATCTCCTGCACCAGGTCACGGACCTGCTGGGTATTGCAGTTGCCGGGCCTCAGGGCAACCGCTTCATGGGATTCGGTTTCCCTGATCAGACGATTATTTGGGACGGGACTGCTATCGAGAACACCTACACGATGCTGCTTGAGGATCAGAGTGATCCGATTCCCTGGCGCACGGTTGATATTCCCAATGGCTTCAGTGGCAGCCTTGCCGAAGACATTGGCAGCCCATCCCCTGATCTCATTCAGGACGAGGATGCCTTTCAGCCGGTGCGTGCCCTGTGGTAAATCCACGGATCAGGGGGGTCTAGCAATCTGGTGAATGCAGCGAACTCATAATTCGCCTAAGGCGGGTTCGATCCCCGCGACCCCCATCGTTTGGTTCCAATGCGCACCCTGCTGCTGATCGCGCTGCTGGTTCTTCCGGCTCTGTTTTCAGCTGCTGAGGTGGCTCTCCTGCGGCTCAGGCCAAGTCAGGTGCAGGCTCTCAGCGAGGAGGGCCGCCCTGGTGCCCAGTCGGTGCAGCGACTGCAGCGGCATCTGCGCATTGCTCTGCTGATGACACAGTTCGGGGCTTGCCTGTCGCTGGTAGCCCTGGGCTGGATCGGTCGTGGATTCGGTCAGCGCTGGTGGCCCCTGGAGGTTCCTGCTGGACGCTGGTGGGATCTCGCCTGGTTTTTGCTGCTGGTCGTGCTGGCCACCCTGGTTGCCGGCTTGCTTCCACGGGCCTGGGTGCTCAGCCGTCCCGAGTTCGCTGCCTTGCAGCTTGGACCTGTGCTCGAGGGCGCGATCCGGGTGCTGAGTCCACTGTTGTCGGCACTCGACAGCCTGGCTTCGCTGTTGCTGCGATTCGTAGGGCTCACCCAGCGCTGGGATGCACCAGTTCCTGCCCTCACGGCCGGCGAGCTGGAAACCCTGATCGAGAGTGGCGCGGTGACCGGTCTCAAACCCGACGAACGCAACATCCTCGAGGGTGTGTTCGCTCTGCACGACACTCAAGTCCGTGAGGTGATGGTGCCGCGATCCGGCATGGTCACCCTCCCCGTTGAGGTGCGTTTCGCGGAGCTAATGGAGGCGGTGCATCGCACCCGCCATGCGCGCTTTCCCGTGATCGGTCAGTCATTGGATGATGTGCGGGGAGTTCTTGATCTGCGCCGTCTTGCCGAGCCGATCGCTCGAGGTGAGCTGCGCGAAGACTCCTGGCTTGAGCCCTACCTGATGCCTGCGCAGACGGTGCCGGAAACCAGCAACCTTGCTGATCTGCTGGCCATCATCCGCTCGGGTAACCCGTTGCTGCTGGTGGTTGATGAACATGGCGGAACGGAGGGCCTGGTGACCGCAGCAGACCTCACCGGAGAAATTGTTGGCGATGAACCTGACGATGAAACCGATGAACCAGACCTGATGCCGATGGAGGGCCAGCCGGGAACCTGGCTTGTTGCAGGAGATCTGGAGATTGTTGAGCTGAATCGCCAGCTGCAGCTGGATCTCCCGGAAGCCAGTGACCATCACACCTTGGCCGGCTTCCTGCTGGAACGGCTCCAGCACATCCCTTCACCGGGCGAAGCATTGCGCCATCACAACATCCAGTTCGAGATTGTTGCCATGGCTGGTCCCCGCATTGTGAGGGTGCTTTTGGTCCTCATTGAGGAGCCAGATTCGCTGATCGACCCCGACAATCCTGACCAGGGATTGATGTAATTCACTCCCTATTGCACTGATCACCGATAATCAGCCGGTTCGTGCAGTCCCACTGATGACCGACGCCATGGTTCCGGTGAAGGTCGGCGTGATCGGGATCGGCAACATGGGTTGGCATCACGCGCGCGTGCTCAGCCTGCTCAAGGACGCGGATCTGGTTGGTGTTGCCGACCCTGACGCTCAACGTGGGGCTCTGGCCACCGAGCAGTTTGGATGTCGCTGGTTTTCTGATTACCGCACCATGCTCGAGGAGGTTGAGGCGGTCTGCATCGCGGTGCCGACCCTCCTGCATCACTCCGTTGGTCTGGCTTGCCTGGAGGCTGGCTCTCACGTGCTGATCGAGAAGCCGATCGCCGCCAGCCAGGAGGAAGCCGCTGCTCTGATTGATGCTGCCAGCCGAGTGGGCCGCTTGCTTCAGGTGGGCCATATCGAACGCTTCAATCCCGCGTTCCGTGAGCTCACCAAGGTGGTGGCCAACGAAGAGGTGGTGGTGCTCGAAGCCCGTCGTCACAGCCCCCATGCCGATCGGGCCAACGATGTGTCCGTGGTGCTTGATTTGATGATCCACGATCTGGATCTGGTGCTCGAACTGGCCAGCTCCTCGGTGGTGCAACTGGCGGCGGCGGGTGGTCGCAGCTCGGAGGGCCCGATCGATTACGTCAACGCCACGCTCGGGTTTGAAAACGGCGTGGTGGCCAGTCTCACGGCCAGCAAGATGAGTCATCGCAAGATCCGAACGCTTAGTGCGCATTGCCGGGCCAGCCTCGTTGAAACCGACTTCCTCAATCACAACCTGCACATCCACCGCCGGGCCCACGAGTGGTATTCCGCGGATCACGGAGAGCTGCTCTACCGCAACGACGGCTTCATTGAGGAGGTGAGCACCACCTCGATTGAGCCTCTGTATGCCGAGCTCGAACACTTTCTGCAATGTGTTCGCGGACGAGAGACTCCGGCAGTCGATGGTCAGCAGGCTTCGAGAGCCCTGCGTTTGGCTGATCTGATTGAACAGGCTGTGGAGCAGCCCGGCGTTGGTGTTGCGATCGAGACCCCCATCTGATTGGGATCAGTGCAGTCTTTCCTGATCCGCGAGTTCCCTCAGGGCTTCGATCTGCCACTGCCGGCATTCGGCCGGAGATGACCGGTAGAACTGATCCCAGGCAGCGGCTTTGTGCTGGGAATAGTCCACGGTGTTCTGCTCGGGATGACGATTCCTCCAGCCCACTCTCACGGCGTGGCCGATGACCACATCAAGGGCGATGTCGTCGTCGAAGCGCATGTCGGGATTGGCGGTTGAAAAGGCCATCAGCGAGAGCAGGCTTTCCGTGCAGAGCTGCCGGTATTCCGGAGCTCCAATGCGACTGAGCAGATGCTCCACCTGAATGGCGAAGTTGCGTTCGCCCGGGGTTTTCTCGCGAACCAGCGCGCTGGTCAGACGGTTGCGGCGCTCCAGTTTGTCGCCGATCACCAACCCACGGCAGTGGTGCAGCAGTGACCAGATCCCTGCATAAAACTCTTTGGGCACCTGTTGCAGTGAGCCCAGGCGGATCCGGTGTTGCAGCCAGTCGCTACCGCTGGGGCTTTCATCCAGGGGTTCGGGGATGTTCCATTGCACCTTGCCGCTCAGGTGCAACAGTTCCCGACGTTGCAGCGCGGCTCTGGCATGGTCAACGTCGGCCAGCACCGTGCGTAGGCGCAGGCTGATGCGGTGAGGAGGTTCATCGCACAGGGCTTCGAAGGCTTCGTCCTGACTGCTTTGCTGCTCGGCGGCCAGCTCTGATGTCAGCAGCAGCAGCAACTGCCCGAGCTGGAAGGTCAGAGAGCCTCGGATCATGCTCGGTTCGCGCCTGGCAATCCCGTCCAGTGCAAGCAACAACTCCTGCTGGAGCATCCGTTCGCGTCCGTCACTGCCGCAGGTGCGGTCGATCAGTGCTGCGATCGACTGGCTGGAGACAGGACTGGTCAGCCGGGAGTCGCTGCTGTAGTTGCGGCCGATCACGACCTGTTTCTGGCGGCTCAGCAGGTCCGTGAGTGCGTCTTCCAGTTGAGGATGAACCAGACCCATGGCCCCGGCGCAGCGTCTGGCCACGTTCCAGTCCTCCTGGCTGAGGCCGCGGCGATAGATCTCCTGCAGCAGGGTGGACAGCTCAACTGGAGTTCCCTTGGGTCCGCTGAGGATGGCTTGCTGACCGAGTCGTTGCGTCAACAGCTCCAGGACTTCCGCTTGTTCCCTTAGAGAATGGCTGCTCCACAGCCTCTGGCGTAGCTCTTCCAGGGGAATGTCATCTAGTTCCTGCTCCTGGGCCGCTGTCAGGTCACTCAGGTCTGTGGAGGCCTGCAGCAGTTCAGCTGCCTGTTCTGCCTTGTGAGGCTCGTTCGTGTTCTCTCTCTCATCTGGCAGTGTTAACCACTGGGCTTTGCTGGCCAGGGTCTCAAGATCAGCGAAATCCACAGCAACGTCTTCGACGCTGCCGCTCTGCAGGCGTTGGGTGAGTTCCAGCAGAAGCGTTTGGTGTCTTTCCAGCAGAGCAGCTTGCACGGGGATCAGCAGCAGGGGTGCTCCCTGGCCCTGCCAATGCCGTTGGAGTAGATGCAGCTCGTTGACGATGCTTTCGATCAGCTGTCGTGGGTCATGGCTGAGAAAGAACGTGCCCTCCTCCAGTACTGCCGGCAGAAAAGCCAGTTGTTGTTCGCCTTGGCGATAGAGGCGAGCCGTCACCGCTGTTTCCGGTCGCAGTGGTGGGTGACCGCTGAGCCCCAGGGCGTCGTCGGCGCCAACGTTGCCTAACCGTTCTCGTAGGGCCTCAGATGGCAGCACTGGTAGGTCAGCGGCTTCTGGATCGCTGACCGGTAACCCGAGCTTCTGCAGTTGTCGCGCGACGGCATCAGTTGCAGGAACCAGCGACACCAACACTGTGTCGGCTCCCAGCGTGGCGGGTAGTCGCCGTCCGCAGGGGTCAAGATCCTCCGCCTTGATCAGTCCATCCAGCAGCATCTCTCCAATCCAGGCAAGGCTCTGGGTCCAGAGCAGCGGCACGTTCTCGTTGGCAATGCGGCGCTGACTACCGGGTGCCCGCCGTTCCAGCTCCAGCTGTTCGGCGGGCACGAGGTAGAGCTCTGGGAACAGTCGTTCTCCATCGCGTTCCACCTGTAGTGCCTGCAGACGTTCACGCCAGAGGTTGGCCTCGTCCCAGCGCTGCTCGAAGCAGGCGGTGACCAATTCGTAGGCGAGAAACAGTGGCCATTCCGATTCGATTCCTTCAAAGGTGGCCAGTTCTTCACGTTCGTAGTGCAGCCGGGTGATGTCTTCCACCACCGTTTGATGACCATCCCTGCGAAAGCGTTTGTAGCCGTAGGGACCTCCCAGTTCGCGCCTGATCCGTCTGTTGGTGCGCTCCACCAGCGCCCGGTCTTCCACCGCCCAGGCGGGGTAGCCGATCACCGAGAGGCAGGCGCTGTCGACCTCTTTGCTGGCTGATTCACGCGGCAGCAGCCCCGTCAGGGCTCGTCTCAGACGCACCACAGCACCGTGGGGAATCAGCACCTGCATGCTTCCGTCTCCGTGGGACGCGCAGAGGTCAACCCCGTCCAGTGCCTCCAGTGCGGCTTTGGCCATGCCGATCGAACTGGCATTCCGTTCCGGCAGGCCGTGATTGCCCTTGTCGCCCCGCTCCCAGATCCCGTAATCGGCAACGCGGTAGGCCCTGGCCACGTAGTACACCAGGTTCTGGATGAAGGATGCTTCGTGGTGGTTATGGATCACAGCCAGACCACTGGAGCTCAGCTGGGCCAGCTGCAGCAGGAACAGTGATGTGGCATCCAGCTGCAGATGCCCCCATCCATCATCAGGAACGACCGGGGATCCACTGGCACTGTCGTATTTCGCATGCAGAGCATCCAGTGGATCGAGGCTGCTTTTGAAGCGCTCCACTTTTGCGGCCTGACGCATCATGGCGTTCAGTAATCCGCGCATCAGGTCGATGACGCGCTGTTCGAGCTCCCAGCAACGTTGACAGCTGCCTTGTTGGCGCCGGTGGGCGATCGCCAGCCCCCAGACGCACTGAATCGAATAAATGCAGTCGCGAACCCAGGCATCACCGTAATTGCCATGCACGGTGTGGGCCGTACTGGCAGGCAGCAGCCCACTGATCGGGTTCTGTCGCTGCAGCACCACCCGTTCGATGGAGCGGTCGAGCTGTGTCAGTCGTTGCGCCCGCAGCTGATCCTCTTCACGGGTCGGGTTCGACAGAACCATGGTGGCTAACGCGACCGGATCTAGATTCTCTCGTGCAGCGGACACGCGGATGGAAGTACTGACAACGGGTCCGCGCGATCAACGTCGTTGCCACGTTCTCGATATTCCCGTTGATGCCTGCAGGGATGTCACCGCCGCAGCCATCGGCCTGCATGCGGAGGGTGGTGGTCAGATCGTCACGCTGAATGCAGAGATGACGATGCTTGCCCGCCGCAACATCGACCTGGGTGCTGTCATCCGCGCCGCGGATCTTGTGGTTCCTGATGGGGCAGGGGTGGTCTGGGCTCTCGCTCGCCAGGGCGTCAGGGTGAAACGCAGTCCAGGAATCGAGCTGGCCTGGTCGTTGCTCAATTACGCCGAAGCCCATGGGTGGCGCGTCGCACTGGTCGGAGCGTCGCCTGAAGTGATGGACAGGCTGTGTGACCGCCTTGCTCAACAGAGTCCTGAACTGCAGCTTGTCTTCGCAGAACACGGATATCAGGACGCCAGTGCCTGGCCGGAGCTTGAAACAAGGTTGCGGCGACTCAGCCCTGATCTGGTGCTTGTGGCACTAGGGGTGCCACTGCAGGAGATCTGGATTCAGAGAATGCGCGACCAGCTGCCCGGTCTTTGGATGGGCGTCGGCGGCAGCTTTGATGTCTGGTCAGGTTTGAAGCAACGTGCCCCAGGTTGGACCAGCCGTTTGCAACTGGAATGGCTTTACAGACTGTTGCAAGACCCAAGCCGCTGGAGGCGCTACCTCGCACTGCCTCACTTCGCCTGGTCGGTGCTGTGTCGCGGAAAGCGACAGCGCTGAACGCTTCAGCGGAAACCGACGGAGGCCTGCCAGACGAAGGCCAGCAACAGGAAAAACAGAGGAATGATCGGGAGGATGTCGACCAGCGGACCGAAAGCCTGATAGGCCTCTGGAAGTTGGGCCAGCAGATCAAGTGAGAAAGCAGCCATCCCGGCGGAAAACGGTCAGTGAGCGGACGCTACCACGTGTGATGAGCCGGGGAGTCCTCTTCCCAGGGAGCGAAATCCTCTGAAAAACAGCCGTCCTTGATCGCCTGCCCCATGGCGGTGGTGAAGCGGATCAGATGCGTGAGGTTGTGCAGGCTGAGCAGGGTTAGCCCCAGCAGCTCATCACTGCGGATCAGGTGGTGCAGATAGGAGCGGCTGTGTTGACGGCAGGCCTGGCAGGGGCAGCTTGGATCCAGCGGTGTGTGGTCGTGGCGGAAACGGGCGTTGCGCAGATTCCAGCGTTCCCCACCCACCAGGGCTGTGCCGTGCCGGCCAAGCCGTGTCGGCAAGACGCAGTCGAACAGATCGATCCCGTTGGCGACGGCAACGCTCATTTCCCTCAGAGTTCCGATCCCCATCAGATAGCGAGGGCGATCATTCGGCAGCAGGGGAGTGACCTGGCGCACGATCCGATGCATGTCGTCCACCGGCTCGCCCACGCTGACTCCGCCGATGGCAATTCCCGGCAGATCGAAGCCGGCAACCGTCCTGGCGCTGGCGTCACGCAGGTGTGGGAAACATCCTCCCTGCACAATGCCGAACAGGGCCTGATCGGACTTCTGATGGGCGCTTACGCAGCGCTCCAGCCAGGCATGGGTTCGACGACTGGCCTCCTCCACATCGTTCTCAGTTGCTGGATAAGGGGGGCATTGATCGAAGGCCATGGCCACGTCCGCCCCGAGTGCCATCTGGATCTCCATCGATCGCTCCGGGGTGAGCAGGATGCGGCTGCCGTTGCGTGGATTGCGGAAATCCACGCCGTGGTCATCGATGCGATTGAGATCGCCAAGACTGAAGACCTGAAATCCACCGGAATCGGTGAGCATCGGTCCGTTCCAGCCCATGAACCGATGCAGCCCACCCGCGGCCTCCACCACCGCTTCGCCCGGTTGCAGATGCAGGTGGTAGGTGTTTGACAGCACCATCTGGGCACCGGTGGTTGCCAGCTGGTCCGTGCTGACCCCCTTCACGGTGGCCAGGGTCCCCACCGGCATGAACCGCGGCGTATCGACGACTCCATGCGGGGTTGAGAAGGTTGCACAGCGCGCTTCCGTGCGCGAACAGTGAGCGCTGATCTTGAAGTCGAACACGCGCACCTCCGCCCGACCTCTGACCCTACGGTGAGTGAACTCCCTGATCTGCGCTGCTCTGCGGTCTGCCTCTCCCAATTGGTTGCGTGACCTGGCCGGTGCCTGGGTGTTTTATTCAGTGCTCCCTGGCTTGCCATGGCCCGTACCCCGTTTCGAGCGCATTGCCCGTTTTGCTCCCTTGATCGGAGCCGTGATCGGTGGGCTGATGGCAGCCCTCTGGCTGTTGCTCAGTGCTTTGAACTGGCCACCTGTGGCGATCGCTCCTGCGGTCTTGGCTCTTGGTCTCTGGCTCACAGGTGGGCTTCATCTGGACGGACTGATGGACACGGCCGACGGTTTGGCTGCCGGGAACAGTCGTTGTCTCGAGGCCATGGATGACAGCCGTGTCGGGGCCAGTGGGGTTCAGGCGGCGTTCATCGCGCTGCTGCTCCAGTTTTCAGCGCTGGTTCAGCTGGGTCGGTTCGCTCCTGCGGCCCTGGTGGTCTCCGCGATTTTCGCGAGGGTCTCGCCGCTTTGGGCCATGGGCCGCTTCCCTTACCTACGCCAGCAGGACACGGGGACTGCGGCGTTCCATCGCAGCAACTGGGGTGGTTGGCGTGAAGGCAACCCGACCCTGTTGCTGTTGCTTGCTACAGGCCTGCTGGTATGGGGGCTAGAGCCTCGGCTACTCATCGCGTGGGCCGGTGTTGCGTTGCTTGGGACCTGTGCAGCTCTTGGTCCTGCTGAGTGGCTGGGCCGGCGTCTGGGGGGACATACCGGCGACAGCTATGGCGCCACATTGATGATCTGCGAAACGCTCACGCTGCTGGGTTTTGCGTTGCTTGTTCCTGCTCTGTTGTCGGCAGCTTGAGCAGAAAGGCATTGCCCTGCGCAGGCAGATCTGCATCCAGCGTCTTCGGTTCGGTGTGAAGGTTCAGTGAGCCTCCGCGGTTTTCCGCCAGGCGACGGGCCAGCGAAAGACCCAGTCCAGAGCCTGGACGATCGGTGCTGTTGCTGCCACGTACTCCTTGCTGGAAAATGCGCTCATGCTCCGTGGCGGGAATGCTGGGGCCTGCGTCCCAGACGCAGATGGCATGGTTCAGGAGCTTCAGGCCCAGTGCGCAGCCGGGCGGGCTGTAGCGGAAGGCGTTTTCCAGAAGGTTGGCCACGATTTCAGCCATCACGGCATCGGCGGCCGGGCGAGCGGCTTGGGTCCAGGCAGTCCACTGGTCAGGGCCATGCCAGGGCCTGTTTTGCAGGGTTGCTGTGGCAGAAGCCCTCTGGATTAGAGGATTGAGCAGGTCAGCCACGGTCAGGTCAGGAGCATCCACGGGAACGGGTGGTAGCAGCAGAGGTGTGGAGGCATCCGCCTCCAACCTGAGCTCGCCCTGGCCGATCCGGTCCAGGGACTGGAGATAACGATTCAGTTGATCCTGTTCCTGAATCAGGCTTTCCACCAATGAGCGCTGCTGATCGTCTGGGCCGATGCGACGCAGCAGAAGCTGGGCGTAAGTGCGCAGTGCTGTTAAAGGGTTGCGCAGCTGGTGCACCACCAGGTTCAGTTGCTGGCGTTGCTCGTCCAGCTGGTGGTGAAGCTTTCGGCGATCTTGTTCCAGACCGAGAATGCAAGCGAGCGTTTCCGCGCAGATCTGGAGGCGAGGGTCATGGTCGACGGGCCGGCCTGGCAGCGGTTGCTGCTCGGCACGCAGCACGCCTAGAAGCATGTTCTCGTGGCGTAAGGGGTACCAGCGACGTTCCTGAGCCACGCTGCGCAGGCTGGGGTCTTCGGCAATGGCTGGTGGCAGTGCTGAGTCGAGAGGCCACTGAGCCACAAGCGTCAGAGTCGGAGTGGAGCCCTGTTCACGGTCGGTGACATAAAGGGCAAGACGCGCCATGGCCGTCTCGACCCCAAGAGACTGCAGCTGCTGCTGCGCCAGCTCTAGGAACCGATCGGACAGTTGCATCAGCCGAACTGCATCACGGAATACAGACGGTCGTGCGGTACAGCATCTGGACTGCTTGCCAAATTGGGAAAAAGTCTTAAGATCGGAGATGCGACCGACAGCACGGCCCCTGGGAGGCCTTGCTCCTTCGTTGCTTCAATTGAGGTTGCACTTTCCGTGCCACCAAGGTTACAGCAGAGGTTGATGATCCCCTGTTGACATCGACATTTGTCGTTGCGAGCAATGGAGTGTGTCTTATTGCGAGCCGGCCTTCACCGGATTTCCGCAGTCCGAACGCTGATGACCTGAATTCTCCCCTTGCGGATCGATCAGGACATTGCTCGTCCAACGGCTCAGCCCAATAGCTCCCTTCAGTCCACCTCTCAGCTCCCGTCTGCGGGAGGCAACCTTATGTCTAAGAAGCGCAAGCGGATTAGCCGCCGCCGTCTTGCCGGTCAGCGTGTTCTGGCCCACGTGGCCACGTTCCATCTTGAAACCGGTGAACACAAGCCCGTGACAGCGGCCCGCCGCTTCATCGCTGAAGGCTGTCTTGTTCCTCCAGCGTTATTGAATGTGCGTCGCAATGAGCACACCACCGACCGTTTTTTCTGGGGTGAAAAGGGCTTGTTCAGCGCACAGTATGCGGAGGAAAATCACTTTCTCTTCCCTTCGCTGCGCACGATCGTCGACCGCGTCGGCGAAGAAGTGATCTTTGAAGGCCTGGAACTGTCTTCCGACGACTGGGAAGAGATGGAAGAGTACGAATACGCCTTCGTTTAATCAGGCGAGATGTTGTCCTGGTTGGGTTATTTCAACCAGGACGCGATCGATTCAGCCATGGCTTCCTGAGCTTCCAGTGGAATGGTGTGTCCACCGGCGAAGGTTTTCAGGGTGCATTCATTGGATCCCGGCTTGAGGAGTGCAAGCAGCCGCTCTGCTGCCGCAGCCGGTACAACGTCGTCATTCTGGCCGTGTAGAAGCAGCACAGGTGGGCGGGTCGACGGTGGTTGCCATCCCGGATGGGGGTAGCCACTGCAGCTGATCACTCCTGCTAGTGGCAGGTTGCAACCCACGTGCAGGGCCATGGCACCTCCCTGGGAGAAACCGATCAGAACCGTTTGAGAGAGAGGAATCGTCTCCAAGTCGAGTTCTTCGATGCGATGGCGTAACTGTTGCGTTGCTGACGGCACGGCCTGCCAGTCAGACGGGAACAGGCCGTACCACTGGCGCCCCTGACCGCTTGGGTGAGCTTCGGGTGCCTGCAGTCCAATGCATTCCGCAGGAACTGTTGCTGCTGCCGCCAGCCCATCGCCAAGCGGTAGCAAATCCTCGGCATCTGCCCCCCAGCCATGCAGAAGCACCAGGCGAATGCGTCCCGGTTCCCGACCGGCATGAATCACTGAATCAGGCATCAACTGGTTGACCTGCTGCTGCGTAGGTTGGCCCAAGGTCTCATTCCTGTCCTGCTGCCATGGCTCCCACTGCGCTGCTGAGCGTGTCCGATAAGCGCGGACTGGTGCCTCTCGCTGAGGCTTTGCATCACCGCTACGGCTACCAGTTGCTCTCCAGCGGTGGGACAGCCAAGGTCCTGAAGGAGGCTGGTCTGCCTGTCACTCCTGTGGCGGATCACACCGGCGCGCCCGAGATTCTTGGCGGACGTGTGAAGACGCTGCATCCCCGCATTCATGGCGGCATCCTTGCCCGACGTGGCGATCCCAGCCATGAAGCCGATCTGATCGCTCAGGAGATCGCACCAATCGATGTTGTGGTCGTCAATCTGTATCCGTTCCGGGAGACGGTGGCTGATCCAGCGGTGAGCTGGGACACCGCCATCGAGAACATCGATATTGGTGGTCCCACGATGGTGCGGTCCGCTGCCAAGAATCACGCGCATGTCGCTGTGCTCACTGCCCCAGATCAGTACGACCGCTTTTTGGCAGCGCTGGATGCTTCAGGTGGGGCACTTTCTGATGCTATTCGTCGCCAGCTTGCTGTGGAGGCCTTTGCGCATACGGCGGCTTACGACGCTGCAATTACCCGTTGGATGCAGGTCAGGCCGGAGCTGAGTGACACAGACGATCCAACTGCGGCAGATCTCCCCTGGCTCGAAGCTTTGCCATTGCGTCAACGCCTGCGATACGGAGAAAACCCCCATCAACACGCCAGCTGGTACAGCTCCAAGTCGGGCTGGGGCGGAGCGATCCAATTGCAAGGCAAAGAACTCAGCACTAACAACCTCTTGGATCTGGAGGCTGCCTTGGCAACGGTCCGAGAATTTGGCTACGGCACCACGGGTCGTCACCCCGCTAGTCGCGCTGCAGCTGTTGTGGTGAAACACACCAACCCTTGCGGGGTGGCGATGGGTGATGGCACTGCTGCCGCACTTAGTCGGGCTTTAGATGCGGATCGGGTCAGCGCCTTTGGAGGCATCGTGGCCTTGAACGGTTGTGTTGATGCAACCGCTGCCCGTGAACTCACGGGTCTTTTCCTGGAATGTGTCGTTGCACCGGCGTTTTCGCCCGAAGCGAGGGAGATCCTCGCCGCCAAAGCCAATCTGCGCTTGCTTGAACTCTCCCCAGATTCGATTGATTCCGCCGGCCACGACCATGTGCGCAGCATTCTTGGTGGAGTCCTTGTGCAGGATCTTGATGATCAGCCGGTGAGTTCGGATGATTGGACCGTGGCAACTGAGCGAGTGCCCACCGCAAGGGAACGCGAAGATCTCTGTTTTGCCTGGCAATTAGTCCGCCACGTTCGTTCCAATGCGATCGTCGTCGCCAGCGAAGGTCAGAGCCTCGGAGTAGGAGCTGGCCAGATGAACAGGGTGGGTTCGGCGCAGATCGCCCTCCAAGCCGCGGGTGAGCGCAGCCGGGGTGCGGTGTTGGCCAGTGATGGCTTTTTCCCCTTCGACGACACGGTCCGCATGGCTGCAGAACATGGAATTACGGCTGTCATCCATCCAGGCGGCAGCAAGCGTGATGGGGATTCAATCCAGGCCTGCAATGAACTCGGCTTGTCGATGCTTCTGACTGGGCGTCGTCACTTCCTGCACTGATGACCTGAACCGTCGGGAAGTTGAGGGAGTCCACGACCTGAGGGCTGCAGTTTTAGCCTTCGACCAGTCGTGTGATTTTTGATGCCTCAGTCCCTGTCTTTTGGCCTCAACTTCGTGCATCCGCTGATGATGTGGCTGTTGCTCGCCGCAGGCGGCTACGCCATGTACTTGGGAATCAAGGCCAAGAAAGTGCGCACTGGGACTCCCGAGCAACGCAAGGCTCTCGTTAAAGGAAAATTCGCTCAGAGGCACTATCTCTGGGGCAGCGCTCTGATGGCCGTGATGGTTTTCGGAACGCTGAGTGGAATGGCGGTGACCTATCTGAACAACGGCAAGCTGTTTGTAGGTCCGCATTTATTGGTTGGTCTTGTGATGACCGGAATGATTGCAGCAGCCTCAGCTCTTTCACCCTTAATGCAACGTGGCAATCTTGTGGCGCGCAAAGCTCATGTCGGGTTGAACATGGGAATGCTCACATTGTTTCTCTGGCAAGCTGTCAGTGGTATGCAAATTATGAACAGAATTTGGACTAACCGCTGAAGAGATTGATTGATGTTGATGGCATCAACGATAAAAATCTTCTCGGGTAAGAGGAGTTTTTCTATCGTTACTTCTAACGTAAAAGAAAACGGTTGTAGCAACAGCCAGAAGGGGTACTGCTGTTAATAACAGGATTGCAATTGCCGTATAGTCTTGATACATCGAAGCTTTGAGGTAATTTCTTGATTATACAATAACTAGGCTAAGTAGCTTATGTCGTTCATCTAAGTTATTTATATTACATAGATTGATGAGTTCAATTCTTTTTGGCAATGAAACCAAATCGTGCTGATCTGCGGTTGGTGAGCAGAATCACTTCTGCTTTGCTTGTTGCCGCCCTTCTCGAAACGCATCTAGATCTCTTCTGGCAGACCAATAAATACTGAGTTGTTCGCAGGTTTTGGTTTCCATCCAGTTGGCTTCTGCTGCAACAACTCGTGCGTGCAGGGCTCTCTCGGTTTTCGTTTCAAACCGAATGGTTCCTTGGTCCAATGGAGCGTTGATGAAATAATCCCAATTCGGTTCAACCATTGGTCACTTGAGGTTGATTTATTTTGGCGGCTTCTTCTCCACAAAGTCGTCCATTCTTTATTGGCAAAGGAGTAATCGGCTGCTTGAATCCCTGTAAAAAGATTGAGCCCAGGGCTCTTTTGATTTGGGTCTAAGTGTAGTTCAGGCGGCTTTATTAAAGTTAACTTCCCCCTGCCGTCGAAGTCGAATTGAGTTGAGCCATGTATCCGGGCTTGGCAATTGTTGTTTAAGGGTTGGGATTGGCGACAGCTCGCACCCTTTCCCAAGTGTCATAGAATTGATTCCAATCGAAATAATGTTCAAGTGCTAAAGCCGTTTTTGATATCTCTGCTGTACGTGAGCAGTTGTGTGCTGGCACTGTTTCAGGCAACGCGCGAATCAACACCGCAACCGATTGGACTTCTGATCTTTGCCATGGTGATGACGCCTGTACTGGTCAGCATCATTGCCGGACTTCCCGTGAATTGCATGTCTTTTCAGAGCAAGCAAATCGAATGAGTTTTATACGCTTCGAGAATGAAACAATCTTGTGTCTTGCAATGTTTTTGGCCGGTATAAGTAATTGATAAGTATTTAAGCCAATGCTCGTTATATCACTGATTAGACTCTTCTAAAATTGTTTTGCACCAGGATTCCAGGCGATCTTGCGTTTTTTCTGATTCATTGTCTTCGTCAATCGGAAGCCCGCAAAACATCCCGTTGATCATGCTTTTTGAATCATCGAAAATATAGTCTTCACCTGATACATGACCAATCGACTTGCCACCAGCTTTTTGGAAGGCTGTATAAAGCTCCTCCATTGCATCACAGAAAAATTTGCTGAATGCTGCTGAATCTCCAAGACCAACGATAGCCACAGGTTTTCCTGAGCAATTGAGGGTTGGGATCTGTTCAATGTGTTCGTCCCATGCTGTTCCTGACCGCTTGACGTCTGAGCCAGTGTTCCAAGTTGGAGTACAGCAGATCAGTGCCTCGCAGGCTTCAATATCTTTGATGTCCTGCAAATCACTGAGCTCTTTCAGCTCAGAATCTGGAAGCAGCTGGTCGAGCCTCTCAGCAATGTCTTCCGTGTGACCAGTCGCTGATGCAAAGACAATCGTAAATTTCATAGAGAAACCTATCAACACTATTTTTTCTCGCCCTGAGGCTTTGATCAAATAGTATTTAACAATGTATTGTCACTTACTATACAGCTGAGTCCTGTGTAGGGCATCCGATTCAATCAGCTTCTAGTCCGTTGAATAATTCTTGATGGACTGCAAAAGTATGATAGAGAGACGTTGCATTTTCGGGTTGTAATTTAGTACCGTCGCATGTATACGCGATTGCGCAAACTAAATTTCCCTGCCAAGCGATGTTGTCATCGCTTTGCTCTTCTGACCAAGCCATCATCGTTTTAAATTGATCAGGGAGTTGATCGCCAATCTTTTCGCATGCCTTGCAGAGTCGATATAAAGCGGGTGGCTTAGATGGCATCGACAACGCCTTCTTTAGGCTGAGTTCATTGAAGACCCCGATATACCGTATATACTCAAGAATTTCACTTTCAATGTCGCTGAGATCAGCCTGGCTGATGGCTTGATCGATCTCATTTGGATTGAGAGTTGGCCTCATGTTTGGTTTTGCGATGTTCATGGATCAACAGGCATCCGTTCATTGTGTTTGGCCAGCGTTATCTCAGGCCGTATGAACTGATTCTTGATTTGCAGTCATTTTGCTAAACTACAAGCCACGCGATCATCGAGTTTTCTTTGCTGAATTAAGCCTCGGTATGGGGTCAGTTGCTGATCTTCGACAAAAAGCTTGGCTTCAGGCTTGTTTGATAATTGATGTCTTCGATCATTTTTTGAGCACTTGTGTGAACGACGACGCTGATGTCTTGAGTCGTATTATGAATTTTCCAGAGACCAATTCGAATCTCTGATCTTGCGCAGGTCACTTGCCATGCATCGGGCGTCGGTGAGCCAACCTGCTTCACAGTGATTTTTGTCCAGTAATAGTCTCGTCGATGTCCAGTGATGAGCGTATAAGAGGTCGAACCATCTTCTTTTGTTTCTTTTTGGAAATTCAGCTCCAGAAGCTGCTGACTCCAGTCACCCATGTTTGTGCATCATTGCACTTTGATCTTAGTCGCCAATGAATTCATTCATGCATCTTTTTTGTCTTCAGTGCGATCCAATGATCACGGTTGTCCCGTGAATGGCTGAATCGGTGGTGGAGATTGGAGAATGCAAATCTCTATAAACTTTTTGCGACTTCAGTCGTGTTTTGATGAATTTATTTCTGTTTGAATGACTTAATCTGCGTCTTCTGATTTAAAAGATGCCGCATTGATCGGCCAAGGAGGAATTGCCTGGATGGCATTCATCCCTCTGTTGGACCAGCTTTCTTGTCAGCAGCAGGAGCGGCCTTCTTGTCAGTAGAAGGAGCGGCCTTTTTGTCAGCTGCGGGAGCAGCTTTCTTATCAGCAGCAGGAGCGGCCTTCTTGTCAGCAGAAGGAGCGGCCTTTTTGTCAGCTGCGGGAGCAGCTTTCTTATCAGCAGCAGGAGCGGCCTTTTTGTCAGCTGCGGGAGCAACTTTCTTGTCAGCAGAAGGAGCGGCCTTTTTGTCAGCTGCGGGATCAACTTTCTTGTCAGCAGCAGGAGCAGCTTTCTTATCAGCAGCAGGAGTTGCTTTCTTGTCAGCAGCAGGAGCGGCCTTTTTGTCAGCAGCAGGAGTTGCTTTCTTGTCAGCAGCAGGAGCAGCTTTCTTATCAGCAGCAGGAGCAGCTTTCTTATCAGCAGCAGGAGCGGCCTTTTTGTCAGCTGCGGGAGCAGCTTTCTTTCCAGCGGCAGGAGCGGCTTTCTTGTCAGCAGCTGCTGGTTTCTTTGGTTTTAGTTTGGATGTATCAAGGTTTTTCTCGCCAAAAGCTTTGTAGCCGAGTAAAACCAGGCCGCCCAACACTGGAATGGAAGTGATGCCGCCTACGGCAATCTCAAATCCTGACAATGCCATTGTTGATTGGCTGATGAAGAGAAAAGATAACACATTGCCGTTTTCACAATTTGCAACAAATCAGGCCATCTAATCAGGGATTGTTGGGATTGATCCGAAGGATTGTTGAGGGCCCTTTTATGGGAGATTCAGGGCTTCATGCTCGATTTGTTTCGTTCAGTGGCGACGACGATTGCATGTTTTTAAGAATGAATGGCGTTGGGTGAATACTGCGGAGCTTTAAGCATTTGAACGGAAATTTGGGAATAGCTAGGCAATATTCAGTGTTTGTTATCTGTCGTTGATTCTGTTGATGGTTTCTGCTGATCCTGGTAGGTCAACTGTCAGAAAGCAGCCCTTCGCCTTGGAGGGCATGCCAGTGCATGAGTGGCGTGGAAATCCTCTTGAACTTTCCAGGTCAGTCGGCGTGAAATCTGGCGCACGATCTGGCGCAGCAGGTGGTCGCCACTGGACTGAACTAGGCCGTTGGGGAGCATGGTGATCACTTTGGGGAGTGCAATCCAGACGGTGAGATCAAGAGACCAATTCACCCATGTTTGATCATGCTCCAAGTCGTTGATGGGTTGGTCAATCAGGCTCAGATTGGCTTGAAAATCAACGTCGTACAACTTCGCCAGAGCTGGATCGTGATCTGGAAGAGCAACGGTTTCAATTGCGTAACTCCTCTCTTGGCGCGGCAGCAGTCGTAGGCCGATGGTCGGCTCCACTTCGAAGCCGAAATTCCCAAAGCGTCCAAGGGTCAGCGCGTAAGCCTGGGGATCGAGAGCTTCGACCTCCATGGGCGACGCACACCTGCGGAACCAACCCTGGTGTTGATCCAGATATTTCGCAATCGTGTCGGGATCCGCCCGCATTTCCATGCGGTCACTGAAGTGGCTGCGATAGCAACGCACCTGTGGGTCCACGTCTTCCTGGTGACGTAGGGCTTCGTCGGATGGTCTCGACAAGAGCAGGACGGACGAGCCCCGATCAGGGGTATTGCTGTGATGAATCAATGTAAAGCTTCGCGGCGATCAATCTGCGTCGCTGATGGCGATCATGCGTTGGATCACGTGCTCTACCACTCGATCTGGGGTTGAAGCTCCAGACGTGATGCCAACTGTGATTGGCCCACTCGGTAAAAAGTCCGTGTCACGGGTTAAGTCTTCGCCGAGTGGTTTGTGCTCGATGCTGTTGTCCTCGCTGATTCGCTCCGGTGTGTCGATGTGGAACGAACGGATGCCACGACTAATGGCAATTTCCTGAAGGTGGGTGGTGTTGGAGGAGTTGTACCCGCCGATCACGACCATGAGATCAAGGGGTTCGTCGACGAGGGAGAACATCGCGTCTTGTCTCTCTTGGGTTGCGTCGCAGATGGTGTTGAAGGCCAGAAAGTGTTCGTTCAGTTGGATAGGACCGAACTTGGTCAGCATCGTGCGTTCGAACAGCCTGCCGATTTCCTCTGTTTCGCTTTTCAACATGGTGGTCTGATTGGCGACTCCGACACGCTCTAGGTCTCGGTCCGGGTCGAAGCCGGGAGAACAGGCATTGGCAAAACGGGCCATGAAGCTGTCTCGATCACCGTTTCCGAGGATGTAATCAGCGACATACTCAGCTTCCTCCAGATCCAGAAGCACGAGATATGTCCCGGCAAAGGAGCTGGTGGCGAGAGTCTCTTCGTGTTTCACCTTCCCGTGAATAATCGAGGTGAACACATGCTTCTTGTGCTTTTCAACGGTGTTCCAAACCTTGGACACCCAGGGACATGTGGTGTCAACGATGTGGCAGCCACGATCATTGAGCAATTGCATTTCCTGAACGGTGGCCCCGAAAGCAGGAAGGATCACCACATCGCCATATTCCACACCTGAGAAGTCCTTCACTCCCTGGTCGACAGGGATGAAATGGACATTCATCTTGCGCAGATGATCATTCACCGAAGGGTTGTGGATGATTTCATTGGTGATCCACAGCCGTTCACTCGGATAGTGCTTGCGGGTCTCGTACGCCATGGCGACGGCGCGCTCCACTCCCCAGCAGAAACCAAAGGCCTCAGCCAATCGAACGTTTAAACGTCCATGGCTGAGTTGATAGCCATTTTCTCGGATGGATCCGATCAGGCTGCTCTGGTAGGCCTGTTCCAGGCTTCCAGCCACCTCTTCAGCGCGCCCGAAGCCGCGACGGTTATAGCGGTCGGAATTATGAAGAGAGCGCTTGAAGGCGTGGGTATCCATGGCAGTGACTCTATGGGCTGTGGGTGGGAGCTGTCTTTTGCTGATGCCCGTACAGATCAAACCAAGAAAAATCCCCGGTCCTTGTGGACCGGGGTTCAGCGTCTTCCAGGAGGACTTCAGTTGCCAGCAGAGGCGAAATCGGGATACGCCTCCATGCCATGTTCACCGATGTCGAGTCCTGTTTTCTCCTCATCTTCAGTGACTCGGATACCGCCAAAGAGAGCGCCGATGATTTTCCAGACAAGGAACGTAGTTACAACAGCCCAGACTCCATAGGCGATGACGCCGACGAACTGGATGCCCAGTTGGCTGGGGCCATGACCAGTCAACAAACCCTTGTCGTTATTGAAAAGGCCGACTGCGAGGGTCGCCCAGATTCCGCAAGTTCCGTGTACGGAAAAGGCACCGACTGGATCATCAATTTTTAGAGAGTCAAGCCAGCCCACTGAGAAAACCACGAGCACACCAGCAACGAAGCCAACGACCCAAGCTGCTGGCATTGAAAATCCGTCGCAACCTGCCGTGACACCAACCAAGCCAGCCAAAATTCCGTTGATGATCATCGTGAGATCAGGCTTGCCGCTGGTGAATTGACTCACCACCATTGCACCAATGCCGCCGCCGGCGGCCCCGAGAGTAGTGGTTACGGCTACGAAGGGAACTGTTTCGTTCATAGCCAGCACCGAGCCAGGGTTAAATCCATACCAGCCGATCCAAAGGATCAAGCACCCCAAAGTTGCGATGGCAAGGTTGTGGCCAGGAATAGCCTGTGGGCGATCCCCTAAAAACTTGCCAATTCTTGGTCCAAGAAGTGCAGCTCCAACCAGTCCAGACCAAGCACCGAAGGAGTGAACGATTGTTGATCCAGCGAAATCAATAAAACCAAGACGCGCAAGCCAACCCCCACCAAGACCGGTAACTTCGTCAGGGAAGTTCCACTGCCAAGAACCGGCAATCGGATAAAGAATTCCGACCAAAATGAGTGAGAAAATAATGAACTCACCAAACTTGATTCGTTCTGCGACTAAGCCGGAAACGATAGTGGCTGCAGTGCCTGCAAAGGCTGCTTGGAAGAGGAAATCAATGCTTGGAACAAGCTTGCTATCCGTGACCATTTCCGCGGTCACGGTTGGATCAAAGAACAACCCGCCGAATTTGAATACCCCTGGGATAACCCAGTCGGCGTTGTACATAATTTTGTAGCCAATAAACCAGTAAGCCGTCACCGCAAGAGTGAAGACCACGAGATTTTTAGCGAGAATATTGACTGCATTTTTCTGGCGACACATTCCGGCTTCGACCATGGCGAAGCCAGCGTTCATGAAGATCACGAGGATGGCCGCGATCAAAAGCCACAGATTGTTGGCTAAAAACTGAGCGCTGAGTGCAGGTAAATTTGCTGCACGGGCCGAAAGACCGAAGATACCTAGCCCACACAATGCCAAGGGCACGCAGGCCAGCCAAAGCATTGAGCGACTGGACTTGAATCCTCGAATGCTCTGAAGGAGAAGCATTGGACCTTCGATCAGGCTTGCCTCTTGGAGGCGCGCTTTGCGCCGCCGCGATGGCGGATGCAGAGCAGTTGTCATGGAAAAAAAGCGAAACTGCAGTTCAGATAGTTCTGATAGGAACCATCAGACCTGCACAAATTGCAGAAAAGCGAACACTTCCCGAGTCGCCGTTGCTACCGAATCGCTGATTGGCTGGACTGGACAGGGCGCTGGCCCTCCCACAGGATTCGATCGATTTCGAAGCTGAAGGCACAGGGCAAGACTTCAACGCCTGCCTTGGATGCTTCACGGAACAGCTCGCCGTAGCGCGGATCAGCGCTGTCCCCTGGGGCAAAACACGACACATCGGGGCGGCTCAGGCAGGGCACCAACACCCCACGTGCATCAGGAAGCACAGCCATCAGCTCCTGCAGGTGTTTCTGTCCCCGTTCGGTGACTGTGTCGGGGAACAGAGCCAGCGCACCATCACACCAGGTGGTGTTTTTCACCTCCAGGTAGATCGGTCTTGGATCATGGGACTCCTCTTCGGGAGTGAGCAGCAGATCGATACGACTGCGGCGGTTCTCTCCGTAGGGCACTTCAGCGCGGATCCCCGCGATTGGCCCCAGGGCGTTGCGCAGGCAACCGGCCTCAATGGCGGCTCTGATCAGCCGATTGGGGAGAGCCGTATTGATTCCGACCCAACAGGAGCTCCCATCAGCGCTTGGTACTTCCGCCTGTTCCCAGGTCCAGGCCAGTTTGCGCTTGGGGGAAGGGGCGTATCGCATCCTCACCCGACCTCCAGGGTGGAGCACGCCGGTCATCGGTCCGGTGTTGGCACAGTGCGCCGTCACCACTGAGCCGTCCTTGAGTTCCACATCGGCCAGAAAGCGCTTGTAGCGCTTGATCAGCACTCCCTCCGTTAGACGAGTGAACTCAAGCAGAGGGGTGCCGGTCATGGAGGCGGGCTGACTGGCGCCATGGTGCCTGGCGATGGTCCGAAGATCTCTTCCATTGACGGCATGGTTCAGCAGGCATCGATGGGGAGATCTCTTAAGCGCATCGCTCTGGTGGTCACCTATGGCACCTTGCTCAGCAAAGCTGGAGGGCTGATCCGTCAGCTGGTGATCGCTGCGGCGTTCGGAGTGGGTGCGGCCTATGACGCCTACAACTACGCCTACATCCTTCCCGGTTTTCTGTTGATTCTGCTGGGAGGGATCAACGGCCCGTTTCACAGCGCCATGGTCAGTGTGCTCAGCCGCCGGCCGCGTGAGGAAGGGGCCCATATCCTGGCCACCCTCAACACCACCGTGAGTGCCTTGCTGCTCGTGGTCACTGCGGTGTTGGTGCTCGCTGCCGATCCACTGATCACGCTTGTGGGTCCTGGATTGCCCTCGGATCTGCATCAGATCGCCGTGGCGCAGTTGCAGGTGATGGCTCCCATGGCACTTCTAGCAGGTCTGATCGGACTTGGCTTCGGGTCGCTGAATGCTGCCGATGAGTTCTGGATCCCCGCCATCTCACCGCTGATGTCGAGCGTGGCTCTCGTTCTTGGTGTGGGCGTGCTGTGGTGGCAGCTCGGGGCCGAGATCGCCCTGCCTGTGAATGCCCTCTGGGGTGGCGTGGTCCTGGCACTCTCCACACTGGTCGGGGCTTTGCTGCAGTGGTTGCTGCAGCTGCCGGCCCTAGCCCGTCAGGGGATGGCGCGCCTGCGCCTGTCCTGGGACTGGAGTCATCCCGGCGTGCGCGAGGTCTGGCGGGTGATGGGACCCGCCACGTTGTCTTCGGGAATGCTGCAGATCAATGTGTTCACCGACATGTTTTTTGCTTCAGGCATCCTTGGTGCGGCAGCAGGCCTGAGCTACTCGAATCTGTTGGTCCAGACCCCATTGGGCCTGATCTCCAATGCTCTGCTGGTGCCATTGCTGCCCACGTTCTCCAGACTCACAGCTGCCGATGATCGGCTGCCGCTGATCGCCAGGATCCGGCAGGGACTGATGCTGTCGACCGCTTCGATGCTGCCGCTTGGGGCCTTGTTTCTGGCTCTGTCGACACCCATCGTCGCCCTTGTCTATGAACGTGGCGCGTTTGATCAGCAGGCCGTGCAGCTGGTGACCGGTCTGCTGATGGCTTATGGGATCGGCATGCCCGCTTATCTCGGCCGGGATGTGCTGGTTCGTGTTTTTTATGCACTTGGCGATGGAACAACCCCTTTCCGCCTCTCCATGGCGGGGATCGGCCTCAATGTGCTTTTTGACTGGGCGCTTGTGGGTGGCCCTTCCCCTTGGGGGCCTCAGTTCCCGATCAATCTCGGGGCTCCTGGGTTGGTTCTGGCCACTGTTCTGATCAATCTGCTCACCTGTCTTGCATTGCTCTTGGCGCTGCAGAAGCGACTGGGTGGATTGCCGCTGCGTGAGTGGGGGCTCGACGCACTCAAGCTCACCTTTGCGGCAGTGGCCGCAGGACTGGCGGCCTGGGCGCTCAGCCTTGGCGTTGCCTGGCCCGAGAACTTCGTTGGCCGACTGTTCCAGGTGGGACTTTCCGGTGCGTTGGGATTGCTGCTGTTTGTGCTATGCGCTCAGGCCTTGTCTGTCCCTGAGGTAAGCGAGATCAGCCGTGGGATTGCCAGCCGTTTCAGGCGTCGTTGAGACGCACCTCTCGTTCTTCCCGAACCTGGATGGGGAGCTCGATGTGCTGGCGTCCCACCAACTGAGGGCCTTGCACGGACAAAATCCTTGCCTCGATTCCGAACTCCCGGAAAGCAGTGTCGATCTCCTGAATCAGAGCCTTTTCCACTTGTGCTTCCGGATCGACCACTTTGCCGATTAGGCGCTCACCCAGGCGACCGATGCGCTGACGCACCACGTCGCGGGCATTGGTGACCTCGATGATGAGCACGCTCACTCCCTGAAGGTCAGCAACCTTATCGGCAGTGGTCCTCGAGAATCTGCTCCAGCTCGGAAAGTTGCGAGGACGGCAACAAGCGGGCCAACGGCAGTCGGCTGCTTCCAGCACCGATGGGAACTTGCACGGCCTCAAGTGCGCGTCGAGCGCAGACGGCTGGACCCTGGTCCAGCAGGGCACTGCATTCAATCGCCAGAGTCTCCGCTAAGCCAGCATCTCCGAGGTAGAGATGCCAGCCAGCAATCTGTAGATAGAGCCGTTCACTCAGGGTTGCAGAGAGGTCTTTTAGGTCAGCTGCATCCAGGGTCATGGCGAGAAGGTGTTTTGAACCATCGTGCCGTCAGGATTCACGGCTGTCCGCATCCGCAGGAGGACGTTGCTTGACCACTACAGCTAGGTGGATCAACAGGGCGACAAACCAGATTTCAGTGAAGAGATCCAGATGATTCCAGGGATGTCGCATCGACTGCACAAACCACAGACCGCTGCTGAGTGCGACGAAAGCCCCCGCATGCAGCGTGAAATTCACAATCCGGCTGTAGTGCCTGTACAAGGGATCTGTGTTGTCACCGGTGCCGTACCAGCGGATGGGCATTGGGAAGTGTCGTTGCAGTGCAACGATTCTGGCGCGCGGATGTGCCGCAGTTGACGAACGGCACCTTCGTGGGGTCAGATGGTGTGACGCAAGCGCTTGTAGCTCAGCGGATTAGAGCATCTGACTACGGATCAGAGGGTCGGGAGTTCGAATCTCTCCAGGCGCGTTTGTGAAACTGCCCCAGGGCAGTTTTTTTTTTGCTCACGTCCTGTCATGTCACGTCACTGCAGGGCTTGTTGCTTACGATTTGGGCAAAGCAATATTGCGACGCATGGCGGATTTCGCTACGGCCCCGATCAATGCATCCCTGGCATCATCCGACCCGACCATTGCCGGTCTGATTGATCAGGAGCAGAAGCGTCAGGAGACTCATCTCGAGCTGATTGCCTCCGAGAACTTCGCGTCAAGGGCGGTGATGGAAGCTCAGGGCTCCGTGCTCACCAACAAGTACGCCGAAGGGTTGCCGAGCAAGCGCTATTACGGCGGTTGTGAGCATGTTGATGCGGTCGAAGAGCTTGCGATCGAGCGTGCCAAGCAGTTGTTCGGTGCAGCCTGGGCCAACGTTCAGCCTCACAGTGGTGCTCAGGCGAACTTTGCTGTGTTTCTGGCACTGCTCCAGCCCGGCGACACGATCATGGGTCTCGACCTCTCCCATGGAGGCCATCTCACCCATGGTTCACCGGTCAACGTCAGCGGTAAGTGGTTCAACGTCGTTCAGTACGGCGTGGACAAGCAAACCCAGCGCCTTGATATGGAGGCGATCCGAGCGTTGGCTCTTGAGAAGAAGCCGAAACTGATTGTGTGTGGGTATTCCGCTTATCCCCGCATCATCGATTTCGCCGCCTTCCGCGCGATCGCCGATGAGGTGGGCGCCTATCTGCTGGCAGACATGGCCCATATCGCCGGTCTTGTAGCAGCGGGTGTTCATCCCAGCCCTGTTCCTCATTGCGATGTTGTGACGACCACCACGCACAAAACATTGCGCGGCCCCCGTGGCGGCTTAATCCTTTGCCGTGATGCTGAGTTCGCCAAGAAATTCGATAAAGCCGTGTTCCCCGGTACTCAGGGCGGCCCTTTAGAGCATGTGATCGCTGCGAAGGCAGTCGCCTTTGGAGAGGCGTTGCTGCCCTCGTTTAAGTCGTACAGCCAGCAGGTGGTCGCCAATGCTGCCGCCTTGGCGGAGCGCTTGATCGAGCGCGGCATTGATGTGGTGAGCGGTGGCACCGAGAACCATGTGGTTCTTCTTGATCTAAGGGGAATCGGCATGACCGGAAAGGTCGCGGATTTGCTAGTGAGTGATGTCCACATCACCGCCAACAAGAACACCGTTCCCTTTGACCCTGAATCCCCCTTTGTGACCAGCGGCCTGCGCCTGGGTACCGCAGCTCTCACCACACGTGGCTTTGATGTCGCTGCCTTCCGTGAAGTGGCGGATGTGATCGCTGATCGACTGCTCAATCCTGAGGACGATGCCATTCAGGCTCGTTGTCTCCAGACGGTTGCCAGCCTTTGCAGCCGTTTTCCCCTTTACGCCTCCGCCGCGGAGCCGGCGCTTGCCTGACTGGACTACGGAGCTGAATCCTGCATAGAGGTCTGCCTAGGATCCTGATGTTTCGGCCTCATCCTGGTCGCCACCTCCGGAGTTTTGTTTGACTCTCGCGAGTACTCCTCTCGCCGTTGCTGTCGGGATCTTCGTCACGTCGACGTTGATCACAACAGCAATCGCGCCATTGGTGAGGCGGCTCGGACTCAGGCACGGCTTCACTGATACTCCCGACGCTCGGAAACAGCACAGTGTTCCGATGGTGCGTCTCGGCGGCATTGCCATGGTGCTGGGGTTCTGTTTGGCGCTTGGTCTCACCTGGTGGTTCGGGGGGTTCGGGATGTTGACTCCGGCTCGCGACCAGCTCATCTGGACAACCTTGGCTGGATCACTGTGCTTTTTCGTAATCGGCCTGGCGGATGACCTCTTTTCTCTGTCTCCCTGGCCGAGATTGGCCGGTCAAGTGGCTGTGGCTGTGGTGGTCTGGTCGCAGGGTGTTCAGATCGGTGCAATTGATCTTCCCTGGCTCTCCAGCAGTGCCGAAGCCGTCATCCTTCCGGATGTGATCAGCCTTTTAGCCACGGTGATCTGGCTGGTTGGCATCACCAATGCGATCAACTGGTTGGATGGCCTCGATGGACTCGCGGCCGGTGTCGCCGGCATTGCTGCGGTCGGCCTGGTGTCCGTCAGCTTTTCTCTGCATCAGGTGGCCGCGGCTTTCCTGGCTGCAGCACTGGCTGGGTGCTGTTTCGGATTCCTGCGACACAATTTCAATCCGGCCCGGATTTTCATGGGTGATGGTGGCTCCTATTTCCTGGGATTCAGCCTCGCGGCAATCAGCATCGTCGGTCCCGCCAAAGGAGTGACCACGGTCAGCTTGCTCCTGCCTCTGCTGATTCTCTCCCTCCCTTTGGCGGATATGTCTGCGGTGATCATGGGCCGCCTGCGCTCAGGTCGTTCACCCTTTTATCCCGATCGTCGCCATCTTCACCACCGATTACTGCGCGCGGGTTTCAGTCACCGCCGCACTGTTCTGCTGATTTATGTGTTCACGCAATGGTTGGCCTCCATCGCCATGGTGGTGGCCAATGTGGAAATGCGGTTTCTCTGGCTGGGATTGGCCACGGCAATTCTTGTGGGAACCGTGATGGTGATGCAGCGACATCGCCAGAGCGACCTTTTTCTCGAGGCGACAGATCAAGAGCCTCATGAAGAATGCGCCCAGTCGTGCTGCTCGGATTCCCGTGGCTGATGCGTCCCCGCCTTCCGGGGTGGAGATTCTTTGCATTGGTACTGAGCTGCTGCTCGGCAACATCGTCAACGGCAATGCACGCTGGCTGGCTGAGCAACTGGCAGCTCTTGGATTGCCGCACTTCCGTCAGACGGTGGTGGGTGACAACCGTGATCGCTTGATCGCTGAAGTGCAGGCCATCTCGCGTCGTTCGCGGGTGTTGATCACCACGGGTGGATTGGGCCCAACGCCCGACGATTTGACGACGGAAGCCATTGCAGCAGCGTTTTCCACGCCGTTGGACGAACGTCCCGAGGTCTGGGACGACATCACAACCAAAGCGCGCAGTCGCGGGCGTACTCCTGGAGCCGAGACGCGCCGGCAGGCTCTTCTGCCGCGCGGTGCGGATGTGCTGTCCAATATCACTGGAACGGCTCCAGGAATGATCTGGTCCCCGATTGAGGGATTCACAGTGCTCACCTTCCCTGGGGTCCCCAGTGAGATGCGGAGCATGTGGCAGGCCACGGCAGTGCCCTGGTTTCAACGCTCGGGGCTGTCAAAAGGTGTGTTCAACAGTCGATTACTGCGTTTCTGGGGCATTGGTGAATCCACCCTGGCCGAACAGCTTCATGATCTGCTGGATCAGAGCAACCCCACGGTGGCGCCCTATGCGGGTCGTGGTGAGGTCAAACTGCGCGTCACAGCTCACGCCACTTCCGAAGCAGAGTCGCTTCGGCTGCTGGATGCCACCGAAGCTGAACTGCGTCAGCGCACCGGCTCGCTTTGTTTTGGTTGTGATGATCAGTCGCTGGCGTCGGTGGTTCTTGAACAGCTGCGCAAACAGCAACAAACCCTCTCGGTTGCGGAATCCTGTACCGGCGGTGGTTTGGGGGCCGAACTCACGGCGATCCCAGGATCCTCAGACGTTCTTCTGGGTGGTGTGATCGCTTACTCGAATGCCCTGAAACAACGTCTTCTTGGCGTATCAGCTGAGCTGCTTGAGCAGTTCGGGGCGGTCAGTGATCCTGTGGCTCAAGCCATGGCTGAGGGTTCACGACGCGTCACGGGAAGCGACTGGTCGATGGCGGTGACGGGCATTGCCGGCCCTGGAGGTGGTTCGGCGGAGAAGCCTGTTGGCTTGGTCTACATCGCCGTTGCCGGTCCCGATGGTTGTTTCAGTCAGCCCATCCGTCTCGGTGAAACGCGAGGACGAGACTGGGTCCAGACCGTGAGCGTTGGAGAGGCTCTCAATCGATTGCGGTTGCGTCTGATGGAGGCTACGTAATGGATGTCGGCGATTAGTGTTAGCTGTTGACGGCTGACATCAGATGAGCAGCGGAACCCTCTACGACAAGGTCTGGGATCTGCATTGCGTCGCGGATCTTCCCGGAGGTGCCACGCAGTTGTTCATTGGCCTTCATCTGATTCATGAGGTCACGAGTCCTCAGGCCTTCGCGGCCTTAGATGACAAGGGTCTTCCCGTGCGCTGCCCAGAACGCACAGTTGCCACCGTCGATCACATCGTTCCCACCATCAGTCAGGAGCGACCGTTTTCTGATCCTCTGGCCGAGGAGATGCTCAGCACCCTCGAGCGCAATTGCGCGCGTCACGGCATCACACTCAACGGACTGGGGAGTGGTCGGCAGGGAATTGTGCATGTGATTGCACCTGAACTGGGCCTCACCCAGCCAGGAATGACCGTTGCTTGCGGCGATTCCCATACCTCCACGCATGGAGCATTCGGGGCGATTGCCTTCGGTATTGGAACGAGCCAGGTGCGTGATGTGCTCGCCAGTCAGAGCTTGGCCATGAGCAAGTTGAAGGTCCGTCGGATCTGGGTCGAGAACCGACTCACTGATGGCGTCTTCGCCAAGGATCTGATCCTCCATGTGATTCGCACTCTGGGGGTGAAGGCTGGCGTCGGTTACGCCTATGAATTCGCAGGGCCTGCGATTGAGGCTCTCTCCATGGAGGAGCGGATGACCCTCTGCAATATGGCGATTGAGGGAGGTGCACGCTGCGGTTATGTCAATCCTGATCAGATCACTTTTGATTACCTCAACGGTCGCGCCGAGGCTCCAGCAGCAGACATTTGGGACCGTGCTGTTGCCTGGTGGAGTTCACTCGCGTCAAACGATGATGCGACGTTCGATGATGAAATTCGCTTCGATGCGGCTGCCATCGCGCCCACGGTGACCTGGGGGATCACACCAGGACAGGGCATTGGTGTTGATGAACGCGTTCCGGTCTCTGAGCAGCTTGATCCGGCCGACCGCCCGATTGCTGAAGAGGCTTATCGCTACATGGATTTGGCTCCCGGACAGCCGATTGAAGGAGTGCCTGTTGATGTCTGTTTCATTGGCAGTTGCACCAACGGTCGCCTCAGTGATCTTCAGGCCGCAGCTGCTGTAGCTCGCGGTCGGCACGTCGCTGAAGGAATCAAGGCCTTTGTTGTGCCTGGCTCAGAACAGGTGGCTCGTGCCGCGATCAAGGAAGGCCTCGATCAGGTGTTTCGCGAGGCAGGCTTTGAGTGGCGTGAGCCTGGATGTTCCATGTGTCTGGCCATGAACCCTGACCGTCTTGAGGGCAGCCAGATCAGTGCGAGTTCAAGCAACCGCAACTTCAAGGGTCGTCAGGGCTCCGCCAGTGGCCGGACTCTGTTGATGAGTCCCGCGATGGTGGCCGCTGCTGCCATCGCTGGTCGAGTGAGCGATGTGCGCCAGCTGAGCTGAGCGCGCATCGCATTCAGTTCCATTCCACCGCTGACCTTTCTCCCACGCTGATTGATCTGTGATGACTGAGACCATCGCCTTCCCTCAAGGCCCAATCGGCCATGTGTCGGGCCGAGGTCTTGTGCTTCGGGGTGATGACATCGATACCGACCGGATCATTCCAGCCCGCTTTCTTAAGTGTGTGAGCTTTGAAGCTCTTGGGGAACAGGCTTTTGCCGATGACCGCAAGGAACTGGCCGGTGAACACCCGTTTGACCAGGCAGAGCATCAAGGGGCTTCGATTCTGGTTGTTAACGACAATTTTGGCTGTGGTTCAAGTCGTGAACATGCGCCGCAGGCACTGATGCGCTGGGGGATTCGTGCTGTTCTGGGTGTGAGTTATGCCGAAATTTTTCAAGGCAATTGCCTCGCTTTGGGCATTCCCTGTGCCACGGCCACTCCTGATCAAATCTGCGCTCTTCAGGATGCGGTAGCAGCGGACCCCACTGCTGAATGGACGCTCGATCTTCAGGCCCTCACGTTCAGTGATGGATCAACGTCGCAGAGCATTTCTTTGGCTTCAGGCTCTCTGGACATGCTTCGCACTGGTCAGTGGGATGCCACGGGGCAGCTGGTGTCAAGAGACGCGGAGCTGACCCGCACGATGGCGGCACTCCCCTATCTGCATGGTTTTTAAGCTCGCTGAGACCTTGTGATCAAGGGTCCACGGCAGACAGGGACCAGATTGTCTAAGACTGAGACAGTGGTACTGCTGCCATGAACCAATTGCGACCGATTCAGCTCACCGCTGCCCTTCTGGTCAGCACACTGATTCCCGTTGCTGTGACGAAGGCTGAACCTGTTCAGTCATTGCTCGTGCAGCCTCATGGATCTGCCAGGGAGCGATTGCTGACCAGCGGTGCCTGTTCCGGCTGTGATTTGCGATCGGCTCGTTTGCAGGGAGCCCATCTGATCGGTGCTGACCTTCGTGATGCCGACCTCCGAAACGCCGATTTGCGTGAAGCCAACCTTGAAGGGGCAGACCTAAGTGGTGCGCGTCTCGATGGCGCTGACCTGCAAGGCGCGCAACTCAGTAATGCTGATCTCTCAAGAACCGACCTGCGTCGTGCTGATCTGCGTGGAGCTGTGGTGATTAATGCGTATGCGCCAGATGTGCGCACCGATGGCATGCGGTTTGCAGGTGCAGACCTCACCGGTAGCCATCTGATTTATGGGGGTGGTCCGAACTAAAGCGGGTTCTGTTTAGAACGGTCGCCTTTCCAGCTCGTTGGGCAGATTGCGTGGTGTGTAGGGGATGAACGGTCGCCCTGTTCCTGTGAAGTTGAAGTCATTGAGGCGGAAGCGGAAACCACCGATGCCTTCATAAGGATTGTAGTAAAAACCAACGTCATAGCTTCTCCTTTGCCAGCGGAATTCGATGTTTGAGTTGATGACGTCACCATAAAATTCTGAGTTGGGATCAACGTTGAGGCTTACGCCTGCGTTGAACACAAGCGGCCCCGCGAGTTGCTGTGTAATGCCTATCCCAAGAGTGCCTAGGTCGATTGCCTGATCGAAAGAGAAGGGACTTGCCCCTTGTCTGAGAGTGCCGCCTCCGGAGATGGAAATTTGGGTGTAGTCAAGAAAAGGTTTGCTGAAGGTGCCGAGTGTTAGTGTTGGGCCTCCGCTTAAGCTGACGGTGCGCTGATTCGATCCGTCCCCGAAAGCAGCAAGGGTTGTGTTGATGTTTGTATTCACTTTGAGGCCTGGAACGATGGCTACAGGTGAGTAGCGGTAGGCCGCATCAGGAGTGAGCGCTGCCGGTTTCCCAATCCATAGTGGATAACTGCTGTTCATCGACCCGTAGAAATTGGCACGCAGGGTGTCGATCAAGTTGGTGCTTGTGAAGCTCTCTGCTTGATAGTTGCCAAGGCCGAATCGCCAGATGTAACTGTTTGAGAGCTTGCCCCAATTCCAACCTCCTCTCTTTTCTAAGAAGCCTCCATACGCGCTATATACATCAGTTTCACCGAGAGAGCCATTCCATGTTCTGAAGCGATAGGCACCGAAAAGACGGCTCTTAACTGAGCCAATCCAGGGCAAGCTGAAATACCGACTTATATCCCCTCGGAAACGGCTGCCGTTCATGAAGTTACTGGGATTGAATGTGCTGATATCTGCTTCTGCTTTTGTTTCCCAGCCCAGCAATTCTCCACTGATTTTTGCTTCGAGGCCAAACAGGTCCCCAATTGCATTGTCTTGCGTCGCATTAGAGCTGTCAATGGATGTTCCTGGCGATACATAGCTGTTGTTGTTGCCGTCGATCGCACGTTGAACTAGGAACTGCGGTTCTAGATCTAGGTTGATGTTGTCGGTCAGCTTCATCGACTCGAGCAGGCGGCCAACGAAGAAGCCACTGCGATCACCGTTGTCGGTTCCCAGCACCCAGCGGTTCACAACTTCTTCTTCCTTCTCTATTCTTTGAGTCCTGGAAACGGGAATGGGTAGCTGTTCCTCAATGATTAAACGGTTGCGCTCGCTTTTAATTAGGATGTCGCCATTGTTCAGTTCAGTGGCTATTACATTTTCAGCGTCAATCCTTGTCTGAGCTGGAGTGTATGGATCGTTAGTAAAGCCCATTCTCTTGGCTGTCCATCCATCTGGTGTGATGAAAACCTGAGACGCCTGTACGCGCCAACGGCTAATCTGACCCTCGATTAGTTTGACTTTCCCAAAGTTAGATACAGCTTTAATCCCTCCGAATTCATTATCAGCTTCTACCTGTGAATTTTGAACTGCTTTGGGCACCCCCTGTCGGCGTTCAATTTTAAAAGATTGTCGAAATTGAATGCTGCTTATGCGTTGATCAATGCGAGCAATTGCCGCCTCGCGAAGCTGCTGCTGTTGCTTAGGTGTGAGGCTAGATTCTCGTGATTCTTGAGAAGTGGATTTGAATTCCGGATTTGAAGTGGCAGGTTTGGAACTATTGACTGGATTTCCCAACGCGATGTCTTCGAGTTGCTCGCTGAGGCTTTGTGGTGATTGTCGTGTACTACGAGCTGGGTCAGGGCATCCAAGCGGAGGAGGAACTTCGGCACCCGCAGGTTTGGGTTTTTCCTCACCCCAGCGATATCGCAAACCAATCAGGTAGGCATTGCTGCCTTCTTTCACGCCGCTGTAGGTGCCAAAGGCTCCGGAGCGGTGATGAATGCGTCCCACCATGGAGAGCTCGGGAGACACGGTCGCTTCAAGTTCAAAAGCGAGGTAATTGAGCAGGTTTGCGTAATTTTCGCGGTAGGTGCGCTCGTAATTACTGACCGACGAGTTGTAACTGATTCCTTCGACGAAGCCAAAGTTGAGCCATGGCTGGACCCAGAGTCGGGCACCAATACCGAGGATGCCTTCGCCGAAGGTCTGAGGAGGGGTGTTCGCGTTAGGAACGGTCTGATTAAAGGGGCCACCCTGTTGTTCTTGGGCCTGGTGGGCGAACAGATCAGCTTCGAGCTCCAGTTGTAGCGGTCCAGCCCGCCAGATGCGCTTTTGCATGCTGACGCCAAGCAGGTACTCGGGACGCATCCGGCCATTGAATAAGAACGTGTCTCCGAAGTTGGAATCAATCATCTGGCCTCCCCAGGCGGTGACGGCCCAGGGGTGCGGATGCCAGTCGGGAATGGCAGGGATTGCCGGCGGGCAAGCTATTCCTTCATCTGTCTTGCTCTCCGTTGGGGTGGTGTCCGATACCAGCCAGTCTTCAACTGACAGTGGCTGCTCTCTCTCCCAGAAGTTCGCATTCTCACCCTGGGGACTGATGCGATTAGCCGTGAACGCGTCCAGTTCGATGTCAATGGCAGTCGCGAATCCCAGCCCAGTGCTTTCGACTACTGGCAGCAACCTGTCTTGGCCAGGAACCTCTGTAGGGACCTGGCCTGATGGCGCTGCATTAGGAGCCAGGCCTGTTTGGTTGCTTTGTAGTGGGTTGAAATCAATAGCAGCGGTTTCGAGATCAAGAACGCCGTAAACGTCCTCCATCGATCCGGTGCCTTGGACCAAGCTGAACCGCAGGCTGCTGGCCTGGAAATACTGAACACCTTTCCGATAACGAACATTGCCGCGGGCGAACAGAGTGTTGAAACTCGTGTCGAACTCAAGGCGATCTGCCTGCAGTACTCCTCCATTGATCTCAGCACTGACGTTGCCTTCAGCTACGAATAACTGACGTCTGGCGTCAAAGGTCTGGCGGTCGCCCCTTAGGCGTAATTCGGATGGAGGGTCAATGACTGAACCAGATTCAGCAATTTCCTCTTCCTCTTCCTCTTCCTCTTCCTCTTGCTCGGTTGTCAACGCTTCAAGATTGACATCGTCATCGGAAGGCGATTCGAGTGGCGTGGGATGGATGACTCCAAACTCGATCAGGTCTTCAATACCTTCCGAACGAGCTGGTGCACAAAGAACTGCCGCCATAGCCAGCAGTCCCGTGATCGTGATGGGAGATCGGGAAGCTGGCAAATCCGCTTAAGAGTGGCCGCCGATCCTCACATGAGCAACCTCATCTTGAGTCCTGAAATGACCAGTGTTCGTCGTGACCCCTGAACGTCGTTCGTTCAGATCACTCCTGCACTCAATCTTCCAGGTCCTTGCGACTCGGGGTGCGGCTGGGGTCACTCGCCAGAAAACCAAAGACGAAGATCCCGATAAAAAAGAAGACGACCGAGTAAACGGAGATCTTGAGGGCGAGCATGGAGACCGACCGGCGTCTGGGATAGAGCCATCATCTTATGGGTCAAGGTTGTGAATTCACGATGCAGCCCCCTCTACAGCCCCGGCGATTGGCGTGGATTGAAACGTTTCGAAGTCGCAGCCGCCTCGATCTGCTCTCTTTTTGGCATCGATGCGGTGATTTCCACAGGCAATCCGTCCTTGAAGAGCCTTGGGGAGCGCAGCATCGACCTGACTGGGCGAAGCGTGGACTGTTGATCTGGCCAAGAGGGGGCGTCTGGTTGCGAATTGAGCAGACCATCACCTGGCCAAAGCACTGGCAGCACTGCGAAGACAGCCTTGAACGGCTTGTTCTCAGTTGGTGGGCAGACCAGGTGCGTCTCTGGGTGGATGGGGTTCTCGTGCATGAAGGGGACCTGTTCGACACCCGTTGCCGCTGGAAGCTGCCGGTTCACTGGAATGAGGGAGCGGGCCTGAGGTTGCTGCTGGAGCTGCGCAGTCCCTGTCATGACGATGGTGCACTGATCACAAGTGATCTGGTCCGGGAGCCCGCTGTGCCCTCTGTTGATCCCCAGGCATGTCTGCTTCCTCAGGCTCTTGATCTCACAGGCATCAAGGCAGAGACGCTGCCTGAGTCGTGGCTTGATTGCGATCCGCTATCCACTGAGGCGGTGGTTCAGGTTGATCAACACCTTGCAGGGCTGGCTCATGCCGCCGGTGGATTGCACTGGGTTGGGCATGCTCATCTGGATCTGGCCTGGTTGTGGCCTGTTGCTGATACCTGGCAGGCGGCGGAACGCACCTTCCACTCTGCTTTGGACTTGATGGAGCTCTTCCCGGAGCTGCATTTCGCCCACTCAACCCCAGCTCTTTATGAGTGGATCGAGCGCCACCGCCCTGCACTGTTTGTACGCATTCAGCAGGCCAGTCGTCTGGGTCGTTGGGAGCCCATCAACGGTCCCTGGGTTGAAACCGACTGTGTGCTTGTGAGCACGGCCTCACTCTGGCGGCAATTTTCATTAGGTCAGGAGGCCAGTCAGAGATTGTTCCCGGAGTGGTCTCACGATTTGGCCTGGTTGCCGGACAGTTTCGGATTTGGGTCCGGGCTGCCGGCCGTTGCCTACGCCACGGGCGTTCGCTGGTTCTGCACACACAAGCTGGCGTGGAATGCCACCAATGTTTTCCCGCACCGTCTGTTTCGCTGGCGCGGCCGCGGCGGCGCGGAGCTGCTGGCGTTGATGTTGCCAGGCATCGGCACAGATGCCGATCCAATGGCCATGCAGCAAGAGCAGCAGCGCTTTCAGGCCAACACGGGATTCGACCAGGCCCTGTGGTTGCCCGGGGTTGGTGATCACGGCGGTGGGCCGACCAGGGAAATGCTGGAAGAGATGCAGCTTTGGCAAGACCATCCACAGGCCGCCCCACGTCGCGCTGGGACGGTGCGTGACTACCTGAAGCAGCTTGAGCCGCTCAGGTCAGCGTTACCCGTCTGGAAGGACGAGCTGTACCTGGAACTGCATCGGGGTTGTGCCACGTCTCGCCCGGATCAGAAACGACACAACCGCACTCTAGAGCGGTTGCTGCGGGAGGCTGATCTGGTGGAGGCCCTTGGAGCAAAATCCACGCAGCGGCGGGACTGGCAGGTGCTGCTGTTTCAACAGTTCCACGACATTCTTCCTGGAACCTCGATTCCTGAAGTGTTTGATCAGGCGGAGCCCCAGTGGCGAGCTGCCCGCCGACGTGTGGCAGTGCTGAGGACTGCAGGTCTTCATCAATTGCTCAGTCGTGTGTCGCCCGCGGACTCAGCGCCTGATAAGGCTTGTCAGCGCTGGGCATGGTGCGGGCTGCAGCCACTGCAGCGCTGGTCTCCACTGGTGCGGCTGCCGCGCGGTCGGTGGTCGTGTGAGGGCAACAACCTGCCATCACAAGTTGCTCCAGGTGGTGATCTGTGGGTGCAGTTGCCGGAGGCCCAGGGGGTGATGGCACTGCCTCTGGAGTGTCATCCAGATGCACCAGCCGTTGCCTCAGCATCTGAGACAGCTGCTCCTGTTGTGCGGAATCCGGTTCGGGTTCAGCTCATCGCCCAGCAGAGCTGGCGCCTCTGCAACGGTCTGCTCACGCTTGAGCTGGACCGCAGGGGACTGACCCGCCTGCAGGACGAGCAGGGTGTTGATCAGCTTTCGGAACCAGTGCAGTTCCGGCGCTATCGCGACCGGGGTGAGTTCTGGGATGCCTGGGATCTGGCGGTGGATTATCCGCAGCACCCACTGCCGATGGATGCTGACTGGCAGCTGGAGTTGGTGGAGCAGGGCCCGCTGGTGGCCAGGGTCGTGATGAGCAGCTCGATCGAGAGCAGTGCGCTGCGGATGGATGTGCTGCTGCGAGCCGACAGCCCTGCCGTTGAATTGCAAGTAACGATCGACTGGCGTCAGACCCATGAACTGCTTCGAGTGGTCTGTCCCCTTGCCAGGTCAGCGGTGCGCTGGGCTGCGGACACCAGCGGCGGTGTGATCGAACGACCCGCTGTCGCCTTGACGCCCAGCGAGCATGCTCGCTGGGAGGTTCCTGTGATTTCCTGGTTGGCCAGTGAGGAAGCAGGCCCTGGTGGTGGGCTTGGCGTCTTGCTTGACGGTCCTCAGGGGGTTGATGCCGGCCCGCATCATCTGGGAATTTCATTGCTACGTGGGCCGACTTGGCCTGATCCATCGGCGGATCAGCGGCTTCATCGTCATCGCCTGGCACTGATGCCTGTTTCAAGCGGCTGGTATCGCGATGGTCTTGCGCAGGCGGCGATTCGCTTTCGTGAACCGGGCTGGCTGGGACCGATCGAATCCTGTGGTCGCTGGTATGGATTCCCTGCTCTGCCTCAGCAACTCGTACCGGTCTCGATCCGACCGGATCAATCCGCTAATGCGGTTCAAGATGCGGTTCTCGTTCAGCTGCTGAACCCTGGGAGCACAAGGGTGACCTGGTCGCCTGGCGATCAGGGCTGGTTGATTCAGGATGGACAACAGTCCACAACAATCAACCCAGGTGCGTTGCAAGAGCTGCGCTTAGCCCCTCAGTCGTCGTGATCATCGAAGGGATCGTCCAGACGCTTCGAGGGTGGTCCGAAGGCTGTGTAAACGCCAAAACCGGTTAGTCCAAGCAGGGCGGTTAACACCGCGATCGACACCGACAGCGCCGGGGAAGAGCTTTCCATCACATCTCTCGACAGGATCGGCCCTGATCAGGGCCGGGACCCCTACAGTATCGGGACTGAACTTCACCCGAGACCTCAGGGCCGCTATGGCACAACGCACTCGTTTGGGCGATCTGCTCCGTCCCCTCAACTCCGAGTACGGCAAGGTTGTCCCCGGCTGGGGAACCACCCCTGTCATGGGCATTTTCATGGTGCTGTTTCTGGTTTTCCTGCTGGTGATCCTCCAGCTCTATAACCAGTCTCTGATCCTTGAAGGAATCAACGTGAACTGGAACGGCGGCGCCTGATTCGGCACGCTCATCACTTTCCATGAACATCTTCGGCATCGGACTTCCTGAGATGGCCGTCATCGGAGCCGTTGCGCTTCTGGTGTTCGGACCGAAGCGTTTGCCAGAATTTGGCCGGACGCTCGGCAAAACGCTCAAAGGATTTCAGACAGCCTCCAAAGAATTCGAACGCGAAATCAGCAAAGCGATGGCTGATCCTGAGGAACTTCCACCTTCCTCGCCTTCAGACCCAGCCCCGTCTCCCAAGGCTTCTGAGGATTGATCGGTGATCGAGCGTGGTGACCTCCGTCTGGTGGTCGGTCTGGGCAATCCCGGTGAAAAATATGCCTCGACACGGCACAACGTGGGATTCATGGCTCTTGAGTTGCTCACAGCTCGTGAGGGTGGGCGTTTTAAGCCGATGTCAAAGCTTCAGGGTGATCTCGCTGATGTCGGCTCCGGTAGCGCTCGACTCAGGCTGCTGATGCCACAGACCTACATGAATGACAGTGGTCGTTCGATCCGTGCAGCGCTGGATTGGTTTGATCTTGGGATTCATCAGCTGATCGTGCTCGTCGATGACATGGACTTGCCGCTCGGACGGTTGCGCCTGCGTGCGCGAGGAGGTGCCGGTGGACATAACGGCTTGAAAAGCACTATTCAGCATCTCGGCACCCAGGAGTTCGCTCGCCTTCGCATCGGCATTGGTGCTCCTGGTCGCAATCCCGAGGAACGGCGTGCCCGCACGGTGTCTCATGTGCTTGGTCAGTTCAACCGGTCTGAGGAACCTCTGCTCCAAGACGTGCTGAGCGAAGTGTTGTCCGGCCTCAATCACATTCAGCGACAAGGCCTGGATCGGGCTGGGAATGCCATCAATGCTGTGAATCTGGTGCCTGATCTTGATGGCGATCCGGCCTGATGGCACGCCTGCCTGTCACGACGGCTCATCTTCGGGTGCACCAGCACAGCTTCCGAGACAAGTGTCTGCAAGGAGAGGTTCAGGCGGGTGGCTTCACCTGGACCTTTCACTGGTTGTTTGATCGGGGGGAGCTGAGTGTGGAGCCCTCCCTGGGCAGAGCCTTGATCCAGGACGCCTTGCTTCGCTTTCTTGTGAAATCCGACTACAGGTTGGAAGCCGGTGGTGACTACAGCTTCACTGTGCGGGCCCGTTTCTGAGTGGGGCGGGACCAGGCCAAAGGATCTTGCGGCCCAGCTCCGATTCAAGAATCACCAGGGCTGCAACGGCATCCAGTTCGCTGGGGGGTAGCAGCAGGCCTCGGGGCATCAATCGCCGCCATCCTGTTGGGGGCCATAGCTGCCAATAGCGCTTGCGTGCCTGAAGTGTGGTGCCGCGCTCATCCACCACTCTGACGGGAAGATCTTCAGGAAGCTGGTGTCTCAAACTGTTGCTGGCTGTGCCATTCCCCAGCACCAAGCATTCAATCGGTGCGTCTTGCCTCCAGCACTGCAGGGTGTCCAGCACCGATTCGGTTGCCACAACGTGCCCTTCGATGACGCAATCTCTAGTGCAATCGACAAGGACCAGGCCGCACTTGTTGCGCCCTGGGTCAACAGAGACGATCCGGTTCATGGACTGTCGTCCTGAAGCGTGGATGTTGGGCGCAAAGGGCGGCTTGGACGCAGCTCGATCGCAATGGGATCAGCGGTTTCACTACGCCGCACCGCAACTGCCTCGAGATCAACCCGTCCACCGCTGCGCTCGGTCAGTGCCCGAGCGAGTCTGTTGACGGCGTTGGCATCAAATTGAAGGCCTTGACTCAGGGACCCTCTTCGGCGCACCTCCGACAGAGTCGACGCCAGCAGAAGGTTGATGCGGTTTCGCACCGCTTCTGGATTCGTGTCCTGGCTGGCAAGAGTGGTTTTGGCCAGAACTTCTCCCTCAATGGTGATGGCCACATTGGGACGTACATCCGGGAAGGCGTACACCACGCTCTCACCGCGCAACACATTGGCCGCTGAGCGCAGTAGCACCACCCAGGTGCCCGGCTTTCGGATGGCTTGTTCCAGCCTTTCAATGTCCTGGCGGGGCACGAGGATGATCTGACGATCAGGAGCCTGTTCGGGCAGAACCTTCTGAAAAGCCTGCAGATTGGCTTCCCGCAGCACCTGGTCAATCACTTGCCGGGCTTGATCAGGACGATCCAGCTTGAGCGTGACAGTGGCCAGCGGCTGGCCACTGCTGATGGCCACATCTCCACGTCGCAGCGCTATCAGGTTCTTCTCCAATTGCTGGAGCTCCGCTTCGCCTGAGCTGATGCGTTGACGCACTGCTCGAAGTTCATCATCCGTGCGTTGGATTTCCGCATCGCGGTTGCGCACGTCCTGGCTGAGTCTCTGCCGTTCTGCCTCAAGTCGGCGTGTCTGCTCTTGAAGGGGTTGAAGTGTGCTGCGCAGTTCTCCTGCTCGTGCCTGCGCATCAGCCAGGATCTTTCTGGCTTTGATTTCATCGGCCCGAGCCTCTTCGAGTTGCTGCCGTGCCTTGCGCTGAGCCTTGCGGCTTCCCTTAAGGTCTAAGCGGCTGCTGCGCAGGCGGGCTTCGAGGTCATTGAGTTCAAACAGACCAACGCGCAGCTGGCGGCTCACCAGCAGCATCAGCCCAAGCGACAAGGCACTAATCAGGCTCCCCGTGAGCACAGTGATCACCACCGCGGTTTGACGTGGGCGAAGACCGAAAAGGCTCAGCCGGGCTTTGCCGACCCTCGAACCCAGTCGGTCACCGAGAGTGGAGAGCACGCCCCCGAGGATCAGCAGGGAAAGCAGCAGCAGCCAGCCGGTCACGGTGCGTCAAACATGCGGCAGGCCGCTGAGGTGCTGCCCATCTTCACCTGTCGCGGGGTTAACTGAAACGTTTGGCCAGTGCAATCGGATCCAGAACAGTGATCTTCTTGCGGTCAATTTCGACCAGGCCTGAATTGCGTAGATCGCCAAGCAGACGCGTGATCGTGACACGCGTGGATCCGATCGCTTCAGCGATGGCCTGATGAGACAAACGCAGGTCAATGGTGATGCCCTGGGGGCCAGGCATCCCGAAGTCTCTGCAGAGGACAAGCAGAAAACTCACCAGTCGGGAGGACATGTCCCGGTGCGTAAGGGTTTCAATCATCGTCTCGGTCTGCAGAATTCGGCTGGAGAGACCCTGAAGTAAAAGCAATCCCACGCTGGTGTTCGCTTCGATCGCCTGGCGTACAGAGCTCGCTGGGGCTGTCACCATTTCCACTCTGGTGAAGGCCACGGAGTGATAAAACCGATCGGAGCGATGTCCGGTGAGCAGTGAGAGAACGCCAAACAGGCTGTTTTCTCTCAGCAGGGCAACGGTGATCTCTTCACCGGACTCATAAACCCTCGATAAACGCACAGCTCCTCGTCGGATCAGATAGACGCGCTCGGCCGGGTCTCCTGGGAAAAAGATGGTCTTATTCCGTTCCACCATTTCGGTGCTGGCACCTTCCAGATCACGGATCACTTCCAGCAGGGTGCGGCTGGCGGGATTGGGCGCATTGGTCAGGCTTGTTTCTGCGGACCGCCCAGGCTGGGGAGCAGTCCGACTAAAGCCGCGCATCACTTCGGCCATGACCAACGCATCAATGCGGGGAAGTTAAGGAGCGATGCGCGGTCACCCTGTAGCAACGAACACGGTTCTCCTGGCTCAGTCTTCATGCAGTGCATCCAGCTGTGCAGCCATGAGCTGCTTCAACCCTGGTTCGGCAAGGTCCAGCAGGCTGTTGAGCTGCTGGCGACTGAATGGTGCACCTTCGGCCGTGCCCTGCAACTCCAATAGGTCGCCGGAGTTGTTCATCACCACATTGAGATCCACATCTGCCCGACTGTCTTCGCTGTAGTCCAAGTCCAGCAGAGCATGCCCATCGATCAGTCCCACAGAGACAGCCGCCACTTGGTTGATGACCGGATGAGTGCTGATGCGCCCTTGTGCAACCAGCCGCTCGCAGGCCTTTTGCAGGGCGAGCCATGCCCCCGTAATCGCTGCAGTCCGCGTTCCCGCATCCGCCTGAATCACATCGCAGTCGATCAGCAGGGTGTTCTCACCCAACGCCTTCATGTCGATTGCCGCGCGAAGGCTGCGGCCGATCAGGCGCTGGATCTCCTGGGTGCGTCCTGACAGTTTCATTAGTTCCCTTCGCTGGCGGTCAGGGGTGGATCCCGGCAGCAGTCGATATTCAGCGCTGAGCCACCCAAGGCCCTGATCCCGTCGCCAGCGCGGGACGCCTTCTTCATTGCAGACGCTGCAGAGCACGGTGGTGCGTCCGGTGCGCACGATCACAGAGCTCAGAGCGAAGCCCATGGGATCCCAGTCGATCGAGAAGGACCTGAGGTCGGAGGGTTGGCGGCCATCTGGGCGACCAACGTTGTGCTGGGTCTCGCTCATGGGGAACCGGATCGGGATCTTGAGCCTGCCAGTTGGCGTAGAGACACCAGGGATGGTGTCAAAGGGATTGTGATTTGCGCTTTCGCCGCTAGATTCAAATTCCGCTGGGTCGATTCGATTCCAGTCACATGGAAGCGACCGAGATGACTGCCAGCCTGAGCCCAAGCCATCGACCCCGCCAGCAGAGCGGTGCCGATCATCGGGTTCTGAACCGTGCGGGTTTGCATCCTCTGCCATCGCTCCAGCCACAGCAGCCCCTGCATCTGGTGGCTCCTGAAGGGCAGTTGCAGGTGCATACCGCCCCTTATCGAGGAAGTTTCGGGACAGTTTTGAGTCAAGCCTTGCGTTCTGCTGGGCTTGGCAGTCGTGTTGCAGTGATGCAGTTCCTTAAAGGTGGTGTGGCTCAGGGGCCTAATGCGGCGATCACTCTCTGCGATCGCATGGTCTGGATGAGACCTGCTGTGATGGGATGTCTTTCGGATCAGGCCAGCTCAGCTGACCCCACAACTGTGGATGCTGTCCAAGCGGTCTGGCAGATCTGTCGTCGCCACCTGGCTAGCGGCGATCTTGATCAGTTGGTTTTGGATGAACTTGGCTTGGCCATTGCTCTCGGCTACCTCAACGAATCTGAGGTGCGTGACAGCCTGGACGCACGTCCTGGTTCCATGGATGTGATCATCACAGGACCGTCGATTCCGGACTCTCTCATGGGATTAGCCGACCAAGTGACGGAACTGCGCAGGGGTTTCTGATGCTCAAAAATGACCGTTGGATCACTGAACAGGCTGCCGCTGGCATGCTCGAACCCTTCCAGAAAGGGTTGATTCGCCATCTCGACCCTGAGCAGAAGCTGGCACCTGTGCTCAGCTTCGGATGTTCCTCATATGGCTACGACCTGCGGTTGTCGCCTCAGGAATTTCTGATCTTCAAGCATGTTCCTGGAACTGTGATGAACCCCAAGCGGTTCAATCCTGGAAACCTTGAACCAACCGAGCTTCACCATGATGACGATGGTGACTATTTCATCCTTCCCGCTCATTCCTATGGCCTGGGAGTGGCTCTTGAAAAGATGAAGGTTCCGCCGAACATCACCGTGATCTGCCTTGGCAAGAGCACCTATGCGCGTCTTGGCATCATTGTGAACACCACTCCGGCTGAAGCCAGCTGGGAAGGGCATCTCACGCTTGAATTCAGTAACAGTTCAGGAGCTGACTGCCGCATCTATGCCAATGAAGGCATCTGCCAGCTGTTGTTCTTTGAAGGCGATCCCTGCGACACCACTTACAGCGATCGGCAGGGTAAATACCAGCATCAACCCGAGCGGGTGACACTGGCCAAGGTTTAAGTCAGGCGGGTTGCGATCGTTCTCCGATTCAGGGCGCCAGGCGCGCCTTGTGCAAGCGATTTTTCTCGTACCAGTCAGCAAACTCAGGTGCCCAGTTCTGAAGATGGGGCCACATCAAATCGCAAAGTTCTCTGATTTCCTGTTGCGCGTCGAGTTTGGAACGCAGGTCTAGGAAGTGAAGGAATGCTCGAAGACTGAAGCTGACAACAAAGTGCTGTCGATAGTCGAACGGGAGGATGCCACGGGCATGTTCCTCGGAGAAGCCATCGCGCAACAGATCGCGATAGCGCTCCGCGGCTTGTTGGCAGAGTTTGAGATCGATGAGTCGTTGCTCATCGACGTAGGTGTATTTCTTGCCTAGTCGGTCTCGGTATTCCCCGACCGGCCGCAGGTAGAACACTTCCTCGAGATCGAGTTTCCCTTCAGCAGCCCTGCAGATGCGCTCACCGGTGTAACGCATCGATTGCACATCAAAGCTCACGCCCACTCGGTGGGTTCGCGCCTGCTGCATGACCGAGTGAGGGAACCAGCCAACGTTCAACACGATCTGAGCATGTTCCAGTGGGCCGTAATGGCCCTTCATTCCACCCAGCAACCGCTTGATGCAAATTTCTCCAGCTCTCGTTTCGTTCGGCCACTGGTCGCGTTCCATCACCACGAACCCTTCGCTGTAGTCCTGGTGCATGCCGGCATACACGCTCTGTTGAGGATTGGGCGTGGCAGCGATCAGTTCGACCCGGAAGCGGGAATCCATGAGGTTTTGAGGTTGCGGGTACGGGATGTTCGGTCGATCATCGCCTTTCCGGTCAGCATCGACAGGATTTTGGAGTGGCTTCTTGGACCGGTGGAATCCGCCGAGGCGGTTTGAGGAAGAGCACTCGTGCTGCCCACGCCAGCGAGAGCTGGAATTGAGCTGCCGTCGATCAAAGCATTGGCGATCGAATTCAGCTCGTTTTCAGTGCGTGCTCCGAGCGAGCGGCCCCGCATTGTGCCGTCTGCGGAGAACAGATTCAGCTGAGGGATCCCAGTGACGTCATAGCGATCGGTCAGGTCAAGCCAGCGCGGATTGTCGATGTTGACCAGAACCACATCCAGGTCGGCACTGTGACGTTGTTCAACCTCCAGCATCGCTGGAGCCATTTCGCGGCAGACCTCACACCAGTCGGCATAGAACTCGAGGATTGTGGGCCGACCGTTGCTGAGTGCCACTTCTGGCGACAACGAGCGTCTGGCGAGCTGATCAAGTGGCGATTCGATGGAACCGCCGTTGCGCACCAGGAAGAGGCTGACAGCCAGGACCAGGGCTGAGACCAGCAGGAGAACTTTCTGCAGTGTGCTGAGGCTGGAGCTTGAAGCGCTGTCGGTCATCGCGGACTGACATCAATGCCACCACTCTGACAGGACAAACCGCTTGCTGTTGCTAGCGTCTGACCGCAGATGATCGCGTCGTTGATCGACGTTTGTCCGCCGCGAATCTGCCTCCAAGCCGATGTCCGTCTTGCGTTTCCTGCTGTTACCGCTTCGGGCTCCGCTGCTGATTGTTCTGTTCGTGGTGTCGCTGTTCTTGGGCCATCACTGGGCGATCCAGGAAGCTTGGCTGGCTGATGCCCATTCGATTTCGGTGAGCACGTTCTGGGCGTTGGAGATGATCCAGGCGGTCGTGGTGGTGGTGATCTGCACCATGCCCGATCTACTGCTCCGTCAGCTTTCCATGCTGATGGCATCGAGTCGCGTGCTCAGCCTGGTGGTCACGCTCACGCTGTTAATCACAGTGGGGCTCTACGTTCTCAGTCTGAGCTTGTTGTCGGATGTGTTGATTCTGGGGTCTGCGACATTGCTGGCACGCCTCGATCTGAGTCGCATCAAAGTGGTTCCGCCTCCGCAACTGATGGCGTTCTGGCTTGCAGTGATCGTGATCGGAGGCATCTGGATTGGCCATGGTCTGCCCGATCCCCCGACTTCACTGGCTGCAGCGATCAGTGCTGGCATCGTTGCCTGAACTGTTGTTCAGGTACGCCCAGAGATTGCCGAGCACCTTCTTGGTGTAGAGACGGGTTTCAGGGTATGGAATGCGTTCGACCCAAAGCTCAGGGTCCTGGTCCAGTTCAGCGCTCACCCAGGATCCTGCCGCTCCAGGCCCCGCGTTGTAACTGGCCACTGTTAACCAGGGGTTGCCCTGCCAAAGCTCCAGCAGATCGGCCAGATAGCGGGCTCCGAGAATCGCATTGCGCTCTGGTTCGCGTAGATCGTCGCTGCTGAGCTCTTCTCCTGCCAGTTCCGCGGCAGTGGCTGGCATCAGCTGCAGAAGTCCCACGGCACCCACGGGTGAAGTCACGCCGGGCGAGAAGCGAGATTCCTGGCGGGCAATGGCCAGCAGCAGTTCTAATCGCACCTTCTCCTGCTCTGAAGCGGCCAGGAAGAGAGGCAGCAGCGGTCTGGGGTGAAGACTGTTGTGGAGCAACTGGCGCGTGTTGCAGTCCGGGGACACCAGTCGCAGGCTGGCCCGCCACAGCCGGCTGAGACCGGTCCAGTGGTCATTCACCGCCAGTCGAAGCCGGCCTTCCCGCAGGAGCTGCTGTGGAGATGGATCGGAGTTTCCTGCGTCGCTGCGCCAGGTTTCCCAGGCTTCCTGATTCATCTCAAGGCGCCAGAGCTGGTCAACCAGGGGATTGCCGCTGTCGAGGGGGCTCCAGGTTTGACCAGAGTTCAGACGGTCAGCCTCTGTGGCCGTGATCACCTTGTCGCCTGAGAGAGCCGGCAGGTTTCCGGAACCCAGCCTGGCCTGAGCTCGCCAGGTGTAGTAACCGGGTGGCTGCTGACGCGTCAGCGTCTGCCAGATCTCTTTGGCAGCCTGGCGATCTCCGAGTTTGTCCAGGCTCATCCCCAGCCAGAACTGCTGGCGCGCCCGCAGGGGGTCAGGCAGCTGCTCCGCTGGGATCGCAGTCAGCCATGACCTTGCCGGTTCCCACTGACCTTTGAGCAGTGCTTCACGAGCCAGGTCCCACTGCAGTTGCCAGCTGGCGGGATGGCCGGGCCAGCGTTTCAGCACGACCAGCCCTCCTTCGCCCCCTGCCAGACGGACCCGGGCCGCGGCGACATCGGCTGATCGCTTCTGGAGAGATTCAGGCAAAGCGTTGATCAGTGCCTGTTTCGGCAGCAAAGGCTCGCTCAGCAGTGCTGCAGATTGCAGTGCCTCCTCGCTGTCCGGGTGATCCTTGGCCAGCTGCAGCAACATCGCTTCACCGCGTTGTTGCTGATCCTGGTTGCCTCGAAGGAGTGTGCGTCCGATCGTCAGCGCCTGCGACGGGGCCAGGGGGGTTCCCTGCAGGCAAAGTTCTGCGGATCGGCCATCGCCAAGTTCAGCCAGGGCCGCTGCCAGTTGCAGACGCTGCTGCTGTTCCAGTCCTTCGCCTGTGATGGCACCGCAGGCCTTGCGAAGCAGCCGTTGCGCCCCAGGCCAGTTCGCTCCCCAGCGGGCCAGATGCAGGGCACTGGACTGGACCAGGGCCTGATCGGCGTCGTCCGGCAGTTCGGCGGCGGCCGCCAGCGCGGCTGGATGGGCGGGTTGAAGCCTGAGCAGCTCCTCCCTCAGCTGCGGCTGGCGATCTGCAAGGTGATAACGGGCATCGGCACTGGCCGTTGACGTGGGAAAACGTCGGAGTAGATCCCGCCAGTGTTGTTGCTCCTCCCCATCGCGGCCCAGTGATTTTGCCGCCAGGGCTTGTTGTTTGAGGGCGACGGCGGCCATTGGAGCTGGCCCCCAGCCCTGTCCGCTCAGCAGGTGCCAGCGCCTTTGCGGAGAATCGTCGCTGCGGCTGCCCAGCATCAGGGCGGCTTCGCGCCGCTGCTCAGGGTTCCCGGACCAGCGGTAGTGCGTCCAGAGCTGTGCATCACTCAGCTCCGGCGTGATCGGATGGTGTTGACTGCGCAAGAGCACACGACCACCCAAGATCGCCAGAACAGTAAGAAGCGTGGTGCCGCCGAGAAGTAGCGGTCCGCGGGTCTCTCGAGTGTTCAAGCCGTGGCTGGAAACTGCTGGCATTCTGTGCCCAGCAGGATCGAACTGGATGGTTGCTCAGCGTCGGCAACCGCGACCTGGCCAGCGCCAACGCCTGCGCCTGGTTGTGGCCTTAGGACTGGCTTTTGTGGTTTGGGGCCTGCGCTGGCTCTGGCCGTTGCGGTGGTTGCCTGGCTGGGTGGTGCTGCTGGTGGGTTTATGGGCTCTGCTGGAACTGGCAGCTCTGCTGCTTATGCCTCAGCGATGGACTTGATCGGCATCGTGCGGCTGTAGCCCTGTCACTGGTTCAGTGATGGGTTGTCTCAGGGCTCTTAAGGTTCAGTCCACAAATGAGACCTCATGGCCTCTTCCGCTGCTCATCCGCTTGGTTCACTCCAGTCCCCGGAGGTCAGTTTCGGGACAGATGGGCTGCGGGGTCGTGTCGGTTCGGCGATCACGCCCGCTCTGGCTTTGCAGGTGGGTTTCTGGTGCGGTCGCGTCTTGCCGCCGGATGGTCCTGTTCTGATCGGAATGGACTCCCGCTGCAGCGGTTCGATGGTGGTGGCCGCTCTGACCGCAGGTCTGACTGCAGCAGGTCGTGAGGTCTGGACTCTTGGCCTTTGCCCCACACCGGCGGTTCCCGGTCTGATCCGTCGCTTTCAGGCATCAGGCGGGTTGATGGTGTCGGCCAGTCACAACCCGCCTGAAGACAACGGCATCAAGGTGTTCGGGCCTGATGGCAGCAAGCTGGGCTCCACGCTGCAGCGCCGCATTGAATCCGGTCTGCGTGGTGAGGCAGACGCCTCTGGGCCGATGGGCGCCTGTGGCGCTGCAATCCATCGTGCTGAGTTGCTTGAGCACTATCGCGACAGTCTGCTGAGCAGCGTTCAGCATCAGCGTCTGGACGGAGTGCCGATCGTGCTCGATCTCTGCTGGGGTTCAGCAACCGCATGCGGTGCAGAGGTTTTCCGCTCACTTGGGGCCGACCTCACCGTGCTGCATGGGGCGGCAGACGGTGAGCGCATCAACGTGGGCTGTGGGTCCACCCATCTGGGACCGCTGCGGGAGGCGGTGATCGAACGCGGTGCGGCCATGGGCTTTGCCTTCGACGGTGATGCCGACCGGATGCTGGCTGTGGACGGTCGCGGCCGGGTTGTTGATGGTGATCACGTGCTCTACCTCTGGGGCTCTGTGCTGCAAGACAGCGGTGCGTTGCCTGACCAGCGCCTGGTTGCCACGGTGATGTCCAACCTCGGATTTGAGCGGGCCTGGCAGTCCAGAGGTGGTCAGCTGGAGCGCACTCCGGTGGGAGACCAGCATGTGCACGCAGCGATGGTGAGCAGTGGTGCAGCCCTGGGAGGTGAGCAGTCCGGACACATCCTGTCCTCCGCCCATGGACTCGCCGGTGATGGGGTTCTCACGGCGCTTCAGCTCGCCACCCTTTGCCATGGCCAGCAGATGACGCTTGCGGACTGGCTGGACCGCAGCTTCCAGGCCTATCCACAGAAGCTTGTGAATGTGCGCGTGCCTGACCTCGAGCGGCGCAAGGGTTGGGCCGAGTGCGCTCCTCTGCGAGAGCTGGTCGACGAAGCTGAACGCTCGATGGCTGAAGACGGCAGGGTGCTGGTGCGGGCGAGCGGCACCGAACCTCTCTTGCGGGTGATGGTGGAAGCGGCCGAATCAGATGTGGTGGAACTCTGGACCGGCCGTTTGGCCGAGGCGGCCGATCGCCATCTCAATGTGGCCTGAGGGCGGAACGATCCAGAGCGCAGGCAAGCGCACCATCACAGGCATCCCCCGATCCTGATTGCCAGCTGCTCCCCGGCAGCAACTCGAAGATCGCCGTGTTGACGAGTTCACGGAACTCTGAAAGATGCTCCAGCGCTCCGCCACGCGCACACAGGGATGGAGTGGTCAGATCAAGGGCTTGAGCCGTGACTGCTGCTGCCTGCGCGAGTGCGGAGGCCGACTGCTGCAGGATGGCTCGAGCGGCAGGATCGCCTTGTGCGGCAGCGTCGTCGACCAGCGGCGCCAGCTTCGCCTCTGCGTCGGTGCCATGGCTTGGGCTCACCACGCGTGCTTTGAGCTCGAAGGCGGTGCGACAACCCATGACTTCCCACAGCTGGTGCCGCAGCGTGCCATCAGGAGCGCGGCCATCGGCCATTTTCAGGCTCAGCTGAAGCGCATCGTGGCCGATGTCGAAGGCAGACCCTGCACCATCCAGGCGCCAGCCCCAGCCGCCGCAGCGGTGTTCGCGTCCGTTGGCGTCCCGACCCACCACGATCATTCCGGTGCCGCTGATTAGCACGATGCCCGACTGATCAGGAAATGCGCCCCGCAAGGCGGTGCGTTCGTCGCCGGTTGCGATGCAGCACGTTTCGGGCAGTTGCAGTTCTGAAGCGAGTAGCGCTCCGCCCCTCTCCTGCAGGGGCGTTCCAGCCTCGATGCCACTGGCTCCAATGGCTGCAGCAAAGATTGGCTCTGACTTGTTGGGTTCCCGACCGCATCGCTGAGTCCAGTCGAGTCGGGCTCTGTCGAGGCTGAAGCGGATGGCAGAACGAAAGCGCTCTTCTCCGTCAGCAGCATCCAGATGGCTCACTCCTGGCCCTAAACCATCGCCGACCGTTCGAAGTTTTCCGTCCTCCCAAGCACTCAATCGGCAACGGCATTGGGTCTGTCCGGCATCAAATCCAGCAAAGATGGGAACTTGCTTGTTCAAGGCTCGCGGCGCATTTGGCTCAGGGTGGCCAGGCAAAACCAGCCGCTGATTTGCACTTCAGGACGGAAGAAGATGGTGTCGGCTGCACCCTGGATCAGCAGACCAGCGATGGCTGCGAGGCAGCCCAGGCAGGGAAGAGCAAGCTCTGCGTCTGCAGTCAGGGCACGCCAACCGTTACGAAGGCTGGCAACCCCTAGCCCCAGACAGGCGAGCAGGCCAGGGATGCCGGTCTCAACCAGGATTTCAAGCGGCACTGAATAGGCACTGAGAGCGTTGAATTTCGGTTGCTGGTACAGGGGGTAAACGCTGTTGAAGGCTGCATTGCCCGGGCCGATGCCCAGCCAAGGACGGTCTTGGATCATGTCGATCGCCGCGAGCCAGACGTTGATCCGGAAATTGTTGGAACTGTCGCCTCGACCTGCCATCAGGCTGGCGACTCGGGTGCGGATCGGTTCCACCTGTGTGGCGGCAACGGCCAGTACCACGCCAGTCATGACGAGCAGGGCCAGGGGAAGAAGCCGTCGCCAGAGCGCTGGCCAGTTTCGGATGTACCGAAGCAGCAGGAGCAGCATCAGCACACCGACTGAAGCCACAATCCCAAGCCAGCCACCGCGGCTATAGCTGAACAGCGTTGAAGCGCAGCCGAGGATCACTGCTGTGGCTGCGTAGAGCCTGGCACCCCAGCCACGCCAGCGAATCATTGCCACGACGGCAATCGGCAGGATTGGCACCAGGTACCCCGCCAGGAGATTGGGATTGCCCAGTGGCCCGTAGATGCGGATGGTGCCCTCCGCCACCGAGTTGGGATCGGCCCAGCGAGCCAATTCCTCTGTGGGGGCATACAGCTGGCGTAATGCCAGCAGGCTGCTCAGCAGAGATCCGCCCAGCAAGGCCGCCACCAAGCGGTCCCACCACTGAGGCCCGACACTCAGTAGCTGGCGCATCAGGGCATAGACCCCGAGGTAGCTGATCAGTTTGAGCAGACCTTTGGCGGCGGCGCTCGGGACCGGTGAAAGACCTGTGGCCAGCATGGCCACAGCCAGGAAGAGCAGCAGCCAGCCACTGATCGAGCCGATGTGAGCGGGAGTTCTGGTGAGTGACCAGAGCACCCAAAGGGCTCCGCAGGCCAGCACGATCAGGCCCAGACCAGCACGCGTGAGGACTGGAAGTCCGGCCATCAGCAGGATCAGGACGATCCCCGCCAGATCGCTTAGGCGCTTCTGCTGTGCCGCTGAACCTGGTAGGAGTCCTTGCCAGCGCAGCAACCAAGGGGTAGGGGCCGAAGCCTCAGCCATCAGTGATTGAGAGGAACATCAGCGGGATTATCGACCCGTTGCCAGGCGATCTCCAGTTCTTCCAGCTCTGGCAGTGGCTGTTCGTTGCGCCGGTAAAGCACTCTGTAGGCAGGAAGGCCCTTCTCTTGCACGTAGCGTTCGCGTTCGGTCGGCACCGGTAGAGGGTTGTTGGTGCGCCAGGGACGCGTGTCTTCGTCGGGGCGGTCGAAGCAACCGCTCAGTTCGACCAGTGTGACCATCGGTTCCACCACTTCCAGGACATCGCTTTGTAGAAACAGCTCGCGACTGGGACTGAGAGCGGCAGCGATGGCGAGCAGTAGCGAGGGTTGCATCACCCGGCGCTTGCGGTGTCGCCGCTTGAACCAGGGATCCGGAAACTGGATGCTCACCAGCTGCAGCTGATCCGCGGTCAGCTCCGCAAGCCAGCCCTCAAGGCTGATGTTGGCATTGCAAAAGAGGTAATGGAGATTGTGACGCTCGAGTTTGTCGCGGTCACGCTGGGCTGCCAGTACGAGCGGACGCCTGATTTCCACACCCAGATGATTCCAGTCTGGTTTCAGTGCTGACAGCTCCAGTAGACAGACGCCCCGGGCGCAGCCGATGTCCAAATGGATGGGGCGATTGGCGATGTCAAACAGCTGATCGGGACCGGGCAATTCCAGAGGCAGCTGAAAGAAGCGGCTGAGGGGATTGACGTGCTGCCGCATCAGGATCGCGTTGCACTTTCGGAAGGATCGCAGCGCAACAGGCCCCAGCAGGCGGTGTAGCCATGAAAATGCGTGGCTCCTCCGAGGGGACCGATTTCGCCGTTGCAGAAGCTGCCGGCAACCGGAAGTTGTGGAAAGACATCGCGAGCGATGTTGACATCGCCATCGGGGCTGCCAAACAAGCCGTTGCCCCGGCCCAGACAGGCGAAGAGGAGTCCCATTAACGGTGTGGCGTCGCTGCCTTGATCGCGTCTGGTCTGCAACAGCTGGCGGGCTTCCTGTCTTGAGGCCTGCGCTTCACGCAGCTGGAACTGCACGTTTTGTCCGGCACGTACGCGATCGGCAACGGCAACCGCGCCGTTGCGTGGATCCACGCCGATCAGATTGCGCACCAGAAAGGACCTTTCGGGGCGATCAGCTAAGACGCCACCCTGATTCAGGCCAGCGAGCATGGCATCCGCAATGAATTGCTCCCGCTCCACACCCAGAAACAGTGAGTGCTGCACCAATTCCCTGTCTTCGGCGCTGAGATCGGCAAGCACGCGCTGTAAGCAGGCCACTGGACTGGCCCTGCGATCACCGTCGCTCAGTTCGAGCAGAACGTTGCGTTGAGCCTGTTCGATGGCGAAGACCGGTCCAATCGGTCGACATCCCTGGGCGACCACTGGATCCAGGCTCCAGGTGCCGCCGATGCTCAGGCCTACCGCTCCATCGATGACCTGATCTCCATAGAGCAGAGAACCATGATCAGCGTTGTGAGGTACCGCGATGCCTCCGACTTTGGCGATGCCGGGGTAGGCGTAATCCAGTCCGCTCACGAGATCGTTGATGGCATGACAGCCGGGATCGAGCAGCAGCAGCATTGAACGGCTGTGGTCAGGGTTCACCCCCACCCAGTCCTGCCAGTTCTGGGCGGCTCCATCAAGATCGGGCAGTTGGCTGCTGTTGAGACGGAAGCTGTTCAGTTCAGCTCCAGGAAGGTTCAGGAGACTGACGCTGAGTGCTGGCGTGCGTTCCACTTCATGGGCTTCGCCTGCGGTTGTGGTGCCAACGACACCACCGCCCAGACATCCGAGCCAGTGTTTGGCGTTCAGGCGTTTTTGCAGCAGCGGCAGTAGGCGGGTCAGATCGCTCGCGAAATGACTCGAGATGAACACGAGGGCCAGATCGGCCTCATTCGAGCCCAGAGCACTGGTGACTTCCCTTGCAGCATCTTCAAGAGAAGGCTTGCTGGAAAGGGCATGTCGGCATTGAGCCTGCAGCCCGCGGCTCCGGAACCAGTCGAGAGGATTGAACGGAACCATGGATTGGACCTTACCAATCCTGTCGACCTGCTGGATGACCGTGATAATGGCCCTCTGATGTCCCTGGCCGGTGTCCGATTTCACAACACGCACCCTGGTGTGGCTCACCTATCGCCTCGGGGCGACGATTGCTCTGGGCATTCCGCTTGTGCTTCTGATCTGGTCGGGGCTTCGACGCGACCCTGCCTTGGTGAGGTTGCTCGGGATCTACTGGAAAGTGGCAAGTCTGCTGGCGATCAGCGTGCTGTTGCTGACTGATCAACGGCCGATCGGCTATTTCACGGCATTTCTGGCGCCTCTGCTGATGGCTGCGTCTCTTTGGTTCTGGGTTGACCTCAATGAGGAGCTGGCCGACAGCCCTCCGGGGCGCGCGCTGCCGTTCACCGTTCGGGTCTGGCGATGGGCCCTCACACTCTTTGCCTTGTTCGCCGCCGTGATGTCGGGTTCGGCACTGGGTTGCACCCGTCAGCTCGAGACCGATTCCTGTCGGCTTTGGCTGGAGGCGCCCCAGGGGCTGCATCGAGTCGCTGAGCGTGTGTTCGACTTCGTCTTCGGTGGTGAGTGGACGATGGCCGTGGCGGCCTTCATCGGCTACGTGGCTCTGGTGGCTTACGTCGTCGGCCTGCTGCAGTGGGCTCTGGTGCGTCTTCCCAAGCAGGGACGGGTCGCCGGGGATTTCTGATCATGGAATCCACCGCCCTCGTTCAGGAGCTGGAAGAGCGCACGCGTCTGAGCCCTGATCGGGTGGTGAGGTTGCACGGGTTTGTGTTGGATGAGCCGTTTGAACTGTTGATCTTTCGTGGCTTCAGCAGCAGCACGACCCATCCCACAGCCTTTGATCCAGATGCATCGGTTCTCCCCGATGGCACGCGCTTGGATTGGGCGGAATTGCTGCAGGGCCCGCTGGACCCCTCCGGCGAAACCAGGCTTGTCGGGCCTGTGAATCCGGAAGACCTGCTGGCTCAGGCCAGCTGGTGATCAGCGACGATTCAGAACATTGCAACAGCGCCCGCACAGGGTCGGATGCTGGGTGTGCTGGCCCACATCACTCTCGTAGTGCCAACAGCGTTCGCATTTGATCCCACGGGCTCTGCTCACCTCGATGATCGCGGTGTCGTCCGTCTGGTCGGCGAGGAGTTCGGCCCAGGGCTCTCCTCCTAATTGCAGCTGAGAGACCAGCAGCCAGTCGCGCAGACCATCAGCCTCCGCATCGCCGTTCTCGTTCAACCAGTTGAGGGCTGACTCCAGCTCTGGATTGCGAGTTTCGATTCTGACGGCTGCCTCCAGCGATGCCCCCAGTTCCTGTCTGCTTCGGCAGTCCTCCAGAACTCTGTTCACCGCAGCACGCAGCTCTCGCAATCGCTGGATCGGTTCACTGAGGCTGGGATTGCGCCAGTCGGCTGGAACAGTTGGCCAACCGCGCTGGAAAATCGATGTCTCCTCTACCTCGTAGGGCAGGTTCTGCCAGATGTCCTCGGCCATGTGGCACAGCACAGGAGCGATCAGACCAGCCAGTCGTTCGATGATCAGCGACATCACGGTCTGACAGCTCCTTCGTCGTCGGTCGGAGGGTGCGCTCACATAGAGCCTGTCCTTGGCGATGTCGAGATAAAAGTTCGACAGGTCGGTCACGCAGAAGTTCTGCAGTAGTTGGAAGAAGCGGAAGAATTCATAGCTCTCGAACGCTTCCGTGATCTCATCCATCACCTCCGCAGTTCGCTGCAGCATCCAGCGGTCCAGCAACGGCAGCTTCTCCACAGGAATGGCGTCGTCGGCTGGATTGAAGTCGTGGAGGTTGCCCAGTAAGTAGCGGCTGGTGTTGCGCACCTTGCGGTAGACATCCGCGAGTTGGCGAAGGATGCCGGCACCGATCGGCACATCAGCGGAGTAGTCAACCGAGCTCACCCACAGGCGCAGCACATCAGCGCCGTAGGCAGGTTCTTGCTTCTGGTTCTTGCCGCCCTCGATGATCACCATCGGGTCAACAACGTTGCCCAACGATTTACTCATCTTGCGACCTTTTTCATCCAAGGCGAAACCGTGGGTGAGCACTCGCTGGTAGGGAGCATGACCATTGACTGCCACTGATGTCAGCAATGAGCTCTGGAACCAGCCGCGATGTTGGTCAGAGCCCTCCAGGTACAGATCGGCGGGATAGCCAAGGCCCTCTTGTTGGTTGGAGACTGCGGCCCAACTGGAGCCGGAGTCGAACCACACATCCATGGTGTCGGTGCCTTTGCGCCATTGCTCAGCCTGATCGGCATAGGCGGGAGGCAGAAGATCAGCTTCGTCTTTTTCCCACCACACATCGGCACCGTGTTCGGCGATCAGCGCTTCGATGTGCGCGAGGGTGTCGGCGTTGAGCAGGACGTCGCCTCCACTGCGGTTGTAGAAGACGGGGATCGGCACACCCCAGGTGCGCTGTCGGGAGATGCACCAGTCGCCCCGTTCCTTGACCATCGCCTCGATGCGGTTTCGACCTGAAGCGGGTGTCCACTCGACTCGATCGATGGCATCCAGGGCCTGCTGACGGAAGCCATCGACGGAGGCGAACCACTGTTCGGTGGCACGGAAGATCGTGGGCTTTTTGGTGCGCCAGTCATAGGGGTAGCGGTGTCCGTAGGCCTCCTGCTTCAGCAGTGCTCCTGCCGTCTCGAGCGCGTCGATGATCACTGGGTTGGCGTCCTTCAAGACATTGAGACCGGCGAAGGGTCCCGCCTCGTCCGTGAGCGTGCCAGCTTCGTCGACAGGGCACAGAACAGGTAGGCCATTTTTCTGGCCTGTGTGAAAGTCGTCGACTCCATGGCCTGGTGCCGTGTGCACGAGGCCTGTGCCCGATTCCGTCGTGATGTATTCACCGCCGATCACAACGGGGCTGGTGCGGTCCAGCAAGGGATGGCGGTACGTCAGTCCGGAAAGCAGCGCTCCCTTCACCGTGGCTTTGCGGACGAGTGGTCGCTCCAGCGTTGTGGCGAGGGAGTCGATCAGGTCAGCGGCCACCACAAGCAGCCGCCCCTCACCATCGTCGACGAGGGCATAGTCCAGGCGTTCATTGACGGAGACCGCCAGGTTGGCCGGAAGCGTCCAGGGGGTTGTGGTCCAGATCGCCACCTGAAGGGTCTTCCCGAGTGCGTCGGCATCACCGGGCAATTCGATGCCCTCTGTGCTGAGGGCGTCGCGCAGCGGTGCGGGTAGTTCAACCGCCGGGAAGGCGACGTAAACGCTGGGGCTGGTGTGGCCATCGGGGTACTCGAGCTCTGCCTCTGCTAGTGCTGTCTGCGAGCTGGGGCTCCAATGCACCGGTTTGAGACCCCTGTAGATGTGCCCTTTGAGCACCATCTCGCCGAAGACCTTGATCTGGGCCGCTTCGTAGTTCTTTTGCAGGGTGAGGTAAGGCTCTTGCCAGTCGGCCCAGATCCCCCAACGCTGAAACCCTTTCATCTGGCCGTCCACCTGCTTGCGGGCATAGGCGGCGGCCTTTTTGCGCAGCTTGATCGGTGTGAGCGCTTGGCGCTGATCCTGATCCATCGACTGCAGCACCTTCAGTTCGATCGGTAGGCCATGGCAGTCCCAGCCAGGGATGTAACGAACCTTGCGTCCTCGCAGGATCTGATATTTGTTGATCACATCTTTGAGAACCTTGTTCAAGGCATGGCCCATATGCAGGGGGCCATTGGCGTAAGGCGGTCCGTCGTGCAGGGTGAAGATCGGCCCTGAGTTCTGCAGGCCCAGCTTCAGGTCGATCCCGTTCTCACTCCAGAACGACTGCAGCTCTGGTTCTCGCTTCACGGCATTGGCGCGCATTCCGAAGCTGGTCTGCAGCAGGTTGAGCGTGTCCTTGTAGGAGGGACGTCCTTCGGCGTTGGCGTCGCGCGTCTCCTTGCTCACGGTTGGGCAGCTGCAGACGGAATTATCCGTCCTCGCTGGCCAAGTTGGGTGCCGTTGCTTCCTTGGGCTTCTCCAGGGTTGTTGAAAGTGCGTCCTCCGTGGTGTCTGGCTGATTGGAGTCCTCAGGGCGAACCCAGCGTTTGCCGCTGCGGCTACTGCCCTCTTCACGATTGTCAGCAGGTGGTTCGGGTTTCAGGCTGCCGATAGCAGCCTGCAGATTGGTCAGCAGTGTGGTGACCGACGTGCTGAGCTGTTGCGCGCTCGTCGCCCAACGTTCTTTTGACTGCAGTCGCTGTTGCTCCTCTTGGCTGAGTCGTTGCCAGCGTGATTGGGCCACCTCTGCGCCGAGTCGACTGATCAGCAACGCGCTGCAGATGACGGCGAGCATCGGTGCACCGCGCAGGCGGTCACTACTGGTGACCAAAACCAGGCCGAGCAGCAGCACAATGCCTCCCCAGATCCCGTCTCTGGGCCGACTCAGTTCCGTGGCGAGCAATGGCAGCAGCAGGACCGCCAGGCCCAACAGCAGACAAAGGTCTCCAGCGATTGTGGCCAGCATCAAGGAAGCAGCATGTCTGGGTGCATTCTGGTTGCCTGCCTAGAGTTGCAACCTGCCCATCTGGCGGAATTGGTAGACGCGCTGGTTTTAGGTACCAGTGGCTTCGGTCGTGGGGGTTCAAGTCCCCCGGTGGGCATCCGTTTCCCTAATTTGGTTCCACTTACTGCGGTCAGCCAATCTCCCCTCGTTGATGACACAGGCCCTCGGACAACCTGCAACGCAAGGCGCCCAGACTCGCCTGCGCTCTGTGCCGAGGGAATTCTTGGCACCACCTGCTGCGTTGAACCTCACCGTGGGGTTGTTTCTTGGTGGTTATGTGCTGGCCGCACTGACCATCTGGGGTTGGTTTGCGGCGGGATGGCCCCTACCAGTGTTGTTGGCAACCGGTTTTCTGGCTCTGCACTTAGAGGGCACCGTCATTCATGACGCCTGCCATAAATCAGCGCATCCTGTTCCCTGGATCAATCAGGCCATGGGGCATGGCTCAGCACTGTTGCTCGGCTTCAGTTTCCCTGTTTTCACCAGGGTTCATCTCGAGCATCACGCCCATGTGAATGATCCCAATAATGATCCGGATCACATCGTGAGCACCTTCGGACCTCTGTGGTTAATCGCTCCACGATTTTTCTATCACGAGTGGTTTTTCTTTCAGCGCAGATTGTGGAAGCGCTGGGAATTGATGCAGTGGGGTCTCGAGCGCAGTGTCTTTCTGGTGATTGTTGTTGCTGCGGCCAAATTTCAGTTTCTTCCCTTTGTCTTCAACTGCTGGTTTGCTCCAGCTCTCATGGTTGGAGTGACTCTGGGACTGTTTTTTGATTACTTACCCCACCGACCTTTTACATCGCGTAATCGCTGGAAGAACTCCAGGATCTATCCAGGCCGGCTCATGAATTGGTTGATCATGGGTCAGAACTATCACCTCATCCATCATCTATGGCCATCGATTCCCTGGTTTGATTACAAACCTGCCTATGAGGCAACCAAGCCTTTGTTGGATTCCAAAGGCTCCCCGCAGCGGCTGGGGATTTTTGAAACACGTCGCGATGGATATAACTTTCTCTACGACATTCTTGTTGGTGTTCGTAGCCATAAACGCCGTAGGGGAAAAATGCGCCGTGTCGCCAGATTCATGCCTTTGCGTCGGCTTCAAAGACCCTGGTTGGGATTCGTTAATGAGATTGCGATTAAAACCGAGTCAAAGCGTTCGTCCTCTTCCTCTCGCTGATCATTCGGCCAGGATTTTTGGCACTCGGAAGAAGTCTCCTTCTCTCAAAGGTGCCTGTTCCAGAAGTTCTTCTCGCACCTGGGTGGGTTCCACCTTGTCTGTTCTGGTGGCATTCACCACTTCCACCGCACGGGTGGTGGGAGGAACACCTTCGGTGTCCACGCCTTGGAGCTGATCCACATAATCGAGAATCCGCTCGAGCTGCCCTGTGTAGGTCGTGATTTTCTCCTCAGGCAGATCGAGGCGGGCCAGATGGGCCACCTTGCGCACGTCGTCGGCGGTGATCTTGCTCATGCAGCGGCGAGAAAAGTTTCCAGATCCTCGCGCAACGCCTTCGCTGCCGTGTTCAAGAGCTCCTGGCCGTGTTCTGGTCTGGCCAGAAAAGGGTCTGATCCCATGCGTCCGTCGGGGTAGCGGCGGCGGAAGTCCACAGGCCCATGAATTGATCCGCAGGGTGCTGGATCTGGCAGCGATCTCTGCTTGCTGATCAGGCTGTCGTGGAGATGCAGGGTGACGGCAATCTCGCTGGGGGTGGCGTGCTGTCCTTCGCGGTCGCCGTAGAGCTCACGGGCTCGCCTCATCACCGGACCGGCCATGAACCAGTTCGCCAGCCTGCAGCGCAAACGCGGGGCAACCTCCAGGTTGCGGCTTGCTGCGGTGCCATAGGCCTGAGCGAAGGCTGCCTTGCTTGTGGCGATGTTGCCGCCATGACCGTTCACCACAAGGATCCGCTCGAAGCCGTGGGTGGCCAGTGAGATCACAAGGTCATGCATCACAGCCAGCAAGGTTGCGGGCTGAAGGCTCATGGTGCCTGCAAATCCAAGATGGTGTTCGGCCATGCCGAAAGCTTGCACCGGTGTGACCAGGACGCCGCTCAGCCGTCCGAGCTCAAGTGCTACGGCTTCGGCGGTCAGGGCGTCGGTGCCGATGGCTCCTGTCGGGCCGTGTTGCTCAGTGGATCCAAGCGGAACAATGATTCCTTTGCAGCTCTGCAGGTACTGATCAACGTCAGGCCAGCTCTGCAGGGCCAGGCGAATGGCGTCGTTGTTAGCGGCCGGGCCGGGGAGGATGGATGGCATGCCGAACGTGGCGTTGGCTTGATGATCGATCGTGAGAGCTGGCTTTAGATCGGTTTCTCCAAGCCTGACAGCGGATTGGTGCTTGTCATCACTTGCATGCAGGGATCGTCATCGCCCCCGATCTCACTGCCGCTGTGGGGGATCTCAAGCCACTGTCTCAGTCGACCAGTGATCCAGATGAATGGCAGGGTGTCCGCTAGTGCAGCGGCCGACTTGAACAAATAGCCGCTGGCGATGAACGAGATCAGTTGCGGAGCCACCGGTTCGCCCGGACGCACGGGGAGAACGCCCGAGGCGTAATGGCTGATCAGCACCACAGCGCTGGTGTCCACCAACTGGCTCACCAGCGTGGAGCCGTTGTTGCGCAGCCACAGTGCCTTGCCTTTGCTCACCCTTTTCCAGAAATGGAACATGCGCACATCCACGAACTGAGCCGTCAGATAGGCAGCCATGGAGGCGATGACTGATCCGAAGGCCAGGCGTTGGATGTCGAAGAAGGTGGCATCAGGCGCGCCTTCCACTCCGGGCAAAACTCCTCCCAGCCAAAGGATCAGCACGACCCAGCCATTGAGCAGCAGGCCAACCCAAACCACCTGCGCGGCCCTCTTCTCGCCCCAGAGCTCACTGATCAGATCCGTGCAGAGAAAGGTGATCGGGTAAGGCAGAGCACCCACGGCCACCACAACTGGCCAGGAACCAATGTGCCCTAGTTCAAGGAAACGGGTCAGGCCAAGAATGTTGAGCATGCCCAGCGTCCCTAGAAACAGCCCGGCGAGCACCAGAAAGCAGAACTCACGCCGTTGCTGAAGCGCAGGATTCATCCGTGACATTGACCAATGCTTTCAGGCTGCCAGGTTCTGCGCGCGCTTGCTGTTGCCCTGACGTCTTGGTCGGGGGCCATCATGCTGCCAATCGCCAATTGTTTCGGAATTTTTGCAATCGGCCTAAGCACCTGAATCTCCACTGCGAAGCTGCAGGAAGCGCATTGACGCTGTTGCTCAAAGAACACTCATCGTCACTCAGCTCATTACTTCCAATTGCCCAGTGCTGCCCCAGACCTTCTTCTGCCGCCCTGCTGAGGTAGTGGGACCTGAGCTGGTGGGCTGCCGGCTGGTGAAACGTCAGGCAGATGGATGTTTGCTTTGGGGCGTGATTGTGGAAACGGAGGCGTATTCGCAGGATGAGCCTGCCTGTCACGGTTACCGCCGCCGTTCACCGCAGAACGAAACGCTGTTTGGTGAGCCTGGTCGGTTCTACGTGTACGTGAGCTATGGCATTCACCACTGCGTGAATGTGGTGACCGACCGTCCTGACTGGGCGAATGGAGTCTTGTTGAGGGCTGTGGCGCTTCCCGATGAACCCGAGCGGGTTGCGGCCGGACCGGGCCTGTTGGCCCGCCGTTTCGGAATCGATCGCCGTTGTGATGCTTTGTCGGTCTGTGGAGGCGGTGATCTCTGGTTGGCCTCTCGCCCCGCCGAGCTGAGTGAACCTGCTGTGGTCACCACCACCCGGATCGGGATCAGTCAGGGCGAAGAGCTGCCTTTGCGCTGGTACCTGCAGGCCAGTCGCAGCGTTAGCAAACGGGCTCGCGGGGATCGTTCCCCGAAACCCAGTGAAGCCTTGCGACCCAACCCACGCTGGGCAGCTGAGCTGTGCGCCTCTACGATGGGTTCCAGTGAGGTGAGGCCAGTTGAGCGCCTGGACACACCGACACATCCTTGATCTCGCGGCCTTTTCGTTAGAGGACTTCGCGACTGTTCTGGAGTTGGCCCATCGCTTCAGATCGATGCCGGCCACAGGTGCTCGTCGCCTGCCTGCGCTGCAGGGTCGCTTGGTGGCCACCCTCTTTTTTGAGCCCAGCACGCGGACCCGCAGCAGTTTCGAGCTGGCTGCCAAGCGCCTTTCTGCAGACGTCTCCAGTTTTTCGCCTTCCAGTAGTTCGCTCAGCAAGGGGGAATCACTGCTCGATACCGCCCGCACCTATGTGGCGATGGGCGCCGACATGCTGGTGGTGAGGCACCGCTGTACTGGTGTGCCTCGGCAGCTGGCTGAAGCTTTGGAGCGCACGGGTGAGCGCACCGTGATCCTCAATGCCGGTGATGGCCTGCACAGCCACCCCAGTCAAGGACTGCTGGATCTCTATACGCTTGCTCATCACTTTGATGCCAGCAATCCGCGCCCCGAGGCTTTGCGAGGTCGTCGGATTGTGATCGTGGGAGACATCCTGCACTCACGTGTGGCGCGCTCGAATCTCTGGGCTTTGACGGCTTGTGGCGCAGAGGTCGTGCTCTGCGGTCCGCCCACTTTGCTGCCAGATGCGTTCGCCGATTTCCTCGCTGAACCACCTCCAGGCCAGGCCAGCGATCCTGTTGACAAACGCGGGTCGCTGACGATCTGCCGCGACCTAGATGCCGCACTCAAGGGGGCGGATGCGGTGATGACCCTGCGCTTGCAGAAGGAACGCATGCGTCAGCACCTGCTCAGTGGGCTTGATCGTTACCACCGTGATTACGGTCTCAGCCATGAGCGATTGGCTCGATGCGGAGCCTCAATCCCGGTACTGCACCCTGGCCCGGTCAACCGGGGGGTCGAGATGAGTGGGGCCCTGCTTGATGACCTGAACGCCAACCTGGTGGAGAGTCAGGTGAGCAATGGAATCCCAATCAGGATGGCCTTGCTTTATTTGATGGCAGCGGCTGAATCCTCTGTGGACTCTCCTGCTTTGGGTTGAGGCGAAAGACCGGAAACCTGATTGGAGTAGTAGTCCATCGCTGCCCTCAGTGCTGCTCCGGGCTCTGAGATGGATGGGCCTACTCCTGGTGCCATCGGGAACGCAGCATCCGGTGCGTCCAAGCCCATGTGCTGACTAGGCATGCCCGTCAGCAACATCGAAGCTCTGGCCTGAGAGACCACCGCAAAGATCCATTTCAGGAGCAATGAGAAGCGATTCTCCTCATTGGGCATGAAGGCGAGGTGAGCAGCGGCCCAAAGCAGCCAGCCAAGACCGCCCTTGAATTTGAATCCACGCAAGTCTGCGACCGCATCGACACGATCCAGTACGGCCATGCTGCCGAAATCAAACCAGCTGAAGTTCGGCCGTGAACCTCCGGCCACAATTGCGGCGATGTCTTTGCCCACAAACCCTCCGGCCTGGGTTGCAGGTCCTGCCATTCCAGGCAGCTGATTTCCATCTCGAGTGTGCTTGTAGCAGCAGAGATCGCCCACCACCCGGATCTCGGGATGATCCTTCATGGAGAAATCTGGCTCCACAATCACGCGGCCAGCACGGTCCGTCTTGCAGCCCACGGAATCCGCCAACTTGCGGCCGAGATGAGATGGCCGTACTCCGGCGGTCCAGATCACGGTTGCTGCCTGCAGCTTGAGCTCACCATCCGGCGTTCCCACAATCACTTCACCGGGTTGCATGCTCTGCACACGCCCTTTGAACAGAAACTCCACACCGAGAGCCGACAGAGTTTTCTGTGCAGCCTGAGATAGCTCTTCCGGCATCGCTCTCAGTACGCGGTCGCCTGGGTCGACCACAACGATCCTGGTGTCTTCCAGATTCAGCTGGCGGAATTCCTTGCGCATGGCATTGCGCATCAGCTCCGAAGCGGCCCCAGCCATTTCGCAACCGGAGGGCCCTCCTCCAACGATCACGACGGTCTGCAGGAAACGACGTGCCTCAGGGTCAGGAGTCTGTTCGGCCTGCTCCATGGCCATCAGCAGACGCCGCCGAATCTCCTCGGCGTGTTCAAGAATTTTCATCGGTGGGGCAAAGGTCCGCCACTCTTCATGGCCGAAGAAGGTGCTTCCCGATCCTGTTGCCAGCACAAGGTGGTCATAGCTGTAGGCCTTGCCGCTGAAGATGATCTGCTTGTCTTCAGCCTTGATCTCAGTGACTTCACCAAGCAACACCTGCACATTGCTTTGGCGTCCAACCAGCTGCCGCAGCGGAGTCGCTACATCACCACTGGAGACCAGTCCCGTCGCAACCTGATAGAGCAGAGGTTGGAACAGATTGAAGTTGCGTTTGTCGATCAGGGTGATGCGAACGTCTGCCTTGGCCAGAGCCTTGCAGGCACGAACACCCGCAAATCCGCCGCCCACAATGACGACGTGGGGCGCGTGTCTCAGACGCTCTTCGGGTGGATCCAGCTCGAGGTAGTAATGCTCTCCAGCCATGGATACAACCTTGACAATCTGAATTCAGCGTATGGATGCCAAACAGTTTTGTCTGCGCCTTCAATCACTTGAAGCGGATTAAAGCAACTTGAATCCCTCTAGTAGGAGGCCATAAAGCAGCCCAATTCGTGTCATGTCGAGCAATTGTCGACCTAAGTGACTGCCGCGATCTTTGGCCCAGTGCCTTCTCGCTCTCACCATCAGTTCCATCAGCCCCACGGTCAGCATCGCTGCCACAGGGTCCATCAGATTGAGAGCACCAGAGACGGAAGCAACGCCGTTCCCGATCATGAAACTTCCTGTTAGCGCGATGAGCAGGAGTGATGTTCGTCTCCATGGATTCGTCGCCCACAGGTCCAGCCTGGTCGCAGCTTCTCCGAATGTTCGCTGAAGTCGAGTTGCTTGAAGACGCGCTGTCAACTTTGCAACCTCTTCAAAGAGAGGCAGGGACAACCACCGATGATCCCCATCACCCGGCCCGAACCCTGCACTTCAATGTATACACCATCTATGGGGTGTTTGCCTCTATCAACCGCTACATATTGAGGCTTTTGATGCAAAAAGCCCAAAATTGTCCGGTTGATGACCTGGTTGTTTTCGCAGAAAAGCCTGAACAGCTCTGCTTGGCAAGTGGAAACTTGAAGATTCAGTTGGATTCAGCTTTTGCTTTGCGAGAGCTTTTGCCTTCGAGTAGTTCAAGTAGCGCTTCCATTTGGGCCATGACGCCTCGCACTTCACCGGCTTCTGGCAGCAGGCCGTCTTCCATGACGCCCTGATGCATTTCGCGGAGTTCCTGGCGGATGTAGCGCAGATGGCTCACTACCTGTTCTCTTTTCGACTGAGACATCAATCGTGGCTTTCTCAGCCTCTCTTTTACCGCATGGCCTGAATGAACGCTCTCAAGTGCGTTAATCAGCGGCGGGAAAGGCCACCTGCCAAAAGAATCAGACCGTAGGTCAAAAGAGCGGAAGGTCTGACGAGCACTGAAAGACAGGCCGTGATGCTGAGCGCCAGCAGCAGTGAAGGCCTGATCGCCTGTCGATAGCCAAGCGTGGGCCTGATCATGATTCAGCGCTTCGCAAATTTCGCCCTGGCTTCGGCGTAAAACGCTGAATCGATGAAGTCGAGCTGGCACTCCTGTGCCATTGATTCAATTCTGCGGCGAACGGCTGGTCGCACAAAAAAAGGAACTTCCTTGAGCGACTGTTCCGCATCAGCACTCCAATTCAACCTTGATCTCATAAGACCTCGATGGAGAATAGGGGATTTGAACCCCTGACCTCTGCGGTGCGATCGCAGCGCTCTACCAGCTGAGCTAATTCCCCGGACAGAGCAACTTAGCGCCGGTTTTCCAACGCACTCGAAGGCAAAATGATCATCAGTGCTTCATGCCTGCATGCTGATCACTCCGGAGCGACTGGCTTCATTTGATGAGGCAGCTGTTGCGACACTGGCGCGCCGTTTGGAGTACGACGACTACCCAACCCCCTTTGAAGGTCTGAATGACTGGCATCTCTTGAGAGCCCTCGCCATTCATCGACCGGAGCTCACCGCTCCATACGTCCATTTGATCGATCAGGAACCCTTCGACGAGGACTGAGCCAATGCCGGGGCTACTCAAAGGACGACGGGTGCTGGTCGCTGCCTCTGGGAGTATTGCGGCTGTCAAGACTCCGCTGTTGGTCAGTGCGCTTGTGCAGGCCGGGGCTCAGGTCCGCTGTGTGCTCACTGAAAGTGCTGCCCGTTTGGTGAGCCCGGTGGCTCTGGCAACGCTCAGTCGTCAACCCTGCCTGCAGGACGCCGACCAGTGGGACCCTGCGTGCCCTCGCCCACTGCATATCGAACTGGCTGAATGGGCGGATCTCGTGGTGGTGGCCCCGCTCAGTGCAACATCACTGTCCCGCTGGGTGCAGGGTGATGGTGAGGGATTGCTGGCCAGCCTTCTTCTGGCTTGTGAGTGCCCAGTTGTGGCGGCGCCAGCGATGAACACAGCCATGTGGACACACCCAGCTGTGCAGCGCAACTGGGGCCTTCTGCTAGACGATCCTCGAGTGCTGCCCCTGGCGCCTGAGGGGGGTCTGCTCGCCTGTGATCGTCTGGGTACGGGCCGTATGGCTGATCCCGTCAGGATTGAACTGGCTGCCGCCAGCGCCCTCTTGCAAGCCGATGCTGAGGGCCACCTCAAATCCGACTGGCGCGGGAGACATGTGCTGGTGAGCGCCGGGCCAACTCTGGAAGCTTTGGACCGTGTCCGCGTTCTCTCTAACCGCAGCAGTGGCCGCATGGGTGTTTTGTTGGCTCAGGCCGCTCATCTGCGCGGTGCCACCGTTGATTTGGTGCATGGCCCGCTGCAAGTTCCACCGTCCTGGTTGGAAGGTCTGCAGTGTCATGCAGTGGTGGGAAGTGCCGCCATGGACGACAGGATCCAACAGCTGCAGCCGAAAGCAGATGCGGTGTTGATGTGCGCTGCTGTCGCCGATTTGCGCCGTACCAGTCCCACTGATGTTGAGAAGCTGCCGAAAGACCAGCTGATTGAGTCGCTGGAGGGTGGTTGGGAGCCAGTGCCTGATCTGCTTCAGTCACTGGTGAGCAGGCGCCCCGCGGGTCAGTCTGTGCTGGGTTTTGCCGCCCTGACAGGAACCGATGAGCAACTGCTTGAGCTCGGCCGCCGAAAGTTTCAGGCCAAGGGCTGTGATCTGTTGATGGTCAATCCTGTCGACCGAATCGGTCAGGGGCTCGACAGTGATCAGAACGCCGGCTGGCTTTTGGGTCCAGGCGATCGCCATCAGGTCTGTCCCCTCGAAGACAAGCTCGTGTTGTCTCATCGCTTGCTGGACCGACTGTCAGAGATCAAGCAGCCCTCTTGATCAAGCATCCCTCTTGACCAAGCAGCCATATCGGCGGGATCCTGCTCAAGAAGGTCGATGCATGTGCGCAGTTGCAGGCGGGCGATAGAGGGCCAGCCGCTGCTGCGATCCATCGTTTTAAGCAATGCGAACAGCTTTGGGCGGTTCCTGAAGGCTTGCCCGAAACGCATCGTCCTGGATGGTTTCACTGCCGTTGTGTTGCATGGAGAACACTTCACGTTGTTGAGACGTGCAAAAGGCAAGCCGGTGCGGCCGTTTGACACCTGTAAGATCCGCCTGTCCGGTGGACTTCGTCTACAGCCGGCGTTTCGGCTTTTCCTCCATGCGCATCCGTCCTCTGCTGGCCCTTGTGCTGGCTTTCTGTCTGACCTTCGTCACTGCCTGCAGCGGAGATGCTCAGGCAGTTGATCGCTCGAACATCACGTACGACGACATCCGTAACACCGGCAAGGCGAATGATTGCCCCACGCTGCCTGAATCCGCACGTGGTTCCATTCCGCTGACTCCCGGCAACGACTATCAGCTGACTGCGATCTGCATGCATCCCAGCCAGGTCTTCGTCAAAGGTGAGCCTGCTAATAAGCGTCAGGAAGCCCAGTTCGTTGAGGGCAAGATCCTCACCCGTTACACCTCAAGTCTTGACCAGGTCTACGGAGACCTCGTTGTCGGTCAGAACGGCCTCTCCTTCAAAGAAGAAGGCGGTATTGACTTCCAGCCCATCACCGTTCTGGTTCCCGGTGGTGAGGAGTTCCCGTTCACCTTCTCCAGCAAGAACCTCAAGGCTGAGGCTGAGGGCGCTGCCATCACCACCAGCACGGACTTCGAAGGTGAGTACCGCACACCGAGCTACCGCACCAGTAACTTCATCGATCCCAAGGGTCGTGCTCTCACAACCGGTGTGGACTATCCCCAGGGTCTGATCGGCCTCGGTGGTGATTACCAGAAGCTCGATAAGGAAAACAAGAAGCGCTACATCGACGGTCAGGGTGTGATGAGCCTGTCCATCACCAAAGTCGATCCCGAAACCGGCGAATTCGCTGGAGTGTTCTCCGCCATTCAGCCTTCCGACTCAGATATGGGTGGTCGTGAAGTTGTTGACGTGAAGATCACCGGAGAGCTTTACGGCCAGCTGGAAGAAGCCTGATTGCTTCAAAACAGTTCGCTCAGCAACGAGGGGCTTCGGCCCCTTTTTTGTTGTGACCCCTTTTCGCTGAAGTCTCAGGCTGTTGTCTGGGAGAATCGCGCCGTCTTTCCAATCCACTCCGGCCTGTCATGACTGCCAGCTCCCCTTCCTCTCAGACCGGTGTGATCGCTCCCTATGGCGGCACCCTGGTGGATTTGATGGTTCCAGAGGGTGACAAAGCTGCAGTGAAGGCCTCAGCCAGCAGCAGCATCGAATGCTCCGATCGCAATGCCTGTGACGTTGAGCTGCTGGTGGTCGGTGGCTTCTCCCCTGAAAGGGGTTTCATGCACCAGGCCGATTACGACGCCGTGGTGGCCGGGAACCGCACCACCTCGGGGTATCTCTTCGGACTGCCGATCGTGATGGACACCGACCGTGAGGACATCACGGTCGGGCAGAAGATTCTGCTCACCTACAAGGGCCAGGATCTTGCTGTGCTCACCGTTGAGGACAAGTGGGAGCCAGACAAGGTCATTGAGGCCAAGGGTTGCTACGGCACCACATCCTTGGAACATCCGGCTGTGCGCATGATCGCCACAGAGCGTCGCCGTTTCTACCTCGGTGGTCTGATTCAGGGCCTTGAACTGCCGTCGCGTGTGTTCCCCTGCAAAACCCCGGCTGAGGTCCGTGCTGGCCTCCCTGAAGGAGAGGACGTTGTGGCCTTCCAGTGTCGCAATCCCATCCACAGAGCCCATTACGAGCTGTTCACTCGGGCCCTGCATGCCAGCAACGTCAGTGAGAACGCAGTGGTGCTCGTGCATCCAACCTGCGGGCCCACCCAGCAGGATGACATTCCTGGAGCTGTTCGATTCCAGACCTACGAGCGACTTGCGGCCGAGGTGGATAACGCTCGGATCCGCTGGGCTTACCTGCCCTACGCCATGCATATGGCAGGCCCCCGTGAGGCTTTGCAGCACATGATCATTCGCCGTAATTACGGCTGCACCCACTTCATCATTGGGCGTGACATGGCCGGCTGTAAGTCTTCCCTGAGCGGTGATGACTTCTACGGTCCCTACGACGCTCAGAACTTTGCCAAGGAGTGTGCGCCTGAGCTCACCATGGAAACCGTGCCCTCTCTCAACCTCGTCTACACCGAGGAGGAGGGCTACGTCACCGCGGAACACGCCGAGGCCAGAGGGCTGCATGTCAAGAAGCTCAGCGGCACTCAGTTCCGCAAGATGCTGCGCAGCGGTGAAGAGATCCCCGAGTGGTTTGCCTTCAAGAGCGTCGTGGATGTACTCCGGTCCACCTGAGCTCTCAACTACCTATTAACATTCCTTCATCAGAGGCGGAAGACCCTTGAACAAACGTTGGCGGAACATCGGCCTTGGTGCCCTCCTCGTGCTCGCGATCGTTGTCATCGCACCGGCTTTCTTTGGTGGCGCCGGCAACCCTCAACCCGAGGCACGCTCACTTCGCTACAGCGATTTTGTGGAGAGGGTCCAGGAAGATCAGGTCAGCAGAGTGCTTCTTTCACCCGATCGTGGTACAGCTCAGGTTGTCGAGACCGATGGTCGCCGCGCTGAGGTGAATCTGGCGCCCGACAAGGACCTCCTCAAGCTGCTCACCGATCACAACGTTGATATCGCTGTTCAGCCCTCGCGCCAGCCCGGCGCTTGGCAGCAGGCCGCTTCAAGCCTGATCTTCCCCTTGCTGTTGTTGGGTGGGTTGTTTTTCCTCTTCCGTCGTGCCCAGTCCGGTGGCGGCGGTGGTAATCAGGCCATGAACTTTGGCAAAAGCAAGGCTCGTGTGCAAATGGAGCCTTCCACGCAAACCACGTTTGGTGACGTTGCGGGTGTTGAAGGTGCAAAGCTCGAACTCACTGAAGTCGTTGACTTCCTCAAGAACCCTGACCGCTTCACCGCTGTAGGAGCCACGATCCCTAAAGGTGTTCTGCTGGTCGGCCCTCCAGGTACCGGTAAGACTTTGCTTGCCAAAGCTGTGGCTGGTGAGGCCAGCGTTCCTTTCTTCTCGATCTCCGGTTCGGAGTTTGTCGAGATGTTTGTCGGCGTTGGTGCGAGCCGTGTTCGTGATCTTTTTGAACAGGCGAAGAAAAACGCACCCTGCATCATCTTCATTGACGAAATCGATGCGGTCGGTCGCCAGCGTGGAGCTGGCATGGGTGGCGGCAATGACGAGCGTGAACAGACACTGAATCAGTTGCTCACCGAAATGGATGGTTTCGAGGGCAATACCGGAATCATCATTGTTGCGGCCACCAACCGCCCTGATGTCCTCGACTCAGCTCTGATGCGTCCGGGACGTTTTGACCGTCAGGTCACGGTGGATCGACCCGACTACGCAGGTCGTCTACAGATCCTCGGAGTGCATGCTCGCGGCAAGACGTTGTCCAAAGATGTCGACCTCGACAAGGTGGCTCGCCGAACTCCTGGCTATACGGGGGCCGACCTGTCCAACCTGCTGAACGAAGCTGCAATCCTTGCTGCCAGGCGTGATCTGAGCGAAGTCAGTAATGACGAGATCAGTGATGCCATCGAGCGGGTGATGGCGGGTCCTGAGAAAAAGGACAGCGTGATGAGTGATCGCCGTAAGCGGCTCGTTGCCTATCACGAGGCCGGTCATGCTCTGGTTGGTGCCCTTATGCCTGACTACGACCCGGTTCAGAAGATTTCGATCATTCCCCGTGGAAATGCCGGTGGTCTGACCTTCTTCACTCCCAGTGAGGAGCGGATGGAGTCAGGCCTGTATTCCCGCACTTACCTGCAGAACCAGATGGCCGTTGCGCTCGGCGGTCGTGTTGCTGAAGAGATCGTCTACGGAGAAGACGAAGTCACCACAGGTGCTTCCAATGACCTCCAGCAAGTTGCTTCAACTGCAAGACAAATGATCACCCGCTTCGGGATGAGCGACAAACTCGGACCTGTAGCGCTTGGTCGTTCCCAGGGAGGCATGTTCCTCGGACGTGATATCGCGGCTGAACGTGACTTCTCGGAAGACACTGCGGCAACCATCGACGAAGAAGTTTCTGATCTTGTTGCTCTGGCCTACAAGCGTGCCACCAAGGTTCTTGTCGACAACCGCTCTGTGCTCGATGAGCTCGCAGACATGCTCGTGGACCAGGAAACTGTGGATGCAGAAGAGTTTCAGGAACTGCTGATTCGCAGTGATGTCCGTATTGCCGAATACGTCTGAAACTGATCTGGGGTTGATTCGCTCGTTGCGGATCCAACCCCTTTTGGTTGTTTTGCGTCCAGAACGCATTGATCTGGAGGCAGTTTTTTTCACCACCCGTCTCTGCCGTCAGCTCGATCAGCTGGTAGAGGCGGGTGTTCAGCATGTAGAGATCGCATGGATTGATCATCCCCGCTGGCGTGATCTTGTGATCGCAGCGAGGTCTCGTCATCCACGTCTGTCCCTTGGAGCGGCATCGATCACGCAGCAATCGGCTCTGCAGCAGGTTGCTGAGCTTGGATTCAGCTACGCCATGTCGCCGCTGTTGGATCGGGAGTTACAGCAACAAGCGAAGCAGCTTGATTTTTTGTTGGTCCCAGGTGTGATGACTCCCTCCGAGATCAGGCAAGCCTGTGATTTGGGTTGCCGTTTGGTGAAGTTGTTTCCGGCAAGCGTGGTTGGGCGCAGCTTTTATCGTCAGATCGCTGCGCCGATGGGGAATCTCCCTTTCATGATTGCTGCTGGAGGCTTGCGTGCCGGTGACCTCTACTCCTGGCTCGATGCTGGATATGACGCCATCGCGCTTGGTCGAACTGTGTTCGAAAACAATGATTTTGATCCCTCCCTTGCCGCCTGGATTGGCGCATGAGTGGTAGCGATGAGACCCATCTGCTACAGATAAGAGAGATGTTTCAGGAACAATGTCTCAGCTATCCATCAAGTTGAGCGACAAAGCTGATGCTTTGATCGCTCAGTTGCAGAAGGAAATTTTCAATCGACGTCGCAAGAAGGTCACCGCCTCCGGCGTCGTGGAGACTCTGGTCGAAAGCGGGGCTCGCTCGCAGTCCGACAAGCGTTTCTCAACCTCCTGGGTCAATCTCATTCAGGACATTGAAAAGGCCGCCAAGCTGGCCAATGCCCATGGCAGCAAACCCTCTTCACTCAGCGATGAGGAGTGGGTGATGGTGTTGAGCCATCGCAACCGCCAGTCCCCTGGTAAGCCTGCACGTCAGTCAGCTGCCAAAAAGCCTGCCGCTAAAAAGCCTGCGGCCAAGAAATCTGTGGCCAAAAAGCCCGCTGCCAAAAAGCGGGCTGCAGTGAAGGCTTCCACGGCCAAGGCTCCCGCAGCGAAAGCCGCAGTCGCCAAGACTTCCGTGAAGAAATCCGCTTCACGCAAGCCGGCCACGACGAGAGCCGCCAAAAAGACGACGACAACGTCGACAACCGTGAGCACTGCGAGCAAGCCACGCTCGGCTCGTCGTGCCCGCAAGGCCACCAAGTCATCGGCATCCGGGTCAGTGGCCGGACGCATGGCCAAGGCCGCAGCTCAGCTGGGGAGCGGAAGCGGCATTACGTCTCCGGCTCGCAGCTGAATCACCAAGTGCAGCCTCACCAGAGGCTGCACTGACCCTGTTGTCTGAGCAGGTGGTCGGCCAGAACCAGATTCACCATGGCCTCCACCATCGGCACGGCTCTGGGCAGCACACACGGGTCATGTCGACCTTTCGCGGCGAGGGTGGTGGCCTGTCCGCGATCGTTGATTGTTTGCTGCTCTTTGCGGATCGTTGCGGTGGGCTTGAAGGCCACCCGGATCACAATCGGCTCGCCGTTGCTGATGCCTCCCTGAATTCCTCCGGAATTGTTGGTGGCTGTGCGCAGCCGGCCTTCGTCGCTGGGCAGAAAGGCATCGTTGTGCTCGCTTCCTTTCAGCCGTGTGCCGGCGAAACCTGAGCCGATTTCGAACCCTTTGGTCGCGGGTAGTGACATCACCGCCTTAGCCAGATCCGCTTCCAGCTTGTCGAACACAGGCATTCCGAGGCCCACAGGAGGCCTGCGTACAACGCATTCGATCAGACCTCCACAGGAGTCGCCCTCGCGGCCGATCGCCTCAATCCGCTCGATCATCCGATCGGCCATCGCAGCATCCGGACATCGCACGATGTTGGCTTCCACGGCTTCGCGGTTCACAGCATTGATGTCCACCGTTGCTTCGAGGTCATGAATGCGCCGGACCCAGGCCACGACCTCCGTGCCATGGACCTTGCTCAGCAACTGCCTGGCAATGGCACCAGCCGCCACGCGGCCGATCGTTTCGCGCGCCGATGCCCTGCCGCCGCCGCTGCGCGCCTGAATGCCGTATTTCGCTTGATAGGTGGCATCGGCGTGGGAGGGTCGAAAGGCAACCTCCATCTCCTGGTAATCCTGGGGTCGTTGATCTTTGTTGCGCACCACCATGGCAATCGGTGTGCCCAGGGTCATGCCATCCATGACACCGCTCAGGATCTCCACCTGATCGGCTTCCTTGCGCGGTGTGGTGATTTTGCTCTGGCCTGGTTTGCGCCGGTCTAGTTCGGCCTGAATCGCTGGCACGTCGAGTTCCAGTCGTGGCGGGCAACCCTCCAGGATCACGCCGACCCCGCCGCCATGGGACTCGCCGAAGGTGCTGATGCGGAACAGGGTGCCGAAACTGCTGCCCAATGGAATGCTTTCTCTCGTTCGAGCGTAAGAGAGCTCAGATCAGCTCGCTCAGGGCCCCTGAAGGCTGTTCAGAAGCCGGTCGGTCCCGAAGCATCTCGAAGTCGTTGAAGTCGAAACCTGGTCCGACACAGCAGCTCACCAGGGAGTACTGCCCCTCCGCGCGTGCGGCCATCCAGTGGCCAGCGGGCACCACGTGAACAGGATTGTGCATCGAGAGCACATGCTGCATGGCTTGGCCTCCGTCCGGTTCAAGAGTCCAGAGACTCAAGGGTGTTCCCTGGAGATGGGTCCAGACCTCATCGGCCTGATGCACGGCATGCCAACGGCTTCTGGACCCTGCATCCAGCAGGTAGAGGATGCTGGTGATGGCTGTTCGTTGCTGGCCATCGGCACGGGTGACCCGTGAAGAGCTCCGATAGAGCTCACGGAACCAGCCACCCTCTGGATGGGGTTCGAGGCTCCAGTCCTGAATCAGTTGATGGACGACCTCCATCGGTGAGTGGCTCGAAGATGGGGTCTCCTCTGAGATTGGCTCCATCAGTTCAGGGGTTTACTGAAACGCATCAAGCCCCAGCTGAGCTTCCCTGACTGGCCACCATCAACCCAATGGCCTAGCCCGGCATCCATCCGCTCCAGATAAGCCGGCGTGATGCTGCGTTCCAAATCCTCACGGCGTCGTCGCAACTCCAGGCGGACCCTGTTGTAGTGCTCGATCAGCATCGGTGTGCGGTCATGCCATGCCGTACGCGTTAGCCCTGCCTCGGTAGCCCAGCGGTGATACCGCTCTAATGATCCGAGATCCGCAAGGTGAATGCGATCGAGAATCGCCGTCAGTGAATCAGCATTGACACCATCGGCTGCCATGGGGTCGGTCATCACCATCACGCCACCAGGTTTCAGCAAACGTGCTGCTTCCTGCATCACTGTCCGTCGGTCACCGGAGTGGAGAATCGCGTCCTGACTCCAAATCACATCGGCGCAGCCATCGGGGAGGGGAACTGCCTCGAAGGAAGCATCGTGAACGGTGATGCACTCAGAGAGACCGGCCTCTTGATTGAGCAGCCGATGTCGGTTGTTCTCAACGGCGGAGATGTTGATGGCATCCACCCGGATCCCAGGGCTGCTGCAGAGTCTCCTAGCGGCTCCCCCGTAGCCAGACCCGAAGTCCACCACCCTCAGCGTGGTCGCTTGGTTCGGGGGAAGAGGCTGGCCGATCAAGGCGATTAAGGCGTCGACAGTGCGACGGCTTGCGGTTGCGATCGGTTCCTCCGCACTCTCATAAAGGCCGATGTGAATGTCCTCGCCGCCCCAGATGCCTGCGTAAAACCGATCGGCATCATCACTGTCGTAGTAGTTGGCCGCGGTGCTGGCTGCTTCGGAATAGGTGCTCGTCATCGCTCAGATCGCTGTGATGTCGGTGTCGAACAGATATTCCTTCTCAGCGACATGCACGTAGAAGTCGGGATCATCGTGGCCGCGTTGATAGTCGCCATAGCTGGTGATCCGCTGGAAGCCCACCTCTCGCATCAGGCGCCGCACATAGCCGTGCCGCAGCGGGAACATGTTCAGGTGATAGGTGCTTCCATCGCTGAAGGCATAACGGAAACGGGCCAGTCCATCGTCAACGTGTTCCGGTCCCACTTCAACGTCTTTACCGCAATAGACATTGCTCTTGCCGCTTGTGGAGGTTCCCTCCAGCAGGCGGTCATAGTTGCGGTGATCAAGAATCAGAATGCCGTTGTGCTTCAGCACCGCGTAGTACTCGGCCAAGGCCTTTCGACGGTCTCGTTCGCGGAACAGGTGGGTGAATGAGTTACCCAGGCAGATCACGGCGTCGTACTCGCCGTGAATGTCGCGGTTCAGAAAGCGCCAGTCCGCATGAACCGTGCGCATCAGCAGATCGCGTTCCCGGGCGTTTTTGAAGGCACGGGCAAGCATGTTGGGGCTGCCATCCACGCTCACCACATCGAAGCCCTCGCGTAGCAGACGGACGGAATGGAAGCCCGTGCCTGTCGCCACATCCAGGACCGAGCGGGCGCCGTGCTCGTGCAGTAGGCGCACAAAGAAGTTGCCTTCAGCTTCTTCCCTGGCATCCCAATCAATCAGGCGATCCCAGCGGTCTGCGAATTGCTCAATGTATTCCTGCTGATAATGATCCGTTTCCCGGACGCGTTCGGGTCGCTGCCCGAAGCGTTGCGCATCACCGGATTCCGCTGAAGGGTGGCTTCTGAGTGTGGTCATGCCGGTCGGCTCCTCTACTGCGCGGGGGCGGTGCGAAGGACAGCAGCGGCGCTGTCTGACAGCTCGTTACCGACCCTCTGAGCTGTATCGACGTTGCGAAACGGGCTCAATTCGCAACCTAATCACGGCGTTTGAAGCTGTCAGCTACGCAGATGAAGGCTTTGTGGAAAACGGATGGTGACTGACCGCTGATCAGCAGGTCAGGCCACTGCTATAAGCAGCTCAGGCTTGGGCGGAGGCTCTGAAGTGCAGTCAGAGATCTCCATCGAGTCGGTCTGGAAGCTGTTTGGCAAATCCTCTTCAGAGTTGATTGAGCAGCTGCGCTCAGGTGCGGATCCTGAGGATCTTCATGCCAGTCGCGGCGTGCGGGCTGCTGTCCAGGATGTCTCGATGCAGGTTCGTGCCGGCGAGATCTTTGTGGTGATGGGTCTTTCCGGCTCAGGTAAATCCACCTTGCTGAGGATGCTGAATGGTCTGATCTCCCCCTGCGAGGGGGAGGTGACTGTCAAGGGTCGTTCGCTGAACTCGATGACGGCACCCCAGCTCGCGGAGCTGCGGCGTCATCAGATGGCGATGGTTTTTCAGTCGTTCGCGCTCTTCCCCCATCGCAACGTGCTTGAAAATGCTGCTTTTGGTCTTGAGGTTGCGGGCATGGCTCGCAAGGCGAGGACTGATCGCGCCATGCAGGCACTTGAGCGTGTAGGACTGGCCGCAGAGGCCCGTAAAAGACCACGCGAGCTGTCCGGCGGTATGCAGCAAAGGGTCGGTTTAGCTAGGGCTCTGGCCCTTGATCCGCCGATTTTGCTCATGGATGAGGCCTTCTCTGCCTTGGACCCTTTGATCCGCAAGGACATGCAGGATCTGTTGCTGGACCTGCAGGCCGAGCACCGTCGCACGGTGGTGTTCATTTCCCATGATCTTGATGAGGCGATCAGGATCGGTGACCGGATTGCCTTGATGCAGGCCGGGCGTCTATTGCAGTGCGACACCGCTCAGCGGTTGCTGCAGCATCCAGCCAATAACGAGGTCAGACGCTTTTTTCGCGACGTCGATGTGGCGTCCGTTCTGACAGTGGAAGCGATTGTGCAGCCTCCTCCTCGTCTGAGTGTTTGCGATGTGGGCGAACCTCTGCCTGATGACGGGGTCGTCACGATGTATGTGACGGATCGTCTGCAGCATTTTCGCGGTCTGATCCGACCAGGTCTCGGCTGGGTCGACATGGCTGCCATCAAGACCTTGTCGATAGGCACATCGGTGAAGGCGGCCATTGATGTGGTGGCAACCAGTTCTGAGCCAGTGCCCGTGCTGGATGACGAGCAACGGCTGCTGGGCGTGATCAGCGCGCGTCAGTTGCTGCTTGCAATGGAGGCAGGCGGTTGACGCTGATCCTTGCTGCTGCTCATCAACCCGGTTGGCTTGGTCAGGCGATCGATCTTTCTGTTGAGTGGTTGTTGGCCAACGCCCAGGGATTGTTTGATCTGATCAAGGTGTCGGTGCTGGCCCTGGTCTCTGTCACTGAAATGGTGTTGGAGTGGCCACCGGCCTGGATGTTCGCTCTGATTACCGCGGCGCTGGGGTTCTGGCGCGTCAATGGTGGGTTCGCGCTGTTCGTTCTGCTCGGCTTCAATTTGGTGCTCTCTATGGCGCTTTGGAGCGAGATGATCGCCACCCTTTCGCTGGTGATCACAGCCTCCGGTCTGGCTCTGTTGATCGGCCTGCCGCTGGGCATTCTCTCGGCACGTTCACGATTGGTCTGGAGGCTGGTGCGTCCCTGTTTGGATCTGATGCAGACGATGCCTGCTTTTGTTTATCTGATTCCAGCAGTGATGTTGTTCAGCACGGGTGCAGTTCCTTCAATTCTCGCCACTTTGATCTTCGCCATGCCGCCGGTGGTCCGGCTCACGCATCTGGGAATCATCCAGGTTCCGGATGACCTGATCGAAGCCGGTCGCTCCTTCGGCTGCAGCGATCGCCAGTTGCTCTGGAAGGTGCAGATGCCCAGTGCCATTCCCACCGTGATGACCGGGGTCAATCAGACGATCATGTTGTCTCTGTCAATGGTCGTGATCGCTTCGATGATCGGTGGCGGAGGTCTCGGTGATGTGGTGTTGCGTGGGATTCAGCAACTTGATGTGGGGATGGGGTTTGAAGGTGGGATCGCCGTGGTGATCTTGGCGGTGATCCTCGACCGTCTCAGTCAGAGCTTCGCCGGGCGACGCGGATCATCATTTCAACAACGCCTGCGCGCATGGATGGCTGTTTGGAGGTCGTCATGAGCGGTCGACAGATCCGACGACGAGCTGTCCTGCTCGGAGGCCTGGGGGTCGCGGGGATCTCCGCAGCCAGCTTGGTCAAGCTCAGTGCACCATCCTCCTCGGTGAGCTTTTCGCCCCCCGCTGGCAAGGGAGGTGTGGAGGGCTCACGCAGCTCGCTGCCCAGTTCTGCATCCGCAAGACCCACACTGCGCCTTGGTTGGTCACCCTGGGCTGACGCTGAGGTGGTGAGCCTCATTGCTCAGAGAGTGATCCAACAGGCTTACGACGTGAATGTTGAGCGCGTGCTTGCCGACATCGGTATCCAGTACGCCTCCATCGCTCGCGGTGATCTGGATCTGATGCTGATGGCATGGTTGCCGTTGACGCACCGTGACTATTACCGGCGGGTGCGCGATCGGGTCGTCGATTTCGGTTCGATGTATTCAGGCCGTCTGGGCTGGGTGGTGCCGGATTACGTACCTGCCTCGGAGCTCTCTGCGATACCTGATTTACGCGACCCTTCCCTGGCGCGGCGGTTCGACAACCGCGTGCAGGGGATTGATCCTGGCTCGGGCCTGAATCAGGCCTCGGCTGAGGCACTCAAGAACTATCGCCTCAACGATCTGGAGCTGGTTGCGTCAAGCAGTGCTGCCATGACGGCGGTGCTTGATCAGGCCATCCGCAAGCAACGGTGGGTGGTGGTCACCAGCTGGACGCCGCATTGGATGTTCGCTCGTTATAGGTTGCGTTTCCTTCAGGATCCACAACGGGTGTTTGGCGGTATCGAGTGGATTCATGCGCTCGGTCGCCCTCAGCTGGATTTAGATATGCAAGATCTGGCTGGTTTCCTCACTCGCTTCCATTTGCCCGATCAGGAGATGTCGGATTTGCTGTTTCAGGCCAATGATCAGACGGCTGAGGCTGCGGTGGATGACTACATCGCCTCCCATCCGGCACGGGTTCGGTACTGGGTCACTGGTGACATATCGGCAACTTGAGCCGTTGCATTGCTCCCTGATCTGAGAGCTCACTGACCGACCAGGCAGCCAGCAAAAAGCCCCCTCGTGAGAGGGGGCTTTCCGATTCAGTTGACCTGAATCGTTTGTTGATTCCAGATCAACCGATGGCGGGAGCTTGCAGAGCCACAGGAGTGGACTCAGCAGCAGCCAGGTCGAGGGGGAAGTTGTGAGCGTTGCGCTCGTGCATGACTTCCATGCCGAGGTTGGCGCGGTTCAGCACATCAGCCCAGGTGTTCAGGACGCGGCCCTGACCATCAAGGATGGACTGGTTGAAGTTGAAACCGTTCAGGTTGAAGGCCATGGTTGACACGCCAAGGGCGGTGAACCAGATGCCGACAACGGGCCAGGCAGCCAGGAAGAAGTGCAGGCTACGGCTGTTGTTGAACGACGCGTATTGGAAGATCAGGCGACCGAAGTAACCGTGGGCAGCCACGATGTTGTAGGTCTCTTCCTCTTGGCCGAACTTGTAGCCGTAGTTCTGGGACTCGCTCTCGGTTGTTTCACGAACCAAGGAGGAGGTCACCAGTGAACCGTGCATGGCGGAGAACAGTGAACCACCGAAGACGCCAGCCACACCAAGCATGTGGAAGGGGTGCATCAGGATGTTGTGCTCGGCCTGGAACACCAACATGAAGTTGAAGGTGCCGGAGATGCCCAGGGGCATGCCGTCAGAGAAGGAACCCTGACCGAAGGGGTAAACCAGGAACACGGCGGAGGCAGCAGCCACAGGTGCGCTGTAAGCAACGCAGATCCAGGGGCGCATGCCGAGGCGGTAGGAGAGTTCCCACTCGCGACCCATGTAGCAGAAGATGCCGATCAGGAAGTGAAAGACAACCAGCTGGTAAGGACCGCCGTTGTACAGCCACTCGTCGAGAGAAGCAGCTTCCCAGATGGGATAGAAGTGAAGGCCGATGGCATTCGAGGAGGGAACAACAGCACCAGAGATGATGTTGTTGCCATAGATCAGGGAGCCAGCAACGGGCTCACGGATGCCGTCGATGTCGACGGGGGGTGCTGCGATGAACGCAACGATGAAACAGGTGGTGGCAGCCAGCAGGGTGGGGATCATCAGCACACCGAACCAGCCCACATAGAGGCGGTTGTTGGTGGAGGTGACCCACTCGCAGAACTGCTGCCAGCCATTAGCGCCGGAGCGCTGCTGAATGGTGGTGGTCATGAGAACGGGAAAGAATGTCTCCGAGGAGACGGTTACGGAAGGGCAGGAAGCCCTGCCAAGCGTGATTGTAAAGCAACATTGCGCAAGATGTCGCTTGCTTTATGAAGCCGACGTGAAGAACCATTGAGACCTCGCTCAGGCGTTCTCAGGGACGTGGTTGTTAGCGTCCAAGCCATGCAAGGCCTTCTGCAACCGCCTGAGCTCCTGACTCAGCCCAAGCATTCCGGCGAAAGGGTGCTGCTAGTCAGGCTGCCTTGCAACCCCATTTTTCCGATTGGCCCGATCTATCTGGCTGATCACCTACACAAGTGCTTTCCAGGAATCCCCCAGCGGATTCTCGACTTGGCGGCGTTACCGGTTCTGGACGTGCACCGGGTTCTGCGCATCACGATTGACCAATTCCGCCCCACACTTTTGGTGTTTTCCTGGCGGGACATTCAGATCTATGCCCCTGTTGATGGTCGGGGTGGCAACCCACTGCAGAACTCGTTTGAAGTCTTCTACGCCCGCAATCCCCTGAAGCGTTTGCACGGTGCATTAGGTGGACTCCGCCTGATGACCAGCCATTACGGAGAGCTCTCCCGCAATCAGGCTCTGGTGCGCAGAGGGCTTCGTCAAGCAAGGCGTCATCGCCCTGAAGCCAGGGCCGTGCTTGGCGGCGGCGCCGTCAGCGTGTTCTATGAACAGCTCGGACGTTCTCTGCCCAAGGGAACGATTGTGTCCGTGGGCGAGGGCGAGCCTCTTCTGGAGAAACTGCTTCTCGGTCAATCACTGGATGGAGAGCGCTGTTTCGTGGTTGGTGACCCCCCTCGGCCGGGGCTGATCCATGAGCAACCGGAGAGTCGACCGAAAACGGCATGCGACTACGACTACATCGCCTCGATTTGGCCCCAGCTCGATTGGTACCTCGAGGCCGGTGATTTCTACGTCGGAGTGCAGACCAAACGTGGCTGTCCCCATAACTGCTGTTATTGCGTTTACACGGCTGTGGAGGGCAAGCAGGTGCGTCTGAACCCTGTTCAAGCAGTGGTTTCGGAGATGCGTCAGCTCTACGACAGAGGTGTTCGAGGCTTTTGGTTCACCGACGCTCAATTCATTCCGGCTAAGCGCTACATCGAGGACGCCAAGGAGCTGTTACGTGCCATCAAGGCTGAGGGTCTGACCGACATCCGTTGGGCTGCCTATATCAGGGCCGACAATTTGGATCCAGAACTGGCTCAGCTGATGGTGGAGACCGGGATGAGCTACTTCGAGATCGGCATCACGTCGGGGTCGCAGGAGCTCGTGCGCAAAATGCGGATGGGCTACAACCTGCGCACGGTTCTGGAAAGTTGCAGGATGCTTGCGGAAGCTGGCTTCCGTGACCATGTGTCGGTGAACTATTCGTTCAACGTGATCGACGAGCGTCCGGAGACGATCCGCCAGACCGTTGCTTATCACCGTGAGCTGGAGCGCATCTTCGGCGCAGATCTTGTTGAGCCCGCGATTTTCTTCATCGGGCTGCAGCCCCACACTCATCTTGAGCAGTATGGATTCGATCAGGGTCTGATCAAACCCGGTTACAACCCCATGAGCATGATGCCCTGGACGGCGCGCAAGCTTCTCTGGAATCCAGAGCCGATGGGAAGCACGTTCGGCAGAATCTGTTTAGAGGCTTTTGACCTTGATCCTTCCGATTTCGGCCGAACCGTGATGTCACTGCTTGAGAGGGATTACGGCGTGGCTCCTCTGCAGGAAGCACTCCGTGCACCGCTTCAGGGTCGAGCTGCTTTGGCCAAAGCCGTGAGCTGACGCCATAGCAGAACGCTCAGAGCAATGATTCCCACCAGCCCGCCCAAGGGGTTGGCATGGGCGCCACCGGGGCCGATCAGCCAGTCGGGAGCACTGGGTGAGACCTGCAGCAAGCCTGAACGCAGTGCGAACCAGCCGCCGACCAGACCTCCATGTAATCCGACACAGCCCCATAGGCAACCTCTGTCCAGGCGCCGTTGCACAGCAAGAATGAGACCAAGCAGCAACAACCCTGTCAGTAGACCGACCATTGGCAGAAAACCCTGATCAAATCGGGTGTGCGCGAGGCTGAAGATCACGGCCTGACCGATGACGGCTGTGCGGGGACCGGTCAGTGCGTTGAGCTCTCCCCAAAGCCAGCCCCTAAAGAGCAGTTCCTCAGCTAATCCGAGTCCGAAGCAGAGCAACAAGGCGTTGATCACATCACCCGTGGTGAGCTCCCCGAGCCAGCGTCCCCAGGATCCCAACAGCAACGGCAGGCAAGTCAGGGCCAGCAGACCAGCGGAGCGCAGCAGACCCTGGATCAAGCAGGATCCGGCTGATGACTCACTGCGGCGGCTGCGAACTCCAAGGGTTAGCCAGGGCTGGCGACTGTTCCAGCGTTGGCGCACCCAGCTGGGCAACACCAGGATGAACAGCACGAAGGTGATGACGGTGCCGATCAACGACAGCCGTGGAGGTGAGGACCCAGGGATCAGGTAGGCGATGGGTTGTGCCATCAACCATCCCAGTCCGTACAGCGCGGGAATCAGAATGATCGCCGTGACCCAGCGGGGTTGGTGGCTGAGCAGACCACCCCAGGCTTCGGCAATGGGTTTAACGATTATTCCTCCGGCTCGATTGTGCTGGTGAGCCCCTTGCCCTTGAGTGTTTCGCAATAGAACTCGGCCGGCTCCAGGTCGCAGACGATCACAAGCCCCACGCCTGTGTTGTGAGCTTCAAGCATGACGGCCATGCAGTCTTGTTCGCTGAGTTGGGGCACCACCTGGCGCAAGGTGGTGACCACGTACTCCATGGAGTTCACAGGGTCGTTGTGAAGCAGCACTTTGTACCGGGGAGAGCGCTTGCGCACCTTTTCCGGTGCCTTATCCAGGACGGCCGCTCCACCTGGACTGCGGCTGGGGGTATCCACCGCCATGACCATGGTTCTCAGAGACAAGGAATCTAAAGGGACTGGAAGCACAGCTGGCGAATCAGAGGGCCTTGATCCGCGCCATGGCGCTGTCGACATTGTCTCGGCTGTTGAAGGCCGAGAGGCGGAAGTAACCCTCTCCGGCTGCGCCGAAGCCACTTCCAGGGGTGCCGACCACATTCGCCTGATTGAGCAGATGGTCAAAGAAGCCCCAGGAGTCCATGCCATCCGGAGTTTTGATCCATACGTAGGGAGCGTGCTCCCCGCCATAGACGGTGAGGCCAGCGGAATTGAGTTCGCGACGGATGATCGCGGCGTTTTCCATATAAAAGGCCACCAAGCCTTTGACCTCTCGCTGGCCGGCATCGGAGTAAACGGCCTCTGCCCCACGCTGAATGATGTAGCTCACACCGTTGAACTTGGTGCTTTGTCTGCGGTTCCAAAGGCCCCAGAGTTCAACCGCTTCACCAGCGGAGGTTTTGCCTTTGAGTCCCTTGGGTACAACGGTGAGCGCACAGCGGGTGCCGGTGAAGCCTGCGTTCTTGGAGAACGAGCGGAATTCAATGGCGCAGTCGCGGGCTCCCTCGATCTCGAAGATTGAGTGGGGAAGACTCGGGTCCTGGATGAAGGCCTCGTAGGCGGCGTCGAACAGGATCAGAGAGCCGTTGGCGCGGGCGTAGTCCACCCAGGCTTTCAACTGCTCCTTCGTTGCGACGGCTCCTGTGGGGTTGTTGGGAAAGCACAGGTAGATGAGGTCCACAGGTTCGCTGGGGATCTCGGCCGTGAAGCTGTTGTCGGCACTGATGGGCAGATAAGTGAGGCCGGCATAGCGACCTTCGTCACCGGCATCGCCGGTGCGACCGGCCATCACATTGCTGTCCACATAAACGGGGTAAACAGGGTCTGTGACGGCGATCTTGTTTCCGGCCCCGAGAATGTCCAGGATGTTGCTGCTGTCGCATTTGGAGCCATCGGAAACGAAGATCTCCTCAGCGCTGATGTCACATCCGCGGGCTTGGAAGTCGTGCTTGGCGATGGCCTCCCGCAGCCAGCCGTAACCCTGTTCAGGGCCGTAGCCGTGAAAACCCTCAGCGGTGCCCATCTCATCGATGGCTGATTTCATCGCTTCGCGACAGGCCTGGGGGAGCGGTTCCGTGACATCGCCAATGCCCAGGCGAATCAACGCTGCATCGGGGTTGGCGGCAGCAAAGGCCTTCACCCGACGTCCGATTTCAGGGAACAGATAGCCCGCCTTGAGTTTGAGGTAATTGCCGTTGACCTGAACCACAGAAAGACCGATTTCTGCGGGCATCCTGCTACATACGATGAAGGAAGTCGGGTCGGAAGACCGTGACCGTCGCGTTGAATCCATCCACCGCGCCTGTGGCGTTTGACGAGTTGGTGGATGCGGGCATCAACAGGCCCGCTCGCTATATGGGCCATGAGTTGGGTGTGGAGCCCAGGGACTGGCATGCCGCCCGGGTTCGCTGGGCCCTCACCTATCCCGAGCTTTATGAGGTGGGCTCCAGCAATCTGGGGCACATCATTCTCTACTCGATTCTCAATGCCTTGCCTGGGCAGGTCTGTGATCGCTCCTACCTGCCTGCCGCCGATCTCGCCGAACGCCTCAAGCAGCGTGAGCAGGCGCTGTTCGGAGTGGAGAGCCGCTGGCCCCTCAACGCCTTCGACATCCTTGGCTTCAGCCTGAGTTATGAGCTGGGCGCCACCAACATCCTGGAGATGTTGGATCTCTGCAGGGTTCCGATCCGAGCGGCAGACCGCGGTGACTTGCCGCTGAGTGACCCTCAGGCTCCGCCGCTGATCTTTGCTGGAGGGCCAACGGCCACCAGCAACCCAGAGCCTTATGCCGCCTTTTTCGATTTCATCGCCTTGGGTGATGGTGAGGAGCTGTTGCCGGAGATCGGACTGGTGCTGGCCGAAGGCAAGCAGGCAGGACTGACGCGCTCGGCTCTGCTGCTTGATCTGGCCATGGTGCCAGGGGTTTATGTGCCGTCTCTCTATGCCCCGGGTCTGGATGGAGTCAGCCTTGAACCGCTTAAGCCAGAACTCCCCAAACGGGTGTTGAGACGGGTCGCCACGCCGATGCCCCATTACGCCATGGGTCTGGTTCCCCACGTGGAAACGGTCCATGACCGACTGACGGTGGAAATCCGACGGGGCTGCACCCGTGGCTGTCGTTTCTGCCAGCCGGGCATGCTCACGCGGCCGGCGAGGGATGTGGAGCCCGAAGCCGTGATCGAGGCCGTTGAAACGGGAATGCGGCAAACGGGTTACAGCGATTTCTCACTGCTGTCGCTCAGCTGCAGTGATTACCTCGCTCTCCCAGCAGTGGGGGTGGAGCTTCGCAATCGGCTTGCGGATCGCAATGTCACTCTTCAGCTCCCTAGCCAAAGGGTGGACCGTTTCGACCAGAACATCGCCCACATTCTCGGAGGTGCACGCAAGGCAGGACTCACCTTCGCTCCGGAAGCCGGCACGCAACGTCTGCGCGACATCGTCAACAAGGGGTTGACCGACGATGACCTGCTGCAGGGCATCCGTACGGCGATGCAGAACGGATACCGCAAGGTCAAGCTCTATTTCATGATCGGGCTTCCGGGAGAGACCGATGCCGATGTGCTCGGCATCGCCGAAACCTGTCGGATGCTTCAGGAGTGTTGCCGTGATCTGGGCCGCCTCAGCCTCAACACCACCATCAGCAACTTCACACCGAAGCCCCACACTCCTTTTCAGTGGCACAGCGTTTCCACCAGCGAGTTTCTCCGTCGTCAGCAACTGCTGCGTGATGCAGGTCGACGCCTTCGAGGTGTGCGCTTCAACTTCACGGATGTGCGCCTGTCGGCGATGGAAGATTTTGTGGGTCGCGGAGACCGGCGTCTGGCGCCTGTGATTGAAGCGGCCTGGCGTGCCGGCGCAGGCATGGATGCCTGGTTCGAGGCTCTGGATCGCACTTACAACGCCTGGACTAGTGCCATTGCCCAGGCCGGGCTTGAGGGGAGTTACCGGCAGATGGAGCTTGGTGGCTGGAGTGCAGTTTCGGCGCTGGATCGTGATGATCTTGAGGTGTTTTGCCGGCAACCCCTGCCCTGGGATCACATCGACAGCGGCATCGACAAGGGCTGGCTCGCCCAGGATCTGCAGCATGCGCTCGCCTCGAGTGTTGTGCCCGACTGCTCTTTTGAAACGTGCAGCAGCTGTGGCGTTTGCGGCCCTGATCTGGGTCACAACGTTGTGGTGGCGCCACCTGTAATTCCAGTGGCCAGGCCTCAGCAGGCGCCACCGAGTGACCGTGTCTGTCGTATTCGCTTTCGCTTCAGCAAAACTGGAGCGATGGCCTTGCTCAGCCATCTGGATCTAGTGCGTCTTCTCGAGCGAGCACTGCGCAGGACCGAGCTGCCCGTGAGCTTCACAGGTGGGTTTCATCCATTACCTCGGCTTCAGCTCGCACTGGCGCTGCCTTTGGGAGTGGAAGGGGGAGGCGAATGGATGGATCTGGAATTTGTGGAGACAGTTGACGCGTTGATGGTCAAAGAACGTTGGCAGCAGACGTTGCCACCGGGATTGCATCTGATCACGGCTGAGGAGGTGGCCGTGTCATCTCCCAGCCTGGCTCAGCAGGTGCGAACCAGCCGCTGGCGTTTTGTGCTGAGTGGCTCTGAGCTGCTGTCGCAGAGTGAATCCGTCGATTGGTCGCAGGCCATCGCGGCTCTGCTGGCACAGAACGAGCTGATCTGGGAGGACACCGACAAGAAAGGGCGTCCGCGTCGTCGTGATGTGCGTGAACTGCTCCAGGATCTGCGCCTGCTGGAGCAGCTTGAGCCCTGCTCGGAGGACATTGGCGCCAGAGCGGAGCTGGAGCTGCTTGCTGCCGTTGATTCCCAGGGCCGCAGTCTTAAGCCTTCTCAGTTGCAGTTCTGGCTCTCGCAATCTCTTGGGTTGGACTTGTCACTCTCCCGTGTTCGACGGGTGGAGCTGACTCTGCTGCAGTGCTAAATTCAATTCAGGACTTCAATCCAGAGGCTTGAGCCACGGATTCGTCCCGGCCTTCTTGTCCCAATCATTGTTTGGAACGAGAGGCCTAGGCCTCCGCTCCTGCCAGCGCCCCCGCGCTGATGTTGATCGGCCATAGGAGTGATCCACTCCGTGCCATTTCGACCCCAGGGTCTTTTCAAAGTAATTCCAATTCACCCCCGATCGATGAGCCCAGCGGCTCACTGACCGGTCACTGCCCTGACGGGCGTCGTCAGTTTCTGTTTATGCCCCAGCAAATCGTCATCGCCGAGCAGCTGCGCATCGCGGCGGTTCTGTCCGATGACCGTGTTGATGAGCTGATCGTGGCGCAAGGCCGCTATCAGATCGGTGACGTGTACCTCGGGACGGTGGAGAACGTGCTTCCGGGGATTGACGCCGCCTTTGTGAACATCGGTGAGAGTGAGAAAAACGGTTTCATCCATGTGAGCGACCTGGGCCCGCTGCGCCTTAAAAAAGGTGCTGCAGGGATCACTGAGCTGCTCGAACCGCGCCAGAAGGTGCTCGTTCAGGTGATGAAAGAGCCCACCGGCACCAAGGGCCCACGTCTCACCGGCAATTTGGCTCTTCCAGGCCGTTATCTGGTGTTGCAGCCCAGTGGCCAGGGCGTGAATATTTCCCGTCGTATTGGCGCCGAAGGGGAGCGCAATCGCCTCCGAGCTCTCGGGGTGCTGGTGAAACCGCCGGGTGCGGGTCTGCTCGTCCGCACGGAAGCAGAGGGCATCAGTGAAGACCTGCTCATCGACGATCTCGAATCCTTGCTGCGTCAGTGGGAAGCGATTCAAAAAGCAGCCGAAACCGCTTCGCCTCCCGTTCTGCTCAACCGGGATGAAGATTTCATCCATCGGATTCTCAGAGACCACACCGGCCCTGATCTGGCCCGCGTAGTGCTGGATGACGCCGCAGCTGTTGATCGAGTGACCAGCTTCCTGGGGCAGGAAGGGGCGAACGTTTCAGTGGAGGCACATACCGAATCCGACGAGCTGCTTGAGCACTTCAAGGTGAATGCGGCCATCCGTGATGCTCTGAAACCTCGGGTGGATCTTCCCTCCGGCGGTTACGTGATCATCGAGCCCACCGAGGCTCTCACGGTGATCGATGTGAACTCGGGCTCGTTCACCCGTTCCGCCAATGCCCGTGAAACAGTCCTCTGGACCAATTGCGAAGCAGCTGTCGAGATTGGACGGCAGTTGAAGCTCCGCAACATCGGAGGCGTGATCGTCGTCGACTTCATCGACATGGATTCCCGTCGCGATCAGCTGCAGTTGCTGGAGCATTTCATGACGGCGATGCGCGATGACACGGCGCGCCCTCAGATCGCCCAACTCACCGAGCTCGGCTTGGTTGAGATGACGCGCAAGCGTCAGGGACAGAACATTTATGAGTTGTTTGGTCGAGTCTCCCCTGGTTACGAGGCAGTGCTGCCTGGCAAGGATCTTCCTCAGCCTCAAGCTGCCGCCACAGGTCTGGTGAGATCGGCGACATCGGCGACATCGGCGCGTGAGGAAGTCGCGGCTCCTGCTGACTCAGGAGGCGGCCGCCGCCGACGTGGTGGCCGCGGCCGGGTGAATGGATCCACGGAGAACAAGCTGGTGGATCCGACCCTTGAGGCGACGGTGGCCGGTGAATCCACATCGGATGCCACCGAGCCCGCAGGCGCCAACCGCCGTCAGGATCCTGAACTGGTCGCTGTCCCGATGGACGATGACCAGGAAAGGGTCTTTGGCTGGTTGGGACTGAATCCAGTGCTTCTGTTGGATCCACCTCCTGAAACTGACAACCTGCTCGTACGGGTGGTGCGACCTGGAGAAGATGCCGACGCGGTCTTGGAAGATGCACGTCAGCAGCTGGCGGCCAGTTCAGGTCGCCGCCGTCGCCGTGGCTCCCGCGGAGGTCGAGGTGGAGCACGCAATGGCTCAACCGCTCCCGCACCTTCGCCTGTGTCGGCCACGGAAACTGCTGAAGAGGCGCCACTGCTGGTTGAGATCACTCCATTGGAGGTCACTCCTGCCAACGACGCTCCGACAGCGTCGCGAACGGTTGCTGCTCCTGAGTCACAGGTTCCTGAACCCGTTGCAGCAGCAGTTGCCGAGCCTGAGAAGCCGGCTGAAGAGGCCCGCCCTGGCCGTCGTCGTCGTCGCTCTTCCGCCACCGCCGAGTGATTGCTGGTGTCGATGAGGTTGGCCGTGGATGCTGGTTCGGGCCTGTCTTCGCTGCCGCGGTCTGCCTGACGGATTCTGCTGCGAATGCACTCTCCGATCTCGGCCTGACGGACAGCAAAGCCCTCTCCCCCAAGCGCAGAGCTGCGCTGGTTCCCGAGATTGAAGCTCGAGCCACCAGTTGGGCCCTGGGCCAAGCGGCTGCGCGTGATGTGGATGCGAAGGGGATCAGGGTGGCGACGGAACTCGCCATGCTCCGCGCTCTTCAAAAACTCCCCCAGGTTCCAGAGTTGGTGCTGGTGGATGGGGTATTGCCCCTACGCCCCTGGACAGGCCCTCAGCGCACCATTGTGCGTGGTGACAGCAGTGAAGCCTCGATTGCTGCCGCCAGCGTGCTGGCAAAGGAAGCTCGCGATGCCTTGATCCGTCGCCTGGCTCGACGTTTCCCTGGCTATGCCCTGGAACGCCATGCCGGATACGGTACCGCTCAACATCGAGCGGCCCTGCTGGCTTCAGGTGCCACTCCGATGCATCGTCACACCTTCCTCACCAAGGTGTTCGCCAGGGTCTGAGCGCCGATCTGAACCTGGTGTGTCCTCAGCTGGTGATTGCAGTGCCCAGTCCTGAAAATCACGCACCAGCTGTCGCCCGACCCGACCTTTGATTGTCATCAGGATGCCGTTCAGGATCGACTCGCCGGTGCTTTCCAGAACCCGTTTGGGAATCAGCTTCAGCAGTGGTGGCTGACTGACGTTCACTCCCAGTTTGGCCTCGCCCTGCAAGCCGTGATCCGTCACTTGCAGTTGTGCTTCCAGGCTCAGCTGGAAATCATCCACAAGCCCAAGCCCTTCAAGCGTGGCGTCAGTTGCCTGGATGGAGATCGTTCCATCACCCGGCTCGATTTTCAGGGATACGACAGGACAGACCTGCAGTTGAAACACCTGAAGTGTGGTGACCGTGTACCGGTAACGACCTGGACCGATCCTGTCGAGCTGACGCGCATCCAGAAGAGCTTTGATGACTCGGTCTTCCTGTTGCAGGTAGCTGCGTAGGGGCTGGGTCTGGTTGGCGACCGGCAGATCGAGATGCTGACTGGCGCGGAAGGCAAGGGTCATGCCCCTTGTGCTGACGCGGCATGATCCTATCGATGCAAGTGCTTGGATCCATGCCGATTCGGATGGCGTTTCTAGGGCCGAAAGGCACTTATGGCGAGCGAGCGGCCAAAGAGATGATCCGGCTCGAACAGATCAGTGATGCTGAGTTGGTTGCATGCACTGGGCTGCGTTCAGTGGTCGACCACGTGGCGGATGGTCGTTGTGAGGCTGCTGTGGTGCCCGTTGAGAACTCTGTGGAGGGTGGTGTCACGGCCAGTCTTGACGCTCTCTGGTCTCATCCCGATCTGTGCATTCGACGCGCTTTGGTTCTGCCGATCCGCCACGCCCTGCTCAGTAGTGGTTCGATTGAGAGCGTCACGGAGGTGCTGTCTCACCCCCAGGCACTGGCGCAATGCAGTGGCTGGCTGGCAACCCACTTGCCGCAGGCGCTGCAACTGCCGACCACATCCACTGCGGAAGCAGCGCGGATGGTGAAGGGCAGCCGTTTCAGAGCAGCGATTGCAGATCGGTCCGTTGGCGAACTGCAGGGTCTCGAGGAACTGGCGTTCCCGGTGAATGATGTTGTGGGCAACAGAACCCGCTTTCTGCTGCTCCAACGCGGCGAGCGTCTGCGCGGAGGTCAGCTCGCCAGCCTGGCGTTCTCTCTGCATCGCAATGCTCCTGGGGCCTTGATTGAAGCTCTGCAGGCGATTGCTGGCCTGGGCCTCAATATGAGCAGGATCGAGTCGAGACCGTCGAAACGTGAATTAGGTGAGTATGTGTTCTTTGTGGATGTGGAGTTGCCAACATCCGGCGCGGATGTCGTCCTGACAAAACTCCAGACCCTTTTGAGCCCTCTGTGTGAGCATCTGGCTGATTTCGGCGCTTATCCCAGTTCCGAATTCAACTAATCAGCGGCGAGGCGGAAGACTCCGAACTGCATCATCCCCCGAGTGAAGGCCCAGCGCATCAACATCATCGTGGGCGTTTCACGAAGTCCCTGGAGCAGGGCGGGTGGACCGAGTCTGAGCACCGCCACCGGGCGGCGAAATCCCTCCAGGATCGATTCGTTCCAAGACGGAAGAGTCGCCCTGGTCCAGTCGTCAGTGTCGATCAGCCCCCTGCGCTGACTGCTGCACTCAAGGTTGTGCTGGAACCCAGGGATGCTGGCAAATTCGGGATGAGCCCACTGAGTCAGCAGCTGGTGCATCACCCAGCGCTCGCGGGCATCCAGAGCACCGTCGCGAGGATCGCGACGGTTCCAATCGGCGACAGCCAGAGCTCCACCTGGTTTCAGAACCCTCAGAAGTTCGTCTGCGAACTGTTGCTTATCCGGCATGTGTGGGCCTGCTTCCACACTCCAAACTCCGTCGAATTCAGCGTCCGCAAGATTCAGGTTCAGAGCGTCCATGACCTCAAAGCGGCAGGACAGGTTGTCCGGCGTTAGATCGGTGGCCCGTTTGATCTGTGCGGGACTAATGCTGACCCCAAGCACGTTAAAGCCGTACTCCTTGGCAAGAATCCTGGCGCTGCCGCCAATCCCGCAGCCCACATCGAGCACCCGTGAGCCAGGAGGCAGACGATCCAATCCACTCCAATGCACCAACTCGTGCACGAAATCGGCTTTGGCGCGGCGGAAATCCCGTCGTTTCGGAGGATCACCGTAATGTCCGAGATGCACGTGCTCACCCCAGAGGGTCTCGAGCAGACGATCTTCAGTCCAGGCGTCATAGGCAGAAGCGACGCTTTCACTGGAGTGGTAGGTCCGACTTCGTCGAGTCCAGAGTGCGTAGGCGCCCGCAGCGGCTGCGAGCCCAATCACGGCTGGAGTCAGAACAGTGAAGAGAGACATCAACCGTTGCCGGAATCGGCGGAGGAGAGGGTGTCGCGCAGCACGGTTCGTGCTGCGAGCTGGCGACGGGTTTCATCGAGCATTTCGTACTCCTGTTCGAGCCGGATCCTGGTACTCGTGAGCTCTAGAAGTTCCTGCTGTTGATCGGCCACGGGACCACCGAGGTGAGCGCCGATCCAGAACGACAGTTCCCTCGGAAGGTCGGGCAGATCGTCGGGCAGTGCGGTGGGGGAGTCGGTGAGCTTTCCTGTCAGCTCGACCACATCTCTGAGCGCTTTGGTGACGGAATCACTGAGGGTATGGAGCTGATCGAGATCGCCTTCCGGCTCATCCTCAATCCAGCTCACCATCGCAGTGCGAAAGGGAGTCTCGCGGGTCACATTCAGCACTCTGAAACGCTGTTGACCAAGCGTCACGATGTTGCTGCGGCCGTCGTCGCCTGTCTGATGCTGGATCACTTCGGCACAACAGCCGATAGACGCCATGCTTTGGCTGCGGGGATCCCAACGAACGACACCAAAACGTTGATCGGTCTCGAGGACGCTTTGCAGCATCATCCGGTAACGCGATTCAAAAATGTGCAGCGGCAGTACGTCGCTGGGGAACAGAACGACATCCGGCAGAGGAAATAGGGGAAGCTCTCTGACGGACAGGTCAGCCACGCATGAAATTGCTGAGGAAACGAATCTTAGGCAGCTGACCGAATGAGCGTGCTCAGCTCAGAGCTTCACCTCGATATCCACGCCACTGGGTAGATCGAGCTTCATCAAAGCATCGATAGTCTTCGCGGAAGGGCTGTAGATATCAATGATGCGGCGGTGGGTGCGGGTCTCGAAATGTTCGCGTGAATCCTTGTCCACGTGCGGGGAGCGCAGCACACAGTAGATCTTGCGCTTGGTTGGAAGAGGAATGGGGCCGATGGCAGTTGCTGCGGTGTTATCGGCCGTTTCAATGATTTTGTCGCAGGACAGATCCAGCATGCGGCGGTCAAACGCCTTCAAACGGATGCGGATCTTCTGCTGGGCAATTGCAGTGGACATGAAGCGCGAAGAAATCTCCTAGGGAGATCACGAGAGGTGGATTGTCGAGGTGCTAATTGAACGTGTCTAGGCAGCGTTCAACTCATACATGAATGCTAAGGGATGGCCTGACAGCGGTCAGACCATCCTTGCAATCATCCCGGTGAGATCACTCGATGATCTTGGAGACGACGCCTGCACCGATGGTGCGACCACCCTCACGGATGGCAAAGCGCATGCCCATTTCCATGGCGACTGGGCAGATCAATTCGCCAGTCATCTGGATGTTGTCTCCGGGCATCACCATTTCCACGTTGCTGCCATCTTCAGCGGTGAATGCGGTGATCTGACCGGTCACGTCCGTTGTGCGGATGTAGAACTGCGGGCGGTAGCCAGCGAAGAACGGGGTATGGCGACCACCTTCTTCTTTTTTGAGGACGTAAACCTGACCCTCGAACTTGGTGTGAGGAGTGATTGAGCCAGGCTTCACGAGCACCATGCCGCGCTCGATGTCTTCCTTCTGAATGCCGCGGAGCAGCAGACCCACATTGTCTCCAGCCATGCCCTCATCGAGCAGCTTGCGGAACATTTCCACACCGGTAACGGTGGTTTTCCGAGGCTCTCTGATGCCGACGATTTCAACTTCTTCGCCAACCTTGACGATGCCGCGCTCAATACGGCCTGTGGCCACGGTGCCGCGACCGGTGATGGAGAAGACATCTTCAACAGCCATCAAGAAGGGCTTGTCGACTTCGCGCTCAGGCTCAGGAATGTTGGCGTCCACAGCCGCCATCAGCTCTTCAATTTTGGCTTCCCACTCAGCCTCACCTTCGATGGCCTTTAGTCCGGAGACCTGAACCACGGGGATATCGTCGCCGGGGAAGTCGTAGCTGGAGAGCAGTTCGCGGATCTCCATCTCCACCAGTTCGATGATCTCTTCGTCATCGACCATGTCGCACTTGTTCAGCGCAACCACCAGGGCGGGCACGCCCACCTGCTTGGCCAGCAGGATGTGCTCCTTGGTCTGGGCCATGGGGCCGTCGGTGGCGGCACAAACGAGGATGGCGCCGTCCATCTGAGCGGCACCGGTAATCATGTTCTTCACATAGTCCGCGTGGCCAGGGCAGTCCACGTGGGCGTAGTGGCGCGAGTCAGTCTCGTATTCGACGTGAGCGGTGTTGATCGTGATGCCGCGCTCGCGCTCCTCAGGAGCTCCGTCGATATCGGCATAGTCCTGAACTTGAGCCTGGCCCTTTTTGGCGAGCACGTTGGTGATCGCGGCGGTGAGGGTTGTCTTGCCGTGGTCAACGTGGCCGATGGTGCCGATGTTGACGTGGGGCTTGTTCCTTTCGAACTTCTCGCGTGCCATTGTTGTTAAAGAATCGAGGGTGGAATTAAAGGGGGGTAGAGATCAGGAATTGCCCTGATTCTTGGAAATGATGGCCTCGGCCACATTGCGAGGAACATCCTCATAGTGGCTGAATTCCATCGAGAAAATACCCCGACCCTGGGTCATGGATCGGAGCTCGGTGGCGTAGCCGAACATCTCGGCCAAGGGCACCTTGGCCGAGACTTTTGACGTGCCATCGTCAATTGCCTGACCTTCGACCTGGCCCCTGCGGGAGGACAGATCGCCGATGATCGAGCCGAGAAAATCCTCGGGGACCTCGACCTCGACCTTCATCATCGGCTCAAGAAGCACTGGGTTGCACTTCTTGACCGCATCTTTGAAGGCCATCGAACCGGCAATCTTGAATGCCATCTCCGACGAGTCCACATCGTGATATGAACCGTCGACCATGGTGACTTTGACGTCGATCATCGGGAATCCAGCAATCACGCCGGACTCACAGGTCTCCTTCATGCCCATTTCGGAAGGCTTGATGAATTCCTTGGGAACGACACCACCAACGATTTTGTTGATGAATTCAAAGCCGGATTCAGGTTCGCCCGGCTCCATTTCGATCACCACGTGGCCGTATTGACCCTTACCACCGGTCTGACGGGAGAACTTGCCCTCGCCTCGTGATGAGGCGCGAATGGTTTCGCGGTAGGAGACCTGAGGAGCGCCGATGTTGGCTTCCACTTTGAATTCGCGAAGCATCCGGTCGACCAGGATCTCCAGGTGGAGCTCTCCCATTCCGGCAATCACGGTCTGGCCAGTTTCTGAATCAGTTCTGACCCGGAAGGTGGGATCCTCTTCAGCCAGTGCGACAAGAGCTTTGGAGAGTTTCTCCATGTCGCCCTTCGTCTTGGGCTCGACTGCCACGGAGATGACCGGTTCCGGAACAAACAGAGTCTCAAGAACAATCGGATCTTCCACGGAACACAGGGTGTCACCGGTGGTTGTGTTCTTCAGACCCAGAACAGCACCCAGATCGCCGGCGCGCAGTGCATCGACTTCTTCACGATCGTCGGCCTTCAGCACCACCAATCTGGAGATGCGCTCTTTGCTGTCTTTGGTGGAGTTGAGCACATAACTGCCCTTCTCGAGCACACCGGAGTACATCCGCACAAATGTGAGCTTGCCGTAGGGATCAGCCATGACCTTGAAGGCCAAAGCACTGAAGGGGGCTTTGTCGTCGGACGGACGAACGGCTTCCTTGCCGTCTGGCAGCACACCCTGAATGGGGGGGACGTCAACAGGGGCGGGAAGGTAGTCGACAACTGCATCGAGAACAAGCTGCACACCCTTGTTCTTGAAGGCGGAGCCACAAAGCACAGGCACCAGACCATGCTTCAGAACGCCTTCACGAATGCCATTTTTCAGTTCATCAATCGAGAGCTCACCGGTTTCCAGGAATTTCTCAATCAGGTTTTCGTCGTTCTCGGCAACGGTTTCCATCAGGACGTTGCGCCATTCATCCACCTGATCCTTCATGTCAGCAGGAACATCGGTGACTTCGATGTTCTGACCGAGGTCATCTTTATAGATGTGTGCCTGGTTGGCCACGAGATCAATGATGCCGCTCAGCTCGCCTTCAGCGCCGATGGGCAGCTGAATCGGAACAGCATTGGCTTTGAGGCGATCCTTGATCTGACCGTGGACCTTGAGGAAGTCTGCACCGGTGCGGTCCATCTTATTGACGAACACCATCCGGGGAACGGAATAGCGATCGGCCTGTCGCCAGACGGTTTCTGACTGAGGTTGGACGCCTCCAACGGCGCAGAACACAGCGATCACACCATCGAGAACACGCATCGAGCGCTCCACCTCGATGGTGAAGTCCACGTGACCAGGGGTATCAATGATGTTGATCCGGTGGTCTTTCCAGCTGGTGGAAATGGCCGCAGCCGTGATCGTGATGCCCCGCTCGCGCTCCTGGGCCATCCAGTCGGTCACCGCTGCACCATCGTGCACTTCACCGATCTTGTGAACCACACCTGAATAGAACAGGATGCGCTCTGTCGTGGTGGTTTTGCCCGCATCAATGTGGGCAGCGATACCAATATTTCTGACGCGTTCCAGGGGAAAGGCGCGAGCCACAGGAAACTCCGGGGTGGGGCGTAAAAAGGCGGTGAGATCCTACAGGTCCGCCCTGAGCAAACGAGGCTTCAGAGCGGTGTTGGATCAGTAGCGGTAGTGAGCGAAAGCCTTGTTGGCTTCGGCCATCTTGTGGGTTTCTTCGCGCTTGCGAACGGCACTGCCGGCTTCATTGGCAGCGTCCATGAGTTCACCAGCAAGCTTCTGAGCCATGCTGCGGCCGTTGCGAGCACGGGAGAAGCTCACAAGCCAGCGCAGAGCCATGGCTGTGCCGCGCTCCTGGCGGACTTCCATGGGCACCTGATAGGTGGCACCGCCGACGCGTCGGGCACGCACTTCGACAAGGGGAGTCGCGTTTTTTACGGCCGTCTCGAAGAGTTCGATGGGATCGCCACCGGTGCGGTCGCCGATCAGGCTGAAGGCGTCGGACAGGATTCGCTGTGCCGTGGACTTCTTCCCATGCTTCATCAGCCGAGCCACAAGCATGGTGGCGAGTCGATTGTTGAACTGGGGATCGGGGAGGACCGGGCGCTTGACGGCGGCGTTACGGCGTGACATGGACTGTCAAATGAAAAAGGAACGGAGAAGGGTGAAGGTGACGGGCAGATCACGATCCTGAAGGCGGATCGTTAACGATCAATCCTTCGGAGACTTGGCGCCGTACTTGGAACGGGACTGACGACGGTCCTTGACTCCTGCGGTGTCAAGGGTTCCGCGAATGATGTGGTAGCGAACTCCAGGCAGATCCTTGACGCGACCGCCACGGATCAGCACAACCGAGTGTTCCTGCAGGTTGTGGCCGATGCCGCCGATGTAGGCGGTGACCTCGAATCCGGAGGTGAGGCGCACACGGGCCACTTTGCGCAAAGCCGAATTGGGCTTTTTGGGAGTGGACGTGTACACACGGGTGCATACACCACGGCGTTCGGGGCAGGCTTTCAGAGCTGGCGATTTGGTTTTCGCCTTTGAGCTCTGACGCTCGGTCCGGATCAGTTGCTGAATGGTTGGCATCGACGGTCGCGTAGCGGCCGGAGATCCGACCTGTTCGACAATCCATCACAATACCGGTTCGACCTGCCCGATCTGATCAAAGGCGGCTGAAAGCGCTGCCGCAGGCGCAGCAACGCACTGCATCGCTGCTCAGGATCAGAAAGCCTCCGCCACTGATGTCGCTTCGATAGTCCAGTGTCAGCCCCTCCAGCAATGCCTGCTGGGCATCGGGAACATGCAGGGTCACGCCCTCGGCCCGAGCGGCGGGTGTTCCATTGAGGCTGCCTGGCTGCAGACGGATGACATTGCGCTCACAGTGCCCCGCCGTGAGATCCAGATGCATCACTCCGGGGGTGCCTGCCACAGCGGCCTGTCGCCCCAGTTCGGCGGCTGCAGTTGCGGTGATTTGCAGCGTGGAGCCCATGGACCGATGCTCGGGAACGCGTCCAGTGTGCCAGCTGTTGTTCAGTGGCGAACGAGCCCAAGACCGTTCTGAACCCTGGGCGTCACGCCGCGTCCGGTCATCACCGTTCGATTCGCTGCTAACAGCGTCGTAGAGCTCCCACCGTCAAGGTTGAGGGCATCGAGCATGCCCAGTTGCTGAAGAGCCAGCGTCGTTTCCAGCAGCGTGGGGTCACTGCCTGAAGTGCCCTTGAGTGTCATCAGCCATACACGACTGCGGTCCTGGGCGACGACCGTTCGCGGAGCGGCAAGGGATAGGAATCCGGCACTGAAACCTTCCTGACGACCGCGCAGCACAACTTGACCATCTTTCATCAGAAGTGGTCCTCCAGCCAGGACTTGCGGTTGCTCTCCGACTGGATTGGATGGCTGCAGGCTGATGCTGACCCGATCACCGGGTTGAGCGGGAAGCGGTGTTCCAGCGCGCGACACGATCAGGGACGCTCCGGGTGTCAGAGGAACCCCCCGGCTCAATTCGGCGCGATTGTGGAGGTTGATGGTGACGCCATCCTTCACGGTGATGGCCTTCTCCTCGCCGCTCAGGGCCTTGTAGACCGGCCCCCATGCCCGGGTGTAGCGACTCAAGCCTCGTTGCACATAGCCACTGTTGAGAAACCCCAGGCCCCAGCGACGGCCTCCATTGATCTGCATGGACTGGTCGAGGCGCAGACGGTTGAACAGAAGCTTTTGTCCTGCTGTCCAGCCGATCGCTCCCCGGTTGAGAATGGGTCCTGAAAGCCACGTTCCATCGACACGCAGAGCGCCCAGGGGAAGCTGACGAACCCGATTGAAGAACCCCCCATTCACGGCCAACAAAGCCTGTTCAGGCTGGGCCAGTTGGCTGAGAAATCGAATCCCGGTTTGTGCGCCACGAGCAGCGAGTGGTCGCAGTTCGAGCGATTTGCTGTTGAAGGGAACACCTGCCCTGAAAATTGTCACCGGTTTTACCCCCACACGAAACGTGCGGGCTTCCAGCACAAGCCCGTTGCGGCGTGCCACTTGGATCTCTGGGTTGAGCAGAGCCGACTGCAATCCATTCCTCGACGAACGAGCTCGGGTGGTGCGGGAGCTGCTCAATCCATCAATCACAATCCGCCAGGGTGTTGCAAGAGTGAGCGTCGGACGATCGCCTCGTCCCTCGATTCGCAGAGCTCGCCTTTCGCGTTTGGTCTTCAGGCCCATTGCACGCAACTTGGCGTCCTGGGCGGCAGTGATCGACACCCCGAGTAATAGGTCGTCGTTCTGCCGTTGCATCAGCGCAGGTCCGCTGAGATCGAGGACCAGTCGCCCCGCTGTGCTGCCGCGGCCCTGACGCAGCTTTTGAACCCTGGGTGCTTCCAGTGAAATCGACAGGACACCCTGTCGATGGCTGGTGGCGACATTCAATCGCTTAAACCAAGGTGCTGCGTCAATCGCGACCTCATCGTCCAGAGAGCGCTTGATCAGCGTTTGTAGAGGGACGCGTTGACTAAACCACTCCAGTGCTTCCCCTTCTTCACTACGAACCCGCTGGAAGCCGAGTCGACCGATCAGCACATCCAGAGGGATCCAGAGCTGGATTGGTGAGCGTTGGTCGTTTCCGACCCACTGCCATGCCCCCTTGGATGCAAGGCCTGCCACCTTCACTTCGCTGCCGTTCACACGGTCGGCTGTGCGCACTTCGGCAACCGGGACTGGAGGAGGAGGCGACAGGAACATTCGCTGACGCTAGCCGGGGTGGCCAATCCTTAGGATCGAATTTGCACCGTGATGGATGTTGCATCCAAAACGGGATCAGCCCGACTCTTATCCAGGTCATGACACACCTCACCGGCTCCTCCTGGCCTTACAGCGACAGCGCTGCGCCCCAGGCAGTGGCCGGTGAGAAGGACGCCTGTGGAGTGGGGTTTTTAGCGCAGATGCAGGGGCATCCCAGCCATTGGGTGCTGGAGCAGGCCTTGCGTGGCCTCGGTTGCATGGAACACCGCGGTGGTTGCGGGGGTGACTCTGACTCCGGAGATGGTGCGGGAGTTTTGTGTGAAATCCCATGGAGCTATCTCCGGGCAATCTGGCCAAAAGCCGCTGACGCAAAAGGGCTTGGGATGATGTTCCTGCCCACAGACGCTGAACGTCGCCAGCAGGCTCGCCAGTTCTTTGAAGCGGAAGCTATTGCACTTGGTCTGCAGTTCGCCGGTTGGCGCGAGGTGCCTGTCGATGCAGCAGTGCTTGGGCCTCTGGCCCGTGAAACGGCCCCGGTGATTGAGCAGTGGTTAGTGAAGGGGGATGCTGAAGGTGATGCCTTTGAGGCGCTTCTTCTGCGTCTCCGGCGCCGTGTTGGAGCCAGGGCCAGGGAAGCGTGGGGGTTCGAGGGCTCACGCGATTTTTATGTGGCTTCTCTGAGCAGCCGAACGGTTGTTTACAAGGGAATGGTGCGATCGGAAGTGCTTGCTCAGTACTACTCCGATCTGCGGGACTCCCGCTTTGAAGTGAGCTTCGCGGTGTATCACCGGCGCTTCAGCACGAATACCCTCCCCCGCTGGCCCCTGGCCCAGCCGATGCGGTTGTTGGGGCATAACGGTGAGATCAACACCCTGCTGGGCAATCTCAATTGGGCGAAGGCCTCTGAAGCCAGCCTCGCTGGTGTCTGGGGAGAAGCTGCGGACGACCTCAACCCCGTTGTGAATCCAGCTTTCAGCGATTCAGCCAACCTCGACGCCACCCTTGAGCTGATGGTGCGCAGTGGTCGTTCCGTCACCGATAGCCTGATCACCCTGGTCCCTGAAGCATTCCGCAACCAGCCGGACCTCGACAGCCGTCCTGATGTGACGGCCATGTATGAATTCAACGCTGGTATCCAGGAGCCCTGGGACGGCCCGGCTCTGTTGGTGTTCGCTGACGGCAAGCGTGTTGGAGCAACCCTCGATCGCAACGGCCTGCGTCCAGCACGCTGGTGCTCTACGGAGGATGGCTTCGTGATCATGGGATCCGAGACCGGTGTGGTCGATCTCAGCGGCAAGACCGTGGTCCAGAAAGGTCGGCTCGGTCCAGGTCAGATGCTCGCGGTGGATCTGCAGACCGGCCAACTCCTTGATAACTGGTTGGTCAAGGAAGACGCCGCTGGACGTTTCCCTTATGGCGATTGGTTGGAGCAACACCGCCGCAATGTACGTCCGCAAGCCTGGACTCAGTCTCAGCAGGTCGGAGAACTCGATCTGCTGAGACTGCAGACCGCCATGGGCTTCACCGCAGAGGATTTCGACCTGATCATCGGCGATATGGCGTCCTTAGGGAAGGAGCCCACCTTCTGCATGGGGGATGACATCCCACTGGCGGTGCTCTCAGACAAGCCCCATTTGCTCTACGACTATTTCAAACAGCGTTTCGCGCAGGTCACGAATCCACCGATCGATCCCCTGCGGGAGCAACTGGTGATGAGCCTGGAGATGCATCTCGGTGAGCGTCGTCCGGCCTTGAAACCTCAGGCGGAAGCTGCTTCGGTGATTCATCTCGATACCCCGGTTCTCAATGAGGCCGAGCTGGAAGAGATCAGCCAGCAAGGTCTCCCGGTTCAGTTCTTGTCCACCCAGGTGGCGGTTGAATCCTGCACCGGTGGATTTCAAGATGTTCTTGATGCCCTATGCCAGGCAGCTGAGCAAGCCGTGCACGCTGGGGCTCAGGTTTTGGTGCTCTCCGACCGCGTTGATGCCAACGCTGAGCCCACACCACTGACGGCCACCACGGTGGCGATGCCGGCACTGCTCGCCGTTGGCTCCGTCCACCACCATCTGTTGCGCCGCAAGTTGAGACTGCGCTGCTCCCTTGTGGTGGACACCGCTCAGTGCTGGAGCACCCATCACATGGCCTGCCTGATCGGCTATGGGGCCAGTGCCGTTTGTCCGTGGTTGACCTGGGAGACCACCCGCCACTGGCTCCAACACCCCAAAACCAGAAAACGGATTGAGCAGGGAAAGCTTCCCGACCTCAGTGCTGATCAGGTTCAGGCCAATGTGCGTGTCTCTCTGGAAAACGGCCTCAGAAAAATTCTGTCCAAGATCGGCATTTCACTTCTGGCCAGTTATCACGGTGCTCAGATCTTCGAGGCGATCGGGCTCGGTGCCGATGTGATCGAGACCGCTTTCAGCGGCACGACCAGCCGGGTTGCCGGCATGACCCTTGCGGAACTGGCGAACGAAACACTCTCGATGCATGCCAAGGCCTTCCCCGAGCTGAACCGCAGCAAGCTCGAGTTCATGGGTTTCGTGCAATACCGCAACGGTGCGGAGTATCACCGCAACAACCCTGAACTCTCCAAGGCCCTGCACAAGGCTTTGGCCCAGGGTCCAGGCTATGACCATTTCTCCACGTACAAGAGCTTGCTGGAGAACCGTCCGGTGATGGCGCTGCGTGACCTGCTGGAGTTCAAGGTCGCGTCCACGCCGTTGCCCCTGGATCAGGTGGAGAGCGTTGAAAGCATCTGCACCCGTTTCTGTACCGGCGGTATGAGCCTCGGAGCTCTATCTCGTGAAGCGCACGAGGTGCTGGCGGTGGCCATGAACCGGATTGGCGGTAAGAGCAACAGCGGCGAAGGTGGTGAAGATCCTGCTCGCTTCCAGGTGCTGAGCGATGTGGATGGCGACGGCCGGTCCGTTGCTTTCCCCAGCATCGGCGGGCTTCAGAACGGCGATACCGCCTGTTCTGCGATCAAGCAGATCGCCTCAGGACGCTTCGGTGTGACGGCTGAATATCTCAGGAGCGGGAAACAGCTGGAAATCAAGGTGGCTCAGGGTGCCAAGCCTGGAGAAGGTGGCCAGCTCCCCGGGCCGAAAGTGGACAAGTACATCGCCTGGCTTCGCAACAGCAAGCCTGGTGTCGCTTTGATTTCACCGCCACCTCATCACGACATCTATTCGATTGAAGATCTGGCCCAGCTGATCCATGACCTGCACCAGGTGCATCCTTCGGCGCCCGTCAGCGTCAAACTGGTCGCCGAGATCGGTATCGGCACGATCGCTGCCGGGGTGGCCAAGGCCAACGCGGACGTGATCCAAATCTCCGGCCACGACGGAGGCACAGGTGCTTCTCCGCTGAGTTCGATCAAGCACGCGGGTGGACCCTGGGAGTTGGGCCTCACAGAAGTGCATCGCGCTCTGCTCGAGAACGGCCTTCGTGACAGAGTTCTGCTCAGAGCAGATGGTGGTCTCAAGACCGGCTGGGATGTGGTGATCGCTGCTCTGCTTGGTGCTGAGGAATATGGCTTTGGTTCGATCGCCATGATCGCCGAAGGCTGCGTGATGGCTCGTGTTTGCCACCTCAATAGCTGCCCGGTTGGAGTGGCGACACAGAAAGAGAACCTGCGTCAGCGCTTTACGGGAGTGCCTGAGCACGTCGTGAATTTTTTCTGGTACGTCGCCGAAGAGGTGCGCCAGCTGATGAGTCTGCTTGGTGTGGCCCGACTGGAGGATCTCATTGGTCGCAGCGACCTCCTCAAGCCCAGAGGCGTTTCGCTGGCCAAAACCAAGTGCGTGGATCTTTCCAGCCTTCTGGCACCGATCAGTGGTTCTGAAGATCGTTCATGGCTGACCCACAGTGCTGAAGCCCACGGCAATGGGCCGATTCTCGAAGACCAACTGTTGGCCGACTCCGAGCTGATGGCGGCCATTGACAGTCAGCGATCCATTCGCCGCACGGTTGAGATCATCAACACCGACCGGAGTGTCTGCGCTCGTCTGGCCGGTGAGATTGCCCAGCGCTACGGCAATCGTGGCTTCTTGGGCCAGCTTGATCTCACCTTCCGTGGAGCTGCTGGTCAAAGCTTCGGGGCCTTTCTCGTTCAGGGCATGAATGTGCGCCTTGAAGGGGAAGCCAATGACTATGTCGGCAAGGGCATGAACAGCGGTCGCATTACGCTTGTGCCATCGGATTCCACTGCGAATCCGGGTGACCAGGTGATTCTTGGCAACACCTGTCTGTATGGAGCAACCGGTGGTGAGCTCTTCGCTCATGGGCGCGCTGGTGAGCGATTCGGTGTGCGTAACAGCGGAGCCCGCACGGTGGTTGAGGGTGCCGGCGACCACTGCTGTGAATACATGACTGGTGGCGTTGTGGTGGTGCTTGGCAGCACTGGCCGCAATGTTGGCGCTGGGATGACCGGCGGCGTGACGTTCCTTCTGGATGAAGGTGACCGGGTCACTCCACGCGTGAACCCGGAGATCGTGGAGGTGTGCCCCATCACTACATCTGAGCAGGAGGCCACGCTCAAGGGTCTGCTTGAGCTTCACGTCGCGGCCACCGGCAGTGAGAAAGCTTCGGATCTTCTGTCTGACTGGTCTGCCGCAAGGAGCCGTTTCAAGGTTCTGGTCCCCCCCAGCGAACGGGCTGCCATGGGGCTTGCCGACAAACAGGCGGTTGCGGCCTGATCGTTCTTCCGCACCGTGCCCTGGTTCATCAAGACCGAAATGTTCACCCCGGAGACGGCCGCTCTGCCCATTGAGCAGAAGCGGCCTCATCTTGAGGCTCATCGCCAATGGGTGATGTCCCATGGCAACAGCGGACGTCGCATCCACAGTGGTTATCTGGTGGATGGTGAGCAGCGGCCAGGCGGCGGTGGACTCTTGATCTTTGAAGCCAGCAGCTTTGAAGACGCTCACCGCTGGGTTCAAGACGATCCGATGATTCAGGCCGGACTGGTGAACTGGCAGTTGCAGCAATGGATCCAGATCGGTGGTGATGAGCTCTGATCGTCAGCGTGGGTGGCTGATCATCAGCCGCTGTACTTCGCCGGCGTGATAGCTGCTGCGTGTGAGTGGACTGCTCACCACCTGCAGGCAACCCAGCTCTTGTTCACCAATGCGCCGGTAACGGTCGAACTGCTCCGGAGTCACAAAGCGGTTCACAGGTAAGTGTCTTGGGCCGGGAGAGAGGTACTGGCCAATGGTCACAATGTCGACGCGGTGGGCGCGCAAGTCGCGCAACACTTCGATCACCTCCTCATCGTTTTCTCCCAGGCCCACCATCAGACCTGATTTGCTGTATGACCTGGGCCATCCATCTCTCACCCGTTTCAGCAGCTCCAGAGAGCGTTCGTAATTGCCCTGAGGTCTGGCTCGTCTGTAAAGGCGTGGAACGGTTTCGATGTTGTGGTTGAGCACATGCGGCGCGGCGTCCATCACCGTTTCCAGTGCGTCCCAGTTGCCGCAAAGGTCGGGGATCAGCAGTTCGATTGTGGTGAAGGGAGAGCGTCGTTTCACCTGCTCAATGCAGGCAACGAACTGGCTCGCTCCTCCATCGCTCAGATCGTCGCGATTTACCGAGGTGATCACCACATGCTTGAGTTTCAGCCGCGACACCGCTTCGCCAAGACGCTCCGGTTCGGTGGGGTCCAGCGCTCGAACGCTCTTGTCGAAGTCGATATCGCAGTAGGGGCAAGCTCGCGTGCAGCCCGGCCCCATGATCAGAAATGTGGCGGTTCCCCCAGCGAAGCATTCACCGATATTTGGACAACTTGCTTCCTGGCAGACCGTGTTGAGCTTGAGGTCAAGAAGCAGGTCGGCAACAGCTCCGATGCGTTCCCGCTGAGGGGCTTTGACGCGCAACCAGTCAGGTTTCAGAACTGAGGTCATCTTCTACAGTCGGGCCATCGGGATGTGGCGCAGCTTGGTAGCGCACTTCGTTCGGGACGAAGGGGCCGCAGGTTCGAATCCTGTCATCCCGACTGCACTAGGTCGTCATCAATTCAGAGTGGCACCTGGGTAACCCCTGGGGGTCACCATGCGGCCGTCCTGGACTCGGCTGCTGCTGTTTCCAATCACCAACACCGTAAGCATGTCTACGTCTTCAGGCCGCAGCTTGCCCAGGCTGTGAAGACTGACTTGCTCGTCACTGCGTCCAAGCTGGCGAGCCATCACCACAGGAGTCGTCTCCGGACGCGCGCAGAGCAGAATCTCCTTGGCCCTTGTCAGCTGCCAGTTGCGCTCCCTGGAGCGTGGGTTGTAGATCGCAACCACAAAGTCGCCGGAGGCAGCTGCCTCGATGCGTCGTTCGATCACATCCCAGGGCGTGAGCCGGTCGCTCAGAGAGATGGTGCAGAAGTCGTGCATCAGTGGTGCCCCTGCCCTGGCGGCAGCCAGTTGCAGTGCGGAGAGGCCAGGATGCACCTGGAAGCGAGGACGTTCTGTTTCAGGCAGGTCCATCCAAAGCTCCAGCGCCAGCCCAGCCATGCCGTAGATGCCGCTGTCTCCTGAGGAGATCAGTGCCACACGGGCGCCCTGACGGGCCAAATCCAGTGCTTGCCAGCAGCGATCCCGTTCACGGGTGAGTTGTCCGTCCAATCGGACTTGATCACAACGACGCAGCGGTTCAAGCAGATCCAGGTAAAGGCCATATCCCACCCAGAGGACGCAGCGGCTGAGCGCTGTGCGGGCGTCAGCAGTGAGCAGTTGCAGTGACCCTGGCCCACTGCCAACCAGATGCAGCTCTCCTTTGCTGGCTGCCAAGGGATGAGCAGCCTCTGCGATCGCCACCGTCACGGCACCCTGTTCGCCGCCCTCGGCATGGAAGATCCGCTTGGACTGCAACAGCTGTGCGCCATCTCCTGATGCCAGAAGTGCAGAGGCTTCCGCAACGGATGCTGTGCCCATCTCCGCCTTCACGACTTCAGAGGGCGTGGGCACGGCGACATCGGCGAGGGCAGCGGCGCCGAACAGTCGTAACGGCCAATTTTGATGCTCACAGAACTCCAGCAGAGCCGGCTCGTCACCCTTGGCCTCGATGCTGCTGATGCCTGCCACGGCCTCCTTGGCCAGTCCTGCGGACTGAAGAGAGCGATCCACAGCTCGTTGAATCAAGGCAAGGCTGCTCAAGCGTTCGCAGCCGATGCCGATCCAGAGCGTGGCTGGGTGCCAGCGACAGGGAGCTCCGTCGGAGCGCGGACCGATGGCGAGCGCAATCCCGTGTTCGGAGTCAGCGCTAACGCCGAAGTGTTGACCGGCAGTACTACTGCGCCAGAGGTCCGTTCCTGTTTGCTGAACAACATTGAGGTTTGGTCCAGAGGCCTGGGAGAGCATGAGGTCATGCCAGGCTTTCGGCGTGCCGCCACGCACCCATCCCCAGGCTTCTCCGAAGGCGTCGAGAGCCAGTCGCTCCTGGCTCGCTGCATCACCGGTCAGCACCACTTGCCCGCCTAGTGCCGCAGCCAGTGCATGGGCCAGCTGTTCTGCTCCTGCCGCATGACCACCAATCAGGGGCACGATGTTTTGACCGTGAGCATCCATCACCACCACGGCAGGATCGTTCTGCTTACCGCTCAGCAACGGTGCGATCAGTCGTGTGACGGCACCCATGGCTCCGATCACGATTGTGGGCTCACCCCTACGCCACTGGTCGCTCAGAAATTCCGCAGCCGGTGCGACCAACAAGTCGCTGGGAGTGGTTTGCAGTGCTGCGGCGGCTAGAGGTGTTAATCCCACCCGATCCGCCTGTCCCGCCTGTTGCAGCTGCTGAAGCAGGGGCCAGGCACTCACGGATAGGCCCAGTGCGAGTGGCGCTTCCATCGGCTGGATGGAGGTGGTGTCGACAGCGTTCAGTGCTAGTGGCCTCAGGGAATCAGCGCTGGGTGCCATCCTCGTTCAACAGCTCCCTGGCTGATCCTCCCAGGCTGCTGGTGATCCGTAGCTTCTCTGGCTCGGCTGTCGGTTCTGTTGTCCTGATGCTTCGCTCGGGAGCAGCCTTGTCGGCTTTGCTGGTCTCCAGCGGTTCTTCGCTGGCGGCTGCTGACTGATCAGGCAGCACTGGCAGCTCATCGTCAGCCGTGATGGCCGGAGGCGAGGAGTCGATCTGCTGCGGGCTTGGATCCATGGCTTGTTGTTCCATGGTTGGCTCCCCAATGGTTGATTCCTCAACTGTTGGTTCCTCAGCTTTTGGTGCGGCCGGTGTGTTGATCGGTGCTGAAGGGTCGTCTTGGATGGACTTCTCAGTCTCAGTTTTGGTTTCAGAGTCAGGATTGAGCGCAGTCTGTGGCGGTGTTGCGTCTCTCTCAGGTGACTGTTCTGTTTCAGGAATGGCGTCGCCAAGCAGACGCACCATCTGCTCATCGCTCAGCTTCGACTGCATCCAGATCGGACGGAGGCCGGGACGCGCTGAGGTGGCTCGTAATTGATTGTTGAAGACCGGAGTGATCGGATCACCAAGACCATCCAGCAGTTCCATCTGCACGCTGCCATTCCCGTTGCCTGAGGCTTTCAGCCAAAGAGCCTCCTGGCGGTCAACCAAAAAACTGTCGCCATTCACGCTGATCCTCAGCCTCCAGCGGCCATCTCCCTCCCGTAGGTTCTGCAGCGGGGCGTTCCAGATCAGCCAGTCGATCAGCAAAGGATCACCGTTGCTGAGGTCTGAGGGGCTGACCACGGCAAGCCAGGGAGCATCCTGATTCGGCTGCGTTCCTGAAAGCTGCTGCAGGAGATCCAGTCGCCACTGGAGGCTGGCTCCCTGAGATTTCACGGCTTCACCCCAGGGCATGGCCGCATAGGCCGTAAAGCGATGACTCCCCGGGCTGAGACCGGGAAGCGTGATCTGCAGTCGATCGTTTTCGGCGTGCCCGAAACGCAGTGGTGGATCGTCGTCGATCTGCAGGGCCACATGGGCTCCAAGGCCCAGTTGTGGATCCTCAGCCAACGGCCAATCCTGGATCCGCAACGTGACTTGCACCTCACCGGTTTTCAGCAGAGCGCCATCGGAGGGTCTGATCAGTTCAAGTCGGGGGGTATGGCTGCTGAGCGCTGCTTGTAGCTGCTGCACAGCGCCCGGGGGACTGACTTCCTGCAGTCGCCCGGAAGGTGAAGACACACTGATGATCTCTGCAGAGCGCTCTCCATCGCCTGAGCTGTCTGCTCCCCAGGGCCAGGCCTGCGCGGTTGCGGCGGGGACCACCATGATCCACAGGGCAAGCAGAGTCTGCAGCCAGTGATGAAGGTGGACCGTCCGGCCTGATGCCGCCATAGGGCAAAGCTTGATTCGACCCATTCTGGGCACCGATGGGAAGGACGCACTATTGGGAATGATTTGCATTAAATAGATCGATATGTGTCGCCTGTTTGTGTTGCTCAACGCGCCTAATCGGGGTCTCCTCGCTGATGCTCGAGCTGATGCAGATTCCAGGTCTGGACAGGCCCGCGACCGGATTGAACCTTTGTAACTCCCTGTCGTGTGATGACTGCTCCCCCTCCTATGATTCCCGGAGCGGTCCCCTCTTTGGGGCCCTAGCTCCAGTGAGAGTCAGGGTTCATTGCTCTGAACGCCACTGGCGCCCGGCCACGGTGAAGCTTGCTGATCCGCGCCCGGGGCCCCGGTAATCCCATTGATTTCCGGAGGGGTGTCCCACCACCTCGATCCCGTCCCTCGAGGAACGACTCGATGACCATCAGCCCACCAGAGCGTGGGAGCACCGCGAAGACTCAAGTCGAGAAGGTCGACAATCCAGCGACCTTCGAATTGTTCGGAAAGCCCGGACATTTCGACCGAGCCCTCGCGAAAGGTCCCAAAACCACCACCTGGGTTTGGAACCTCCACGCCAACGCTCACGATTTCGACAGCCACACGAGTGACCTTGAGGAGGTTTCTCGGAAGATCTTTAGTGCTCACTTCGGCCATCTGGCCGTGATCTTCATCTGGCTGAGTGGTGCCTTTTTCCATGGCGCCCACTTCTCCAATTTCTCCGGCTGGCTTGCCGATCCCACCCATGTGAAGCCAAGCGCTCAGGTGGTTTGGTCGGTTTTCGGCCAGGAAATCCTCAACGGCGATATGGGTGCCGGCCACCAAGGCATCCAGATCACCTCCGGTCTCTTCCATGTCTGGAGGGCCTGGGGCATCACCAATGAGACGCAGTTGATGTCTCTCGCCATTGGCGCTCTGGTGATGGCCGGCCTGATGCTGAATGCAGGCGTTTTTCACTATCACAAGGCAGCTCCGAAGCTTGAGTGGTTCCAGAACGTTGAGTCGATGCTCAACCACCACTTGGCTGGTCTGCTGGGCCTGGGCTCACTGTCCTGGACCGGTCACTTGCTGCATGTGTCTCTGCCCACCACGAAGTTGATGGATGCCATCGACGCCGGCCAGCCGCTGGTGTTGAACGGCAAGACCATTGCTTCCGTGGCAGACATTCCTCTTCCCCACGAATTCTTCAATCAGGATCTGCTGGCTCAGCTCTATCCAGGATTCAGTGCCGGCATCGGTGCTTTTTTCAATGGCAACTGGGCTGCATACAGCGATTTCCTCACCTTCAAGGGTGGAATCAATCCTGTGACCGGAAGCATGTGGATGACCGATATCGCTCATCACCATCTGGCGATCGCGGTGCTGTTCATCGTGGCCGGACACATGTACCGGACCAACTGGGGAATCGGTCACTCCATGAAGGAGATCCTCGAGGGCCAGAAAGGCGATCCTCTGCTTTTCCCTGCAACGAAGGGCCATGACGGCCTGTTCGAGTTCATGATCAACAGCTGGCATGCCCAGCTGGCTCTGAACCTTGCAATGCTCGGCTCCCTGAGCATCATCGTTGCCCAGCACATGTACGCGATGCCTCCCTATCCGTACATGTCGATTGACTATCCGACTCAGATCGGTTTGTTCACCCATCACATGTGGATTGGTGGCTTCCTGATCGTCGGTGCTTCAGCTCACGCCGCCATCGCGATGATTCGCGATTACGACCCTGCCAAGCACGTGGACAACGTCTTGGACAGAGTGCTCAAGGCCCGTGACGCTCTGATCAGCCACCTCAACTGGGTGTGCATCTGGCTTGGCTTCCACAGCTTCGGCCTGTACATCCACAACGACACCATGCGTGCACTGGGTCGTCCCCAGGACATGTTCAGTGATTCCGCGATCCAACTGAAGCCCGTCTTCGCTCAGTGGATTCAGGGTCTGCACGCCGCAGCTGCCGGCAGCACCGCTCCTAACGCTCTCGCTGGCGTCAGTGAAGTGTTCAACGGTTCCGTCGTCGCCGTCGGCGGCAAGGTCGCGGCGGCTCCAATTCCGCTGGGCACGGCGGACTTCATGGTCCACCACATCCACGCCTTCACGATTCACGTGACGGTGTTGATCCTGCTCAAGGGTGTTCTTTACGCCCGTAATTCCCGTCTGATTCCAGACAAAGCCAACCTTGGTTTCCGCTTCTCCTGCGATGGCCCTGGTCGCGGCGGCACCTGCCAGGTGTCTGCTTGGGACCATGTCTTCCTGGGTCTGTTCTGGATGTACAACTCCCTGTCGGTCGTCATTTTCCACTTCTCCTGGAAAATGCAGAGCGATGTGTGGGGTGCGGTGAGGCCTGATGGCTCAGTCCAATACCTCACCAATGGCAATTTCGCCAACAGCGCCATCACCATCAACGGTTGGTTGCGTGATTTCCTGTGGGCTCAGGCCGTTCAGGTGATCAACAGCTACGGCTCCAACACAGCCGGCTACGGAATCATGTTCCTTGGTGGTCACTTCATCTGGGCTTTCAGCCTGATGTTCCTCTTCAGTGGCCGCGGCTACTGGCAGGAGCTGATTGAGTCCATCGTCTGGGCTCATAACAAGCTGAAGGTGGCCCCTGGCATCCAGCCTCGTGCGCTGTCCATCATCCAGGGCCGTGCTGTCGGTGTTGCTCACTATCTTTTGGGCGGCATCACAGTCACGTGGTCCTTCTTCCACGCCCACATCCTTGTGGTGGGCGGCTGACCTTTCCTGAACTTTCCCTCTAATGGCAACGAAATTTCCTTCGTTCAGCCAGGGTCTGGCACAGGACCCGACAACCCGCCGCATCTGGTACGGGATCGCCACGGCTCACGACTTCGAGAGCCATGACGGAATGACGGAGGAGAGGCTTTACCAAAAGCTCTTCTCCACCCATTTCGGGCATCTCGCGATCATCGGTCTCTGGGTTTCGGGAAACCTGTTCCATATCGCCTGGCAGGGCAACTTCGAACAGTGGGTCGCCGACCCTCTGCACGTGAAGCCCATTGCTCACGCAATCTGGGATCCCCATTTCGGTCAAGGCGCCATAACCGCCTTCACCCAAGCGGGAGCCACATCGCCAGTGAACATCGCCTACTCAGGCCTGTACCACTGGTTTTACACAATTGGCATGACCAAGAATGCCGAGCTGTATCAGGGTTCCATCTTCATGATGATCCTGTCGGCCTGGGCACTCTTCGCCGGTTGGCTGCACCTGCAGCCCAAGTTCCGCCCGTCACTCGCATGGTTCAAGAATGCTGAGTCGCGTCTGAACCACCACCTGGCTGTCCTCTTCGGTTTCAGCTCTATTGCCTGGACCGGACACCTGGTGCACGTGGCGATTCCTGAATCCAGGGGTCAGCACGTTGGGTGGGACAACTTTCTGAGCGTGATGCCTCACCCCGCCGGTCTTGGACCTTTCTTCACCGGCAACTGGGGTGTGTATGCACAGAATCCTGATTCAGCGGGTCAAATCTTCGGTACGGCCGAAGGCTCTGGAACTGCGATTCTCACCTTCCTCGGTGGCTTCCATCCTCAGACAGAAGCTCTCTGGCTCACTGACATCGCCCACCACCACCTGGCGATTGGTTGCCTGTTTGTGATCGCTGGTCACATGTACAGGACCAACTTCGGTATCGGACACTCCATCAAGGAGATCCTCGAAGCTCACAACCCTCCCAAAGGCACTCCCGGTGATCTCGGCGCTGGCCACAAGGGTCTTTACGACACCTTGAACAACAGCCTTCACATGCAGCTCGGCCTGGCTCTTGCTTCGCTGGGTGTGGTCACCTCCTTGGTGGCACAACACATGTATGCGATGCCGTCGTATGCCTTCATCGCGAAGGCCTACACGACACAGGCTGCTCTCTATACGCACCATCAATACATCGCCATCTTCCTGATGTGCGGTGCGTTCGCCCACGGAGCGATCTTCTTCATCCGTGACTACGACCCCGAAGCCAATAAGGACAATGTCCTGGCCCGGATGCTTGAGCACAAGGAAGCGATCATCAGCCACCTGAGCTGGATCACCCTCTTCCTTGGTTTCCACACGCTTGGTCTTTACGTTCACAACGACGTTGTTGTGGCGTTCGGAACACCTGAGAAGCAGATTCTGGTTGAGCCCGTCTTTGCCCAGTTCGTTCAGGCCGCTTCCGGTAAGGCGATCTACGGTTTCGACGTTCTGCTCTCCAATTCCGCTGGTGCTGCAGCCAATGCCAACGCTGCTTACATGGGTGGCTGGATGGATGCCATCAACGGGAACACCGACGTGTTCTTGCCGATCGGCCCTGGTGACTTCATGGTTCACCACGCCATCGCTCTTGGTCTGCACACCACAACTCTGATCCTGGTCAAAGGTGCTCTGGATGCCCGTGGCTCCAAGCTCATGCCAGACAAAAAGGACTTTGGTTACTCCTTCCCCTGCGACGGCCCTGGCCGTGGTGGTACTTGTGACATCTCTGCCTGGGACGCCTTCTATCTGGCAGTCTTCTGGGCCCTGAACACAATCGGTTGGGTCACCTTCTACTGGCATTGGAAGCACCTGGCTATCTGGCAGGGCAACGTGGCTCAGTTCAATGAGTCCAGCACCTACCTGATGGGTTGGTTCCGCGACTATCTGTGGCTGAATTCCTCCCAGCTGATCAACGGTTACAACCCCTTCGGTAGTAACAATCTCGCCGTTTGGGCCTGGATGTTCCTGTTCGGCCACCTCGTCTGGGCGACTGGATTCATGTTCCTGATCTCCTGGCGTGGTTACTGGCAGGAGCTGATCGAGACCATTGTTTGGGCTCATCAGCGCACACCGCTCGCCAACCTTGTTGGCTGGCGCGACAAGCCTGTGGCTCTGTCCATCGTTCAGGCTCGTGTTGTGGGTCTCGCCCATTTCACGATTGGCTACATCCTCACGTACGCCGCCTTCCTGATTGCATCGACATCCGGCAAGTTCGGCTGATCAATCCTGATTGCCCTCACTGCAGGGCAATCTTTCATTCACCCCTGTCCAGATCATCTGGCGGGGGTTTTTTGTTGGCTAAATCTGAATGGCGGAGAACAATTCAGCCGTTGATCAGCCGCTAAAAAGAATGTCGAGCGTTCGCAGATAAGTGTGGAGTCCTGCGTCCTGAATCGGCAGCACATAGGCATCTGTACCTGACTCGTTGTGGTGGGAATGCCAGTAGCCCGGTGGAGTCACAAAAGCGGCACCAGCTGCCCAATCTTCTCTGTGTGGGTTTCGGATTCTTCCCTGATCATCGAGCTCAGTGCCAATCAGGGTGTAGCAACCGGGTTCGCAGTTCACGGCGAAATCCAGGGCGATCGATTGGTGGCGATGGGGCTTTTGTTCCTGTCCTGCGGGAAGAATGCCGAGCATGGCCCAAAGGGTGTGACTGACCGTTCTTGTTTGGGGAAACGCTGAATTACCCAGCAGCACGCTGACTCGGTTGGCACGCGCTCCGCTGGGGCTGGCTGCGATCTCAGCCAGTCGCCTCTGGCTGTCGTGATGGCTGTAAAACGTTGGCTCAAAACGGGCTTCATTGGGAGTCACACCCAGAAAACGCAGCAGTGGCGCGTCGTGCACCCAGTAGAGAGCCGCTTTGCCAGAGCAGCAGTGAATGGCATCTCCTCCGGCGGGGAGAACGAGCATGTCGCCCTTGCTCCACTGGAAGTGTTCGCCGCAAGCTTCCGTGTCTCCCTGGCCATCGGCCACGAAGAACAACTGGCTTGTTGCCACCGCGGCAGTGCGCAGCTCGTCGCCATCCAGTCGGATGAAGTTGGCGCACAACGATGGGCCGGTGGCAGGTCCACTGCACTGCAGTTCTTCGCTCAGATCCAGAGGCATCACGGCACTGCCGTTCTGGGAAAAGAAAGCCGGGGAAAAGGAGCGATAGGGAACGGTGCCCGTCAGTCCGCTGCGAATCGGATTGGCCGCTTCGCCGTAGGAGAAATACTGAGCCTGAGCAGATGACGTTTGGCGATTCGTTGCGCTGCTCAGCATGCCGTGTCGTCTCAGCGCTTCAGGGAGCACACACCTTACAAATCTGTGCGTCTGGTTTTCGTATGCAAAGCGTCATGGCTTTGATCGATCTCAGTCACGTTTTGATCCTGTTGTCCGCGTCTACTGGACCTTCACCGCTTTGGTTGAGTTCTGGATGTCATTCCCTTCCCTTCCCCCCAAGCTGGAGCTGGTGGTGCTGCTGGTTGGCGTCGCGGCCGGTTACAACCTCACCTTGCAGATCCTGCCCAGAGAGCGAATCGATCTGGCTCAGCTTGAGGCGGATGAGCAGATTGCTGAGCGTGCAGCACCTCAGCCGCCATTTGCTCCGACGACGTTCGCTTCGATCGCGACTAGGGCGTTAGCCGCTGAATCGTCGTCCGGCGGGGCGTGCCTTATCCCTCCTGGGGGTGGCCCTGCTGTGAACGATCGTTTTGAGCCCTGTTGAAATCAGCCGTCCAGCTCCGGACTTGCCGCATCGACTCCTCGCCAGCGCTTGAACAGCAGATAGGTTGCCGGCACGATGAAGAGTGAGAGCAGCGTGGACACCAGCAGCCCGCTGAACACAACGGTGCCGATGCTGATGCGGCTGGCGGAGCCTGTGCCTGTGGCGAGCAGCAATGGCAGAAATCCGGCCAACGACGTCACTGCGGTCAGCAGGATCGGTCGCATCCTGTTCAGCGCTGCTTCCTCGATTGCATCCGTCAATGCGACGCCTTGCTTTAGACGCTGATTGGCGAATTCAACAATCAGGATTCCATTCTTGGCGGCCAGGCTCACCAGCACCAGCAGGCCCATCTGGGCGAAAACGTCGAGGCTGAGACCGCGCAGCTTCAGGCCGATCAGTGCTCCCAGCAGTGCCATCGGCACTGTGAGCAAGATGATCAGTGGGTCTACGAAGCTTTCATAGAGGCCCGCCAGCAACAGATACACCACCGTGACGCCAAGGCCGAACAGCACCCAGGACACGGATTCCGCCCGGGTCTCCTCTCTGGCAAGACCGGTGAAGGCGAGACCCAGGTTGTTGCCTCCGGTCTGATCACTGATCGACTGCAGGAGATCGATGGCCTGGCCGCTGCTGATCCCCTCCGCTGTGACGGCAGTAATGCTGATGGATCGGTTCTGGTTGTAATGGGTGATTCGATTCGCTCCTGAATCACGCTTCAGCCGCGCAACGTTTGCCACAGAGACCAGATCGCCGCTGCGGTTGCGCACCATCAGGCTGGTGAGATCTCCAGGCGTGCTGCGATCTGTTCCCTCCAGTTGGAGATAGATGCTGCGGATTTCCCCTCCCGCGAAGGTGTCATCAATGAAACGGCCTCCGATGGCGGTTCCGATGTCCCTGAGAGTGGGACCCACCGGAAGGTCCAGAGCAGCCATCTGGCTTCGGTCCAGCTCTAGTCGCCATCGTGGTGAGCTTGCATCGAAGCGCGTGCTGACGCGCTGGAATTGTCCGGAGTTCTGGGCAGCAAGGATGAACTGTTGGGCCTGGGTCTCGAAATCCTGCAGGCTCAGCTGGCCGCTACTGCGATCCAGCAATTCCATCTGCAGGCCCGATTCGCTGCTGAAACCGCGCACTGTGGGCGGTGTGGTCACGATCACCTGAGCATCGGTGATGCGTCGTCTCAGCTCGCTGTTCAGGCGCTGCTTCACAGCTTCACTGCTGTTCTGCCGCCCTAAGCGTTCTTTCATGGGTGTGAGGCGCAGATAGAACGATCCCGTGTCCTCGCCTCTCTGTCCGAACGAGCTTCCGGCATAGAAATTGCCGCTGCGGATCAGGGGCTCTTCGGCAACCACCTCGCGGATGCGTTCCATCACAGCCTCGGTTCGTTCCAGGCTTGCCCCCTCCGGAAGCGTGAAATACCCGCGTACCTGGCCCTGATCTTCGTTGGGGATGAAGGAGGTGGGGATCGTCGCCAGACCAATGCCGGTGAGCATCAGGCCTGCCAGCACCAGAGCGACCACGGTTCTGCCACGCGTTAGCCAAACCGCCAGCGTCCGTGCGTAAAGACGTTGCAACCGGGCCATGCCCGATTGCAGTCTGCGACTGATCAACCTCAGCGGTCCTGGCAAGCGTCCGTCGCCCTGTCCGAGCACGCGGGCGCAGGCCATCGGAGTGAAGGTGAGGGCATTGAACGTTGAGAACAGAATGGCGCCACTGATGGCCAGTGCAATCGGTTGATATAGGCGGCCTATGGAGCCAGGGATCAGCAGAACAGGCAGGAAGACTGCAGCCAGAACAAGCGATGTGGCCAACACGGCGCCCGCTAGTTCTGCCATGGCATCTTCCGCAGCCCCCTTCGGCTCCTCGCCCCGCTCGATCCGACCTGCGATGTCTTCGCTGACGACAATGGCGTCGTCGACCACGATGCCTGTGGCCAGCACGAGGCCAAACAGGATCAGGCTGTTGAGATTGGACCCGCTGAGGCGCACCACCACAAGACTGCCGATCAATGCCACAGGCACCGCCAGGCCAGGAATCAAGGCAAGGCGCCAGCGTCCCAGAAACAGCACCAGCACTAGCAAAACCAGCAGCACCGCGTCCCTGAGGGTGTCTCTGGTGCGATCGAGATTGGCCTGGACGGTTTCGGCCACATCCACGATCACCTGAACATCCAATCCGGGGGGAAAGCTGCTTTCCAGGCTTTTCAGCCTGTCTCGAACCGCACGGCTGACTTCCAGTGCATTCGATCCATCCCGCTGGAAGATGCCAACAGCCACGGAGCTTTCGCCCTGAAGGTTGAGGGCGCTGCTGCCGTAGCTGCGTTGCCCCAGCTCAACGCGACCCACATCCTTCAGCCGAACTAGGCCTCCGTTTTCGGTGCGTTTCACCACCATGGCTTCAAAGTCGGCCTGGCTGCGTAGACGCCCTTCGGCATCCACCGGCAGGCTGAACAACTGCCCTGCCGGTGCCGGTGCCTCACCCAGATTGCCCACTGCGGCAAGAACGTTCTGCTCTGCCAGAGCATTGGTGATGTCGTTGGTGGAGAGATTGAACTGCTCCAGCCGACTGGGATCCAGCCAGAGTCGATAGGCGAGCTCGCTACTGCCAAACACACGGATGTCGCCAACTCCAGGCGTGGTTCGCAGGCCTTCACTCAGTCGCTGGTCGAGCCAGCCACCGATGAAGATCGGCTCATACAGCCCGGGAGGAGCGCTGAAGCCGAGGATCAGCAGGAGATCATTCGTGGAGCGGTTCACATTCAGCCCCTGCCGCGTCACGGCCTGGGGCAATCGGCGGCTGGCCAGGTTGACCTCGTTCTGAACCTTGATCGCGTTGAGTTCTGGGTCGCCAGCCTCGAAGCGCAGGCTGAGACTTGCACTGCCCTGTCTGCTGTTAGAGGTGATGCTCTCCAGGCCGTCGAGGTCACTGAGCTGGTTTTCCAGTACTGCTGTGACGCTTTGCTCGACAACTTCAGGACCTGCGGCAGGAAAACTGGCGCTCACGCTGACGCGGGTGGGAGCCAGTTGAGGCAGGTCTTCCAGCCCGAGGCCCACCAGAGACACCACACCCGCCAGCAGCACCAGCAAGCTGCAGACGATGGTGAAGACGGGCCGTCTCAGAAATGGCTGGGAGATGGACCGCAAGTCGGCAACCGCTCAGCAAGGGCCCAGATCCTGGCAGCAGAAAGCCCCAAATGAGTCATCGATGACGTCATCCGGGGCATCTCAAACAGTGATTTCAAGCTTCCATTTTGAAGTTTGAAAGGAGTGAATCAGCCGACTGGCGCGACACCACCAGCGATCTTCGCCAAGTAGAGCAACGGAGTTGCACTTACAAGGAACCAAGCAAATGCTGCTCCCCCGCAACCACCAAGCCAGAAGCCACTGGCAAATTCTGACCAGCCTTCTTTCGTGAAGAGGTCAGACGGTGGATTGTCGATGGTGGCGTCAGCGGGTTGGACCTTGGGTCCGTTGCCAGCGGTGCCATAGATGGACAGACATACAGTCAGGATCGACACCAATCCGATCGAAGCAAGGAGTCCTGCTGTGGATGCGTAATCGCTGTTTCGGAGAGGACCGCAGACGGCGAAGGGCCCATACAGCAGATACCCATGGGTCATGCCGATTTCCAGGCCGCGTCTGTTCGGCGAGAGCGATGGTCGATAGATCGGTAACGCGTTGAGGAACGCCTTGACGAAATAGCTGCTGTTCACCGGGGTGGCGAGATTGCCAACCGTTGGATCGGCGACGGGGGAAACAGACATGGATGAGGAAGCGGTGGGTGGGCAGTGCGCTTGATCGTTGGCTGAGGCCTGCTAGGGATTAGTCGGCGGTGGTTTCGATCAGGTTGAACATCAGAACCATCACGACAGCTGGACCCAAAACCCCAGCCAGTGGGATGAAAACCGAGGGCATCCAGGCAGCGGCGAATTCTCCAGTCATGGCAGCGACCCAAATGTCTCCAGTTACTGTAAAGACTGCCTTTCTGGTGGTCTTCGACCGATCGGGTCGGTGACATAAAAATTCAATCCGTTTGGCCTCCGTCGCCCTGAACCCATGAATCAGCTGCTTGCAGGTGGTGCCGCCCTTGTGCTGGTAGTCGTGCTCTGGAGTCTTGGTCGACGGCCTGGAAAAACGCTGTTGAGCAGCACGGATGCAACCTCTGTGGCAGCCATCAACAGAGCCCAGCTGGGATTAGTGCAGGTTTCATCGCCGCAGCAGAACCCTGAGACTCAGGAAGGATCTGGCCAGGGAACCGGCGATTTGGCCCCGTTCCAGCCTCCAGTCAGCAGCGCTGAGCGGATCTCACTTGAGCGTCGGTTACGCGAGGCGATGGATCAAGGCAACCCAGACCAGAGGCTTGAGGCCGTGAGGGTGGCGGGTCAGTGGGGGCATGCCTCCGTTCTGCCGCTGCTGAGGCGTGGTCTGCGTGATGCTGACAGTCTTGTCGTCGAAGCCGCTGCAACAGCCATTGAGCGTCACCGTGGAGCGACCCGACCGTCTCCGACTCAGGTGGCCCGGCCCCCTCGCAACGTTGCCCGGATGCGATAGATCGGGCGCCCCTGGCTTTCGTGGTAGGTCCGGATCAGCAGTTCTCCCAATAATCCGAAACAGAACAGCTGAATCCCGGCCAGGCCGAGTACGACAGCCATCGTGAGCAGTGGCCTGTTGCCGATGTCTTCACCCGTCAGTTTGATCACCAGCAAATAGGCGCTTGCCACCAGGCTTGTTGCAATGGCGACGAGGCCTCCAAACCCAAAGACGTACATCGGCCGGGTGAGGAAGCGTTTCATGAACCAAACCGTGAGCAGGTCCATCAGGACTCGAAAGGTGCGATCAATTCCGTATTTGCTGGTTCCGTACTGACGCGCACGGTGATTCACCTTCACTTCTGTGATGCGGGCTCCTTCGATGAAGGCCAGCGCCGGCAGAAAGCGATGCAGCTCGCCGTACAAGCGCATGTCGGACAGCACGTCGCGGTCATAGGCCTTGAGTGAGCAGCCATAGTCATGCAGGCGAACCCCAGTGACGCGCCCGATCAGACGATTGGCCAGCCTGGAGGGAAGTTTTCTCTGGAGCTCGGCATCCTGGCGATCAAAACGCCAACCGCTCACCAGGTCATAGCCCTCGCGCAGCTTGTTCAGGAGCAGGGGGATGTCGGCGGGATCGTTCTGTAGATCACCATCGAGGCTCACGATCACCTGCCCCTGAGCGACATCAAAACCTGCCGCCATGGCAGCTGTTTGACCGTAGTTCTTGCGCAGCAGAACACCCACCAGCTCCGGCACTTGCTCACTGATGCTTTCCAGCACTGATGCGGTGTTGTCGGTTGAACCGTCATTGACCAGCACCAGTTCAAAGTGCTCTCCAATGGGTCGCAGCGCCTTCAGCAACTGGTCCACCAGCTCAGGCAGGCTTTCCTCTTCGTTGTAGAGCGGCACCACAACCGAAAGGTCCAGCCCAGCCGTCATCAGGATCCGATCGAGATCCATGCAACCTAATCGGCGCCTGACGGACTAACTCTGAGCAGACAAGGCAAGCAGAGAGTCAGACCATCAACAGGAGCCGTTAGGGCAGGGTGCTGCCGTCATGGCAGCGCGTCACCCTGCCTGCACCCCGCAGTTCAGCCCTGTAGTGACTGGCCACGGGGTGTAGATCCTGGGGATTCAGGCTGTCGATGCCGATGCCATTGCGGCCATGTTCAATCCCCGAGCTGTGGATGTAGCGGCCGTTTTCGAGATGGATGCCGACGTGCGTGCAGCGCTCAGGTGTGCCGAAGAAGATCAGATCACCGGAGCGCAACGCGTTCACATCATTCGCTTGCACCGCCAGCGGCTTGCAGAACTGTTCCTGCTGATAAGCATCTCTGGGCAGCCAGATCCCAGTGCTAGCAAAGGCTGTCTGCACAAGGCCGGAGCAGTCCAGGTCAGGCCCGATGGTGCCTCCCCACAGGTAGGTGTTGTTGAGCCCGGCAGCGGCTTGCAGCCACTTCAGAACCGTATTCAGACGGCTGGTGATCTCCGAGCTTGAGAGCAGGCATGGTTGCCAGGCCTCGCAGGCCACAGCCTGATCCGCCAGTTCATCCATGGATAGCCAGCAGGGGTAGCCGTCCTCGAGTAGCACAACCTGCAAACGCCCCTGATTTTCGTGGCGCAACGGTGCAGCGACCTTGAAGCATCGGCCTGCTGCGGCCTGGGTGGCCAGTCCGCTCTTTGTTGGGGAGGCGTAGCCGTTCTGGCCACGCAGCAGTTTCCAGCAGCTCCCTGGGCTGATCAGGTCCGGAGTGATCGGGGTGCCTAGGGTCGGCATTGCCAGTAGCCAGTGCCATGGCGTTCTACCGTCCCGAGCCGGCGATGCAGCAGCACCTCGTTGCTCTGATCGACAGGCTGGCGGCCGATGGCCGTCCCGGTCTGCACGATCAGATGGCAGTGTCCTGGGTGCGTTACGACACCATGTTTCCGACCAATGGCAGCGGCACCGGTGCGGCTTGGGCTGACCAGAAGCTCCTCTATCCCGCGAGTGTGGTGAAGCTGTTGTACGCGGTGGCGGCCGAGCACTGGTTGCAGCGGGATCTGATTCCAGACAGCGATGAACTTCGTCGTGCGCTCCGCGACATGCTGGCTGACTCCAGCAATGACGCCACGGGGTTGATCGTGGATCTGCTGACCGGCACAACAAGTGGTCCGCCCTTGCGTTCCCCTGCTTGGGAGCAGTGGCAGCAGCAGCGCCGCCGAGTGAACGACTGGTTTCATGGTTTCGGCTGGCCTGAGTTGGAGCGCGTCAACTGTTGCCAGAAAACCTGGGGGGATGGTCCCTATGGACGCGAACGAGTGTTCTACGGGGAGAACAACAACAATCGCAATGCCCTCTGCACAGCCGCTGTTGCCAGGATTCTCGAGGCTGTCATGACCGATGGCGTGCTCTCACCTCCGGCTTGTCAGCGACTTCGAGCCCGATTGGCGCGTTCACTCGGCAAGGCAGACCGGCTCGAAGATCCTGAGAATCAAGTGGATGGGTTCCTCGGCGAGGGTTTGCCGGAAGGCAGTCAGCTCTGGAGTAAAGCAGGCTGGATGAGTCAGGCTCGTCACGACGCAGCATGGTGGTGCATCGACGGGCAGGCACCTTGTCTGTTGGTGGTCTTCAGCGAAGGTCAGGAGCGCGCCGGCGACGACCAACTGCTGCCACTGATGGCAAGGGAACTCGCTGCCTATGGAGCCGATTGACGACTCACTGTTCAATTCAACGGAGAGGGAGGGATTCGAACCCTCGACAGAAGTTGCCTCCTGTAACTCCTTAGCAGGGAGCCGCTTTCAACCACTCAGCCACCTCTCCAGCGGCCCGCCCACCATATCAAGAGGGTGCCCGTTCAGACCACCAGTCGCGGTAGGCGGTGCTTGAAGCCGCACAACACCTCCCAGGGGATGGAACCCGACAGTTCTGCCCAGTCCTGAGGGCGGATCACCTGCTGATCATCCTCTCCCAGCAGCGTGACCACATCACCGCTCTCAAGATCAGGATGGTCGGTGACATCCAGCATCAGTTGATCCATGGTGATCGCACCAACCTGAGGAAGGGGCTGGCCACGATGCAGGGCGTGGATTTGCCCTGACAGGCAGCGGCTCACGCCATCGGCGTAGCCGATGCCGATGACGGCCAGCCGACTGGGCCGACTGGTGACGAAGCGGTGCCCGTAGCTCACCCCCACACCTGCTGCGACCTCACGGATCAGACTGACTCGAGCTTTGACGGTCATCGCCGGTTGAAGATCCAGGCTCTGCTCCAGATGGGCACTGGGGGCATGGCCATAGAGAGCCAATCCCACGCGCACCTGATCGTGATGCAGTGATCGATCCCGCAGGGTGCCTGCTGAATTGGCCAGATGTCGCTGTAAACCCTGCTGTCGGTGTTTGCGTGTTACGGCTTCGAAACGCTCTTGTTGCAGGCGCGTAATCCGATCGGCATGCCCTTCAAGTTCGCCATCGGCCAGGGCGAGATGGCTGTAGACCCCACCCAGATTCAATTGATCGAGCTGGAGGATCGCTTCCGTCAGGCGCTCCCCGTCCTCCCAGTGGCAGCCAAGCCGAGTCATGCCGGTGTCGAGCTTGAGCTGCACCGTGAACTCTCGGCCGCTGCCACTGGCGAGGTTTTGGCAGAGCAGTGCCTCGCGCATGCTGCTCAGCGTGGGCATCAGCTGCCAGTGCAGACAGGCGCGCAGCTCTTCGGGTTGGGTGAGGTTGCCCAGCACGAGGACCGGTAACTCCAGCCCGGCCCGTCGCAATTCAATTCCCTCTTGCAGGGTGGCGACTCCCAGGCTGGTCGCCCCCCCGCAGATGGCGGCCCTGGCAACTGTTTCGGCGCCATGTCCGTAGCCGTCAGCCTTGACGACCGCCATCAGGGAGCAGTCGGATGCCAGCAACTGCTTCAACGCTCTGGCGTTGTGTTCAACGGCTGAAGCCGACACCTCCATCCAGGCTCGCTGTCGCGGGTCAGCGCCAGCAGCCGTTTCAGGGCCGGTAGGGCTGGGGCGATCGGCGGACAGGTCAGGCATCGGGACTGGGTAGTGAAGGTCACAAAGCTGCCCTTGTGACCCCGATAGCATGGCGTGTAATCAGGGAGCTGGCATGGGCCAGGTTCTCGTTCTCAATGCGTCCTACGAGCCGTTGAACATCACCACCTGGCGTCGAGCCGTCGTGATGATGATCAAGGGCAAAGCCGAGGGTCTGGAACACGATTCCAAACACCTTGTTCGCAGTGATATGCATCTGCCAACGGTGATCCGTCTGCGTCAGTTTGTGCGAGTGCCCTTCCGCCAGGTGCCACTGACACGCCGCAATCTGTTTCAGCGTGACAATCACACCTGTCAGTACTGCGGCAGCCACGAACTCCTGTCCATCGACCATGTAATCCCTCGCAGCCGAGGTGGAACCGATGCCTGGGACAACGTGACCACGGCTTGCACCAGTTGCAATGTGCGCAAAGCCAGTCGTACTCCCTCTGAAGCCGGCATGCCTCTTAAACGGGTTCCGCGGCGTCCCCTCAGCAGTTTGAGTTTCGAGGCTGTTCGCCAGATTGATTCAGGTCGCCACAGTGAATGGGCCAAATATGTGATCGGCGCCTGAACCGTTCTGGTTAATCGTCGCTCTGTTGGCTGAGTTGCTCCAGTTTGCTGCGCTGTTCCTCGGCGACACAGGCACCGATGACATCTTCCATTTGTCCTTGAAGAACGGACTCAAGGCTGAAATTTCTGCCGAGTCGATGGTCGGTGACCCTGTTGTCTTTGGCGTTGTAGGTGCGGATCTTTTCGCTGCGGTCTCCCGTACCCACCTGGGAGCGTCGGGCTGAACTCTCCCGTTCATTGGCTTCGGCGAGCTGTCGCTCATAGAGCTTGGCTCGCAGAATCTCCATGGCCCGTTCGCGGTTCTGGAGCTGGGAGCGTTGCTGCGTGCAGAACACACGGATGCCGCTCGGTTTGTGCAGCAGGTCGACGGCTGTCTCGACTTTGTTCACGTTCTGTCCGCCGGCTCCTCCTGATCGAGCCGTGCTGATCTCTAGGTCACCGGGTTCGATCTGAACCTCCACGGGATCGGCCTCAGGCATCACAGCCACCGTCGCCGTGGATGTGTGCACACGGCCCTGGGATTCGGTGGCAGGGACACGCTGTACACGATGCACACCGGCTTCAAATTTCAATTCGCTGAAGACGGCATCGCCTTTCACGGAAAGAATCAGTTCCTTGTAACCGCCAAGGTCGGCTTCGCTAGCGCTCACGGGCTGGACCGTCCAACCACGACGGCTGCTGAATCGCTCATACATGCGGGCAAGATCTCCGGCCCAGAGCGAGGCTTCATCGCCGCCGGCACCGGCTCTGATTTCCAGCATCACACTGCGTTGATCGCGCGGATCCTGGGGCAGTAATGCAAGCGTCAGCCGCTGGATCAGTTCGTCATGGCGTTGCTCCAGAGACTGCAGTTCGAGCTGAGCGAGTTCTTCCATCTCGGCATCGCCGCGGCTTTCACGCAGCAGCGTCCGCGCCTGTTCCCTTTCCTGGAGAACGTTCTGCAGGCTGGTGTAGTCGATGACCAGCGGTTCAAGGCGTGAACGCTCTTTGGCCACCGACTGCAGACGATCCGGGTCTGAAGCCACATCGGGGTCAGCGAGCTGGCGTTCCAGATTGTGGAAACTGCTGGTCGCGGCCTCAAGACGGCTGATCAGAGTTGAGGAGTCCATGGCCTCAGAAGCATGGTCGGCAAAGGACCTGATGGTGATGTCCTTTCAGAAAAAAGCCCCGAAAGCAGAGCTTGGTCTGCATTCGGGGGCAAAAATCCTGGCGATCGATCGCTTCTGCGTCGATTGCAGAGCGCATCAGGCTTCCTTCTTCGCCTCGTCCTTGGCGGGAGCTGTTTTCTCCTCGTTGACACTGGCGGTGCTGCCCATGCCGTACTTGCGCATGAAGCGATCCACGCGGCCCTCGGTGTCGAGGATTTTCTGGGTGCCTGTGAAGAACGGATGGTTTCCGCTCCAGACGTCCACATGGATTTCGGGCTGTGTGGAGCCAGTGGTCATGACCACTTCTCCATTGCAGATCACCTTGGCGTCGGGATACCAGGTGGGATGAATGTCGGGCTTGGGCATGACAGGGATCAGCGCTTGGAGAACTGGGGAGCTTTGCGGGCTTTCTTGAGGCCGTACTTGCGACGTTCCTTAGCCCTAGGGTCACGGCTGAGGTGACCTTCCGTTTTCAGAGGCTTGCGGTTGTCGGAGGAGAGCTCGCACAGAGCCCTGGCAGCTCCCTGCTTGATGGCATCAGCCTGTCCGGTGAGACCACCACCTCTGACGTTGACGAGCACGTCGTATTCAGTGGTTAGACCCAGCGTCTGCAACGGAGCCTTGACGGCAGCGATGTAGGCGGGGTTGTAGTTGAGATAGTTATCTCCAGGCCGGCCATTGATGGTGATCGTGCCGTTGCCGGGGATCAGGCGAACGCGTGCAACTGAGGTCTTACGGCGACCTGTGCCCCAGTAAACGACGGAATTAGACGTGCTCATTTGGCGGAAGCGGCGGGATCAAGCTGCAGGGGCTGAGGCTGCTGGGCGGAATGCGGATGATCGGCACCCTTGTACACCTTCAGTTTGCGGAACATCTGGCGACCCAAAGCGTTGTGGGGAAGCATGCCCTTGATGGCTTTTTCCACGATTCGCTCAGGAAGACGCTCCTGCAGATGAGCGAAGGTCTCCACCTTCATCCCACCGGGGCGTCCGGAATGCCTGCGGTACAGCTTCTGTTGCGGCTTGCTGCCACTCACCTTCACCTTGTCGGCGTTGACGACAACGACAAAATCGCCGGTGTCGAGATGTGGGGTGTAGCTGGCTTTGTTCTTGCCGCGGAGCACGGAAGCAACTTCGGTCGCTAAGCGGCCGAGCGTTTGATTCTCAGCGTCCACCAGATACCACTGGCGGTCGATTGAATCGATGGAGGGGACGGAGGTCTTGTTCATCGCGCCGGCATGCCGGTTCGGTTATGCCCCGTCGCGAGCGACGAAGCTGGGCAGGGAGCTTCAGTCACGCCGTGGCGTGCTGGACGGAGCTCAAAGAACGACTTTACCTGTCGGTGGTTCCCCCACTGATCGAGTCAGTTGAGTGGAATCGACCGCTTAGGTACTGATTGGCCATGGGGGAGGATCCTGGGGTGGGTCCTCTGAGGCCAGAAAAAACGTCGGTTGACAATCGTACCAGCCGCCCTTGCTGAAGATGGTGTCCGGATAGCCAGCGCGCAGCAGGCAGAGTCCCTGCGCTGGTGCTCCATCTTTTACTTCACTGCGGCGACGTTCTCTCCAACGGCGTTCAAAGTGCTCCGGGGTCAGTCGGTGCTCTCCCACAGCCACGAGCTGGCCCGTCAGCAGACGCACCATTCCATAGAGAAAACCGCTGGCCTGGATCTCAAAGTGAATCAGGTCTCCTTGACGCTGAATGGACACGTCCTGGATCGTTGTGCGTGAGTGGGATCGTCGGCTTCCTGTGCGTTGGAACGCTGCGAAGTCGTGAAGTCCCAGCAGGCCACGAAGCGCCTGTTCCATCGCCTTTTCATCGAGCCGTGTCTGATAGCGATGCCAGCTCCAGGGCGCCAGAAACAGGTTCGGCCTTCGACCGTTGTAAAGGGTGTAGCGATAACGCCGGTAGCTGGCGGAGTAGCAGGCGTGCCATCCAAGAGGGCGTTCCACCGCTTCTCGCACCCGGATCGAGGACGGCAAACGGCCATTGAGAGCTGGGGCCCAGCGCCTGGCTGGAATCGGTCCGCAGCTGTCGAAATGCACCACCTGGCCGGATGCATGCACGCCAGCATCCGTTCGCCCCGCTGCCACGGTCTGAATCGGCCGATGGGGGTCGAGCGCTGAGATGGCCTCGTCGAGCACCGATTGCACACTGGTGCCGTTGGGTTGACGTTGCCATCCACAAAATGAAGACCCCTCGTACTGGAGACTGAGAGCAATCCTTTTGAGGCGGATGCCGACAGAATCAGCCGAGGGTTTCAGGATGGTGATTTCCGTGATGCTGGAGCCGGACTTCAGACCAGTTCGATGATGGCCATCTCGGCATTGTCCCCACGACGACGCACGGTGCGGGTGATGCGGGTATATCCACCTTTGCGATCGCTGTAGCGATCAGGAGCTTTCTCGAACAAAGCATGCACCAGCTGCTTGTCGTAGACGTATCCCAGAACCCTGCGCCGGGAGGCAAGACTGCCCTCCTTGGCCAGTGTGATCATCCGTTCAGCTTCGTCACGCAGTGCTTTGGCACGAGCTTTGGTGGTGGTGACGCGACCTTCGCGGATCAGCTGAGTTGTGAGGCCGCGAAGCATGGCTTTGCGTTGGTCAGCGGGGCGTCCCAGCTTTGGGACTCGGCATTGGTGACGCATGGTTCTGAAGGGGCTGCAGTAAAGGGCGGGTAAGAGTCAGACGCTGGTGCGGCTTTGGGGGATCTGGATGCCGATCCTTTCAAGCGCTTCAATCACCTCATCAGCCGACTTGGAACCGAAGTTCTTGATCTCCAGTAGGTCCTCGTAGCTGAAGCCCATCAGATCGGAGACGGAATTGACCTGAGCGCGCTTCAGACAGTTGTAGGCACGCACAGAAAGATTCAATTCCTCGAGAGGAATCTGAGCTTCAGCTGTGGGCTCAGGCTCTACCGGAACTTCTTCCACCATGGTGACGGTGGCGAGCGGTTGGAAGAGCTCGATCAGCTGGTTTGCGGACTGAGCAATGGCATCGTCAGGTGTGATCGAACCATCGGTCACCACTTCCATGCGCAGGCGCTCTCGAGCGGAACCACCCTCAGCTACTGCCGTTTCATCAATGGTGAAGTTCACCCGGTGCACGGGCATGAACACGGAGTCGATCTGCAGAAGATCGATGGCACTGGTGTCTTCGTTATGACGATCCACTGGGCGATAGCCCACGCCGCGTTCCACATGAACCTCGAGCTCGAGGCTGTAGCCATCGCTCACCGTGGCGATCACGCGTTCACCATCCACCACCTGGACCTGGGAGGAGAACTGCAGATCGCGGGCTTTGACCGTTGCAGGGCCAGCAACCACCAGCCGGCCGATCTCCAGATCGTTGGTGCGGCTGTTGACGGTGATCTGCTTGCAGTTCAGCAGAATGTCGAGCACGTCCTCCCGAACTCCCGGGATGGTCGCGTACTCGTGATTGACGCCGGCAATGCGGACTGCTGTAACCGCTGTGCCTTCAAGGTTGCCCATCAGCACACGCCGCAGGGAATTACCCAGGGTTGTGGCCTGGCCCCGCTCAAGGGGGCCGATGAGAAACACACCGGTTTGGGAGCGATCGTCAGCGATCTGATGCTCGATACGGTCGATCTGGTATTGCAACACGGTCTGAGTCGGGGGAGAGAGGGACCTGAACGGGGACGCGTTGGCTCAGACGCGCCGACGCTTGGCACGGCGGCAGCCGTTGTGAGGCAGTGGAGTGACGTCACGGATCAGCGTGATTTCCAGACCTGCAACCTGTAAAGCACGGATCGCGGTTTCACGACCTGATCCGGGGCCACGCACAAGCACTTCGATCTGGCGCATGCCCTGCTCGAGAGCTCTGCGGGCGGCTGCTTCAGCTGCAGTCTGAGCAGCAAATGGTGTGCCTTTGCGTGCACCCTTGAAACCGCTCGCACCTGCCGAAGACCAGGAGATGACTTCTCCAGTGGTATCGGTGATCGAAACAATCGTGTTGTTGAAGGTGCTTTGGATGTGGGCAACGCCGTTGGGAACGTTGCGCTTGGCCTTCTTGGGGCCTGATTTTTTAACTGTTTTGGCCATGGGCCTGGAGATGGAGGGGGCTTAAGGAACTGAAGGGTCCGAATGGGCCGAAGCGGCTTACTTCTTCTTGCCGGCCACGGTCTTGCGAGCTCCGCGACGGGTCCGCGCATTCGTGCGAGTTCGTTGTCCACGCACCGGGAGGCTCATGCGATGGCGACGACCACGAACGCAGCCGATGTCCTGCAGGCGCTTGAGTGCCATCCCCTCCTGCCTGCGCAGGTCACCCTCGATGGTGAAGGCCTCGGTGGCACCGCGCAATTTCTGCACATCACCGTCTTCCAGATCTTTCACCCTGATGTCGGGGTTGACACCAGCCTTGGAAAGGATGGTTCTGGCCCGTGTTGGGCCAATTCCGTAGATGTAGGTGAGGGCGACTTCGATCCGCTTTTCGCGGGGAATGTCGACACCAGCAATCCGTGCCACTGAGCAATTAATCGAGGTGGACAATGACTTCCTTTGCCTGGGAAGTCTTCAATTCAGGGTGGCAGGGACAGGGACCCTGCCTTGAGACAGCAGACCGAGGCTTCAGCCTTGGCGTTGCTTGTTGCGAGGGCGCTTCTTGTTGATCACGTAGATGCGACCTCTGCGCTTGACGATTTGATCGTCAGGGCTGATTTTTTTAACTGAGGAACGCACCTTCATGGGGCGAAGCTCTCCATTGTTGCAAACAGCTAACGTACCACAGCGGGTCAAGCAACGATGCTTTCAATTCGCTCAGCAATGGCGTCAACACTGCCGTTGGCTTGCACTCTGGCCAGCAGGTTCTGACTGCTGTAGTGATCAATCAGAGGAGCTGTCTGCTGCTTGTAGACCTCAAGACGGTTGCGGATCACCTCCTCGTTGTCGTCAGCACGACCGCGGCCCAGCAGTCGCTCGATCAGAACTGCATCATCCAGCTCGAGCAACACGACGCTCTCAATCGCTTGATCGAGTTCCTGAAGCAGTGGCGCCAGTGCCTCGGCCTGCGCCACGTTGCGCGGAAAGCCATCCATCAGCCAGCCCTGGCCATTGAGAGCAGAGAGCTGTGCTTTGACGATGGCCAGCACCAGGCTGTCTGTGACCAGTTCGCCCCGGTTCATCACGGCTTCCGCTTCCTTGCCAAGCTCACTGCCTGCGGCCACCTCAGCTCTGAGCAGATCGCCGGTGGACAGGTGCCGAAGACCGTGCTTTTCGCAGAGGCGGGCCGCTTGCGTGCCTTTGCCGGCACCGGGCGGGCCCACAAACAGAAGACGTTGTTTCATGGCGATTCTGGGTGGTTGGGGTAGACGAGGTCAGCAGGTGTTGAGGATCCACCGCTGTTGTGTTGTTTCGGAGCGACTGCTCGAACGTGCCGTGTTACTGGCGCACCATTCCCTCGTAGCGCTGAGAGATCACGTAGGTCTGCACCTGCTTGGCAGTGTCGATGGCAACACCCACCAGGATCAGCAGTGAGGTGGCTCCAAGTCCCTGGAACGTCTGCACATTGGTTGCTCGTTCCACGGCGGAAGGAATGATGGCGACAGCGCCGAGGAAGAGTCCGCCAAGCAGGGTGAGTCTGTTTTTCACACCTTCGAGGTAATTCGCTGTTGCTGTTCCAGGCCTAACGCCTGGGATTGCCACCCCTCCGCGCTTGAGATTGCTGGCGACATCCACCGGGTTAAAGGTCAGGGACGCATAGAAATAGGAGAAGCCGAGAATCAGGGAGAAGAACACCAGGGCATAAGGCCATGGATTCGAGCTGCCTGGATTCAGGGCAGTGGCTGCTCTGATCAGAAAAGGGTTCTGGCTGAAGTTGGCAATCGTGATCGGCAGGAAAATCAGGGCCGAGGCAAAGATGATCGGCATCACGCCGCCGGCATTGAGCTTCAAGGGCAGGTAGCTCTGGCGATTAGGCAAGACGGCACCGCCGCCCACCTGACGCTTTGCACTGACGATCGGAAGCCGGCGTTGTCCTTCCTGCACAAAGATGATTCCCACGATCGTGACCAGGAACACCAGAACCAGGATCACGATTCCGAACACGTCGTTGCGATCACCGGTTTGGGCCTTCTCAATCGTGGAGCCGAGAGCCTGAGGCAAGGTGGCCACGATGTTCAGGAAGATCACGAGTGAGGCGCCCTGGCCAATGCCTCGTTCTGTGATCACTTCACTCAGCCACATCACTATCATCGATCCGGTGACCAGCGCGAGTGCCGTCTGCACCACGAACACAGCAACGGGAAGTCCCTCCATTGCATAGGGGCGCAGGATCATGGCGAACACCACGCTCTGAATCAGACCCCAGCCGAGTGCGACGTAGCGGGTGATCTGAGCGAGTTTGCGACGACCCGCTTCTCCCTCATTTTTCTGCAGATCCTCCAGCTGCGGAAGGGAGGCTGTGAGTAGCTGAAGGATGATCGAGGCATTGATGAACGGCAGAATCCCAAGAGCAAAGATGCCCAGGGTGGAGATGCCGCCACCAGTGAAGATGTCGAGGAAACCAATCAGCTGTCCACCCTGTTGGATGAACTGTTCGAAAGCCACACGGTCAATGCCTGGCATCGGGATGTAGATGCCGAGACGCACCAACATCAGCAGGCCCAGAGTGGTGAGAACCCTGCCTCGCAGCTCAGGGTTCTGAACCAGCTGGGTGATGACTTCAGTGGCGCTGGGATTTCGTCCCCGACTGACGAGCATGAAACAGAGATTGGGGTGATTGAGCTTGATGCAGCAAAGCCGTCCGCGGATGATGATCCGGCGGACGGCTCAGACGTTAGATCTGTAGAGGTCGATCGACGGATCTCAGTCCAACAGTTCGCAGGTGCCACCGGCTGCTTCGATTTTGGTTCGTGCCGATGCCGTGAAAGCGGCGGCTTGAACCGTGAGCTTGGCCTTGAGTTCCCCGTTGCCGAGGATTTTCAGCGGGTGCTTGGGGCTGGTGACAACACCATCCTTGACCAGTGAGTCGAGGTTGACGGTGCTGCCGGCCTTGAGCTCATTCAGTGCTGACACATTCACAACGGTGAAGTGTTTGGGATTCACCAATGTGAAGTGCTTCAGCTTGGGCACGCGCCTGTAAAGAGGCATCTGGCCACCCTCAAAACCGGGACGGGTGGGCCGGCCGGAACGGGATTTCTGGCCGCGCATGCCGAAGCCGCAGCTCGCACCCTGGCCAGCGGCAATGCCGCGACCTTTGCGCAGTTTGCGGCGTCGGGCGCCTTTGTTGGGCTTTAGGGAATCAAGTCGGAGAGTCATGGGGAATCAGGAATAGATCTGCTCGAGGGAGATCCCCCGTTCCTTGGCGGTCTCCTTATGTGTGCGGAGACTATCGAGAGCCACCATGGCAGCTCGGGCGTTGTTCAGCGGAGTCTTGCTGCCCAGTCGCTTGGCCAGCACATTTTTAATGCCGGCAAGCTCGAGAACTGTGCGAATCGAGCCGCCTGCAATTACCCCGGTTCCGGGAGCTGCGGGGCGAATCAACACGCTGGCTGCGCCATCGCGACCATTGGACAGGGTCGGAATGGAGTTGTGACGTGTTAGAGGCACTTTGACGAGATGCTTCTTGCCGTCTGCAACACCTTTGCGGACTGCACCGATCACGTCGCCGGCCTTGCCAACGCCGACGCCGACCTGACCGCGCTCATTTCCGACAACAACAATGGCCCGGAAGCTCATCTTCTTGCCGCCCTTCACGGTCTTGGACACGCGGCGGATCTGGACAACCCGCTCCTGCCACTCGGAATCACGCTCCTGGTTGCGTCGGTCACCACGGCGTCCGCCACGTCGGTCACCACGGTCGCGGCCTCCTCCACGGCGTTGCTCCTGCTGCTGCTGGCCTTCAGCTGCAGCAGGAACATCGGCCGCCGAGGGCACGTCGTTGGGATTGGTCTGGGGGTTGGAATCGGTCATGTTGAGAGCAGGATCAGAACTGAAGGCCCGCTTCCCGGGCGGCGTCGGCAAGGGCTTTCACCCGGCCGTGATACAGGTTGCCGCCGCGATCGAAGACCACCTGTTGGATGCCCTTGGCAAGGGCGCGTTTGGCCACCAGTTCACCGACGGCTACGGATGCATTGCAGTCGTTGCCGTTGGCTTTGAGACTAGTGCGCAGGTCCTTGTCAACGGTTGACGCTGAGCAGAGTGTGCTCTGGGCGTCATCGTCAATGACCTGGGCATAGATGTGGCTGTTGGAGCGGAACACGGCCAGGCGGGGTTTGCCGGCGGTGCCGCTGAGGTGACGACGCAGGCGTCGATGACGCTTCTGGGTCTGTTGTTTACGGGAGAGGGTCGACATGGTGGGTAAAGAAGAACGGCGTCTAGTAGTGGATTACTTTTTGCCCGACTTGCCTGCCTTGCGGAGGATCCATTCGCCCTCGTACCGGATCCCTTTGCCCTTGTAGGGCTCGGGCGGACGGATGGAACGAATTTTGGCGGCTTCATTACCCACCAATTCCTTGTCGATCCCCGACACAGTCACCTTGGTGTTGTTCTCAACTTTGAAGGTGATGCCGTCAGGAGCTGCAACCTCGACGGGGTGGCTGTAACCAGCAGAGACGACCAGGGTGGTGCCTTTCACCTGAGCCCTGGAGCCAACACCAATGATTTCCAGGCTTTTGCTGAAACCGCTCTCGACGCCAACAATCATGTTGTTTACGAGAGCGCGGCACAGGCCATGGCGCTCACGGGAGGTGCGCTTGCTGCTGGTGGGAGACAACACGATGGTGTTCTCCACCTGATCGATGCTCACGCCCTCAGGCAGTGTGCGTTTGAGTTCTCCCTTCGGTCCCTTCACGGTGACAGCGAGGCCGTTGAGGCTCACGGTCACCTTCTCAGGGATGGGGATGGGGGCTTTACCGATACGTGACATGGTTTTGGCTCCAGATCAAAGGACGTAGCAGAGCACTTCACCGCCCACGCCCTGCTTTCGGGCATCGCGGTCGCTCATGACACCCTTGGAGGTGGAGATGATCGCCACCCCCAGTCCGCCGAGGACCTTGGGAAGGCCGCGGGTGTTCTTGTAGATGCGCAGACCAGGCTTGCTCACCCGCTGCATGGAACGGATGGTGGGTTGGCGGTTCTTGCCGCTGTACTTCAGTTCCAGCACCAAGTTGGTGTGGACTCCCTCGCCTTCTTCGCTGATCTCAGCGATGAAGCCTTCCTGCTGCAGCACTTTGGCGATGCTGCGAGACATGCGGGAGGCAGGTACTTTCGTGCTCTGGTGACGTTTCTCACTCGCATTGCGAATGCGGGTGAGCATGTCGGAAATAGGGTCGTGATTGGCCATAGTGGTTTCCGAGGAGGGCTTAGTTGCTGCGGAACGGCATTCCCATCTCGCGGAGGAGGGACCGGCCCTCTTCATCCGAACGGGCAGTGGTCACGATGGTGATGTCCATGCCCCTGATGGCGTCGATCTTGTCGAAGGAGATCTCAGGGAAGATGATCTGCTCTCTTACCCCCAGGGTGTAATTGCCACGTCCGTCGAAGCTTTTGGGGCTGACGCCACGGAAGTCACGGATGCGGGGCAGTGCCAGGTTGATCAGTCGCTCCAGGAAGGCGTACATGCGATCGCCGCGCAGAGTCACGGCACAGCCGATCGGCATGCCTTCGCGGATCTTGAAGCTCGCGATGGCTTTCTTGGCTCGGGTCACCACCACTTTCTGGCCGGTGATCTGAGCAAGTTCGTTCACCGAGGCCTCTAGGGCCTTGGCATTCGCGGCAGCTTCGCCAAGTCCCCGGTTCACGGTGACTTTGACCACCTTGGGGACTTCATGGATGTTGGAGAGACTTAGATCTTTCAGCAATTTGGGCTGAATGGTCTCCCTGTAGCGCTGTTTCAGTGACATGGCTGGGGAATGGGACTTCTGGGCTTGGTCAGAAGGCGGATCGGGGTGATCAGTCGATCACCTCGCCGGTTTTCTTGAGGCGGCGCTTTTTGCTGCCGTCCTTCTCAGTGATCAGCTCGACTCGGCTGGTCACCTTCTTGTCTGTGGAGTAGATCATCACGTTGGAGGCATGCAGTGAAGCCTCTTCAGTGACGATCCGACCGCTTTCACCCTCCTGAGTGGGTTTGACGTGGCGGGTGCGCATATTGACGCCCTCCACGATCACGCGGTTTTCATTGGGCAGGGTGCGCAGGACCTCTCCGGTCTTGCCCTTGTCCTTGCCGGTGATCACCTGAACGGTGTCGCCTTTGCGCAGACGCATCTTGATGCGCTTCGCTGCGGCGGATTTCGGAGTTGCAGTTGCCATCTCAGATCACCTCCGGAGCGAGGGAGACGATTTTGGTGAAGTTCCGGTCGCGCAGTTCGCGTGCCACAGGTCCAAAGACACGAGTGCCCTTGGGGTTTTTGTCGTCGTTAATGATGACGGCAGCATTGTCGTCAAACCGGATGGAGTTGCCGGTGTCACGACGCAGCGTGGCTTTGGTGCGGACCACCACTGCCTTGATCACATCGGACTTTTTCACGCCCATGTTGGGCATGGCGTCCTTCACGGTGGCCACGATCACGTCGCCCACATGGGCGTAGCGACGATTGCTTCCCAGCACGCGGATGCACTGGATGCGCTTGGCTCCGCTGTTGTCAGCAACGGTGAGAAAAGATTCCTGTTGAATCATTTGTTGACCTCCTCAGCCTTCGGGCTGTGGCTGAGAACCTCAGCGATGGCCCAGCGCTTGTGACGGCTGAGAGGACGGGTCTCGGTGATGCGAACACGGTCACCAACGCGAACAGTGTTGTTCTCGTCGTGAGCTTTGTAACGGGTGGTACGGCTGACCGTCTTTTGGTAGATGGGGTGGGGAAAGCGGTTTTCCACCGCAACCACCACCGTTTTGTCCATCTTGTCGCTGACGACGGTGCCGACCCTTTCCTTGAGTGCCATAGGTATGAAGCGAAGGATCAGGAGGCGGTGGAGCTAAGGCGCTCCTTCTGCACCGTCAGCAGTTGGGCCAGCTTGGTGCGGCTCTGCTTGAAGCGGTGGGTGTTGGCCAGCTGCCTTGTGGCTTGCTGGAAGCGCAGATCGAACAGCTCTCGGCGGAGACTGACGATTTGCTCTGTGAGGTCTGCGTCGGAGAGCTGACGCAGTTCGGAGGCATTGGGACGGGCCATGGTCAGGACTCCACGGTGGCGGCAGCAGCGGCCGGAGCTTGCGCACCGGATGTCTGCTCCTGTTCATCGAGAGTGATGAACTTGGTCTTCACAGGAAGCTTGTATTGCGCGAGGCGCATGGCTTCCTTGGCGATTTCGGGGGTGATTTCTTCACCACCCATCTCGAACAGGATCCTGCCCGGCTTGATCACCGCCACCCAGAATTCCGGGTTGCCCTTACCTGAACCCATTCGGGTTTCGGCAGCGCGCATGGTGACCGGTTTGTCAGGGAAAATCCTGATCCAGATTTTTCCGCCACGCTTGACGTAGCGGGTCATGGCACGACGGCTGGCCTCGATCTGGCGCGAGGTGATCCAGCCGCATTCCTGTGCCTGCAGAGCGAACTGACCGAAGGCGATGGTGTTGCCACGAGTGGCGACACCGCGCATGCGGCCGCGTTGCTGCTTACGGAATTTGACGCGTTTTGGACTCAGCATGGTTCAGGCCTCCTGTTCAACCCTCGTTGGAGCGGTCTTCGAACTGTTGGGGCCTGCGACCGGCCCGACGCCGCGGGGTTGCCCCCACTGGCAGCTGTTGCTGGGCTTCGTCGCCCAGCACTTCGCCTTTGAACACCCAGACCTTGATGCCGAGCACCCCATAGGTGGTGCTGGCGACCTTGGTGGCGTAGTCGATGTCAGCGCGAAGGGTGTGCAGAGGCACCCGACCTTCTCGCGTCCACTCGGTACGAGCGATCTCAGCACCATTTAGGCGTCCTGAAACCTGGATTTTCAGGCCCAGAACACCCGCTCGCTGTGCTCGCTGCACGGCCATGCGGATCGTGCGACGGAATGCCACACGTTTCTCAAGTTGCTGAGCGATGTATTCGGCAAGTAGGAAAGCGTCGGCGTCGACACGCTCGACCTCGACCACATTGATCCGAACCTGACGGTTCAGATCACCGACGGTTTTCTGGATGCCGGAGCGCAGCTCTTCGATGCCACTGCCCTGGCGTCCAACCAACACGCCGGGGCGTGCGGTTTTCAGCTCAACTTCGAGCTGATCGGCCTTGCGGGCGATCAGCACATCACTGATACCGGCGGAGCCGTATTTCTTGTGGATGAACTTGCGAATCCGATCGTCCTCCTGAAGGAGGCTCGGATAACTCTTGCTGGGTGCGTACCAGCGTGACCGGTGCTCCTGGGTAATCCCCAGGCGTAAGCCGGTTGGATGGATTTTGTGTCCCATCAGTCGGGGTGCTCGGGGGTCAGGAGTCGGTCTGGGGTGCCACAGCAATGCTGATGTGGCAGGTCTGCTTTTTGATCGCGAAAGCGCGACCTTGGGCACGGGGGCGGTAGCGCTTCATGGATGGACCCATGTCTGCGCTGGCCTGGGAGATCACCAGGGTTGAAGGGTCAAGTCCGAGGTTGTGCTCGGCATTGGCCACTGCAGAACGCAGAACCTTGGTGATGGGACCCGTGGAGCGGTAAGGCATGAACTCGAGCATGATCAGCGCATCGCGATAACTGCGACCGCGGATCTGATCGAGAACCCGCCGGACCTTGGACACGGAGCCGCGGATGAAGCGACCGTGGGCTTGGGCGGTAGTTGCCGTTGGGGATGACGTTGTCATGGTCTCAGCGGCCTCCTTTCTTGTCTTTGATGTGGCCTTTAAAGGTGCGGGTGGGGGCGAATTCGCCAAGCTTGTGGCCCACCATCTGTTCAGTCACGAAGACCGGCACGTGGGTGCGGCCGTTGTGAACCGCGATTGTGTGGCCGATCATCATCGGCAGGATCGTGGAAGCCCTTGACCACGTTTTGATCACCGATTTGTCATCGGCGGCGTTTTGCTTTTCAACCTTGCGAAGCAGGCTGTCGGCAATGAAGGGGCCTTTTTTAAGTGAACGTCCCATGGCGGATTAAGCGAACGACAGAATGGTGAGCAGCATCATGAGTCGCGTCCGCCACGGCTCCGCTTGGACGTCTTGCGACGTTTGCGGAGGACGAACTTGTTACTCGGCTTGTTGCGCTTGCGGGTCTTGAGTCCCAGCGCAGGCTTGCCCCAAGGGGTTACAGGACCGGAACGCCCGATCGGAGCTCGGCCTTCACCACCACCATGGGGGTGGTCGCAGGGATTCATCACACTGCCTCGCACCTGAGGTCGGCGTCCGAGCCAGCGCCGGCGCCCAGCCTTGCCAAGGCTGGTGTTGCGGATCTCCGAGTTGCCGACTTCGCCGATGGTGGCGTAGCACTCACGGCGCACCAGGCGAACCTCAGTGGATGGCAGTTTCAGGGCGACGTAATCGCCCTCCTTGGCCATCACCTGAGCGCTGGCTCCGGCAGTTCGGACCATTTGTCCACCGCGACCGGCGTAAAGCTCGACACAGTGAACGCTGGAACCGAGGGGAATGTCAGAGAGCGGCATGGCGTTGCCGATCTCGATAGGAGATTCAGGCCCTGAGACCACCGTCTGACCGATGGTGACTCCTGCTGGAGCCAGGATGTATCTCTTCTCACCATCGGTGTAGAAGAGAAGGGCCAGCCGCGCATTGCGGTGCGGGTCGTAGTGAATGGCGGCCACCTTGGCGGGGACGCCGTGCTTGTTGCGTCGGAAATCGACGATGCGGTATTGCCGCTTGTGGCCACCGCCACGATGGCGACAGGTGATCACGCCGCGGTTGTTGCGTCCCTTGCGGCGGTGCTTGGACACCACAAGCGAACGCTCCGGCTTGCGGCCGGTGACTTCACTGAAGTCGGTGACGACCCGGGTGCGGGTACCGGGTGTGTAGGGGCGGAAGGTACGGATTGCCATGACGTTTCAGACCCCTCAGGACTCAGGGAAGAGTTGGATGGAGTTGCCCTCAGCGAGGCGCACCACAGCCTTCTTCACCTGAGAGCGCTTGCCGGCAAATTTGCCGACCCGACGACTGCGGCGGGGAGGATTCATGGTGCTTACGCCGGTGACCTTGACATCGAATAGCTGCTCAACAGCGGCTTTGATGTCGGGCTTGGCAGCTCGGTGGTCCACCTCGAAGGTGTACTGGTTCAGTTCCAGTGCTCGGGTGGCTTTTTCTGTGATGAGGGGCCTGCGGATCACATCCGCCAGGCGTCCTGTGAAGCGCTCAGTCATCTCCGTAGACCTCCTGGATGGTTGCGAGTGCCTCTTCGCCCAACACCAATGCATTGGCGTGGAGCAGATCGAAGACGTTGAGCTGGTCAGCAGTGATCAGCTTGACCTTCTCGAGGTTGCGAACGGACCGTTTCACAACTTCGCTAGGGGCGGTGAGCACAATCAAAACCTTCGCGTCGGCAGCAACTCCGAGGCGCCCGAGTGCGTCAACGACTTCACGGGTTTTTGGCGCTTCGAGGGCTGCCCCGAAGTCCTTCACCACAATCACGTCGTCGATGCGGGCCATCAGCGCGGTGCGCAGGGCCAGACGACGCTCCTTGCGATTCATCGCAAGGTTGTAGGTGCGTGGCTTGGGACCAAACACGATGCCGCCGCCGGGACGCAGAGGCGTACGGATCGATCCCTGACGGGCACGACCGGTTCCTTTCTGCTTGTAAGGCTTGCGTCCGCCACCTCGTACTTCGGCACGGGTGAGGGTGCTTGCAGTTCCCTGACGGCTGTGGGCCTGCTGGCGCAGCACCGCACGGTGCATCAGGTCAACGGCAGTGGTTTCCTTGGCCACCTTCAGGTCAATGGAAGCCTTGCCGGTTTCCTTGCCCTGCCAGTCACGAACAACACAATTGGCCATCACTTACCTCCTTTGGTGGGCTTGGCACCCACACGATTGGCGGGCCGGATGTTCAGAAGAGATCCAGGCTTGCCAGGAACAGAGCCCTTGACCACGAGCAGGTTGCGGTCGCTGTCCACCTTGAGGATCGTGAGGGCCCTCGTGGTGATTTTCTTGCCGCCGTAGCGACCAGCCATTCGCTTGCCGGGGTAGATCCGACCAGGTGTGGTGCCGGCGCCGGTTGAACCGGGCTCACGATGGTTCTTCGAGCCGTGGGTCATCGGACCTCGGCTGAAGCCATGACGCTTTTGATAACCGGCGAAGCCACGACCCATGGTGTCGCCGCTGACGTCAACCTTCTGGCCTGCCTCGAAATCACCCACGGTGATTGCGCCACCCAGCTCGAGACCCTTCAGGTCGTCGACGCGATATTCACGCAGGTGGCGGAGGATCCCCTCGCCGGATTTGGCGAGGTGACCCTTCGCGGGCTTGTTGATCAGCTTTTCGCGTGTTTCGCCAAAACCGATCTGCACGGCTTCATAGCCGTCAGTTTCAGTGGTCTTGAGTTGGGTAATTCGGCAAGGCCCCGCCTCGATCAAAGTGACCGGGACGGCTTTGCCTTGCTCGTCGAAGAACTGGGACATACCCAGTTTCTTCCCAAGGATGCCGATGGACATGGGAGGTAATGACGCCAGCGTGGACAACCTCAGCTGTTGCAACTTGACGCTGCTGGAGCTGTGGCCTGAAGGGCGCTGATTGAGATGACGCAGTCATGGCCGAAAGCTTCAACGGAAACCGCTGGGGCAATTCGGATTGGGGCTAGCGAGCGAATCAGCTGGCTGGGACTTAATCAACCGGTGAAGGTCGGTAGTTTCCCGGCAATGCAACGAATGAAATCGCTGAATTGCACTGGCCTGAAGATCCGGCGCACACGCCGGACCTGCTCTTGGAACTGGAGGCCCGGCTAGCGGACGGGCACAGATCGGCAGAGCAAACAAAAACCCTACACCACTGCCTTCCGGCTTCCATTCATCCCTGATCAGCTGCCAGACTCATTCCATCTGGACTAATTCCATGCCGCTGCTGCTTTCAGGTCGGGGTTTCCGCCGTGAACTGGAATCCGCAGGTGTCATGGCAGTCCATGCTCCCCTTGAGGGCGGCGCAGAGACGCGCCTGCTGAGGCGACTGCGTGCCGCTGGGTACCGCACTCAGATCACCTCAGCACGCGGTTTCGGAGATCCGGAGGTGTTTCTGTTGCAGAAACACGGCGTGCGCCCTCCACACCTTGGACATCAAAGCGTTGGCCGTGGTGCGGCGGTTGGAGAGGTGCAGGAAGTCATGCCTCAGCTTGGAGAGATTCTGCTTGGAAACAAGCCGGTCGTTCTCTGGCTGATCGAGGGGCAGGTGCTGTCTCGATCGGAATTGCTGTCCCTCTGCGACCTTTGCCGGCGTGAGCCGCGCTTGAAGATTGTGGTGGAAATGGGTGGTGCACGCAGCCTGCGCTGGCAGCCGATGACACGGCTGCTGGGAGCCTGACCACCTGTCTTCTGCCGGTCACCGGTTCACAGACCGCCGGTGATGAAGCCCTCGGGGAGGGGCGTTGGGTCAAATTGATCTGTGGGGCCAGTAATCAGGATTTGGCTGCGGTTGCAGACCTTTGTGCCCTGTATGCCGTGGCCGGCGTTCAGTGTGTCGACGTGGCAGCCGACGCCGCTGTCGTCAATGCTGCTCGCACCGGTCTCAGCTGGGCTCGGGAACGCACTGGTCACTCCCCCTGGTTGATGGTCAGCGTCAGCGATGGACGTGATGCCCATTTTCGTAAGGCTGTCTTTGACCCGTCCCGTTGCCCACCTGATTGCGCGCGCCCCTGCGAGAGGGTCTGCCCGGCTGATGCCATTCATGCCGGTCCTGGTGTCGACCCCAACCGTTGCTACGGCTGTGGGCGCTGTTTGCCGGCCTGCCCCCTTGGCCTGATTGAAACCTCCGATCACCGAGTGGGGCTCGACAACCTCGCCCTTCTGCTGGCCGAGCTCCAACCCGATGCGATTGAGGTTCATACCGCACCTGGGCGTGAGCAGGACTTTGATCGCACGCTTGAGCAGGTTGCAGCTGCCTCGATTCCTCTGCGCAGGCTGGCGGTCAGTTGCGGTCTTGAGGGGCATGGTCTTCGCTCCGAAGATCTGGTCACGGAGCTGTGGGGTCGCCATGAGGCCCTGCGCAAGCATGGTTTTCGACCTCTCTGGCAGCTGGATGGACGTCCGATGAGCGGCGATGTCGGTGCAGGCACGGCCCGTGCGGCACTGCGGCTCTGGCAACAGGTGCGGACCAGCGCACCTCCGGGGCCGTTGCAGCTGGCGGGAGGCACCAATGGCGCGACGATTGGTTTGCTGGACGGCCTGGGGCTGCCGCGTTCCAGTGGTCCTGCAGGCGTCGCCTTTGGTGGCATGGCCCGTTCGATCGTGCAACCTCTTCTGCAGGAGGCGGAATGCCGCCGGACCACCCTGCGTGACTGGCCCTTCGGCTGGGAGCAGGCCCTGGCGCTGGCCCGTGATCTTGTCATCCCCTGGCTTTCACGCCCCTGACGGTCCCGATTGGGGCCCCAATCCTGCTAGAAGGCGTTTAGGTCCTGATGAGCACTGGGAGCCTGGGCCATGAGTACCGAGCGCATCACCGATGATCTGCAGCGGCTGCTCGCGTTGTTGCCCACCGCAGTTCAGGAAGCTCTTGCATCCGCTGAACGTCGTGATCAGCTGCTTGAGGTCGTGCTCGATCTCGGTCGGATTCCGGAAGCGCGCTATCCAGGTCGCTCGGTTGAACTTGGTGGCCGCTGCCTGGAGCGCAACGATCTCGAAGAGATGGTGAGCAGGATCGGCCAGTTCGGTGCTGATAATCGTGCCGGCATCGAGCGAACACTCCATCGCATCAGCGCCGTCCGTAATCGCAGCGGGGATGTGGTCGGCCTCACCTGTCGCGTTGGACGCGCCGTTTTCGGAACAGTCGCCATCGTTCGTGATCTGCTCGACAGCGGTGAGTCACTGCTGCTGATGGGACGCCCCGGTGTGGGCAAGACCACAGCTCTTAGGGAAATTGCCCGTGTGTTGGCCGATGATCTGCACAAGCGGGTCGTTGTGATCGACACCAGCAATGAAATCGCTGGTGATGGAGACATTCCACATCCTGCAATCGGTCGTGCCAGGCGCATGCAGGTGGCCAGGCCCGAACTTCAGCACCAGGTGATGATCGAGGCGGTTGAAAATCACATGCCCGAAGTCATCGTGATCGATGAGATCGGTACTGAGCTGGAAGCTCAGGCGGCACGCACGATCGCCGAGAGGGGAGTGATGCTTGTGGCCACCGCCCACGGCAATGCACTCGCCAATCTGATCAAGAATCCGACACTGTGCGATCTGGTGGGGGGGATTGAGTCCGTCACCCTTGGCGACGATGAGGCACGCCGGCGCCGAACGCAGAAAACCGTTCTGGAGCGTGCTGCTGAACCCACCTTCCCGCTCGCTGTGGAGATGCACAGCCGCCATCGCTGGGCAGTTCACGACGATGTCGGGCGCACCGTGGATCTGTTGCTGCGTGGACAAAGCCCCAGGCCTCAGCAGCGCGAACTGATGGCGGACGGCGGCGTCAGGCTTGTCGACCCAGAGCCTTCAACGCCGCAGCCTCCTCAGCGGCGGCCTGCCCTGGCCGTTGTTCCTTTGCCCGATCCCAGGCGTTCCGTTCCCAGGGACCATGCTCCCGAAAAGTCCACCGTTGATGAGGCTCCGCGTGCGCTGAAGCTGCAGGTGCTCTGTTGTGGACTCAGTCAGCAGCGACTCGAAGAAGCTGTCCGCTGCCATGGTTGGCCTGTCAGTGCTGTTGACGATCTGGCGAGTGCGGATGTGCTGCTGAGCGTGCGTCGAGGGTTAGGACGGCAGCCCGAGCTTCGCCGACAGGCAAGGGAGGCCGGGGTACCGATTCTTGTGATCAAGTCAGATTCTCTGGCCCAGGTGGAGCGAGCTCTTGAGCGACTGCTCAACCGCCAGCCTCTGCCCAGACAAGACCATGAGTCTGAGAGGTCATTCGTTCATCCGGATCGAGGCGACGCCTTGGCGGCTCTCGAGGAATGCCGTCTTGCAGTCGAGCAGATTGTGATGCCGCAGGGGCGTCCGGTTGAACTTCTACCTCGCAACGAGAACGTTCTTCAGATGCAGGCAGATCTTGTGGCGCGTTACAGCCTTCAGAGCGATGTCTATGGATCCAGTGATCAGCGCCGGCTCAGGGTCTTCCCGCCATGATCTCGCACCTGGATGCTCGGATGGATTGACGAAGGTCACTCCGTTGTGAGTAACTATTTGAACCCCAGAGTTGACCTCCGTAGGGAGTTTCATCACTGGAATCAATGGGCCGTCGCCAAGCGGTAAGGCAGCGGGTTTTGGTCTCGCCATTCCTAGGTTCGAATCCTAGCGGCCCAGTTTTTCTTGATCCTCAGTGCGGTCACCCAGTCTGCTGGTCTTCGATTTTGACGGCGTGATTGTGGATGGGATGAACGAATACTGGTGGAGTGCTCGTCGTGCCTGCCTGCAGCTCAATCCCGCTGTCGATCTTCCTGAGTCCACACCGCCACAGTTCCGGCAGCTCAGGCCCTGGATTCATCACGGTTGGGAGATGGTGCTGAGCGCGGCATTGATTTCCGAGCAACGCGGTCCTCTCGATCAGCTCGGGGTCCAGGCATTTGTGCACGACTACACGGCGCAATGCACAGCTGCCCTGGAGCGTTTCGGCTGGACTCCTGCCTTGCTGCAGCAGACCCTGGAGATTGTGCGGGCCGATGCCGTGCGGACCGATCGGGACTCATGGCTGGCTCTGCATCAGCCCTATCCGGGAGTGCCTGAGCGTTTGACTGCTTTTTCGGAAGAGAACATGGCCTGGGCGGTGCTCACCACCAAGGCACGGGATTTCACCGCTGAGCTGCTCGCCTCGATGGGGCTCAAGCCAGAACGGCTGGATGGGCATGAGTCGGGATCCAAGCCTGAGGTGCTGCGCCGCCTGGCCTGCGACTGGACACTGGAGGGTTTTGTCGAGGACCGTCGCCCCACCTTGGAAACCGTTCGAACCACCCCAGGCCTCGAAACCCTGCCCTGCTGGCTGGTCAGCTGGGGCTACCTGAGACCCACGGATGTGACGGACCTCTCCAGTGGAATTCGCCTATTGAGGCCAGAGCAGTTCGCAGCCCCCTTGGCGGACTGGCCCTGATTCGATAACGTACATCTGTACTACGTGAGACGGATGGCCTGGATCGGGGCACTGGATGATCTGTCCGGTCTCTGATCCCACCGAGGCGTCGGTTCATCCGCCGTCCCGATCAGCTGCCTGCGGCGTTCTTCTGCTCCTTAACTGTTTCAGCCATGCCAGCCGACGTGAAAGCCTCCCAGTCCTCCGGCGGAGATGTCCGCCCCGGTGAGCGCGATAAAGCGCTCAATCTCGTGCTCGGTCAGATCGAGCGCAACTTCGGCAAGGGTTCGATCATGCGTCTCGGGGACGCATCCAGGATGAGGGTGGAAACCATTTCCACTGGAGCTCTCACCCTTGATCTCGCCCTCGGTGGTGGGTATCCCAAGGGACGAGTCGTTGAGGTCTACGGGCCCGAAAGTTCCGGTAAGACCACGTTGACCTTGCATGCCATCGCCGAGGTTCAGCGCAATGGAGGCGTCGCGGCCTTTGTTGATGCCGAGCATGCACTCGACCCGGTTTATGCCGCATCGCTGGGAGTGGATGTGGAAAACCTGCTGGTTTCTCAGCCGGACACCGGCGAGATGGCGCTGGAAATCGTGGACCAGTTGGTCCGTTCTGCGGCTGTCGACATCGTGGTGGTTGACTCTGTCGCCGCTCTGACGCCCCGTGCTGAGATCGAAGGTGAGATGGGCGACCTTGCCGTGGGCAGTCAGGCCCGTCTGATGAGCCAGGCGATGCGCAAGATCACAGGCAATATCGGCAAGTCCGGTTGCACGGTGATTTTCCTCAACCAACTGCGTCTCAAGATTGGTGTTACCTACGGCAACCCAGAAACCACCACCGGTGGTAACGCTCTCAAGTTTTACGCCTCGGTGCGTCTTGATATCCGCCGTATTCAGACGCTCAAGCGCGGTACTGAGGAATATGGCATCCGCGCCAAGGTGAAGGTGGCCAAAAACAAAGTGGCTCCTCCCTTCCGCATCGCGGAATTCGACATCCTCTTTGGTCGTGGGATCAGCACGCTGGGTTGTCTGCTTGATCTGGCGGAGGAGACGGGCGTCGTGACTCGCAAGGGTGCCTGGTACAGCTATGAGGGCGACAACATCGGTCAGGGTCGTGACAACACCATTGGTTGGCTGGAGCAAAATTCGGAGGCCAAGGATGCCATTGAGGTTTTGGTGCGTCAGAAGCTGACGGAGGGTTCGGAAGTCACGTCCAACTCCATGCGTCCTCTTGCTGCTGCGGCACGCTCGGCTGCTGCCAAGCCTCTCGCCAAGTCCGCTGAGGTTGCTGCGCCGTCGAAGGACGCAGCCTGATTAGCCCTGCTTGAGCTGTGAGGAGCTGCATTCGCTGCGGCTTCTCTGCAGGTTCCCTGTGATGCGCTGAAGTTCCTGAATGGCTTCAGCGCCTTCGAATTTCACCAGTTCGCGGCCGTTGCGGGATTCGACCCAGCTGATGCCGAAGTCAGAGACCAGAAAGCGCACCATATGTTGCTCGCCAAGCTCGGCCATAAATGAGGCTCCACTTCCGTGCTGGCCGTCATCGCAGACGTAGCAGGTTGCTGTGATGCCCTGTTTGCTGAGATTTGTCGCAAGAGCCTGAAGGCTCATGACCAGATCTTGGACGACCGAGCGGTATTGCTCGGCAAGTCGGAGGAACACGCAGAACACCATCCAGGTGCATATGAGCCTAAAGGTTTTCTTCCGAATTCAGGGCTGAGGTGAGCTTTCGCGGCTTTATGGGCTGTCGGCAAGTGTCCAGAATCCGGCGGCAGGCCCGATGAAGCGCACCACCACCCAGAACAGCACCAGGGCTGCGATGCCGATCCAGGCGCCTCGTGTGGTGATGGACACGAATTGCGTGGCCTGCGCTCGAGTCAGCGGTAGCCAGGCGATAAATCGCTCAGCGTCCTTGGGATCGGGCTTGCTCTGGCGAGGTGGCAGTCCCTGACTGGCACGGCGTCGTGCTTCTCCCATCTCAGGCCTCACAAGCTGTTGGTCAGCCTAGAAGTGAATGTCAGTCTGGCCGAAGTCTCTGCAACGAGTCCCAGGGTTCCAGCGCACGCAGCACCTGCTCTCCCCAGCTGCGTCCTCGGACCCGTCCGTCGAGGATGGCCAGCCGACCACCGCTGCGTCTGAGCGAGGCAATAGCAGGGATCAAAATGGCCAGTGCTTCGGGGAGCAGAAGCGTGCGAAACCAATCACGCCTCTGGCGCTTCAGCAACTCCACACGGGCTGCGGTCAGAGGGTCCTCCAGGCTGGCGATCGGCAGCATGGCTGCAATCAGCTGTTCCGGGTCCGGAAGCAGATGCTGATGACTCAACCACCAGTTCCAGCTGCAGCAGATCACGCCGTTGGACTCCGGTGCGGTGCTTTCCAACGTGACCCTGCTTCCGAATTCCGCTGCAAGCTCGCTGCAGAGACGCTGACGCATACATGGCGCATCCACCAAGACTGCGGTTAATCCCGTTCGGCCAAGGATCAGGCGTCGGCTCTGCTCCAGAAGATGGCCGGCGAAAATTTCAGTGTTTGGCAGTGGCTGACGCCTCGGCAGATAGATCGGCAATGGCTCTCCACGCGGTGCATCGCGTAGATCGATTCGCAGCTCATCGCTGTCGATGCTCGGCTCTTCGCCATGACGTCGACAGCCTCCATCTGCGTGGATCAATGTCCAGGGATGCTTTAGGAAGAGCGATTCCAGCGTGATCAGTGGTTCAAGCGGTTGCAACTGCCAGCTCCACTGCAGGGTGTTCGAATCCACGCGAGCCCAGCTGGCCCAAGATGACCTGTCCATGGACATCAGCTGGCACCAGGGTTCTGGTGTTGAACCCAGCAGCTGCAGCAGATCGCGAACCCGGGTCAGAGCGCTCTCGGGCATGGCGAGGTCGCGGTTCGTTCCGCCACCAAGGGCGACAAGCTGGCGGCTCAGGCGTTCATGCAGATCCAGCAAACCCTCTCCTGCGGAGGGAAATGCTGCTCGCAGTTCCTCCCAGTGACAGGATTCGATGTTCACGGTCATGGCCCGTCGCAGACGGTCTTGAAGCCACTCCGCCTCGGGAACAACAAGATGATCGTCAGGACGGAGCTGTCCGCGGCGATGGACATCCAGAAGCTGTTGGGGTGTCAACAGCCAGATCTGGTTTCCAGGCGGGGGATCAAAGCCTGTCCAGCATCCCAGCTTTAATCCGCTCTCCAGCAGGCGCGGCCGTTCAACATGCAGCAACCGCTGGTGTTGAGTCCGGTCGAGAACCAGCACGGTGTGATGGCTGCGGAGGCTGAGCGGCACCAGCAGGGCTAGCCACCAACGGTCGCTGCTGCCCGCAGACAGCTGGATTCTGGTTCGATCCTGGCGTCGCAGACTTCGGCCTACCAGGCGACTCAGGGTCAGTTGGTGCTCCCATTGGCCCGCTTCTCCTCGAAGCAGGTGCTTGAGCTGCTGATGGGCCTGGACTTCCAGCATTCAAAAAGCCTAAGAACCGCCGGGCCCCTTATCGGTTCAGGCTGAGCTGTTCCGATCCCTGCACAAGTCGAGCAACATGGGCTGGATGTGGACAGCAGTGATGGATCAGGAGCGGATCGCAGAACTCGCTGGTGTCAGCAGGGTCGGTGTTGTGGGTCTTGGCCTGATCGGTGGCTCGATCGGGCTGGATCTGCGTGCTCTTGGGGTGAGCGTTCAGGGCCTCGTGCATCGCGACAGCACAGCGGAGCGTGCCCTTCAGCGCGGGCTTGTCGATACTGTCAGCTGCGACCCTGCCTGCCTCGCGGGATGTGATCTTGTCGTGCTGGCATTGCCGCTCGAGGCCTTGCTGCAGCCGCAAGATGTGCTGCTTCAAGCCCTGCCGTCTGAGGCCGTCGTCACGGATGTGGGGTCGGTGAAGGGAGCCGTCCTCGATGTCTGGAGAGATCGCCATCCCCGCTTCGTGGCGTCTCACCCCATGGCAGGGACTGCGGAGTCAGGAGTGGACTCCGGTTGCCGTGGTCTGTTCAGAGGACGCGCCTGGGTTGGAACTCCAGAGGCTGAGACAGATCCCGAAGCTCTGACTCAGGTGAGAGCTTTGGCTTGCTCGCTCGGTGCGCACTGGATCAGTGCGGATCCGTTCATTCATGACCAGGCCGTTGCCCTGATCTCCCATCTGCCCGTGATGGTGAGCGCAGCACTGCTGCGCGTGCTCGGGGAGGAGCGAGACCCACGCGTGCGCGATCTTGCGCGTCAATTGGCGTCCAGTGGTTTCGCGGATACAACGCGGGTTGGTGGCGGCAATCCAGCGCTGGGAACGGCAATGGCTTGCCGCAATACCTCTGCATTGCTGAAGTCTCTTGCCGCCTATCGATGGAGCCTCGAACAGCTTGAAGAGGCAATCCTCAACGGCCATTGGGCTCAATTGGAGCAGGAGTTGGAAAAGACTCGCGCCTTGCGTCCAGGGTTTCTGGAGCCCCCTTCTGATCCAGTTAGCCCGCAAGCCTGAGGGTCAGACCTCGCGCAGCCATCAATTGCCTGCATGCCATCAGTGCGGACAGGCTGACGCCGGCGGTGCCCTCTCCGGGATGAATGGAATCACCGCACAGCCACAGCTGGGGAATCGGTGTGCGGCTGGCCAGTCCAAAGGGGCCGAAGCGATCTGGGCTCTGCCCAAGACCACCCACCACGCCATCCGGACGACCGGTCCAGTGGGCGAATCCTCTAGGAGTTGCCAGCTCCTGATGCAGCCAGGAGTCATCCGGCAGTTTCAAAGCGGCGTTCACGTCTTGTCGAATGGAATCCCGAAGCTCCCGTTTGCGTTGCTGGTAAGCCTTCTCATCCATGTCATGCCAGCCCTCCGGCGAGGTGAAGACGCTGGCGATCACGGTGGCCTGGCCCTCCGGGGCTCGTCCGTCACCCTCGTGGCTGATCGACAAAAAGAGTGAACCGGGGGAGTTGCCGTCGCGCTGCAGGTGTCCAGGGCATTCGTCCGGCAGGTGATGCCGTTCCACAGCGCCGTAGAACACAATCGCTCCGCTCGGTGCTTTGAGGCTGTTCAGGTGCTTGCGGTACGTGTCGGGCATCTGTTCCCGATCCGGAATCAGGCCTGGCAGACACTGCGGAGGAAGGCTGCAGATGATCTCGCTGGCCTGCAGGCATCGTTGCGCTGTCCCAGGAGCTTCAACCGTGACCGACCATCCAGATTGATCGCCATCGCGCTCCAGTTTGAGAGCACGATGGCGCAGAAACACACGTCCACCATCGCGTTCCAGGGCTGTCTCCAGCCGGTGGCTAAGGCTCTGCATCGATCCGTGCAGATGCCACAGACCGAGTGGGGCCTGGCACATCTGTAAGACCGTGGCGCCATAGAGAGCTGCTGTGCGGTCACTCGGTTGCTGTGAATACAGCCGTAGCTGGAGGTCGAGGAAGCGTCGCAGTCGCCGGTCTCCAGCGCATCCGCTGAGGGTCAGTAGATCAGACACCGTGAGCAGACTGAGTGGGGCACAAGCCAGATTTCCGGGGGTCAGGGCAGCCAGGGTGCGTCCGAAATCCCAGCCAGTGCGAATCGGCAGCACTGGATCAGCTGCAGCAAACTGCCAGTTCTGACGATGAATCCAGCTGCACAGCTGCCAAAAGCGTTCGCTGCCAGGGAATTGCTGGTTGCGCTCCTGGCGCCAGCGCTGAGGATCGTGCCAGAGATGCACCGGTGGCGACCCGTCATTGAGGTCCACCACACATCCGGGGTCCAGCTGTTCGGCTTCCGGAGGTTGGATGTCCAGGTGCTGGAAGAGCCGTGCATGACTTCCTCCAGGTTCCAGTCCCGCAACCTGTGTTGCGCCCACATCAAAGGTGAACGGACCCCGTCGGAACGTTCCAGCACAACCACCAAGCTGGTGGTGTGCCTCCAGCAGGGTGACGCCCAAACCCTCATGGGCCAGCAGGGCTGCGGCGGTGAGACCGGCAATGCCGCCACCGATCACGATCACGTCCTGGACTGGTTCCATCGCGGCATGCTGGCAGCAGAGTTAGATCAGCGTGGATGCGTGATCAGCTGGAACAGGCACTGGCGGCTGCCCCTGAGTTGCTTGAGGGACGACAGGTCGTTGATGTGCTCAGTGTGGGCGGCAGCAGTGTGGGTTCCACGTGGCGGCTGAACCTGAACGATGGTGAGCAACTCTTCGTCAAGGTGGCCGAAACGGCCAACTTGCTTGCGGAACAGTCCGGTCTGCAGGCGTTACGTCACTGGGCAGATCCAGCCTTGATCGAAGTGCCTCAGGTGCTCGGCTGCTTGCCAATGCCTGAGAACTCAGCCTTGGTGATGGCCTGGTGGGATGCCAGTAGCGGCGATCAGTTCTGTCTTGGCCGGGGACTGGCGCAGCTCCATCGTGCGTCGGCTGAGGCCGGACCAGGTCGTTTTGGCTGGGATCGTGATGGCTTTATCGGTCTTGGTCCCCAGCCATCCGGATGGCGTGACAGCTGGGGCGATGCGTTCACCCAACTCAGACTTCAGCCCCAGCTGCGTCTGGCCTCTGAGTGGGGGCTAGCTGTGCAGGACTGGGAGCCAGTGCTTGAACCGATCGCTGCATGGCTGAATCGTCATGCCCCTGCACCCTGCCTGGTTCATGGCGATCTATGGGCTGGCAATGCAGCGGTGTTGGCTGATGGTCGTGGTCTCTTGATTGATCCCGCCAGTTGGTGGGCTGATCGCGAAGTGGATCTGGCCATGACCCATCTATTCGGTGGATTCTCTCGTCGCTTTATGGAGGGATACAGCCGTGAATGGCCACTGCCAGCGGGGGCAGAGCAGAGAATCGAGGCTCTCAATCTCTATCACCTGTTAAATCACGCCAACCTTTTTGGCGGTGGATACCAACAACAAAGCCGCAGGATCCTGAAGGATCTGCGGCTCGCCTTGCTCTGAAAGGATCGTGAATGAACCTGATGGCTCATGCCAACCAAGTGGCTTCAGCCCAGGTACTCCTTGCGAAGCGTCTGAATTCTGTCAACTAGAGCATTGCGCTTGTCGCTTGTGGTGAGATTCTTCCAGCTCCATTGCCCAACCACCACAACGCCGAGCAGTTCCAGCAGGCCCGGGACAACCGGCAGCAAATTGATCGTGTCGAGAATGCCTTTGATCAGGATCTGGGCAACGATCACAGCGGCAAAAATGCCAACAACCTTGCCGATGCGCCCTGCCTGGCTCCAATCGACCTTGTCGAGAGTTTCGTTCACCTTGCCGAGGACGTCTTTGTAGCGCTCGGCGAAGGCGATGTTGTCGCCTGTGGCGCTTTCAGTCGACTGCGTAGTGGTTTCGTCGCTCATGACGCCTAGGCTGGCTACTAATACTCCGCGACGATATCGGCAAGATCACTGGAATGCCATGCCGGCTCCGTATCGATCTCGATTGTCTGATGATTCTCAGGGCTTCTCTTGGAGCTGTATCACCGGAAGAGGGTTGCGCATTGCTGCTTGGGGAGTCAGCACCTGATCTCAATGTGCGCTTCGTGTGGCCCTGTTGCAATGTCTGGCGCCCTGGTTTCGGCGGATTCAACGATGCGATCACGGGAGACCGAGATCAACCGCTGGTTTCTGCTTCGCGCCGATCACGTTTCGCACTCGATCCTCGTGAGCAAATCGCTGCCCAGCGTTGGTCTCGCCAGAGAGGTTGGCGGGTTCTTGGCAGTGCGCATTCCCATCCAGAGGGCCAGCCGCTGCCCAGTGCACTGGATAGGCAATGGGCTGCCGGCGAGGGAGTCATGGTCATTGATGCCGGTGTCGCCGGCGTCCGTGCCTGGTGGTTACAGGGGGCCGGGCCGGGGGGACCTGACAAGCCTGTCAGTGCTCTTTCGTTGGTTGTCCACAGTCAGGCAACGGTGGGAGACACTGTGATGTCGTGTCCCGATGGCGTCTTTCTGCCTCTGCAATGACGGAACACCTTCCAGATCCCGATCTGAGTGCTCAGGAGCGTGGACGTTATGCCCGTCACCTCACACTCCCGGAGTTTGGGGTTGCTGGTCAGCGCCGGTTGAAAACAGCATCGGTGTTGTGTGTTGGCGCTGGTGGGCTCGGCTCGCCTTTATTGATGTACCTGGCGGCGGCTGGTGTTGGTCGCATCGGCATCGTTGACGATGACCGAGTGGAGGTCTCCAACCTTCAGCGGCAGGTCATTCATGCCGAAAGTGGCCTTGGCCAGCTCAAGACGGATTCCGCTCGTCAAAGGATCGTGGGCTTGAATTCCCATTGCCTGGTTGAGCAGCACGCTTGCCGGCTCACCACCACCAATGCCATCGAGCTGGTCGAGGGCCATGACCTGGTGGTGGATGGGTCCGATAACTTTCCGACTCGCTATCTGATCAACGACGTCTGTGCCTTGCTCAACAAGCCGTGGGTGTATGGCTCCGTCCAGCGTTTCGAAGGTCAGGTCAGTGTCTTCAACCAAGGCCCTCAGTCGCCGGATTACCGCGATCTGGTTCCGGAGCCACCGCCCCCTGGCCTTGTTCCCTCCTGCGCAGATGGTGGAGTTGTTGGGGTGATGCCGGGATTGATCGGGCTGCTTCAAGCCACCGAAACCATCAAGTTGCTGGCAGGACTTGGTGAATCTCTGGATGGGAGGCTGCTGCTTGTGGACGGCCTGACCATGCGTTTCCGTGAGCTGCGTTTGCAGCGCCGCCCCCAGCGCCCTCCCATCACAGGCCTGATCGATTACGAGGCGTTCTGTAGCGTCGACGATTCTGGCCGTCTTGAGGGAGCGTCAAGCGTGAGAAGCATTTCCGTGAAGGAGCTCAGCGCACTGTTGGACGACGGCGGTGAGCTGGTACTGATTGATGTGCGCAATCCCTCGGAGGCAGACGTGGCCGTGATTCCACGATCGCAACTGATCCCGCTTGCACAAATTGAGAACGGAGAGGGGATCGAGGAGATTCGTCGCCTTGCGGGTCAAGGTCCGATCTATGTGCATTGCAAGCTGGGAGGGCGTTCTGCTCGGGCGGTCGAGCTGCTGTCCCAGCAAGGAATCGACGCCACCAATGTGGCGGGAGGGATCGATGCCTGGTCGCAGCAGGTTGATCCTGGAGTTGCTCGTTACTGAGGCTGGATCAGGCCGTCAGTAGTCAACCCCACGCTTGAGGTCGACTCCCTGTTCGGCGTAGTGCTTGTGGCACACCATCTCAGAGTGAACACTCGCCAGATCGAAGTAGGCCGGTGGGTGTTTGCAGCGCCCTGTGATGATCACTTCAGTTTCGGAGGGCTTGCGCACCAGGGCTTGCACGATGGGTTCGACCGGTAGCAGTTCCAGGTCAACGGTGGGATTGAGTTCGTCCAGGATCACGGTCTTGTAGAGGCCGCTGGCGATTGCCGCTCGGGCAATTTCCCAGGCGCGTTCAGCCTCCACGTAATCGATCGGTTCCTGTTGACCACGCCAGACGATCGCGTCCCGTCCAGAACGCAGGTGGTCGACCAGGTGCGGATAGCTCTCACGCAGAGCTGCAATCGCAGCATCCTCGGTGTAACCGTTGCCTCCCTTGAGCCATTGCAGGATCAGCACGCGATGACTTTTGTCCTGACTGATGCCTCGACCGATGGCCTGGAGACCTTTGCCCAGGGCGCTGGTCGACTTCCCTTTGCCTTCGCCGGTGTAAATCTCGATTCCACCCGGTGACGGGAATGGAAGCAGCGAATCATCTTTGGGCTCGATCCGTCTGTGGGCCCGCATCTCAGAGTGCAGATCGGCGATCTGAATCAACGGTTGGGGGGCAGCGCGTCCGGTCACGATGATTTCCATGCCCTCCGGTCGTGCCGAGAGGGTCTTCACCACGTCGTTGATATCGAGCAGACCGAGATCCAGCACCGGGTTCAGTTCGTCCAGAACCACAACGGAATAGAGGGCGCTGGCAATCGCGCCTCGCGCGATGTCCCAACCTCTCTGGGCTTCCTGTTGGTCGAATTTGGTGGCCTCGTCAGCATTGAAGTAGTCGGCGCGCCCTGTCCGGACCTGATCGATGAGGTGGGGGAAACCCTGCTGCAATGCTTCGATCGCTGCATCCTCGTCGTAGGCCCGTCCAGGCCCTTTGAGGAATCGCAGCAGCAGAACCCTGGTTCGCCGTTGTTCGCAGATGCCCAGACCAATCGTGCGCAGCACAACACCAAGTGCGGCCTGGCTTTTGCCCTTGCCTTCTCCGTCGTATACATGCAGCTGACCCAGGCTGCGTTCACGGCTGTCGGCAGCTGTGACGATGCCGATGCCTGGCTTGCTGTTGCGTCGGGTTCCGCTCGAGCTATCGGATGACTGGACTGCGTCCATCGTCGATTCCTGGATGGCGCTTCTTACGATCGGAGCATAACGAGATTCCTATTTTCAGCAGTGGCTTTCGAGACCTTGCGCCTGCTGGAATCTTTGTCGGTGGAGGATGAGCTTCGCCTGAAGCACCTTCGTGAATGGATCCTGGGCTGTGATCGCGTGTTCGTGGCTTACTCCGGTGGGGTGGATAGCACCTTGGTGGCTGCCATCGCCCAGGAACAGCTTGGCGACTGCGCGTGTGCCATCACCGGCGTGTCGCCTTCGCTGGCTCCTCATCTGTTGGCTGAAGCGCGTCAGCAGGCGCACTGGCTGGGAATCCGCCACCGTGAGGTGGAAACCAGGGAGCTCGAAGACCCCGCCTACAGCAGCAATCCCACGGATCGTTGCTATGCCTGCAAACGCGAGCTGCACAGTCATCTCGCCCCCATTGCTGAGGCTGCTGAAGGAGCAAGGGTGCTGGATGGTGTGAATCTCGATGACCTCGGCGATCATCGGCCTGGCCTACAGGCGGCCAGTGAAGCAGGTGTGGGTTCGCCGCTGGCGGATCTGAAGATCGATAAGTCCTGCGTGCGACGACTGTCCAAGGCGCTGGGATTTCCCTGGTGGGACAAGCCGGCTCAGCCTTGTCTGGCCTCACGTTTTCCCTATGGGGAAGCCATCAGCCATGACCGGCTCAGACAGGTTGGTCATGCGGAAGCCTGGCTGATCGAACGGGGCTTCGCTCGCGTGAGAGTTCGATCCCAAGGCCTTTCGGCCCGGATCGAGGTCCCTCAGGAGCGGCTTGCGGAACTGCTTGCTCCTGAGCTCAGAGACGCATTGGTTCGGGCCATGCTCGAACTCGGCTTCACCAGTGTGAGCCTCGATTTGGAAGGGTTGGTGAGTGGAAAACTCAACCGGGTTATCCCCGGTTGAGGGCCGATTCAGCCGGCCTGGACGCTCGGTGTCCGTTCTGCTTCAGCCACGGCTGACGGTGTTTCACGCAGAAAGCTGCGCATGGAGTGGCGCCCTGCGCCCAGCTCTTGCCTGAGGTGTTCACAGGCTGATTCGGGCATGGTGTGATCTCCGCAGGTGAACACATCCACTGCTGCGTAACCGTTTTCAGGCCAGGTGTGAATGGAGATATGGGACTCGGCAAGGAGCGCCAGCCCGGTCACACCCTGAGGTTCGAATCGGTGGGTGATGAGGTTGAGAAGAGTGGCACCAGCACGTTTCGCTGCCATCGTGATGGTGGTCCTCAGGAAGGCTTCGTCGTTGAGCTTGCGCTGATCGCAGCCGTAGAGCTCAAGGATGCAATGTTTTCCCACCATGTCAGTCGCACTCGTCTGACTGGGGCTGGGGGCTGAAATGGTCAAAGCGTCGTCCCATCCCGGGTTGGGATGCAGGCAGGACAGGGTCTGCTCCATCAGGGCATCGAAGAAAAGAGCTCCAGACCCTAGCTTTTTCTCAGTCCGTTTCTCAAGTGATCAGCGTTGAGAATCTGCGAACGCTGCCGCCATTGGCCTTCGAAGGCGTCCAGGTGCGTAGCGCTCACCAGGCATTGATGGGAATCACCCACGGCTTCCAGCAGGGTGAGCTGGCGACGCGGATCCAGTTCCGCCAGCACGTCATCCAGCAGCAGCAGAGGGGGATGACCACACAATTCACCCACCAATTCCAGTTCGGCCAGCTTCAGTGCCAGCACCACGGTGCGCTGCTGCCCTGCAGATCCGAAGCGGCGAGCTGCAGTGCCATTGAGCATCAGATCGATTTCATCGCGATGGGGTCCCACCCTGCAGCTGCCCAGCCTCTCCTCGTCTGGCCGCTGCCGCTGCAGTTGCTCTTCGATGGACAGCCGCCAGGTTTCCTCGGCCTCTTCCCCTTCCAGCACGCTTCCAGGCGAGTAGCGCAGTTCAAGTTGTTCATCGCCCTGGCTGAGACGTTGCTGCCAGGCTGCGGCGAGGGGCTCGAGTCGTGCCAAGGCACGGCGACGGCGGCGGTGAATGCGTGTGCACACCAGTGCCATCTGGGTGTCGAAGCTGTCCAGCAGCACGTTCCGTTCCAGCGACGTGCCGAGCCCACCTCGTCTCCAGAACTGACTGCGTTGTCGCAGCAGGCGGTTGTAGCGACCAATCAGGTCGCCATAGACCGGTTCCAGTTGCAACACGACCCGATCGAGCCACTGACGCCTCAGTGCTGGCTCTCCACGCACCAGATGGAGATCCAGCGCACTGAACCCAACACAGCGCAGGGGGCCGATCAGATCCATCTGACGCTGCAGCACCTTGCCGTTGCGTCGAGCCTGTCGTCCTCCCCGTCGCCGCAGTTCGAGTTCGACCACATCCTCATCAAGGCAGGTGGCCTTAAGCAGAGCGCGGGAGGCATCCCAGTGGATCAGATCCGCATCCTGGCTGGATCGATGTGAGCGCAGGCTGCCCAGCAGCTCCACTGATTCGAGCAGGTTGGATTTGCCAACGCCGTTGCTGCCGATCACCAGCAGACGCGGCGCATCAATCTCCAGCTGCAGATTGCAGTGGTTGCGGAACTCCTGCAGTTCGAGCCGGAGAAGCCGAATCGGTCCGGGTGCGGTGTGTGGCTAAGGTAACTGGAGCGTGGTTGTTCTCCCAGCCGCCGCGTGGGCATGTAGCTCAGTTGGATAGAGCATCAGATTCCGGTTCTGAGGGTCGGGGGTTCGAGTCCCTCCATGCTCGTGTTCAGAAAGATCGACCGGTTATCGCAGCCGCAGGCCCATCGCCCTGATCCCGCCAGGATCAAGAATGAAGCCGCGCGATTTCAGTGCATCCAGCGCCTCGGCAGGTGCTGCAATCGAAATGCTGCATCCGGGCAAATCTCTGCGTAAACAGGCCAGTGAACGGTGAACCAGCACCTCCAGCAATCTGGCTTGATCAGGTCCTGAAGCGGCTGCCAGGTTCCAGAGATTGGCATTCAGCGCCTGATCACTGGTGGCTCTGACGAAGCCCACAAGCCGCTGCTCTTCACTGTCGAGGATGCTCAGGTGCCAGATGCTGCGTTGCAGTGCCAGCGGCCAGCGTTCCACCGGGTGGGGTTGATCGCCGCAGTCTTCCAGCAGGGCATTGATGCTGTTCCCATCGGGAACGAACTCCATGCTCACGCTGTAGCGCTCTGGGAGCCGTGGAACGGCGGCCTGTTGGCGAAAGGGAAGCAGTGCCACCGCGACTCAACCGGTGTTGCGCATGCCTGCGGCAATGCCGTTGATGGTGAGCAGGGCGCCGCGCAGAAGCTCACTGCGGCTGTAGGTCCGACCGTCGCCGTCACTCGGAAATTCGCTCATCGGTGGCTGACGGTTCTGATCACGCAGGCGTTTGAGTAAGGCCACCTGCAAGAACCCCAGCGGCACGATCGTGCGGTTGCGCAGGTTCACCGACAGCTGCAGTGCCGGGTCGGCATCCAGCAATCTGTCCTGTCTGGTGATGTCCAGAACCAGGCGTCGAGTGAGTGTGTATTCATCAGCGATCGTCGTGTAGATCCGTTCAAAGGCATCGCGATGGCTTGCACTGCCGAGGCTGGTCACGTAGTGACGGGCCAGATCGAGATCGACTTTGGAGAGAGTCATCTCCACTTTGGAAATCAGCATCCGGAAGAAGGGCCAGCGCTGGTGCAGGGTGCGCAGCAAGGTCATCTGCTCTGGATCAGCTTCCAGCTCTTCACTGAGAGCTGTGCCCACACCGAACCAGCTGGGCAGCAGGAATCGGCTCTGGGTCCAGCCAAACACCCAGGGAATCGCACGCAGGCTGGACAGATCCCTGGCGCCGGATTTGCGCCGTGCTGGACGACTGGAGATCTGCAGTTTGCTGATCTCTTCAATTGGAGTCACCTGCTCGAAAAAGGCCACTAGGTCGGGATTGTCATGCACAAGGGCCCGGTAGTGGCGTCGTGAGCATTTCGCGAGTCGAGCCATGAGCTCGTTCCAGCTTGGGGTGGCATCCAGCTGATTGGTGACCAGGCTGTTTTGCACCACTGCTGTGGTGACCGTTTCAAGGTTGTAAAGAGCCAGCTCAGGCAGGCTGTACTTGGAAGCCAGCACTTCGCCCTGCTCGGTGATCTTGATGCGTCCCTGCAGCGTGCCGCTCGGTTGGGCCAGGATTGCCTGGTAAGCGGGGCCACCGCCTCTGCCGACGGAGCCTCCACGGCCGTGGAACAAACGCAGGGCCACACCATTGCGAGCAGCCAGATCCTGCAGCGCAATCTGAGCCTTGTGAATTTCCCAGTTGCTGGAGAGGAATCCAGAGTCCTTATTGCTGTCGGAATAACCGAGCATCAGTTCCTGGAGCGGCAGTCCCTGACTGCCCACGCGAGGCAACAGGTTTCTGTACAGCTTTGTCTGGAAGAGCTCGCCCATCACTTCAGGAGCTCGTTGAAGATCCTCCACGGTTTCGAACAGAGGAACCACCAACAGATCGGCATGGCCAGCGGAGGGATCCACGAGGCCCGCCTCCTTGGCCAGCAGCAGCACCTCCAGTAAGTCGGAAACGCTGTGACTCATGGAAATGACGTACGTGCGGCAGATGCGGCTGCCGAATTCGTCCTGAAGGCGATGCAGCATCCGGAACACATCCACCGTTTCCGCGGTGGTGGCAGACCAATCCACTGCAGGAGGTATCAAGGGGCGACGCGTCTGCAGTTCCTGCAGCAACCAGTTCACGCGCTCCGGCTCATTCAGGTCTCCATAGGCCTGGTCTGGATTGAGATATCGGCTGAGTTCATCCAGCGCGTCACTGTGCCGCGTGCTTTCCTGACGGATATCGAGCCCCGCAAGCGAGAAGCCGTAGATGTGAACCTGTGTGAGCAGGGTGTCGAGGGGCTCACAAGTGAGATCAGTGCTCACCAGGCTTGTGCGGATCAGCTCAAGATCACTGCGGAATTCGGCGACCGACCCGTAATGGAGGGCTTCGCTCGGCTGATTTTCGGGAGCAAACGGCTGGAGGCTCTCAGCCGGAGCTCGCCATCCGGCATCGGCCAGCTGATCATTTCTCAACTTGGTGAGACGCAACCGTTCGAGCATGAAGCTCATCTTTAAGCGGTAGGGCTCGAGGCGGTAGCGAGTGGCTCGCTCCTCGTAGACCTCCGGGAAGCGAAACCGATCCATTTCCAGTGATTCGAGCAGCGAAGCACTCACCTGACTCCACTGCATCGAGATGCTGAGCTGGTCGCGCAGGCTCTGGACGGCACTGATGTAGCGGTCCAGCATCAACTGACGCTGATAACAGGCTGTCCGCCAGGTGATGTCTGTAGTGACGGAAGGGTTGCCGTCGCGATCGGATCCCACCCAAGACCCGAAGGTGCAGAAGGAGGACGGGGGCAGCTGTACATCGGGGTAACTACCGGAGAGTGCGGTGGTCAGACGGCGACGCAGCTGCGGCATGGCGTCGAACAGAACCTGCTGGAAATAGTGCAGGGCGTAATCGACCTCATCGAGCACGGATGGCTTGAACTGGTGCAGTTCATCCGTACGCCACCAGAGCCTGATTTCCTCTTCCAATTGAAGACGGATGCCGTCGGCTTCGCGTGGACTGGTTTCGAAGGCGGTTTCCAGCTGTTGCAGGAGGCTGGCAACACGCCGCTGCTTGTGCCTCACCGTGTGACGCACGATTTCCGTGGGATGGGCTGTGAAGACCAGTCGGATGTCGAGCTCCTGAAGCAAGGTCTCCAGCTGTGCGGGAGGCACGTTCAGGCGCCGCAGGCGCTCAAACAGTTCGCTGAACGTGGCGGGTTCTGTCTGAGTTGCCAGTGGTGGAGTGAAGGGATCAACCTGCTCGGCCAGTTCCTGAGAGCGGACGATGCTTTCGAGGTAGCTGTCCTCCTCGATGCGCTGCTCGAGGATGTTCACCAGCTGGAAATACAGCGAGAAGGCTCTGGCCGCTGCAATGGCTTCCGACAGGTCCATATCTCGAATCAGCGAGACCACGGAATCCGAACTGACGGCACTGGGTTCGGGTAAGGCCGGATCACTGAGCTGCTTCATGCGCAGCAGGCGTTCAGCCTGTTCCGCAGGGCATTCGCTGCGCAGCACGGTTTGCCACAGGTCTTCCACCAGAGCCAGGCGCTGCTGCAGCAGATGGCCATTGCCAGATGTCTCCTGCACCGCAGCCCTGGGCTGATCGCTCGCAGGAATCATTGCGGGGGAGGAGGACATCGAAAGCGGGTCGGGATCTGGAGTCGTCATGATCATCCCAAAGAACGTTCGGCCGGCGTGCACACTCCACGCATCTCCTCCTCTTGCATGGCCGTGATGCTCTCTCGAAGCACCGATTCGATGCTTTCTCCGGAGTGGATGCCCTGCAGCCATCGCATGGCCTGATTGCCTTCTTGTAAAACGGCTGAGAGTGGTTCGAGTTGCTGCTTCAATCCAAGCTCTTCAGCCAGCGGCGTCACGCTGTCGATTAGCTGCTCCAGCCAGTCTCTGCAGGAGCGTTCGCGTCCGTCGCGCCAGTTGTGCAATGTGGCCTCAAGACTGGAACGGGCCGCGGCTCGATCGTTGCTCATACTCAGCTCTTCCAGTTGCTGAAGATTGAGTGCACTGCTTTGCAGGGGGTCGTGCTGTTCGGGCTGTCGCAGCACCTGCTGCACCCGTAGTTCCAGAAGAACGGTCACTGCAATCAGCACCTCTGGGTCGGTGATCAGATCGCAGATCCGCAGCTCAAGACGATTCAGTTGGTGCGGACGGTCCGGTCCGTTCGGTCGCACGGAGGTCCAGAGGTGCCGGACGTTGTGCATGGAACCGGCCTCAATCTGCTGATTGGTCCAGGAGATGAAGTGCTGGTGGTCAAGGAAGAGAGGAACGCGTGCCGGCGTGAGCGGGAACTGGAGCCAACGCTGCGAATGCGCTCCGGTGATCCGGCCGTTGAGGAAGGGTGAACTGGCACTCAAAGACAACAACAGAGCCGCTTCACAGCGCACAAGACGCAGAGCAGCGAACAGTTCAGCTGGATTATCGATCCCCAGATTGATATGGATGCTTGCTGTCACCACTGCTGTGCCGTAGGTGGCTTCGATCAGTGAGTGATAAGGGTTGTCCGGGTCTGAACGCTCAAAACGGTCGGTGTCCCCGAGGCTGAGGGTGCTGCCTGGCAGCAGGGTGAGATCTTGCTCCATCAGCCAGCGACGCAGCTTGCGGCGAGGAGAGAGCAAGGCCTCTGCAATGCCGTCGTAATTGGCCTGCGGATCGGTCACATATTCAAGATTGCGGTGATCTGGCTCCGTCACGAAGCCCTCGAGCTCCCGCTTGGCACGGGCTGCGATGCCGACATTGCGGCCATCGGGTCGGCCGGTGAACAGCTCGACTTCAAAGCCTTTGAGCAACCTGTTCCGGCTCATGCTTCGACGTCCTCGAGACAGGCCAGCGCTGTGAGCATCCCGCGCGCCTTGTTGAGTGTCTCCTGGAACTCTGCTTCTGGCTGGGAATCGGCCACGATTCCTGCTCCAGCCTGCACTTGCAGGGTCCAGCCACCGTGGGATCTTGGTTGTACCACCATGGTGCGGATCGTGATGGCGGTATTGAGTGCTCCGGCCAGGTCCACCGAGCCGTAGACACCGGAGTAGGGACCACGGGCGTCGGGTTCAAGCTCGTGGATCAGCTGCATTGCCCTGATCTTTGGAGCTCCGCTCACAGTCCCTGCCGGGAAGGAGGCCATCAACAGATCCCAGATGTCCTTGCCAGGGGCAAGACGCCCCTCCACTTCGCTCACGATGTGCATGACATGGGAATAACGCTCGATCACCATCAGTTCGCGCACGGAGACCGAACCGGGCGCACAGACCCTGCCCAGGTCATTGCGTCCCAGGTCAACGAGCATCACATGCTCGGCGCGCTCCTTGGGATCGGCCAGCAGGTCGGCTTCGAAGTTCCTGTCTTCAACAGGATTACTGCCTCGGGGCCTCGTACCGGCAATCGGTCGCAGCACCGTCCGGATCCCACCCTGATCCGGTTCCGCTTTCACCATCACCTCGGGACTGGAGCCGATCAGCTGCCAGTCACCGAAGTCGAAAAACGCCATGTAAGGCGAGGGGTTGATCATCCGCAGACTGCGGTACAGATCCAGCGGTGGATGATCGACATCAACGCTTAGCCGCTGACTCACGACGAGCTGGAAGGCATCACCAGCAGCAATGTGATCACGCGCCTGGTCCACCGCCTGGTGGAAATCCTCCTGGGTGCGATTGCTTCGGGTCTCTGGGGTTGCACCTTTGTCTGGTCTCCAGTTGAGAGGTCGCACCGGCGGTAAGGGGGCTGCCATGCGCTCGCGCAGTGAGTTGATGCGCGCCAACGCCCCGTCCCAGGCATCCTCAGGACTTGTGGCTGCATTGCGCTGTCCGCTGAGGTCTCCGTAGGCAACAGCGGTAATCAGGCGTTTCACCTGGTCGAAGATCAGGATGCTGTCCATCAGCATCCACAGCCCATCGGGCGGACCATCGGCGCTCGCGGGATGGACAGGAACGCTGGGCTCGATCCAGCGGATCAGCTCGTATCCCCACATTCCATAGAGCTGGCCCAGCGGAGGCAGCCCCGGCAGCGTTGCAGGCCGGTAAGGCTCCAGACAGCTTTTCAAGCAATCGAAGGGGTTCCCGCTGAAGGTCTCGCGGTGATTGTCTCGCCAGGTCCGCTCCAGCCCATCACGCGCTGCTGACAACGTCCAGACAGGGTCACAGGCCACCACGCTCCAGCGACCGAGGGTTTCGCCACCTTCAACAGATTCCAGCAGCACACCAGGTGGTCGTTGATGTCCGACCTTTAACCACGTGGTCAGCGGGGTCTCGAGATCCGCAGGCCAGCTGCAGGCCACGGGGATCATCGTGGCGCCTGATTGAGCGGCTTCCAGAAAGGCTTTGCGGTCGGGACTGAGCATGAAGAAGTCGTCGAAACCGACCGCCGACCATCATGCCGTTCAACAGAACGACGGGATGGATTTAAGCGAGGAGGGGATCAGGTATCGAACGTGTCGCGGCCACTGAACTTGATCTTGGCAGGATTGGTGTTCTGGCCGATGCGGCGTGGGTTATGGCCCACCATTTCACGACCCTCATTGACTTTTTCGGGGAAGACGCCGTCCTTGGGATGCAGGAATTCAGTGTCGCCACCGGGGTAGATCCGGTAAATCTTGTAGTCCTCGATCCGGGGCTTGAATTTGGTGCGCAGCTGGGTGCCCAGCGCCAGGCACTGTTCCTTACGAGCGAAATACATGATGTTTTCGCCGGTGTTCATCACGGCAGCACCGCCGGTTGGCAGCTCGAAGACCTGATCGGTTTTGCTGCTCCAGGTGATTGCGTATTTCTCTTCTGTTAACGCGGAATTGAGCAGGCCACCGGTGCTTCCGATGTACTGGGGAAGCTGTCCTGTCAAAGGAGTTGATGTCATGGCTGTCCTGAGGAAATCCGCATGCCGATCTGTTTGGAAAGTAGCAAATGATTCGGCTCCGATTTGGTGATCTGACCCGGACCTTCACACCCGTCAACAATGATCGGCGATCGGAAAGAACACCGTCAGCCCGCGGTCCCTGCGCTGGGTGAGGCGTCCGCCAAGTCGTTCAAGCAGTCGACGGGTTGCCGTCTGGCTCAGCTGCAGCCCACCCGTGCTGGTGTTCCAGCTGAGAACGGGACCAAGGTTTTCCTGCGACAAGTCGTTGGCGTCGGCTGCTGTGGTGGAGAGCTGATCAGGTGTTCTCGTGAGAATCTGCAGCTTCAGGCGCGCACCAGCAGGTTGAAGGGTCAATTCAAGGCTGCTTCCTGCCGGCAAGCTGCGGCTGCAGCGGTCAATCAGTCCGCCAAGCATGGGCTCCAGTCGACCTGGATCGCTCAGCACAGGGGGAAGCCCACTCTCCAGGTTCAGCTCGAGATGTAATCCCCGGCGTTGCAGCTGCTGTTCCCATCCCGGCGCCAGAAGATTGAGCATCGCTCCAAGGTCGGTGCGGGCCAGCGTGGATGAGCTATGGGGCTGCCGCTGCAGTTCGGCCGCCTGAAAAATCAGCCCGAACCGATCGATCTGCTCGCTGCATTCGGTGTCGATCTGCTGCAGGCGACCGAGCACCTGCTCTGGAAGGTCACGGCGGCGCAGCAGGGAACGGATCAAGGTGCGGATGGTGGCCAAGGGTGTGCGCACTTCATGCGTGATGGCCTCCAGCAGCGACAGCTCAGCATCCTCATCTCCGTTGTCGTTAGCAGGCTGTGGTGGAGGTGGTGTGGATTTGGGCCCCTGCGCTGTCTGCAACATGACCGTGGGCGCCATTCCAGCGAGCCGCTCCGCCAGACGGGGCCAGAAGCGTGTGGCCAGATCGCTGCTGCTCTGCAAAGGACCGAGTTGTCGAACCGCCTGTTGCAGTTCGTCGGCTTGTTCAGGCGCATCCAGGCGCAGACGCTGTTCAACCAGCGTCAGGGCCTGGCCAAGGATGTCGGGCTCGCTGCGCATTAGCAGCTGCCGCTGTCCCTCTTCGCCATGGAGGGCCAGGGCCACCTGGAGCCGGCTTGTGATCACGATCAGCAGCGGATCGTGACTGTCGGACTCTCTCAGGGGCAGGCGCTGGAAGTGCTCGTTGGACGTGGCCAATGCGACCTGGCTTTGTCTGGCATTGAGGCGATCCGGTGGGAGCAGGGTTGATCGCTCGGCGGCACTCAGGACATCCAGGGCCTCAGGTGCCCAAACCCAGCCTTGAAAACGCTGAAGCAGATCGGGGGCGTAAAGGGCTGGCAGCGGTGCCGCCAGCCAGATGCCTGCGGCAGTGTTGTCTTGAATCTCCAGCAGATCCTGCAGCACTTCCAAGCCGCCCCACCACAGCCGTCTGGCATTGGTGTCGCTGGCCTGGCCGGGAGGGACACCCGTCGCCATACAGGCCTGAATTGACTGCAGCAGCGGTGTGGAGTCCTTCAACGGATCAGAGCTCGCCTTGCACGCCTTGCCACGGATAGGCAGAGGCCAAGGGCGATGAAATTCACCACCATGGCGCTGCGTCCGTAGCTCATGAAGGGCAGTGGAATTCCGGTGACGGGCCCAAGGCCGATGGTCATGAAGATGTTCACCACAACCTGGAACATCAGCATCGTGGCGACGCCGATTACCACCAACGATTCGAAGTCGGTTCGAGCTTTTCCTGCCACCTGAAGCATGCGCCCCATCAGTAGTGCGAAGCCGACAACCACCAGAATTGTGCCCACGAATCCCAGCTCCTCACCCAGCGCACTGAAGATGAAATCGGTGTGCTGCTCGGGGATGAAGCGCAGCTTGGTGAGTTGTCCCTGCAGCAGGCCAGTGCCGAACAGTCCTCCAGAACCAATTCCCACAGTGCTCTGCAGGAGGTGATAGCCACCACCCAAGGGGTCCTTGGTGGGGTCGAGAAACAGCACTAGTCGGTCGCGCTGATAATCCTGCAGGCCATTGGCCCACAGCCAGGGAGTCACCAGTGCAGCTGCACTTTGAACCGCCAGGACAAGAGCCAGCGCGACTTTTTTCCAGGGCAGAGACCGGTAGGCGATGCCCAGGGTGAATGGGATCCAGGCGGCGAGTCCCCAGGGGAACAGTCCTGCGAGCAGGGCCGTGATCAGGGGGGAGAGCAGCAGAACCAGCCACTCGAAAGGCATTCCCGACCAGTAGAGCATCGTTAACAACAGCGCCCCGAACACCAGCGACGTGCCCAGATCGGGCTGGATGAACACCAGCACCCAGGGGAGTGAAATCACACCTACTGGTCTGAGCAGATCCACCGGGCGTTCAACAGGGTGTCGATCCAATACCGCTGCCAGCAGCAGGATTGCTGCCAGCTTCGCGAATTCGGAGGGTTGCACATGCACGCCCCCGATGCTGATCCAGCGTTGTGCGCCTAGTGCTGTGGTGCCGATCATTCGAACAGCGACGAGGCTGATCACGGTGAGTCCGTAAATGGGGATCAGCAGGGGGCGGAGTCGCAGCAACGACAACCTCGCCAGCACCAGTGCGATTCCCACGCCGACACCGGCAGTGATCCAGTGGTGATACCAGTCGGCGTAATCGGCCTGACGCTGCGTGCTGGCGATCAGAAGTCCAGCCACGGCCACCATGGCGAGCGGTACTCCCCACAGAATCCAGTCCCGCTCGCGTCCTCGACCCCGCCGTTTGTCGGGCCTTCTGAACAGGGGTTGTCCACCGAGGCCGACTCCGGACACCATGATCAGGCTTCGTTGGTCACCATGGGTGAGAGACGATCTGCCAGCGCCAGAAATGTCTTGGCGCTGACCGAGTCGGGCTTTGACAAGGTGATCGGTTTGCCCTGATCGCCGCCTTCCTGAACAGGCATCTCCATGGGAATTTCAGCGAGTAGGGGGACGTCGAAAGCATCGGCCAGCGTCTGGCCACCGCCTGTGCCGAAGAGGGCATATCTGCGATCGGGCTGGTCTGGCGGAATGAACGCGCTCATGTTTTCGACTACACCCAGCACCGGGATATTCATCTGGCGAAACATCGCCAATCCGCGTCGCGCATCCTGAAGGGCCACCTGCTGTGGGGTGGTCACGATCACGACGCCCGCCATGGGAACAGCCTGGGCTAACGACAATTGGGCATCGCCGGTGCCAGGCGGCAGGTCAACCACCAAGACATCGCGCTCTCCCCACTGCACTTGATAGAGAAACTGGCGAATGATCCCGTTGAGCATGGGTCCGCGCCAGATCACGGGCTGGTTCTCTTCAATCAGCAGCCCCATCGACACCATGGCGACGCCGCAGGTCTCGATCGGCTGCATGCACTGGTTGTCTCCACTGCCGCTCACCTCAGGCGTACGGTCCGCCACCCCGAGCATGGTTGGGGCGTTGGGGCCATAAATATCGGCATCCAGAAGCCCTACCTTCAGTCCACGCACGGCTAGAGAACAGGCCAGATTCACCGCCACCGTGCTCTTGCCAACGCCACCCTTGCCGCTGCTCACCGCGATGACATGGCGGACACCGGGAATCGACTGTCGTTCGGCGACCTGGCCGTGGCCAGCCTGTCCGATTCCTCCCTGGGAGGGTGGTTGCCCGAGTTCGATCTGGACATCGTCGATGTCCTCCAGTTGCAGCAGTCGCTGCCTCGCACCGCTCACAATCTGATCACGCTGGTTCTGTGCGAATCCAGGCAGGTTCAACCGGATCACTGCCCTTGGAGGCGTCACCCGCACCTGGTCGAGCCAACCGAGGTCCAACAGAGAACGGTCACTTCCCGCATCGCGGAGGTCGCTGAGCGCCTGAGTGGCCTGTTCCGCAGTGGTCATGCGTCCCATTCGTTGGCTGGATCCTAGGGGCGCTTTTCCATGACAGTCCTTCACACGAACTTGTCGGAGACGGCGCTGGGCTGAAATGGTCAGGAGTTCAACGACACTGTCGACCATGGTCCGTTCCCTGCTTAAGCGTCTGAAGGGCCGGATGCTCGGGGCCGTGCCCTCGTCGTCTGCGGCTGTCTCGGGAGAGCGTCCCCCCGCCGACTCCCGCGAGCGTGCCCGTGCGCTGGTGATGGGCCTGCAAGATGAGATCTGCTCAGGCCTCGAAGAGATCGACGGCGTTGGCAAGTTTCAGGAAGAGAGCTGGGATCGGCCTGAAGGAGGCGGTGGGCGTTCCCGCGTGATGCGTGAAGGCCGCATCTTTGAACAGGGAGGCGTGAATTTCTCTGAAGTGCATGGCAAGGAGCTGCCACCTTCAATCCTTAAACAGCGGCCTGAAGCCAAAGGGCATCCATGGTTTGCCACCGGCACCTCCATGGTTCTGCATCCCAGAAATCCATTCGTTCCGACGGTGCATCTCAACTACCGCTACTTCGAGGCTGGACCGGTCTGGTGGTTCGGAGGTGGTGCTGATCTCACGCCTTACTACCCCTTTCTTGAGGATGCCCGCCATTTTCATCGCACCCATCAGCAGGCTTGCGATTCAGTCGATGAGCGTCTTTATCAGGTGTTCAAGCCCTGGTGTGACGAGTATTTCTTCCTGAAGCATCGCCAGGAGACGAGGGGGATCGGCGGCATCTTTTACGACTACCAAGACGGGTCTGGGCGTCTTTACCGCGGCCAGGATCCTGAAGGCCCAGCTGCTCGCAAAGCGGCTGAGATCGGTTCAGTGAATCTCTCCTGGGAGCAGCTGCATGATCTGGCGAGGGCTAACGGAACGGCATTCCTTCCTGCTTATATGCCGATTATCGACAAGCGCAATGGCCTTGCTTACGGAGACCGTGAGCGTCAGTTCCAGTTGTATCGACGGGGCAGATATGTGGAATTCAATCTGGTCTGGGATCGAGGAACCATCTTCGGATTGCAGACCAATGGCCGCACGGAATCGATCCTGATGTCTCTGCCGCCTCTAGCTCGCTGGGAATATGGCTATCAGGCCGAGGAGGGGTCTCGTGAGGCCCTGCTTACGGATCTGTTCACCCGTCCACAGCAGTGGTTCGACGATCCATCGCTTGAGGAACGTTGTCGTCCACATCAGGCGGTGAACTGAGCCTCTGGGTTGCTGGGCCCGGGGTCCCCCCGATGCCCAGCTCAATGGCTTCAACGATGCGAAGGGCCAGCGCGGCAACTACTGCCTTGCGACTGTGCGGAGCCCGCAAAGCCCGCTCCAGCTGTCCCTCCAGTTTGCCGATCTCGAGAATGCTGATGCCTCGCCTGGGTGCGCCGAGACCGCCGCGAAAGTTGATGGGATAGCGCCCGAAATTGAGGGCCAGGCTCTCGTCAATCCTTGTCGCTGGACTGCGCAGGTTGGGGATCAGGCCAGAGCCGACGCCGTGGCGGCCGTAGGCATCGAAATGGATCTCCAAGGCGTAACCACCTGCATCGTGGTGACGTCGCCCCACCGACCAGTTGGTGCGTGGATCCTCTTCATTCGCAATCGTGAGTTGATCCGGTTCATAGGAACGGATCTTGAGTCCGCGAGCCTGGCCTGTTGTCACCACGGCATCACGAACCCGCCGATTCCAGAACAGTTCATCGCGCATGCGCGCATCCATGGGGCGGGCTCCCCCACGGTCAACAGCTGCGCCCGAAGTCCCGGCTCCCTCGATTCCCTGGGAGTCGGCATGGCCTGCCAGAACCAGAATCTCCATGGACTCTGAGGGTGTTGCTCGGCCCGTCCAGCTGGCAGGCAAGCCAACCCTGACTCCCGTGAGGGGGTCGTCGTCCTGGGGGTGTGGAGTTTTGGCGGCCGTTGCCATTACGGCTGACAGGATCAGTCCAGCGGTCATCAATGCCGCGGGCAGGACCAGCCGTCGCGGAGTCACGTCAGATCGGTGAGGACAGCAACGCGCCATCGCTGGCCAGTTCCAGCGGATCGGCAAGGGCGAGCTCAAGGGCGATGAGCTCATCACGATGAGCACGCAGGCGAAGTGTGCTGCCTTCGCCTGCCTCAGACTCGATGAGCCGGATCTGAATCTCCTCCACGCGTCTTGCTCGGCGGGTGTAGATCCACCCGGCCAAGGGACCAAGAGTGGCAATCAGCAGAGGCCACCAATTCAAGGATGGGTTCATCTGTCGCACGACCAGTCCAAGGCTGCCAGCGCCGACGGTTCCCAGCAGTGACAGCAGGATTGCCAGAGGGACACTGCTGTCGACCTGGCCTCTGTATTCCAGCAGGCAGCGATCGGCATCCCCGCCCTGCTGGCTCCAGCCCCGCTGCTTCAACCAGGCGTCGAGGCCATTCAGCACTTCCACCGGAGGCTGCGGTGATCGAACTTCCACAACAGTGGTTCGATCCTTGCTGGCAGCTCGCAGGAAGAAGACCAGTCCAATCCCCAGCAACGCTGTGAGCAGCAGAGTGGACGTCTGGGGGGATGGCATCCGGCTAGCTGCTGTCCGAACAGAGGACTGTTCTACGTGGTCAGTGGCTAGGGGGTCAGTGGATCGTGTTCATGAAGCCAGCGGCTCCAGGGTTCCATCAGGCGTTCAGCCTGCCCTCTGGCGTCCTGATGCAGATGCAGCATGCGGCGGGGGCGACCCCTGCTTGGACAACGCTTGGTGTAGGAATCAAGCATTTCCTGCTGCTCGAGAAAATCGACCGCCTGATGCAGCACCGTTTCGGAGAGCCGCAGCTTGGGATGATCACTCTGCAGGCGCTGAAGCAGTCCGGAGGGGTAGGTGTCGTTCTGCAGTAGGCAGTCCAGAACCCAGCAGACCGCCAGCTCGAGATCCAGGAAGAGCGGCGGGGGCTGCTGGAAATAGTGTTCGATGTCCGCCAGACAGGAGCGCGTTGGTTTGCGTTGGGTGAGCATGAAAACAAGCTGTCTCGATTTTGTCTAACTCGGTCTCGTTCTGATTTTCAAGCGCTCAGTTAAAACTCGTTCGATTGCCTGCTGAGGCCAGAGTGGTGGTTGGTTGTCGTCCCTTGCTTTCCTTCCATGGCTGAGATCCCTAATGAGCCCTGCGCATTCGCAGTCTTTGATGGAGACCTGGATCAGGACTGGTATGACCGCTTCGTCCAGGCGAAGGCCCTTGCGGTCGACACCGAAGCCATGGGACTGATTCATGGACGTGACCGACTCTGTCTGGTGCAGATCTGCGACGACAGAGACCAGGTTGCTTGCATTCGCGTTGGTCTCGGCCAGACGGAGGCCCCGCGGCTGAAGTCACTGATGGAGGCTCAATCCATTGAAAAGGTGTTCCATTTCGCCCGGTTTGACGTGGCAGCGCTGGCCACGGGGCTTTCGATCCGAGTCAATCCTGTGTTTTGCACCAAGGTTGGGAGTCGTCTGGCACGCACCTACACCCCGCGGCACGGCCTCAAGGATCTGGTCATGGAACTGGTCGGAGTTGAGCTGGATAAACAGGCCCAGAGCAGTGATTGGGGCAGGGTTGATGAGTTAAGCGACGCCCAGCTGGCCTACGCCGCCAACGATGCCCGTTATCTGCTGCCCGCGCGCCGCCAGTTGGAGGTGATGTTGCGGCGAGAGGGTCGCTGGGAGCTGGCGCAGCGTTGCTTCGCATGCGTTCCAGTGATGTCCGATCTGGATCGTTTTCGCTTTGTCAACACCTTCGAGCACTGAGCGGTTTCAGTCTTCGAGCATGAAGTGTTGATCCATGGGCTCCGCCTCCAGCAGCGTGTCCAGGTTGCTGCCCGCTGAGCCCTGGCCCTGTTCGGCTTTCGCTGCATCAAGCAGGCTTGTTGCCACGGCTTTTCGGGTTTCCACATCCCGTGCACCGTCCATGGCTGCTTGCTGGTCGACCCGTCTGCGGGCAGAGGCCTGGCTAATGCTGAGCAGACTTGCCAGTTCCGCGCAAAGCCTCAGATAGTCGCGGTCCTGAATGGCGGCCATGGCGGTGGGAAGGAGATCCTTCGTTCTGAAGTGAAACCCAGTATCAGCGTTCGGGTGCGAGCTGGCTGATCACGTCCCTGGCAATGGCTTCGCTGCCGCCGGCCGGGCCCATCCTCTGGCGCCCCATACGTCCCATCTCCTGCCGCAGCAGAGGGTCATTGAGCAGCTGGGCAAGACGGCGGCCCAGCTCCTGTTCCGATTCACAGGTGCGGACGGCGCCACCCAGAAGTCGGCTCTGCCTCTCGGCAAACCCACGGGTGAACTGCGGACCACGACCTGGCAAGGACAGGGCTGGGATTCCCAGTCCCACCATTTGTTCTGTGGCTGTGCCGGCGGTGGCAACACCTGCTTCCGCCCAAGCCACCCACTGTTGGAATCGCCCTGGTCCAATCAGGAGAAGCACCGGCCCGTTTACCCAGCATTCGGCGGCTTCGAGGGCGCTGCTTGGAGGAGGGCAGCTGCGGAATCCAAGGTTTTGCAGCAGTTCACCCAGCTCGTTCTGATGGGGGCTGGAGCCAAGGGCTGCCAGAACGGCCAGAGGCACGGGGCTTGGCATCTGCAGGAGTCCGCTGATCAGGCGGCGGAAGTTGTTCAGTGCCTCGGGCATCCGGCTGCCGCACAGCAGCAGGATGCGTCGGCATCGCTCCAGGCTGGCCGGGGGGTCTGATGGGATAAGCCCATCCATCATTGGGTTCCCGGGGCTGGTCGCGTTGACGCCGTGGCGGCGCAGTCCCCTTGCGGTGAGACGGTCGCGCATGGCAACCAGGCGGCAGCCACGCCGTTTCATCACATGCCATTCCCAGGGATCCCACTCGCTGCCTTTCAGTGCGTGATAGCGATCACTCAGGGCTTGTCCTGGCCCGCTGCTCCAGGTGTAGTCGCTCTTGGGCGTGCCGATGAACCCAAACGGCCGACGGGTGCTCCAGGCCATCAGCAGCGGCAGCAGGTCTCCCACGGCCAGGATTGCAGCAGTGGACTTGCGCTCCTTCTGCAGGCAGATCCATTGCTTCCAGGTGAGCAGCGGCAGACCGGCCATGAGATCTGAGAGGAGAGCGCCCAGGCTCTGATTGCTGAATCCTCCGCTGGGAAGTCGTGCTCCCGGACCGATCTTCTGCACCCAGCCGTTGTCAATTGCGCCCTGAAAGCAGCTGCCCTGGCCGACGAGAGGAAGCACCTTCACGGTCCAGGCCGGTTGCAGTCGGTGCAGCGCTTCGATGATTTTCAGTGCGATCAGATCCTCGCCGTGTCCGTTGCTGATCACCAGCAGGGCAGGGGCGGTCTCGCTGATACGATCCGCCAGTGGAGCGGATTTGCTCCGAGCGGCGGCATGGCCAAGTGGTAAGGCAGAGGATTGCAAATCCTTTATCCCCAGTTCGAATCTGGGTGCCGCCTTCGTTCTCATCACACGGTCTGGATGATCAGAGTTGTGCTTCAGCACTGACCTGTCCTCCTGCTGGTCTATCGGCACGACAGAGAATGCGTCCTGTACGGACGCTGCAGTTCCCCAGGCTCACAGCCCAGGCCTTCGGCAATCCTTCAGCCAGCCCATCGGCGTTGTAGTTCGCTTCGGACACACTGTTGATCCTGCCTTGCCAGTTGGCCGTGTTCAGTTGGCAGTTGCCTCGGCTGCACTTCAAAACGGGCGTTGTTGACAACTCCGACACCACGAATGTGAGCCTCTGGCTGGAGCCTGGCTGATCGCCAGCTCCAACAAAGCGGATGCTGATGACCGCCGGCGTTCGGCCATCGATCTGAATGAAACGGCAACCACGCTTTTGTCCATTCATCGGCTGGAAGCGACAGTTGCTGCTTTTGGTCTGATATCGACCTGAAAAGGATTCGAGTTGGGGTTGAGCAGCGAGGGGGGAGCTCAGACCAAGCAACAGAGCGCATCCAAGGGCCGCGTGTTGGTGGAGGGGTAGGACGCGCATCACTTCAGTAGTCGCTGTCGGCCACGCACATGCCGATGCAGCTGATGCCGTTGCTGGAGGTGCGACCACAGTGAGAGCAGAGCACACGCTCATCTGCAGCACCGCTGGCTGAATCCTGCGCGGAGCCCTCGTCCCGCCGATTGCGAGCTGTTTCGGCAGCAGTGAGTGACATCACATGGACCGTACTGAAGCGATCATGGCGTGCAGCGATCCACGGCGTTGTGACAGGAATCGGATTCGGGACTTGGGCCTGGGGCAACCAACTGCTCTGGGGCTATCGCTCCGAAACAGACGATCCAGAACTGAAAGCAACGTTTGCAGCGGCCGTTACTGCCGGATTGCAGCTCGTGGACACGGCGGACTCCTATGGCACTGGTCGATTGAATGGTCGAAGTGAAGAGCTGCTGGGTCAGTGTCTGGAGGGCCTTGAGCTCTCGTCCCGCAACAACCTCATCGTTGCCACCAAGTTGGCTCCATTCCCCTGGCGCCTTGGTCGTCGCGGCCTGGTGAAAGCATTTCAAGCCAGCCGGCAGCGTCTACGGGGTCAGCTCGATCGGGTGCAGCTGCACTGGAGCACAGCCCGATACGCCCCATGGCAGGAACGACCACTGCTTGACGGTCTCGCTGATCTGGTGGACCAGGGTGAAGTGCGTGAGCTTGGTGTGTCCAATGTCGGCCCCCAGCGTCTAAGGCTGCTTCACGATCATCTGGCGCGTCGGGGTGTACGGCTGGCCAGTGTGCAGGTGCAGCTGTCACTGCTTGCGCCAGAACCAATCAGACCTGGCGGCATCCTCGACGTGTGTCGCGACCTCGGTGTGGAGGTCCTGGCTTACAGCCCTCTTGCTCTTGGCGTTCTGGCGCGACACCCTGGCTGGACACCCAGTGATGCAACGCTCTTGCGTTCGGGGCTGTTTCGGCGCCTGTTGCCGGATTCTCTCCCTCTGCGTCAGGCGATGGCTGACATGGCGCAGGCAAGGGGGGTAAATCAGATGCAGGTGGCCCTGAACTGGTGCCGGGCTCACGCAACCTGCCCGATTCCTGGATTTCGCCGACCCGCTCAGGTCGAGGATGCCAAGCAGGCACTTGGCTGGACCCTCACCGAGCAAGAGCGCAGTCTGCTCGATCAGCTCAGTCTCGATTGTCCGGTGCGCATGCCGGACAATCCGTTTCAGAGCGCTTGATCGGTTGGTTCCGGATCTGGACTGACGACCACTGGCAGTGATGATGCCTGGGGTTGCAGGGAAACCACCTTGAGTGGTGGCTTGATGGCAGGTGAAGGTTCTGCCGCCGACTGTTCGCAGGCTGAGAGTGCTTCCTGCAGCAAAGAATCAAACGTTGCGCCCGGAAGGCGGTGGCGTGCTATCTCCAGGAATGTTCGAGGCAGAGACTCTCCTGCAGCGCGGCGAACGGCGGGATTGTCCCGGCGCTGTTGTTGCTCCTCCTCGATTGCTCTCAGGAAACGATGGGTGACATCGCGCTTCGTGCAGGCCTTGATCAACGTGTCACGGTCACCCTGAACCTGCTCCAGCTCGGTGATGCGACGCTCAAGACTAAGGAGAACTTCCGCAGCTTCTTTACTGATGTTGGCCAGTTGCCCATCAGAGAGAAAGGGCATGTCGGCAACGAAGACCTTGCCGTGGTCCTTCAGCGCCAGAAAAGTCGGTCTTGGTCCGCCCTGACGGTGAGCTCCGCTTTTGTCATATCCAGAACTGACCGGGCGTCTGGGAGGTGTGGGACCTGCCGACGAACGTCGTCGGGTCGTGCGCTGAGGTCTATCAAATGGCATGGCTTACTAGGGCGTATGTCGCGACGCATTGATCGATGCAAGATCGATCTGTCTGCTGGGAGACTAACGGGGTTAGAAGGCCTCAGTGCGCTTTGTCCTCCAGCTGTTGGAGATTGTTGGATCCAGGTCTGGTTCAGGCGGGTAAGCCGAGCACTGGGGAGTCGTCATGGCCAGTCATGGCCATGATCTCGCCGATGTCCCAAGCCTTGAAGCCCTGTTGTTCACAGTGTTCGATTGCCGCTTCGACCGCCGCGCCAGGAAGCACCAGGCAATAACCAATTCCCAGATTGAAGGTGTGCCAGAGATCGCGCTCCTTGATCTCTCCGTGAGATTGCAGCCAGCTGAACAGTTCCGAGCGCGGCCAGCGTTCGGGGGCCACCTTGGCGATCAAGCCGTCAGGAAGGCAGCGGGGCAGGTTCTCGGGAATGCCTCCGCCTGTGATGTGGGCCATGGCATGCAGAGGAGTGCCTGATTCGATCAATCGCTTCACCAGTGCCCCGTACAGATGGGTTGGCTTCAAGAGCGCCTGAATCAGAGGTTGATCATCGGAGCCGAAGCGTGTTTCGGCCGATACGCCATTGGTCTCGAGAATTTTGCGCACCAGGCTGAAACCATTGCTGTGAACTCCGCTGCTGCTGACCCCAACGATGCGATCGCCGGCTTGAACTTGGCTGCCGTCAATCACCGCATCCTCGTCAACGACGGCCACGCAGAAACCCGCCAGGTCATAGCGGCCTGGTGGATAAAAGCCCGGCATCTCTGCTGTTTCACCGCCGAGCAGTGCGCAGCCGCTCTGGCGGCAGCCATCGGCAATGCCCTCGACCACCGTGGCCATGGCATCAGGGCTCAGGGCTCCTGTGGCCATGTAGTCGAGGAAAAACAGGGGTTCGGCGCCGCTGGTGATGACGTCGTTGACGCACATGGCAACCAAGTCGATGCCCACGTCGTGATGGTTGTGATGTTCCTGGGCGAGTTCAAGCTTGGTGCCAACGCCGTCGGTTCCCGACACCAGTAGTGGACGTTTCAGCCCTTGCGGCAGCCGGATCATGCCTCCAAAGCCGCCCAGCCCGCCGACCACCTCTGGACGATGCGTCGCTTCGACACCGGTTTTGATCCGCTGCACGAAAGCTCGCCCAGCTTCCACGTCCACACCGGCGGCTCGGTAGTCCATCAGCAGCAGTAGTTCTGCCTTGATCCTCTCCCCTCGTGAGCGGGGCGTTGTGTCGTGCTCTTGTGCCGCTGCGATCGCTGGTCCCCTGGTCATCAGTGGGGCTTGTTGTTCGGATTGCCTGAGCTGATCAATGGCCCCTCGGTGCGTTGTGCTTGCAACCCAGTTGCTGCATCCTCTCCGGGCGGCTGATCAGCGTCTTGGCCTGCTCGGCGTGAGCTTTTCCCTGCCGGCAGGGGCGTCCAGACATTTTTACGTTCAAGCGACTTTCATTCGCTTTGGTCGCGGTGTTTTGGCCCTTAACGGCCGAAGCAACGGTCTTTCCCAGACCGCCGTTGACCCACCTCTTATGGCTCGTTTTTTTCCTGCCATTGCTGCATTTGCTGGAGTTTCGCTCACAGGCCTCGCTCTCTATCCGGTGCTGGCGAGAGACCTTGATGGCTTTGGGATCACTGACCCTCTGGACCTTGTGCTGCCTTCCGAGCCTGTTTCCGCTCTCGAAGTCGCTGAACCATCGATCGAGGCGCCACTGGATCCACTGGTCACTGATCCAGTGACAGCCATTGCCGAGCCTGAGCCAGTGGTGGTTCCGATTCCGCCGCAGCCACCCAAGCCTGTTGTTCCGCTTGTGATCTCCACGCATTCGGGCGAAGCCAGCTGGTATGGCCCCGGTTTCTATGGGAATCGCACCGCCAATGGAGAGGTGTTTCGCCCGGGAACAATGACTGCCGCTCATCGCACCTTGCCGTTCGGTACGCGTGTGCGAGTGACCAACCTCTGGAACGGTCGCAAAGCAGTGGTGCGCATTAATGATCGTGGCCCATTCGCTGGGGACAGGGTGATTGATCTGGCGCATGGTGCTGCAAGCGAGCTGGGGTTGACGAGCAGTGGCATTGCCCAGGTTCGTCTTGAGGTGCTTCGCTGAGCCTTCGCGTCCTCCGAACTCGCTCAGAACTCACGGCCTGGCGTGCATCACGGCCTGGCCCGATTGATTTTGTTCCCACGATGGGGGGGCTGCATCAAGGTCACGCCCAGCTGATCCAGCGTGCGGTTGCTGGCTGCCCGGAGCCGGGATCCGTTCTGGTGAGTGTGTTTGTCAATCCTCTGCAGTTCGGAGAGGGGGAGGACTTTGATCGTTACCCCCGCTCCTTCGAGGCTGACTGCCTTCTGGCACAGCAGGCCGGTGCGTCAGCAATCTGGTGTCCGGATGAGCGCCAGATTTATCCGCAAGGTGTCGCGTCGGGTTGGAGGCTGCAAGCGCCGTCAGCTTTGCAGTCGGGTTTGTGCGGTCCCTGGCGACCAGGCCATTTCGATGGAGTTGCCACCGTGGTCAGCCGCCTGTTGGCACTGGTCCAGCCAAGACAGCTCTGGCTGGGTGAGAAGGATTGGCAGCAAATCGCGATCGTGCGCCGGATGGTGAGCGACCTGGGATTGTCGGTTCGGGTCAGGGGATGTGCCACCGTGCGGGAGCCCGATGGTCTGGCTGCCAGTTCGCGCAATTTGTACCTGCTTCCAGAGCAGCGACGTAGCGCGGTCTCGATCGGAGTCGCTCTCCGTCGTGCTGCGACGCAACTTCAGAACAGGCTGGCTAGCCAGGGGGATGTTCTGATCCAACTCAGACGGCAGCTCGAAACCGCAGGCCTTGAGGTGGAGTATGTAGAGGTCGTGGATCCATCCACGCTGCAGCCTGCTGCGGAAACACAGTCCTTGCGACTTTTGGCCGCGGCCGTCTGCTCTGGATCCACACGCCTGATCGATCACATTTTTGTCATGACCCGCTCTCCCATCGTTGCCATCGATGGCCCCGCCGGTGCTGGAAAGAGCACGGTTACCCGGGCCTTCGCTGAACGCATGGGTCTGCTGTATCTCGATACCGGCGCCATGTATCGGGCCGTGACCTTATGGGTCCAGGAGCATGGGGCTGATCCGGCCAACGCAGACGCCGTCGAGCGGCTTCTGAGCGGGTTGGAGGTGGATCTTTCGCCGTTGCGGAATGGAGTGCAGACCGTTTATGTGAACGGCAGGGATGTCACGGATGCAATCCGTGATCCCAAAGTCACCGGTGCGGTGTCGTTGGTTGCTGCCCATGCTTGCGTTCGGGCACTGCTGACGCGGCAGCAGCAGAGACTCGGTGAGAAGGGAGGCCTGGTGGCTGAAGGCCGCGATATCGGCACAGCTGTGTTTCCGGATGCCGAGCTCAAGGTGTTCCTGACGGCGACTCCTGAAGAACGGGCTCGTCGTCGTGCCAAGGATCTGGAGACGCGCGGTCATGCCGTGCCTGCGCTCAGCGAAATCGAAGCGCAGATTGTTGAGCGAGACCGACTCGATAGCACCAGAACAATTGCGCCGTTGGTGCAGGCGGATGACGCCACCGAGCTGATCACCGACGGGATGGGGATCGAAGCCGTGATTGACGCACTCGAGGACCTGTTCCGTGGGCGGGTTGCTGAAGAGGTCTGGCCCACTCCCGAGCGCTGATCGCTGTTCAGGGCTGGATGGTTGCTGTTTAATCCTGTGCGCTCAGTTCATCGAGCATCGCTGCGCAGGCATCTTCCAGTAGATCCAGCACATGATCGAAGCCGGCATCCCCTCCGTAATAAGGGTCAGGAACTTCGCTTTCGCTATAGCGCTCTCTGTAGCTGAGCATCGGCCGGATCTGGGCGGTGGCCCTTTCCCCCCCCTCTCGGGCTAGGCCGCTGACAGCCCTGAAATTGTCGTCGTCCATGGTTAATACCAGGTCGAACTCTTCCAGGTCATTGAGGTCGATCTGACGGGCTCGGCTTGGCAGATGAATGCCACGCCGCTTGGCCGCGGCCTGCATCCGACGGTCTGCGGGATTTCCCACATGCCAGCTGCCGGTGCCGGCGGAGTCCACCACGAAGCGGTCGTTTAATCCTCGTTCGTTCAGAAGATGCAGAAACACCCCCTCCGCAGCGGGTGATCGGCAGATGTTGCCGAGACAGACGAAAAGTATTTTCACGGTTTTTTCAAGTAAACATTTTTGGGCTTTTTGATGCCCCTTGATTGAGGCGCACATTGGTGGCTTCGTGGGTTTGAAACTTTAAAAAATATTGGGTGAGCTTATTTCGGATAAAGCAATGTCGATGCGTTTCAAAATCACAGGGTCGGCTTCTTTTGCGCTTGATTCAAGCAGAAGGGCTCTGGCTCTGCTATTGCCGATGCCTTCTAGTGCGATGCATGCGCTGTAGCGCAATCCCCAGTCGTCAGGGTATTGCAATGTCCAGCTCAGCTTATCCATTGTGATAGTGAGTGATGGACAATCGTCTTGCTGAATCCAGTCAATGTCTCCAAGCGCGCATGCTGCCACACGTCGGATGTTGCCCTGGCAGTGATTACCGATTTCGACTCCAACAGCATCGATCAAGGCTGGTACATAATCACTGTTTTTTAGCGTTGCCATGGCTTTAACAAGGCCCATTTTGATGTCTTGATCTGATTCTGAAAAGTAAAGATTGTGCAGATCTTCTTTGATGCTTTCCGGGCTTTCGGCCAGCATCCTGATGCCTTCCTCGCGTTCCACCAAAGATGGCGATCTGAGCTTTTTAAAGGCAAGGGAGAGTATGTCTGCTGTTGATTTGATTGGTTGCTCGGGGTTGGTCGATTTTGGAATGTCTTGATTGATGAGCAAATTGCCCGCAAAGTTTTCTCTGGTTAATTCGTCAAGTGTTTTGAAGAGAGAATCATGCATCTCTTGATTCTGTGCCCCTTGCTCATTTTCTCCCTTGGCTGATTTGAGTAGCGAATCGCTCAGGATTGCCCTGATGGCATACATTTTGACGTTATTGGGGATTGGGGCTGCCAGGATGGATTTTGCTGCTGAGATCGTTCCGATTCGGGCAAGGTCGAAAGCTGCTGATTGCCTCACAAAACGATTCTCGTGATTCAGGAGGGTAATCACTTGATCGAGATAGCTTTTCTCGCCAGTGCATTCATAGAAGAATGCTGCTGCTGAGCTCACCACTCTCTTGCAGTCTGATTCAAGGAAAGGCTTGATTTTCTCAGCAACCTGCCAAACTTGATTTGAAGCCAGTGCTTCAATGAGAGCTTCTATTGGTTTGTTATCAATATCTTTGTCTAGATAGCTGATCAGTGAATGAGAGCATTGATCGTTTTTGATTTCGATCAATGCTCTCAATGTCGCTTCATGGAGTTGAACATCATTGGTATTCAGTGTTTCAAGAAGTGAGTGAATGCAACTTGCATCTTTGATCATCCCGAGCGATCGTGCTGCTTGCCTTCGCAGTGGGTAGCCACCTGTAGAGGTCACCTCTCGTTCATCCTTCAGACAGTCGACCAGCTTGGGGATTGCTTCGATCGCTCGGTGTTTGCCCAGCCACCAGGCGCCGTGGTAGCGAACACCAGCATCTTCATGATCTAGGGCTTCAAGGGCTGATTGTGTTGAGTTGATTGGGATCAAGTCTCTATTCTGTGGCGGCAGCTCTTGGGCTTTAGCTTAAAAGGCCGCGTCCCTGTGCTGTTTCTCTGAAAAGACCGCATCATGCCTGGGATCTTTCTGCGGAGGGTTGACACCACTTTGCTTCCCATGATGCAGTTTTTTTGAAGCGAAATTCACCTGCGATTGAGCCCCAGCATCGCTCTTTAGTCACTGGGTCCTGGCCACGATCAAGCGTTGAAAGAGTGTCTCGATTCAGGTGGAATGAGCTAACAAGAATGGTGTCTTTGCCGTCTCGTTTGACAATGCAGCAAGCGCCTGGCTCTATTTCTCCATGATATCCGTCTTTTCTTTCGGTGACTTGGTAGTGGCAATTGTTCAATGGTATGAGATCTGATTCTTTGATCTGCTTTCGTAGAGTTATATCTGTCGTTGCTTTTGAGAATTGATCGGGTTCCCTAAAAATATGGTTCCAGAGTTTGATGATTCCATTCTCAATTTCTTCTGCTCGTATCATTCGTAATCGGTATGGGTTTTTCGGGTCGACTGCATAAGTTTGTTCCAGAAGAATAGATCCCTGCTGAAGATGCTCAATCGGTCGATATTTAAGAAAGATATGAGCAAACAATGGAGGGTTGTCGAAGGCTTGCTGTTGATTGCTGTACTCTCCGCATAAAAGGTCTAGGAATCGTTGCAGAGATGGTTTCATCAGTGAGTGACTGAAAAAAAAGCCCCCAGATGGGGGCTTATGGAGAGTCTGAACAACGATGTTGTTCAGATCAAGGCGTTGATGGCGTAGTCGAGATAGCTATTGGCTTCTGTAGCCGCATCACCAGAAAGACCGTGGTTGGCCTTGATGTGCTTCAGCGCTTCAACGTACCAGGTCGGTGAAAGCTCAAATGTACGGTTGATTTCGGCAAGGCCAGCAATCAGGTAGTCATCCATAGGGCCTGTGCCTCCAGCAACGAGGCAATAGGTCACCATGCGCAGGTAATAGCCGATGTCTCTTGAACACTTGGCTTTGCCTTCAGTGGTTGAGGCGTAGTTCGAACCTTCCATCTGGGTGGTGAAAGGGAACTTGGTGTAAACAGCTTGTGCAGCTCCGTTGACCAGGGCATCACCCTTAGAAGTGAGAGCCTTGGCAGCCTCCAGGCTCGCTTTGGCGCGAGTGAAACGGCCGGAAGCAGCTTGCACTTCGGCGTTGGTGAGGAAGCGACCTTGAGAATCTGCTGCCGCGACGGCTTCGGTGAGGGGTGTTTTCATGATGAAGAAGGATTTAAGCGAAAAAAGTGGCTATCGGTATCAAGCGACAGAGGCTGCTGCGCGATCGAAGTAGGTTCCGATCTCGCTGTTGAGAGATGCACAATCACCTGAGGTGATTCCGTCTTTGTCGTTGACGATGGCCAGTGCGGCTTCTTTCATGAGGTTGACGCCAGCGGCTACAGATGAGCCGGGAGTACCCAGTGCCAGGTAGGTCTCACGCAGGCCATTGAGGCAGCGATCTTCCATCACAGAGGCGTCACCGGTGAAGACCGAGTAGGTGACATAGCGAAGGATGATTTCCATGTCGCGCAGGCAGGCAGCCATGCGACGGGAGGTGTAGGCGTTGCCGCCTGGGGCAATCAGTGCAGGCTGCTGAGCAAACAGAGCGCGTGCAGCATTCGCAACGATTGTTGAGGCGTTGCTGGAAATGCGGTTCACGGCGTCCAGACGCTTATTGCTGTCAGAGACGACGGCGGCGAGAGCATCAATCTCGCTGGTGTTGATGAACTGTCCCCGGGCGTCGGCCTGGGCGACAACCTTGGTGAAGGCGTCGAACATTTGGAACTCCTCTTGGCAGCGTCTAAATGGGTGTCACAGACACCGGAGGGACATCGTAAAAGTCCCGTCGGGGTCGGATGCAATTCTCGCTAAGTGGTCGAAGCGCACCCGATGGCTGTTCATAATGCTTAACCCCCAGTCCAGGCAGGGTATTTGCTCAGTTCAGAGCAGCACACCGGCGATTAGAGGTCAAACAGCACATCGTGGATGTACGCCTCGGTCCATTCACTGCCATGGAATCGAGTCAGCATTCCCCTGGCAGGATCTTTCTCTGCTCTGTAATCGGTGTAACGGCGTTGACCCGCCAGGAGATGCTCCATGCGTTGATCGGAGACAGGCTCGGCCGCAGCGGCGAGTTCCAGATAAAGGTTGAGGTAGTCATTGAAAGCTGGTCGCACCACGCTTTTGATGAGCTGATCTCCTTCTTCTCCAAGAGGCAGTCGTGTCCAAAGGAACCCCGGCGAGAAGAAGGGCTGGGCTTCGTCAGGAATTGGACCTCCGTCTGGTAACTGAGAACGCCAGCGATCAAAAATCGGCATCAGCCGATCCCAAACGCCTTGAGTGTGTTCGTTGTCCTGCTTGTCAGCCGGTTGAAGATCAAGCGCGAGCAAATGGCCCGATGGCAGGGTGACAAGGTCTCCGCCGAAGAAGGGCAGGTCATACCTCGGCAGAGGGTTGATCACAAAGTTCAGAACCGATGCGGATGAGCCCGCACTGACGCAAGCCGCCCTCACTTGGCGAAATTTCTCGCTCTTGCAGGCCCAGGTGGCCGTGGTCACGCTGACAGGCTTGGCTTTCGATCCTGTTTGATCCTGTTTGAACAAAAACGCATCGTTGACCGGATAGGGCTCGATCCCTAGAGGCAGCAGAGAGTTGACAGCGTCCTCTAGGAACGGTTGCCAGCTCCAGCCTTCAATGGCAACAGGATCAAGGCTGTTGAGTCGGTTTGAACTCATTGCTTGGCGGATGCTGGGAACAGAAATTCGCTCAGGAATCGGTCGGACCACTCTTTGCCGAAATGACTGGTGAAGAGTCCGTGAGCCGGGTCGCGTTCGGCGCTGTAAACGTCGTAGTTGTCCTGGAGGCGTTTCACTTCATCCGACTGAATGAGCGCGTCGGTTTTCAGAGCGGTGTCGTGAAGCTCCCAGTAGGCCTTCAGGAATGCACTGAATGCCGGCGGCAACGAGGTCTCCGCTTGATCAGCACCGCCACGACAAAACAACAACCAGGATGAGAAGTATTGATTCGGGTCGAACGAGCGCATCGTCTCTTCGCCATTGAGATCAGGAAATTCCTGATTCAGTTGTTTGAGGCCGGAGAAATATCGATCGAGATAATTTTCATCCTGAACCAGAGGTTGGAAATCGAGAACGGCAACGAGCTTTTGCCGCGCGCCAAACCAGAGCAGGTCGACTCCCATCAGAGGATGGTCAAGGCTGTAATCGGGATAGGCAACCGAATTCAGAACCTGCAGCTTGTCACCAGCATCAAGCCTGGTGACCCGCCAGCGACGGAAATTCGGGACCTCCCAAAGCCAGCTGCGGATCACGCTGGTGCCTTTCTTGGATTGGCATTCTTCGAGCCCAGCGGGCACGTCTATGGCCTTACCCCCTCGTTGCTGGATGCCGTGGTGAAGTTCCTTGAGAAATGGATCAAACACGTTTCAGCTCTCCTGGATTGGAGGATTGTTGTCAGCTCTCTCTCTGGTGGCTGACGACAGGGCCGCAATCTCAGCGTTACTGGGACAGCGAAATTCAGTGCAGTACGTGGTCATGGCAACACCGTTGAGAAATTGCACCGAGCTCACCCGCATTCTGATTTGATCATTCACAAACCAGCATCGTTCGATACCTGTGTTGGTGTCATATCGGGTTTTGATCGTCAACACGCCATCATCAGCAAAGGAATAGGTGCTGACGACTGATTTTTTTTCCACATAACCGACATCTCTCAACAGAAATCCTTGACGGGGGTCTTCTGGATTAGGGGCATCGACAACCACTGCGGCGTAGTCGTTATTGCGCGTATCTTCCATCAAGTTGCTCTCCCAGTAAAACCTTGCTCCACCGCTGGTATCGCTGATTTTCACGTTCAGCGCTGAACACACTTTTTCAACTACTGGGTCATTGGTGTCGAACGGTTCGATGATCAAATTTGAATCTGCAGCTTCATCGTCTTGGCAATCCAAGTGATGGACGACTCGGCGATTCAGCCAAGTACCCCGACTTGCTTCAAAAAAGCTGGCCATCGTCATCGGGGTGATCCCCTCTGGTCTCATCATTGGCCGCTCTGAGCATTTCTTTGCGCCTTGAGTTGATCCAACACCTCATCGATTCGTGTGAGCTCAGGGTGTTCGCTGAGCGTGGCATCTATTTTCTTTTGGGATAAACGAAGTTTTTTACCCAGCCCTAGAACGTCGTTATAAAGTCGTTCTCGATAGGTGGATAGTTCATCAATCGATTCCTGCAATTCTTCAATGCTGGGTGCTTGCTGAGGAGGTTGATCCGCCATGCTGAGCAAATGAACAGAAAAGCGAGTGTGAGCCTACCCGCCCACTGAAGCCCAAGTGTTGCCTGCGTTGCGATTGGTGATCTAGTGGTTTGACGGACAGATTTTCCCTTGCTCAGTGCCTTTTGTACTGTTCATTGTTAGGGCTATGGGGACCTTGAAGCCTGTTGATGGCCTTGTTGAGCTCACAAGGTGACGAACTCTTGCGTGATCAGCTGATCCCGAACCACTGCTTGGTTGACCCGGCTTAGCTTGTTAAAGCGCTTCCAACCCCTTGGGTTTTTCAGCCATCGGCTCAAGACACCTTCAAAGGCCTTGTTTCAGTGGTTGCCTCTCGGCATCAGAAGCCTCTCCCCCACAAAACTGTCTGGCCCCAAATGCTCGACGCATTCTCCCGTTCGGTCGTCAGCGCTGACGCCAAAACCGCACCTGTAGGTGGTAGCGACCTCGCTGTCCTTCGCAGCTATGTCAGCCAAGGCAATAAGCGCCTGGACGCTGTCAACGCCATCACCTCCAACGCCTCCTGCATCGTTTCCGATGCTGTGACCGGCATGATCTGTGAGAACACCGGCCTGATTCAGGCTGGTGGTAACTGCTATCCCAATCGCCGCATGGCTGCATGCCTGCGCGATGGTGAGATCGTGCTCCGCTACATCAGCTATGCGCTGCTTGCAGGCGACGCTTCCGTGCTGGATGACCGTTGCCTGAATGGTCTGAAAGAGACCTACATCGCTCTGGGAGTTCCCACCCAGTCTGCAGCACGTGCCGTGGCCATCATGAAGGCTTCAGCAACTGCTCTCATCGGCGAAACCAACTCTCCTGCCTCTGGCGGCAAGCGTTTCCGCAAGATGGAGACCACACAAGGCGACTGCTCAGCTCTTGTTGCTGAAGCTGGTTCCTATTTCGATCGCGTGATCGGCGCCGTCTCCTGAACGGCTTCTCGCTTTCTTTTCAGACACTCTCCCTCTTAAAGGAACCCATCAATGAAGTCCGTCGTTACCACAGTTGTGACTGCTGCAGACGCAGCAGGTCGCTTCCCTTCCCAGAACGATCTTGAAGCCGTTCAGGGCAACATCCAACGTGCCGCTGCTCGCCTTGAAGCTGCTGAAAAGCTGGCTGCTGGTCTAGATGCCGTTACTCGTGAAGCCGGTGATGCCTGCTTCAACAAGTACGCCTATCTGAAGCAGCCTGGTGAGGCTGGTGATAGCCAGGTCAAGGTTGACAAGTGCTACCGCGATCTGGGCCACTATCTGCGCCTGATCAACTACTGCCTCGTTGTTGGCGGCACTGGTCCTCTGGATGAGTGGGGAATTGCTGGTGCCCGTGAGGTGTACCGCTCACTAAGCCTTCCTACAGGCCCCTACGTTGAAGCACTCACCTACACCCGTGACCGTGCTTGTGCTCCTCGTGACATGAGCCCTCAGGCTCTCAACGAGTTCAAGTCCTACCTGGATTATGTGATCAACGCTCTCTCCTGAGCTTGTTTACAGCAACTAGCTGAATCGGGGGGTGCTCAGGCATCCCCCTTTTTCATGATTGTTTTTCTCAGGATTGTTGGAGTCGATCAATCGCAAGCTGTAAAACGTTGCGGACTACTGGGTCAGATTCGCTTTCGAGTTGTTTTTGAAGATTAGGAATACTTGAACTGCAGCCGAGCTTCATCAGTGATAAAGCAGTGTTTTTTCTGACCAAACTCTCCTGATCTGAGAGAGCAGAGGAGAGTAAAGGTAATGTCCATTCTGAATCCTCAAGATTTCCAAGCAGGATGACCGCTTCAGAACGAATTTCAGCGCACGAATCCAGAAGAGACTTTTGAAGCAGGTCTCGATCCTCTTGGGAGTTTAGGGATTGAATCTGACTTGCAAGGGCTGATATTGCTGCTTTTCGAACTCTGGCATTGTCTGAGGTCAATGCACCTTTGAGGGTTTCTGGGGCTCGATCACCAATGATCGTGAGTGCCCAATTCGCTAGGCCAATTTGCATTTCTGTGCTGTCGACATTTTCAACGATGCTCAGAATTGCTCCGATTGATTCCTTTCCCATGGATGCCATCGCTCCCATGGTTGAGCCTTGCACCACTGAATCTGTATCGGTCAGAAAAGTCGTCAGTAGATCTGGCAGGCTATTCCGATCAGCAATCAAAGTCAGAGTTTTAGCAGCTGCTCTTCTCACTGTGACCTGATCACTGCGTCGCATGGCCTGGCATAAAGCAGGAACAGCTGCTTTCCCAATCGATCCCAAGCCCTCGGAAATTTGACGGCGAAGCAGCCCTCGAGGATCCCCTAGCCCGGCTACCATGATCGCGATGGAGTCTGGATCAGCGTCAATCGGCAATCCTGCACTCAATTTTTCTTTGAGATGATTGGCAAGATCAAGGGCTTCTTCTTGACTCAACTGTGTTTCAGCGAAGTCATTCATTGAGCCCTCCATCACACTTGACTTTGACCATAGCCCAAACCATGACCGTTTTTATTGTCTCTCATAATCTTCAGATCACATCAGATAGTGTTCCTGCAATATCTGCTCAAGCGTTAGCTGATGGATTGAAGGGGCAATCAAATGCTTTTGATCATGCCGAAGCTTTAAGTCATCCGCATTGGCTGATTCGTTTAGAGTCTTCTTTATCACCTGAAGATATGGGCAAAGAGCTCGTTCAGGCATGGAAAAAATTTCGAATTTCTTCTTCTCACGGTTCCGAGCATCATTGGCTTGCTCTTGGAGGTCGTAAGGATTCTCCGGGATCAGCTGGTTCCCCACTGCAAGATGGATCTTGGGGAGTTGATGTCGTTGAATGTACCAATCCTGATCAATTTCTGCTTGGCATCAACTGGGAAGCACTGAAAAGTGGACGACCCAGCGATGCAGTCTTTGAAATCAAGGCCTAAATCGAGTTAGTCAGAGTTGTTCTATTTGCGTCGTTGACGACGATTCCTTTGGCTTGACTTTTTATCCGCTTTAGTGCTTTCAGCTTTATTCTCTGATTTCAGTTCCGTGTTCTTGGGGCTGGACGGTTTTGCTGGCGATAGTTCTGCATTCTTCTCTTTCAAGTTGCTCTTGCTAGTAGTTGCTTGAGCTTGAGGCTCGCTTTTTGCGTAATCTGTATTCAGCGCAGTTACACTAAAGCCAGCTCGATGCATCACTTGCATCCCCTGACATAGACCATTGAATGGAATGTTGAAATGTACGGACATCGATGGCCTTGAACGATTCATGGTCGTTGTTTGTACGATGAATCGCTTCCCAGAAAAAGGTCCCACAATGTTCAAGTAACTGATGTAACTCTATGCTGTTTTCGCTTTTCAATGCATCGAGTTAGTTTTTTTTGACTAGTTTGAGTTTAGTGAAGACATCTTGCTTGATTTTAAGGTACAATTTATACGTGATTTTATCCCTTGATGACAGGTCGTTTTGACAATATTCATCCCGAGCTGACATGTGAGCATGCACGCCGGATTCTTCTTCAGCCCATCAATGAGTTGGAGTCGCAAAGCGATTACTATATGGCCGCGTCTCATTTGATCAATTGCCCAGGATCGGAGACGGAACAAGCTTTAGTGAATTTGTTAGATAATCCTCTCAATGAACAAGCTGTTAATATTGCTAAAAGAAAGGCTGTCGAAGTTCTTGGAAGGTTAGGTGCTTCATCGTCGATCTCTGAAATTGGGCAATGCCTTTGGTCTGAAGATCAATATTTGGTCGAAAACACTATATTTGCTCTTCAGCAATTGAAATGCAATAATCCCCGACTGACTGCAAAGATGATTGATCTGTTGGAAGATAATCGATCTAATCAGCGGGTTTTAATTCAATGCTTGGCAAGTCTGTCTGTGCAAGAATGCCTCGCCACAATTCAGGCTTTAAAGAATTCCGAATCTCCTGGAATCAGAGGAGCCGCAATTGCTGCAGATGCTCAACTCTCCGGTAGTAGAAAGCAGCTTTCTGTTGTGGCTGAGCATCTTTTGCTCCCAAACCAGATGGACCGTCAATGCGCAATCCAGGACTTAATTGATGCGCAAGCCGTTGAGTATCTGCCTTCAATTGTGGCGTCGCCAGTTTCCCCAGCTTTTCGAATGCGTGCTTGCAGGCTTCTGCTTAACGTTCAAGATCAGCATCCAGCCTTGAGGGAATCAATTCATCTTATTGACACCATTCTAATTGATGAACCTGATGATATTACGCTTGTCCATGAGTATGACAGCACTCCTAATCCTGATTTTTTAGTGCGGGACCTCTTTAATACCGATTTCAGCCGTTGTTACCTTGCCTTGAAGATGTTGAGATCTATCCCTTCGGATGTACTCTGGCCAGTCATCTCAAAACAATGGGATGAAGAAGCACATAATGACTATGGTGCCCATTATTTCTTTATGCGCTTGATGGGTTCGCGGGGTGATTGGTCGCAGCAGGCTTTAAGTTGTATTGACGAAATCCTGAAGTCATCTGCAATCAATCTGCGGCCTCAGTTTCAAAAAAGCCGTGCTGCAGCGATATACTCTATAGCTCAATTAGATCCATCTCATTTTCTTGAGCTGATTCCTCAGTTTTTGGCCGATCAATACTTGCCTCCTTGGGATTGTCGTTACGCGGTGATCCTGGCGTTGGAATCAATTTATAATCGGGTCAATCAACTTGATGTTGATAATTGTTTGAAGCTACTTGCTGATGATGGCGATTGTTTTGTCCAAGCTAAGCTGTCATCGATGCAATCGGCTTGATTGACGGTGTTATCTGAATATTGATTGAATGTGCCTTAGGGTCCTCTTCTCAGTAGTGTAGGATTGCTTTGAATTTGCAGGTATTTATATGGACGTGTCCGGCAATTCCATTGACTCTTTGTTTGCTGATTTAGTTCATCCAAATCCTAATATTCGCTTCACTGCTTGTTCGCTCCTTGCAGAGCAATTCCCTGAAGAGGCAATGCCTCGACTGTTCGAGTTGATGCATGATCCTGATCCAGGTGTTTATCGCACTGCAGTTAAAGCGTTAGGGATGATTGGCCATAAGAGTGTCCCCGAACTGATTCAATTATTCAACGCATCTGATAATGGAACTATTAGAGCGTGTTGTATTAAGGCAATTGTTCAGGTCTCGGTGTGTTTTCCTGATCAAGCTTTTTCACTCGACACGTTACTGATGTTAGAAAAAGCTCTAGATGATGGCAGCCCAGTGGTCGCTCAGTCCGCTTTGATGACTCTTGGCCACCTTTCCAAGCAAGCATCAGAAGAATCTCGTGTTATTCCGCTGTTGATTAAGGCTTGCGATAGCAGCAATATTGCACACGTTCAAGGTGCGGCTATGTCGCTAGCTGAATTAGATTCTCCTTTGGTTAATCAGTGCCTTCAAGGGTTGGCTCAAGATGAGAGAAAAGACGAATTAATCCGTGAAGTCGCTCAAGCAAGTCTTGAGAGGCGCCAGAGTTTGGGCCTGGATTGATCAGGTTTTTAGTCTTGTTCTAATACCTTAATTGCCACATTCATCACTGATTTGACTTTTTCGTCTTTTTCGATTGCTGCTGCATTTTTTAGCGGCCTGATGGCTTCTTCGGCTTCCATTTTCATCAGCGCCAGCGATGTATTCTTTCGGACTTGTACGGACTCATCGGACAGCAACTCGCAGAGTTTTTCGCTGGCATCTTCTGGCTCTAATGTTTTCCCAACCATCGTTGCTGCTTCTGCTCTGACCTCACTTGATTGATCCGACAAAGCCTTGAGGAGCGTCTTGCCCGCAGATTGGTATCTTCCCGATTGAATCTGCTCTGCCAAGACTGTAATGGCAGCGATACGGATTTCTATATTCTCTGATTGTATTGCGTTGTTCAGTGCATCCGGAGCTTTTGAGCCGATAAAGCTTAATGCCAGGTTGATCAGTCCTACTTGGAAGGCTGTGCAGTTTGGCTCGGTGAGAATTTTCAGAAGATCTTCAATTGCAGGGACGCCTATCGTTGCCATTGCGCCGGCTGAGGATCCTTGAACGACAGGATCAGGATCTGTTTTAAATGCCTCAATCAAATTAGGTAAGGCTTGTTCACTGCCAATCAGATTGAGCGTTTTTGCCGATGCGCGTCGAATGATCACATTTGGATTGTTCTTCATGGCATCGCATAAATATGGAATAGCTGCTTCCCCGACGTTCCCTAGGCTTTGGGCGAATGTCAGTCGTAAAGCACCCCGTTGATCTCCCAATCCAGCAACCATTTGTTTGATCGACGTTTGATCAGAGCTTGGTGTTTCTTGATCGACTAATTTTTGCTTGAGTACTTCGGCCAACTCCAAGGCTTCTTGCTCGGTAAGACCTTCTAGTTCATTGATTTGCTGATTAGATGTTGCCTCATTCATGGTTTTCATTCACTTGGATTGAATCTAATTGATTGTCTCGCCGCTCTGTTGGTCGGGAAATATCATGCCAAAGATTTGGCAAAAAAAACCCCATCAAAGGATGGGGTTCATGGTCTATTTGATCAAACTTAAGTTTGGATCAGAAGTGAACTCCGAAAGGACGGAATGCCACGTAATCGGTCATCTTGGGAGGCTGATGTCCGCTGTACTGCTGTTGGGGCAGTTTGACAGGAGTTTTCTGAACGGCAGTGTAAGAGAACGCCTGAGGCTTGGATTCCTCTCTGGATGCAATCGCCAGTGGGTTGATGGTGCGGCTGTTGCGGCCCTGGGCGTTGTCGCTGACGGCAACCTTCATGCCGCCAAGCTCACGCATCAGATTGAAGGAACGTGTGAACATTCCCGCATAGGAATCGTGGCTTCTTTCGTAGGGGACGATGTCAGAGCCAAACACCTCGGTGTATTCAGCTGAGTCGGTCAGCTTGTCAATCAGCGCATCAAAGCCTTCTTCTGCTTGAAGCTTGATGTGGTCCTGCACTTCTGTCTGGTTCAGAGGTGCTCGGCCGAGCAGGTGCTTGAAGTTCAGTTCGATGCCACGTTGGGCGCCTACGGCATGGAAGAAGTTGGTCTTGTAAAAGTCCGACTTAGCCAGGCCGTTGACGAAATCACGAACAGTGATTTCACCGTTCATCAGCCTCACTTCCAAAGAAGTTTCGCGCTGATTGTCTGTTGGAGGAAGATTTCCAAGGACTTGGCGGTAAGCAGCCGCGATCACGCGTTCAAGGGCTGCGCTGTTCTCTGGGCTGTACTGATCAAAGGTGACTCCGAAGGGGCACTCGGAGTGGAGTCTTGGCCCAATACCAATACCCATCGCGGAACAATGCTGACGCTTGTAATCAGCAATGGCGCCTGCAACGGTGCGAGGAGCGGTGTTTTTGCCGGCTTTGCTCGCTGTGGAGAACGAAGCGGGCCCTGTTCTGGTGGCTGACGTGAGGGCTTTCAGGCTGGTTTCTGTGCCGAGCATGATGAGAATTGGGGATAGGTGTGTTTGTTTGTTCCGAATTACCCCTGAAAAATGCTTTTAATCGTGAAGCTCAAGAGCAAGTCGGTTGCAAACTTTGATGCAACAAGAAATCAAGGATTTTTTGCTGTTGCCACAGATGATTGGCGTCATTCTGTTTTAACGCCCAATTGGCTAGTTGACTGAGATTATCTCGTGTTCAGCAACTTCTTGACTTGGCTGATTTCACCTTTCGAGTCGAAGGTAAAAAAAAGGGTGGGCAGAAATGCCCACCCATGTCACATTGCTGAATTGAATCAACCGATGAGCTGTGATCAGCCCAGGGAGTTGATCACGTAGTCCAGCAGGGTGTTGTAAGCGGTCAGAGCCTGGGGGCTCATGTCGCGAGGTGAGCAACCGTCGTTACGCATCTGGGAGAAACCAGCAACGTAGGTGCCAGCGTCGATGCTGAGGGCCTTGTAGACCTCTTTCTGGCCGTTGATAGCCAGCTCGTCCAGGGGGCCGGTGCCGCCGGTGACGAGGCAGTAGTTGATCAGACGCAGGTAGTGAACGAAGTCACGCTTGCACTTCTCTTTGCCTTCGGTGGCGCACTTGCGAGGCTGGCGGCCTGTAGCACCGTTGGGGTACTGGGCATACACAGCGTCAACTGCACGCTGAGCAATGGCGTCGTAGCCAGATGCCAGCTTTTCAGCAGCTTCCAAACGTGCAGCAGCACGCTGGATGGAACCCTGAACGGATTCCATGTCGGAAGCGGAGGGGAAGCGGGAAGCGCTATCGGCTGCGCCGACAACAGTGGTGATGACGGACTTCATGATGAAGGATGTGTGTTGTTTTGAACGATCAAACAGAAGTGGTTCAGCTGATGGCGCTGATCACCATGTCGAAGTAGCTGCCGGCTTCAGCAGACAGACTTGCGCAGTCACCCTGGGTGAGAGCAGCCTTCTTGACACCACTGTTGGTGTTGGTGATCAGAGCAGAAGCAGCAGCCTTCATGATGGCCACAGCGCGGGAAGCGGAACCGGTGGGAACGCCCAGAGCGGCGTAGGTTTCGCGGAGACCGTTCAGGCAGCGGTCCTGCAGCACGGATGCGTCACCGGCGAGCAGGGCGTAGCTCACGTAGCGGAGAACGATTTCACCGTCGCGCAGGCAAGCAGCCATTTTGCGGTTGGTGTACACACCACCGTTAGGGGCTGTCAGGCCGGTGTTCTCGCAACAGATACCTGCAACAGCATCAGAAACGATGCAGGCAGAGTTGCCGGAGATGGCGTTAACAGCGTCGAGGCGCTTGTTGCCATCAGCAATGAAGGACTTGAGGGAGGCCAGCTCGCCTCCGCCGATGAAAGCGCCGCTGGAATCGGCCGAGACGGCCTTCCGGGAGAATGCGTCGAGCATGGGTGCTTCGGAAAGTTTAGAGGGGGATGCAAATCCGCATCACGAATGACGTTAACCCTGCTTTCTGCCTCGCCACCAAAAGCAGATTGTCAGGACACACAAGTTTGCAAAACCAATTCGAAGGAAAAAATAAAAATTCCAAAGTCCTTAAGCAGTTGCCTCTGAACTCCCTGCGCCGCAGTCGAAGTGGTGGTTATGACATCTGTTTAAGCACCTGCTCGCAGCTCCATTTCAGTGGTAACCAACGCGTATTCATTTGAATGTCTTGGAGGAGCTCGATTTGGTCATTGAGTTCAAGTCTGAGACAGGCCCATGCAGCGGCAACTCTGGATTTTGCGTATTGCGGCAGCGTCTCAGCCAGGGCCGTTCGCACCAGATCACTGCGTTCGTGCACTCTGTTCAGTCCGATGACTGCTGTGAGTAGGTAGTTCGCTCCATAGTCACTCCAGAACTTGGCGTGAATGTGATCGATTGCCTCCAGCTGGTGTGGGCTGGGCATCTTCATCAGAGTGAGTGCGCCTCCGTACTGCTTGCCTTCGTCACGGTGCTGGAGATTTTTTTCGATTTCGCTCAGCGAGCTTTCGCAGATCCAGTCTTGTTGTAAGGCCATATTCAAAGGATTGTCCTGAAGCAGCCTCGTGATCAGTTCTGCGTAGGGGGCCGGAACCAGTCCTGTTTTCTCGGGATCCACGATTTGAAAGGCGCTCTTCGCTCTGAGCGGCATCGACACCGGAGATGACACCAGATGCTCCAGCACGGAACTCTCGCCGGCATCTCCTAAGTCGATCACAGCAGATCGGCGTCGCCCAGCGATGGGATCGGTGAGTTGAGGAATCAGGGGCTTCAGCCGATCGATCCGACCGTGAATCTTGGCGGCATAGGCACGAGCAGCCCCTGCAACGAGTGGATTGGCGTCGTCCTCCAGCACGGAAATTTCATGGTCTGCTTTTTCGATCCCAAGACGTGTGTGCGCCTGAATCACGGATCTTTTCTGGTTGTCGCTTCCCTTTAAGGCGTTGAGAAGAGCTCTGCGTTGCTCGTTATCAAGGGCGGAACCAATCTGCGCAATCGAGTCAACCGCATTGATCACTGAGGGTTCATCATCAAATCTCAGTGCACTGAAGAGTCCTGGTAAGGCGCGGGAATCTCGGCGTCGCCCTAGAGCTTCCAGCACCTTTCGGCGCGTAATTCGATTGAACAGATTCTCTTGTTCAAGGCCGATCGCTTCGATCAGAGCCTCAAGTGATTCATCGCTCTGGCATGCAGCAAGGCGAGTCGCTGCCGTGTATTTCTCTACAGGATTTTTGAGTTCTTCAGGGTTTGTTTTCAGTAACTCAATCGCTTTTTCTTCGGCTAGTCCGGCAAAGAGAACATCAAACCGTTCAGACATGATTGATGATGCCGCCTATTTCCTAAGTCTTTTTGATTCTACATCCCCAGCCCTCGCAAGGATGATCCCATTTTAGGTGTTTGTTTTTTCTGTTAAAATAGAGTGTCTTGTCTTGTTGTTATGCCTGCCTCTGCAGAAGCGGAACAAGCGTTGCCACGTTTTGTGGACTCGCTTCAGAGTGATCAGACAATTCGGGATCGGCTCAATCTCACCACTGATATAGAAACACTGCGCCAGGTCGTTCAATCGGTTGATGCCTCGATAACAGGGGCAGCTTTGATTCCCCTCGAGCAAGCAACGAGTGCAGCAAAGATTCTCGTGGATTCTGGTGTGATGGATCAAGCGATCTCTTGGCGGATGCTTCGCTGCCCCGGTGGACCGCTGGTCTTGCAAATGATCTGTAGCAAAGCCAATTTTGCAATCTGGATCGAGAGTTGCTGATGCATTCCGAAGAGCTCACTCGCTTTATTCACGAGGTGATTCGTTCTCACGAACTTGCGACTGGTTTAAAACCTCTGAGTTCTCATCAAGAGATCATTACCTACGGCCAGAATCAGGGTTTTGATTTCAGCGAAGCACAATGGAATGCATGTTATGAGCGTGAATTCTCCAATTTGTCAGTTTCCATACAACAAAAAGTGCTCAGTGCTGATCCCGAGCACTGGTCATGGGCTTTCCGTCAACTCACAGCTTGGAGAGCTATGCTGATGGAAGGAGCGGATAGTTAATTTGCTTAATTGCCGCGTTTTAAGCACTTTTTCAGAGCTTTTTTATGACTGATGGTAATCACGACGAAGTTCTTGAGCAATTTATTGCTTTAGCAAAGACAGATCAAGCTCTTCAAGATGAGATCAAATCGGCGCTGAATCAAGATCAAGTGATTGCGATCGCAGCTGAGCGAGGTTTTCAAATCGATTCGCTCGCAATTTTACGTAAGTGGAGCAAGCACACTGATTTCTCGACGCCAACTTGGATGGGTTGGTTTGGTGAATAGCTTTATGTATTGATATCTGCATATCGTGTTTGTTTCCCGCCACGTTTTGCCCAATACGTCACTAAATCTTCTCCTCCAGGTCGGGGCACACTGGCAACAGCTCTCAGGATTTTAAATGATCGATTTGGCCCCATTGGCCAATTTCCAACAGCTTTAACTTGTCGCACTTGACCACCAATTTCCAGCATACAGGCTTCAAATTTTTCAAGTTGTGTTTGATCAACGGTTTCAAATATAAAGTCAGTACCTTCGCAGATCAGATGTTGTGAACGGATCCAACCTTTAAGCTGTTTTTCGCTACTTTCCATTCACTATTTTTCTTCTTCGATCCAAGACGGAGTCACTATATCAGAGATATCTTCAATTCTTTTGAATTTGAGTGGTCCATGCTCCGAACCCCATTTCACCTCATCTGTCTCTGGGTCAAATCCTCGGTCTCGACTCACCCAAGTGTGTTGATTCACCTCAACTTCGCTAACTAAGTAGGTTAGTTTTCCGTCTCGAGGCACCAAACATTCTTTCCCTGGTTCAACATTTCCAACGTAATGATTTGCTGTTGTTTCTTTGAAATGCATTGAACAGCCGCAGCGTTTTTTGAGGCTATCGCTATCAAGCGAATCAAGTAATTCTGGATGTCTGCCAGATCCAGCCAGTCGTTCCTTATTATTAAAATCAAAGTTTTCAATCACAAAAACATCGTCTTGGCAGATGAGGCGATGAACTCCTTGCCTGTAGGGATCCCAAGGAGAGTAATCGTAAAACTGCTCTGAATAAAAACCAGGACCTTTGAAAACAGTCCAAGGTAATGGCCGGAAGACAATGTTGATGCGTGCGAAGTCTTTGGGCCTTTCTTGTGATTGAGCGAAATTATCGTAGATACCTGATAGTGTTTTCGCGAATCTGAGCTTATCTTGATTATCCATGGCTGAGGTTTTTAGGCTTGAGTTATTAGGTTGAAATTTTTCTGACTTCAGATGCAAAAGAAGACTGAAGGATTCCAGATCCAGCCGATGTTTTTAAGACTGAAGATCGACAGCGAACGTGCTCTGATATGAACCAGATGCGTTCTTCTGCTATTGATTGATCATAGTGAGTCTTAAGAATAAACGTGCCATCGTCAAGAAAGCGGTAGTCTGATTCTGCTGCTACAGCTTCTGCGTAACCCACGCTTCTTAGAAGTTTTCCCGATGTTTCGTCCGATGGGATCGGTACGATCAGGCAAGATCCACTTGAGACTTCGCTTGGATCGTCGGGTTCCCAGTCACTTTCAGCATTCCACTCCATGCTAAAGGGAGATTGATACTGACTATCAGAAGGTTGAGATGATGCTTTGATCAGCTCTGAAATTTTGTTTTGATCATCGTTGAATGCCTTGATTGATATTTCACTCAGTACATCTTCGAATTGTTGAAATGCAAGTGAGTGGCCGCTTCTCATAGAGCGCCATTCTCCGATGCTTTGAGCAACAAACTGCTCAATATTCATCATTAATTCTGCCTTGAGTGTCGAATCCTTCGGTGTTTTTAGGTAAATTGGCTTGCATCATGTTGACCATGGAGTCAACCATCATCGACATTGCCATGGGAACCGATGAAACAGACTTGTTGAAAGCGTCTGTTTGATTGGGGTCAGACCTGGTGGTGTCTCTAAGAATTGGCATGTCAGGGTGTGTCGACGAAAAAACTAGGAGTCTGTCCGGTTGATTGATGGAATTGGATTGGCGTTCACTAGCGCCAATCCAATTATCTCTGATTCAAAGAAGAATCAGCGGACAACTCCTTGAAGGGTTAAGCCTTCGAAATAGAAATGATCCGACCACCTTGGGCTTGGATGCTCCGAAGCGTTGCAGACATGGAGCTTTGAGTCACAACTGATTTCTGCATCACACGCCGATTAGCGCTGACCTGACGACTAGTCGTCCAAAAGATTGAGATTCCCTTGGCGTTGCCAACGCTCTTGCGATCGACAATTGCAGGTGCATTGCCAGTGGAGAGACTGCTCAGCAGTTTTGAACCATTGCTGGCTGCGTCGTAGCCTGCGTAGCCGGCATCAACTGCAATTCCACGTGTGTAGTTAATGGTTCGTCCGCCAGTAATTGATTCGCCTGATCGATTGTGGGGGACTTGGTCGATCCCAAAGGCAGCTAGATATTCTTCGCTGTAGGTGTAGCTTGCAATTTCTGCCTCATACCCTTCAGTGTTCATGCGGGTGACATGCTCCATCAGTTCGTTCTGATCATGAGGAGGTCGTCCCAATAAATGCTTGAAATTGAGCTCTACAAATTGATAGGGGCTCTTGTCTTCTAGGAAAAGTCTCTTGTAAGTATCAGATTGCGCAAGCGCTGTCACGAACCCTTGAACCGAAAGATCGCCATTCATAAACAAGGCTTCGAGAGACTTGTTGACGTCCAACTCCATGAGGTGACGGTTACCGAAAACCTGCTTGTAAATGCTTTGAATCACTTCATCAGCATGTCCCAGATCTGCATTGGCCTGGGTTGCCAGTGTGGTGGTTTCCGTCATGTCTCAGGTGATTAGGTGATGGGTCAATTTTTTAGGCCCTTTGATCATCAAAGGGCCTATTCAACAAGTCGTTGATGGAAATTCGCTTACATCACTTCGGTGATGGAGACGATTTTTCCACCTCTGGCATGGATGTACTTCATCTGGCTGGACATGTCTTTGCCAGACACCAAGTAGGTGCTTCCTGCAGTGCGTTGCCTGGAGCGTGCAGCTTGAGCTGCAACTACAATCCGGAAGCGCTTTTTGGTGGGATCTGGTGCACCAGATTGGGTGCCAGTTCTGTTGATTCTCGTTGTGGTGGAGCTCCATCCGCCCGGAACCATTCCTGTTGCCACTGAAGTGACCAACGAAGAACTGGTTAGAACTGTGTCGCTTGCCGCGAAACCTTCGGCCAGCTTGAGATGACGGTTGAAGGCAACCTGTGAGCGGCCGTCTTCGGAGAGAATTCGTGCGAAAGGCACGGTGTCTTCACCGAACGTGCTTTGGTATTCCTCGCAGTCAACGTAACTGCAAATTTCCGCGTCGTAACCACCTTCAGCAAGAATTCGAGTGTGCTCACTGATTTCTGCTTGGGATTTTGGCGCACGTCCAAGGAAATGCTTGAAGTTCAGTTCGATGAAGCGATAGGGGGCATTGGTCTCGAAGAAACGCTTTTTGTATTCGGCGGAAAGGCCAATCGCCCGCACAAATTCGCGAGTGCTCAGATAGCCATCGATGAATTTGCTTTCTGCAGATACGGACCGTTCGAATTCCATGAGATGGGGGTTGCCCATCACCTGCTTGTAAGAGGCCCGAATCAGTGCATTCAGTTGATCTGCACTATCGCCAGGACAACGTTGGAACGTTTCTTGCTCCCTTTGCCCCAACCCAAAGAACACGTAGGAGTCACCGCGCATCGGCGCGCTATCGCTGCCGCTGGTGATTCCAGGAGCTTTGCTTGGAATCTGACCACGCGAGAATGCTGTGGAGGGGCGGACTCCGATGGCTTCGGAAGGACGGCCGATGCGGGGGGCGATTCCTGACGCCATGCTGCTTGTCAGTGCACTGCTGCCTCCGCGTGCGCTGTCACTTCCAGCAAAGCTTTTTTGCAGTGCTGCCAGCATTGAGAATGCTGAGGTGGCCAGATCTGCGGGTGAGCTCCAAGCACGTGCATAGGGAACGATGTCACTGCCAAATACCTCGAGGTATTCAGCCGAGTCGATGATGCTGTCGATCAGTGCAGCGTGGCCGCATTCAGCCTGCAAGCTGATTTTTTGAGACACCTCAGCCTGAGAATGGGGTGCGCGACCCAGCAGATGCTTGAAGTTCAGTTCGATTCCACGTTGTGGGGCAACCGCAGAGAAGAAACGAGACTTGTAAAAGCTTGACTGCGCCAGCCCTCGGATGAAGTCCCTAACTGTGAGCCTGCCGTCTCTCAGTTGTGCTTCCAGTTCAGTGCAGCGTTCAAAATCCATGACGTGCGCGTTGCCGAACACCTGTCGGTAACTGGCAGCAATCACGTCATCCAGTGATGCCTGGTCGTCGGGGCTGTAGCACTCCGCTGTCACGCGGTGGGGACAATCCTCATGGCTGCGAGGACCAACGCCGATCGCCATCTGATCGCATGACTGTTTGAGGAATTCGCCAATAGTCAGTGCAGGCTTCTGAGCGTTTTGCCCTTTCCTTTGGAAGCTGACAGGGCTATTCCACTTGGTTTCAGCGCCGAATCCGTTCGAAGTTTGGTTGGTTGCCATGGTTCAGATCTAATGAAAGGTTGTTGGGTTGTGGTCGAATGCTTGTTCAGATGAGATCAGGTCACCGGAGTGATGCTTGCGATCTTTCCGCCTTCTCGGTGAATCCTTTTGAATTGCTCAGAAAGCTTGTCGAACGGAACGTAGAAGACCCGGTTGCTGCGGGTATAGCGAGAGATGCGCCGCAGATTGTTGGCGCTGTAGCCCGTGACTTCCACGCGGTACGTCATGCCCTCCTCGCCAGCACCTGCACCCAGTCGGGTCGGTGCATCCTGCAAATTGGTTGAAGGGCGGAAACTCCAGCCTGTGGCCTGAGTGGATGACGGAGGAACGACCGGAAGTGGCAGGTTCTGATAGGCCGCACCGCCAAGCTTGCTGCGGTTGCCAGCCAGATCACCCTTCAGGCTGCTGCTGCTGTTTCCACGCAACAACTGGAAGCTCCAGGTGAATTCCTGGAGAGTCGTGCAACATTCGGTTTTCCAACCGCGTTGATAGGGAACGGTCCACTCACCGAATGCATTCTGGTAATCGTCTGAATCCAGAAAACTGTCGATATCGGCTTCATATCCCTTGCTGTCTAGGCGTTCAGCATGGGTGCGCATTTCCTGGAAGTCTTCAGGAGCCCTTCCGAGAAAGTGGCGGAAGGCCAGCTCGATGTAGCGATAACGCGCGCAGCTGTCGAAAAAGCGTGTGCGATACAGCTCGCTCTTGGCGATGCGTCGCACCAGTTCTCGCACGCTGATTTCACCGAGCTTGAACTGCGATTCAGCAATGATTTGGCGCTCGCTTTCCATGACGTAAGCGTTGCCAAGCACCTGCTGATACACCTTGCGGATGACCTGCTCCTTCTTGGCATCGTCGTCGCCAGGGAGCAGTTCGAGGGGTGCTTCACTCTCGTCCGAGAAGCGCTCGACCCCCAAAAGCGAGGCAGGACCGAAGGGCATGAAGGTTCTCGCGATATTCGCAGGCCCTATCGTCTGTCAGAACTGCCGTGCGCGAGCGCCTTCTTTATAAAGCTCAATCAAGTGTGTCTAAATATTGCGTGACGTGACAATTCAGTGCTCCTGGAAGGGGTCTTGAGCAGGCATCAGTTTTGGTTTTCTGAACCATTTTTCGCTTTCAGCGATTCCAGGCTTGTCCGCGTTGAGCTGCGTGTTAGCGGGTTCCATTGATCCAGTTCAAGCGCTCCACGGTTCAGCAATGTCTCCAGCTGCTGTCCAAGACCTCGGCACAGACTGAAGTCAGCTCCCCGAATCGATTCGACGCAGTCAAGTGCTGCAGCTTCGAGGTCTGCGCCTCGGAAATCGGCCATATCCAGCTGGCTGGTTCCAAAGCGTGTGCCTCTGCACATCGCACCTCGCAAGTTGGCGTGTCGAAGATCTGCCCCAGCCATCGCCGTGCCATCGAGAATTGCCCCGCTGAGATCGGTCCCGCTGAGATAGGCACCCATTAACACCGCTTTGCGCAGGTCAACTCCTCTTAAATCTGCGTTATTCAGAAAAGCACCATTGAGCTTTGCTCCTGGACCAACAGCACCGCTGTTTTGATGATCGAAATTCTCAGGAAACTTGGTGCTCGAGTCGTATACCGCCAGACGTAGATCTGCGCCTTCCAGTTTGCATTGGCTTAAATCACTGCCACGCAGGTTGCAACGGCAGAGCAAGGCGCCGCTCAGATCACGTTGACCTAAATCCTGTTGGCTCCAGTCGGAACCACGAGCATCCACTGCTGAACCTTGTGCGTTTTCAGGCGTTTGCGTCTCGGGGGCCGTCCAGTTGCGAAGGTCGATGAATTGAGACGTCAGAGCTCGATCCTCCTGAATTGCATTGCATCGAGGCTACCTCTCCTCCACCTGAATGATCTAATTCAATCAGTGCTCAAGGGTGATGGTTGTTGAGATTGAGTTGGTCCTTGCTCCTTGTGTGGGCCCTATCAATCGATCATCCCTTGATGGAGTGCTGAATTGCGCTGTTTTGGGACTGGATGCATTCATCAAAAAGCACCGACTGGATCAGTCGGTGCCGTGATGTTCAACTCTTCGTTGAGCTTGGTTTGCTGAATCCTCAGCCTCTTTCCTTATGCCCAGGTTTTAGCATTCTTAGACTGATACATGCGTTGGAATGCACCGCTGTAAGGGTCTTTGACGGCTTTGGAGTAAACGAATCCACTGACGTCGTATCCAGAACCTGATTGAGAAATTCGGCGAGCGTTGCTGAATTCCACCACCAGTTGGCTGCGCCCTTCGATTGTTGTATCTGAAGCAGCGTTGGCTGGAGTGACTCTGGCAAGATTGGTGAATGTGGAGCAATAAGCACCAGCTGCCGAAGTCCAGGCGCGTGGATACGGAACAGTGTCTGTTCCAAACACCTCCAGATACTCCCCAGAGTGGGTGATTTTGTAGATCAATGCATCAAATCCACCTTCGGCGATGAGCGTGATCGCTGCACTCACTTCAGCTTGATTAATGGGGGGTCTTCCAAGCAAATGCTTGTAGTTCAATTCGATGCCGCGAATCGGCGAAACACGATAGAAATACTTTTCTTTGTAGAGGTCTGACTTGGCAAGTCCTGCCACGAAATCCCTCACGCTGATTTCGCCGGTGCTGAGTTGCGACTCCAGCTCAGTGCAGCGCTGGTTACCCATGGGGCCCAGGTTGCCGAAAACCTGCTTGTAGCTTGCGGCGATCGCTGTCTCTAGGGCATCGCTTCCGTTGGCTGCGTAAACCTCGTTGACACTGCTGAAAGGACATTCGCTGTGAACCCTTGGTCCGATGCCAATGCCCATGGAGGAACACAGGTTTGCTTTGTATTCCTCAGGTGTTGAAGCAGCGAGGCCCTGGCGCGGAATCAAGTTGCCTTTTTCGCATTCCTGGCGGTAGAGATTGGTCGCCGTGTTGCGTCGTGTTTTGGTGGAGTTCCCTGCGGCGTAGGAGACGCGGTTCAGGTTCGTGAAATCACGTGTCGGCTTGATGGCGACCATTACTGATCTCAAAGGAGTGCTTGTGAACAGACAGTAATCGCGTTTTCGGATGAACTCCTCAGAGCAAGGAGGCTTGCAACAAAATGTTTTCTCGCGATTCTTCGACTTTCTTAATGGTCGCCGATTAGATGCTTAATGCTTCTTCACCTCAAGTATTTTGTGGTGCATTGGTTGTCATCAAATGATGCTCTTTTTTGCTTCCAGTAGCTCTTTTGCCGCAAATCTTCGCGTCATCTCGTGCCTCCATCATGGGAATGGCCGTTCTGCGTCGTCAGTTGTGCCTAAAAACGATGTCTAAATCAACCGTACTTCAATTAGCGAGTGCCATACATTTCTCCGGCAACAATAAGGAGAACTCTGATGATTTCAAAGGCTCCAATCGCAGCCAGGCCAAGCCAGGCCTTTTTAGCCCACTCAGGGGTTTTGATATAGGCAGGGACAAGCGTCTCAATTTCAAGCCTGGCTTGTAGTTTCTGGTCCCATTGTTGATCTCTCCAGTCGCTTCCGTAGCGAGGATATTGCTGGTAGATCGGCATTACTCCGGTTGAGGCACCTGGAATCACGCGTGAGCGCTGACTTGGAACATCGTCATAGCCAAATGAATCCAGATATTCGCTGCTGTCGAGCACAGCATCAACAAAGCTGCTGAAGCCTTTCTCTGCAATCAGGATTGACCAGCTGATTCGCTCGCTTTGGCCATGCACTTCTCTGCCGAGAACGCGGCCAACCACCTGATCGACAAGCCTGTAATTTGTGCTGCAGGCCACATAGCCTTCTTGGAAGCGTCTTGACAGCAGTAAGCCGCGGATGAAGTCCCTGGTTGTGATGCTTCCATCACGAAACTGGGATTCAAGGTTCACGTCACGATCGCATTCCATGGCGTGAAAGAAGATCTGCCGATAGGCCTGCTCGATCTGGAAGCCCCGGTCTTCACGGCTTGGATATGTCGCGCGATTCAGCTCAGACTTCAGGCCGCCCTGGTCGCCAACACGGTTGTTCTGGCTGGTCAGCGGGTAGTCGAGCAGCTGAAGCGCCATCCGTAGAAATGCTCAGTCAATGCTGCTTATTTTATGTCTGCTTCACTGCTTTCCCGCTGAGACCCGTCGTGTCTCTTCATCTCCTTGCGAATCATGTTGCCGAGGTGAGATAACGCATCACCCAGTGCTTCGGCATTGGCTCCTGCTCCCAATCTGCTGTAACTGGCCACTGAATGCAGGCGCAGTCGATCCAGAGCTAGCAGTAAGCCAGACACTGGCACGTCGAGTAGTGCATAAAGCTCTGCCAGGCATTGCATGCCCTCGCTATCCGTAACGTCGCTTTTACGTAATGCGGTGCCGTAAATGCTGACGCGCAGAAAATGAAAGCAGTCGCGCCAGCAGGCGTCGGCCCGATCCTGCGGGAACAACTTGCCGCCTGGTTGCACCAGCTGCGGCTGCTCTCTCAGAAGATCGGCACGCGCCTGGTCAACAAGATCTGAAACTTGCCATTGAAGTGCAGTCAGTGGAGCGGCTTCAAGACCTGACCAGTCACAACACTCTTGAATCTCTTCATCGCTGAGTAAGCGTTTGCTCTGATCGGCCTCATGGATCAGATCACGCAGGTTCTCCGGAAGGCTGGGATCTCCACTAAGCCCACACACCTTCGAATTGCGTGCAAGTTGTTTGATGCGTTCTGCTGAAGCGGAGCTCACGGATGAACCGCCTTGTTTCTCAAAGTCTTGGGAAGAATTGGGCATGCGGTCAGCCAGCCGTGGCGTTCCAGATAGAACGCCCAGGCAATCTCCTGCCCCACTCCTGGGCAGTGATCGGGGACGGCATCGGCAATTGGATCACTCACTCCAAGGCTTTTCAGCAGTGCTCCAACATCGGAAGCAGACCTCGCTGCCGTGCTGCGGATGGCGGCACCAACAACCCAGGTGAGTTTGGTTGCACCTAATGGGCAGGCGTCGCTTTCGCAGGCGAGCAGCACATTTCCAGGCTTCGTCATGGCTGCGAAGGTGTCCTGCCAGAGCTGCAGGTCATCTGGTTTGAGATTCAGCCGCAGGATCTGATCCCCGACCGAATGGAGCTGTTCGTTGTCAGCTCCAACCCCCTCGAGCAACGACATGAGGTTGGCCTGCTGTGATCCATCCATCGCTCAAATCCGGCCTTGGGAACTGTATCCGTACTGTTCGGAATCTCAGTTGCCGTGCGTCAGGGATGTCACCTGAAGTCGAATGGGGTGAGGTGGGGTTTGGCTCGCGCCAGGCACTCCTGGACAACCCACGCACGATCGATACGATCGGGCCGCCAACGCTCGTGTCCCATGGCTGCAGCTGAATCCAATGCGCTGATGGTCCAGCAGCTCAGTCGACAGCTGCATGCAGTGAGTGAGATCGCTGAGTCACTCACGCTGCGTTTGCTGGCCATGGAGGAGCGTTTTGAGCAGTTGCAACTGAATGCTTTGTCTGCTGGATCAGACCCTGCTCCAGATGAAGCCAGCCAACAGCTGCTTGATGACAGTGGTGACCGTCTCAGGCATCTCCAAGGACTGCTCGACGAAGACGCTCCCGGCCAGGTGCTCGAACTCGTGACTCCATCAGCCGATGAAATGGCTTCTGGCTGCGTTGATGAAGCCATCTCTGATCGTGAGGATCTCGATGAGCTTGAGCCCTCGCTGAATGAGACCGTTTATGTGGATGACCCGCAGATTGATCCTGCTCATGACCAGCTCAATGATCAGCACGACAATGATCAGGACGACAATGATCAAATTGATCTGTTGAGTGCCTGATCGTTGGGGTTCAAGGTTGCCTCAGCTGCTCACAGCTCCAGCAGGCGGACCCTGAACTGAGCAACTTGGCGAGCTTGTGTTGGATCTGACTGCACAAAAGGATGGTCGTTCAAATGGTCGATCACTGTTTCGATTTTTTCATCGACTGATTTGTTCTCAAGCTCGCCACGCTTGAGACATTCTTTCCAGGCGGGATCGAACACCATGGCGAATCCATCGGCGTTGTTGAACTGTCGATCGTCGTTAACCGGGATTGGAATCAATGAGCGGTTCTGCGAAGTGCCAGGACCAGGATTTGAGCTGGGGCTGATGCGACTATTGACCCGTTAAAACACTCAATTTGGTTGAGCAGTGATCAAGACAACGCCTTTTGGCAAAGGCTGGTCTTGCTGCTCCCATACCGCGACCTTGCGTTTGGTTTGGTTCGGCGGTAGCTCCTTCGCCCTCCTGATCGTTGGCGTTGGTAGGGCAACTCTATGTCTCGCTCTCTTCCCCAGAACTGGATCGACGGCACTCTGCACAGTCTGAATGTGGTGCGAGACCTGGGCTGGGCAGGGGCGATCGTTCATCCATCTCTATCCGTCTTCCGCCAGAAACCAAGCGCCAAAAGCAGGAAGACCAAGAATCTTCAATGGCGTTTTCTTCCAGAAAAGGCCGATGATCCGCGTCTTTTTCAGGGAAGAACCAACCGAGGACAAGGCAAGCGTCTGTCGATTGAGGGAACCTGTGGAACCACTGATCCCTGGGAAGCCGTCACTATTGCTGTGGCTGCTTCCCAGGAGCGGTGGCGAACTCTGCATCAGCAGCTGGAGCAGCTTCAGCGTGAGCAAAGCCAAGCCCTTTCGGTGTATTGGGAGCGCTGGTATGCCCATGCAGAGCAGCAACCAAGGAGCAATCGCAATCGCTGGTTAAGTGACAAGCGGAACCTCTGGAATGGAGCGATCGGCATTGGTCTTCAGCCGTGGGCCACGACCAAGACAATTGAGCGAATTTCCAGCAACGATTTTTTGGAGTTTTTGCTCATCGTTCGCAAGCACTGTGAAGCGCAGGGGCTCTCTGTGGACGACACCAGGCGTCAATACAAAGTCCTGATTCGTCACCTCTTCATGGAGGCAAGAGCCGATTTTCCTGCTCTCACTTGCCCGGAATTCCCTGTGATCAAGAAGCACGCCAGGAAAAGTGGCACGTCTGATCACCCTTCAGAAGATGCTTAGAGATGAGCTGGATGGGCTTTGAAGGTTTAGGCCGTCAGAGGACTTCAAGAGGTTTGTGCTGGTTGGGGAGCAGAACAAACACTTGTTTTGATGCTCTCTAGGTGTTGTTCCTTTTAGAACCTTGGTGCGGTTATTACGTCCGAAATCTGCTTCGGCGCATGGTCCCAGTCCATAACGTTCTTAAAACGTTCCTTTTTCCATGACTGAAGACAACTCCTCCCAAAATTCTCCCAGCAAGAAGAAAGGGAAGAAAGGTTGTGCTGGCAACAAGAAGGCGATGCTGGCCTATGGCGTGATTCAGATTTCTGCCACCGTCGTCTCCGCTATATCACTGGCAGCAATCGCCTTGGGGCTCTGTGCTGTCAAGCAGGAAAGCAAGGCGTTCAATGGTTGTGTAGACGAGGTCATCGCAAAGGGCGTGACCAATGCCGAAGCAGTTCGCTTCTGCAATGGCGGCTGATGGCTTCAATTGACGCCTGACGGCCCCTTTTCTCTGAACTGTGCCTTTGACGACGTTGTGTATCATATTGATACATAACACTGTGCTTGTCCGCTTGGAGGAGGTGCTGACTGAATCGGGAAGACACCAATAGGGGAATCACGGGGTGGCGCGAGAAACCATCCCGTTTTTTTGTTCGCTTTTGCGCTGATGCAACGCGGATGGATTTCAGGAGAGTCGGGCACTCAAAAGCACCCAACGGTGCCATTCCAGGAACCATTCGGTGCTCTTTGGGCGCTTAAGAAAGGTGCCAGGACCCAGATTTGAACTGGGGACACGGCGATTTTCAGTCGCCTGCTCTACCAACTGAGCTATCCCGGCGCGTTCTCTACGCGACCTTTGAATCTTAAATCACGGGGTGGAGCTCCCAGGGGGTTCTGGCCAGGCAAAGCACCCCTTGGATGTTGACTCCTGAAGCCTGAAGGGCCTGCTTCGCGGCCAGAACGGTTGCACCTGTTGTCACGATGTCATCGACCAGCCAGACCTGCTGCTGACTGCGCAGGTTCGTCCAGGCATGGCTTGTCCACTGAGTGGAAACCTGGTTCAGCCTGAAGCTGCCGCACTGGTTGCTCACTCTCTGTCGACGGTTCAGCCGGTGCTGACCCACCGTGGGGCGGCAACGCTGCAGCAGCTGAAGTGTTGGTCGTTCCAGGCAGCGGCAGATCAGTTCCGGAAGCGGATTCGACCGGCTCTTCGCCTTCCAGCCAGGGATCGGTATCAGCAGACTGCCTTGTGGCAGATCGCACTGAAGACTCGTGCAAATCGCTTGCAGAGAGCCAATCTTCGGATTCCTGCGCAACGACAGAATCAACTGACGCATGGCGCCTCTGTACCAAGAGGCCGCGCGCCAGGGCAGGGGGCTCATGCCCCTCTGCCCTGATTCTGCAAGCCCCAGACGTTGTTGGCAGGTCTGGCAGAGGCCTGATTGATCAGCTTCTGAGCTGGTCTGTCGCTTGCAGATCGCGCAACTGGGTTCGATCAGTAGCTGCTTCAGACAGCTCTTGATGCTGGTCAGCAAGGCAACGATCTGCGATTGACCTCAGGATTCCCCTTGGTCAGCACCGGCAGGCATGGCTCTCAACATGGCCACGAGAGTGCGGTGTGCGTCCTCGCTGTCGGTGAGCATGTGGTCGAAGGGAATGCTGAGGGTCTCGCCATTCACCTCAAGGGTCATGGCTTCTGCGGTCACTCCTGTCATCGAGGCTGCCGTTGCGGATGTCAGGCCTCCGTAGTGGTGGGCGTAGCGGAGCACAGCATCACTGTGGTCGTCATTCATATGACGACAGATGCGTTCGCTGATGGCTGGAGTGAGCGGTTCGGCGGCCATTGGAAAGATTCAGGGATTGATGAACGAAATCAGCTAAAGCGCTGCCAGAGCAGCAGGGCCAGTCGAAAACCGCTGTACCCCACGTATCCGGCCAACACGACGAACAACCCGATGGCGAGCGCGTCACGGAGTTTGTTTGCCAAAGGCTCATGGAAGCTCAGTCGATTCTCTCCCGGAATGGCTGATTTGGTCATGCTGCTGTTGCAGAGCGCTGAGTGCGAGTCGCGCCACCCCCGCAGCAGGAGGGCTGTCACAACTGCGGATCGGAACACCGATCAGCCGTTGCCTCAGGCGCCGCCACTGGGGGTTTCTGGCGCCCCCCCCCAGGGTCACGAGTCGTTGTGGCGCGGGTGCGCCGAGTTCAGTGAGCTTGGTCCAGCCCTGGCATTCAATCCGGCTCAGACCTTCCAAAAGACCATGCAGATAGAGCGCATCACTCACTGGTCGAGGAGTGAGGATTGGCTCAAGATCGGGATCATCCACGGGAAAGCGCTCTCCTTGACCGATCAGGGGCAGCAGCTTCAGTCCACTGTCTTGATCAGGGTCGATCTGTCGGCTCAGTTCCTCGAGGTCGATCCCTGGAAAGCAATCCCGCAGCACTGCACCGCCGCTGTTGGAGGCTCCCCCGGCCAGCCAGCGACCGCCCACTCGGTGGGTGGATGTCCCTGCACCAGCTCGTAAAGGGATGCTGGTGAAGCGTTTGAGCACAAGCGTGCTCCCAAGCACGGTGATGCCTTCATCGTCGGCGGCATCGGCGGTGAGGACTGCCGCATTGGCATCGGTTGTGCCTGCAATCACGAGCATGTCCTCCGATAGCCCCAGCTGTCTGGCTCGGGCAGCGTTTATGAATCCGAGCTTTGAGCCGCTGGGTCGGATCTGCGGCAGTGCCTCACGCCAGGCTTGCCGCTCAAAGGCACCAGGCCATCGTTGATCGCTGAGCGACCAGCCCAGGCGAAGGTTGTTGCCTTCTTCTCCAAACCTCCAGTCTTCAAGCAGCCAGCCGCTGATCCAATCAGCCTGGTGACGAAGAATCAGCGGCTGCGAGTGCTGTTCCAGCAGCCTCAGTGCGCGGGCCAAGCTGCCACTGGCGCTTGCCGCCGGCTGGCCTGCTTGCACCAGCCCACGCACCTGATCCAGCTGTTCCGGACAGGCAACGTTGTAAGGCAAAGCCTGTCCTAGGGGGGTGCCATGTGGATCGCAGGCCACCAATGTCCCTGAGGTTCCATCGACAGCCACAGCCCTGAGCTGGCTGCGCAGCTCGTGTGGGATGGCCTTGATCAGCTGGATGCAGCTTTTCAGCCAGTCATCTGGATCAGCCAGGCCTCGCTCGTAGCCGCTGGAATCCGTGTGGAGCAGATCGCGCTGTTGATTGAGAACCGCAACCCGCACTCCACTGGTGCCCAGATCAATTCCGAGCACCAGTGAATCGTGCATCAACCGATCAGGCGTTGCGTAGTTCTGCCGCCTTGGCGTCAACGTTCTCCCAGGGAGCCTTCAGGTCATTGCGGCCGAAGTGTCCGTAGGCCGCCGTGTCCTGGTAGAAGCGTCCACCACGTTGCTGAGGCAGGTTGCGCAGTCCGAAACTTTCGATGATGGCTCCGGGGCGCAGGTCAAAGTGCTCCTGAACCAGGCCTGTCAGCGCATCGTTGGCCAACTGGCTTGTTCCGAAGGATTCCACCAAAATCGACACCGGCTTGGCAACGCCGATGGCATAGCTCAGCTGGACCTCGGCCCTTTCGGCCAGACCAGCTGCTACAAGGCATTTCGCCACGTAACGAGCTGCATAGGCTGCTGAGCGGTCCACTTTGGTGGGGTCCTTGCCTGAGAAGGCGCCGCCGCCATGACGGGCATACCCCCCGTACGTATCCACGATGATCTTGCGACCGGTGAGCCCGGCATCACCCTGGGGACCGCCGACAACAAACTTTCCGGTCGGGTTGACGAGATATTTGGTCGCTTCGCGACTGGGTTTCAGGGCTAGATCGGCTGTTGCCGGCTCCACGACGTGGGTCCAGAGGTCCTCCGTGATCCGCTCACGGATGCCCTGTTCATCACTCATGCCTCCCACCTCAGCCGTGTGCTGGGTTGAGATCAGGATCGTGTCGATCGCAACCGGCTTGTCATTCTCATAAACCACACTCACCTGCGTTTTGCCGTCAGGCAAGAGGTAATCGAGGGTGCCGTTGTGACGTACTTCCGCCAGCCTTCTTGCCAGCCGGTGGGCCAGGCTGATGGGCAGGGGCATCAGCTCGGGTGTCTCGTTGCATGCATAGCCGAACATGATCCCCTGATCGCCGGCGCCAACCAAATCCAGCGGATCGCCAGCGTGGTCGTCGGCTTCATTCACACCCTGAGCGATGTCGGGCGACTGCTGGTCAAGGGCGACCAAGACAGCACAGCTGTTGGCATCAAAGCCACCGGCGCGAGCCCCGCTGTATCCGATTTCCTTGATCACATTGCGAACAAGGTGGATGAAGTCCACTTGCGCTTTGGATGTCACTTCGCCTGTGATCATGCAAAGGCCAGTGTTCACAACTGTTTCGCAGGCCACACGGCTGGTTGGATCCTGCGCCAGAAGGGCGTCGAGTACGGCATCACTGACCTGATCGCAGATCTTGTCGGGATGCCCCTCCGTCACGGATTCAGAGGTAAAAACGTATCGACTCATGGCCATCTGTCATTGGCGGCGACTTTACGGGGTCGACCCTTTAATCCTTTGACATTGCGTCTGTTGTTGCGGTCAGTTCGCTCCAGTGACTGATCAGATGTTCATGGGCGGTGAGCGTTGGCTCGCGATGCCATCCGGCCACATAGCCGATGGTCAGTCCGATCCCTGCCTGTCGTGCCATCAACAGATCGGTGTCGGCATCTCCGATCAGGGCGCAGTTCTCCACTCGGAGGTCCAGCTGTGAGCACAGTCCCTGAACAGCTCCAGGGTCTGGTTTGGCTGGGTGGTGATCGGCACTCCAGAGCCCACTGATGCAGTCATTCAGTTGGTGCTGGTGCAGAAAGTTCTCAATGCCCTCTGTGGTGTCATTACTGATCACGGCACAAGTGATTCCAGCAGCGGCCAGCTCTCTGAGAAGCCTTGCTGCATCAGGCAACAAGCCAATCGGGTACCCACCTGGATGCAGCGCCTGTCTGTGGTGATCCACATGATCAAACACCTCCTGAGCCAGGACCAGTGATTGAGGCCAGCTCAGATTCATCTGACAGAACACCGTTGCAGTGCTCAGCAGGTTGTGATGTCGCGACGCGACGGCCAGCGTGCCGTCAGGGATGACCCCGGCACTACAGCGTCCGTAGGTTCGCGCTAGCAGATCGTTCAGCTCCTGAAGCTCGCCAGCTGAGGCACCTCTCGATCTAAAACGGCGCCCTGCTTCATCAAGCCTGGCGTCTGCCAGTTCGATTAAACGCGGCTCGCTATGGGAAAGGGTGCCGTCCTTATCGAACAGCACCCCCTGCACTGAACCGAGCTCGCGGTCCTTGAGTTTGAGATGAGCCATTGGCTCGGCTCCCTCAAATCATCATTGAACCCAGGGGCTCTTCGCCTTCCTCGGCTTGCTCAAGCAACATCTGCTTGTAGCGAGCAGCCATTTCTTCAGCCTTGTCAAAGACCTTCTGCGGATCCGTGAGCATGTCACCAGGCTCCGGTTCAAGCGCTTTGGTGGAGAGTGAAATGCGGCCTCGTTCGGCGTCGAGATCGATGATCATCACTTTCATCTGATCATTCACGTTCAGCACCGAGTGTGGCGTTTCGATGTGCTCGTGACTGATTTCAGAGATGTGCAGCAGACCGCTGACACCGCCGATGTCGATAAAAGCGCCGTAAGGCTTGATGCCGCGAACGGTACCCACGACCACCTCACCCACTTCGAGGCGGTTCATCTTGCGTTCGACCAAAGCGCGCCTGTGACTCAGCACCAGACGATTGCGCTCTTCATCGACCTCAAGGAACTTGAGGGGGAGGAAGTCGGCAACAAGTTCTTCCTTGGGTTTACGGGTGCTGATATGGGATCCGGGGATGAAGCCACGCAGTCCTTCCACCCTCACCAGGGCTCCACCTCTGTTGGTGGCAAACACCTCGGAGTAGATGGTGGCGTCTTCCTTCTGCAGCTGGCGGACACGTTCCCAGGCTCGCTGGTATTCGATCCGGCGAATGGAGAGGGAGAGCTGTCCGTCTTCGTTCTCCTCGCTCATGATGAAGAACTCCCGGATTTCTCCGGGTTGCAGCACATCGCTGAGTCCTTCAACGCGATTGATCGACACCTCCTGAAGAGGCATGAATGCAGCGGTTTTGGCTCCGATATCGATCATTGCGCCCTTGGATTCCAGGGCGAAAACCGTGCCGTTGACAATGTCTCCGGGCTTGAAGTTGTAGTCGTACTTACTGAGTAATGCCGCGAATTCATCAAGGGTGAATCCAGCACTGTCGATGTCCCGGCTCGTCGCCCGGCTGCTGGGATCATCAGCCGTGGGGATGTCTTCGGGAATGCCGAGGTCTTCATCGGTACCGAAGTCGGCTTGATCAGCTGACCCTTCAGCTACGGCTTCGGTTTCGGATGTGACCGCTTCTGCGGTGTCCACTGCAGATTCCTGGGAAGGATCTGTGGGAGTGACAGTCATGGAACGTTGGCGGTCTGCCTCTTGGACAGAGCGATGGGATCTGATACAGGCCCGCCGACCTGGATCAGGCAATTGCCGAGTCTACAGATCGACGACCAAGCTCAGATCGCGGCTGTCAGCTCCGCCTTGGTTGCATTGATACCTTCCAGGGTGGCGACAAAATCACTCACACCGCTGAACTGGCGATAAACGGATGCAAAGCGGATATAGGCGACTTCGCTGAGACTTTTCAACTTGTCGAGCACAAGTTCACCGATGTCGCTGCTGCAGACTTCACGGCCGCTGCGTTGTTGAAGGCTGAGTTCCAGCTCTTCAACCATGGTTTCAAGGCGTTCTGGAGGAATCCCAGTTTTCTCGCAAGCTCGACTTAAGCCATGAAGCAATTTGCTCCGACTGAAAGTTTCACGATTGCCATTTCGCTTAATCACTGTGATTGGAACGGTTTCAACCCGTTCGTATGTTGTGAAACGAAATTCGCAATTGAGGCACTCCCTGCGCCGACGCACGCTTCTACCTCCGTCGGCGGCTCTTGATTCGAGCACCCGGCTATCGGTGTTCTGGCAGGAGGGGCACTGCACGCCCAAGCAATTACGTAGATGTATGAATTGTAAGGCTCGCGTCCACCCATGACATCTGCGGAGCGAATTCACGTTTTAGACATAAAAAAAGCCCCGCTGAAAGCGGGGCGGAGATGATCACTTGCCGATCTTCGGGGGATCGCGGAATGCGATCGCGAAGAACAGAGTTGCAATCGCGAGAGTGAGGATGAGGATGTAAGCGAAGCTTTCCATCGGTTATCTCCTAAGGACTGATCAGCTGAGCGGTGTGCCTGCAGGGGGAACGTAGCCCTCTGGCAATCGGCGGGTGGAACGGTCTCCCAGTTTTTGGAAGAGTCCAAATTCCACCTGTTCGCCGAGGTCGGGATCAATTCCGGCGAACACATCGCGATACAACGTACGAGCTCCGTGCCAGATGTGGCCGAAGAAGAACAGCAGCGCGAATGTGGCGTGCCCGAAGGTGAACCAGCCGCGAGGTGAGCTGCGGAAGACGCCGTCGGAGTTGTAGGTCTCGCGATCGAATTCGAACGCTTCTCCCAGCTGTGCTTTGCGGGCTAATCGCTTCACGTCAGCGGGGTCAGTGAAGGTTTGACCGTCGAGTGCACCACCGAAGACTGATGCTGTGACGCCTTGCTGTTCGAAGGAGTACTTGGCTTCAGCGCGACGGAAGGGAATATCAGCCCGGACAATGCCATCGGAGTCTTCGAGAATCACTGGGAAGTTCTCAAAGAAGTTGGGCAGACGGCGAACTTGAAGTTCGCGTCCTTCTTTGTCGGTGAAAGCGATATGCCCAAGCCAGCCGGTCGGCAGGCCATCACCATTGACCATGGGACCGACGCGGAACAGTCCACCTTTGGCAGGACTGTTGCCGACATAGTCATAGAAGGCCAGCTTTTCGGGGATCGAAGCGTAGGCCTCTGATTCCGATTGACCTTGATCCATCGCGGTTTGAACGCGACGGTTGATCTCAGTCTTGAAGTAGCTCTGGTCCCACTGATAACGAGTGGGGCCAAATAGCTCAATCGGAGTGGCAGCAGCTCCGTACCACATGGTCCCTGCAACGATGAACGCAGCAAAGAACACGGCAGCGATCGCACTCGCCAAAACGGTTTCGATGTTGCCCATCCGTAGTGCCTTGTAAAGGCGCTCCGGCGGACGCGTTGTGATGTGGAAAATTCCAGCAATGATGCCGACGATTCCAGCTGCAATGTGGTGGGCAACGATTCCGCCAGGGTTGAAGGGGTTGAAACCTTCAGGACCCCATGACGGTTGCACCGGCTCTAAGTGACCCGTGATGCCATAAGGATCAGAGATCCACATCCCAGGACCGAAAACACCGGTGAGGTGGAAGGCTCCAAATCCGAAGCAGCCGAGGCCTGCGAGGAGCAGGTGGATGCCAAAGATTTTGGGGAGATCGAGAGCTGGCTCCCCGGTGCGGGGGTCCTGCCAGATCTCAAGATCCCAAAAAGTCCAGTGCCAGATGGCGGCCAGCATGAGCAGGCCGCTGAACACGATGTGAGCAGCTGCGACACCTTCGAAGCTCCAGAAGCCAGGATCCACACCAGTGGCCCCTGTAATGCTCCAGCCACCCCAGCTGTCCGTCACGCCCAGGCGGGCCATGAAGGGCATCACGAACATGCCCTGACGCCACATCGGGTTCAGGACTGGATCGGAGGGGTCGAAGATGGCGAGTTCATAAAGAGCCATCGAGCCGGCCCAGCCGGCGACGAGGGCAGTGTGCATGAGGTGCACGGCCAGAAGGCGGCCTGGGTCGTTAATGACGACGGTGTGCACCCGATACCAGGGCAATCCCATGGGTCAGGTTCGGGGGAACGGAGCTGCCAATGCAGCCAGACCTGGCGATCGTAGGGCGTTCACTTCGATGTACGCGTCAGGCTGTCGTGAGCTGCAACGTGAATTGACGGTTGCCCAGGTGATCGAAATTCTCGATCCCGCCGCTTTCCTGGCATTGCTTGTGTTCGCTGCCATCTCTGGCCGGGGGGTTACAAAACGCAACCTGGGGCTCGTAGTGTCTATGCCTCGGCGTGTCGCAGCGCCCTTCTCTGCAAGAGGTTCAATGCCTGTCATCCGTTTTGTGCGTGAGGGTCGGGATGTGGAGTGCTTCCCGGGTGAAAACCTGCGCGCTGTGGCCGTCCGTGAAGGGATTCAGCTCTATGGGCTGAAAGGGCAGCTCGGTAACTGTGGTGGCTGCGGACAGTGCAGCACCTGCTTTGTGAAAGTTGAAGGCGAGACGTCGACAGCCGCCATGAGTCCGAGAACTGCGGTGGAGGAGGCCAAGCTCAGACGGAGGCCAGAAGGATGGCGCCTTGCTTGTCAATCTCTGGTTGAGCAGTCGGTCGTGGTGGTAACCAAGCCACAGGCTTCGATGCCTGATCAGGACAAGCGGGTGGCTGCAGCCTTGGCGGCGCCTCTGCCTCCCGGACCCTTGGAATGGCCTGGTGCGTCCGCCGTTGATGAGGACGCTGATGACAAGTCAGTCACTGACGAAACCATGCAGCCTTTGGAAGTCTCTCGTCAAGGTTCGCCTGCAACGCCCGGTGAAGAGCGCTGATCGGTTCGAGTCAAAGCTTTCCGGACGGTGATACGTTCCAGCAGGTTCTTTCACATTCATGGAAACCAACGATCTCGGCTTCGTGGCCAGCCTGCTGTTTGTTCTGGTGCCGACCGTCTTCCTGATCATCCTGTTTATTCAGACCAACAGCCGTGAGGGGTGACTTCCCTCAGGACTATCAGCTCCCTAGTCATCACCGCTGTTCCGGTTCTCTCACGAGAAGCACTGGGGCAGGGGCATGAACTCGGATGTAATCGCTCACTGAACCTCCCAGCAGTTTGTCGAGGTCAACGAGTCCTCTCGCCACCAGAGGACGACGGTCTTGAGAGGCCAACACGACCAGATCAGCGTTGACCGTCTCGGCTGCCATGCACACCCCTTTGCCGATGTCTGAGTCGGTCACGTGCAAGGGCTTGAGTTCTACCCCCAGCTTGCGAGCTCTCTGGACGGCGCGGTCGAGGTAGGTATCGCTTTTGCTGGCTGCTCCTCGTGATGGTGTGGGGTCTTGGCGCGCCACGTGAACGCCGGTCAGTTGTCCTCCTGGAATCTCTCGCACCATTTCGCAGGCCAGCTTGAGGGCGTCGTCGCCGACTCCCGTGCCATCGATGGTGACCAGAACACGGTTGATATGACGGATATAAAGATCGTCTCGGACTAGCAACATCGGCCGGGTCGACAGTTGAAAGACGTACTGGCTCGCGCTGTTGGCCAGGATCGACCGGAGCCGGCCAAGACCTCGTGATCCCATCACGATCAGGTCCACGTTCAGTTCATCCGCCACGCTGAGAACGGTCTGCTTGGCGTCCCCCTGGCGAATGATTGAATTCACGTCCTGTGGATTGAGTCCCAGTCTCTCCACGGATTCAGCCAGAAGGCTGCCGGCACTTTCCCAGTGCTGTTGCGTTGCTGCCATGGTCTGTTCCGGGACCACATGCAGCAGGTTGATCCTGGCTGCCTGAAAGGCCGGCAGGTCACGCAGCATGTTGATCATTTCACCGACATGGCCTTTGCCTGAATCGGCGATCAAAAGGTTCTTGAACACGGCGAAGTTTCAGCCTATGCAGCAGCCTATGGCCGATTGGAGTGTCCAGTTCGGATGGTGAATGAGAGCGTTACTAGGCATCCCTGGCGCCTGGTCAAACGAGTGCTGCCACAGCACACAGACCATGGCGGTGTGATGTGGCATGGGGCCTATGTGGGATGGCTTGAGGAGGCTCGGGTGGAGGCGCTATCCGTAACGGGCTATCCCTATGAAGCGATGGCCTCAGTCGGCCTGGAAATGCCCGTTGTTCAGCTACAGATCCGCTATCGGGAAGCGCTGATGCTTGGGGATGAGGTGGAGCTGATCAGTGTCTCCAGTGCTCCCCAGGGTGTTCGCTGGCCCTGGTCGACCCGATTTATCAAAAATAGTGTCTGCGTGGCTGAAGCTTCCGTGGAGCTTGCCCTGGTGAGCGTGCATCCGGTCCGAAGGGTTTTGCGTCATCCGCCCGAAGCAGTGGCGGATGCATTTCGCGCTCTCGTCGACGGACCAAAAGAAGGGTTTTGATAGTATTTTTGTACTAGTAATGATGGCGTGTCGGAGCGCTCCTGGCGGTGGTTGTGGTTGCAGTGTCCTGGGATTGGGTCAGCCCGAATGCGCCAGCTCTGTTCTGCCGCCGCTCAGGCCCCTCAAGGTTTTCAGGAGCTCTGGAGTTGGCCTCTCTCGAAATTGCACAAGGAGTTCGCATGGCCGGCGTCGGTGCTGTCTTCGCTCGAGCGTTATCGAGCCAGCATCGGCCTGCGACCTTGCATCGAGGTTCCTGTCGATGTTTTGTTGCCTTGTGATCCTGAGTGGCCCGCTGGCTTTGAGAGGTTGGAGCGCCCACCTTTGTCGATTCAGTGGCGTGGACGTCGACGTCTTTTGTCCTTGCTCTCATTGCAGCAAGCGGTTGCGGTTGTCGGCACGAGAAGGCCTTCTAACCACGGCCTTCGGATGGCGGACAAATTGGGTCGAGCCCTTGCCCAGGCTCATTGGCCTGTGGTCAGCGGTCTGGCTGAGGGCATTGATGCAGCTGCACATCGAGCCTGTCTTCAGGCTGGCGGCAGTCCCGTCGCGGTGCTTGGAACGCCGCTGCATCGTGTTTATCCGCCTGAGCATCGCGCTTTGCAGCACGAGGTCGCGCAGGCTGGCTTGCTGATCACTGAGCTCCGTGATTCCGAGTGCGTCACACGATCCAGTTTTGCTCTGCGCAACCGCTTGCTCGTTGCTGTGACCAAGGCTGTTGTGGTGGTGGAATGTCCAGAAAACAGTGGGGCGCTGCGTTCGGCAGCGATGGCGCGTTCTTTGGGTATCCCGGTCTGGGTTGTTCCAGGCGATGCTCTGCGGGAATCGTCTCAAGGCAGCAATGCGTTGCTGCAGTCGGGGGCGCTGCCGCTGATCAACACGCAGACTTTGATGGATCAACTTGGGGCAGGCCCTTGTGTGTCTTCTTTTAGGCAGGGTGATGCCTCTGCGTTGCAGTCAAAGAAGCCTCAAACTTCCGACCCTGTGCAAACCCATTTACTGAAGCTGGTGGATGACGATTCCAGCTTCGACGAGATGGTGCAAGCACTTCAATCCAATCCTGAACGTGTTGCAGCGGAGCTGCTGAAGCTTGAGTTGGAGGGTTTGGTGGTGGCGCAGCCAGGGCTGCGCTGGCGCTCGCTCTAGGTTGATTTCATGGAGTCCGCCTCGTGCTCAGGACAGGAGTTGCTGGCTTGGCGTCGCCGACAGTTGCTGCGTGGCGGGCGGGCTGTTGATCTCGACTGGCTTCTGGCGATGGAGGCCAACCTGAGCTGGGCTGAATTGCAGCGGCTGCGCATCTTGCCTGAGTCAACCGCTTCTCTGGCCAGCACCCTCCAGGACCTGGAGAAGCTCTGGGCCGTGCATCTTCAAAATCATGTTCCGTTGCAACATCTCGTCGGACGTTGTCCGTGGCGCGATCTTGATCTTCAGATCAGCCCAGCCGCACTGATTCCCCGTCAGGAGACCGAGCTTCTGATTGATTTTGCGCTTGATTGTCTGCAGGATCCACTAACGGCAGGCTGTGCCTCTGCGGGTCGCTGGGCAGATCTCGGCACAGGCAGTGGAGCCCTGGCCATTGCCCTCGCTCGTGCACTGCCGGGTTGGGACGGACATGCTGTGGATCTCAGCGCTGCTGCTCTCAAGTTGGCGCGGATCAACCTCAACGCCTTGACGACGTCTCGGACATGGCAGCTGCATCAAGGGTCTTGGTGGGATCCCCTGGATCGCTGGTGGGGACAGTTTGATCTTGTTGTGGCCAATCCGCCCTATATCCCCTCCGAGGTTGTGGAGGTGCTCGACCCTCTCGTTCGCGACCATGAACCCAGGCAGGCGCTGTGCGGCGGTGAGGATGGTTTGGATTGCTGCAGAGCGATCCTGGAACGGGCTCCTGAGGCGCTCTCTCCAGGCGGATGGCTCCTGCTCGAGCATCATCACGACCAGAGTGATCAGGTGCTTGGCCTGATGAGGTCCGCAGGGCTGGTGTTGTCCAGAGCCTGCTCAGATCTCAGCGGTGTGAAGCGTTTTGCAATCGCTAGACGCCCCCTTTGACTCGGATCTTGTTGCTCGCTCGTTCCCATGACCAACGATGAGTCCCCATTGATGTCAGCCAAGGAGTTGGCCCAACATCTCAGGGGTGGTGGAGCAGCTCTGCTGCCCACGGATACCTTGCCAGCTCTTGCTGCTGCTCCTGACCATGCGGCTCAGATCTGGACCCTCAAGCAGCGTCCGCAGGACAAACCACTGATCCTGATGGCAGCACAGGCCGACCAGTTACTGGCACTCACCAGTGAAGACGCCAGAGTTGATGCTGAACCGCTGGCCCGTCGCTTCTGGCCAGGCGCACTCACTCTGGTGCTTCCTGTGGAGGGGCATCTGACTCAGCGCCTCAACCCTGGTCAAGCAACTCTGGGCATGCGCATTCCAGATTGTGATCTCACCCGAGCCCTGCTGGCGCAGAGCGGTCCACTGGCCACAACCAGTGCCAATGCTTCCGGAGCTCCGCCAACTCAGAGCGCAGAAGAAGCCGCTATTGCTTTTCCAGATCTGCCGTTGCTGACTCCTTTGCCCTGGCCTGATCCCTCTGGGCTGGCGAGCACCGTGATTGCCTGGACATCACCAGGTTGCTGGCAACTCCTGCGCCAGGGCGCTGTGATGGTTGATGTGATTGAGAGATCTCCCCCATGCTCTGGCTGATCGCGCTTGTGCTGGTGCTCCAGGCCCTCTTTCACTGGACGCTGGAGCCTGCGATCCGATGGTTCACGCCCTTGTTCGAACTGAGGGTGCTGCCTTTGTTGTTGGGCTTGGTAGGAATCTGGTTGCTGGCTGGGCGCACTGACTCAGATCGAGTGCCCTGAACAGTCGTATTTGAGTCCCGAGAAGCCGGCTGACGGATTTGAACCGACGACCTTCGCTTTACAAAAGCGCTGCTCTACCACTGAGCTAAGCCGGCAATGATCGAACTCTACCGGCGCACATCCGCTGATCCGCGCTGACCTGATGCATCCACCAGAGACTGAGCTGCAGTCTTGAACGACAGCCTGTCTTTCTGAGGGAACTGCTGATATGGCTTTCAACCGTTCGCACACTCAGAACCAGTGCTTCAGCGATGGCGTGGTTGCTGCAGCCCTGCAATAAAAGATTGAGCACGCCAATTTCGGCTGGTGTGAGCTGAAAGTTCGTCATGGATCAAGGGAAGTCCTGCTCTTGGGATTCCCCTCAATCGCCGTGCCGTCAATCTTGTGAGCTAGTCGCCATTGAACGTCGGATCGGCAGATTGGCCACGAGTGCTGTGACGCGATCTTCGGTCTCCAGGCTCACATCGCCTTCCTCGAGATCAATGTCCACGTATTTGGCCACGACTTCAAAGATTTCGCGTCGCATCTGATCCAGCGTTTCAGGGCTCAGGTCGCTGCGATCGTGAGCCAGAACCAGTTGCAAGCGTTCACGTGCAGTGGTTGCACTGGCGGGCTGACGGCGCAGGATTTTGTCGATCAAGTCTTGCAAGGTCATGGCGTTCAGAAAATCTTGGTTTGCATCAGTTGGCGCACCCTGGCGCGAATTCCCCGTCGTCCATCCTTCGCAGGGTCCATCAGTGGGATGTCCTCTCCTTGAAGGCGACGGGCGATGTTCCCGTAAGCCTTGGCAGCAGGAGAAGCACTTCCATTGAGTGTCAGAGGCTCCCCTCGGTTGGTGCTGACAATCACCTGTTCATCTTCAAGAACCAGGCCAAGCAGCGGTAGAGCCAGGATGTCGGTAACGTCATCGACCGCCAACATCTCCTGATTGGCCATCATTTTTGGCCTGACTCGATTCAGCACGAGCTGAACGGGTGAAACCCCATGGGTGTTGAGCAATCCGATCACGCGATCCGCGTCTCTGACTGCAGACACTTCCGGGGTCGTGATCACGATCGCTTCCTTCGCTGCTGCCACGGCGTTCTTGAAGCCGTCTTCGATGCCTGCGGGGCAATCGATCAGCACGTAGTCGAAACGTTCCGACAGCATTCCAGCAATGGTCTGCATGTCTTCAGGTTTCAACCACTCGAGCATGCGTGGATTCCCCGCAGGCAGCAGTGCCAGGTTCGGCTCCTGTTTGTGCTTCACCAAGGCCTGATCAAGGCGGCAGGTTTCTGCCAGCACTTCCTGAGCAGTGAACACGATTCGATTCTCGAGTCCAAGCAACAGATCGAGATTTCTGAGGCCGAAGTCCGCATCGAGAACCACGGTGCGAGCCCCTTGCCCGGCTAGAGCAATGCCGAGATTGGCAGTGAGGGTGGTCTTGCCGACGCCGCCCTTTCCCGAGCAGATCAGGATCGTTCGCGAATTGGTCACGGGGTCCCGTTTTGATCGCGCCACCTTAATGGCATTAATTCATCTCGTCCGCCTGAAATCGATCAGATTTGCTGAGGCAAAAAGGGCGGACTGGCTGGCTCGATGGAGATGGCACCATCGAGAATGCAAGCCTGCTCGGCCAGACCAGGCTGGGGCCGATCCTCAGGACCTCGGGCCACAAGCTCCGCGATCCGCAGCTGAAGTGGCCTCAGTTGCAACGCCACGATCTTGGCGTTGCTGTTGCCCTTGCTGCCTGCGTGAGCCCGGCCTCGTAGACGTCCCCAGACATAGACATCCCCCTCGGCGGACGCTGACCCCCCTGGATTCACATCACCCACGATCAGCAAGTGACCCTGGGTTTCGATGTGATCACCGGACCGCAAGGTTCCCCGATGAACTGTGAGGTCAACCATGGTTTTGGTCGCGTTCGGCTGATCATCCCTGCCTTCACGTGTGGGAATGACATTGCTGGCCTCGCGAACAGACAAACCCAGTGCCGCTGCGCTGATCAACGTGTCGCGGCAGCGCGTGATCAGCAGCTGAACGCCGTGGCCAGCCTGATCTAAAGCATGCAGCAGCTCGTCTAGATCGCGACAGCTCAGGCTCCAGTCTCCGATGTCTAGATCCAGATCACCTGGAGGGAGAGATGGCAGCTGTGCCGGAAGCCATTGCTGCCAGGACACGGACCGGAACGCCGGCAGCCTGAGGCAGTAAGGAACCTGAGGTGTTGGTTCAGCGGTCATGGCCGGAGATTAGTGAGATCATCCGCCTAACGAATGCTGGCCATGGCCACATGGAGTTCGGTTGTGATCTCTCCCGGGTGAATTAACCAGGCAGATGCCGCGGGAATCGCGAGGCTGTTCACCAGTGGCGAGCACTGTTCGAGCGCCTGAAGGCTTTGACCATCCCAAAGGCGCAATCCACCTCGATAGGGGTGATATCCCCGGATTTGATGGTGCCGAAGTCCGCAACACATTTCAGGGTCGAGGCCTGCTGCAGCCGCATAAGTCTGCGCTTTAGCCAGCAGTTCCAACTGTGTTGATGCATCCATCTGGCTGACATCGAGAGCTTTAAACAGTCGGCGGTTGAGGAATCGATCGCAGAGATCGGCAAGCGGCTCCGGTGCCTCCTCTCTCCATCGCTGAAAGTGATAACCGGTGCGCAGGTCGTCGTTGGCGAGATAACTGTGGAGGTCAAGCTCCTGGGTCTGCCACAGCCAAGCCTGCATGGTTTGGTCAGCCCAGATGCGACTAGGTCCCAGCAGTCGTGCTTGGCGGATCAACTGATCTAGCAACCAATTGCAAACCACATTGAGGCGGTGGTTATAGACGCTGCGGTACATCAGGCTGCGGACCACCAGGTAATGCTCCACCGCCATCAGCCCTTTCGGATGAATGGCTAATTCACCATCGGGCGCCAGGGTGATCGCACCAAGGATGCGATCAAGATCCAGCTGGCCATATCGGGCCCCTGTGCTGTAACTGTCGCGCAAGAGGTAATCCAGACGATCGCAGTCAAGCTGGCTGCTCACTAGGGCCTTGATGACGCCCCGTTCTGCACGACCATGTTCGAGAAGATCGGCCACCGAGGCAGCTGTGCCTGTTGAAAACTGTTCGAGGGGGGCCTGAATGTCGGGGTGTTCCCGGATCACACGCGCTGACCACTGTTCGTGGTGCGTGCCAAACATCTCCTCGCCTGAATGGCTGAGAGGAGCATGGCCAAGGTCATGAAGCAGGGCGGCGGCGTAAAGCACACCCTTTTGTTTGTTCAGAGAGGGATCGAGCTCAATCAGGCGGCCCATCGCTCGGCGGGCGATGGCAAAGACACCCAGTGAGTGAGTGAATCGGCTGGATTCCGCCCCGTGAAACGTGAGGAATGCTGGGCCGAGCTGGCGGATACGCCTCAGTCGTTGAAAAGGAGCCGAGTCCACCAGCGCGAGCACCATGGCTTCGGCGGGTTGATCGGCGTCCAGGCTGATGCCGTGATGAAGTGGGTCGTGATAAGTGCGGGAGCCCATTCAGCTCGTTGGCTCCGCTTCAACGTCATCCGTGATCGGCATGGGATCTGGACTGGCCTGACTGGCTTCCTGATCAATCATCGACTGGAGCACGAGTTCGGCGTCGCTTAGCCAGCGATCGCCTTCTCCGCCGGGATTCAGTGGTTCAGGTCCGTCAAGAATTCTGTCTGGAGTGATGCCTTCGCCCTGAATGTCCCTCCCGCTGGGAGTGACATAGCCCGCCACCGTCACGGCGAGTCCACTGCCATCACTGAGGTTGGTCAGAGTCTGAATCAGGCCTTTGCCGAAGGTGTTGCTGCCTAGCAGCAGTGATCGTTCATCGTCCTGAAGTGCGCCCGCAAGGATTTCGCTGGCACTTGCTGTCCCTTCATTGACCAGCGTCACCATCGGTCCGCTGTAAAGCACTTCAGCTCCTGCCTGGATCGGATCGGCGATGCCGCTGCGATTTCGGGTCTCCACGATCGGCTGCTGATCCAGAAATGCATCGGCAACCTCAAGCCCTGCGCTGACCAGCCCCCCTGAGTTGTTGCGTAGATCAAGCACCAGCCCCTCAACGCTCTTGTCGGAGAGCTCGTCGATGGCTGCGCGAACCTGTTCGGGCACGCCTTCGCTGAACTGTGTGATCCGGATGTAACCGAGCGTGTGGGTGTCACTGCGCAGCCGCCTTGTCCGCACCGGCCGCAGATCGATGTTGCGTCGTTCCAAAGTGATTTCCTGCTGCTCGCCTTGCGGTGGCAGCAGGGTGAGCACCACCTGGGTTCCCACTGCTCCCCGGAGGCGTGCCGCGATCGTTTCGAGGCCGAGCATCTCGACAGCCTCTCCATTCACGGCCAAGACTTCAGTTCCACTGACGATGCCGGCTTCAGCTGCGGGGGACCCTTCCAGTGGAGCAATCACCACGGTTGCATTGCTGTCTTGGCGATGACCGAGCTGCAGGCCAACGCCGCTGAGGTTCCCCTCGTTACTGGCCTTCATTACCTCGTAGTCCGCAGGTCTCAGCAGGCGGGTGTAGGGGTCATTGAGCGGCAGCAGCATCGCCTCGATGGCGCTGTAAGCCTCTTCGCTGCTTTCAATGGTGTTTTCAAGAGCCTTCTGGCGAAGGCGTTTCCAGCGGATCCGATCGAACTGGTCAGGGTCCAGATAACCCTGGTTCACAAGACGCCAGCTTTCCACCACCAGTTGCTGCGCATCGTTGAGCGCCAGGGCCTGCGGGCTGGCAATCAGAACGATGAGAATGGCACTCGCCAAACCAAAAGCCAGACGTCGCAGACGATCTGGCCATCCGTTAACAGTCGGCAACATTGGCTTCATCCCTGCCCGCAACCGGAACGACATCGGTAGACTCTCGCAATCCAAGCCCACCTCTGCATGGCGAACTCCTCACCTGTCTACGACTGGTTCCAGGAACGTCTTGAAATTCAGGACATTGCTGATGACATCAGCAGCAAGTACGTGCCTCCACACGTCAACATTTTTTACTGCCTCGGTGGAATCACACTTGTGTGTTTCCTGATTCAGTTCGCGACAGGCTTCGCGATGACCTTCTACTACAAACCCACGGTCGCTGAGGCTTACACATCCGTCCAGTACCTGATGACGGATGTGAGTTTTGGATGGTTGATCCGTTCGGTTCATCGCTGGAGTGCCTCGATGATGGTGCTGATGCTGATTCTCCACGTGTTCCGGGTCTATCTCACTGGCGGTTTCAAGCGCCCCCGTGAACTCACCTGGGTCACCGGCGTCACGATGGCTGTGATCACTGTCTCCTTCGGCGTGACGGGCTATTCCCTTCCTTGGGATCAGGTCGGCTACTGGGCTGTGAAGATCGTTTCAGGTGTTCCTGCTGCCATCCCAGTGGTTGGAGACTTCATGGTTGAACTGCTCCGAGGCGGTGAAAGTGTTGGCCAGTCCACACTGACTCGCTTCTACAGCCTTCACACCTTTGTGATGCCATGGCTTCTGGCGGTGTTCATGCTGATGCACTTCCTGATGATCCGGAAGCAAGGTATTTCTGGTCCCTTGTGATCCGTTTCAGTCTCTGAGCGCTCTGTCGTTCAGCCCCCCTGGTCTGCTTAAGGTTCAAACAACACCCCCTGATCCATGCACATCCTCAAGAAGCCGGATCTGAACGATCCCAAAATGCGCGCCAAGCTCGCTAAGGGCATGGGCCACAACTATTACGGCGAACCTGCCTGGCCGAACGACCTGCTCTACATCTTCCCGGTAGTGATCCTGGGCACCATTGCCTGCATTGTCGGACTTGCCGTCCTGGATCCCGCCATGCTTGGCGACAAGGCGGACCCCTTCGCAACCCCTCTGGAAATCCTTCCTGAGTGGTACTTGTATCCCGTTTTCCAGATCTTGAGGGTTGTTCCCAACAAGCTTCTGGGAATCGCTCTTCAGACCCTTGTTCCTCTCGGTCTGATGTTGGTTCCGTTCATCGAGAGCTTCAACAAGTTCCAGAACCCTTTCCGCCGCCCTGTCGCAATGGCTGTGTTCCTGTTCGGTACAGCAACAACCATCTACCTCGGTATCGGTGCAGCAATGCCCATCGATAAATCTCTGACCCTGGGACTCTTCTGATTTTCCCTGAGATGGATCTCATCGGCCCAGCCCTATGGCTGGGCTTTTTTAATGGTGATCCCAGTCGTGATCATTGTCTTCAGGAAACTCATCCGCAGGGTCAGGAACAGCTCCTTCATCAAGGTCCAAAAGCATCACGTCATCTGGATTGACGCGCAGGAAGTGGTGGAGCAGCAGAAAACCAACAATCGTCCAGGTCTGGTAGGTCCTCGACTGTTGGCCCACCCAGGTCCCTGTTGGGCCATCGAAGTATTCAGCCCACTGTTGCCTTGGTAACTGGTTGAGATGACTCCAATAGCACTCCTCCAGCAGTGCTTTCATCTGCCCCATCAGCAGGACATCGGCATGGGGATGGCGGCGCTCGTGCAGAAGGATGGAGCCACCGAAGAACCACAACAGGCTCGGCCAGTGGCCACCGTTGTGATAGCTCCAGGGCCAGTTCTTCGGATCCGACCCGGTCTTGTTTTGCCACTCAAGGCTTTCCATCGGAGGGTGGCAGATGCGCATGGGCATCTCGGCCATTAGGTGGTCGCGGTTGTGCAGCGTCAAGCGGAACAGTGCACGTTGTTGTGGGGCCGTCAGCAGTCCGAACAGGCAGCCGAGTGAATTTCCGAGGCTGTAGAAGCGGAAGTCCGGACGTCCTGTGCGCATGTTGCCGATCAGGTAGCCCCCACGGTTTTCCAGCCAGTCCTGCAGCCAGTCAGGAATGACTTGAGGCTGAACATTGAATTCGTTTTGGTGCTGGTTGTCTCCGTATTGTTCGGTCGGTCTGCGACGCAGCACCTGCATGGTTTTGCTCGTGACCCAGTAGTGCTTGAGAAGAAACTGGCGAAGGTCGTGAACCCACTGCCGGGTTAGCACCAGTCGTTGATCCAGCAGCCTGCTGTTGTGGTGCTTTCGTCCCAGCTCCATGAGCTGAGTGCAGCAACGCAGAGATCCGTACAGCAACACCTCCACTTCCAGTGGTGCACCCCAGACGTCCATCGGACGGTCAATCATGAAAGCGCAGTCCGGCACGAACAGCACCGGAGTTCCTTCAAAGGTGGGATGCAACACAAGGTCCAGCAGCAGCTGAACTCCGCGCTGAACAGCCTGACTCGAGGCGAATTCCTCGTCTCCACTGGACTTCACGTACATCCAGCACAGAACCGGCCACCAGAGGCTTGCGTCGACTGAGGTGATCCGACCGATGGAGCGTTGGCCATAGTCCGCAATCAGATGTCCTTCCTCTTCCACGAAGCTGGTGGGGAAGACTCCTCGTGTCTGGTAGGTGGTGCTCTGCAGGTCAAGGCAGATGGTCAGGAATTGACGGACAATGTCGAATCGTTTCTGCGTCAGCAGGTAGACCATCACGGGAACGTTGTCCCTCAGGAAGATCTCGCCGTAGTTGAGAGCTTCGTCGTGACGGGGATGTTCCAGGGCGGCGACGCTGCCAGCCAAATGTCCACGCAGGGGAATCAGCGTTCGCTCGAAGTGCTCGCGGGCCTTCTGGACCACCTGGTCTTCCTTTGAGCTCGGTCGGACACGCTGGTTCTGCTGGCTGAAGCGTCCTGCCATGATCCGTTGCGTGTAGCCAAAACGTAGTGCTGGCTTTCGATTGCGGCAGTGGAAGCAAGTCTTGAGATGCGATCAGTTGCGTCAGGGGGTGTTTGTGAGTTATGTTTTTGGACTGCGCGGCAGGCGGAAGCCTGGAGCGCAGTCACTGAGCATGAAGAGCGCGAGCTTGTAATGTTTAGGGGTGCTTACAAGGCCAAGAGGGAGCGATCCCACGGTGTTGTAGGTTTCACAAGCGGTCGCGAGACCGCACCGCCAACCGTTCCTGAGAGGGAACGCGACGGCAGAACCTGGACAATCGAAAAGTTTAGGAACTGACGCTTTCATCGCGTCGAGTTTTGATTGCTGAGCTGAAAGGTTTGGTGATTGAGCTTGATGATATAGCGATGTAAGTGTGAGGTCCCGTCAACAATTTTTAGTTGCAAAGAAGCAACGTGCTTACAAGATTAGAAGTTTTCACGAGCTTTTGATGTTGTCGGTGTGCGCGTTGTGGAGCAACGACCGGATCTGAGATCCTGGAAAGTCACGAGGGAGAGATTCTAAGTGCACTCTTAAGAACCCTTCTGTCAGAGGAAGGTGGTTTTAACTGCAATCAGTGCGCCAGTGCTGATGAGTGGGTAAAGCAAATCAAGTTGAAGAGGTGAAAGCCTTTAAGAGGACTTGATCTACAACGGAGAGTTTGATCCTGGCTCAGGATGAACGCTGGCGGCGTGCTTAACACATGCAAGTCGAACGAACCTTCGGGTTAGTGGCGGACGGGTGAGTAACGCGTGGGAATCTGCCCTCAGGAGGGGGATAACGGCTGGAAACGGCCGCTAATACCCCATATGCCGAGAGGTGAAATGAATTTCGCCTGAGGATGAGCCCGCGTCTGATTAGCTAGTTGGTGAGGTAAGAGCTCACCAAGGCATCGATCAGTAGCTGGTCTGAGAGGATGATCAGCCACACTGGGACTGAGACACGGCCCAGACTCCTACGGGAGGCAGCAGTGGGGAATTTTCCGCAATGGGCGAAAGCCTGACGGAGCAACGCCGCGTGAGGGATGAAGGCCTCTGGGCTGTAAACCTCTTTTCTCAAGGAAGAAGATCTGACGGTACTTGAGGAATAAGCCACGGCTAATTCCGTGCCAGCAGCCGCGGTAATACGGGAGTGGCAAGCGTTATCCGGAATTATTGGGCGTAAAGCGTCCGCAGGCGGCCTTTCAAGTCTGCTGTTAAAACGTGGAGCTTAACTCCATCATGGCAGTGGAAACTGTTGGGCTTGAGTGTGGTAGGGGCAGAGGGAATTCCCGGTGTAGCGGTGAAATGCGTAGATATCGGGAAGAACACCAGTGGCGAAGGCGCTCTGCTGGGCCATAACTGACGCTCATGGACGAAAGCCAGGGGAGCGAAAGGGATTAGATACCCCTGTAGTCCTGGCCGTAAACGATGAACACTAGGTGTCGGGGGAATCGACCCCCTCGGTGTCGTAGCCAACGCGTTAAGTGTTCCGCCTGGGGAGTACGCACGCAAGTGTGAAACTCAAAGGAATTGACGGGGGCCCGCACAAGCGGTGGAGTATGTGGTTTAATTCGATGCAACGCGAAGAACCTTACCAGGGTTTGACATCCTGCGAATCTCTTGGAAACGAGAGAGTGCCCTCGGGAACGCAGTGACAGGTGGTGCATGGCTGTCGTCAGCTCGTGTCGTGAGATGTTGGGTTAAGTCCCGCAACGAGCGCAACCCACGTCTTTAGTTGCCAGCATTTAGTTGGGCACTCTAGAGAGACCGCCGGTGATAAACCGGAGGAAGGTGTGGATGACGTCAAGTCATCATGCCCCTTACATCCTGGGCTACACACGTACTACAATGCTACGGACAAAGAGCAGCAAGTTCGCGAGGACAAGCAAATCTCATAAACCGTGGCTCAGTTCAGATCGTAGGCTGCAACTCGCCTACGTGAAGGAGGAATCGCTAGTAATCGCAGGTCAGCATACTGCGGTGAATACGTTCCCGGGCCTTGTACACACCGCCCGTCACACCATGGAAGTTGGCCACGCCCGAAGCCGTTACTCCAACCCTTGTGGAGGAGGACGTCGAAGGTGGGGCTGATGACTGGGGTGAAGTCGTAACAAGGTAGCCGTACCGGAAGGTGCGGCTGGATCACCTCCTAACAGGGAGACAAACAATGATTTTGATGTCTGAGTACTTAATTCTTAGGCCGAAATCCTGTCACCTTAGGTCGATCGGTACCTCAATTTTGAAGTCAAGAATACATAGAGATATGGATTGCTTGATGGAAATTTTCAGTTCCTAAACTTTGTCTAGGTCACATCCCACAAGGGTTGAGTCTTCCTGGGCCATTAGCTCAGGTGGTTAGAGCGCACCCCTGATAAGGGTGAGGTCCCTGGTTCAAGTCCAGGATGGCCCATTCGGTGTTGGGGGTTTAGCTCAGTTGGTAGAGCGCCTGCTTTGCAAGCAGGATGTCAGGAGTTCGAGTCTCCTAACCTCCACTGATCGAACTCAATCTCCATCTTCTGAATGATGGAAGGTGAACTCGAATGTGATGTGATTTAGATGTGTCCGCTGGCATGACCCCAGCTTCCTGTCATTCCGAAATGACGTGAATTATCATGATCTTTTGGTTGATAAGATGCTGGGCTCGAACTGTTTAAGCAGTTTGATGTCTAGCAGAACCTTGACAACTGCATAGGAAAAAGTCTGTAAGAATAAAGCATCTCTCATGGATGCATCATTCTTTTTTAGGATGATGTCAATTCTTGAGCAAGAGCCGAGACTCCATAACGTTCTTCTAATTGTGTCGAGCAATTGGGAGTTTGATGATTGATTCAGCAATGAATCGTTCAGAATCTGTTTCAACGACAGCAAGCGTTTTGGAGATTAAATGGTCAAGCTACAAAGAGCTCACGGCGGATACCTTGGCACACAGAGGCGATGAAGGACGTGGTTACCTGCGATAAGTCTCGGGGAGCTGGAAACACGCTTTGATCCGGGAATTTCCGAATGGGGCAACCCTTAGAACGGCCAGCTGAATCCATAGGCTGGCACGAGCCAACCCAGCGAACTGAAACATCTTAGTAGCTGGAGGAAAGGAAAGTAAAAACGACTCCCTGAGTAGCGGCGAGCGAACGGGGAAGAGCCTAAACCGATGGTTTCGACCATCGGGGTTGTGGGACAGCAATGTGGAAAAGGGATGTTAGTGGAAGTGTTTGAAAGACACGCCAAAGAAGGTGAAAGCCCCGTACACGAAAACTGAACTGACCTAGCTGTATCCCGAGTAGCACGGAGCACGTGAAATTCCGTGTGAATCCGCGAGGACCACCTCGTAAGGCTAAGTACTACTGTGTGACCGATAGCGAAACAGTACCGCGAGGGAAAGGTGAAAAGAACCCCGGGAGGGGAGTGAAATAGAACATGAAACCGTGAGCTTACAAGCAATGGGAGCCCGACTTATCGGGTGACCGTGTGCCTGTTGAAGAATGAGCCGGCGACTTATAGGTACTGGCGGGTTAAACCGGAAATGGTGGAGCCATAGCGAAAGCGAGTCTGAATAGGGCGTTTGTCAGTATTTATAGACCCGAACCCGGGTGATCTAACCATGGCCAGGATGAAGCTTGGGTGATACCAAGTGGAGGTCCCAACCAACTGACGTTGAAAAGTCACTGGATGAGCTGTGGTTAGCGGTGAAATGCCAATCGAACCCGGAGCTAGCTGGTTCTCCCCGAAATACGTTGAGGCGTAGCGTCTCGTGCTCCAGCAGGGGGGTAAAGCCACCATTTCGGTGCGGGCTGCGAGAGCGGTACCAAATCGAGATGAACTCTGAATACCCTGTGTGTAGCGAGGCAGTCAGACTGTGGGGGATAAGCTCCATGGTCGAGAGGGAAACAGCCCAGACCGCCAGCTAAGGTCCCCAAATCAACGCTAAGTGATAAAGGAGGTGGGATTGCCCAGACAACCAGGAGGTTTGCCTAGAAGCAGCCATCCTCAAAGGAGTGCGTAATAGCTCACTGGTCGAGCGATCCTGCGCCGAAAATGAACGGGGCTAAGCGTTGTACCGAAGCTGCGGATTTATGGTAGGGGAGCGTTCTATGTGGGGCGAAGCGTTAGCGTGAGCGGGCGTGGACTGCATGGAAGTGAGAATGTCGGCTTGAGTAGCGAAAACATGGGTGAGAATCCCATGCACCGAAACCCTAAGGGTTCCTCCGGCAGGCTCGTCCGCGGAGGGTTAGTCTGGTCCTAAGGTCAGGCCGAAAGGCGTAGTCGATGGATAACAGGTCAACATTCCTGTACCGGTTATGTTTTGGGAAGAGGGACGGAGAAGGCTAGCCGAGCCAGACGTTGGTTACTGGTTCAAGCGTTCGAGGCTATGAGGAGCGGCGAAAACGTTCCGAGCTGAGGCGTGAGTACGAGCTGCTACGGCAGCGAAGTCGGTGATGTCATGCTTCCAAGAAAAGCTCTATACCCGTTAAGGCATAACTGCCAGTACCCGAAACCGACACAGGTGGGGTGGTAGAGAATACCGAGGTGCGCGAGGTAACTCTCTCTAAGGAACTCGGCAAATTAGCCCCGTAACTTCGGGAGAAGGGGTGCCACCGCAAGGTGGTCGCAGTGAAAAGGCCCTGGCGACTGTTTACCAAAAACACAGGTCTCCGCTAAGTCGCAAGACGATGTATGGGGGCTGACGCCTGCCCAGTGCCGGAAGGTTAAGGAAGCCGGTCAGCGTAAGCGAAGCTGGCGACTGAAGCCCCGGTGAACGGCGGCCGTAACTATAACGGTCCTAAGGTAGCGAAATTCCTTGTCGGGTAAGTTCCGACCCGCACGAAAGGCGTAACGATCAGGGCGCTGTCTCGGAGAGAGGCTCGGCGAAATAGAATTGTCTGTGAAGATGCGGACTACATACACCCGGACAGAAAGACCCTATGAAGCTTTACTGTAGCTTGGTATTGTGCCCGGGCTCTGAATGCGCAGGATAGGTGGGAGACGTTGATCTAGTGCTCGTGGGTACTAGGGAGTCAATGGTGAGATACCACTCTTTCAGAGCTAGGGTTCTAACGTTCACCCGTTATCCGGGGAGCGGACAGTATCAGGTGGGCAGTTTGACTGGGGCGGTCGCCTCCTAAAAGGTAACGGAGGCGCACAAAGGTTTCCTCAGGCTGGTTGGAAATCAGCTGACGAGTGCAAAAGCAGAAGGAAGCTTGACTGTGAGACCTACAAGTCGAACAGGGACGAAAGTCGGTTTTAGTGATCCGACGGTTCTGAGTGGAAGGGCCGTCGCTCAACGGATAAAAGTTACTCTAGGGATAACAGGCTGATCTCCCCCAAGAGTTCACATCGACGGGGAGGTTTGGCACCTCGATGTCGGCTCATCGCAACCTGGGGCTGAAGTCGGTCCCAAGGGTTGGGCTGTTCGCCCATTAAAGCGGTACGCGAGCTGGGTTCAGAACGTCGTGAGACAGTTCGGTCCATATCCGGTGTATGCGTAGGAATATTGAGAGGATTTCTCCCTAGTACGAGAGGACCGGGAGGAACGCACCTCTGGTGTACCAGTTATCGTGCCAACGGTAAACGCTGGGTAGCCATGTGCGGAGTGGATAACCGCTGAAAGCATCTAAGTGGGAAGCCCACCTCAAGATGAGTATTCCCATGGGGTAACCCAGTAAGGTCACGGGAAGAACACCCGTTGATAGGCTCTACGTCGAAGTCCAGTAATGGATGCAGCGGAGGAGTACTAATAGACCGAGGGCTTGACCATGATTTGGTTCTTGCCTGAGGCGATGATTTATTCGATTCAGACGCATGATCAACGATGAAAGTTGTTGGTGATGTCCTATGCAGTTCTCAGGGTTCAACCTTGGGAATGTTTTCTATCCTGGTGTCCATAGCGTTGTGGAACCACTCCGATCCATCTCGAACTCGGTTGTGAAACGCAGCAGCGGCGACGATATTTGGGGGGTAGCCCCCTGAGAAAATAGCTCGATGCCAGGTAAAACATTTCTATCACGCATGTGATGCGAAGAAAGCCACCCTTGAGGGGTGGCTTTTTTTGTGCCCTGGCGCGTTTTGTTGTTGTCAGGTTCAATTCAGCGCTGGTTGTTGTGCGCTGCATTGATCTTCTCGAGATCGATATCGCAAAGTTGTTGTACGACTGCGTGCTCGCCAGGGTCTTGATGTGGATTGCCTTCACGCAGGCAGAACACAGTGTTCATGCCTGACTGCCAGGCTGCATCGCATTCGCCTGGGTGATCGCTGATAAACAGCACTTGGTTCGATTGAATGCCTAGTTTTTGCGCAATGACTGTGTAGCTCTGATGGGCAAGTTTGGGGCCTGTGCGTGTGTCAAACCAGTGGTCAAAGCGATCCGTGAGGTCTCCTTTGCTTGTATGGGCGTAGAGAAGTTTCTGGGCCTGAATGCTGCCAGATGAGTACACGGCAAGCGTGATTTCCTTGCGTTTCCAGTGATCGAGTTGTTTGCATACATCGCTGAATAGGGGTGATATCAGCTCCCCTGATAAGTAGCCTTGCTTCCAGATGATGCCTTGTAATTCCTTAAGAGCCGTCGACTTTCTGTCTGATTGAATCAGGTGCTGTAAGTACTCTTCCACCTCCTTTGTGGATGGAGGCTTTTGAGTGGTCTGGCTCAGCATTGTTTGGCTGGTTGGATCCAAATCGGCCAGCCATTCATTGATGGCTTCATCCACTAATGCATCAATCTCAGCATCGTTTGATCTGTTCATCAATGCTGCATTCAGATTCTTCTGCGCGAAAGGAAACAGCGTCTGGCTAACAAAATCGACAGGGCAGGTTGTTCCTTCGATATCCAGCAGGATGGCCCGAATCATTGTTGGCTCCGCATGAGTGATTGTCTCCAGCTGAGTTCCAAGAGAAATTCGAGGATTTCGGTATGACGACGAGCTTCTTTCAGGTTGTCGCCCCAGGCGTAGAGGCCATGGCCTGAAACCAGCAGCCCTTGGGGAGCTTCACTTAATCGTTCGGCAGCTGCTTCGCTCAGTGCCTGTAGATCCTGATTGTTGGCAATGATCGGTACGTTGACACTGGTGTCATGGGTGGTGACTCCCTTCAGTCCCTTCAACATCTCCCAGCCCTCAAGAGTCACCTTGCCTCGCTCCAGCTCCGTTTTCGACAGCAGCGTTCCTGATAGGGAGTGGGTATGCAGCACGGCCCCGGCTCCGCAACAGTCAATGATGCGCAGATGCAGCAGGGTTTCTGCACTCGCTTTGCCTGCTCCTCGGGTGACGTCACCGCTGCTATTCACTTCGATCAGTTCTTCGGGTTGGACTGAACCCTTGTCGACTCCGCTGGGGGCCATCAACAATCGCAGAGGTTCATGCGCCACCACAACGCTGAAATTGCCTCCAGTGCCATCGCACCAACCCCTGCGATGCAGCAGTTTCATCGTGGCTGAGAGTTCTTCAGCAGCCTGAACCAACGCCTTCGCTCCTCCCGCGTTCCATGCGTCTCCGTCCTATCGCACCCGAGATTCAGGATTGGCAGGTGGGGCACCAATGGGTGCTACGGCCGGCAAGTTTCACCCGATCAATGGCAGTGCCACAGTTCAAACACGGTTGCCCGGTGCGTCGATACACCGCGGCTTGTCCTCCGTAATTGCCGTTGACGCCTTCAAGGTCTCGGAAATCGCTGAATGTTGTGCCACCAACGCCGATGCTGATCTCGAGCACATGCACAAGGCTGTCGCACACGTGTTCCAGTTGTTTGCGGTTGAGCCTGCCTGCTGGTGTTTGGGGTGCAATGCCCGCTGCAAACAAGCTTTCGTCGGCATAGATATTGCCTGCGCCTGCCACCAGTGATTGGTCCAGCAGGGCTGCCTTGATCGAGCGTGTTGATCCTTTCAGCTTCTTTTGCAAATAACCGGCATTGAATTCTTCGCTGAAGGGTTCGGGTCCTAGTCGCTTCAATCCGGTGATGACGGATTCGGTGGCTGTTCCTTGCGGAACCCACCACATCTCGCCAAAGCTACGTACGTCGACGAAACGCAGCTCCTGCTCCCTGGCATTCCAGAAGCGCGCCCTTGTGTGCTGGCAAGGTTCTGTGGGTTCTTCGTGCCACTGGAACTGGCCGGTCATGCGCAGATGCACTCCCCAGCAGCCACTGGGCTCGCCAGTGCTGGGATTCAAGAGCTGAGCAATCAAATATTTGCCGCGTCGCCGCCACTCGCCAACGGTCTGGCCTGCAAGACCACGGCAAAAAGCTGTCGCGCCCCCAGGGCTTGCCACGGCTCTCTCACGGAGGATTTCGGCTTCTTGAATCACAAACGATTGAAGACGGTTCGCCAGTCCCCGACGAACCGTCTCAACTTCCGGAAGTTCCGGCAAGGGAGTTAGGCCGGCTCGAGTTCGTCGAGCGCGAAGTTGTTGGTGTTGATGCCACCGTCTGAACCCTGCAGGCCGTTGTAGTTGACCTGTTCGAACCTGACCACGACCGGGTAGCGGATGCCGGACGTGTCGATTGAGGCGACCTTGCCCACATCGTTGAACCAGAAGGACTCAGGGCGCTTGATCCGCACCATGTCACCGCGGGAGATCGCCATCGCTTCGTAGCAACTAAAAGCACATTGAGCGTATCTCTAGGTCTTTCCCTGGAGTGCTGTTGCGTCACACAATGTCGCCCTGATCAGCTCTTTGCCGGCACTGCGCCATGCCAGCATCCAGCCTCCGGACTGCTGCCTGCCTTGCTGCCAACGAACATGGAAACTCCAGTTCTGGAGCTCGATCTGCCAGATCCTGATCAGGACGACATCAGCACGATGGAGTTTCTGGCTCGCTTGGAACAGGCCTGGGCTGTCTGTGACAAGTTCGATCTGCAGACCGAAATCTGGCGTGGAAAGATCCTCAAGGCCGTTCGTGACCGTGAAAAGAGGGGTGGAGAAGGACGTGGCGCCGGATTCCTGCAGTGGCTCAGGGAGCGGGAGATCAGCAAAACCCGGGCCTACGGATTGATCCAGCTTGCGGAGTCGGCGCAGGAGATGTTGGGCGAGGGGGTGCTCGAGGAGACCAGCGTCAATCAGTTTTCCAAACGCGCCTTCATGGAAACCGCACAGGCGGCTCCGGAGGTGCAGCTGATGATCTCTGAAGCTGCCAATGAAGGGCAGGAGATCACCCGCAAGCAGGTCCGACGGCTGACGGATGAGTTCATGGCTGCCACCAGTCCTCTGCTGCCAGAGGAAATTCGGCAACGCACCCAGGAGAATCTGCTGCCCCCAAAAGTGGTTGCGCCGCTGGTGCGTGAGCTGGCCAAGCTGCCGGAGCCACAGCAGGATGATTTGCGCAAGGTGCTGCGCGATGAGCCTGAGCTTGACCGCATCAAGGATGTGACCCACACCGCGCGCTGGATCACCAAGGCGACAGAATCCAGTGTTGCCGTCCGTGCCTTTCAGCAGGGTGAGCTTGATCTGGAGAAGGCCATGCAGGAAGCCCAGAGGCTGGATGCACTGGGATTGCTGGCTGATGCAGTCGGTCAGGCTCAGTCCCTGGAATCGGCAGTGCTCAAGCTGCACACGTCCTGGCGACGACTGGGTGGTTTGCAGGAACGGCTTTGGGTAGAAAGTGGCAGCAGTACTCCGTATCTCCGGGATGTGCTCTCGGCGCTGCAGAGTCTCAGCGGCGCGACGCTTCGGGTGTCTTTAGGTGAGTTGGCTGGGGGTAAGCGGGTGCGACTCCAGCTGGTTGAGGAATCACCGGATCAGCTGGATCCTCCTCCGCTCCCCTAGATCTGGGGCTCGATAGGCTGGGCACACCATCTGTGGAGTGCTTTGGACCTGCTGCTGGATGCGCTCAAGCGTCATTACGGCTGGTCTGAGTTCCGGCCAGGGCAGCGTCCTGTTGTGGAATGCCTGTTGCAGGGGCAGGACTGCCTGGCGGTGCTGCCGACTGGTGGTGGCAAGTCACTGTGTTTTCAGTTGCCCGCTCTGGTGAGATCAGGTCTCGTCGTGGTGATCTCGCCTTTGGTAGCTCTGATGGAGGATCAGGTTCTCCAGTTGAGACGTCGAGGCATCGCAGCAGCCTGTCTTCATGGAGGAATTGATCCAGTTCAGCGGCGACAGACGCTTTCGCAGCTCAGCGACGGATCCTTGCGGCTGTTGTATCTCGCTCCGGAGCGTCTTCAGGGTGAAGCCACCCGTTCTGTTCTGCAGGAGCACGCTGCTACAGGACAGCTGGTGGCGCTCGCTGTCGATGAGGCTCACTGCATCAGCGCTTGGGGCCATGACTTCCGTCCTGATTACCGCCGGCTGGGTGAGCTGCGTGCCCTTTGCCCAGGGGTTCCTCTGGTGGCTCTCAGTGCTACGGCAGCCCCTCGGGTCAGAGCAGATATTCTTCGCCTTCTGCATCTCAGGCGGCCGCTGATCCAGGTCGGATCGGCCCGACGTCACAACCTCCACTACGCCATGCGCCGCCGGGTTGGTGATCCTTTGCAGGATGTGGTTGATGCCTTGGAGAATGCCCGTGGCGCTTGTTTGATTTACGCCCGCACCCGTGTTTCGGTGGAGCGTTGGACAGAGCGACTCTGTGCCAACGGGATTCAGGCCATCGCCTATCACGCCGGTCTTGAACCTGAAGTTCGACATCGAGCGCTGGAGCATTTCCTGGGAGCGCAGGACCCTGTGTTGGTGGCCACGGTGGCGTTTGGTATGGGGGTGGACCGATCGGACGTCGGTCTGGTTTTGCATCTGGATCTCCCGAGCACGCCGGAGGGCTATCTGCAGGAGTCAGGTCGTGCAGGGCGTGATGGCAAGCCAGCTCACTGCCTGGTGCTGTTCTCGCCGAGAGATCGAACCAGTCTGGGATGGGCGATGCAGAGCGCTCTGCGCCGGTCATCCGCCAGCGATGCCGCCGAAGAATCGCGTCGAATTGAACTGGCGCAGCAGCAGTTGCGCCGTATGGAAGCTGTGGCAGAGGGAGAAACCTGCAGAGAACAAGCTCTGCTGCTGTCCGTCGGTGAACTAGTCCCTCCCTGTGGCCGCTGTGACCGCTGTCTTTCCAGTACCTCAAGTAAGGACTGGTCTGACCAGGCCACGGCTGTTCTGGAGTTGCTCGCGGAGGTTCACGGCACAGATTCCCGCAGACTCAGTGAACGACTCAATGCTGAAGAGGGTCGTTCGGCGCACTGGGGATGGCTGACGCGGCGGCTGGTTCAGGAGGAGTTGATCCATGAAACCGATGACGGCAGCCAGCGTCTGTATCTAAAGGAAAGTGGCCGTCGCTTTTTGCGTCAGCCCTGGCCTTTGCACTACGCCGCTTAAGCCGCGTTCAACCCTTTGCTGCCGTGCAGCGATCCTTCACGAGAGCCTTCTCGAATTCCGACTGGGGTGCAATCCAGTTTTTCCACTTCCCGTTGGCGCCAGTGGCATTGATTTTTTTGGCGGAGCAGTTCACCGCCACATAGAGCGACTGTCCATCGCTGTTCAGTGTCGGAGCTACTTCGCTTCCACCCATCGACTGCCAGTTTCCCCAGTCGACTTGAAGGGGGCCATAGTTCCGCCAAGAGGCTGGCTTCGGCTGCACGCTTGTTGTCGTTGTTGCTTGGGTCGCCTTGGCAGTGGTGACAGGTTTGACAACTTTGGGCTTCACCGCACTGGTTTTCACAGCCGTTGGTTTGACAGTCGCCGGCTTGGCAGCAGACGTCTTGATGCTTTCGGGCTTGGGTTGGACTTGTGCTGGCTCCTGCTGATCGGGCTGGCTTTCGGTCAGCAATGGTTGTTGCTCAACAGGTGTTGTGGCCTTGGATGTGGCTGTTGATGTGTTGCTGATGCTTTCGGTGGAGCGCAGCATCAGCTGGGTTCCGATATTGACCTGATTAGGGTTTTCAATCGCATTGATGCTCACCAACGAGGTGAGCGGGATGTCGTAGGCCTTAGCGATCTGGCTGAGAGTCTGGCCGCGGGCCACGGTGTGGGAGATGGCATTGGGTTTGGCCCGAATCGGCACCGGCTTGGCCGTGGGTTTGGGCTTGGCCTGAGGAAGCACCGCGTTGCTGGGCAGCTTCAGGGTCTGACCGATCTCAACATGGTCAGCACTCGACAGTCCGTTCAGGGCCATTAACTGGCGTTCACCAACTCTGTATTGCGCCGCAATCCCGCTGAGGGTGTCACCGGACTGCACGTTGTGACGCCCCTTGCCTGCTGAAACGCTCCCAGGCAGCCGCAGTGTCTGGCCGGCCTCCACATGGTCCGAGTTCCTGATTCCGTTGAGGCGCATCAGGCTGTTGATCGATACGCCGTAGCGAGCCGCAATATCCGAAAGGGTCTCCCCTGACTGAACCGTCACGTTGGCGGCATGACCGGCGAGTGGTGTCAGAGCCATCGCGGCAAGGACGGTCAGGAGAGTGCGGCGCATGCGTGAGCGTTGGCTGGGCGAAAGATAAGGTGCCTCCCGTTCAGCGCCAGTGCTGTTCTGAACTTGTTGTCGCGTCCTTCAGCTCAAGAGACGACGGAATGTTTCTGGCTTGAGGGTGTAAGGCGGATAGCGCTGGGGTAGATCCAGCCAGAATGGACGCCTCAGAACCGAGCGCTCGTGGGAAAAGGTTCTGAATCCCGCTTCGCCGTGATGGGCTCCCATCCCGCTGGCGCCAACGCCACCAAAGGGCAGATCGGGGACGCCACATTGCATCAAGACGTCGTTGAAACACACACCACCGGAATGGGTGCTGTTTAGGACGAGTTCCTGATCATGATCGTTGCCGCCGAATAAATAGAGCGCGAGTGGTTTGTCCTGCTTCTGGATTCTCTGAATGGCTTCATTCAGGTCGTTGATCTCCAGCACAGGCAGCAGCGGTCCAAACAGTTCGTCGGCCATCAGCGGATCTTTTTCGTCTTGAACAGCGATCAACGTCGGTGCAATCCGGCGTCTGATCGGGTCGCACTCACCTCCGAGCAGCAAGCGACCATCATCTTTGGCTTCTTGCAACAAAGCCTCCAGTCGGCCGTAATGACGGTCGTGAATCAGACACGCCAGGGATTCGGATTCGAGTGGATCGCTGCCGTAAAGCTTCAGCCGTTCCTCAGCGATGGCTTGCAGCAGAGGCGTACGCAGATCGGATTGGACAAGCAGATGATCCGGTGCGATACAGGCCTGCCCCGCATTGAATCCCTTCCCCCAGACCAGTCTGCGTGCCGTGATGGAAAGATCGGCCCCAGGCAGCACGATCGCAGGGTTTTTGCCTCCGAGTTCCAGGGTTACGGGCGTGAGGTTGGCGGCGGCTCCCTCCAGCACCTTGGCTCCGATCTGTCCGCCGCCGGTGAAAAAGATGTGATCGAAGCGTTGCCGAACCAATTGAGCGGCAACAGCTCCATCACCATTGACGACCTGAACCACATGGTCTGAGAAGTGCTCTGGCACCAGCCTCTCGATCAGCTCGGCTGTTGCTGGGGCATGTTCGGAAGGTTTGATCACGGCGGTGTTGCCGGCTGCAAGAGCGCTGACTAACGGCCATAACGTGAGACTGAACGGCAGATTCCAGGGGCCAATCAGCAGCACGCATCCGAGTGGTTCGCGGATCAGCTCGGCCCGGCCGGGCTGCTGCACAAGCGGCACACGGACTCGGCGTGGACGCATCCAGGTACGAAGACGCCGTTCCGCGAGTTTGAGTTCCTGAAGCAGGGTCACAACCTCAGCCATCCCTTCAAGATCGGGTTTGGAAAGGTCATGGCGAAGGGCCTCGAGAATCTCTGGCTCGTGTTCTGTTACGAGCTCACGCAGGCGCTGAAGCTGTTCACGACGCCAAGCTTCCGGCCTCGTGAGTCCCTCCAACACAGGTTGTCGCAGCCGGTCCAGGTCGGTTTCGGTAAAGGGGTATGCAGCGTTGGCCTGGACCATGACGAGAAGAGCGTTCTGTCTGTGCAGGTCATGCTCGCAGTTTCGTGAGCTCAACCGTTGATGAGGGGATGACGCAGAGCACGATCGCCATTACACCGTGATCAGAGGCAACGGCCTGATGAGTCAGCAGCAGCCGTGGTGGAACGGCGCCGTCATCTATCAGTTGATCGTGCGCAGTTACCGCGATGGCAACGGTGATGGGATTGGAGACCTGCAGGGCTTATCCAGCCGGCTTCCTTATTTGCGTTGGCTTGGGGTGGAAGCCATCTGGCTCACGCCCATCTACCCCTCACCGCTGGATGACGGCGGGTATGACATCACCGACTTCAAGGCGATCCATCCCGATCTGGGCGATCTCGCCGCGTTTCATCGTTTCCTAACGGCCGCACATGCGCAGGGGCTGAAGGTGGTGATGGATCTGGTGATGAATCACACCAGCACCCTTCATCCCTGGTTTCAGCGCGCTCGATGGGCCGCCAAGGGCAGCCCTGAGCGCGAGATCTACGTGTGGAGTGATGACCCGCATCGTTATGCCGATGCCCCAGTGCTCTTCCGCCATTTCGAGTCGTCGAACTGGGAATGGGATGAGGTGGCAGGTCAGTACTTCCTCCACCGTTTCCTTCGCCATCAGCCCGATCTCAACTACGCCAATCCATTTGTCCAGGAGGCGATGTTGGATGTGGTGGATTTCTGGATTGATCGTGGTGTCGATGGTTTCCGCCTGGATGCCGTGCCTTTCCTGTGTGAGGAGGAGGGATCACGCTGTGAGGGGCTTCCGGAAACCCACGCTTTTTTACAGCGACTTCGCCAGCGGGTGGATTCCCATGGCAAGGATGTTTTGTTGCTGGGTGAAGCGATCCAGCCCGTTGAAGAAATTGCGCCTTACTTATTGCAGGATGAGCTCCACGGTGCATACAACTTTGCGCTGACCGCTCACCTCTTTGCTGCGATCGCCAGCGGCAGTGTGAAAAATCTGCGCAATTGTCTGGAGAAGGCACAGCAAGTTGTCAGTGGCTGTCGCTGGGCATTGCCTCTGCGTAACCACGATGAGTTGTGGTTGGGTGATGGTCACCTGATCCCGGAGGAGGTGATCCAGACCATCCGTGCCGGACTGCATCAAGGACAGGGACATTGGCTCAACTGGGGCATTAACCGTCGCCTGGCGCCATTGCTCAATGGCGATCCGGGTTCCAACCGCGTTCTTCACGCCCTGCTGTACAGCCTGCCGGGGATGCCTTGCCTCTATTACGGCGATGAGCTCGGCATGGGCGATTGGCCGGGATTGCGTGACCGCGATCCCAATCGCACCCCGATGGCCTGGACTCCCGCGCGTAACGGGGGCTTCTCCACCGCACCTGATCCGCTGTTGGTGCTGCCGCCGATCACAGCTCCTGGCTACGACTATCGCGTGGTGAATGTTGAAGTGCAGAAGCAGCTGCCTGGTTCACTGCTGAACTGGCACCGGCGCATGCTCACCTGCAGGCGACTCTTGCCGGCGCTGCGACATGGCAATTTCGAGCTGTTGAAATGTGCTCACCCAGGTGTGATCACCTACGTGCGCTGTGACGGCAGCATGACGGTGTTGGTGGCGGCCAACCTCTCAGCAGCAGGGGCTTCGCTGCACCTTGACCTCAGTCGTTGGAGCGGTGTGCGTACGCGTGAGGTGTTCTGGGGTTGTGAATATCCCCCTGCTTCAGAGCGTTGGTTTGTCTACCTGCCGGCCCATGGATTCAGCTGGTGGCTGATCGGTGAAGTGGAGGACGTAAACGCTGAGCAATGAAATCTGAGCAATGAAATCTGATCAGTGACTCAGTTCAAGAGGTGCGCTGTCGCCATGGCCGCACTGCTCAAGCATTTGATTCACCACTGGAGCCAACCGTTGCGCTTCGTCGCGGTCAACCATGGCCAGACGCGTCCGCCTGGCCAGCACGTCCGTGATGCTTCTCGCCTTTTCGGTCTCAATGGCATGCCGCAGCTCTCCGCTGCAGATGGGCATCACCGGGCTGAGAGGTTCACGCTCTGCTGTTGACCAGCTGTTGACCAGGGCTTCCGCATTGAGGCCATGACTGCTTTCAAGATGTTCGATCTGTTCCGCTTGCTGCGGCGATTTCGGCAACAGATCCTGGAGGGTTGAGCGTTGTGCAATCAGACGGTTTGGGGTTTGCAGGGGATCGCGGTCTGAGCCGATGAGAGGCAGTTCCTTGGCCGGTGGCAGTGACTGTCCCAATTGCTTCGCGACGGCCGTGAGGGTGTCGAGAGCCATGGGACGGCAGGTGGTCCATTTGCCGCCCATCACGCTCACCAGCCCGCTGGGCATCGTCTCCACCTCGTGCTCGCGCACCACACGGCTGCTGTTCATGTCGGCATCGGCAGGCTTGAGCAGGGGTCTTCCTCCAGCCCAGCAACTGCCGATGTCAATGCTGTTGAGGCCTGGGAACCATCGCTTCACGTAGTCGAGGAGATAGTTCTGTTCCTGATCGGATGGCACAGCTGCCTGCGGATGGCTGCAGGGCGTGTCGGTTGTTCCGACCAGTGTGCTCCCGAAGAAGGGCAGCATGAACAGCACCCGGCCGTCATCGGTGGAGGGCAGCAGCAGGCCGATTCGTTGCGGACAGAGACGCTGCTTCAGCACCAGATGCACTCCACGACTGGTCAGCATGCGTTCCTGGCACTCGGGTTCGGCCATGCGCCTCAGTGCATCGGCATGAATGCCGGTGGCGTTGACCACCACGCGGGCTTTCCAGCGCTCTCTCTGGCCATCGGCGTTTTCGCTGATAGCTGCGCACAGCTTCCCGTGGCTGTCTTTCTCCAGCTCCACCACCGGTGTCCGCGTGCGCACGACCGCCCCGTGTTGCTCGGCGCTGAGTGCCATCAGCAGGTTCAGCCTGGCATCGTCAAACTGCCCATCGCTGTAGGCAACCCCTCCGCTGATATCGCTGCGCAGCGCGGGCAGCGCTTGGTGCAACAGCGTCCGAGACAGCAGCCGGCTACTGCCGATCCCTGCACGGCCTGAGAGGGCGTCGTACATGCCGAGCCCGAGGCGGTAATACAGCTGGCCGATGAGCCCATCTGTGGGCAGAGCCAGTTCAAGGCGATGGGCAAGAAATGGCGCCTGTTTCAGCCAATGTCCACGTTCCAGCAACGCTTCTCTGACCAGTCGAAGCTGAGCGGCGTCGGCGGTTTTGAACGCCAGTTCGAGATAGCGAACACCTCCGTGTAAGAGCTTGGTGCTGCGCGAACTTGTGCCGCCACCAAGGTCATGGCCTTCGAGCAGGGCCACCTTCAGCCCCCGGCAGACCGCTTCGTAGGCCACGCAGGCTCCACTGGCCCCGCCGCCAATTACCAGAAGGTCGAAGCAGTTGTCAGGCATGCCAGCGCAGGCTCCTTGAGATGGCGTCGCCCCATTGCTTCATCCAACGCTGGCGTTGTTCAGCACTCAGCGAGGGTTCAAACACGTCGGCCTGCTCACCCCGGAGGGATTCCAGATCCTTCAGGTTGTTGATCAGTCCTGCCTGAACTCCTGCCAACAGTGCGACACCACGGGCGGTGCTTTCCAGGTAAGCCGGACGTCGCACCCTCAGCCCCGTGCTGTCGGCCTGGGCCTGCAGCAGTGGATCCGATGCGGCTGCACCACCATCCACGGCCAGCTCCCCGAGTCCATGGCCGATGGACTGCTCCGCAAGCTGCACCAGTCCCGCCACCGAGAGTGCGATGCCATCAAGGGCGGCACGGGCGATCTGGCCGCGACCAGTGTCGCGGGTCAATCCGATCAAAAGGCCCCTAGCTCCAGGATCCCAATGCGGTGTTCCCCAGCCTGTGAAGGCAGGAACAAGCATCACTCCGCCTGCATCGGCAACGCTGAGGGCTAACTGGTTGATTTCTGCCGCTGTCTCGATGATTCCCAGTCCATCCCGCAGCCACTGCACCACCGTGCCGGCGTTGAACAAGCTGCCCTCAAGGCAGTAGGTGGGCTGCCCCTGGTCGTCGGTCCAGCCGAGAGTGCTCAGCAACCCAGCATCACTGCGTTGAATGCCGCTGCCTGTATTCACTACCAGAAATGCACCTGTGCCGTAGGTGCATTTGGCTTCGCCTGGTTGAAGGCACAACTGGCCGAGTGTGGCGGCTTGTTGGTCGCCTAGCAGGGCATGGATTGGCACTCCTGCAAAGGGGAGTCCTGATGCGATGGTTCCAAAGTCGCCACGACAGGGCACCAGCTCCGGCAATGCACTCAATGGCAGCCCGGTCTGCTCGCAGAACGCATCCACCCACTCACGTTGTTTCAGGTCCATCAGCAGGGTGCGGCTGGCATTGCTCATGTCGGAGCAGTGCCGCTTTTGTCCGCTGAGGTTCCACAGCAACCAGCTCTCCACCGTGCCGAAGCAGAGATCATCATGTGCGGCAGCGCTGGAAGCGCTTGCCTCATGCCGCATCAGCCAGCGAATCTTGCTGGCGCTGAAGTAGGGATCGAGGAGCAGGCCGGTGCGAGCTCGCCATTCCTTCTCAAGGCCTTCTTCTTTCCACTGTTGACAGATATCGGAAGTGCGGCCGTCCTGCCAGACCAAAGCGGGGCCGCAGGGCTGCCCATCGCCGCGTCGCCACAGGATCGTTGTTTCCCTCTGATTGGTGACTCCGCAGGCCACCACAGCGTCCCTCTGTTCTTGGCTGATGGTCTTCTCCAAGCGCTCCATCGCCAGGCGCTGGCTCTCCCAGATGTCCCTGGGGTTCTGTTCCACCCATCCGTCAGCTGGATAGCTGATGGCTAAGGGAGCGCTGGCACTGGCAACAGGGAATCCACGCGGGTCAAAGAGAGCGGCGCGTGAGCTGCTGGTGCCCTGATCCAGTGCAAGAAGGAGGGGCGTTGCTGCCATAGCCGAGACTTTTTTTAGTGCTAGCGGCACTGGTCGGCTGTCGCCACTCGATGTTGAGGTCTTATCGCCAAGCCAGGTTGTTCTTTGGCACGTTTCGATCCATCGACCGCGAGCTTGCCAGCTGCGCTCGGGAGCTGAGGCAACTCTGACCTCGAGGAAACGTCCTGAGAGGCAATCCATCCTTGATTGCCTCTGGACACAACACCCGGTGCCTGGGTGTTGTGTGAAGCCCTTGTCGAGACTTGAACTCGAGACCTCTCCCTTACCAAGGGAGTGCTCTACCGCTGAGCTACAAGGGCTTGTGGTGGATGGGCCGGGTTGGATTTGAACCAACGTAGGCAGAGCCAGCGGATTTACAGTCCGCCCCCATTAACCACTCGGGCACCGACCCGAACCACCCGAAGAACTTACCAGTCGGCCTGGCGATCCTTTCAGCGATCTGTGCCTCTCGTTGGTTCTCGATACGATCGAGTTTCAAAGGAATTCTCGTAAGGCCATGCGCCTGCTGCTCCTCAACGGCCCCAATCTCAACCTGCTGGGGCAACGAGAGCCTGGTCTCTATGGACGACAGACGCTCGAGCAGATTGAGCAAGCTTTGAAACAGCGTGCGACGGCAGCAGGCGTGCAGCTGGACTGTTTTCAAAGCAATTTTGAAGGTGCGCTGGTAGAGCGCGTCCATCAGGCCATGGGTGAGGTGAACGGGATTCTTGTGAATGCAGGCGCCTACACCCACACGTCGATCGCCTTGCGTGACGCTTTGCTGGGAGTGGCCATTCCCTACGTGGAGCTTCATCTCAGCAACACGCATGCCCGCGAGCCCTTCCGCCATCACTCATTTCTGGCCGATCGCGCGGTTGGTGTGGTGAGTGGTTTCGGGCCTTTCAGCTATGACCTGGCCTTCGATGGTCTGCTGAATCACCTGCGTCAAGCTGCCGTATGACCATCACCTCGTCGGTGACGAGCATCCGCTGGCTTGCAGCGCCCACCAGTCGTCGCTGGGTTGAGCAGGCCATTGCCAGGCCAATGGAAGTGCTGATCGACCATGCCCATTGCGAACGCAAAGCGGCTGGGGCGGCAGTGCAGCTGATGTTCCGCTACTTGTGCGAACCAGGCCTGGGCGAGGCCCTCAGTCCGCTGGCGCGGGAAGAGCTCGAACACTTTGAACGGGTGTTGAAGCTGCTCAAGGACCGGGGGCGCTATCTGGAGCCGCTGCGCTCTCCCGGTTATGGGGCATGGCTGGCCAAGCAGGTGCGCCGGGCAGAGCCCGAGCGCATGCTCGATTCTTTTTTGGTTGCCGGGTTGATCGAGGCCAGAAGTCATGAGCGTATGGCACTACTGGCTGAGCACAGTCCGGATCCAGACCTGCGCTTGCTCTATGGCGACCTGCTGAAGAGCGAAGCCCGCCATTTCGGTCTCTACTGGGTGCTATCTGCAGACCGATATCCAAGGGACGAGATTGTGCCTCGGCTTCAAGAGCTGGCCGCGGCTGAGGTGGATGCGCTACGCGGGGAGCTCTCTGCACCGGAGGCTGTGCGCATGCATTCAGTGGGAGTTGATGCCTGATTCAGTCATGACCTGTCGATCTCTGGATAGAGACGAGGCTTTTTCAGTTGGTCGAGCGTGGCGCCAGGGCCAGACTCGGAAGGTTTGTAATCAGAGTCCAAAAGAAGTCTGAAGAGACGCGCCATGGGCCCTGGGTCACTTCTAGAATTGACCCAGCCAATTTGCGATGTCGATGCCTGACCCTGTAATCGCTGTCGCAGATTCGTTGCAGGCCCTGCGGAATGGCACCACCGACGAACAATGGGATGGTCTCAAGTCCAACCCACTGGTCCGTGATCTGATCGGGCGTTGTGCCGACCTGGAGGCCGCGATGCTGCTCGATGATCAGACATTGGCGGCCGAACGACCCACCAGTCGGATCGCATCGTTGAAATCTGCTGTCGACGCGCGTCTGTTGCTGGCGGCCTGAGTGTCTAAGACGGTCGGAGGCGGGGGTAGCGCTCGGCGATTGGGTCTCCGGTGAATTCTGCGACCCAGCCGTTTGGATTGTTGAAAAACCTGAGTGTGCAGAAATAGGGCGTTTCGCCCATGTCAAACCAGTGAGGTGTTCCTGCAGGAACACTGATCCAGTCGTTTGTTTCACAGAGCACCTGCACAACTTCATCGCCGATGTGCAGGCAGAACAGACCGCAACCTTCCACAAAGAACCGCACTTCGTCCTCTGCGTGGACGTGCTCTTTCAGAAACTTTCGGCGCAGGGAGACGCGATCTGGATGATCAGGAAGCACCCTGATGGCATCAACGCTCGGGTAATGCCCTCGAGCCTGCGTTTGTTCGATTTCGCTTTTGTAGTTCTCCAGGATCTGTTGAGGTGAGGCGTTGCCATCTGGCCGATGGTGCGCCGGCCAGCGTTCGAAGCCAATGCCCCGTTGCTTCAGTACATCCTGGATCCGCTTGCCTTCCTGGGTTTTCAGCAGGATGGTGTTGGACCGTGCTGAATACAGCGTCAGTTCGCTCATGGGCCCGAAGCAATCCTGAAGCAGTGCATCAAGGCTCCTTCCACCCTGTTCAGCATGCTGGATGGCTGGTTGGCTTGCATTGCCGTTGTCCATCACGTCCGAGTGTCCCCAAGATCAGCTGGTGTTAGTGGGCGTCGGTCCGGGGGATCCCGAGCTGCTCACCGTTGCTGCAGTTCGAGCTTTGGAAGCTGCTGATGTCGTTGCCCATCCCATCGCGCATGAGGGGGCTGAAGGTATGGCACTGGCGATTGCATCCCGCTGGATTCGGCCTGATCAGCGTTGTCTGCCTCTGTTGTTCCCCATGGTGACTGAATCTCAGCCACGAATCGCAGCCTGGAGGCAGGCGGCTGATGTGTTGGCTGCAGAGGTCAGATCCGGCAACCGGGTGGTGCTGCTGTGCGAGGGGGACGTCTCACTGTTCGCGACCGGGAGCTACGTGCAACTGGCTCTGCGGCGCCATCACCCTGATGTGCCGTTCATCTTGATTCCAGGCATCACGTCGGTGAGTGCTGCAGCGGCAGCAGCGGCCAAAGATTTTTTCGATGTCCCTTTGGCGTTTCAGCAGGAGGGCTTGCTCATTCGTCCCTGTCCGGAAACGCATGCCGAGTTGATCGCCTTGCTGCAGAGTGCTCGCAAGACCTCCACGGTGCTGGGTTTGATCAAGCTGGGGCAGCGCTGGTCTTGGGTGCGAGCGGCTCTGCAGCAGGAACAGCTGCTCGATCGTGCCCTCTTTGCGCAGCGGGTTGGTTGGCCAGATCAGTGGGTGGCATCGGCTCAGGCGGTGCCAGACGATGTGAGGCCCTACTTCTCAATGCTGCTCATCCGTCAGCAATGGCCTGAGGTATTGCCTTGATCGCCGCATTGCAACCGCTGACACCCCTGCAATGGCTGGCGCTGGTGCATCCGGTGCTGATCATTCTGTTTGTGTATCCGGTGATCGGCGCCACGATCCGCCTTGGAATTCTGGCCAGGGAGCGGCGTCTAGAGATCAACCCCATCGCTCCCACAGTGCCTGTTGAACATGTTGATCACGGCCGTTGGGCAACGGCTGGTCTGCTCGTGGCTGTGCTGTTTGCCTTGAGTCACGATTTGGCTGCTGCCGGCGCCGGTTTCAGCAGCTGGGCGCTGGTCATCCTTCAGGCGTGCGGCGTTGTGCTGTCGTTTGTGGCCCTTCTGCGCACCCGACGACTGGCCCTGAGGCTGCTGTTCTCCTGGAGCTGTTGGCTGTTTCTGCTGCTGATCACGATCCAGCCTTTGCTGGTGAGTGAGCGTGCGCTGGCTGCTCCTGCTGTCTGGCAGTCCCACGCCTGGGGCGGACTGTTGCTGCTCGCTTTTCTGCTGCTGACCATGGCCTGTCAGCGAGAGATCGCCGGGCGCCTGTGGATGCGCCGTCTGCATGTGTCTGTCAATGTTCTCGTGGCCCTTTTGCTGGCGACTCAGGCCATCACGGGGACCCGTGATCTCTGGCTTGGTTGAGTGTCACTGCGGCGGGGTCTGTGGCATCAGGCAGCGGTGGAACGGGCGTCGTGAAGGCAGGATGATCAGACGGCTGATCAGGGCAATCAATGCTCGCCATTCAGGCGGTGCCTGACGTTCCGGCCAGCAGCCTGGCCGGCAGAACAACCAGAGGATGAGCTGTTGTCGAGTCTGGTCGCTGAGTTCTTGCCAGCGAAGCGCCAGTCGATTGCCTTGAGTGCGTTCCCAAGCAACTGGCAGTGGCGACACGTCGTCTGTCCAGCGAAGCCGCTTGATCTTCAGCTCGGCTGGCAATGGAGTGTCCAGATCCAGCTCAGCGCCGCTTTCGCTGAGCGCCGTGATTCGACAGGGTCGCCGCTGCCCGTCGCTGTCTTCCAGCTCCGCTGGCAAGCAAGCGGCCTGCCATGGGGCCGGGTCGCGTGCGGGTGGATCCCAGCAGGCGCGCAGTGCAATCCAGAGGCTGAGAAGGTTGATCACCGCCCAGGTCAGGCCAAGCGGCCGCGAGTCGAGAATCTCGCTGTCCAGTGGTGTTGTCGTCACCAATCCAAACAGGTTGATGAGGTTCAGCAGCAGCAGTGCCAGCAGGGGGATCACCAGAACGAGGCTGAAGCTGCCCCGATTGCGTTTCTGGTGTTTTGGTGTCACCCGAAAGCCACCGATGTACCCCATCAGATTGGTGAACACCGTCAGCGTCAGCGGCACCGTCAGCACCCAGCTGGTGAGTTCGCTCAACAAGGCTGTGCGTGAGCCGCGGTTGATCCAGCCGATGCTGAGCAGAAGTGTGGCCCAGAGAGGCAACAGCAGCCGGAGAGCTTCACTGCTGCTGATCAGAATGGGAACAGTGCCAAGCAGGCCGTAGCTGAGTGGCATCAGCATCAGCACCAGCCGGGGCATGTTGTTGAACCAGTGCACAACGCCTTCGAGGTAGGCCATTCGTTCCCCGAAACGAAGCTCGCCTGGGCCCAGTGGTCCATCGCTCAGTCGCAGGCTTTGCAGCGTTCCATTGGCCCAGCGCTGGCGCTGACGCACAAAGTCGGCCATTGTTTCCGCTGCAAGGCCAGCACTGAGCTTCTGTTGGAGATACAGCAGTTTCCAGCCCTTGCGCCGTAGCCGTAGCCCCGTCACGAAATCCTCTGAGATCGCCTGTTCCTTGAATCCTCCGACTGAATCAATGGCGCTGCGTCGAGCCAGAAAAGCAGTGCCGGCGCAAACCACTGCTCCCCAGCCATCCCGGACGGGTTCGATCCATCGATAGAAGCTCTCTTCGTCGGGTAATAACCAATGCTCCATGCCCAGGTTCCGCATCGCTGGATCGGCATTGATGAAGGTCTGCGGGGTCTGAAGCAGCCCAACCGATGGGTCCTGGAGAAAGCCGATGCAGCACTCGAGAAAGTCTCTCTGCGGAATGAAGTCAGCGTCGAACACCGCCAGCAGCTCTCCGCTGCAGTGCTGAAGTCCGTCATTGAGATTGCCGGCTTTGGCGTGGGTTCGAGTCGGTCGATGGCGGTAATGGCACCCGTGCCGAAGAGCTAGTTCTCTGACTTCGTCACGGCCGCTGTCATCCAGTACCCACACGCAATGGTTCGGATAGTTCTGATGACAACAAGCGATCAGGCTGCGTTCCAGCACCTCAAGGGGTTCGCCGTAGGTGGGCACGAGAATGTCGACCATCGGCCGCCAGTCGCTGCTCTGCCATTTTTTTTTCAGTTGGTCGATCGTGCTTCGACGGTCGGGGAAGCGACGCCAGGCCAGCCATAGCGGCAATAAGCCCGACAGCAGCAGCCAGGCTTCCGCTGTCAACAACAACAGGCTCAACCCTGTGCTCAGGTGCGTGCTCAGGTTGAGGCTGCTGGTGATTCGCCAGTGCAGATACCTGGCTGTCAGCAGGCTGATCAGCACAATCAGGCTGCGTCGCTTCCAGATGGGGCTCTGCTGCTCAGGCTGTTGCCTCAACCAAAGGGGCCACGCCAGCAGCACCAGTGGCAGCCAGTTCAAGCCAACTGCTCCTGTTGCTGTTGAAGCAGTGTCAGTGCCTGATCAGGGGTGGGTGCACGCATCAGTTTCTGGCGGAACTGGGATGCACCTGTGAATCCTGTGCAGGTCCAGCTCATGTGTTTCCGCGCGATCAGCAGGCCGTGATCTCCCCGCGAGTCAACGAGGGCCTGCAGTTGTTCAGAGGCCAGCATCAGGCGTTCCCGCGGACTTGGAGTGGGGGGAATGGCGCGACCGGTCAGCGCCGCATCGATCTGCCCCACCAGCCAGGGCGCTCCCATGGTGCCTCTCCCCACCATCACCCCATCGGCACCGGTCTTTTCGAGGCAGCGCAAGGCGGCGTCAGGGTTGTTGACGTCGCCATTGGCGATCACCGGAATGCTGAGTGACTGCTTGACCGATGCAATCGCTTCCCAATCCGCGGATCCGCTGAAGCGTTGTTCCCGTGTCCGACCGTGCACGGTCAGCAGAGTGGCGCCCGCACTCTCCAGCTGTTTGCACCAGGCCACTGCCGCGTGATGGGAGCCTTCGATTTGGGCTTGATTGCACCATCCCAGGCGTGTCTTCACCGTGACAGGAACGCCGACGGCTGAAGCCACAGAATCAACGATTTGGCAGGCCAGATCGGGATCGCGGATCAGGCCGCTGCCGCCACCTTTGCGGGCGATTTTTCTCACGGGACAGCCCATGTTGATGTCGATCAAGAAGGCACCTGCGTCTTCAGCTCTTCGGGCTGCATCGGCCATTGCCACGGGTCTGTGATCAAACAGTTGGACGCCGATGGGGCCCGTTTCCTCACTCAGCTCATCGACTTTGCCTCTGCCGTGGCCGAGCTCAAGACTCGTGGCGTTCACCATTTCCGTGAACAGAAGAGCATCCGGCGCCCAGCGTCTGACGAGAGCGCGAAAAATTTTGTCGCTGACTCCTGCAAGCGGAGACTGCAGCACGTTGCAGCGCAGAACGCGTTCAACGCTGCTTCCCTTCAGCCGCAGACCCCTCACCATCAGGATTGGATTCAGTTCATACATCCTCGCTAACTGCAGGTTTCAAGCGGTGTCAGGACGCGGACTCATCCAGTCCGAGCCGGGCATGCATGTCGCGAACCTGGGCTTCGATGGCGTTGCGTAGCCAGGCCTGGTTGGACCAGTCTTCGCACTGAGCCAGTCGCTCCACGTCCTGCATCAGATCCAGCGGCAACTGAAGGTTCACGGTCTGAATGCTGTGGGGACTGGCCAGTCCCCCCTAATCAGGGGTCTTGAGTCGTCGTCGTCGATCGCGTCTGGCCGTTGCCATGACCTCGTGGGGAAGTCGAAAAATCAGACGCTGCAGGCGTGCATCACCAAGAAGCGACGTCTTCGGTTCCAGGACTGTGTCGAAGACTTACATGGCTCCGAAGTTAATCGAGGTGCTGCAGGGCATGTCATGTCATCCCTTCCCCCTCAGCGGCTGTCGATGACAGCATGCGGCGATGTCCTCACACTCCTGGAGCCTGAGCCGGGCCCTACTCATGGCGATCCTTGAAGATCGGCTCAGCGACCGATTCGTGGCGTCGCTGGTCTGGGAGCGATTGGGCTATCTCCCCCCTGAGGATGGTGCGGGGTCATGGCTGGCAGGCCCTGCGACGCCCGCCGCCTGGAGAGAGGCCTTCCCGGAAGCTCCGCAGGTGATTGCTGTGCGGCCCGCTTCGGTGCGTCTGACCCGGTCGATTCCCAAGGAATCCAAACAGCTGCTGAAGCAACAGCTGCAGTTCGGCGGCTATCGAATTCATGAGCTCTATCCAAGGCGCACTCGCCGCGCCACGGCGGTGAACTGGTTACTCGCCTGGTTGGTCTCAGCTGGTGAGCTGCTGCCAGAGGAAGGAGCTCTGCCGCCTCTGCTCGATGCACCGGCGGATCCGGTGCGGGGGCACCCCGGAGATCCGCCGGTGCAATGAGCCTCATACCTGTATGACCACCTTGGTGCCCTTGAGCGTGTTTTCAAACAGCCAGCGGGCCTGATGCGTGGGCATGCGGACACAGCCATGACTGCGGGGAACGCCGAAGGCCTGGCCGGCGTCTTCCTGCCAGGGAGCTCCGTGCATGCAGATCATTTCGTTTGCGGTGATGCACATCGCATAGGGCACGCCGGGTGCGACATAACCACGGCCGCGCATGGTGACGGAGCGATATTTGGTCAGCACCTTGGCTTCTCCAGTGGGAGTTGGCGTGGATGCCTTGCCGGTGCTCACGGGGATGACCCGCACAATTTCTTGGTTCTGGTCGTAGACGGTGAGCTGTTGATCTGAGAGGTCCACCACCAGGGTGGCGATCAGTTCGAGCATGATGGTGTGACAGCAGGTTCACTGACCTATCGCTAGCTGTCTCATCCGAGTCTTACTGGTCTCGCTTGGAAAGAATTCCCATTCCTGTTGGCGAAATGAAAAGTTGAGCGGCTTCCCTTTCGGGTCCTGATCTCGCAGGCAGGTGCCTCTGTACTGTCAAGACTGTTCTTGCTGTGGACCTTCTTGGCGCGTCCCGTCGTCGCGATTATCGGGCGCCCCAACGTTGGTAAATCCACGCTGGTCAATCGTCTCTGCCGAAGTCGAGAGGCGATCGTCCACGACCAGCCAGGTGTGACGCGTGATCGCACCTATCAAGATGGCTATTGGGGAGATCGCGAATTCAAGGTGGTCGACACCGGTGGGTTGGTGTTCGATGACGACAGTGAGTTTCTGCCTGAAATCCGTGAGCAGGCTGCGCTGGCTCTCGAGGAGGCCAGTGTTGCTGTGGTGATTGTTGATGGTCAGCAGGGCCTCACGGCATCGGATGAGGCCATCGCGGAGTTCCTGCGCGGTCAGCGTTGTCCAACGCTGCTCGCGGTGAACAAGTGCGAGTCACCTGATCAGGGTCTGGCCATGGCTGCGGAGTTCTGGAGCCTTGGCCTCGGAGAGCCCTACCCCATTTCCGCAATTCATGGTGCAGGCACTGCAGAAGTCCTGGATCGGGTGCTCACATTCCTGCCTCCGAAAGATCAAGAGGGTGATCAGGAAGAGCCGATTCAAATGGCCATCATTGGTCGTCCCAACGTGGGTAAATCAAGCCTTCTGAATGCCATTTGCGGTGAACAGAGGGCCATTGTGAGTCCGATTCGAGGCACCACGCGCGACACGATCGACACCAGCATCGTGCGTGAAAACCGTCCTTGGCGCCTGGTGGACACCGCTGGGATCCGCCGGCGTCGCAGTGTTAATTACGGGCCTGAATTCTTTGGAATCAACCGCAGTTTCAAGGCGATTGAGCGCAGTGATGTGTGCGTGCTGGTGATCGATGCATTGGACGGTGTGACCGAGCAGGATCAACGCCTTGCAGGTCGCATCGAAGAAGACGGTCGGGCCTGCGTGGTTGTTGTCAATAAATGGGATGCCGTGGAGAAGGACAGCCATACCATGACGGCCATGGAGAAGGAGCTGCGTTCCAAGCTGTATTTCCTCGACTGGGCCCAGATGCTGTTCACCTCAGCACTCACCGGCCAGCGTGTTGACAGCATTTTCGCTCTGGCTGTTCTGGCTGTGGAGCAGCACCGTCGTCGTGTCAGCACTTCCGTGGTCAACGAAGTGCTGAAGGAAGCCCTCAGCTGGCGGAGCCCGCCGACAACAAGAGGCGGACGTCAGGGCCGGCTGTACTACGGCACCCAGGTGGCAACCAGGCCCCCGAGTTTCACCCTGTTCGTGAATGACCCCAAGCTGTTCGGTGACACCTATCGGCGTTATGTCGAGCGTCAGATCCGGGAAGGGCTCGGATTTGATGGCACTCCCTTGAAGCTGTTCTGGCGTGGGAAGCAGCAGCGCGACGCCGAAAAGGATCTGGCCAGGCAGCAGAACCATCAGGGCTGAGCAGCATGGATTGGCTGAGGCAGATTCCGATCGGGCAGTACGTGGATGGTGCCGGTGGTTGGCTGCGCCAGCTGGATCCCCGCCTGAAGCTGTTGTGGGTTCTGGTGTTTCTGCTCACGCCTGTACTGGCAGGCCCTCTGTGGCGCGTGGCGCTCGTGCTGGCCCTGCTGTTAATCACGTTGGTGAGTGGATTGCCAGCTCGGCTGTGGTGGCGCTCGTTGCTGCTGGTCAGTGTTCTCGGCTGTGCGGTCGGGCTGCTGGCCATGTTGCTGCCCACCGGTGATCCTGGAGCCAGCGTGCACCTGCGGTCGCCGGCGGAGATTCCAGGCCTCACACTGACCTCACCTTCCTGGGAGTTGATTCGTCTAGGGCCTCTGCAGTTGGGATCTCTGCAACTGGGCCCGCTTGTGGTCGATCGCCGCTCGGCTGAATTGGGGTTGAACAGCGCCACCTTGATCGTGACCGTTGTCCACAGCGTGAATCTGATGTTGCTGTCGACCCCCAGTGAGGAGTTGATGTGGTCTCTCAGTTGGTGGTTGGCTCCCCTGGCTCGACTTGGAGTGCCGATTGATCGACTGAGCTTTCAGCTGCTTCTGGCTCTTCGCTTTCTGCCGTTGGTTCAGGAAGAACTCCAGAACCTGTTGCGCTCGCTCGCCAGTCGTGCCGTCAACCTGCGCCGGCTCGGTTTTAAAGCTTCCTTCGGGCTTGTGCTTTCAGTGGGAGAGCGCCTTCTGGCCAACATCCTGCTGCGTGCAGAACAAGGTGCTGAAGCGTTGCTTGCGCGAGGTGGAACCTGGTTGCCTGCAGATGCGTTTCGTCCTGAGCAGGCTTCGAAGGGTGCTGTCCCAAGCATTCTCAACGGGGTTGCTGCTGTGGGGCTTGTCACTGTTCTTGTTCTGCGCGGAAGGTACGGTGCTCTCTGATCCCCGTTTTCAGGTCTGTGAGCGCTGAGGGTTATCTCAACCACCCCACCTTTGGGATGCTCTACAGAGTGGCCCCTGCGGGGGAAGGTCGTGATGTGTACGCCACCTTGTACGCCCAGCGCATGTTCTTTCTCGTCACCCTGCAGCCTCGAGGGGCTCAGTTTGAAGTGATTCCTTATCTAGATGCGCGCCACCACGCTGAGTTGAATCTTGCCCGCCGTCGCCGGGATGCTTCGGAGGATTACGGCAGCTGGAAGCAGTTATTCGATCAGACCTTCATCTGAACCATGCAAGACGGACCGCTCGGGTGACGGAGATTCAGACCCGCTGGCAGCAACTGCAACAGCGTCTTCCGCAGGGAGTCAACCTGCTTGCTGTGAGCAAGATGCAGCCTGCGTCGGCAGTTCGAGAGCTTGCCGCTTGTGGTCAGATTGATTTCGGCGAAAGTCGGGTTCAGGAGGCTTTGCCTAAGCAGCAGGCTCTCGCCGACCTCACCGCTTTGCGCTGGCATTTCATTGGCCGCCTGCAGGCCAATAAGGTCCGCGCGGTGGTGAAGGCCTTCAGCTGGATTCATTCCATCGACTCGATGGCGCTGGCGGAGCGTTCATCCCGAATTGCCCTGGAGGAGGGGTGTTGTCCTTCAGTGTTGTTCCAGGTGAAGCTGAGGTCTGATCCCTCTAAGGGCGGCTGGGATCCTCAGTCACTTAAAGAGGCCTGGCCCGTGTTGCGACAGTTGCCTGGACTGAAGGCCTCCGGGCTGATGACGATGGCTCCGTTGGGACTAGACAGCATCGAGCGTCAGGGGCTTTTCAGGGATTGCCGTGATCTGGCGGATGAGCTCGATCTGTCTCAATGTTCGATGGGGATGAGCGGCGACTGGCCGCAAGCTGCCGCCGCCGGTGCGACCTGGGTTCGTGTGGGATCAGCCCTGTTTGGTGCGCGGCCGCCTGTGTCTTCTTGATCGGAATGATCAAATCAACGTTGCGAGATGGACATCAATTCATCTGGACACGCTTGCTCACAACTCCCTTGAGCGCTATTCAGGGTCAAGGTTCTGCAGATTTCCAGTGTCGTTGATTTCTCGTCTTCGTGCGGTCGTTGCTGGTGACGATTACCTAGATGGCGATTATGACGAGCTCGACTACGACACAGGCGAGCAAGATGACAGCATGCAGGGCATGTCGTCTGTCAACAGCAGTGCTCTAGCGCCTCTGGATGCATCCAATCCGTTTGAGATGGACCAGAACTTCTCAGGTTCGAATGTGATCGGGATGCCTGGGATTAGTTCCGGCACCGCAGAGGTTTCTCTGATGGAGCCGCGCAGTTTTGATGAAATGCCAAGGGCGATTCAGGCCTTGCGCGAACGCAAGACCGTGATTCTCAACCTCACGATGATGGAGCCTGATCAGGCTCAAAGAGCGGTTGATTTCGTGGCCGGTGGAACGTTCGCCATTGATGGACATCAAGAGCGTGTTGGCGAGAGCATTTTCCTGTTTGCCCCGAGTTGCGTCACTGTGACCAACGCCAGTCAGGACGAAAGCACGACTCCAACGGTTGTCACCAAGGATGTTGAGCAAACTTCAGCTGAGAGCAGCGTTGCTCCCGCACCGGCCTGGGCTGTTTCGGATGCCGCCGCTCTTTGAGTTTTCGCTTCGGTGACTGTTTCTGTTGGTGTGATTGGTCTGGGTCGGATGGCCCAGGCCCTGATCTTCCCTCTGATTGAACGAGGCAAGCTTCAGTCAGCCGATGTCATCGGGGTTGTTGGCAGTCAGTCTTCTGTCTCACGGCTGACCCCTGATTTGCCCAATGGGTTGACCGTTGTTTCCGCTTCTGATCCCCGGGCTATGGACGCCTGGAATGCTCCGGTTCAGTTGTTAGCGGTGAAGCCCCAGCAGCTTGATGCTGTGGCCGAATGCGTTGGGCCAGTTCCATCAGGCCAGTCGCCGCTGCTGATCTCTGTGTTGGCGGGCGTTACTCTGGAGCGTCTTCAGAGTCAATTTCCTGGTCGTGCGTGCGTGCGTGCGGTTCCTAATACCCCTTGCTTGGTGGGTGAAGGCTTGTGTGGACTTGCATTTGCAGAAGGTGTCTCGGCGCAGCAGCGTCAGTGGGTGAAGGAGGCTTTCGATCCAGTGAGCGAAGTTCTTGAGCTGCCGGAGTCCAGGCTTGATGCGTTTCTGGCGTTGACCTCCTCAGGCCCTGCTTACGTGGCTCTTGTGGCTGAAGCCATGGCTGATGGCGCAGTAGCTGCCGGTTTGCCGCGTGATCAAGCCCACCGGCTCGCTCATCGGACATTGGCCGGAACGGCTGCATTGCTCGATCAGCAGCAACTCCATCCAGCTCAGCTCAAAGATATGGTCGCCTCACCTGGCGGTACGACCATGGCGGCTCTGCGCAAATTGGAGAACGCTGGTGTTCGAACAGCCCTGATCGAAGCGGTGATTGCTGCCGCCGAACATGGACGGACTTTGCGCTAGGCCGCCAGCGGAGCTCGACGCATTAGCTCGCCATACAACTGCTCGAGTGCGTCGATATTGCGGCTGATGGTGTAACGCTCCAGCACTCTTTCGCGGGCCTGTCGTCCTAGTTCGCGCGTCAAAACGGGTTGATCACGCAGCACCGGAAGCAAGGTGCGCAGTTGGCTGGTCACGCCCAGGGTGCTCATCACGATTCCTGCCCCACCAGCGAGCACTTCTCCGTCGGCTCCAGCATCGGTGGCCACACAGGCACAGCCACTGGCCATAGCTTCAAGCAAGGCGAGTGAAAGCCCCTCCACCAGAGAGGGAAGCACGAACACCTCGGCGCATTGCAGCAAGGCAATGCGCGTGGCCAGATCGGCTTCGTAGCCCCACCAGAGCACGTCATCGTCGTCGTAACTGTTCTGCAGGGTGCTGCGCAAAGGCCCTTCGCCGACGATCACCAGGCGACAGCCCTGCATGGCGACCAGACGCCAAGACTGCAGAAGAGCTTCCACGTTTTTTTCGGTGGCAACGCGTCCCATGTAGAGGAAGACGCGCTCCTGACCAAGACGGCAGCGCACCTGATGCATTGCGCTGCCGATGGGCGGTGTGATGCCCGGTTCTGGTCGTGGGTCAGCGGGACTCCACTGGTTGGTATCAACCCCGTTGGGGATCACGGCTAAACGGTCTTCGCGTACGCCAAGACGCGCCAGGAATTCAGCTTGTAGATCGGAGAACACGATCACCCGGTCGTACTTGGAGAGTGCCGGTGCGTAGAGCTGATAAGTGAGTTGCTGTGTCCCTGCCGTCAGGTTGCGGAGGCTGGCGTCGAAGGGAGGGTGGAAGGTGGCCACCAGGGGGACTCCCAACTGCTGACAGAGCTCCGGCAGTCGGAAATCCAGCGGCGACAGCGTGAGACTTGCATGCACCAGATCAGGTTGCAGACGTTCCAGCGATTCCCGCAACTCACGCTGGGCACCCGGCGAGGGGATTGTGTAAACCTGCGATTTGACCAGATACGGAAGGCTGACATCGGGATCGTTGGCGAGAAGCGATGTGCTGCTGCCAGGTGCCTTCGGATTATCGAAGTGAATGAAACTGGTCTGATGACCCCGTGCCCTCAGGGCCTCCGTTGTGCTGAGCCCGTAGATGACATTGCCGCAGAACGGAGTTTTTTTGCCCAGCCAGGCAATATGCGTCACCGCCACCAGTTTCAGCCTTGGCAAACGCTAGCAGCGTTGCCAAGGTCGTTCGAGCAAGGCGGCAACAAGTGCCAGCAGGGCGAGCAACCACAACACCGGACTGAGCCCGATGCTGCTGACCAGAGTGCCTGCCAGCACTAGCGGCAAGCTGAGAGCGATATTGATCAGGTTGTTCTGAAGACCGAAGACTCTGCCTCTCTGGGAGACCGGAGTTTCCTCCTGAATAGTCGTCTGTGCCGGAATGGCGACCAGTGCGGCTCCGATCCCGAGGATTCCGCAGAACGCCAGAGTGCTGTTGAGCGAGCCTTTGAACTGGCTCAGCAACACCAATGAAAAGGTGATCAGGCCGAGTCCTGCTGCGGTGAGTCGACGGCGACTGAAGTGATGACCGAGCTGGGCCATCATCACGGCGCCAAGAGCCATGCCCAGGCCGCTCATCGCCAGCAGCATGCCGAAACCAGAGGGGCCAAGACTGCGAATCAGGCCTGCCAGCTGAAGGGCCAGAACGTAGAGAGCCGCGAGCAGGCTGTAGAGCAACACCAGATGAACCATGGCGTTGCGCACCGTGGGGATGCGCTTCAGCACCTGCAGCCCTTCTCCGATTTCGTGCCAGACCGATCGACCATCGTTGTGGATTTCCCGCTCCCGGTGGCTGACCGCCAGCAGGCTTAGGGCCGCCATGCCGTAACAGAACGGCAGCAGAATGAACTCACCACCGCGCACGCCGACCGCGCTGAACAGGTGATTCAGTGCTCGCAGGATTGGCTCACCCAGAGCGAAGCCGACGATGGTGGCTCCCATGCTGGTGGTTTGGTAGAGCGAGTTCGCTGCCAGTAGGTGTTGGCCAGGCACAAGCAGGGTGATGGCCGCCTGTTCGGCCGGTGCGAAGAACTGCGTGAGGATCGATTCGATAAACGTCATGCCGATCAGACCCCAGTAGCCCCAGGGCAGTCCCAGGATTAGGGGGCCTGGAATCAGAAACAGAGGCGTCAGCATCACCATCAGTGCCCGCAATCCGTTCGAGGCCACCATCACCCGTCGTTTCGGCCAGCGGTCAACCCACACCCCCGCCACGCTGCCCAGGACCATCGCCGGCAGTGTGTTCGCTACGAAGATTCCCGTGGCCAGAAGGGTGATGACTTTGGTGCGGGTACTGATATCGAGACCGTAATCGGAGGCCACCTCCGCAAGAACGCCGTTCTGTTGGGTGGTCAGCAGCAAGTGCTGATCGATCAGAAAGACCATCAGCACGATGTAGAACTTGTCCGCCAGCTGAGAGAAGATCTGGCCGATCCAGAGTTTGCGGAAGTCGCTCAGGCGCAACACAGCCTGGAGCCCGCGGCCTCCCTCCGGATTGTTGCCGGTGGGTAGAACCGGCTCAGGACTGTTCAGGGGGGATCCGCTCAAGGTTCCAGCAATGACCGGCTCATGATCGCTTACTGCGACGGCATGCAGTTGCCGACCATCTCCAGTGAGCGCACCGGGCGGGGCAAATGGGTGCGGCACCAGCACTCCAGGACAGCCAGGAGCTTCAGCCACACCGGACGTGGACCCATCAGTTGGCCATCGCGTCTCCTGGGGAGTTCCGCCCTGGGCAATCGTTGCAAAAGAGCCAGTTCGGATGGGTTGAACTGAAGCGTGGCGCCCGGTAATGAGCCGATCGCTAGTCCCTCCTCAGGCAGAAGGCTGCAGCGCCATTCCCACTGGCCGATTGGAGGAGCCAGATCTGCTCCAGTGCGGCAGCAGATCTGCAGTGGAATGCCATAGCCGCCCAGCGCCAGCAGATGCACTCCCGCCTGCACGAGCATGGCCAGGCAGAGATCTGCGTTTGGTTGGTCGGAGCGGCTCAGGGCTTCGAAACTCTCGAGATGAATCAGCACCGCGTCCAGCATTCCCGGAACAGGGTCGCAGTCGCTCACAAGGGCAATGGCTAGTTCCGCCAGGGCTTGGGCGGCAGCCAGTGTTTCCAGTTGCTTGCCAACACCGCTGTAGTTATGCACGACTTGCAGCTGACGCACCCTTTTCAAACTGCGACGACCCACCACTTGCAGTTCCAGCAGAGTGAGCGGGACTGCCGCGGCAAGGCTGCTGCGTGGCTTGCGTGCTCCGGGCACTGCCAGTCGCACCACGCCGGCTTCATCACTGAGCAGGGTGAGCAGCCGGTCATGCTCCCCGAGGGGCCCCACCTTGAGGGCCAGTCCAGACAGGCGCTTGTCCCCACTCATCGTCGTGGTTGTCGCAGGGCTTTCACCAACGCTGGACCGTGACCGGTTCCCAGCGCGATGGCTCCTGCTTCCACGAGATCAAGCGCCTGTTCAAGCTCCCTGATCCCACCGGCGGCCTTGATGGCGCAACGGCCTCGGGTGAGCTGCCGTAGTTCTCTGATCTGACTGGGGGAGACCGCTGCTCCAAATCCGTTGCCGGCCTGCAGCGATGCAGCCCCTGCATCCATGGCGGCCTCCGCTGCCAGAGCAAGCTGCGCCTCAGTTAGCTGATTCATATCCATCACGACGGTCATGGGTAGATCCAGTGCTGCGATCGCTGCCAGCTCCTCGGCGAAGCTGTTGGCGCGACCGTTCACGAGAGCAGACCAGTCGGGTGTGACTTCGAGGGCTTCGGCACCATGGGCAGCAGCCCATTCGGCCTGGGCCTGTTTCAGTTCGGCGGGCAGTGCTCCGAATGGAAAGGCAACGGTGGCGATCAACGTCACCGGTCCCTGTCCCCCCAGGCGCTTGCGCACTGCTTCGAGGTGGATGAGGCTGACGCACACGCCGCCGAAGCCCAGTTGTTTGGCTGCGTCGCAGAGCGTCAGCAGTTCCTCCTCTTGCAGGAGTGGATTGAGCAGAGCCTGGTGAATCAGAGGGGGGATGTCCGGCAGGTCCTGCCGGCGCGGTGACTTGGTCATCGCTGAGCAAACGACGGATCAAGCCGCCACGAAAAGTTCAGTTGCGTGCCTGGATCACTCCATAGCCACCGTGGTTGCGCCGATAAATCACCTGTAGTTCGCCGCTTTCACTGTCGCGGAAAAGGTAAAAGTCATGGTCGATGAGATCCAGCTGGGTGCGTGCGTCATCCAGCGTCATCGGCGGCATGGCGAAGTACTTGCGCCGCACACCCGGGCTCGGTAACCGGGCTTCTTTCCCCTCGAACAGTGAATCGTCCACGGGGGTGTCATCAAGCACCGCTTCAGTGGTGGGAGTCTCGGTGGCCCGGTGGCCGGGGCTGTGATGGTGGTCGCTGTGGCGTTCTTTGAAGCGTCGCAGCTGCCGTGCCAGCTTGCTCGCCACTAGGTCAATGCTCGCGTAGAGATTCTCACTGCGTTCCTGGGCACGAATCACGGTGCCGTTAGCGAAGACCGTCACCTCGGCCGTCTGCTGCGGCACGCGGGGGTTGCGCGCTACTGACAGATGCACATCTGCTTCCTGAACCAGGTCATTGAAGTGATGGATCGCCCGATCAAGCTTCGTCTCGGTGTAATCCCGTAATGCGGGAGTCACATCCAGATTGCGACCATGGATCAAAAGCTTCATGCATCCCTCCGGTGCCTGCGCCTAACGGAAAGCTAGTGACGCCGACAGATTCCGGAACCGGGTCTTCGGCATTTCTTTTTCAGCCTGAACAGCTGGTGCCGTTTCAGCAGGCCTGGGATCTGCAGCGCTGCTGGCAGGAGCGGTTGCTCCTGGAGTCAGACAACGCCTCTGATGCGGACACTGAAGCTGAAGCGGTTTGGCTGCTGCAGCACCCCAGCTGTTACACCCTCGGCCGCGGCGCCAGTGAAGACCATCTGCTCTTTGATCCTGAACATCCGCCTGCCCCGCTGCACCGCATCGATCGTGGTGGGGAAGTCACGCATCATGCACCCGGTCAACTGGTGGCCTATCCGGTGTTGGACCTGCGCCGTCGTCGCACCGATCTGCACTGGTATCTGCGTCAGCTGGAACAGGTGGTGATTGATGTGTTGCAGCGTCTCGGGCTGCAGGGGGAACGGATCGAAGGACTTACCGGGGTCTGGCTCGATCAGCAGAAGGTGGCGGCCATCGGTGTCGGTTGCCGTCGCTGGATCACCCAGCACGGCCTTGCGTTGAACGTGACCTGCGATCTGGAGGGTTTCGAATCCGTGGTGCCCTGTGGACTCAAAGGACGAGCCGTCGGTCGACTTTGCGACTGGATCCCTGATCTGGAGATCGAGAGCGTGCAACCCCTGTTGCGCGATGCACTGGCTGCCCGCTTTGATTTGGTTTGGCAGGAGAGAGATGAAGAGCAGCTGTGATTGCCGAAGCAGCGTTGAGGTGATAGGCCTGGGCGACTACAGACCGTTCCCGTGACTGCCGCCGCTCAATCCACCTGGCAACCAACGTCCCGCGAGCAGGCAGCATTGGCTCGCCAGGCTCATGTTCAAACTCTCGGCCGGGTGGATCAGGTCTGGCCTTGGTTGCAATCACATCACGGTGAGGTGATGGCGGTTGATGCTCCTCACGCCGCCCATCCGGAGCGTCTCAGCTACCAAGAATTGGCAGAGAGGATTGATCAGGCCGCTGCCGCATTCCGAAGTTTGCAGATCGGCAGTGGCGATGTGGTGGGGCTTTTCGCAGAGAACAGTCCTCGCTGGCTGGTGGCTGATCAGGGCTTGATGCGGGCAGGTGCCATTGATGCTGTGCGTGGGGCAGCAGCACCAGTGGAAGAGCTGCGCTACATCCTCGAGGATTCCTCTGCCGTCGCGCTGGTGGTGCAAACCGCTGATCTGCTGCAGCGTTTACAGCTGCCGGCGGAGCTGCAGGAGCGTTTGCGCTTTGTGCTCGTGCTTGAGGGGGCTGCACCTGATGGCGCGCTCGACTTCGACACTTTCCTCGGCCTTGCCAATGGACAGGATGTACCGGATCCAATCACTGGGCGGGACCGTGCCTCTGCGCCAGCCACCACGGCCACGATCCTCTACACGAGTGGGACCACCGGTCGGCCCAAAGGCGTGCCGCTGACGCACGCCAACCTCCTGCATCAGATGCGCAGCCTCGCTTGCGTGACCCGCCCGGAACCGGGATCACCGGTGCTGAGCGTTCTGCCGATCTGGCATTCCTATGAACGCAGCGCTGAGTACTACTTCTTCTCCTGTGCCTGCTCGCAGAGTTACACCACGATCAAGCAGCTCAAGAAGGATCTTCCACGGGTCAAGCCGGTGATCATGGCCACGGTCCCCAGGTTGTGGGAAGCGGTTCAGGCTGGTTTCGAGGATGCCGTGAAAACATTTCCCGCCTCGCGTCAACGCCTGTTGAGAGCAGCCTTGGCCAACAGCACGGCCTTCACCCTCGCCAGGCGCCGCAGTCGTGACCTGATGATTCAGCCGCTGCGCAAACGCGACCGTCTAAAGGCTGCTGCTGAGGCGAGCCGTCGCTGGCCAGCCCATGCGCTGGCCTCCAAGCTGATCTGGCCCAAGCTGAGGCAGCAGCTCAGTGGCGGAGCACTGCGCTTTCCGATTAATGGGGGAGGTGCCATCGCTCCCCACGTGGATGCCTTCTTTGAAGCGGTGGGAATCGAGCTCCTGGTCGGATACGGTCTCACGGAAACCAGTCCGGTGGTGAGTTGCCGGCGGCCCTGGCGCAATATTCGCGGTAGCTCCGGTCTGCCTCTCCCGGATACCGAGTTCCGCATTGTTGATGCCGACAGCAGGAAGCCGCTTGGGTTCCGTGAACGTGGGGTGGTGCTGGTGCGCGGCCCTCAGGTGATGGCTGGCTACCTCGGCAAACCTGCGGCCACAGCCAAGGTGCTGGATGCCGATGGCTGGTTTGATACAGGCGATCTGGGCATGCTTCTCCCCGATGGATCTGTGGTCCTGACCGGACGGGCCAAGGACACGATCGTGCTCAGCAGCGGTGAGAACATCGAGCCAGGGCCGCTTGAAGAGGCTCTGGTCTCCAGCCCGCTGATCGAGCAAGTGATGCTGGTGGGGCAGGACGAACGTCAACTGGGGGCTCTGGTGGTGCCGCGGGCGGATGCGATCAAGGCCTGGGCCAGCTCACAGGGCTGCGATCCAGGTGATGACCTGGGCGGTCATCCCGGTGATCAGCGCTTGCTCAAGCTGCTGCGCGGGGAGTTGAACCGACTGTTGGCGGACCGTGCTGGATCCAGGGCTGATGAGCGTCTTGCTGGTGTGGCTCTGGTCGAACCATTCTCGATCGAGAACGGCCTGCTCACCCAGACGCTCAAGCAACGCCGAGACCGGATCACGGAACGGGATCGCTCATTGATTGAGAGCGTGTATGGCCGTTGATCGCCCTCCAGTCAGGGTCGGGTTGACCATCCGCCGTGAGGCTGAGACGCTTGGCGCTGATTCCTCGCCCCAATGTCTGACGGCACCACTCTGTCGATCAAGCGTTCCATCACCATCCGTGCCGTGGTCACGCCGGCCTGGAAGGAAGAGGCCGAGCGTGAGTTGAGCGCTGGCATCGCCACCACCGACCAGCAACTGGCTCAGCTTGAGCAGGAGGGGCAGCAGGTTGTGGATGATGTTCGGCGTCAGAGCGCCAATCCCCTTGATCCGCGTGTGCAAGAGCAGGTCGCTCAGGTGCAGCAGCAGGTTGCTGCTAAGCGGGCTGAGCTCGACGAGCAGAAGCGCAATCTTCTTCAGCAGCAGGCCCAGGTTCGCGAGCTTGAAATGGAACAGATCGTGGATCAGGGCCAGCTTGAGAGCTTCTGCGACATTCAAGTGGGCGACAACCTGGTGAGCAAGATGCAGGTTGCGGTCGTGGTTCGCGACGGCGTGATCGAGGCCATCGACCAGGGCTGAGCGCTGATGAGGGCCGGCCTGCCGGCCCGTAAGATTTTTCTTAGTCAGCCCCTCTGGAGACGGTTTTGGCAACCCACGACATTCCCTGACTCAAGTCACTGGAATGGGTTTGCTAGTTGGACAAGAGTTGGACAAGGCAAAGTGCCCCTCTTAACATCAGTGCTGACGGTGCTTGTCTTCACGTGGTTGGACAGGAGGTTGGACACTTCGCAGCGATCTGGAGATGTTGAGTTCTCTGGTGCTGCTGGTCCTTAGTGCCGCCACCCCTTCCTCAGTGCCGCAGGAGCACGTTCTTCCGGTCTTTGGGTGTGGAACTGGTTGCAGGGTCAAGACAGAGCAGTTGTCGCGTCCTCAGCGGATGTCTGACGGGTGGTGGAGGGTCAAAGTCAGACAGCGGCGCTGGGTTCAGAACTGCGACTGGAAATCCACTCCAGTGACATGTGTTGATGAACCGGCATCGGGCAGAGCAGGTCCGCCGGTGCAGGACCTTTGGTTGTTTGCTGATTGCAGGGGAGAACGATTCGCCACCAGCAAGAACCCTGATCGGAGTGGTGCCTGGGAGCAGGACGTCTTCTATCGGGATGGAGCGTCGGCAGGAGAACCCAAGTTCCAAACAGTTGTAGGTAATCCGTTTATGAGGTGGGCAAAGTTGTGCCCTGCTGAGGCGGAAGAGGGAAACCAAAAAATCCGTGAGGGATTTCAACGCTGATGCCGAAAATCCAGTTCAAGGAAGAAACCCTGAATGGACGGGCATTCATCATCGGGTATGCAGACCGTGAATATTTGACGCTTCGTATTCCAAGAGGCGATAAAAAGTATTCCAATATCTCTCTTGGGACGACCGACATCCAGATTGCTCACGATAAGGCGCTTGATATATATGCCTCAACTATTAATCAACCTCTGAGGTCAAGGAATAAAAAGTTTCTATTTGCCACTGCTTGTAAGGAGTTTTTGGAATGGAAGGAAGAGCAAGCGCAGATCGGAGAAATCAAAGAGAGTGCTGTTAAGACATATGCCCAGCGAATTCACCAACGCATTATCCCTTATGCAAAGTTGACTGGTGTTAACAGTATTGGAGATATTTGTAAGGAGAGTTTTGGGAATTATGGTGTTCACTACCGGAAGGTAGAGACAAAGGGTAAGTGGAAGACTGTGACTTCTGGTCTTTCGGTTGCGACAATCAATTCTGATTTGACAACACTCAATGAACTGATGGGTTGGATGGTTGAGAGGAATGTCTTGGATGCAACCTCTTTCCCTAAAGTTAAAAAACTTAGAGATAGAAAAGAGTATAAGGAAGATGCTAATCCGGCATTTATGCCAGATGAATGGGATGCAGTGAAGTCCCAACTTATGGAATGGGTGCAGAAGAGGGACGATGACGATGAACTGACCTTATGGCGAAGGAGATGGATGTTTAATTGGATATTTTTTATGTACCACTTTGGAGGAAGATATCACGAAGCAATGCTTTTGCGGGTCGGAGATGTCAGTACAAAGAGAATGCCGGATGGAAGACTAAAAGGCATTATTGAGGTCAGTTCAGCAACGAAAACGGGACGCCGAATCGCAGTAATGAATGGTCATTGGGTCAATTCCGTTAAATCTCATCTGAATAAGGGTGTGATATTGCGTAACCAAATAATCGAAGAGCACAATGAATTAGTTGAAAGTGGTGAGATAAAGAAATACCGTTGGAGGTTTCAGGGGAGAATCCCTTTATTGTCTAAACCAGAAAAAGATACCTTGCTTTTTTTGAATCCTATTTTTCATACGATTAATAAAGAAGATAAGAGGAATATGAGGAGGTTTGAGGCGGAACAGAAATTGGATGAGGTCCGTTGGAAGACGTCTCCGTATTCGTCAGAACAAATACGTAAGAAGTATCAATCGTTGGTTGAGGCAGCAATGGTCTTTAAATTTCCCCGTGATGGCAGAACGCCAACTGACTTCAGGAAATTCACGTTGCACTCCTTGCGATCAACTCACATAACTCATCAACTCTTGAATGGAGTTCGTATACGGTTGATTGCTGACAACGTTGGAAACTCTGAGGCAGAAATTGAAAGGACTTACTACAGGTTGAATAACTTGCTCAATATTGAGGAACTTGGCATGCATCGAAAAGTAGTCAAACCTGAAGATGAATTGAATATCGTTTGAGAGTTTAACGCCTTGTCTTACTTTTGTAGTTTTCTTCTATAAGTTCTGCGATCAGATCTTCTGTTTTCATTCTCCATCGTTTGCCAAGTGCCACAAGCATTTCATATTGGACTGAACTGATTTTGACTTGTCTCATGTGATCTCCAAGTGTGCCTGCTTTCTTTGCCTGTAAAGGTTCTTAAGTGCAATCTTGTATGTATCACTCCTGGTGGGAATATCTAAATCATCCATCAGGAACTCTTCCATCGGCATGTAGACGGGAACCTCTTTTGTCTTAAAGGAAAGTTGGAACCTGTTTTGTTTCTTCTTTGGGAACATCGTTTTGACTGGCGTATTTACTGGGTAGGGACTCTTCTTGGGGTTTCTAGAGGCACGTCTGGAGTCTTCTTGACTAGTAGTCTTAGGTCGCTAGGGATACAAAAAGCACCTTTATTTATTTGATGCTTCTTTAATGGTTTCACCCCACTTCGTGTGGTGAAAATGCCTTCGGCATCTACTCTTGTGTTTGGTCTTTAATTATTTAGATGTAGAATTTCTGAAAGACTCTATGTATTATATAGGCAACTTAGAAGTTCTAAGTACACAGCATTTGCTGAACAACTCTATGCATTCATTCTATTGGATAATTGTTATTCTGTCATGTGTTATTGATCGATATAAGTATTGACTAAATAGAATAAATTGTGTATAATGTGCATGTGCCAATGAGGGCAATTATATTTCGCTTTAAACTAATGACTATTACGGAAAAGTATATCCAGATGATGCAATTATCTTTGCTTCACTGCCAAAAGAAACAGTTCAGGGATGGAATGGGTTGGACACTTGCTTGCCCCTTCTGTAGGGACGCACAGAAGCGTGAGAGCAAGATCAACGAGAAGTGTGCCTCTCTCTATCCAGTAGAGGGTACCTTCACCTATTTCTTCTCCTGCAATAGAGGACTGAATGGCGGTGTACAGGGAGTTCATTCCTGTAATCACACAATGAGGTTCTCCACCTTCCTCAAGAGGTGGAATCCACCACAATACAGGAATTATGCAAGGGAGAAGGAGTTGGCAAAGAAGAACTACCAACCCAGTTTTCCTGATTAGGGATAGAAGAGTTGTAGTCAGTTCCCTTGCTTTTCGTGCTCATTCTATTGAAGAGAGTTTCTTCGGGAATATTGCTTTGGCAATGTATGTAAGTATCACTATTTACTGTTAAATGATCAATATTCTCTCTATGGGACTGGGATCCTCTTGATGAGGGTCTAAGGTTCTGGTCGCTTCTCATTTGCAATGAATCTGGGGACTGCTGCTCGAAATGTCCTCAAAAAGGTGTTTGGTGAATCCTTCTACAGACAGTTGAGGGATGTCTATCGGAGTAGTCGGTACGCCAATAAGGGCAGGCGTGAAGGACGGTTCACAGGGGACCTGACGTATGAGGCGCCTGAACCTCAATGGAAGGAGGTTGGTGCCTCGACGTACAAGTGGGTACCACCTGAAAAGGTGCAGGAGGCATTGCCAGAAGTGGTACTGCAACCACGGGTTGCCCCTAAGGATCCTGAGACCGACTTCAATGAAGAGCAAAAGCGCCCACTGCTTTGCGAGAAATTCTTAGTCCAGGACCGTCTCCTGATCGACTACGTCGATAAGTCAGGCATAACGACAAGGCGAGAGGTCCGTATCGAGGAGGTCTATGCATATGACGACGGGGTTTACGTCTTACGCGCTTGGTGTTTGCTCAGGAAGGGGTACAGGACTTTTGTCAGTACCCGTATTAAGGGGTGCCGTGACACTTTCTCTAATGAGACGGTCTTTGACTTGCTCTCCCGTCTGAAGAAAAGGTCACAGTCGGACCCAGGCAACGTTGCCCAGGAAATCCTAGATTATATGAATAATGAGATTGTTATTTCCATCTATTCATTGACGAACTACTCAACGGGTAAGGGTTATGAGAAGCGGTTCGTCAGTGGAAAGAAGAAAAATTTCTTGATCGATTGGGTGTTGGAGCAGTCCAATGTGCAATCAATGTTGGGTTCGCTGGATACCGAAAAGCACAGTGAAGTAGAGGACCTGGTTCGGGAGTCCATCGGAGATATCAAGGTTACCCAGAGCAGTTATGAATCCTGTGCTCGTTCAATGAAAAGAACGCGATATGTTTTTTCTAATGACGATGCTCTAGAAGTCAAGAGGCAGCAACTCATTTTATTCGTAAAAGAGGCACTTGAGGGTGAAGCAGCAAGAGAAACTGCCGTCACCCGCCTTAAGGAGGACCTTTTGGATCCCTCCTTCCGTCTCGGAAAGGAGGTTGACTCTGACCTTTTCGGAAAGGAGTTCGGCAAAGTCAAGAAGGATTCCAAAAAAGCAGAGAAGAAATACAGGTGCAAGAGGAAACCAGAGGTCGTTTCTAAGCAGTACCGACGCTATGAGCGTGGTGAACCTGTTCGCCTATTGGCGATTGAGGTGGCACAACGGAACCTTCAGCAATGTCTTGACGATGACCGTTTGCTTTTTGGCAAAGACGAATTCGAAGACTGCGTTATGAGAGAGGTGGAATTTGCGTTCACAGAAAAAGAGTTGAAGAAAGCAGGAGAAATGTTTCGTAAACGTTGTGGAGCAGGTTTGAGCACTGCTTATTGTGCTTTTGGACTACGCAAGGAGAACCGTTCTTGGTTCACTGATTCAACAGGTAAATCATGGTTGAATTTGAAGACAAGGATTGGTATTTAATGACTAGGAATATTTAAGTGGTTTAGAAGGTATTTCATGTCTATAGTTCTAATGTGAGAGGGAGATCGATCAGGTGTGGTTACCTGTATCGATGGGTGGGGTCACGCTCACTGCCTCTCTCACATCTCTTTGATTGGTTTGCCATCACCAGCGTGGGGTGTCTTGACTGCTACGGCAAGGAAATTGATTAGTGGAAGTCACAACCTCATTCCCACATACGTTTCCATTTTTCAAGAAGAACTCTGTTGAGTCGGTCATCACATCCAACAACACATTTGCGGGACTCCCTGGGAAGACATCAGACACCTGGGAAAGACAGAGGAACTCATCACCAGTTCCCCCGACCTGGAGTTTCGCAGTTGGTTGGTATTTGCCAGAAACCTTCTGCTGCTGTGATCAACCCCCTTTCGCCACGCATATCGGAGTAATAGATATCTGACCCCAGACCGACGATCAGCGCTTTCCTTGGCGCTGTTTCGCCCAAGTCCTCTCGGTTGGTACCTCTGGTCGGTTGATTGCCCTTGAAGGGCACAAGGCGACCACCTCCGATTGGTTTCCCGTCGTTGCCCTTGTGCGCCCACCACCTGGAACCGTATCCATTTGGTTGCCCCATCAATAAGGAACGAATCACCTTTCCTTTCCATACGAGTTCAGCGGACAAGATCCCTATCGGACTGACCTCTCCGATTTGGATGACCGCATCAGGGTTTGGTTCGCTGACCCATTGGCACTTTGGAGATGCAATAACGGTTGAAGGGGCAAGAAGGAAAAGGACTAGAAGGCGTTTCATGTCTATTGTTTTGATGTGAGAGGGAGATCAATCAGGCATGGTTGCCTGTTTTGATGGGTGGGTTCACGCTCACTGCCTCTTTCGCACCACTAATAAGGGTTTGAACAGCAGCACAGGCAGTTCTTCCTTGACTGCTGCACCAAGCACATTGAAGATTAGAAGTTACAACTTTATCTTCCCATGCGATTCCACTCTTTAAGGAGGACTCTGTTGAGTCGGTCATCACAACCAACTACAAGTTGCGGATAAATTGTTCCTTGCAAATAAGGTCTATACACATTTGAGCAGACCTCTCTGGTTGCTTCTATCCATTGCTTCATGGTCTCTGGGGCGAGTTTTTTCTCAAGTGCTGAATTGGATTCCTGCAAACTTTTTGAGGCGCACCATCTCATCTCAACGGTGTTTTTCCCCGGGCACTGGATGTCTGGTTGTGCTGCCTTCGCTGGGATTAGCGGAAGCAACATCAGCAGTAGAAGTACTCTCATTTTTTTCTAGGACTTGTTCAAGCACAGCATCCTGAACTCGGTCTTGAAATGCTTTGCCTTCATGCTCTGGCGCAAGAGCATCTGCAGCAGCACGCAGTGCATCAGCAGTGACCTGGCGCACACCTGGATTGGTGAAGAGCAAATACCCCAGACCAACGCCAACTAGAACTTTCAGCACAGTGCTGCCTCCTGTTCAGCAATGATCCGCCGAATCGTGGAGAGCGCCAGTCCCGTCTGCTCACGAATGGAGCGATAGGAGCATCCTTCATTCCTGAGGCGAAGCACCAAGCGTTCCTTTGCTTCGTTGGTCTTTGGGCGACCGCCCAGGTTCCCTCCTGTTGATCTGCGGTGCTGGATGCTCTCCAGTGTTCGCTCCTGGATCAGTGATCGTTCAACTTCTGCCAAACCAGAGAGCAGACCAATAAGGACAGGAGCGAACTTGCCCAGTCCTTTTGTGTTGACCAGTCCATCCAGCGTTCGGACATGGATCCCTTTCTCCTGCAGTTGATGCAGGCGAGAAACCACTTCCACTTGCGTTCTGCCGAGACGATCCAATTTCGCCACAACCAGTTCATCACCTTCCACGACGGCATTCAGTGCCGCCTGAAGTTCAGGTCGGTCTTTCTCTTTGACCCTGGTCCTGATGGTCTCCTCAAAGTCGACCGCACAACATTCTTCCTTCAACGTCGCAATCTGAGCGTCTGTTTTTTGGGGATGCCGTGAAACAGCGGGCATATCCAACGCTTCAAGCAGTCATCGTTTCAAAAAGGGCGTTAGTGAAACCATGGCAACCGAACACCCTTATTGGAACCGTAAGGACTCAGTGTTGGCACTTGCGTGTGATGTTCTCGTTTCCGTTTGGTTGTTGGAACACCTGCTTCGTTTCCCTTCCTTGGCGCCTGTACGTGGTCCGGAGGATTCATAGTTTTAAGGAAAGATCTGTATTGCACGACACATTGATAAACTTGAATAAATGAGTAGATTTAATTTTATTGTCTGCTTAGCGTGTGGCGACTTACGAGTGGGTAGCGAGTATAGAAAGTTCTGATATGCGCTCTGCGCTATCAAATCGTTTGGCAAGTATCGGTTTTCAAATTGATAATGATTGGACCACTGATAAACAGTTATTCGCGGTATGCACCCCTGATGCTGAACTGGGATATAAGTCGTGTATAAAATTGATTACAAGTTGGACAAATGAACAAAAATGTCTTTTAAAGATTGAGGTTAGGAGTGATGAACCTGCACTAAGATCTGGAACCCGTTGCGAGCACAAGGCAAAGATGCTGATGAATTATTTACCCCCGCAACCCCTCTAGTTGATTGAAAAAATGGCGAAGCATCTTGTTCGGAACCATGGTCACTCGGATTTATTTGCATTCGCTATGTTGATCAAATTGTTGGTGGTCATCCAGGGTGATGTGGGAAGTTTCTTTGTTGGAAGTAGTATTGAAATTTTGTGAGGTCTTTTGACTCATATTCATCTTGCTGTTGCTTTCGTTCTTGCGGGTGCGATCTCGGCGATAGGAATGCCTGCTTCTGCTAACCAGATGTTTCGTGCTGGAGGCAGTAGTGGGACTGCTTGTCCGTCTGGGTCGCAATACAAGGGTGGTGGGTTTTGTAAGGCGAATAATCCTGGTGATCAGTTCTTTCCTGCGGGTGGAAGCGGCAGGACCTCATGTCCTAGTGGATCCCAGTACAGGGGAAGTGGGTTTTGCTTGGCGAGGTGACTGCCTTAGGTCAGTCGATATGCACCGCCGGTTGGTTCGCGCCGCGTCCCATGCATGCTCTTGATCACTTCAGGAATCAGGTTTCGTATTCGCATCCTTGCTTTCCTTTCTATTGCTCAGATGATTTGCCTTGGTTGGGTCTGCTTAGAAATCAGGAAGACCCGAGGAACACCTGCCCTTTGGAGGGCACAGAGTTCTCATGGGTAGGAGGGGACAGAAATGCCCCTTTTTTTATGGGATCTGACGCCTAGTAGTTGCTGGCAACAGCACCCGCCGCCGGGGTTTTCGACTTCTCGTCATCAGTCAACAGCAGCAAAACAAATGACCCACTGCCGATATGACCAAACCATTCAGCACCAACCCAAAACTGGCGGACTGGGTTCCGTCTCCTCAGCAGATCAAGACCATCGAGGAAGCACGTCTTCTCCTTGATCTCGTCCCAGAAGAAGAGGGTGACGCCACCAATCGATTGAGGATCAATACCCTCAATGTCTATGCCTGCCTCCATCCAGAAGTGACTGACCCTCAGCAGTTGGTTGACGACGCTTGTGAGTTCATGGCGCAGCAAGTCATTCGCCGCCGTCTCTCTAAAGGTCAGGAGAAAGGTGAATGAGTCGCGTAATGCAAGAAATAGCGGGAACTCATAGGAGTGAGAACCTCGCTGCTCTGTCTTCGCTGGGTGAACAGGTGGTGCTCGAGGTGGGTCGGCAACCCGTAAGTACAAATGCTTAGCAGATGCTGCTAGACCAGTTTCATCGCATGAGAACCAAGTCCCGGGAGGTCAAACACTCCTGGGTCTTTTTTTGAGAAACCCTCACTGCGCCCACGGCATCTCGTTCCCATGCGTAAGGGTGTGATTCGCTTGGCGTCATTGCCTTAAGCGACATTTTCAATTCATCAGGAGGGGCGATAGGGATACCGACCCTCCTTTTTTGTGCCTGTTGCAGGGTTAGTTGGTTTCGGTGACTGCTGCTGGAGCGGCGCCTTTGCCTGACATCTCCTTGAGCGAATCAGCGGCACAGATTGTGGATGCCGCGATGGCGACAAACGCGACTGTGTTGATGACCTTGAGGACAACAGGAAGATGGGTGTTGACCATCTCGCGGACTTTTTCCATCAGAAAAGTTTGTGGTGAACAGTTGCATGGTGCTCCTGCTGTCAAGGCGTTTGAGGGGGTCTTGTGCCTTGCGGAACCTTTTTCTAGAAATGTGCCTTCAACGACGTTGTGTATCAAGTTGATACACAAAACTGAAATCGCTCAGATGAAGGGGGTGCTGACGGAAACGCGAACACGCCAATAGAGGGGCGGGATGGTCCGGGAAACCATCCCGTTTTTTTGTGCTTCGGGACACCGACAATCAGGGGTGGAAATGCTGTCGGGTGCTGATTTACGTTGAAAGAGCAGTTGGACAACCGTTGGATAAATGGTTGGACAGCATCCTCAAAACCGTTGCAATTAGGACTAGATGGCGACCTACGACATCTTCATGCCTGCCCTCAGCTCCACGATGACGGAGGGGAAGATCGTTGAGTGGCTCAAGAATCCTGGCGACAAGGTGGGCCGCGGCGAGTCTGTGCTCGTGGTCGAGTCCGACAAGGCCGACATGGATGTTGAGTCCTTCAATGAGGGCTACCTCGCAGCTGTGCTGATGCCCGCGGGCAGCACGGCTCCTGTGGGCGAGACCATTGGTTTGATCGTGGAGACCGAGGCTGAGATTGCCGAAGCTCAGGCCAAGGCACCGTCGGGTGGTGGATCGGCTCCTGCAGCTACAGCACCAGCGCCAACATCGGCTGCTCCAACGGCACCTGCTCCAACGGCACCTGCTCCAACGGCACCTGCTCCAACAGCACCAGCCCCAGCTGCGGCTCAACCCGCACCAGTTGCGCCTCCTGCTCCGGTGGCTGCGCCAGCGAGCAACGGTCGACTGATTGCCAGTCCTAGGGCTAAGAAGCTGGCTTCTCAGATGGGCGTCGACCTCGCCGGGATCCGCGGCAGTGGTCCTAACGGTCGAATTCAGGCTGAAGACGTGGAGCGCGCCGCAGGGCGTCCCATCAGTGTGCCCCTGGTCGGGGAGGGTACTGCTGCTGCCGTCAGTGCCGGAGCTGCGAGCACCGCCAAGCCTCCGAGCTCACCGGCCGGCAATAGCTTTGGCCGCCCTGGCGACACCGTGGCGTTCAACACGCTCCAGGGCGCGGTCAACCGCAATATGGAAGCCAGCCTCGCGGTCCCCTGCTTCCGGGTGGGCTACACGATCACCACCGATCAACTGGATGCCTTTTACAAACAGGTGAAGCCCAAGGGCGTCACGATGACGGCCCTGCTGGCGAAGGCCGTGGCCGTCACTCTGGCCCGGCATCCGCAGGTGAATGCTGCAACGACTGCTGCGGGAATGACCTATCCCGCTGATGTGAATGTCGCCGTTGCCGTGGCAATGGAAGACGGTGGTTTGATCACCCCTGTGCTGCGTCAGGCCGATCGAACCGATCTGTATGAGCTCTCGCGTCAGTGGGGGGATCTGGTGAAGCGCTCGCGCAGCAAACAGTTGCAGCCTGAGGAATACAGCACCGGAACCTTCACCCTCTCCAATCTCGGCATGTTCGGGGTGGATCGTTTCGATGCCATCCTTCCTCCCGGCACCGGTGCCATCCTCGCAGTGGCGGCTTCAAGACCTGCCGTTGTGGCTGGAAAAGATGGGTCCATCGCTGTCAAGCGGCAGATGCAGGTGAATCTCACGGCGGACCACCGTGTGATCTATGGCGCCGATGGCGCCGCCTTCCTCAAGGATCTGGCGGAATTGATTGAAACCCGTCCCGAAAGTTTGGCGATTTGAATCAGGCCAGGGGATGGTGCGTAGCTGCGGAGCTCAGGGAGCCTTGCCACTCTTGATGTGGTGATGGTCGCTCTGTGTCAGTTCCGTCCTTTTCACGTCTGCTGGGCCGTCCCCTGCCGCGTTCCAGTGCCAAGGATGAGCGACTTCCCAATCTTCAGGCGCTGCCCATCCTCTCCTCGGATGCTTTGTCATCCGTGGCCTATGCCACGGAAGCGGCGCTTGGAATTCTGATCCTGGGAGGCAGTGCCGCTTTGCGGCTGTCGCTGCCAATCACCGTGGCGATCATCGCCTTGATCACGATCGTGGTGCTGTCGTACCGGCAGGCGATCTCTGCCTATCCCAACGGTGGCGGTTCCTACGTGGTGGCTCGCGACAATCTCGGACGCAACGTGGGATTGGTAGCAGCCGCTGCGTTGCTGATCGACTACACCCTCACTGCAGCGGTCAGCTTGATGGCGGGCACCCAGGCGCTGTCGTCACTGGATCCAGCGTTGTTGGCCTATGAGGTCCCGATCGCTCTGTTCATGCTCCTGCTCGTGGGCTGGGCCAACCTGCGCGGGGTGAAGGAAGCGGGACGCGTGTTCTCGGTGCCCACCTATGCCTTCGTGGTGATGATTGTTCTGCTCACGGTGGCTGGGCTCAAGGACCTCACCTTCCATCATGGCTGGACTCCCGATGCTCCCCCGCTCACGGCTGCGCTGCAGCCAATCGGCTTATTTCTGGTGCTCCGGGCCTTCAGTTCCGGCTGTTCAGCGATGACCGGGATCGAAGCCATCGCTAATGGTGTGCAGGTTTTTAAGGAGCCTGCTCCCGTTAATGCCCGCAAAACCCTGCTGGTGATGAGTGTGTTGCTGTCGGTGATGTTCCTTGCGGTCAGCACCATGGGCTTCATGTATGGAGTCGCACCCAATCCCGACATCACCGTGTTGGCTCAGATCGGTCAGCGTGTGTTCGGCGACGGCAGCGTTCTGTACTGGACCCTGCAGATCTCAACACTGCTGATTCTGGTGCTGGCAGCGAATACGGCCTTCTCCGGCTTTCCACGTCTGGCGGCAATGCTGGCGGAAGACCACTGCTTGCCCATGCAGATGAAGCTGCTGGGTGATCGGCTCGTCTACCAGAACGGGATCAGTGCGCTGGTCGTGATTACGGCGCTGATCATCGTGATTTGCCGAGGTGACACCACCGTGGCGGTCAATCTGTATGCCCTTGGAGTGTTCACGGCCTTCACGTTGTCGCAGCTGGGCCTGGTCTGTCGCTGGTGGAAGCGGCGTGGAGAGGGCTGGCGCGGGCGAATGGCCATGAATGCGCTCGGATCGCTCACCACCTTTGTGGTCCTGCTGGTGATTGTGGTGAGCAAATTTGATGAGGGGGCCTGGACTGTGGTCATCGCCATTCCTCTGCTGGTCTGGGGACTGGCCTTGATCCGTCGCCGCTACCGGGAGATCTTCGCTGCCCTCGCTCTGGACCCTGATGGGTCGTCACTGAAGCTGATTCCCCGTGATCCACCCACCGGACACCACGCGATTGTCTGGGTCGCAAGCATGATGCAACCGTCGTTTGAGGCGCTGCGCTACGCCTGTTCATTCGCCGATTCGGTCACGGCGGTGATGGTGGTGCAGAAGGAAGAAGACGCCGGCCAGCTCAGCCAACTGTGGGATCGCTACGCCGGCACCGACACCGGTGCTCTTGAGCTGGTGCTGCTCGACAGCCCATACAGTTCGCTGTTGGATCCCTTCTGTGACTTCGTGATGGAGCAGGAGCAACGGCATCCCGAGCGCACCACCACGGTGGTGATGCCGGTGGCCATTCCCAGGGATCGACTGGATGTGGCTTTACTCAACCAAAGGGCTCGCAGCCTGTTCGAGGCACTCTCCACCGATCAGAGCCGCGTGTTCTCGATTGTGCGCTATTTCGTTCCCCGCTTGGCAAGCAAAGCAGGGACGTTGCCCTCAGGCAGCATGGATTAATCACGTTCAAGCGTTGTGGTGGATCCAAGGGATCTTCAGCTCAGCTCCTACGACTACCGCCTGCCTGAAGAGCGCATCGCGCAGGCACCCGTGGAGCCTCGCCATGCAGCACGACTGCTGATGGCTCCCCCCATGAACCGACCCGTGACGGAGCTGATGCATCGTCAGGTGTGGGATTGGCAGGATGAGCTCCGTTCTGGCGACCTGCTGGTGGTCAACGACACCCGGGTTCTGCGGGCGCGCCTGAGGGTGCGGCGTTCCGGTGGTGGCCTGGCGGAGCTGCTGGTGCTCGAGCCCCGCGGCGAAGGCCGCTGGCTCTGTCTGGCCAGACCCGGCAAGAAATTGAAGCCTGGCGATCAGGTTTGGCTTGAAGCCCTTGAGCAGGAGCCCATCCCTCTGCAGGTGTTGACCGCAGATGGCGCCAGTGGCGGTCGCATCATTCAATTCCCAGCTGCTTTCGTCGATGCTGCAGCGATCGAAACCCTGCTGGAGCGTTATGGCGAAGTGCCGTTACCGCCTTACATCACGCGTCACGATGAGTCGGATCAGGAGCGTTATCAAACTCGCTACGCCTCCAGGCCAGGAGCGGTTGCTGCACCAACCGCGGGCTTGCACCTCAGTGATGAGCTTCTCAAGGCGATCCGCGGCCGCGGCGTTCAACTGGCCACGGTGACGTTGCACGTTGGGTTAGGCACATTCCGACCTGTGGAGACTGAAGATCTCACGGATCTGAGTTTGCACAGCGAATGGGTGGAGGTCACTCCTGAGCTGGTGGCTGCTGTCGTCGCTTGCCGGCAGCGTGGAGGCCGTGTGATTGCTGTGGGCACCACCAGTGTGCGGGCTCTGGAGGGAGCTGCTGCGGCAGGGGGCGGCAGCCTGCAACCTCTGCGGGGACCTGTTGATTTGGTGATCCAGCCCGGCTTTCGTTTCCAAGTGGTGCAGGGTCTGCTGACCAACTTTCATTTGCCCAAGAGCTCGCTACTGCTTCTGGTCAGCGCTCTGATCGGACGCAGCAGGTTGCTTGAGCTGTATGGGATCGCCATTCAGGAGGCCTATCGCTTCTATTCCTTCGGTGATGCGATGTGGATCGCTCCGGATGCCGTGCTTCCGGGCGTGACGCTGCCAGTGGATGGCTGAGCAGTCGGCATGAAAAAAGCCCCGGTGTTCCGGGGCTGCACGCTGTGTCAACGCTGTTGTTCAGGCTGTCACGGGTTGCTCGATGATCCCTGTGGGAACGTCGGCGAACATTACTGAAGAGAGGTAGCGCTCAGCCAGATCGGGGAGAACAACCACGATGGTCTTGCCGGCGTAAGCATCTTGTTTGGCCAGACGAATGGCAGCGGCAGCTGCGGCTCCGCAGGAGATGCCCACCAGCAGGCCCTCTTCCTTGGCCAGACGAAGAGCCATCTCAACGGACTCGTCGTTGGTGACCTGTTCCACCTTGTCGACGATGGAGAGGTCGAGGTTCTTCGGAATGAAGCCAGCGCCGATCCCTTGGATCTTGTGGGGACCTGGCTTCACTTCCTCGCCGTTCATGGTCTGGGTGATCACCGGGCTGTGGCTGGGCTCCACGGCAACCGATTCAATCGCCTTGCCTTTGGCGTTCTTGATGTAACGGGACACGCCAGTGATGGTGCCGCCGGTGCCTACGCCGGCCACCAGAACGTCGATGGCGCCTTCGCAGTCGTTCCAGATCTCAGGGCCAGTGGTCTTTTCGTGAATCTCCGGGTTGGCGGGATTCTCAAACTGCCCGGGCATGAAGTACTTGCCAGGGTCGCTGGCAGCGATCTCCTTGGCTTTGGCGATGGCGCCAGGCATGCCTTTGGCGGCTTCGGTGAGCACGATTTCAGCGCCGAGAACGGCCATCACGCGGCGACGTTCGATCGACATCGACTCGGGCATCGTGAGCACGAGCTTGTAACCGCGAGCGGCGGCGGTGAAGGCGAGAGCAACCCCGGTATTGCCTGATGTGGGCTCAACGATCACCTTGCCTTCGGTGAGTTCACCACGCTTTTCGGCATCCCAGATCATGTTCGCGCCAATGCGGCACTTCACGCTGTAGGCGGGATTGCGGCCTTCGATCTTGGCGAGAACGGTGGCTTTGCAGTCCTTGGTGACATGGTTCAGACGCACCAGGGGGGTATTACCGATGGCCTGGCTGTTATCGGCGTAAACGCGAGACATGAGTGAGTCGAAAAAATGGCCAATTTTTGCAATTTAGGGAGACTCTCAGCCAGGTGCCTGGCTCTTAAGAGCTTGTTCAAACTCTGTCAATCCAGCAGGCAGCAACTTCGCCTTCATCACAAGCCTGTTTTCCGCTTATGCCGAGTCCAGAGCCAGCAGGAACCGCTTCCAGAGATCCGGCTGCTTCTCAAGTCCTACGGAAACGCGCAGTAGATGGGATGGCACATCGCAGCGTTTCGCCCAAACCAACTCGTCGTAGTGAGCAAGAAGCACGTAGGGGCAGACCAGGGTGAAGGCGGTGCCGAGACTTGGCCCCTTGCAGACCGTCAGTGCGTCGTAGACCTTCTGCGCGGAGGGGGTTCCTCCTTTCAGTTCAAAAGACAGCAGGCAGCCATGGCCTGCACCTGGCCGCTGCAGAGCCTTGAAGTTCTTGCATTCACCCGGATGGAACACCTTCTCCACGGCGGGGTGATCGCGCAGCTGTTCAGCCAGAAACAGCGTGTTGCGATTGAGCTGATGCACCCGTTCGACCACGTCTTCACTGCCCTGGTCGAGGGCGATGACATCCACGTCGGCAAGCTCCGCCAACGGTTGCAGGAAGCGAGCTGATGCAACGAGCTGATCTCTCCACGGGGAGTGCGGACTCAGCACCAGACTTCCGGCCAGAACATCGCCACGGCCGGCGAAGCTTTTGGTGAGCGAGCTGAAGACCAGATCGGCGTGGGGCAACCCGTCGATATTGACCCCAGATCCAATGGTGTCGTCGGCGATCACGGGGATCCCCCGCCGGTTGGCAAGCCTGGCGATCGTTGGCAGATCAATGCAGCGCAGCAGGGGATTGCTAGGCAGCTCCACCACCACTGCCGACGGCTCTAGGCGCTCGAGAGCGTCACCCACACTGTCTGCACTGTCATCCAGCAGCAGTTCGGCTCCGTTGAACACCACCTGGGGCAGCTTGAGCACATCCACATAGGGGAAACCGATCTGCAGCACGGGCCTGTTGGGCCGAATGGCCGAGATCAGTTGGAGTGCTCGGTGCAGAGCTGACATGCCTGAGGGGTGGAGGCTGATCGCATCTCCCTCGCAGCCATAGATCCGCGCCAGCCGCCCAATCACATTGAGGCGGGCGTTCTCAGCTGCGGAGCCGCTGGCGTTCTGCTCCTGACCAAGGGTGATGGCAGCCAGTCTGGAGGAGGCTCCAAGGCCAGTGTGCTGCCAGAAGGCCTTCGCGGCAGGAGTGCTGGCTGGGTCGGCAATCAGGCAGGTCAGTCCACCGATCACGCTGAGCTGTGTTTCTGTCGCAGGCCTTGTTCTGCGGCAGTGGGCGAGAGCGGCTTCTGCCGCTGCGAGGTTCGGATACGGCCAGCTGCTTGCTCCCTTGGAGGGGGCGAGGTCGGAGACCTGCAGCGAAAGCTTCGCAACCTGTGCCACCAGCGGATGCTGACCAAATCGCGGATACACCGCCCGTAACGCTCCTCGGCAAGCGGGATCGTGTTCCTCGTAGGCGATCACATCGCTCCATCGAGGCAGGGCGACCGAGACGGCATGGGTGGCATCAGGGAGGGGATGGCCGAGATCGCTGCCTTGCCAGCAGGGATCCCGCAGCAGGTCGCGCGAACTCATCGGAGCAAGCAAAGTGCCTGATCGAGATCCGCGATCAGATCCGCGGCGTCTTCACAGCCCACGGACAGACGGATCAGGTCATCGCTGATACCCAGTTTCTGTTTCACCTCCATAGACACAGAAGCGTGAGTCATTGTGGCCGGGTGGCAGATCAGGCTTTCCACGCCTCCGAGGCTTTCGGCCATGGTGAACCACTGCAGCGCCTTACACATGGCATAAGCCTGGTCGCGGCTGGCTTCGACTCCAATCGTGACGATGGCACCACCACTACTCATCTGCTGCATGGCCAGCGCGTGTTGGGGGTGATCCGGGCGATGGGGATAGCGCACCCAGTTCACAGCGTCGTGGTGAGCGAGGTGATCAGCCAAAGCGGCGGCGTTGGCCATCTGTTGTTTGAGCCGCAGAGGCAGGGTCTTGATGCCGCGGGTGATCAGCCAGCAATCGAATGGTGAAGGCTGCAGGCCCAGGGCTTTCTGGGCAAACACCATTCTTTGGTGCCAGGCCGGATCGTCGGTGCAGACTGCACCGCCAAGGGCATCGGAGTGTCCGTTGATGTATTTGGTGGTGCTGGTCAGTGAAAGGGTGGCCCCAAGCTGCAGAGGCCGCTGCACAAGGGCGGTGGCGAAGGTGTTATCCACCACCACGGGGACACCGATGGCCGCGGCTGCCGTGCAGACCTGTTTGAGGTCGATCACCTTGAGCAGCGGGTTGGTGGGACTCTCCAGCCAGACCATGGCGGGCTTTCGAGCCGCGATGCTGGAGACAGCCTCGGCTGATGTGAAATCCACCCACTCGGTGCGGACCCCGAATTTGGCGAACACCTGTTCAAACAGCCTCACCGTGCAGCCGTAAAGGTTTTCCTCGCAGAGCACAAGATCCCCTTGGCTGAGGCCTGAGGCAATCGCCGTGATCGCGCTCACTCCCGAGCCAAACACCGTGGCATGGTTGCAGTGCTCAACCGAAGCGAGCACCCCCTCAAGGATGCGGAAGTTGGGATTGCCAGAGCGTGTGTAATCGAAACCACCGGCGTTGCCATGAGCAAACGTCGATGTGGAGTAAATCGGCGGCATCACGGTGCCCGTCCCGTCCGCAAAGCTCTCCCCGTGATGAATCGCCCGGGTGGCATCGGCTGGTGTTGCTGCTGGGCGCTGCAAGTGATGGCTGCTATCAGTTCTTCAAGCTAGGAAACAGGCTGTCCTTCGCCGCTAGCGTCGAGCCGGACGTTGAGATCCGGAGCCTTGGCTGATACCTCAGTGCAGCAGAGCCACAAGGATGAGTGGCGGGATCATGTGCTCAATGAAATCGTCACGTTTCTGAGCGAAAATAAGCAGCAGATTCATGCTCGCTACCTGGAGCAGCGACAAGGGCAATTACCCCGCGACTTGATCGAGCAGGAGGGACTGATGGATTTTGAGCTGGCCCTCACTTTTCTGGAGGACAAACCGAAAGGCTTTGGGTTGGGGCTCGGCTTTTTTAAAGCAAACTTGATTCGTTGATCGACGAACCTGAACCATCTAACCCGTCAGCGTTCGGTTGGTGTTGAGAATCGATCTCTGGCTCTGCGGTAGAAGCCTTGACCGAGTGAAATCAAGTTCTTGTTAGGAACATTTATCCCATTCTTGTCATCATCTTCTTGGTTGCGAACTTATTTCAGTGATCAGTCGAGAAAGATTCAGCGCTTTTCATTGGTTTTGTTGTCAAACATCCATTCCATCATTCCCTTGCTGTCGTTTTTAAGGGAGACAATTCCGAAGCTCACTAGAAATACCAGCGAGACGGTGATGAGAACAGCGGCACTCATCTCGCTGATTTCGAGATTTCCGAGCGATAGGGTGAGCAGAACTGGGTGATTCATTCAGCTGTTTCGCTTCTTCCTTCTCTGGGGATCGGGCCGAGAATTAAGAGCATTTTTTCGTCTGGGAAAGTTTGCTCACCAGATAGCATCGACATTAACCAGCCAAGCATTCTATTCGACCATTTTTTTTGAAGTTTAGCTGTTGGGATTGAACTGGAGTTCGACTGTTATGACCGCTTATCAACACTCAATGTCGTTGTATCCGATTTAACTGATTGTCAGACACTTTTGCGATTCGGTGGTTTTGGTTGCCGCTGTTTGGTCTTCGGCGAATCTCGATCCCAAGCAAAAGGGGCCGGTTAAATCCGACCCCAACCACCTGCATCGTTTTAATGATGACAATGATGATGCTTTTCGCAGGCAGCTCTTAACGTCTTGAGATCAACCTGGTCATGAGCTTCAGGACTGAGCCTCGGCGTCCTGCTTTTGCTCCGTGATTTCTGCATCTGCTGATGTCTGGCTGCGCTGGCACCCGGATGACGCCAGTTCAATCTTGAGGAGGAGAGTTGTGTTCAATTCATCGTCAATGCTGTGTGATCCCAAAGCTCGTCTGTTGCTTACTGGCTTAAAAATGCTCGCTGACTCAAAGTGCGCTCATCAGAGGGTGCGATCGTGTTTTGTATTCAACGGCTTTCAGATCAAGGCTGGGTCGGCATTGCAGAAAACCTCAACCTGCTGGAAGCCCGAGCCAAGGCGACACTGTTGTCACAAGAGCATGGCGCTGCGTTTCGGGTGGTGAGTGATGATCAATCAGATATGCAGTTCCTTTGCCGAAATGGGTTAATTCTGGTTGATCTTTCCGAACCCGCGGATCTTGCTGCCGCTCTTGAGGGTCAGCCATCGGTGTTGATGGAAGACATCTCCTGGAAAATTCTTGCTGAGGCCAACTGAAGGTTCTCGTGATTGTTGCTGCTGATGGGTCGGCGCGGTGAACGTGTCACTCACTCCTACGTCCGACATGAAAAACCCCGCTCCGGAAGAACCGTGCGGGGATTGCAAAGTAAGAACGTGCTGAGAAGTGAGGTAGGCCTCAGACCTTGCGGGAGTAGTACTCCACAACCAGCAGTTCATTGATCTCAAGTGCGACCCATTCGCGTTCGCACTTGCTGATCACTTTGGCGCTGAGTTTTGCCTTGTCGAGCTCCAGGTGGGGCGGCACGTTGGCGAGACCAGGGAATTCCAGGTTGCCTTCAGCCAGTTTTTTGCTGCCCTTGCGCTCGCGAACGGCGATCAGATCACCGGCTTTGCACTGGTAGCTGGCAATGTCGGTGACGCGGCCGTTCACGGTGACATGGCCATGGTTCACCAGCTGGCGGGCGCCAGGCACTGTGGGGCCAAATCCGAGACGGAAGCAGACGTTGTCGAGACGGTTCTCGAGAAGTTTGAGCAGGTTGGTTCCTGTGGAACCCTCCTGTGCGCGCGCTTTTTTCACGTAGCGCACGAGTTGGCGTTCAGAGACGCCGTAGTTGAAGCGAAGCTTTTGCTTCTCCTCAAGGCGGATTGCGTATTCAGAGCGCTTGCGACGGGCTTGGCCGTGCTGACCGGGTGGATAGGACCGCTTTGCGGCCTTCCGGGTGAGACCAGGGAGGTCTCCCAAGCGCCGCGTGATCCTCAGGCGAGGGCCGCGGTAACGAGACATAAGGAAGGAAGGTGTTGGACCATTCACGCCGGCGAAACGCCATGCTGGACTTGAAGTCAGCCTTGCGTTTCTGCATGCGCGAACCACGCATCCTATCTGTCGGCTTCTTGGCGAGGTTTGGGGAGGCTTTCAGTCAGGCCCTGGCCCAGCTGATGATCGCGGCGATTGGCTCTTACCGCAGCTGGTTTTCGCCCTTCTTCGGCCCCCGTTGTCGCTTCATTCCCAGCTGCAGTGCCTACGGATTAGAAGCGATTCAGCGCCATGGCCCCTGGCGGGGTAGCTGGCTCACTCTGCGCCGGATCTGTCGCTGTCATCCCTTTACCCCTTGTGGCTGTGATCCAGTCCCCGATTGAGCCCCTGCAGCTGACCTTGTTCAGCAGGCAGGGCTGCTGTCTTTGTGAAGGCTTGGAGCAACGTCTGCAAGACCTCGATCTCAGTCGTTTGCAGCCACCGCTGAGTTTGGAGGTGATTGATATTGATGCTGCGGGGATTGAGCCGGAGCTTCGCACTCGTTACGACCTGGAAGTGCCTGTTTTGGCACTGCAGGGGAAACCTCTGCCACGGGTCTCTCCTCGCCTAAGCGGAGAGGGACTGTTCAATTGGTTGCAACGGCTCTGCTCCACCATCGCCGTATCGGACTAGAACGGCCTCAGCTTTAGGGGCTGGTGATGACGCAGATGCTCCATTCGCTGCTGAACGCAGTACGGCTGCCAGTGCCGTCTGAGCTGCCCAACCCAGCGGTCACGTCCATCACGTGTGATTCCCGCAGTGTCGGCAAGGGCTGCGTCTTCATCGGTCTTCCCGGTGAACGGGTGGATGGGGGCTGTTTCTGGCCAGAGGCTCTGAAGGCCGGCGCTGTGGCCGCGCTGATCGGTGAGCAAGCAGCGCAGTCGCTTCCGCCCTCCTCTCAGGATCCTGTTTTGGTGATCCCTGAGCCGGTGTCCCATTGGGCGGGAGAGCTGGCTGCCGCGTTCTGGCAGCAGCCCTCTTCGCGCATGCAGTTGATTGGTGTGACTGGCACCAATGGCAAAACCACCACAACCCATTTGATTGAACACCTCAGCCTGGAGTGCGGTCGCTCTTCGGCCCTGTTCGGAACGCTGGTCAACCGATGGCCCGGCCAAAGCCTGACGTCCACCCACACCACTGCGGTTGCGGATCGGCTGCAGGCCCAGCTCGCTGAAGCGTTGAATCAGGGCACACAGGTGGCGGCCATGGAGGTCAGTTCCCATGCTCTGGATCAGCAACGGGTCGCCGGTTGTCGTTTCTCCTCCGCTGTGTTTACCAACCTCACGCAGGATCATCTCGACTACCACGCATCCATGGAGGCCTATTTCGAAGCGAAAGCGCGCCTGTTTGCCGATCCCTTTTTGATTGGTGAAGGCCCCCGAGCGGTGGTGAATGTTGACGATGCTTGGGGACGTCGACTGGCTGATCGCCTTGGTGATCGTTGTTGGCGCTGCAGTGTCGACGAGGCTGCCGATCTCAGCATGCGTGATCTCGTGATGACATCGAACGGCGTAGAGGGAATGCTGCTCACTCCCCGAGGCGAAGGGCGTTTCCATTCGCCTTTGGTGGGTCGCTTCAATCTGATGAATGTGATTCAGGCCGTCGGCTCGCTGCTCCAGCAGGACTTACCACTGCCCCTGTTGTTGGAGGCCCTTCCGAAATTCCGAGGTGTGCCAGGCCGTATGGAGCGGGTGCTGCCCTCCAGCCCTTCCACAGATCAGCTCCCCGCCGTCGTTGTGGATTACGCCCATACCCCGGATGGCCTGCGTAGCGCGCTCCAGGCCAGCCGCCCCTTTGTGGATGGGCGTCTGGTGTGTGTGTTTGGCTGCGGTGGAGACCGCGACCGGGGCAAACGTCCTCAGATGGCCTCGATTGCCGCAGAGCTGGCTGATCGCGTTGTAGTCACATCCGACAATCCTCGGACTGAGGATCGAAAGCGCATTCTCGACGATGTGGTGGCTGGCCTTCCTTCAGGCATCGACTACCAGGTGCAAGCCGACCGAGCGATCGCGATCGCTCAGGCGATTGCTCAGGCACGACCTGGCGATCTTGTCTTGATCGCTGGTAAAGGGCATGAGGATTACCAGATTGTCGGCACTGAAAAGTTGCATTTCGATGATCGAGAAGAAGCGGAGAAAGCACTGCACTCTTGGAGCTAGCTGCTCATTGCTGACAACGTCCGAATCTGATCGGTGAGTTGTGCGATGTCGTTCTGGCTGGTGCAGATATGGGTGCATGCCCGCAGGCAGACGGGGTCTGCCAGGTCACGGATCCAAAGTTGTTGTCCGCCGAGGGCCTTCACCACCTCGGCTGGTGTGGCTCCCGTTGCCTCAGGGCGCATCTGAAAACTCACCAGACCAGCCGGTGGTGGGCCGTCGAGCAGCGGTGAAACCCCAGGGATCGACTTCAGCTCTTTCCAGAGCTGTTCGCTCAGGATGCGGATCTGCCCGAGTCGTTCGTCGTCTGAGCCCTCCTGCTCCAGCAGGTCAAGAGAGCAGCGCAGGCCAGCCATCAGTGGCACGCAGCTCGTGGCCACCTCAAAGCGACGGCTGTCGTGATGGAAGGGGTCTGGATCTTCTGCCACAGCACGCGTTTCATCCTGAAGGCTGCGCCAACCGATCACGGTGGGATAGCCATCCGAGAGCACACGCTCTGAGATCGCGACCCCGCCCAGTCCTTCCGGACCGCATGCCCATTTGTGCCCAGTAAAGGCATAGATATCGGCTGCTGCTGCCGCCTCTGAAACGGGAATCTGGCCGACGCTCTGCGCAGCATCTACAAGCAGGAACGGCCGGGCCGGATGTTGTTGCAGTTGTGCGGCCACCGCTGCGATCGGCATCTTCTGACCGGTGTTCCAGAGCAGATGCGACAGCACCACGATGCGGGTCTTGCTGGTGAGCTGCTCGTCGAGGGCTGCCAGCACCTCGTGATCGGTATGGGCCTGATCATCGCGGCCGAGTCTGCATTGCTTCACGGGCAGCGTGTGGACCTGAAGCTGGCGGCGACGAGCCAGTTCGTGGCAGGCCGCTACGACACCGGGGTGCTCACAGTCGCTGATCAGGATGTGGTCGCCATCGTCGATGGGCAGGCCCCAGAGGGGAAGCACACATCCGGTGGTCACGTTCTCGCTCAGGGCGAGCCGATGCGCTGGCACATTGCATAACCGGGCTAGACGGCCGCGTGTGCTGTTCACTTCGGCGCTGATGTAGGGCCAGATGTCTGTGGTGAAGGGGCCGAGTTCCTGGATACGTTTCCAGCTGCTGGTGATGGCATCCAGTGAGGGTGTGGGCAGCGGCCCCTGCCCGCCATAGTTGAAGTAGGTCTTGTTGGCCAGTGCGGGGCAGAGTTCTCTCAGCATTGGGGATCAGGACCTGATCTCATGATCGCTCCTCAGCTCATGTATTGCCGCGTTACCGGGCTGCTTCGGGTGAGGTTGCATTGAGTGCTGCACTAGGCAGCTTCGAGCGGGTCCATGTCGAATTTCAAGAGTTGGCTCTGCTGAGGAGCGTTCAGCCAAGTGATGGCTACGTTGCGTTTGTTTGTTGGCTTGGTATCACCGATGGCACTGGTGGACTGGCTCTAGATTCTTCACCCGGTTTTGGCGGTGGTGTTGATCTATCCCCTCACCGGGATCGTGATGCGACTGGCGATGCAGACACGATCTCGGCGATTGAAGACCGCAAAACCGCCTCCGACGGTGGGGCGCGACCACAGTGATCTCGGTCGCTGGCTCGCCGCAGCTGTGGTTGGTCTGGTGATCGTTGCACTCACCGTGGTCATCGCAACACATGCGCCGCTCGATCAGTTCCAAGGGGGCTTCGCTCGTGCTGGCATGCTGCTGATGGTGATGGCCGGAACCCTGCTTAGTCTGGGCGCGCTGTGGATTGCGAAGGCACCTGGCCTGCGGCTGGCGTTTGCTCTGATCACCTGGGCTGGTGTTCTTGGCCTGGGAGCTCAGCCGGAGGTGTGGCGACTGTCTGATGACCCGTTGTCGCCAGCGTTCTGGCAATCCCATTACTGGTCTGTTGTCGCCGTGGTGGGCCTGATGTTGTTTTCGCTCGGTGCCCGACCGGAGATTTTGCGCGATCTGCGCCTGCGCCGCCTGCATGTCACCGCTAATGTGCTTGCGGCACTGCTGTTCGTTGCGCAGGGCGTCACCGGCACCCGCGATCTGCTGGAGATTCCATTGAGTTGGCAGAAGCCGACGATCTATGTCTGCAATTTCGATCTCCGAACCTGTCTGCCGCCAGCACAGTGACCAACAGGTCTGTACGGAGTGCACTTTGTTAGTTCCAGTTGCTCCTCTTTTATCTGCTGTTATCAGGATGGTTCTTTGAGTTGAGCTTGTCCGGACGCTTCCAAGGAGAGAGAGAGAACTCAAAACTCTTGCTTTTCAAGACTTATGCACGCCATTCATCTAAGGGTTGGCGTCAATGCGTCATGCTCAAAGGTTAAGTAGCTAGATCTCCATGAATAGGAAATTCCAACGCAAGGAGAAAGATTGAGAGTCGCATGGAAATAGCGGTCGGGAATAAATAAAGCCTCTCCTTTTCGAGATTTGACGAGCTTGGCTCCTTCCAATTGCGGCCACAACTGTTTGATATCCAACTGAAACCACTCTGAAAGTGATTGTCGACTTGGCCCAGAAACTTCATGATTGAACTTCGCAAGTGCAGCACTGTTCTGTTTGGAATGGGGAGCGAGAAACCAGAGCTTCTCTCCTTGAAGACACTCAAAGCAGGCTCGTGTGTGTTGATGCACGTGGGTTCCAGTGCCACGGCAACCAGCAAACAGACGTGCCATTCGAATCTGGTTGGGCTCTAAATTCACCGTTTGTGGTCCTCCCACTGCAGCATAAAGCTCTGGACTTAAAATTAATCCCTCAAAGAGGAATGGATGGGAAACATAGAGTTTGGATTCAGGTTCAGGTTGGTCGAGTTGCCTGAGAAATAGATCAAGCTGAAGATGCCCATTGGGCTCAGTGACGTAAGGATCGAGTGAGTATTCGACTGAAATTGATTGATTCTCGCAAACTGTGAAGAGCTCCTTCAGTTTATGTGTTGAAATGGATTGAAGATAAGGCTTAAAATCCTGTCTGTTGCGTTTCATCGGTTTGATCCCATTCGTTGATTTTGTGATTCCAGGTGAATGACTTTGTCAAATGAGTCTTTCGCGCTGAGTCGATGCAGGCAGGAAATATGAATTGAGCAGGATTGATTCAGCTTTTTCAAGAGAATCTGATGGCTTTCTTCATCTAGATAAGATGTCGGTTCATCGGATAGAAGAACCGTGGGTTGACCTAAAACAACGCGCGCAATGTGCAGACGTTGAAGCTCTGCATGTGAGATGTCTTGTGAGGATTCACTTAAGTTGGTCTTCAAGCCCATTGGTAAGCTCTCGAGAATGGGGTCACATAAACAATTTTTTAAAGCCTCAAGGATTGCATCGTCAGAAAAATGATTCCAAGGGTCTAAAAATTCGCGTATTGTTGAGCTCGATAGCTTAGGATTCTGGGGAATAGCCATGACTCTTGCGAAGTTCTTGAGGCTCTGTTGATTCGATAGAAGCGTATTATTGATGATGATTTCTCCTTCGCTGGCATCATGAAGACCACCAAGGACTTTGATCAAAGTTGACTTCCCTGAACCCGGTTCTCCTGTGATCGCATATTTTTGACCCTTCTCAAAAACAAGATTCAGGTCACTGATGATATTGAATTTTGCGTTGTTGTGTTTATAAGCGATTTGCTTGAGTTCAATAGACTTAACTGGTTCCATTGAATCCATTGTCGAAGATGGTTGAAGTAACGAAATCCTTTGCTTTTCGAATTGGTCTAGACCTCGCAAGCTGTTTTTGCTGAAGTAAGTTGGCAAGGCAATCATGAGTGAGGAGATGGCTTCTGCAACTTGTGAAAACCCTGCAGAGATAAACGAAAATGCTGTGAACATCACGAGATATTTTCCTTGGGACAAACCACTACTCGCTGAATAACCAAACAGAATGAGTGCAACCAGCAGCGAGCTGACGATTCTTGAAAACAGCACTCCATAGCTACTCCATTGATTAATGGAGATGATCATCTTGTAATAGCGACTTTTGGTATTCGTGAATGATTGATCGTATAAAGTTTCCAGTCCAAGCGAACGAATTTCGTTAATGTAGTTGACAGTATCAATTATAATTTGATTGTTCTCTGCTTGGTTGCGAATGAGTTGAAACGATATCCGACCTGTGATGTACCCTGATGCAAGAGACACCCAGGCAGGAAGAGAGCTTAACAGCAGAATTAAAAAGACAATTCTTGGCTCAAGAAGGTAAAAGCCAAAGACGGTCATATATGTACCAATCGTTAGGAGTGCGATCGGGATTGAAATTAGTAGCGCTCTTGCACTTGACGTGAATGCCAGTGCCGTCTTGAAATTTTGCTCCCAAAGACTGAGTGAAAGCGTTGGAAGAGCACTTGGTTTTGCAGACAAATAGCGATCAAGTAAGCTGATTAATCCATGAAAATCAATAGAGGATTGTGCAATGCTAATGGAGACGGTGGAGACTGTTTTGAATAATGTTCCAATTAATTGGCTCGAGAAAAGGCCAATACAGATAATGATTAATTGATTGATTTGACCCGTTGGTATTAATTGATCAAAGATTGGCCCCATTGCTAGAACGGGTAGGGTCGATAAAAGTGTGAATACTGATAAACCAATCAATGTCAATGCATAGCCTTTCCATCGAGCAGCAATTTGCCACCATGAAAGCTCAAGTTTGCTCAGTTTCCGATGGGGGAGTGATGAGATAAGACTGAAGTAATTCCATGTTTCACTGGATTCAGTTTGACCACGGAGAAAGAGTTGATATCTTTGATAGGAATCGATGTAGCACCATTGATGATTCTCCTCATTGATCACGAGAATCTTCAGTGGCACAGATGAAAGCGGTTTCAATGTTGGTTGTCGATCAAATCGAATCGCTAAGATCTTTGTCTTTGTCTCTATAAAAGTGAGGCATTGGTTTGAGTCTGCATGCCGCAAAGACTCAGCTTGGTGCATTACGGCATCTTCTTCTGATGCACTCAAGCCAATCCGCAGTAGAGGATCCTTGAGGATTTTTTGGATGATATCCGCGGGTTTTCCCCAGTGGACACTGACTTGATTAGTGTGGGTCATTCTTGCTTGCTCCTCAATCGACCCACTTGACCATTTATTAATGCAAAGGCATGCACTTTCTCTAGCAGATCGTTATCTTGATCAACCAAAAAAATGCTGTTTTGTTGATACTTAATGATCCCTTGAATGAACCCATCTTTGAGTGTGGCTGGCAGGCTGTCGAGAACATTGTCGATGACCAGAATTTTCGGTTCACGGATCAAACAACGAATCACCTGGAGTATCACCTTCTCTCCACCACTTAAAGTCTTTACGTCATTCAGTTGGCGGTTCAAGTCTCTAAATAAATTCAACTTGCCTACACCGAGTTTTTCAACTATGGTCATTATTTGCTCATAGCTGCTTGTTTGAAATGGGTCTAAGTTGAACAGCAATGTGTTTTGAAATAGCAGTGGCTCTGACTCCACCATCAAAACCAATTGGTTGAGTCTTTTGCCTGATTGCTGATGGATATTTTCACCAAATATCTTGATCATTCCCAAACCCGGTCTAATGCGCCCTGCAAGTAGCTTGCCAAGGGTTGTTTTCCCTGATGACTGATCAGCAGCAATGGCGATTGGAAAAGCCGATGCATTCAGATTTAACGATGCGCGTTCAAGAATCTTTCGACTGAACAACGAATACTTAAAACTGACCTGATTCAACTGGAGAATCGTCAATTCCTGTGATTGATTAATTGCAACTACTGGTTGATTATTGAATTTAGGATTGTATCGTCCGTCTAATTGCGTCGTTGTGAGGTCTTCCAACCTTTTGTAGGCGATCAAGGTCTCTTGCAGATTTTGAATCGTCGTGACCAATCCTGATAATGGTGCTAACGACAAGCTCACCAAAGCATCTAAAGCTGCATATTGTCCAAGCGTGATTTGACCATTGAGGATTAATAGTGATGCCGCTAATAAAAGAACGACAGTGGATAAGCTATCAACTAATCCAAGAAAGAAATTTTGCTGTGCATAAGTGATATTTAACAAATTTTCTGACTGGTGTGCAATGATGAGGCTCTGTGCATAACGTGAGAGATGGAAGTGCTCTTGTCCTTCCATTTTGATTTGATCATATCCATTGATGATTTGATAAAGATCCGCTTGGTTTTTGGCTAATGATTGCTGATTTTCTTGTTGCAGATCAACCTGAACGGGAATCATCACGAGCGATGCTGTAATGATAATGATCATCAGAATAGCAATGAAGATGAAAAGCCAAAATGATGTGGCCAGTAGAATAAAAAATAAGATCAGTAAATTAATGGCTGCGATGAGCAGCGTAATCAGAGACGACTGGTTTGCGAGCAAAAGTTGATCGAGGCTTTCAAACTTTGCACTGATGTCCCCAGTATGGCGGCTTAGAAAATAGTTTTCTGGTAGCCTGATCAGTTTTCGATAGAAGTATTGGTTGAGCTTTAGGCTTAATTGACTGATGCCAAGGCAAACACATCCGAAGAGTAAAAATGTCCCAACTCCACTGATAATGGCAATCACAACTTGGGAGATGGCTAGGGATCGGCTCCACTGTGGAAGATTGAGCTCGATCACCCAAGTGAAAAATATGTTTAATATTTGCGCATTGGCTAATTCGAAGGTGGCAATAATGATTAATAGAAGTGCGATGACTGTGAGAATCGAAGCTGAAAAGCTTTGCTTTAAACTGGTGAGCCAAATTGCTGGTGTTTTTGGTGACTGCTGGGCTTTCTTTTCGGCAGAATTTTCATCAATTTTTCGACCAACAAGTGCATACTGATCAATGCAATGAGCTAATGTTTGCTTCTCAATCTCTAAAAATCCTGTGGCTGGATCATGCGCAATGAAGTGAGTGTCTGTTTTTTCAAGTATCAGAATAAAATGATTGCTTTTCCAGCAAACAATCGTGGGTAAGTCAAGTTCATTCAGCAACTCCTCCTTGTTATTCGTGTCATGTACCACAATGCGAATGCCGATATGCTCAGCCAGTCGTTGAAGTTGGCTTGCATTGATGCCTCCACGACAGGACCCATAGATTGCTCGGATCTGCTGTAAGGAGACATTGAGTTTGAAGGACTTTGCCATCATTGCGAGGCAAACTAACCCACACTCAGATTCATCCGACTGAAATAGCGGACGCGTCTTTGGATTGGCAGGTAATCCTAGGATTGATGGAAACAATGCATCTACCTCCCATACCCTAGATTCTTTTTCATTAGGGGAACCAGATAACTAATGGGTGTCCACGTGTCATAAACGCAGTCGACAGTTGCTGCTCCACCTGTACTGAATCCCCAACTCGGTGGTCGTTGTGTTGTCCATTGAAGATCTCCTTTCTTGTTCTTGTCCATCGTTATCACAAGCATGTATGGGAAAGCAGAAAACTCTTGGATTGTGGATCGGTTTCTTAGTTCATCAAACAGAGAGTTAGCAGTGTATTCAAGTCCCAGAATCCTTGTTAACTCCTGAGGATTGGTCGGGAGCTCTCCCACTGACTTGACTTTTGCGAGGATATACCCATATCGAGAGGCTGGTGTTTCCGCCGGACTCAAAAAACACCGCTCCCCTTGATTGAGTCTTTTTGCTGCTTCTGCAGAGAGGAGAAACACTCCCAAAGCTGGTCCTTCCTTTAAAGCGATTGTCGCAACTGTTTGTCCTTCTTGGACGTAATCTCCTTCGTTCACATCAATCACACTGACAATGCCATTTGTACCAGAAAGGATGTCGCGTGATAGTTTTAATTGATTATCCGAGAGGTCGGCATTTGTATCACTGGTGATTTGAGAGGACTTGGCGGAAAGCTGCAGTTGGAGTAGATCAGATTGTTTCTGCTCAATGGATCCTTTTAATTGTAGAAGCTGAGTTTTAATAACATCAACCTGATTCAGTTGGCTTAGATACTCAACTTGACTGATGTCTTGATTGTCAACGAGTTTTTGATATCGCCTGAGCTGCTCTTGATTCAATAGCAATTGTTGCCGAAGAGTCTTTTGTGTCTCGAGCAATCCATCGATGCTTTGTTCTGTAGAAATCATCATCGTGCTCAACTGCTTGGGAGTCATTGCATTGCTGAGCTCTTGAATTGCTTGATTCGATTCTGCCTCGATTCTTTGAACCTGGTTATCAAGACTGATCAGAGTTTGCCCTTCGATGACCCGTTGCCCTGTCTCGATGTGAACCTTGTGAACTCTCCCCGAAACACGAGCGTAGGCGCGATTATTTTTTCCTTGATTCAGAGTAAAACCAATCCCACTGACGGTTGCATTCACACGATAAACACAAGCCCAGATCAGGAAACAGCCACTGATCGCTACCAAGCCATAGCTGGCAAGCACGAATGGCTGTTGTGTCACGAAGCCAAGAAAGGGGTAAATTCTCTTGATTCGCTTTGTATTGAATCTCATATTGATAAGCTAGCTGCCATCTCATCATTGGCAATTATTTAATGGGTTTCTTTGCCGCCGGAGTGTGTGTTTGCGTTTAAGGTGTTTTTTCGGGCTCGTTGCCCTTGCTCCAGTTGCCGCTAAGATTGGCCGATCAAACTGATACCGATGATGGCTAAGTGTTTCGCCAACACTTTTTTGGTATCAGGGATTGTCCTGATCAGTTTTTCCTCCTTTTCCGCTGGCAAGGCGGATTCGTTGGATCCTTTTGATCTTTCTAATTTTACGCAGGAAATTAAATCTCATCAGCCTTCTGCCTATCAAGAGCTCTCAAATCTTCTATCAGAGATACCGTCTGAAGTTAAGCAAGCGATTGTTCCGGTTCGATTTCTGCTTGATGAGACAGCGAACTCTTATCAATTTGCTGGATTAAGTTTTCAATGCGATCAATACTTTGGCTCTGAATCAGATCGCTCGTTATCCGGTCAACGATGTCGCCCGTTTGAACCGACATTGGATCATCAAGCGCTTGGTTTTAAAAATCTGTTGTTGAGATCAGTTGTTTTATCGCCTTCGATCGCTGCCTCACTCAGCACTGTGGACTCCAATCGTTGGCTTGTGAGACAGTCTTTTAGCTCTTGGTATCCATCCTTGAGCTTGACATCTGGGTCTGTGATGTCGGTGAATATTTCTAATACCCAAAATTACACCTCTTCTGATTCTGGAGGATCCAACCCATCTGCAAGCGGCACTTCTTTTCAACCCACCACTGAGATTGGTGGTAACCGGCGTAGGACCATTCAGGCTGATTCGAGTGATAACAGCTCCGGACTTGTTCCTGCGTATACTCAAACCTCTTCGTATCTGCAGGCATATCCAGTTTTAACGCTCAACTGGCAACTCTTTGACTTGTCACGCTCGTCGTCGATTTCAGCATCAAAGGAACAGCTGACCGCTTCACAATTCCAGGCTTTAGATCAATCCAGACAAACGATTCTGGCTGTTGCGACGCTCTACAGCCAGCTTCAAGCATCTGAATACCAGATCGCCACACTGTTGTCTCTTTGCATCGCTTCTCAACAATTATTGGAACGCTATCAAAACCAACTTGATGAAGGTTTAATTTCCAAAGCTGTTTTACTTTCGCAACGTTCTAATTTTGAATCATCTAAATCACAGTTGCTTTCCGCTGTTGTGAACTATCAATCTACTTTGGAGCAGATCAAGGCTTCGGCAATGATTTTTGACTCGTCGATCAACTTGGTTTTTCCGCAAACCCTTGCCTTGCCTCAAGCTTGGCCGATTAGTCTTGATCAGACGAAACAGCTCGTTGCCCAATATCCCAGTGTCTTGGCTTATCAACATCAAGCACAACAATATTCTCAATTATCTCAAGGTAGTTTGAATGGATATTGGCCTGTGATTTCCGTACTTGGCTACATCACTTATGAGGGCACACAAGGTAGTCAAAATTACTCACCACCTCGGCAGCCTTCAGGTGCTTGGTCCTCTCAAATTTCTAATTACATAGGATTGAACTTTACTTGGAATATTTTTGATGGCTTTTCTTCCTATCAGCAGTCTCGCAGCTATGCCTCTCAATCATTGTCTTACACTCAGCAGGGTTTGGCTGAACGTCAATCATTGCTGTCAGAGGCAATGTCAAGCATTGAAGAAATTAAATTCACTCTGCCATTGCTACATTCCTTGGATTCAAGTTATCAATCTGAAGCTCAGGCTTATGACACTTATATGCTGAGGATGCAGGCTGGCATTGATGACTATTCTGTGATTTTTCAATCCCAACAGCAACTCACTTCTTTGCTGTCTTCTTATAGTTCGTCTTATCAGGACTTGTTCTCTTCGTATTTCCAGTTGATTGCACTCACTGGAATGCATTTGAACGCTGCTTTTTTTGATTAAGGTGTTCTGATGGCATTTAATTCTGAATTTTTTTGGTGTTTTTTTGTGGTGATATGAGCGATTGCTAGGTTGAATAATCACATGCAGTCTCATTGTGGCTACTCGTGTTGCGCTGGATGAGTTTCTGTCGTTCATACTTATACTTCAGTCCCGCCAGGCTCTTCGCCGTCGTTTCCTGCAACTGCCAACGCGTGAAGCTAGAGGTCAGATGATGACCAGGCTTGGTTTCGACAAGTTTCAGATTTGGGCTGCTTTAGACACACTTAGTTTTGAGATTGACGGTCAAACGTATACTTTTGCCTCCTGGATCGCCGGTCGTCAGAAAGGAAACGGAGTATCCATTGTTCCGTTTTCGACGATTATCGATAGCGCTTGCCAATTGGGTGCAGACGAGACGCATGCTTCCATTCGTCTCCAGTTGCTAGCAGTGCAAGGAACGCTTCGTGCTGTTGCGGGCGGTTCGGGTCGTCCCGTACCTCAGCGCTCAGGCAATGGATCCGTCGCATTTGGTGTCGGACGTCAATTGGAATATGAGCCTCTGCACGACTCTCAGGGTTTTCAAGATCATCAGCCCTTGAGTGTCGAGCCTGATGTCTTTTCAGACCAATCAGTGGGTCCTGGTTCGGTTGATGTGGCCGGTGTTCTCAGCATGCCTGACGATGTGTTTGAGGGCTCCGGTCCTCAGGCCCTTCGTGAGGGCTTCGGCTCTGATGCACCGTTTGAACGTTCCGAATCTAATCTTTTCTCGTCTGATCAATCCTCATCATCGTCGGATCGAGAGCAGCCGTCTGATGCGTCTGCTTCACAGATTCAAGATCTGTCATCGCGTGAATCCTCCTCTCGTGAAGGTCAAGGTGGATCGTTCGGATCTGGTCCCCTGGATGGTGACCGTGGCGGCTTGATCAGCAATGTGCGTGAACAAATTGATCAAAAAACATCTATTCCAATTGATTGGTCAAGTTCTTCGGTTGATCTGTATGACGGTAAATATGGTGACGTTTCACTCTCAGCCAGTATTGATGGCACGTTGAATCCCTCGATTGAGCGTGATGGAAAGGGTGATTACAGTCTGACTTTTGACCAATCTGATTTGAATTTCAACCTCACACTCAGTGGTGAAGCAACTTATACAAAACTAATCCCAGAATATGATCTGGAGTTTTCAGCGACGTTGGGAACCAGCTTAACGCTGACGCTCGAAAAAAATCCTGGTCAGCAAGGGATCAGTGGTTACAACATCTCTTCCTCTGGGCTGGAGTTGGAAATGGTTGCCGGTTTCATCGTTCATCCTGAATATGATGGGGTTTATTTGTCTGCCTCGATTGACCCGGAATTGAGTTGGACCATTGATGCATCTCTGCAGGATGGTATCCAAATCGGTAGGCCGGAGTTTGCCTTGAATTTTGACTACAGCTTCAATAAGCCTGATTTTTGGGATGCCGTAACGGGTGCTTTTGATAGGGTTGGTGATGATTTTGCCGACTTTTTTAAAAACCCTTCGTGGTCAAATTTTGTTGACAGTGTTGACTCTTTGGTCAATCTTGGTGAGTTTTTGACAAGTCCTGAATTCATGAATTGGGCTGTGGATCAGGCTTCCGCGTATGTCAAAAGTGTGGTGAATGAGGCAGCGAGCTACGCCGAGCAGGCGTTGTCGGATGTTTACGCAGGGCTTCAATCGGCGGCTGCTCAGGTTGAATCTGCCGTTACGAAAGCGGCTGATGAGGTCTGGTCAGCGGCGAGTGACTGGGCGTCTGAAGCCAGCAGTTGGGCTTCCGATGCTTGGGATTCAACCTCAGACTGGGCTTCAGACACCTGGGATGATGTGACCTCCTGGTGACTCAGCAGCTTGGTTGATCGACTCGTGCGTTCCACTGTTTCCAGATATCCATGGCGTCGCTGTCAGTGATGGTTGAGGTCTTGGTTTGATGTTGGTCTTGAGCGGATGGGAGTGATTTGGTGAAGTCTTCTACGTAGTTGATCCCTTGGGTCTGCTTAAGCCATGTATTTGAAGAGTGATAGTAGTCAGAAAATTCTTTTGATTGTTTGTACGTCGCTTCGTAGCTGTCGGTTTCTTGGTAGTGCTTGATCACATAATCAATGAACCGGAATCTTTTTCTGGTATCGACTTTGGTCTTACTTGCTCTCATCTGTCGATTGAGGCTGGTCATGATTTGCAGTCCCTTCAGGCTGAGGCTTTGATTCGACCGTCGTGTTTGTCCAAAGCTGTCTCTCCAGGTGATTCCGGTGTGCTTGCAAAAGTCTTGGAGCAGTGTGCCGTATTTTTGTTGTGAATCATAGTCTCTGATCTTGAAATGGTCGGGTCGGAATGCGTTTTGCCAAATTGTTATTGTTTGTTGGTGATTGCAGAGGTTCCGGTAGTAAGCGGGTCTTTCAATTTCGAATTTATGTTTCCCCATTTTTACTTCTGTTGACATCATTGAGACGGCTGCACGAATCGGTTTTCTCACATAGAGAAGGAGATTGATTTCGTTGAAGTATTGTCTGAGCATTTCGGCCAAGGATGTGATTTCATGCTCGGCCTGTAGGCAGTGTTGCAGGAATTCGCTTGAAATGATCCACTGCTGGTTTGGCTTGCTCTCAAGTTCTTCTTTGAGACTGGCTTCCCATAGAGCTCTGAACTTGAGACGTTCTTCTGTTGTCTGCAGGTGATTGTTTTTAGCAAGAAAGTCTGCTTTATGGTTTGTACTGTAAAACATCAGTGCCAGTTTGTAGTGCGAGTAGGGTCCTAAGCACGTTGGAATCTCGATGGATTGTTTGCTGATCTCTTGGCGTTGACTATGCAAAAATGTTTGGATTGTTGAGCTGCCTGTCTTGGGAAGCCCAATGTGAAGATCAAGTTTGCGGTTTGGTTGCATAGTCATGCGATGCTGTTGCGAATTGCATTGAATGAGTGGGTGTTCCATGCAAAAAACATTTGATCTTTTCCTTGGCTTGGTTTGTTGCTGGTTTCTTCTTGATGCTCTTTTGTGCACCAGTTTGAAAAATCTTTTACTGTTTCGCGGCTGATTTGTTCTTTGAGTAAACGGCCGTGATTGTCCTTTGCTTTCCTCCAATAAGCAGTGTTGTAGATGGAGCCATTGGAGTAATGCCAGCTCACGAATAGTGCGACTTTCTCCATGTTGCTTCGCACGATTGCGTTGAAACGCTTCTCACTGCTGCGGAGATTTGCTTCATTGGCGCTCGTTAGTTCTCGCTGTTTGATGTGTGCTGCGATTAGTTTGCAGTGATGCACCGTCATCTCAATGGAGGTTGCTTCCAGCGGTTCGATGAATCCTGCTCTGTTTCCTAATCGGTACACCCTTCCTTGCAGGTGTTGCTCTCCGAGATGGTTTTTGAATTGAATGGTTCTCCTTTTGCTGCTTGCAACGAGTCGATGCTCTTCCATGTAGTGGTTGAGATCCTGGTTGACGGTTTCTGGAGTGCACAGGCTTGAGTCGTGAACGTATCCGACTGAGTTTTTGTTGTTTAGCGGGATCTGGAAAATCCAGCCGTATGGCCTGGCAACCGCTTTTGTCGATTTGAGTTCATCGTGTTCGTTGGACTCTGTGATTGTCGTCTCTTCGCATTTTTGAAGAATGGCGGCGTTGGCGATTAAGGGCTGTGTTTCTGTACTTGCTGGGACGCCCTCACTGGCCTTAAATCCGCGGCAATCAATTACATAGTCATAATTCACTTTCTCTTGTCCGTTGAGCTTCACCCAAACGCTTTGCTGATTTTGTGCCAACGCTTCAGATGCTGTCTTCGGGATCACTTGGACCTTGATGCCTCTGAGTAGGAGAGTTGTGATTTTGTTGGCATCGAAGTGATAGGAGAAGGCTGTCCTGGCCGGTGTGAAGATGTGATGGTGTTGTTTGGCATGGCCGCCCCAGTTTTCAAAACAGATCCCCTGTTTTTTTGTGGCATTGGCTTCGGCCTCCATCAGGGTTGGCGTGATTCCTTCTTCATCGAGCCAGCGCCGAAACCATGGTCCAGCGCCCTCCCCGACGCCAATGGTGGGGATTTCTGGCGCGTGAAAGATTGTGATTGAGGCACCAGGAAATTGGCGCCTCAACATGCGCGCTCCGATCGCACCTGCCGTTCCCAGTCCAAGGATGGCGAATCGCATTGGAATGCACTTTTTTGAAAGCTAGTGCTTTCTTTGATGTCCATCAGTGCTTTCTCAAGTCATTGGCGATTCTTGTGATTCGCTTTGGTTTTCAGCTGGCAGCCAAAACCTGTTGCCGAGTGCCCTTCGTTGTGTCCCGTCGCTCTTCTCGGCATTGCTGACTCTTCAGCGTCTGCCTGTCGATAGATCCACACCCAGCGACCGTCTTCCAGCTGATGCTGCGCGCATTCATAAACGTTTGGGTATTCCTCCCAGGCATGCAGTTCAGGCCACTGCTCATCAGGTATCTGATACACCTCACCGAACACGGTGCCCACGCCTTTGCTCAGCATCGGATAGCCATTGTGTTCCAGAAGCTTTACTTGGCTGAGCGTTCCGTCAGCTTCTCTTGTGCATTCACTAAGGAGGGGATGCGTCTCACATCCCGCTTTCAGGCTTCCGTAGACGAAGAGTCGTTTCAGACTTCAAAGCACCTGAACCACTTCACTCACTTCAGGAATGGACTCGCGCATCTTGCGCTCGATTCCCATTTTCAGCGTCATGGTGCTGCTGGGGCAGCTGCCGCAAGCACCCTGCAACCGCACTTTGACCACCGGTCCATCGATTTCCACCACTTCCACGTTGCCGCCATCGGCCATCAGGAACGGGCGCAGCTCATCGAGCACCTTCTCCACGTTTTCAGTGGTGAGCGGCATTGTTTCGGTGCTCATGGCCGGATGGGGGTGAGTGCTTTCGCTCAGGGTAGGCAGGCATGTGTCCGGATTGATTCATACCCTTGAGAAGCATGATCACCCGACGCGATGGATCGTTACGACGCCGTGCTGGTGGGTGCGGGAATGATGAGTGCCACCCTGGCTTCACTGCTGCATGCCCTCGACCCGGAGATGCGCTTGCTGCTGGTGGAGCGTCTCGAGGCACCGGCTTTAGAAAGCAGTGCTGCGGTCAACAACGCCGGCACCGGCCATGCCGCCAACTGTGAGCTCAATTACACCCCTCAGCAGGCCGATGGAACGGTGTCGACTGCGAAGGCTCTGGCCATCAATGCAGCATTCGAGCGCAGTCTGGAGTTCTGGGCCTCACTCACAGACCAAGGGGTGCTGCATCCAGGCAGCTTTCTTCACCAGGTGCCCCATCTCAGTTTTGTCTGGGGACAGGAGGATGTGGCATTTCTTCAGCAGCGGCAGCGGCAGTTGAGTGCTCTGCCGGCCTTTTCCGCCATGGAGTGGAGTACGGATGCCGGGCAGATCGGTGACTGGATGCCCCTGGTGATGGAAGGGCGCCGCCCTGATCAACAGATTGCCGCCACCCGTATCGAGCGTGGGCTCGATCTCGACTTCGGAGCGCTGACCAAAGCACTGCTGCTGCCGTTGCAGACAGCGGGTGTTCTTCAGGTGATGTACGGCACGTCAGTGCAGGGACTCAAACGACCGCTGACAGAATCAATGAGCTGCTGTGACTGGCAGCTTGAGCTGCGCGGTCCATCCGGCCGACGCAAGGTGCAGGCTCCGTTTGTGTTTCTCGGTGCTGGTGGTGGTGCCCTGCCACTGCTTCAAAGCAGTGGCATTCCTGAGGCTGCCGACTATGCCGGCTTCCCGGTGAGTGGCCAGTGGCTGGTGTGCGGTGAGCCTGCTTTGGTGGAGCGCCACCACGCCAAGGTCTACGGCAAGGCGAAGATGGGCGCACCGCCGATGTCGGTGCCCCATCTGGATACCCGCTGGATCGATGGCAAGCGCTCACTGCTGTTCGGTCCTTATGCCGGATTTAGTAGCAAATTCCTGAAGACTGGTTCTCTGTTGGATCTGCCGCGCTCGGTCAGGCCCACCAACCTGCTGCCGATGCTGCAGGTGGGAGTTCACAATCTGCCTCTTGTGAAATATCTGATCAATCAGCTGCGCCAAAGCGAAGCTGATCGGATCGAGGCCTTGCGGGCTTTTCTGCCAGAGGCCGATGCAGATCACTGGAGCCTGTCGGTGGCCGGACAGCGGGTTCAGATCATCAAACGCACGTCTGATGGCGGTCGCCTGCAGATGGGCACGGAAGTGGTGAGTGCAGCGGATGGATCCCTGGCAGCACTGCTTGGAGCGTCTCCTGGGGCCAGCACCTCCGTGCAGATCATGGTGGAGGTACTGGAGCGTTGCTTTGCCTCAAAACTGGCCACGCAGGCCTGGCAGGAGCGCCTGCAGCAACTGCTTCCCAGCTATGGCCAGGATCTCAACAGCGATTCCGGGCTCTTGACGCGGACTCGGGAACGCAGTGATGCGCTGCTCGGTCTAAGCGTCTGAGCCTGTCTGCTTGCGCATCCGCTGCTGAATCACACTCGCCACGATCGCCAGGGCGAACATGCCGAACACAGCGCCGATCAGTAACAGTTTGCCGCCGCTGAAAATGCCAGCGCCCAGGGCCACGATCGGTGCACTGCTCAGCAACACACTGGCCAGCAACGGCAGGGCGAATGCCCGCCAGGGGATGCCTCCCAGGCCTGCGGCATAGCTCACGAAATCGAACAGGCCTGTCATCAGCAGACCGGTGAGCAGAAACGGATTGCCTTCCAGTTGGTTGCGGCTGAAGCGTTCAATGGTTTTCATCGCTCCCTCTCCCACCAGCTTCTGGATCGGGCCGCGTCCGTAGTTGCTGGCCAGCAGGAACGCGGCCTGGCAGAAGATCAGATCGCAGACCACGATCGTGATGAAGCCCGTCTGGAACCCCAGCAGTGCTCCGGCCAGCAGCGAGTAAGCCGTGCTGGGGAGCGCCGGCAGGATGATGCTGACGCCGCGCAAGAACAGGATCCCAAGCGGGGCCCAGACCCCCAGGCGCTCCACCTGAGCCCGGATCGGCTCAAGCCCGTGCACGTTGATCAGGTGAAACAGCACGGCAAGCCCGGCAATCACAGCTGCAATCAGCAGGAATCGACGAAAGCGCGGCACAGGCAGGGAGGTTCAGCGTGCTGATGACCTTCCCATATCAATGTCGTCTCCTGCGACCAGAGGTATCAGTTGATATGCACACCTTCCCCGATCCAGCAGCGCTTCTGTGGTCGCGTTTTGGTGTTCAGCCTGGGTGCCCCTGAAGGTTTACGGTGATCACGCCGGCAGTGATCAAGGCCATGCCAACGAGCTGCCCCTGAGTTGGCACCTGTCGATACACCAGCAGGCCGACTAGCACGATGGCCACGATGCCGATGCCACTCCAGAGGGCGTAGGTGAGGCCCATAGGAAGCACCTGCACCACCCGCGACATCAAGGTCATTGAGATGGCATAGGCCGACAGCACGATCAACGTGGGGCCTGGTCTGCTGAACCCCTGCGAAAGCTTGAGGCAGGAGGTGCCGATCACCTCAGCGCTGATCGCCAGCAACAGGAGCAGCCAGGGGTTGGTTGAAGTCACAGAGAGCTGGTCGCTGCTCCCTAGGATCGCTTGACTGAGTCGATACGCCCGAGCCGGGATTCCGCCAACCGCATGACCGACGCCCCCGTCTCACGGATTCGCAATTTCTGCATCATTGCCCACATCGACCATGGCAAGTCGACGCTGGCCGACCGTTTGCTGCAGGACACGGGCACGGTGGCCAACCGGGACATGCAGGAGCAGTTCCTGGACAACATGGATCTTGAGCGTGAGCGCGGCATCACGATCAAGCTGCAGGCGGCGCGCATGAACTACACAGCCGCTGATGGTGAGACCTACACCCTCAACCTGATCGATACACCTGGCCATGTGGACTTCTCCTATGAGGTGAGCCGCAGCCTGCAGGCCTGTGAGGGCGCTCTGTTGGTGGTGGATGCCAGCCAGGGTGTGGAAGCTCAGACCCTGGCCAACGTGTATCTGGCCCTTGAGAACGATCTGGAGATCATTCCAGTGCTGAACAAGATCGATCTGCCGGGTGCGGATCCCGATCGCATCAAGGAAGAGATCGAAGCGATCATCGGGCTGGATTGCAGCAACGCGATTCCCTGTTCAGCCAAGACCGGTCTCGGTGTGCCTGAGATTCTTCAGGAGGTGGTGGACAAGGTGCCGCCGCCGGCGGATGCGGTGGACGAGCCCACCAAGGCGCTGATTTTTGACTCCTATTACGACCCTTACCGGGGGGTGATTGTGTATTTCCGGGTGATGAGCGGCCGGATTAGTTGCAAGGACAAGGTCTTGCTGATGGAAAGCAAGAAGATCTACGAGCTCGACGAAGTGGGCGTGATGGCGCCTGACCAGCGCAAGGTGGATGAACTGCATGCCGGCGAAGTTGGTTATCTGGCTGCATCGATCAAGGCTGTGGCTGATGCGCGTGTGGGTGACACCATCACCTTGCTGAATGCACCGGCGGAGGAGCCACTGCCCGGTTACACCGAGGCCAAGCCGATGGTGTTTTGCGGTCTGTTCCCAACTGAAGCGGATCAGTATCCAGACCTGCGTGAAGCGCTCGACAAGTTGCAGCTCTCGGATGCGGCACTGAAGTTCGAGCCTGAAACCAGCAGCGCCATGGGTTTTGGTTTCCGCTGCGGCTTCCTTGGCTTGCTGCACATGGAAATCGTGCAGGAGCGCCTGGAGCGCGAATACGACCTTGATCTGATCGTCACCGCACCGTCGGTGATCTATCAGGTGAACATGATTGATGGCAGCGAGGAGATGGTGGACAACCCCGCCACGCTTCCGGATCCGCAGAAACGTGAATCGATTGAAGAGCCCTATGTGCGCATGGAGATCTATGCGCCCAACGACTACAACGGTGCGTTGATGGGCCTCTGTCAGGAGCGTCGTGGGGAGTACATCGATATGAAGTACATCACGACCGACCGGGTGACGTTGATTTATGAATTACCGCTGGCTGAAGTAGTGACCGACTTCTTCGATCAGATGAAGACGCGCACCCAGGGCTATGCCTCGATGGAATATCACCTGATTGGTTACCGCAAAAACGAACTCGTGCGCCTGGATGTGCTGATCAACGGTGAACGGGCTGACCCGCTCACCACGATCGTGCACCGCGATAAGGCTTATAACGTGGGCAAGGGCTTGGTGGAAAAGCTCAAGGAGCTGATTCCCCGCCAGCAGTTCAAGATTCCCCTGCAGGCATCGATCGGTAGTCGCATCATTGCCTCCACCAGCATCAGTGCGATGCGCAAAGACGTGCTGGCTAAGTGCTATGGCGGCGATATTTCGCGAAAGAAGAAACTGCTGAAGAAGCAGGCCAAAGGTAAGAAACGCATGAAGGCCATGGGCAAGGTGGATGTGCCTCAGGAAGCCTTTATGGCGGTGCTCAAGCTCAACGGGAACGAATAGGACAAAGCTTTTTGAATCTCCGCCCAAATCTCTTTGACCGATTTATAGCTCTTGATGATTGCTTATTGGAGTCGTTTCCTTCCATCTAGAAAAATCAGAATATCTCCCTTGGTGATGTTCGCCTCGAAGCTTGGATCCCCCTTGTAGCTGCTGCTATCTGAGGCCACGCATTCCTTTTTGCTGCAGCTACCAAGGCTCACATTTGCCTTTGGGCGCTTGATGTAGATGATGTCCACACCATCAGATCCTTCAATCGTGTCATCTCCTTCAACGAGGTAGGTGTTCTTGCCGCTACCTCCTTTGAGGATGTCATTCCCAGCGCCACCAATCAACACATCATCGCCAGCGCCAGCTTCGATGATGTCATTGGCATCGCCTCCTAGTAGCCGGTCATCACCGTCACCTCCATCGATCTCAACAGGTTTATCGCTATCTGCATTCGTCACATCGCTGGCTTCGATGATGTCGTTTTGATCAGAGCCTTCAATCTTGTCAAAGAAGTTGGCACCACACATCACGACTTGCTGATCTCCTCCAATGGCACCCTGCGGTAGTCGCAGAGTACGGTCGCCTGCACTTCCGTAGCTGCCGGGATCTATTGAGCGATCCACTGATACATAGAGCAAGTCGCGCTTGCTGATGTTGCCTGCTCCCGAGCAGACATTGCTGGTATCTGGGAAGTAGTGCACCGGTGCCACGCGTGACTGGCTGCCGAGGCATTGCCCATAGGGGCTCTTGGAGCTGGTACTTAAGCCATTGGCGAGTAAGTAAAACCGCAGCCCTCGCCGGTCAAGCTCATCGCTTTCGCATGCTGTGGCATTTACGCAAAAGCCCTCGTTGCAGTCGTCGTTACTACCCAGGTTGTCGAGGATTACCTCACGGCAATTGCTGTCTATGCCATCGGTACACAACTCAGCCTCATAAAACCCCCCATAGCTGTTGTTGTGGTTGATGCGTGGGCCGCATCGCACAAGCGCCTTGCCGCTGATCGCACTTCCATCGTCAATGTTCTGCACTCCATAGATCGCCATTGGCAACACCTGGAAGTTTTCTCTGAGTGAGGCGTCGGCTTTCACCCGCATCGGTCGCTCCAGCGGGAACACAATTGCGTGGGTGAATTCGTCGTTATCGATTCCGCATTCCTCGGGAATCTCAATGGCAGCAAGGTCGGTGATCACGCGCGTTGCAGAGGTGACTTCTGCCTCAATAAATCGGCGTGCGAGATTCCATTCAGCCCGTTTGCGGCGAAGCTCTTCTGCGCTTGCCCTCCATTGCATTGATTCGATCACCAAATTGGCCGCTGCCATCACTACAACGGTGCTCACGCCCATGGCGATCAGCAGCTCCACAAGGGTGAAGCCTGCGTGCCGCTGATCCCGCTGCTTGTGGAGTCGTTGCAGCAGTTTATTCACTAGTACTTCAACTCCTTCTCATAGCTGCAGGCTCCATCACGCTTGATGCCGCTGCGCACGAGTCCAACAGGAGCAATCACCTTGATGCAGCGGACGGTTGGACTCCCCTCCATGGTGAGTTCCATTTCCTGATCGCGATTCACACTGCCTCGGGGCGAAAAGCTGAACTCATTGTCTGCGCTATCCGATAACGCCAGCGAGATATCAGTCGGTGTGTTCTCTTGATTATTAATGTTGAACATCGTTAGCTCTCTGCAGCCAGGACTATCCAATGTGATGGCCAATGATGCATCGCTGGCATCATCAGCGGTAATGCTGAGCTGGCATGTTTCCATGTCTTTAACGGCTTGATTCCTTGCCCGCTCAAGCCAATTCACGATGCCAAGGCTTGCGGCTGTAAGTTGCTCGCGCCGCATGCCTGGGCGCAAATTGGGTAGAGCTATAGCGCTGAGGACCGCCACGATCACCAGCACAACCATTAATTCCCAGATTGTGAAGCCGCTACTGGCTTGCTTGCCTTGGCGGCTAGTGACACCAGTGAACAGCATTCGGGACAAGCGTCGTTTTGAGCGTAGCGATGACCTTATTGTCTTTTTCTGCGTCGTACTCAATCATTGCCTGGTTGTCGTTGGAGTCGTCTAAGGAGATGCGTCTGGTGATTGTGATGTTCCTATCAGCTAACAAGCTGCTGGGAATGGCTTTCTCGCCAGTGGTGACACCATTTTCATCCTCCGATAAGAGTTCTTTTGCAAGATCCCTCGCATTGCAGCGCTCCATAAAGTCTTGTTTATCGTCTGAATCTTCCCTGTTGTAATACATCAGGCTCTTGTCATTTTCTGCTGTTGCGGCTTTGCATGGTCCTTGCCTGCAGCGAAAGGTGTAGAACCGGTGCTTAACGGTCGATTCCAAGTCATCGGTGATCGCGCTTTCAGCTGCTTTTCGCAAGCTGGCTTGATGTGTGATCTGGTTTGAGCGAATGATGCCGCTGGTAAAGCCACTAATGGTGATAGCCAAAATAGACGATGCAATCAGTACCTCATGCAAGGTCTGGCCAGACTCTTGCAGGGTCTTCTGGTTGTTAAATCTTTTTTGTTGAGCCCTTAATTTCAGTTTCATATGACTTACGCGAAGGTCTCGTCTTCTTGCCTTGTGAGTTGAACGCCGTTGGCAACACCTAGATAATCAGTGCCGCTGTAGAACAGGCTGTTTTTATCTTTGTATTCCATCGTGATATCACCCATATCGGAAAACTCAACGATGTCTTCTCCAACAACGAAGTCGTAAATCGTGGCGTAGCCTTCACCCAAATTCAGGATGAAGGTGTCTTCTCCATCACCTCCATAGAGTTTGTCTAGGCCTATCCCGGCATCAAGAATGTCGTCACCTTCTCCGCCTTTCAGCGTGTCATTGCCGGTGTAGCCATTGAGGATGTCGTTGTCGGCGCCGCCTAGCAGGGTGTCATTGCCTTCATCGCCGTTGAGTTCATCTTCGCCAGCGCCGCCTTGGACAGTCGCGTCGCCTGTTCCGTAGAGATCAACAACGTCGTCGCCATCTCCAGCATCAATCGTGCTGTTTTCAATCTCGCCATCAATGGTGATGTAGTCATCACCATCACCAGCCTCGATCAAGCTGTCCACCATGGCTTTGGCTGAGCTTTCTCCCCATACCTCCACATAGATGGAGTCATCGCCCCCACCACTGGAGATTGTGCTTCCGCTGAGGCCAATGGCTTCGCCATCCTCCTCGTTGGTCGCTTCCACGATCACGTCAATGATGTCATCGGAATCGCCCACATTCAGGGTTGAATTCTCCATGCCAATGGCGAGAGTCTCACCGGTCACTTCCATGAGCAGGGCGTCGTCATCCGCGCCCGCATCGAGTGTCGTATCGACGAGCCCTTTCGCGACGCCTTCATCGCTTGCCTCGTCGCTGCTTTCAGCAGTGCTTTCAACCTCGATCAGGTCATCACCATCACCAGTTGAGACTTCAGAGTCTTCGATGGCAGTGGCGCTCGATGATGCTCTTGCTGTGATGGAGACGTTGTCATCACCTTCTCCAGTATTAATCGTTGAATTAACGGCTCCCTTCGCAATTCCTGTGTTGAGAAGCCATGAGTCTTCGTTGTCACTCCAAGAACCTGAGCTGGCATAGCCATACCCATACTTCCACTGAGAGTCATAGCTTCCGCTGTAACTCCGCCCATACGACCACCATGGGTAGCTATAGCGATAGGAATTGGAATACTCGCCAGATCGGCTGCCAGATGACTGGTAGTTATAGCTGTAGTCGTAACTGCCCAGGTTTCGCCGTAAGTAGCTGGAGAAGCCGAATGCGCTGCTGCTGATAGTAAAGACATCATCCCCTTTCCCGAGATCAATAGAGCTATTTTTGATCCCGACCGCCTCTGTGTATCCCTTGGCATCAATCGTTAGAAAATCATCTCCATTACCAGTTTCAATGGTTGATCGATTGGCGCCAATGGCTGAGCCGAGTTTTTGGATCAAAGAATTTTCATAATCCTGTATAAACAGGCTTTGATTGTTGCCTTGACTGTTGTGGTTGCCTTTGTTGTTGTATGAATGACTGCTTTCACTCGTTTGGTTCCACCAGCCCCAGCCATAGCGTGATTGATTGAGGCCTTCGCCTTGGGATGAATATTCACTCTTATGGCTATAAACAGAGCTGTGTTCACTGAGATATTCATTTTTGTTGATCAGGCTGCTTTCACCAAGTGCTGTGGCACTGAGCGAGATGACATCATCGCCTTTTCCGGTTTCTAGGCTGCTATCACTGAGCGCCTCAGCTCTTTTGCCGCCATTGGCGCTAATGGATGCTTCGTTGTCGCCATTGCCCAAGTTGATGCTGCTCTTTTGGGCTCCATAGGCTGTGCCAAATCGTTTGATCCTTGAGTATTCATAGTTTTGGTTGTATCTGCTGCGGGAGATTGAAAAGCCATCGCTTTCGCTTTCGTGATTTCTTGAGTATTCCTCAATTCTGTTGTACCAGTAGTATGCACTTGTGTAGCTGCGGCTGTACTCTTCAGATCTTTTGTTGGAATTCCAAGAATCGTGATTCCATGTTGAGCTGCTCTTGTTCCGGTTGATGTAACTATCTTCTCCTTCGGCAAGGCCAATGATTGCTAGCGAATCGTCTCCGCTGCCAGCAGTAATTGAGGAGCTGGCAAGAGCAATGGCAAGCTCTCCGCCGACTGATTGGAGATTGATGCTGTTGTTGCCATCGCCTGCGTCAATGGAGCTGTCTTCAGCACCAATCGATACCCCAAAGCGGTAAGTTCGCGAGTACTCATTGTCCCAGTTGGATTGCCCTTGGTTCGTGTATTCCCCCTGGGACTTGTAGTCGTAGTTTCCTTCTCGACTCGATTGGTTGTATCCATACCATCTAGCTGATGAAGACGTGTATTCATGGGTATTGCTGTAGCTGTAGCTGTAGATGTTGGAGTAACTGTTGCTGTAGTTCCCCTTGCTTGTGTTGCTGTATCCAACGAATCCATCAGCACTTGTGTCGATAGAAATGGTGTCTGATCCAGATCCTGTTAGTAAGTCACTGCTGATTAGGCCTAGTGCGCGTTCTCCTCCTTTGACTGAGATCTCTGCGTTGTTGTCGCCGTTGCCTAAGTCGATCGTGCTGTTTTCACTGCCTAGGGCACTGCCAAAGCGCTGTATATTGGACTGCTTGTTTGTACTTTGACTGCTGTACTCATGGCTGCGATTCCAGGAGTTGTCCCATTGGCGTTCATTTTCACCCTGGCTTTGATGGTTGCCCCAAGACCAATAGCGATAGTTGTTCCGATTGGAATTCCACGAGCTTGATTCGCCGCTATTGCTTCCAATGTCGTAACCAGATGATGCGTAGTCGTAATCACTTGTGTGGCTATAGCCCCGCTCGCCATTGGCATTAATACTCAAGCTGAAGCTGTCATCGCCATTCCCGCTTTGCAGGCTTGTGTTTCTGAATCCAACCGCTTGGTTGCCCGCCACAACATTGACAATTTCTGTGTTATCACCACTGCCAAGGTCAATATTGGAATCGATTGATCCATACGAAACTCCCCCTGAGATATCAACGTGGCGGTTGCTATGGCTGCTCTTGTAGTGCCCTTTGTTGGCATATTCATGGTCGTAATCATATTTCGATTGGTATCCGTAGCTCGAGCTGTAGCTTCCATACCAGCCTCTATAGCCCCAGCTACTTGAGTGGCTGTGCTCGCCACTCCACTGATTTGAGCCGCTGTGGCTGTAGTCGTATCCCCCAGTTGATTGGCTATTCCATTCATTTTGTCTTCCATGAGCGATCACATTGATGCTCAGGTTGTCATCACCACTCCCAGTATTGATCTCTGTTGAGCCAATACCAGTTGCCGTCGCAGCGTTACCCCATCCCCAGTTGTTGTTGTTAGCAGAAGCATTGATGGAGATGGCATCGTCGCCAGATCCAGCATCAATGGTGGAATCGAGCGCACCAAATGCGCGGATATCGCCTTGGCCAGAGGCATTGGCGTTGATGAACAGTCGGTCGTTACCGCTGCCCAAGTCGATGGAGCTGTTTTCAGATCCGTAGGCAGGGTCGTAGCGACGTTGTGTTTGGAGGGTTGTGGCATTGAGGCTGACGACGTCATCGCCAGAGCTCACATCAATGGAGCTATCGCGAATGCCCCAGGCATTGGTGTTGGCACCTGAAGCAAAGGAATTGACGTAGACCGAGTCGTTGCCAGCGCCCGTGCTGATGGAAGAGTTGTTGTCAATACCCACAGAATCGGCATTGCCGCCTCCGCCCCACCACCAGCCACCACCATTGCTGGTTGCAGTTGTGTTGATGGAGATGAAATCCTCACCACTACCTGTAGTGATGTCTGATTTGTTGAGACCTTTGGCGTTGGCTGGATTTCCATTGCGGTTCCACCACCAGCCGCCGCCGTTAGCGCGAGCGTTGGCATTAATGGAGACTGCATTATCGCCAGAGCCGGCATCGATACTCGTGTCCTCTACCCCTGTGGCTTGCGAGTTACCGCCATTGCTGGACGCATTAACGGCGAGGAAGTCGTTACCAGAGCCAAGATCAACGTCGGCATTGGCTAGACCTTTAGCTGTGGCAGGGTCATTGCCGCCCCACCACCAGCCGTTGTTGCTGTTGGCAGAAGCGTTGATGGAAATAGCATCGTCGCCAGATCCAGCATCAATGGTGGAATCGAGCGCACCAAATGCGCGCATTTCGCCTTGGCCAGAGGCATTGGCGTTGATGAACAGTCGGTCGTTACCGCTGCCCAAGTCGATGGAGCTGTTTTCAGATCCGTAGGCAGGGTCGTAGCGACGTTGAGTTTGGCGGGTTGTGGCATTGAGGCTGACAACGTCATCCCCAGATCCAACATCAATGGAGCTATCACGAATGGCCCAGGCATTGGTGTTGGCACCTGAAGCAAAGGAATTGACGTAGACCGAGTCGTTGCCAGCGCCCGTGCTGATGGAAGAGTTGTTGTCAATACCCACAGAATCGGCATTGCCGCCTCCGCCCCACCACCAGCCACCACCATTGCTGGTTGCAGTTGTGTTGATGGAGATGAAATCCTCACCATCGCCGGTTGAAATCTCTGAATTGTCCAGGCCTTTGGCAGTAGCTGGATTGCCACCGCGGTTCCACCACCACCGGCCACCGCCATTGGCTTGAGCGTTGGCATTGATGTTGATGACATCGTTGCCTGATCCAGCGTCAATGCTGGAATCTTCTACAGCTGTGGCATTTGAGATGCCGCCATTGGTGGAGGCACTAACGGAGAGAAAGTCGTTACCAGAGCCAAGATCAACGTCGGAATTGTCCAGACCTTTGGCTGTGGCAGGGTCATTTCCTCCGCCCCACCACCACCAGCCGTTGTTGCTGTTGGCAGAAGCATTGATGGAAATAGCATCGTCGCCAGATCCAGCATCAATGGTGGAATCGAGCGCACCAAATGCGCGCATTTCGCCTTGGCCAGAGGCGTTGGCGTTGATGAACAGTCGGTCGTTACCGCTGCCTAAGTCGATAGAGCTGTTTTCTGAACCCCATGCAGGGTCGTAGCGACGTTGTGTTTGGCGGGTTGTGGCATTGAGGCTGACAACGTCATCCCCAGATCCAACATCAATGGAGCTATCACGAATGGCCCAGGCATTGGTGGCAGCGCCTGAAGCAAAGGAATTGACGTAGACCGAGTCGTTGCCAGCGCCCGTGCTGATGGAGGAGTTGTTGTCGATGCCAACAGAATCGGCATTGCCACCCCTACGCCACCACCAGCCACCGCCATTGCTGTTGGCATTGGCATTGATATTGATGACGTCGTTGCCAGAACCCGTTTGGATGCTGGTGTTGCTGATGCCGGTGGTGTTGCTCCTGCCGCTGTTCCACCACCAGCCACCATTGCTGTTGGAGGAAGCGTTGATATCGATGCGTGTGCCTAAATCACTCGTTGCAATGAAGGATGTATTGCGAAGCGCTGTGGTTGATCCCTGGCCCCCAGAGGAGTGGCTTTGGATATTGACGTACTGACCGGTAAAAGTCACCGATGCGTTGTTGATTGCAGTTGCAGAGCTCGAACCGCTCCAGCTCCATGCATTTGAGAAAACGTTGAGCCTGTCGCTATTAACGGATAGGCGTTGATTATTGACAGCGTTGGCATTGGAAGATCCACCTCTCCACCAGGAAGACCAGCCACCAGAAGAGCTTGAGCTGAAAGTAGTCGTCGACATTGGTGAATTCAGGGAATGTGGACTACTGGCTTTCTCGAAAAACCAGGGATTTGGGCGCTGTCCTTGCCTTGGGAAGAAGCTTCAACTACCACTCCCTCAAGCCGCCTCCCCCAAATGGGGGATATCTGAAAGATTGATGAGGGATGGATGAGAGATCCTTTTGGTGGCTCTCTCCCCTTGCTCCCGCCCACAATTGATGGAGGGAACTAATGGCTGGGCACAAGAAGTAGACCCATCTCGATTGACAAAATGAGCCTTTAGGTATTGATAGGTAGGTTGATTGCCTGCCTTTAGATGTTTGTTGGTGTTTGGCCGAGTTGATTGCTTGGGGCGATCAAGGCTCGACTAGGGCTGCATGAGTCCTGAGTGAGACGAGGGTGAGACTTTATCTCATGGGCGTGAGAATTTCCAGGAGGTTGGCAAGTGATTAGAAGATTTGATCAATGCAGGATATGCATAAATACTTACTGGCCTGTGGCAGCCTTGGATTTCAATTTTTTCTGACTAAATATAAACTTTAATTTTCCTGGAGCCCGAAAAATATCGGGCGAATTGGGACTGCCTGCTTGCTTTTCCTCTGGATAAATTATTTGTTTTTAGCTGCTTAGTCGGGCGTTCTGCCGTAGCTGCGCCAGCTGGTTACCCCCTGGGCGACATAGTCGCGTTGGCCGATTCCAAATTCTTTGCCCAGTCGTTGGTAGATCAATTGGGGCATGTCTTCTGGCAGCCTCAGTTCAAACTCACCGAGTTGTGCGTTTGCTGATCGCCAAAAGCTGTCTGCCCAGATAGCGCCTTCCACCAAGCGTTTTTCTTTTCCAGTCTGAAATTTAACTTCTCCCTTGGGAAGCCACACAAACGTTTTGAGCGCTTCTCCGTTGGGTGCTTCCCCGCTGATATCAATTCTTTGACTGGTCTTGGCTTTTGGTGTTCCCAAGATCATGAAATCAGCAGCGTGGTTGACATCAGTGGTGTCAATCCATGTTCTTGATCCAATCTTGAGGCTTCCATCGAGATAAAGGCGGACAGGCCCGGAATTCGAGATTTTGATCGAGCTATTGGGGTTTTTGCACTTGGAGTAGCCATTCAGGCTGGCAGATCCGGTGCCGCTGATATAAACGTGCCATGTGCCACTACTGTCCTGCCATGCGCCGCCAAGGTCGACGAGATCTTCCGGGATCCGGAAGTTCTTGCACGCTTTTAATTTTTTTTTGACGGCATCTCTGAATTTTTTGGTGCTGATGCCTTTAACCTGCTCTGGTGGCTCTTGTGTGTTTGGGAGCTCAATATCGCCAATGGTTGGCTCTGGTGGGTAGTCGCTATCCCATTTTCCTGAGACACAGTCAGCTTCTGTGCAAATAATCTCTGCTGCTTCTTGTGGCTCAGAACCTTTCATGACGGCCTTGCCGCCGCGATAATTTTGTATTCTGCTCAGAACAAAGATTCCAGGCCAAATAGAATCTTGACTGTTGGTATCGCCAGGAAGTGCATTGCATGCTTTGGCGATGATGCTCATGTCTTGATAGATCTTGGCGGAAGCCAGCAGCTTGTTGTTGCTTGATCTGATCTCACCTTCCATTTCGAAGCTGCCAACTCCGCCATAGAAGTTGTTTCCTTCAAATGAGTACTTGGATAGTTTGTATCTCCCTTCTGTGCCGTTGTTATAGGTGTTACTCGTTCCTTGAATGGTTGGATTCTCGATGGCATTAATGCGGCAGCCGCCAGTGGCAGCTCTGCTAATTGACCAGCTGCCATCACCGTTGTAAGGCTCAATTAGCCATTCAGGGTGATCTTCGTTGAGGCTTTCAATCAGAATATTGAGCCCTGCTTCAGCTGCTTCTTTGGCGCGGTCGGCCAGGCTTTGCCTGGTTCCATTGACATAACTGTTGTAAGAACGTATCGCTACTGCAATGGTTGTTGTGGCAGCAATGGCTGAAGCCATCAACACAATCACCATGGCTAAGCCTTGCTCATCGCGAAGACTGCATGGATGGCTTATTTGTTTTTTGTGTCTATTGAACAGCATTTATTGCTGCTCGCTTCAAGGTTTGTTTGTTGAGTTGTATTTAACAGCTAACATCTTTATCTGCTTCTGCATCTTTCTTCGTTGCGAAAAGCTGTTTGCCGATAGCCACCTTGCCGGTGTCGAAGTTGACGCATCCTGCAATGGCTTTGCCCGTGTCGACATTGCTTTTGCTGTGGGCAGTTGCAGTAACGGTCCAGATATTGTTAGTTGAGTTAAAGGACTGAGTGTAATTAAAATTGGTTGCGTCATCTATTGGTGTGCCATATGCGGAATTCATATTTGTATTCGTGCTTTCTGGATCTTCGTTGTCTTCTAGAAATTTTGCTTGCCCCTGTTTGAGCGTTGCTGAAATATTGGTCTTGGCTTCCGTTGCTTTGGCCTTGTCAGTTTGAGATAAGAAGTTGGGGAGAGCAACAGCTGAAAGGATGCCCACGATGGCGACCACTACGAGCAGCTCGACCAAGGTGAAGCCGTTGGGCGTTCTGGCCTGTTTCCTCTTCAGTCGCTGGATCAAGCGCATGGCCAGCATCGGGCTGGTAGAGCTCGTCATGGGGTGCATTCAACTAACTTGCCTCTAAGAATAAGACACATGGGACCAGACTTGAGCTAATGCCTTTGGGGTTGGCTTTGCAGTCTGATGCGATGGCTGCTCTACTGCCCTCAGTGCAGAAGGCTGATCATGGTGTTTCAGGCTTTATGCCTGGCGTCTGCGGTCTCTTTCAACCCAATTGCATCCAGGGGTGAATGGTGGGCTGTGCACTGCGCCCCGGGCCATTCGATGCCCAAAAAGGAGCTGGCGCTGACCCAAGCCAGGTTCTTCAGGTCTCCAGGGGGAAGTCGCTTGATCGGTCAGGGTTGATCGTTCTTGATGCCGCGCAGGGCGTCAAATGCTTTCTCTACCGAATCGGTCAGCAGGCTGATCACAGGCTTATCTCGCACAATGAAGTTCACCGACACGCTTTGACCAGCGGCCACGGGGAAGCGTTTGCCGCGTTTTTCGAGGTACTGACGTTTCAGCACCACTTGCGCTGGGAAGCGGGGTTCGGGGTTTTGTTGATCGGCTTCGAGTGATTGTTTGCCAACACGTTTCAGCTCGCCTGGAATATCACCGTATTGAGTGAAGGGGTAAGCATCGACGCGCACTTGGGCAGGCATCTTGGGCCTTAAAAAACCCACATCGGCGTTGGTGACAAACACACTGGCTTCCAGCATTCCTTCGGGAACGATCTTCAGAAGTGTTTCGCCTCTGCTGGCGGCATAGCCCGGACTGGCGACGATCAGATCAAAGACATAGCCCTTCACCGGAGCACGTAGGGACTCGTACTCCTGGGATTTGTTGGTTTCTACCAGCTGACGCTCGAGATCAGACAGTTCTCGTTGGATCTGCTGCTTGCTTTTGATCGATTCGGCCTGCACTTCACGCAGGGTGGCTTCGGTTTGTGCAATCTCTGACTGCAGCTCCTGGAGTCGATTCTTTTGCTGCAGATACTGCACCTCTGCAATCGCACCTTGGTTAACCATGCCAGCCATGCGATCGACGATGGATTGTTCAACCTTCAGGGTCATCTGCAAGCTTTTGAGCTTGGCCTGCACACTGTCTTCCCGCGCCTCAAAGGCTTGGATTTCTTCTGTGAGACGCCTGCTTTCCAGTATTTTTTGGAGCTCTAAGGACCGCAACCGCTCGGTATTGACCTCAGGGTCGAACTGAATCAACACCTGGCCTGCGGTGACGAGTTCGCCCTCGCTGACCGCGATGCCACTGACAACTCCAGAGACCGGAGCTTTGATGGGACGCTCTGCACCGATGCCCTTGAGTTCGCCTCGGGCAATCACTACTTCATCAATTCGGGCGACGACGGCGTAAACGATGCCAAAACCGATGCAGCCGACGATGGCCCATTGCAGGGCCCTGGTCCAAGTGGGAGCAGCGCGATAGCGCACTTCTTGGTGGGCCAAAGGTACCAACGCACCTTTGGCGGCATTGTTCTGCTCGTTGTTGGAGCCGTTCATGACTGCCCCGCCTCCTGTTGCCGGTACAAGGTGGCGTAGCGGCCTCCCAGTTTCATTAATTCACTGTGAGTGCCTTGCTCCACCAAGCTGCCTTCGTGCATCATCAAGATTCGATCGGCATGGCGCAGGCTGCCGAGGCGGTGGGTGATAAACAGCACCGTGCTGCCGCGGTACACCTCAGCCAGATTGCGTGTCACTTGTTGTTCGGTGTTGACATCAAGGGCGCTTGTGGCTTCATCGAGCACTAGCAGCCTGGGCCGCTTCAGCACCATTCGCGCGATGGCCATGCGTTGCCGTTGGCCACCGGAAAGGGCTGAACCACGCTCGCCCACTGAGCTGGAATAACCACCGGGTAAGGCCTGGATGAAATCATGGGCGCAGGCCACTTGTGCGGCACCGGTGATCTCTTCGAAGCTGGCATCGGGCCTGGTCAGAGCGATGTTGGCTTGCGCCGTGCCATCAAAGAGAAGGCTGTCCTGTGGAACCACTCCCACTTGGCTGCGCAGGGAATAGAGGTCCACCTTGGCGATGTCGTAGCCATCGATGCGGATGGTGCCTTCCAGCGGATCGAAGAGGCGAGTGAGCATTTTCAGCATCGTGCTTTTACCTGAACCGCTGCTGCCCACAATTCCAACGAAACTGCCAGCAGGAATCTCAAAGTTCACATTGAGCAGCTGCAAGGGCCCGCTGCTGCCAAAGCGGAAATTCACGCCCTCGTAAGAGATAGCGCCTTGCAGAGGAGGAATTGGCGGCAGGTTTTCCCCTGCAATTTCGATTTCTTCGCGGTGATCGACGATGTCGGAGAGGCGTTCAAGCGACAGGGCTGTTTCCTGGAAGTTTTGCCAGAGGCTGGCCAGGCGCAGTAGGGGGCTGGTGACGTAGCCCGAGAGGATGCGGAAGGCGATCAATTGGCCCAGGGTCATTTCCCCCTCGAGCACCAACATGGCTCCAAACCAAATCACGATCAGACCGGAGACTTGTCCCAGGAATTGGTTGGCTGACCCTGCCGCAGTGCTGGTGATGGTGTTGCGGAAACCCGCTTCAATTTTTCCGCCATAAAGCTGCTCCCAGCGCCATTCACTAGGAAGTTCCATGCCTTGGCCTTTGACCGTCTCCATGCCAGAGAGGGTTTCCACCAGATGGCTCTGCACCTTGGCATTGGCTTCGGCTTGCTGGCGCAACTGCCGGCGAATGATGGGTGCCACCCCCATGGTGAGACCCACAAACAACGGCAAGACGCCAAGAGCGGCAAAGGTGAGTGGCACCGAATAAAGCAGCATCACAGCGATATAGACCACCGAAAACACCGCATCAAGCAGAACGGTGAGGGCGGTACCTGTGAGGAAGCTTCGGATCTTCTCCAGTTCGCCAATACGGCTGCTGACTTCCCCCACCGGCCGTTTGGCGAAATAGCTGAGCGGTAAGCGCAGCAAGTGGTGAATGATTGAGGCTCCAAGGGAGATGTCAATCCGGTTGGTGGTGTCGGAAAACAGGTAGGTACGCAATGACCCCAGAAGCGCCTGGGCTAAGGCCATGGCGACCAGCAATGTACCGAGCACGTTGAGGCTGGAAAAATTGCCCTGGCTGATCACCGCATCGATGATCTGTTGAATCAGCAGTGGGTTGAATAAGCCCAGCAGTTGCACAAAAAAGCTGGTGATCACTACCTGCAGCAAGGCATTGCGGTGCTTTTGGATCGCTGGTAGGAACCAGCCCAGACCAAAACGTGCTTTCGGGGTGCTGGCACTGCGCTCAAGGCACAACACCTGCAGCTGCTCGCCAGTGTTTTGCTCCAGCAGCTCAACGGCCTCCATCCAGCGCTGACCAGACACTGGGTCGCCAACTAGCAGCTGCTGTTGGCGGGCTTGCCACAGCACCAAGGGATGACCATTGATCAGGGTGAATGCTGGGAAGGGCAAGCGTGTGAGTAAATCAGCGCTGTTGGGTTGTAGGCCTGAGGTGCGTAGACCGAGGAGATCGCAAATGGCGGCTACAGCTTGCAGGGGCAACGCATCCTGGCCACCGCGTTTCAGTTGGTCATTGAGGATTCGGCTGAGTACATCGCGCCGGAACGGCAGATCGAAGTGGCGGGCCAGCATCCGTAAGCAGGCCAAGGGTTCGTCGATCGGACCATTGCCGTTGTGTTGTGGGTAGCTGCCGTCGTTATGCAGCCGTCCATACCAATCCTCGAGAGCTTCCTGCTGGACTTGCGGGGTTGGTAAGGCTGGCGTGGTCGTGATGCTCTGGTCAGGAGCCTTGATCAACTTGTTGTCTTGAGGATCGAGGTGACGTTGTGGAGGCCAATGGCTCGGTAGAGCGAGTAGACGAGCCGGGAGACGTCCGAGCACCTCAAGGCGACAAGGACTCTGGAGCACAGTGCCCACGGTTTCGCCCTCGATGTTGTCGCTGCTGACTAACCAGGAGCCATCGCTCAAGCCGAGTTCATGGGAACCAGGAGTCAGTAGGCGGACAGGCTGATCACTTAACTCACAAGCTTGTTGAGCCCACCGCAGTAGTTCTTGAGCTGTGGGGTAGCGGGGATCTTGCCGGCTGGCTGCGGCTGACCACAGCTCCCAAGGACTTAGAGAGCAGAACTGACTCAGCTGCTCTGGATGGCGATCGAGGAGTTGAAAAAAACGTTCAGCCGGCAGCAGCGAACCTTCCACGTCGGTGGCTGCCGTCAGCTTCAATCCACTGACACCCCTTAACAACAGCTCACCACCGACTAGCTCGCCGTTGCTGAAGCGCTGCAGGGTGAATGCTTCTTTGCGTTGATCCAGGCCTAACAGGCGCATGTCGCCTCGCTCGATCAAGAGCACACCAGGCGGCAGGTGGTCGCGTTCATGCAGAGCTTGGCCGGGGTTGAGCCGCAGCGGCTGCAGCATCTCTTGGCTGACGCCGGGGAACGTCTGCCACCCGCTGGACTTGGGCTGTGGCTGCTGACTAAGCATATGGAAAATCTAGGCCTGGCCTTTGGTTTCGGCAGCCGAGAGTTGCTCCTCTAAGTGCTGATCGCCCAGCTCCAAGAGCAGACGTTGCTTGAGCGAATCGGTGAGCTCAGTGCAATGCAATTCCTCAAGCCGCACCACAATCCACCAGTCTCCGAGTTGTTTGGGCGGCCATAGTTGCCCTGGGGTGCTCACCTGCAACAACTTGGCGAGCATCGGGTGGGGCTGGCTTAATGGCACAGGGCCGAGCTGGCCTCCTTGCTGGCGCTCAGGACCCTCTGAATACTCTGAGGCAATCTCTTCAAAGCTGGCTTCACTTTCTTTGATGCGTAGGTGCAATTCATTGGCCAAGTGTTGGTCTTTGACGCGCAAGAGCGAATAACTCACCTGATCCAGCTGGCTTTTACGTTCGAGGTAATGGTTGTTCAGCTTGTCTTTGAGGTTTTGCTCGCACCACAGCAGCCAGCAGCCACGGCGGGCCACAAACTGCTGCCATTGCTCTGAGCTCAAGCCCTGTTGTTGTTGCCATCGCTGCAGCTTTTGCGGGGACTCGATGCGTTGCTGCTGGCACCACTGATCCAGCATGGCCTTGCGCTGCTCCGCTGACGGTGGCGGAATGCTTTGGAGGTAATCATCGATGGTGGCCTCGCGACGGGCTTGGCGCAGCATCCCCCAGCTCGCAAGCTGTTGGCTGCTGAAACTGCTTTGAGGAACCTTTGTTTGCTCCAATGGGTTGAGCTAATGGGTAGTCACCCTCTATTTAGGGGTAGTTGATCGCTAATGGCATCCCCCAGGTGAGCGACAGCAGCTCAGATTGCTCTGGATGGAACGGCGGACATGGGCATGAAATGAACGACGATCAGAAACTTGGTCAGTAGCTCTGTTGCTGGCAGTGAAGAGATGGTGGAAAAGCTCAAGGAGCTGATTCCCCGCCAGCAGTTCAAGATTCCACTGCAGGCTTCGATCGGAAGTCGCATCATTGCCTCCACCAGCATCAGTGCCATGCGCAAAGACGTGCTTGCCAAGTGCTATGGCGGTGATATCTCGCGTAAGAAAAAGCTGCTGAAGAAACAGGCCAAAGGCAAGAAACGCATGAAGGCGATGGGCAAGGCGGATGTACCGCAGGAAGCCTTCATGGAGGTGCTGAAGCTGAATCAAGCGAATTAACAGTTCAGCCGCACAAGTTCATCGCCTGGGGGATGATGGAGGTGCTTGTGCTGAATGATTTGTCTCTGGTCTGTCCGCTGTAGCTGATGTCCAGTCGTTTGCCATTCGCCTCCAGATTCCTGATCAGCTCGATATTTTGCCGCTAATTAATGTTGCTTTCCCAGAGAGAATCGCTGTAGCGGGGGGTTGGGGGGATTGGCCGAAGATTTTTTTATTACTTCTGAGATCAAAGGCCAATATTGGTTGATTTAATCCTTTCAGCAGTGCTCTTTTAGATTGAATTGCGAATCTATTGAAAGGCCTGGCTGTCAGGCCAGGCGATTGTCTGTCAGTAACCGGGGTGGTTGCCCCAGCCGTTGATGTTGTTGATGTCATAGAGCCAAGCGTCAGGATCAGAAGCTAGATAAGCGTTTCTGTTCCATGCAGCATCCGGCTTACAAGCTCCGTTCAGTTGGTGATACCACTGAGCGTTGTAACCGTCGGTGCCCCAGGTGTCATAGGTAGGACATTGATGGCCAGAGAACTTCTCTGGTCTATCGTGAGCAAATGAACGTTGACTGGTGCCGCCAGAGTTTTGTGATTGTGCTGGAGGAACGTAAAAACTACGGACTACTTTTGCGCTGTACCTACCACTTCCTTCAGTGCAACTGACTTGATAAACGCCACTGGACTGAGGAGCCGAAACGGCACATGGGCTCCCAGCAGAAATAGTAGGAACTTGCCCTGTTGCTTCTGCTTTAGCTGCAATGGTTACAGCTAGAGCCTCAGCTTGAGTGAAGTGCTGAGACTGTTTCTGGGCAATATGAGGAGTAATGGCCATCCGAGCTAATTGGGGTCCGGCGACCCCCATCAGCCCCAAAGCCACTACGGTTGAGACAATATTCATTATGATTTCGCAGGGTCTCCAGGGATGCCTTCGTCAAGTGTGGTCGTCCAGGTCTCGCCACCGCCAGAGAAGACAAAAGCTGCGTCATCAGCACAAGTAATCGCACCGTTAGTGACTTTGTCTGTTCCAGCAGAGGCTCCTACATTCCCATCAGTAGCTGTTCCACCAATTAGTGCGATGGAGCAGGTCTTAGCTGCATTTACACTCTCTTGCTTGGCAGCAGAGGCATGTCCTCTGGCTTGAGCCTTATTCAGTGCAGGAAGTGAAACTCCTGTAAGAATTCCGACGATAACGATCACCACCATCAGTTCGACGATCGTGAAACCGTTCTGCTTTTTGCTCTTAACCTTGAGAATTTTGCGAGCAAGAACGTAATTTAGAGAAGTCATAGTGTTTTGAGTGAATGTTGAATCGGCACCTGTGGTGCTCACTCATTCACCATCTCTTGTTTTGATGGTCAGCAACGGTGAGAACCGCTAAAGCTCTCTAAGAACGTTCTTAGGGTTTCTCTCACTCGTTGAAACGCCAGTCGCTGCCTTCTCTGCAGGTGTGGTTGCAGACCACATCCGTGTTCAGCGTGATTGCCGGCTACATCGTGTTGCTGGTGATTCATGCTGATTTCGCGGATCTACAGCGCAAGCAGGGTCACCGGCAGCTGGTTGCAGCTTTGACGCAGCGTGTTGAGACAGCAGAACCGCAGATTTTTTCAGTTCCATGGCAAGGCCGGGGTCTGCAAGTCGCACTCATGGATCCCGGTCTGACCCAGGAGCCCCAGCTCCAGGCTGGTCCAGCAGGGCAGCAATGGCTGGTGAGCCGGTCACCACTGGTGTTGTCGACAGGTGAACGCCGATTGCTGCAGGTTCGTCAGAACGTTTCGCAATCGCTTGCCAAGCAACGCTCTAGCCAGTTGCTTCTGATCGCAGCAGCCGTGGTGTCGATCCTGTTCACCTCACTACTGCTGCGGCTGGTGTTGCGCCGCGGGCTTTTGGAGCCTCTAAAAGATCTCGATCAGCAGCTGCAGGCGCTTAACACCAGCAAACTTGGCGCCAATCTCGTGGATTCGGTATCGCAGCCAAGAGAATTGCGATCGATCGCACAGGCCTTCAATAGCCTTCAGCAGCGACTGGCTAAGGCCTGGGAACGTGAGAGTGTTTTTGCCAGCTCCGTCTCCCATGAATTACGCACACCGATCACGGTGATCCTTGGGCATGCACAACGGCTTCGGCGACAGAACCTTCCGCCAGCGGCTGAGCGTTCAGCCGCCTCGATCCGCCTGGAGGCCAAACGCATGGATCAGTTGCTGAGGGTGCTGCGTGATCTAGCTCGCAGTGATTCAGCGCAGCTGCAGCTTCAGCTGATGGCTCTGGATCCCGATCAGCAACTTCTGTTGGCCTATGAAAGGGTGTTGCCGATGGCAGCAGATCGTCTACTCATTCCTCAACCTGCAGATCAGCCACATCCATTGCTGTGCGCCGATCGTGTGCGTCTACAGGAATGTCTGGATGTGCTGCTGGAGAACGCTCTGCTCTACAGCCAGGGCACCGTGCAGATGACCTCCGAGCAGGTCGGCGACCAGATGGTGCTGCACGTGATCGATCAGGGGCCAGGTATCCCCTTGGATGAACGGGAGCTGGTGGTGCGACGCTTCAAGCGAGGCTCCACAGCCGTTGGTACCCAGGGATCTGGAATCGGCCTTGCGCTAGCCGATCAGCTGATGCGAGCGATGCAGGGAGATCTGGTGATTGCGGATGCCAAGGAGGGCGGTTCTGATCTGCAGCTACGTTTCAAGCTTTGGCCGGATCAGTGTCTGCAGGAAGAAGCCGTGCGATGAATCCCACACCGCGCACGGTGTGCAACAAAGCAGGTCGTTCTGGGCTTTCGATCTTGCGGCGCAGATAGCCCATGTAGACATCCAGCGCGTTGGGGTCACCCACGAATGGTGCTCCCCAAACCGCCTCCAGAATTTGCTGCCGGGGCAGTACTTCGCCTTTGTGCTTCACCAGGTAGGCGAGCAGATCGAATTCCCGCTGCGAGAGAGACAACTCAAGATCTCCCCGTTTCACCTCTCGTTCGATCAGGTCAATCTGCAGATCTCCAAGACTGAGGCAGTCTTTGACGCGTACGGAGTTCGCAAATTGGCCCCGGCGTAATCGGGCCCGCACGCGGGCGTGCAGCTCCTTCAGTTCGCAGGGTTTAGTGAGGTAATCGTCGACACCCAGATCCAGCGCTTGCACCCGGTCGTCCACGTCGTCGTGAGCTGTGAGCATCAGCACCGGTGTGGTGTCGTCGCTGCTGCGCAACCGCCGACAGATCTCGGTTCCATCGAAATCCGGCAGGTTCCAGTCGAGCACGACCAGATCAAAGCTCTCCTGCCTCAGCATCAGCAGAGCATCACTGCCGCAATTGGCACTGCTGCAGTCCAGCCCCTGCTGGCTGAGCTCATCCTTCAGCAGCAAGAGCAGTTCAGGATCGTCATCAACAACCAGCAAGCGGCTGCTGCTGGTCTCCAAGCTTGCGCCGCGCATATCTGCTTCCCCCTCTCTTCTGTATCTGCATCATTTCCGAAGCACCCTGAATCCACATCACCCATCCGGGGGAATGTTCAGTGCAGTCGTGAAACACCGCTGTGTTGTTCCCGGGATTTCGACAGCGTCTCTCAGCAACGCGGCAGCTGCACGCGACAGGGTTTGCTCTTCCCTTGGCCCTGTCTGCGTCTGCGGTGTTGTTGCTTAGCAGTGCTTCGATTCACACCCTCAGCCTGCAGGGACGCCTGCGCTTGATTGGCGCTGAACTTCAGCTCGGTCGGGCAATGGCCGTGCGTCTGAGTGAAATGTCTCGCCAGCGCCGCAGTCTGCAGCTGATTCGCGAGGAACTGGGATTGGCCCATGGCTGGATCGTGAATCCACCCGTCTCCAATCGTTGGTCCTGCCGGATGAGCGGTCGTCGTCCGGTTCTGGCCATTGCAACGCAGCTGGATGACCCACAGGCGCGCGGTGCGGGCGCGATCGTCTACTCGGTGGGTTCTGCTCCGGATGCGATTTGGCGCGGCCAGGTGTTGATGCGTTGTGGTCCGGCCTACAGCCTGGATGGCGTGCCTAATGTCCGGGGTACTTTCCAGAATCGTGTCCTGCTCGATGCGCTCCCCCTTACTAGGGGGTCTGGATTTACGGCAAGCCCACACCCGCAGTTGCCCGTCCTGCAGTTGGAGATCGAACAGCAGTTGCCGTCAGGGTCCGGTGAACAGCAAACACTGCGTAGTCGATTGGCGGCTTGACGTCTTGAGAACGTTGTCGATCTCTCCCTTTTGTGGAGTGAATGAATATCGCGTGCTGGTTCAAACCTGATTGGCTTTGGCATCAGGCGCGGTTCAGATGTTCGCCGGCCGTTATGAAGACGTCGTCCCTCAGGAGGTGTGCGCCTCCTGCTCCGCAAGTTCATCCTCCGCATCATTAAGTAGATAGAAGGCCAGCATGGCTAGGCAGGCGATCGCCAGAAACAGGTGATCAATCCAGCCATAGCGAACACCCATGCCAACGGCGGCGATGTGGGTGTTGACCACGATCAGCACCAGGGAGAAGCTGGTCAGCAGCAGGGCGGGTAGCCGTTGAATCTGCCGGCGTTGATGCCACATGCTGAACAAGGGAGGCATCAACACCAGCGTCGAGACGCCGTGCAGAAGACGCATGCTCAGATCGCTATGCAGATGTGGTGTGATCGAGGCCCAGAGATTGGCCGGCACCAGCAGCGAGATCAGGATTAGGTAGGGAATCAAGGGGCTCGCCTCAATTGAATACGAAAGCAGCTGCCCATGCCGGGTTCACTCTTCACCTTGATGCTGCCACCCATCGCCTCCAGCAGCAGTTTCACCACGGAGAGCCCAACGCCGCTGCCGCTCTGCCCCGTGGTGTTGGCCCCCCGGTGGAAGCGATCGAACACGTAGGCCTGGTCCTGCAAGGGAATGCCGATGCCTCGATCTTCCACCTCAAGCATCAGGGTGTTGAGGCCCGATCGCAGGCGCAGCTGGATGGGCTGTTCTGGGGGTGAGTACTTGTGAGCGTTTTCGATCAGGTTGAGCAACACCTGGCGCAGCCTGGCTTCATCGCCGAGTGCTGTGGTGGAGATCCCATCTGCTGGTAGCTCCAGGCTGAGTTCACGATCCAGCACTGTTCCCTGGGCGCGAACCACTTCATCCAGCAGAGGGTGCAGATCCACCGGCTCTTGTTTGACCTGCAAACGCCCTGAATCACTGCGTGAGAGGTCGAGCAGGTCGTTGAGCAGTTGCTGCATGCCGATCGTCTCCTCTTCGGCGTCATGAAGGCGTTGAACCAGTTGTGCCTCCAGCTCCGGTGCCTTGCGGATCACGCGTTTGAGAGAGCCCGACACCAAGGTCAGCGGCGCTTGTAATTCATGACTCACCGCGCTCACGAACTGACGTTGTTGGCTCCAGGACTGGGCCAGTCGTTCGGTGAGGGCGTTGTAGGTGCGTGTGAGTTGGCTGAGTTCCTGTGGTCCCTTGGGCACTGGCAAGGCGGCAGTCTGCAAGCCTTCGGCAGTGAGCTCGGCGCTGCGGTTGCTGAGCTCCTGCAACGGTTTGGTGATGCGCTTCACCAGCAAGCTGACAAGCAGCAACGAGGCGCTGAGGGAGCTGCCCCAGATCAAGATCATCCAGGCCAGAAATTCGCCCTGGGCTGAGCCAAGGCCGGAAATCTCCGTGCTGCTCCAGAGCAGATCACCCGACGGCAGACGTCGGTCCAGCAGCGTGAGGTACTCGCGCTCTTGCAGCACGATCAGATGCGACTGGCCTCGCTTCCGCAGCGGGTTTGCCGAGACGGCGGCTTTGAGTAGATCCGCTGGGATGGGGCGATGAGCTCTTCTGGGAGTGATCACCTGCCCATTGGGCTGTTCCAGCCAGAGGTTGGTGCGCACGCTGGAGTGATCTCGCAGTTGCTGCACGATCAAGGGTTCGCTTGGATCGCCCTGATCGTTTTGGTTCTCCAGGCGATCAGCGAGTGATGCCGATGCGGCCAGCAGCTCCGCTTCACTCACGCGCAGCCGGCTGCGTTCGCTCAGCAACAGCCCTGTGCTGGTGGCACCGGTGAAGCCGAGCAGCACCGCGGCATAGGTGGCAAGTTGCAGCTGGCCGAGCATGGTGCCCGTCAGGCGAGAGCGCCAGTGGCCGGAACGGTTCATGCTCCAATCCTGCTCTCGGTCGGGGAGTCGGGCAAGAATGCGCTTGATCAGCACTGCGCTCCTCTGTGAGTTTTGCCGCCTCGCCTCTGGGCACTGCCCGTCCCAGCCTTTCGGCTCGCATGGCCCGCTGGGGCCTGGTGATCGTGGCGATTTATGGCCTGGTGGCCCTGCTCACACCTGTGTTATTGGCGGCTGACCTGCTGCCGGATCCCAATGCCGGCCTGGACAATCCCATCTACGCGCCTCCCTCGATGGCCCATTGGTGCGGCACCGATCGTCTGGGACGTGACGTTTGCGTTCGCACGTTGCAAGGCAGCGGTGTGGCCCTGCAGGTGGTGCTCCTGGCCGTGACCTTCGCGCTGGTGATCGGTGTGCCCTTGGGCATGGTGAGTGGCTATCTGGGGGGAAGCGTGGATCGCGTGCTCGTGCTGCTGATGGACACGCTGTACACCTTGCCGGTGTTGTTGCTGTCGGTGGTGCTGGCCTTCCTGCTGGGGCGGGGTGTTCCCAATGCGGCCGCAGCGTTGTGCGTGGTTTATATCCCCCAGTACTTCAGGGTGGTGCGCAACCAGACAGCCCAGGTGAAAGCTGAGTTGTTTGTTGAGGCAGCGCGCACTCTCGGCGCCGGACCGGTCTGGATTCTGCGCCGTTACCTGCTGCGCAACGTGATCACCTCGGTGCCGGTGCTGCTCACGCTCAATGCCGCCGATGCGGTGCTGGTGCTGGGTGGCCTCGGATTTCTCGGCTTAGGTCTTCCGGAAACGGTGCCGGAATGGGGCAGTGATCTCAACCTCGCGCTTGCTGCTGTGCCCACTGGCGTGTGGTGGACGGCTCTGTACCCCGGCCTGGCGATGTTCGTGCTGGTGCTGGGTTTGTCGTTTCTGGGTGAGGGGCTTGAAGCTTGGGTGAGCAGCACGGGGCGGGACGCGGCAAAATAGAGCAACGGAACCGATCAGACCATGCCGTTCTGGGCCACGCTCGCTCTGCTGACGCTGATGGTGACGCTGTGGATTTCTGGCCGCAGTAACCCTGATGACGTGATCGGTCTGCTGGAGCAGATGTTGGCGATCGCTCTTGGGCTTGTTGTTCTGTTTATCGGCCGCAGCCTGCCGCTGGAGCTGCTGGCTCTGGTGTTTGCCCTGCGACTGCCGGCAGCGCGTCGCAACCATCCGGTGATGGAGCGCAGGCAAGGCAGCAAAGACGTGTTGATGCCGTTCTGAGCCAGGTCGTTGAGATCTGGATTCGATTCAGCAGCGCAGCTTGGCTGTGCGTGGCAGCTCTTCGAGAATCTCACCGTCTTCTGAGAGCGGCGGATAGCTGCGGCCCTGCTCACGGCACCAGCTCGCCACCTCCGGGTAGCACCACTCAAACAGCAGTTCGGCGTATTGATTTGCAGGAATGCCTTCGCCTTGAAGGGGGGCGAGTCCAGCCGCCTGGCGTTGTCTGATCGCCTCAAACAGCAGTGTGGCCGTGGCCACTGACACATTCAGCGACTGCACCATGCCACGCATCGGAATGAAGACTGCCTGATCCATCAACGCGGTGGCTTCTTCGGTGAGTCCCCATTTCTCCGCACCGAGAACGAAGGCGCTGGGGCCAGTGAAGTCGCAGTCGCGGTAGTCGCGCGCGTTCACGCCCAGGTTGGTGCCGTACAGCCGGAACCCTTTGTTTTTGAGGTGGCGTACTGCGCTGCTGATGTCGGCATGGTCATGTAGGGGCACCCAGCGCTGGCTGCCCTGGGCAGTGCTGTTGAAGGTGCGGGGCCGTCCGCTGAAGCTGACGGCATGGGCTTCCAGAACTCCCACGGCATCACAGCTGCGCAGGATGGCCGAGAGGTTGTGGGGCTTTTCCACGTGCTCCACCAGAACGGTGAGATCCGACATCCGGCAGTCCAGGACCTGCTTCAGACGCTGAAATCTGCGGGGAAGGATCGGCATCGCTGAGATCGCTGCAGGCGCGGAGGCATGCCGGCAGCCATGGGGGCATTGCTCAGATTTGCATGCAAGCCGAATTGGCATCCTGCGGACACGACATTGCATTTGCTACGCAAACCCATGTCATGGCCACCGTCTGAAGGTGGCTTCAGCTGATAGCACTGATCAGAGCCAGGGATCTGGGATGGGCACGATCTTGACGTCGAATGCGGCTTTGGAGCTCATGCGTCAATCCGCTGTTGCTGGCATTCCCGGTGAAATGCATGCCGAAGTGGTGTCTGGAGGCTGCTCGGATTACGCGATTGTGTTCAAGGCAGGCCGCAATTCGGGCGAGCCCATTTCCAGGGAATCTGGAGTGACGCTCTACTCCAAGGCGGAACAAGTGCGGTTGTTTTCTGGAATGGTGATCGACTATCAGGAGTCACTGTCCGGTGGCGGATTTTTTCTATCCGGCAAGACGATTGATGTGTCTTCCTGTGGAAATTGCTTCGCGTTTAGGACCGAATAAAATTGTTACTAAGGGTTGAACTCTTGTTGTTTAAGCTCAACCCTCAATCGCCTGATTTGCTCGGCTGATCGACGTGTTTATCCGCAGCAACTGCTTTGCTGCAGTGGAGTGACGGTGACGCCGCTCACGACTTGTGGATCCATCAAGACGCGCACTTTGATGCCGCCATCTGGGTCATCAGAGAGTTCAATGCCAAGGCCCAAAAGTTCCTTGCCAGCGTCGTTTTTGTAGTTAATCAACTCGACGCGTTGGATATTGCTTGCTTCGGGCATTGCTGAGGCTTGTGTTGTTGTCAACCATTATGCCTGTGTGATGCTGAAACGTTTTCGACTGATGCAATCAGAGCTGTGTATCAGTACTCCCGTCGGTATCGCAAAGGTTGTGGGCTGTGCAGGCGTAGCGCTGCCTAAAGCTATTCACCATGGCCTGTTCTCCAAATCGCAACGCCTTGTTTTGAACCTCCCGCCAGACAGGTCTGTCGTTGAGGTAAGACTCCAGATGTTGACTTGCTTCCGAGTCGCTGCCGAGGGGTGGCAGTCGCTCGCCCATGGCGACTCGAGCTACCAGATTCCACTCCTGTGGGATGCCGTCGATGTTCACAACAGGTACGGCTTCAAGCTTGCAGGATTCGCTGCTGCGAAAGCTGTGTTCAGTGCCATGGCGTCTTGCACGCAGCCAGAGCTCGCTCTCCTGATTGCGAACTTGCAGGTAACGCAGCTCAGCGGCTCGGAGGCCATAGGTGGCCATCAACTGGAATGCGAAGCCATAGCGGCGACCCATCGTTGATTGCGGCAAGGCAGCAAGCAGCTCCAGGATTTCCGAATCCTGCAAGGCATAGATGCTGCTTTTGGGCTGGCTGTTTTTGGGTTGCTTGCTCAATGCCCCTGTCCTCGTTGCCTGGTGCAAGCTGATGGCGTGGATTGGATCGCTGTTTGGAGCATGTGGCTGAGCCCAGTCATATCTGGATGCAGGGTCGCCGATGTTCAGTCACCTCTTCAGAGGTGGGCCTCAACAGGATGGCTCTGTCCATGCATGAAGTCACCATGAATCAGCCTGTTCCGGTGAGACTCTCGGCGCTGCTGACGCTGGCTGCCCTGTTGCCAATCACGACAACTCCTTTGTTGGCGCATGAGTATCGCGGTGATCACGGTCGCGACTACTACGTCCGTCGTGCTTATGACAATGGTCATCACTACGACAACAGACGTGAGTATCTGTATCGACCGAATGGTGTGGCTCGGCGCGCTGCATGGGAGGAACCCAACGCAGATACCAACAGTTGCGTTGAGGGCAGCGTGATCGGCGGTCTACTCGGAGCCGGTCTCGGTGCTGCCCTGTCGCGTGGCAATGGGCGTTGGTTCGGTGTGCCGGTTGGGGGTGCCGCTGGTGCTCTGATTGGTTGTCAGGTCGACGGCGGTTGATGACGGCTCCACGGCGCAACGCGTTTGATCAGCGGGTGAGAGTTGTGGTTGCCTTCATTCCTGAGGGGCGCCTGTCCACGTATGGCCAGGTCGCGGACTGGATTGGTGCCTATGGCTGTGCACGCCAGGTGGGTTGGGCCCTGCGCCGTTTATGTCTGCCGTCGCGCATTCCCTGGCAGCGTGTGGTCAATGCCCAAGGCCGTATTTCGATGAGCCTGAGTCGCGAGGGATCCGACTGGATGCAGCGGGAGCTTCTGATCGCTGAGGGGATTCCTGTGGATCAAGAAGGCCGTTTGCCCCTCAAAAGGTTCCTGTGGTCACCTGATGAAGGGCAGCTCGCTGAGATGGGTCAGTTGCTCAGGGCGCTGTAGGCCACGGTGACCACCAAACGCGTGACTTCGATCACGCCTGCGATCACGAACACCGTTGCAACTCGGGTGGCCCAGCGTGGTGGCTGATTGCCTCTCCAGCTGTTGGAGATTCGCATCAACTGGAGCTTGGCGGAGGCAGGAAACGCGATTCTGCTGGCGCGCCCAGTCGCCAGTTGATTGCCAAGCCTGGAGCCTGTTCCGATGGCTTTGTCGCTATAGGCGTAACCCAGAGAGACTGCGGCAGTGCGGTTGAAGGCCGACTGGGCTGATCCAGGTTGGTTTTGCCAGGAGCGCACGAACGGAACGCCGTGCTCTCCGAAGGCTTGGCTGTATTCCTCTGAATCAATCAGAGAGTCCACAAGCGCATCGTGTCCGGCTGCTGCCTGAATCTGAATGGATTCGGACACTTCGCTTTGGTCATGAGGCGGCCTGCCCAGCAGATGTTTGAAATCCAGTTCGATGGTTCGCTGGGGAGAGCAGGAATCGTAAAAGTTTTTGCGATAGAAGTCCGACTTGGCGAGGCCTCGGATGAACTCCTGCACGCTGATCCGTCCATCGCGCAATTCAGCCTCAAGGGAGATTGAGCGCTCACAATCCATGACATGTGCATTGCCATAAACATGCTTGTAGGCCTCTTGAATCGCCGTATCGACATCTGCTGCTTCTGCAGAACCTGAAAACCCGGACCGCAGTTTTACGGGTTGCTTGGTTGCACGTTCACCGCCGAATTGTGTCGCGACAGAGGTGGACGAAAGCATGGCAATTTTTGGACGTGACCTTGGTATCAAAGAGAGTCTTGAGCGGAACTAAGATTGGATTCAGTGATTCTTATGTTTTCGCAAATAAACAAGATCTTTTTTCAAATTGATCGACGTTTTTAGTGAAATTAGATTTCTTTTTTGAGCGATTTTCAGTATCTCTGCTATTGCGTTGATTTCGTTTGGCGGCTTGTGGGCTTGCCTTTGAAGCCTGTTGTCTCAGGCTGAGTGCTGCCTTGTTGTTGGCGCATGACCCCAGGCTCTGGAGGTTGCTGGCCGATGATTGAAGCCAGCGAAGCCCATCTATGGCTCAACCTGCTGATCCGTCTTCCCGAGATGCTCTGCTCTCTCGTCGTGTTGCCTGGGATGTGCTTGAGGCGGTTGCAGCAGGGGCTTACGCGGACGTCGCTCTGGAGCGGGCTCTGCGGCGCCGGCCTCTGAATGCTCTCGATCGTGGATTTGTCACGGAGCTGTCCTATGGCGCGATTCGCTGGCGGCAGTGGCTGGATGGCTGGCTGGATCGCTTGGGCAAGGTGCCTGCCCGCAAGCAGCCACCACGTTTGCGTTGGCTGCTTCACATCGGCCTTTACCAGTTGCTGCGGATGGAGCGCATTCCTGCCTCGGCTGCCGTGAATACCACCGTGGAACTGGCCAAGCAGGGCAAGTTGGCGCGTTTGGCACCGGTGGTGAATGGACTGTTGCGTTCAGCCTTGCGAGCCCGTGAGGCTGGCGAAGCGTTGGCTCTGCCTGCGGAGCCGGCGGCTGCTCTGGCCCAGGAGCAGTCGCTGCCGTTGTGGCTCAGCCGTGGACTGTTTCAGTGGTGTGGCCCAGAACAGGCGGAGCGCGTTGCCAGAGCTTTCAATCAGGTTCCGCCCCTCGATCTGCGCGTGAATCGCCTGCGTTCAACGCCCGATCGTGCCGAAGCCCTGTTCGCCGAACGCGGCATTGCAACAGCTGCGATCGCCGGTTGCCCGGATGGACTTCAGGTGCTGGAGCCATCCGGTGATCTGCGCCAGTGGCCTGGTTTCAGCGAAGGCCATTGGTGCGTCCAGGATCGTGCGGCTCAGTGGGTGGTTCCGTTGCTGGATCCATGCCCTGGTCAGCGCGTGCTGGACGCTTGTGCTGCCCCAGGTGGCAAAGCCACTCATTTGGCCGAGTTGATGGGAGATGAGGGAGAGATCTGGGCTGTGGACCGTTCACCCGGTCGCTTGCAGCGGGTGGCCGCCAATGCGGCACGGCTGGGCTGCAGCAGTATTCAGGCACTGGCGTCCGATGCGTCGCAGCTCGCCCAGGAGCGACCGGAGTGGAGAGGGCGATTTGACCGGATTCTTGTGGATGCACCCTGTTCAGGTCTAGGCACGTTGGCGCGCCATCCCGATGCTCGCTGGAGAGTCACCGAGGAGTCGGTGGCTGACTTGCTGAAGCTGCAGATCGAGCTCCTGGATGGTCTTCGATCGTTGCTGGCACCGGGTGGACGTCTGGTTTACGCGACCTGCACGATCCACCCCTCAGAAAACACTGAACAGATCCACGGCTGGCTGCAGGACCATCCTGATCTCGTGCTCAACTCAGAGCAGCAGCGCTGGCCTGATCCCAGTGGGGGCGATGGCTTTTATGCCGCAGTGATCACTGCACCGGCAGCGGCATGAAGTTTTCATCCACAGGTGGCCCCCCGGGTGGAGCGATGTAGCGCCTAGGGGGTGTGGCTGGCTTGTCGGTTGTCGGTTCTTCGCCGCTGCTGAACGGCTGGTCCCCATTTTCATCGGTGGCTGTGGCGCCCGTTGTGGTGCGGCTTTGCCTTTGCGGACCTGTGAAGGGGCGGTTGAGGACTGGTTTAGGAGGGAAATTCTGAACGTTGTAGCTGCCCTTCACTTGGGTCATGAATTGCTTCCAGGCCCAGGCGGCCTCGCCGCTGCTGCTGTTGGTTTCGGCGTTGTTGTCATAGCCGAACCAGACAGCGGTGGTGAGTTGTGGAATTGAGCCAATGAACCACAGGTCTCGGGCTCCTTCGGAGGTGCCGGTTTTGCCAGCCACAGGGCGATCATCAAGCCGTGCTGCAGCACCCGTTCCTCCTGTCACCACCCGTTGCAGCATCCAGTTCATGGCATCGGCCACCTCGCTGTCGAGGGCCCGACGGCCTTTCTCGCCATCGATGCGCCTGCTCCAGAGAACGTTGCCTTCCGGGCCGCGGATTTCTTCGAAGGCCATGGGTTTGACGTACACCCCGCGATTGGCCACGGCGGCATAGGCGGTCGTCATCTCGAGCACGGTCTGCTCATAGGCACCGATGGCCATCGGGTAGTACTTGCCAAGAGGGCGCTCGTTGCCAATGCCCAGCTTGTTGGCGGTGCCGATGATCGCTTCGAAGCCGACTTTGTCCTGAAGCTGCACGGCCACCGTATTGAGCGAATTCTTGAGGGCGTCAGCCAGTGAGATCTTGCCGAAGTATTTGTTGTTGAAATTCTTGGGGCAGTAGCCCGACCAGCAGCGAGGAGCATCCATAAAGATGTCTTCCGGTTTCACTCCCGAACTGAGGGCGGCGGCATAAGGAAACAGCTTGAAGGTGGATCCCGGCGAGCGCAGGCCCTGGGTTGCTCTGTTGAATTGACTGCTGCTGAAGTTCTTGCCACCCACCATCACTCGCACCAGGCCCGTTCCTGGTTCCATCGACACGATCACCCCTTCGGTGTTGAACGGGGCAAACTTCCTCACCACTTGCTGGGCTTTCTTCTGCCAGTCGAGATTGAGGCTGGTGCGGATCTTCAGACCTCCAACTTCAATCTGCTCAGGGGTCAGCAGCTGCGGCAATTGCTGAGCCACCCAGCTGGTGAAGTACGGCGCTGAGCTGTTGAAATATTTGGGAATGGCTGGTTTGAGATCGAGCGGGCTGTTGCGAGCCTGCTCGGCTTCGCTGGCGGTGATGAATCCAGCCTGTTGCATCCGATTCAGCACGATGCTGCGTCGCTCCAGGGCCAGGTCAGGGTTCACCAGCGGTGAATACACCGATGGAGCAGGGGGAAGGCCGGCAATCAGTGCGGCTTCCTGCAGGTTGAGTTGATTCGGTGTCTTGGAGAAATACACCCAAGCGGCATCGGAGAGCCCGTAGGCGCTGGCTCCGAGATACACATAATTCAGGTACTGCTCGAGAATCTGCTCCTTGCTGAGCTGGCGTTCGAGTTTGTAGGCCAGGGCAGCTTCTTTGAGCTTGCGCGTGATCGTGCGGTCCTGACTGAGGAACACCGTTCGTGCCAGTTGCTGGGTGATCGTGCTGGCGCCTTCTCGCACGGCTCCCTGGCGCACGTTGCGCACCAGAGCCCGGCCGATTCCCCAGATATCAACACCGTTGTGCTCGTAGAAGCGTCGATCTTCCGCGGCGATGAACGCCTGCTTCACCAGCAAAGGCATCTCCCCGGGTTTGATTTTTTCGCGGGTCGCAGGTCCCAGCTTCTGGATCACCGCGCCATCACTGGCCAGCAGGGTGATCGTGCCGGGTCGATTGAAACGGCTGATGCCGCGTGCATCGGGGAGCGTGGCGTCGAAAGCACTGACAACGGCGGATTGCGCCAGAGCCACACCACTGCCGATCACAAGGGCTGAACCGCCGATCAGAATCCAATGACGACGGGTGCGAATCACATGCCTTGGGTCAGAGGGCTGTGACCAATCGCTAAGGCGGTGACCAGCATTCCCAGCACCAGAAAGGGTTGCGCGCTCGCCTGATATTTCACGTCATAGGCCACGGGATCGCGCAGCAGCCAGATGTCCTGAAAGGTGATCTGGGGCACGATCAGCAGAACAAGAAGAACAGCAGCAAAATGCTGCCCGATCGCGATCAGCACCGCAACCATCAGCAGCTGAAACAGATCAATCATCCCAGCGCTGATCCAGCTTGCGGGGCCAATTCCGAATGCAACCGGAAGTGACTGAAGCCCGAGGGCACGATCACCTTCCACACTTTTGAAGTCGTTCACCACGGCGATCCCCAACCCTGCAAGGCTGTAGGCCAGGGTGAGCAGAGCGGTCGCCCAAGTGAGTTGACCGAAGAGTGCCTGGCCTGCCCACCAGGGAAGCGCGATGTAACTGGCGCCCAGGGCGTAGTTACCAAGCCAGCCGTTTTGTTTGAGCTTGAGGGGAGGAGCGGAATAGATGTAGCTGACGAAAGACCCGCCGATAGCCAGCAGAAAGAGCACAGGGGTGGTGTGCTGGGCCCATTGGTCAAGACCCCAGGCCACAGCTAGTCCGCTCAGCAGCAACACCCAGATCTGCAGCCTGACCTGTCCCAGTGAGATCGCGCCGGATGGGATCGGCCGGTAGGGCTCATTGATCGCGTCGATGTCGCGGTCGTAGTAGTCGTTGATGGTTTGGGTGTAACCCGCCAGTAGGGGGCCACTCATCAGCATGCAGGCGATGGCGGCGAGCACGTGATCAAGACGCCATTCGTAGTTCCCACTTGCCGCAGCGCCGCAGACAACGCCCCAAATCAAGGGGATCCAGGTGACCGGCTTCATCAGCTGCAGACGCAGCTTCCAAATGTTGGTGGTGCCACTGGCACCCTTCATGCCGAGCAGCTGTCGGGCGTCACTCACGGAATCAGGCCTCAGGCAGCGACGATCTCGTCTTCAAAGAACCAGGAGCTGGATCCATCGCTCAGCTCGACGACCACTCCAATGCCTTTGCCATCGACCGTACGGAATTCAGTAACGGTGCCGAAGGCATCACTTTTCAGGAGGTCAACCATGCCCTGGGGAATGCGATCACGAACCCGGGTGACGCGAACTTTGCTCCCAACCTCAATGGACTCGAGTTTCGGTGTTGGAAGAGGTTCTGAGCCGGTTAATCGTTTGATCAGATTGAGAACATTTCCCAGCATGACCTGCAAGGCTTGGAAAGACGTTGCACCTTAACAGCCGTGTATCGAATGCCATGGTCGCCCTGCGCTTGATTCCCTGTCTTGATGTCGCCAAGGGGCGCGTGGTGAAGGGGGTGAATTTCGTCGGACTTCGCGATGCGGGAGATCCTGTCGAGCTGGCCTGCCGTTACAGCCAGGCCGGTGCTGACGAACTGGTGTTTCTGGATATCGCGGCCAGTCATGAGGGCCGAGCCACCCTGGTGGAGATGGTCCGCAGAACATCGGAGCAGGTCACCATTCCCTTCACCGTTGGCGGTGGCATTGCTTCGGTAGAGGGCATTACCGAGCTCCTGCGGGCTGGAGCTGACAAGGTCAGCCTCAATTCCTCAGCAGTGCGAAGGCCGGAGCTGGTGAAGGAAGGAGCGGACCTCTTCGGTTGTCAATGCATCGTGGTGGCGATTGATGCTCGCCGCAGGGAGGCAGGCGGCTGGGATGTGTATGTGAAGGGTGGCCGTGAGAACACTGGCCTGGATGTGATCGCCTGGGCACGCCGAGTGGCTGAACTCGGAGCCGGTGAAATCCTGCTCACCTCCATGGATGGTGATGGCACCCAGGCGGGATATGACCTCGAGCTCACGCGGGCGGTTGCACAAGCCGTACCTGTGCCTGTGATTGCTTCCGGCGGCGCTGGTTGCCTTGATCACATCGCTGCGGCACTCGATGAAGGCCCGGATGGCGGACAGGCATCTGCTGCACTATTGGCATCCCTGCTTCATGACGGAATCCTCACCGTTGAGTCGATCAAGGCCGATTTGCTCAGCCGAGGCCTGATGATCCGGCCCCTTGAGGCTTGACTTCTCTTAATGTGTAAAGAAGTGTTCTGCGCGGTTGGATTCCCTTAGTGCATCTCCTGCTTTCCACGATTGAGGCACTGACGGTTTCTTCAGTTCACCCACTGATCCCAACGAGCTGGGTGCTGCCTCTTGGCATTCTTTTGGTGTTCGTGGTGGTCGCCCTTGTGGGCTGGGCACTTCAGTTGATGCAAGCCGCCATGGATCAGGGCGAGTTTTCGCTCATGTTGGCTGGCTGCATGGTGTGCTCAGCCGCCGTCGGACTCGCCACTGTGATGGTGATGACTCTGAGCGACCTGCCGCTTTGAAGCCCGGCGATGCTGAAGCCGTTGAACAGTTGTTCAACGATGCTGCGCCCAGTTACGACAAGCTCAACGATTGGCTCAGTCTTGGGCTGCATCGCCAATGGAAGCGAGAGATGGTGCTGCAGCTCTCACCAAAGCCGGGAGAGCAATGGTTGGATCTTTGTTGCGGAACGGGTGATTTAGCCCTCTCTTTGGCACGCCGTTTGCGACCTGGAGGGAGTGTGGTTGGTGTGGACGCGGCCGCTGCACCTCTGGCGATTGCGGCCCAACGATCAGCGTGCGAACCCTGGCTGCCGGTGCAATGGCAACAGGGTGATGCTCTGAACCTGGAGATGCCTGATGCCTGTGCCGATGGGGTGTTGATGGCTTATGGATTACGAAATCTTGCTGACCCAGCGGCAGGTCTCAGGGAGCTTCGGCGCGTGCTGCGTGAAGGAGGCCGGGCCGGTCTGCTGGATTTCAACCGACTGCCCTCTGGCACTGCTGCGGCACTGTTCCAACGCACTTACCTGCGCAGAGTGGTGGTTCCCATTGCATCTCGGGCCGGTCTTGCTGAGCACTACGCCTATTTAGAGGAGAGCCTCAAGCGTTTTCCTGATGGAGCCGCTCAGCAGCAGCTGGCTCTCGATGCCGGTTTCCGCGAAGCGTGCCATCGCCCAGTGGCAGCAGGCCTGATGGGCCTTCTCACAGTTTGGGCCTGAGCCATTCATCTTTCGAAGTGCCTCGCTTGCGACAGGTGAGACCGATGAACTATGAAGGAATGATTAAGAAGCGGGGGAGAAACGCATGGCCTTTCCATTGCCGTCTCTGCTGTCCTCCATTGAGGATTTGCTGGATGAAGTCCAGTGGCTGGACGGGATGATCCTGGTTACCGACTCACAAAAGGCCACTTTCGTTTCGTTCTCTCAAGTGGATCCGGTTCTGCGCCGTCTGCGCTCTCGCCCAAGGGGTGCGGAGGTGGCCGAAAAGCTCTGTATGTCGCTGCTGGAGACCCACGGCAAAGGCGCCAGCAAACCCGTTCTGGTTTTTCAGGGTGATGGCAGTTTCTGGCTGGGCACCATGGGCCCGGGACGCAGTCATCCCCATCGCCATCACGCGATCGCCCATCTGCGTCGCTGCCTTTCCCTGAGCTGAGCTGTCCAGGCGGCTCTGGCGCGAGAATGCATTGGATTGGCTCCAGCGCACGGATGCATTTTCAGGACATCATCAGCACTCTCAACCGGTTCTGGTCCGAGCAGGGGTGTCTGCTGTTGCAGCCCTACGACACGGAAAAGGGCGCAGGAACCATGAGTCCGCACACGGTGTTGCGAGCGATCGGACCGGAGCCCTGGGCCGTGGCTTATCCCGAGCCTTGCCGTCGCCCCACCGATGGTCGTTACGGCGATAATCCCAATCGAGCACAGCATTATTTCCAGTACCAGGTGCTGATCAAGCCTTCGCCGGATGGCATCCAGGAGACCTACCTCGCCTCATTGGAAGCGATGGGGATCCGTGCTGCTGATCACGACATCCGCTTCGTGGAAGACAACTGGGAGTCACCGACCCTCGGCGCCTGGGGCGTGGGCTGGGAGGTGTGGCTCGATGGCATGGAGGTGACCCAGTTCACCTATTTCCAGCAGTGCGGCGGCATCGATTGCAAGCCGGTGTCGATTGAGATCACCTATGGGCTTGAGCGTTTGGCGATGTATTTGCAGAACGTTGAAAGCATCTGGGATCTGAGCTGGAATGCCGACCGCAGTTATGGCGATATCTGGCTTCCTTTTGAAAAAGGACAGTGCCATTTCAACTTTGAGGCCTCCAACCCTGAGCGCCTCAAGCAGTTGTTCGCGATCTATGAAGCGGAAGCTGCTGATCTCATTGAAAGCAATCTGCCTGCGCCCGCCCTGGATTTTGTGCTCAAGTGCAGCCACACCTTCAACTTGCTTGAAGCTCGAGGGGTGATCTCGGTGACGGAGCGCACGGCCACCATCGGTCGGATCAGAAACCTGGCCCGCAAGGTTGCCGAGGCTTGGCTGGCTGAGCGGGAGGCGCTGGGGTTCCCATTGCTGAAGCAACCCGCTGCTGCTGCTGCTGCCGTAGCAGCCACCGCCGTCTGATCACGGGGGGAACTCTCGCAACAACTCCGATCCTGCTGAATGAAACCGGTGTTCAGTGCCGGGTTGTTGCTGTTCATGGCCTGCATGGGGGCGACCTCTGTTCGCTCCCCAGTGCAGTGGCTGAGTCTGGTGGCGCTTCTGGTCGGCGGACTGGTTGCCTGGGGGCGAGCCAGTCATTGGCCGAGAAAGGTCATGGCGGGTCTCGCTTTGATGCTCTGTCTGGTTAGCGCTCGCTGTGGAACTGGGGTCATGCCCCAGCCCCAGCCAGGAGATCCCAGCCTGTTCATTCCTCGTGATGGCACGTCACTTGCGGTGCGCCTCGTGGGCCGCATCCATGCTGACGGTGCTGTGACCAACGGTCGCTGCCGGTCTCTGCTGGATGTCAGCAGCCTTAATGGCCAGTTCAGTCGAGGCCGAACGGAGCTCACCATCGACCCGTGCACGACACCTTTATTGACTGGGTCATGGCTCGAACTTGAGGGCGAACTGCGCCGCCCTCAACCTGGCTCGCACCCGCTATTGGCCCGTGGTGATGAGCGACTGGCTTTGCAACGAACGTGGAGTCGTCTGCGCACCGATGCCATGCACGTGTTGCGGCAGGACTGGACTCCTCTGGCTGATGCACGCCGCACGATTGCTGAGCGTTTCACTGATCTTGCCGGGGAGCAGTCGGGAGGTTTGCTCGCGGCTCTGGTGCTCGGAGCTGCTCAGGTGTCCTTGCCGCAAAGCCTGCGCGAGGGATTCCGGGTGGCTGGCTTATCGCATGCTCTGGCGGCATCCGGATTTCATCTCTCCGTGCTGTTGGGCAGCGCACTCGCTTGCACCAGGACCTTGCCTGCCGCCTTGAGGCTTGCTGCGGGGAGTGGAGCCATGGCGTTGTTTCTTGCCCTTGCGGGCGCGCAGCCATCCGTGGTTCGCGCAGTGTTGATGGGTGCTGCGGCACTGCTGATTCGTGAGAGCGGACATCGCAGTCGCCCGCTGGGGGTGCTCCTGGTCACCCTGGTGCTCATGCTGCTGGTGCATCCAGCCTGGGGGCGTTCCGTCGGCTTTCAGCTCAGTGCAGCGGCGACGGTTGGCCTGATGATTTCGGCGGGCCCCCTGGAGCAATGGATCGTTCAGAACTGGCCCCAGCAATTGCAACGACTGGCTCCGGCGCTTTCGATTCCCCTTGCTGCTCTGTTCTGGACCCTGCCGTTGCAATTGCTGTATTTCGGAGCAGCGCCGCTTTACGCCTTGCTCAGCAACCTGCTTGCTGCTCCGTTGTTAGCTCCACTCACCCTGGCCGCTATGGCACTGGCAGTGATGGTGTTGCTGTTGCCGGCTGCTCTGAGCGCTGCTCTGTTGCCTTGGTTGATCTGGCCTGTGCAGCAGTTGAGTTGGTGGCTGATCATTTTGGTGAATTGGATCAGTCAGTGGCCAGGGGCTCAGCTGCTCACAGGGCCGGTGCATCCCCTGCTTGTGTTGTTGTTTGCGCTGGGGCTGCTCCCTTGGCTACTGCCTGCTCAGCAGCGCTGGCGTGGCCTTTCGCTGCTGTGGCTTCTGTTGGCGGTATGCCTGCAGGTTCACTTGCAGCTGCGGGACGACTTGATTCGTGTGGAGCAGTGGGGTCGTCAGTGGTTGGTGTTGCGCCACCGAGGTCGGGCGGCCCTGTTGAGCAGCCATGGTGATGACCTCAGTTGCAGAATCGCGACGCGACTGAGTCATGGGCTCGGCCATCAACGGCTGGATTGGATTGCGGTCCTCGATCCGGTGGGTACGGATCAGCAGGTGTGTTGGAACGCATTGGCGCGCACGCTTCAAGTGGAACAGAGAGGCCGGCTCCCTCTGACGCCAGGGCAGCGTCTCCAGAGCGATGGACTGAGTGTTGGCGTCGCTGACCAGCGGGGTCGCATGTTGAACGTCCGCTTTGGAACTCAATTTCAACGACTGCGTCGCAGTGATCTTCGTCCCCAATCGGCTGAGTGCTCAGGGTGTGAGAAGGCTGCCTACTAAAGTGGGAAAGCGCTTCAAGCGCTTGGAGAGGTGGCAGAGTCCGGTTGAATGCGCACGACTCGAAATCGTGTAGGGGTAACACCCTCGTGGGTTCGAATCCCACCCTCTCCGTTTTCAGCAAGTGCAGAGAAAACCCGTATCGTCCCAAACCCTTTTGCGGTCGAGGAATGTTCTAGTTCTTCCTAGTCCTGGATAGTCTCGCCGAACACCAGGATGTATCCCGATTGTGTGGGTGGAAATCTTGTCTCAGTCAAGAACTTTGCCATAAAAGATCTTTCTTAGTCCTATTTGGAACCTAGTTAGAAGTTGACACTCCTCATTTTGATCACTCAGAAAGAAAGTTGACGGGTCAAGCATTAAGAGAGGGTGCGACATCTGTGGGGTTGGAACCTAAGGCGTTTGATTTTGATTAGGAACATGGCGCTGATCCTTGAGTTTTGTTCCCTTTACCCGTTGATCATGGCCCTTCTCAATGTCTACTCTTCACTTGGTAGTAGGGATTTGCTCTGATGAGTCTGCGTGTCGCTTTCGTTCTTGCTGGTGCGATCTCGGTGATGGGAATGCCTAATTCCGCAAACCAGATGTTTCGTGCTGGAGGCAGTAGTGGGACTGCTTGCCCTTCTGGGTCGCAATACAAGGGCGGCGGGTTCTGTAAGGCGAGTAACCCTGGTGATCAGTTTTTCCCTGCTGGAGGCAGCAGTGGAAATGCTTGTCCTTCTGGGTCGCAATACAAGGGCAGCAGGTTCTGTAAAGCGAATAATCCTGGTGATCAGTTCTTTCCTGCTGGTGGGAGCGGCAGGACCTCTTGTCCTGGTGGATCCCAGTACAAGGGCAGTGGATTTTGCATGGCGAAGTGATCGCCTCAAACCAGTCGATACCCACCTCGGATGAGTTCGAATCGTTTCCCATGCGTGCGCTTGGTCACATCAGGCATCAGGCTTCGCATTCGCATCCTTTGTTTGCGCTCTATTGCTAAGAGGATTTGTCTTGGTTGGGTCTGCTTAGAAATCAGGAAGACCTGAGGAACACCTGCCTTTGGAGAGGACAGAGTTCTCACGGGTAGGAGTGGGAAGTATCGCCCTCCCCCTAAACCCGTCCTCTATTACTAACCACCTCAAGAATCTTGGATACTCAGGCGTCCTGGTTGGTCATGGAGTGCGCTCCATCTCTTTGACAGAAGGACAGCAGGTTCTGTAGTTCCCTGACGAAGTGATCCAACGTCAGATGGCACACGTCTTTGGCGACAAGGTGAGGCCTGCGTACGACCAATCTCAGATGCTTGATGAGTGAAGGAAGTTCATGTTCGATTGGTGTGATGCTCTGCTCACTCTGGGAATGAAGGTCTTATGCATCAAAGGGGGGTCGCTTAAAACGTCCAAGAGGTTTAGATATGCCTGAAACGATGAAACCGGAAGTTCAGTTGTTACGTCTGCCTCAGATCAAGGAAATCACTTGTCTCTCTAAATCCTCCCTCTATCTCCTGATGGATGAGGGGGAGTTCCTGAAACAGACTTCGTTGGGTGCTCGTTCCGTTGCCAGGATTCACGCTTAGGCTTAGGAAAGGTGCGCTCTGAATGTCTCTACTGCTTTTGCCGGACTCCATAGATTATTCGCTGAAATCGTCCTCAAAGATGACAAATTGAAAAACAGTTCACCTATTGAAGTGGATATCTAGTGATCTGCGTGCAATTTCACTGGTAAGAATCTTGTTGCCTAATCGATTCAGGTGGCAGCAGCTATCTGAGTAAACAGGCTCGTTTACATTCTTGAATATGTTTCTTGCGTCAAGAATATGATGGAGAGGTATTCCGAACTTTTCGAGATCTATACGGCTAAAGGCGGTTCCGACTATTTCATAGTGTGGCTCTGAAGCGATTTCTTTTCTCTCTTCTGGGGTCATCGGCTTGGACCCAGCTAGATACTGGCTAGGCTGTATTACCTCAAGGTAGGTAGAATCGTTGGCTTTGGATATATGGTATGCAGCCATTGATGATTTTTGCCAGTTCAAAATAGCATTTTTCAGCGCATTGTTTTCGTCTCTATGGCTGCCTCTATCAAACTGCATGAGAGATATGAATGCAGGCCACTCCAGTTCGTTGTTTCCCCTGCCCTCTATAAAGTCTCTCTGGCATCTTATTGATAAAAGCTGTATCAAGGCAAGCCTCATCGCCCAAGGCGATTGCTCGCACCTTTCTACAACTCCTGCTCCATTTGCGATAACTTTTGAAGCCATCCTCAATCTATTGGGATGATGAGTAGGGACAATGGGATTAATTCCTTCCTTGTAGAAGTAGTTCATGGGACCATCTATTTCATTGTGGCCCGCTACATTTATAACAATGTCGAATTTCCACCCCATTGCATATAGTGCGTTTGCAGTTTGTGTCTGGATAGGCTGCTTTCCTCCGCCTCTAGCAGCATTGAATATTGCGATATCATCATTTTTACCTCTAGATGCAAGTTCGTTCCTGAATGCAGTAGTAATTGCATTCCCATCTTCCAGGAAATTTGCGACTGAGCCTCCTAGGATTAGGATCTTAATGCGGTTTATTGCTTCGGCTTGATTGAAAGTGCTTCTGAAGCCCCACAGCTTATCCTCTTCGCATAAATCATAATATCCAAAGACTGGATGAGGGTATATGCAGTTTGATGACGTGGTGGCATTAGTTTTACCTACTATTCCATTTAATCCATCCACTAATCCATCTTTTGATCCAGCCTGTGCAATTGCTTTCCTTTCGCTTCTGGTTAGTCCAAGCGAACCGTATCTATGTAAGATTATGGCTCGTGAAGCTGCCTCAACAAGGAGAATCGATAAAGCTGCATTGACTAGTAGAACCTTCAGGATGGATTTTCTAATCACGGAATTCTGCGGGCAGTCTATTGAGGATTAATCTGAATGGCACCTTAAGGTGTCTTGTGCTTTATTTAATTGGTTTCCAGATTAGCACTAGTGTCCCTGGACGGTTTCCGAGCAATTTTTCATCTGCACTTCCTCCCATTGATTAGGACGTAGTCCTCTTGAATCTTTTCCTATAGGCATTCCTTCGTTCTCAACCTAAATCTCTTTGGGATTTCTTTCGGCATCGCTTCGTGAATACTATCTACTTTGATATTGACATCAACTGCATTTTTTCTTGCTTTCGGTTCTGATTTAAGTACTGAAGGGAAAGCTTGTATGTGTTGCAACTTGTAGTGCATTTATCTTGTTTTTCGCAGACAGTATTTGGTTGCGCTTTTGATGCTTGTCCTTAGGACGCCATTGACTCTTCTGTAATTCAGTTTTGTTATGGCCTTGAGAGTGCTGCTGTTGAAGCCAGGGTAAATAATGCTGTCCGCAGTTATTTCGCATTTCTCTGTTTGAAGAACTCTGATCCATTTCCACGTAGCTGCTTCTGAATTCAGAGAAAACAATTTTGCAACTGCTATTGATCTGGATTGTAGTTCTTTATACTGATCGGTATTTGAGCAGGCTCTTCGAATTGTTCCAACGATTTGGCTGGGTCTCTGGATTGCTAATTCAGGAAAATACTGCATGGCTTCATGCATTCCATAATCTCCGGATGCGATAACTGGTGTGCCAAGCGCCATGCATTCAAAAGTCGCTGCGCCAAATGATTCGCGAATGCCAGTTGGGTTTTGAAGAGCAAGATGTGATGATGTGATGATTTCATCTTTCTCCAGGCCAAGGTTGCCATGAAATCTGCAATGACCTTCGGCAATATCGGACTCTGGTATGTGCTTCAAAATTTGGTTTGCGTAACTAGGGCTTGCGGGTACTAGCTGATGAACATCATTCCAAGAGTTGTAGGTCAATGCTGAACCGATTACATTCAGCTGAGCATTTGGGAATACTTTTTTTAATCTTTTCCATTGTTTGGCAATGTGAAGCAGGCCTTTGTCTGGAACTAGTGCGCCCAGGTGGACCAGTCGAAGAGGGAAGTCTTGTCTTGTTTCTATTGAACTCTCTATGTTGGCTTTGTTTGCTGGCGAAAAAATGTTTTGTATGATTATGCATCTTGGGTAAAATCTGCAATTGGATGAGTGCTGATAAGATCCTTGGTTTATGTATGCCAAGAAATCTGCTTGTCGAAGCTTGTGCTTGAAATGAAAGGGGTGATGTAGCCAGCAAAATACTCTATTGGATATGAGTTTCAGCTCTGCAAGCTTGCATGTTTCCAGGAGTAATGCGGTTATTATTGCGCGAGAGCCGGTCTCTTGTGGGCTGCTTAGGAATTGACAAAAATACTCTAAGCTCGAGAAGCTGACTTGTTTTAAGTTTTGACTTGCATTTAAAATGTTGATTGGAGAATAGTTGACTAAATAGATGGTCCATTGTGGCTTCGCTCTTGCCAGCCTTGAGGCAAGTAGGACTGTGACGTGCTGTGTGCCTCCGATTCCGGGGTTGTGCTCTGTGTTGAGGTCAAATGTTTTGCATGAGGCTGAATAAGAAAAGACCGGCAGATAAATCTTCATCGTCAAATTGCTTGATTAAAGTACTTTAGCAGTTAGCCCCTGATTTGCGCTTCTAATGCAGGGTGGAATGAGATATTTTCGTGATGGCGGATTGATTTTGTAAGTATTGCTCTCCTTGATGCTGTTGCCTCTTTAGGTGCTCGATTTTGCTCTCTTATGAGTGGAATAGCAGCACCAATCCTTCCTTGACCTGGTGGAACTCCCTCTCCTCTCTACTCAAATCCAGGCCGACCTCTAGGCCTTCGCTGACTGCTTGATCGAAGGGAGGGGTGTTCGGGGGCTTTTCCTCTCTCCACAGTGCGGCGATTCCCACGGCTGTGGCATGCCAGTGGAAGTGATCGGTTTCTCCAATGGAGGCTTCCTGGAGAGCTTCCTCTAGGAGGCCGTTGAGAGCAGTGCTGGTGGTTGCCATACCTCAAGCTTCGGGAGTGGGGCGTGAGACGGCAATCGCCTGAGAGACTTCTTGATCAATCTTCTGCGCTTTTAGGCGCATCTGGATGTCACCGGTTGGGCCGCGATGTGCTTGTATGCCGTTGCGGTTACTGGCACTTTGCAGCTGACGAATGCTTGGCCTTCAGGTTGATTGGTCTGATATGGGAGGGGTATTCCGTGGTTGATACTCCTCGTCAGACCCTCCTCTCAGCATCTGCATCGGCACTGCGCCTTCGCCCATCACGTCGTCACCTGAAGTTGATGACAGCTCCGCCTTCGGAGCTTCCTACTAGCACCATTGTTGGTGCTCAGAGCAAGCTTGGCCGATCGCTCAAGCGCTCTGGTGACCTTGCGTTTTCAGCGGCAGTGCTTGGACTGGGCTTTCCGCTATTTCTGCTGCTGGCTGTGTTGGTGAAGCTCAGCTCACCGGGCCCAGTGTTTTATGTGCAGAAACGGGTCGGCCGCGGCTATCAACGCTTTGGGTGCATCAAATTCCGCACGATGCGGCCTGATGCTGATGCCGTTCTGGCTCAGGTGTTGCAGCGTTCACCAGAGTTGCGCGCTGAATTTGAAAGAGATTTCAAACTGCGTAACGATCCACGCATCACGCCAATCGGCAGGTTTCTCCGTCGCTCAAGTCTTGATGAGCTGCCACAGTTTTTGAATGTTCTGCGTGGTCAGATGAGTGTGGTCGGACCACGGCCGATTGTGAACGAAGAGATCTTTCGCTATGGCGACTACATGGATGAAGTTCTGGCGGTCCGGCCTGGTTTGACTGGCCTCTGGCAAGTGAGCGGCAGAAATAATCTCAGCTATGACAAGCGGGTCAGGCTTGATCTGGCTTACGCCCGCGGACGTTCATTCTTGCTTGACATGGCCATCATCCTGCGCACGTTCGGTGTGTTGTTGCTGCCAATGGATCGTGGTGCTTACTGAGCACGCACTTGCAGGCTCCAGCTCAACATGGCTGCCATCAAGATCCAAAGCAGTTCAAGTCGTCTAGTCAGCTCCAGGATTCTGCTGATCCCTCGCGGGTCTGCAGTGGGCTGATCAGCTCCAAGCAGTGGTTTATCCACCCAACGATCGCCGTAACGGTTCCTGCCGCCTAGTTGCACGCCTGCACAGTGCGCATAGATCGCTTCTGAGCGTCCTGCATTCGGTGAAGCATCGAGCTGGCCTTCGCATTCAGCCGATCTGATCAGAGCTGGCCACTGGCGCCAGGGCATGCTGACCAGCGGCAGGCTCAGCATCACTAAGCGGCAGGGCAGCCAGGTCAGCAGGTCATCGAGTCGTGCGCCTGCCGTGCCCAGCCAGCGCAGCGTTCCTCTGCGGTACCCGAGCATGGAATCCAGGGTGCTGGCCGCCTTGAATCCCCAGGCCAGGGCTAGTGGCCCTGGCGCGTCGCTCAATCCAAGGCTCCAGAGAGCTGCACCCGCCAACATCCAGAACAGCGGTGCGAACAGCCCGTCCACCGCATTCTCACTGGCGGTTTCGGCGGTGGCGCGCAGGATCTCGTCTCGACTGAGTGAGGTCGTGTCGCGGCCCACAATCCAGCTGAGCTGCTCTCGTGCCGTTGAGAGACTGCCTCTCTCTTCGCGGGGGAGGGTTGCGATCACATTCAGCACGCTTTTTTCAAGGCTTTTGGCTGCCAGAGCACTGGCAAGGCCAGCGACCAGTGCCAGCACAGCGACGTTCTGGAGTATGCCGTCCGTTTCCAGGGCCATCCGTTCGATCAACCAACCGATGCTGGCGCTGCCAAGCGTGAGAACCAGCGTGATGGCTAGTCCACCCAGACGCAGCCACCGCGGGTGCCCACCGCTCCAATGTTCAACGCTGCGCCGCAGTGTGCTGATACAACGGCCCATCCACACCACAGGGTGTGGGGACCAGAGGGGATCGCCGATCAGCCGGTCGAGACCGGCCGCGGCAATCACCAGGAGAAAGGGCTGAATGATGCCCTGATTAGGAGGCCTTCAGCCAGCTGAACATCGAACGCAGCCCTTTGCCCACTTCCTCGATCTTGTGGTCACCGTCGCGCTTGCGGATCTTGTTCATCTCGGGCTTGCCGGCTTCGCACTCAGCCACGAAGTTCTTGGCGAAGGTGCCGTCCTGGATGTCAGAGAGAATTCGCTTCATCTCCGCCTTGGTGTCGGCGGTGATCAGGCGGGGGCCACTCACGTAATCGCCGTACTCGGCAGTGTTAGAGATCGAGTCGCGCATGGCTGACAGACCACCCTTCACCATCAGATCCACGATCAGCTTCACTTCGTGCAGGCACTCGAAGTAGGCCAGCTCAGGCTGGTAACCCGCTTCGACGAGAGTCTCGAAGCCGGCTTTCACCAGTTCGGACAGGCCGCCACAGAGCACGGCCTGTTCGCCGAACAGGTCGGTTTCGGTTTCTTCCTTGAAGTTGGTCTCCAGGATGCCGGCGCGGGTGCCGCCGATTCCCTTGGCATAGGCCATGGCCAGGCCACGGGCATTGCCGGAGGCGTCTTTCTCAATCGCGAACAGTGCAGGAACACCCTGACCGTTTTGATATTCCCAACGCACGGTGTGACCTGGGCCCTTGGGGGCGATCATCACCACATCCACATCGGCGGGAGGCTGGATCAGGCCGAAACGGATGTTGAAACCGTGGGCAAAGCTAAGAACCTTGCCAGCGCTTAGATGTTGCGCGATTTCCTTGTCATAGACCTCTTTCTGGAACTCATCAGGCAGCAGCACCATGATCCAGTCCGCCTTGGCGGCAGCATCCGAGACGCTCAGAACCTCCAGGCCGTCGGCCTTGGCTTTGTCAGCGGAGCGGCTTCCTTCGTAGAGGCCAACCACCACGTTCACACCGCTGTCCTTGAGGTTCAGAGCGTGGGCATGGCCCTGGGAGCCGTAGCCGATGATGGCAACTGTCTTGCCGTTGAGCAGCGAGAGATCGGCATCGGAGTCGTAAAAAAGCTGAGCCATCCGGACGATGAACGTGGAGCTTGGTAACGACCGAGCTTACGCAAGTGCCGGATCGATCAGGCCTCGTTGGGGTGGGCGATCACTCGGTCGATCAGTCCATAGTTTTTGGCCTCCTCGCTGCTGAGGAAGTAATCGCGGTCAGTGTCCTTCTCGATTTTCTCGAAGCTCTGGCCGCTCATGTCAGCCATCGAGCGGTTGAGCATCTCCTTCATGCGCAGAATCTCGCGCGCTTCAATTTCGATGTCGCTGGCCTGCCTTTGGGCAGTTCCGCCCAGAGGCTGGTGAATCATGATCCGGCTGTGGGGAAGGGCCAATCGCTTGCCTTTGGTGCCCGCCGCCAGCAGGAAGGCTCCCATCGACGCCGCAAGACCTACGCAGATGGTGACCACGTCGCTCTTGACGTATTGCATGGTGTCGTAAATCGCCAGCCCTGCCGTGACCGATCCGCCCGGGGAGTTGATGTACAGATAGATCGGCTTGCTGCTGTCCTCGGAGTCGAGATAAAGCATCTGGGCAACCAGGCTGTTGGCGACTGCGTCATTGACCTCGGAACCGAGGAAGAGGATTCGCTCCACTCCTAATCGGGTGTAGATGTCTACCCAGCGCTCCATCTGGCTGCCAGGGAGGCGGTAGGGCACGCTGGGGGTTCCGATCGGCATGAGTCCTGGTGGGGTGAAGAGAAAGCAGTGAAACGTGAGGGAGGAGGCCCGGATCAGCCGGCCGGAACGGGAGCTGGAAGCTCTTTGCGACTGGAGAGAACGCGATCAATCAGCCCGTAGTCCTTGGCCTGGTCTGGAGTGAGGTAACTCATGCGATCGGAATCCTTCGAGAGTTCCTCCACGCTGCGGCCGGTGTTTGTCGACAGGATTTCAAGCATCGCTCGCTTGTTGTGCAGCACTTCCTTGGCACGGATCTGAATGTCCGTTGCCTGGCCTTGGGCTCCGCTGCGGGGTTGATGCAGCACGATCGAGGCGTGGGGCAGGGCAGCGCGGTGTCCCTTGGTTCCGGCAGACAAAATCACAGCTGCTGTGCCCATCGCCTGACCGATGCAGATGGTGTGGACCGGCGGTTTCACGTAGCGGAGGGTGTCGCAGATCGCGAAAGCTTCCGTTTCAAAGCCGATGGCATCACCGGTGTACCAGCTGGTACCCGTTGAATTGATATAGAAGTAAATCGGTTTGTCAGGGTTATCAAATTCCAGGAAAAGAAGCTGAGCAATGATCAGTTCAGTGACATCGAGTCCGACCTGACGTTTGGTGTCGTCATCGGAAAAGAGCGGTAGTCCCAAATAGACAATGCGCTCCTTGAGCAGCAATGACGGCAGATCCGGGGGCGGAGTCCGCATCACCGACGAATCGCCGTAATAAGGAGCTGATGTGGTCATCCGCGTCGGGCTGCCGTGGTCGGTGGAGCCTAGCGGGACTCTGGGGTTGGACGCTCATTGCGTCGGTTTTTGCGGGGCGGTTTTGCTCCAGGAATGCTCTTGCTGGTGGCGGTTGTTTCGCCGTCTTTGTCGAGCCGACCGAACACCATCCGGCCGCTTGGATTTTGTAAGGCTCCCGTGATCACCACGGCCCGTCGTTCACCAATTGCAGCTCGTGCGTTTTCAATCACCACCATCGTGCCGTCTTCCAAGTAGGCCACTCCCTGGTGTTCCTCCTTGCCTTCGCGAACGATCTTCAGGTTGAGTTCATCCCCGGGTTGCACTTCAGGGCGCAGGGCGATCACCAGTTCGCTGAGGTTCATCACCTTGAGCTCCTTCACCCGCGCCACCTGAGCCAGGTTGAAGTCCGCCGTCACCAGCGTGCCGCCGGTGTCTTCCGTGAGCTGCAGCAGGCGATCATCGGTGCCTGCCCCGTCGTAGCGGGTTGTGTTGATCACCAAACGTTTGTCGTAGGTCTCGCGCAGCGCATTGAGCAGCTTCAGGCCACGTCGACCCTTGCCGCGTTTCTCGATGTTGTTGGAATCGGCGAGTTGCTGCATTTCGTTGATCACCGTCTGGGCCACGATCACCTTCCCCTCCAGCAGTCCGCAGCCGATCATTCCCTGAATACGGCCGTCAATGATCACGCTGGTATCGAGGATTTTGGCTGTGGCCGGCGTGAGCACACCATCCGCCACCAGCAGGGCCTCCGTGGAGGTTGGGTTGAACAGCCTCAGCAGCGTCCGTCCATGCACCTCGGCGAGGTTGTAGCCCAGCACGCCGAAAAACACGTTGCTGAGAATCGCTGCTAGGGGTTTCACTAGAGAGCTGGCGCCGGCAAGAGGCAGCAACAGAATCGGTGCCAGCAGCAGGTTGGCCACCAGCAGGCCAAGGATCAGTCCAACAGCCCGGCTCACCAGGAGATCGGTGGGCATGGTGCGCACCTGATTCATCAGTCGCTGCCGCAGCCGTCGGAACACCACCCCGGCCACCAGGCCGATGACCGCACCGCCGGCGCTCAGGCCCAAACGGACCTGCTGGGCGTTGGTGTCATCGAGCAATTCCTGCGGGAGCAGATGCACGCCCATCCAGCCGGTGGCCGTCCCGGAGATCAGGAACAGGATGATGATGAGCGCTTCGACCATGAGGTTGGGTTCTCACTGCCCAGTCCAGTTGCAGGCAGCATGCACCATTCTCACTCTCCTGGCTCGGGCTGATGACCGCACCCGCGCCCCGCAGCGCTTACATCCATATTCCGTTTTGCCATCGGCGCTGCTTCTACTGCGATTTCGCGGTGGTGCCGTTGGGAGACAAGGCGGATGCCCAAGGTGGGCCTGGGAGTCGCTCAATCGAGACCTATCTCGGCCAGCTGCTGCAGGAAATCGAGTGTTCTCCAATCGGGCCGCCTTTGGCCACCGTCTACATCGGAGGAGGCACACCCTCGCTGCTGGCCCCTGAACAGGTGGGGCGTGTGCTCAATGCTCTGAGGGTGCGTTTCGGCTTGCAGAGCGGATCTGAGATCACCCTGGAAATGGACCCCGCCAGCTTTGAGCGGATGGATCTCGAGGCTTTGCTGCGCTGCGGTGTGAATCGGGTGAGTCTGGGTGGTCAGAGTTTTGATGACCAGGTTTTGGCAGCCCTCGGTCGCCGTCATCGCCGCTCGGATCTGCTGGAAGCCTGTGAATGGCTCCATGGAGCGGTTCTAAACGGTGCTCTGCGGAGCTGGAGCCTTGATCTGATTCGCAATTTGCCTGATCAGAGCGACGACGCTTGGGCCGTTCAGCTGGAGCGTGCAGTTGCGATGGGTGCTCCTCATCTCTCCATTTATGACCTCAGCCTGGAACCTGGCACGGTGTTCTCAAAGCTGGAGCAACGCGGTGAGCTGGAGTTGCCCGATGAGGACGGCGCTGCCGATCGGATTGCCGCCACCAGTGATCGCCTGGCTAGGGCTGGCTACTGCCGCTACGAAATCTCCAATTTCTCCAGGCCAGGCCATGCCTCCAGGCATAACCGTGTGTACTGGAGCGGAGCCGGTTGGTGGGCTTTTGGTTTGGGCGCCACCAGTGCACCCTGGGGTGAGCGCTTCGCGAGGCCGCGCACCCGTGAGGCCTATGGACAATGGCTCGACCAGCAGCAGAGGGACGGTCCGCATTCGTCTTTGCTGAAGGGGTTGGCCCTGCCGATGAGCCTGGAGGACCGTCTGCTCGTGGGGCTCAGGCGACATGAAGGCGTTGACCTGCTGGAACAAGCCCTGAGTTGCGGCTGGTCATTGCAAGCTTGCAGCCGCTGGCTGCCTCAACTGGAGGATCGCTGGGCAGGATTTCTCGCAACAGATCTGCTGCGCAGGCGCGGCACTCGCTGGCAGCTCACCGATCCTCTGGGGATGGCTGTCAGCAATGCGGTTCTGGTGGAGCTGGTGGAGTGGTGGGAGGAGCTGAGTGCTGACGCTGATCATCCAACCAGCTGCTCAAAGCCTTGACCCCAAGGCCTCGACCATCCATCCGAGCTTGGCTGAAGGGTGGTTGTGAGCGGGTGAGCCCAAGTAGGTCGGCGGTCACGCTCACTTGCCCATCGCAGTCATTCCCTGCTCCGATGCCGATCACCGGGATGGCCAGACGCCGCCTCACCTGGCTTGCGAGTTCGGAGGGAACGTGCTCGAGCACCATCGCAAAACACCCCACCGACTCCAGTTCCGAAGCTTGCTGTAAGAGGCGTTCCTGGCTGCGTGGATCCCTGGCCTGACGGCGGTAGCCAAGGCTGTGGACCGCTTGAGGCAACAACCCCAGGTGCCCCATGACAGGGATTCCCGTGCGAACTAAGCGTTCAATGACCGCCAACACCTCGGGTTCGGCGCCCTCAAGCTTCACTCCCGCTGCATCGGATTGTTTGATCAGGCTTCCTGCTGCGGCCACCGCGCGATCCAAGCCGCACTGGTAGCTAAGGAAGGGAAGGTCGGTGATCACCAGCGGTTGTTGGGCCAACGGCTTGCTCAAACCGCGGCAGACCGCCTGTGTGTGCAGCAGCATCTGCTCCAACGTGACGGGAAGGGTTGTGCTGTGACCGAGGCTGACCATGGCGAGTGAATCCCCCACCAGCACCACATCAGCGCCGGCGTCCTCCACGAGGGAGGCGCTCAGAGCATCCCAGGCGGTGAGCATGGTGATCGGTTGGCCGGTCTGCTTGAACCGGATCAGGTCAGAGGCGCGCAACCGCTTTCTCGAATCAGCGGACTTCCATTGCTAACATCGCAGGTGACTCGGACCTATGCGGTTCAGACGCCCAAACTTGGTCAGAACCGGAAGGCAGCAGCCACACGGGATGCTCTGGACAGGCGTGGACTCCGGGTCACCACATTGCAATAGCCGACTCCGGAAAACCAGAGTCGGGCAACACATTCAGTGCACTGCAATCTGAGTCAGTTGTTCTGGCCGCCATCCTGGCGTTGCTGACGCTGTCTCAGGAATTCAGGAATGCGAGCACCGGAATCCTGAGATTCAGCGGGGCTGAACGCTGAGGTGGCAGCACGCGGGACGCTTCTCTCGGTGCGATAAGGCTGACCATTCTCAAACCCTGTGGCGATGACGGTCACGTGGATCTCTCCTTCCAGACGTTCATCCACCACCGCTCCAACAATGATGTTGGCCTCGGGATCCACCACGTCGTAGATCACTTCGGAGGCGCTGGTCATGTCCTCAAGGGTCATGTCGCGGCCACCGCTGATGTTGATCACACAACCCTTGGCACCATCGATCCGGGCAGCCTCCAGCAGAGGGCTGTTGATCGCGGTCTGGGCGGCTTCGATCGCACGCGATCGGCCGGATCCGACGCCAATGCCAAGCAGGGCAGTGCCGGCTTCCGTCATCACCGAGCGCACATCAGCGAAGTCAACATTCACCAGGCCTGGACAGGTGATGATGTCGGTGATGCCCTTCACACCCATGCGCAGAACATCATCTGCGCTGCGGAAGGCTTCCTGAAGAGGTGCACTGCCAATCGCATCACGTAGACGGTCGTTGGGAATCACGATCAAGGTGTCCACATGCTCGGCCAGCCGGGCGATGCCCTCATCGGCCTGGCGCATGCGACGACGGCCCTCAAAGCCGAAGGGCTTGGTGACAATGCCAACCGTCAGGGCGCCACTTTCCTTGGCGACCTCGGCGACCACGGGCGCCGCACCGGTTCCCGTGCCCCCACCCATGCCGGCTGCGATAAAGACAAGATCCGCACCCTGAAGGGCCTGCTGCAGGTCAGCGCGGGATTCTTCAGCTGCTTTCTGACCGATGCTGGGATTACCGCCGGCCCCGAGGCCACGTGTCAGGGTCTGCCCGAGCTGAACGCGATGTTCTGACGATGATTGCAGCAGGGCTTGTGCATCGGTGTTCAGAACTCTGTAAGCAACCCCTTCAAGGTCACTTTGAATCATGCGGTTTACCGCATTGCTGCCGCCGCCACCAACGCCGATGACTTCAATTCGGGCGGATTGAGAGGGAAGAATTCCTGCTGAATCAGGAGAAGGGGACATTTGACCGCTCACCATCTCCATCGCCGTCGTCGAACCATTGAGGTGCGTGTGCATTATGTCCCTGCGAGCCACGATCGCCGAATTCAAATAACACTCGTTGTGGTTTCAGCACGCTGCAACCTCTGGTCAGGGTTTGCTCGTTTTCTGTTTCGGATCCGCTTTCAACTGCAATTCGGGTTTGGAAGGGTCTGAAAGATCGATGCCGCTGCTGGCTTTGCCTCGCAGGGTTTCGGGAAGACTTTTTGACAGCAGGGCGATGGTGCTGAGCTGTTGATCCAGCAGCCGTTCATTGGAGCCCAGCCGCACCAGACCCAGCGTTTGCGTGCGCAGGCTGAGATCACCATCTGGGGCGATATGGATCACCGTCAACGGACTGCCCAATAGATCTCGTTTGTCCAGCACCGTCGCAATCATCGAACGCCGGCTGGGAATCCACCCCTCCACTCGCACCGCACTGGCGGGGGCTTCCCCTTGGCGCGCAACGGTGAGTGGCATCCAATGGCCTTCAACGTCGACCATGCCCTGTTCCTTGCCGCGGGCCCCCATGCGGCTGGCCGCCGCGATTGGACGACGATCCTTCAGCTCGATCTCCAGCCCAGGTGGGACAAGACGGCGCTGCACTGACACGGACTGCACCGGGAGTTCGGCCAGCAATCGACGCTCGAGTCGTCCTGGTTCCAAGGTGATTAAGGGTCTTGGGAAGCGCAGGCCGGCTGCTTTGACCACCGCATCACTGCCGAGGCGATCGCTGCCTCGGACTGTCAGCTGCTGCTGCGAGCGCAAACTCCAGCCGGCACTGAGCAGAACCCAGATCAGTCCGCTTGAGACTCCGCCAAACAGCAAGATGCGCCAGCTCTGAATCAACCGCTCCTGGCGTTTTTCCTGGCGCAGCCTGCGACGACGTTCGACGCCCGGAGGAAGGGGAGCGCTGCTGTTGCTTCTGTCCTGTTTGTTGAGTTTCGAGCGGGCCATCACAGGTCGCAACGAGCCTTCGCCATCAACTGATTCATCCAGCGGCGGGCCCGTTCCGCATCCGAGAAGGGCACGTCCATCTGTTGGCCTTCCCCGATCAGCCTCAAGCGGCAGCGACCCTGCGACTCATGGGCCAGCGGCGCATCACCCGAGGAGAGCGACATCAACTCCACCAATTCCAGTGTCTTGATCACAAAGCGACCTTCATCCTTGAAGCTGCCGGCATGGAAACTGCTCCAGCACAGCTCACCGTTCTTCAGTCGTGCTGCGCCGCAGCCATCGAGTTTGGCCAGCTCGGATGATTCGCTCCAGACCCGAAACAGATTCTGGCGTCGTCGTTCCAGCCAGCCCAAGGACGCCAGCAGCACGAACACCAGCAGCAGCGGGAACCAGAGCAAACCGTGCATCATCGCGGCAGCAGCGGAGGCAGAAGGCTCATTCTTGCGCTGTAGCCACCAGCTCCGCCACCAGCTGTGGCAAAGGAATACCGGAGGCTTCCCAGAGAGTGGGATACATGCTCTGAGAGGTGAAGCCCGGCAGTGTATTGATCTCATTCAGCCAGATCTGCCCATTCGCTTCGTCGTAGAAGACATCCACACGTGCCTGTCCGTAGGCGTGAACGGCGCGGCAGGCAGCAATGGCCATGGCCTGAATCCGTTGGCTGACGGCATCGGGCAGGGGTGCCGGGATCAGCGTTTGACTGCGTCCTTCGGTGTATTTGGTCTCGTAGTCGTACCAATCGGCGTCGAACCGCACCTCACCCACCACGGAAGCCTTCAGATGCGTACGTCCAAGGACGGCACATTCCAGCTCCCTAGCTTTGACGCCCTGTTCCACCACCAAGCGTGGATCGAGTTCCGCTGCCAGTCGCAGGCCTGCTAGGAGTTCATCGCGATTGCGCACCTTGCTGATGCCCACGGATGAGCCGAGGTTGGCGGGCTTCACAAAGCAGGGATAGCCAAGCTCCTTCTCCAGCCTGATCAGCACACGCTCCAGCTGTTCTGGATTGTTGAGGTCTGCCGCGTTGACTTCGATGTGAGCAACCTGGGAGAGGCCGGCGTCGGCAAAGGCTGCTTTCATCATCAGCTTGTCCATGCCCACGGCGGATCCGAGTACGCCTGAACCCACGAAGGGTTGTTGCATCAGCGTGAACAGACCTTGCACCGTGCCGTCCTCTCCGTTGGGTCCGTGCAAAACGGGATACCAGACATCGATTTGATCGGGATCCAGCGGCAACTGGCGCAGTCCTCGTGTTGGCAGTGGTTGAGGCAGCTGGTCATCGGCCAGCGCTGCCATCTGTTGCAGCACCCTTTGGGCAATGGTGTCCGGCCACCAGCGCCCCTCACGGTCGATGTAGAGGGGGGTCACCTGGAACCTCTCCCGATTGCTGGGGTCGCCCAGGGCTTTGATCACCGTTGAGGCCGACCGGATTGAAACGTCGTGTTCCCCGGAAGCACCTCCGAACACCACGCCAACGCGGAGAGGGGAAGTCGGCATGGGGGGAAGATCTGTAAGAAGGTCTGCGCCGCAAACGTATCAGCCGTGCACGGGAGTGCCACTGAGAGAGAACGAACGCACCGCATTGATCCGAACCTGAACCAGGTCGCCCGGCTGATAGTTCCGGCCATCGGCGCCCACTGCACTGAAAAACGTCAGGCGGTTCGTGCGCGTTCGTCCCATCAGCTGCGTGGGGTCCTTGGGATTGATGCCCTCGGCCAGCACCTCTTCGATCTGGCCGGCATAGCGGTCGTTGCGCTCCTTGGCGCAGCGCTCCACCAGGGCATTGATTTCCTGAAGGCGTGCCACCTTCACGTCCTCGGGAAGCTGGTTCTCCCAGTTCGCAGCTGGGGTGTTGGGCCGTGGTGAATAGGCGGCCGTGTTTACCAGGTCAAAGCAGATCTCCTCGATCAGCTGCAGGGTTCGTCTGAACTGGGCGTCGGTTTCGCCGGGGAACGCAACGATCACATCGGCGCTGAGTGAGGCCTCAGGCATGCGTTCACGGATGTAGTCGATGATCTTGCGATAACGCTCGATGGTGTATCCGCGCGCCATGGCCTGCAGCACGTCGTTGTCTCCGCTCTGGAAGGGGATATGGAAGTGTTCGCAGAGCTTGGGCAGATCGGCGCAGGCATCAATCAAACGCCTGGTGAAGTAACGGGGATGGCTGGTGGCGAAACGGATCCGTTCAATTCCCTCAACGTCATGAACGTGATAAAGCAGGTCGGTGAGTGTGTTCTTGCGCCGTCCTTCGGCAGTAATGCCAGGGAGATCGCGGCCATAAGCATCAATGTTTTGACCCAGCAGGGTGATTTCCCGGTACCCCTGCGCGGCCAGACCTTCCATTTCCAGCCTGATCGCATCCGGTAGGCGCGACTGTTCCTTGCCACGCACGGAGGGCACAACGCAGTAGGTGCAGCGTTCGTTGCAGCCATAGATCACGTTGACCCAGCCGCAGATGCTGCTGTCGCGGCGCGCGGTGGTGATGTCTTCAAGAATGTGGTGCTCTTCAGTCGCCACCACCTGCTGACCGCTGTCAACTTGCTGCAACAGGGTTTCCAGCCGATTGGCGTGTTGCGGGCCCATCACCAGATCCAGTTCGGGCACGCGCCGCAGCAGTGATTCACCTTCCTGTTGGGCAACGCAGCCCGCGACCACAAGTTTGAGATGGGGGTTGATGCGTTTCCGGCGTGCCTGGCGCCCGAGGTAGCTGTAGACCTTTTGCTCCGCGTTGTCGCGGATCGTGCAGGTGTTGTAGAGCACCAGATCGGCGTCCAGCTCGGCCGTGGCCTCCCGATACCCCATCGACTCCAGGATGCCGGCCATTCTCTCGGAATCAGCCTTGTTCATCTGGCAGCCGAAGGTGGTGATCCAGTAACTGCCCCGCTCCAGGCCTGGCACTTGAGCGGTTGAGGGAGAGGCGGTAACGGTCAAGGCGGAGGGCCGTCCGATGGACCGCCGACGAGGGAACCTTCCTTCAGTGTGGTTCACAAACGTCCTGTGTCACTTTGAAGTTCGGTGCGCACGTTGCATGGGCTGGTCTCTGCGTCGGTTTCCGCTCACCAAGGCGGTTCCTCTGGCGATCAGCCGAGGCACCACATCAGCTGTGGAACGGCTTGAACTGTGCATTAGCCATAACGGGATCACCGGTCGGGGTGAAACCGGTGGTTTAGACACCGGTCACCGCTCCTATGGATTGGACGGCATCGAGGCTGAACTCCAGGGTGCGCTGCCCGCTCTCAACAGGCTTGATCCTGCCGATCGAAGCGTTGTTGATCCGCTGCTGAGCAGCCTCTCCCCACCGGCGCGTTGTGCTGTGGATCTCGTGCTCTTGGATTGGTGGGGTCAGTTCTTGCAGCAACCGATCTGGCGATTGTTCGGCCTGGATGGACGCTGCGCTGTGGCCACCAGCGTCACCCTGGGCCTGGCTTCGGTGGAGGGTGTGCAGCAGCGGCTCCATCGCTGGTGGACGCAACTGCCCGCCACCCGTATCAAGCTCAAGCTGGGCAGTCCTGAAGGCCTCGACCATGACAAGGCACTGCTGCGGGCGGTGGCGTCGATGCTTCAAACCCGCAGACAGCAGACCGGCGAGGCCCATGAGCTTCAGGTCGATGCCAATGGTGGCTGGACCGTGCAGCAAGCCAGGGAGATGCAAGCAGAGCTCGTGGCTGCTGATGTAGTTCTGCTGGAGCAGCCTGTCGCTGCAAGCCTCGATCCTCAGGAGGATCTGCAGGGTTTTGCGGCGTTGCGAGAGCACTGCAGCATGCCGCTTGTTGCCGACGAAAGCTGCTGGGATCTGAAGGATCTGCTGCGCTTGGCCCCTCATGTGGATGGGGTCAATCTCAAATTGCTCAAAACCGGTGGATTAACGGAGGCCTTGTTGATGGCCAGAGTCGCTGAGCGATTGAACCTGGATCTGATGGTGGGCTGTTACTCAGACAGCACACTGCTCAATGGAGCGGCATGCCAGCTGTTGCCGTTGATCCGCTGGCCAGACCTCGACAGTCATCTGAATCTTGTGGACGATCCTTATCTCGGGCTTCCGCTTGATCAAGACAGACTGTCTCCCCCGATTTCCGCTGGGTTGGGAATCAGCAGCAAAGCGGTGGGTTCAGGCTGATTGGCTGGCCTCTTGTTCCGCTAGCTCACGCAGATAACGACGTCTCTGGGGCGACTCGTAGCCAGTGATTTGATAGGCCTTGGCAGGTTTGCCAGACCTTCTCCACTCCCGATGGGGAGCGATCTCTCTTCGATTCATTTGAATTCGACTTATCGGTTCTCGCGCAGTGGACCCTTCTGGGCTCTTCGGCGTTTAATGATTATTGCATGGTTTTCAAAATCATGCATCGAAGACTGTTCTGCGCAGCCTGATGGACCGCCGATTTAGCTCGAGGTTTCCTGGAAGTTGTGGAGCATTTTCCAGCTCAACTTCGGTCCACAATTAGCTGTTCTATCTCCTTGATCTGCATGCGCAGTGCCATGAAGGTTGGTCCCTGCATGCTGTTCAGGGGATCGTCTGCAGCATCGTCGTTTCGCTTTTCAGTCGAGGTTTAATTGCCGCAATCTCAAATGGATCACCACGATGAAATTGTGTACTTCCGAAAGCACTGGCTGATTCACTCGTGAAGTGTGCTTCAGGCTTCAAAAAAGCTGTTCAGAAGCCAGCGAAATGCAGCAGTGTCTCCAATGTGGCCAGGCCAAGCAGGAATGTGGCGCCGAAAAAACTTGCCTCTTTCAGTCCTTTGGACATGAGTCGTGCCCCCGGAAAAACGCAGCCTTCTGAAGAGAACATTAATCAGCACAGCTGCTCGAGATTGAGCAAAACACAAAAATATTTTTTGCTTATCAATGACAATCAAGTTTCTACAGTGTTCTGTGTCATTGGTCTCCAAAAGCCTGCTTTTGCGGCTGCTAGCGACACAAAAAATCGTGACTTTTCATTGAGTTGATGATTTTTTGTTGCGTGGTCGCGTTGTGCGTCAGGTCAGTGATCGGAGTTCCTTGCCGTTGATTCACGCTTCAGGGTCGGTCTTCGCTTGCTGGGCGCGCATGCTGGTGGGCGTTGCTAGATCCATGGTCACTGCTGTGGCCGCGATCACTTGAGTTTTGAATCCATCACTCAGTGCCCTTCAGGCTTTGCTGCCATGCCTCTGGTGCTGATGCAGCACGGGGGGTTGGCGTCGCTCACTGGCAAGACCGGATTGGCGATGCTTCGCCATCGACCTGGTCCGATCGTGGCTGTGATTGATCCTGAGCATGCTGGAGAGCGGCTGGACCATGTCACAGGCATTGCCAGGCCAGTGCCCTTGGTGCGCGATCTGGCGGAGGCGCTCCCCTACGGACCAACGGTTGCTGTCGTTGGTCTGGCGCCATCAGGAGGGGGTTTGCCCGACGCTATGCGGACCGATGTGTTGGCGGCACTCGATGCCGGCCTGTCTATCGCCAGTGGTCTGCACAGCTATCTGAACGATGACCAGGAGCTGCAAGCAGCGTTGCAACCCGGTTGCTGGATCTGGGACCTGCGCCGTGAGCCGGCCGGACTCGGCGTGGGCAAAGCTCGCGCTGCGGCGCTCCCCTGTCAGCGCATTTTGGCCGTGGGAACGGACATGGCTGTCGGCAAGATGAGCGCCTGTTTGGCTGTGCACGAGGCCGCCACTCGGGCAGGAGTTCCCTCCGCTTTCGTGGGGACCGGTCAGGCAGGGATCCTGATCAGTGGCCAGGGGGTCCCTCTGGATGCGGTTCGGGTTGATTTCGCTGCTGGTGCTGTGGAAGCCGCGGTGCTGTCAGCGGCGAAAACTCTGCCGCCCAAGGGTCTGCTGCTCGTGGAGGGTCAGGGATCGCTCTGCCATCCCGGTTCCACGGCCACCCTGCCCTTATTGAGGGGAAGTCAGCCAACGGCGCTGATGATGGTGCATCGCGCTCAGCAGTCCACGATTGATCGGCTGCCGGACATCCCGCTGCCTTCTCTGGAGGAGCTGGTGGTGATCTGCGAAGCGCTAGCAGCGATCGGCCGCCCTGCCGGCAGCCCTGCCGCTCCCAGGGTGCGGGCATTGGCACTGAACACAGCCCGGCTGGATGATCAGCAGGCGTTGAAGGTTGTCGAGCAGGTGGGCGAGCGTCTCGGGATTGTTTGCAGGGATCCCATCCGGCATGGAGCCGATGATCTGCTTCAGGCATTGATGAGCCCTGAAACAGAACACCTGTTCAAAGGTTGAAAGGGCGAGCGAGGGGATTCGAACCCCCGAATAGCGGCGCCACAAGCCGCTGCCTTAACCACTTGGCGACGCCCGCCGCGTCAGTAAGAATCTATCAATTCGCCCTGCAGTGACACCCACATGTCTTCGCCTCGTTGGCGCTGGCCTTCAGCAACGGTGGCTGCAGCTGTGCTGGTGGTGGCAGGAAGCTGTGTTGCTCTGTTCGTGACCAATCCCACCAGGGACGATTACCAGGACTTTGCCGGGGAAACATTGGTGACTCTGGCCACCAAGGAGGTCTGTGAGCGTCAGACCTTGCCGATGGTGCTGCGGCTTTGGATCAGTGATTGTCCTCGCTTGATCGCCGATCAAGAGCCGGCGCTGGCCTTGCTGGCCGACCAGTTCACCCGTCGCTGGAACCTCGGGCTGGCCAGTGTGTATGTCACGACTGTGGGGGGTCAGAACCTCTTGCCCGCCTTGCGATTGCCGCGCTACTCCGTGACCAGCCTCGGACTTGCAGGCCAGTTTTGGGTGCTCAACGCTCATTCGGATGCCGGCAAGCTCGAATGAGCACAGCAGGGTTTTCGTTGGCATCCGGTGAGCTAAGAGCACGTTGTCCGCGCTCTTTGCTCGATCTGGGCTCTGATCCGTCGCCAACGGCTGATGTGGATGGGCTGATTCCCGTGGTCCTGTCCTGGTCTGGCAGCAGGATCCAGTCGGTGAAAGCCACATCGGAGGCCACGGGGCTGGTGCTACCCCGACTGGTGGAACCCCATGCCCATCTGGATAAGGCGTTCTCCTGGAACGAGTACCCCAATCCAGCTGGGACTTATTCAGGAGCCTTGGCGGCCAACTTCAGGGAACACGAGACCCGCTCGGCCGAGCGGGTTCAGCAGCGTGCGGAACGTGCTTTGCAACTGGCTTGGGACCATGGCCTGAGGGCCGTGCGCAGTCACATCGACAGCCTCGGGCCTGGTGCGGACTGCAGCTGGGAGGTGTTGTCGGCTCTGAGAGCTCGGTGGCGTGAGCGCATCGAGCTGCAACTTGTTGCGCTGGTGCCAGTGGAGCACTGGTCGACGCCAGAGGGTGAACACCTGGCGGCTGAGGTGGCCCAGGCCCAGGGCGTGATCGGCGGTGTTCTTGCTCCTCCCTGTCGAGGTCGAGCGACGCGCCAGGCCCTGCGCCGACTGCTGGAGCTTGCCGATCAACATGGCTGCCCTGTGGATCTGCATATCGATGAAGCGGCCTCCCATCCGGCGGCTGGGGTGCGACAGCTGCTGCGTGTGCTCGAGAGCATGAGCCTGTCTGTTCCTGTCACTTGCAGCCATGCCAGCAGCCTGTCGCTGCTGTCAGCGGGTTCATTGCAGCGGTTAGCTACCCGTATGGCCCGTCAGAACCTGCAGGTGGTGGCGTTGCCGCTCACCAATGGCTGGTTGCTGGGTCATCGAGACAACGAGACGCCTTTGCGCCGGCCGTTGGCACCGATTCGGCAGCTGCAGCGCGCAGGTGTTTCCGTCGCTGTGGGTGGTGACAACGTTCAAGATCCCTGGTTCCCAGGAGGGCGGCTCGATCCTCTGGCTCTGATCGCCATGTGTCTCCCCCTGGCCCAACTTGCCCCCTGGGATGACCATGGGATGAAGCCGTTCGGCACCGATGCGGCTCGGCTGATGGGCCTTGCCTGGGACGGGTGCCTGCGGGCCGGAGCACCGGCGGATCTGATTCATCTGCCCGAGGCTGGCTGGCCTGAGTTGCTGGCGATGGCTTGTCCACGCCGGGTTCTTGCCGGTGGACATTGGGTGCAGGATTGGTCGTAACGCCTTTCAGACCGACCAATGCTTCCTGATGCCCTGCGAACTGAGCTGGCAGCAGTCCCTGGCCTCAGGTTGTTGTCGCAGCCGGAGGAACTGGAACGGTTGTCTCGTGATGCCTACGACTACTCGCCGGTGCTGTCGCAGCGGTTGGCTCACTGCCGTGCAGAGCTTGTGGTGAGGCCGGACAGCGTGGAGGCGGTTGTTCGCGTGGCGGCAGCCTGCCGGCGTCATGCCGTACCTCTGACCCTGCGTGGATCAGGCACGGGCAATTACGGCCAGTCCGTGCCGCTGGAATCTGGGGTGGTGATGGTGATGACCCAGCTCAGGGCCGTGCGCTCCATTGATCAGGTCAGCGGCGTTGCCGAGGTTGAGTGCGGATGCCTGCTGAAAGATCTCAACCGGGAGCTGGCCGGTTTTGGCCGGCAGTTACGTCTGATGCCAAGCACCTGGCGCAGCGCCACGATCGGTGGATTCATTGCCGGTGGTTCCGGTGGAATCGGCTCCGTGCGCTGGGGCTTTCTTCGCGATCCGGGGCACCTGCTCGGACTGGAAGTGGTAACCATGGAGCAGGAGCCGCGGGTCCTTCAGCTCGATGCCAGCGATGCCGAGGCGTTGAACCATGCCTACGGCACCAATGGCATCATCACGGCACTGCGGTTGGCCACGGCACTGCATGTTGATTGGCAGGAAGTGGTTGTGGATTGTCCCGACTGGGCGACGGCAGTGGAGCTGGCAAGACGTTGCAGTTCAGCAGCGATTGACCTGCATCTCTGCACCGTTCTTGAGGCAGCGGTGGTTGAGTTGCTGCCGAAGTGGGATCTGCCTCAGCGCCGTTCTGATCGCTTATTGCTGCTGGTGGCTCCCGATGCGGTGAGCACGGTTCAGCGGCTGGCGGCAGATATGGGGGCTGTTCTGACCCATCTCGGGGCGGAGTCCGACCGCCAAGGCAATGGTCTGCGAGAGCTGAGCTGGAATCACACGACGCTGCACCTGCGCCAGCGCGATCCTGACTGGACCTACCTACAGATGCTGCTGCCCCAACCGGAGATCGACTGTTTGAGCACACTCAAGCAGGCCTGGGGTGATGATCTGCTCTGGCATCTGGAGGCTGTCAGGCAGCAGGGCGTTCAGCGGCTTGCATCACTTCCACTGGTGCGCTGGCGCGGCGTTGAAGCACTGGAGCGATTGATGCAGGAGTGTCGAGATCTTGGCGCACTGATCTTCAATCCGCATGTGCTCACCGTGGAAGGTGGTGGCCTTGGTGTGGTGGATGGGGATCAGGTGGCCACCAAGCACCGTTACGACCCAGCCGGACTGCTCAATCCGGGAAAACTTGGGGGGTTCAGCAGTTGAGGCTGTCGCGGGTGGAGACACCCGTGCTGGAATTGACGCCTTCAGCAACCTGGCAGAGCCGGCGCTGATCATCCCGGTCCAGCAGCGCGTCGCTGAAGTCAGCGCCCTCCACATCGGCTCCTGCAAAACTGCTGCCGGCAGCGATCACACCGATCAGCAGAGCATCGCGCAGATCCGTGCGCGTGAAGTCGGCCCGGTCCATCAGCGAATCGCTGAGATCGGCTCCATGAAAATCAGCCTCTGCAAAAGCTCCCTGCGTGAAGATCGCCCCATGCAGGTTGGCTCCGCTGAAATCAGCGCCGCGTCCCACGGCGCCTGCGAAGGAGGTGTTGGTGAGTTGCTGGTCGTGAAAGTCAGCATCGCTCTGATTGGTGAGTGTGTAATCCACTCGGTCTTGAAACAGAGCCCTGTCCTGAAGTCCCACCCCAGCAGAGGTATCGAGGGCCAGAACAGTCAACGGCGTCAGCCAGGTCATCACCAGGGTGAGTGCGGCAAGCACCTTCAGCAGCGATTTCATGGTTCCAGCGAGTGGCTTGACGTTCACTCTGCCTCCAATGTGCCGTTTTCCATTAACTGGCCGATCAGGTAAAGCGATCCTGCGATCACCGGGGCGGATGCGGGCCAACCCTGATCAAGCAGCTGATTGAGTGCATCCAGAGCAGTCTCAGCTGACTTCAGTTGTTGGGCCTGCAGCGGCAGCGCTGGCTTCAGTTGCCCCAAGCTCCAGCTGCGATGCCCAGGCACCGGAACAATCCAGGCCTCATCAAGAGGGCCGAGCAGCTGTTGAAGCATCTCCGGTGCCTGTTTCTGCGCCTGGATCGCCAGGATCCAGATCTGCCGGCTGCCAGCGGATGACCAACCGCAGCGCTCTCGTGCTAGCTCGATGGCAGCAGGTGGATTGTGGGCTCCGTCCACCCGCAGCCTCATGCCCCTCCAGCGCATCCACTGCAAGCGCCCGGGCCAGCGTGCCGCTGCAAAACCTTCACGAATGGCTCGGCTTGAGATCACCTCATTGCGTGTGCTCATCCACTGCAGTGCAGCTGCAGCAACGGCCCCATTGCGTTTCTGCAAGGCCCCTGAAAGACCCAGGTTCCAGCTTTCATCCAGTGCATCGACCCACTGCAGGGTGCCTTGCACCTCGTTGACTCGTTGCTCGAGCACCGCAGATACCTCGGGTTCTTGGGTTGCACTGATCACATGGGCACCCTCACCAATGGCTGCGGCTTTCTCTGCTGCAATGGCTTGAAGGCTGGGGCCCAGATGCTCGCGATGGTCCATGCCGATCGACGCCACTGCGATCAGAGGCCGCCAACTGTGGGCTGTGGTGGCATCCAGTCGGCCTCCCAGTCCTGCTTCCAGAACGAGCCAGTCGGGCCTCTGGGCTTCGAAGTGAATCAGCGCGCTGCAGATCAGTTGCTCGAATGGAGTGAGGCGGCATTGTTCGGTCAGTGGTTGCAACTGCTCGAGCGTCTGACGCAAGGCCGTGATCGAGATCAACTGGTTGTTGACGCGGATGCGTTCACACCAACTCACCAGATGGGGCGATGTGGTGAGGCCTGAGCACAAACCGGCTGCCATCAATCCGTAGTGGATGAGGCAGGCGATGGACCCCTTGCCATTGGTGCCGACGACCTGAACGGCAGGAATCGACCGAGCCGGTTGATGTAGATGCTCCAGAGCGATCATCATCCTGTCCAGCGACAGGTCCATGCCACGGACGTCAAAGCCCGGCAACAGATCACTCAGTTCATGGGGGGGATTTCCCTGTGGCGTCACTCAGCTCACACGGTTCAGGGCGCGTTCCAGGCGTGTGAGGAGGACCTGGATCTCTCGGGCATTGATCACCAGAGCGGGCACCATTCGCACCACCTGAGCACCGGCGGGCACCACCAGCAACTGCTCCTCCAGAGCTGCTTTCACAACGTCCACCGCAGTGATCCCGCAGTCTTCCTTGAAGACCAGGCCCTGAAGCAGCCCCCAACCACGCGATCCCTCTAAACAATTGGGGAAATGGTCCACGAGCCTGTTGAGTCCCTCATGCAGCTGGGCGCCCCGCTCGCGCACATTGCGCAGCAGATTGCGCCTTTCGATTTCGCTGGCCACCGTCAGACAAGCCTGGCAAGCGAAAGGGTTGCCGCCGAAGGTGCTGGCGTGGTCGCCCGGTTCAAAAAGATCAGCGTTGTGGCGCACCATCAGCGCGCCGACGGCATGTCCGCCTCCTAGGCCTTTGGCCAGGGTGAGGGCATCGGGACGAACACCGAGCTGCTCATAACCCCAGAGCGTGCCGGTGCGGCCCATCCCCACCTGCACTTCATCGAAGATCAGCAGGATGTTGCGTTGATCGCAGTGCTCACGGATCGCCTGCATCACCTCGGGATCACCGGGATTCACGCCTCCTTCGCCTTGAAGAGGCTCGATCAGCACCGCGGCCACGCGTGGACCGTTCTGTTCCAGGCGCTCGAGCAGCTGTTCGAAATCCGCGAGATCGTTGTATCGGAAGAATTCGAAGCCTTCCACCATGGGTTCAAAACCTTGGTGGTATCTGGGTTGTCCTGTGGCGCTGACCGCGGCCAGCGTGCGTCCATGGAAGCTGGCCGCAGCAGTGATGATCACCGGCCGTTCAATTCCCCGGCGCAGATGACCATGTTTGCGGGCCAGTTTGATCGCCGCTTCGTTGGCTTCAGCCCCTGAATTGCAGAAAAACACACTGTCTGCGCAGCTGTTATTCACCAGCCACTTGGCCAGCGCTTCCTGCTCTGGAATTCGGTAGAGATTGGAAACGTGCTGCAGCTTGCGCAGCTGCCCGGTGAGAGCCTTGCGCATCGCTCTGTTGCTGTGCCCCAGAGTGCAGGTGGCAATGCCGGCAACGGCATCGAGGTGGCGACGGCTTTTGTCATCCCAGACCCAACAACCCTTGCCGCGCTGGAGGGAGAGCGCGAAGCGGTTGTAGGTACCCATCACCGCATCGGAAGGGGGCACTGGCGCTGGCTCCACCATGGATCGTTCAGGGTTGTTGCCCGGAGGACATCAATGACTCACGCATTCTCTCGCAGAGTCCTGCCGCGTTAGCAGTGATCAGATCAATCCTGTCGGAGACCTTGAGGATCAATAGGAGCGGTCGGACTTGAACCGACAAACCCGAAGGCGGCGCATTTTGAGTGCGCTGCGTCTACCAATTCCGCCACGCTCCCACTTTTTCACTTTAGGCGATGCAGTTCAGAGCAGCGTCTTAGGAACAGTGACGTTCCAACTTCGCACCGCTGGCCGTGAGTTTCGCTTCAATGTCGGCGTAGCCCCGGTCGAGGTGGTTCAGACCACTCACTTGCGTTCTGCCCTTGGCCACCAGGCCTGCAAGCACCATGGCGGCTGAGGCGCGCAGATCGGTTCCATTCACAGGAGCTCCACTGAGGGAGGGAACACCTTCGACGACAGCGGCGTTGCCTTGAACACGGATGGCTGCACCCATGCGCTGCAGCTCCGCGACATGCTGCATGCGGTTCTCGTAGATCTTTTCAGTGATCACGCTGGTGCCTTGGGCTGTCGCCAGCAAGGCCATGAATGGTGCCTGCAGATCGGTTGGGAAACCTGGGAAAGGCTGGGTGGTGATGTCAATGCCTTTGATGGTGCCTGGGGTGATGACGATGCCATCGCCATCGAACTCGAGAACGCAACCACAGTCGCGCAATTTCTGAAGCACCGAGTTGAGGTGATCAGGAACAACTGGGGCGATGCGCAGTGTTGAGCGCGTGATTGCGGCAGCCAGCAGGAAGGTGCCTGCTTCGATCCTGTCGGGAATCACCGTGTAGTCGCAACCGTGCAGCCGCTCCACGCCTTCAACGGTGATGGATGGACCGCCGGCTCCGCTGATGCGAGCTCCCATGGCATTCAGTAGGTTGGCGAGGTCCTGAACCTCAGGCTCCTGCGCTGCGTTCTCAATCACGCTGGTGCCTTTTGCCAGGCTTGCAGCCATCAGGATCGTTTCCGTGGCGCCGACGCTCGGGCAGTCGAGAACAATCGAGGCCCCTTTCAGACGTTTGCGATCGCCAGGAACCGTGGCCGAGACCACGCCATGTTCAACAGTCACCACGGCTCCAAGTGCTTTCAGTCCGCGGATGTGCTCCACCACAGGGCGTGCACCAATGCGACAGCCACCAGGTAGAGGAACCTTGGCGTGGCCCATGCGAGCGAGAATTGAACCGATTGCGAAGAAGCTGGCTCTGAGCCCGTTGACGAGTTCGTAGGGCGGTTCTGCGCTGGTGAGGTCGGAAGCCTGAAGTTGGATGGTTTCACTGCTGCGCCGGACCTTTACTCCCATGGAAACCAGGATGCTCTCCATGCCATCGATATCAGTCAGAGGAGGCACGTTGCTGAGGGTCAGCGTGTCTTCCGTCAGTAGGGCAGCTGTCATCAGCACCAGGGCGGAATTTTTGGCGCCGCTCACTCGGAGCTCGCCTTGCAGTCTGTTGCCGCCTTGGATCTCAAGATGGGGCTTGAGATTGTCTTGAGACGCGGGCGCCGCGGCTGTCATCCCTGTTATTTCCTGCCGAATTATTATTTTGACGGCTACGCCTGAGACCGTCTAGACGGCCGGCCTCCAAACTGTCTTGACGTTCGAAGCAACAGCTGAGTGCCGATGTCGTATGTTTCAAGGGTCGCTTAGCGACACACGCCAGCGGATGTGGCGGAATTGGTAGACGCGCTAGTTTCAGGTACTAGTGGCAGCAATGTCGTGGGAGTTCAAGTCTCCCCATCCGCATAACGAATGATCAAGAAACCTGATCAGTAGTGAAGAGTTGTATCCGTTAATCACTGGGGGCAGGTGGTGGCTTATTGAGAAACAGAGGTGGCCCTCTTACCAGTTAATTAATGGTCATTCATGTCCCTGGATGTGGTGCTTAGTGGACGCGATAGTGAAGCGTCTTGAGCTGTCTTTGAGCGCCTTGCTTGTTCATCAGTAGTCATGCCTGGTCGCAACTCCTGCCTGATCGGGATCAAGTGACGACAGCTACATAGCCTGGGCTTATCATTTGGCCTTATTGGATATGCCTCGTCTGCCCGTGTCCAAGTCATTGGTTGTCTTGGGTGGTGTTGTGTCCTTGGTTCAGATGGGCTGGCCGCTTGGCCCCATCAGTGAGCAGTCCAGGAGATGGAACGTGCGTGTGGATGACGTTGTTGAGTACAACGAGAAGGCATGGATGACATGGACAGAATCTGATCGTACGGCTGATGCTGTTCTTAACTCCAACGGGCAGCTAACAGAAAAGGCAACAAGCTGGGCGTAAATACAGATACGGATTCGTAACACACCTAATGATTGATACTCAAAGGCCTCAATCAGATCTCAGTTCCTGTCATCTAGTGATGCAGGCTAGTGGGAGGATCTGCCCCCAGGCAATCCCGGGACTACGCCCCACCTGATGGTGCTGAATGACCCATACCAGGTCCTATTTTTACCCAGGCGGTAAAGCAAAGGGGGCGGATTGACTGGCTGATATCCACGTATCCCATCATAAATTTATCCCAAAATCCAGTCTATAAAATGTTTCCGCTAAGGTTTTGTTTTGACTTATATTCACTTAGCTTTGTTGTTAGAAAATTGAGCGCAAAGCTTACAATTATCCAAGGAAGTATGACCTTGAAAAGGGTCAAAATATCTCCGATCCATGATGCACCAGTTCCAATGACGAATAAAATACCTGCTGGCAATGGCCACAAAAAAGGATATGTTGACGTTAAAAACAAAGTTCCTGTCCATATTAACATAATGAACATCGCAAAAATAATATTGAAAAAGATAATTCCAGAAAACCCTCCTGCAACTAAGGGCTCTAAAAAAGGTGTTTCCATCATGTCGATTACCCAATTATCCTGAACTGACTTGGAAACTCCTGGGATGTTTTTTCCATTTTTCCCTACTGCTAACCAATCACCAATTAATTTTTCAGAGCGTTGATCACCCCAGGCTTTAAAATAAGGCTTTAGGAAGCCTGGAAGAGGTTTGTAAAATTCGACTAATATCCAGTTAAAATTATGCCAGCTTGGATTTCTATTCTGAATACCAAGGGGCACAGACAATGCTGCAGCACCCGCTTTATTATAAGAGAGGTCAGCTACTGCCGAGGAAAACAAATTATGGGGTTGTATACCAGTTAGAAAAGCATGAGCTGACCCTAGGAAGTAATCAGATTTGCTCTCAAATTGACTTGGAGAAAGTCTTGTGTATCTTAGCCCTGAAGGAATAGAATAACCAACAAAAAGTAATAAAACTAAGATCAAAACAATCCTCTTATTTCTGAATTTTGCCAATAGGATAGATCCGTAAAAAGTCACCGCAAGTAAGCTCAAAAATCGTTGCCTAAGCGCAAGAAATGCCAATAACTGAAGTATCGCAACTATAGTAAAAATTTTAAAGTTTTTTCTAGTGCTTTTGGATTGGGCGATTCCTTCAATATTTTTCCAACCTGAAAAGATCAGTGGACATGCTTCAACTAAAAATATACCTTTACCGAACCAACGTATTATCGGCGGGATTGTTTTGTACCACGCCCCATCGTTAGCAGTTATTGTTCCTATTACTGGAGATATCCAAATGGCTAGTCCCAGTATCAAAGCACTGACGCCAATGAGAGCTAAGGGCGGATAATTTTCTTCTTTTCCTTCAAACAATGAAACTCGAATTTGATTTGACTTTATCTTCCACAAAGCCAAGCTAATTATCAATAAAAATGCTAATAATGAAATATACCCAATAATTCCGGCCAGCATCCCCTGTGCAAAAAATAATTTATCAATGACCCATGGGTAAAGATTCTGGTGATCACTCTTTATGAATATAGGGAAAATATTGATTGGACCAAAGAATAAGAGCCAGTGAATTTGAATAGCGACGATAACTGGAAGTAGCCTACTGTTTCTAACAGCTTTACCTAAGAAAGATGTTTTGTTTTTCCAGGAAAAGTAAAATCCTATGTTGGCGCTGACGCTTACTAAAATATATAATAGTGACAGCCAGTTTTCAGCAAAGTAGGACATAAAGTTTATTGTTAGAGCTGAAAAATTGAGGATGTACTTATATATTTGACTCTGCAAATAAGCATGGTAACTTCTGAAGTAAGCAGAATCAAAGAGAAGCCTATAGGCGTGTTTGGCTCAAGTATTGCTAACAATGACCACACTACCATGAGAGGGATCCAGTTATCTATAAGGCTTGGCACTAATTGATTCAGAGACCTCAGTAAAGTCGCTATGGGTTGTTGTAATTGTCGCAAGAACTGAACTAACAGTAGACAAATAAAAAGCAGCATATCCAAAGGATATTGTTTTCCCATCCATGCTGGATAAACTATTGGGAATGAAAAAACCATTGCTGGTATCAGTAAGACTATGTATGTCTGCGTATTTTTAGATACTCTCCAGCAAGATGCAATTTTATCCTTCGAGCGTAACATTTCGGGGTATTTAGGTTCCATTAATGCATTGCTGAATTGACCCAAAAATCCTGCAGCAGTTCGATGAGTGCTAAATATTGCCAAGGCTGATTGACTCACTAATGTTGCCATGACTAGTGAGATACTATTTTGCAGGACAGGAGTAGGAAGTTGAGATGGACAAAGTATTAAGGTTCGGCTAAGTAGCTTTTTACTAGTCCAATCAGAGATCTCATTTGCTTTCCAGATTTGCTTCTGAGGAAATAGTCTTGTAAGCAGTGCAAACTGAAGTAATCCTTGAAGAATTCTGATGAAGCTAGCAATCACCAAGGCTACACCTAGACTTTTCCCTAAAAGAATGGACAAATATGCAGGAAGAAAAAGAAAACTTTGATCAAGTGCTCCCAATACAAAACTTAAGTTCAGTTGACTGTCGCTAAATAGTCTTTTACTCATTGCTCCAGTTATTGGACTAATTATTAGCCGTATAGACGCATAGATAACAATTATCCAATTATTGATTGAATGTTTTTGAATCAATAGCAAAGGCACTAATAAAATCAGTAATAAACTAATGTAAAGTGAGGCTTTGGCTGATGACAAGTAAATCTCATTTCGAGTTCTTTTGTCTGGCTCCTTGAGTAATTCATATCCAGCTATATCTGCAAGAATGCTTGGAAATGCCAGTAATAAATTAATTCCAGCTTCAATAGCGAGAAGTTCACCTAAAAGTGATGGGGACCAGCTTCTTCCAACCAAGCCAAGAAATAAAATGCTTTGTGCAGAGTTGAAAATTACTGTGGTTAAGTTAACAATAGAAGTATTTAAGTCTCTGAACCAAGAGAATAGGCTTTTCATCTTGCTACAAATGTTTGATTCTTTCTATGAGAATGTTTGGGAAGTCCTCTGTTTTAGGTAGAAGTGATATATCAAATAACGCCTGAGAGTTTTTTCCTCTCTTTGCCGCGAGCAGGCAAGATCTCAATTGTGTATATGAACCAGGGCTAAAGCTTTTAATAGGTGCCCCTAATTCGCTTAAATCTTTAACGCAGCCAGCGAGACTAGACGCTACAACATTGCACCTCATTGCCAAAGCTTCGTTAATTACTAAGCCCCATGTTTCCTTATCGTTAGAGGGCAAAATTAGTGTATCACTTGCTGCATATGCTTGGCAAATTTTTGACTGATTCATGAATCCCAGATGATGAAAATTGTGCCCCAGTACTTGATTCATTCGTCTTAACCACTCTCTCTCGAGCGGACCAGCGCCAACACTAATAAAATGAACGTTATTTTCTTGTAGTTCTTGGCAGTTGCAAAATGCTTTTGGTATGCAGAAAATATCTTTTTCTTTACTGTATCTGCCTGCATAGATGAAAACCATTGCATCATAGTTAATGCCTAGCAATTGCCTTAATTCTGTTCTGTACTTGTGATATTTTTTGGACTCATGTTGCAGTAAATTTGTGTCAGGAGAGTAATTGACTATTTGAAGCCTATTGCATTTAACCCCCCTTTTTTCACAATGAATTCTGCCATGCGATGTGATTGGGAAAATGCACTTTGACTTGCTATATAGAGAACGAAGAAGAAGATCTCTGAAGAAACTTATAAGCCAGTTCCTTTGTTTAACCTGGTCCGTGGCTTCTGTTCTGATAAATATATTCTTACCGGTCCAGCCGCATATAATTCCTGCTAGAAGTGTTAATGCAGGTGCGTGGTTAAAGAATAGGATAGCACTGGGCGTGTATGTATTTATTTTTTTGAGTAGTCTCGGCAAATGAGAAAGCCCTCTCAATCCTTCGACCTTCGTTAGTGGCTTATCCGTTAAAAACTCATAGTCAAAACCTTTTAGAATTTGATTATCCCATTCAAGCTCTACACCAAACCCAGGATCTATAGCTTTACTCGCTTTTTGTTTAAATGCATTCTGAGGGCTGATATATAATACTTTGGTGTCAACTGACTTGCTGATCAGTCTTAGTTGTGGAGATACGTATTGGATTGGATGTGTACTAACAACTAGTAATTTCACTGGATGATATCCAAAACTGCTGTTGTCAGATCTGATATGAATGGTGTTGGTTGATTTCTTTTTGTCCAAGGCCACATTGCTAATGCCTCTTTAAGTTTTGCTGCAAGCATTCTGCTTTGTCCAGCTGGAAAGACCCATCCAGCGGAACTAGATGAGACCAGGTCATGACGACATCCAACGTTATCGCTCACTATTACTTTAACCCCTTGGCTTAGTGCTTCGTTCACTACAAGACCCCACACCTCACCTTGTACTGAAGGCAAAATAAGTAGGTCAATCAATTGATAGAAAGCAGGCATTTCTGTTTGATTAAGAAACCCTTCGCTTTGACATTGTATGCAAGCTTTCTTGCATTGGCTCATGAACTCACTGAACAAAGGCCCTGTTCCTGCAGTTTTAATACGGATCATATTTCTTTCTTTTATTGATAGATGCGTTATCGCTTCAATTATCGTTAGCGGGTCTTTCACTGGAGTAAATTTTCCTACAAAGCCAATATTTATAATGTCTTTTCTGTCGTACTGCATATCATTCTTGTAAGTCAAATTCTTTATCGGCTTGATAACTTTTTTGTCTACCGCATAGACTGCAGTGCTTAACTTTTGGGGGCATACTCCTAGCCTTATGTAGTGGTCATACGACTCACTGCCTATAGGGAAAAAGTGATATACAAATTTATAATAAAAGCTTAGTATTATATCTCTTGCAAGGCCTTTGGGTTTGCTTCTTTGGAGAGCGCTATCTGATGTATCAGCTCGTAATAGTATTTTCTTTTTCGCTAAAATAAGCATTAATGAACAGGCTGCGATATAGAAGGGTGAATATGCAAAAATAAAAACATAATCTGGATCGTATTTAATAATTTGCAGGCATGTTTTAATTGCTAATCCAAGAGAGCCAATTTGATTTAAGTCAGTCAAGCTTTTTCTGGATGATGTATACCATTGGTAGCCTTCAAGTATATTGCAATCCCACTTAATGCTTATGCCAAAATCTGGATCATACGATTTCCCTTGTGCGCCATGTAGGCATCCAAAAAATACCTTGCTTTCGATTTTAGATAATTCCCCTAGCTCCCTAAAAAATGGAGCAAAATATTGAACTGGATGAGTACACAAAATAGCCACCTTTTTGCTTCTGGCCTCTGAGTTTGATCTCGATCTTTTCATTGTTATGTCAACTTCAATTAGTTTGAGTTTTTCATTGGTCCTGTGCAAGTGAGCTGCATATCCATAGCAATATAACATTGCCGATACATACTCTGGTTCTCAGGCTTGATTGTCAAGTTTTAAGACCAGCTTTTTTAGGAAAATGGTAATTCCTGCTGTTACTACTGATATTGCAATGAGTTTGATGATTAATTTTGGAAAGCCAAAAATAAAAAATTCAGTATTGTAGCTGGCTGAACCATTCAATATAAATAAGGGAGTTGAAGCAAGCATATACCCATAAATAGGAGGTACTCTGCAGGTTGCATTTGTTATGAGGCTTTCTAGTGCCTTAGCACTTATTCCCATCAACAAAAACCATAGCCCAACTGCTTGTAAGCTACCACGTTGAAATAAATCAGCATATAAATTAAGCGTCTCCCCTTTGGATATTTCTGTTTGCGAAAATCCAAGAAGTAAAATGTTTTTGTTCCATCTATTTTTATCGCTTATTTGTGAAACTCCGCCATCATTGGAGTTAGTCTTTGTTTCCCATATATCATGAAATCCTATATTGGACTCGGCATGATCTATACACCTTTCAATTTCTTTGCTTTCTCGACTTTCTCTATTGGCTTGACTATACTTTTCACTTCTAAGCAGTTCTTTGCAAGTTGATTGATCTAAAAATGCTGCGTCGGAAAACTCGTTTCTTCTGTTATGAGTGACTAATGATTCTACATTTACTCTGAAATCGGTTGATGCTGCTATTGTTTTTATACCATAGATTGGATCGTCTCTGAAAAATGTTGCTTTTGATCTAGCGATTCTTAGTGTTTCGCCGGCTGGTATCAGGATAAGAAGCGTACAAAGCGCTATTGCTGATATCTTAAGTATTTGATTTTTTTTAAATTTTTTAAATATTACTGCTCCGCAGAACAGGCAGCTGAGATGAGCTAGCAGAATGCTGCGACTGCCAGTTTTGACGTCGATACATAAAATCAGAAAGAGAAACAATGTGGTTGTAATTTTTTCTTTTTTGCCAGAATTTTCGTGGCTGTGGGTGAGTGCTGCAATGGAAGCAAAAACGAACGCATTTGAACTCACTTCTCTGATCATGCTTGCAGTAATTGCTTTTGAGATTATTCCTTCCTGTAAATATGAACTGAATCTTGTATGAGCCTCAAAAAAAATACCTGCTATTGATGTGCTGATAGCTATGAAGCCAAGTTCGTTGGCGTGAGTGCGAGCAGCATTCTTGATTTGTATCCTGGTTCGCTTGATTCTTTTTGAAATATGTTTCTGGTTGTCTTTTCTTACTGTCTTGACTATTGCCTTGCTGTAGGTGAATATCCCAATACTAAATAGTATTATTCCTATTGAGATTGCTTCTGTTTGCCTTCCCAAGGATAGGTTTGCCAGTGATCTTGAATGGAATGGACTGACTCCATATATTGATTTTGCAATGGCTGGTATGGCTATGAATGCGCAGTTTGATGCAATCCAAAGAGCTCCAAAGGGGACTAGTGTGTAGTTAAAATTCTTTTCTCTATTCTTTTCCGCCATCCAAATTATTATTGATCCCGCTAGGCATGCGGCGGTGATCGTTATTGCGTTTCCCATGTCTGTCATTTGTTTAATGATTGATTGCTGTCTTTAGAGGTTTTGAATAAAAGATCCGCCGCAATTTGCTGGGATCATTTTCAGTCCTGCATTGGTTCAGTTGCCTAGTTGTTTTGCATGCATGAGTCACGCTCCCCACCAGTGGTTGCGGTACTCAGCTTTCATTAGTTCGTTAATCTCAAGAGTGACCCGCTCGTGTTCGCTAAATATTTTATTTTAGTGCTCAAGCATCATTTTGCCAAGTCGCACTTGTGGCCTCAGGGTTTAAGCGAATAAGCAGTGCCATTCTCAATCGCTCATGGACTTGTAATAGCTCTAATATCCTGGTCTGCCATTTTCTCAATAGTCTATATAACTTGTTGTGGTATTAATAAGTAGTTCAGCTATTCCAATCCATATTGGTTTTAACGAATTCTCGATGTGTCTACAGTCGTGTCAAGGCCGAGCCCAAGCTTAATCATTTGCTTGCGTAGGGCAACATTCACGAAGGATGCCCTCGATAGATATCGGTGCCTTTGCTTGGCACCATTTTTAGCAGCTTGATGTAACGGGCTGAATAACTTTTGCAACTTCTTCAGTTTGGGATGAGCGCTCTTGAGGCTTTTTTGCATCAATTTCTAAGGCGCCTCCTGAAAGTTGAATTTTGCATCTGCGGGATCAACTGCAAATGCATCTGCTTCGTAGACTCGGCTTAGATTCTGCTTTGAAACGGTTTTCCCCTACGTTGATGTCTACATGACACGGAGGTTACAGCTGCAATTTGCCAAGCGTTAAAATCTTCCTGTTCAAACTATCTTGTTGCCAACAGGCTTACACCCCTATCCATGATTGTTCTGAAGATCTCCAACTCATCAGAGGTTGTGGCGTCCAAAGTTGGCAAGTTTCTGGAAGCGCTGACTCCTGACAACGTCGATCAGGCCGCTGTTGAAGACCAGGTCATCAAGAAGCTGGTGGAGAACCTTTCAGCTGAGGGGATCAAGGGTGAGATTGCCTCCGTTAACGGTGTTGATATAGAAGGAGCCGAACTCATTCTCCACAATGGGTTGAAAGTCCGGAAGCATGCCAGTTTCTGAGGTGAATCAGCTTCAGGATTCCGGCGTCGATCTGATCACCAGTCGTCGCAATCCTCTTGTTCGGCGTCTTCGCTCTCTGGCGGCGTCCTCAGGGCGTCAGCAGGACGGACATCTTCTGCTCGAAGGCACGCATCAACTGCAAGAGCTGCTGTCTTTGCCGCGTCGGCCGACCATGCCAATCAAGGTGATTGCGACGCCAGCCTGGCTGGACTCTCATGCGGATCTGATCGATCTCTCGGCGGCTGACATCGATCTGCAGCCGATGGCTGATGAAGCCCTCAGAGCAGCTCTCTCCACGGTCAACCCCGATGGGGTGGCCTGTCTCTGGCCTGTCGACCAGCTACCGGAGTCTGCAGAAGCCCCATCGTTTGTGTTGGCCCTTGATCGTGTGCAGGATCCCGGCAACGTCGGCACCTTGCTGCGCACCGCGCTGGCTGCCGATGTTGAGGAGGTCTGGCTTGCTGCAGGTGCTGACCCCTTGGCTCCGAAAGTGGTGCGCTCAGCCGTTGGAGCAGTGCTGCGACTACCGCTCAGACGGTTGGGGCCTACGGATGTGGTTGGTGTCGAGCAGTTGACCGACAAGCTCAGCGCAGCCCGTGATCGTGGTCTTCAGGTGGTGGCGGCGCTGGTGCCTGACTCAGGAACTGGGATGCCGGTGATTCCTTACTGGCAGCTGGACTGGTGCCGTCCCACCGTGTTGGTGCTCGGTAATGAGGCAGCAGGTCTTCATCCAGCCCTGCAGGCCTGCTGCAGCCATGGGGTCACGCTTCCCCACAGCAGTCAGGTTGAGTCTCTCAATGTCGCCTCAGCAGCCGTTCCTCTCCTTTTGGAACGTCGACGGGCGACAATGACGGCCTCCTTGCAGCTGTCCGGGTGAGCGACGCCAGTTTCGACTTCGATGTGATCGTGATCGGTGCCGGTTATGGCGGTTTCGATGCGGCCAAACATGCCGCTGATCACGGACTGAAGGTGGCGATCATCGAGTCTCGCGATATGGGCGGGACCTGCGTGAATCGTGGCTGTGTTCCGTCTAAAGCCCTGTTGGCAGCCTCCGGCCGGGTGCGAGAGCTTGCCGATGCCAAGCATCTCTCCAGCTTTGGTATCCACGCGGCACCTGTTCGCTTTGAGCGCCAAAAGATCGCTGATCACGCCAATGAACTGGTGGCCACGATCCGCAGCAACCTCACCAAGACGCTTGAGAGGGCTGGTGTCACGATCATCCGTGGTCAGGGACGCCTGGATGCCCCACAGAGGGTGGGAGTCCGTGAAATCAGCGGTGTCGACAGGGTTCTCTCGGCTCGTGATGTGATCCTCGCCACCGGTTCTGATCCCTTTGTTCCGCCTGGTATCGAGACGGATGGACGCAGTGTGTTTACCAGTGATGAGGCCGTGAACCTGGAATGGCTTCCACGCTGGATCGCCATCATCGGTAGTGGATACATCGGCCTGGAATTCGCCGATGTTTACACCGCGCTCGGATGTGAGGTGACCATGATTGAGGCCCTAGATCGGGTGATGCCCACCTTCGATCCAGATATCGCCAAGCTTGCTGCGCGCAAGCTGATCGACGGTCGTGACATCGATGCCCGTTCAGGCGTTCTGGCCAAGTCGATCAAGCCTGGTTCCCCCGCAGTGATCGAACTGGTTGATATGCAGACCCGTGAACCCGTTGAGACTCTGGAGGTTGATGCGGTGCTGGTTGCTACGGGCAGGGTGCCGAGCAGCAAAGGTCTCAACCTTGAGGCCTTGGGTGTTGAAACCAACCGCGGATTTGTGCCCATCGACGACGGCATGCGAGTGCTCTCTGGCGGTCAGCCCGTACCCCACCTCTGGGCTGTCGGCGATGTGACCGGCAAGCTGATGCTGGCCCATACCGCCGCTGCTCAGGGCACGGTGGCTGTCGACAATATCCTCGGCCACACCCGTGAGATCGACTACCGCAGTATTCCTGCAGCCACGTTTACGCACCCTGAAATCAGCTCAGTGGGGCTGAGCGAAGCCGATGCCAAGCAGCAGTCTGCTGATCAGGGGTTCGAGCTCGGCGTGGTTCGCAGCTATTTCAAGGCCAATTCCAAGGCTCTGGCTGAACTGGAAAGTGATGGCCTGATGAAATTGCTTTTTAACAAGGTCACTGGTGAGGTGCTTGGTGCCCATATCTATGGACTGCATGCCGCTGACCTGATTCAGGAGGTCTCCAATGCGGTGGCCCGTCGTCAGAGTGTGCGTCAGCTGGCCACCGAAGTGCACACTCATCCGACCCTCAGCGAAGTGGTTGAAGTGGCCTACAAGCAGGCTGCCGCTTCTCTCACCGCCGCTGCCTGATCACCTCCCACGTTTGCCGCTATGGAGTTTCGTCGCCGTCCACCCAATCCCAAGGTTCAGGTAGCTCATCTCGAATATGCCATCCCTCATGAGGAGAGTGAGCCCCGCAACATCCTCGAAAAGATCGTCTGGGAGAAAGACAAGGAAATTGAAGTCGCGCGTCAGCGCATGCCCTTGGCGCAGCTGAAAGCACGTGTTGCTGAACTCCCCAAGGCAAGAGATTTTCTGGCCACGTTGCGATCGGCACCTGTTCTGCCGGCTGTGATCGCTGAGGTTAAAAAGGCCAGTCCCAGTAAGGGTGTGATCCGTGAGGATTTCGATCCCGTTGCGATCGCACGTTCTTATGTGTCCGGTGGTGCCAGCTGCCTGTCCGTGTTGACGGACAAGACCTTTTTCCAGGGTGGTTTCGATGTGCTGGTCGCCGTCCGCGAGGCCGTGGATGTGCCTTTGCTCTGCAAAGACTTCATCCTCAGTCCACATCAGCTCTATCAGGCGCGTGCGGCCGGTGCTGATGCAGCACTGTTAATCGCTGGAATTCTTTCGGATCAGGATCTGTCGTATCTGCGCAAAGTAGCCGCGGCGATCGGACTCACGGTTCTGGTGGAAGTGCACGACGCGCAAGAACTGCAGCGGGTTCTGGCTCTTGGCGGTTTCCCATTGATTGGAGTCAACAACAGGGATCTCACCAGTTTTGAGACCGACCTCTCCACCACAGAGCAACTGGCCGAACAGTTTGCAGACGAACTCAAAGCCCAGGGCGCGCTGCTGGTGAGTGAGTCGGGTCTGTTCGCTCGAGCTGATCTCGATCGCGTTCAGGCCGCAGGTGCTGCTGCGGTGTTGGTAGGTGAAGCCTTGATGCGTCAGCAGGATGTGGAGCAGGGTCTGCGCACGTTGATGTCCGGCTGAGTCAGGTCCCTTCGCTGGACCGACCTGTCGGTGGGATCACAGCAGTCACTTCACCGATCACTTGCTCCAAGGCCACCTGCCCAAACTGGCGGCTGTCTGTGTTGGCTGTTGGATTATCGCCTCTGAGCTCTAGCCAGCCATCGTTCGACTGCCAGACGCGCTTTGTGATCACCAGATTGAGGTCGCTTGGGTGATGGCAGACCACAACGGTCCCCGGTGATGGCGATCTGCCGTCATGGGGCCGCAGCTTCACCAGCATCCGTTGCTTGGGTTGAAGAGCGGGGAGCATCGAGTCTCCCTCCACCTGGAACAGCCTGCGTCGCCCCAAAAAAAACAGCAGCAGATCCTTTAGACCCGCTGCTGGAAGTGGAGTGTTCACAGTGGTTCACCCAGTAGGTGATGCACTCTGGAGGCGGTGACCCAGGCGTCGTTGCGGCCTTTGGACTGCCAGAACATGCCATGGATTTTTTCAACGGCTGCCATCAGCTCCTCTGCCTTGCCCTGATCGATGTTGACCTTGCAGGCGCTGCAGAGTTTTGCTGCTTTCCAGAAGGTGTCGTGCAGGTCGGGGAACGTGGCGAGGTGATCGGGCTTGAAGTAGTCCGTCCAGAGGATCATCAGCTCTTTCTTGGCCTTGGTTGCTTCCTCTTCCTTGATCGCCACGTAGCGCGAAAACGTGTTGTTGTAATGCGCGAGAGCTGACGCGTCGCCTGCTGCAGGCGCTTCGATGGCCTTGAGCTTTTTGGTCATTGAGAGAACAGCTTCCGCTGCAACACGCGCTGAAGCAGGGTCGTAGACCCCACAAGGACCATCGCAGTGGGCTTGTGCTGCTTCAGCAGGTAGTGCGCGAAAGATGGCTGAGAGTGCCGAGCGGAACATGTGGGTTGATGGTCAACTGCCGTCCGCTCAGCCTAACTGGCGCTCAAGACTTGATGTCGAGCAGCTCGACATCAAAAATCAGCGTTGCGTTCGGCGGAATGACGCCGCCGGCCCCTCGGGTGCCGTAACCGAGCTCAGGTGGGATCACCAGCTTGCGCTTGCCTCCCACTTTCATGCCCTGGACACCTTCATCCCAACCTTTAATCACTTGGCCGCGTCCCAGGGGGAACGTGAAGGGCTTACCGCGGTCATAGCTGGCATCGAATTGTTTGCCGTTCTCGAGCGTTCCTCGGTAGTGCACCACAACGGTCTGACCGGCGACGGCTTCAGGGCCGCTGCCGACCTCGATGTCGGTGATGCGCAGGCCGCTGGCCAGGATCTGGGTTTTATCGGCGCTCATGGGGCCTCCGAGTGCCGAGGCGTCGGCTTGGTTGGAATCGGGGGCCATGGCGAAAAGAGTGGGATTGGTCTCATCGGGATCCAGTTCCATCGGACTGGATGCGCTGTTCAGACCAGCGGTCTGAACGATGGCAGCTTGCGCTGCCGGAGCTGCTGCGATCACGGTGGAAGGAGCCACGATCTGACTGACGAGAGCCACGATCAGGCAGGCCACGCAGACAGCAGAACTGATCAGAATGTCGCGCACTGGAGGTCCGTTCGTTCCTGCTGATTCTGGCAGGGCTCACTCCTGTCGATCGCGTTGGCGCAGCTGTTGCTCGAGTCGGTCGATACGACCGCGCAATTCATCGAGCTCCTTCTGGCTGGCGAGACCGAGATCTTGGAGCAAGTTGTCGCGGTTGCGTTCGAGGTTGCGCCCCATCTGCTGCTCCAGTTCCGGTGTTTCACCTCGCAAAGCCTTCAGCACGTCATCCACAAGTGCGGAGGCATGAGTTGCATCGAGGCGTCCACTGCTCACCCATTCCTGGGTCACGTAACGGAGACGGTCAGCCACCAGGGTGGTGGTTCCGAGACCTCGGAGCAACAGCTGCTGAAGAGGGTTGGCGGTCTCCATCGAGAATCGCAGTCAGTCTGAATTCAGGATGACGGCATCCAATGGTGCTGACCATGGGCAATGACCGATCCCTGTCCTTGCTCAGGGGACTGAGCGGAGGAGCTCTGGCAGGACTCGGCCTGTGTTTTTCAGGCCCGTGGTGGATGGTCCCTGCCCTGGCGTTGCTGTGGTCGGTCGTTCGATCACCTCTGGCTGCGGCGCTCTGGGCTGCAGTGGCGATTGCCATCAGCCATCGCTGGTTGATTGCCTTGCATCCGTTGACCTGGCTGGGAGTGCCGGCACCCCTGAGTCTTCCCCTTGCCCTGCTGGTCTGGTTGGCCTGTGTTCTGTCTGCAGCACTGCTTGTGGCGGGATGGAGTCTGTTGGCGCGCTGGCTGCCTGGTCGCGGCGGCTTTCTGCAGGCCTTGATTTTGTCCCTGGTCTGGGGCCTGAGCGAGACGCTTCTCGCCAGGGGGCCGCTCTTTTGGATTGGTGTTGGTGGCAGCGTTCTTCCAGCTGATCGCTGGCTTGCAGGTCTGGCCGGTTGGTTCGGTGCCGGAGGACTGGCCGTTGTTCAGCTGCTGCTGGGCTGGTGGCTCTGGCAGTTGTGGTGCGGGGTTCGCGTTGAAGCAGAGCAGCGCTGGCGGCTTCTGCGCTGGGGTGTTCTTGGCCTGGTGGTTGCCCATGGTCTTGGTGCCGTGGCCATCACGGGAGTTGCTCAGGGCACGAAGGACGACGAGGTGTTGCCAATGGCCCTGTGGCAAACGGCGATTCCCACCCGTGAGAAGTTCAGCGTTCGTCGACAGACAGAGCTGCCCTGGCGATTGCGTGAGGCCATGGAGAGCGCCGACCGAGACGGGGCCCAACTGCTGCTCGCTCCTGAGGGCACGCTCCCCGTGAAGTTTGGGCTGGAACATGGTGGCGGAATTCCCCTGATCAGTGGTGGCTTCCGTTTCGTGGCGGGCCAGCAGCGCAGCTCGCTCCTGCTGATGACATCAGAGACAACAGGGCCGTCCAGCAGCATCGATAAGCATCGCCTGGTGCCGCTGGGGGAATGGGCTCCCTCCTTGCCCGGTCTTGCCGGCTTGTCGGCAGTTGGAGGCCTGCAGTCCGGTGAGCCCTCCAGGCTCTGGAGCTGGGGCGGCCCACCCGCGGCGGTGGCCATCTGTTACGAGATCAGCAATGGAACCGCTCTGGCCGAGGCGGTGGCGAATGGCGCGCAATGGATCCTGGCAGCAGCCAATCTCGACCCTTATCCACTGCTCTTGCAGCGGCAGTTCCTGGCACTGGCACAACTGCGCAGCCTGGAGACCGCCCGGCCCCTCGTTTCGGTTGCCAATACAGGCCCCACGGCTCTGATTGCCGATCGCGGACTCGTTGAGGCAAAACTGCCTGCCATGCTCCCGGGGCTGCTGCCGGTTCGGGTGGAATCAGTGCAAGGCATGACCCTGTATGCGGTCTGGCGTGAGTGGCCGCTCTGGGTGATGGTCCTGGTCGCGTTCGGTGCTCTGCTTAAGACGAGGTCTGGATCAGGCCCCCTCCCAGCACGGACTCGCCTTCGTAGAACACCGCCGCCTGGCCAGGAGTGATCGAGAACTGAGGCTCGTCGAATCTCAGTCGGCAACGATGGGGACGTTGTCCAGCGATGTCGGCATCTGTGGCCTCGATGCAGGTGAGATCGGCCATCACCGGGCCGCTGCGGTAACGAACCTGCACTTCCACTCTGCGGCTGAAGCCTGCAGCCGGCGGTGCGATCGAGACCCAATTAATGGCTCCCACCTCACAACAGGCTCGACCTGCCTCAGCTCGGGGCGCCACCACCACACGATTCATCGCCGCATCCAGGCGCACGACATGCAGAGGTTCGCTCCATGCCACACCCAGTCCCTTGCGCTGGCCAATGGTGAAGTGCTCGATGCCATCGTGATGGCCCACAATCGTGCCGTCCTGAAGCACGATTTCTCCCTGTCGCGGTGGCAGATAGGCGTCGAGGAACGCACGCATGGAGCCGTGATGATCCGCAAGGCAGAGGTCCTGACTCTCCGGCTTCTCCGCAGTGCGCAGTCCATGGCGGCCCGCTTCCAGTCGGGTATCGGGTTTGGTGAGTTCGCCCAGTGGAAACACCACCCGGGAGAGCACATCCTGGTTGAGGTCGTAGAGGAAGTAGCTCTGATCCTTGCGGGTGTCCAGACCCCTTAAAAGTTTCCAGCGTCCTGTGGACTCATCCAGGCGTATGCGCGCGTAATGGCCGGTGGCAACCCGTTCAAGTCCCCGTTCCTGCCGTGCCCAGTCGAGCATCGGGCCGAATTTCACCGACCGGTTACAGCGCGAACAGGGCAGGGGTGTGATTCCAGCCTGATAGCCCTCGATCAAGCCTTCCACAATTTCGCGCGCGAAGTTGTCGCGCGAATCGACGATGTGATGGGGGACGCCCAGTTGCTCGCAGATTCCTGCCGCATCCACAAGGCCTTCGGCGCAACAGGCGCCTTTGCCGCTCATCAGCCAGAGCGTGAGCCCTTCAACCTCCCAGCCTGCCTCCACCATCAAGGCAGCGGTGAGAGAGCTGTCGACTCCACCAGATAGGCCCACCGCTACTCGGTGCTCACCTGGCCAGGTCTGCAGACGCTCCAGGGCCTGGGCACCGGCTGACGTGGCGGCAATGCTGGGCGTCGTTGCCGACATGGATGGGCGGGCATCAACGGGATTCTCTTTCCATAGTGAGGTGCCATGGGCCCCGGTAGTGATCTGGCCACCCGCTGATGCCGACCATCTCTTGGTCTCCGCTGATCAGATGCTCACTCTGGAGCGGCAGTGGCTGGCCAGCGGTCTGCCGGTTGCGGCTCTGATGGAAACGGTGGGCCAGCGCATGGCTGACTGGTTTCTGGCGCGTCGGCCATTACTGGATTCCGGCGTGCTTGTGCTGGTGGGACCAGGCCACAACGGCGGAGACGGGCTGGTGGTGGCTCGCAAGTTGCTGGAGGCAAATGTGGATGTGAGGGTTTGGGCGCCCTTACCTCTGCGTCAGCCCCTCACTGAGGAGCATTGGCGCCATTTGCTTTGGCTTGGCGCTGCTCCCTTGCAGTCGTCTCCTGACCCTGCTGAACAGGGGCTCTGGATCGAGGCACTCTTTGGTCTGGGTCAGAAACGGCCATTGCCTGGCGATCTGGCTGATCTGCTCCAACGCAGACAGTGTGAGGCGCCAGGGCGTTTGGTGAGCCTGGATCTTCCCGCGGGCCTGGACTCTGATTCTGGCTGCCCCATGCAAGGCGGCGCCGCGATTGCTGCGCACACTCTCTGCGTGGGATTGATCAAGCGTGGACTCATTCAGGACGCGGCTTTAGAGCATGTGGGCCACCTGCACCGCATTGATCTGGCTGTGCCTGTGCGGCTCACTGAGTCGCTGTCATCACCGGCGGAGCTGCGCCTGCGGGCTGATGATCTTGCTGGACTTCCGCGTCCACCGGAGTTGCCGGCGGCGATGAAATATCAGCGGGGGCGTTTGTTGCTCATTGCCGGCAGTGAGCGCTATCGAGGTGCAGCCCACCTGGCGCTGCGTGGCGCCCTGGCCTCTGGTGCCGGCAGTGTTGAGGCCTGTGTTCCCGAAAGCGTCGCAGAGCATCTCTGGCAGCAGGCGCCTGAGGTGGTTCTGAGGGCGGGTCTCTCGTCGGATCACCAAGGATCGCTGGAATGGGGAGAGGCTTTGGCGCCGTGTGATCTGGCTCGCCTGGATGCCGTCTTGCTCGGGCCGGGTCTGGGAATGGTGCAGGGGTGCTGGCAGCGATGGGCGGAGCCCCTGTTGGACTTCGCCGGCCTGCTGGTGATTGATGCTGATGGCCTCAATCAGCTAGCCGCTGCTGAGGGTGGTTGGCGCTGGTTGTTGAAACGCTCCGGACCGACCTGGATCACGCCCCACGGCAGTGAATTTGAGCGCTTGTTCCCTGAATGCCTGCAGGACTCTCCGCTGCAGAAGGCCGCGGCAGCGGCGGATTACTCGGGGGCCGTGGTGCTGCTGAAGGGTGCTCACAGCGTGATTGCTTCTCCTGGCGGCGACTTGAGGCAGCTCACAGACACTGATCCTCAGGTGGCTCGTACCGGCCTGGGTGATCTTCTGGCTGGTCACGCCACTGGCTGGGGTGCCCGCTGTCTGGCAGCTAAGGGAAACCTCAGTTTCGAAGACCTTGCCGCATCTGCCTTGATGCACGCCGTTGCAGCTCGGCGATGCGATCAAAGCAGTGGTGCAATGGCGATTTCAGATCAATTAGCGAGTCTCACGCGTTTCATGTTGCGATCTTGACTTGATCTGCAATTGAGGTTGACTTTTTTGCATTTTTTACACGATTCGCTGGGTTTTGTGTCGTTTTCCACGCACGAATCTGAAGGGTTGCTGAAAACACATCGCTGATCGTGAAATTCATAGGAAAGTCACTCAACGAAAATATTCTTCCCCATGGTCTCCGCGGCAGCAGGGGTTTCAGAAACCCAAAAACGACGAAGTAGCGATCCGATCAGTTGGTACCTCGCCACGATTGGCAGGATTCCATTGCTGACTCCAGCTGAGGAGATTGAGCTGGGCAATCAGGTGCAGCAACTGATGCAACTCACCGAGGATGGAACGATTTCATCTGACAGTGAGACGTTTTCAAACAAGCAGAAGCGCATGATCCGTGTGGGCCTGCGTGCCAAGCAGCGGATGATGAAAGCCAATCTGCGTTTGGTTGTCAGTGTTGCCAAGAAATATCAGGGAAAAGGTCTTGAACTCCTCGATCTGATTCAGGAGGGTTCCCTCGGCCTTGAGCGTGCTGTTGAGAAGTTTGACCCCACCCGTGGTTACAAATTTTCGACTTATGCCTTCTGGTGGATTCGCCAGAGCATGACGCGCGCCATTGCTTGTCAATCGCGCACCATCCGCTTGCCAGTGCATCTGAGTGAGCGCCTCACCACGATTCGCAAGGTGAGCCTTGATCTCGCCCACAAGCTCGGTGCGATGCCCAGTCGACTCGAGATTGCCGAGGCGATGGATATGCCGGTTGCAGAGCTCGATTCGCTGTTGAGGCAGTCGCTCACAACCAGCAGCCTGGATGCACCCGTGAATGGGGAGGAAGGTCGCAGCTTCCTGGGCGATCTCATTGCTGATGCTTCATTGGGAGAGCCGCTTGACAAGGTGGAGCAGCGGATTCATCACGAACAGCTCGGGCGCTGGATGAGTCATCTCAGTGATCAGGAGCAGCACGTTCTCACGCTGCGTTTCGGCTTGAACGGCCATGAGCGGCACACACTGGCCGAAATCGGTCGTCTGCTTGAGGTCTCGCGAGAGCGTGTTCGTCAGGTGGAGCTCAAGGCATTGCGCAAACTGCGTAACTTGACTCGCCGCGTTGCACCCAGCTTCTGATTGTTCAGAGGTGAGTAGCCCTTTGAATCGTTGAAACCACCACTCGTTTATCACGAGGTTTACAGCGCCCCGCTACCCAGTAGTCATCGGTTCCCGATGGCGAAGTTTCGCCAGCTCGACAGTTGTCTCAGGGAGACAGGGCTGGCCAGTGATGTTCAGATGCATCGACCACTTCCAGTTCCTCGTCGTTTGCTGGAACTGGTTCATGACCGTGACTATCACGAAGCGTTTGCCAGGGACCGGCTGGATCGTCAGGCTCAGCGGCGTATCGGACTCCCTGTCACCACGCCTTTAGTGCAGCGCACGTTTCTTGCCGTTGGCGGTTCGTTGCTGACTGCCCAACTGGCTTTGAAGCATGGTCTGGCCTGCCACCTCGCGGGTGGGACGCACCACGCCTTTCCTGCTTACGGCAGTGGGTTCTGCATCTTCAATGATCTGGCGATCTGTGCGCGCACGTTGCTGGAGCAGGAAGGCCTCACGCAGATCATGGTGGTGGATCTCGATGTGCACCAGGGCGATGCCACTGCGCTGATCTTTCAACACGAGCCACGGGTGTTCACCTTTTCAGCGCATGCTGCGTCTAATTTCCCTGCGCGTAAGCAGAGCAGCGATCTCGACCTGCCGATCAGCGATGGGGTGGAGGATCAGGAGTACCTCGCCTTGATTGGCGACCATCTGCCTGATCTGCTGGACCGGTTGAATCCGCAGATCGTGCTGTACAACGCCGGTGTTGATCCCCATCGCGATGATCGTCTGGGACGACTGGCCTTAACGGATGTCGGCCTGCTGCAAAGGGATCATCTGGTGTTGGATGCCTGTCTGCGCCGCAAGATTCCTGTGGCCACTGTGATTGGCGGTGGATACGACGCCATGACGCCCTTGGTGAAGCGGCACGCCCTGGTTTTCAGGGCGGCAGCTGATCAGGCCCGTTTGCATGGGCTCTGATCAGCTTGATGTCAGTCTTCAGCCCAGATGTACCGCGTCAGCTCAGATCCATCAGGTTCGGGTGCACTGAGGGCGAAGTCGACACAGTCCTGCACGATGCCATCGATTTCCTTCTCGATCGCCCGCAGGTCCTCGCTGCTGGTCAGGCCGGAGCCGACGAGGTCGCGTTCAAGCGCTTTGAGTGGATCGCGTTTGGCCCAGAACTGTTTTTCTTCTTCGGCACGCAGTTCATCAGGGTCAGCCAGTGAATGGCCTCGGAATCGGTAGGTCAGGCACTCCAAAACCGTTGGTCCTTCACCAGCCCGGGCCCGTTCAACGGCCCTCTGGGCGGCGGCCCGAACGGCCAGAACGTCCATGCCGTCGACCTCTTCTCCGGCCATGCCGAAAGCACCGGCCTTACGCCAGATCTCTGGATCGCTGGTGGCACGGTCGTGGGCCATGCCGATGGCCCATTTGTTGTTTTCGACCACAAAAATGATCGGCAGCTTCCAGAGCTGCGCCATGTTCAGGCACTCAAAGAACTGCCCGTTGTTGCAGGTGCCATCTCCGAAGAAGGCAGCTGTCACTGAATTGCTGCTGGGGTCACCAAGGGCATCCCGCTTGTAGCGGCTGGTGAATGCCGCGCCGAGGGCGACTGGAATGCCTTCGCCGATGAAGGCAAAACCGCCCAGCAGGTGGTGTTCTCTGGAGAACAGGTGCATCGAGCCACCGCGTCCTTTGCTGCAACCGGTTTCCTTGCCGAACAGTTCGCTCATCACCTCTCGGGCGGGAACGCCGGCACTCAGGGCATGAACGTGATCGCGATAGGTGCTGCAGAACCAGTCGTGTTGTCGCTTCATGGCACCGATCACACCAGTGCTCACAGCCTCCTGACCGTTGTAGAGGTGCACGAAGCCAAACATCTTGCCGCGGTAGTACATCTCCGCGCACTTGTCCTCGAAGCGACGGCCGAGGGTCATGTCGCGAAACAGAGCCAGGCCGGTTTCCTTGTCCACGGTGGCCCTTTGGGCTGTCACCAGGGTTGAGAGCCGCTCTGCATGGGCCCCAAGCAATGACTGTCCGTCGGCGGAGGAGGCGCTGCGTGACTCTGTGCCGATTGCGATGTCCTGACCCATGGCACCACCTGTTTGACCACAGACTTTAAGGGTCCATGGCGGATCGATGGGCAAAACCCCAGACACTGCCTACAGTCTGCAGCCAATAGCTGCAACGCTGGTGGACCTGCCCATCGACCATTTCCGTCTGCTGGGGGTTAGTCCGACGGCGGAACCTGAGGCCGTGTTACGCACACTTCAGTTGCGCCTGGATCGCTGTCCCGATCAGGGGTTCACCCATGAGTCGCTCAATCAAAGAGCTGAGCTGCTCCGCTTATCAGCAGACCTGCTCACGGACCCTGAACGCCGTGGCCAGTACGAAGCCACGCTGCTGGAACTCGGTCAGGACCATCCGGGCGACACGGCTGGTCTGGAACTGTCCTCCAACTTGGAGGTGGCCGGACTGATGCTCCTGTGGGAAGCGCATGCGCCCCATGAGGCTTTCCAGTTAGCCCGCCAGGCCTTGCAGCCGCCTCAAGCTCCTGCGCTGGGCAGTGGCAGGGAGTCGGATCTGGCCTTGCTGGCGGCTCTAGCAGTACGCGACGCTGCCGATCAGGACCAGGAGCAGCGCCGCTACGAGTCAGCGGCCAACCTTCTGCAAGAGGGGATGCAGCTGCTTCAGCGGATGGGCAAGCTTCCCGAGCAGAGGCAGGTGCTGGAAACCGATCTCTCCAGGCTTCGTCCATTCCGAATCCTGGATCTGCTCAGTCGTGATCTGGCTGAGCAATCGGCGCGTCATGAAGGATTGACGATGTTGGAGAGCTTCATCAGCGATCGTGGTGGACTCGAAGGTCGTGCTCTCGAGGGGCTGGAGACAGCTGATCTGCCCGCCGGCATGGATCAGGGAGCCTTTGAGTTGTTTTTTCAGCAGATTCGCCGCTTCCTGACTGTGCAGGAGCAGGTGGATCTGTACGGACGCCTGCAGGACGCCGGCTCCGCCGATGCGTCCTTCCTGGTGGTGATGGCTCTTGCTGCTGCAGGTTTTTCCCAGCGCAAGCCTGAACGGGTTCAGGACGCCCGCACCCGTTTGGAGGAACTGAGTCTTGATGGCCTCGACACCCAGCCGCTACTGGGATGTCTCGATCTGCTTCTTGGCGATGTGGATCGGGCCGAGCGTCATTTTGCAAGCAGTCCTGATCCTGCTCTCAAGACCTGGTTGACAGCGCATCCTGGCGATGCCTTGGCTGCGCTCTGTGACTACTGCCGCACTTGGCTCGGACGAGATGTGCTGCCCGGCTATCGGGATGTGGATGCCGAAGCCATTGATTTGGAGGCTTGGTTTGCTGATCGCGATGTGCAGGCTTACGTCGAGAGGTTGGAGCGTCAGGCGCAACCAAGGGACTGGTCTTTCGGCGACTTGTCTCCTCTGACGGTGGATCCCGATGGAACACTTCCGCTGCCTTTGCTGGATTCCGAGTCTCCAATCGATGCCCCAGAGGACAGCGACGATGCGCCTGGAGGAGGTTTCGTCTGGCCGTCATTGCCTCGCCCAACACTGCCGTCTATGCCGCAGTTGCAATTCCCGCAGTTGCAATGGCCGGAGTTGCCACAGCCCAGTCGTTCGACCTGGATCGGATCCGGGGTGTTCCTGGCTGTGGTGCTGGTGATCGGGGTTTTCAGCGTGGTTGGTCTTCGCCGCGATGCCGAGCAGCCCCAGCTGGCCGGTGAACCATCGATTGATGCACCCGTGGATCAGCTGCCTCCAGCTGGGCAACAGCCGGGCTCTGCTGACAACTCCACCGAAGCGTCCGAGCAGGAGCCTGCTTCAGCTGCTCAGTCTGACGCTGATCCCGTGCTGCGTTCCGAGCGTCCCTCCGAAGCCCAGCTGGAGGCCTTGCTGCAGGCCTGGCTGGATCGCAAAGCGATGGTTTTGCGCGGTGATGGCTCAGCGGACGAACGTCTCCAACCCATTGCCAGAACAAGGCTGATCAACCAGGTGCGCCAGCAGAGATCTGCTGATCAGTCAGAGGGTCTGACACAGAAGGTTGAGGCCACCATCGACTTTATGAGGGTCATCAGCCGAACTCCCCAGCGCATTGAGTTGCGTGCGGATGTCGACTACAGCGATCAAACGCTGAACGCAGCTGGAACGGTGGTGAACAGCACTGCGCCGAGATCGCTCAAAGTCACCTACATCCTGGGTCGAGATGAGGATGGCTGGCGGCTGCAGGCCTATGCACCGGTCTGATCGAGCGATCAGTGACGCGGACACGCAGATTGCACCGTCAGTCCCTGCCACTTTTACGATCAGAGAACTGAAACCGATGTCCGGCCGATGTTCGATGAGCTGTCAGCCCGCTTTGAAGACGCCGTCAAAGGGCTGAGAGGCCAGGATCAGATCAGCGAAACCAATGTGGAGGGCGCGCTCAAGGATGTGCGCCGCGCTCTGCTTGAGGCGGATGTGAGTCTGCCGGTTGTTAAAGATTTCGTCGCCGAGGTGCGGGAAAAGGCAGTGGGCGCCGAGGTGGTGCGCGGGGTCTCTCCAGACCAGAAGTTCATTCAGGTGGTGCACGACCAGCTGGTGGAGGTGATGGGCGGCGACAACGCCCCCCTGGCCAAGGCTGAGCAGGCTCCAACGGTGGTGCTGATGGCCGGTCTGCAGGGGGCTGGTAAGACCACGGCAACAGCGAAGCTCGGACTCCACCTCAAGGACCAGGGTCGACGGGCGCTGATGGTGGGTGCTGATGTGTATCGACCTGCCGCGATTGAGCAGCTGAAGACGCTCGGTGCGCAAATCGATGTCGAGGTGTTCAGTCTTGGTGCTGACGCCAAACCGGAAGACATTGCGGCGGCAGGTCTTGCCAAGGCCAGGGAAGAAGGTTTCGACACGCTTCTGGTCGACACCGCCGGTCGCCTCCAGATCGACACCGACATGATGGAGGAGATGGTCCGGATCCGAACGGCCGTGCAGCCGGATGAGGTGCTGCTGGTGGTGGATTCGATGATCGGTCAGGAAGCGGCCGATCTCACCAGGGCTTTTCACGACCAGGTGGGGATCACCGGAGCCGTGCTCACCAAGCTTGATGGCGATTCCCGTGGTGGTGCCGCTCTGTCGATCCGCAAGGTGAGCGGTCAACCGATCAAGTTCATCGGCACAGGGGAGAAGGTGGAGGCCTTGCAGCCGTTCCACCCTGAGCGGATGGCAAGCCGCATCCTCGGGATGGGCGATGTGCTCACCCTTGTGGAGAAGGCCCAGAAAGAGGTGGAGCTCGCCGATGTCGAGCAGATGCAGAAGAAGCTGCAAGAAGCCACCTTCGACTTCTCGGATTTCGTGAAGCAAATGCGCCTGATCAAGCGCATGGGATCGCTGGGGGGATTGATGAAGATGATCCCGGGCATGAACAAGATCGACGACGGCATGCTCAAGCAGGGAGAGCAGCAGCTCAAGAAGATCGAAGCGATGATCGGCTCAATGACGCAGCAGGAGAGGGAGAACCCCGACCTGCTCGCCAGCGAGCCCTCACGTCGTCGGCGCATTGCCCGTGGCAGTGGCCACCAGCCCCCCGATGTCGACAAGGTGCTGGCTGATTTTCAGAAGATGCGCGGTTTCATGCAGCAGATGTCCCAGGGGCAGATGCCTGGCATGGGCGGAATGCCTGGAATGGGTGGTATGCCTGGCATGGGCGGAATGCCCGGGATGGGTGGCATGCCTGGAATGCCAGGTGGCATGCCTTCACGTCGTGGCGGTGGTCCCCCGAGGCGGCAGCGACCGGTCAAGAAGAAGAAGGGCTTCGGAGAACTCTGACCGGCGGCAGGTTAAGTTGGTTGTTTGGCGCTTCTGTCAGCTGCGCCGAACAGTTCCAACCCACAGCCAGCGCCACGATGATCAAGCTCCGCCTGAAGCGGTTCGGTAAGAAGCGGGAAGCAAGCTTCCGCCTCGTGGCCTGCAACAGCACTTCGCGCCGTGATGGTCGTCCTCTGCAGGAGCTGGGGTATTACAACCCCCGCACCAAAGAGACCCGTCTTGATGCTGAAGCACTGCGTGAGCGTCTGAGCCAGGGCGCTCAGCCCACCGATGTTGTCCGCACCCTGCTTGAGAAGGGTGGTTTGATCGAGAAGAAGGTTCGTCCTGCAGAAGTGGTCGGTAAGGCCAAGCAGGCTCTCAAGCGTGAAGCTGATGCCAAGCAGGCGTCCAAGGATGCTGCTGAAGCCAAGGCCGCAGCTGAAGCTGAAGCTAAGGCTGCCGCTGAGGAATCTGCTGGCGATGACGCCGCTAGTGCTGAAGGCTGATCGACAGGATGTCCGAAGCAACCTCACCTGGTCGCTTCGTCTTTGATCTCCCGCACACGGAAGCCGCGCTTGCACTAGCAGGTGGACCTTCCTCTCAAACCCTGCGTCAACTCGAGGCTCTGACGGGGACCACTTTGGTTCTGCGTGGTCTTCAGCTCGAGATCAGTGGCCGGCCCAGTCAGCTTGAGCGCACAGCCGCTGTTGTTGAGCTGTTGCGCAAGTTTTGGGAAGAGGGTGAAACCATTTCACCTGTTGATCTTCAGACTGCGCTTCAGGCGCTAGATACTGGCCGTAACCATGAGCACGAAGCCATGGGTCAGCAGGTTCTGGCGCGCAATCAGCGCGGCAGTCTGCTGCGCCCGCGCACCCTGCGTCAGAAGGCGTATGTGGAGTCGATGGAGCGTCACGATCTCACTTTTGCGCTCGGTCCTGCCGGCACTGGTAAAACATTTTTGGCCACCGTTTTGGCCGTCCGCATGCTCACTGAGCGCAAGGTGGAGCGGCTGGTGCTGACCAGGCCTGCCGTTGAGGCGGGGGAGCGACTGGGGTTTTTGCCTGGTGATCTTCAGCAGAAAGTCGATCCCTATCTGCGACCGCTCTACGACGCCCTGCACATGTTGCTGGGCCAGGAGAAAACAGCAGCACTCCTTGAGAAGGGGGTGATTGAGGTGGCACCACTCGCCTATATGCGTGGCCGAACCCTGGCGGAATCCTTCGTGATCCTTGATGAGGCTCAGAACACCACGCCGGCACAGATGCGCATGGTGCTGACCCGTTTGGGAGAGCGTTCCCGCATGGTGGTGACTGGAGACATCACCCAGGTGGACCTGCCACCAGGCCAGCTCAGCGGTTTGGTGGAAGCGTCGGAGGTGCTGGATGGGGTCGACGGTGTGGCTGTCTGCCGTTTGACATCGGCTGATGTGGTCCGTCATCCGCTGGTGCAGCGCGTGGTGGATGCCTATGCACGGCGCGATAAGAGCCATCCGCGTCGCGATGCCAAACCGACGCGCCGTTCGATGGGGAGATCCGCACCGGGCTAAAAGCCACAACCTTGTTGTAGCTGGCAAGATGTAGCAAGTGATCTGGGGCAACATGCCAGCCAGCAGCAACTTTCAAAACGCCATCCGCGAGGCGCAATCCAGCGCTCTGGTAGGCCCCAACGTGGTGAACAAAGCCCTCCCTTACGTGGGGGGTGGCATGGTTTTGACGGCTCTAGGGGTTCTTGGCGGGCTCTCGATGCAGCCCATGCCTTCCCTGGGTCAGGCAGGCAGCCCTCTGTTTTTTCCTTTGTTCATTGCTGCCTTTATCGGAGAGATTGTTCTCTTCTTCATGGCAAGTAGTGCAGCGAACAATGCCAACAACGCCAAAGCACTGCCGTTGCTCGCCGCCTTCAGTTTGCTGACTGGCTTCACCCTCAGTGGAATTGTTGGACTTGCCTATCAAGTGGCGGGCATGGGTTCCATTGCCACTGCTGTGATCGCAACAGGCCTGACTTTTGTGATTGCTTCGGTTGTCGGCAAAAAAATGAGCGACAGCGTCGGGCAGGCTCTGTCCGGCGTGGTTGGTCTTGGCTTGATTGGCTTGATCATTGCCATGGTGGTGCAATTCATCGGTGGATTCTTTGCGCCGGAGATGTTCCAGCAAGGCACGTTCGAATTGATGATTGCCGGCTTTGGAACAGTCCTGTTTGTGGGCATGGCGTTCGTGGATTTCTACACAATGCCTCGCACTTACAACGACGATCAGTATTTGGCCGGTGCTCTGGGGATGTATCTGACCTACATCAACCTGTTCGTCTTCATCTTGCGCCTGATCATTGCTCTTCAGGGCGGCGGCCGCCGCGACTGATTTTGATCACTGATTTCCGCAAGGATGAGTTTCTTTGCAGACCAACCCCGGCAGTCGCCGGGGTTTTTTGATGGGCGAGATCAGATCTCAGGGTGTGACATTGATCGGACAATTGCAGAATCTTTCGCTGAATTGAGATCACTGCTGCTGTCCTTCAGGCATGCAACATCGCACTGCAGACGATCAACAGCGGGTTTTCACAATCCTGAGTCTTGCGATCACTGCCGCACTGGGTGGTTTCCTGTTCGGCTATGACACCGCGGTGATCAATGGTGCGGTGACCGCCATTGAGGCCACGTTTCAGACCTCTCCCTCTGCGCTGGGACTGACGGTGTCTTCGGCCCTGCTGGGGTCTGCAGCTGGAGCCTTGGGGGCCGGATGGCTGGCTGATCGTTTCGGACGTCGACCCAGCATGGTGCTCGCAGCCGTGCTGTTCATCCTCAGTGCCGTCGGTTCGGCTCTGTCGCCACGGCTGGTGGACCTGGTGGTCTGGCGAGTGGTTGGTGGAGTTGCCGTGGGCTTCGCCAGTGTGCTCGCTCCGGCCTATATCGCTGAGGTCTCTCCAGCGGCGATGCGCGGACGCACCGGATCTCTCCAGCAGCTGGCAATTGTGCTCGGCATCTTTATCTCGCTGCTGTTCAACTATCTGATCGTGTTGGTCACATCTGACCAGGAGCCCACATCGCTTGTGGGCCCGATGGCGGCCTGGCGCTGGATGTTGATGGCGGAGGTGGTTCCGGCTCTGCTGTATGGCTTTTTGGTTTTGAGGATTCCTGAAAGCCCTCGCTATTTGGTGCAGATCGGCGATCTGGATCAAGCCAGAGCAGTGATTCGCCGCACGATCGGTGAACCCACTCAAAAGGTGGTTGATCGCATTCAGGCCAGTCAACTCAAAGGTGGCGGCGGCTCGATTAGGGATCTGTTCAGCCGTCGATCCGGACTGCTGTCGATTGTGTGGACCGGCGTTCTGTTGGCGGTCTTCCAGCAGTTGGTTGGGATCAATGTGATCTTCTACTACTCCAGTGAGCTTTGGCAGTCGGTTGGCTTCAGCACGACCGACAGCCTCAGCGTCACCGTGGTCACCGCGGTGACAAATGTGGTGACCACGTTTCTGGCGATCGCCACCATTGACCGCCTCGGTCGACGGCCGCTGCTGCTGCTGGGGTCGGTGGTCATCACGGTCAGCTTGGGGTTGATGAGCTGGACGTTCTCTGGAGCCCCTCTCGTGGATGGAATGCCTCAGTTGACAGGAGTTCCATCCCTGGTCGCGCTGATTTCAGCCAATGTGTTCGTGTTTGCCTTTGGATTCTCCTGGGGACCTGTGATGTGGGTCCTGCTGGGTGAGATGTTCAACAACCGCATCAGAGCCATGGCGCTGGGGTTGTCGGCCACGGTGAACTGGCTGACCAACTTCCTGATTTCCACCACGTTCCCGATGCTGTTGAAATCTTCGGGTCCAGCGCTCGCCTACGGCCTCTATGCCACAGCCGGTGCCGTCTCGTTCTTCTTCGTGCTGTTTTTGGTGAAGGAAACCCGTGGCAAGGAACTGGAGGAGATGGCCTGAACCGAAGGCGTCCAGCCTGCGCGATCTCCAATAAAAAACCCCGGATCAATCCGAGGTATCGACATCGGTTGATCCCCATCACCCGGCCGATGGGGTTAACGGTACTCAGGATGCGACGAAAGTTGTCTCAACTTCAGATTGCCCTAATAGTGTTGCAAGCAGATGCTTCATGGTTCGTCACGCCAGATCTGGTGCGGGCTGTGATCAAGCGGGCTGTTTGGGTGTTTGTCTGGGATTACTCGGCAACGGCTTGCACGGCATCGCCGATGGCGCGCTTTTGGTGATCGTCATACCCCCAGCGTTCCAGAAAGGCCAGATCTTCGCCTCGACTGTGGTTAGCAGCTTCCAGCAGGACCTCCAGTCGGTCTTTGACGCGCTGAGAATCAAGCTGGCGCAGCAGTTCGGAACAGCGTTGATTCACGCGCTCTGATCCGGCGGCTTGCTCGTCGTCATTGTTGTTGCGGTGATGCACAGCCATGGCTGCGCTCATGGCCAGATTGCGGGCCGTGAGATCTACTACGCCGTCGCCCGCTTCGCGCAGTTTGATCAGTAGGGCATCCGGAAGCCTGTCCATCAGGGCGCTGTCTCCCGCAAGACTCACCACAAAGAAGCCCCTGGCGCCATCGCGGCTGGCCACGAGTGCTCCGACTCGGTCGGCCATGACTTCATCGCTGATTTCGTCCTGGTCCCATTGCTTCATCCAGCCGGCGGCGATCTCCATGGCTTCCTGGAAGCTCGGCTCTCGCTGGGTCATGAACGGCAACTGATTGGAATTCCAAGCCTATGGGCAGGGTGCAGTCTGCAGGCGATGCTGAAGGGATGGATGCAGCTTCAACGTCGTTGTCTGACGGCTACCGCTCGGGCTTTGTCGCCCTGATCGGACGCCCCAATGTGGGCAAGTCAACGCTGGTGAATCAACTGGTGGGCGACAAGGTGGCGATCACCTCTCCGGTGGCCCAGACCACACGCAATCGCCTCAGAGCGATTCTCACCACGCCAGCTGCTCAGCTGATCCTTGTTGATACTCCAGGCATTCACAAGCCGCATCACCTGCTGGGGGAGCGTCTGGTTCAGAGCGCGCGCTCTGCGATTGGGGAAGTGGATCAGGTGTTGCTGCTGCTCGAGGGCTGCGAACCGCCCGGCCGTGGTGACGCTTTCATCGTCAATCTTCTGCGTCAGCAGCGCTTACCGGTGCAGGTGGTGCTCAATAAATGGGACATGGTCCCGGTCGATCGCAAGCCCGAGGCTGATGCGGCCTATCGCGAACTGCTGGGGGAGACCGAATGGCCTCTGCACCATTGCTCAGCCCTGAACGGTGCCGGCTGCCCGGAGCTTGTGAGCGCAGTCAGTGCTCTGATGCCCGAAGGGCCTCAGCTGTATCCAGCCGAGATGGTGAGTGATCAGCCCGAAAAGCTGCTGATGGCTGAGTTGATTCGCGAACAGGTGCTGATGAATACCCGCGAAGAGGTGCCTCATAGCGTGGCGGTGAGCATCGATCGGGTGGAGGACATGCCGGCGAGGGGTAAAGGGAAAGCTCGCACCGCCGTTTTGGCCACCGTGCTGGTGGAGCGCAAGAGCCAGAAGGGCATCCTGATCGGCAAAGGCGGAGCCATGCTCAAGACCATCGGTCAAGGTGCTCGCCTGCAGATGCAGAACCTGATCGATGGTCCCGTGTATCTAGAGCTGTTTGTGAAGGTGGTGCCTGACTGGCGCAGTAAGCCTCAGCGACTGGCAGAGCTCGGCTATGCCGAAGAGCGCATCTGATGGATGGCCGAGCTGCTGGATCTGTTCCCTTCCCTGCGAAGATGGCTTGATGGATGAGACCGCTTTCCCTCCAGCTGATCTGAAGGCGTTCCTCGCACTGTGCGTGGGGTCCTGGATGAGCCTGCGCAGCCGCTTTGACCTCGGTGGCTCCGAGGATGACTGGCATACCAGTGACCGGGGTGAGGTGACCGTGAGCCTCAGTGATCAGGTCGCTGAGTCGGTCCTGTCGGTGCAGTCTGCGGATGGAGCCGCCAGCGAACTTCGCTTTGCCAGCGATGGTGATCTCGTGGTGATGGCTCAAGGGGAAGAGCGCAGCGGCCGCTGGCAGCTGCGTGACGATGCCAGCCTTGAACTGGAACTCAAAGATGGCGACTCGGCGGCCACCGTGCTGGAGCGCATCTGGTTCATTAAGCCCAATCTGCGCCTGCGCAGCACCACGGCCATCGCCACGGATGGAACCCCTCTTCAGGCGCGCTTTTGCTCCGAGATCCGGCGCGTGTCATCTCCTCAGGCCTGAGCTGTGACGCCCTATCGCCTGGATGTGATCAGCCTCGCGCCCCAGGCGTTTGCGCCGCTTGAGGAGCTTGGCGTGATCGGTAGAGCCTTCGCTGCTGGACGGGCCGAGCTGTATCTGCACAATCCTCGCGATCACGCCACGGATCGCTACCGCAAGGTTGACGATGAGCCCTATGGCGGTGGTGCGGGCATGGTTCTCAAGCCGGAGCCGGTGTTCGCTGCCTTCGAATCGATTCCGCTGAGCCCTAGGCGCAGGGTGCTGTTGATGACGCCTCAGGGCAGGCCTTTGGCACAGGCAGATCTTCAACGCTGGGCTGAGAATCATGACCAGTTGGTGCTGCTGTGCGGTCACTACGAAGGCTTTGACGAACGCATTCGCTCGCTGGCTGATGAGGAGGTGTCGCTTGGCGATTTCGTGCTCACCGGTGGGGAGCTGCCAGCCATGACGGTCATCAATGGCGTGGTGCGTTTATTACCCGGCACTGTGGGAACGGCGGCCTCGTTGGTGGAGGAAAGCCATAGCGACCTCTTGCTGGAACATCCGCATTACACCCGTCCTGCCGACTTTCGGGGGATGACCGTGCCTGATGTGCTGCGCAGCGGAGACCATGGCGCCATTGCCCGATGGCGCCAGCAGCAACGTGAACAGCGCACCGCTGATCGACGCCCTGATCTGCTGGATCGTTGGAACCGACGCTCCAACGCCGAGAATGACAGCGACGGCACGACCTGACCGCCAGCACCCATGAACCTCCGCATTGGCAATGGCTACGACACGCACCGGTTGGTGGAGGGGCGTCCATTGATCCTGGGTGGTCAGCGCCTGGAGCATCCCGATGGCCTGGGGCTGGATGGTCATAGCGATGCCGATGTGCTCGTCCATGCCGTGATGGATGCGCTGCTCGGAGCGCTGTCGCTCGGCGATATCGGCAAGTATTTCCCTCCCACTGATCCCCGCTGGAAGGGTGCTGACAGCTTGGTGTTGCTGGAGCAGGTCGTGGCCCTGGTGAACGATCGGGGTTGGCAGATTGTGAATGTGGATTCCGTTGTGATTGCCGAACGGCCCAAGCTCAAGCCACACATCGAGGCCATGCGCGGGGCGATTGCCCTGCGCATGGGTCTGGACCCCGATCAGGTGGGTGTGAAGGCGACCACGAACGAGCGGCTTGGTCCCGAGGGTCGGGAAGAGGGGATGTCATGCCATGCCGTCGCGCTGCTGACCAGGCCATGACCCTGCAGCAACTCAGCAGAGATCTCTTTACCGTGGTTGCTTCCTTTCTGGCGGCATTACTCCTGTTTTCCGGTCATCCCGATGTCAGCCTCGCCGCCTTTTCAGACCCCGATGGCAGCTACGACGTTGCCGTGATCGAGCATCTGCGGATCCAGGTTCCAAGTCAGGGTCGCAAAGCCTGGCTGGATGCGGAACGCGGGAGCTGGGAGCCCTGGCTGGCTGGTCAGGATGGGTTTATTGGTCGTGATCTGCTTTGGGATCCAGAGACCGAAGAAGGCACCTTGCTGATTCGCTGGAGCAGTCGTGAAGCCTGGAAAGAGATCCCGGAGCGTGAAGTGGAAGCCGTTCAGGAACGTTTTGAGCAGCTTGCCCGCCAAGCCACCGGTCAGAAAGAGGGCAATCCTTTCCCGCTGGTGTTTGAAGGCGAGTTGTTGCCGCCGTGACCGCTCAGGATTCACGCCTCGACCTCGAGCGTCGTCGTCGGCTTGGGATGGTCGAAGCCGTTTGGGGTGAACACAAGAGTGTTGATCAAATCGTGGCGATCCTGCTGGCGATGCAGGCTGCCGGTGAGCTCGCTCTGGTGACCAGGGTGGATGCAGACAAAGCGGCTGCGGTTCAGCAACGCTGGCCTGATGTTCAGGTTCATGGACAGGCGGCCTGTCTCACCCTCGGTGAACTTCCAGAGATTCGGCAAGCCGCGCAGGTGGCGGTGTTGAGTGGCGGGACCAGTGATCGTCGTGTGGCGGAGGAAGCATCTCTGGCTCTGAGCGTTCATGGGGTTTCCACCGCCTGCTTCCTGGATGTGGGGGTTGCTGGTCTTCACCGTCTGCTGGATGTGCTGCCAGAGCTCACAGCGATGTCGGTGCTGATTGCCTGTGCCGGTATGGAGGGCGCTCTGCCAACGGTGCTGGCCGGTCTGGTCCCTCAGCCGGTTATCGGTGTACCGGTGTCTGTGGGCTATGGGGTCAGCTCTGGAGGCCGGGCTGCACTCGATGGCATGCTCGCCAGCTGCGCTCCGGGACTCAGCGTCGTGAACATCGACAACGGCTATGGCGCTGCCATGGCTGCCCTGCGCATCCTCAAGGGTGCGGCTGTCTAGGCAGCAACGGTTGAACCGGTTCACTGGGGTCGAGGTCCAGCATCGTTTCCACCCAGAGACGCATCGACCGTGGCAGCCGGTTTTGCTCGTAGCGATGCAGCGCTTCAACCAACACGGTTGAGTTGACCCAATGAGGTGACCGAGCGCGCATCGTTGCTGAGCGACACGCGGAGGTTGGATGAAGCTCACCCTCTGAGCAAGAGGGGACAATTCAGGTTCCGGATTGTGATCGGTTGAGTGCTGGCAGCAGCTTCAATCAGAGGTGTTGGAGATTCGGATAAGCCGTGACCAGCTCATCGGCGCTGAGAACATCGCCAACGCCGTCTGGCTGCCAGATCACCTCAAGTGCCATCAGGTCGCTAGAGGCCGTGGAACCAAGGATGCGCAACGATTCCCGCAACTGTTCGCCGTTGTCGGCCTGTTTGAGCTTGACCACGCTGCGGCTGGCCACCAAAACGGTGACCACAATGAATTCACTGGTGGCGTCGGCATCACCGCGCGCCGTGAGGTCGCTGCCAGCCGATTGAACTCCACCCACATTGGTGGTCAGTTCTTCGCGCAATTTGCTGCGCTCTGTCATCGACAGTCGGTTGAAGGTGGATTCGGCCGCATTGAAGGGCACGCTGCCTGATTCCACGTTGGCGTAGACCCACAAATCGGGTTGACGCAGCAGTGCCAAGGTCGTGTCCTGCAGCACCCGCTGCAGACCACTGGAGTTGCTGGTGTCGGCGCTGTTGGCGAGTTGGCGTAGGTCGCTCTGCAGATCCTTGGCGCTGGCCAGCAAACCGATCTGGAGTTGCAGCAGAGACACCGGGCCCATCGCCATCTCACGGGGACGCTCGTAGCCGCCCATCGCCGGACTCCCAGCACCTGCCCCAGCGCCACGGAAGGCATTCACAAGCACTCCGACAAATGCCATCAGCACCATGAAGCCCAGGAGGCCGCCGCCACCGAATCCGAAGAACGGAATGATGAAGGGAAATCCAATGCCACCGCCGTAGCCGCGGTTGTAGCCGCCTCGCATGCCACCTCCCATCCCGCCGCCGCGGTAACCACCGGTGCGAGGCATGGAGGGTGCTCGGAAACTGCCGCCGCCGATTCGACCGCCTCGTGCCGCGTCACTCGGCAGCGGGTGGAAGACCAGCAGCCCCATCATCAGCACCGGCACCATCAGGCCGGAAAGCCAGCGTCGCAGCTGAACCAGGGCGGAACGATTCGGCAATTGGCCCAAAACGGCGTTGAAAACTGAGTGGATCCTAGGAACCCCCGCCAACGATGGTGACGATCTCGAGGCTGTCACCGTCCTTGACCTGCTGCTCGGCCCAGCGATCTGGGGTGAGGATCAGACCGTTGAATTCCACCACCACCAATTTGGGGTGATGGCCGAGCGCTTCAACCACTTGATCCAATCGTTTGACACCTGCTTTGAGCTGATGCTGTTCGCCGTTCACCGTGAGCTGCATGGGCTGAACCGAAGGAATGAAATCAAAGCGTCAATGATTGGCCCTCAGCTGAGCAGTTGCAGCAGTTGGCGACTGGCAGCAGCTGGGTCATCGGCTCCCATGATCGCGCTCACCACAGCCACACGCGATGCGCCCGCAGCCACAACATCTGAAACGTTGGCGCTGTTGATGCCGCCGATGGCGAACCAGGGCACCTTTGCTGAATGCTCGGCTTGTCGCACCCAATCCAGACCGGCTGGAGTCCGATCCGCCTTGGTGGCGGTGGCATAGACCGGCCCCACCCCCAGATAGTCCGCACCGTCCTGCTGAGCTTCCAGGAGTTGTTCGAGCCGATGGGTGCTGCGGCCGATCAGCTTGTCGGGCCCCATCAGCTGCCGAGCCTCTGCATGGGGGAGGTCTTCCTGGCCGAGATGCACCCCGTCAGCATTCACGAGCAAGGCCAGATCAATGCGGTCGTTGATGATCAGCAGTGCTTGGTGTGCCTCACACAGCTCGGCAAGCTGACGTGCTTCCTGCAGTCGCACTGCATCAGCTCCCTGCTTGCGCCGGTACTGCACGAGTGAGACGCCTGCTTGCAGCGCCAGTTCCACCTGATGGACCATCGCACCGCTTGCCTCGCTGTTCCCGGGATCGGTGATCAGGCAGAGGCGTGAGCGTTCCAGGCGCTGATGCCGTTGGTGCAGCCCGCAGGCCTCCAGGATGCGCACCTCATGGTCGTAAAGCGCATAACGAACGTTTGCAGCTGTCTGGGCCAGCTCGGAATCACCGGTGCGCGCGAATTCTTCAATCACCCGCAAGGCTTCTTGCACTCTGCTGGCATTGGCTTTCAACACCTGGGTGCTGTCGGTGCGGCTCTGCTGAGCGGGATGAGTGAGCCCCGCAGCGGTATCGGTCGCCGTGGAACGGGCTTGCCTGTAACAGTCCGCGTGCAGCTGTCCCAGCTGCTGTCGCCAGTCTTTGAGGGGGACCACCAGGTCTTGTCGGTCCAGCCCGAAGCGACACCAGTCCTCGATCACCCGCAGCCCCTCACGGGCGCGGTCGAGGTTGGCATCGATCAGCCTGGCAATACGCGTGTCAGTGCAAGGGGCGATGGGCATCCATTCCATGGCACTGTGGGCAGGATCTCATGTCTGGTGTGGCGATGGAGAACGGTGGATCAGAAAGCACGATGCACGTTTTGGTGTGGGGCATCGGTCTTCTCGGTGGCATCGGCGTTTTCATCGTGTGGGGCCTGACCAACGCCTATCCGGCGGTGTCCTGAAGCCGCGCTCTGGCCTGCTGAGCATCACGATTGATCTGGGCACTGAGTTCCTCCAGGCCTGAGAAACGCTGCTGGCCGCGCAGTCGTTCCACCGGCTCCACCCTCAGAATCCGGCCCACCAGTTCCCGGCGTGTGTCGAGCAGATGCACCTCCACCGCTGAAGGCGAGTCGGGATCGACGGTGGGTTGGGGCCCGAGATTCATCACGGCCGGAAGCGCAAGCGTCTCGTTGTCGACCCAGGCCCGCGCGGCATACACCCCCAGGCCAGGCAGGAATTTTCTGCCATCCACTTGCAGGTTGGCAGTGGGCCATCCCAGTTGCCTGCCAAGGCCGCGGCCTTGGACCACCTCGCCCTGGAAGCAGTAAGGCCGTTGCAGAAGGTCACTGGCTGTCGTGAGGTCGCCCTCAGAGAGGGCTTCACGGATGCGACTACTGCTCATGCGGCCCACCGGATCTTCCAGAATCGGCAGCACGCTCACCTTCACGCCAGCTGCCTCCGCCAGGCTGCGCAGCGTGTCGGCGCCACCTTCGCGACCACGCCCGAAGCGGAAGTTGGCGCCGATGGCGATGTGACGTGCCTGCAACGTGCCAATCAGAATCTGATCAACAAATTCAGCCGCACTGAACTGGGCCAGCTGGCGGTCGAAGGGCACCAGCACTAACTGCTGGATGCCAAGTGGTTCGAGCAAATGCAGCTTTTCGTCGGGGAGGTCCAGGCGAAGTCTTGGTTCGCCATGCAACACCTCGCGTGGGTGTGGCCAGAAGCTCACCACCGTGGGGATGCCGCCTGCAGGCTGTTGGCACACGGCTTCGATCACCCGCCGGTGTCCGGCATGCAGCCCATCAAAGCTGCCCAGCGCCAGGGCGGTGGGCATGCGGGCCTCCTCAGGGGAGCAGAGAGGAATCAACGGGCCGTGCACGGTGCAGTGGTTGATGGCAAGTTTGGACGACAGACCTCCTCGCCCGCATGGCTGATCGGCTCGACTTCCAGCTGCTGGCCCTTGGCCTGCGGCGCACTGCCTGGATCCGCTTCTGGATTCAGACCGCTCTCGGTGTGGTGGTGGTGGGGGTGCTGATGTTCAACAACATCGGCGGCAGCCTGTCCCGCAATGCTGATCGGGCCGTTGGGCTCAGTCCGGGCCTGTCGCTGACCACGCTCTCGTTTTTCGTGCTGTTGTTCAGCCTCTGGCAGGGATGGTTGATCGTGCGTCTCGGCCGTGCGCTCGATAGTGGCGCTCGCCCCAGTCGCGGTGAGGCCAGCCGTTTGCTCAAACGCGGAATCCTTGCCGACCTGCTGGGGTTGGTGTTCGCGTCGATCGGGTATCAGTCATTGGCCGGAGCCCTGTTTGTGCAGGCGTCTTCGCAGACCCCTGGCATCGCCATCGGCGGTGCGGGTGCTGCCGAAAACCTGGCGATCACGTCGCTGGAAATGCTCTCGGTGCTGAGCAACACCCAGGTGCTGTTCGCCCATCTGCTCGGCTTGCTGTTTTCGCTCTGGATGCTGCAGCGGATCTACCGGACCCGTTGACCATCAAGTTCAACCTGGGGCAGGCCACTCAGTGATCCACGCCAGAACAGTTCGGGTTGAATCGGTGTGAGCGAGGGGGAATTGGTTCCGATCTGGGCCACGTCCGTTGGCCAGTCGCGGGGACCATCTCCACCCGACTCCAGGTCTTCGACCACTTTCCCTGCCAGCCAGTAGTAGGAACGACCCTGAGGATCGGTTCGAGGACTGAACTGTTCCCTGTAACGACGCACCGACAGCCGTGTCCAGCGCATGGCTCCCATGGCCTCAGGTTTGCAGGGTGGCAGGTTCAGGTTGAGCAGCAGATTGTCGGGCCATCCCTGCCTCAGCGCGGATTCGGCCGTATCCATGGCGATCACAGCAGCCCCTTCGAATTCCCGCCACTTGAAGCAAGCACTGCTCACGGCCATGGCCGGACGGCATTCCAGGGTGCCTTCCATCGCCGCTGCAACGGTGCCGGAGCAGAACACATCGGTGCCGAGATTTGGGCCGTGATTGATGCCTGACAGCACCAGGTCTGGCGGCGTCTCCAGCAGTTCACAGATGGCCAGTTTCACGCAATCGGCAGGGGTCCCACTGCAGGCCCAGGCGGTGATGCCCTGGCCGAACAGCTGGTCGGCCCGCTCCGCTCGGATCGGTTGCTGAAGGGTGAGGCCATGGCCGGTTGCCGAGCGCTCCTTGTCGGGGCAGACCACGGCCACCTGATGGCCGCGGGCGGCGGCGGCTAGGGCCAGGGCTTTGATTCCATCGGCGAAGATGCCGTCGTCATTACTGATCAGAATCCGCAGCGGGGCCATGGGGTTGTGTACCTGTGGGGCGAACCTAGTCGTGATCACTGCTTACAGTCAGCTGTCGTGATGTCAAAGCCTTGAGCGCCACCGTCTCCCTGCAGCAGCTCACTGACCAGCTGGAAGCGCTTGAAGCTGAGGCTGCTGAAGCGATCTCTGCGGCCGTTGATGCCGATGCGCTGGAGCAGCTTCGGATTGGATTGCTCGGCAAAAAGGGGCGACTCTCCGGCGTGCTGGGGGCGATGGGCAAGTTGCCCGGTGATGAACGACCGCTGGTGGGGCAGCGCGCCAATGTGCTCAAAACCCAGGTACAGACACTTCTGAGTGATCGCCTGCAGGCGGTAAAGCAGGCGGCGATGGAAGCCCGAATCGCCTCTGAGACCCTGGATGTGACAGCGCCTGCCCAGGGAATTTTCATGGGCCATCGCCACCCTCTGATCACCACCACCGAGGAGATCGTTGATCTCTTCTGCGGTCTTGGGTACCAGGTTGAGGAGGGCCCTGAGGTGGAGACCGATCACCACAATTTCACTGCCTTGAACATCCCGCCGGACCATCCGGCACGGGACATGCAGGACACGTTCTATCTCAAAGACAATCTGCTGCTGCGTACACACACTTCACCGGTGCAAATACGCCATCTCGAGACCCATGCACCACCGGTGAGGATCGTGGCTCCAGGCCGTGTTTATCGCCGCGATGCAGTGGATGCCACCCATTCGCCGGTGTTTCATCAGGTGGAGGTGCTGGCGATCGATGAAGGGCTTGATTTCAGCCATCTGCGCGGCACGGTGATGGCATTCCTCAAGGCATTTTTCGGGGATCTGCCCGTGCGCTTCCGCGCCAGTTACTTCCCATTTACCGAGCCGTCAGCCGAAGTGGATGTGCAGTGGCGCGGCCGCTGGCTGGAAGTGATGGGCTGCGGCATGGTCGACCCAGCAGTGCTGGAGGGTCTGGGTTTGGATCCTGAGAGTTACAGCGGTTTTGCCGCCGGCTTGGGGGTGGAGCGGTTCTGCATGGTGCGCCATGGCATCGACGACATCCGCCGTCTTTACACCAGTGATCTGAGATTTTTGGAGCAGTTCTGAGCCGTTTGCTCTTGATGGTCTCTCTCGCCAAACAGCAGCTTCTGCGCAAGGTGAGTGAACCACTCTCAACATCGCGATCCTGTTCGCTCTCTGATCAAAAAGTCTCTGCGTGTGTGTCAGAGCCGGATCCTTCTCATAAAGTGAGAACGATGTTGCCTGCTGCGATCGGTGCCCCGTGTCGGACTGATCGTCAATGACGGCAAGCAGCTGGCGGTTGATACCGCGAGCACGATTCAGTCGCGTCTGGAGCGGGGCGGTCACGAGGTCATCCGCGCCAGCAGCTCAGGCGGGATGGTGGGTTTCGCCAATCCTGATCAGCACCTGCGCATGCTCGGGTACAACGCCTGCGTGCCGGAGGGGTTTGATCAATCGATGGTGCTGGCCATCGTGCTGGGTGGCGATGGCACGGTGTTGTCCGCAGCGCGTCAAACCGCTCCTGTGGGAGTGCCGATTCTCACCATCAATACAGGCCATCTCGGCTTCCTGGCCGAGGCCTATCTCGATGATCTGGATCATGCCCTGGAGCAGGTGCTCACCCAGCAGTGGACGATCGAAGAGCGGGCCAATCTGGTGGTGAGTGTGATGCGCGGCGATCAGCGTCGCTGGGAAGCGTTGTCACTCAATGAGATGGCGTTGCACCGAGAACCGCTCACAAGCATGTGTCACTTCGAGATCGCCATCGGACGCCATGCTCCGGTGGATATCTCCGCCGATGGGGTGATTCTGTCGACCCCAACGGGTTCCACGGCCTATGCCCTGAGTGCCGGTGGTCCGGTGATCACACCGGATTGTCCGGTGCTGCAGCTCACGCCGATCGCTCCCCATTCCCTGGCGTCCAGAGCGCTGGTGTTCAGTGATGCTGAGCCAGTCACTGTCTTTCCGGCCACACCGGAACGCCTGATGATGGTGGTGGATGGCTGTGCAGGTTGTTATGTGTGGCCGGAGGATCGCGTGTTGATTCGCCGCAGTGATCATCCCGTTCGCTTTGTGCGTCTCAGGGACCATGAGTTTTTCCAGGTTCTGCGCAACAAGCTGGGCTGGGGGCTGCCCCATGTGGCTAAACCCGACCGGCCATGACCGCTACGTATGGCTCCATGGCAGGCAGCGTTGATGATGCTGTTGTGTTGCTGGTTGGCGGCGAGGCAGCAGCACTGGCGGAACGCCTGAGGGCTTCGGGATACGCCCCGATCGACTGGACCGGTGGTGAGGAAAGCGGTCTGGCTGCTGGCTCCAATCGAGCTCCGGTTGCAGCGATCCTGGCCAGCGACCAGGGATCAACGGTTCTCGAGCTGCGCTCTTGTTTTGGTTCTCTGCCGATTCTGATCGGAGTGAGCGAAGACAGCATTGCCGCCCGAGAGTTGGTGTTGGCTTCTGGTGCAGATGATTTCTGGTTCACCCGCAGTGCACCAAGCGATTTGCTGCAGCGGTTGCGCTTGCATCTCTCGATTCAATCCCGTAGTTCATTAAGACCTCCGCTTCTGCAGCTCGCTGATCTCAGCGTGGATCTCAGTTGCAGGCAGGTGCGTCGAGGTGCGCGCTCACTGCTCCTCACGGCCAGAGAATATGCGCTGTTGGTGCTGCTGCTCGAGGAGCGGGGCAGGGTTGTCAGCAGAGAACGCATCCTTCGAGATGTCTGGAAGGATGAACAGGGTTCCTCCAGCAACGTGATCGAGGTGTATGTGCGTTATCTGCGCCAGAAACTCGAGGAAGATGGCGAGCCTCGTTTGATTCATACGATCCGCGGTCGTGGCTATTGCCTCAACGACGGGGTGCCGAGCCTGCGGTCGAGTTGATGGACCAGCCACCACTGCCTCCCCAGACCTTGCCGATCGAAGCGCGTTGGTGCCTTGACCAGCATCCTCAGCCTTGTATCGCTCTTGAGGTTGCTGACCAGCCTGATGAGCAGCAGCGGGGCTTGATGCAACGCCCAGCCCTGCCGCCGCTGCGAGGTATGTGGTTTCCGGCCCGACCCTCTCGGCCGATGCGTTTCTGGATGCTGCACACGCTCGCGCCTTTGGACATGCTGTTTATCCGTGACGGCAGGGTGCTCGATATCGCAGCCAATGTGCCGGTGTGCGCGGCATTGCCCTGTCCCTCTTACTGGGCTGACGCAGATGGCAATGGCCGCGCTGACTTTGTTGATGGCGTGATTGAGCTTGGTGCGGGGGAAGCTCTGCGCTTAGAGATTCAACCCGGTGATCCAGCCACAATTGAATCAAACGTTGCAAAATAACATCGTGGTTTTGAAGTCGACTTTTCAAAGCTGTGCAAAGTGATGAACTATGTGTTGCTCTGAATTGTTGATTGATGATTACTTGGTGAGGTGTTGATGATCTTGCTGATTGTTCTTCGCTTAAGCAGGATCCGATCAATCGCCTGTGCTTTTGTTTTTAGATTGTGCGGCTTTGGCCGTGCAAGGCTATGTTGAATTGATCAAGAGTCGTATAAAATGATCTCCTGTTATCTGCAGAAGCTTGTTGGTCAAGTCAGGTTAAAACCCAATGAAGAGTGGCTTCGACTCAAGGATGTGATTGAGTTTGGTGGTGATGCTGGATTAGAAGTCTGGCTCAAGGAAGTCGCATCTCTCGCCTCTGATCTTGAAAGTAATTTTGAATTTGCATCCAAAGGGAAGAAAACCAAGTATTGCCTCAAAAAAGTTCAAGCCCTTGAAGACCGCTATCGAAGACAGGCTGCTGCTTATAAAAAGGCAATCGATGTTGGCCTGATTCATGACAACAAGTTGCCAAGGCTTTACAGCTCAAATATGACCTGGCTGATCAATCGTTACGCGCTCTAGCGATGGTGTGCTTTGTCGATCGACACCTTGATTGATCGCAATTAAAGGCAGGACTGCTTCATGTGATCTGGTCTGTTGTGATAAATCATGCCAGCGAGGCTTGCCGTCCGAGCAAGTATCTGCCAAAGCGACAAAGTTATGACATCTCCTGTGTCATCCTTTTTCTACGAAGCAGATGATCGTTATTGTCGTGAAGTTGAGCAATGGTGGCAAGAAAGGATTCGATATTTGATCAGCAACGGTCAGGCTTATGACGCTGCAGCTCTCTTTGAGGATTTTGAGCTTGAGCGGAAATTGACCATTGTGAAGCCTGAGAGTGATGAAGTCAGGTGATTATTCCATGTTGAATGATTGATGATTCCGATTGAGATCGTTTGCGGGTCAGGGGATCTCTTCTGCTCCGCCATTGCAGAAGTTGACTGATCGGTTCATCAGCTCTGTAGGGCTTATGCCTTCGCGCCAACCTTTGAGCTGATGGAAGCGATTGTCCACGCAGTGATTCCACACCCTGGCTTGTTGAGTGATTGAGCCCATCTGAAGCAGGAACACGGCGCCACCCAAAGCAGCCAAGGTCTTGAAGACGGGCAGTTGGGGCATGGTCCCGGTCACGATCCCAATTTCCTTGCGTTCCACAGGCGTCCTTCACTGGTTTACCAGGCTGGCTCAGTGGCGGTCCAGCCGTACTCCTTGAGCTGGAACCACAGGGCAACAGCGTCCTCGTATCGCATGCTTCGTCGGCTCTTCAGAAGCGCCGCCTCGTCGCCTGGCATGGGTCTGCCGTTGTCAACAACCACTCCTGCGTTGAGTGCCCAGGCCTTTGGGTCTCTGCGAAATCTTGCATACCAGTATCCCTTTGGATCCTTCAGCCATCCATCCATCGCTCGACTTTGCCAGCACTGAGAACCAAGCCTAGTAGTGCATGCGTACTATGCCAAGTCGTTGCCGGCTATTCAGGGGTGTAGATGCGCCCTAGGAGGATCCTGGACGCCAATTTGACTCGAAAAGAATCAGTCCAGTGGCCTTTGTCAGCCATCGAGATGACCTCTTTGATGAAATGGGTGTTTGCCTCTCTCTTTGTCATCTCTGCTGCTGCAGCTCACATTCGTCTTACACGAGGTTCTGTTGCGTCTTCAAGGGCTAGATCTCAATGTTGTTCTTGTTGTGCTTTAAGGGGGCCTGTGCGGACTCATAGCAATCTTCCAAGGCCACGAAAAGATCCTTGTAGAGGTTAAACAGGGTTCAGAAGACAAAGAACTTCATCAACTCATCGTCGCTCTTTGATCCATGGCGGTTCTAGTCCTCGTTGGCTGAGCAAGCGATTCACTGAAAAGCTGAGTTGCCTTGTTAGTCCTTGGCTAACAGCGCAATTCAGCGGGTTTCATCCAAAGAATGCCTTGCATGTTCCGTCGTCTTTCAGCATTCACTGCAGCAACGCTCGCTGTCCTGCCAGGGGACTGTGCCTCCGGCTCGGCATTGATCGCAAGACGCGCTATGAAAGGGAGAATGCACAGATTCTGCGAATGGCTAAACAGCAAAAACCAGCTCCGAAGTGGTTGGTCTGGGAGAACTATCCAAATGTTCTGAACTATGTCATCGCAATATTGTTCATAGCATTCGCGGTCGTAGCGTTTGTCCCAAATGGTGTTGATTGGAGCTTCATCCCATTTCTAGTTCTTATGGCAGTCATCTTTATCAAAAGAGGGATCGATAAAAAGGCATGGGAGTTGGGAGACAAGTTAGTGATGCCTGTCCTTTGCTTCACCTTTGTCGTTGGTTTTATTGATGGGTTGATGACGAATGCTGGCGCTTCAACGCTTTGGTACAATGGAGGATTGGCAGCATTATGTGTCTCGCTAAGTGTTAATGAGCTTTACTTAAAGCCTAGGCGTTCTGCCTTGAAGGGAGAATTGGATCGGTAAAGCCATCAAGGATCTCAGAGCGCTTTTGCTGATGACAGTTTGCTTTCGGGTTTCGCATGCGTGTGTCTAGTAGGCGACAATATTAGCCGAATTATTTTGTATCAATGAAATTGTAGTGTATTAAGTTGTCGTGCCGTCTGGTGTCGTTGCTGGCACCATTCAATCTACAGAAGAGCGGCTAGAGCATGCAGCAAAATGCTGGCTTGATGCATCAGCTCTCAGGTTCATTCAGAGCCTTTTCAAACACTGAACCATCCACATCCACGCAATTCCCTTGTATATCAATCTCAGTTGAAATCATTCCAAATGCAATGGCTGAGACCTTGGATCTCAATTGACCTGCTGGTTGAAACTCAAGATTAATCTCTCCATTGGCTTCCAAAGCCTCGTTTTTATCGAGCATCTTTGCGCTTAGGACACCGCCAGAGATGGTTGCTTTATCCCACTTGTAATCTCGTTTGTTTGAAGAAGCTTTGTATGACATAAATCGATTGCCATTTTGATCGATTTTTAAGTAAACAGTCTCTGATTTGGTCTCGCCATCATTGAGAGTTTTTCCCGTGCTGATCTCGGTGGAAGTCAGCGTCATTTCATTATCGCATTTTAAATAAATAAACTTATCGGCGAGTACTGGAGACGCTGAAAGGAGCAGAGCGCCAAGTGCTAGGAGAGATTTCACGGATAGATGCTTTATTTCTAAACGCTAGCAATATCTCGAATTCGTACCAGTAAGGCTCTGCCTTCTTTTGCAGATTAACGCTGCCACTATATGTGCGCTGTTTTCATCCAAAGAATCCCTTGGATTGCAAAAACAGCCCGACGGCCAGCAGAGGACCGAATCCAGCGATCAGCAGCGTGATTTTCATCCGCAGGGGTGACACCTGCTTCTCCTTCTGCACCGGCATTGATCAAGATCGGAATTGCCTTGATTCTGCAGGTCAGCCTTGGGCTTTGGTGCCACTGAGAATGAAGACTGGGTTCATCGGTGCCAACCGGGTGCCATCAGCAAGAGGTTGGCCTCGATAGGCCTGTTGCTGACTGATCTGGATCGACCAGCTGGCGTTGTCCAGAAGTGGTCGCAACTCCGCCAGTGCTTCCACGTTGGCCATGGGAATCACCACCACCCCGCCCGGGTTCATGCGATCGATCACAGCCTGGAGCAGCTGAGCTCGTTGCCGACCGCCGCCGCCAAGCAGCACGCGATCAGGTGTCGGCATCTGATCAAGAACAGACAGGGCTTTGGCTTCGATCACATCTGCGGGCTTCACACCCAAGCGCCTGGCATTGGCTTGAATCAGCGTGCCGCCGCCGCTTCGTTGTTCCACCGCAAACAATTGCAGTTGCGGTCTCAGCCGCAAGGCTTCCAGGCCCACGCTGCCGGTGCCGGCTCCTAGATCCCAGAGAACTCCTTGTTGCGGCAGCCGGAGATCAGCCAGCAGCTGGATTCTCACTTCTCGCTTGGTCATCAGCCCAGGACGGTCCTGATGTTGCAGAAACAGGCCGTCGTCCAGTCCGAACAGGGGCAAAAGGTCTTGAGTCGGATCGCTGGGAGGCTCCGCCAACAGCACAACCAGGTGCAACGGATTGAGATCTGTGGGCACCGGCTTGGCTGAACTCAGGCATTGGACGCGCTCATCACCATGGCCCAGTGCTTCAAACAGCCAGAGCGCATAACTGGCCTCCAGCCCGCTGCTTCTGAGGATGCCTCGTACGTCGTCGACGCCGCCGCGGCTGGGATCCGTGAGTACAGCCAGGGCTGATGGGCGTTGCTGCAGCCGTTGGATCAGTGGAGCTGAATCGCGCCCATGCAGGCTGATCCATTCCGCGTTCTGCCAGGGCCTACCCAGCCGTGCAAAAGCCAGTTGCAGTGACGAAGGGCCGGGATGAAAGCGCAGATTCTCTCGCCCCAGGCGTTCGATCAGGACCCTGCCGACGCCGAACCAGAGCGGATCGCCACTGGCAAGCACCACGCCCCGTTGGTTGGAGTTGAGATCGCTCAGGCGTTTGCAGAGGCTGATCGGATCGTCGCTGTTGATGCACCTTGTTGAGCAGCGACCCTCTAGCCACTGCTGCAGTGTCGGTTGCATCCTTTGCGGTGCAGCGACTAGATCGGCTTGTCGCACCAAGGCCTGGAGGGCTTCAGGGAGTGAGGCAGGGGCACCGGCGTCGGTGCCGATCACATCAATCATGGTGTCATTCTCACTCCAGCACCAAGCTCTGGCCTAGGTGAGCGTCACAGGCCCAAGCTTTTGAGATCATTTCGCTGAGATCTGTCAGGTCCGTGTGATCTCTAATGGTGTTCTGTTATCTCGTGGTCTCCAGAACCACGAATCCGATCGTCAAAACAGCGTATTGCGGCTGATTTTTATGGTTTAGGGGAGCAAATACTCAATCACTTCTCCCAGATACATTTTGGGCTTCTAGCCAGCAACAATTGATCAGGGTTGACACAAAGTTGCCTGCATCATCGTCCCAGATTTTGTGGCGCAATGGATCTGAGATTAATTCAATTCCTGTCTGAATGTCGCGATGAAGAGCACGAAGCGATTGATCGTTGGTTGTCGCATGCTTTTCAGCCCGTCTCAACGACAATGGCAGCAGTGATCAGTGTTGCAAGGGGTACGACACGGCTGGCTGAGTTTCTGGGGACGACGGAATCTGCTGCCCGTCGTGCTTGATCTTTGATTATGTGATGAATGAAAGTTGATGACTTGATAGTTGTTTGCTGAGCCACGCCTCTGGAGGTTAATTGTGGCTCTATTCTTTGCATCAATCACTACTCGCGATCGATTCATCCAATTTGGGGGCAATGCCCTGAATCCTTAAGGTCATCATTTGCGATGGACCTCGAATGACCACGAGTCGGGTCGATCGGATTTCCAGCGTTCACTGGTGGTTGCCTCACAAGGATATTGGAGTGATGTTGAGACAAGCTCACTCCACGTTTAGTGATGATTTTCAGGGTGAAGAAATTCAAGACATGATGGAACAGTGGGTTGACAATGTCTGCCGACTGTCGGAAAGAGATATGCGTGATCTTCTCAGCCTGGTGAAAGAATTCACTCTGGATTAAAAGGATTTGTTGTGGCTCATCTTTGAAGTTCAATCAGAAGGAACAAAACGTTTGATGACTTCTCAAGTGAGGCCTTGTATGGCCGGGTCTGCAAGGCATTGCTAGTCAGTCCTTAGTACATACAACAACGGTCTGTGAGTAAGTCATTGAGCCAGGGAGCCTCTCTTCTTTTTGCTTCAGCGATGGGATGCGCTGCCTTGACGGGTCTCAACGGCAGAGCCGACACTTTCAGGCTGGCATCGAGTGGCCAGAGCTGCCCGCAAGCGGCGATTGAGCAGACCGCCACGGCGGTGACACCAGTTACCAAGGCCAACTATGCCTTTGCTGAAACTGAGGTGATCCTTGCTGACTACGTTCGCAAGATTGCCAAAGGCACCTGTAGTGATGGCGTGGGTGTTTTCCTTCACCAAAAGACTGCCATGGACCCTAAAGAGCGGTCCATCCTGCGCCCGAATTTCGACACGCTGTATTCCTTTGCGGTGCTGGATCTCAACAGTCCAGCCACTGTGGTGTTGCCCGACACCGATCGCTATCAGATTCTCGAGGTCGTGGACGATGAGCACTGGATTCCGCTGATCAGTGACAAGCCCGGGAGCTACAGCCTCACTCAAGACTCCATGGGCAGTCGTTATGTGTTTGCTTTCGTGAGAACTCAGGTGAACATGCAGGATCCTGAGGATCTCAAGAAAGCAGCGGCTGTGCAGGACCAGATCAAGCTTGAGCAGAGCGAGAAGGGGGCTTTTGTTGTGGGGCACAAGTACGACATGAAACAAATTCTGGCGTTGCGTGCTGACTACAACGCGCGACGGCAGCCGGAGGGGATCACCTCGGAAATGGCTTTTGGCAAGAAAGGTCAAATCAGCTCTGAGATGCGCAACTTCGGGGTTGCCATTGGCTGGGGTGGTCTTCCTAAGGAAGGCGCTGTTTATCCATTCCCCAAGGTTGTTGATTCGACAGAGCCTCAGACGCTGACTCTGAGAAACGTTCCGATTGATCCGCGGGCGTTCTGGTCAGTCACTGTTTACGATAAAGATGGGTTCTCTGTCGGAGAAAAATATAATATTAACAGTGCTTTTGCCAAGAAAAATGAGCAAGGCGACTATGTGATCCATCTCGGTGGCGATAAAAGCCAGGACAATTATCTCGATATTTATCCGGGCTGGAATGCCGCTATTCGCATCTACTCGCCAACGAAGGCTTACTTTGATGGTTCTTGGACTTCTCCTCAGTTTCAACCGGAAAAGTGATTGGAGTCGTAGGAGTTTGGGTTAGGTCTCTTTCTCAAGCTCCACGCTGTTTCGTCTGAGTTGGCTCCGGATTGTTCTCGGTGGAAATCAGTGGATTGAACGCGTGTGAGTGATGTCCGCACGCGTTTTTTGTGGCTGTTTGCAAGCGGCTGAAAAGCGGCGGAGATCTGCCTGATCCCATTTGGGCGAATTTCATTTGGCTGCGCAGTCGCATCGTTTGATTTTCTTTAAACAAAAAAAGAACGCTCCGTACGGCAGTCAATGAAAGGATTTGCGAGCAGTCTGCGCAAAAGGTCTTCCGCTGTTTTTCTTGCCTCAGCTTTCGCTGCCAGTTTGTGTGCGCCAGTTCTGGCGCAGAGCACGGCCAACACCTCCGGCCCTGTCCCCAAGGGTTACACCACGCCAATTCCTGCTGAGCTGTTCACGCCTGATCAGGTGGACACCAGTGCAGGCACGTTTCGCTTTTTCGACGGCATGCCGGATGCCGCCACGGTTGATGCCAGTTTTGACTACCTCAAATTCATCCGCGCTTATGAGACGTTTCTCACGCTGATGCCGGCTGCCAGCATCGAGATGATGCGTGTCGGTCATGCGCAGCAGGGGGTCGACGACTACACGAAGGTCATGTTGATGGCCCCGCTGAATTCCAACCCGCTCTTCCTGACAGGAAACACCGACACGGTGTACGGCTCCGCCTTCTTCAATCTGAAGGACACGGGGCCGATGGTGATTGAAATCCCAGCTGGCCTCGGTCCTGGCACGATCAATGACGCCTACTTCAGATTTGTGGCCGATACAGGTGCTCCCGGCCCAGATCGGGGCAAAGGCGGCAAGTATCTGATCCTGGGGCCCGACGATGCAGAGCCCGCGAACACCGAGGGATACTTCGTATTTCGTTCACCCAGTTACTCCAACTGGTTGATCATGCGTGCTTTTCTCGATGATCAAGGCAAGCCTGATCAGGCGGTTGCCAATTATGAAAACGGCGTACGTCTTTATCCCCTCTCGCGGAAAGACAACCCTCCGGCGATGACTTTTGTGCAAGGAGGCGATCTCGTCTTCAACACGGTGCATGCCAATAACTTCCACTTCTTCGAGGAGCTGAACACGGTGATTCAGCGTGAACCGGTCGATCTGTTTGACCCAGAACTGCTCGGACTGGCTTCGGCGATCGGACTTGAAAAAGGCAAACCTTTCAACCCCAGTGCTGAGGATCGCAGGATTCTCGAGGAAGCTGTGCAGGTGGGAGTTGCTTATGTGCGCTCCGACATGGGTAAGCCTCGGAATCGCGACGTCTACTTCTATGAGGACAAGCAGTGGTTCAGTCCTTTTGCCGGCGGAAGCCATGAATGGCTGATCGATGGCGGTAGGGGTGGCAGAAATCTTGATGCCAGAAGCAATTTTTTCTGGGGTTACACCGTCAACACTCCTGCCATGGTGCTGAAGATGGTCGGTGCCGGATCTCAGTACGGCGTTGTGGCCACTGATGCCGATGGCGTCTTTCTCGATGGCAGTAAGACCTACAAGTTCACGGTGGATGCCAACGTGCCTGCCAAGGATTTCTGGTCGATGGTGGTTTACGACCCCCAGACGCGTTCTGAATTGCAAACGCCCCAGATGCTGCCCAGCAAAAACAGCAAGCGCAACAAAGACATGGTGGTGAACGCCAATGGCAGCATTGATCTCTACTTCGGTCCCACTGCGCCGCAGGGCAAGGAAGCTAACTGGATTCAGACCATTCCCGGTAAGGGATGGTTTGGAATTTTCCGTTTTTACGGACCGCTGGAGCCTTGGTTCGACAAGACCTGGCAGCTCAACGACATTCAGCCTCTCGGTTGAGACCTGAACCCATCAACACCACGATTCATTCTCAACCATGACTCCTTTCACTCGTTTCCCTTCTGCTCTCCTTTCCGCATTGTTGCTTGCCTGCAGCGGTTCAGCCTTGCAGGCCGCTGACGTTGTTCCCAAGGGCTACAACACCACCATTCCTGAGGATGTGTTGACACCCAACAGGGTGCAGACCCGGATCGGTACGTTCAACTATTTCGATGGCTTCCCCGATGACGACACGATGGCCAAGGCCCGCCGTCAGGTGGATCTTGGCCGTGGTGTGCAGACCTTCCTGAACTTCATGCCGGCGGCATCGCTCGAGATGCTCTACGTGGGGCACCGTGATGGCTACGGCATGCAGGTGAACCGCGATATCGGCTTGTTTGAAGAGCTGATGAGTTCCCGGTCGCTCTGGTTGACCGGCAATACCGACACTGTTTACGCCACGGCATTCCTGGATCTCTCCAACGGTCCCATTGTGGTTGAGGTGCCAGCTGGCACAGGCCCCGGCACGGTGAACGATGCATTCTTCCGCTTTGTGGTGGACATGGGTGGCCCGGGACCAGACCGTGGTCAGGGCGGAAAATATCTGATTATCGGTCCAGGCCAGACCACTCCGGCCAACACCGATGGCTATTTCGTGGCCAATACTCCCAGCAAGATCAACTGGTTGATCCTGCGCGGTTTTCTCGATGATGAGGGCAAAACAGATACCGCCAGAAATGCCTTCAAGGGTGGGTTGAAGGTCTACCCCTACGCACTACGAGCCAATCCTCCAGCCAACAATTTCAAGAACCTCACGGACTGGGAGACCAACACGATCCATGCCAACAACTTCAAGTTCTATGAGGAGCTTGATGAGGTGATTCAACGGGAGCCTTCCGACCTGTTCTCTCCTGAACTGCTGGGTATGGCATCATCGATCGGGATTGAGAAAGGCAAGCCGTTCAACCCTTCACCGGAGCAGAAAGCGCTGCTCACCGAGGCCGTCGCCATCGGCAACGCCACGGCGCGTTCGATTCTGTTCGGCCCTAAAGATCCCAAGAACTTCATCTACCCCGGCAAGGCTGGGTACTGGCAGACCGGCTTCCCGGGCGGCAGTCATGAATATCTGGTGAACAAGGGCAACGGTGGTCGCGATATGGATGGCCGCACGTTGTTCTTCTATCTGGCAACGGTGAACACACCAGCCATGGCTCTGGAGATTCCAGGTGTGGGGTCCCAGTACGCCTTCAGCTCGAGAGACGGCAGTGGTGCTTATCTCAATGGCTCCAACACCTACAAACTCAATATTCCAGCGAATCCTCCGGCTCAGAAGTTCTGGTCGTTTGTGGTCTATGACCCTCAGACGCGTTCAATGCTGCAGACCGGCGACATGCCCTATCCCAGCAAGAACAACAAGCGCAACGCCGATATGGTGAAAAATGCTGATGGCAGCATTGATCTCTATTTCGGCCCGCAAGCACCGGCTGGGATGGAGGTCAACTGGGTGAAGACCGTGCCAGGCAAGGGATGGTTCGGCATTTTCCGTCTCTACGGCCCGGGGCAAGAGTGGTTTGACCGCACCTGGAAACTTGGCGATATCGAAAAGGTCTGATTTCGTCTCGACCTCACACACCCTGTTGATTGAATTCGGGCGGGTTCCTTCCGCCCGAGCTGATTCAGACAGACCATTGACTGATTTTTTGATTGTGACCATGACAACCGTTGATGTGGTGGTGATCGGTGGTGGCTTTGCCGGCGTGACCGCTGCCCGTGATCTGCGGAAGCGTGGATTGAACGTGCTGGTGCTCGAGGCGCGCGATCGTTTGGGTGGTCGCACCTGGAGTACCGATCGCAACGGATTTCACGTGGAGCTTGGCGGCACCTGGATTCACTGGACCCAACCCTTTGTGTGGGCCGAAAAGGAACGCTATTGCCTGGAGATTCAGGAAACGCCTGGCTGTGTCGCCGAGCGGGTGACAATGGCGAGGGTTGGCGCGGCTTTATTGAAGGCGCCATTTCCAGTGGATCCAAGACAGCAGTGGCTGTGGCCGCAAGCCTCAACCGATGAAATCCAGTGAGGCACGGCAGTGCTGATCAATCAAACAGCCAGCGCAGGCCGAAGTTGATACCGCTCTGAGCGGAGGTGTATCCATTACCGGATCCGCCCCCGGCATAGTCGAGCCCGAAATACTTGTAAGAAAGCGAGGCTTGCGCTGAATTGCCCAGGGCGTAAGCGATTCCTGCCTGTGCTGTTCCGGTGAGGTCCCGTTCTCCTGCCAATCCGAAACCACCGGCATCGAGATAAGCAAAAGCCTGCCAGTCTTCGCTGATGGCATAGGTGGCGAGCATGCCGATCAGTGGTTGGACCCAGGTGTTAGCCCAGGTATCACTTGCTGAATTTTCAAATTCCTTGGTTTGTGTTCTGCTGAAATTTTTTCCATTGGCGGAAAGTGTGGTATCTCCTTCAACATCAAGAGTTGTAGTCATCCAACCATCAATGAATCTGGCACCAACGAAGCCGACAAAACTAGTACTTCCTTGTTTCATCTTTGGCTTTTGAATGGCTCCAGCGCGGTAACGAACTGCCAGATCATAAATAAATTGGCTTGTCTCTACAGTGGCATCAATTTTTCCTTTGGAATTCACTTTGATCCGATCAGAGGTAATCCCAAGTTTCTTTCGGAGTGGATTGGTCGTTTTCCAGCTCACCGCATTGTCTGATTGATAAGCAGCGCCATAGTTGACCCCTGAGTAGATACCGAAACGTCCATATTCGGCAGATGCTTTAAAGGTTAATCCCATTCTGGTGCTCGCCAAGACATCCGCTAGGGATGAATGTGCATCCACTGGATTGCCGCCGTTCAGTTGGGTTGTTGTATTGGTTGAGAGGGGTGCAAAGGCATACAAGTCAAGATAAACGCGCCAGGAATCTTCCTCGTCTTGTTCGTCTTCGCTTTCAGAAGCACTTTCGTTGGATTGGCTCAGGATCAAGGGTTCCATCACACCCGCAGCGTCGGAGTCGTTCCCTTCGTTGATCTCAGCATTCAGAATTTGTGGCTCAGATTGATCGGCTGAATCAGCTCCGCCGACTTGGGCTTGGCTGTTGTTTTTAGCCAGTGCAGCAACGTCTGAGTGGTCGATTTGAATCTCAATAGACTTGTCCTGAGGTTGTGCTACGGCCTCCGCGCATAGGGCGCTTAGTGGTGTAAGGAGTGCGAGGGGTAGATAACGAACCACGAAGACAATGGAGACTGGCCGAACCGTAGGAGCATGATTGAAGTCGTGCAGCTTGATCTGATCCCAATCGTGCGGATTTTTTGAGAACAGTCTTGGCCTAATTGCGAAAAGGTATTTAATATCGCATGTTTTTAAATTTGCTGATGGGCTCGCTTTTTCGTCAAAGTTTTCGTTTCATCGGCTTGTGGAGCTTTGCCGCCCTTCTGCTCCCCTTGGCTGTTGAAGCGCGAGAACCGTCGGAGTTTTTAGTTGATGAGAACGTTGAATTTGATTTCACGCCGCTCGTCTTAGGCGACTTTGCACAGGCACCAGCTAGCTCACAAGAGCCTGGTACTGACAATCAGCCGGTCACGGTGACTCCTGGTGAATCAGCCTCTGCAGAGGATGCCTCGTTGGCGAAAGCGGCGCAGAACCCGATTGCAAGTTTGATCAGTCTGCCGATTCAGTGGAATAGCACTCCGAGCAGCCAATGGGCTCCGAATGTTATTGATCCGGATGCCAAGCACAATCAGACTCAGAATGTTGTCAACGTGCAACCCGTTGTTCCCTTCAAGGTAAGTGAAGGGCTAACGCTGGTGACCCGAACGATTGTTCCGTTCATCTCTCAGCCATCGGCTCGTGGCACCAGCATCCAGGGCTTGGGTGACATCAATCCTTCGGTCTTTTTTGTGCCGACTTTGAAGGGAAATTTCACCGTCGGGGTGGGTCCAACATTGATTATTCCCTCTGCAACCGATTCAGGGCTGGGCTCGGGACGCTGGAGTGCTGGTCCTACAGGGGTTCTGGTTTACAGCAAAGGAAAAGTTGTTGCCGGTGGTTTGATTAATAATGTTTGGTCATTCGCCGGTGGTGGTAAAAAAGATGTCAATACGATGTTGATTCAGCCGTTTTTGAATTACAACCTTCCCAAGGGGTGGTACCTCACAAGTTCTCCAATTATTACCGCCAATTGGATGAATGAAGACAATAAAGGTTGGATGGTTCCAGTTGGTGCTGGTGTTGGACGTGTTTTTAAACTTGGAACTCAGCCCATCAATGCTTCCCTCAGCGCTTATTACAATCTTGTCAAGCCTGAGATTTCTGGTGAAACGCTTGCCGGAGACTGGACATTCCGGCTTCAGGCCCAATTCCTGTTCCCGACAGGGGGCTGAATCAGTCTGAAAGACTTGATTCCCTCCTGGTGAAGCACCTTGCTTAAGTCGTTTTGACTCAAGCAAGGTGCTTTTTCTTTGAAGACGTTTCATGTCTGCTCACAAATTGTGATCTTTGCAGCTCTCTCATCTTCGCTTCAATACCCTGAATTCATTGATTAATTGATTGATTCATTGACATGGCTGACCGACGCGATCAGATGATCACGATCCCTGCAGGTAACTATTCGATTGGATCTGATTCTTTTTATCCGGAGGAGGCCCCAGTTCGTTCAATTGAGATCCGCTCATTCTTGATCGATGCCGCTCCGGTGACCAATGCCGAGTTTGCGCGTTTCGTCTCGGAGACCGGCTACGTCACCGTTTCGGAAAAGCCACCCGATCCTGTGCTGTATCCGAATCTTCCACCGGACCAGCAGAATCCAGAGTCGGCGGTGTTCATTCCGCCTCCGCCTTCGGTCGATCGCAATCAACCGATGTCTTGGTGGGCCTTGATTGAGGGAGCCGATTGGAAGCATCCCCAGGGGCCTGATTCAGGAATCGACGACTTGATGGATCACCCTGTGGTGCATCTCGCCTACGACGATGTGCTGGCCTATGCCCAGTGGGTCGGCAAACGTCTGCCGACCGCTGAAGAGTGGGAGGTGGCTGCCAGAGGTGGTCTGGAGGAGCAGAACTACTCCTGGGGTGAAGAGATGACGCCCGATGGTCAGTGGCTGGCCAATGTTTGGCAGGGGCAGTTCCCCTGGACAAACGAACAAACGGATGGATGGTTCTGGACGTCTCCCGTGGGGACATTCCCGCCCAACGGCTATGGACTGATCGACATGTGCGGCAATGTGTGGGAGTGGACCTCCACATTGTTCCCCGTTGCCAAGGGTGAACAGGAGCGGAGGATCATCAAGGGCGGATCATTTCTGTGCGCCGAGAACTATTGCCATCGCTTCAGGCCGGCAGCCTTGATGGGGCAGACCACCGACACGGCAACCTGCCATATGGGCTTCCGTTGTGCGGCTGATTCAGCCTGAGATATGGGCGAACTGGTCACGAACCATCAGTCCGCCAAGAACTATGTGAATAAGGGCACCGGTCCAGACCGCAGCCCCGCCTGATAGCTGCTGAGAGCTCAGGGTGATGAGCAGCACTGCGGCGCTGCAGTTGTAAAGCAGCAGCCCCCGTTTTGCGGGTAACGCACAGGGGGATTCCCAGCAGGCCACGCCAAGTCCGAGCAGCGCCAGGCCATAGAGCTGCATGAGACGTTCGGCTGCGGCAGAGGATTCTGCGTTGAACAGCAAGGGCATCACCACAGAAGGCAGCAACAGCAGAGTGATGCCTGTGATCAGTTCAATGGCACTGGCTAAGCGGTAAAGCGTGGAGCGAGTAGGCAAGGCATTCTCCTCAAGCAGCTCTCATTCAGAAAGCTAGGTCTGCTGTTCGGCTCGGACCGGATGGTTGGTCCCAATTGGGCAGATCTAAGCAATGTCTCATTCGCCAGTCAGCACCTGCAGCTAGCAGAAGGTGATGTCTCTTATCCCTTGGCCTTGTTGAGAATCATGCCTCTTGAGAGGGTCCTCTAACCGGCAGTGCCTGCTGAGTTGAATGCGAGGCCTTCCTTGGCCCGTACGTCTGTTCACTTCTTCATTCGCTTTATCAGCATGCTTGATCAAGTCAATGTGTCCAAGCTGATCCGCCATCTCGCTGTGGGTAGTGGATTGCTGTTGCTCGCAAGCCTTTCCACCTCCTGTACGGATCAGAAGCAGGCCTTGGGTGGAAACCTGGATCGGACCAATTTGCCGATTGCCGAGCCAAAGCCTGAAAAGGTCACCAAGGCTCTCCCTTCTGAGGTCCCATTGCCTCCACAGTTTGAGGTGACGGCACCCAAGGATGCCCCCAATGTGGTGATCATTCTTCTCGATGATGTGGGTTTTGCCGCACCCTCTGCCTTTGGCGGTGCGGTGAACATGCCGACGGCGGAAAAGCTGGCTGATAATGGCCTGCGCTACAACAAATTCCACACCACAGCTCTCTGTGCGCCGACCAGGGCGGCTTTGAAATCCGGACGCAATCACCACAAGGTGAATATGGGCTCGATCCCAGAGATCGCAACCGGTTATGCGGGTAATTCCACCGTGGTGCCGGATTATGCCCAGCCGGTTGCTGAGATTCTCCGATTGAACGGCTACAACACTGGTGCCTTCGGCAAGTGGCATGAAACGCCAGGCAGGGAGACCACGGCAGCCGGCCCCCAGACCCGTTGGCCAACGCGCCAGGGATTCGAGAAGTTCTACGGCTTTGTTGGGGCGGAAGACAACATGTGGGATCCAACGATCCACGATGGTGTCACCGTTGTGGATGCACCGAAGAAAGAGGGGTATCACTTCACTGCAGACATGACCGATCAGGCGATCGGTTGGATGCGGCAGCAGAAATCGATCAAACCGGATAAACCATTTTTCATCTATTACTCATCCGCCGGTTCTCACTCCCCTCACCATGTGAGCAAGGAATGGATTGCCAAATACAAAGGCAAGTTCGACGAAGGCTGGGATGTTCTGCGCGAGCGCAATCTTCAGAATCAGATCAAGGCAGGGATTGTTCCTGAAGGCACTCAGATGGCCAAGGCGCCAGACAGCATTCCCAAATGGGACAGCCTCACGCCACAACAACAGAAAATCTATGCACGTCAGGCCGAAGTTTTTGCTGCCTTCACGGAGTATTCAGATTATGAAGCTGGCCGTTTGATCCAGGCGATTGAGGATCTTGGCGAGCTTGATAACACGTTGGTGATTTATATCACTGGTGATAATGGCGCCAGCCCCGAAGGGGATAGAACTGGTCAGTGGAATTGGAACCACTACCTCAATGGCGTTGCAGAAACGCCTGACGAACAGGAGGCCAAGCTTGAGGAGTGGGGTGGTCCCACCACCTATCCCATGTATCACATGGGCTGGGCGATCGCCTTCAATTCACCCTTTGCTCTCTCCAAGCAAGTCGCAGGTGATTTCGGTGGAACACGCAACGGTACGGTGATTCATTGGCCGAAACGCATTCAACAAGGTGGTGGTCTACGCACACAGTTCTCGCATGTGAATGATGTGGCCCCAACAATTCTTGAGGCGGCCAATCTGCCGATGCCCAACACAATCAATGGCATTGATCAGATCCCAATGCAAGGAACCAGTCTGATTTATACCTTTGACAATCCAGACGCCAAAGAAAAGCACAATACGCAGTATTTTGAGATTATTGGTAATCGAGGCATCTATCACAACGGCTGGATGGCGCGCACAACAGTGATGTATCCCTGGATGGCGCCGAAAAGAATGAATCCGGTTGCTGCAGATTCTGGTTGGCAGCTGTTTGACACAACCAAGGATTTCAGCCTCTCGAATGATCTCGCCGATCAGGAACCGGACCGCCTTGTTGCCATGAAGAAGAAGTTCATGGAAGAGGCCATTGCAAATCAGGTGTTGCCGCTGGATGATCGTCTGCTCGAGCGTCTTGTTCCTTCTGTTGCTGGTCGGCCGACACTTTTGGGTGATCGGACGTCCATGGATTTGTATCCCTATGCCTGGAACATGGTCGAGGACTCGATCCTCAACGTGAAGAACACCTCCAGCAGCATTACGGCTCAGTTGGATGTGAAGCCAGGCCAGAAAGAGAATGGAGTGATCTTCTCCCAGGGCGGTCGCTTTGGTGGTTGGTCTCTGTATGTGGAGAACAATGTGCCTGCTTACACCTACAACTACATGGGTAAGTTGTATACTTTCACCAGCAATCAGTCTTTGCCAGTCGGCCAATCTCAGCTTCGTTTTGAGATCGACTACGACGGTGGCGGTGTTGGTAAAGGTGCCGATGTGCGGATGAAGATCAATGATCAAGTGGTTGCACTTGGTCGCATTGATCAGACCATCGCGTCTCGATTCTCCATTGATGAAGGCGCTGATGTTGGTCTCGATCGTGGCTCGGCGGTCACGGTCAAGACGATTGGTCCTCGTCGTTACAGCGCCTATGGCGGACTGATTGACAAGGTCACTCTTGAGATTTACCCCAAGGAGACGGATGCCAAGAAGAGCTGATTGAATTGATTCATCAGCTTTTGGATGTTGATGTTGCTCTTCGGAGCAGCATCACCTTTTTTGATGCGCTTTGGATTGGATTAATGCGGTTGATTGCGTTGGTAGGTTTTCAAGCGATGACTGATCCAACCAGGTCCAACCAGGCCGAGAATGATGATGGTTAGTGATGTGGTGAGCCTGCTGGAGAGTGTGCGTGCTTCTTCAAGGCCATTGAATACAAAAGCAATCGCTACTAAAACACCAAACACTCCGGTGAATGTTCCGCTGAGCGACCTGAGCAGGTCTCCGATTGATCGGCCTTCAACAGCGTCGGGGGTGATGCCCACACGACGACCAGCAAACACGCCCGTGATTCCCAGTAAGACGACAAGGCATAGTCGTTCCCAAGGTGAGTGTGCAGCTGCTGCCGCACTTCCTTGCTGCATCTCGTTCACCATCGAGGCCGCTGTTCCAAGAAAACTTCCTGAGCAGAGCCCGATACTTCCCCACCATTGCGCTGGTGTTTTCAAGCGATTGCGTAGTCGGCTCAGCAAAATCAAAACGATGCAGCTGACCGTGACGTCTGCGAGCAGCGGTATGTTCAGATTGATGGCGTAGCCGACTACAGCTCCCAGCAGCAAGGAAGCCACGTCGGCTCCGTTGCGAGGATTCTGTTTCAGCAAATGCTCCTGATCAGATGGGGTTTTCATAGATTCGGTCTAAGCGTCTCCTGTGATCTGTTCCTGGCTTGCACTGGCCTGGCGCCATTTCATGAACGGTGCTGTACCCACTGCCGTCACGACGACGTACCCCACCGCTGCAGCTTTGAGGTCAATCGCGTTAGGAGCCATGCCTTGAATGATGAGCAGGGCAAGACCTGGATTACGCATAGAAACCACCAAAGGAAGTGTGCTGCGTTCGTCGTGGTCGTCACCTGCAATGACATATCCCAGCCCAATGCCGATCCAGGTGAGGACGAACATCAGCAAGGCTCCTCTGAGGTTGCCAATCAACATCGGCGTCACCTTCGGCAACGCCAAGATCAGGATCAGGGCCAGCAGTACCAGCAAGAGGATGCTCGCGCCTTTCTGAAACACCGGATTCCAGCGCTCAGACCATTCCGCACACCAGCGCCGCAATGACACGCCCACAAGCAGCGGAATCAGTTGCACGGTGAAGACCTGGAAGGCAACGTCCTTCGAGGCAACGCTCCAGATGGTCTCCCCCGCTTCCAATGGCAGCTGAGTGACCCATAACGGCACACTGATAATGGCGGCACAGGCAGACCAGAACTGCAATCGTGTTGCCAGCTCTGGATTTTCCGCCAACTTCCTGCTCTTCAGAGCGATCATCGGCGCGCTCGGACAGATCGCCATCAGCATCACCGCTGTTGTGATGGCAGGAGACAGACCTTGGCCGAGTGGGGTTCGCAGCAGCAGCAAAGCCGCCAGTGGCAAGACCACGCAGGTTGCCAACAAGACGCGCAAGATCAGTGCTGGTCTGTGTTTCAGCAAGTTGAACTGCAGACTGGGCAGATTCAGGCCCAGAGACACCATGATGAAAAACAGGGCCAGAGAAATCAGGATTGACATCAGACCAGAGGAAGATTCGGAAGTGGACTGGAAAGGGCTTGGAGCTCAGATAAAGCCAGACAGCAGCAGCAGAAAGGCAATTACACCAATCACCAGCACAGCTGTTGCGGTGGCAATCGAGAGCGATGGCTCATCGCGGTAGAGGTACTGGTCATTGCGCAAGCGCACCAGTTCACGTTTGTGCTGCCTTATGGCAATCAGCAAAGTGAAAATGCCCACCCCGATGAATCCCATCGACATCAGCTGCACGCCGACGTCGTTACCGCTGTTGGCCTCGCCTCCAGCATCGCGGATGGCGCTGAGGATTTTGTCGAGACCGAATCCAAAACTGATCAGAGCCAGGGCTGTTCGGATCCAGGCCAGGGTTGTGCGCTCCGCCGCGGCGCGATTTCGGGTTTTGGCCAGCTCCGTATTGGTATTGCTCATCCGTGTGGAAGGGCTGACCGCTGTCGACAGCGTAGAAATCGCTATAGATGACGTCATCCTGAACTGCTCCCAATCGTGCTTGATTGCAGCGTTTTGCTGTTGAGCAACTGGTGATCGTTGTCTTTGCCATTCACAATCACCCCAAACTGCAAGCAATCATTGATGGAATGGTCTGAACATCTGCTGACGCATTCAGCCGAAGCATTGCGCTTGATTCTTGAGTACCTGTCCGTGCTTTCTGTTGCGGTTGGCTTGATTGCGGTATTCAGTCGCGGCGGGCCTTTGCGTCTAAGGGCCATTCCACCGCATCTCATGCGGCGGGGACCACTGACTGCAGCACGCCTGACCTTCGGTGGATGGGTGGCTCTGGCGCTGGAGTTTCAGCTGGGTGCTGATGTGGTCCAAACCACCATCAGCCGCGAACCATCGGCGTTGATTCAGCTGGGAGCAGTGGCATTGGTGCGCACATTCCTGAATTACTTTTTGAGCTTGGAGCTCAAAGAAAAAGAGCAGACTCCTTAAGAAATCTGCTCCAGAGATAAGGGTTCGTGCCAATGATTTTGGCCAACTGACTTGTTAGAGGTACTCCACATTCATGGTGTGGATTGTGCCGTCGAACTTGAACGGCGCACGCTCGCGGTACTCCATTGAAACCGGAGATCCCAGTGCCTGGCCAACATCAAGGCAATCATTGGCCGTGAAGATCAAAGCTGCTGGTCTTGGCACAATGCCCTCGATCAGCAGATTGCCATTGAGGGTGCACTTGATTGACAGTGGTCCCCTTGGGTTGTCGTCAGTGTGTTGGGTCAGGATTTCCAGTTGGTGTCGCCCTGCCGCAAGTGGCTCAGAGGAACGCAGCTTGACGCGTTCAATGATGAACAGGTTGTATTCATAGGTGAGAATCCCCTGATCCATGAACACCGTGAGGCCGCCCGAATTAGCACCAAGCTTGTAAAGCACGCCACTGGCATTCTCCGGGATTTCCATGTCAATCAAGACCTTGTTGTCGAGCGCGCCGAGACGTGGTGCACAGGGCTCTGGAATTCTGGTGATGGTGCCCGGTAATTCCCACGATGTTGCTTCCGGTGCCACCTTCATCTCGGGGTGGAAGATGATGGTCCAGAGGCCGCCGCCAATCGGAAGATTTTTGTATTTGGCCGATTCCACCAGGAACAGATTTTTGAGCATCTGCAATTTTTCGGGATGCTGATCTGCGATGTTCCTGCTCTGACTCCAATCCTCCTCGAGGTTGTAGAGCTCCCAGTCGTCGGTGTCGGGGGACCAGGTGAGGATGTCGGGGTCGACTCCCTGCACCCAGGGCAGGCGAGGTCCTACGGCACCAGCGATCCAGCCATCGTGGTAAACGGAGCGTGACCCAAAGATGTCGAAGAACTGGGTCTTCAGCTGGCCAGGAGCATCAGGGGCATTGAAGGCATAGGCAAAACTGGTGCCGTGCACGGGATCCTGCGTGACACCGTTGACCATCTTGGGTGGAGTGATTCCCACCAGCTCGTAGATTGTTGGCACCAGATCGTTGCAGTGGTGGAACTGGGCGCGAGGCTTGGGATCAGGCTTGATTCCCTTGGGCCACTTAATGGCCATCGGGTTGCGGGTGCCTCCGAAGTAAGCCCCCATCAATTTCAGACCTTGATACGGCGTGCTGCCGGCCCAGGCCCAGCCTGCGTGATACATGTTGTCGACCAGCGGGGAGCCAATGGCATCTAGTCCGCCGAGGTCATCGAGCACCTTGATGTGCTCGTCGATCTCCGTGGCAATGGCGTTCTGAGCAAGCAGCTCAGAGATGGTGCCATCCTGGCCTTCTCCAGAGGAGCCATTGTCACCCCAGATGTAGACCACCAGGGTGTTTTCCTCATAGCCGAGCCGTTTAACTTCGGAGAGGATTCGACCAACCTGATGATCAGTGTGCTCAGCAAAGCCAGCCAGCACTTCCATCAGACGCGACTGGAAGGGCTTCTGGTGATCAGGAATGGAGTCCCAAGCTGCCATCCGCGGGTGGCGTGGTGTGAGCTGGGCGTTCTCCGGAATCCAGCCTTTAGCTTTGGCGTTCTTGAAGGCGCGTTCGCGGTAGGCATCCCAGCCATCGTCGAACTTGCCCTTGTATTTATCGGCCCACTCTTTGTTCACATGGTGAGGACCATGCAGGGCTCCGGAGGCCCAATACATGTAGAAGGGCTTATCGGGGCGGAGGGCCTTGTGGGTCTGCAGCCAGTTGATGGCGTCGTCAGCCAGGTCTTCACTGATGTGGTAGCCCTCCTCTGGGCTGCTCGGTGGCATCACCACTGTGGTGTTGCGCACCAGATGCGGCTCATATTGGGAAGCTTCACCTGCCAGGAAGCCATAAAAGTATTCGAATCCCAGGCCGGTTGGCCAGTTGTCGAAAGGGCCAGCAGCAGTGATTTCCGTGGCTGGTGTGTTGTGCCACTTGCCCCACGCCGCTGTTGCGTAGCCGTAGTTGCGCAGAACATCGGCTTGCAGTGCACAGCTTTTTGGAATCTTGCCTGAATAGCCATCCCAGTCGTTGGCTAATTCACAAATCTGGCCATTGCCCACAAAGGTGTGATTGCGACCAGTCAACAGAGATGCTCGTGTCGGTGAACACATCGCTGTGGTGTGGAAGCGATTGAAACCCACGCCCGCGTCTTTCACAGCCTGAAGATTCGGCGTGTGCACATCACCACCAAGACAATCCGGCAGCGCAGGGCCGGCATCGTCAATCAGTACAACAAGAATGTTGGGTGCATCGTCCGGAAGGTACTTGGGAGCAGGAAGTGGACTGTATGTTGATTCCTGCATCGTCGTTCCAGCCTTACTTCCCGACGGCCTGGAGGGAAACGGCAGGATTGAACCATCAATGTGTTGGCTAATGCTCATGGAAGAAAGGGGTGCAGTATCAGTGCCATCCTTCCGTTGGTAGCCAACATGCTTTCGCCAGCCATTGGTTTGCTGGTCAGGTGCGCACAAATGGGACCTGAAACAATTGCTACTGGTTCGCTGATTTCAACCAGGTTTCACTTGGGCTTTCAGCAAAAACTTGCTGATATGCCTTGGCAAAATGTCCACGGCTTTGAAATTTGTAGTGCTGGGCGATTTCAGTGATCGTCCTGAAGTTTTTTTCTGCACGTGCATTTGGCGAGCGCAGAATCCAATTCACTTGCTCGAGTCGCACCCTTTTCATCATCTCCATCGGACCCATGCCAAATGATTCCTTGGTCCCTTGGATCAAAGTTCGCCTAGATGAGAAGAGGGATTCACTGATTTGGTCAAGATTGAAGTCTTGCTCTGAATTCTTGAAGCCCCAAGCTACGAACTCTCTAACGAGTCTTTGTCTGGGTGAGGGATTATAGGGTAAATACATATGCTCTTCTTTGTTGGAGATTGCATCTAAGAACGATCTGTAAAGGTGATTTGTTGTCTGTCTGCGTTGTTGGCATGTGGCGGGCTGGTGCTCGAGAAAATATTGAAATCTTTGGCGAAATTGCGCATGCACTGAAGGAGAGACTTGCATTGCATTGTTCGTTTTCAGATGATCAATGAGATCTTCTGAGTCCCAATGTCTTAGAAATGCATTGAAGTGAGTGGTTGATAAGACCGCCAGATAAGTTGTGGTGTGGGCTGAGAGTTGAAAATGTGCTTCGATCTGCCCTTGGCGAAAGCCATTGAGGGAATATGTCGCGATCGGAATATTGAACAGCCGATGCTCGTCGGCTAATCCTGTGGCCTCGAAGCAAAAACTCATGCAGTCGGGACCCCTCTCTCCATTCAGCAGTAAGTGTTGATTGGTTGTCAGCTCAATAAGAACAATGCTGCCGAGGTTGGCGACCTTGAATCGCCCCTGCAGCCGCCCATGGCTGAGTTGAACGGCGTCAAAGGATTTGCCGATCAGCTTGAACAGTTGCTTGAGCTCGCTGGCGGAGTGGAAGGGTGAGTCCATGCTCTGTTGTGACTGGGCGTCCGCTGCCAGCTGGCTGGAATGTCCAGTGGTGGCAGAGGTCTTGGTCACAGAAGGTCTCAGAAGAAATGCACGATATGTGTTTTTCCGCCACTTAGCATAAATTTTTAAAAAGAACGCGCATCAATTGTGAAAATCCAGCGCTGCGTCGACCGGCAGGTGGCAGGTGGGTGTATCCCACCTGCCACCTTGGTTGCAGCTCTGGCCATGACCCGGCCTGCACCCAATCGATTGTTTCGAGGCCTGCAGCTTTGTTTGGGTGGTTTTTTGCTTCAGCCCTTCGCCTGGTTGCAGTCTCTGATTTGGGGCCGAGCTTTGACACGCCTTGAGCTGCCTGACGACCCTGTGATCGTGATCGGTCACTGGCGCAGTGGCACCACCTATCTGCATCAGTTGATGGCGGCGGACCCCGGCGCAGCCACGGCCAGGAACGCTCTCACTGTGGCTCCGCAGGCTGCTCTTGTGCTGAAGCCATTGATCATTGCTGTTCTCAATCGCTTGATGACAGCGACACGTCCGATCGATGCAGTGCCTTGGAGCGCTCTGGATCCGCAGGAAGATGAAATTGGTTTAGCTCGGCTCACCATGGATTCCCACATGGCTGGAGTGGCTTTCCCGCAGGATTACCTCAGGCATTTCCAGCGATGCACGTTATCAACCACCCGAGAATTTCAGCGGCAGCTGCTTCACTTCACTCGGATCACGTGGTTGCATGATGGCGACAGCAAGCATCACTTGTTGATCAAAAATCCAGCGCATTCAGCGCGGGTGCCCTTGTTGTTAAAGCTGTTCCCCAAGGCACGTTTTGTCTTGATGAAACGAGACCCTGCCGATGCAGTCCGTTCTCTGACGTTGGTGAAGCAGAAACTGGCGGATCTCATCGGCCTGCAGCCGGCTCCTGATCAGCAGCGGCAGGTGGAGGAAACGGCAATGGCGCACCGTTTGTTGCTTGAAGCGTTTGAATCAGCGCGACCCATGATTCCTGCCGGTCAGCTGGTGGAAGTGGACTACGCCGATCTGGTTCGATCACCAACGGCCACTGTTGCGAGGATCTATCGGGACCTCTCCATTGAGGGTTGGGATCAAGCTTGTGATGCTATCCAAGCCCGAGTAGATCGAGCGCAAACCTACAACGCTTGTCCGGTGCAGTTGGAGCCCCAGGCCGAGAGGCGTTTGCAGGAGCTGATGGCACCCGCAAACCCCTCAACCATCGACTAAGCCTTATCCACCAAAGGCCACCTGACAGGCTGCATTGAGTAGCTGGGCTTCGTTGCCGTTGTTGGGCGTTCCACCGTTGATGGTTCCTTGCCGGCAATCGGCATAGAACCTTGCTGTGGAGTCGCCGTCATCGGCTTCGAACGTCACTGTGTCACCGGTGGCGGTGACGCTGGGGTAATAGAGGGAGTACTCCGAGTCGGGCACAACGATGTAACTCACCTCGTTGCTCTGGGCAGTATTGACCAGGCTGTTGATCACTCCGAAGGTCGCCATGGTTGCCACACCCCATGCCGCTGCCCGACCTGGGTACCAACCCCAGTTGTTGTAGTAGGAGCCGCCGTACCAACCGCTGTTCCAAGGGCGGTTGTTGTACCAGTTGTTTCCGCTGTACCAACCGTTGCCGAAGCGATCCCAGTTGTTGATGGCATCGCGACGTGTATCAGAGCGGGTATTGACCCGATCGGTGCGGTTGTTCTGGCGTGAGTTGACGCGGTCGGTGCGATTGTTCTGGCGATTGGCGCTGTTGTTCCGCACTTGGTCCTGGCGGTCACTCCTGTTGCTCTGCCTGTTCCCTTGGCGGTTGGAGCTGTTAGTGCGTGCCTGACCTTGGCGGTTGCTCAGCGTGGTCTGCCTGGTGCTCTGACGACTGCTCGAACGGCTACCTGAGTGACTGCCGCTGTAGTTGCTGAATCCAGTGCGGCCACCACTTCTGGAGCTGCTACGGGAACTGCTGCGTGAGCCGCGTGAACTGCTGCGTGAGCCGCTGCCACCGCCGCGGCGTTGTGCCAGATGGATGTCCTCAATGGAGCTAGGTGTGACTGCTGATTCAGTCCCGATGGCGGCCAGACTTGCCGCCGGTTGCAGTGCGAGAACCAGACCCAGCAGGCCGGCGAGACGACGTCTGGAGGATCGGCGAGTGTTGATTGTCATTGCCTGATGGCCTCCTTCAGTCGATCACAGCCGTTGTCGAAACACGCCACATCCACGCGGCCATTCGCAGCGAAGACCATGCCCACCTTGGTGCGGCCTTGCATGGCATCACCGCTGCCCACCAACACGTCAGCGAGATATTTGGTGTTTTTCACGCAGAAGGCTTGGTTGTTGAAACAGAGCTCCTCTGCTTTGAAATCGATCGTGGCGTTCTTGACCGAGCTCCATGGTGTCGTGTTGCTGGCTCGGCCTTCGATACGCACATAGGGATCATCGATCACGCGATAACTCACGGTCTGAGATCCAAAGGTGTGGACGTATTCAGTGGTGTCGTCGACATCGGATGCCACGACAGTGCAGGAGTGGGTTTGACCTGCGCTTCTGCAGGTGGTTTCCAGGGTGTAAAGCTCCTGGGCCACCGCTGCGGATGCGCTGAGGCTGCCGAGCAAGACCGTCAGGCCCGTCAGCACCCTGCAGCGAAAGAAGCTGTGCATGGGTGTAGGGGGTCGCGGAGGATTGCAATCCTCCATTTCGACACCATGACCATGAATGGCTCGCTAGGCCGTGGTTCTGCCTGATCGGGATCAGGTCGGCTGTTCAGAGGTACCTTGGCGTTAATGAATCGTCCTTCTGTTGTGCTCCGCCCCGTCGTTGTTGCGTTGGTGCTTTTGCTCTCGTCTGCCGGTTCTGTTCATGCCCTGGAGGACTGCAGCCTGATCAAGAGGCTGATGAACACACTCGGTGCCTCAATGGCCAGCAATCGGATCTTGATTGCTTCCTCGCAACAGACGGGTGACAACAAAGCCCAGGCCGAGCAAGCGAGTGAATTGCTGTCGCGTCAGACCAGCAATTACAGGGATTTAAGGGAGGACTATGAACGCAACCGGTGTGGACTTGACTAGGAATGATGCACAGGCAGAGCGCCGTCAGCGACTGCATGAGCTGCTGCTTGCCCTGATCGCTCGCCACGAGGACATTGAGCTGATGGATGCCGACGGACCCTCCGGCTTCACCAGCTCTGGCGCGGGTGAGGGCCCAGCGGAAGCAGCACGCTGGTTGGACCGCAACCGGCGTGTGCTGCAGCACTATCAATCACTGGTGCGCACGGCAGTGACCCTCGACGCCTTGCTGGATGCTGAGCAGGTTCTTCCCTCCCGGGAGATTTAGCCGCCACCCTGCTGTGGCTATTCCGGCATGTTCCCTCTGGTGATGAGCGCAGACCGTTCAGGTCTGGCAGGCTGGGTCGACTCTCTGCCTCTGCATGGCTCGGTTTGGACTGACTGCTCTGCGTTCGCTGCTGCGCCGTAGTCCCCGTTCTGAAGCCTGGTGTGCTCCGCAAGCCAGCTGGAGCAGGCCCTTTGGGCTGACCTGGGATCAGCCCTACACGGTCCGTTATGCCAGCAATCTCGACGACGGTCCCAACCACGGCATGCCGCTGGGTGGCTTCGGGGCTGGCTGCATCGGTCGGGCTCCCGATGGCAATATCAACCTCTGGCATCTCGATGGCGGTGAGCACTGGTTCGGAGTGCTTCCCGACTGTCAGTTCGCTTTGTTTGAAGACAACGGCAGCAGCCGGCGCGCCCATGCCCTGGCGGTGAAGCCGCAGGCTGATGCCTCCAGACCGGAGGCGGCTGATCCACTTCAGGCCTGGGACTGGTACCCCGCAAGCACGCAGGAGCGCAGCACGGGAACCTACGCCGCCCGCTATCCGCTCAGTTGGACGCATTACGACGGCGTTTATGACGCCGATGTGCGTTGTGAAGCCTTCAGCCCGATTCTTCCTGGCGATTACCAGCGCACCAGCTACCCCGTGGCGGTGTTCGTTTGGACCTTGCGCAACCCCACCAAGAAGCCGCTCAATCTTTCGCTGATGCTGAGCTGGCGCAACAGCTGCGGTTGGTTCACCAACACCGATGCCTCGGCTGAAGTGCATTTCCGCGATGACGGCAGCCCTGAGCACAACTACGCCCCGGCGATCGGACATACAGAGGGGCAGCGCAACCGCTATGTCGACGATGGAACGTTGCGGGGACTGCTGCTGGAGGGCAATGTCTCCGCTCCGATTGCTGAAGGCGATGGGCAGTGGTGCATTGCAACAGTCGAGCAACCTGCTGTGAGCATTCAACGCTGCAGCCGCTGGAACCCTTCAGGTGATGGCAGTGAGCTGTGGAACAGCTTCAGCGACGACGGTTCGATCCCCAACAGCAACAACGATCGCCGCAGTGGCAGCGATGATCCATTGAGTGCCGCCCTGGCGGTTCGCTGTCAGCTCGCTCCCGGGGAGATCATCGAGATCCCTGTGGTGATCAGCTGGGATCTACCGGTAACGGCATTCGCAACCGGCAGTCAAGCTCTGCGCCGTTACACCGATTTCTTTGGCACTGGTGGTAACCAGGCTGCGGCGATTGCCGCCGAAGCACTGCGCGACTGGAAGCAGTGGAGGGAGCAGATCGAAGCCTGGCAGCAGCCGGTGCTGCAGCGCAGTGAGTTGCCCGAGCCGTTAAGGATGGCACTGTTCAATGAGCTCTACGACCTCTGCAGTGGAGGCAGCCTCTGGAGTGCGGCATCACCGGAGGATCCCCACGGTCGTTTCGGCGTACTGGAGTGCCTCGACTACGCCTGGTATGAAAGCTTGGACGTGCGCCTCTATGGCTCCTTTGCCTTGCTGCAGCTCTGGCCGGAGCTGGATAAATCGGTGTTGCGTAGCTTCGCGCGTGCCATCCCTGCGGCCGATGCAACTCAGCGACCGATTGGTTGGTATTTCACCCAGGGCAAGGGCCGGGTGGAAGCTGATCGCAAGGTGAAGGGCGCAACCCCGCATGATCTCGGCGCTCCCAATGAGCAGCCCTGGGATGCCACCAACTACACCGCCTACCAAGACTGCAACCTCTGGAAGGATCTCGGCAGCGATTTCGTGTTGCAGGTGTGGCGCACCTACAAGCTGGCCCCCAGCGGCGAAGATCTGAGTTTTCTGGCGGAGTGCTGGCCAGCTGCCGTTGAAGCGCTGCGCTACCTGAAAACCTTTGATGTGAACAATGATGGTCTGCCGGATAACGGCGGAGCGCCGGATCAGACCTTCGACGATTGGCCTTTGAAAGGTGTGAGTGCCTATTGCGGTGCACTCTGGATCGCTGCTTTGGAGGCGGCGTTGGCGATCGCCCAGACGCTGCAGCTCAAAACCGGATTGGAGACCTCCTCCGAGCAGCACGAGTTCGGCTGCTGGTTGGAGCAATCACGCAGCAATTTCGACAAGCTGCTTTGGAACGGCGAGTTCTACGACATTGATGCCGAGAGTGGCACGCCGGTTGTGATGGCGGATCAGCTCTGCGGTGATTTCTATGCCCGCTTGCTCGGGCTGGAGCCTGTGGTGAGCGAAGCCAACAGCCGCAGCACCCTCAAAGCGGTGAAAGACGCCTGCTTTGAAAAATTCGAAGGCGGAACGTTGGGTATGGCTAATGGTCTGCGCCGTGATGGCACACCACTGGACCCCAATGGCACCCATCCGCTTGAGGTGTGGACTGGCATCAACTTCGGCATCGCCAGCTATTTCCAGCTGATGGGCGAAGCGCATACAGCGGAAGCAATTTGCTCAGCGGTGGTGAACCAGGTGTACTCGGGTGGGCTGCAGTTCCGCACGCCCGAAGCGATCACTGCTGTGAACACCTTCCGCGCTTGCCATTACCTCAGGGCGATGGCGATCTGGGGGCTCTGGGCGACCCAAACTAATTGGGAATTGATTCCCGGTTCAGAAAAAATCTAGATGGTGGAAGTGATATTGGTGAAAAAAAACTGATCTAGTGATTCGTCTTTCAATATTTTATTGTTCGACCAGGTATCGCCACGTGGTGATCCCAAAAGTGCGAACTCTTTCCAAGGACCGCTTTAAGCCTTCACTAGCAGTTGATCTTTTTAGGCTTATCGTTAGGATTTTCAATAGCCTTTCTAGAACAAGTGAATAAGACCGTCACCGTAAATACTGCCAGCCTGTCGCTTGGGTTGGTGCTGTCTTTTGCTGGTTGTTTAAGTCTAAGCGCAAAAGCGGCCAACTATTTTCAAATTATTGAATATGATGGTAAAGAGTATTGTGTTAAGAGTGGAACTGGTTCTTATTATTTTGCCGGCACTAATGTCGATGCTGCGAACTTAAACCCGCCAAATAATACGACAAATGGACGTGCTCTATATTCTGAAGTAATACCAACCAACACTGCTACAAACAATAAAGGCACTCAGGGAGCAGTTACTAATAAAAATCATTGGAGCGCTGCCAGTTCAGCCGTGTCGCCATGGGGGTTCGCGGAGTATCAAACTGGCAATAAGAATAAGTTTGCTCAATCTGTTTCCGAGCAAATACCAAATCTAAGGGTCGCTAGTGGCGTTGGGGGCTCAAATAGATTGAGAGGTTATTTTGAAGGCATATATCAAGATCACGTTAGCGATAACCTGGTAAAAGAATACAAAGTAAAAAATACCGCTTTTGTTGTTGGGATGAGCAACTGCGTTGATGATGAAGGCTCAGATGATATCGGAGAAATAATCGTTGAATTAAATTCTGAAGATCCCAGTCTGGTGGATGCTTTGATGGATAAGCTTGCTGGCTCTAGCGTGGCTGAGCGACGAGAACTCTTGGGTGATGCCACTAGTTCATTGCTGATTCCCCGAAATGTAATTGCTGCAGGAGGATTGGTTACGCAGGCCTTCAGTAATGATCTCGCTGACACAATTCTGGAACGTTTGCCGACTCGTTCTCTTGTGGAAGTTGACGAGGTTGTTGTTGAGACTGAAGAAGTGGAAGAGGAGAATGATCCTTCTGTTGAGCCAGTACGCGGACTGTGGATGAAGGATGGTGAGCTTGATGATCAAGAGGCTTCGGCTTACTTGGATGATACTTTGATTGCCTCTACTGAGCGATTGGAGGTCGGAGGAATCAGCTATGTTGAAGATGCGGATCCAAGAAGTGTTTTTCTTGATGACGGGATGCGGGCCTGGGTGAGAAGTTTTGCTGGCAGTATGTCTCCGTTCAGAACCGGCGGTCTTGAAAAGAACGGTATTTATTATCCCGGCGTTTACAACGATTTTTATTCAACCCATGGCGGGGTTATTGTGGGTGTTGATGCCCCTGTAGCCGATAAGTTGCAATTGGGTGTTTTTGGTCATTACGGCAGAATCTCACTCAATCAGTTTGCTGGTGAAAATACCGGTAAAGGTTCTTGGAATCCATCAGGCTTGGGTGGAGGTTTTTCAGCCTCTTATGTAGATCAAGGTTTTTACGTGCAAGGGCTTTTTGGAGCGACTGCATTTTCAGGAGACAACAAGCGACAGGTTTTTCTTTCTGGAGTGATTGATGAGACCTATACAGCAACAAAGAATACGACGTCTTTTGTCGGCGCTTTGCGTGTGGGCGCTCCCTTGATGTGGGGTAACGCCATTGTTGAGCCACAGTTGACGATAATATGGAATGGCAATAACGACTCTGCATACACAGAAAAAGGGCGCTATGACGCGTTGGCGTTGAAGCTTGATTCTTATTCAGACAATTTTCTGCGTACATCTCTCGGTTCCAAATTTGCCTGGCCGATTGCCTACGATAATGGCAATATGTTTACCCCTTCAGTGCGCGTTGCTTGGTTGGCAGATTGGAACACTGGTAATGGCGATGTTTCTTACAAGCGTGCCAATACAGACAACCCAGTCACAGCAAAAATTCCATCCAATCAAGAGATGGAAAACGGAGTTTTGCTTGAGGCAGGAGTTGATTATTCGATTTTCAGCAGTGAATCATCTTCTTGGATGATTTATGGCAAAGGTGGAGCCAAGATTTGGTTCAATAAATCACCGGACTGGCGCGCCAGTGGAGGATTGACCTTCCGCTTCTGACTCAAGCTAAGTAGGGACTGAAAGCACAACAGTTTCTCATCAGGCGAGCGATTTGATAGCCGATTTGGATTCGGTATTAGCTATTGCCCAGATGTTGCAGCTCAAAACCAGAGCAGCTCTAAACCAGATTGGAGACTTCTGCTGAGAAGAATGAGTTCAGCGGCTGGTTGGAGCAATCGCACATCAATTTGTGGATCAGCTGAGATCAATGTGCAGTGATTTGCTGAGCGGTAGCGTTTTGTGATCGCTCTGGTTGGTGTCTGCCAGTTCAAGGTTGAAAAACAATGCAGACGGGGCTTCGAAGAGGGGGCCCGCATGCCAGGTGCCCAGGTGCAACTTGATGCCCTCGCAGGGATTCACTTTTAACAACCATGCGGCTGAGGCATCGAGCACGGGCCCTTGGGTCTCCGGTGCTGCCAACAGCATCCAGAACGGCCGGCCTTCGGCAGAGCTCAGGCATTGTGTCGCTTGCTTGTGGCATGTCATCGCTGTGATCGGTTGCGGGCGACGTCGAATGCGCATCACGTAGTAACGCAGCTGGCCTGGGCCGAATCTCAGCTCAGCATCCTGGTCACCAGTTGGGGTCATGTCGTCGACTTCACGCAGGCCTGTGCCGCAGGCTTCAAGCCGCGGATCCAGCAAGCACGCCGCTTTGAGTGGTTCATGACTAATCATGGACACACCATCCATGCTCTGTTCATGCTCGCGCTGCGCCGTTTGTTCTGCACTTTGCTGGTTGCCGTGATGCTGCTGCTGCTCACCCCGGCAGCGGCCAGTGCACAGGTGCATGAGCATCAAGATGAAAATGGTGCTCCGATGCTGCGCAGCCTGGAAAGCTTGCGAGATCTCGATTATCAGAGTTGGCAGGCTGTGGCCTATCGGGTAGGCAAGCCGGGTAATCCAGTGGTGCTGCGCATTGTTGGCTACCCGGGCAAGATGCGCCTCGATCACCCCACGTCATTGTTGGTGCAGGCCGGCGTGAAGGAATGGCAGCTCGACGACATCACCCTTGATAACCCTGTTCTGGCCAGCGACGGCCGCGAGGCAGCTGTGGAATTTGCCCTTGATCCATTGCTGAATGACCTCACCAACAAGCGACCGTTACGCCTCTTCTTGCCCGGTGTGTTCAATGAAATGCCCGTGCCTCCCTACGTGGTGGCTGAGTGGCGTGATGTGCAGACCGAGCCGCTGAGCTGATGGCGGGTCTGGCCCAACCGGAGCAGCGTTGGATTCCCTGGATGCGCCGGGCTCTACAGCTGGCGGCTCTGGCGGAAGGCCGCACAAGTCCCAACCCGCTGGTGGGAGCGGTTGTGCTGGATTCAGACGGCCGCTTGGTGGGTGAAGGTTTCCATGCGCGCGCCGGTCAGCCCCATGCCGAACCTGGAGCCCTCAAGCAGGCTGGCGAAGCCGCCCGTGGCGGCACGATCGTGGTCACGCTCGAGCCCTGCTGTCACCAGGGCAGAACACCTCCTTGCACTGAGGCGATCCTTGCCGCTGGCATCCAGCGGGTTGTGGTGGCGCTCACTGACCCTGATCCGCGCGTAGCCGGTGGTGGCTTGCAACGTCTGCGTGATGCCGGTTTGGAGGTGATCAGCGGAATCCTGGAGTCAGAAGCCGCCCATCAGAACCGGGCCTTTGTGCATCGGGTGTGCACGGGTCGTCCCTGGGGGGTGCTCAAGTGGGCGATGAGCCTGGATGGGCGCACGGCGCTGCCGAATGGCGCCAGTCAGTGGATCAGTGGTCCGCCGGCGCGGGCCTGGGTGCATCAACTCAGAGCGCAGTGCGACGCGGTGATCGTGGGTGGTGGCACCGTGCGTGCCGACGATCCGCTGCTCACCAGCCGAGGTCGCCGCACGCCCGAACCGCTGCGAGTTGTGCTCAGCCGCAGTCTTGATTTACCTGAGGCCGCACAGCTGTGGCAGCAGGATGTTGCTTCCACCTTGGTGGTCCACGCATTCTCCGAAACGGTGGAGCCCCAGGCCAACAGATTGGCTGCTTTGCAAGCTCAGGGGGTGGAGCTGCAGAGCCTCGATCGCAGTGAGCCTGAATTCCTGCTGAATGAACTTGCACGCCGTGGTTGCAATCGGGTGCTGTGGGAATGCGGTCCGGGTCTGGCGTCAGCGGCGTTGCAACAGGGTTGTGTGCAAGAGATTGCCGCCGTGATTGCTCCCAAGCTGCTGGGTGGAGAGTTGGCGCGAACGCCTCTAGGCGATCTGGGCTTCACGGCGATGGATCAGGTGCTGAGTTTGAACTGTGAGCCAGGGCTGAGCCTGGGTCACGACCTGCTGCTGAAAGCGCAACTCAGTTCTTGCGCAGCTCCGAACTGAACCGGCCGATCAGGATTCCCATCACCACAGCCAGATACAGCTGGCCCACCACTCCTGTGCTGACCGCCAGCATGCGAGCTAAAGGGTGAACCGGAGTGATGTCGCCGAATCCCAGTGTCGTGAGACAGATGAACGCGAAATAGTTGATCTGCGCAAATGCTGGAGTGAAATGCAGCACGCTGGAATTGCCCACCACATCGACCCCTGGAAGGGCGACTGGCTCGAAGCTGCCGGGCTGAATCGTTTCGACACCACTCATCACCAAACCAGAGGTCAGCCCAAGCAGGAGGTAACCAGCGGCTGCTCCCATGAGCACTTGTGTGTTCACGCGTTGTTCGCTGGCCAGTCGTTTCACGAGGCGTACCACGCTCCAGCCCACCAGCAGGCTCCAGCTCACCACCAGTGGGATGGCACTGAGGCGCCAGTGAACAGGCGTCAATAACCACCAAAGCTGAGTGAGCAGCGCAATGACCCCCAGCGCCTGATACATCCGGTCGTGCAGTCTCAGCACGTGTTTGCGCAGCATCACCAGCTGGGTGAGCAGCAGCGCGATCAAGGCATAACCCAGGTTGCCTAGCCAGGTGATGCGAGGGAAGGCGAAGCTCGCCATCACCAGTAGGCAGAGCAGCAGTAACAACTGATAGATCGCTTCCTTTCTCTGAGTGCGACCGCGTTCCGATTCCACTGTGATTGATTCGCTTACGACGAGGATGCCGAGGTTTGCAGGCACAGGCGAGCATCAGCGCAATGATGCGTCGTTCGGTTCTCCGCCATCGCGCTGCGACCAGGCTTGGGATCTCGGCTTTAGCCTGACCGCAGCACAGGACGTGATTTATGCCGATCCGCGAGGACGACAACCGCCCCAACCGCCGCTTTGGAATCCTCAACCTGGTGCTGATCGGTTTTGGAGTGTTGCTGCTGATTAGCAGCTTCATTCCCAATCAGGGCATGCAGCAGGTTCCACGCGTGCCTTACTCCCTGTTTATTGATCAGGTGAACGACGGTGCTGTGAAGCGCGCTTACATCACTCAGGATCAGATTCGTTACGAGCTCTCTGAAGCCGAAGAGGGAGCGCCGTCGGTGCTGGCTACGACGCCGATCTTTGACATGGATCTGCCTCAGCGCCTGGAGACCAAGGGCGTTGAGTTCGCCGCGGCACCGCCGAAGAAGCCCAATATTTTCACCACGATTCTCAGCTGGGTGGTTCCCCCGCTGATTTTCATCCTCGTGCTCCAGTTCTTTGCACGCCGCTCCATGGGAGGTGGTGGAGCCCAGGGAGCCCTGAATTTCACCAAGAGCAAGGCCAAGGTCTACGTGCCCGACGAGCAGTCGCGGGTCACCTTTGCCGATGTGGCCGGTGTTGATGAGGCCAAGGACGAACTGGCTGAGATCGTTGATTTCCTCAAGTCGTCGGATCGCTACACCGAGATCGGTGCCCGGATTCCCAAAGGTGTGCTCTTGGTTGGCCCTCCCGGAACTGGTAAGACGCTGCTTTCCAAAGCAGTCGCTGGAGAGGCGGGTGTGCCCTTCTTCATCATCAGCGGTTCGGAATTCGTTGAGCTGTTCGTTGGTGCTGGTGCCGCTCGCGTCCGCGATTTGTTTGAGCAGGCCAAGAAGAACGCTCCTTGCATCATTTTCATCGACGAATTGGATGCCATCGGTAAAAGCCGTTCCGGCTCGATGGGTGTTGTGGGCGGCAACGATGAGCGGGAGCAAACCCTCAACCAGCTGCTCACCGAGATGGATGGCTTTGCCTCCAAGGACAAGCCGGTGATCGTGTTGGCAGCCACCAACCAACCGGAAGTGTTGGACGCCGCTCTGCTGCGTCCCGGCCGCTTCGATCGCCAGGTGCTGGTGGATCGTCCCGATCTCTCTGGCCGTAAGACCATCCTGGAGATCTACGCCAAGAAAGTGAAGCTGGCCGACGAGGTCGATCTCGACCGTATTGCTCAGGCCACCAGTGGCTTTGCCGGGGCAGACCTCGCCAACCTCGTGAACGAGGCCGCACTCTTGGCTGCCCGTGCCATGCGCACCAAGGTGGAGCAGCAGGATCTCGGTGAGGCGATTGAACGCGTCGTTGCCGGTCTGGAGAAGAAGAGCCGTGTCCTCCAGGACGATGAAAAGAAGGTGGTGGCCTATCACGAGGTGGGTCACGCCATCGTCGGTCACCTGATGCCTGGTGGCAGCAAGGTGGCCAAGATCTCGATCGTGCCCCGTGGCATGAGTGCACTGGGCTACACATTGCAGCTCCCCACCGAAGAACGCTTCCTCAACTCCAGGGAAGAACTCCAAGGCCAGATCGCCACACTGCTGGGTGGTCGCTCAGCCGAGGAGGTGGTGTTCGGAAAGGTCACCACCGGTGCATCCAACGATCTGCAGCGAGCCACAGACATCGCCGAGCAGATGGTGGGCACCTACGGCATGAGTGAAACCCTCGGACCATTGGCCTACGACAAGCAGGGAGGTGGGCGTTTCCTTGGCGGCAACAACAACCCTCGCCGCACAGTCAGTGATGCCACGGCTCAGGCCATCGACAAAGAAGTGCGAGCTCTTGTCGACACCGCCCATGATCAGGCCCTCACGATCCTGCGTCAGAACATGGCTCTGCTGGAGACCATCTCTCAGAAGATTCTCGAGAAGGAAGTGATTGAAGGCGACGAGCTCAAAGAGATGCTTGATGCCAGCGTCATGCCTGAGGCAATTGCCGCCTGAGGCTTGACGGATTCACTGTTTGTCCCCGATAACGTTCCTTTGAAGTCAGTCCATGACGTCCGCCACCACCAGCGTTGCTGCCGTCCTCTCAGCATTGAGCGGCAAAGACTTCTTGTCGTCGGCGGATACCACAGCTGAGCAGACAACGGCACTGCTCGAGCTGGCAAGTCAGCTCAAGAGTGGTGACCGCCGGATTGATCTCGGCAACCGCGTGCTGGGCCTGATCTTCACCAAAGCCTCCACTCGGACGCGTGTGAGTTTCCAGGTGGCGATGGCCAGGCTTGGCGGCCAGACCGTCGACCTCAATCCTCAGGTCACCCAGCTGGGCCGCGGTGAGCCCTTGGAAGACACCGCCAGAGTGCTGAGTCGCTTCTGCGATGTGCTTGCGGTGCGCACCTATGCCCAGCAAGAACTTGCCGATTACGCCTACTGGGCCTCGATTCCGGTAATCAACGCTCTCACCGATCTGGAGCATCCTTGCCAGGCCCTGGCCGACTTTCTCACCATGCAGGAAGCGTTTGGCGAGCTTCAAGGTCAGACGTTGACTTACGTGGGCGATGGCAACAACGTGGCCCACTCCTTGATGCTCTGTGGCGCTCTGTTGGGCGTCAATGTGCGCATCGCCTGCCCTGATGGATTTGAGCCACTACCAGGCGTGCTTGACCAAGCCCGTTCCCTCGCTGTTGGCGGTGCTGAAATCAGTGTTAGCAGTGATGCTGCTGCTGCTGTTGCCGGTGCGCAGGCGCTTTACACCGATGTCTGGGCTTCCATGGGCCAAGAACAGGAGCAACTCGAACGCCAACAGGCTTTCCAGGGGTTCTGCGTGAATGAAGAGCTCTTGGCCAAAGCCGACTCGCGCGCCATCGTGTTGCACTGCCTGCCTGCCCATCGCGGTGAAGAGATCAGTGCGGAGGTGATGGAGGGCTCCGCCAGCCGGATCTTTGATCAGGCGGAAAATCGCTTGCATGCCCAACAAGCTTTGCTGGCTGCCTTGCTAGGCGGTCTCTGATCACCGCATCAACGAAGTGACTTAGGTCAATAACAAATAACAGAGGCTGGTTTGCTCCAGCCTCTGTTTAATCTTGCTCGAATGTGATCGTCTTAAAAAAAGACCACAGTCATCAGGATCTAGTCCTCAATCAATCAGCTGAAGAAGTTCAGAAGACCCGAGAAATCGATTCCTTTGGTGGATTCGTTGAACCCCCAAACCTGCTGGATGATTCCTTTTCCGGTGACGGCTTCAACGGCAAGACCGATGATCAGGCCCAACATGGCTGCGCGACCGTTGAGCTTTTCGCTGAAAACCTTTTGAGGATCAGGGGTGTTGGGGGATGAAGACGTCATGACAGGACAAATGTTTTGCAGATGTTAACGAAAGTAACGAAGTGTTGACGAACGTTGCCTGGTGCTTTGTCTGCAACATTTGATGCCTTGTAGTGCTGGCGGAGGAGGTCAGCCCCGGAGCCTGGGAGCATGCGCTGGCCCCAGCGTCCATCACTGAAAAAGTTCAAGACGACGGCTCCCTGGGATGGAATTAAGTCAGTTGATGTCGTCGCGTGATGGAAAGCACAAACAGGAGCTGACATGCCCTCTGGTCGTGGTTATCACGCCAGTGTTGCGAAACAACTTTGACTGTGATCTGTACGGCTTCGGCCCAGTCAATCGGCACAGAAATTGCAGACGGCAAGCGCCTGCCCTATCGAGCACCGGCTTGTTCTTTGCGAGCCCTCGACTACGACGAGTCGCAAATGAAAGAAAGCGATCACATCAGGCGTGAACAGCAGTCGGAGTTGATCTACGACTGTTGATCAAGTCAATTCACGATGCGCACCTGCTCAGAGCAGCCACCATCCCAGTAGCAGGCCGATGATCAGGCCCTTGAGCCAGACCAGGGCTGCCATCTGATAGTTGCTGAGGCCAAGTTTTTTCTGAATCCAGTTAAATGCCTGCTCATCTGCGAAGAAGACGGCACGAATAGGACGGACAATCCATTCCATGGAGAGACTCTCGTTCGTCCCATCGTCATTGCTGGCATCGAGGTGCGGCAAGTGATGGTCTTGAGTCGTCACGCCATAGCTGCCTGTGAAGGCGGAGCGGAGTTCTGATCAGGCTGGTGCAGCTTTCTTGAAGTGGCTGGTTTGCTCTGCCAGTGATCAAATTCATTGCACTGCTGGGCTTCACCGCTCTGTCACGACTTCCTTGTGCTCCCAGGAGAGGAACGTCATGACGTCGTGGAATGGTCCTGATCGGGCAGGTTTTGAACTTGATGTCTGCGTTGCCCTGTTGTTGGCTGTTGAACAACAGCACTAGTTCTGGTGTGTTTGAGGCTTATTTCCGTGTTTTCTCTAGATATGGTGCTTATAGGGAGTTTGAAGCTGGCTATTGAGAACCGTTCTTGCAGTTACAAACTCAAGCACCAGCACTGAGCACTCGTTAGACATCAAGTCCGCTGAACAATCAACTGATGACGGACGGTTGGCTCAAGGATCCACAAAAGTTCTGGGCTGTGAGGTTTCACAGGGAGCCGCAAAGTGGCCATAAAGATGTTCGTGTTCTCGTCGATCACGGCAGGAAGTTGTCTCGGGATCAGCCTGCACTGTTGAAGTCGCGTCGCAACATGCGCTATGAGGATGCGATTTCGTTGTACAAGGAGCTGCAGCACATTGGCTGGACTCATTGTGAAGCGGTTTGGTGATCGTTCTTGTTGAGTGAGTGTCGTCAGAACTTTCGTTCCGTCTTTAGCGATTCCTGTGCTGATCTCACTCCAGTACCAGTTTCTGGACCGTTGCGTAGTCAAGAGATTTTGACGCTCTTTTGAAGTATTTGCTGATCTTCCAGTTGAGGACGCTGGCTGCAATATTAAATCCTTTGTTGTATTGATGGCATTTGCATTGGATGATTAAGTGGCCCATCTGAGTGCCGTTATTAACGACTTTAAAATCAACTGCTTCGATATCCCCTATTCTTTCGTTTTTTTGTATTTTGCTGAATTGCAGTAAGTAGTCCAGGCCGGAATTTGCCATCTCAAGTTGTCAATTGCTTGAAGCCTAATCTCGATTTTGTGTTGCCGCGCAGAGCTCGCTGATTTGATGATTCACGAGGTCAGTCTTTAATTAAGCACTTCGATCTCCACGGCTGTCTTGCCGTCGTCGTCAACGTCGAGTGCTGTGGCTGAGCCGTGGGCAAGGTCAATCACTGTGCCTGGCTTGAACGGTTTGCGGTCATTGATGACAACCGTCACGCTTTTGTTGTTGTCGAGGCGCGTGACTTTGACTTTGGTTCCCATCGGCAGGCTGCTGTGGGCTGCTGTCATCGTTCCTTTTTTGAGAACCTCACCGCTCGTGGTCTTGTTGCCGTAGAGCCCTGGCCCGTACCAGGAGGCCTGGCCCTGCACGGCCTCGGATGTTGGCTTGTTGTCTGTTGGCGCACTCTCTGAAGGCACGGCTTGGTCGTTGCCGGCTTTGTCTGTTACAGCTTCTTTGCCGCAGCCAATGGCGCTGAAGATCAGCAGGATTGAGGCGAGCTTGATCAGTCGTTGCATGAATGACATCTGCAGCTGATAACCCTTTGTTGGAGATAGCAAGGCTGATCGCCTCTGTCATCGCTGCTTTTGGCCCTGGGAGTGATGTCGTTGGTTCTGCTGATGGAGCCTGATGGGTTCGCCAGAATCCTGGCAATGCACCGGTGCCGCTGAGTTGATCGCAGCTTCTCCTGAACCTTTCTCCATGCAGGGTGGGCCAATCACCGTTGTTCTCTTGCATGGCTACACCGGGGCCCCAGCGGAGCTGTTTCTATTGGCTGAGGCGTTGCATGCCCAGGGCTTTGGTGTGGAAGCGCCTCTGCTTGTCGGCCATGGAACCTGCCTTGAGGATTTGATGCCTGTTCAACCCCACCAGTGGTTGGAGCAGGTTGATGGCGTCGTTGACCGACTTCTAGATCAAGGCCAACGCGTTGTCGTTGCTGGCTTGTCTTTGGGTTCAATCCTCGCGATTCAGGCCGGAATGCGGCGTCCGCGTGTTGAAGCTGTGATTGCTTATTCCCCACCGATTGTGAGTGGCGATCCTCGAGCCCTGATTGCGCCGCTTTTGTCTCTACTGTTACCTTCGGTGCCTCGTCCTGCCGACGATTTCGTCGATCCTGCAACAGCTGAGCGTCTTTGGAAGTATCCGCGTTGGCCCAGTCGCTGCAGCGTGCGCGTGTTGGGTCTCATTGCCGCCACAAGGAGGCAGTTGGGGAATCTGCATCAACCCTTGCTGGTGATGGCCAGCACGCTCGACAACGTGATCACGCGTCGAGGTGTGGAGTTACTTCAGCAGCGAGCCAGATCTGAACGTGTGGAGGTGCACTGGTTGGAGGGCAGTGGCCACGTGATTACCGCAGATGCTGAGTGGAAAACGGTGGCTGATCAAACCCTGATTTTTTTGAAAGACCTTTAGTGTCAACGCACTCCAAATTTCACCAATGGACCAGCAGGAACGAGACAATTGGCAAAAGGTTCTCGACTCCCTAGAAGCCGCCGGCGACACCGAAAGTGCCTTCTACGTTCGTGCTCGAGCCATTTGTAGTGGTGATCCCGATCCGATGCTCACTTGGGAGGCTGGATCTTGAGCATCGATCCTCTTCAGCAAGGCCTGGAGCAGTCGTTTGAAACAGAACGATGGGGGCGGCTCATTCGTGATTGCGACGACATCGAAACTCTCAGGCAAACAGCTCTTTCTTTGCTGCAGCAAGTCACGCAAATGAAGGTCGCCAGTACCTGGATGGCATCGAGAGCTTCGGAGTCTGAAAACGCCAAGTTGGAAATCTTGGCGAAACTGATCAAGGAACGATCCGAGCGCCCTCAGGAGCAGACAGAACAGTGAGCAACCTGGTTCGATTGAGCACCCTCGCCCTGGCCCTTGCGCTTGGGAGTGCAGCTGCGAACGCTGAAGACTGGTCACCGTCTCCAGAACCGCCGTTCTGGTCGCAAACCCGCCAGACGCTCCAGGCTTCGGGTCAATTAACTCAGCGAACCTGGTTGTTTATGGAAGCGATGGATTCACCAAGCCTGAAAGCTGGCGAATACCTCAGTAATCCTGTGCGGACGTCACTCGGTGTGGAATTCGATGCTGCAGTGCTCATGCAGCGACAGGGGCAGGACGCCTGGAAGGTGCGCGAATTGCGAATGAGAGCACTCTGTAATCAGCAAAGGTTGCAGCGCAGTAGCGCTCAGGGTCAATGGCTTGATTACGTCGGGCGGCAAGACACTTCGGTAAAGGTTCATTGGATTTGCTCGTTGCAAGCACCTGACTGAGCTCTTGCCATCTTGAGTAATGACCGGTACACATGTATTGACGAACATATGAATTGCCGGTGTCTGCTGGATCCCCCGAGCCGCTCACAACTGCTCAGCAAGAGCTCTACGACTGGCTTGCCGACTACATCAGTTGCAACCATCACAGCCCCTCGATTCGTCAGATGATGCAGGCCATGGGCCTGCGTTCACCAGCCCCTGTTCAGAGTCGTTTGCGCCATCTTCAGCAGAAAGGTTGGATCACCTGGCAGGAGGGTCAGGCGCGCACCCTTCAGTTGCTGGGAGGAATTGCTTCGGGTATCCCGGTACTTGGGGCTGTTGCGGCAGGTGGTCTGGTTGAGACCTTTGATGACGTTCAAGATCGATTGGATCTTGCTCCTGTTCTTGAAACCCGTGGTTTGTTCGCGCTCACGGTGAATGGTGACTCCATGGTGGATGCCCATATCGCTGACGGTGATGTGGTCCTGATGGAACCAGTCGTCGATGCTGCTCGTCTGCGCCAAGGAACGATCGTTAGTGCTTTGGTTCCGGGCAGTGGAACTACGCTGAAACATTTTCATTGCGACGGGCTCACGGTTCGGCTGGAAGCCGCGAACCCTGCCTACGAGCCGATCGAGTTGCCTGCTGATCAGGTGCAGGTTCAAGGGAAACTCGCAGCCGTATGGCGACAGATGTAGGCACGGGTTTCCTGGAGGGTTCGCAGCGGCCGTTGCCGTTGTAAGCTTCGACACGACAAAGGCAGGTTCTACACCTCGTCTGCGTTTTTGGGGCCATAGCTCAGCTGGTAGAGCACCTGCATGGCATGCAGGGGGTCAGGAGTTCGAGTCTCCTTGGCTCCATTGATTGAATCCCAGTCACTGAAAGAGTTGTGGCGGAATCTGCCCTCAACTATTGGGGCGAGATTCATGTACTTGGTGTGAACTCTGGTGTGATTCTGGATCTGCTCGTGCTGCTCCCAGCAGCTAAGTGCTTGCGCCAGCTGTCAGTAGCTCGTATGTTCTAGTCAACGTTGCGAGTGGCTAGCCGTTACTGGCACCACTCCTGTCCTTCCGACAGCACGATTCCATCCTTGTGGTGGTCTAACGGCGATTCAACGGTTTCCGCCTTTGTAAGTAATTGGCGTGCGCAAGAACCGTCTCGCATCACCACCGAAGACCATTATCAATGGTCAGTACGTTTTCGTTTCCGCGAAACGTGGTCCTGAAGAACTTCCTGTTGAAGTGATTGAAGACTTGTTGACCACTGACAACGCGTCCGTGGATGACAAGTGGCAAGGGGAGTTACGCCCCTGTGATCGCATTTGGCAGAAGTATCAGGAGCGTGGTGGCAGGGAAGGACGCTGGATGTTTAGGAACGTCAGTACGACGTTGCCTAATGGCATCACCGTTCACACTCGCGGTGAACGGTACTGGGGTGTTGAACCGAATCCGTTTGACGCCCTAACGGAACCTCATTTGCGCGCGGCATTGAAAGCAAAGGGATACCTCTAAGGAATCCTTTCGATGAACTTGCCAACACGAGCAGCGGCCGCGGCTTTGGGTCGTTCGCCTGATTATTTGAAGCGTCTACGAGAAAGCCACGGTGGCTTTCTGGAACAGGGTGTTCATTACTGGCTTGGACACAGCTCCAATGCACCGATCACTTGGGACATTGATGCAGTGCAAGAGGCGATCGCCAAACGCGGCATGCAAGTTCGCGCTCGCAGAGGGGCCGGTTGAGCAGTGAGACATCTCATTAAAGATCTAAAGCTGTGCGTTGAAGCGAAAAAGCGGCTGCTGAAGCCAGCCGAGTTATGTGAGCTTTGGCGAAATGCCTCTTGTCGGCTCGCCTTCAATGAGCTGACTCAGGAGGTTGAGCTAGATGGCAGACATCTGCCGATTGCGGACATTGACGAGGCGTACATCGGTCTGTCTGAGGTTGGTTATGAGGCCAATCCCAAAACAGCTGCTGACACGGTTCTGAAGGTTGCACGGGAAGATTGTTATCACCCCGTGCAGAGGTATTTCGAGGACCTCGAACAGGACGAGTCAATTCGACCTGTAGACCTATCGACTTTCTCGGCGGATTACTTCGGGACTTCAGACCCGCTGTATGACGCGATGTGGGCTGCGGCTTTGCGAGGAGCTGTCTGGAGGGTGTTTGAACCAGGGTGTCAGTTCGACTTTGTTCTGACCTTGAAAGGGGCTCAGGGCATCCGTAAAAGCTCAAGTTTTCAAGCGCTCCTGCCCGACCCCGATTGGTTTACCTCATCCACGCATGACCAGCCGAAAGACATGACAGTGGCACTGCATCGTGTCTTGATTACGGAGCTTGCAGAGTTGGAAAACATCACCGGTAAAAGATCCACAGGGGCTCTCAAAAACCACATCACCACGAGGACAGATCTTTGTCGTGTGCCTTACGGGAGGTCTTATGAGCGCCTGAAGAGGCGTTCAATCATGGTCGCCTCAGTTAATGGCGATGAGTTTCTTCGGGATCACACAGGCGACCGTCGCTTTTGGGTCATTGATCTTGGTCGCCATGTCGTTGATACACAAAGGTTGAGCCTTGATCGGGACCGTATCTGGAAGGCCGCCCTTGCCCAATACAGAGCGGGGGATCGGCCTTGCCTGCAGTTTGCTCAGCAGGCTCTTAGTGATCGACGAAATGAAGCCTTCCGCGGCGAGAACGTCTACCTCTCAGCGGTGGAGGAGAGATGCCTCGGGAAGCTCAAGGCTCGTTCTTGTGGTTTTGACACTCGCTACGCCATCACTGAGTCAGGTGTCTGCGAAGGTCGTCCAATCGGCCAAAGCGACATGCGGCAGATGGCTAAATGCCTAAGAGAGTTGGGCTTTGCCCAGGATCGCAATCCCACCAAGGATTCAGTTACAGGTCGGACTCGAAAATGGCGCTGGCCTGGCACAGACAACACAGATGCCGTTAAGGCAACCTGTGTCGTTTCAACTGAGTCAACGTAAGGATTTGAGCTGATCAGCACTCAGCACAGTTATTTAGACAATTGTGCTGAGCTTTTTCTTGATGAGTAGTGGTCACCTTGATTTTTTGATGTGTTTGTGTGCTGAATTTGGCTTGGCGTTATGCGATGACTACGGCGTGATGAAAACAAAAGCCTGATGTTGATTGCTGCCCTTGCCTCTGTCTTCATTGCCTGCTGCTACGACGGCGACACCTGCACAACCAGCGCTGGTGAGCAGGTCCGGCTGGCCTGTATCGACACACCAGAACTGCTGGGTAAACGGGCCGACCCTGTTCCTGCCAAAGCAGCACGGGACTACCTGCGGGCGCTTGTCGTTGGAAAGGACGTGGGCATAAGGCGCCTTACCAAAGATCGTTATGGCCGCACGGTTGCTGAGCTGTTTGTAGATGGCTCAAACGTGCAACAGCAACTGGTCGCTGCTGGCCATGCAGACATCTATTGGAAGTACGCGCACCAATGCGGGTGGACAAGGTGATTTAGTCCTTTTGGGGGATTTGCTCCCAAATCACCTGCCGTGATGCTGACCACTGCAGGCAAACAAAAACCCCACTCGTGAGAGCGGGGCATTGCGTTGAAACATCGTGGCTCAGAAGGGGCAGCCGTCACCTCCGCTAAGAGGGCTGAGCATTTGACCAGGGTTAGCGCCGATCTTTTCTGTCATGAAGGTTGTACAACCAGGACTAACCTGACCGCCGACTTCGAGAACAGGGTTCAGTGATTCTCCGAAGCTGTTCATCCCAGCGGCTGGTTCGAAGGTTCCAGTCATGAAGCTCGTGCCACCAGGATCAGCAGTGCCGCTGAAGTTCTCCCTCATGCCGAGCTGTGCGTCATTTGGATCAAATTCCAGAGCCAGTCGATCTTCAAACGATGTGCCACTGCCGCTTGTCCAGATTTTCGTTGGACGACCTTCACCGGTGATGGCGTCGCCGCCCTTGATGTCGCCGAGCTTCATAAAGCCATCCACATCCTCATCGACATAAGCATTGGCCTTGCTGGCGATCTTTGCTGTCAGCCAACTCGAACCATTACCGCCATCAGCAGCAGTCCAGTCGATGTTCTCCCTCATATCGAACACCGCATCGTTGGTGTCGTAGTCACCAACAGATCTGTCTTCAAAGGATGTGGCACTGCCATTTGTCCAGACATTCTTTGGACGACCTTCACCGGTCAGGGAATCGCCGCCTCGATCTGGCATGAAGTGGTCATCGCCAATGATCACGCTGCCTTTGGTATCGATGTCTTGAGGCTTGAAGACACCGTTGCCACTGAGGGGACCCAGGATTTGTGGATCGCCGTCGCCAAAGGTCTCTGACAGAGAGTCAACAGGCCGCATGGAATCGGGGTTGATCAGATCAGTCCGGAACTGCGGATGAATGACAACCTTGCTGGCTTCTTGGAACTGCGGATGAATAATGCTGGTGCTTTCGTCTTTTTGAGGCCTGAAGTTGGTCGTTTCGTTCAAGGCATTGAAGGTGCCGGTCAGGTCATCAATGGGCTGACCGGAGAAGCGGGTGCTGCCGTAGTTCGAATAGTGAGGCATTGATCTGAAGGCGGTGGAGGGTTGTTCCCTCTCGATGGACACACCATCTCCGGATTCAGCGTCTGACTGGATGACCCATCTCAACCAGGGCTGTGATGTTGGTCACAGGGTCTTTCGATCGGATCGGGGAGGTTGAATGCAACCCAGAAAAAGCCCATGGAACCAATCACCGCCACCATCGTGATCGTTGCTCTTGTGGCACTGGCTTGCTGAGTTTCACCACCTGGGCTGACAGCGTTTCCAGCCACCTGACTTCTGCATGTTTTCCCAGGCTTCGTTTGCTTCGATGCAGGACGCGATCGCATAACCCCATGACCGCCTGCTTGTGGTGCAGCACTGGCCCGGGGTTTGGACGCCTCGGGCTTTTTCGCAGCGATGAGCCGAGCAACCCGAACGGGGGGAGGCAAGCGTCCGGCAGACCACTTAAGCGGGTGATGCGTGATCAGCTCAGCTGGTGCATTCTGAATACATCGGAGGGAGGACCTCCATAAATACATCAAGCAAATGAAACTTGCTGCTTTCGTCACTGCAGCTGCTTTTATCGGCGGTTCTTCCTTAATCGCAGTTCCTGCTGAGGCCAGGAATGAATCAATAGTTGCTTACGATCCAGTTGTGACATGTGAAGCAAACTATCGCCAAGCCCCATACGACATGAAATGTTGGTCAGAAAAGCTTGGCAAAGAAATAACAATTGGCGAATTCGTGGCAGCGATTAAATCAGGCCGCGTAACTCGCTAGCTCTACCTGCTATTCACGACTAACACCTTCCATCAAGGGGTTCAATGAAATTATTTTCGTCAATTACTGCAGTGTTAGCCATTGGTAGTCTGACAATTTATACTCCAAATTCTTTCGCTCGTTTTCAAGACTCACAAATCGGGTGCAGGGCTTGGGACCCAAATGACACTTATGTAAACGTTCGACGATCCCCCAACGGCGCGCTAGTGAAATCAGTTGGCAACGGAACATCCTTTACGAAAGGCAATGGAAAGTCAGAACCGATTTCAGCGAGAGCAAATGATTCCCAAGGCAGAGAGTGGATCCTTTTCAATAGTCACGGATGGGTTTTAGGATCTTTACTTAGTTGTGACTTGATTAATTATTCGAAACCACTAGCACATCAAATAAAGTTGGCGATGTCCCTGCGGTAACTTAACACCAATCACGCCCCGTCAAGTGTGGTGTTTTTTATTGCCCTGGGAAACTAGCGATCATCAAGGCATTAAAAACCCGGCCTAAAAGCTGGAGAAAGATTAAGAAAAACACGATATTGGCCAACAATATTTGCTTATCATTTTTGCAATATGGAAATTTTACGAACCAATGAGATCTTCTTGAATACCAGTAGTGATCTTCTTTCTGGCTAATCCTCAGATTTTCAAAACGAATGAAAATCTTTGTTTCCACTCTTTTAGTTCCAACCCTTCCAAGGATCCCGTCTTTCCATCGATAATCATCAATCGGAGCCTGCCCACTCTTTGTGCCGGATCTCCATGTTTGAGCTATTGAATACATCTGTGAACTCCAACCAACCCATTGATTCTCAAATCTAGGGCTTGAGTTGCATTGGTCTTTGTTGATGGCAGTCAGCAACTCGGAAGGATGTGCGTCACCAGATCAGCGTTGACCCAGCGGATCACGTCTGAATCCACATCAGTGATCTGGAACAGGTTGTGGACGCTTGGGTCACGGGCAGCTCCCCCGCAGTGGATCACCTGCCCCATCCACCATTCCTTGTCCTGCTTCTCACCGGTCAGGTAATCGTGTTTGACGATCACCGTCATGCCTGGAGCGACATCCAAAAAGATGGGCCGTTCTGACTCTGGTGAGTTGTAGACCCCATGGTCAACAGACACGATTAACTGGTACTGGTGTATTAAGCTAGCCCGTGATCATCGCAGTGGCCTTTTCAGTTCAGCGATGGTGAAAAATTTAGAGGTATATTTTCATAGTTCACCCCAAAAAGATGAGACTCTTTTCTCCCATAGCTCTCCTGTCGATTGCAGGAATATCACTTTTTACAGCAAAAATGGTCAGTGCTAGGCCACATCTTTACTTAGACACTTTTACTCATGGTCAAAGTTATCAAGAGTGCATTGCTAATGCAAAAAAAGTATTACGGGATTATGGTTTTGATGATTTAGAGGAAGATGAGATGCCAAATCGTCGAGTATCAGAGGTGACCGGTTATCACAAAGACGAACCATTGACGGCGGCTATCGAATGTGATCAAAAGCTAGGAACAACCTCTATGGCGGTAAGTGGTCTAGATAGTCAAGTTACGTACAGCATGTATAAAGCTTTGTACAAAGCTCAATGGTAAAAAGTCAAAGCATTGAGGTTGTTGTCGGTATTTGTATGTAATTCGCTAAAGCTCCGAAGCGGAAAAGTGGCGGTTGTTGATTAGTTGTTGTCGATCTCCCGACAAGACAACCTCACACGACCCATTCCCCGCCAAGTGCGGGGTTTTTTATTGCATTGATGTGGACTACCTAAACGGGGGTGGCCGTCGGGTGGAAGCGTTGCCCGCCTGACTTCTGCATGGTCTCCCAGGCTTCGATGGCGTTGTGGCGCAGGTATCACTTATTCCCAGATTTACGCATCGACCGGATCTTTTGCTCAAGAGTCACCATCGCCAGGTTCAATCTGCCGGATAAGGCAAACCAGCAGGCAAGCCCAGTAATGGCAATTGCTGCGACACCCCAAAACAAGAGTCCAGCTCCTGCGATGAAGAAATCACGCTTGCATGCCTCAAAGTCAGGTCCTGGCTTACATGCAGGCTCTATTGGTCTAAATCCTTGATCACGCCTTGCGCCGCCGTAGGAACTTGGCAAGCCTCAATCAACTGCTGCTATCAGGACTAGCCAAAGTCATCGACTAAGTCACTACCTGGGCTGACAAGGTTTCCAGCCACCTGTTTTCAGCATCATTTCCCATGCCTCGATGTCGTTGTTCCTGAGCATGCGCCTGACGACTGGTTGACCACCACCCCGTAGCGGTCTGGTCTCGACGATGACCCACCGAGCATGAGCAATCGGTCACTTCGAGTAGCCCCTGATCAAACAGAGTTTGTAAGCCGAGAACTGAGCCCGGTTTGGTGGCCACTCTTCGCCGTACTGGATGGAGGCGATGCCTCGGTTGATGTTGTCGTCTCCCCAGCCGCCTCCAGCTTTCTGTGCGATGGGGCAGAGAAGTTTCAGGGCCTGTTGACGGGCTTCCAAATCAGGAATCGACTCTGGGGAAGGACCGGGAGAAGGTTCCGCGTTGACGTGACAGTTGGCGCCGAGAGCCAGAAGGACTGCTGCGAAAACCTTCATTGCCGTGGAGGTGTCTGATGGGTCAATTGTCAGTCAGCCGACACCGTTCTTTGGTGCGTGTAGATCGACGAGTATTGGGGCGGGCTTTAAGAACAGATGAAATGCTCTTTCGAGAGAGGTTTAAACCATAGTTGAACCGCACAAACCAGCCAGGCTTGAATCCATGAAACACGTTGCCTTGGGATTGATTTGCATTCTCACCACTGCAATGCCCGCCATTGCTTGGGAACCTGGCGATGACTGGCGGGATGACCAATGCGAATCGGTTATCGATGGAGCCGACAGGGTTGCCAATGTCTGCAGAGGTGTTTACGGGAGGGGAGAAGTTTTTTTGGGGATTTATTGGAATGACGGCGCTGAAGTTGTAGGCCCCTGCAACGCAACTGAAAGCTGGCCTATGGAGTACCGCGGGTTATCACGTGCCGATGCTTATGACTGGCTCGTTGGGTATTGCGGTTGGTGAGCATTGAGTTGTGGCCAAGTAAGGATCATGCATCAGTTCAGCTTGATGCCAGGGAGTTGCAGTGGTGCGCTCAGTTGCTCTTTTCCCTTGGCAATAAGCGCACCCGGTGAAAGCACAGCCAAAAGCACGAAAGGTGTTCGCGTCCTGCATAGAAGCTAACGACTGAGCGTGGCGACAGCAATATGGGAATAACGCGGAGCTATTGATGGTGAATGCCAGTCTGAACTGGGCCTCAATCTGGGGGCTGCTGCTCATGGCCCTCTGGGTTCCTGCCCTCGTGGTGTCGTTGCGACGCTTCGATGTGTCGATGGATCGGGGGCAACCGCGCGAGTCGCTTCAGGGGCTCGGGTTGGCCTGGCTTCTGGTCACCCTGGCCGGACGCTGCATCGCCCTACCGCTTGTGGGATCGATCATGTTTTTTCAGGGGTGGCGGTTGGATCCGATCCTGCAATTCGGATTGACCCTGCTCGTGTGGGGCACCATCGTTGAGTCGATCCCCTCCATTCGTGCGGACCACCGAGCGTTACAGCAACGCTCGGCAGAAGATGCTCAGCAATCAAGTCGACAGCGTGCTCTGGAGCTTCGCCTTCGCGATCGTGTGTGGCCCTGGGTGTTTGCACATGCAGTTCTGCCTTTTGCTGGCATCTATTACGCAATCACCCGGCGCACAATCACACCTTTGCTGTGGGATGCCGTCGCACGATTTGTCGTGCTGCTGATCACGATTGGCGTTGCCTTAATGACTGCCCAGTTGTTTCCATATAAACCTGAGTCATTGGTCTTCGGTTTCGGTGGACTGTCAGATGCCGAGACGGTGAACGTCTGGATTCAAGTGGCTGTGAACTTGGTGTTGATGGTGGCCAATGTGCTCGCTTGTCTTCTGCCTGTGAGGGCTGCCATCCGCCGCACGCAGGCAGATGCGCGTCGCCGTTTGGAAGCCCGCGGTTGACCACGTGTTCTACAGCTCGCTGGAGTTAGTCACACAAACCCCGGGCCTTCTCTCAAGCTTTTGGGTCCCATTTGGCAAAAAAAATCGTGGGTCGTTCGTGCGCGCACTTTTCCTGTAGCGCCAGCGAATCATTGGTTGATCATCTAATTGAGATTATGGCCGTCTTAAATCTGAGTAATGCCAGTTCCCACCTTGGGTTTCGCTCATGCGTGACATTGCGACGAATGCACCGTGATGGCCAATTAGATGACTACTTACGGGATGGAGTGGACAAAAGGGGCATTTATATAGAGACAGACCCTGATGGTCTGCCGTCATTGCAAAGGCACGTGCAGAACCACACTCGATTCAATGCAGCGTCACCGCTATGGCGAAGGCTGGAGCCGTTGAGTGATGAAGCGCTGGAGGAAGCGATGGCACCAATCAATCGATGGATTGAAAGCCGTTAATAACTCTGCCAAGCACGGGGCTTTTTATTGCCCTAGAGCCTCAGCGTCACTGCTTTCCGCAAGGCTGGCTCCCATTCAAATGAAGGATTCGGGCTGTTCTTATCTGTCTTGACAAATACGTTTTAAATGTGGGTCATCAGGATACTTTGTACTGGCTGTTCTCCATGCGCTCCAATGCCATGGTCCCCAATTTCCTTGATCACTTTTTTGGCGCATATAGTGTCTCCATCCTCCGCTGCCATCTCGACAATTCCATAGATATTGACGCTTTGTGATTTCCAAATATTCGTAACGAGGCAAGCCCTTTTCGGACACTCTATCTGTAATTACGATGTCACCTTTTCTTGATACAACATGGTCGTAAACGCATACATCCTCGAAACAAAATTCGTCTTTTATAAATTCTTTGGGAGTATCATTTCGCCAATAATGTGGGGCAGCGGATCCAGGCATCGTCCCTAGCCGTTCGTCTGCTGCGAGCACAGGGCTGCCGATGGCGAGGAGCGTCAGAGCTAGGAGGAGTCGTTTCATCCCACCAGTGTGGCCTCGGTCAGTCCTAGGGGGCTGTATGGATTGAAAGCCGTTGATGCTGCTGCCATTCTTTGCGAATGGAACCAAGCTCAGCTGAAAAGGAGATCAACCGCATTGAGAGGGAGCTTGATGCGGCTAACCCACCATCACCAACCCCCCTGTAAAGCGGGGGGTTGGTGATGAAGGAAAGCCAGGGCCCGGGCGCGGGAATGGCAACAGATCACTTGATGCTGTTCTTGTTACTGCCATTTTGCTGCTTGTTGTCGCAGCAGCACTGGTGTTCGCAGGCCAGATGAGCCAAGACCAACGAAATCAGCTGACGGCTGGTTCTATTGGTGGCGCTGTGGGCTTGTTAATGGGTTACGGCGTTGGAAAGTTCAGGCCCTAGTCAGTCGCTGGAAGGATGTGAGTTACCAGATCTGCATTGACCCAGCGGATCACAACAAAAAAAGGGGGGTGATCTCCATCACTCCCCAACCCTCATCATTGCCACCCGTTAAGCGGCCTGATCACAGTAAAAATTGATGCCTGCTCACCGTGAGTGGCGATGCATTTTCCGAATTCTTTCCATTAAGAAGGGGGGATGGCGGTGTCCCCCCGAAGGCCTTGAGACCGTTTCCGGAAGCCTCTGGCCTTGCGCCATTTTTAACTTCTGTGTATCTCTTGGAACATAAGTGGAACTACCTGTCTTCAGCAGTCCGGAATCACATGGGTGACCAGGTCTGCATTGACCTAGCGGATCACACCTGAATCCACATCAGCGATCTGGAACTGGTTGTGGATCTTCGGATCACGTGCAGCGCCGTTGCAGTGGATGACATGCCCTAGCCACGAATCCTTAGGTCACCACTGATTCTGGAAGATCTTCATGTCAACTACGCCCACCATTTGATGGACAGGATTTGGCCCTGCTGGAATCGCCGTCACTGAAAATGTATAGAAGCCTTGAGGTGGATTCACTCCTGCTTGAAAAGCGATGGTTACGGTGTCTCCAGGCTTCACCACAGATGAAAATTTGACCTCGACTGAGCGGGCGTCATCGCTGAATTTCGCCTCGACGTCAAGTGACCTGCCTTGATGACGCGGAGTTCCTATAAATGCTTGAACAGGGACGGCTCCATATGAGAAAGCGTTCTGACCCTGGATCTGTTCAAGATTGATACCTCCCAGATCTGCACCTGCACCCTTTGGGAATTCCAGGGTTAAGTAATAAACGGCAGCACCTTGAAAGGCATACCAGCTGTAGTTAGTCAGTTTCGCCTTTGTAGGCACAGCCACAAAACTAGTTTGAGTATTGATCTCGACAGCTTTCACGGATGATGCACTGATCAGCGCAGCTGCAATAAAGGTTGTACCCAGAAGACGCATCGGAAGTGGGTTGATTAGTGGATCTTTGTTGAGGTGTGCAGAACCCTGGATCACTGCCAAGGGCTTGAGGGTGGTTCATGCAGATCTGCACGAGGTCGGCACCGACAACTCACAGAAGGTAATCAAAAACCCCACTCGTGAGAGCGGGGCATTGAGGTGTGAGGGGCAGATCATCAACGGCAACTCAGCTGAGACCATCCGCGCATAGTTCACAGCAGAAGGCTTTGCCATGATGAGTTGGTTATTCGGATTACTCATGAAGCGAGTTGCATTTACTCTTGTCATGCTCTTGGCAATACCTTTTGACGCAAGAGAGATTCATGCTCACGATGGACATGGTGCGGAGAAACTAGGTGTCAGCATTACAGAGCTAGTTAACTCATCAAAAGAATGGAATGGACAAGCACTCCCTAATTACCCAGCTGGTCAGGCTGAAATCAAAGTCTTGAGAATTAAGATTCCCTCGGGCGTGACCCTTCCATGGCACTACCACCCCGTGATCAACTCAGCAGTGATCCTTAAAGGCCGTTTAGAGCTTTATACAAAAGACGGGATGACGAAGTCATTTGGAGCAGGAGAAGCTCTGATCGAAGTGGTAAACACAGCTCATGCGGGAAAAGCAGTTGGCCCGGATGATGTTGACCTGGTGGTTTTCTATGCTGGGAGTAAAGGAATGCCAACAACGGTCTTATCTAAATAATCGCCAAACTTTGCATAGTCATAATTGAGATAGTCAGCATCGGGAGCGATGCGTCGAGTGACCAGGGGATCCTCTCTGATCAGCCTCAATACATCAGGAATTGGTTCAGTAGCTGGCGGAACCACTGGTGCATCGCCAACGTTGGATCACTTACTAAACCTCAAAAAGGAGGTCGCCGTCGATAACGGTGATGTTGCAACGTGCGCCTTCCTCACGAACTCGAAGGTCGAGTCGGTTCTTGGAGAGCTCAAGGACTCGCAAAGCCAATACCTGCTCAGCCCTTATGGAGCTGAACTTGGTCGTTCCCAGATTGCGGGGAGGCGTTTCGAGCTCAGCAATAACGTCCCCTCAGACCTCTCCAAGGGCACTGGATCCAATCTGTCCGCTGTTATCTACGGGAACTTCAACGATTTACTGATCGGCCTATATGGCACGACTGAGATCCTTGTAGACTCCTTCCCCGACTTCGCTAAAGGCACGACATCTGTTCGGGTGCTGCAGAGCATCGATATTGCTGTCCGCCATGCTGAGTCGTTTGCCTCCATGCAGGACGCGATCGCATAACCGCGTGACCGCCTGCTTGCGGTTTGCTGCTGCCAGAGTGGATGCTGACTTATTGGGCTTTTGTGTGCACAATGACGATAGACAAGCTTTCCCGATGAAATTTTTATTTATTTTTTTCATCCTTTTGCCAGCTTGGTTTGGATCAGCTAACGCAAATGAAAGCAAGCGCCCATACTCAAGATGGCAAGATTATAATTATACTTTTAAGGGTAGAGATGTTAATAGATGTGTTAACAAAGCATTTAAGTATTTGGTTGTCAGTGGATTTGACGAGGATGCGGATAGTAGTGTTAACGAGAAGGGGACTTACGGTTATGCATATGGTTGGACTTCTGACTTAAGCGCTCAGGCCACAATTATCTGTGATATGGATGATAGCGAATCTGTGCTAAAGCTAGTGTACTCTGCCAAGGCTTATAAAGAGAAAGATTCTTTATGGAAAGTGCTCAAATCTGGAAAATGGTAGATTCGACAACTTGTGTCTATTGGTGCTGCTTAATTGCATAACTGCGTTTCCACCCGCCTGTCTTCTGCATCGTTTCCCGGGCCAGGTATACCTTCAGCTGATATTTAAGGATCGCCTGAGACGCCTAGGGATGCAATCAATGCAATAATTGAACCAATCAGCAACCCCGCTAAGTTAGCGATAAAATCAGTCCATTCACCATAGCGATTTACATAAGGCTGAATAACTTCTATTGCGCCGCTGTATATTGCAAAGAATAGAATTATGTATCTCCAGCCATTCGGTCTGCGCAAGGCTGTCGGGAATGCAAGTAATGCGTAGGCAATTAAATGGTGCGTTTTGTCAGACCCGGCCACTTCAGGTAATTCTTCATTTGGTGATAGGGATAAAAAGCTAACCGAAAGTAAGAGCAGTACGCTAAGAAAAAACCAATATTTGCCAACTAGACTTATAGCTTTTGACAAAGCAATTACTCCTTGCTTGCTTGTTTAATTATCACCTAACGTGCAAGTTCCATCATTGACTTGCTCGCTTTCCTCACCAGAAGACGTTTTGCATCGTTTCCCATGCCTCAATGGCGTTGTGTCTGAGCATCCGTCTGATGACTGGCTGACCATTACGCCGTAGCGGTCTGGTCTCAACAAAAACCCACTGCGCGTGTGTCGTTGGATTCGCGTTGGTGAAGCTGCAGACCTTGCCTTCCTGATCGTTCCGCAACCAGCCGACACCGTTCTTCGGTGCATGGCGATCAACAAGTAGTCGGTCCTTGTTTACCTTGACTGCAAAAGCTAATTTATGGGAACTACAATCCCTATGTATTTTCAATTTCATTGAATAAATTCTCTGCCTTCTTTTGCATAGGCGCATTATTTGTGCTGATAAATATGGATGCTAACAGGAGTGGATACGCTCAAAACGAGAGCTGGATAAAAAAAGATATTCTTTTAAGTTGCTTGCAGCAGGCTAAAAAAGAAGGAATATCCTGGAATTATCTAGCCTATGTACAGAATGGCAGGGCCCACTTGTTAACCGAGAGAGTTCGCGGTGGTGATGTTTTTATGTGCGAGGTCAATGGAAATCATGCATCTCCAGATTATAATTAAGGAATCACTACCTGAGTACTGTCATGAAGATCCAGGCGCCGCGAGGGCTTATGCGAGGCATCAAAGCCAGAAGCAAGAGCACAAAGCGCGACGGAATAAGTGCCTGAGAGAGATGCCGAATAGCTTCAACAATACATTGCTTGTTCTGTCCTTGGCATGTATAGGTACGACCTCGTGCTCCCTCCTTGAAGATTACCCGCAGAATCCACTTATCCAGAAAACATCTTCCGAGCCGTACAAAGAATGCGACGAACTCGCTAGTAATATTCTTCAGATTTCATACGATAGTGCAGGAGAAAATGGGGGGAGATTTACAAATTTCATCACACGGTCTATAGATAGAGCTGCGATTCTTTATCAATTAAATGACAAAAGAGAATTTGAAGTCATATCAGATGACGAATCAGTCGCTTTAGCTGTCTATGGCTCTGGTTTCATGGGCATGCTTGCCATTTCTGCCTCCCGGGAAGCCTCAAAAAATTCAGGAATAACTATTAGTAAGTTCATTGGAGACACAGTCTTACCAAAAAATTATGATCCCAGAAAGACCCTTGAAACGAATGAAAGCCTCGTCTGCAAAGTAAATTTCATGACCCTAGGCTCTGAAGAGCCTGGCTTCTACCGAATTAGCGAAGACAATGAAGAGTATTATTATAAAGAAACCGAATAAATCTCCTGCTAGTTAGATTCTGCAAATTCTAAATTTTACGGTAATATGCACTCTTGCAGCCAAAAGTGCCTCTATAAGCATTATTTTGATCTCCCTTTAAATACCTTCAGTATCTGAGAAATAAACGAGTCAAGAGGGTCAGTGACGAGCAGGTGAAAGTCCACAAAGCTTGTCGAGTTGAGCGACTGCACCGACGACAGCGCCTGGATTGTTTTGGGATAAGCCCAGACGAGCGCTCTCCATCAACAGATGAATGCCTTGAGCGACAAGGTCGCTCCGTTGAATATTCGCCTGATCGATGTCCTCCCTGATCAGTGCATATGCCTGCTGAACAGTCCTTTGTGCAGTCCTGCGGCTAACTCCCTTGGCCTTTGCCAGGTACGCCACCCCGTAACGGCCTGGTCTCGCAACAACCCAGTTGGCATGTGCCGTTGGTTTGGAGTTGATGCAGCTTGTTGATGCTTATGTTGCAAACCGCTGACTTGAGCATTTTTGCTACCTAGTCAGGCGCCGCGGGTTGTTTATGTTTCGCGGGTTCTCAGATCTGAAGGTCCCCTTTCGACAGCATTAAGTCCTGCGCTTGAAGCAGTCGGAAACGCCAATCAATGACTGACCTCACACTCAGCATTTCCGCTGCATTGCGCGATGCGCAGCTACAGCGTCTGGAAGCGGCTCTAGCTTCAAAAGCTGTGGCCAAGACCAACACCGTCAAAGACAAGGGAAAGCCTGCACGCGACTGATCGTTGACTGTCGCTCTAAACCCCTGATCAGAAAGGCATATTGAGTTCATCCAGCTCTTGCTTGTGACCTCAATAGTTTTTTTTGTGGAGACACTGCTCTTAATCCTGCTTGGCTTGGCACTTTCCTGGGTTCTGGCCAGGATCATCGTCTTAATAAGTGACCGAAGCAGGCGTTCTTGGCGGTCGCATGAAGATTGACTCGTTCCTGTCTTGATGTGAGGTGCCGCTACCAGACTGCTTTTCAGCCCTCAGCAGGACGATTCATTTTGTAGATACTCAGGACCAGGCAGGCGGAAGAAAAGCTGACGAATAGAACAAGAAGGTTCTCGCTTGTCATGAAGGAGCAGTGAGTACAAATACTCTCCCGGAAAAATAATCTGTCCGCAAGGTGTTGCATCATCCACAACCTGGGATTGCATCTCTTTCACTCATCTGACTTCTGCATGGTTTCCCATGCCGCGATGGCGTTGTGGTTAATTACTGAACTTCATCTGGCGATTTGCAATCGCCAATCAGGCTGTGGGTCGTATTCAGTAGTGAGTTGTTTCTTGCGGCCAGCTCTAGCGGATCTAGTGTCCAATAGCCATTAACTCCCCGTCGCTCTATGCATGAGGTTTTGCTGATTGCTCAATTGCTTGCTTACGACGATGGAGGCTTCCAGAGCTGGGTTGATAGTCGTCCTCCAGAAGAGCTTTGCGAGCTGTACATGTCAGGAACGATCGACGACACCATGCTTCCTGGTGGGCGGGCGACAGACCCTTGTCAGACCGTAGATGATGCCTCGCGCTTTATACCCAAATAAAGCCACATCACCCTTGGGTTGATATCGCCCCCAGCCGCCTGACTTCTGCATGGCCTGCCATGTCTCAATCTCGTTGTGCCTATTCATGCTCCTGTAGGCCTGAGGCACAGATGGGTTGGACCGATCCCGCGATGGACAAAGGCGACACCATGTACGGACTTGCTTTCTTTTGATGTTGCGTTCGCTATCCGCAATGGCATTGGTCATTTGTTTAGGTGTTGTCTTGCTTTTGACTGCTTGCTCGAATGACGGCATTGCGTTGTCGAATCGCGCTGTTGATCGAGAAGCGGGCTTGATAGAGCTGGGCACCATGGATCAAGCTCCTGACATAGATCAAGAATCAATCAATTTTGATCGCTTGTAGTCAACCAATAAGTCGGAGTCAGCCGTCACCATTCTTCGGTGCATTTTGATCAAGTAGCGGATGGACCTTGTTTGGTATGCCCACGCGATGTCAATCACCGGACTGAAACCGTTTGGGATGAACTCGTTTTGACGACCGTAAGGAGCACTTTTAATTATCTTTATTAAATTTACGTCCATAAACTCTACAACTTTATTGGTTTTTGCTTAAAGATCCAGGATTGTTTTTAAAGTCCGTATATAGATTCCAATAAACTATACAAGTGATTTTATCATCTCTTCATGCCGCAACTGTCAACGGAATAAACTGGCTTCCAGCAAAATTGTCTTTGATAGTAGGAGCCTCGAAGGAGGGAAGGCCGACCAATAGAGCAGTATTTGCAGGAGTATCTAAACCTTGTGATTTTCTAATTGATTGATGATCAATCACGCCTTCTGCAAGAATTCTCAAAGAAACATTAAAGAAAGGTTGCTGGAACTGGAGCCTCGTCTGGCGTCATAGTTCTGACGATCGGGGATGCCACGCCTTGTCTTCAAGGGTTTTGTTGATCTCATAAGGTTTTTCAAAATCAGGACAGGAAGCCCTCAGAGTTCTGAGTCGATCTGAAGTTGCCGATCCAGCTTTCCGCTGAGCATCACATGTTCAATTGAATGGTCCTTGTTGGGGTCAAAGCAACTCAGGCATCAACTCTGAGACATTGGGCATCGGATCTGGCTTGCCATCAGCAATGGCTCGGGCACGCAAGTAAAACCAGCTGCTGGTGTCTCCATTCGTTTCCATCTTCTCAGCGATGGCTTTCCAGTTGTTGATTTCGGCTTGATCCATAAGGTTGATCGCTCAAGCCAATGTTGGGTAACCGGTCGACGTCTCTGTGACATTTTCAGGTCGTAATGACCGGCATCTCAATGAGTGCTGGGGTTCACGACACTAGTAGCGATCAGATTGGTCGGTAGACCAAGCGCAATAGCTGGATCGTCAATGCCATATGGCAACAGCTGAGGCTGCACTTTCGTGCTTTCTGCTACAAACGCCTATGAGGGTTCAATCGTTTGCAAGTGTTGATTCTGTCGATCAAGGATCAGATCGAGCTCACGCTCTTTGCGAGAACTGTTGACTTTCGCTTCAACCTCTTGAGCAAGATGCACAAGGTGGCTATTTAACTTGCGAAGACTGGCTGCTGATCGTCTTGTCATGAAAAGGCGTGCTTCTTCTTCTTGAAAAATAAATGGGACGAAACCTTGGTAAAGACACACTTAATTCAATTTAAAAAGCAAGTACGTTATGTATGTCCCCGTACCTTATTGAGTCAGATTTTAGTCGTAGTTGATACTAAAGCCAATGATTGAGGCAAGGGGTAAGTGTCGTTTGCTGGTTGGACAATGTCATCATTGGTGTATTTGATCCCAAAATAAATCCAGATTTTTGTTGGTGGATGGGTCGAGTTGGCAGATGCTTCAAGCAGCCCATCAGTATCAAATGGCTACATTCACCGTCACGATGATCACGGATGCGGGTGAGCATGCCTTCGCCTGTGATGACGATCAATACATCCTCGATGCTGCAGAGGAGGCAGGCGTTGATCTTCCTTACTCATGTAAGGCAGGCGCATGTTCAACCTGTGCAGGCAAGGTTTCAGAGGGCACTCTCGATCAAAGTGATCAGAGCTTTCTCGATGACGAACAGATGGAGGAGGGCTTCAGCCTTCTTTGTGTCGCTTACCCGAGGAGCGATTGCAAAATTCAGGCTGAAGCAGAAGAACTCCTCGCTTAAGACAGCACAATTGTCTTGAGTTGGGGTTGCCATATCGCTCAGTGATTCGGTCGATGGAGTACGGCGTTGTCATCCGTAGTCATCAAGAGCTCTAACTTGATGGAATGACTCGTCTCCATCTTTTTTCACTCTGCTGCTCCCTAGCCGTCTTATCGCTGCGAGGGCTTCATACGTTTGCTCAAACGAACGAACGACTCTTACAAGAGCGACTGATCAGTCCGGCCGTGTACGAGCTTCTCAATCGTCGTGGTGCTACAACCCGGGTACAGCGCATTGAGGTGATGCAAGAAGCTTGTGCAGCGCGTCAATTGCCTCCCAGTGATTGCGAACCGCTCAGGGGAAGGAGCAGGTTGTATGACGACTGAGTGAGTTTGAGCTTGGCTGCTCGGCTAAGGCATAGTCCCGTTCTCTCAGCTCCTGTCGCGTTCGATGTTCAGTTGGATGTTGCAGGCTCGCTCAACAGCGTCTGGTCGATCTGCAGAACTGATCGTCCGTCTGCAGCCACAAGAATTCTTGTCATCACGGCAGGAGAACCAGAGGACTGTTCCCAACCAGGAGCGCCGCCAGGAATCTTGAATTCAAATCCTTCAGGCCCAGCGTGAACCAGGCAGGGATTATTCGATGCACTTTCATACATGCAGATACCAGAGCGATAAATTCTTAGGCCGCCATTTCTTCTGGTCGCAGCACCTCGTGCAAGATTGATTGCTCGTCGTGCGGCAAATGGATCGTTGCGAATATATCGATTCACGACTTCTGGATCGGTAGACGTTTCAGCGTATGGGCTTGGCCCGCTGCTGATGCCCGGATCGGGCGACGTGCTCCTGGGTTCCGTCGGGGTGATGCGTTCACAACTCACCTCAGATGTACTGAGGTCAATCAAACTTGCCGCGACAGGGCGACGCGTCTCCCTGTCGAAGCATTGATAGTTCATGGCATCGCTCCGCGCGCTCTGAAATGTCGTGATCAGCAAAGTGGCCGATCCCAAGCAAAGGCTCAGTCGCTGTATTGAAACCCTGGAAGTTGTTCTGTTCAAAACGTCGTGAGTTTGAGATGTTCTGGTCTCGTGTCGTGGCCATGTTGTCAGTTCCATTGCTGTTGGCCAGCGCGATGGTCGTTTGGCAATGCAATCGTGGATCCCCGCAGCTTGTTGATCTCAGAAACACTCAGGATCAATGTCAGCTTCTGGATTCAGTTTGAGAACCATCCATAGCAGCATCGCGATACAGGCTTTGTCATCGGCCCCGTAGTCGTATTTCCAGTCGTTCACCATTGCGGTCAGCTCATGCTGTGCATGAGTGATGAATTCATCAGTCCATTCCATGGTCCCCTCTCTGGTGATCTGGCCTCAGCCTTAAGGATTGGAGGAGTCTTCGACGTCGACTCTGTTCGTGGCTGGTCTGGGTGGTGCATTGAGTTGATTCACCTCATGCCGCAGGGTCATGAGGTGATCCATGAGGAGCGGACCTCTAAACCACAGGCAATGCTTCAGGCCTTCGCTCAGCTCCTCCTTCGGATCGGCGGCCATCAGCCCTCCTCCAGCGACACCAGTTACCTGTGTGTCATTTTATACAGTGGTTAGCGATGGGGTCTTTCGCCGATCTGCCCCACTGTTGATCAGTGCCAGCGTCGAGCTCTGGACGTCCAGGCAAGTGCTGGAGGTTCACATCTCCATCGAGGTGTCTTTCACACAAGGCATGGGGGCTCGCTCCGCACCTCCGGCCACTCCTTCCCAGTAGGAAGCTGGTTTGACCACCACCAGTGCCAACACACCGGCCACACTCAGCATCAGCAGCAGACCAATGGCTCGTAAGAGCTGATGGGTGATGTCGTCTGGGTGATGTTCAGTCCGGGCCATGGGAATGCATCGGTTGAGCCAATTCTGGCCATCACTCTGGGTAAAGCCAGTCAACGCACCGGTGGGTGGCACCTACGCCAACCCACCATTTGCATGTTTTTCCAGGCCTCCACTGCGTTGTGCCGGAGCATGCGTCTCTGGCTCTGCGGAACCGGAGGATTCGGCCTCACCCAGCGATACGTGCTCAAGATGACCCACTGGCCATGAGCCGTGGGGTTGTCATTGCTGAACCTCACCAGCAGCTGCGCATCACCATTCACCAGCCAGCCTTCCCCTCCGGGCTTCGGTGGGGATTCATGAGTGGCGCGATAGCGATTCGGCATCGGTGGAGTCTGGCGCTCATCCGGTTTGATCCGTGTACGAGGAAGGCCTCATGTGAGCTCAACTCGGCGGTTGATCAGCTGTTGATCGTCAATCTTGCGTCTTGGAACGTCTTGGCTGCCATGTGCTCCTCTGCGTTGGAGCTGATTGCTCGATCGCTGCACTTCGATTTCAGAACCTTTTCTCAAGTTCAATGAGTCAGGTCAACAAGATCATTGGCGTTTTGGATCTAAGGATGGCCTTTCCTCATGTTGCTGAGGGTTGCCTTCAAACTCTCGCAAGGCTTTGAAAAGAGCATTGAAGTAGGGAAAGATCCAGACGACGATTCCGAAAATCGTCCCCCAGGCAATCCAGGTTCCCAAGAGGGCTGTCAAGCCCAACCCAGGGTTTCCCTCATAGAAATGATTGAGAGCCAGAGGCCAACCAAAAGCCAGCAACGCGATTTTGACCAGTGCGCTTTTTTCTGACTTTTCCATCAAGTGCGGGAAGAGATCCTTCGTTCTAGCAACTGTCGACATCCGAGCCGTCGGCCTTTGGACTTCGAGGTTGCAAGTATGAGGGTTGGGATTATCTGTTGTGACAATGTTCAGATCATCGAGGATTGACCTGCTTGTTAGGAGTTGATGCGTCGCCGCTTTAAAGATTAAACATTTTCCTGCAGTCGCGTAAAGTGATGACGCATTGAACATCTTTTGACTGTGTATTGAACACCCGATATGTTTTGCCTGTGGCCATGCACTTTGTGCGGGCGCTGACAAAAGCTTTGAACTCTGTTTTGTATTGAATTTCTGGGACCCAAACTTCCCTCTCAGAAGATGTGTCGTTCAATCGTTCGATGGTATACACGAATCGTCGGCAGATGATTCATCTTTGCTGCCAACGAAGCAAATAGGTGAAATTCACAGCTTCTTGTTGGGATCATCGATCCAAGTTCTATCAAGTGAGTTCAAGCTCTGTGCGAGAGGCCATCAAAAGATGGTCACTCTGTGGCTGCCAACTGGATACTTCTCCAAATTCTTTGAGAACACTCTCCTTGCTATCACTGGCCTGGTACGACGCCAGCTCGGTTAAAGCGATCAATTGATCATGCTTCTGCCCGCTGTTCTAACGCTGATGCTGAAGTGCTATCCAATCCGTGACAGAGCTCAAGGCAAGGGCTGATGAATGGATCAGACCGTCTTCAGCGCTCTTTGGGCTTCCGCTCAAGATCCTCGTGGCAAGTCAACTTGCAAAGGCAGCCTTCTGTGACGACTGCCTCTCATTGGCGCTACTAAAGCCCCTGTGATTGCCGAATTACCCATGTACTTGCTGCTTGCTGTTGCTGCCAAGCCATCAAAAGATCTTTGGCAATCGAACGAAGCTGCTGTACATCTTTGGAGTTGTCGATCTCTCTGGAGAATTTTTCGATTTCAAACTTTTGGCCCAGAGTCAAAGCAATTGGTTCCATAAGAGCTTTTGGCTTGGCATGCAGAAGTTACCCCAGATGTTTCTGAACAGCAAATCTCAAACGTAGTCATTGCAACCATTTCGAGGGATTGATGCTCGAGTGAATACATTGTGTTGATTACAAAGCGTTGCCTGAATCAGCTGATGACTGCCATCCGATCTGCTGAATCACTTAAAAAGGGTTATCCCCACTGATTTCAATGCATCTCTCCTGGCAAAAACATCTAGAATTGTCCAGGATCGTATCGAATGCTGCAGACAAAGATAGTGGAACTGGTCTTGCTCTGATGGGAATAGCACTCACGATTCTTGCCAAGGATCTATTGATGCATGAGACTCGGTCTTCAGTGACCACGACCTGGCGAGAAATCGGTCTTAGCTAACCAATCATGCAGACTCATCGTCTGATCAATATGCGTACGATTCAAATTTGAAAAGACGTCGTCAAGGCAAAGCCTCACCTATTGGCAAGCTCCATGCTAGCTAGCCTGGGCATAGCTGTAAAAGATTCGATCTTGGCGATATTGCGACTTCATTAATAATCTTTGGTCGACAAATAAAATGCAACGAAGAGGAATGCAAGCAAGACAAGAGGTTCCATGGAGCTTTGCCTGAACCCGGTGACGATGTCAGTTGATTCACAATGAATCCGTCACCGATGAAACTTTTTCAAGGGGGCCTGAATGTCCACAATCAAAAAGGCCGGATTTCTCCGGCCTTAACCCCTCTGTTGGCAAGGATTACTCCCGTGAACTTCTGCTTTTCATCGGGCAGACGGGCTGAGGCTGAGGCATCGGACAGGTTGGTTCTTGTTGTTGACTCATCAGAGGCATCGATAGAAGTTGACCCGACCCCTTTGAAACGCAACTAGCAGAACTTTCAATAGGTAGAAACTCTGCATAGCCTTTTGATCACATCCTTCGCTTATTCAGCGTTCGCAGATGCTTGGATTCCTGGCCACATCGCCGCAAACTCTGAGTCGGAGACAACTGGTGTGACCTCAAATTTGATCCCGAAGCCTTTGATCCAAGGCGCCAGATGGGCCCAGACTTTGCTGATGTCACTCGCCACCGCAATGGCCATTCCTCTGCCAGCGATGGGATCACATACGCGATACCTCAGTTCAAAACCTTCAAATTTGTCGCCTGGACCTCCTGCATTGATGTACTCAGCAAACGAGGGGCAAGCCTCCCATGAGCCCGCAACTGTTGGGAAGTTCCAGACAATCAGATAGTGCTGCACGAGTTGGACGCAAAGGCAATCCTTCGTAGCAGAAACCAGAGTTTTTTAGCGTCGCGCTTGATTCATTGCTCAGTCAAACCCAGAAGATCCTTGAAATCAACTTCTGCTACCCAACGATAGTTGATACTAGTTTTTCAGAGTTTCAATCAGAAATCAATAGAGATGCTTGCTTTGAGGACATTGAATATTGGATTGATTCAAGAACAAACTGAACAGCTACGGCTGCAATGCCGAGGATCAGAATAAGCTCGAGATTTTGCCTTGAGAGCTGTGCTGTTGCAGACGAGAAGATGATGAACCCTAGGGCGCCGATTGATGTAGCAGCGGACCATGCGCGACGTTGTGCATCTTCGTCGCAAAGTTGCCCGAGCCTGTCGAGTGTAAGCGTCCCCGTCATCATATCCCAGACTCCAATCAGGAAAATAGAACTCGATAGCATGAAGAGATCTTCCGACAGCCCAAAAAGAATGATGCCCAAGAGTCCAACGCTGGAGATGACAGGTAGAAATAACCTGGTTGTCAGTTTTGAGGACGCTAATGTTGGAATTAATCCGCCGATCATCAATCCGATCCCGAATAGGCTGTCCACGCTGCTTGACATCATCGGGGTTAGGCCGATTTTTTTGATTGCAACCAAGGGCTCGTAAAGAATCGCAGGCACCTGTCCAACTTGCATTAGTGCAAAACCCAAGATAATGATTGGTATGAGTCCATTGAGCTTTTGGCGATTTGTGCATCCATGGTCATCTTGTTGCTGACCTGAGTCAGCCGCCGAATCGGTTGCTTGCACTCGTTGATTTCTGGTCGCCAACTTAAACGTCGGCAGGCTGAGCACCACGGTCAACACTGCGAGAATGTTCCAGGCTGAGGGTGCAGATGTTGGCGAGAACAAACCGATGGCAATTGCTCCGAATAACGACCCAATACCGCCTCCACACATGATCAGTCCAGTTGCTTTTCTCCTCCACTGGGATGGGACTCGTTCAAGTGCAAGCGTCGGCAGGCCAGAGACAAGATGCGCAGCCCCCCATCCACAAAGCAGCCTGAGGATGGATTGACTGGTGAAATGAATGAATCGTCCTTCCAAAATAATGGAAGCGATGATCACGATGATTGCGATGCGTATAGATCTGATCGATGCCTCACGACTTTTCGTATAGGCCTGTTGAATACAGCCGGCCAGATAGCCGAACATATTGATAGCAGCGAGCTTGCCAATGTCTTCAAGATCAATCCATTCTGCATCTGCCATCAAGTTGCCGATGATGCCAAAATCAAATCGGACCAGGCCAAGTGCGATGGCAATTCCACAGCATCCTCCAAGGAGATCAAGCCACCAATGATCCCAATTGAGTGTGATGAGTTTTTGATTCATACTGCTCAAATAGGGATCTCGAGGTCAAACTTGCCATGGCCAACAGTCATTGTCTCTTGCTATTTCATTGATCAGTCTTCTGTTGAGTTTGTCCAGTACAAATCTTCGTGGCTGACTAGCTTCGTTTGACCTTTTTTCATCGCAACTTGGCGATGCCCTGAGTGATTAGCTGGATGTTGGCTCTGATCCAGATGTCGAAGTCTGATCGATGGATGCCTTCTCAATGGCATTCGGCAGGCGTAGGCCCGTGCTGTCCTGAAGTTGGCGCAGCAAGGTGGCGATTGAGAGGTTCATCTGTCCATCGCGTTCTCCAATCAGGGAAACTTCCTCCACTTCGATGGGTTGCACCGTGTCGCTCAGCATGGTGAGCAGTGGCTCTAGCTTCTGCAGCAAGAACAGACGTTTCGCATCGGAGCCAGACCGTTTGAGTGAGGTCACGAGTTCTTGTAGGCCTTCGGCTTGCGATCGTCCTTGTTCAACGATGGAAGCTGCTGCACCTTTGGCATCCGCCATCATCGTTTCGCATTCGGATTCTGCGGGTGCGATTACATCGGCTTCGAGCTGCTGCATCACCTGTTTGATCCGTTCTTCCTGCACCGGTAATTCAGCTTCGGCCCGAGCCAGTTCCGCTCCAACCTGTGCATCCACTTCGGCGACCAGAGCATCACGGCGAGTTAAAGCATCTTTAATGCGTTTCTGAGCATTGGCTGTGGCGATGGCGAGTTCTTTGTCGAGACGACGCAGTGAGGTGATGCGTGCATTTTCAGCTTGCTTGACGGCCGATTGAGATGTGGCCTCTGCTTCTGCAATTCGGGAGTCTCGCTTCAGTTCCACCAATTGTTTGCGGCCTATTGAATCCAGGTAGCGCACATCATCTGAGATGTTTTGGATCTGGAGAGTGTCGAGGACGAGGCCCAGCTTCTGGAGATCATCCTCGGCCTCTTCCAGCAAAGTCCTGGCAAAGGTGATCTTGTCTTCGTTGAGCTGTTCTGGAGTGAGGCTCGCCATTACACCACGCAGATTTCCCTCCAGGGTTTCTTTGGCAATGTGGCGAATGTCATCCTGACTTTTGCCGATCAGACGTTCGATCGCGTTATGGATTCCAGGCTCATCACCGGAAATTTTGATGTTGGCAACTCCGGCGACATTCAGTGGGATCCCTCCTTTGGAGTAGGCGTTCTCCACGCGCAACTCGATGATCATGTTGCTGAGGTCGAGACGCATCACCTCTTCCAGAACAGGAATGCGTAGAGCACTGCCACCTCGTACGGTGCGATAGCCCACTTTGCGCCCATCTCCGGTTGTTTTGCCTAAGCCCGCAAAGATCAGTACCTCGCTGGGCTGACAGATGTAATAGAGCTGCCGCAGAAGCACGACAAAGGCCCATAGGCCTGCGGCTCCAGTAAGACCAACTGCAAAAAACATCACTTCACTCCAGTTGAGGACAAGGTGCCGAGCAGATCAACGCCAAGGATGTCCTTGACTTGCTCGAAGAATTGACGAACCACTTTGTGGTTTAAGGCCACCAGGCTGGCCAGGCTCGATGCGTCATTGCCATCGAGAGCAGTGATGCGTTTGAGCTGCAGCTGCGCAGGCAGCCGGGTTGCTTGCTCAAGCACCATCTCGATCTGTTGCAGTAGGAAGACAAGCTCAGCTGTGCTGCCGGCGTCTTCCCAGACCTGAGTCAGCATGTCGTTGACAAGGGCGCTGGCTTTGACATCCTCTGCAGTCGCTGCGGCCTGACCACGAGCCCGTAGCTCCTGGGCTTTTTGTTGAGCCTTGGATGGAAGAATCGCCTCAGCTTTCAGGCGTAAACGCTCGAGCTCAGCACGCACCTTTTGCAATTGTTGTTCGGCCCGAGCTCTGGCTTCCAGTTCGGCGGCTTCAGTTCGCTCTTCTTCCGAGCGGGCCTGTTTTTCCATTTGAGCCACCTGGGTTCGAACGTCGTTGTCCTTCTCAAGGACAACGGTGTCGGCTTCAGTGCGTACCACCTCAGCCACTTCCTCCATCTCGGCTTCAATGCGTTCGGCTTGGCCGATGGCCTCTGCTTCAGCGATTTCAGCGTCTCGCACGATCTGGGCCACGCGTCTTCGGCTGATCGAATTGAGATAGTCGACGTCGTCGTAGACACTCTGAATTTTCAGGGTGTCGAGCTGCAGTCCCAGCCTGCGCAGGTCTTCGCCGACATCATCAGCGATTTGTTCCGCGAAACGCAGACGGTCTTCATTGACCTGCTCCGGGGTGAGCTGCGCCAACACACTGCGGAGGTTGCCCTCCAGATTCTCTTTGGCGACCTGCACGATCTCCTTGTTATCACGACCGAGAAATCGTTCGATCGCGTTGTTACGGACCTCTGGATCCGTGCTGACTTTCACATTGGCGATCGCCTGAATATTGAGAGGAGTTCCGCCCTTGGAGTAGGCGTTGTTCACCTCGACCAGCACGGGCAGCAAGGTCACGTCCATCCGCCTGGCTGTTTCAAGAATCGGTTTCACAAAGGTGCAACCGCCATTGGCAACAACGCGGTAGCCCTTGATGCCCTGATTGCCCTGATTGGATTTGGAGCCGGTCACCACCAGCATCTCATTGGGTCTGCAGATGCGAATCATCCAGCGGCTGATCAGGGTGAGCGCAACGATCACTACAAAGACGCTGGAACCGATCGTCACCACTGCCGCGGCAGGGTTACTGCTGGGTTGTCGTTGGGCAAGAACCGGCGCCGGTTCTGTTGCCAGGCTGTGGTGCATGCATGGGATGGCGGCTGTCCTTCCCTAGCCACGCCTGATTTAGCTGACCATGTCCAGAGCATCCACAATCAACGTGGTGCCCTCGCAACGCAAAATCACCACGTGCTGGCCCCGGTCCAACTGACCGCAGACACTGCGTGCTGCTCGTCGCACCAAGCTGCCGCGCACCGATGTCTCCACAAAGCCCCGTTGACTCTCACTCAGCGGCAAGGTCACTTTGGCTTCCAGTCCGATCAGATCTCCTGCGAGCACGACCGTGTTGGCGTCACGTCTGGCTAGAAAACGCAATGCAAGCGAAGCACACCATCCCAGGCTGACTCCCAACATCAACGCGATGGGCAGATTGAAGCTGGAGGACGCTGTTCCTTCAAACAGTTGCAGCAGCAGACCGCAGAGACCAAACCCGGCCAGCGAAAACGACCAGAACGATGTGCTGAACAGAACAGCCGGGTTGCCACCTTCAGCAATCCCCGTAGCAACTTCACCATCAAGGACGCTGTCTGATTCACCAGCAATCGAGAGTGTGATCAAGATTCCGCCTGCGATCAGGCAGACGAGATAGGTCCAGGTCATCGCTATCGACTGGAAGAAGTCTCATCATGAGTGTGTGCCCTGTTTGACAACAGCAAGTTGTTGCTCATTTCAGGATGTTTTTTGTTGTCGTCCCCCCTGGCCAGCGCACAGCAAAGCCCCGCGTTGAGCGAGGCTTTGGGTTGTAGTGAGTTGGATCAGCCTTCGAGCTTGGCGGGCTTGGCGTCACCTTCTCTGAGCTCAGCGTCGATGATCATCACGGCAGCAGGGTTGCCTGCGGCGAACTTGACGCGACCCAGCAGATAAGCGGCTTCGTGCTCAGAAAGGCGCTGATCATCAACGATGGGATCAAGGAACACCGAGGTGCGGCGGTCGAGATCCTGTTCAGCGGTGCCGTAGAGCTGCAGAACGGAAGCGGTGACATCAGCTTCCATGCGGAAGACATTGGCGATCACCTGCTCGACATCAGGCCATTGCTGACGAGGCGGTTCAACGGTGTCGAGAACAGGCCGTTGACCTCTGGAGATCAGGTAATCGGCGAACTTGGCAGCGTGTTGCTCTTCCTGTTTGGCCTCATCTCGGAGATGCTCGGCAAAGCCGACCAGCTCGCGTTCAGCAAACCAGATGGCAGCAGCGAAATAGGCAGCAGCGGACTGACGCTCAAGGTTGAGGTGAGCCTGCATGAGATCGAGCATCTCGGAGGACATGGGCTCGGCCATGGCCCGTCCTGCAGGACCGACGGGAATGGTGATGGTGGCTTGAGCGGTAGCTGAATTTGTCATGTCGAACCTCTTGGAGGGATGAATCAGTTCTACATCACAAAAGAGCGAAAGATAAGGGTAAAAACCGAACATTAAGGGATCAAAATATGCTTTTGAGAATCACATTCAGTAGTTGTAAATATGCACTTGAGAATCACAGTCAGGAGTGCAAATCTGCTGATGAGAATCAGTTTCGTTTGTTTGGGGCGATGGAGATGCGTTGGCGGGTCTAGAAGCGCATGGGTCTCAGAGAGCCTTCGTTTCAGCAATGCATCAAGACACGCATGCTTGCCTGCCCTCTGAATCATTTCCGCTTCATGGAGGTTCAGGCGCTACTTGTTCATCGCAATAACAACAGTCTGTGTATCTTTTGTTCGCAAAGAATCGCTCGAATGTGTAGCGAACCCATGAAAAGTTTGCTGATATTTACATGGGTTGGCTTAAGTGATAAGGAACACATGATTCAAATGATTCAAGCTGGTATTGCAAGTCGCGGTAAGTCCTTTCTTGCTGCGATAGTTTTGGCTTTGTTTGTTTTTGGTGTGATTCAGATGCTCACCCGCACTTGAGCGTCAACGTTCTTCTTTGATTGTTCAGCCTGTGTGGGTTTGAAGGATTGGGCGATCGACCTGCTCTTGGAGTTGTTGTCAATCCAGGAGGGTGTCAGCAGTTGCATTCTGATGAGTCCGTCAGCGCACTGGCGGGGCACATCGACGCCAACCAACTTTGACCATGTGCTTCCAGGTTTCACTGGCGTTTTGGTTGGTGAGCTTCCGTCTGGACTGAGGAACCGGCGGATGTGGGCGAACCCAAATGTATGTTCTCAACTCTATCCACTGCCCATGGTTTGTTAATGAATCGGGCTTGAATTGCACAACCAGTTGTTGGTCGCCATTCACAAGCCAAGCTTCTCCCCCAGGCTTGTCAAATGCATCAAACGGGCTTGGACTACGGTTCAACATGGACAGGAGTCTGACTTTGTTTGCTTCTCAGCTGTCGTTGAATGTCATCAACTCAGCACGTTTGGGATCAAGTGTCGTCAAAGTCGATCCTGACTTGTGCGCATGGTTGATCGATCGAATCCGCTGCGGTTTCGAGCTATGAAGGGTGGTACGCCAAATCAGAGATGGAAGCCCTCCTGTTGAGTGCCCTTTTGATGGTTGCTGTCGATGGGCCTGACACTCCCTCTGAACTCAGCCAAGACATTCAAAACGGAATCTTGGTTGAGGACTCCAGTCCAAGCTCATCCGCGTGGAGCGGTGGTCCAGAGGTCAACATGTGGACTGGTGGTGGGAATCAGGCTGCCGATGACCTGTTGGATCAGCGCCAGCCTGTGGGCAAGTGACCAATGCATTGAGGGTCAATTGGTGGAGTGCGATTGGATTGCTTATTTCATCACGTTTCATGTAATATGATTGAATCATAAAATCTATCGTGCTGGATAATTTTCGAATCGATTGTTGCTGTAATGCCTCAAAGACATTGAGGCTGGTGATGTATTAAGTGCTTCAACAATAGTCTGTTGCATCTGTCTTTATTGGCGTTTAAGGAGCGCCCTGATTGATCAAAGTAGACTGTTGGGATTGGCTTTCAAAGGTTTTATGGAGTATGAGAATTGGCGCTGACTCTGTAGAAGCGATCGGCTAAAGAGAGCTTAGAGATCTTGGTGGCCAGTGACAAATGAAGTGCTTGACTTTGGTGATTTAATCGGAGCGGTTATTGTTCTTCTAGGAGTTCTGGTCATCATGCTGTGGCCCCGTTGAATTCCGTCAAGACAGTCTTTTTCGCTGGTTTTCGCTGTTGATGAATTGATTCAATATTTTTGACTTGGCTTTTTATATTTCATTGCCTCAGGGTTGTATCGCTAGAGCTTGTGATCAAGGTCAATCGCTTAAGGATCGACTTGGTGGCGTCTTGATCCCATTTGTGCACGCCATAAATCAACCATTTCTCTTGCACGTGCATGTGCGGAGAGATCAGTGCTGCTCAAGCCATCGCGGTATTTTTGGTCGAGAAGCTGATCTAGCCAGTCAAGAGCAGCTTCATCGAGATGCCATTCCGTGGGGTATTGACTCATCTGTGTTGATGCTTTCAGAGCTTTGATGCTTGTTGCCGATATCCATTGTGACGCTTTCGCTCTGCCCGCAAAGCCTTCGCGAAATATGGATGTTTTGTGGTGTTGTCAGCTCGTTGATCGCTAGCTTTGGGTCTATCTGTCGAGATATTCCTGGATCAAGTCTTTGACAGCATCTTCTGACTGCCTTTTTTTGAAGTCCTCAAGCGATTCGATATTCATGATTTGCAAATCAAAGAGAAGCTCGATCACGGCTCCACCATTGCATTCTTCACTGGAGTACTCTTGAGATGAATGAAGTATTTTTGCTAGATGTTTGCTTAAATCACTTTCCATTGTTGTGGCTTTTTCAAGATTCTATCTTCCCGCCGCACTGCGTCGTTTGAACTGTTGTTGTTTTGGTTGAGCAAAATTGGTATTGATGTCAGTCATGATCGACTTGATGGATGCGAGTTGTTAACTGGAGCACTCGCTCGTGCAACGCTCTTCTGCCCACATCTTGTTTTAGCGGACAAGCCATGAAGGCTTGTCCTTCTTGACCTTCACCAGATTTTCGGGAGTAGAGACTGTCCGGCTGCTACTTCGATCGCGATTGCGACGACAAAGCCGATCATCGCCAGTCGACCATTCCAGGTTTCGCCGTCGACCCAGGTTTGCATTCCAAAGGTCTCTTCCATTGCGGTTTTGGTATCAGCTTGCTGATCTGCCATCTTGTTTACGTAACTTCATCTATTTTTGCAACGACGTCCGTCGCTCGGCGCTGCAAATAGCACATTCTCGTGATGCGCATGGCAGTGAGGGCATGTCTCAGGATTTCAGCCTGTTCTGTTCGTTGTCGTGTCGCTGGCCACCCTTCTGGCCGCAATCACTTGTTATGCAGCTGACCTAACAGCCTCGCCGCCAACCCCCTTGAGATCCGCCGCTGCACGAGCAGATCGCAGATCCAGTCGAAGAGTGGTATGGAGTCCGTATTGGCCAGTCGTTGCTCCAGTGCTCTGAGCTCAGACACGTTCCTGCAGCCTCTTAAGGCATCGATCAAGGTGTCTTCTTTGGGTTGTTGGATCAGCACCTGTGTTGAGTTCAATCCATGCAACGGCAGCTGTCTTTGTCATGGCATCACTTGGGTGCTGTTGTCACGTCTTGTTCGTCAGCGCTCACCCATTGATCCATCACTTGAATCGTTCAGCAGGCCTAGTGCCTGCATGACTTGCAGGCGTATCCCGCCGAGCCGACTCCAGGCACGCAGTGCTTCGTCTTTGGATTTGTAGGGACGCCAGTCATCTTCCTTGATCCGCCTTTGAAGATGTTGTGCCACTCTCTCCGCGACTCTGGCATCGCTCGCTGCTTTCAGATTCAAGGTCTGACCGTTGAGGGGCCGTTCAGAGGTCATGGTCTGAGCCAACTCCAACCATTCTGTTGAACCCGGTTTGGATTGGAGGCAGGCATTGCAGTGTTGGCCTCATTTAATCTTGTTTGAGGAGTCCATTGTCGTCTCATGGAACCCTTGGATTGCCTGTCGTTGAGCTTGTTCGCTCTTGGAGTTGCTGCTACGGCAACCGTGTTTGTCGTGTCATTTCGCCAGGTCGACCGATCCGAGAAGGAACGTTCACAGGTCAATCGGATGCGTGGGCGCCTCAATAGGCTTCTGCAGCAACGTTCCTGATCGTTTGGCGTGCTGCTTCTGCTTGTGACCGGTGGTTTCTTAGCGCTTCTCCTGCTGACGCAATATTTCGTGCGCCGCTCGATGGATGACGAGCAGGACAGCTGATCGTCAACGTCTGGCAATGCCTCTGCCGTTGCCAATTAGGCCTGCATCAATCAATAGGCCGATCACAACAATCAGCAGTCCACTGAACGATTGCACTCCTCCGAACGACATCGTTGCCCAGCACACGCCAAGTGTCGTGGTTGGCAACAACACAAGACCCAAAACCGGAAGGATCGGATTTGGGATTGCCAGGGCTGAGAAGGGACCAAGGACAACATCAGGACTGAACAGCCACAACAGAACCAAAATGAGGCGGGGTGTGATCAGTCCAAGTGCTGCAAGAAGACACATCAGCCCGCACCCACCAAAGCAGGCCAGATTTCCCCTTCTGGATTCATGGCAGCAGATTGGCTTCTGCTTTCTTGTAGCAAGCTGTTTTCAAGCTGTCTCAGTCGACAGCGGACGAAATGCTGTTTCGCGCGTGAAGGCGCATGCCGTGATCAGGGTGCACAGTCCGCTCATGGCGACCCATGCCCCTGGCAACACTGGGTTACCGGTCTGTGCAATCAACCAGGTTGCAATCAAGGGAGTTGTTCCGCCGAAATAACCTTCTGCAATGTTGAATGCCACGGCCAGGCCGGTGCAGCGAACCGCGGCAGGCATCAGTTCCACGTTTGCGGGGTTCTTTCCACCTGCAAGCAGAGCGACAGCCAATGTGAGACCCAGTTCTCCCCAAATCACTTGCTGAGGGTCTCCGCTGTGCATCAGGTTGAACAGCGGCAATGCACCGAAGCAGAGTAGTGATGATCCGCTGATCAACATCGGTTTGCGACCGATACGGTCGGAGAGCCACGCTGAAATCGGATACAGCATCAGCAGTACAGCCAGGACGCCGGTATTCAGGCTCAGTGATGTTGCCGTACTGAGGTGATCGACGTCTTCCATGTAGCTCACCGCGTAGACAAACACGGCGTAATAACCGACGCTGCTCGCGATGTTCAGCGCCATGACACGCAGGACCTGTAGGCGATAGCGGCCAAAGGTTTCTCGAATCGGCGACTTCGCTTGCGGTTCGATGATTTCGGCACCAATGCCTCTGCGGATCACAACGCCGCTGGCCGCCACCAGTGCTCCCAGCAGAAATGGCAGTCGCCATCCCCAGCTCCCCAGTTGATCTGGGTTAAGCGTGTGGGCCAGCAGATCACCAAAGCCAGAGCCGATCAACATGCCCAGCACGGATCCCCAGAGCCCCCAGATCGCGTAGAAACCACGCTGGCGTTCCGGGGCGTTTTCGCTCAGAAAAATGACTGAGCTGGTGTATTCGCCCCCTACTGACAAGCCTTGAACAATGCGAAGCAGGACAACTGCAATCGGAGCGGCGATGCCGATCTGCTGATGCGTCGGGAGTAAGCCCAGCAGGACGGTGGGCACGGCCATCACCATCACGGACAGTTGCAGAGCTCGTTGACGACCGGCCAGATCACCAATTCGACCGAACACCATCCCCCCGAGGGGTCGCACCAGAAATCCGGCGGCAAAGGCTCCGAAGGCTCCGATCAGTGAGGAGGCTGGGTCACTGGAGGGGAAGAACTCCCTGCCGATGGTGGTCGCGAAGTAGCCGTAGAGGGCGAAGTCGTACCACTCCATGACGTTGCCGATCAGGCCAGCCAAGAGCACTCGGCTGGTGCTGTTAGCGCTGGGTTGCGTGCTCATCGTGTCGCGATCATTGCGGCGGTCTCATTGCTGTTGATCGGAGATCTCATGCAACCGATCAATCAGCAGATCAACGTCGGTTTCAATCCCACCGTCTTCAGCCCATGCCCCCGGGACGTGGCGCGCTTGAACGACATCATTCAGTCGTTGGCCGTTGCGGCGTGCCAGCAGGCTCGCCGTGGTGTTTCTGGCTGATGCCGAGAGCTGATCGCGATCACTGGCTGGGTCTGCCATGTGTCCGATCAGATGACAGGCGAGTCGTCGGTGATGCGGGGATGAGCGATGCTCCCAGAGATAGACCGCCTGCCAGGTGCCCAGGAGCATTCGGCCGTTGTCAACACTCAAGCTCATGGTCTGGGTGGTGAGGGCTGTGCGGATATGGGCTGGCATGTCGTCATTACCTTCGTCGTCGTGCAGGTAACGGCGACGTCTACCGTCTGGTCCGCTAGGCCCAGCTCCGTCCTGAGGCACCATGGCATTCATCCAGGCCGCCAGGTCTTTGAGGACCCGTGGATCGGCATTCTCATTGATGGTCAGGCTGCAACTGGTGTGCAGGCAGGTGAGATGCATCACCCCGGTGATCAGTCCGGCTTGGTGCACGCACTGATTCAGTTGTTGGTTCAGGGGGGTGAAACCCGCTCCGTGCGTGTTGATCTCCAGTTGCGTCAGCAGCTGATCCAACGCCATGGCATGGGCCCCGTTGATCTTTCTCTAGCGCGACCCTGATGGCAATGGGATCTCTCGCCCCACCGTGGGTGTGATCAGCGTGCAGTCTTCGGGAAGATCGCCGCAATCTGTCGAGGCGTCAGCGGCGTTCAGCAGGTTGCTGATCATCCCGCTGAATTTCACATCGCCCCCGGTGGTGCTGGCCAGCACGGTCTTGGGCTGGAATCGGCTGATCAGATCCGGCATCACGCGAGCGCCTGTAATGAATGCTCCCAGCATTGGCAAGCCAAGATCCACCACCGGAGTGATCAGGGTGTCAACGCTGCGGTGATCGATCGCAGGATCCAAGACACCATGCGGTTCGAGATAGAGGGAACCCTCGGGCCAGTCCAGCAGGTAGCCGTTCTCCACTGCCGGGACTGCTGCTCCTGCAGTGGCCTGGATCTTCAGTCCAGCGATCGTGGTGGTGTCGCCGGGTCGAAGCTCGGTGATGGTCTCAAATCCCAGACGCTGCACCACACGCGCGGCGGCTGCCGATGCCACCACGGGGATCTGTTTTGACAGGGCCTGGAGCGTTTCTGGATGGGCATGATCTGGAAGCCCCTGCGTGAGCAGAAGCAAATCAAGCTGATCCGGAATGGGCATCAGTTCTGGCATCTCACCTTTCAGCAACCAGGCACCTGGTGGAAACACCAGTGGACCACTGAGCCATGGGTCCAGCAGCACCCTCAGTCCAGCCATGGTCAGCAGCCAGCCATTGGCTCCGAGATAGGTGGCTGTGTCTGTCATCTCCGGTCAGTTGCATCGCAGCGACGCTAGTCAATGCGCTGGTTCAGCCGAGCGCTTTCCAGCTCAACTCAGCACTGCCAGGCCAACGCCTGTGACGGACAGTGTTGAGGCCAACAGCACGGACGGTTTCAGCTGATCTCCTTCGGCACGCGCCACCAGCAGGGCCATCACCGGTGCCGTGCTCAGCACGGTGATGCCGATGCCCAGAGGCAACCTCTGCAGCACAACCTGTTGCAGCAGGATCCCCAGAATGGTTCCCAGCACTGTTGCAACCAGCACCCGCGGCCAACGCACACTGCGCGGGCGTGGTTGCGGAAATCTGGCTGCCAAGCGCAGCCAGGGAATCAACAGCAGCAGGCCGCCTAGCAGACGGCAGGCAGCACTTTGCAGAGGTGTCAGCTCACTGTTGACCAGAACAGTGCGCGAGACGGCGGCGCCTGCCACACCGCAGACCACAGCCAGCAAGCCCATCACCAAGCCCTGTGCCTGCTCATGGCGGCTTCGGTCGACCAGTCGTGTGGCGTCAGGAGGTTGCTGCACGGCAACTAACACCACGGAAATCGTGACCAGCAGTGCCCCAGCCCAGCCCTGAACAGAGAGCTTCTCTCCCATGGCGAACCAGCCTCCAGCAGCGGCTGCGACGGGCGCGAGCGACTCCAGGGTGAGAATTCTGCGTGTCCCGAGACGTCTCAGTGAGGCGAGATAAAAGCTGTCTCCCAGTGAAATTCCCAGACCACCACTGATCAGTAGCAGCATCAGGCTCTTCCCTTCTTCGTTCCAGGGGAGTGTGACCAGCACCGGCAGCAATGCTGCGCAGGCGATCAGATTCTTCAGCCCATTGAGTTGAACCGCGCTGAGAGAGGTGGAGAGACCTCGCCACAGACTGCTCGCCAGGGTCCATGCCAGTGCTGCAACCAATCCGGCCAGGATTCCCACTTAGTGCCTCCGCTGCAGGATCAGACCCACCAGCAGGCCGATCACCAGCGCTCCGGCTCCATGGCCCTGCAACAGCGTGAGGCCGAGCACCAGTCCAAGTAGCGGCGAGTTGAGCAGCACCGCAAGGCACCCCCCGACAACACCCCCACTCCAGATGTCGATGCTGCCAATCCAGGGAATCCATTCGTGCAGTCCCATCCCCAGTGCGCTGCTGGCGAGGATCACTGGAAAAAACTGGCCGCCTCTCCATCCGGTCTCCAGACACAGTCCGACCATCAACAATTTGACCAGGGCTGACAGCACCAAGACGCTTGTCTCCAGCCTCCATTCCTGCAGGACGAGGGGTTTCAACTGGTTCTCCCCGGAGAAGCCAACCAGTGGCAATCCCCAGAGACAGAGCCCAATCAGCAAACCTGTGCCGATCGGGATCCACCAGAAGCGTTCCAGTAGCCGCAACTGTTGGAGCCAATGCCGCCAGCGCTTGATGACCTGTCCGGCGAGCCAACCCGCCAGGCCAGCGAGCATGGCCGCCAGCAACGCACTGATGCGTTGCGAGGGATCAGAGGGCCAGGCATAGGGCACGCCTCGCATGCCTCCGCCCAGGTCGCTTAAGCCATGGAAGGCCACAAAACCGGCCAATCCTCCAAGGGTTCCTGGCAGCCAGCGCCAAATCAGCTGCCATTGACGTCCGGCTAATGCTGCGCCGCCCACCAGGGGTGAGCGGAACAATCCCAGAGATCCCGCCATTGCAGCAGCCAGCAAGTCACGATCCGCGCCTTTCCAGACGGCGTGGCTGGCGACGGCGACGAGGCGGGTCATCAACGCCTCCGGGCCGAGAGTTCCCCCGCCAGCGAGTGCCAGCATGCCTCCGATCACTTGCCTGAGGCCCTGATGCGTGTCCAATCCTTCCGGTTGCCGTAGTTCAGCGAGCGTCTCCGACATTTCCGGGAGCTCACTGCCTGAGCGTCGCCGTTGCAGCAGGCTGAGAGCGATGCCGATCGTTCCCGACCAGGCCAGACACCACAGCAAGGAGCGATCGCTGGGTAAACCGCGCGCGACCGATACACCCCAGATCCAGGTCTGGAGCATGAGCGTGCTACTCACCACCAGCGCTGCCAGCGCTCCTCCCGCGGCTCCAGCCAGTAGGGCACGTGCAGTTCCGACCAGCAGACTGCGAGCTGGGGTTGGTGGCGGATGGTTCACCAGTAGGGGTCGGTGGCCAACTCCACCTTGAGTTGACCCGATGCTGACGCAGGCACGCTGCTGATGCAGGCCCTCACGGTGGTGCCATCAACATCGATCTCGCAGGCGCCGCAACTGCCTCCCATGCAGCCAGTGGGTACATGCACGCCGGCCTGCCGCGCTGCCGCCAACCAGTCTTCGCCCTTGTAGCTGACGCTGCGCTGACCGTCCGGCCACATGATTTCCACCCTTTTGTGCCCAGAGGTCACGTGGATGTGTCCAGCAGTGGTTCCAGATTCACATGTTGTTCAAAGGCATCGGCCAAGCGGTCGAGCAGCGCGTCTCTCTGACGACTGTGGTGCGGTTGCTGCTCACTGAGATCCGCCAGCCCGCGTCTGCGTCGAAGCCGGTTCAGCCAGCGTCGTCGCCAGGGCCCGTTCTCAAAGATTCCATGCAGATAGGTTCCTGCGGTGGTCGCACGGATCCAGCCCAGGCCTTGTTCTGCACTGAATGTTTCGCAGTCTTCGATGGCTTCGCTGCTTCCCCGATGCAGTTCGAATCCCTCCACCTTCAGCTGCGGTTGCTGATCAGGCCAAAGCACAAGAGCTTGGCGTTGATGCAGTGCCTTGTCGCCGCCGAACACGGTTCGCAGGGGGAGCAGGCCAAGGCCGGCGACGTCGCTGCCGGATTGTCCTGGTAGCCCTTCGCCCTCCAGTCCATCGGGATCGTGCAATTCCGCACCGAGCAACTGCATGCCGCCACAGATGCCGAATAGCTCACCGCCGTTGTTGGCAAAACGGATCAGTTCAGCGTCTAGTCCGCTACTGCGCAGGGAAGCAAGATCGCGAAGGGTCTGTTTACTTCCCGGGATCACGACGGCATCGGGAGACCCAAGCGCTTCGCCCGGTGCGATCCAGCGCAGCTCAACGGTTGGCTCCGCCTCCAGAGGGTCGAGATCAGAAAAGTTGCTGAGTGAGGGTAGTTTCACCACGGCAATTTCAAGCTCAGCGCTGCGCTTGCGGCCTCTCCTCTCCAGCAGGTCGAGGGAGTCTTCAGGCGGAAAGAGCTCGTCAAGCCATGGCATCACTCCAAGAACCGGAATGCCTGTATTGGTATCGAGCCAGCGTCGACCTTCATCGAAAAGTTCTCGTCTGCCTCGGAACCGATTAACCAGCAGCCCGCGGATCAGTCGCCGTTCATCAGGTGTCATCAACTGGAGAGTGCCGATGATCTGGGCGAACACGCCTCCGCGTTCAATATCGGCAACCAGCAGGCAATTGGCTTGCAGGTACTTGGCAAGACGCAGGTTGGTGAGATCGCGTGCCTGCAGGTTGACTTCGACCGGGCTGCCAGCTCCTTCAAGCACAAGTCTTCCGCCTGGATGATTGGCCTGCAGATCCTCGAGACCCTGGCGGATGGCAGCCCAGCCGGAGTCGAACCAGTCTCGGTAGTAATGCTCTGCCCTGCAGGTGCCGGCGGAGCTCCCAAGGTGAATCACCTCGCTGGTCGAATCGCCCTGCGGTTTGAGCAGCACTGGGTTCATAGCATGCACCGGCTCCAGCCCGGCGGCCCAGGCCTGCAGGGCCTGGGAGTAGGCCATTTCGCCGCCGTTCTGATCCACCCAGGCGTTGTTACTCATGTTCTGCCCCTTGAAGGGCAGCGGTGTTTCGCCACGCCGTTTCAGCACTCTGCAGAGCGCTGCTGTCATCAGCGATTTTCCTGCACCACTACTGGTGCCGAGCACCATCAGTGGGGTGGGTCGGGAGGTTCTGCTCACTGCGCTTTGCCGAGAATCGCAAGCTGCGGCATTGCAGTGATTTGTGCTCGACTTCGCATCAATTCTGCTGGCTTGTTAGTCATCCTGTGCTCACTCACCAGCGGGGGCGGTGTCGACGACACCAGTGCACCAGACGGCTTCCAATGCCTGCTGAGGGGATCGTTTCAGGCCAGGGGATCAGCACCTCCCTGCCAAGAGGGGTCAGACGCACCCGTTCTGTAAGACCCTGGCCGTCAACTTCCCGGCGTAGAACCCCCAGTTGAATCAGCCAGATGAGCAGATCCTCTGTCTCGCTGGCATTTAATCGTCGCCTGGTCTGTGCAGGCCAATCTGGTCTTGCCACCAGTTCTTTGCTGCTCAGGGCTGCCTGTTCCACGTTGCGGTAAAAGCTGCGTTGGAAAGGAAGGCAGCAAACCGCTTGGCGTGCTCGCCTCATGGCATGCCTTGTGAGTTCGCTGGGGTCCTGAAGAGTCACACGTGACGTGCTGTCGATGCCATTCTCGTTCTCAGCGCCGCTCACTGAGAGACCAATGTTGCTGCTGGCTTCAGCGTCCCCGGCAAGACGTCGTCTCCTCGAGCAGGCGGCCATTCCCCATCGTGTCGAGATCAGCGGTGTTGATGAAGAGGCCATTCAGGATCCCGATCCGATCGCACTGGTCAGGCGTCTGGCTCAGGCCAAGGCGCTGGCCGTTCGCAGCCAGCTCAAAGACGATGCCATCACAGCCGTGCTCGGATGTGATTCGTTGTTTGTTTTTGCTGGAGAGGTGTACGGAAAGCCAGCTGACTCGGCTCAGGCTGTGCAACGTTGGCAACGCATGCGTGGTGCCTGGGGTGATCTGCACACTGGTCACTGCCTGATGTCAGGCCTTGGTTTGACATCGCAAGAGCCGCTGATTGAGTGTGTGACCACCAAGGTGATGTTTGCTGATCTCAGCGATCAGGAGATTGCTGCGTATGTCGCCAGTGGCGAACCGCTTCGTTGTGCAGGAGGCTTTGCATTGGAGGGCCTTGGAGGCTCCTTTGTGGAGCGTCTCGATGGCTGTTATTCGAATGTGATCGGCCTCAGCTTGCCGTTGTTGCGGCGTTGGCTACCGCAGGTTTGAAACATGGCAAGGGGAGACGTTGCCATTTTCCTTTCCCCGTAGCTAATGCGAAGTCAGGCCCTCTTCACACCCTTGGCCATGCTTCGTTTTCTCCTCTCTGGACTCGGTACAACTCTGTTTTCAGCAACGCTTGCTCTTAGCGCGTCGGCAATGGAGCCTTTGTCGGTGAGTGCCACCGATCAAGGCAATGCTTCATTGAGCCTCCATGCTGAGCAGGCTTATTTCAAGGAATCCATGGATGAATGGAGTCGCTCGGTCCAGGGGGTTCAGCTTCCGAAGGCCGGACAGGAGCGGCATCAGCCTCCCAAAGGCCATACGTTGCTCGATCTGGACTTCTGACTCCGCTTTTCTGTCTCAGCCGCGCGTTGTGATCGATCATTGATGTCGTCCATGAAAAAAGCCCCACCGTGAAGTGGGGCTGGATGACGATCGAATTGTGTGATCTCGATTGGGTCTGATCGTGATGATCAGTCGAGGTCTGGCATGGCCAGTGAAGGCTCTGCTGAACGGTCGATACCCTTTTCGAAACCTGCAGCAGCAGCACGTGCGCGTCCTGCATGCCAGAGGTGACCCACCAGGAAGAAGAAGGCGAGCACGAACTGAGTCGCTGCCAACCACTGGCGGATGTTCACGAAGTTCACCGAGTTGGGCTCGGTGATGATGCCGCCAACGGAATTCAGGGATGCGTTGGGGGCGTGAGTCATGTACTCAGCAGCACGACGAACCTGCCAAGGCTGGATGTCGTTCTGAAGCTTGTCGAGACTCAGGCCGTTGGGTCCACGCAGGGGCTCAAGCCAGGGACCACGGAAATCCCAGAAACGCATCGTTTCACCACCGAAGATGATTTCACCGGTCGGTGAACGCATCAGATACTTACCAAGGCCGGTTGGGCCCATGGCGGAACCAATGTTGGCGCCGAGACGCTGGTCTCTCACCAGGAAGGTGAAACTCTGGGCCTGTGAAGATTCGGCGTTGGTGGGGCCGTAAAACTCAGAGGGATAGGCGGTGTTGTTGAACCAGATGAATGCCGAGGCAATGAAGCTCATGAAGCTCAGAGCACCAAGGCTGTAGCTCAGGTAAGCCTCACCATTCCAGATGAAGGCGCGACGCACCCAACCGAAAGGCTTGGTGGTGACATGCCAAATACCGCCGAAAATCAACGTAAGACCAAGCCAGATGTGGCCACCGATGATGTCCTCCATGGAGTTCACACCGATGATCCAGCCCTCTCCACCGAAGGGAGCGCGGAACAGATAGCCGAAGACCACACCCGGATCGAGAGTCGGATTGGTGATCAGACGAACATCGCCGCCGCCCGGTGCCCAGGTGTCGTACACGCCACCGAAGAACATGGCCTTGAAGACCAGGAGCAAACAGCCAACGCCCAAGAGAATCAGGTGATAACCAATGATGTTGGTCATCTGATTCTTGTCGCGCCAATCCTGGGAGAAGAACGTGGAGTAGTTCTCCAGGATTTCTGGTCCGCGAATGGCGTGATACAGACCGCCGAGACCAAGCACAGCGGAACTGATCAGGTGCAGAACACCGACGACAAAGAAGGGATAGAGATCGGTGACTTCGCCACCGGGACCTACGCCATAACCGAGTGTGGCGACATGGGGGAACAGGATCAGACCCTGCTCATACATGGGCTTGTCGAAGGTGAAGTGACTCACCTCGAACAGCATCATGGCGCCGGCCCAGAACACCATCAGACCTGCGTGGGCCACGTGGGCACCGAGCAGACGGCCTGAAAGGTTGATCAGACGGGCATTGCCAGCCCACCAGGCATAGCCGGTGGAGTCGAGGTCTTTACCGCCAGTGGCGATAAGACCGGAATTAAAGGGCGTTTCCACGGGGCAGAACCTCTTCAGGGAAGACGAAGTTTTCGTGCGGCTGGTCAGCCGGTGCCATCCAGGCACGCAGACCTTCATTCAGAAGGATGTTCTTGGTGTAGAAGGTCTCAAATTCGGGATCTTCTGCAGCGCGGATTTCCTGTGACACGAAGTCATAGGCGCGCAGGTTGAGGGCCAAACCGATGATGCCGATGGAGCTGGTCCACAGACCCATCACAGGCACGAACAGCATGAAGAAGTGCAGCCAGCGCTTGTTGGAGAAGGCGATACCAAAGATCTGACTCCAGAAGCGGTTGGCGGTGACCATCGAATAGGTCTCTTCTTCCTGGGTGGGCTCGAACGCCTTGAAGGTGTTGGCCTGCTCACCATCCTCAAACAAGGTGTTTTCCACCGTTGCACCGTGAATGGCGCAAAGCAGTGCACCGCCGAGGATGCCGGCGACGCCCATCATGTGGAAGGGGTTGAGGGTCCAGTTGTGGAAGCCCTGCAGGAAGAGGAGGAAGCGGAAGATCGCTGCCACACCGAAGGAGGGCGCGAAGAACCAGCTGCTCTGGCCGAGGGGGTACATCAGGAAGACACTGACGAACACCGCAATCGGGCCGGAGAAGGCGATGGCGTTGTAAGGGCGGATGCCGACCAGACGGGCAATCTCGAACTGACGCAGCATGAAGCCGATCAGTGCGAAAGCACCGTGCAGTGCAACGAAGGCCCAGAGGCCGCCGAGCTGACACCAGCGAACGAAATCACCCTGGGCTTCAGGGCCCCAGAGCAACAGAAGGCTGTGACCCATCGCATCAGCGGGGGTGGACACAGCAGCAGTCAGGAAGTTGCAACCTTCCAGGTACGACGAGGCAATGCCGTGGGTGTACCAGGAGGTGACAAAGGTGGTGCCTGTGAGCCAGCCACCGATGGCCAAGTAGGCCGTTGGGAAGAGAAGAATGCCGGACCAGCCGACAAAAACGAAGCGGTCGCGCTTGAGCCAGTCATCGAGGACGTCAAACCATCCCCGCTGTGGCGCGCGTCCTACAGCGATCGTCATGAGTGAGAACGGGTGCGGATAGCCGCAGGCTGTGGGATACCCGGCGACCTTAACAATTTCAGCGAGGGTTGCGGGGGCGAATCCCTTCACCTGAAACCCCTTGTATCGGAACATTTCTTCGGGGTTTCTTCCGCTTTGGTTTCAGCCTTTGTGGCAGAGCCGCCGAACGTCGCCATCGATGCCGCTTCAGCGGTCACAATGGGCGCTGCTTCCGGGCTGTGATGGCCGCTGATCTGCTTGAACAACCTGTCGTCGGTTCTCGGCGGCTGTCCAATGTCCTGGTCGCCGCCATGGTCACCATTGGTGGCGTCGGCTTTCTGTTCGCCTCGCTCTCCAGTTATTTGGGGCGTGATCTTCTTCCTCTAGGCCACCCTGCAGGACTTGTATTTGTCCCCCAGGGTCTGGTGATGGGGCTGTACAGCATCGCTGCAGCCCTTCTTGCTACCTATCTCTGGACGGTGATCGCCATTGATGTGGGCGCCGGCATGAATCGTTTCGATAAATCCTCAGGGTTGGTGACTATTTCTCGCCGAGGTTTTCGCAAGCCCATCAGTGTTGAGATACCGATCAAAGACATCAAGGCTGTCAAGGTTGAAGTCCGTGATGGCTTCAACACTCGCCGACGTGTGTCTTTGCGCGTTCAGGGTCGACGCGACATGCCCCTCACTCGAGTGGGTGAGCCTCTACCTCTCGCCCAGCTCGAGCAGGACGGAGCTGAACTTGCACGCTTTTTGAATGTGAACCTGGAAGGGCTCTGAATGACCATGATTCGTCAATCCATCAAGACACTGATGGCACTTGCCTTGTGTCTGCCTCTTTTGGTGAGCTGTGCGTCCAGCACAACGGCTTCGATACCGGTTGGCTGCGAGCAGGCCAGCAGTCCTTGCCTTCAGGGCAAGGCCAGCGTTGAGCTCACCACCAGCAAGGGCTCGATCACCCTGGAACTCAACGGCGATGCCGCGCCTGTGACGGCTGGGAATTTCCTTGATCTGGTTCAAAGGGGTGCCTACAACGGCACTGTTTTTCATCGAGTGGTGAGGGACCCGGTTCCATTTGTGGTGCAGGGCGGTGATCCCTCCTCTAGTGATCCCGCGACTCCAAAGTCGCAGTACGGAACGGGGAGCTTCGTTGATCCGACCTCCGGACAGGCACGTTTTGTGCCTCTTGAGCTGTCCTTTAACGGCGAAGACCAGCCCCGTTATGGCCGCGTTGTAAGTAATCCCACTGAGCTTGTGCAGCTCAAACTCAGCCATGAACGCGGCGCCCTGGCTATGGCTCGCTCCCAGGCTCCAGATTCCGCCAGCGCCCAGTTCTACATCGCACTCAAGCCGCTGCCAGAACTCGATGGTCGCTACGCCGTCTTCGGTCGCGTGACTCAAGGTCTTGATGTTGTGGATGCCATCCGTCAGGACGACACCATCGAGAAGGCCGTGGTGTTGACACCCGGTCTCTGATCAACGAGATGCTCAGGCGGGCACGCGCCCGCCAGAACTTGAAGCCTTGAGCATTTCAGTGTTCACTCCAGAAGCTCTTTCCAGTGCGACCTTGCCGGTTCGAGCGATTTCCTCGATGCCATAGGGCGCCATCAGCCGTTCCAGCGCCACCAGCTTCCCTGGATCGCCGACAACCTCCAGGGTCAGAGCATCGTCTGCGACGTCGACCACCTTGGCTCTGAACACCTGAACTAATTCAAGGATTGCGCTGCGTTGAGCCGCCGGTGCGGAGACTTTCATCAGCATCAACTCCCGTTCGACTGCAGGACGCTGGGAGAGGTCGAGAACCTGCAGCACGTTGACAAGCTTGTCGAGCTGTTTGCTCATCTGTTGAAGGGTGTGCTCGTCGCCTTCGACCACCATGGTCAGCCTTGAGCGACCAACAGCCTCAGCAGGACCAACCGCAAGGCTGTCGATGTTGAAGCCACGGCGTGCGAACAGGCCGGCTATTCGGCTGAGGGCGCCTGATTCGTCCTCCACCAGAACCGACAGAGTGTGCTTCATGCGGGGTGACCGATCCCTGGTGCGCTTGTGCTTCCCAAATTACGGTCCAGCCAGTGCAGCAACTCCAGGTGAAAGCGATCGGGTGTTTCGTCGTGGGGGCAATGGCCGGCGTTTTCGATCACCTTGAGCTCCACCCATGGGTGCTGAGATCGGACCCATTCGCCGATCATCAACGGCACGAATCGGTCCTGGCGCCCCCAAATCAACAGAATCGGAGGAGCGTTTCGCATGGTCTTCAGTCGTTGCAGCAGCACTGGGGCGGTGACGTTTCTGGGACGGAGAGCCATGCCCACGCTCATCGCGCGAAGGCTTCTGGCAGCTGTCCCCCTGAGGGCAGGCTGAGCGATCAGGGCCTGCAGCTCCCGGTCGGTTCGGATTGATCGTTGATAAGCACCCTGAAGCCCAGCCCGCAGCAGAGGAGTTCGCGCGATCAGCGGCACGATCAGTTCCAGAGGCAGCAGGCGGCAGATCGCTGTCACCGTGATGCGTCGTAACCGCTCCAGCCAGCGGGACTGCTGTTGTGGCATGGGGCGCAGCAGGGTGGGGTCCGGCAGAGGTGCTGCAACGGCGGCTTTCACCAGTTCGGGTCGCAACGCAGCGGTGGTCAGAACGGTGAGGCCCCCCAGTGAGTTGCCCACAAGCACCGCCGGTTGCTGCACCACCTCTTCGAGAAAGGCGGCCAGTTGCCTGGACCACAATCTGTTGTCGAGTGAGAAGTGCCGATTCAGTCCGGGCTGGTCGGAGCGCCCGAAGCCGATCAGGTCGAGGCTGAACACCCGATAGCCCGCTGCGGCAAGGACTCCGGCGTTATGCCTCCAGTGACTGCTGCTGGCGCCAAAGCCGTGAATTAGCACGATGGGCTGAGCCGAGGGTTGCCCGAGAACCCGCCAGTGACACTTGAGATCCAGCCAGTGCCATGTGCTGGCTTCTCCCCAGTCGGCACCGGTGGAGGCAGGCTGGAGAGCGGTTGCGTGCACGCACCTGGAAGCACCGGTGTCTCACTATCGCGAAGGAGCTGTCTGTCTGCAGACGGGATCAGGTTTTTTCCGCAAGGATTCGCGACCCTCCAGGGATCTTTCGGTTCTGCTGGCGGCCCACCAAGCCTCAGAGGCTCAACGGCCACTGCGCTGGCTTGACCTGATGGCCGGTTGTGGCATCCGCGGTCTGCGCTGGGGGCTCGAAGCCTGTCCCGAATCCAGACCCGATCTGGAGCTTTGGTTGAACGATGCCGATCCAGATCGCAGCTCGTTGTTGGAATCGAACCTTCAGCGTCTGCAGGGTGTGCGTGGTGTGTCGTTGACAACCACCAATTGGGCGGCGGAGCGTCTGCTGCGCCAGGCCTACCTCGATCAGATCTTCTTCGATCTGATTGATCTGGATGCCTTCGGTTGTCCCAATGCCCTACTTCAGTCGGCCTTGGCGGTGCTGCGCTTCGACGGCCTCCTTGTTCTTGCCAGCACAGATGGACGTTCGCCAACCGGCCATGACCGCCGTGCGGCGGTGCGTCATTTTGGGGCAGCAGCGCGAGCCCATCCCGCCAGTTGGGAGCTGGCTCTGCGACTTCAGCTGGCAGTGCTAGCAAGAGAAGCCTGGCAATTAGGCCGGGGGCTTGAACCCGTTGCCAGTTTCAGTGAAGGACGCACATTCCGGCTTGTTGTGCGATTGCGCCAGCGCTTGGCCGCTGATGAGGAATCGCAGCTAGGCCTGCTGGCACGTTGCGAGCGCTGTGGTGATCAAGCGGTTCAACCCCTGTTGAAGCTCTCGGGCTGGAGATCCTGTCGCTGCACGGATGGCCAGGGCCGATGGGCGGTGACAGGTCCGCTCTGGCTCGGGCCTTTGCAGATGCCTGCAGTTCTGGCTCAGTTGCTCAAGCTTGCCGATCCACAGCTAGACACTCTTTCAGTTGCTGGTCGGCTTCTGCTGCAACGCCTGCAGAGGGACTGCGGATTGCCGGTCTGCTGCTGGTCCACTGCTGAGCTTGCCAGCCGGCTCTCTCTTGCTGGACCACCTCCGCTGGAGGAGCTGGTTCAGGCGCTGCTGAGTGCAGGCCACCAGGCATGCCCCAGCGCAGTCATGACCGGCCAGCTGCGCACCGATGCGCCGATGGCTGAGTTATTACAACAATGCGTTCAACACGTTGCTGGAGATCGTTAAATAGAAGCTGATTCAGAGCACTGTTCGATGGCTTCGGAGATTTTCGGGATTGCAGCTGTGTTTTGGGTGCTGATTCCCGTGGGCCTGGCAGGTGGAGCCTTGCTGCTCAAGCTGCAGAAGGACTGATCTCCGCAGTGCGAGGGAACGCCAACTAAGCTCCTCGCTGGACTTTGAAAGCCCTATGCAGGTTCTTGTGGTCGGTGGAACAGGAACCTTGGGCAGGCAGATCGCCCGCAGGGCTCTTGATCAAGGTCATGACGTTCGCTGCATGGTGCGAATCCCAAGGAAAGCGTCCTTCCTTCAGGAGTGGGGTTGCGAACTCACTCGAGGTGATCTGCTGAATCCAGCCAGCCTCGATTACGCCCTCGACGGAGTCGATGCCGTGATCGATGCGGCCACCAGCCGCCCTGACGATCCCAAGAGCATCTATCAAACAGACTGGGACGGCAAGCTCAACCTTCTCCGAGCCTGTGAACGCGCCGGTGTGAACCGTTTCGTGTTCCTCTCGCTTCTGAATGCTGAACAGCACCGAGATGTGCCGTTGATGGACATCAAATATTGCACTGAAAAACTTCTGAAGGAATCAGAGCTCGACTACACCATCCTTCAGGGTGTGGCGTTCATGCAGGGCGTGATCAGCCAGTTCGCCATTCCTGTTCTGGAGAGCCAGACCGTTTGGGTGAGCGGCAGCCCCACATCGATTGCCTACATGAACACGCAGGACATGGCTCGCTTCGCCGTGGCTGCGCTCGACCATGCGGAGACGGTGCGCAAGACATTTCCCGTTGTTGGGCCCAAGGCCTGGAACAGCGGTGAGGTTGTTCAGCTCTGCGAACGTGCTGCTGACAAGTCAGCGAGGGTGTTTCGAGTGCCCTCCTTCATCATGCGATTCACCGAATCGATGTGTTCCTTCTTTGAACCTGCCGTGAATGTGGCTGAACGTCTGGCATTCGCCGAGGTGTCAGGAGGTGGTGTCTCGATGGATGCACCGATGGAGGAGACCTACCAGAGCTTCGGCATTGATCCCGGCGAGATCACTCACCTTGAGGACTACGTCAAGGAGTACTACGACTCAATCCTTAAGAGACTCCGGGCGATGGAGGCTGATCTGGATAAGGACGCCAAGAAGAAACTGCCGTTCTGATCGAAGCCGAACTTCAGTCGACTAGTTGATGCGTACTAGTCTTTTCTATACATTGAATTCATCCGCCTTTCCTCAAGATGTCTGCCGCTCAAGTCAAGAATCTGCAGCGACGTCTCGACAATCTTGCCCGTGAAGCCGAGACGGAGCTTGACCGCGCCTGTGGTCATGATCTTTGGCGCAATGTGGGCTTCGATGCCTTCGACAGCCTTGAGGACAGCGACCGCCGAGCGAGCGCGAATTACTACTACGGTCAGTGGTCGACTGTGCGTGAATTGCTGGAGGCCCTCGGCTGATGAGCGAAGGATGTTGTGGACCGGCTCTCGATCAGACCCAGGCCGTTGAACAGCGCTATGGAGCTGCAGCGCTTGAGCAGGAAGCCTGTCTCTGTACTCCGGTCGCCTTTGACGCCTCCTTGCTCAAGGTCATCCCCGAGGAGGTGGTGGAGCGTGATTACGGCTGCGGCGACCCGACGCGCTGGGTTCGTTCGGGTGACACCGTGCTGGATCTGGGCAGTGGCAGCGGCAAAAATGCCTTCATCTGTGCCCAGGTCGTAGGTGGCGATGGCGCGGTGATTGGCGTGGACCGCAATGCCGACATGTTGGAGCTTGCCCGCGTTGCAGCTCCAGTGGTGGCCGAGAGAATCGGTTACAGCAACGTTCGCTTTCTGGAGGGGGCAATCGAAGCTCTTGATGCGCCAACCCCAACGGGTGAGCTGCTGATTCCCTCAGCCAGTGTGGATGTGGTGCTGAGCAATTGTGTGCTCAATCTGGTGAATCCTTCAGCGCGTTCGGCTCTACTCGCCAACATCCGCAGAGTGTTGCGACCCTCAGGCCGCGTCGCCATCAGCGACATTGTGTGTGATCGCCCTGTTCCTCAGCATCTTCAACAAGATCCAGATCTCTGGAGCGGTTGCATCAGTGGTGCTTGGGAGGAGGACGCCTTCCTCGCCGATTTCCGTGCACTCGGCTTTGAGGATGTGAGCTATGCCGACCGCTCCGAGCAGCCATGGCGTGTTGTGGAAGGCATCGAATTCCGTGCTGTGACGCTCACTGGCGTTTTGGCTGCTTGTTGAGCAGGGCATTAAGGCGTTGATGCTCGTCCGACGTGATCTCACGCCATTGACCTGAGGCGAGGCCGCTGAGGTTGAGAGGTGGCCCTCCATCCATCAGATCAATGCTGTGGCGGATCAGTCGCAGCGTTGGAAGCCCCACGGCCGCTGTCATGCGACGCACCTGGCGGTTGCGCCCTTCCCTCAGGCTGAGTTGCAGCCAGGTGGTGGGAATGCTGAGCCTGGTGCGGATTGGCGGGTTGCGTGCCGTGAGTGTCTGTTCGTGTTCAGCAGCCAGACGTTGGGCCCTTGCAGGCCTGGTGAGCTGCTGTTTGACCATCACCCCATCGCAAAGAGCATCCAGCTGGCGTTGATCAGCACTGCCCTCAACCTGCACCCAGTAGGTGCGCCAATGGCCAAAGCGGGGGTCTGTTAATCGTTGTTGCAGGCGGCCATTGGCGGTGAGGAGGAGCAGCCCTTCGCTGTCGGCGTCCAGACGACCTGCCGCATAAACATCAGGAATAGTCACCCAGTCGGCAAGGCAGCCCCATCGGCTGCCCGGTTCCGGTGTGAACTGGCTGAGGACTCCGTATGGCTTGTGAAGCAGAAGTGTCAGGAGTGTTCGCCGAAGCAGATCAAGAGTGCTTCGCCCCGGGTGGAGGCGTCGTTGATGTGATCATCGTGCAGGTGTTTCATGTTTTCGGCCTGCATTTTCCTCATGGTGGCCTGGGTGAAGACGTGACACTTTCCCTTGGCCAGGTTCACCACATGCATGGGAGTCGTTGCCTAATGCACCTGATCGAGAACCTGGAATCAGACCGAGTCAGGTTGACGAAAGAGGCGAGAGCGGACTCGGACAGGGCGTTTTGGCGATTTCAGAAGGTTAGGTGGATTTCTGGCGGGCACGCCACAGGTTCACAGCACCGATGGAAATCATCAGCAGCCCCAGATCCATGGAGAGGGGAGGGAGAATCATCGGCTCGTTTCAGGATCAGCCGACCTTAGGGAGAGCTCATCTGTCTTGGGGCTGCTCAGACAGCAGGCGGCCTCCTAAAATGCAGGAACGTTTTGCGGGTCAATGCCGGCGCATGATTGAAACCTCGGGTGTGATCGAGAAGGAACAGGGCAACGGGTTTTACCTGGTGACCCTGGAGCAGCCCGCAGGTCATCAATGCCTTTGCCGTGCCGCGGGGAAACTCACCAAGTTCAGAATCAAGCTGTTGGCCGGCGACAAGGTGCTGGTGGAGATCAGTCCCTATGACCTGACCCGTGGCCGGATCACCTACAGAGAACGCAACGCTGGTGCCCCCGGTGGCCGACCTGGTGGTAACCGTCCGGGTGGCCCTCGTCGCCGTTGAGGCTCAGGCTTTGCTGAGCACCGAGCGGATTGAGTCCATGAACTCACTGCGCTGCTTCACCCCACGCCATTGCTGCTTCAGTTGCTTGTCGAAAAACAGCTGAACAGTTGGGGTGCCATTAACTCCGGCCTGCTGAGCGATCTCTTGGTCGGCTTCGATATCGATTTCAATTCCCTGGGCTTCCCCGTGCAGCTCATCAAGCACTCGCTTCAGCTGGGGTTTGAGCACGTGGCAGGGACCGCAGCTTGGCGATGTATAGACCACAAGAAGGGGCCGAGTGCTGTCGTGATACAGCTTCCGCAGGGCATAGCTGCCTTTTTGCCACAGGGCGTTTGAGTCGTAGGTGGCTTCAGTGGTCTCGGCTGTGGTCTGTGGTGGTTCTGCTTTGGCTGGCTCGGCCTGATCCCTGCTGACCAGTGTTGCCAGATTGTGATGAGAGAGCCAGCGTTCGGCGGCGAGAGCGGCCTGACAGCCGCTGCCAGCGGCCGTGACGCCCTGACGCCACTCTCCATCGGCGACATCACCTGCTGCGAACACACCTTCCATGGAGGTCTCCGGTCGACCCGGTTGGGTGACCAGGTAACCGATGGGATCGCAGTCGAGCTGGTCGCGAACGAGCTCTGTATTGGGGGTGTGTCCGATGGCATAAAACATGCCCCGAACAGCCAGCTCCTCGTCGAGACCGCTGTCACGTCGATGCAGGTTGAGGCTGCTAAGCCAGTCATCGCCTTGAACATCGCTCACCTGAGTGTTCCAGTGCACGCTGATCTGTGGATTGGCCTGAACGCGGTCACTCATTGCCGCACAGGCGCGCAGACGGTCTGAGCGCACCAGCAGATGAACATGGCTGCCGTATTTGGTGAGGTAGACCGCCTCTTCGCAAGCTGAATCGCCACCGCCGACCACGGCTAATTCTTCGTTGCGAAACTGAGGTGTGGCGCCATCGCAGATGGCACAGGCGCTGATGCCCTTGCTCCAGAAGCGCTCCTCATTCGGCAGTCCGAGCCGATTAGCGCTGGCCCCTGTGGCGATGATCACCGCTTGGGATTCAACGATTTGCCCGTCGACTTCAATTCGGTAAGGACGCTGGCTGAGATCAATGCGGTCGGCATCAGCTTCAAGCAGCCTTGTTCCCCAGCGCGTGGCCTGGGCTTTCATCAAGTCCATCAGGTCTGGACCGAGAACACCGTCAGGAAATCCGGGGAAGTTTTCAACATGGGTGGTGGTCATCAGCTGGCCACCGGGGATGCCTCCCCTCTGAAACCCTGTGATCAGAAGGGGATTGAGATTGGCGCGGGCGGCATAGATGGCAGCGGTGTAGCCGGCTGGGCCGGACCCCACAATCACCAAATTCTCAACCGCCATGCTTATCCGGAATGACTATGAGATGACTTTAATCTCCGCGACGTCGCGTCAGCGGCAACGCCAGAAGGATTCGAATGATCAGTGCGGGTGAAATTTGCTTCACCCAGATGTACAAATTGGACCGAAATGCCTCAAGGTTTCGATACAAATTTCAGCCTTTCTTTAGATTTCAACCGCTCCGTCTGTTGCTCCGTCAAGTTCCAGGTGATGGCGTTTCCCTTTTGTTCGCTGAACACTCAACACAGAGTCCTCAAGAAGTTCAGGATGCTCCCCTAGGCAGGTAATCCATTCTCTGAATTCCTGCGTGAGTGCATAGCTGTCTTCGTAGCGCTCAGCACTGTCCAGAACGGCAATCCGGGTTCTTGCCCAGCAGGTGGCAACGTTGACTCGACGTTCAATTGCTGCGTCCATGTCTGTCTCCCAGATGGCGACCAGGCTGATGGTTGATGGGACCAAATCAGGCCGGATTTCGCAGAATGTCGCATTTTTTCTTGGGAAAGAATGTTTTCAACGCTGCAAAAATCTGGGTAATTGCGGAGTGCGCATCCTGATCACAGCGCCTGCACCGTCCTCAATCGCTTCCATCGGCAGCGACGGACCTCGCCAGTCACCTCCCAGATTGCTGTCATTGTCTTCGGCGCTTTGCGGGGCTGCGATGCGATAAGGCTCAGACAGAGACCAGCTGCGGGCGTATTGCATCAGCAATGGATCCGCAGGAGCGAACACGTAGGAGGGTTCGCGCGGAACCGCTTCCAGCGAGGCTCTTTCACTGCACATGCGCACGGCTCTGGTGATTCCCTGAACGAAACGACTGCGCGTCACCACCGTGGTTAGGTAAGCGACCACCCTCAGCCGTGAGGCATCGAATCCTTCCGCGCACATATCAATGCTCACCAGCCAGTCGGCATCACCGCTCTGAAAGGCATTGAGGCGTTCAGGAGCTCCTGGGTCCTGGGAATGCACAAGATCGACCCGATCACCTTCCTCCTCCAGCAGCAAGGTGATGCTGCGGGCATGCTCAATGTCGCGGGCGATCACCAGTCCGCCTGCGCGCGGGTGACGTTTGCGAACGCTTTCGAGCTTGGTGCGAGCTCTCAGCAGCAGCAGCTGGGCAATGCTGCTGCTGTCGGAAAGACGAATGGCGCGGCGCAGATTCCTGGCTCTCCAGCTTTCTCTTTGTTCAGCTGACAGTGGCGAAACCTCTCGGTCCGGCAGCCCTTCCTGGGCGTGTTCCACCCAGCCGTCTTGAAAACGAAATTCGAGGGGACGAACATCACCAGCATCGATTAATTCTCGGGGTTCGACAGAAAGATCGGGATGGATCTGTTCCACCAGCTGGCCGGCTTCCTCCACCCGCACCCGCCGGGCGGCGCAGAACGCCAGGTTGTCGGCGCGAAACGGTGTTCCCGTTAAACCGAGGCGCAACCGGGCATGGCTGCTGAGCTCCAGAAACGTTCGTCCCCAAACCGGGCCGTCAGGTTCATCGGGGTCCACTCCAAGATGATGCGCTTCGTCGGCGATGGTCAGCAGAAGGTCCTGGTTCCAGCGGCTGAGCTCGGCTTTCAGGGTTTCCTGCTGGCGTCCTGCACCCTGGTAGCTAAGCAGCCATCCGTCCGCGGCGTCTGAGGCGCTGTTAGGCCCGTTCCAGAGATCAAGCTGCAGACCCAGCTGGGCTGCAGCACCCTGCCACTGGCTGAGGATCGAGGTGCGATGGCAGAAGATCACAGCGCGTTCAAGCCTGCCCTCGGTCTGCATCACCTGAAAGGACAGCAAGGCGCCAAGAGTTTTGCCAGCGCCTGGACCGGCATGAATCAGGACATCACGTGCGGCAGTCGTGCCTGGGTCCAACCGCCTGCGCAGCAGTTGAATGAGCTGCTGCTGCCATTGCCTGGGCCGAATCGCCCGCGACGGAAGCTCGGCACCAAGAGCGAAGGACGGTGTGTTGATGGCGACGTTGAAAGATAGGTCTTTCTAACCATTCCAATCGGTTGCGCCACCCTTAACTTCCGACCATCAGCTCCTGGGGTTCTGCCCCCTGCCGCTATGGCCAGAAGCCTTCTCCGTTACTCGTCCAGTCCAGAGTCTCGCCGTTGTCTTGAGCGTTGCTGGCCATTGGAATGCGACCTTGACCCGCTGATTCTTCGCGCGCGGCTTCTCCATGGCCAGGGCCGTCGCCCGCAGGCTTTAGCGGTGGAGGAGGAGCTTCAGCCGATGTTCTGAAGCTCCTTGCTCACAGATTGCTCCAGATTTCAGAGCGATTCGGTGTGATTGCAGAGCAATCGTTCCACTTCCATCAATCCCTCTGAAGCGGCCTTCTGAGCGCGATCAACCTGGCCGCCTGCTGGTTCCAGAATTCTTGAGGTCAGTCGCTCCATCAGTTCAGCTCTGTTCTCTTCCAGAAGCGTCAGGATTTCCTTTTCGATCAAGTGCCGCACGGCTTCAGCGCGCAGGTGGTCGTCAGAGGCTTCATCGAATGTTCCTTGGACAAGCTCCTGGATGAAGAGGCGATGCACCTCACTGCTGCGCAGAAAGCTCTCAGTGGCGTTGATGATTCCATCCACCAGGGTGCGATCCGGCTCGGAATCCAGTTCCCTGAGCTTGAACTCCCAGTCGAGATGACGTCGCTGCCAGCCCGCTGCATGCAGGCTTGGCATCACGGTTTGGGAGAACGTGTCCACCGACATTTCATAAATCCGTTCTGCCAGGCGCTCGCACCATTCACGGCCATGTTCAGCCAGAAGGTGTTCCATGGTGATGCGGTCCACGGCATGACCGCCGTGGTGGCTGTGGCAGACGCCATCAGGGCATTCGATTGCGGTGAGTCCCATGCTGTTGCAGACAGGATCCTCTCCCTAGCTACAGGCTTCAGGGTCAAACCCCCTTCTTCAGAAAAGATGCAGGCCTCCTCAACCCGTGACCTCGTAATCTCAGCTGGGTCGGCGGCATCACGATCTTGCCCATACTGTTGAACCCGGTGGAGACCGCAGCGGGCGAAACCCGCGTTGCGGCCTCTCCGGAAACCGTCAAGAAATTCACTGCACACGGCTGCAGGGTCGTCCTCGAGCGGGGTGCTGGTCAGCCTTCCGGCTATCTGGATCAGGCGTATGCCGAGGCCGGAGCGGAACTTGTGACCCGCGGGGACAGCTCGGCCTGGACTCAGGCTGATGTGTTGCTCTGTGTTCAGTCACCCTCGACGCAGGCCCTCAGTCAGCTCCGTCGCGGGGCTTTGGTGGTGGGTCTTCTCGCTCCCTATGCGAACGCAGAGCTGGCTGCGGGTCTGCAACAGGCAGGTCTCTCGGCCATGGCCCTTGAGCTGCTTCCACGCATCAGCCGTGCTCAGTCCGCAGATGCGCTGTCGTCGCAGGCCAATATCGCCGGCTACAAGTCGGTGCTCCTGGCCTCTGCGGCACTGGACCGATATTTCCCGATGTTGATGACGGCGGCCGGCACTGTTCAACCGGCCCGCGTTGTGATTCTGGGTGCTGGAGTGGCTGGCCTGCAGGCGGTCGCCACGGCACGCCGGCTCGGCGCCGTTGTCTACGTCAGCGACATTCGCCCTGCGGTGAAGGAACAGGTGGAATCGCTGGGTGCCCGTTTCATCGATCCTCCTGAGATGGAGGACAAGCCCGCTGAGTCTGGTGGCTATGCCAAGCAGGCTTCTGATGCTTTCCTCGCAGCGCAACGCCAGCAGCTTTCAGACCAGTTGGCCGAGGCTGATGTGGCCATTTGTACAGCTCAGGTTCCAGGTCGTCGTGCTCCACGGCTGATCAGTGAGGACATGCTGGATCGCATGCGCCCAGGAGCTGTGGTTGTGGATCTGGCGGTTGCCCAGGGAGGCAACTGCGCCGACACCGTCGCCTCGAAGACCGTAGACCGCAATGGCGTGAAGCTGATCGGTGCCAACGATCTGCCCTGCACGGTTCCCAACCATGCCAGTGCGATGTATGCCCGCAATCTGCTGGCCTTACTTCAACCGACCCTGAAGGATGGTCAGCTCACTCTCGACAGCGAAGACGAGCTGATTGCCGGATGCCTGATCAGTCAGGACGGCACCATCCGCCGCGGAGATGTTCTCACCCCAGGAGCCAATTAATGGATTCCCTTTTTCTCATGGGTGCGGCCACGGCCTCCCAAACACCACCTCTGGTGAATGCCCTCTGGGTGCTGTTGCTCGGAAGCCTGCTCGGCTTCGAGCTGATCGGCAAGGTTCCCCCCACGCTGCACACGCCATTGATGAGTGGCGCCAATGCCATCTCCGGCATCACGATGCTGGCCGCTCTCACCGCGATCATCAAAGCCGATGGCAGCACTCCTCTGCTGGTTCTTGGCTCGGTCTCCCTTGGCTTCGCTCTCTTCAACGTGATCGGCGGCTTTCTGGTCACTGACCGCATGCTCGCCATGTTCAGCCGCAAGCCCGCTCGCAAGGAGAACAGCTGATGGAGTTCCTGAATTACGCCATCGATCTCGTCGCCGTTCTGCTGCTGGCACTCGGCATCAAAGGTCTCTCCAAAGTGCGCTCTGCGCGCAGTGCCAATCAGCTGGCCGCTGTGGCCATGGCCCTCGCTGTGATTGGTCTGCTGATCAGTTATCTAGGCACACCAAGCTTCGATGGGCAGGCCTGGGCATGGATCATCGTCGGCACACTTGTCGGCGGAGTGCTGGGTGCGATCACGGCCCAGCGGGTTCCCATGACCTCCATGCCCGAAACCGTGGCGCTGTTCAACGGCTGTGGAGGCATGTCATCGCTGTTGGTGGCCCTGGCAGCGGCACTGTTCCCCGGAACCCTCGATGACGGCACGCTCGTGGCGGTTGTATCGATTGTGATCTCCGTCTTCGTTGGCTCGATCACCTTCACAGGCTCGATCGTGGCGATGGCCAAGCTTCAGGGCTGGCTCTCAACGCCTCCCTGGATGCAGAGCAAGATCCGCCATCTGGTCAATATTGCTCTGGCTGTTGTTTGTCTGGTGGCAGCGATCAACTTGATCGCTTCCGAGGGCAGCAGTCAGGCTGGGTTGTGGTTGCTCGTGATCTCTTCCGGCCTGCTGGGCATCGGCGTCACCCTGCCGATCGGCGGCGCAGACATGCCTGTGGTGATTTCGCTGCTCAACAGCTATTCCGGTGTGGCCGCTGCTGCAGCTGGTTTTGTGGTCGGCAGCCAGCTTCTGATCGTGGCGGGTGCCATGGTCGGCGCTGCGGGCCTGATCCTGACTCAGGTGATGTGCAACGGCATGAACCGCTCACTGGTTTCGGTGCTGTTTGGTGGAGCCCTGGGAGCTGGCTCCTCCGGCGGCGGGGGCGGCGGTGAATACACCAACATCACCAGCTGCAGCGTTGAGGAGTGTGCCCTCACCCTTGAAGCGGCTGAGCGGGTGGTGATTGTGCCTGGTTACGGTCTTGCAGTAGCCCAGGCTCAGCACACCCTCCGGGAGGTCACCCGTTCCCTGGAAGCTGCTGGTATTCAGGTTGATTACGCCATTCATCCTGTGGCTGGGCGCATGCCGGGTCACATGAATGTGCTGCTCGCGGAAGCCGATGTGCCCTACGAGCAGCTCAAGGAAATGGACATCATTAACCCTGATTTCCCTGCCACGGATGTGGTTCTGGTGCTGGGCGCGAATGATGTCGTCAATCCCCAGGCCAAAAACGACCCGGAATCCCCCCTCTACGGCATGCCCGTGCTTGATGTTCAGCAGGCACGAACGGTCTTTGTCGTGAAACGCGGTATGAGCGCTGGTTATTCAGGAATCAAGAACGACCTCTTTGAGCTTGCTAACACCTCCATGGTGTTCGGCGATGCCAAGAAAGTTCTGGGTGATCTGCTCGGTGAGCTGAAGGAGCTTGGTGTTGGTAAGAAGTGATCAGATCGGTCTGATCGGCCTTTGATGGGTTCCTATTCCCGCCTTCAGCACAACCCCCAGTTGCTCAGGCAACTGGGGGTTGTCACGTATCAACAACGCTGGCCTTGGATCGGCGGCGACTTGCAAACTCTGCGCGACACGATTCGGCCGGTTCCTTTGCCCGAGGATCAGGGAGAGCCGATTCGGATTGCTGTGCCTGCTCTGGCCAGTGGTGCAGCAGCAGCTGGCGAGTTGCTGGCTTTTCTGGATCGTCCCCTGCCCACGCCTGCAGGTGACCCCGTACCCTCAAAAGCGCTTGTTCTGGCCCTGCATGGGCTCGGTGGTTCCAGCCGTCGAGAGGGCCTCCGCCGCCTAGTCCTCACTCTGCAGAGGCGGGGATTTGCGGTGTTGAGGCTCAATCTGCGGGGAGCGGACCCCGGCAGAGATCTGGCCGGCGGCACCTACGCCGCCGCCTGCAACAGCGATCTGCTGCCAGTGATCGTGCGTGCCCGTGAGCTTTGTCGGCAGCTGGCCCCATCCAGATCCGCTTTGCCCCTCTTCGGTGCTGGGGTTTCTCTTGGTGGCACCATGCTTTTGAACGGTTGTCTGTCCAGCACGCAGGACAGGTCTACGGCCGGACTTCCCCCCGATCAGTTGGTGCTCGATGGGTTGTTTTGCGCCAGCAGCCCCCTGGATCTGGCAGCCTGCAGCGCCTCGATCGAACGACCGCGCAACCGGGTGTATCAGCGATGGTTGCTGCAACGTCTGGTCCGACAAACACTGGCCGACCCCTTCGGTGTGAGCCCGCAGGAGAATGAATCGCTGACCCAAACCCCTCCGCGCTCGATCCGTGCTTTTGATGCAGCGGTCACCGCTCCTCGCTGGGGGTTCGATTCTGTCGATGCCTATTACTCCAGGGCATCTCCTTTGCCATTTCTGCTCGATGATCGGCGCTCGTTGCCGCCCACCCTGCTGCTTCAGGCTCTCGATGATCCCTGGGTGCCAGCGGCTGGAGCCAAGCGTTTGCTCTCAGCCCTCACGTCGCAGCCGGCTGCTCAGCCTGACCCTGTGTCGGTTCTTCTCACGGAGAGAGGCGGTCACAATGGCTTCCATGCTCCCGGCGACAGCCTGGAGAGCGGATGCTGGTCTGATCGTGTGGCCTCTGCTTGGTTGAGCCAACTCAGCTCTGAAGGGTCACGCTGAAAGGGCTGCGGCGGATCACCCAGTCTTCGCAGGGACGTCCACCGATCACATGCTCTTCGAGGATGCGTCGAATCCGTTCCGGCGTGACTCCTCCGTACCAGATGCCATCAGGCCAGATCAGCAACACCGGGCCCTGATCACAAACCCGCAGGCAGTCAGCTTTGCTGCGCAGGACCACCCCGCCTGGCCGGTCCGGACGCTCCAGTGCCAGCTCCCTCACTCCAAGCTTCAGAGCCTCCCAGCTGGCTGCGCCAAGGGCAGGATCACAGCATTTCGCTTTGGTGGCTGTTGCACAGAGCAGCAGGTGATGACTGATCACGCCGCCATGGCAGTGAGCGGAAGGCGTCGTGTGCCCCGGTCAACCTGTTCGCGCACGGCGGTGCGGGCCCACTGATCGACGGCCAGCACGTCATCCAATTGCGGCTGGTCAACCCGGTCGGATTTGTGGCGCTCGCAGGCTGTTTCGATTAGGTCGGGAATGTCGAGGAAATGAATCCGCTCCTCGAGGAACTGGGCCACCGCCTCTTCATTGGCGGCATTGAGCACAGCCGGCATGGTGCCACCGGCCCTGCCAGCGGCGTAGGCCAGTTGCATGCAGGGGTATTTGGCGGGATCGGGTTTGTTGAAGGTGAGTTGCCCGACCTCGGTGAGATTCAGGCGACGCCAGGGTGTCTCCAGGCGCGAGGGCCAACTCATGCAGTAAAGGATTGGCAGCTTCATGTCTGGCCACCCCAGCTGCGCCAGGACCGAGGAGTCAGCCAGCTCGATCATCGAGTGAATGATGCTCTGCGGATGAATGACGATTTCGATGTGGTCGTAGTCGAGACCAAACAGATAGTGGGCTTCGATCACCTCCAGCCCTTTGTTCATCAGCGACGCTGAGTCCACGGTGATCTTTCGGCCCATGCTCCAGTTGGGATGGGAGGTGGCATCGGCCACGGTGGCTTTCTCCAGATCGGCGGTTGCCCAATCACGGAAAGCACCACCTGAAGCCGTGAGCTGGATCCGGCGCAGGCCCGGAGTGGGAACACCCGTGGAGAGTCGGGCATTGTCGGCCCAGGGTGTGCCCTGCAGGCACTGGAAGATGGCGGAGTGCTCGGAATCAGCCGGTAGAAGGCGGCTGCCGCTTTTCTTGAGTTCCGGCAGCACAACCGGACCCGCTGCAATCAAGGTTTCCTTGTTGGCCAGCGCCAGATCCTTGCCGGCCTGGATGGCCGCCAGGGTTGGCAGCAGGCCTGCACAGCCAACAATGCCGGTCACCACGAGGTCTGCCGTGTCCCAGGAGGCCGCAACGTTCAGTCCGCCGGGACCTCCCACCAGTTCCGGTTGCCGTTGAGGCTTTTGATCCGCTGGCAGCGAGGCAAGCCGTTCCTCTAGTTCCTTAAGAAGAGATTCATCAGCGAGGGCTACCACCTCGGGGCTGTGTCGTTGGATCTGCTCCACGAGCAGGGGCAGGTTGCGACCAGCTGTTAGAGCCACCACCCGGAACTGTTCAGGGAACTCCTGAACGATTTCGAGAGTCTGAGTGCCGATTGAGCCGGTGGAGCCCAGCACGCTGATGGCTTTCACGCGGATCCTGGCGGTTGCAGCCATCCTCCCACTTCAATTCCAGTCCCTGGCAAACTTCGGCCAACGCACAGTCTTCACGTCATGGCGGCAGCGCAGAAGGAGCACTGGGGATCGGGGTTGGGATTTGTCCTGGCGGCAGCTGGCAGTGCAGTGGGTCTGGGCAATCTCTGGGGATTCGCCTACAGGGCCTCCCAGGGCGGAGGAGGCAGTTTCGTTCTCCTTTACGTGCTGATCGTTGCGGTCATCTGTCTGCCGGTGCTGGTGGCTGAGATGGTGCTTGGTCGCAACACCGGTCGCAGCCCCCTGCTGGCTCCGGCCCAGGCGGCTGGCCGCGACTGGAAACCGATGGGTTGGTTGTTTGTGGTCGCCGCCTGCGGAATCCTGGCCTTCTATGCCGTGCTGATGGGCTGGACCGCTCAGACCCTGATCCATGCCCTCAATGTGGGTCTTCCTCAAACCATGGAGGATGCCCAGCTGTTTTTCGACGGCATCAGTGGAGGTAACAGCGCGTTAGCAGGGCAGGCCATCAGCCTGCTGCTGACCGCTCTGGTGGTGTCGGCAGGAGTGCAGGCCGGAATTGAACGGCTGTCGCGCTGGGCGCTACCGCTTCTTTTTCTGCTGTTGGTGGCCCTGGCGATCTGGGCCAGCACGCTGCCTGGAGCGATCGATGGTTACAAGACCTTCCTCCTGCGCTGGGACGGCAGGGAACTGATGAATATCACCACCATCCGAAATGCGTTCAGCCAGGCCTTCTTCTCGATCGGCACCGGCATCGGTTCGATCATGGCGTATTCGGCTTATCTCAACCGCAAGGCTCCCGTTCCTCAAGAAGCGGTCGCGGTGGTGGGCCTGGATACCGCGGTGGGTCTGCTGGCGGGCATGCTCACCTTCCCCGTAGTGATCAGCTTCGGGCTGGGGGATGCCGTGAGTGAGTCCACGATCGGCACGATCTTTCTGGCGCTGCCAACAGGACTTGCCTCCATCGGCCCGACCGGACGAATTGTGGCTGTGGCCTTTTTCTTCCTGGCCTATCTCGCTGCAATTACGTCGTCGGTGTCGCTGCTGGAGGTCCCGGTGGCTTCGCTGATGGATCGCTGGAACTGGAGCCGCACCAAGGCGACCTGGATCAGCGCGGCGGTGATTTTTGTGATTGGCCTCCCCGCGGCCATGAATCTGCAGGTGCTTGGGGCGATGGATGCCTTGTTCGGTGGTGTGCTGCTGATTGCTGGCGGACTGTTGATTGCCGTGCTGATGGGATGGGTTGTGCCCCGGACCTTCCTGGCTGACCTCAAGGACAGCACCGTTACTCAACCATCTACCAGTGGTCTGATCCTGTTCTTCCTGCGCTGGGTCTCACCGGTGGTAATTGCTGCAGGCTTGTTGATCAGCGTGGTGGATCTGATCCGTAACTGGACCGGGCAAGGCTGAACTAAAGCCAATGTTCAAAACAGCCGATTGATGTGGGCTGAGGCCATCCGCACCTCTCGCAGAAAACAGATCGAAGCCAGCATCACCAGCAGCATCGCTGTGATGAACAGAGGAACCACCACAAGCGTGAGGTTGATGCGGCTGATCACGCTGAAGAACATGACAGCGACCACGGTCGAGATCAGCAGGGTTGCGGCGGTGAGTAGCTCGATGGCGCGGATCGTGAGCTGCATGCGCCTGCGGTAGACCACCTGCTCCCGTTCATCGACTGTTTCGCCCGCATCAAGAGCCGCCTTGGTCTTGCGTGCGTTGTCGACGATCCTGGCGAGGCGACCGGAGATCACGTTCATCAATGCTCCGATGCCTGCCAGCAGAAACACAGGAGCGACTGAAAGCTGAATGGCTTTGGACAGGCTCTCGGGTTCCATGGGCATCACGCCGGTCCTGGGCGAACCCTAGGCCTCATGCAACGGAAATCCGGTAGACAGGTGCCTTGATGCACGCCAACACGATGCTCTGGCTCAAGCGCTGGAATTTCATTGAGAGGGCCAGGATTGAACGGGAGCTCTGGGATGCCTTCGAGGCCAAGCAGGACCCTGAGGCCAAGTTGGAGCAACTCCGGAGCTGGATCGATGCCGCCGATCCCTCAGAACCCAAACTCGCCGAGCAGCGCTTCAGGCTTGAGGTCTGGACCACCACCTTGGCGCGGATCCGCAAGATCGAGGCGATGATGACTTCGAAAAAGCCTTGATCAACAGCGGCGCCATTCGGTAACGCCGCCGGGTTTGTCAATCAGTTCGATCCCCTGATCGGAGAGTTCGGCTCTGATCCGGTCGGCTTCAGCAAAATTCTTGGCCTGCTTGGCGGCCTTGCGGGCAGAGATGGCGGCTTCGATGGCGGCGCTGTCTTCTGACGCTTCTTTGGAATCCTCCGCGGTGTTTAAAGGCTCGTGCCGCAGTCCAAGCACTGCGGCAAGCTCACGCAGCAACAGCCAGCGTTGATGCAGGGCATTCAGTGGAACCTGGTCTTCAACCTGTTCTCCCCGTTCCAGTCGGTTGGCCATCGACCTCAGTGGTTTGGCCAGTTCAAACAGCACTGCAAGGGCTCCAGAGCTGTTCAGGTCCTGATCCATGGCCTCGGTAAAGCGGTCGCGAGCAGCCTGTAAAACCTCATCCACTGACAAGTTCTGTGCCTGCATGGCACCGGATGGCAAAGCTTCTGCTCCAGGCCAGCCCAGCTGTTCCGACCATTGACTGCCAAGGCTGAGAGCAGCATTGAGTCCTTTCCATCCGGTGCTTGCCGCCACAAGAGCGTCTGCTGTGAAATCGAGTGGCTTGCGATAGTGCGCCTGGAGCACAAACAGCCGCAGGGTCATCGCTGAAATCCCGCTGTCGAGTAGTGCGCGGATTGTGGTGAAGTTGCCCAGCGACTTCGACATTTTTGTGCCGCCGACATTCACCATGCCGTTGTGCATCCAAACGCGGGCTAACTGAGCTTCATTGGCTGTTTCTGACTGCGCAATTTCATTTTCATGATGCGGGAAGACAAGATCTCCACCACCAAGATGAATGTCAATTGTTGTGCCGAATTCTTCGCGAACCATGGCAGAACATTCGATGTGCCAACCGGGCCGGCCGCGCCCCCAGGGTGATTCCCAGCCTGGTTCTCCATCTTTGGTTTTTTTCCAAAGCGCGAAGTCAAATGGGTGTCGCTTGCGTTCTTCCTCTCCTTCATTGGTGCGGCCACTGGCTCCCTGTTGCTGCTCATTCGGGTCTCGACCACTCAGCTGGCCATAGTTCTTTGCTTTGGAAATATCAAAATACACATCGCCATCCGAACTGTATGCGGCTCCCTTGGTTTCCAGTTCGCCAATCAGAGTTTGAATGCCTGGGATGCAGCATGTTGCACGTGGCATTTTGTCCGCGGGCAGAATATGTAGACGAGCCATATCGATTTCAAAGGCTTTGATGTTCTTTTCACTGACCTCCTCCATTGTTGAGCCTTCCGAGTTGGCCTTGTTTAATATTTTGTCGTCGATATCTGTGTAGTTTTGAACGAAGGTGACGTCGTAATCGCGCCAGATCAGATAGCGCCGTAACACGTCCCAGTTGATGTAACTGCGCGCATGCCCAAGGTGGCAGAGGTCGTAAACCGTGACTCCACAGCAATAGATCGTTGCCTTGCCGGCCTCCTGCGGTTCAAAGTCTTCGGTGCGATTGCTCAGGCTGTTTGTGAGGCGCAGTGGCAAAGGTCTGATCATGCTCTCCAAGGAGGTTACGGCCCGTTCAGTCCTGGAGCGCTTTTGAATCGCCTGGTTGCTGCCGAGTTGTTACCGATCTGTTGTCTTCGCTGACTCTGATCGCTTCCACTCGATTTCGCTGGTTACCAGCTTGCCCCCTGCTGTTGATAGAAGCTTGAGGGGCTGCATGGCTTGTTAGTGAAGGTTGTGATTGCCTTTGATTCTTATGTTGGCTTGAAACCGTTCCACGATTGTCGATGCACGATTTTCAGTAGCCTTTTAAGAACTGATCGTTTGAGGTCATTGTCTTCGAGCTTGCTGATTTGCATCAGGTATTCGTGCTGGCTCCCATTTCCTCGCTGTCTTGAGCAGATCACGGTCACGTCGTCATAGCTAATGGGGAAGTCGTTGTTAAGTGGAACTTTGAGGATCCATTCAGCAATAAATAGAAGAAAGTCGCAGATGACTGGGTTGATGTACTCCTCTTCTTCTCCTAGATCTCCGCATGCCACCATCTGTTCTTTGCTTTGCGGTGTGTAGGTGACGAACGAAAAACAAGATGGTGCGCCAGTGGGCTGTAGGTGCAGCCCATGAAAAGCTCTGCGGGTCATGGCGTTCTCATGGCTTGTGAGATGAGCTCATTACTTGCTCGGTGAAGAGTCTTGGTGAATGACTCCAACTTGTTGGTTCATTGTTTGTTCTCTCAGAAGCCTGTTGAACCTTCATTTTTATTGTTTTCCCAAAGCTATGTCGATTGAAAAAGAGATTTTACCCAGGCTCTTATGCCGATCGCTCGGCTGTCTCTAGAATGGCTTTGTTGAGTCCTGGGATCAGGTGGATGATGCATCCAGACTGGATGGGCGTCATTGCTCTATTAACAATCATCGTCTCAGTCACTGTGATTGGCTATCGCGAAGGGCATTCGATCCTCAAGCGTCGCGTTTGATCATGTCCTGAGTCTTGCGGGCTGATCTCTGCAGGGTCATTTCGCGTCCATCCAGTTGGCACCGAGGCCGGTTTCAGCCACCAGGGGCACGCTCAGTGTCACAGCATTTTCCATGGTGTTGACGACAAGCTTTTGAATCGACTCCAGAGCATCTGGATCCACTTCAAGCACCAGTTCATCGTGCACCTGAAGCAGCAGTCGTGCCGGTAGTGCCTGCTGTTCGATTGCAGCCTGCAGCTGAATCATGGCCAGTTTGATGATGTCAGCGCTGGATCCCTGAATCGGCGCGTTGGCCGCAGCTCGCAATTGCTGAGCCTCCATTCCGCCGCGACGAGCGACATCCAAATCGATCTCCATCGGTTCCTTGCCCAGAAGGCGGCCCAGTCCGTTGCGATCGAAGTGGAAAGGCCGTCGCCTGCCCATGATCGTTTCCACATAGCCGCGACTGAGGGCCAGTCGTTCCTGCAGTTCCAGAAAGGCGAAGACTTTGGGATACCGCTCGCGGTAACGCAGCAGAAAATCCTTGGCCTCTGCCTGGTTAACGCCGGTTTCCCGCGCGAAGCGTTGGGCACCCATTCCGTAGATCACGCCAAAATTGATCGTTTTGCCCAGGCGTCGTTCGTCGCTGTTCACCTCGTCCTTGTCGAGCAGCAGCCGTGCTGTCAGGGCATGCACATCGTCTCCTTCTCGGTAGGCCTGTTGCAGCACGTGCTCGCCGGAGAGATGGGTAAGGATCCTCAACTCAATCTGGGAATAATCGGCGCTGAGTAGCGTCCAGTTCTCCTGGGGCAGGAAGGCCTTGCGGATGCGGCGGCTGTAGTCCGTGCGGACAGGAATGTTCTGGAGGTTGGGATTACTGCTGCTCAACCGGCCGGTGGCGGTGACCGCTTGATTGAAATCGGTGTGCACTCTGCCGGTTTCCGCTTCCACCAGTTGCGGCAGGGCATCCACGTAAGTGCTCTTGAGCTTGCTCAGCACGCGGTGTTCGAGAACCAGCGGCACAACGGGGTGATCAGCCTCCAGTTTCTCCAGAACAGTGGCATCGGTGCTGTAACCAGTCTTGGTTCTGCGGGATTTCTTGCGGTCGAGGCCGAGGGTGTTGAACAGCAGCTCGCCCAGTTGCTTGGGCGAGGCGAGGTTGAAGTCGGTTCCTGCTGCCTCTTTGGCCTCCTTCTCCAGCCTCTGCAAGATGTCACCCATTTCAGTTGACAGTGCACTGAGATAAGGCATGTCAATGCGGATGCCGGTGGCTTCCATCAAGGCCAGAACCGGTTCCAGCGGCAGTTCCACGTTGTCCAGAAGGCTGAGGAGACTTTCTCCTGTTGCCTGCAGCTGTTGGCGTAGATCGATGGCCAGTCGGCGAGTGAGATGGACGTCCATGCCGCAGTACAGCGCGGCCTGGTCAAGGTCCACTTCTGCGAAGCAACTCGCTTTGCCGTCCTTGGGCTTGCCCACCAGATCACTGAACAGGGTGGGAGTGATTCCATACATCCGTGTTGCCATGGCATCCAGGCCGTGCTTGGCCGCGGCATCTCTCAGGTAATCGGCCAGCAGGGTGTCCATGGCCACGCCCGCCAACGGCAAGCCATGTCGCAACAGGATCAGGCGGTCATATTTCGCGTTCTGCAGTGCCTTGGGGTGCTCAGGGCTGGCCAGCCAGGGAGCCATCTGTTCCAACACCGTCTCGATTGGAAGCTGCACCAGTGGGCGGTCTGGTTCCAGCGTTGCTTCCGTCGCTGCACGATGACCCACAGGGATGTAAGCGAGATCAGCATCACCTGGACCCCAGCACACGCCGATGCCCACCAGCTGCGCCTTGAAGGGGTTGAGATCGGTGGTCTCCGTGTCGAGCGCAACCGGAGCTGTGGCATCGGTGCAGGACTGCAACCGTTGCATCAGGCCATGGAGTGCTGCGTCGCTGCAGATCAGCTGTGGCTTCAGATCCGGTTGGTATGAGGCAGCGGAGTCCTGGCTGAAAGCATCAGGGGCGTCCTGCTCCTGAGTTGCAGCATCCTTCGACCTGTCGGATTGAGAGGAGTCCTTGGAAGTCTTGGTCTCAAGCAGGTGGGCGTTCGCTGCCAGGCCACCGGTGGAGAAGGTGGCGATGAAACCAGGAACCTGTCGCACCAGGCTGTTGAGCTCTAGGTCCTTGAGCTGAACCTCCAGACCATCGCCGTCCACGGGCCCAAGTTCGAGAACGGGCTCCTCAGGCAGGGGGATGTCGACCAGGATTTCGGCCAGTTGTCTTGAGAGATAGGCGTTGTCCCGGTCGGCGCTGAGCTTGCCCTTCAGAGCACCTTTCACAGCACCTCTGCTGGCCTTGGGTCCTTCCGCCTCGACTTCGGCAAGCACCTTGTAGACGCCATCGAGGTCCACATTCTCTTTGAGCAGATTGATGGCGGTTTTCGGGCCAACTCCTTTCACGCCAGGGATGTTGTCCGAGCTGTCTCCAGTCAGCGCCTTCAGGTCCACCACCTTGTCGGGCATGACTCCGAGCTTGAATTGGACACCTGCCTCATCAATCAGGGTGGGTCCGCTGCTTTTGGCGTAGGGGCCGCCACCCATGTACATCACGGCAATGTCCCGCTGGTCGTCCACCAGCTGAAACAGGTCGCGGTCGCCGCTGAGAATTCTCACCCTCCATCCCGAGGATGCCGCTCGGTTGGCCAGGGTTCCGAGCACGTCATCCGCTTCGAAGCCAGGCGCCGTACAGAGGGGCAGCTGCAGCTGATTGCGCAGGATTAACTGCAGTTGGTCAAGGTCCTGAAAGAACACATCCGGAGCGACATCCCGGTGAGCCTTGTAATTGGGATCAGCCTTGTGGCGGAAGGTGGGCTCGGCGGTGTCAAAGGCGATCGCCACACCCTGAGGTTTCAGCCCCTTGCAATTATCCAGCAGGGCCTTGAGAAATCCATAGGTCACGCTGGTTGGACGTCCATCCTTCGTGGCCAACCCACCTTCGCCGCCTTTGCTGAAGGCATAAAAACTGCGGAAGGCCAGGGAATGGCCATCCACCAGCAGCAGCAGCGGTTTCTCCTTGGTTTGTGGCATGGATGAAGGCAGGTTCTGGCTCGGTCAGTCGCGCTGTTTCGCCCAGGGCGGCAGGTCAATGAACACGCGTGTGCCGGGCTGCACACCGGTGAGAATGGCACTCTTGTCGCCGCTGCTGGCACCGAGTTGCACAGGCTGGAATGTGGGCTCATCGTCGTTGCCAACGAGAAGAACGCCTGATTGACCTTGCTCAGTCACGATTGCCACGGTTGGCACCAGTGTGCTGGCGGCGGTGCGTCCGGTCTGGAAGTTCACATCTGCGGTCATGCCGATGCGAAGGGTCGGTGGAGGATCGATCAGTGTGAGCTCCACCTCGAATGAGATCACGTTGTCGGTTTTAAGTGCACGCGGTGCGATGTCTCGCACCCTTGCCGGAAAAAGCTGATCAGGGAATGCATCCACGCGAACAGTTGCGTCCTGGCCGATACGAATGCGACCGATGTCGCTTTCAGGAACCTTGGCGGCCGCTTCCAGGCCTTCAGACAGCTCCACAAGTGATGAGCTGGTAGCGCCGGCATTGGTTGAAGCGGCTGTGGTTGGAGTCACAAACGATCCAGGTTCGGCGAAGCGTTCGGTAATGAGCCCGCTGAAAGGAGCGCGGATCAGCAGGTCATTGCCTTCAACGTTGCGTTGTTCAATGCGCTCGCGAGCAGCGTTCAGAGCTTCCTTACTGCTGATGAAGGCCGCTCGGAAGCCATCCAGGTCTGATGCGCTGATCGCGCCGACATCCACCAGCTGCCGGTTGCGTAAGTATTCGGCCCGCTTGGCTTCATAGTCCGCCTTGGCCTGCCGTTCGAGTGCGGCAAATTCATCCATTCGGTCCTCGAGATCACCGGTGTCCATGCGGGCCAACACCTGACCTTTGGTCACAACATCGCCTTCATCGACATAAAGCTCCTCCACAACTCCAGCCCGCTTCGGGCTCACGTTCACCCGTCGGATCGCTTCCAGCTCGCCACTGGCCGTAATCACGCCAGGCAGAGATCCTCGCTCCGCCGCCACGGTGAACTCACTCAGCTGACGCGAACGATCGGATCCGGGACCTTGGCTCCAGATCACACCACCTGCTGTCAACAGAACAGCGGCTGCGCCTGCGCCGATCAAGCGACGTCGCCTGCGTTTCAGACCACTCAGACGGCTCAACGCACGCAGGGCTTCGGGTGTGGCCCCAGTTGGGGACTGGCTTTTTTGGCTGCCCATGGCCCCTTCAACATCTTTCGTAACCATTCTCGCCCGTGAATGGACCAATCGTGTTCCGAAGGATGGTGGCCAAGACGCACCTGCCGATAGATTTCCGCCATGCTCAAAGCCGGAATCGTTGGATTGCCCAATGTGGGTAAATCCACTCTCTTCAATGCCCTTGTAGCCAATGCCCAGGCCCAGGCAGCCAATTTCCCGTTCTGCACCATCGAACCGAATGTCGGCACCGTGTCCGTTCCGGATGGGCGGTTGGAGCAGCTGACGGATCTGAGCAAAAGCGCCGACACCATTCCCACACGGATGGAGTTTGTCGATATCGCCGGCCTGGTCAAGGGAGCGAGTCAGGGTGAAGGACTCGGCAACAAGTTCCTGGCCAATATTCGTGAAGTGGACGCCATTGTTCATGTCGTTCGTTGCTTCGAGGATGACGACGTCATCCATGTGTCCGGTTCTGTTGGACCGGTTCGCGATGCCGAGGTGATCAACCTTGAACTCGGACTTTCAGATCTGGCGCAGATTGAAAAACGTCGCGAGCGCCTGAAGAAGCAGATGCGAACAAGCAAGGAGGCGCAGACAGAGGATGCGGCGCTCGAGCGGATTCAGGCTGTGCTCGAGGAAGGTGGTGCTGCGCGCAGCGTTGAGCTCAGCGATGAAGAAGCGCTGATGATCAAACCACTGGGACTTCTAACGGCCAAGCCAATCATTTACGCCACCAATGTGAGCGAAGACGATCTCGCAGCAGGCAATGGTTTCTGCGAGGAGGTGGTGGCTCTTTCAGCGAAGGAGGGTGCTGAAACCGTGCGGATCTCTGCTCAGGTTGAAGCGGAACTGGTTGAGCTTGGCGAAGAGGAACGAAGGGATTATCTCGATGGACTTGGAGTCAGTGAAGGTGGCCTGAAAAGTCTGATTCGGGCCACTTACCGTTTATTGGGATTGCGCACCTATTTCACGACCGGTGAAAAGGAAACACGAGCCTGGACATTCAAGGCTGGAATGACTGCTCCTCAGGCGGCAGGAGTGATTCATACCGATTTCGAGCGAGGATTTATTCGTGCTCAGACCATCGGTTGCGAGAAATTGCTGGAGGCAGGATCTCTGGTGGAAGCTCGTAACAAAGGTTGGCTACGCAGTGAGGGTAAAGAGTATGAAGTTGAGGAAGGTGATGTGATGGAGTTTTTGTTTAACGTTTAAAGAATCCGATCAGCCGATGAGGCGATTTTTCAAGCTGGTCTTCATGATCGTGATCATCCATCAACGATTCTTCCACCAACGCACTGGCTGGAAATTGACCAGAGCCCTCCAGCGGCCTTCAATAAATCACTGTTGTCCCTGAAAACGTGGCGCTTTTGAGTTTCTGTCCAATTCCACAGCGCAGGCCCTAGTCCAGCAAACAGAACTCGGTTGCTGTCTTGTGGTCGTGGTGAACGTCGATAGGGGTTCCAGAGTTCTGTGTCCTGAAAGAACACTGAAATACCTTTGGAGCTGTGCTTGTCTGTTTGCAAAGACCACCACGGGTCTTTGCCTCGCTTTGGTTTCCCCGATTGGAAAACACCGAGTTTTTTGTCGTTCTGAATCAACTCACCTCTAAGCGATCCTGTTGTTCGTTCAGTGAGTCGAATCTTGATTGAAGGAGACTCTTCGCTGGTCAACTCGCAGACCAGAGGTAAGGGAATGGCTGTTGCCGGTACAGCAGCCCAGAGAAAGCAGGGGATCAGAATCTGGCTGCCGATGTCGCCTCTCTTCATGTCATGTCTCGCCCTCTTTTGATGTCCACCCGTCATGGACTTGGAGTTGGTTGTTCATCATGAGTGCTGATTATCAGCCTGCAGCAATAAAGGCCTGTCTTTGATCAACAGGCCTTTGTTTTGATGTGGCTCCGGACGAGAGGAAGGAGCGCTTCAGTTATCCGATGAACGCATGTGGCTTGGCAATTCCTGCTGATGTGCCTCCTTTCAGATAGGCGATCATTGTGTCTGCGTCAGATGATTGGAAAGGGTCTGTAGGGCAGTTGTCTGCGAAATCAGGCTCGACAAACATTTTTTCAATGACCATATTGTTTACGAGAATCGAATAACGCCAGGAACGCATTCCAAAGCCAAGATTTGACTTCTCGACGAGCATTCCCATCTTTCTCGTGAACTCACCGTTGCCATCAGGAAGCATGAAAATGTTCTTGGTTCCAAGGTGCTTGCTCCATTGGAACATCACAAATGCATCGTTCACCGAAAGGCAGATGATTTGATCAACGCCGTGACTTTTGAATTCGTCAAAGAGTTCGTCGTAGCGGGGAAGATGGTTGGATGAGCAAGTTGGCGTGAAGGCTCCAGGAAGTGCAAAAAGGACAACTTTTTTGCCCCCAAAAATGTCTTTGCTGGTCAGCTCCTGCCACCGGAATGGATTGTCTCCAGCGATGGATTCGTCTCTGACCCGTGTTTGAAATGTGGCGTCAGGAACGTGGGTGGGGTTTGACATGTTTGGGCGCAGTCGGTTTGGCAACTTCCCTCACGGTTTAACCATTCCCGTTTGCCCTGGGATGAGTATTTCTTCCTAGGCCGTCAAGACTGAAGGCGTGGTCGTCTGCAATGTTGTCAGCAGGTCTTAGATGGCGTCGATCGCCTCCATGGCGGGAATGAACTGTGGACTGTTCTGATCAAAGTCATTGCAGCTTTTGTTCATCGCTTCACTGGTCAGAGCGACAACGCGAATGGCTTGAGGCGACTGCAGCCACTCAGCTTGTTGCTCCAACCCTTTGTTTTTGATCCAGGTGTTCAGGATGTTCTGGGCTCTGTCTCGGCTGTAGCCGGCGTGCATGATTTTGCATTCTGCGAAAGCAGCCATGGCTGCAATGGCATGACGCGTTTCTGTTTCGTTGGCCTGAACCGGTGGCTGCAGCGCTCCCAGAAGTGCGCTGAGCATCAAGGCTGAGCGCCAGCCCAGTTGCCAGCTGCGTGAATGGCCCTGCAGGAACCCAGCGCTGGCGTTGACACCGATTGCCATGACTGCAGCAAGACTGGCGGCAGTTTATGGAGTGCTTCCGCTCCAGTGATGTTCACGATGGATGTGGATGCAATCGGTTATGTGGCCGCGGCGCTGACCACCTTGAGCTTCTTTCCGCAGGCCATCAAGACATTGCGCACCGATGACACGCGCTCCATTTCCCTGTCAATGTACGGCCTGTTCACCGGCGGCGTTGCCATCTGGGCGGCGTTCGGTCTGCTCAGTGGGAATGGGCCCGTGATCCTTGCCAATGGACTCACCTTGATCCCCGCATCGTTCGTGCTGCAGAAGAAAATTCGCCACCACCTCAACGCAGGTGAGCGCTAGTACTCAGCCCCAAACTGTTCTCCTACAGCAGGTTTCACTCCCAGCTCTTCGCGCCAGAGATGAAGTGGTTTTTCCCATCCTTCCTCCCAGCGCTGCAGCACAAGAGGCGTCGCCTCCAGACCAATGCGACTGCCCACGGCGATCGCTCGGCTGATCTTTTCAAACTCATCCGGCTGGAAGCGAAATGCGCGGAACCCAGCCAGCGTGTTCAACAACACATAGGCAGGAAAGCCGATCTGGGTTGCCGTGATTGACAGCACTCCCGACTCACCAGCCGTTTCGGTGTTGAATCCACCGATCACGTGATGCAGATCGTGGGTTGAGGCGATTCGCTGCGTCAGCCAGAGCGCTTCAGTGCTGGTGTCTCTCGGTCGGAAAAAATCAGCGTCGTAGTTCAGTCGGCGGATCATTCCCGCGTAAGCCCGACCCAGCGTTCCCTCCGGCAGCTTTTCCAAAGCAGGGATATCAGGCTGGAATGGCGGATAACGCTGCTCCACCATCTCTTTGGCACCGGGCAGAGCCTTGAAGCGTTGGAGGCAGACCGCCATTGCTTCGCTGTCGATGAAGTTATCGACTAGGTCGCCGACGCTGTTGAGCCCACCATTGGTTTTGGCCAGTTCTCGCAGAACCGAAAGGTTTTTAACGGAGCGAAGCAATTCGCGGGCTCGGGACATCCTCGTCGTTCTCCAGTGGGGTTCCATCCAGACCTGCTGTATAGCGAGGTCGCACGGTTTTGAGCAGCGGCATCACAGCCAGGCAGATCACAGCCATCAGTAACCAGAGCTGTACACCATGACCCTGCTGGTCAAGCAAGGTTCCGGCCAGCAAGGGTGCACCGGTGGCACTGATGGCGAAACATTGGGAGAACAGCGCCATAGAGAGCCCCCGGTGTTTCAAAGGGGTCTCTTCCACCATGGCTTCGGCGGCACTGGGAAGGAACGCCGCTTCTCCAAAGGCCAAAGGCAGCATGGCCAGCGAGATCAGGACCATTCCGCCGCTCCAGAGTGCTGAGCTCGCTAAGAGCAGGCAGCCGATCACAAAGCCAACCAGTCCCATTCCCAGCCCAAAGCGGAGGCTCCGCTTGGCCACCCAGTTGCCCACAGGCCACTGCAGAACAACCAATAGAGCGAGTTGCAGCGCGATCAGTGCACCGCTGCCTGCTTCGCTCACTGCTGGCCGCGAAAGACCTCCACGCACCAGATCCAGAGGCAGGGCGCTTTGCCTCAGCGCAATCATTCCTGTGGCAACGATGCTGATGGCCAGCACCGGCAGTAGAGGCGTCAACCAGCGCCATCCATCGGCCGAAGGGGGCTTGGCCGTGGAGTGTTCTTGATCGACGTCGTCGAGATGCAATAGGGCGGCGCGCCCATCGGGAAGAGGTCGCCAGTTCAGCACCAGCAGCATCACCACAACGGCCGCCGCTTCCACCAGATAAACCGCACGGATCAGTCCGAGAGCTGTGACAATCGCGCCGAACAGTGCGCCCAAGGCAACACCCATTGCATCAGCGCTGCGAGCCAGTGCATAACCTCGGCTGGACTGGAAGCCCGCACAGCTGAGCGGCACCGCAAGTTCAATCGCCGGGAAATAAAGCCCTGCGGCTAAACCGATCAGCAGTTGTCCGGTGAGGTAACCACCAAAACCTTGCGCTTGCAGCAGGATGAAATCGGCGATGAAGGCCAGCACTGCCGCAGCACGCACCGGCCAGGAGCAGCAAAGGCCCCGATCCAGCAAGACACCACTCAGCAGACGGGCAGCCGTTCCGATCAGGGCGGCAGCCGCCAAGCCCTGACCAACCTGAGTCGCCGTGAAGCTGGCCTGGTGGAACACGATGGGCGTCATGTAGATGACGCCGCCTGCTCCCAGCGAAGCCAGGAGCCTGATTGAAGCCACTTCCTGCAAAGGTGCGGGAAACTGGTTCCACCAATGAACTGGCCTAGGCCTTGCGAAGACGCTCAACAGGACAACGGTTTGCCGTAGGACTGGTGTGCAGTCTGATGCTCGGTGCCCTGTCACCGCGACCTGCTCGTACAGCCTCCGAGTTGGTTGTTCGTCTTGATGGGATGGATCTGCCCTTATCGATCAACGATCTGGGGGGATGGCTGCGTGGTGAAGAACGCGGCTCCTCGGAGCTGAGTGTGTGGCTGAATTTGCTCGAGCAAGAAAGCCGTCAGGGAGTGATTGATCTGCTCAAGGCTCCACTGATCAATGACCGCAGCATGGCCCGGCAGATTCTTAACAGCTGGGCAGGCCGGCGTTTGCTTGATCAGGTCAGTGATCTGGTGATGGTTGACGACGATGCGACAGGCCAAACCGTTCAGGTGACACTCGAGTCACTCCTCGACCAGCGCGCACAGGTCACGACTCTCGATCTGCTTGAGGCACTGCCAGCGAAGCGTGTCCACCTCGATCTCGATGCCCTGCTCCCAGTTGCCAGCAGCTGGCGGCGTCAGTTGCAACGGCAGCAGGCTCTGGTCAAAACCCTCAACCAACTCCCGGTGTCGTCGATTACTCAGAGGACGGATCCCGCTGATCAGTCTGAGAGTGCTTCTGATCGCAAGCTTCAGCGATTGACCTTGCCAGTGGAGCATCGGGCTCAGCCGCTGCAGATTCAGCTCTGGCGCCCGCTGACTGCAGACGGTCGCGAGCGCAGTCATTGGCTCGTGTTGATGCCAGGCCTGGGGGGCAGCCCTGATCATTTCCGCTGGCTGGGACGGGCCCTCAGTCGGCAGGGATGGCCGGTTCTTGTGCTTGAACATCCAGGCAGTGATGCGCTTGCCGTGCAGGCCCTTTTGGAGGGGCGGCTTCCGCCGCCAGGTGCTGAGGTGTTGCCCGATCGCCTGAGAGATCTGGATGCGGTGCTGGCTGCACATCAGAGAGGCTTTTTCAATCTTTCTGGCACCCGACTGGTGCTGGGTGGACATTCTCTTGGAGCACTCACGGCTCTGCTCGCAGCAGGTGCTGGGCCTGAGCCGGGCCTTGCTCGACGTTGCGGCCAGGATCTGGATGCCCTTCCAATTAGCAACCTGTCGCGACTTCTTCAGTGTCAGATCGAGGAGGTGCCTCTGCCCGCCGTGCGTCCGCCCAAGCAGTTGGCCGCTGTGGTTGGTCTAAACAGTTTCGGCAGCCTGCTCTGGCCTCAAAAGATTCCCCTGCCGGGTGAAGTTGCTGTCTTTCTGAGCGGCGGAACTCTTGATCTGATTACCCCTCCGCTGAGTGAGCAGTTGGGCCTGCTCAGGTCATTGCCCGCCAATCCTGCAACCCGTGCTGTGTTGGTTGAAGGGGCCAGCCACTTCTCCCCTGTGCGCGTGGAGGGCCAAAGCGGTGGTGGTCAGGGTGAGGATGTCTTCCAACTCGGCGAAGAGCTGGTTGGGGTTCAGCCGCTGCGGGTTCAGGCTCAGCTGGAGAGAGAAATCGTGCGCTTTCTTCTTGATCTAGAGCTTGGTCGTGTGTCCGGGACCGTGCAGGGCGGTGTTGAACACCTGCAGGTGGGGGATCTGCATGTGCACCGTCTGAATCAGAGCGGTGCAGAGCGTTTCCTGGATTGAAGCTCCCTGGAGATGGCCTCAACGATGCAGTTCAGTACCGGACTCTTGGATCCAGAACGGCGACGAGAAGATCCACAGCCACGCTGACGAGCACCACCAAAGCGGCGATCACCACCACAATGCCCTGCACCACTGGGTAGTCGCGCTGGTTGATGCTTTCCTGCAGGCGTAGTGCAATGCCAGGCCAGGAAAAGGTCACCTCAATCAGCAATGCACCGCCAATCAACGAGGCGACGGTGATTCCGGCAATCGTCAGCACTGGCAGAAGTGCATTAGGCAGTGCATGCCGAAGAATCACCTGGGTTTCGCTCAGTCCCCTGCTTCGGGCTGCCTCCACATAATCCGAGCGAAGACTGCGATTCAGATTCAGGCGCAGGGCATTGGTGAAGACCCCGCTCAAGAGCAATCCGAGTGTGCATGCCGGCAGCACCAAGTGGCGCAGAGCACCCTGCAGTGCAGCCCAGTTACCGCTGATCACACTGTCGGCAATCAGAAAACCGCTGCCATCAGGCGCAATCATGCCTGGGGGGAAACGACCTCCAACAGGCAGCCAGCCCAGGGTGACGGCAAACAGAAGCTGGGCCAGCATGGCCACCCAGAAAGGAGGTAAGGCGTAGGTGCCGATGCCGTAAAAGCGTCCTGCCAGATCAATCTTCCCCTCGGATCGGGCAATCGCTGTAAAACCAACCGCCAGTCCGCTTACCGCTGCCAGCAGCAGGGCGGTCACGCTCAATTCCAGGCTTGCCGGAAGCGCCTCTCGGATGATTTGACTGACCGGCTCCTGATTGATCAGCGCCTGGCCGAGGTCGCCATGCAGCAGCCCGCCGAGAAAATCCAGGTATTGCTGCCCCAGTGATTGATCCAAGCCCAAACGCGCCCTGAGTGCTGCTTTGGCTGCTTCCGGAGCGCGGCTGCCGAGCACGGCGTCCACTGGGTCGCCAGGAGCAACTCGCAGCAGCAGAAACACCAGGGTCGCGATCAGCCAGAGCATCACTGGAGCTAGGGCCAGCCGCGTCCCCGTGTAGCGAAGCAGCTCTCGACTGCGTCCCATCAGCGCTGCTCCTGCAATCGGGCCAGCACCACCTGACCATTGCCATCGAACTCCGGAGTGGCCAGGTCGGTACTGCTCCAGGCCCTGGGCGTGACGAGCCAGACCGGAATGTAGGCGGCGCCTTCAGCGGCCATCTGTTCCACGCTCTCCAGATCACGCTGTCGTGCATCACCGCGGCTGCGGTCCGACTGCTGCAATGTTGTTTCCAGGCCTGGCGCTGTCCAGAAACTGCCGCTGATGGCGGCTTCCCCTCGCGTGCAAATGGATCCCTGCGATTCCTTGCAGCTGAGCAGAGGTGCTAGGTAGGCCTCTGGGTCGGGATAGGCGCCTCGCCAGTCGAGCATTACGGCCTGGAAAGCCCCCTCGCCCAGCTGTCGATACACAGTCGTTGATTCCACGCCGTCGAGTTTGAGCGACAGACAATCGGCCAGGTCGCGTTGGATTTGGGCTTGCCAGGTGAGTGCCATCAGCCGGTCTGCGGGCACATTCGACCGGTAGGTGAATGGCAGATGGAAGACCTTCCCATTGCAGTACCCCGCCTGAATGAACAGGTTTCTTGCCCGGGCGGCATCATGCCTTGGCCAGGGCTTGAGATTTCCTCCCGGCAGTCCCGGCGGAACCAACGAAAAAAGCGGCGGCCGCAATCCGTGGCTAACTCTCTTGTTGATCAGGTCTCGATCGAGGCTCAGTGACAGGGCCTGTCGCAGGACTGGATTCTGAAGGGGTGGTGTGTTGCTGAGCAGCGTGATGTAACCGATCACCAGGGCAGGACCCTGCCCTTCGCGCAAACGCCCCTCAGCGGCCATGCGATTCAGAGCCAGGCGCTGATCCTCGTCGATGGAGTCAGAGAGCAGAACATCCACTTCGCCGCTTCGCATCGCGCCGAACAGGGCGGTGGAATTGCTGAGGTAAATCAGATCCAGCCCTGCGTTGCTGGGCGAGGCTCCCCAGTACTGCTTAAAGGGCTCCAAGCGTTGCTGCACAGCTCGGAAGTTGGTCAGTTTGTAAGCGCCCGTTCCGATGAAGCGGTCGTTGAGAAAACGATCCTGATGATCCTGATAAGCCCGGGGGGATACAGGGGTCAGGTTGGTGGCGGTGAGGAGATTCTCAAGCGAGCTGGAGGGGCGGCTCAAGCGCAGTCGTAATTGATAGGTCTGGGGGGCTTCAACTGCGGTGATGCGATCACCGACCACGTAGCTGAGGGTGCCGATCTCCAGAAAGCGACGCAGGCTGAAGGCCATCGCTTCCGCATCAAAGCGAGTGCCGTCATGGAAGAGCACGTCCTCACGCAGGGGGATCGTCACGGTGCGGCCCTCATCGCTGATCTCCGGCAGCGCTGACGCCAGAGACGGGGTCAGTTCCCCATCAGCTGTTCTCTTATAGAGCGTGTCTCCGAGAGCGCTGAGCAGTTGCAGAGCTCCGAATGTGCTGGCCTGAGCAGGGTCCAGAGAAGTGATGCGGCCTGCACTGGCCACTGTGATTCGATCACTGCGTCGACCTGGCTGACAGGCGCTCTGATTGATGCAGACAGCCAGGACTGTGCTGAGTGACAAGGCTGTGCTGAGTGGCTGCAGCTGTTTGCAGCGTCGTTTCAGCGAGGCCAGGCGTGACTGTCTGGGTTGATCGATCACGCCACTGAGCTCAGACGGAGCCATTCAAGGGCCTCACGTCCTAATCGGAACCAGAGGGCGAGGTGATCTGGTCGAGAGGGACCTCGAAGACCGGGGAGCCCTGGGGCTTCAGGGGCCACTGTCGGACCCAGCAGCGGTCGTGGTCGCCATCAATGCCGATGACCTGAAACAGACCGGCATCACTCCGCAATGTGATGCAGTCCCCCTGATGGAGCCTCATGACGGATCGGGATTCCGACTGATTGCAGCGTTGCCCCTGAAGAACAGAGAGATCGTTCGGCATGAACGTTTTGCAGCATGAATCCGCGAATGCGAACCGAAGCTGTGATGGTTCTTACAACTCTGCCTCATCCGGGGGTGCGTTCGCCAGGGGATGCAAAGACCTTCTGATCTGCGAATGGCCTCCAGATGGACTCAGAAGCAGCCAAAATGGGCCGCCAGAGAGCGAACCCCAGGTAAAGAAGCAATGGCCTGCAGGGCGTTTTGCATCGCTCCGTTGCCCACTTCGTGAGTGATCACAACGATTTCAGCGCCCTCGTCGCAGGCATCGAATTGGACGATGGATTGGATCGACACGCCCTGTTCTCCAAAGCAGCTGCCAATCCTGCCGATCACGCCGGGGGCATCTTCCGTGTTGAAACGCACGTAGTTGCGCTGTCGGATCCGGCTGGAATCCACCAAGTGGCAGGAGCGCCAGCTGCTGGCGGCGAGCAGGGGATCAAGGCCACCATCACTGCTGTTGAGCTGTCGGATGCCGGCAATATTCAGGATGTCGGCAACCACTGCGGAGGCTGTTGGTCCAGACCCGGCACCGGGTCCATAAAACATCACCCGGCCGATTGGGTCGCCTTCCACAAGGATGGCGTTGTTGACGCCACTCACGCCGGCAAGGGGGTGATCCTTCGGTACCAGCGTGGGCTGGACACGAACGCCCAAAGGCAGGGATCCCATGGGATCCCCATCGCTTTCCAGGCGTTCGGCAACAGCAAGCAGTTTCACGCCGTATCCCAGTTGCGTGGCGTAGTCCACGTCCCGCCCCTGCAGATTGCTGATGCCGGTTGTCGGAACGGCGCTGCGTTCGATCGGCCCGCCAAAAGCCAGGCCGGCAAGGATCGCGATCTTGTCTGCGGCGTCATGTCCGTCGACATCAGCGGCTGGATCCGCTTCCGCATAGCCCAGTTCCTGGGCCTCCTTGAGAACGGCGTTGTAATCAGCCCCTTCATCTGCCATCCGACTGAGGATGTAGTTGGTGGTGCCGTTGATGATGCCGCTCACCCGCTCGATGCGATTGCTACCGAGCGACTGCTTGAGCGGCTCGATGATCGGAATGCCGCCGCCAACGGCCGCTTCGATCAACACGTAGACACCTGCTGCTGCTGCTGCTGCTGCGATTTCCTCACCGTGTCTTGCGATCACAGCCTTGTTGGCAGTGACCACGGATTTTCCGGCCGAAATGGCTCGCATGATCAGGGTGCGAGCCGGCTCAATGCCGCCGATGACCTCGACAACCACATGCACGTTCGGGTCGTCCACTACCTCATTGGGATCAGTGGTGAGGCGATCGGTGGGGATCGCGACGGGCCGGCTGCGCTGTAGATCACGCACCGCCACCCTCGCCAGCTCAAGATCCGCGATCAAAGGATGGCGACCTTCCGGACTGTTCAGGATGCTTGCCACGCCTGCGCCGACGGTGCCGAGGCCAAGCAGGCCGATGCCGATCCTTGTCGCCATGGAGCGGGTCCATTAGTTGCGCTGAGGGGTCGACTTTAGGCAGTGGTCGGTCCGCCGGTTCTGTTCAATCCGATTCGTTCAGAGCACTGGCCTGCTGTTGCATCATCCGCAGGATGTTGAGGAAGCCGTTGGCGCGGGATGGAGTGAGGCTGGCTTGAAGGCCTGTAGCGGCGATAAAATCGGGATCAACGGCCATGACCTGTGCTGGGGTGAGGTCGCCGAGTCCTTTGATCAGCAGCGCCAGCAGCCCCTTGGTGATCAGGGCATCGGAATCTCCCTGCCACTGCAGGCGTCCATTCACGAGTTCCGATGCAATAAACACCTGGGATACACACCCTTTGACCTTGCGCTCTTCTGTTTGCAGCTCGGTGGGCATGGAAGGCAGCTTTTTGGCAAGCCAGAGAACATATTCGTAGCGCTTGCGCGGATCTGATGTGCTGTTCAGTCTCTCGGTGAGTTGATCTAGAGCCTGGCTGCCGTAGCGAGTGGTGGAGCTGCCTGATTCAGCCATGGCAGGGTCAGCGTTGACGAAGGCTGCGCACCCTAACCATCAGGCCCACCACGCCGACCAGGACTGGTGCCATGGCCCAGTCCAGACCTCTTTGATGACCAGGGTTCATCACGACCTCATTCAGGTTGACCCGTCCCTGTTGAAGAGGAAGGGTGAGGTAGTCACGGTGGCCAGGTCCTCCATCCACCTGCAGGTCTACGAGGCCATCTCCTAGGTCTGGAAGCGTCATTTGCAGCCTGCCTCCCGCATCGATGCGTCCGAGTTCCTCACCAGCTGTTCCATCGGCCTTCAGGATCCTCACCACTGCCCCTTCCACGGGTTCTCCGGTCGAGAAGCTGCTGGTGAGTTCGAGTTGTCCGTCGAGATAGCGGAGACTGCTTTCCACTCCATGGGCTTCAGCCTGCAGGGGCTGGGTGAGAGCTAGTCCCAGTGCTGTGGTGGCCATCAGTGCAAAACGGGATGGAAGGGCCATGGCGCACCTGTGATTGAGGAACCCATCGTGCGGGAGATTGCGGCACTCAACCAGTCCTGATTGAGGCGGATCTGAATCTCCTCAAGCCAGGTCTCCTTGAACTCAAGGCAACGTCTGATAAAAACCGTTTTCGCTCAACCAGCCCTGGAACGGCTGGTCCCAGGGGTCTGAAGGCAGTGCCTGAACACTCACGCAGGCGCTGGGGAGCACAACGAGTGCAGGGATTCCGCTCCAGCGTTCCAGGCAGCGAAGGCGGTCGTAGTAGCCACCGCCGTAGCCGAGTCGAATGCCCTTCCGATCCACAGCCAGAGCTGGCACCAGCAACAGAGAAATCTGTTCAGCACTCAGGGTTGGTTGGTCCAGAGGAGCCGGGATCCCGCAGCCGTCCTTCTTCAGCGGGGCTGCGCTCCAGGTTCGATAGGTCATGTTGCCGTGTCCATCAGCGGCAGGCAGCGCTGTGCTCAGGCCGAGTTCGTTGACAAGCTCAAGACGCAGAGGTGTCAGGTCCACTTCTCCAGGCAGTGGCCAATAAAGCCCGACTGAATGGCGCAAGTCATCGTCTCGGTGGCGCCGCCTGAGTTCCTGTCTGGCCTGATCTCTGATCCTGTCCTGCAAGGTTGGTTCAGCTTCGAGCGCCAGGCGCCTGCGTGTTCTGAACACCTGTCGAAGATTGGCCTTACTAGCTTCATCAAACGCCTGCATCAGGGCAAGACCCCCCAGCGACCCATCAGCGGCAAATGCAGTGTCAGTTGGTCTGAATCCTGGGGCCAGACCTGCTTCAGGTCATCAGACAGATTGTTGATCAAGAACCGGGCCTGGTCATTGTCATCAACCTGCTGGTTTGCATTTCTGAGAGCTGACCAGGTGCTGATGAAGCCAAGAAGATCGTTCTGCGTCCAGTGCTCGGTGATCTTCAACCCCTGGGGTAGCGGTTGATCGCAGCCAGGGAACTCCAGATCGGCATAGCAGGCGTCGACATGGATCCGTTCAGGGGGCCAGAACGGATTGAGTCGCTCGTGATAGAGGCTGTTCAGCCAGGCTTGTAACTCCTCTGGTGCGTCTCGGATGGGTTCATAGCCCAGCCAGACCAGGAGCCCCCCCGGTCGCAGCACACGACGGACTTCTCGATTGAACTGCTCCACATCCAGCCAGTGAATCGCGGCAGCAATCAGCACGGCATCAACGCTGTTGTTGCTCAAATGAGAGTGTTCTGCTGCTCCCTGTCGGTAGCGAATGCGGGGGTGTTGATCTGCTGCCGCAATCTGCTCGGGACTGAGGTCTGTGGCTTCAACACGGTCGAACCAGCGGCTCAGTCCGATGGAGGCCTGGCCACTACCGCAGGCTGCATCCCAACAACAATCCAGTGCTCTTGCCTGGTCGGCCATCCAGGCGAAGAAGGCATCCGGGTAGCGGGGCCTGCAGCGCGCGTAGTCAATCGCCACAGAATCAAACCAGCCTTTATCGGTCGCTGGCATCAGCAGCGTTTCAGGATCTGGTGGTTCTGAACCCTTTCGCACTGGAGCTGCATCAAGCCTTGATGTTCAGTTGTCTTGAAAGGTGCATTCCAGCAGTGCAGCCGTTAGGAGTGTCTTCATCTCCTGCAGATTGTTTTGCTCGCCAGGGTCCCCGCCTGACCATCGATCGAGCTGATGACTCACTGCACCAAGAAGCAGTCGCAGCCCTGCGGCATTGAGGGTGAGATCGATTGTGCTTTCGGTTCGGTCCGTCACAGCCCCACCAAGCCTTGCAACCCATCTAATTCTGCACCCTCTCCAGAATCTCTTCTCCCATCACGAGCAGAGATCTCGGACCCATGGTCTTTGTGTTGGCGGCGTTGTCACCTTGCTCGAATCTGTTGCTGATGTCTCGTTCTGAACTGTTGCTTCAGCTGTTGAACATGACCTGTCTTTGTCGTCAGTCAAGGAGACCAGTGACGACAGATTGTTGGCAGAAAAGGTGAGTGATGCTCTGTTCTTTCCTTCCTGGATAACATTGGCACCATCAGAATCAGATTGGCTGATCAACAGTTCATGCCCCATGTGCTCTGAAGTCCTGATCAGTGTTCAGCTACTTCAGCTTTTGTCTGACTTCGTTGAAGAGTGAATTGATGCCGGGGATCAGGAGCAGCTGCTTCGCCAGGAAGGTCTGTTGTGAACAGATTGAGGGCAGTGCTTCTCGCAGCCTGGGCCTCTCAAGAGCCTGCGGCTTCCATGTCACCTCTGTTTCAGTGCCTGATCTGCGGGCAGTCAATCGAGCGCTCCAAACGCTCTTACTGGAAGCGAAAAGGGCACTTGCTCTGCTCCACTTGCCGAGACCGGATTGACAGCGGTGACGGCCATCCAGTTGATGCGTCAACGTTGCCTCCAAGCCATCGCCAATGATCAGAAGCTGTGCTGTTTCTTGAGCTGAATCAAAAGACAGCTCACCGTGTCATTTGCATGGCGGCCCTGAAAACATTGCTGCCAAGGCTGGAGGCCTGGTTTCACTAGTGTTGCGGCACGCACCTGTAAGTCAGTGTTTCCAGCTATTAACGCGCTTGCCTACACAGCATTTCTCGCCTTTGTGGTGGTTCAGGCTGTTCGATTGATGCGTCTATCTTTCAAATCAAAAGATCGAACCGGGCTCAAAACCACCCATCCGGAACTCTTCGATCAGAACGGCAGTGTGACCAAGGAAAAATTACTTGTTGTCCGTTTTGATCGACCAAAGCCTGTGCTCCCTTCAGAGCTGTAGTGCCAGCCGACGACTCTGATCTCCCCTTCCTGCTGATGCTGATGATCTGACCAGGAACCTTCGACTTCGGCATAATGAAGCCATGATCAAGATCATCTGGCTGCTTGCAACGGTCTATTTCATGATTCGACTGGTGAAAAAGCTCTTGTCTTCTTTGCAAGAGATCAAGAGAGAAGAGGATTTCGATGCAGGAGATGCAGTTGTGGATGTGGAAGCTGAGTGAAGGCTCAGGTGGCCCTTCATTGATGGCATCCACTCATTGCCATGTGATGGTGCAGCGATAGCGGATGTTGAAGCCAGCGGTTCCAATCTCTTCGCAGGATGTGTCTGTCACGTTTGCTCCCTGAGAAACTTTCGACATCAGTCGATTAATCGTTATCTCTTGATCAACACCTTCTGCAGTGGATGATTGATTGTTCGCGAAAGCATTCGTTCCTAGAAGAATTGAAACGACGTAAATAGGGATAAATGATTTCATGCCTGTTTTGGCTGGCTGATCGAAAGCTAGCAAGTCGTTCCATGGATCAATATCACACTTGTTTTTCAAGAATGAATGTCGCTTTGTCTCTCGGTGATCAGCTCTTTGCTGTTCTCCTCTTCTCAACGTCTCTGTTGGTCATGGACTCTCCTTCTCAAGCTTCTCAGCCTTGACTTCTGATGTTGGTTTGAACAGAACGCTCCGATTTTTTTGTTTTTTCTTAGGGCGCGGCTTCCACGGCTGAGGGGTTGCACTCGCCAGATTTCCCTCAGCAAAAGGCGTGGTTGCCATGTCGACTTCTGAGATTCCCCTGACGATCGAACAGCAGTTCCGCGTCGAACGTGCCTGTCGCAAGATCGATGAGTGCAATGACGTGGAGGCTCTCAAGCAACTTTCGAAAGCGCTGATTGTCACAGCTGCCAGGGAGAGAGCTTTCTCGAGAGTCGTGATGGATCGACTCAAGGAATGACGCCACCCGATCCATCAAATCTCCGCCTTAAGGGGGTGATGGATGGCCCAACGCTGCCTCGTTTCGTTAACGACCTTGTCGCTGCTTAACGAACTTCATCCTTTCAACTGCCTTTGGCTCCCAGCTCGCAACTGGTTACGTAGTTTTTGGTCCTCAAGCCACTCGGACTATGCGTCAGATCAATTTCACCCTGATCTTCGTGTTCGGTTTGAGCATGGTGTTCTTCACGCTGGAAAACACGGCTGCAACCACCGTTCATGTGCTGCCGGGTCTGAAGTACACCACACCCCTTGCAGCATTGCTGCTGTTGTCTGCGGGGATTGGCGCAACGTCCGCCTGGCTGTTTGCTGCATGGAGTGGAATGCTGAACAGCGTGGATCGCTTCAAGCAATCCACTGATTTCGATGCCCAGCAAGTGCGCATCCAGGAATTGGAAACCGATCTGAATCGGTACAGGGCAACAGTGGAAACGCAGTTGGGCTTGCTCCCTTCAGCAAGTTCTGAAGAAGAAGAGGCCATGGAAGAGGCTCCAGCGGTGCAGGTGTCCAGCTCAGACTGAGCGTTGCTCCATCGTCCCGAGGGCCAGCGACAGTTCCAGTCCAGTATTCATGGCTAGCAAGCCATGGTTCTGCTCTCGACCGACTGCCAACGTCTTGACGCTTTGAGCCCACCCTGAGTGAATGATTTAAAACTCATCGCCAGGAAAGATGTCTTCTTGCCTGTTTCTCCACAGTTTGGCAAAGTAATCAACAGCAACTTGTGGAAAAGAGCTAATCATTCAGTCTTCTCTCATCAAGCTTTCATGGAGTTTTCATTGATGATTAGGCTGTTGTAATCATCAGCTATTCCGTTAAAGATGTTGATCAGCAATCCACCGCTTCATTGTGGCTGTTTGAGTGTTTATCGAGGTCTCTATCGTTGAAACCATCCCGTCAATGCAACGGCCAGCGCATCTGCAGCGTCGTCGGGTCTTGGCGGTGACTCAAGGTTGAGCTCGCGCATCACGGCCTCAAGAACTTCATCTTTGTCAGCATGGCCATGGCCAGTGAGAGCCTGCTTGATCTGCATCGGCGGAAACTCGACGATCGGCAGTCCGAATCGGCTAAGGGTCATGATCACCACACCGCGCGCTTGAACTACGGCGATGGTGTTGCTGGATCGGTAAAAGAAAAACTTTTCAACGGAAGCCAATTCCGGTCGCCAAGCCCTGATCAGTTGACGCAAGTCTCGGGCAATCTCCACCATCCGCGTGCCTTCTGAATGGCCTGGATCGGTGCGGATGATGCCGCAATCGAGCATGGTCTGCTGACCGTCAGAGGTGTCAATCACCCCGTAACCAACACGGGCGAGACCGGGGTCGATACCGAGAATGCGCACGCTTAGCGGTCGAAATGCATCAGGCGGCCAGGGCCAGTTCGAATTCGGCTTTGTCGCTGCTCTCGCTGCGCTCGAACACTTTGCAGAACACCTTCACCACACGATCACCTGAATCGATCTGCTCCAGCGGGTCCTTGCGGAGACGGTGCCGCAGGCAGCAGGACGCCACGCGGGCCACATCCTCTTCCGTGACTTCAGTTCGGCCCTCAAATGCTGCCAGTGCTCGTGCAGCCCTGTTGGTGACGATGTCACCCCGGAGGCCGTCGACATCCAACTCGCCGCACACCGCGGAAATCCTCAATCTCAGGTCATCGTCGATTTCAACCTGGTCCAGCCTCTGCTGGGCTTCCACGACCCGTTCCTGAAGTGCCTTCTGTCCAGCTTCAACTGAGGTGCTGAAGGCATCAGGGTCAGTGTCAAAGGCTGTGCGCTGGTCCACCACCTGAACACGAAGCTCAGGGTCTCTGACTGTGCGCACCTCAACACTCATTCCGAAGCGGTCGAGCAGCTGCGGGCGTAGTTCGCCTTCCTCAGGGTTGCCGGAACCGATCAGCACGAAGCGAGCTGGATGGCGCACAGACACGCCTTCCCGTTCAACCGTGTTCCAGCCTGACGCCGCAGAATCAAGCAAAACGTCGACCAGATGATCGTCCAGAAGATTGACTTCGTCGACATAAAGCAAGCCTCGGTTTGCCTTAGCCAGTAAGCCTGGTTCGAAGGCCCGCACGCCTTCGCTGAGGGCTTTCTCGATGTCGATGGTGCCGCACAGACGGTCTTCGGTTGCGCCTAGCGGCAGATCAACCATGGGCACCTGACGGTCTTCTGTCGCCAGGGTTTCCCCATGCTCGAGGCGCTGACGCACATCGCTGCTTTGGAGATCAGGATCGCTTGGTGAGCTGTTGTAAGGGTCTCCGGCAACAACCTCAATGCCAGGCAGTAGATCCGCCAGTGCCCGGATCGTGGTCGACTTACCAGTGCCCCTGTCGCCCATGATCATCACTCCGCCAATGCGGGGATCGATCACGTTGAGCAGCAGAGCAAGTTTCATTTCCTCCTGACCGATCACGGCCGTGAAGGGAAAAACTCTGCGCTTGCGCGGTGAACTCACGGACGATCGACTGGTGCTCCTGTGGATTGTTTCACAGGTCGGAGAGACAGCACTTGGGGAGGGGTGGCATCCGCTGGGTAAATCAGGCGGACGCGCACCGAACGTTGTTGCCCTGGGGCCAGAGTGATCTGCCCAAGTTGGGGGCCCTCTTGACCCCGTCGCAGCACCAGGTGAAACCGTCGACGTCCACTGGGACGCCCCTGTTGTCCATCCAGCCCGCTCACCTCAATGGGGCCACGGAACATCACCGGGCCGCTATGGCTGCTGCTGAACGCCAGTTGGCCGTTGCCGCTTCTGTTCTTGTCAGGTGATTCCAGGCTGATCGCCACCGTTCGCTGCTGCGATCCCTGATTGCGGAGGGGAAGCGTCAGGTCGTACTCAACGCCGTAGTTGCCGTGTGCTGCCCAGGCGGTGCCTGAATCAAAGGCTTTCAGCTCTGCTGTCTGGATTTGTCCTGTTTTCAGCTCACCGCGCTCCAGGCTGCTAATCGGCCAAGACATAGGAGCTTCCTCAACGTTCAGGTGGCTGGACCCTGGATCAGTCAGGGTTGCCCTCCATGTGCTGCCGATCTGAACACCGCTAACGCGTGAGTAAACGATCCTGCCGCGAGCGCCGCGCGGTGTTGGTTGGTGCTCTTTGGGACTCTGCCGCCCCTCACTCAGCAGCTTCCTCCACCTGTCTTGGCCAGGAACTTTGTCACCGTTTCCATAGGCGGCGATGGTTGCGATATGGACCGGACCTGAGCTTTGAAGTCGCAGCTGCAGGTTGCGACCGTTGAGAAGGGGGTCCAGTCCGGCGACCGGGATTGGAAGAACGACCAGGGAGCTGAGCGACCCGGGCGCAATCTGCCATTCCCGCTGGAGTTCATCGGCGATGTCTCCACGCAGCAGGTCGCCGGCCACCTTGCTGCCAGGACCGGAGGCAATCCCTGTCCCCGATTCAGCCATCAGGGCGGGCAGCGGCAGAAATGGTGATGCGGTTTGGCCTTTCAGGGTTGCCTGTGAAAGGGAGGTGCTGCCATCCAGAAGTTGCAGAGTCACCGGAGCGTCTCCAGCGGGCTTGGCGACAACAGCGAGCCAGAGAGTTGACTCGAGCTGATCGGGCTGGCCGGCGTAAACGTGATGGCTGAACAGATCGAAGCGACCGTTCAGCGTCACATTCAGGCCAGGCGCCTGAGGGAAGGTCGAGACAAGGATGCCTTCCCCGGTGATCAGTTCCGGGTTGTTGTCATTCACCATCAGCACGTCATCCAGCTGGCCTGAAAGTGCACGAACCTGGCTTTGGCGAGTGAGGGTTTGCTTGGCCGGTTTTTGCTGGTCCGCGGCAAGCTCAGGAGGTGCAAGCACCGTTGCCATGGACGCTGCGGCCATGGTCAGAGCGGCCAGCGACTGCAGGCGGTTGAGACGTGTCATGGTTCGATGCTGGCGGCACTTGCCGTGGAACGTGCAACGGCGGGTTTGGGTTTGAGAACCGGCGCCATCGCCGCTGCCAGCTTGCGGATTAGCTCCGTCGAGCGGGGATCGTTGAACGGTCCCTTCACCAGGAATGCGGCAACGGCTCTGCTGCCATCCGGTAACTCAATCAAGCCGGCGTCGGCGTAGGCGATCCCGATGTCTCCGGTTTTGTTGAGCACTCTGTAGCCCTTCACCATCAGGCTGTTGTCAGGCTCTCCCTGGCGACCGCCAAGGCCACGCAGCAGTCCGCGCGGCAGAAGGGTATTCGTGATCGATGTGCCCATCACCTCCCGAAATAGATCACGGCTGCGAATCGAGAGCGCTTCGCCGGTGTCAACGAGCGCGATCGATCGAGCCAGGTCTCTGGCACTCGTGCTGTTGGTGCCCTTGAGATCGGGTAGCCAATCATTCACTTTTGTGGCGCTCAGCCCCAGAGCATTGAACCGGGCATTCAGTGCCTCCTGACCTCCAAGGCGTTCGATCAGAAGGTTGGTGGCGGTGTTGTCGCTCACCCGGATCATCTCAGTGGCGACTTCATGCGTCGGGAACCGGGTGCCCAGTGGTTTCGATGCCATCCAGCCAGCACCACCGCCCACAACGGTTTTACTGAGTTGTAGAGGTTCGTTCCAGCTCAAGCGACCTGCATCAAGCTCCTCAAGGGTGACGAGCAGGATCGGGGTTTTGATGGAGCTGGCAGCCGGCAGCGCAGTGTCAGGCTCCAGCTGCGCGTAGCGCCCGTCATCCAGCACGAGCATGAAGGCGCTGACCTTCAGGTCGGGCTGTTCTGCTGCCAGTGTCTGCCAGCGCTCACTCAGAGGTTTGAGTTCATTGCGGGTCTCGAAGCGGCCCAAGGACTCGGTGCGATTGAGCAACCTGGTTCCGCTGGTGTCGGCAGTTGCTCCAGGTTTGGCTTTGCCCTCAGGGTTCTGCTCGGATAACGGCAGCCAGGCAGGCAGTGCAAGATCTCCTGTCTCAACGGCTGGGCCAGCCAATTTCAGCAAGGACCCCGTAATCACGCCAAGGCCCACCCCCATCAGAACAAGTCGCAGCACAAGCCGCAGAGGACGTCCCCAGCCAGGGTTTTGGCGTCTGGATCGACTGGAGGCCAAGAAACTGCGCGAGAAAGCCAGAGATTACGGGCGGTGGCAACGAATCGCCCAACGAAGTTGTCGGACCATGCCGCGCAGCATGGCCAATTCCTCTGGACGCACCAGAGATCGTTGCAGCAGTCCTTTGACTTTGGCCATTCGTGCTCTGGCGGTGTGCTTCAGCAGGAAACCCGCCTCCAAGAGCAAATCTTCCGCGTCATTGAGGCAGTCGATCAGTTGGGTTGGTGCGGCTGTTTCCGCGTCCTGAAGTGTTGCTTTCAGCGGCTCTGAGGATCCTCGACGAACCCGCTCAAGCTCATGCAGCATCACGGCAACCGCATGGGACAAATTCAGCGATGGATAGGCCTCGGTGGAGTGAAGCCGTACGACGCGTTGACTGAGCAGCAGCTCCTCATTGCTGAGACCGCGGTCTTCTCTGCCGAAGACCAGTGCGACTTGCGCTGCTGATTCAAGGCCTTGTTGCACCCAGGGCATGACCTGTTCGGGAGCTTGAAGAGGAATCTCTCCATGCTCGATCCGTCCGCAGCTGGCCACGACGCGCTGACAATCTGCCAAGGCTTCAGGAAGGGTTGGGAAGCGGCGTGCACGGCCCAGAACCGCTCCGCCATGCACAGCCATGCGTTGTGCATCCGGATCAGCAGGATCACAACGTGGAGCAACCAACCTCAGATCCTCAACCCCGAAATTCGCGCAGAGACGAGCCACGCTTCCAATGTTGAGCGGACCGGCCGGCTCCACCAACACCACGGCAAGGCTCACGACGGCATCAGTTCAGGGTGTGCAGGTAGCTCAGCAGATCGGCCATTCCTTCCGGTTCAATCTCAAAGCGTGGCATCGGTGGGGTTTCTCCACTCACGATCTGGTGGATGAGCGAGCGGTCCGGCCGTCGTTCGCTCACGGACTGAAGGGTTGGACCCACCAGCCCTTGACCTGCGATGCCATGACAGCCAGCGCAGTTGATGCGAAACAGCTGCGCCCCATGTTGCACATCCCCATTCAACGCCAGGGTCGCCTTGCTGTAGGGATCCAGACGGGTGCTGAGATAAAACCAGGCCCCTAGAGCTATGGCTGTGATCACAGCCATGACGATCAACGCCGTCACCAAACCACGGCGTCGTTCCGACGTTGCAGCAGTTGATGACGGTGTCGTCACAGTTGCGTCATGTGCATGGAACAATTGTGGTCAATCCTTCCACTCAGCGCGACGCCATGATCGAACCTCTGCTTTGTGGCATCGTTCTTGGTTTGATTCCGATCACGCTTCTCGGGCTGTTTGTTGCGGCGTGGAATCAGTATCGCCGCGGCAGTGCTCTTGGGGGGTGAGAATCAGCAAGCTGCTGGTTCCGTAACGACGTCGGTCGACCTCTCTCCAACCTGAGGGAACCTCTATGACCTCTTTCGTGGCGTACTCACAGACCACGAGACCTCGGTGTCTCACCCAATGACCGCGCTCGAGCATTTCCAGGACTGGTTTGTACAGCCTTGAGGCATAGGGCGGATCGAAATAAACGATTGAGAATCTGAGTTCTCTTTCAGAGCAACCTTGCTTCAGCCAGCTGAGCAAATCTGTCTTGATCACGTCCACCGATGCATCAACGGCATCGATGGAGGCCACCAGTTCGAGATTCTCTCGACAGATCGCTGCAGTGCGCGCATCCTTCTCCACCGCAACCACGTGGGATGCACCTCTCATCAGCGCCTCACAGCCCATCACTCCACTGCCGCTGCAGAGGTCAAGCCAGTGGCAACCTCTGATCTCGGAACTCAATATGTTCATCAGGGCTTCACGCACGCGCGACGTCGTCGGCCGAGTTTCCTGACCTTGAGGGCTACGCAGTCGACGCCCACCAATCAAGCGCAGCTGACCACCTTTCACTGGGGCAACTGAGCGCCGGACTGAAGCCATCCGATCCATTGCTTCAGCAACTGAGCGCCGGCTTTCGCTGATTTCTCAGGGTGAAACTGGCATGCTCCAGTGCGGTGCTTCCAGACCATCGCCGTGGCTTCCCCCTGCCCGAAGGTCACGGTGGCCGCCAGATCAGCCGTCTGGTTGGGGACCGCTGCATACGAGTGCACGAAATACACCCAGGGTTGCTCGTTGCCCTCTGGCAGCAGTGGGCAGGACTGTTGAGGTTTCAGTTGACCCCAGCCCATGTGAGGAATCCGTTCGCCCTGTCGATCCGGGAGGCGTTGAACGCAGCCCTCGAAGAGTCCTAAGCCTTCGGCGCTGCCCTCATCGCTGCCTTCGAACAGAAGCTGCAGGCCCAGGCAAATTCCGAGTAGGGGGCGCATGCTGTTGTGCCAGCTGCGCAGATGTTGCACGAGTCCGGAGGAATGAAGCTTGTCCATTGCCGGATCGAAAGCTCCGACTCCCGGAAGAATTAGCGCATCACAACACTCAAGATCCTGAGGATTCCGTACCTCAACCAAAGGTTGGCCCAATCGATGGAAACTCGTCTGAACGGAATGGAGATTTCCCATCCCGTAGTCGATCAAGCCGATCCTCTGGACCGACTTGGATGAGTGATCAAGGATGTGGTCAGCTGACGAGGTCAGTGGTGGCCTCAGAGGTACTTGGCAATCGTGCCAGAGAGAGTTGCCTTGGGGACGGCTCCAACCACGGTGTCGACTTTCTGACCGCCCTTGAACACCATCAGAGTCGGAATGCTGCGAATGCCGAACTGGCTGGCGACGTTGGGATTTTCATCGGTGTTGAGCTTGAACACCTTGATCTTGCCTTCGAATTCCTTGGCAATTTCATCAACAATTGGAGCCACCATGCGACATGGGCCACACCAGGGGGCCCAGAAATCGACCAGCACGGGGACGTCGCTCTGAAGGACGTCCTGTTCGAAGGAGGCGTCGGTGACAGCGGCAGCGCTGGACATTCAGGATCGGTCGAATTGGGCGAAATTTAGCAACCGTTTCTGAGGTTGCTGCTCAATTCACCAGCTCTTCGCCTGAACTGTGATGGATGAACGAAAGACAGAAAGCCCGAACGCGTCGGGCCAGGGGGTGTGAGGAGTGTGTGAGCCAAGGCTCGCACGGGTTGATTTTACCCACGTCTCAGCAGCATCACGCTTGTCTCGGTGCGAGACAAGCGTTTATTTGCCCATGCCGAGGTGCTGGGCTTTCTGGTACACCTTGCCCTCGGTGAGCAGCGATGGAGCCACGACCACTTCAACTAGCTGCATCTCTTTGATGGTGCGTGCTCCGAGGGTTCCCATGGAGGTCTTCAGGCAGCCCAGCAGGTTGTGGGTTCCGTCATCCAGTTTTGCCGGCCCACGAAGAATGCGTTCCAGGCTTCCTGTGCTTCCGACGTTGATCCGGGTGCCGCGGGGTAGTACCGGACTCGGTGTGGCCATTCCCCAGTGAAAACCACGGCCAGGGGCTTCCTCTGCGCGGGCGATCGGTGAGCCGATCATCACGGCATCAGCTCCACAGGCGATGCATTTGCAGATGTCTCCGCCCGTCACAATGCCGCCGTCGGCGACGATGGGAACGTAGCGATTGCTTTCTTTCTGGTAGTCCTCGCGGGCCGCGGCGCAGTCCGCCACTGCCGTGGCCTGTGGGATGCCAACACCCAGCACACCTCGAGAGGTGCAGGCCGCTCCAGGGCCGATTCCAACCATCACGGCAGCGGCTCCGGCGCGCATCAGCTGAAGAGCGACGTCGTAAGTCACGCAATTGCCAATCACGACGGGAACTCCCAGGTCTCGACAAAGGGCTTCAAGGTCGAGTGTCTCCTGGCCCTCCGGTCCGATGTGATTCGTTGACACCACAGTGGCCTGCACAAAAAAGAGATCGGCCCCTGCCTCGGCGATCGCTTTCCCGAAGCGCAGGGCTGCGACCGGGGTTCCGCTGACAGCGGCGATACCACCCTGGGCCTTGATGGCCTGGATGCGCTTGCGGATCAAGGACTCCTGCACCGGCTGGCTGTAGATCTCCTGCATCAGAGGAACGAACTCGTCCTTGCCGACGGATGCAATGCGATCGAGAACGCTGTTCGGGTCTTCGTAACGGGTCTGGACTCCCTCCAGGTTGATCACACCAAGCGCTCCCAATCTGGAGAGATTGACGGCCATCTCCACATCCACGACGCCATCCATGGCGCTGGCGATGATGGGGATCTCTCGTTCGATTCCTCCGATCGACCAGCTGGTGTTGGTCACCTCCGGATCCACGGTTTTGCCGCCAGGCACCAGTGCGATTTCATCGATGCCATAGGCCCGGCGTACAACCTTGGAGCGTCCGAGCTGAATGTCCACCGCAGGAGCTAACAGAGTCGGATCAAGCTACCAATTGATGCTTCGCGCTTCGTGATGCTTCGGGTCAGGACTTTGAGCCCCCGCGCAAGCTGGTCCAGAGATCATTCACGTTTGCCGAAATCTTTTTCCGCTCTTCTGCGCGGATCAAGCGAGTGGCTGCAAACCAGACGGCATAAAAGGTGCCGACCAGCTGAAACAGTCGAGGAGCCAGTGGAACCGTGGCGATGGCGTCGAGGATTCCTCCATAGATCCTCATCGTCAAGATGACGACAATCAGTCCGCCGAGCAGAAAGAGAGGCTGGCGGAGGCTCTGCCATTGATCTTGAAGGTTGTTGGCCTCAAAGAACTGCTTGATGCGGTTGGACAGCAGATCCCATTCGCCGCCGTCTTCTTCGCTGCTGTCTGCAGATGCCTGAGCTGGAACGCTGATGCGTTCTGCGATCGACGGTGAGGCTGGCGCTGTGACGGGTTGTTCGGCCGGTTCTGGAGCCACTGGTGTCTCAGCAGCAGTTGCCTCAGCAGCAGTTGCCTCAACAGCAGTTGTCTCAACAGCTGGGATGGGCTCCTGCTCGACTCCTCGGTCCGTGATGTCGCCCTGAGCTGAAAGATCCGGATTGATGGATTCGGCAGGAGCTTGCTTTTCGGAGGGCTTGTCGGACGACATCAACTTCAGTCCATGTGGCGAGGCCAAAGGGTAAGGGCCTGATCCGTGATTGATCCCACACAGACAGCAAAAGGTGACGCACCTGGTGTCATCCGATCGCACATCCGCGATAAACTAGTAAGCGATCTACAGGTCTTGTATGGCGGATTCAGTGGGGCCCGGCAGCGGCGGTCCCGGCGATTCCGACGATCGGATCATCCAGACGGACCTGCGCAACGAAATGTCGCGCTCGTACCTCGAGTACGCGATGAGCGTGATCGTCGGCAGAGCTCTGCCTGACGCCCGTGATGGTCTCAAACCTGTCCATCGCAGGATTCTCTATGCGATGTATGAGCTGGGTCTCACCAGCGACCGTCCTTACCGCAAGTGCGCGCGTGTGGTGGGTGAAGTGCTCGGCAAATATCACCCCCACGGGGATACAGCCGTCTACGACGCACTGGTGCGGATGGCCCAGAGCTTCTCCATGTCGATGCCCTTGATCGACGGGCATGGCAATTTCGGCTCGGTGGACAATGATCCGCCAGCCGCCATGCGATACACCGAATCGCGGTTGCAGGCACTCACCACCGACTCCCTGCTCGAAGACATCGAGGCGGAGACCGTCGATTTCATTGACAACTTCGACGGTTCGCAGCAAGAGCCCACGGTTCTGCCATCACGGATCCCTCAGCTGCTGCTCAACGGCTCGGCAGGAATCGCCGTGGGCATGGCGACCAATATCCCTCCTCATAACCTGGGAGAGCTGATCGCTGGTCTTCTGGCCCTGATCGAGAACCCTGAGATCGGCGATCCCGAGCTGATGGCCCTGATCCCAGGCCCGGATTTTCCGACCGGAGGCCAGATCCTGGGTCGCACTGGAATCAAGGAGACCTATCTCAGTGGTCGCGGCTCGGTGACGATGCGCGGCGTGGCCGGGATCGAAACACTCGAGGTACCCGGCCGTCCTGATCGCGATGCCGTGATCATTACCGAACTCCCTTATCAGACCAACAAAGCAGCGCTGATTGAGCGCATCGCCGAGATGGTCAACGACAAGAAACTGGAGGGGATTTCCGATATCCGTGATGAAAGCGATCGCGACGGCATGCGCATCGTTGTGGAGCTTCGCCGCGATGCTTATCCGCAGGTGGTGCTGAACAACCTCTACAAGCTCACGCCTCTGCAGAGCAATTTCAGCGCTTACATGCTCGCCCTTGTGAACGGTGAGCCAATCCTGCTCACCCTGCGCAAGATGCTCGAGGTGTTCCTCGACTTCAGGGTCGAGACGATCGAGCGCCGTACGCGTTACTTGCTGCGAAAGGCAGAGGAACGTGATCACATCCTGCTGGGTCTGCTGCTGGCCCTCGACCAGCTCGATCCGATCATCGCCCTGATCAGGGCTGCCCCCGACACCGCCACAGCGCGTCAGCAGCTGCAGGACCGTCATGGTTTGAGCGATGTTCAGGCGGACGCGATCCTGCAAATGCAGCTGCGGAGACTCACTGCGCTTGAAGCCGACAAGATTCGCTTAGAGCATGAGGATCTGGTCGCCAAGATCGCCGATTACAAAGACATTCTCGGTCGTCGTGAGCGGGTCTTCGGTCTGATCAAGGACGAACTCCATCAGCTCAACGAGCGTCATGCCGTGCCGCGTCGCACGGAGATTCTCGACCTTGGTGGCGGCCTCGAAGACATCGATTTGATCGCGAACGAGCGGTCAGTCGTGCTGGTGACCGAAACGGGTTATCTCAAGCGGATGCCGGTGAGTGAATTTGAAGCCACCAGTCGCGGTACCCGCGGTAAGGCCGGCACCAGAAGCCAGGGTGAAGATGCGGTGAAGCTGTTCATCGGCTGCAACGACCACGACACCCTGTTGTTGTTCAGCGACCGAGGTGTGTCGTATGCCCTGCCGGCGTATCGCGTGCCTCAGTGCAGCCGAACGGCCAAGGGAACACCTGTGGTGCAGTTGCTGCCCATTCCCAGGGAGGAGGCGATCACTTCTCTGCTGGCGGTGTCTGAGTTCAATGACGACACCGATCTGTTGATGCTGACCCAGGGGGGATTCATCAAACGAACCCGGCTGTCGGCGTTCAGCAACATCCGCTCCAACGGTCTGATCGCCATCGGTCTTGAGGATGGTGATGCGCTCACCTGGGTACGGCTCTCCGTGCCCGGAGACAGCGTGCTCATCGGCTCGAAAGCTGGAATGACCATTCATTTCCGCCTCAGCGACGATGAACTGCGCCCTCTGGGCCGCACCGCCCGTGGTGTTCGCTCGATGAATCTGCGCTCAGGAGATGAACTGGTGAGCATGGATGTGCTGCCTGTGGAGCTGGCCGATCAGATCGCTGCAAGCTCCGACGACGGTGATGACGAAGGCACCCCAGCCAGTGAGGGTCCCTGGGTCCTCGTGGCCTCGGCAGCGGGCCTTGGCAAGAGAGTGCCGGTGACGCAATTCCGTCTGCAGAAGCGAGCTGGAATGGGTCTTAGGGCCATGAAATTCCGCACCGATGCTGATCAGCTGGTGGGTCTGAGTGTTCTTGGAGCCGGTGAAGAGTTACTGCTGGTGAGTGAAAAAGGGGTGATCGTCAGAACCAGTGCTGATGCCATTCCTCAGCAATCACGAGCAGCCACGGGCGTTCGCCTTCAGAAGCTCGACAAGGGTGATCACCTCCTCAAGGTCGTGTTGGTTCCACCGGAAGCCGAGTCGCATGAGCTTGATGACGCCTCAGCCGACTCTGATTCCAGTGAGGCTGGCGAGGTCAATGCTGAGAGTGCGCCTGCGGATAGCTGACCTTGGCTCGCTGCGCTGATGTGCTGGTGATTGGCGGCGGTCCAGCCGCCCTCTGCATTGCTTCCGAGCTTCACCAGCGCGGAGTTGCTGTGGAGGGCATTGCTCTCGAGCCCGTGGATGCAGCATGGCCCAACACCTACGGAATCTGGGTCGATGAGTTGAAAGTCCTCGACCTTGAGGATCTGATTGAGCATCGCTGGAGCGACACGGTCAGTTATTTCGGTGAAGGCGGCACAACGGCTCAGGATCAGAGCCATGCTCACGGGATCGACTACGGCTTGTTCGATCGGGCTGCCCTGCAGCGCTATTGGCTCGATCGGGCTCAAGGGGTGACTTGGCATCAGGGCAGTGCTGAAGGGGTAGAGGCTGGCCCTGCGATTACCACGGTGACTTGTTCATCCGGCGAAACGATGCAAGCGCGTTTGGTGATCGATGCCTCCGGCTCGCGTACGCCACACATTCGCCGTCCTGATCAGGGGCCGGTGGCGGGTCAAGCGGCCTATGGCGTGGTGGGTCGTTTCTCTATGCCGCCGATTGAACCGGGCCGCTTTGTGTTGATGGACTATCGCTGTGATCACCTCAGCGGCGAGCAGCGCCTCGAACCACCCACATTTCTCTATGCAATGGATCTGGGCGATGGGGTGTTTTTTGTGGAGGAAACCTCGCTCGCCTTGGCACCCGGCGTTCCTTACGACCTGCTCAAGCGGCGGCTGCAACAACGACTTGATCGTCGGGGAGTTCAGATCACCGAGGTGATCCATGAGGAGTTCTGCCTGTTTCCCATGAATCTGCCGCTGCCCGATCGTAGCCAGCCGGTGCTGGCCTTTGGTGGTGCGGCGAGCATGGTGCATCCGGCATCGGGCTACATGGTGGGCTCGCTGTTGCGTCGTGCTCCAGGGCTGGCTGAAGCTCTGGCGGCCGCTCTGGCCGACCCGTCGCTTGGATCAGTCGATCTTGCCCGGCGAGGCTGGCAGGCGCTCTGGCCAATGGAGCTGGTGCTGCGCCATCAGCTCTATCAATTCGGGCTCGGTCGTTTGATGGGATTCAACGAAAGGCTGCTTCGGACCCATTTCTCCACTTTTTTCTCCCTGGCAAGAGAAGACTGGTTCGGCTTTCTGACCAACACCCTGCCGCTGCCACGCCTGATGGGCGTGATGTTGCGACTGTTTGCCCTGTCCCCGTGGGAACTCAGGCGAGGTCTTGTGCTGGGAGCCGCGCAGCGGCAGGCTCCAGCCTTCAGGCGTTAATGCGGCTCCAGTCAGCCGGCTGAATCAAGGGGAAGAGTGCGTCTTCCTCCTCCAGCTCTTCCAGCCATCCCTCCGGTAGTTGCTCCCGTCGCTCGATTGCGGCGATCAAGCGCCAGAAGCGTTCGAGGTGACGCTCAATGCGCTCTCGGGCCAGTTCCGTTGTGGTGCCTGCCCTGAGAATGAAACTCCAGTCCGAAGACTGAGCTAGCAGCAGTTCCCGCCCGGCCTGATGCAATAGACGAAGATCCAGTTCGCTGCCAACACCGCGGCTGCAGCGATCCACCATGACTCGACCTGCTCGGCTCCATTCAGGAATGATCCAGGCGTTGGTCTCGTTGAGCCAATAATCGTGAAAGCCACCCCTACCCCAGCTGGAGGGGCAGGGATCGCACATCTGAAGATTCGGTTGAGCGTTCAGCACACCACGCAGGCTGGTGAATCGGATGTTCTGTACTGGTGCCTGTCGAAACAGTTCGGCCAAAAACCCTGGACCTTCAAACCACCAGTGGCCGAAAAGCTCGGCATCAAAGGGAGCAACGAGCAGAGGTTCGATGGCCATCCCGTCGCTGAGCTTGTCGAGCTGCCGCCGACGGCCCTCCAGAAAATGCTGGGCATGGTCACGGGTGCGCGCTAGAGCCCGTTCGGGCTGATAGGGCTGCTTGCCATCCAGGCCGCCTGCAGGATCGCTGACGCGGTGCAATTTCAGTCCCAACGGACGCTGGGCTGGCAGACCCATGGCTTCAATCTGTTCTGCTGGCAAATCCCAACCCAGATCTCGGTGAAATTCCCGATACCAGGGATCGCCTGGATAGCCATCCTTTGCTGACCAGACTGGAAGAGTGGCATCACTGTCGCGACCGAAGAAGGCCACTCCCTGACGGCTCACAATCGGCGCATACACCCCATAACGCGGGCGGGGTTGGGCATGCAGAAGTCCGTGGCCATCGAGAACGGCGTAGCGCAGTCCTGCATCGCGCATCCAGCGATCCAGTCCTTCGTAGTAAGCGCATTCGGGCAGCCAGATGCCAAGAGGCCTTTCTCCCAGCAATCTGTGGTGCTCTCTAACGGCAGTTCGCAACTGAGCACGCACAACCTCTGGGTGCTCTCTCAGCAGAGGTAAATACCCATGGGTCGCACCACAGGTGAGCAGATCGAGAACGCCCTGGCGCTGGAGTTCTGAGAAGCGCGGAATCAGGTTGCCATCACAGCGATGCCAGGCTGCGAGGTGGCGCTGGAAGCTGCTGGTTAGATGCTCCGCTGCTGCTCGTCGGTCAGCCGGGGCATGCTGCAACAGGTTGAGTCGCGCTTGAATCCAGGCGGGAAAACGCTGTCTGAGAGTGGGATCCGCGAGGAGTGACAGCAGGGTCGGCGACAGCCCCATGGTCAGCTGTGGGCTCTGCTTCGGATCGGCAGCAGCTCGCTCGAGCGTCTCCAGCAGGGGCAGATAGCACTCGATCAGAGCCTGGAAGAACCAGTCCTCTTCAAGCGAGTGAGCTTCTGCGCCCCGGACGAACGGCAGATGGGCGTGCAGAACAAGAGCCAGTGCCCCGTTGGCCACTTTTCCGTCCCATCAATCGTGTGAATGTACCGGGATTCCGGGCGGGTTCTACAAGATTGCCACTGGCTGACTCGCTTAGAGTGGGCTTACCCATAGTCATTCCGACTAAATCGCGTCGAGGCTTTTGCCATGGCCCACGACCCAGGCCGCGTTTTGATCTTCGACACCACCCTCAGGGATGGTGAACAATCACCGGGTGCCAGTCTCAACCTGGAGGAGAAACTGGCGATCGCGCAGCAGCTGGCCAGACTGGGCGTCGATGTGATTGAAGCGGGTTTTCCCTTTGCGAGCCCTGGGGACTTCGCAGCTGTCCAGCGCATTGCCCAGCAGGTCGGTGGAGAACACGGGCCAGTGATCTGCGGGCTGTCGCGGGCGTCGAAAGGCGACATCAAGGCCTGCGCGGAAGCGGTGGCTCCGGCACCACGGAGACGGATTCACACGTTCATCGCAACCAGCGATATTCACCTTGAGCACAAGCTGCGCAAAAGTCGTAAGGAGGTGCTGGCCATCGTCCCGGACATGGTGGCTTACGCCCATTCCCTGGTCGATGACGTTGAGTTCTCCTGCGAAGACGCAGGACGCAGTGACCCTGAATTTCTTTACGAAGTCATTGAGGCAGCGATCGCTGCCGGCGCCACCACCATCAATATTCCTGACACGGTCGGTTACACCACTCCAACTGAGTTCGGAGAGCTGATCGCGGGCATTGATCGTCATGTTCCCAACATGGGCGAGGCGGTGTTGTCCGTTCATGGACACAACGATCTTGGTCTTGCCGTCGCCAACTTTCTGGAGGCTGTCAAGAACGGTGCGCGACAGCTCGAATGCACGATCAATGGCATTGGTGAGCGAGCCGGTAATGCTGCTCTTGAGGAACTGGTCATGGCGTTGCATGTGCGCCGCCGTTATTTCAATCCCTTCTTTGGCCGAGATGCGGACTCACCGACTCCACTCACGGCGGTGCGCACTGAGGAGATCACCAAAACCTCACGTCTGGTTTCCAATCTCACCGGCATGGTGGTGCAGCCCAACAAGGCGATCGTGGGCGCGAACGCTTTTGCCCATGAATCGGGGATCCACCAGGACGGTGTTCTCAAGAACCGGCTGACTTACGAAATTGTCGACGCCCGCACGGTCGGGCTCAGTGATAACCGCATTTCCCTTGGCAAGCTCAGTGGTCGCAGTGCGGTTCGAGCGCGTCTGGAAGAGTTGGGCTACGACCTCAGCCGTGAGGATCTCGATGATGCCTTCGCTCGCTTCAAGGACCTTGCCGATCGCAAGCGCGAAATCACCGATCGTGACCTTGAAGCCATTGTCAGTGAGCAGGTTCAGCAGCCGGAGGCTCGCTATCAGCTGAAGCTGGTGCAGGTGAGTTGCGGCAGCAGCCTCAGCCCTACCGCCACGGTCACCTTGGCGGATGAGGATGGCAAGGAGCAGACCATGGCATCCATCGGCACTGGTCCAGTCGATGCCGTGTGCCAAGCACTCAACGGTCTGGCCGGTGTGCCCAACGAACTGGTGGAGTTCTCCGTGAAATCTGTGACTGAAGGCATTGATGCCATCGGTGAGGTGACCATCAGGCTGCGCCGCGATGGTGAGTTGTATTCAGGCCATTCCGCCGATACGGACGTGGTTGTGGCTGCGGCTCAGGCCTTCGTTAATGCTCTGAATCGTCTGGTTGCTGGGTCTGCACAACCGGCCTTGCATCCCCAGAGGGACACCGCTCCTCTGGATGCCCGCCCCACCCTCTGATCTGATGCAGTCCTCCGTCACCCGAGACCCAGCTAGCAAAGCTGGGCTTCGTGCCGGGGCTTTGCTCCAGCTTCTGATGCTGATTCTGCTGGCACTGTTCGTGCTTGTGCCCCTTCTGTGGTTGGTCAGCACGTCACTGAAGGGTCCTGCGGAGGATATTTTCACCAGCCCCCCTGCCCTGCTGCCCTCGCAACCCAGTCTTGACGCCTATGGAAGGCTGTTTCGAGACAACCCTCTTGGGCGTTATCTCTTCAACAGCACCGTGGTCAGCCTGTTGGCTGTGGTGGCCAATCTGCTGTTTTGCTCCCTGGCTGCTTATCCCCTGGCGCGCATGCGCTTCACAGGGCGTGGATTGGTGCTGGGGCTTGTTGTCGCCACCATCCTGATCCCGTTTCAGGTGGTGATGATCCCCCTTTATCTGCTGATGGTGCAGCTGGGTTTGCGCAACACCCTGATGGCCCTCGTGATTCCGCAGGCCGCAACCGCCTTCGGCTTGTACCTACTCCGTCAGAGCTTTCTCGGGGTTCCAGCTGAGCTGGAGGAAGCCGCCCGCATGGATGGCTGCGGCAAGCTCGGCGAGTGGTGGAACGTGATGATCCCAGCTGCGCGAGCTGATCTGATCACCTTGGCCATGTTTGTGTTCATCGGAACCTGGAGCGATTTCCTCTGGCCACTTGTGATCCTGGATGATCCTCAGCTGTTCACACTGCCGTTGGGTCTGCAGCAGCTGGCCAGCAGTTTTTCCCTTGATTGGAGAATTGTGGCCGCAGGATCCGTGGTTTCAATCCTTCCCGTGCTGCTGCTGTTCATCCTTTTGCAGCGCTTCATTCTCCCCAGCGCCAGCGGCGATGCCGTCAAGGGCTGATGCTTTCCTGTTGAGATCAGGGCTGTTCGGGTGGTGCTGGTTGCTCCATGTCCCGGTTGTCTGGAAGGTCGACATCCGGATTGGCTGGGAACGGTGCCTGGAGCCTGTTCCAGAGGGCCCGCTCCCGATCACCTGAAGCACGCTGCCAGCTCTCCAGATTTCTGATCTGTCTCTGCAGCGTTTGTTGTCGAGTCTGCAGAACACCAAGCTGCTGTTCAATCAGCTCGCGGTTTCCTTCTCTGTCACGCAGCTCGACACGTTCGAGTTCCTCGAGCTGCTTCACCAGATCCTGAACGGTGCGATTTTGTTGTTGCAGAGACTGCCAGAGAACAATGAACAGCACCAGCAGGAATGGAAATCCAGCTGCGGGGATGATGATCCAGAGCCGATCGCGCATTGCTCTCTGGGATGGCTCAGTTGCAGCCCTGAACGGAAATGCGGTAGCTGAATCCCGTTGAGTTGGGATCGCTGCCTGCACCGATCTTGAAGTTCACCTGGTTGACCTGTTTCCCTTGGGGAACTGTGAATGGTCCGAACTGCTTGCCTGTGCCGATTGGTGGAGTCATGGATTCCTTCACCACGCGCAGATTGCTGCCGTCAGTGAATTTCAGGAATGCTTCCACGGGATAAGTTCCGCTGGCTGTGGAGTCGGCTGTGAAGAAAAGCTTGAAGCTGCTGTAAGGAGCATTGACGGCAAAGTCAGTGTTCCAGTTGGTCCGGCCGATCAGCTTCTCTCTGCTGACCCGTTTTTTAACGATGTTGCTGCTGCCATTGCCTCCGACAGGGGGAAGGAAGTTGCAACCAGCCTGTGCCGCTGATAAGCCGGCTTCAAGGCTGATCAGGCCAACACTGAGGCCGAGCAGAGCAGTCGTGAAACGGATGGTCCTCATGGTCTTCAAAAGTCCTTCGCGATGTCTAGCAATGGTCTGGTGGAATGGGATTGTGATCACTGCACGCTGCTGTTCATGTCTCTTCAGGATCTCGATACCCTTCTCCAGCAACGCCTTGAGGAGCAGGAGCTGGCGCAGCGCCTCTCAGAGCCGGTGTCTGTTGAAACCTTGATCGAGCTCGGCCGTGAGCGCGGCCTTTCAATTACCGAAGATGATGTGATCAACGCTCAGTTAAGAGAGGATTCCGCTGCTCCCTCTGCGGAGCTGCAAAGGCGTATGGCTGATGAGTCAAGACGCCTCAGGCATTTTATCCAGGGTTGACTGAAGAGCAGATTGCGGTCTCATTTTTGTGTGCAAAATATATGCGTGCCGTTCTGAATCGCGGTGTTGAAGACACTTGAATTGGTCTAGAACAAGTCATTCAGACGACGAACTGAGTGAGTGAGGTCGCCGTATCTTGTCTCTATCTTGTTTTCAGCCACATTTAGATCATTTTCACAACGTCGGGCGTCTGACCAAACACTTCTCCAATCCAGAGTGCGTGCGTGACTGCTCCTTCGTGAGTATGAAATTCCCAAGCTGAATCCGGGCTGGAGCTGCGTTCAATTTCCTGGCTTTCGTCGTTAACCCGCAGGTAATGACCCGTGCTCGCATAGCGCAGAACATACCGCTCAAGGAGTGATGATCTCATCATGAATCTCTGCGAGTCCTGAACTCTGCCTAGCCAGCTTTGTGCAGCTGGTGACGGTGACTTCAGATTTTCGTGGGTTTTCCTTTGCGGGACTAATGGTCGGTGTCTTGATATCGGCTGCTCCGGACCCATGTCAGCGGTTCCTGCAAGGTCATCCGTAGTTGATAGCCACCGTTGCGGAACCAGTGTTCTTCAACTGGAGAGAGCTGAGAGGGCTGGAGTTGCCAGCTCTGCTGAAGGTAGGTCTCAATCAGTGTTTGCTTTGGGGGCTCGTCCCGCTGCCAGTGAACGATCGCCAGCTGCGACGAGCTGGATTGAAGGGTGACAACCCTGCCGAGAGGGCCTGCCTCCTGATCGTCTTCCACCCGTTCAACGAGGCTCTCTTGCACCACGAAAAGGCGCAAAGGGCTCTGGGTGCTCCGCCCATCCAGGCAGTATTTGTTGAGATAAAGCTGTCTTGCTCGGGCGAACAGAGGTGCAGGCGCGCGACTCAGAAGTTCTGCGTAAGCGTCAGTGAGAGCTTGACTTGGCATCGCGCAAGGAGGTCTGGGCACACACTTCGTGATGGCGCGTCGCTCGACGCCGTGGAACACTGTAGACAGATGCAAAAGTGGACAGATGCCTGAGCCCGGCTGCCCTCTTTACAGGCTCGTGGCATTGGACGGGCAGCCGCATCCGGTTTTAGATGCTCCCTATGAATCCATTGCTGCTGCGGAAGCGGCGGCCAGTCGCTGGTGTGCTGGGCAGGGGCGTTCGATGTCGGTGGTTCAGCGAGGAATCGCTTTAGAAGTGCAAACCCGTTGCGGGGAATGGCGCACCCTTGGCTACCCCAGTGCCTGCCTTTTGGAATCGTGAAGAGGAGCCACGGCGCGTTGAGAGGCTTGTCAGCACTTGCACTCTGGCCTGATCTCGATCAACCATGACTGAGGCTGGCTGATTGGCTCATGCGGGTAAGCGTTGATCTTTGTTTGGTTCCGCTTGGGGTTGGCGTGTCGCTAGGGCCTTCGATTGCTCTGTGTCAAGAGGTGATCAAGGCTTCCGGCCTTGAGCATCAGCTCGGCCCCGACGGCACGGCCATCGAAGGGGAGTGGGATGACGTCTTTGCTTGCGTAAAGGCCTGCCATGCGCGCTTGCATCAAGAGGGCGTGCAGCGGATTCATGCCACGCTTCGTGTCAATACACGGATTGATCGCGTTCAGTCGTTTCGCGACAAAGTGGGCAGTGTGAAACGCCTGATGACCTGAATTCAGGCGGAAGGGATGCCAATTCGGTCCAGCATGTCTTGAATGAGACCAGGAACTGGAGACATTGGTTTGCTGGGTCTGGGTCCGTCGGCTCGAGTGCGTGCTTTCGCTGCGCTTGCCCTCGCTCTGTTTGCTCCATTCTTCGCCGGATCGTCAAAGGCTGAGACCTGGGATCGCATCGGAAGCTACGCCGCTCTGATCCGCCGGGCAGGAACCCACACCCTTGTGGCCAAAGATTGTCCGTCCGCTCTTCTGGGTGCCTTTCATGCGCCCCGAAATGCCCTGCTGATCTGTGCCAACAACATCGAGGACGATCCAAGGCAGGTTTGGGTCGTTCTTGCCCACGAGTCGGCCCATGTGATGCAGCACTGTCATGGCGGGCCGTTGCTCGCGGATCACCAGGTCGGCAATGCCCTCGCGCGCATCGAATCTCAATCCCAAACAACCTTCCAGGAGCTGCGTCTCTATCACCAGTCGCAGCGGCGGGATGAAATCGAGGCACGGCTTGTGCAAGGGATGCCCCCCGATGAGGTGGAAGCCCTATTTCGCAGTTTCTGTGCTGACCGTCTGAGTCATCGCAAGGTTGCTCAACCGCCTGATGTTCTTGGTTCTCCTCCCTGAGCAGTGAACTGGTTCAGGTGGATCGGCCGCGGACATTACGGTGTGCAGATGTGTGGCATCTCTCCATGGGTCCGCGGCTCAACGGCTATTGGTTGATGACCTGGCTCGGCCTGGTGGCCAACCTGATCGCTCTGCCTGTGATCGGCCTGCTGGCATTTCGAGAAGGATCCTCTTCCGGCATTGCCATCACCAACATCAGCCTCGCCTTCTCACTGGCTTGGCCCGCTGCGATCGTGGGCATCGTGGCCTCAGCAGGCTTGCTGGCGCAACGACGCTGGGGTGTGATTCTGGCCATTGTGGCCCTGTCCATGAGTCTTGCCGGGGCCATTCCCTACGGCCTTGTTCGCCTGGTCCTGGGGCTTGAGCCGCAGACCATGGGGTTGGGCCCTGTCGTGCTCGGGTTGATCAATGTGCTGGCGCTGATCTATTGGTGCCGCCCTGCCCATCGACGTGGCGTCAGGCTTTGAAGCCTTGGCAGCAGCCGTTCCTCAGCTCGCGGGTTTTGCTCTCTTGCTCGAGCACCCTCAATATCTGGTGGTCGATAAGCCAGCCGGCCTGCTGAGTCAGCCCGGTCTGGGTTCTCATCAACGTGATTCCTTGATCACGAGACTCCAGCACGATTGCCCTGAGCTTCGCTTGGTGCATCGCCTCGACCGGGAGACCTCTGGACTCGTACTTGTGGCCAAAAATCAGGGCAGCCTGCGATCGCTCAGTGCTCTGTTTGCTGCCCGCAGAGTTCACAAGCTCTATCTCGCTGATGTGGTCAGGCCGTTGTTGGGACGACGGGGAAGCATTCATCTGCCCCTGGCCAGGCTGCAGCGCCAGCCGCCTGTGTATGGGCCGCATCCGCAGGGCAAGCCCTGTTGCACGCTTTGGCGCAAGTGGACGCAGTCAACCGATTGCACACGTTTGTGGTTGCGGCCTCTGACCGGCCGATCCCATCAGTTGCGGGCGCATTTGGCTGCTGTAGGGGCTCCTATCCGCGCTGATCGCATCTATACCGACTCCGACCTTCAGGGGCCGATGCATCTGCATGCTTATGCGCTGAGCTTTCAGGACCCTGATGACCAGCGACGGGTGCGTGTGCGTTCTGCACTCCCGAACTGGGCTCAGGCTGAATGGGCTCAAGCGGAGAAGCTGCGCTTTGCGGGAATGGGATAGGGAATGCGGCGATGACGCATTCTTCGCCACACACGGACGAACGAATGCATCACCAGTTCCAGTTCGGCCCGACTGAGGCTGCTCTGGCTGAGTTGTCCGTCGCTGATGCGCGCCTCAACAATCCGCTTGACCGTGTCACGAGCTTCCTGATCACTCGTGTCCGGCGGCAGTGAGCGCAATGCAGCCTCGCAGCCGTCCGCCAGCATCATGATTCCGGTCTCCTTAGAGCGCGGCGTCGGTCCGTGATAGCGGAAGCGTTTCTCGGAGATGTCGGGATTCTGCTGCCGGGCCTGATGCAGGAAATATCCCATTCGCAACGTGCCCTGATGTTCAGGAATGAAGTCCGCAATCGGGCGAGGAAGCCGATGTCGTCGTGCCAGTTTCAACCCCTCATCCACATGGGCTTGGAGCACTCCTGCACTGGCCAAAGGGTCGTTGAGCCGAGTGTGTGGGTTTTCTTCACTGGTTTGATTTTCGATGAACCAGTTGGGAGCATGAAGCTTGCCCACATCGTGATAAAGCGACCCTGTCCTGATCAGGTCGACATCGGCGCCGATCGACCGCGCACCCTCCTCGGCCAGGCCGCAGATCATCAAGGTGTGCTCAAAGGTGCCTGGGGCTTCTGAAGACAACCGCCGCAGCAACGGGCGTTCCTGATCAGCAAGTTCCATCAAGCGTGCTCTTGTCAGCAACCCGAAGGAGCTTTCCAGCAAAGGAATGACCAGGATCGCCAGCATCATTGCCAGCCCAAGCAGCAAGGCTTCCGAGGCGAGTTCCCCGGCATCGGATGGCAAGCGAATCAATGACCCCGCAAGCGGTTGGCCCTCTCGGTTCATCAACACCAGTTCGGCCAGCCATGCACCCACCGGCAGCAAGACGGCGAGTTGCAGCAACTGTGCTCTGCTGCGCAATCGACCTGCTTGCAATGCAGCGACGGTGGCTGTGGCAGCGGCAATCAGCAGGCGCCCTTCCCCCAGGCCAGTCACTGGTGTTGGCCAGAGAAGACTGGCCACAGCCATCCAGGCCAGTGCACTGGTTGTGCCAAGGCCCTGAGCCAGGAGAAGGGTGGGCGGCACGATCACCGCCAGGGGGCTCACCGAAGCACCAAACCAGAGTTTGCAGGCCTGACCCAGCAGCAACAGACCCAGAGCCAGCAGGCCATGGGGTGCCTCCAGGCAGGGACGTTCGCGGCGCATGACCAGCAGCAGAACCCCACAGCTGGCCAGTGCTTCTGTGAAACGGGTGAACCAGATCCCCAGCTTCGGCCGGCGATTCACCATTCCGAAGAAATCGAGAACGTCGTAGGCCTGTGAGCTGATCGACTCGCCCTTGCGGGTGATCAGATCGCCGCGATTGACTTCAATGGTGGGAATTCCTTGTTGGGTGATCAGCTCCTCGATCAGCCTCTGGCTTCGCAGTGGATCGGTCTGAAGGTTGCTGGCGCCCTGAAGCGTTGTGGTCAGCACCTTGCTGCCCAGACTGCGGCCCGCTGGCGTGCCTTGATTGAGGTCTTCGAGCTGCAGTTCGCTGGCCCGTTGCAGCTGTTCCAGTGCCAGGGTGTTGACAAGCCCCTGACTGAGCATCCGGTCGAGCGCTCGGCGAAGAGCCATATCCCAATCCCGACGCTCATCCTGGGTTCGTTTCTCCAGCCATTGCTGCTCGTTGAGAGACAGGTTCACAGGTCCGATGCGCTCGGCATCGATGCTGTTCGCGACCCGTTCCAATTCGCTGAGGTGTCGCTCCAGCCGCATGCGGATCTGCTCGTTTTCCTGAGGGTCCAGAACCTGCACGAAGGTGCTGGATCCCAGGCTTGAGCGCCTCTGCTCCAGGGCTTCGCTGTCCACAACCCTGGCGTCCTTGGGGGCCTCTGCATCAAAGGGAGCGGCCAGGCCTGGTCGCAGGTCGGGTTCCACCAGCCAGGGCCAGCTGGACACCAGCGCCACCAGAACACAGAGGATCAGCAGCGTGGCTTTCTGCAACCTGTTCCAGCGCAGCACCGGGCGGCGAGGTGATTCGCTCCTGAGCCAGGACCTCCAGAGACGTGCAAGGCGATGCGAACGCAAGTCAGCCGGGAGCATTCAGCACAAACGCTAGCTCTGCCGGAGCGGCATGCTGGATTCACATGCATCAGATGGCAATGGCCCTCAGGTTGGATGGCAAGGTCCTGGCCAAGACACTCGAGCTGCGGCTGCAGTCTCAGGTCCAATCTGCAAGCCAGGTTGCCGGTCGCCCGCCGGGCTTGGCTGTTTTGCGAGTGGGCGATGATCCTGCCAGTGCGGTCTACGTGGCCAACAAGGAAAAGGCCTGTGCCCGTGTCGGTGTTGAGAGCTATGGGTCTCACCTTCCAGCAGATGCCTCGCCTGATCAGGTGTTGCAGGCGATCCGTGCATTAAATGCTGATCACAGGGTGGACGGGATCCTGTTGCAGCTTCCGCTCCCGCAGGGATTGGATGAAACACCGTTGTTGGCTGCGATTGATCCTGAAAAGGATGCCGATGGTCTGCATACGCTGAATCTTGGCCGGTTACTCAAGGGCGAACAGGGTCCCCGGAGCTGTACTCCTGCCGGAGTGATGGCGATGCTGCGCAGTGCGGACATCGACCCTGCGGGCCGTCGTGCCGTGGTGGTCGGCCGCAGCATTTTGGTGGGGCAGCCCATGGCTCTGATGCTGCAGGCCGCGAACGCAACGGTGACCATTGCCCACTCACGAACGAGAGATCTTGCTGCTCTGACGCGTCAGGCAGAGATTCTCGTGGTGGCGGCCGGTCGTCCGGAAATGCTTGGAGCAGAGCATGTGAGCCCAGGCACGGTCGTGGTGGATGTTGGGATCCATCGGCGTCCTGAGGGCGGACTCTGTGGTGATGTGATGGCAGCAGAATTGGAGCCCATTGCTGCCGCGCTTTCGCCCGTGCCCGGAGGCGTTGGCCCCATGACCGTCACCATGCTTCTGGTGAACACCGTTGTGGCCTGGTGCCGTCGCCACGGGGTCGATCACGATCTGGCTGACTTGATCATCTGATGGTGCTTGCGTGCCCGCCGGCCTGACAGAATTCGCCCAGCATTGCGCTCCCCATGACCGCCACGGCGACTAGCCCTGAAGGCGTTCCGCCGTCGGGTGAGCCCCAGCAGAGTTTTGATTTCAAGGCTTATCTGAATCAGTCTCGCGAGCGCGTCGAAGCTGCTTTGGACGCCTCGATGGGGCCTGAGCGACCCGAATCTCTTAGGGAAGCGATGCGCTACTCCCTGCTGGCGGGGGGAAAGCGATTACGACCGATTTTGTGTCTTGCGGCCTGTGAGCTGGTGGGTGGAGATTCCTCAAAGGCCATGCCCACGGCGGTCGCTGTCGAAATGATTCACACCATGTCGTTGATCCATGACGACCTGCCGGCGATGGACAACGACGACCTCAGGCGAGGCCGGCCGACGAATCACAAGGTGTACGGCGATGCCATGGCGATCCTCGCTGGAGACGCGCTGCTCAGCCGCGCTTTCGAGATGGTGTCGGTGCGCAGTGCCGATGTGCCTGCCGAGAGGTTGGTGAAGGTGGTCGGAGAACTTGCCATGGTCTCCGGAGCGCCTGGTTTGGTGGGCGGACAGGTGGTTGATCTCGAATGCGAAGGCAAACAGGTCGACCTGGAGACGTTGGAATACATCCATTTGCACAAGACCGCTGCTTTGCTGAGGGCCTGCGTGGTGACCGGTGCCTTGATCGGTGGTGCCAGTGATGCTCAAGTTCAGGCCATGCGCACCTATGCCAATGGCATCGGCCTTGCGTTCCAGATTGTGGACGACATTCTTGATGTCACTGCCAGCAGTGAGGTGTTGGGCAAGACGGCGGGCAAGGACCTGCTGGCAGACAAGACCACCTATCCCAAGCTGCTCGGTCTGGAGCCTTCGAGAACACGCGCCCTCGAGTTGGTGGGAGAAGCTAAAGCTGCCCTGCAGCCCTGGAAACATAAGGCTCAACCTCTGCTGGCTTTGGCCGATTACGTGGCCAGTCGGGACCGTTAACGATGGACGACGTCGCTCTCAGTATCCCCCTGCAGATTCTTGATAATGGAGTCCTGGCCTGGGGTCTTGCAGCTTGCGGTCTGGCTCAGCTGTCGAAGTTGGTGATTGAACTCATCGTCTTTCGCCGCTGGAGGCCGGCGGTGCTGATCGAAACCGGTGGGATGCCATCGAGCCATGCAGCACTGGTGAGCGGTACGGCCGCGGCGGTGGGTTGGCAGGAGGGATTCGCATCGTCCGTTTTTGCCCTGGCCGCCACTGTGGCGTTCGTGGTGATGTATGACGCCAGTGGTGTGAGGCGTGCCGCCGGTTTCACTGCTGAACGGCTCAATGCCCTGCCGGAATCTCTCTGGCAGACACCCTTCGAGAAACCACTCAAGGAACGACTGGGGCATTCCCGAACGGAAGTGCTGGTTGGCAGCCTGCTCGGCCCGATGATTGCCTTGCTTGGCCTCAATTTTCTGGGATCGCCGCTTCAATTGACGCAACTGATCACCAACGCTCTGGGTTGACGTCATTTCCTCACGCTGAATTGAGCCTCACCGAGGATCAACACAAGGCCGCAGAGGCTTTCTCCGACTGGCTGCAACAGCAGGACGCTGGTCTTCCCTTCGTTCTCAGTGGCTTTGCCGGCAGTGGCAAGACCTTCCTGTCGATGCGCCTGCTGCGGCAAGTGGAAAGCAGCGGTCTCTGCTGGACCGTTGTGGCTCCAACTCACAAAGCTGTGGGGGTTTTACGGCAGGCACTCAACCTCGAAGGCCTTCAGCCCACTTGGTACCCCTCCACCATTCATCGCTTGTTGCGTCTGAAGCTCAAGCGACAGGGTGATCGGGAGCTGTGCGAATCCACTGAACAAACGGCCGGAGCGTTGGAGCATCTCGGACTGGTGCTGGTCGATGAGGCCTCGATGGTCGACAGCTCCCTGCTGTCCATTGCCTTGCAGTGTGCCCACCCGTTCAAAACGCGACTGGTGTTTGTGGGTGATCCGGCCCAGTTGCCACCGGTGGGTGAAAGCGAAAGCCCAGTATTTGGCATGAATCGTGCTGTTTCCGCCTGCTTGCGTGAGGTTGTTCGTCACCAGGGCCCTGTCCTGCAACTGGCAAGTTGTCTGCGCGATGGTCGCTTGCCCTGCGAAGTACCACCGCTGCTGCCTCCCGTTCGCTCGGATCTCGGTCAGGTGGGAGTGCTGAGTCGAGGGGACTGGTTGTCGCGTGCTCAGGAGGGTCTGCGCCGGGCCGCGGCCTGCGATAACCCCGATGCGGCGAGAATCCTCTGCTACACCAATCGCCGCCTGGAAGCATTGGTGCCCCATGCCCGCAGGGCCATTCATGGAGAGATGGCTGATCAGATGGCTGTGCTGCCAGGCGAGGTGTTGATCACGCGCACTGCGGTGATGGCACCGGCCTCCAGCGACGGAGGCGAGACTGGTGAGGAACCCGATCTGGTGTTGGGTTCCAACCGAGAACTTGTGGTTGAAGACGTGTCTCCAGAACGCTGCGATCTGGCGGAGTTCGGTGTCGCTGGTGAAGCGCAGCTGTCGTTGGCCGGACTCGGCGTGCCCGTGATTGAGACCCTCAATGCGAAGGTTCGCAGTGGCGAGCTTGAGCTCAAGCTGCGCCTTCAGCCTCCTTCCGGCAGTCAGGCGAGGGAGCAACTGGATGCACTGCTGAAGCGTCTGGCTCAGGAAGCCAGGAACGCCGGGAAACGTGGCGGGCGATCGCTTTGGCGTCGTTACTTCCTGGTGAGGGATGCTTTTGCATCACTTGGGCCTGCTGCAGTGCTCACGGTGCATCGAAGTCAGGGCAGCAGCTTTGGTGAGGTTTTTGTTGCTGATGATGTGTTCCCTCGCAGCCTTGAGCGTCTTGCGCCAGAGAGGCAGGTGTTCCATCAACAGCTGGCTTATGTGGCAGTCAGTCGTGCCAGGCATGGGGTGTACCTGGTGGGTGATAGCCAACGCAATGCAGCCACCTGGAGCAAGGCTTTACGCGGGATTGGCTAATCGGTCATGGCCAGCCCTTTGAAGGCTCGCGATGCGGTTTAGATCGCTGTTAGTCCGCTTACGCCCTGCCATCCCAGGTAGATCCCCAGCCCCAGGCTGACCCCACCAACCACAAGACTTCCCCGGGCAAACAGCAGCTCTTTCCCTTTCTCGAGAAGTGGAACGACCTTGTCGCGGCCGATCACAACGGCAACCAAAGGAGTGAGCAGAAACAGGCTGGCTCCGATTGTGAAAGCAATCAGACCGACTGCTTCCTGCCAGGTGGGCAACTGCGCAGACAGAACCACTCCAGCTGACTTGGCGAACAGAACGATGTCGTCGGGGCTAATGATTTCGCCGACGGAACCCAGCAACAACAGCAGCGGCAGCGGCATTGCCAGGAAACGGTCGATGCCTTTGGTCCAGACCGGCGGCTCCGAACCTTCGGTGAAGGATTTGATCAGTTCCCGTCCGCCGATGGCGACTAGCGCTCCGCCTGCCAGCAGATCCAGGCCCGTGCGGTGATGGGAGCCATGACTCATATCCAGCACAAGGGAATGGCCGACAGTGACCAGAAGCGTGGCGGCAAGAAGTGTGGTGATCACCCAGCTTGCGACGAACCATCCGCCTCGTTTGATGGGATTCGGGCCCAGCAGCAGCAGCAAGAGAACGGCGATATGAATCGGCGAGAGCCCAATGCCGGTGCCATAGGCCAGCAGTTCCGCCCAGAGGGTTGTGTCGCTCATCAGAACCGGCCGTCAGCGGGCGCATTCCAGCGCACGATCGCATGATTTCCATGCTCGACACCGAGCAGACAGAGACTTCCGGTGCTCAACATCAGCAGCTTGCCGCCCACGGCTCCCAGGCCAAGCCAGGTCCCGGCCAAGGCCCGCAGAAGATGTCCATGGGCAAAGAGTGCAACGTCTCCATCTCCGGGCGAGTCCATGGCCAGCCGTATCGCGGTTTCACAGCGTTCTTGCACGGCTTCAGCGTCTTCGCCATTCGGACAGCCATGGGTGAAGACATTCCAATCCGGCACCTTGCGCTGAATGTCAGAGGTGGTGATTCCTTCGTAATCTCCGTAATTCCATTCCAGCAACTCCTTCATCACGGTCATGCTTGCGCCCATCCCTGCCAGTTCGCAGGTGCGCCGAGCACGTTGAAGAGGTGAGCTGAAGACAGCCGCGAAATGCTGTTGGCTTAAGACAGGAGACAGTTGCCGGGCTTCCTCTTCTCCCTCTGGCAGTAGAGGGATGTCGGTGTTGCCTGTGTGACGTCCGGTGCGAGCCCACTCGGTGGCTCCATGGCGAAGCAGCCAGAGCTGGCGTTGATTGGTCATGGCCCGAAACAGCCGTCTCTGCTGAGATTGTGACCATCAGGAGTTGATTTGGCTTCGCAAACAACCTCTTGCCAACACGTTTTCAGTGACGGATTTCGAACCAGTCGGCACCGGTGATCGGCATCTGGCAGGGCCGAACAAGACGAACTCTTGCTTCGCTGGGACCCTGTTCACACCAAAGCCTCAGCTCGTTGAGGGGGAGCTGATCACCTTCGGCTTGCACTTCCACTCGACCGTCATCCAGGTTGCGGACCCAGCCGCTGAGGCCCAGTTCAAGAGCCCGTCGCCGACAGGCCTGCCGAAAACCAACACCTTGAACGGTTCCTTCCACCAGAAAACGCCAACGTTCCTGAAGAGTGGCCGATCTCTGCCGGGTGTGGCGGGTCACAAAGCGGCGACGTTCCGCTTCGCTGCGAAGCCGAGCGCGGCGCGCCATCTGCAGGGGATCGTCGAGGATCCGACCCAGTGGAGGTGAACCCAGCTTGCGTGGAGATTGGGCAGGTTCCATCCCTCAGCTCTTCGCTCAACTTTCCAACCTTCAACCTGCCACAGAGGCCCAAAGCTGCCAACGCTTTCATCCGATTCACGGCACAGTTGCCAGCGATGGAATTCATGGCCTCTAAGCCTTTCACCCTGACGCAACAGAAGGCTGTCGGTTCGAGCCTCCAGCTGTCGGTAGCCCACCTGCAGCCGTCCTCGTTTGGCTTCAAACGGCAGGAGACCAGCCATCGCATGCAGTGTTCCGTACGGATCGGCCAGGCCTCGACCTAGCAGCAGCATCCCTCCGCATTCGGCGTAGATCGGCTTGTCGCGAATCCATGCGTGCAGGGCTGAGAAGGTTGTTTTGCATGCACTCAGCTCGTCTGCATGCAACTCTGGAAATCCCCCGGGCAGGATGAGGCCGGTCGCTTCTGCTGGTGGAGCCGTATCGCTTAAGGGACTCCAGGGCAGCACTGGCATCCCCAAAAGCTCCAGGCACTCCTGCATCTCGGGGTAGCGGAAGTGGAAAGCCTCATCTTGGGCGACGGCCACGGGCAATGATTGTTGCTGTGACGTCTCCAGCTCTGGAGACAGGACATGCCGAATCGGGTCGGGGCCAGGCCTTGGTGCTTTCAGGAGAGGCCCCAACACGTCCATGTTGAGGTGCTGCTCCGCCAGAGCTGCCCAGCGCCCCAGTCGCTGTTGTAGTGAGCTCAGCTCATGGGCGGGAGCAAGACCGAGATGTCGGTTTGGAAGCTCCAGGTCAGGATCCCCGGGCAGGCAGCCCAGGCAGTGCACACCGATGTCCGTGAGCACCTCCTCAAGTAGCTCCCGATGCCTGGGACTGCTCACTCGATTCAGCACAACGCCAGCAAGATTGAGGCGTGGATCAAGATCTCTAAAACCTCGAACCAGTGCGCCGAGAGATCGGGCCTGACCTCCAGCATCCACCACCAGCACCACCGGAAGGCCCAGGCTCACAGCCACATCGGCAGTACTCCCCTCGGAGCTGGATCCAATGCCATCGAACAGGCCCATCACGCCTTCAACCAGGGCCATGTCACAACGCCCGCCATAACCGTTGAAGCTGAGCTCAACCCACTCCTCGCCGCATAGAGGCAGGTCAAGGTTTCGGCAGGGTTGGTTCGCCGCTAACGAGAGCAGTTGCGGATCGAGATAGTCGGGGCCGACCTTGAAGGGCTGAATGCTGTGCCCAAGTTGGCGGGCCCAGGCAATCAGGCAGAGGCTGAGCAGGGTTTTTCCGCTGCCGCTGGCCGGAGCAGCGATCACGCAGGCCATGGTGTGAGCGGAGATGGTTAGAGCGGAGCGACAGGAGAGCTCCCGCTCAGCGGGGGATTAGCTGATTAGCTTGGCAGCCAGCGGGGCCGCAGCAGCCAGCAAAGGGTTGGTGGAGTCATGGCCACCTTCCAGTTGGCGAGACACATCCGCCTCGACTGGGGAATGCTGCACTGGAACGACCTCTTCAATCAACTCCATGCTGGCCATTCCACCAGCTTCGAGTCGCATGCAGCCCCCGGACTCAGCGCAGAGAATCACGCAGATCGCAGGCTGATTGTCTGGTTTGCAGATCAGGCGCAGTCCCACAATCTGACCAGGATGAATGCTGGGTTGCCCCATCGGCACTGGCGACACGCGCATCTGAACATCAGCTCCATCAGTGCGCTTGAAGTTGGCACTGATGCTCTGGTCAGGGTTGCGCTGGGTGTGCTGCAGCTCCCAGCCAAGCCGGTCGGCGATCCAGGATCCGAGCAGCAGACCCTGAACTGGATGGTCGCCCTCGACATCGATGTCGAGCTGAACCACATGGCCAAGGGCATCGCGGCGATGCGGTGGATCGAAGACCATGGCGAGGGTCTGATGCCAGCTGCCAAGGCGCAGCCAATTCAGATCGTTGACTGCCTGCCCCGCATCGATTCTGGAGGCCAACAGGTTGAGGCAGAAGCCAGGCTCGCCCAGGGCGGAATCGAGAATCAGACGGCGCGGTGAGCTAGCAAGTTGTTGCAGGAGCTCAGGGGCTTCATCAAGGGCTCCGTTCCACCACACCCAGGCGGGCAGCTCCTCTGGCAACAGAGGATCGAGGATCGCCAGACCCTCCTGAAGGGCAGGCTTGCCTCCACGCAACACCACCACATCCCCGCAGGCAACAGTTCCACCGCCTTCTTCTGGAAGCGGACAGTAGGCAGCCACAAGTGTTTCAAGCGGCTGTTCGGAATCAAGGCTGGGCGCCAGGGTGATCAGTCGCCGCGGGCGCAGATTGCTGAGAGCGGCATCAACATGCTGGCCTCTCAGATCCTCACTGGTATGCCCCCCGTCCATCTGGCCGAGACACGTCGCCACTGCTTCGGTGAGCGGTGGTGTGCTGATGGGCAGATCGCCATCCACGACAGACTGACGTCCTGCTGCAATCAGCTGCGATCTCTGCACGCCAGTGATCGGGCCATCCAGGCGGCCGGTGCGCACCAGCTGTTGCTCAACCCAGGCCGGTTGCCAGATGAGCAGGCAGAACGTGTGGGCACCGACGTTGTTGGGCTGATCCCTTGACCAGAGCTGTTCGAGATAGCCGGGGACCTCAGAGGGCGGCAGTTCGAGAGGGGTTTGAAGTGTGAGCTGGGGGGACATGGTGCAGCCGGTTGATTGGGACAGGTGTGGTCAGTCGGATCTGGTCATGGACGTCGCCAGAGCAAGCCATCACGGGCAAGGAGGGCATCGGATGCAGCAGGTCCCCAGGTTCTTGATTCATAGGGGTGAATCGGCAGCTGCCAGGGGCTGTCTTCAATCAGCTCCAGAAGAGGGGTGTAGAGACGCCAGGCTGCTTCCACCTCATCACTGCGGGTGAACAGCGTGGGATCGCCGAGCATGGCGTCGGCTAGCAGGCGCACATAGCCCTCATCGGATGGCTCTCCGAATGATTCGTCGTAGGAAAATTCCATTTCCACAGGTCGGCTGCGCATGCCGGAACCTGGAGACTTCACTTCAAAACGGAATTCAGCACCTTCATCCGGCTGAATTCTCAACACCAATTGATTGGCGGTTGGCCCTCCTCCAGCGGCATCAAAGAGATGCACCGGTGCCTCCCTGAAGGTGAGCACCACCTCGCTGAGGCGCTTCGGCAGTCGTTTACCTGTGCGCACATAGAAGGGCACGCCCTGCCAACGCCAGTTGTCGATGAACAGTTTCATCGCCACATAGGTTTCTGTGGTGCTGTTGGCATCGACGCCATGCTCCTGGCGATAGCCGGGCAGAGGTGAGTCCTGGGTGCCACCGGGGCCGTACTGACCGCGGATGCAGCAGTTCCAGGGTTCGTTTTCGTCCGCCAGCCGTGCCGCCTGCAAAACTTTCGCTTTTTCACTGCGGATCGCTTCCGGGTCAAAGCGTCCAGGCGTTTCCATGGCTGTAATCGCCAGCATCTGGGTCAGGTGGTTCTGCACCATGTCCCTGAGTGCACCTGATGTTTCGTAATAGCCGGCTCGCTCCTCTACACCGACCGTTTCTGCGGCTGTGATCTGAACACTTGAGATGTAGTTCCTGTTCCAGATCGGCTCGAAAATTGTGTTGGCAAACCTCAGAACCATGATGTTCTGAACGGTCTCTTTGCCCAGATAGTGGTCAATGCGGAAGATCTGATTTTCCTGCCCACAGCTCTGAACTACCCGATTGAGGTTCTGGGCGCTTCCGTAATCCCTGCCAAAGGGCTTTTCGATCACCACACGACTGCGTTGCGGATCCTTCAGCAGGCCGGCGTCGGCGAGAGAGCGGCAGCCACTGCCATAAAACTTGGGTGAAACCGATAGATAAAACGTACGGTTGCTGCGGGTTGCTCGCGTCCTGTCGATCTCGTCCAGTCGGTGCCCGAGCTTGACCAGATCCTCGGGCTGCTGAAGATCCACCGGTTCGTAAAACATTCCTGCCGAAAACTGCTCCCAGGCAGCACGGTTCTCATTCACCGAGGTCTCCATGGCTTCCGCCATTTTTTGGCGGAATTCCTCATCACTCCATGGGCGCCGAGCACATCCCAGCAATGCAAATTCACTGGGCAGGCGTCGCTGTCGAAACAACTCGAACAGGGCCGGCACCAATTTGCGATGCGTGAGGTCACCACTTGCGCCGAAGATCACCAGGCATTGGGGAGCGATCACGCGCTCCTGACGCAGGCCGACCCTCAGCGGGTTTGTCATCGTTGCGCTCATGACACCGGAAGCTCTGACGCAGGTTTAACCAGGAATCCCCGCGCTGACAGTGCTCCGGAACATCCCGCGACGTTTTGTCGTCGTCTCGGGACAACCCAAACAAAAAAAAGCCCACCATGCGGCGGGCTTTTGTCTTGAATCTGACTGAGAAAACTCAGTACGTCTCAACGTGCCAGCGGTCTGCCTTCTTCAGCTGAGGACGTAACTCTGACCAGTCCAGTCCCTTGGACGATGCAGCCGCTGTCATGGCTTCATCGATGCCGGGTTCCATTCCACGCAGTCCGCACATGTAGACGTGAGTCTTGGAATCTTCGATCATTGAGAAGATTTCATCGGCATGCTCAAGGACGCGGTCCTGGATGTACATGCGACCGCCTTTGGTGTTTTTCTGCTCACGACTAATCGCTTTCGTGTAGCGGAAGTTGTCAGGATATTCAGCCTGATACTTCTCGAAATCGTCGTCGTAAAGGAGGTTTGGAGTTTTGGGAGCACCCATGAACAGCCATGCCTTTCCACGGAACTTCCAACCGTTTTTGTCGCGTTCGCTGGCTTCAAACATGCGGCGCAGATAGGTGCGCATTGGGGCGATGCCTGTGCCGGTGGCAAACATGATCACATTGGCTTCTTCATCCTCAGGAAGCAGCATCTCTTTGCCAACTGGGCCTGTGATCTTGACTTTGTCTCCAGGGTTGATGTCGCAGAGATAAGTGGAGCAGACACCTTTGATCTCTTCTCCTGCCTCGTTCTGATATTCGAGCTGCCGCACGCAGAGTGAGACGGTCTTGCCAGCCATGTCGTCTCCATGGCGCGTGCTGGCAATCGAGTAAAGACGCAGCTTGTGTGGCTTTCCTTTGGCGTCGGTCCCTTCAGGAATGATGCCGATCGATTGACCTTCGACGTACTCGAGAAGTGGATCACCACCACTGAGGTCGAAGGTGATGTGCTGGACCCGTCCGATAGCCCCATCCTGCAGAAGGCTGTAGTTGTCCAGAACGGTTCCCACGAATGGGGTTTTCGGCTTGTAGAGATTGACGGGAACCGACTGGTGAGCAGGCTTTGCAGGAGCCTTGGAAGCGTCCACTTTGGTTACTGGCTTGGTAGAAGCTTTGGCTGCAGCTGCTTTGGATGCAGGCTTTGCGGAAGCCTGTTTGGCAGAACCCTTTGAGGCGGAAGCCTTCGAGGAAGAAGCCTTCGAGGAAGAAGCCTTCGCAGCAACAGCCTTAGCGGTTGTAGCTTTTGTAGCCTGCTCACCAGCCTGGATTGGCTCATTGTTTGGAATCACAGACTGAATCCGGCCACCTCTGGCATTGATCGTCTGAACAGTGGTTTGCAGGCGGTCGTAGGAAACGGTGATGCGTTCTTCCGATCGAACGTGTTTGCCGGCCTGCAGCCAGACAACGACCAGCGTGAACATCCGTTCGTTGTAGCTGCTGGTAACGGCCGAGCTGACACGCATGGATTCTCGGTTCCCTTGAAAGACCGCGCGATCATAGTCGTGTCATCAACGTCGGCCTTAAGTCGACCCGACCTTCACAGCAGATTGCGGTCTGGTCTTCAGCCTGACTTTCCTTAGGATTCCCTTGTTACGTTCTTCAGGTTGAACTTCGCCGACTCCTTGACGACTCTTCAGCGAGCAACTAGAGGCCGTCAACAGACGATTGAGCAGACCATTGAGCGTCTGCCGCAAGGGGTTCGTCGGCTGGCTGTTCAGCTGCGAACGGATCAAACAGTGGATCACCTTTGGCAGGTGCTCACTGACTATGAAGGTCTCAGCAATTTCATCCCCAATCTCAGCAGCAGCAAGCTGATTGAGCGTTCCGGGAGTCGAGTCACTCTCGCCCAGGTTGGCAGTCAGCAACTGGTTTTAGGCCTGAAATTTTCGGCTGAAGTCCAGCTGGAACTGACGGAACATCGTCCCGAAGGATTGCTTCAATTCAAAATGCTGAAAGGTGATTTTCGGCGTTTCGAAGGTGCCTGGCGTTTGCAGGCTGTTCCTGATCAAACACTGGTTCTTTACGAACTCACCGTTCAGGGCTGCCTGGGCATGCCCGTTGCACTGATCGAACAGCGTCTGCGACAAGACCTCAATGACAATCTCCTCGCGGTTGAGCAAGAAACGATTCGCCGATTCACTGAGGCCTGATCGTTTCTCTTGAGTAGAGCTTTTGAGGTTCTTAAATGAGCTCCTCAGTCAATGATCAATTGTCATAAAAAAACATCCATGAACTGGATGTGATGCTGCATGAAGCAAATCAATCAATACCCCCAAGGGGATTCGAACCCCTGTCGCCTCCGTGAAAGGGAGGTGTCCTAGGCCTCTAGACGATGGGGGCGAGGCCGTGCTCTCAGGTGTTCTCCCGAGCACCAAATGAAATTACGGTTCCGACTGACCCTCCGTCAAGGCAGCGGTCAACTTCTCTTGTCCTTGTCCTTGCCAGACAGGGACATTGAAGGTGAAACAGGCTCCTTTTCCTGGTTCTGAGACAACTCCAATGCGTCCGCCATGCACCTCAACGATTCGTCGGCAGACGGAAAGTCCAACTCCAAATCCCGATGTTCCTCCGGAGGTTTGAGGCAGCCGCACACGGTCCAAAAAAATGCGTTGCTGTTCTGCTTCGGGGATGCCAGGACCGCTGTCGCTGATACTCACCTGCACCCACTGACTGGTGCGATGCACCATGGCCAGTGCAATCGTGCCGCCGTCCTGGGTGTATTTGAGTGCGTTCTCCAGAAGATTGAGCAGCACCTGACGCATGCGCCGCTGATCAGCGAAGACGAGTGGCAGATCGGCCGGAATGTCGGTGTTGATGGTCACGTCCCGGCCGAGCCAAAGCTTCTCCAGTTCAAGGATGGCTTCTGCAGCGATGCTGGCCAGGTCAAGTCTCTGGGGGTTGAAGAGAGCTTCCCAGCGTGTGCTCCCCACCTCCAACAGATCCTTGGACAGCAAGGCGATTTCATCGAGGCGACGTTTCAAGACGTCGCGGAATCGGTTGAGATCAATCTGACCAAGCTGCTGGCTCTGAAGTGCCAGTGTTGCGGCTGTTAGGGGCGTGCGAAGTTCGTGGGCCACCATCCTCAGAAGACGCTCCTGAGATTGAAGGCGGTCAATCAGAGTTTCATTTTCCTGCCGTAGCACCAACAGCTGATCCTCGAGTTGAAGCTCGCGCTGGGTGCGGCTTCCGTCGAGTTCCGTGGGCTTCAGGCTCAGGCCAAGTCCGCTCACGACTTCATCCTGTTGCCAACGAGGTACCCAGCCTCGAAGCTGCTGAAAAATGCTGCTACCCGCAAAAACCTGCTTTGGCATGGGCTGAAGCTTCACCAATGCAGGCGTCACCACCAAGCGGTGGAGTTCCAGCAACTCTGGGTGCTCCACAGGATCAGCCACCTGGAGTGTCACGTCAAAACCGCAGTCCTCCTGTTCCAGGAACTGGATCAGCGAACGCAGATCACCGCTGGAGAGATGGTGACGACCTGCGACCAGGAGCAGAGTCAGCTGCTGACGTGGTGTGGGATCAATCCCGCCCACCAGGTGTTGCTCCAAAAGATGAGCCTTACCTTATGGGTTTTTGCAAAGGTCAGCAGAACCGCTAAGACGATTTTGAACAGACTGTTGTCAGTCAGGACTTTTCATGGCCCTTCTTCCTGTTGAACGCCGTGGTGCTCCACCTCCGGATGGTGAGTCCCCGGCTTCGCAGCGGGTTTACCTCGACAGCAATCTCAGGCGTTGGTTTGCGCGAAATCTCGGCCTTTGGCGTTCACGACGTCAATACGTTTTTAAGAATGAGGAAGTTCTTTTCCTGGACATGATGATCCGGGTGGAGATTTTTGCGGAATCACGTGTTGGCAAGCCCCACTACCGCATGAGCTGGTGGCCTGAACATGAAACAGATTTCTTCGATCGCAAACCCCGTTACCAGCGTGAAGGCGTCATGGAAGCAACGCTGATGGGTCATCAGTTGCTACGCAGTCGTGCCTATCTCGAAGAAGTCGAGTCACGAACGCAGATTCGTCAGGTGGATGAACATGAAGTGGTCTTCGAATCGCATTACCTGGACTGGGATGTGCAGGAATACACACGATTGATCGATCAGGATCGTTTCCGATCACGTGCGATCTACAGCTGGCAGAAAGGTGATCTGGAAATCGTGGAACATCACCACGAAACCCGTCTTGAAGATGCTTCCGCTCCGATTGACACTCAGTGAGTTGAGTTTTCTTCGCTGTCTACGTCGGTCCCAAGCAGAGCGTTTGTCGGGATCAGTACTGTTGTCTCGTTATCAAAGTCCTCGTAAGCCCTGACTGGCTTGATGGTCTGCCAGTGGTTTGAGCTGAGTGCCGACCAACGTCATGACAAGAATGCTGGATCTGGTCTCAACCCGGATGCACCCCTTTGTCCGGACACCGAGCAGTTCCGCTGTTGGTCAGGGATGGATCTTGTCGCAACCACTTCCTAGCCATTTTTCGCTGATATGAGGCAGCATGGGCCCGCTCCCTTAAGTCTGTCAGTGCGTATCCCCCGTCCCAGTCTTCCGAAGGCGTTCCGAACTGGTCTGCTTCTCGCAGCGCTTCCTCTCAATACTTCCATTGCATTCGCTCAAGGGGCAGCTGGAGCGACAACCCCGGCCACGGGGATTGAAATCGAGCGGATGGTTTCAATCGCTTCAATCAATATGTGCATTTTGTCGAAAAGCAAGGTTCCATTCTTGACTGCAATGCAGGCCAACATGGTTCCAATGGTCAGTTACATCAAGGAAGTCAACGGTTCCAAGATTAAGGGTGTCAAGAAAGGGCAGGCGTTGACTCCTGAGGAGGTCGCCAATGGTCTGGCGATGCAATTGTTGCCAGTCGTTGGCATCCGTTGTGGCAAGGACTTGCCAAAGGATTACAAGAAAGAGGTGACAAAGGCCGAGGATCTATTGAAGTCTCAGTCAGGAAACTGACATTTGATTGCCCAGGCCTGGCCCAGCAATTGTTGGTGTAGGTCTGGCCTCTTGATTGAGTTAATTGGGTCTCGAACGTTAGTTTCATTATGCGATTTGTTGCGTTTGACAATCAAATTAATTGAGAAATGTTGATTAATTTTTTGATCTCAGTTTGAAGCTTTTCTTTTGTGATTCCCAAGGCATCGACGTTCCAGTCATTGAAACGGTCGGCGTACTTTCAACCGTGAAGGACCGTTTTTCGCGAAGCGGGGGCTTGAATCCGCGTTTTTTGTTGATTGGTGAGGTTTTCCCTCTCGCCACCTGTTGATCCAGGGAGCCAGGATCAAAGCAGAGTGAGCTGTTCATGGTTCCCACCGCATCCTCTGAGTCGGCCATCAGCTGGGCGGGAGTTGCTCCGCCCAAGCGTTTGTCTGACTATCGGCCTTTCCCATTTGCCATCCCCAGAATTGAGCTGAATGTGGTGGTGCATCAGCCTGATTCAGTTTTGGTCACGGCTGATCTGCACCTTGAGCCCTCCGATTCGAAGGCAACCACTCCGCTGATCTTGCATGGAGTTGATCTAGAGCTGATTTCAATCTCGCTCGATGGGCATCCCCTGGAGTCGAGCAGCTATCGCTTGAATGATGAGCAGCTGGAAATCCCTTCACCTCCAACTCAGCCCTTCACGTTGACGACTGTCAGTCGTCTTGATCCTCAGGCCAATACCTCACTGGAAGGCTTGTACGAAAGTGGCGGAATGCTCACAACGCAATGTGAGGCAGAAGGGTTCCGACGCATCACCTTCCATCCAGATCGTCCTGATGTTTTGAGCCGCTACCGGGTTCGGATTGAGGCGGATCGCGCACGCTTTCCCGTGCTGCTCTCCAACGGAAACGAAATCAGTGCTTCGGCTCTCCCAGACGATGCTTCTCGGCACGAGGTGGTCTGGGAAGATCCCTTCCCCAAGCCCTCTTATCTGTTTGCTCTCGTTGCTGGTGACTTGCGTGAAATCAGGGATCATTACGCCACGGCTTCCGGGCGGGACGTCACGTTGCGTCTGCATGTGGAAGCCGGTGATGAGCCCTTCACCGCCCATGCCATGGCGTCGTTGAAGCGTTCCATGGCATGGGATGAGTCCGTTTATGGACTCGAGTACGACCTTGATGAGTTCAATACCGTCGCGGTGCGCCACTTCAATATGGGCGCAATGGAGAACAAAAGTCTGAATATTTTCAATTCCAAGCTGGTTCTTGCTGATGCAGAATCCGCAACAGATGGGGAACTAGAGCGGATTGAAAGTGTTGTTGGGCATGAGTATTTTCACAACTGGTCTGGTAATCGAATTACCTGTCGTGATTGGTTTCAGTTGTCGCTGAAAGAAGGTCTCACGGTGTTTCGAGATCAGTGCTTCACCGCCGACCTTCATTCCGAACCCTTGAAGAGGATTGAAGATGCAGCGATGCTACGCAACACGCAGTTTCGAGAGGATGCAGGCCCAACAGCCCATCCGGTGAAGCCGGACTCTTACCAAGCTATTGATAATTTCTACACAACCACGATTTATGAAAAAGGGGCGGAGCTGATTCGCATGTTGCGGACTTTGCTTGGGCCTGAGCGTTTCATGCGAGGCATGAGCTTGTATTTCAAGCGGCATGACGGAGAAGCCGCCACAACAGAGGATTTTGTGAACGCGATTGTGGATGGCGCGGGAGCAGATGGTCAGCCTCTCGGATTTGATGTCGAGCAATTTCGGCTCTGGTACCACCAGGCGGGAACGCCTCATGTCACGGTGAAATCTCACTGGGATGGCGAAGCCGGACGTCTGAGCCTGACGCTGCAGCAATCCACGGCTCCAACGCCAGGTCAGGAACGGAAGCAACCACTGGTGATTCCTGTCCTTTGGTCTGTCCTGCAGGCCAATGAAGGTGCCGGAGAAGAACGGCTGTTTGTGCTTGATCAGGAGACACAGACCGTTGTCCTGGAGGGTTTGTCTCCTGCTGCACAGCCCCCGGTTGTCTCGTTATTCCGTCGTTTTTCAGCTCCGGTGACCTGGGCAACCGGCCAGGCCCTCGACGATCTGTTTGCGCTGTTTGCTGGGGATAACGACGCCTTTGCCCGCTGGGATGCTGGCCAGCAGCTGTGGAAGCGGCTGATTCTTCCCCGTGCAGCAGGAACTCCTGAGTCAGAACTGGAGTCACGGATGCTGGATGCCATTGGCCAGCTCCTCGCTGTTGACGGCGAACAAGACCCTGCCGTGCTGGCCACTCTCCTGGCTTTTCCTGGTCCTGCCGAACTTGAGACACTGCAAAAGGAATCCGACCCTCCTGCTCTGGAGAGAGCCACTTGTGAACTGAGAGAGCTGCTCGGATCCCAGCTGGCACCGTTGCTGAGGTCCAGGCTCAATGGCGTTGCGTCAAGCCTGGATCAAGCCTGGCCTGCGGGTCAGGGCGAGCGCCAGCTCACGGGTTTGATCTGGAGCTGGTTGGCTGCTGCCGGCGATTCAGGGGCGCGCTCTGATGCTGCTCAGGCGGTGGAAGGCCCCTCGATGACGATGGCGCGTGCCGGTCTGCGGGCCTTGCAGCCGATTGACTGTGATGAGCGCGATCAGGCTCTGCGATCGTTTCACGATCGCTGGCAGGAGCGTCCGGTGATTTTCGACACCTGGTTTTCGCTGGAAGCTTCAACACCGCGCGCAGATGCTCTTGAGAGGGTTGCGGCTTTGTTGGATCACCCCCGTTATGACCCGATGGCCCCGAATTCAGTACGTGCTGTGCTGGGTGGGCTTGTGGGTAATCCACGTGTCTTCCATGCCCTTGATGGCAGTGGATATCAGTTCATGGCCGAACAGATCATCGCCGTGGATCAGCGCAATGCCATCACAGCATCGCGGCTCGCCAAGGTGTTTAGCCGTTGGCGCACTTACGGCAGTGAACGTCAGGCTGCCGTGAAGCGGGCCTTGTCAACACTTGCTTCGGCAGATCTCTCCACAAACACCCGTGAAGTGGTGACTTTGATGGAAGCCTGACGCATTCTCTTTCGATTCGGCCGAGGGTGATGGGCTGTGCAACGTTCAGAAGGTTTGAACGTTTGGGTGGTGTTTTGTGCCGCTCATCACCACTGCGTTACGCCCTGTGAAACTGAATTGACTCGGGAATGATGCTCTTTAAGTTGCAGAGATCTGGGAAGGAGGAATGAGCAGCGAAGTTCTGGAGGATCTCCTGAAAAAAGATATCTATGAAGACACCTGGGAATGGTGGAAAGCTCAGCTCTATTTTTTACGGGAAGACAAAGACTTTCACGAGGCGGAAGCCGTCTTTAAAGAGTTCAGTATGTATAGAAGTAGGTCTTGCAGACTTGATGCTTAGTTTAAATCAGAGTGTTTGTTTGTTGGTGAGCAGTCTTGTTGGTTGATGATCTTTAATTCAGTAGAGACTTGATATCACTCTCGAACGTGAGGATGCTGTGACTTTGACCTTCTTGCCCAGGTAGCAGTGCAATCGCGCTGATGGCCTTGGGGAACGCCGCTTGACTTCTGGCGACAAATGATGAGAGATCATCGGCGGACCAAAGGCCTTTAATTCCGGATCGACGTTCTTCAATCAGTCGTTCGTAAGCCTCATTAAATCGTTTGGCGCGTTCCTCGTCGCCATCGAGCATCTCGGCGAAGGCCACTTCGGGACTCTTCTCCGTGGCGATCCGAAGCCATTCTTTGACCTCTGGATGATCGATAGCGGCTGATGTTGGCACCAGGTTGCCAATGCTCCCTACTCCGATCACCACCGCTTTGATCTCATCCGTACGACCATCGAGAACGACGCAAGGACAGGAGAAATCCCAAGCCTTCACAGCGCTGACTTTGATGGCTGCTTCCACGAACGTCTGCCGGCACTCAGACACCAAGACGTCCAGACGGGCTCGATTTGATGACATGTGCGCTCTTGGTTTGCCCCCAGTCGGACAAGGCTCTCCAAGTCTCGCGAAAGATCATTCAGCATGGTGGATCCGCTGGTTTCAAGAGAGCCAGCTGGAATCCACTGAAAACGTGAGAACGCCGTGATCATCTGTCTCGTTCCCCTCCGTGATGGCGACACAGGCAATGTCCCCTTGTTCGAAACACTGCTTGGATTTGAGGGCGAATTTGGCTGCTTCGGAATACGACCAAACAGCGAGTCCATGACAATGGCGTTCATCGGCATAGCGATCCCAGAGCATGGAGAAGTGTTCTGCTTCCGTTCCATGCATGAATTCATCAAGGGCTTCGTCGGCGCCCACCTCCTTGGAACGAGCCAGAAATGATCGCAGCAGTGGATTGTCGATCACATTGCTTGTTGTGATGGTTCCAGTGAGACCTCGCACCGACGTTTTCAGAACTCGTTTGGGATGCTCTCTGGCATCAATCACAATCACAGGGCATTGCAGATCCCAGCTGGCTCGATTACGCAGTTCCCTCGCAGCATCTGACATCTCGTCGCGAAGCTCGCTGATCAGCTTTCGAACAATGAGGGTCGGATCCTTCATTCTTTGAATTTAAAGCTTGTACGGGCCAGAAGACAGTTGGGGCGTGTCTTTAACTCATCCCACTCCTGCAGCTCCGTCATCAAGTGAGGCATGACTCACATCACGGAATCGAACCTCTTTGAGTGATTCGCGGCGGTGGCCCAGCTCTTGAGATCTAATTCGCGCTACTGGTTCTGAGAACCCATTTGCTGCAGAGCTTTGCGTCGATAGATCGATCCTTCTTTGCCGCTATGAACTCCCCACAATCCTTCCCAATAGAAGTAAATCACTCCATAACCCTGTTCATTGCTGAGTCGTTTTTTTTCGGCAAGGACAGGGATTGGTGTTGTCCTTTTCCCGAAACCAGCAAGAACGCCGATCTGAACCGGCAATCCCCACTGACGCGCTTTACGCAAAGCAGGTTGATTGAGATCTTTGGCGAAACCTTTGAGTGAATAGGCGTAGTTCTGTACGACAAGATCATCAATCAGTTCTCCAACTGCCCAGAGTTCCCAGTCCTGCAGCCAGTGGTTGTAGGCAAATCGAAAAGGTCCTGGCGAAAGACTGATGCGTTGAGGCAGAGATTCTTTCTCCAAGCGTTCTCTCAGTGCCCTCAACAGGCCTGTCAGCTGACGGCGTCTCCAGGTCATCCAATAGCGATTGGTGTGATCCTTCGGCGGTGGTGCGCCGGTCTGCGTTTCGTACAACGCAGAGGTGTAAGGGTCATATCCCAGTTTCACTGGCCATGCGAAATGGTCATCCAGCTGCAGGCCATCCATTCGGCAGCGTTTCATCACCTCTACCACCAGGCCGATAAAACGTTCGCGTACCTCGGGATGGGCGGGGTTGAGCCAGACCATGTTCTTGCCATGCATGGTCATGACGGTGTTGCCGTCAGCTCGAGCTAAGACCCACTCAGGTTTTTGACGCACGATCGCCGAATCGGCTGGCTCCATCAGTCCATATTCGAACCATGGGATGACTTTCATCCCGCGTTGACGAGCCTGTTGAGTCAGGGTGCAGATGGGATCGAGCTGAAGACCAGCTTTCTTTAGTGCTGGTTCAACCGGTGCGAAACGACTGCGATGAAAGGTTGTGCCGCGACTCCACACATTGGGATAGATGGCATTGAAGCCTGCTGCTTTCAGCTCATCCATGGCCCGGATGAGAGATTGACGGTCGTAGTAAAGACGGCTTGGGCTGTTGGTCAGCCAGACTCCCAGGGTGCGTTTGGGCTGAACAGAAGGAAGCTGTGCTGATGCCGGAGCTGCAGCGCAAAGGCTCAACATTCCAGCCATCACGCTTGCGGTCGTCCGACGGAGCTGCTGCTGAGCTCTGGTCACGGATTTAGCGGAACATCGAGCTAACGGAGCTCTCCTCATGAATCCGCCAGATCGCTTCGCCCAGCATGTTGGCGACCGAGAGAACCTTCAGCTGTGAGAACACACGGTCTGAAGGGATTGGAATCGAGTTCGTCACCACCACCTGCTCAAACAGACCGTCTACTGAGAGCCGCTCCGCCGCAGGTGGGGAGAACACGGCATGAGTGGCGCAGGCGATCACCCGCCGCGCCCCTTTCTCTCGCAGCAGGCGTGCGCCGGCGCAGATTGTGCCGCCGGTGTCGATCATGTCGTCGATCAAAATGGCAGTCTTGTCCTGCACATCACCAATCACGGTGAGGCTTTCGGCCATGTTGTGACCTGTTCGCCGTTTGTCGATGATGGCCAGAGGCGCATCATTCATCTGTTTGGCAAAGGCTCTTGCGCGTGCGACACCGCCCACGTCCGGAGACACCACCACAACCTCGCCCAGGTCCTGATCGGATAAATAGTCGACAAGAACTGGAGAGCCGTAGATGTGATCGCAGGGAATGTCGAAGTAACCCTGGATCTGAGCGGAATGGAGATCCATCGCCAGCACTCGGTCAACACCGGAGGTCGCAAGCAGGTTGGCGGTCAGCTTCGCGGTGATCGACTCACGGCCTGCTGTTTTGCGATCAGCCCTGGCATAGCCGTAATAAGGCACAACAGCGGTGACCTGTCTGGCGGAGGCGCGTCGGCAGGCATCCACCATGATCAGCAGCTCCATCAGGTGATCGTTCACAGGAGCGCAAGTGGGCTGGATCAGGAATACGTCGCAGCCTCGAATGGATTCCTGAATCTGCACATAGAGCTCACCGTCGGCGAAGCGTTTGCAGACTCTTGGACCATCCGGTACGCCCAGATAGGCGGCAATTTCACGTGACAGGGCAGGATTGGAGGTTCCAGTGAAAAGCCGCAGACGCCTCGTGTCGTTCTGGATCTTCTCCTGTTCGGCGCGGGCTGCAGTCAGGAATCCGGTCACGATGCCCGCGAACGAGAAACTGGTTGTCCGATCGTAAGGGTGCGCGGTCCCGTTTCTCCTGGCCGTTTCCTGAATCACTCCTCTTAACGTGCCGGGATGTCCCAGAACCTCCTGGTTGTTATCGGCACCGGTGCTCTGCCTGAACTGCAGATGTCCGCAGCCTGTCGCTCTCTTGCTAACGAGTTCGGAGCTGTTCTCCTGGAAGAGGGTTGCGGCCTTGCGCCGCATCCACTGCTCCGAGAACTCACTTCAGAGATCAGTGCTTCTAAGGCCTTGACCTTGTTGAGGTTGAGCGGTGATGCCGGCGTGGACGAAAGCGGCGAGGGCAGCTGGTTGGAAGCTCTCGCTGCCTGGCGAATCCCCGTGCTGATGTTGGCGCAGCCTCGAGCTGATGGTCGCTTTGCTGGGATCGTCCCAGCGTCTGTGGCCTTCGCTCGGGCGCTCAACCTCTCCCTGCTGGGACTCGTACAACTTGGCGGCGAATGGGATGTCCCTAAACGTCGCACCGATGGTCTTCCATGGTGTGGATGCCTGCAGGGTCCTGATGATGACCCAAGAGGGTTGATCAGTTGTCTGCAGCATCGCCAGGAGGTACTGGCCAGAGGGGACGCTGCTGGTTCGGTTTGAGTTCTCGCATCACCTGCTGTCCCGTTCGGGGTGCCAGTTCCAGCTGCGTGATCACCGGCGGCTGATTGCTGCTGAGCGCTGCGGCTGCCAAGCTCATCATCTCCATGGGCGTGAGATCTGTTTCCATCTGGGCGCTGACTTCGCCAATCACAGAGGGCAGAAGGGCGATCGCATTGGGTTGATTCAGCTGCTCGTGAATCCCGTTCAGAAGGCTTTGTTGCCGGCTGCGCCGTGCTTGATCATTTTTGGGCTCAGGTCTGTAGCGGGCTAACTGTTCGGCCTGCTGGCCGTTCAGTGTTTGCCGTCCTGCCTGCAGGTTCACGCTGTAGTTCTGAGCTGAGTCCTTGTGCTCATAGGACTGATTGAGCGTGACTTCCACTTCACCCAGTCCGTCCACAAGACTGCGAAGAGCTTGGCGGGGGATGACCACGAACCGTTCCGGTGCTCCATTCTTCAAACCCACCACTTCAGCAACGACATCGGCAGTCAGGGCAACGCTGCCGAGCGGATAGGCATCAGCCAGCGATTGCAGTGTTGTGCGCCCGGGCAGATTCACCGCGAGTTCTGTTGGCAGCTGCAGCACTTGCACGGGGTCGCCAGGGCTGATCTGGATGAGCATCAGACTGTCGGCATTGGCCGGTCCTTTGGGAGCGGCTCTGTTGCTTAAATCATTGATGCCATCCGCATCGATGCCCACGACCAGCACCATGACTGGACCTTTGGGAAGTGGTGCCAGGCTGGCCGGATCATCTGCGGAGGGCGGTTCCGCCGCTATTGGGTCAGGTTTTGGCCAGATCAACCCGAGCCCTCCAGCGATCAGGCTCGCTCCCGCCAAAGCAGCGGCGATTCTCAGAATGGTTCTGAAGGGATGGCTCCCGAACCATCGCGTCAATCGGCTCGGTGAAGGATCACCTGTCGGTCCCTCGTCCTTCATTGCGCCGAATCCTCCAGAACTGAGCCGCAGTCTCGCCTGGTTCTAAGCGAATAATGGATGGTGTCGACCCCATGCCCATGCTTCTGAACGACGACTTCCGAGACCGTTCGCCGGACAAGGTGCGTGTTGTGGTCTTTGGTGCGACGGGATATATCGGTCGTTTCGTGGTGAAGGAGCTGATCACACGCGGTTACGACGTTGTTGCTTTTGCGCGTGAGCGCAGTGGTGTGGGTGGCCGTCAAAATCAGGAGAGCGTGAGGGCTGATTTCCCCGGCGCTGAGGTTCGTTTCGGTGATGTCACGAATGCTGATTCACTGGCAAGGCATGCCTTTGATCAGCCAGTGGATGTGGTGATCAGCTGCCTCGCATCACGCACTGGCGGACGCAAGGATTCGTGGGCTGTTGACTACCAGGCCACCCTCAACACGTATCAGCAGGGGAAAAAAGCGGGACTTTCGCATTTCGTTCTGTTGTCGGCGATCTGTGTACAAAAGCCTCTGCTGGAATTTCAGAAGGCGAAGCTTGCGCTGGAGGCTGAGCTTCGCGATGGCAGCGATGTGACCTATTCGATTGTTCGCCCGACGGCGTTCTTCAAAAGCCTGGGAGCGCAGGTTGAAAGTTGTCGTAAGGGAGCCCCGTACGTGATGTTCGGAGATGGTGAGCTGGCAAGTTGCAAGCCAATCAGTGAGTCTGATCTGGCGTCTTTTCTCAGTGATTGTGTTGTTGATCAAGACAAGATCAATCAAATTTTGCCGATTGGAGGACCCGGAGAGGCACTAAGTGCTCGACAGCAGGGAGAGATGCTCTTCAAGGCTTTAGGTAAAAAACCTTGGATGATTTCCCTGCCGATTGCATTGATGGATCTTCCTGTTGGCTGTCTTGAATTTTTATCCGGGACGTTCCCCTCGCTTGAGGACGCCGCTGAATTCGGCAAGATCGGCCGCTACTACGCTGGAGAGTCAATGCTTGTCTGGGACGAACAACGTCAGCAATACGACAGTGCAGCGACGCCCTCCTATGGCAACGACACGTTGGAGCAGTTTTTTGAACGCGTTGTGCGTGACGGGATGGACGGCCAAGACCTTGGTGATGCCGCTCTGTTCTGAGGCTCTGTCGTTGGCTTGTCAGTCGTTGCCTTGCCAAGCGAGTCGCGCGTGACCTCTGTTTCTCTGCCGCGTCGTCGCGTCGGTGTTCTGTTGCATCCGACTGCCCTGCCAGGCTCACCTGTTTGCGGGGGGTTGGGAGCTCCTGCCCGCGATTGGCTCAAGGCTCTTGCTCAGCACGGAATCGGCGTGTGGCAGATCTTGCCACTGTCACCACCAGACGGAACGGGGTCTCCCTACAGCTCTCCATCCAGTTTTGCCATCAATCCCTGGCTACTGGATGCCAAGGATCTCAGCGACCAGGGATTTCTTCAACCTGGTGATTTAGAGGCTCTTCCGGGTGTTGAGGCAGCCGAACCTGTACTGGATTTTCCACTCGCAGACAGTCGGGCTGCCGCTTTGGCCAGGCAACTGCGCCATTGCTGGGACAAGCTGCCGCATTCACAGCATGCGGACTTTGACCGCTGGCGACGGGATCAGTCCCGCTGGCTTCAAGATCATGCTGCCTTCATGGTGCTGCGTGAACAAAACGAGGGCCGTCCCTGGTGGGAGTGGCCTCAACAGTTGGCAGTTCACGATCAGACCGCGCTAAGGGAGTGGCGCGATGCCCATGGGGATCGTCTTCTGGAGCAGGAGCTCCTTCAGTGGCATCTGAGCCGGCAATGGTCGCGGCTGCGCGAGCTTGCCCATGAACTCGATGTGGAGATTCTCGGGGATCTTCCCTTTTATGTGGCTCGCGACAGCTCTGATGTCTGGAGTCATCGCTCGTTGTTTTCCATTGCTGCGGATGGAAGGCTGCGAGAACAAAGTGGTGTTCCGCCTGATTATTTCTCCGAGACCGGTCAGCTCTGGGGAACCCCTGTTTACAGCTGGCCCCGGCATCGCTGCACCGGTTTTCGCTGGTGGAGGGATCGTCTGCGGCGTCAGTGGCAGCTCGCCGATCGACTGAGGCTTGATCATTTCCGTGCGCTGGCGTCTTACTGGTCTGTTCCTGGTGGGGACAGCACAGCCATGAACGGCACCTGGCGACGTTCTCCCGGTCGTGAGTTGCTCAGCTGTCTGCGTCGAGATGCAGGCGGCCGCTTACCTCTGGTGGCCGAAGACCTCGGGGTGATCACACCGGATGTGGAGCAGCTGCGTGATCGTTTTCATCTGCCTGGAATGAAAGTGCTGCAGTTCGCTTTTGATGGCAATCCCCAGAACTCTTACCTTCCGTCCAATATCCATGGCACCGGATGGGTGGTCTATCCAGGAACCCACGACAACCCCACAAGTCTGGGCTGGTGGCAACGTCTTGATGGCGACTCCCGTGCTCGTTTTGCCAGTTGTCTCGACTGTCCGATTGAGGCTCCTGGCTGGCAGCTGTTGGAGCTGGGTCTGGCGACATCCGCGCAGTTGGTGATTGCTTCGCTGCAGGACCTGCTGCACCTCGACGATATCGCCCGCTTCAATACCCCAGGCACAGTCGGAGGTAACTGGAACTGGCGCTTAGCGGCGTTTGACGATTCGGTTGAAGGTGCACTTCAGGGTTATGGATTGCGTGCCGACGTCTGGTCAAGGCGATAAATCCCTGGTCGATTCTTCAGCGCCTCTTGCGGGAGTCCGTCCCATCGAACATCTCCTGCGGTTGGTGCTGGTTGAACGCTGAGCTCAAGAGGAGGCAAAAGCTGAAGGGTGAGCGTGCCTGTTGCCCCTTGAAGTGAACTGCGATCGCCGCCTTCACTGCTGAGGGTCAACGTGCTTGGTTGCTTGAGGGTGACTTCAAGCACACCAGGCAGCGGTTGTTCGCCCAGGAGTTTTGCGACGGAGTCAGCCGGTTTCTGTGTTCTGAGCTCAGTGAGCGGGCGCAGGCCTTGCAACAGTGCATCGGAATCCTGCTGAAGATTCAGAGGAACAGGAGTGAAGAATTTGGTGTTGTCGATCGCAAGTTGTCGTTGCTGTTGATTCAGCGCGAGCAAGGACACGCTGATGACAACGATGTAGACGAGGCTTCCTTGCCAGGTGGTGAAGATGTCAATGCTTCCAAGCGTGAAGCGTGTCCTCCTTTGCTCTCGGGGCAGTCTTTGTTGAAAACAGTCTTCAGGCAGTGCTCCGCTCAGACTGTTGGGCTTGAGCTGGAGGTATTGCTCCAGACGGTGCAGCATTGCTACCAGGTAAGCCGGTTCTGGTAGGCGGTCTGACCAGCCGCGTTCCAGTGCTTCCAGCACTGGTGTGGTGATGCGCACCTCCCGAGATAAATCTCTCAGGCTCAGGCCGCGTTGTTCCCGGTGCTGCCTCAGATGTTGACCAGCCTCGATCAGCGGGGCCTCTTTGGCTGCTTGATCCGTTGCATTGGCCTCAATCTGGCGACTTCGACGCCAGCGCCATGGGAAGGAACGTTTGAACAAAGCCATGGCCGGTTTACGCCTCACCTGCCTGAGAGCTGATCAGGCCTTGCCATTCTCGCCTGGATAGCTGGCGCCAGCATCCTTCTTCCGTCGCTCCAAGAGCCAGTCCAGCGATTGCAACCCGCTGCAGGTCGAGCACGGAATGACCGAGCAGCGAGGCAATCCTGCGGATCTGCCGGTTACGTCCTTCTCGAAGAATCACTTCCAGGGTGCTGTGTCCACGTTTGCTGTGGAGCAGTTTCACACTGGCAGGGAGGGTTCGAGAGCCATCGAGTTCCAGGCCTTGTCGCCATCGTTCCAGCTTCGAATGATCCGGTATTCCGCTCACCGTCACTCTGTAGGTCTTGCTGTGGGCATAGCGCGGGTGTGTGAGCTTCAAGGTGAGCTCTCCCTGGTTGCTGAGCAATAAAGCTCCACGGCTGTCGGCATCAAGACGTCCGACCGGATGCAGTCCTTGCCTGAGCTCGGCGGGGATCAGGTCCAGCACGGTTTCGCGACCTTGAGGGTCATGGCAGCTGCTGATCACACCGGGAGGTTTGTTGAGCAACAGCACTCGCTCCGGAGTCTGCTTGGCTAACGGCGTCCCATCCACGCAGATCAGATCTGTTTCGGGATCAGCCTGATCTCCGAGTGCTGCGATCGTTCCGTTGACGTCAACTCGACCCTGGCGCAGCAGTTCCTCTGCCTGGCGGCGTGAGCAGTGCCCCGCGGCGGACATCAGTTTCTGAAGTCGCTGGTGCATTCAGCTCGGTTGTGTCTTAGTGGTCACCGCGCGGTAACAACAGTTCAATCGATGAGCCTCCGTCAGGATGATTCCTGGCCTGAATTCGGCCTCCATGGTTCACGGCGATCTGTTGGACGATGGCAAGTCCGAGGCCGCTGCCACTTTGGTGGGAGCGGGCCCGAGATGGGTCGCCGCGGTAAAAGCGCTGGAACATGTTGCTGAGATCACTTTCACTCAGCCCCGGGCCATGGTCCCGGACGCAGACCAACCACCATCCACCACTGGGGAGGATCTTCACGTCGACGGCGCTTCCCTGAGGGGAAAAGCGCAAGGCGTTATCGAGCAGGTTGAGGACGGCTCGATGCAATCGGGGTTGATCTCCCAGAAGTGGTCCTGGCTCTTGGGTGTTGATGGAGAGCCTCACCTCGCGCTGATCTGCAAGCGGACGAATGCTGTTCCAGGCGGCCTCCACCAGCTCTTCAAGATTGACCGGTGAGTAGCCCCCCTGCTCATGGGGAAGGATGTTCTCCAGTCTGGAGAGCTCCAGTAAATCCTCGACCAACAATTGCAGACGTCTGAGTTCGTTCTGCAGACGCTCCACAAGAATGGCGTCATCGGCTGAGACTGCTGTTTCCAGTCGATCGCTCACGAGCATCAGGGCCGTGAGTGGGGTTTTCAGCTCATGGGCGACATCGCTCACCCAGCGTTCCTGTTGCTCCTGCTGTGCCTCCAGGGATTGTCTGTTCTGGAGGAGCACCAGCAACCACTCGTCCGAACCGGGCAGAACGATGGCTTCCAGAGGCACACCCTGCTGTTCCCATTCACAGCGTTGCGGCCGTTGTTGATATCGCACGCTGACCATTGCCTCTTCAAGCTGAGGCACGCTGAGAACATCGTCGAGTGCTTGTCCGCGCACGAGCCGATTGTTGGAGAACTGCAGCAATCGTTCCGCTCTTGAGTTGATGAAACCGATGGTGTGATCCGGTGTGAGAACGAGCCATCCCTGGGTGGCTGCATCGATCCAGGCCAGCAGCTGCGCTGTACTCAGCGAGTGACCGGACAACACCGGCGAGATCTGTGCTGAGCGCCGTCGGGATCCGGCGTTCAAATTGAAGCGGCTGCGCAAAGCCCAACCGCTCATCACACCGAACGTGATGCCAAGGATGAGCGAAGCAGCTGAACTCACATCAATCAGCCGAATCGATAACCGAATCCACGCACGGTTCGGATGTGGTCAGGAGAAGAGGGAGTTGTCTCGATCTTTTCTCTCAACCATCGGATATGCACGTCGACGGTTTTGGTGTCTCCGACGAAGTCGATGCCCCAGATTTGTTCCAGCAGCTGATCGCGGCTCCAGACACGCTTCGGGTTGCGCATCAGCAGTTCCAGAATCTTGTATTCCTTGGGAGCAAGGCTGAGATCCTCTCCGTCCCGCGTCACCCGGAATTCCTGGCAATAAAGACAGAGGTTGGCATGTTCAATAATGTCTACCCTGGCTGTGGATTCGGGCCTGATTCTCTGGGAGCGGCGCAGCAGGGCGCGGCATCGGGCCACCAGCTCCCTGAGTCCGAATGGTTTGACCAGATAGTCATCGCCACCCACCTCGAGGCCGAGGACTCGATCGGTTTCGCTGTCCCTGGCGCTGATGACAAGGATCGGCGTGGTGTTATTGAGTTGCCTGAGCTTGCGGCAGAGGTCTAGCCCACCCATCCCTGGAAGCATCAGATCAAGGACCAGGGCATCAATGCTCTCGGCTTGCGGTCCGGTGAGCATGGCCAGGGCTTCGTTCCCATCCCTGCAGGCGCTCACCTCAAAACCCTCGGCGCTGAGCGCCTCCTTCACGGTTTCTCTGATGGAGGTGTCGTCTTCAACCACCAGAAGGTGTGCAGCGCTGACGCTCTTGGTGCTGATGTTGTTGGCGGTTCTGCTGCTGGCGGTGGCGGAGCTCACAGGGGACTCCAGGAGTGCCTTCATTTTGACCCAGGGTCTCTTCCGAGTTTTCCCATAGCGAGAAGCTCCTGTAAACGATGGTAAATTAAGAAACAGATAGGTTTCGTAATTAGACGATGTCGCCCTTGGCTCTGCTACCGGATGCGGACCTGGTGCGTTCCTACCTGCGTGACATCGGCCGTGTGCCGCTGTTGAGCCATCAGCAGGAGATCACGCTGGGTCGTCAGGTGCAAGAGCTGATGGATCTGGAGGCACAAGAAGCAGAGCTGAGCGATCAGCGTGGTGGTGAGATGGTGCCCCCTGCAGAGCTGGCCAAAGCAGCAGGACTGAGTGCAGCGCAACTGAAGCGCAAGCTGCAAGCTGGTCGCCGCGCGAAGGAGCGGATGGTGGCAGCGAATCTGCGCCTGGTGGTGAGTGTTGCCAAGAAGTACACCAAGCGGAATATGGAACTGCTGGATCTGATCCAGGAGGGAACGATCGGTCTGGTGCGTGGTGTGGAGAAATTCGACCCGACGCGGGGCTACAAGTTCAGCACCTATGCGTATTGGTGGATCCGTCAGGGGATCACGCGTGCGATTGCGGAGAAGAGCCGGACGATCCGGCTGCCGATCCACATCACGGAGATGCTGAACAAGCTGAAGAAAGGTCAGCGAGAACTGAGCCAAGAGCTGGGTCGGACGCCATCGGTGACGGAACTGGCGGGCTTTGTGGAGCTGCCGGAAGAGGAAGTGAAAGAACTGATGTGCCGTGCGCGTCAGCCAGTGAGTTTGGAGATGAAGGTGGGCGACGGAGATGACACAGAACTGCTGGATCTGCTGGCAGGAGATGGTGAACTGCCGAGCGAGCAGGTGGAAGGCGAGTGCTTGAAGGGAGATCTGCGTGATCTGTTGGGTCAGCTGCCTGAACTGCAGGAGCGTGTGCTGCGGATGCGGTATGGGATGGACGGGGAAGATCCGATGAGCCTCACAGCGATTGCTAAATCGCTGAAAATGAGTCGTGATCGCACTCGCAAGCTCGAACGCGAGGGTCTAGAGCTACTGCGCCGTGGTGATGTTCAGCTCGAGGCTTACGTGCTGGCCTGACACCCGCTGATTGCACAGAAGTGATCAGAAGAATTCGTCAAAGTTGTCGAAATCAACTGCTTTGAAGTTTCCAGCTTCGACCTGGGTCATCAAGCGCTCAAGTTGAGCCCAGAGTGCACCTCCGGTGAGGATTGAGAGCACCAGTGCACTGAGATAGGCGGCACCTGAAGCAAAGCCGAAAACTTGGAGTGAGCCCCCGATGAACAAGGTGACGCCAATCAGGATCCCCGTGTAGCTCATCACGGTTTCGGCATTGCCGAGCGGTAGCAATGGCAGCCTGTCTTTTTTCCAGCCATCCAGGCGGTTCTGAACCAGCTTGGAGAAGGTGAGTCCGCAAACTACGCTGATTGCCAATCCCAGCCCTGCCATGGCATAGGGCGGTTGTTGCAGGTTGGCGTAGTCGAGAAGGATGTCATCCATGCTGAGACCGCCGAATGCTTCGGTCAGCAGGTCGATCTGAGCCTGATCGAGCTCGATGGGAGCAGTGTCGGGCGCGATCGACATAAGTCAGAAAAAGGATCGTTGAGACGCCATTATCGCTCTGCTACTGCAGGGGTGACGGGGCGTTAGGCCTCATCAGGCCGCGAGCGGATTCAGGCGTTGCATCACACCCTCGGCGATTTGACGAGGTCCAAAGGTCTTTCGTATCAGGACAGTCAGCTCTTTCAGATCTGAGAGGTTCAGGCGGTCGTCTTTGATCAGGGTCAGCAGGAGGCGCTGACGCAGGTCTCCTCCATCTCGACTCAGCAACAAACGCAGACCTGCCCCGGCCACCGGCAGCAGTTCTCCGCTGCTCTGACCCCCCGAATAATTGCCAACAACATCGAGAAGACTTTCAAGTCGTTCGACGCGCAGATTTCCCTGCTCGTCAAAGATGACTTCCATCAGCTTCTCTCGCATTTCTTTGGTGTCGCCAGCGAGGAGTCTCTTGGCCACGTAGGGATAGGCCACCGCAATGATGCGGAAGTCGGGATCGAGTCTTAGAGCAAGGCCTTCCTGGCTCACCACGGCTCGGATGATCAGAGCGAAGCGTGCAGGCACCCGGAAGGGATAGTCGTACATCAATTCCGAGAAACGATCGGTTATCGCCTTGAAGTTGAACGAACCGACGGAATCTCCAAGACTTCCTCCCAGGGCATCTTCCAGGGCGGGAATGATCGGTGTCAGATCAGCATTGGATGCAAGGAATCCGAGTTCCTGGAAATCTCGGGCAACCGCTTCGAAATCACGGTTGATCAGATGCACCACCGCTCCTGTGAGTGTCAGGCGATCCTGATCACTGATGGAATCCATCATCCCGAAATCCACGTAGGCCACGTGTCCGAGATCGCCGCTGCGACCAGGGAGTGCAAAGAGATTGCCCGGGTGGGGATCGGCATGGAAGTAACCGAACTCCAGAAGTTGCTGGAGTCCGCTGATCACGCCTGTGCGAATGAGAGCCGCGGGGTCAAGGCGCTGGGACTTGAGCTCCTGTGAATCGCGAAGCTTGCTTCCCTGAATCCAGCTGGTGGTCAGAACTCGGCGGCTTGAGAGCTCTTCGTCGACATCGGGAATGGTGACTGCGTCATTGTCAGCGAACAATCTTGAGAAGTGCCTGGCGTTGTCTGCTTCGCAGCAGTAATCGATTTCTTCGAACAGGCTTCGGCCGAACTCATCAATAATTTCTCCGAGGCCAAAGCCCAGATTCAGTGGCAAAAATGGAGCGGCCAGAATCCCGAGACTGCGGATCAGCACCATGTCGCGCCGCAGAATGAACGTCAAATTCGGTCTCTGGACTTTGACGGCGACCCAGCGTTGTGTACCGACCCGAGCCTTGTAGACCTGCCCAAGACTTGCGGCTGCAACAGGTGTATTGGGAAATTCCTCAAACAGCTGATCCACTGGAGCACCCAGTTCCGTTTCGATCGTGTTCAAAGCGATCGCATGGTCGAAGGACGGCAGATCGTCTTGAAGCCGTGTCAGCTCATCCAGCCAGTCTCGACGGATCAGATCCGGACGGGTCGAAAGGGCCTGTCCGACCTTGATAAAACAAGGCCCGAGGTTGGTCAGGGTGCGCAGCAGAGTGCGAGCCAGATCGCGCTGAACACGGGGGTCGCTGCTGCCGCCCCTCAGCAGCAAGCTCAAGACCAGTCCCAGTAGAGCCCAGAAGATCTGGATCAGGCGCGGTATGCCGATCCATGGGCGCAACAGGAGCCATCGGACATCTCGGCCCGGGTTGTAGCGAAGCGAATCCACGCCCAGCAGCGCTAGGGAGTGTGGATCCTAGAGAGTCCAAAAGGTTGCTCGATGCTTCTGTGTTGCAGAGAGCGGACCGATCAACGCCGATCAGCATCGGTCAGCAACTGCAGCCGTTGCCATGCTGCATGGGGAAAGTCCAGCTGGCATCACCGAGCCGGTGATGCCCCGACCTGTTGTCTATTCCCTGCGCTCATGCCGTCGCTTCTCGAGCTTCTGCGACCGGATCGACGTCTGGCTTTGCATCTTCCGGTGCATGGTCGTGGAGCAGCTCTGCCGCCACTGATGCAGCGTTTGCTGCGTCAATCACCGGGCAGCTGGGACCTGCCCGAGTTGCCAGAGATCGGTGGTCCGCTCGAATCGCACGGTGCAGTGGCAACCAGTCAGGCGCGGCTGGCTAATGCGATGAGTGTTGATCACTGTTGGTTTGGCGTGAACGGTGCCACTGGTCTGCTTCAGGCCGGTCTGCTTGCGATGGCGCAACCGGGAGAGGCTGTGCTGCTGCCTCGTAATGCCCATCGTTCGTTGATCGCTGCCTGCGAGTTGGGGGGCGTGATGCCGGTCTTTCTGCCGGTGCCGTTTTTTGCTGATCGCGGTCACGCCGGGGCGATGACTGCTGAGGGCCTGCGGCAGAGCCTGGATCCCTGGCCTGATCCAGGTCGTCCCATTGCTGGTGCTGTTCTTGTTCACCCCACATATCACGGCTACTCCGCTGAGATTGTGGAGCTGATCGAACTACTCCACAGCAGGGGATTGCCGGTCATGGTGGATGAAGCTCATGGCACCCATCTGGCCTTTAATGCCGAGCAGGACAGCCCTGTGTCTGCTCTTGTTGCCGGAGCTGATCTGGTTGTGCATTCCCTGCATAAATCTGCGCCTGGTCTCGCGCAGACCGCAGTTCTGTGGCATCGCTCTCAACGGTTGGACCACGAGAGAGTTCAACGTTCTCTGGCCAGACTTCAGACCACGAGTCCCAGCTCCCTTTTGCTGGCTTCCTGTGAGACAACCCTGGATTGGTTGCTGTCCAGCCGCTGGACTTCGCTCTTCGAGGCTCGTCGGCACCAAGCCATCCAGCTGATCCATGCTCTGCGAGAGCAGGGCATCTCGCTCCACTCCAGTGATGATCCCCTGCGATTAATCCTTGCAACGAGCCAGCTTGGTGTGAGTGGTCTGGATGCGGATGAGTTCTGCATGCGTCAGGGCGTGATCGCTGAGTTGCCTGAGCCTCTTTGTCTCACGTTCTGTCTTGGATTCGCTCGGCATCGGGGCTTGGCAAAGCGACTGCAGAGGATTTGGCAGGTGTTGGCTCGTGAGGGTGATGGTGTGCCGCTGGCTGTCATCCCGGATCCGCCGTTACAGAGCACGTCGATTCCTGAGCTCACCCCTGATGAAGCACAACGGCTTCCCCATCGCATTCGCCCATTGGCTGAGTGCGTTGATCAAATCGCTGCTGAGTTGATTTGCCCCTACCCGCCCGGTGTGCCACTGCTCGTCCCTGGAGAGAGAATCTCTGCAGAGCGAAGCCAATGGCTGCAGTCGCAGCATCAACGATGGCCTGTTCAGGTGCCCGGTATGGTGAAGGTTCTGGCCTGATGGGCCCTGGGATCTGACAGGTGATTTCAGACGCCACAACCGGAAAGGCCGTGAGCAAGAGGCGAGCCGCCGATCACAAACGCCTGGTCAGCGGGGTGCTGGTGGGTCTGTTTGGTTTGGTGGTGGTGGGTCTGGGTGGTTGGTGGTTCACGATCGCCCTGGGGGTGATCGTGCATCTGGGTTTGCTGGAGTTCTTCCGCATGGCCCAGTTCAAAGGCATGCGTCCAGCCACAAAAACCACACTTGTGGCCTGCCAATTACTGCTGATCAGCACTCAGTGGTCTGTGAACGGAGGCATCGCATCTTCTCTCGCTGATGCGGTTTTGCCGCTCTCTGGAGCTGCCATCTGTGGCTGGTTGCTGCTGCAGCCGATTACCGGTTCGATTGCGGACATCGCCGCGTCGATCTTTGGACTGTTCTATCTGGGGTTTCTGCCCAGTCACTGGTTGCGGCTTCGCAACCTTGAGGCTGTAGATATCGCCCCCCTGGTGGATTACATGTCCTGGACCTGGATCAGCTCCGGTCTGCTGATCACGTTGATGGCCTGCCTGATGGTGGTCGCGAGTGATATCGGCTCTTACGTCATCGGTCGGCGCTTTGGTCACCACCCTCTCTCTCCAATTTCCCCAGGCAAAACGATTGAAGGGGCGTATGGAGGACTGGTCTCTGCGGTGCTGATCGGTGCGCTTGGCGGTGCACTGCTGGAGTGGCCCTACGGACCTCTCGCCGGCGGTTGTCTGGGTGCGCTCGTCGCCCTGTTTGCTCTGGTGGGTGATCTCACCGAATCGATGATGAAGCGTGATGCCGGCGTGAAGGATTCCGGGGATGCCCTCCCGGGCCATGGCGGAATTCTGGATCGGATCGACAGCTATTTGTTCACACCAGCGGTGGTGTTTTACGTGGTGACCCTGGTGATGCCCGTGATGGCTCCAGGTTGAACGTTTCAGGGATGAACTGTTCAGGGATGAACTGTTCAGGGATGAACTGTGGCGTTGCCTTTGATCACCAACTGACCGCCCTGCAGCCTTGCATCGATGATCTTGATGGAAGGATCCATGGGCAGCAACAATTCTGCTTCCGCATCGCAGTGGTTCACTCTGATCGTGCCCCGATCCGCGCAGAGGAAGAAGCTTCGTTGCACTGGGTCTTTGCCTGTGATCACCTCCGCGGTGAGCACCAATCGATCGTTGTCGATCGCCAGTGAGCGCAGCGGTGTTAGGCCCATCAGCTGTTCCGCCAGTAGATCCGCTAACCATCTCCAGCGATCAGTCGCCAGAGCCTTGTTGAGATCAGTTCCGCTCAGCACCACCTCCCCCTCGATGCTGAAAGGGTCCTTGAGTTGCAGTGGCTGGTTGGGTTGACCAGGGCGGAATATTGTTTTCAGTTCGTCGGATTGCAATTCGGCGCGCAGCAGTGGCAGTTGTTCAAAACTCACTCTGCGAGCCTCGAGCGAGACACCTTTTAGCCGACCTCTCAGCAGCTCAATCGCTGAACCCTGAAGGGCCAAATTCAACTCCTCAACAGAGTCGCACTGGTTGCGAATCCAGCGTTGAAGACCGCTGGCCAGGAGCTGGAGAACGGGGCCTGAGCTGGTCTGGGGCATGGAAGCTGAGCACCACGATGGCGGATCAGAACCTCATCATCCGATGAGGTCCGAGGGATGGCTGGTCAACAGCGTGGATTGGAACCAGTTGAGACAGCGTTCGGCCACTCGATCGGGCTGATCGATGTGCGGAAGATGTCCGCAATCCTCGAACTGCTCAATCCTGTCGTTGAGGATCAGAGCCGCCGCTTTCTTTTGTGGAGCCCTGAGGATCCTGTCGTTGTCTCCCCAAATCACGTGCAGAGGCTGGTCGGGAAGCGGTGTGCCGCAACCTGAAAATCCTCCGCTGCGGGCAAACGCTGCGAGTGCCTCTGCCCAACCGGGGCACTGCAGATGCAGTGAAGCGATCTGTTCTTCCGCGGCACCCACGTTGGCGTCTGGATCGGCAAAGGCCTGGCGGCAAAGGCCTCGACGCACTCCTGGGCGACTGAGGAACCAGGCGCCGAAGCGATCCAGCAGAGGGGGGACTGGCATCGGTTTGCCAGTGAGTCCTGCTGGGGCAAGCAGCATCAAGGACTTGATCTGATGCGGGTGACGGCGTGCCATTTCCACGCCAACGGACCCTCCCATCGAAGCTCCGATCAAGCCGCATGGAGCTGCCTTGGGGATGTGCTCGAGCACGGCATCCAGATGACTGAGCACTTGTTCGGGACCGTAGATCGCATCGAGGGGACGCGGTGAGAAGCCAAAGCCGAACAGGTCAGGAATGAACAGTTGAAAGTGTTGCCTCAGCAGTGGGGCCAGGCGCCGATATTCCAAGAAACTGCTGTCGAACCCGTGCAGCAACAACAAAGGGGGACCCTGCCCCACCACAGCAACAGGAAATGGTGCGTCAATCTTGAGTTCTGGCAGCTCCCACCACTCGAGATGCTCCGCCAGGTTGCTGGCCTTGGGGTCCAACAGTTCGCCTTTGATCGAATCCAGCAGATCTTTCAAGGCAAAACTGCGCTTGTTTCAGCAGCTCCCACAAGGGCTTCCATCAGTGCGCCTGGAGTGACTTCGAAAGGAAGATGATGTAGATCAGATCCGTCTCGACAGGCGAACTGGCAGACCTGCTGCAATTGATTGAGGCTGGCTTGACCCAGCCCCAGGTCATCAAGGCAGACGGGCAAACCCAGTTCTCGCAGCAGAGGCAAGAGCTGGCGATGGGCTTGCGCCGCTAAACGATTGCCGCCGAGACGCTCCTCGAGGCGCAACTGAACGAGTACGCCAAAGCCCACCTTCTCGCCATGGAGAACGGAATGGCACGCTTCGAGCTGAGTGAGACCGTTATGAACTGCGTGAGCGGCGACGGTTCGACAGCGAGCTCCACCAAGACCGCCAATCACTCCTGCAGTGAGTCCGCAGGCATCCACAACCCGCTTCCAAGCCTCGCAGCCAGGTTCTTGGATGGCCTCGATGCTGTCGATTAGCAGCTGGTCTCGCAGAACTCGGGCCATTTGCACAGCTTGCTGAATGACTCCGTCTTGGCTCGATCCGCTGCTCACGGAGGCTTCGTACCACTTGGCCAGCGCGTCGGCGATCCCACTGGCCAGGGTGCGTGTCGGTGCCTTTATCAGCAGCTCATGATCGAAAACCAGCAGATCAGGGCAATGCCTGAGGCTTTGATCACGATCAAAAGCTCCATCAGGGCTGTACAGATTCGAGAGGGCAGTCCACCCGGCACAGGTTGCCGCGCTCAGTGGAACCGTGACACAAGGGACTTCGAGTCTGTCGGCCAGCAATTTTCCACTGTCGAGAACCTTGCCACCCCCTGCAGCGATCACTCCATCGCACGACTGTCGAACAAAATCGTTCTGGAGCCTCTGAAGATCAAGCTCACAGCAATCGTGCTCGAGATTCTGCTGGAACACTCTCAGACCGCTTTGATTCAGCTCACGACAAAGCTTGGACCGAATCGCCTGCGTGGACTCACTCCTGCCAAGCAGCAATGGATTACGACAGAGCTTTGAAATTGGCTTCTGAGCTTCAATCCAGGCTCCCGACCCACGAATGACCTGGGCGGGAGCGATGGAATGAACTGAGATTGGACTGTTGCTGGAGTCTGTTTGGATCATCCAGGTCAGAGACCGGCACCAGCGAGCGCAGGGGTTTCGCTGGGTACAGCGGATAGATGCTTGACCACCACTTTGCCATCTTCCACATCCACTTCCGCTGAATCGCCATCTTTGATGCGACCTGAAAGGACCTCTTCGGCAAGGCTGTCTTCAAGTAAACGCATCACAGCTCGACGCAAGGGACGGGCGCCATAAGCAGGGTTGTAACCCTCTTCAACGAGACGCTCTTTAAAGGCATTGGACACGGACAAGGTGATGCCTTTTTCGCCGATGCGGTTGAAGACCTCCCGCAACATGATTTCTGCAATCTCCTTGACCTCTTCGCGATTCAGTTGCCTGAAGACGATGATTTCATCAAGGCGATTGAGGAATTCAGGACGGAAATACTGCTTAAGCTCTTCATTGACGAGCGACTTAATGCGGTTGTACTGATTCTCCTCGGCGTTTTCATCGCCAGAGAATTCGAAGCCAAGACCACCGCCACCTTTCTCAATCACTTTCGAACCAATGTTCGAGGTCATGATGATCAGAGTGTTCTTGAAGTCGACAGTTCGGCCCTTGGAATCGGTGAGGCGTCCATCTTCCAGCAACTGCAAAAGAAGATTGAACACATCAGGATGCGCTTTCTCAATCTCATCGAACAGAACAACCGTGTAAGGACGGCGGCGGACCGCTTCGGTCAGCTGTCCACCCTCATTGAAACCCACATAGCCAGGAGGTGAACCGATCAGTTTGCTGACCGTGTGCCTCTCCATGAATTCCGACATGTCAAGTCGGATCATGGCGTCTTCACTGCCGAAGAAGTAGGCAGCTAAGGCTTTTGTGAGTTCAGTCTTACCCACACCGGTCGGGCCGGAGAAAATGAAGCTGGCAATCGGGCGATTTGGGTTTTTAAGGCCAACACGCGCCCGTCGAATCGCTTTCGAAACCGCTTTCACAGCTTCGTCCTGACCAATCAGACGCTTGTGGAGCGTCTCTTCCATATTGAGCAGCTTGACGGACTCACTTTCAGTGAGTTTCTGCACTGGTACACCCGTCCACGAGGCCACAATCTGGGCGATGTCCTCCTCGCTCACGACCGGGGTCGTTGTTTCGGCCACTACACCCTGGAAGGATGATTGTTCGGAACTTCCAGTCGTGGACTCAGTAGAAGGTTCGACTGTTTCGGTGGTTTCCGAAGCTTCGCTGGGAGTGTCTTGGCGACTGCTCTGCAGAAGGGTGCGGATTTTTTCGCGAAGTTCAACTTCCTTGTCCCTCAGCTCTCCGGCACGAGCAAAATCTTGCTCGCGAACGGCATCTTCCTTGTCTTTCTGCACTGTGCGCAGCTCTTTATCGACTTCCTTGGCTTCAGGTGGAAGCTTGGAATTCAGCAGACGCACGCGACTGCCGGCTTCATCGATCAAATCGATGGCCTTGTCAGGCAGAAAGCGATCGGAGATGTAACGATCGCCGAGGGTGGCCGCTGCTTCAAGGGCCTCATCGGTGATGCGCAGACGGTGATGTTGTTCGTAGCGCTCACGCAGACCACGCAGGATTTCGATGGTGTCTTCGATCGACGGTTCACCAACGTTGACGGGCTGGAAACGTCGCTCCAGAGCAGCATCCCGCTCAATGTGCTTGCGGTACTCATCCAGTGTGGTGGCTCCGATGCACTGAAGCTCACCTCGGGCGAGAGCAGGTTTGAGGATGTTGGCAGCATCAATGGCACCCTCTGCCGCACCAGCACCGATCAGGGTGTGCACCTCGTCGATCACAAGGATCACGTTGCCCGCACCCTTGATCTCCTCCATGATTTTTTTGAGGCGCTCCTCAAATTCGCCCCGGTACTTGGTGCCAGCGACCAGTAGACCAATATCAAGGGTTAGAACACGCTTGTCTTCAAGGATGTCGGGAATATCACCCTGCTGGATGCGCTGAGCCAAACCTTCGGCGATGGCGGTTTTGCCGACCCCTGGCTCACCGATCAACACAGGGTTGTTTTTGGTGCGCCGACCAAGGATCTGAATGACTCGGTCAATTTCGTTGTGGCGTCCAACCACCGGATCGAGCTTGGCTTCGCTGGCCAGCTGGGTGAGGTTGCTGCCGAATTCATCGAGTGTGGGTGTTTTGGTGGATCCCTTGGCACCGGAACCACCGCCGCCTCCAGCACCCACCTCAGCCGTTTCGCCCAGCATCCGAATGACTTGGGTGCGGACCTTGGCAAGGTCAACCCCGAGATTTTCGAGGACACGCGCTGCAACACCCTCACCTTCACGGATCAGCCCTAACAGCAGATGCTCAGTACCGATGTAGTTGTGACCGAGCTGGCGCGCTTCCTCGAGAGAGAGCTCGAGCACACGTTTGGCTCTGGGTGTGAACGGAATCTCGACTGCGACGAAACCGGAGCCACGCCCGATGATTTTTTCAACTTCTACACGGGCATCCTTGAGATTCACCCCCATGGACTTGAGCACTTTGGCTGCGACCCCAGTTCCCTCACCGATCAGCCCGAGCAGGATCTGCTCGGTACCAACGAAATTGTGACCCAGTCGTCTTGCCTCTTCCTGGGCAAGCATGATCACCTTGATGGCCTTCTCGGTAAACCTCTCGAACATTGTTCAGGCCGACAGCTGTTCAACCCAACCTATCAGGGCTGAACGGGTAGTTGTGGATCGATGATCCAAAGGCACATCCCAGTGTTGCTGCGGGTTGATTGCCCCAGAAAGTATTAATCAATGCCGAAATGTGTTCCTTTATTCAGTTTGATCAGTGCGGAAATCCCTACCCCTTCTGATTGATCGCGACTGCAACAGGGCATCGTCGCCGTTGGAGTAGTAACTGCTTCTGCAACCAGTGGTTGAAAATCCGCACTGGGCGTAAAACGCTCGCGCTACCGCATTCGTTGATGCCACCTCAAGGGTTGCTGATATCGCTCCGAGGGCTGTGGCCCGTTCCATCACCGCCTGCAGCACCCTCGCGCCGAATCCACAGCGCTGGTGAGTCGGATCCACTGCGACTGCTGTGATCTGCAGTTCATCGACCACCAACCATGCCGAGGCCAGGGCGATCAGACTGTGATCCTCTGCGTCGATGCCCATCACCAGTCTGCTGTTGTCTGAAAGCTCCCTCTCCCACTGCTGTTTTGTCCAGAGCCCCCTCAAAGCAATCCGGTCAAGCTGAAGGCAGCCGCTGAGGTCGTCCGGCCCCAGTCTGCGTGGCGTGATCACCACTTCACCAACCAAAACAGCACTGCCTGGGCGACGCGCCTCCTTACATTGCCTGTCCGACCGCCTCGACGCTCCATGCCACAGCCCTACGAATCAGGGTGTGACCTGAACAGCCCGAATCGCAATCTCGCGCCGATCACCGCAGAACTTGACGATCAGGGACGTCTTGCCGTTGGTGGTTGTGTTCTCAGCGAGCTGGCCGAGCGTTATGGAACACCTTTATATGTGCTGGATGAAGCCAGCATCCGCAAGGCCTGTCAGGCCTATCGCGATGCCCTGAAGCGTCATTATCCAGGTCCCTCACTGGCGATCTATGCCTCGAAGGCCAACAGTTCAATGGCTCTGACGGCTCTTGTGGCGTCGGAGGGTCTGGGGCTTGATGCCGTCTCGGCGGGTGAATTGATGACGGCGCTCGACGGCGGCATGCCTGCTGAACGGATGGTGCTGCATGGCAATAACAAGTCGGTCGAAGAGCTTGAGTTGGCCTATCGCCACGACGTGATGGTGGTTGCGGACAACCAGCACGACCTGGATTGCCTGCAGACGATTGTTCCGGAAGGAGGGCGGCCTGTACGGCTCATGCTTCGCTTCACCCCTGGCATTGAGTGCCATACCCACGAGTACATCCGCACCGGCCACCTCGACAGCAAATTCGGCTTTGATCCTGATCAGCTCGAGCCCGTGCTCCGCAAGCTTCAGGGATGTTCCTGGGCGAGGGTTGAAGGCCTGCATGCCCATATTGGTTCACAGATTTTCGAGCTCGAGCCCCACCGCGACCTGGCTGCTGTCATGGCGGATGCCCTGCGTTTGGCCCTTGAGCTCGGCCATCCCGTTCGGGATCTCAATGTTGGTGGTGGCCTGGGAATCCGTTACGTGGAAAGTGACGATCCGCCGTCGATCGATGCCTGGGTGAAAGTGGTGGCTGAAGCCGTCGTGGCGGCCTGCAGAGAGCGAGATCTTGCGTTGCCGCGTTTGCTGTGCGAGCCAGGGCGATCGCTGGTTGCGACTTCAGGTGTGACTGTTTACACCGTCGGCTCCCGCAAGGTGGTACCGGGGATCCGTACTTATCTCTCTGTTGATGGGGGTATGAGCGACAACCCGAGGCCAATCACCTATCAATCCCTTTACACCACTTGTCTGGCGGACCGCCCTCTTGCAGACGCTGAAGAGACCGTGACTCTCGCGGGCAAACATTGTGAGTCGGGAGATGTGCTACTCAAGGATCTTTCCTTCCCCAGCTGCAGCAGCGGTGAAATCCTGGCGGTCTTTGCCACCGGGGCCTACAACGCGTCGATGAGTTCCAACTACAACCGCATTCCAAGACCAGCTGCGGTGCTGGTGCATGCAGGAGATGCTGAGCTGGTTCAGCGTCGAGAGCAGCCGGAAGATCTGCTGCGTTACGACCTGATGCCTGAACGGTTGCGCTCTGTAAACTGAAGACACCAAAGGGCGAAGGAGAAGGTGTTGGAGGTGTTGCAACTGCGCCTTCTTCTCGACGTTCTCTGCGCTTCTCTCCTCGGCTTTCTGCTCTTCACCAGGGTCAATGAGCAACGCACGCTCTGGCTGTTGCGTGGATACCTCTTACTTGTGGCGCTTGCTTGGTTCGTCAAGCGCTTTTTCAATCTTCCGCTCACCTCAACGCTGATAGATGCGTTGGTTCTGGCCTGCTCACTGTCGCTGGCCATCCTTTGGCAAGGAGAGTTGCGTCGGTTGATGGAACTGCTCGGCACGGGCCGTCTTGCTGTGTTGCTGGGGAATCCCCAAAGCAAAATGAGGGCGACTGCCAGCACTGTTGCTCAGCTCACTGACGCGGCAGGCCGTCTCTCCAAGAGTCGTCGTGGAGCCCTGATCGTTGTCGATCTCGGCAGTGATCTGAGACCGGAAGACTTCCTCAATCCGGGCATCACCATTGATGCCCAGCTGAGCAGCGAACTGCTGCTGAATTTGTTCGCTTCCGATACGCCTCTTCACGACGGTGCCGTCGTGATTAAGGGCAGCCGCATCATCTCCGCGGGGGTGATTCTGCCGTTGTCACGGCAGGGCATCAGTCGCTACGGCACCCGTCATCTGGCCGCTCTGGGGATCACTGAACGCTTTGATCGCTGCATCTGCGTGGTGATTTCCGAGGAGACCGGAACCCTCTCACTGGCCAACCAGGGACGCCTTGAACGTCCGATCACCAGTTCACGCTTGCAGGATCTGCTCACCGAGTTGATTGCCGCGTCTGTGTCGACCGCGCCTGTGAAATCACCATCTCCGCGTAGCGTGAGCTCAGGCACTCAGGATTCCTTGCCTTGAGCCAACGACTGGCCGTCAGTACTGATCAAGCTGCACCGCGGTGCTGTCCTGAAGCACTGGATCCACGCAGGATGCCTGGCCATATCGCCGTGATCATGGACGGCAACGGACGCTGGGCCAAAGCTCGTGGCCTGCCACGGGTCATGGGCCATAGAGCCGGTGTCGAGGCGCTCAAATCCACCCTCCGGCATTGCAGCGACTGGGGGGTTGAAGCACTCACCGCCTATGCCTTCTCCACCGAGAACTGGTCTCGGCCAGGGGACGAGGTGAATTTTTTGATGACTCTGTTTGAAAGCGTTCTGCAGAGAGAACTGCAGGCGCTTGAGCAGGAACAGGTGCGAATTCGCTTCCTTGGAGACCTGGACGCATTGCCGGTCAAGCTCCAGGCACTGATCGCTGAAGCCACGCAGCGGACATCCGGAAACAGCGGCATTCACTTCAACGTCTGCACCAATTACGGAGGTCGTCGTGAGTTGGTGCGTGCCAGTCAGCGTCTGGCGGAGCGCGTTGCTCGTGGAGAGCTGGAGCCATCGCAAATCGATGAAAATGCCCTGGCCGCAGAGTTGTTCACGGCGGGCGAGCCTGATCCGGATCTGCTGATTCGGACCAGTGGCGAGCGGCGGATCAGCAATTTCCTGCTTTGGCAGCTGGCCTATGCCGAGATTCATGTCACCGATCTTTGCTGGCCGGATTTCGATGCTGAGGCTCTCCAGCTCGCACTGAAGGATTACCAGAGCCGTCAGCGACGTTTTGGTGGGCTTCAGTCCATGGAGCCCCACGCTCTGGGATCCTGAGTGCAGCAGCAATGGTGGCTGGTTCAATGACGGACACGGTGGACCTACGCCACGACTGGACGCTTGAGGAGATCCAAGCCCTGCTTGACCTACCTCTGATGGATTTGCTCTGGCGCGCCCAAAGCGTGCACCGGGCGGCCAATCCTGGGTACCGGGTTCAGCTGGCGTCTTTGTTGAGCGTCAAGACCGGTGGTTGCGAGGAGGACTGTGCCTACTGCTCCCAGTCGATGTACAACAGCAGTGATGTGGGTGGTCAGGCCGACCTGGAGGTGAAGGCGGTCCTGGACAGGGCACGTGCAGCGGCCGCTGCCGGTGCCGATCGCTTTTGCATGGGCTGGGCGTGGAGGGAGATCCGTGAAGGACCTGCCTTTGAGTCGATGCTGAGGATGGTTCGAGGGGTGCGTGAGCTGGGTCTTGAAGCCTGTGTCACTGCAGGAATGCTCACTGATACGCAGGCGGAGCGTCTGGCCGAAGCAGGACTCACGGCCTACAACCACAACCTCGACACCAGTCCGGAGCATTACGACCGGATCATCACCACCCGAACCTATGAGGAGAGGCTGGAAACACTGCAACGCGTGCGTCGTGCCGGAGTGACGCTCTGCTGCGGTGGAATCATAGGCATGGGCGAAACGCTTCGCGACCGTGCCTCGATGCTGCGGGTTCTGGCCTGCATTGACCCACACCCGGAAAGTGTCCCGATCAATGGTTTGGTGGCTGTCGAGGGAACACCCCTGGAAGGTTTGCCCACCGTTGATCCGCTTGAGTTGGTCCGGATGGTGGCCGTTGCCAGAATCCTGATGCCGTTCAGCCGTGTGCGACTGAGCGCTGGTCGAGAAGAACTCAATCGGGAAGCTCAGATCCTCTGCCTTCAAGCCGGTGCGGATTCGATTTTTTACGGTGATACCTTGCTGACAACGGGTAACCCTGCTGTGGATGCCGACCGGGCTCTGCTGGAAGCTGCCGGGGTTCAGGCCAGCTGGCAGGAACAGGAGGCACTCGAGCAGCAGCCAGAACAGGAGACAGCAGTGGCATGACGGCGGCGCAAGCCGACAGCCCATCGTTTCTTGTGGCAGCGTTTTACGCCTTCACATCGCTTTCACCTGCTGTATTGGAGTCGTTGCTGACAGATCTATCTGAACTGGCCTGTCGCGAACAGGTTGTTGGTTCTGTGTTGCTGGCACCAGAAGGTGTGAATGGCACGATCAGCGGACCCGACCAGGGCGTGACCGCAATCCTGGAGTGCTTGCGCAGCAGGATCACACTTGGGGATGCCCATTTCGAGCGCCTTCAGGTGAAGCGGAGCCGATGTAGCCGACAGGCGTTCCGTCGTTTCAAGGCTCGTCGCAAGCGCGAGATTGTGAGCCTGGGACAGCCTTGTGCTGATCCCCGCCGCAATGTTGGGACCTACGTGGACCCTCGCAATTGGAATGCGCTGGTGGATGACCCCGACACGCTGGTCATCGACACCCGCAATGCCTATGAGGTGGCAGTCGGCAGTTTTGTGGGTTCTCTGGATCCAGCAACTGACAGTTTCCGGGATTTTCCTGACTGGGTGGAACAACATCTCCGCCCTCTGGTTGAGCGCACGTCTCCGGCGCGCATCGCCATGTTCTGTACCGGTGGAATTCGTTGTGAGAAGGCCAGCAGCTTTCTGCAACAGCGGGGATTCCCCGAGGTTCATCATCTTCAGGGCGGCATTCTCAACTATCTGGAGCAGGTGCCTGAAGAGCAAAGCCGCTGGGAGGGTGAGTGTTTCGTGTTTGATCAGCGAGTCGCCCTCAACCATCAGCTCGAGCCTGGCCAGCACAGCTTGTGCCATGCCTGCGGTCTGCCTCTGACGCCGGAACAGAGGCAACTGGAGAGTTACATCCCCGGGGTGCAGTGTCTGCAGTGCAGGGATCGTTTTACCGATGACGACAGGGCACGCTTCGCGATGCGGCAGAGCCAGCTCAGACAAGGCGTCCTCTCGCAATCCTCCGGCTGGCAATCAAGGCCCGACACTCACGGATGAGCGCAGCACGGCCTGTTCTTTACAGCTTTCGTCGCTGTCCCTATGCGATGCGCGCACGCTGGGCTTTGTTGCAGGCAGGCCAGCTTGTCCAATGGAGGGAAATTGAACTCAAGGACAAACCAGCGCCGATGCTTGAGGCATCTCCAAAAGCAACGGTGCCAGTTTTGGTTCTCGCTGATGGCACGGTGATCGATGAAAGTCTTGCGGTGATGCACTGGGCACTCAAGCAGGCTGATCCGTGCGATCTCCGCCGGCAGCGTTCTGGCAAAACGCAGGACAGCATCCAGCAGCTGATTGAGCTCAACGACACGACCTTTAAACACCATCTCGACCGTTTCAAATACACCGACCGATATCCGGGGCAGTCGAAACAAGACCATCAACAGCAGGGGTTGGAGGTGTTGCGGAGTTGGTCGGATCAGATCGCTGACTGTGGAGGCTGGCTTGTGGATGCCAGCTGTTCCCTCGCTGATGTCGCACTGTGGCCGTTTGTGCGTCAGTGGCGCATTGCTGATCCTGAGGGATTTGACGCTGATCAATCCCTGCAGCCGCTGCATGGTTGGTTAAGGCGTTTTCTGCAAGATCCTGATTTTGAGCGCCTCATGCAGAGGGCTGATCCCTGGCATCCCGGGGGACTTCAGCCCCTGTTTCCCGCTGATGCTGTCGACGTTCCAGCTGACCAACCCTTGTTTCATCTGGCGCTCGCTGAGGACTGGAAAGCTGCAAGGCTGTCGGGTCAGTACGACATGTCCACCCGAGGACTGCGACTTGACCAGGTGGGATTCATTCATCTGTCTTGGCGTGAACAGGTGGCTGCCACCTTTGAGCGCTTCTATGCGGATGCGGAGTCTGTGGTCTTGCTCACGATTGATGCGGCGCTGCTGACCGCCCCTCTGCGTGCCGATGCGATTCCAAGCGGGGAGTTGTTTCCGCACCTTTATGGGCCATTGCCGATTGAGGCTGTTGTCGATGCGGCTCCATACCTCGATTCGGAGCGGTGATGCTGGATCAATTGGAAATGGAGGCCCGTCAACGGGGCCTACTGCTGAGACTTCAAGTCGGCCGCCCTCTGGGGCTGTGGAGTCTGCGGCTTGTGGTGGCTCGTTCACAGTCGGAACGACTGCAGCTTCTCGGTGAGATGAAAGCCTGGGCTTACAGCGGTCCCCGTGGATTGCAACTGGATACGATGCGCGTGCTGCCGGCTGCTCCTGCAGGTTGCGGTGATCTCATCTGGGCGGGGACCATGGCCTGGGCGGTTGAGGCAACCCCTTGCCGACAGGCAAGGCTGCTGGCCATTCGTGATGACGAACGACAGCATCAACGGCTTGTGCGTTATTTCAGGTGTCGTGGGTTTGAATCCGTGCGCGAGGTGCAGGCCGCTCTCTGGGATCTGCCGCTGCGCATGGTCTGGGGCGGTGCCGGAGCACTGATGCTTGGAGACTGCGATCAGGTGCGGGACAGGGCTCTGACGCGTTGGCGTCAGTCCGCTGCGTGATAGCTGCTGCGCACTAGAGGCCCACTCCTCACCACAGCGAAGCCGAGCTCGCGAGCAACGGATCCCAGATCTTCGAATTCATCGGGATGCCAGTAGCGGGCGACAGGAATGTGGGCCAGCGATGGGCGCAGGTATTGCCCGATGGTGAGCCGCTGGCAATCAACGGCACGCAGGTCGCGCATGGTTTCGATGACTTCATCCCTGCTTTCTCCCAGCCCCAGCATCAGGCCGCTCTTGGTTGGAATCTTCGGTGCCAGTGTTCGCGCGGCGGCCAGCAGGCCAAGCGATCGCTCATAGGTGGCTCCCCTGCGAACCTCCCGCTGTAGGCGTTTGACGGTTTCGAGGTTGTGGTTGAAACACACCGGCGCAGCTTTCAGTACTGTCGACAACCGCTCACGTTGAGCGGTGACGGCTCGCCGTGAGTCGGCGTGCCCGCCCCAGAAATCCGGAGTTAACACCTCGATGGCGATCAAGGGATTTCTGGCCCTGATTGCAGTCATGGCAGAGGTGAACAGGCAGGCCCCATGGTCATCGAGGTCATCGCGTGCAACGGCGGTGAGCACGACGTATCGCAGCCCCATGGCTTCCACGGCATCGGCAACTTTCTCCGCTTCGAGCGGGTTGACGGCCTGCGCGCGACCTTTTTCCACCTGGCAGAACGCGCAGCTGCGCGTGCAGATCGACCCCCCCAGCAGGAATGTGGCGGTGCCGGCGGCGTAGCACTCCCCTCTGTTCGGGCAGCGCCCTTCCTCGCAGATGGTGTGAAGGGCATTGGACTTCACCAGCCCCTGAACCCGTTCGATCGCAGAGGCCTCTCCCAGGGGGCGACGCAGCCACTCTGGTAACCGCTCGTGCGGCTGGATGGAGGAAAAGCGGCTGGTCTTGCGCACGCCGATGAACGGGTCTTCTTTCAGGGTGGCTCCATTTCCAGAAAGGGAGAACCTGATGGCCGACTCCACACCCGTCATCGATCGCATCGCCGCAGTCAGCAGCGCAGATCAGTCCACGTCGCGTCGACCCTCAAGTGCACGGCTGAGAGTCACATCGTCGGCGTACTCAAGTTCACTGCCCACCGGGAGTCCGTAGGCAATCCGGCTGACCCTTGTGAACGGTTTGAGCAACCTGGCCACGTAGAGGCTTGTGGTGTCGCCTTCCACGCTGGGGGTGAGAGCCAGAATCACCTCTTCCACGTCGTCGGCGGCCACTCGCTTGACCAGGCTGCTGATCTGCAGCAGATCGGGCCCGATTCCATCCATGGGAGAGATCAGCCCTCCCAGCACGTGATATCGGCCGCTGAATTCCCGGGTTCGTTCGAGAGCGAGCAGATCGCGTGAATCAGCAACCACGCAAATCTGGCCGTTGGAACGTTCTTCGTTGCGGCAGATTTCACAGACGGGATCAGCGCTGAGGTGAAAGCACGTCTGGCATTGCCCGACCTGGGTGCGTGCGGCCAGCAGGGCATCCGCGAAACTGCGGATCTGCTCTTCCGGTTGCCTGAGCAGATGCAGGGCAAGTCGCTGCGCCGTGCGGGGTCCAATCCCCGGAAGTCGCTCGAACTGGTCGATCAGACGAGCTAGGGGTCGGGTGAATCCGCTCAGAACACTGAGGCAAGTGGCGAAAATCTAAGCAGGGGATGGTGCGGGCAGAATGGCGGGCATCCGGTCAACTTCAATTCAAGTTCTTCAATGGGCTCATTGCTGCGTCAACCACTCCGGTCACTGCTCGTTCTGCTTTGTGTGCTGATGCTCAGCGCCTGCGGCGGAGCCAGCGCCGGCCTCAACTCCTTCAAGAGTCCCGATGGCCGTTATGCCTTCCTTTACCCCACCGGCTGGACGCGGGTTGCGGTGACCGGTGGGCCCGCTGTGGTGTTTCACGACCTGATCCACAGTGATGAGACGGTGAGTCTGGTGGTCTCTGAGGTCGACGCTGATGATGACCTTGAGACTCTCGGCAGTGCGGTGGCCGTCGGCGAACGGTTGCGGCGTGAGGTGATCGCTCCTGATGGCAGTGGGCGGAATGCTGAGCTGATTGAAGCCCGTGAGCGTGATTCCGATGGTCATGTCTTCTACGACCTGGAATATGCCGTGCACCTCGAGGACCGCGATCGCCACGAGCTGGCCACAGTGGTGGTCGACCGCGGTCGCCTTTACACCCTGGCGACCAGCACCAATGAAGATCGCTGGTCGAAGGTTCAGGGATTGTTCGAATCCGTGATCAGTTCGTTCACGCTGTTGATCTGAGGTCCTGCAATTCTCTTTCATTCCTTGTTCTTCAAGTATGTGGCTATCTGACGAGTCCTAACTGGCTTCAATCTTTTTGAACGCCCAGTATCTTCTCCTTGATTTTTAAAAGATGATCAAATTGAGTGGAAGGTGCCAAATCAGCCGAAAAGAGCTTTTGATCTCTGTTCAGATCGCTCTTGTCGCTCTCTTGGCGTATTGGCTCGGCCTGCGTTTTACTGCTTTGTTCCCAGGTTATTTCCCAAAAATAGGAGGCCTCTGGTCAGCGATTTCAGCTGTCATTGTAGTTCAGGTAAGCAAAAAAGATACCGCTGACTCTGCTTGGTTGAGGGTAATTGGAACAGCTTTGGGAGCTGCCATTAGTGCTCTTTATCTCTCTCTCTTTCCATTTCATGCGGTTGGAATGGGTGCATCGATTTTCTTTTCATCGCTTATTTGCACTTCTTTGAATATGAACAGTTGGATGAGGCTTTCGGCTATTACAGTGCTTGTGGTCATGGTGACTGCAAGTCTGAATCCGGCGCTGAACCCAGCGCTGAACGCGTTGTTACGTTTCTGCGAATCTTGCATTGGCTCTGCCGTTGCAGTCTTCTTGATTTCTTTGTGGCCTAAAGCCTTGGCTGACTAATGCCTGAAATCAATCCCCTTGAGGCATGGATGCTTTGAGAAAAGTTCTGTTCGTGATATTGATGAGCCTAATCTTTGGAAGAAGATAATGTCTTCCTAATCCTCGCAAAGCTTAATGAGTAAAAGGAACGATTTCATTTCGGCTTTAATCGAGATCGAAGAATTTGCGGATGCACGATTTTTATGAATTGCAGTCAGTTATCAGTTGAAAATCAAACTGATACACGTCAGTAGAGGAAGCGGTAGCGCCAGCTGCTTGATTCACTGGCATCACCACCGCTCTGTTGCGCAGGCCATTCAGTGTCGAGATAACTGATGCCATTCCGATAGAAGGGGCGTGCATCAAGACGTTCGGTTTCCAGTTCCGTCAGCCCCATCGCCGTAATCAATCCGCCCAGCTCCATGGCACCGAGATCGGTTTCAAGGTTGTTGCCGGCTTCCTTGATCAGGGCGGGCAGTTTCACAAGATGTTCAGGCCGGGTCAGTCGGCTGAACAGGCTTTTCAGCACAAGCTGCTGTCGCGCCAGACGACCCAAGTCTCCTTCCTCATCGTGTCTCCAGCGCAGGAATCCCTCAAGGTCATGACCTTTGAGCAGCTGAGGTCCGGGTTGCAGATCAATCAGCAGCCCCTGACTGTTGTCGCGGTAGTAAAGGCGTTTCGGGACATCGACCTCAACGCCTCCGACCAGATCACTGAGTGTTCGGATTCCATTGAGGTTTACAAGGATGTGATGGTCGATCGGTCGACCCATCAGCCTGGATAACTCAGCCTTGACCGCTTCATGTCCCCCGTAGGCGTAAAGAGCATTGGCCTTGACAGGCCCGAAGCTATGGGAATCGATGTAGCTATCTCTTGGGATCTGAGTGATGGAGGTGCGTCCTCCTTCCACTTTCAACGTGAAGATCGCATCGGTGTTGCCGCCACCATCATCAATGCCAAGCACGAGAATCTCGCGGTTGTCAAAGACGGACCAGGCTGAAAAGGGATTGCTGACGGGCAGCAGAAGAGGAGCCTCAGATTCAGGCATGAGCGAACGACTGAGCGGAATCGCCAGCAAAAAACCCCCTGTCAGCCCCGCAATGGCTGACAGGATTAAAGTTTTCGGCCGAACTTTTCTCGCATCATCCATTGGCGCACTTTAAGCCCGAAATCTCCATTTCTTAATCATTTCTTGATTGACTTGGTTCAGGTCAAGGGTTCGCTGATCACCATCGAAGCGCAATTCATCAGAGACACCAGATTGCTGGTTCGATCACTTGCCGGAATGGGTAACCCTGCGACCTGACGGCGCTGAGAACGCAAGATCACCAGATCGTGATCGCGGCTGCTGCGTTTGATCTTGGTTTCAACCCCAGGTCCGGACGCGAGCTGAATCTGAATGACGGCGCCCATGCTGCCCCGGGGTTGCCAGCGACGCAGCTCATGTTCGATTCGGATGCGTTCAGATCGATTGAGTCGAGGATCAACGATGTGCAAAAGCGTGATCAGGCCTTGCTCGCTGGACTGGCCCGCGAGAAGCCGTTGGGCAAGCTCAAACTGTTCGCGGGCGCTGGCGGAGAGGTCTTTGATGGGTACAAGAATGCGTTGAAGGGTTTCGACTGGGCGGTCGGCCAGGTTGACCACAACAACGGGGCAGTGTGCGCTGCGGCAGACCCCGTCCACGAGGTCACCAAAAAACCAGCGCCTCACCTTGTCCGGTCGTCCAGCTCCAATCATCAACAGATCAGCACTTTGTTCCAGGGCGCTGCGACTCATTCCGCCTGCAATGTCTTCATCCAGTCGAAGCAGGCAGCGGGTTCTGACCTTGAGCTGCTTGCCGATAGTCGCAGCCTGGGACAGTCGTTCCCTGGCAGATGCCACGGCACGATTCAATCCCCCCCGCGCTTCTTCAAGACTGGGACAGACCAGCGCCAGGGGGAGTAATTGACCCTGCATTTCGGCACTGCCACTTAGCAGCCGAGACGCAATGCTCAAAAGCCCCTGTTCCGTGGAAGGATTCGCGATCGGAACGACGATGGTTAGAGGACGGCTGACCACATCGAGAGGAGTGTCATCACCTGACAAGGCCTGCTCGCCAAGCTCTGCGCCGTTGCGTCGTGTTCGTTTCGGTTCCACTAGCTGCCTGACGGAACGTGCGGTGAGGATTGGTCCGAGGGTTGCGGTCACCACCATCATGGCCAGAACGGCATTCAGCACCGTTTGGTCGAGCAATCCAGCTTCGTAGCCAATGAATGCTGTGGCCAGTGTTGCGGCGACCTGTGGCATGGCCAGCGACCACATCATCACCATTTGGTTGCCGTTGTACCGGAAGGCTCGACCTGCAATCAGGCTCACCACGCCTTTGCAGCTGATCACTCCGATCACCATCAGAACAGGCAGCTCAAAATGGGTCATGGAGTTTTTGAGGCTGTTCAGATCAAGCAGGAGGCCGAGGTGAATGAAAAAGATGGGGATGAACAGAGCCGCACCAACCAGAATCACCTGCTGTTTTGACTTGCCCTCCGGTAAAACGGAGTTCACCGCCAGCCCCGCCAGAAAGGCCCCCACGATTTTTTCCACCCCGGCAAGCTCCGCTCCAATCGAAGCGATGAACAGGATGAGCAGGATGGTGAGGAAGATCCTGCTTTCGTCGTTGATGCTTCCGCGGAAGATCCTGCGTCCGACCTTGCGAATGATCGTGACAACGGCCACGGCAAAGATGGAGACGCTGGCGATCAGGCCGGCCAGATTGATGAGCGAAAAGGACTGCTTGCCAAGACCGATGGCGATCGCAAGCACAACCAGAGAGGCGATATCGGTGAGGATGGTGCTGCCAACGCTGACCACAACAGCTTCATCTCGCTGTGCTCCATAACTGCGCACGATTGGGTAGCCCAAAGGGGTATGCGTTGCAATCAGGCTCCCGATCAGCAGACAGGGCACCAGTGGATAGCCGAGTAGGAGTCCAATGGCTCCCCCGGTTGTCATGCCACCGACAAAATGGAGAATTCCAGTGGTCAGAGATCGACTGCGAACACGGTTGAATTCATCGAGATCAATCTCCAGGCCCACGATGAACAGGAGGTAGATCGCGCCGATGTCAGAGACGAGTTGAAGGGTCTCACCGTCTGGCTGCAGAAGATTGAGAGCGCTGGGGCCCATCAGCACGCCCGCGAGCAGCAGGCCGACGAGATCGGGAAGACCCGTTCTCCTGAACAGGGGTGGAACCAGCATTGCAAGTGCAACGAGCAAGGCAAAGCTGCCCAATGGCTGATGTGCCAAATGGGACAGCGATGTGAACCCCGGTGACGCCGCAGCGAGCAGGTGGACCATCAAAGAATCAGGGCTTCATCGTGGCGAAGTCCGGCCTGAACGCGCCAGAGATCTGCATAGACACCAGCTTGATGCAGCAGTTGTTCATGGGTGCCATCCTCCACGATGCAACCCTGATCCATGACAACGATGCGATCAGCATGTCGAACTGTGCTGAGTCGATGAGCAATCACCAGTGTGGTGCGGTTCGCGGTAATCCGCATGAGTGAACGCTGGATCGCGGCTTCGGTGTCGTTATCAACTGCCGCCGTTGCTTCATCGAGAATCAATACAGGAGCGTTTTTCAGAATCGCTCTCGCCAATGCGATCCGTTGGCGCTGCCCTCCAGAGAGCCGTTGCCCTCTCTCGCCCACGATCGTGTCGAACTGTTCCGGCAGTGCCTGGATGAACTCGAGCGCTTCGGCCTCTCGGGCGGCGACGAGCACTTCCTCTGGTGAGGCGTTACCTGCTCCATAGGCGATATTCTCGCCGACACTGCCATGAAAAAGGTAGACGTCCTGACTGACGAGGGCGATTGAACGCCGGAGATCATCGAGCCTGAGCTGCTCAATGGGGATGTCATCCAGGAAAATTCTCCCTCCACTGAGTGGATAAAGCCTCAGCAATAGTTTCACCAGAGAGCTTTTGCCTGAACCGGTGGCTCCGACAATTCCCAGGGTTTTTCCCGCGGGAATGGTCAGGTTGAATTGGTTCAGCAGAGCCGGGCGATTCCGATAGGCAAAATCGACCAGCTCATAGCGGATGTCACCACGCACTTGCTCAGGGGCGAGACGGCAGCTTCCACCAGCGATCTGGATTGGTGTGTCGATCAGATCAAGCACCCGATTCGTCGAGGCCATGGAGCGTTGGTAGTCGTCCAGTGTGCGGCCGAGAGTGGTGAGCGGCCAGAGCAACCGCTGGGTGATGAAGACAAGAAAGGTGTAAGTACCAACTGCGATCACGCCATTCCTGGCCTGAATCCCCCCGACAAGCAGAATGGCCAGAAATGCAAACAGAATGGCGAAACGGATCAGTGGAATGAAAGCGGCAGAGATCCTGATGGCATGGCGGTTGCACTCCCTGTAGGCATCACTTTCCCTGCGTAGCTGCTCAAGCTCCCAGTTCTCTTGGGCAAAGCTTTTGATGGTGAGCATGCCTCCAATGTTGTTGGTGAGTCTGGAGGCCATATCTCCTGCTCGGCGGCGTACATCGCCATAGCGTGGGGCGAGCCGGCGCTGGAAATTCAGCGAGCCCCAAAGAATGACTGGGATGGGCAGGAAGGCGAAGAGCGCCACACCTGGAGCCAATATCGTCATCAAACCACCCACCAGCAGCACCGTGGTGATGAGATGCAAGATTTCATTGGCTCCATGGTTCAGAAATCGCTCAAGCTGATTGATGTCATCGTTGAGCACCGTGAGCAGCCGTCCGCTGCTGTCGTGTTCGAAGAAGTCCATCTCCAGTTTCTGGAGATGGTCATAGGCCTCAAGACGCAGGCTGTGTTGAGCGCTTTGGGCGAGGTTGCGCCAGAGCAGGCCATAGAGATATTCAAAAAAGGATTCAGCCGTCCAGACCAGGAACGACAGCACTGCCAGCACGATCAACTGACTGAGCACCGTGGTGGCGCCGAGCTGAGCAAGCCATGACGTGTCCTCCTGAACAACGACATCCACAGCGAGCGCGATCAGCACCGGTGGTGCCAGATCGAAGATTTTGTTGATCACCGAGCAACTGGCCGCACACCAAACCCTGCTGCGGTAAGGGCGCAGATGCTGAAACAAACGAATCAGAGGCGCCTGCTCACTGGCATGGGGCTTGGAATGGCGCATCCGTTCGGCGTGCTCACTGTCTTATTCAAGCGTTGTGTTGAGCAGTCGCTTGAGTCCATTCACAGCCGAGCTAGACCATGAAAGGAGAACGAGGAGGTTGCATGACCCGTTCACGCGCACTGAACCGATTCCATCGGTATTTGGCACACCGTCATCGGCAGACCCTGCGCTGCAGGATTCCGGACGCTCAAGCTGAATGGGGTGGACATCAACGACTGGACGTGATTCAGCGCCTACAACGGCGTGCTCTTCAGCGTGATCAGTGGCTGGATGGCTTAGAGCAGGAGCCAGCTCTCTGAGCCGGCTCCAAGGCGTTGATCACCAGCGATTTCCGCCACCGCCGCCGTAGCCACCGCCATCACGGCCGCCGCCGCCGCCGCCGCCGCCATAGCCACCGCGGCCACCGCCGCCGCCACCGCCGCCACGCTCACGGGGTGTGGCTTTGTTGACACGGATCATCCGACCCATCCATTCGACATTTTGGAGGTCGTCGATTGCTTTCTGTTCGTCTTCGTCGGTGTTCATTTCAATGAAGCCGAAGCCGCGCTTGCGACCTGTCTCTCTGTCGAGAGGAAGGCTGGCGCTCTTCACTTCGCCGTACTGGCTGAATAGGTCAAGCAGATCTTCCTGCTCAGCCTGGAAGGAGAGATTGCCGATGTAGATGGTCATTTCCTATTGGGACCGATGGACATTTGATCAGTGAAGCCGTGGTCCGAATTGGAAAGTCCTTGATGCTGTAGCCGAGAAGCTGAAGCCTGGGGGAGCGAGCCGATCAGAGCCGAACGATAATGCTGATGCCGTTACACGCTACAGCCTGGACAGGAAAGAGACGCGAAAAAAGTGTCTAATTCCAGGTGGGGCTTGTTAATAGAGGTTTGGCGGTTTGCGGATCAAGTTCAAAGCACCCCGACCAACAGTTCAGCTTTGTGGAGGCACCCCGACCAACTTCGGCTGGAATTCAGTTCTTGAAGCGTTCCGCTGCCTGTTGTGTGCAGGTTTCCTGTGCCGATTCAATGGTGCTCAGCAGAGATTGCCACTGAATTGAATTGCCCTTGTTCATTTCTCTGAGAAAACAGTCACAGGTGAAATCTCCCATCCCCTTTGGCGGCACTTTGCCGGCCTGACTCATGGCCGTCTTGAAGCCCGCAAGGCACAGCTGAATGATCTTGTTTTCAGCTTCCACGGAGTGTGCGGGCCCGCAGACCGGGATCAGCGTGGCGAGTGCCATGCTGATCAAACAAAGGCGGCCGACCATCAGGGTCAGGAGGCTGGAGTGATCTGCAGCTCTCGGTTCATGACTTTTAGTCTGCGAAGAGCGTTGTACACATCCTCAGGCATGCCTTTGGGAAGATCCACAAGACTATGCGCATCAAAGATCTGAATTCTTCCGATCATTCGCCCCTGCAGGCCTGATTCATTGGCGATAGCGCCGACGAGGTTCCCCGGTTTGACCCGGTCGCGATAACCCACCTCAACCCTGTAGCGCATCATGTTGTCCTCAGGAGGGCGTGACTCTCGATCGACGCGGCGACGATCGCGACCGCGTGGATCACGCCGATCATCGCGACGATCGGCGCGAGCAGGTGTCTTGAGCCAGCCTTCATCGCCCTGCACCAGCAGCGGTTGATCACCCACTGCAAGCTTCAGGGCTGCCACTGCCAGCTGCTCCATGCTCAGCTCGTTCTCCTGGCCCACCTTTTGAATCAGCTCCTGTAGCAGCGTGGTTTCTTCGTCGCTTTCGGCTACAGCAGCCTGACTGAGGCGATGACGCAGCCGATTCAACCTGCTTTCGTTGATTTCGGCATTGCTGGGAATGTCCATCGGTTCAATGGCCTGACCCACCGCCCGCTCGAGGTTGCCGACAAAGCGACGTTCCCGAGGCGTGATGAACAAGATGGCTTCGCCTGTGCGGCCTGCTCGACCTGTGCGGCCGATGCGGTGTACGTATGCCTCGCTGTCGAATGGCATGTCGTAGTTGATCACCAGCCCAATCCGGTCCACATCAAGACCACGGGCTGCCACGTCTGTGGCGACGAGGATGTTCACCGTGCCCTTGCGCAGGCGATCAACCGTGCGTTCGCGCTGGTTTTGCGGAACATCACCATTGAGAACCGCCACATCATGACCTGAAGCCTCCAGGGACTCAGCCACGGTGAGAGTGATGGCCTTGGTGCGGGCGAAAATGATCACGCCTTCCCCGGTTACAGCCTCCAGGACCCGATTCAGGGCCTCGAGTTTGTGACTGTTCTGAAGGGTGATGGATCTGTGACGGATTCGTTTGGCTTCACGGTCTTTGGTCTTGATGGTGATCTCTGCTGGTTCGCTCAGATAGCGCTTCGAGAGACGACGGATCTCATTCGGCATCGTTGCTGAGAACAGCACCACCTGACGCTCTTCAGGCAGTTGCTCAAGAATCCACTCCACATCGTCGATGAAGCCCATTCGCAGCATCTCGTCGGCTTCATCCAGCACCAGACTGCGCAGTCCTGAGGTGTTGAGTGTTCCCTGGCGCATGTGATCCATCACGCGGCCAGGGGTCCCGACCACCACATCCACACCACGCTTGAGGGCATGAATCTGCGATCTGAAATCGGATCCTCCGTAGATCGCCAGCACATTCAGATGGGGATGTCCGGCGGCGTAAGCCTTGAAGGAGTCGGCAACTTGCATCGCCAGTTCACGAGTGGGTGCGAGCACCAGCACCCTCGGCTGATTGCTACGCCCCTCTAGGCGTTCCAGCAGGGGCAGCGCAAAGGCAGCGGTCTTGCCTGTGCCGGTCTGAGCTTGGCCGACCAGATCGCGGCCCAGCATCAGTTCTGGAATTGCTGCTTTTTGAATCGGGGATGGTTCCTTGTAGCCCTTGTCATCAAGGGTCTTCAGCAGTGCTTCGCTGAATCCGAAACCAGCAAAGCCCGATGGTTTGGACTCCTCAGTGCTTGGGTCTGCGCCGGATTCGTCGTCCCCGCTCGGTTCAATCACGGTGGTGAACAGATCCTGTTCTGCGGCCTCGGCTGTTGGTACAGGAAGCTCTGAAACAGTGAGATCCACTGCGCAGGGCTCAACGGCCTGCGATTGCGTCTGGGTCATGTCGATGAAGGCGGTCTGCCTGATTGATCCTTCAAATCAGGCCTGCAACGTCCCATCGGCATGTTGTGCCGCGCTGTATTGCTTGCCTTCTTTTCAAAGGTGAGAAGTCAATTTATCACCCTCCCGAAGTCATCCTCCAGTCGTTCGATGTCGGATTCCAGCAAAATTGCGCCGCGCTGGACTTCGATGATCAGAAGATCTCCGGGACCTCCGAAGGCCCGATGAATGGCTCTCACAGGAATTTCAAAGGTATTGCCCACCGCAGCGTCCATCCAGGTGCCATCGCAATAGACGGACCCACTTCCAGCGGCAATCACCCAATGTTCGCTGCGATGTTGGTGGCGTTGCAGGCTGAGCCGCGCGTTCTCCTTCACAAGTAGTCGCTTCACTTTGTAGCCGGCTCCCTCGGCCAGCTCCTCGTACCAGCCCCAGGGACGATCCACTCGTGTTGTCACACCGACCCCTGACGATCGATCTCCCCCAGCATGCCGCTGCTCTTTGAGGATGCCAGTCGCACCACAGTCAGTTGATGACGAGCTCTTGTGATAGCCGTGTAGAGAAGCGCTGTGTTGCTTGTGTCATCGCAAGGTGGCCACAGCAGCACCACTTGATCAGCCTCGCTGCCCTGAGCTTTGTGAATCGTGAGAGCGACAGCAGGCTCGATTCGGCGGACCCTGGCTGGATGCAGTAGTCGATAAACACCGTGGCCTGATTCATCACTGCATCGGAACAGCAGCCTGCGTTGTTCGCCGCTGCCGATGCAGAGCCCAAGGTCGCCGTTGGCAAGACCCAGTTCGATTTGATTGTCGCTGCAGAGAACAGGCAACCCCTCGGGCCAATCACGAGCATCACTGCCCGACACCAAATGCCGGTGAAGACTGTCCACTCCCCATAACCCCCGACGCCGCGGGCAAAGCACGATCAAGTCATCGAGGCGCTCGAGAAGGGCATGGGCTCGTTCGGGATCGGGAGATCCATCAGGCCTGACTTCCAGGCTGTTGGCCGCCAACCTCAGGCTCTCCAGCTGCTGATGGACGGCATCGGTTACCGTCACTGGAAACCGAGAAGACTCAGAGAGCAGTTGATGCACGTTGGCCGCGTCATCGAGATCTGCGAGGTCGGTCCAGAAGGCTTTTGCCCCCTGATGGCACAACAGCGAGCTCAAGCGAGCCAGGTCTCCTCGGTTTCTGTAGACCTGATTTAGACGCACAGCAGCAGTGCCGAATCGCTGCTGCAGATCTGCCTTTTGTAGGTGTTGCCAGACCGCGCCGACTCCGATCGGTGGTAGCTGGTTGGCATCACCAACAAGCAGCAGTTGTGCCGTGGCTGGTAGAGCATCCATCAGTGCCTGCGCCAGTGTTAGGTCGACCATTGAGGCTTCGTCGACCACCAGCAGATCCAGGGCGAGTGGGTTGCGGCGATGACGGCTGAAGCCGCCTGGTCTGGCCTGCAGCAACCGATGCAATGTGGTGCAGGGCAATTCAGCTGTTCGTTGATCGCCTCGGATTGCGTCCTGCAGTCGCCGTGCCGCTTTTCCTGTCGGAGCGGCCAGATGAATGCGCAGGTCTCCGCGATCCGACATGGCTCGGATCAGCATGGCGCGCACGGTGCTGGTTTTGCCGGTGCCGGGCCCTCCGCTGAGCAGCACCACCCTGTGATTGCTGACCGCATTGACCGCCGCAAGCTGCTCCGGGTTGAACGTCTGCTCCGACGTCAATCTCTTGGTGTCATCTTTGCTGCGACGTCCGTCTGGCTTGCCAACGGGGGACAGTGCGCTGCGTTGGATCAGTGTCTGCTCAAGCGTCTCCATGCCCTGATGCCAACGTCGCCAGAGCAGCTGATCCCCTTCCATCACCATCAGCACAGGCTCTTTCTGCAACCAGCCGCTGGCTTCAATCACCCGTCGATGCGTCTCGGGCCAGCCATCGGCCTCCAGCTCACTAGGTTTCTGGTTGCTGGTGCCCAGATCGATGCTCATCTCACCCTGGCTGAGAGCCAGGGTCATCGCCTTCACAAGATCTTTAAGAGCACTGAGCTCGTTGTTGCCGAACTCCGCCGGAGGTGGGTAGCGACGCAGCAGCATCGACATCATTCCTCGACTCAGAGCCGATGAGGTCGCTGTCTGGTCGCGGAGATCCATCAATCCTCACCTCTCAAGACACAGTCGAGCGCACGGAGGCGTTGCAGAGGTGCTGCTTCAAGAATCACGCCACTGCCGCCAGAGTTGGAAACACCACGAAGGAAGACGTAGGCATAGCCGCCGAGATGTCGCTCAGGCTGGTAGCCGTCGAGTCGCCACTGCAGGAATCGATGTAGGGCGACAAGGTAGAGATGGGCTTGCAGAGGATAGTGATGTTGATACATCTGCTCCTCCATGGCGCTCTGGGAATAGTGCCGTGGTCCGCAGTGCAACGGACGCCCATCCACGTCTCTTTCGCCGATCCAGTTGCTTTTCCAGTCCGCAACCCACCAACGAGCAGTGGTGGGATCGTCGCCATCAGTGAAGACCAGATCGATGGAGCCAGTGAGAAAGCCTCGGCTGAGAAATTCCAGATCTTCCAGTGAATCGGCGTAGCGTTCACCGAATCGGCGATCGGGTTCAACGCGAAAGGCCCGCGCCAGTTGCTTGGGCTGGACCGCTCTGCCCTGATGAGCGACAGGTAGATCAAAGCTGAGTTCATGCAAACGCCGTCGACTGTGCAACGACTTCAGTTGCAGATTGCCTAGTGGTCCTCCGAAGGGTGCCTGCATCAGTGTCTCTAGACCCTCGAGGACTGCGTCGTCCAAGTCGGTCTCCAGGCCGGATCGCGTCAGTTCTCGCTCCACCAGAGCGCGGTTGTTGTCCTGTTTGATGTCTTGATCAAATGGAACCTTCTCCAGGATGCGGTGCAAGCAATCACCGGCTGCTGCACCCCTGGGGAATGCTCCCAACGGGCTGTCTTTGGGATCCACCGGATCGCTTTGATCGCTGAATGAGAGGCTTTCGGTATCTGCACCGGTCTGGGCATCCACATCGCGCCCTTCCTCAAGGTTGCGCGGGTCTGGGCTGGTGGCTTTCGCATTGCCATGGCTTGAGATCCAGGCCGAGTAGCTGCTGCGCCCCCAGCTGCGGTCAAAACCATGACCTGGTACGGCACCACATTGCAAGTTCCGTTCAACCATGCGGGGGTGCCATCGGTCGGATAGGGCGTTGACTTCGGCTCGATGCAGGCTGATCAAGGGACCCGGTGGGTCAGCGAGTTGCTCCAGCCATGGTGCGAGTGGATTGCCCTCCTGCCGCGCTGCCCTGGCCTGAAACAGAACCAGATGGCGTTCGGCCCGTGTCATCGCGACGTAGGCGAGACGTTCCGCTTCAGCCCGACTTTCCAGTTCGTCGCATTGGCTGGCCGTATGCCCCAGTCCCCAATGTGGATTCAGAGCTACGCGCCAGCTGCCGGACTCGTCCCCTGCCGGCACACGCCACAGCGGACCTTTTGCAGGTGAGGGCGCTTCCCACAAATAGGGACAGATCACGACCGGATACTGCAGACCTTTGCTGCGATGAACAGTCACAACCGCAACCGCACTCTCGGCTAGATCGCTGAAGGGCTGGCGCTGCTCTGGGATCGTGTCGGGAGGGTCAAGGCGTTGGCGTCGCAACCAATCGGCACCACTTGGGGCATCCAAGCCCTGGCGGTGCATCGTGTCCTGCACGAGTCGTGCACATTGCTGGAGATCACCGAGTAAGCGGCCGCGGCTCGATAGATCGGCCACGGTCTGCCCATCCATCAGGCGTGCCAGGCAACCCATCAGCCCTAGTTTCGGAAGATCGACGGCGAGCTGCTGGAGCTGTGAGGCCAGTTGATCCAGCTGACCGTTGCCATCGGCGGCTGCCAGCTCATCGCTTCTCCATTGCAGGAGTGAGGACACGGCCAGTTGCCGTAATCCACCGGCATGGGCAGGACGTGCGAGTGCGTCAAGGAAGGTCTGCAGATCCGAGGCTCCCTGGCTACTGAAGACATCCCCTTGACTGACAAGGCGGCTTGGCAGTCCAGCAGCCGCCAGTTCTGCGCGGATTGCTTCGGCTTGGCGATGCCTGCTGACCAGGATGCACAGTTCGGAGGGATTCAGGTCTGGATCTTGTCTGAGGGTGTGCAGGATCAGGCCGGCGGCAACGCGGGGAATCTGCTCCTCCAGAGATGTGCGGCTACTAACCCCCTCGTCGTCATCGGGATTGATGTCGTGGATCTGGAGTGATGCACTCCCCTCAAGTAGTGGCAGGGGTTGTGCGGAAGATCTTGGTATCACCTCAGGTACCGAGAGTTCGGAGAGCAGCAATCCTGGAGCCATCAGCTGATTCATGGCCTGCATCAGCAGGGGTGTAGTGCGGCGGTTGTCGAGTAGGTCATCAATACGGTCCGCTTGCCGCCGCGCCGCTTTGTAGGTGTTCAGATCTCCGCCGCGGAAGCGATAGATCGCCTGTTTGGGGTCCCCGACCATCAGCAGCAGGTGTTTCGGCGTCGAGAAAGCGGTTTTCAGAAGTCTCCACTGAAGCGGGTCGGTGTCTTGAAACTCATCGATCAGCACCGCCCGGTAGCGCGCCCGCAGAGGAGTGAGCCAAGCTTCCGCTGCATCTGACTGCGCGGGGTCGAGTGCATCCAGCAGCCCTGAAAATCCAACCACTCCGCGTTGTCTGCGCCGCTCGATGAGCTGATTCAGCCCTTTGATCAGCAGATAGCGCCAGGTCTGTTCGGCTGGTCCGTCCCAGAGGTCGGCGATGGCGGTCTGCAGTGCGGCTGAAGCAAGGCTGGGGTCGGCTTCAGCGCAGGACCGCGCCGTTTTCTGAAAGCTGCCTGGATGGAAATAACCACCGAGAAGCACCTGATTGCGCACTTCGACGTAGTGCATCGAAGGTCCACAGGTCTTGCTGATGTGGTCAATCCAGGTGTCGAGCTCCTGGCTTCGGTCTTTCCTAGGGCGGGCACTAAAGGGTTTGGTGTCGGTGCAACCGAGGCTGCGCCATTCGGCTGCGCAACTTCGAAGGGCTTGTTCCAGAGCCGCTCCACCGCTATTCCATTCAGCAAGGAAGTGCTTCCAGCGGCTATGCAGCCAACCCTCAAACACCTCGCCAAGCGTTTGCTCGGGCGCGATCGGCTCTGCATCCTCAGCGATGTGCACCGCACAGTCACCATCCAGTCTTTGAAGTGCTGAAGCGAATGCTTCGGGCGACAGGCCTGCTTGCAGCAGTCCTGCAACGTGCCCTGGTTCAAGCTCGAGGACCTCTTCTCGCCAGAGGTCATGAGCGACCTGGATGGCCAGGGTCTGTGGATCATCATCAAGGGCAAGATCAATGGCCTGACCGTTCTGAAGCGCTTGCCGGCGAAGGCTGCGGCGGCAGAAGCCATGGATCGTGGTGATGTCGGCTCGCTCCAGGGCTTCGAGGGCCTCGAGCAGTCGGCTGGCCAGCAGTCTGCGTTGCTGGGAATGCTGTCCGTGCTGCTCAAGCCAGTTCTGCAGAACTGCATCCGTTTCAGGCAACAGGCTGCTACTTCGTTCCTTTTGGAGTAGACCCTGCAGCGTCGAGTCAAGTCGGCGTCCGATCCGGTCGCGCAATTCATCAGCCGCGGCTTCCGTGAAGGTCACCACCAGGAGTTGATCGAGGCTCAATCCTTGTTCCGTTATCAGCCGCAGTACGAGGTGGGCCAGGGCGAAAGTCTTTCCTGTTCCAGCGCTCGCCTCCAGGAGTCGAATGCCGGGCGTCAAGGGGTAGGTATTGGCTTCGAATCGTCGCGTGCTGCTAGCTGTTGCCATCGTCATCAGCACCGCGCCTCGAGCAACGGTTGATACAACGCCTGAAAAGCGGCTTCAAAGCCTTCCAGGCTTAACAGCAACTCGGCATCGCAGTGGCTGCCGAAGCAGACTTTCTGCTCGGGCCGATCCCGTTCGGCCCAGCCGCTGAAGCCTCCCTGCCAGCGATTCATAAAGGCCTTGTCCGCCGCTTCTTCCCCCTTCGACCACGCCATTGCTCTGGCCAGGCCGCTGTCCGGTGGGACCGGCCAGCACAACTCTGATCCCTGCTGTGCCAGGCTTTGCAGAGCTCTGATTTCATGATCAGCCTCCTGGGGTTTCAGCGCTCTCCAACGCATGGCGATGTGGAATTGATCGGCTTTTGCACTGCTGTCTTGTCGGCACACCACAGCGGTGTGGCAGGCAGCATCATCCAGTTGGGCTAGCAGGTGCTTCAGCCAGCTCTGCAACAGAGAGCGTGACCTCAGCCTTGACGTGCTGATTTGAACAGCTGTCTCGCCTGCCATCAACAAGGCTGAATGCTGGGACGCCGGTTGCTGCTGCAGCCGTAGAGGTCCCAGGCTCAGAACAGTTTTTTGGAGGTTTTGCCAGCGTCTCTCCAGCCGATTGTTCTCCAGTTCAGCTGCCGCGCCAGGAGGCATGAAGCCTTGCCCGCAACTACGGGCAATCCAGTCTTCCGTCTCCTGAACGTCCCAACGGGCTTCGGGATCGTGCGCCAGCAGATCGAGCTGTTCAGACAATCGCTGGTTGAGCAACTGATGACAGTCCAACTCCGGTAGCGATAGGGGAGAAAGATCGTTGACAGGATCACACCATTCACCCGCATCGATGCCTTGACGTTTCAACCATTCCTTTTGCGGGGCCTGCAGCCAGCGTTCAAGTCGTTCGATTGCTTCCGCGTTGATTGGTAAGGCTGCATCGGTTGTTGGAGGCTGCCAAACAAGCGGTAAGGCCAGGCCTAGATCACGATGTGCATGATTTCCCCCGATCTGTGCATCGAGATTGCGTCGTGCGTTTAAGAGCCGGCGGTCGCAACTGATCGCGTCTCTTTGTGGAGTGACAATGAAATTAGCGACATCCAGAGGATTGGCGGGAGGCTGAATCAGCAGCCGGTCCATTTGCTCAGTCTCCAACTGCTCTGCCAGCAGACTCAGCCACTGTTGAACCGGTGGGCATGGCGGCAGTGGGTCACCTTGTCGCTCATCACGGTTACTCCAGCTGATCAGCAGATGCTGCCGAGCTGAGAGCAGTGCTTCAAGCAACACATAGCGATCCTGGTCTGTACTGCTGGGGTCGCCGAGTCGACGTTGTAGTTCGAGCAGGTGAAAGCCTGCACGTTCCTGATGTCTTGGAAAGGAGGAGGCATCAAGACCCATCAGGACGATCACACGGTGTGGGATTGCTCGCATCGGCTCCAGAGCGCTGATCGTGAGGGCACCGCTGCGGTGGCCGAAGCGGCCGCTTTCCGTGGAGAGCGCTTCCTCCAGCACGCTGATCACAACTGCAATATCCAGTTCCAGAGCGCAGTCATTGGCTTGGAGCTGCCAGGTCTCAAGGCACTGATGAATGGCCTGCAGCTCCCAGTCCCAGTTGCCACCATCATTGAAAAGTTCCTGAAGCAACCTGCGCAACCGATCCACCCATTCAGGGCAGGGAGCACTGCAACGCAACTGGGCGATCCACCCCGCCAGTTGATCCAGCAGCGGCCACCACACCTCGAGTTGCTGCAGGCTCAGATCAGTCAGCGCGGGTGCGCAGGAATCAACTGCCAGTCCTGGTTCTTCCGGTAACGCCAGACCCAGCAGCCAGCGATCCAGGCACCAGCGCAAGCTATTGGTGTCATCTCCGTTGCGTTCAGCTGCATCCAACCCCCAGCGGAAGCCACTGCGCTGCAGTGCTTCGCTGATTGCCATCGCGTCCTGCGATGTCAGCTGTTTCAGGCTTTGCAGTGCAGGATTGCCAAGCAGTGCCTCCAGTCCGCTTGCGGTGAGCCGATCCGCGCTCAAGCGCAACAGGCTCATGAAAGCCTGCTGAAGTCCAGGACAGTTTTGTTGACTTCGATCGGTTAATCGCCAGGGCAGGTCCACACCAGTGGCATCCCGATCGGAAAACACAGAAGCCAACAGCGGTGCATAGCGCTCCACATCGGGTGTCATCACCAGAACATCCCTGGGCTGCAGGCTTGGATCAGCGGCCATCCAGCTGAGGATGCGATCACGCACAAGCTGCACTTCCCTCCAGGGACCTGCGCAGCCCATGAACAACAGCGAATGATCACCTTGCCTGAGTGACAGGGTTGCTTGGTCCGATTCGCTGCTCGCGAGCTGCCGTTGCAGCTGTTCCAGTAGAGACGCCTGGGAGTCTTCTGCGGTTCTCATCACAGTGGGATCAGCGAACAGGTCGCCCTGTTCCCAGCTGCCCAGCAGACACTCGCCGCTTCCCTCGAGCAGCAACTGAAATTCGGCACCCATGCGGCCCAGGATTCCTTCCAGACGGGGAGCTTCAATTAGCCAGGAGCCATCGGGGGAGTTGATCCAGTCTTCACCCAGTTGCCTGCGTCGTCGCTGCGACCGCTGCCAAAGGTCTGGACAGGGTGTGAGTAAAAACAGATCAACGCTGATGCGTCCGGCCAGGGCCTGCAACAAATTGATCTGGACCGGGGCCAGATTGCTGACGCCGAAGAGGCGTAGGCGTGGCGGTAGGGGTAGAGCAGGCTCTTCCCCGTTGCGGAGTCGTTCAATCACCTGTTGCACCTGCAATCCGAAAGGCCTGCACGGCAAGCGCTCTGCCAGAACACGGGCCAGACAAGGTTGCCACCGCAATCCCTCCGGAAGTTGATCGCCCGCGCCTCCTGCCAGCCAGTCAGCGAGCTCCTCTGGCCTGTAGAGCGCATAATCGTCGATTGCATCGGCCAGGCTGCGGGCCAGTTGCCACTGGTCACGATTCAGTTGTCGCTCACGACCGCCATGGAGCTCCCACCACTCCCTGAGGTTCGACGCACACTCTTCTTCAAGCAGGTCCGGCAGAACGTCCAGGACCTGCCAGACCAGACGCTCCGCTCTCCATGGATCTTCGATGGCAGGCGCATCGCTGAGCACGGTCTGGACGAGCTGCCGCAGGCGACTACCAGGGAATGGAAAGCGCACCAGTGCACTGATCCCATTCACTCTGGCCAGCTGTTCACCGAGCCAACGGCTGGTTGGCCAGGTGTTGACCACCACCTCGATTTGTTCAAAAGGGCCAGGAGGCTCAAGCCTGAGTTCCTGCGCCAGAAGCTCAGCGAGTAATTCCGCTCGGTTGCTGCGGTAAACCCTCAGCAAGGCACTTCTGCGAAGAGCTCATAGCGGTCTGCGGGCGTTGGCCTGTCAGTGGGCTCTCCGATCACCTGCACCACCGCTTCAGTTTCTGGGCAGAACGCGCTGAGCAGACCGCCGTAGACCGCGCCGGTGTCAATCATCACGATCTGGTCGCGATGTTCCACGGCCGGTCGGGGCGTATGGCCCACCACCACGGTTCCATAGCGACCGTCGTAGCCCTCCCAGAAGGGTTCGCGCACATTGAGGTCTGGTTGACCCTGTTCATCAAAGCCGGCATGGGTGGCCACCCATCCATCTCCGGAATACATCAAAGGAAGCGTGCTCAGGCGTTGTTGCCATTCCCTCGTCAGCGAGTCACCCAGTTGTCGGTAGGTCTCGATCGCGAGCAGATCATCTCTCCCCTCAGCGGAAATGGCCTGAAGGCCTTCCACCAAACTTTGCTCGTGGTTTCCTCGCAACCAGGTGGCTCGACCGCTGGCCACTAATCCCCATACCTGATTGATGCATGCGGCGATTCCAGGCCCGCGATTGATCACATCCCCACAAAACACCAGGTGATCTTCAGCTGGAAGCACTGAAATCAGGCGATGCAGGGCCTCGTGACATCCATGCACGTCACCGATAACCCAGTGATGGCCTCGAGTGGACGCCATTTCGAGCGCTTTGATCACTTGATTCTGACTGTGTGAACCAGAGCTGTCAGCGAATGTGATTACGGTGGGTCGCCAAAGAGCTCTGGATATGGATCCCCGTTCTCTTTCCCCTTTCCGTCGTGTGGCTTTGTTGGTCAGGGCACTTGATGGTGCCAAGAAAACAAATCAGGCCTTGGCTCGGTGTAGCGATGGAGAGGAGATGCTGGATGTGCTGCTCGGAGCCTCACAGAAGCTCAAACTTGGATTGACGCGTGAAGAGCTGCGCAACACGCCACCCATCCGCGACTGGGTGTGGTGGAAAAACAAGGAGGCACTGGTGACGATTGGGAAGTGATGTATGGGGCATGTATGGGGCCCCTTTTATTCAAGTCGCTTCCTCTGAACCAAACCTTGTTCCAAATAACCATTTGTCTGGCAGTAACCCGAGTCACTGAAGTCAAAGAGAAAAGTGGTGAGGCCACCTAGAAGTGTTGGCCGAGCGTCCTCAACCTTTCTGTCCTCCTCACTCCAGCCAGAACAGGAGCCAGAGAGACCATGCAGAAGTCAGGCGGGTGGAAACGGTGCCCACCAAATTGGTGAACACCGTCGCTGTGGGATTTTTCAGGTCCACTCGGGGTCACCCCGCACGGTTGATGTCACAGCCTTGAGTCATTCGGCCTCAGTGGCATTAAGACGTTTGGCACTCTTGATCAGTCGATCAGGGCTACCCAGGCAAACGCCATACCAATGCCAATCCAGATACCAGCACTAAGCCGTTGCCCCTGAGCGCCGATGCGCTTCAGCAGGGCCTTGGACCAGCTGGTGACTAGCAGGAGCAAGGCTCCCTGAGCGATCAGCAAGCCCAGGAAATAAGTCACCAGAGGCGTGGGTTCGGCACCCACAATCGTGCTCCCGAGCAGAAAACCGTGCAGGGCCACCAACGGGAATAAAAGAGATGTAGGTATGGCGATAAGAGCCATCAAGCCTTCTGCAGCAAGAGTGAGAGACACCAGTGCCTCCGCCCAGGGAGCCACAGCATCCGGCAGGAGAATGAATTGAGACAGAACACTGCCGCTCATACCAGCCGCCAGTAAGGGCAGCACCCAGGTGCGGGGTCGCGGTAGGCCGATCAAAGCGATGGCCAGTAGGAACAGCAGATGGTCAGGTCCCAGTAGCGGGTGGCCGATGCCACTCAACAAGCCCTGCAGAGCGGTGAGGTTTGTGCTGTCTCCCATTCCGAAGGGGTGATGGGCATGGGCAGGGCTGAGCAGAGAAGCGGCAAGCAATCCCGTAGTGGAGATCACACCAGCCCGCAGCATGGGGCTGGACTTGGACAAGTAGTTCATACGATCCGCGTCGTGAGGAATCCTGGCGGGCGTTCTGACTGACGCTGGCGGAACGCCGACGTTTCACAGCTGCGGGACAGCGACGGATTCGCACCGTTCTTTCCCCGTTTCCTTCAGCGGCTGATCACCGCTGAAACCAGTGAACTCACACTACGGTTCGGTGTGGAGATCAGGCCGCTAAGGGGTGATGGCCAGCCTGCGGTCACGCGCATGTTGCGCCTCAACGTCAACTTGGGTTTCCTTCTCTACTTGTGGTGGGGGTTGTGTAAGGGGGCGTTCGAATTTCTCAGCAGACACCCGTATGTCCTGCCTGTGGAAGAACAAAGAAGCGCTGGTCACGATTGGGAAGTGATGCTGGGACCAGGGTGGGACTTCTTCTGCCTCTGGAGAACGACCTGTCCTTCAACGTTCAGCAAGGATGTGAGTCACCAGGTCTGCGTTGATCCAACGAATCACCCCTGAATCCACATCGGCCACCTGAAAAAGGTTGTGGATGCTTGGGTCACGAGCAGCGCCGCCGCAGTGGATCACTTCTGCCATCCACCAGTCCTGGTCTTGGGTTTCGCCAGGTCGCTCGTCATTCCTCACGATGACCTTCATGCCAGGTTTCACATCCAAGAACCCTGGCTTCGCCTCATCAGGAGCTTTGGTCGCGGCGACGTGATCGACCGACACAGCATGGCAGTACGAAGGTACTAGTTACGCTAGGACGCTCGTCGGGCTTCGTCACTTCTTTCGTCTCAGATCAGAGCCCATATCGGCCGCGAATGGGGCGATCGCCAGATTCCAGGAATAATTCGAAAGACGTTCAATTGGGATCAATGACTTTCGGACCCATGGTGCGGGATCTCCGTGGTTGCGAGGCATCTGTCACCTGACAATGCAATAGCAGTAACGCACAATTCATAGGTCAGGCGAAACTGCATGAGTCCTACGTATCTGATCACCACACCTGTTGAAGTCGATGTGCTCTGGAAAGTCAACGCAGCTTCTGAGGAAGAAGCTGTTCAAAAGCTCTCAGAACACTGCACAGAGCTTCAGAAAACACCCGATTCAACGACATTAGGTTCCATCACTAGGGGGATCTCATACCGAGGATTGCCAGACGAAACGCAGAATATCCAACAGATGTCGATCCGCTTCGCTGCAGATAATCCTCATCGATGTGTTGTTTTCGACGAGCTTGACGAAGTCGAGATTTGACCAATGCGGCTTAGCGATCTGATTGCACACCAGTGAAGGGTTACGAACCGGTACTCAAGCCGATATTGATGTCGATATGCGATTTCATTGAGGGTGGGTAAACCGCATACTCATTCTCACGCAACATGACCTTCCCGACTTTTAAATTTTTGGAGTCACCCTCGCTTGGGTGATGACGGACCTCGGGAGTAGTTGGTAGCTACTCCTTTTTCCTGATCTAGCAAGGAGGCCATGAGTTTTTCCTGCCTAGAGTCGTGAGATGTCGCTTGTTTTTGATTGGTGATCGCCTAACGTAAGTGGATGCAAAGCAGCCAGCCACAAGACAATCGAGGATGGGAAGAAAAATTCTATTCCATTAAGGATGATCTGATTGAGCATGCGAAAGATTATTCAAGGTATGAAAGTGGTTTTTATTGGAATGATGCTCAACACTCAGGATTATTATTTGTTTCGAGCAGGATGGTCGGCAAATACCAGCTCCGCCTGATTCCTGATGACAATATTGAAAGCTGGATTGAACACTGTGGCTTGAATGCAAGTGAGACGGCAGAGTGCCTTGAAAGGTATGATCACGCAATTTATGTTCACCATGCGGAAGCCTTTTCTATCACAAAAGATGGGTTGGATTTTTCAAGTGGTTCTTATACGAAAACACCTCACGGAGAATGCTATTCTCGCGAATTTGTCGCTTGGTTTAACGACTTTCCGGTTGATCTGCTGAAGGAAGGCAAAGAAGATCTGAAAATTGTTAAATGGTGTGATGGCTAATTTGTCAAATTGGTATGAATCAAAGAGTTTGCTTGTACAAGCACTCGTTGATCTGATCTGTCAGAGGACTTCCTTTGTGCTGAAGGAAACCGAAATTGATAGGTTTCTTTTGATGCTTGCAGATTATGGTATTAAATCGGAAAACGAGTTTGCAGATTCATTCTTCGGTGAGTACGAGGGTAATGAAGATGATGTATTGCAGCAGTTTGTGCAAGACTGGTGCGCTTTGGCTAAGGGATGTCTTCCTAAGCAGTTGTTGAAGCAGAATGATTCAGCGAAGCTTTGGCATGAGTTGATTCAGTTTGACTTTCACAGGTTTGTTTTCAATGGCAACACCTATTTCTTTAAGAGAAATTATTAGATTCTATGGTTTTAGAGAGTAACCAATATTTTATTCATGTCTGGGTCAAAGGTGAAGAACATCTTGACAGTGATTTTACTGCCTTGGAGGCGGCTGTAAAAAGATTTGAATACCTGAAAGACCATTGGCAAGAAGTATTCCCTGATGGATTGACTGCTGTTGAGTTGGTAGATCAGTACTTTGATCAAATTGATCAATTCAATCCCATCAATTGAAGCCTAAAATGGATTCGTCTATTAATGTTGGATTGATTTTTGGTTGAGCGGTCTATTGCTTTACTCAGTACTTATCACAATTTGCTTGATCAATATTGAACTCGTTTGTCTTTGAAAACTGTGTTAGCTGAACAGGTAGCTGAAAACCTTCTCGAACTTCATTCATCCCTTCATATAGAGAAGCACGACGCATGAAATGATCATCGAGTTGAGAACCAAGAAGCCTGAAACGACTTTGATTTCATTTTTCATTTTCTAATTCTCGCCAATGCTCCACTGCTGCTGTGGCTTGAAAGCTGTTGTGATCTGGAAGAAAGTCACTTGGAGAACTCTCGATCAGGTCTTGTTCTCTGACTTGCCTGGGCTGTGTTGTTGTCTGTTCCAGCGTCTCTGCAGATGTCCTTTTAACTTCGGTGGTGTCCTCAAAGTTCAGCCTCTGATTCTCTTGAGGCCCCATGCTGGATCCAGAACCAGTCTTGTCTTGTTGGCGGACGATTGAGGCGGGGCAACTGGTTGTGCTCGGAGACCAAGCTGTTGGCTGATCTCGTCTGGGGCTGCTTTATGGAAAAATCATGAATTAAGGAGCTTTGTAGGTGGTTACAGCGACTCACTCCTGAGTCTGGAGCAGCCTGGAACTATGAGCATGACGCTTCAACTGGCAGTGGCACGCGGCACCGCCCGTGGTCTGATCAACGGCACAGCCGCTGCTGACTACGGTGATGTCATTTGCCTGAGGCGTCTTCTTTTGCGTGAAGGTGAGCATGGTCTGGCAACTGACTTGCTTGTACTGGCGAAGGCGATGAGTCCCACTGCTGCTGAGCTTTCCGAATATGGTCCTGCAGCTTGAACAGCCAATGAGTTGATTCTTTGTCCATGATCTTTGCTGTTTTTTTAAGCTGAATAGCTTGTTGTGATGCTGATGTGCACTCAGCTATAGAGCTTGCTATGCATTGTCTGATGTGATCATGCCCAAATGTCGGAGAATTCTGATCCTCAAATTGTTGATGTCACGGCGATTGTGGAATCTCACCCCCTTCTCGATGAGGATGATCTTCATGGAGGAGTGGCTGAAAGGCTGAAGCATTCCAAGGAGTTTGGATCGCTTGTCTGGGATACTACTAAGGATTATGTGCAAAAAATGAATCTCACTTCTGAGGAGAAAGCTCATGTCAGTAGTTGGCTCTTTTCAAAAAAAGATCGACTGCAGAAAACCATTGTTGAAAAGCTCCATCAACTCCATCAGCGTGATACCTGATCAGTGAGTCACTCGTCTTCCATGCTTCCATGACATATTTTTCTGTCAATCGTTGGAGGAGATCGCTTCGATTTGCTGGAGTGGTCACGCACTGATGGATGCTCGTCTTTAAGCTAAACATATAAATTTTTCCGTTGTTGATGATCCCCAACGAAGACAACCAGCTATCAGATCATCTTCTGAACATTTCTCACAAAACTGTGCGCTTGCGTGATTGGCTTGATTCGCGACTCCGGCAACTCGCAAGTGAGCAGCGTATCCAAGATGCGAGATCAATCAGAAATGAGTTTTTGATCGAATAGTCTTTTCAAGATAGGCCGGAATCGGCAAGATGAGATTTGCCAGTAGCTACGTTTTAACGGTTTGACGCTTGAGTCGTCAAGTTGTGCTGTTTTTAAGCTACAGCAGCCTCTAAGGAATCATTCAGTTCTTCAGGCTCATTCGTGAGATCATTAAAACGCTCACCCTCTTCAATGGCGTACAACTTGTAGAGAGCCATTGCTGCTTCATCCCAGTGCTCCCCTTCAACAGCTTCGATCATCTGTTGGAAGAAGAGCACATTGACAACTTCAAGATCGAGTGAATTCATCGAGTCCCGATTTCTGCTGTCAACTTATCGGCATTGCGACTCTTGACTAGGTCTCAAAGCAGTAGAGAGGTGGAAGATTCAGCTTGAGTCTGGCTCTGCTTCGCTTTCGCTTTGGGTCAAGGCGATGCTTGCTCTGGTGAGTGTCGTTACTGCGGGCAGTTGTCTCATCGAAGCAGTTGGGGTGGTGCATCACTCAAGGACTCGGGGTGCTCATTTCTGCATTCCTGCGTCTGAATATCGTTCAGTTGCTTCTGTTCACCTTCGTTGTCTGACGCTTGAGCAACTCTCAGGCATCACATCAGGGCTGCGTCTGCACGGTGGTCGCTGTCCCGCCAGCATGGTCTGATCGTCGCGATCTGCCTGGTTACGGGGCTTTGGTGAGTTCGTGATCGGTCGACAGCGACCCAATCATGGTTGTGCTTTGAGTCTTGCGGCCGCTCGCCCTTGGCGGCTCGAATGTTTCTGGCTGAACCTCCCCCAGAACCGCTGGAGCCACTACGCAGCTGCGCTGCTGCAGCTTAGGCGGACGGGCCTGCCCTCACTGGAATCTGTCCACTCACGACCCCATCGATCCCTTCAATGTCCTTCTCTGGTCAAAATGATTCAACCCCGGTGAGGGATTTTCGATAACTTACTCTGTAGTTTCTTCTGAGACAGAACGCCAAAATGCATCAATCATTTGAATAGTTCTGCGACCTGCGCCCCAAAAAAGAGACCTGTTCGACGAGTCGACTTTGATCTCAAGTCTTATATGGCTAGTGATGATCGCATCGCTACCTGGCAGATTGTTAATACTGTTGTTCCCTTGGCTCTCTGTGCATTCGGATTATCTGCAGTCACAACATCGTTTGATTTGACATCGGTGGTGATGGCCCCGTTGTTCTTTGTGCTCATCATTCTGCTGATGAGCCGAAGTTTTTCCTTGATGCATGACTGTGGTCATCAAAGCTTGTTTGGCTCTAAGCGAGTCAATCGTTTTGTTGCATTTTTGCTCAGCATCATTCACGGGATCCCTCACCATCCGTGGTCGAGAGGCCATGCTTTTCACCATAAATACAATGGCAACTGGGATCGTTATAGAGGCCCTTCGGCTTTGACGACACGGGTCCAATATGAGGCGAAGAAATCAGACGAGAAGGCTTTTTATCGATTTTTGCGTCACCCATTGTTGTTGTTCCCTGGAGGCTTTTATTACCTCATTCTTAAGCCGAGGATTGCTCTTATTCTTGGTTTCTTTGAATGCTTTTTTGTAAGTCTAAAAAAGGTGGCTTTTGCGATCTCTAAAGGGAAAATTCCCAATATTCCTTTGATCATTAATAAGCATCAATCAAGTTTTTTCTACACTCGAGGTGAAGTCTACGACACCATCGCAAACACCGCAATACTCTTTGCTTGCTGGTTCTTCATTGGCCGTTCGATCGGTCACTGGCATTTCTGGCTCCTCTACATATCTGTAATGAGCACGAGTGCCGCGTTGATGATTGCTGTGTTCTTTGTTCAGCATAATTTCCCAGGCTCTTATGCCAGTGATGAGAAGGATTGGAGTTATTTCAAGGGTGCTATCGAGGGATCTTCTTTTCTTCAGATGCCAGCAATCTTGAATTGGTTCACTGCAGATATTGCTTATCACCACATCCATCATCTTTCCGAAAGAATTCCTAACTATCGGCTGCGGGATTGTCACCATGCAAACCTTCATCTGCTTGACTCCGTTCAGCCTCTTTATTTGCATCAAATACCTTCGTGCTTTTCTCTCATCCTTTGGGACAACGTTAATTTGGAGCTTGTGCCTGCTGGGCTCTAGGTATTGGTTAAAGACTTCTTTGATTGCTGGATTCAGGATGCTTTGAACTGGCCGTTCGTCGTTTAAGAGTCCTTCCATTCCTCAAGAATGAGGCGCTTGCTGTTATGTCGTGATAACGGTTGCTAGCAAGCAACAATGATTGTGCGATCTCTATCTTCTCCTTGGCTGATCAGGCTCGTGTCTGTACTGGAGTGACCGCGTTGGATTGCTTCGGTGCCAATCAAGCGCCAGAGCTGCTTGCGTCAGTGTCGATGAAGGGCCAGAACAGAAACAGTGGAACTGCAGGCCATGCCGTCAAACCCTGTCCAGAACTTGTCTGTTGATTTGACGACCAGAGTGATCGTGGTAATTGGTGTTTTGTCTGGTCTGAGCTGTCTGGCAGTTGTGGTCATCGGTGGCTTCATCACGGCATCGGCGGTCAAAGAGGGAATCAAGCAAGTGCCTGTGGAGGCCCCCATTCCGATGGAGGATTCCCAAGTTCCGCCACTTCCGCTGCAATGATCAGCTGCGGAGTTTTTGACTCTCGTCAGATTCAATGATGTCCAACGATCATCCTGACGCCTCTCAGTTCGACCAGCTGCCCCAAGCTGGGGCATGGCTTGTGAATTCTCAGGATGGTCTGTTCATTCACCTCAAGCCAGACGCTTCGACCGAGCAGCCTCAGTTCGTTGTGCTGAGCACGTTTCGTTGGTCACCTGTTCTGGGTCAACCAGTCCGCCAGCAGCGGATGCTTCATTCCCTCGGTGTTGAGTTATGGAAGAACCTGCAGAACACCGGCTGGATGCCCTGCTCTCCCCCTCTGCGTTGACTTTGCGGAAAGAGGGAGTGTGACGTCTCCCTCTCCCCAACGCACATGAGTCGGCTGCTCGACTTGCCTCTCATGTCACTCTTCAAGGTATCAAAGCGAACACCTCTGTGCACGCTTGTAGGGGGCATTGGGGCCTTGTCTGCCCAGCCACTTGTCAGCACTCAACGTGTTCGCTTTGGCGATAAGGGGTGATGAAGTTGTTGCGAACGGCATGAATCAAGGCTTCAGGTAGTTGAAGACCGCAGCCCTTGCTGTAACGCATCAGGCTTCCATCAAGCCATGGGGAAAGCGCGATGCATTGTGCCGCTGATAGCGCCAAAGCCAGTTGGTATCTCTCCGGGTGTTTTTTGCCCGCATGAAACAACCTGCAGCCTTCATTGATCACGGCTCGAATCTCTGGGGCTCTGAGATCCACGGTTCCCTCAGAGCCAAGATGCATGATCCGATCGCGGATGGCTGCTCGAACCAGTACGAACGATGCCTTCGCCAATTCAGGCCCAAAGCGATCTTCGCTTTCTCGCTTCTCTCGGATCTGCAAAAGAGCATTCACAAGCTCTGCTGATTTGAAAACAGATAGCTTGTGCTTGTGTTCGCAGCTGAGCGTTTCAACTGTTGGGAGATACGAAGCCACAGCATCCAGAAACTCAGGAGACCTGTTCTGCAGTGGTTCCAGGGATCGCCACAACTCCTGACCCGATGCCATCAGCCCTGAATCTGACTTCTGAAAAGCTAGCGATTGATGTCTGGTTCAAAAACGATGGTGTCTGTCGGTTAGCCAGCGAGTGAAAGCCCAATATTGACCAGCGCTAGGCCACCTAAAAAGAATGCCGCTAGCAGGGAGGATTCGGGGAAGAATTTGGCCAACGCCAGCCCTGCTCCCATGAAGGTGGATGAAACCAGAATCGCCGTGACATCAACGGGCATCTGAACGGGGCCTTGAGCAGTGCTTTTTAACAGATGACGGCTTTTCGTGAGGTCAACTGCGATTAATCCTGCAGATCACCTGTCTGCAGGCTCCAGTCACCTCTTAAGAGCCTCGGAGCGTTCGCTGCAGCTGACCATTGTTCTTGTTGGCACTTGGCGGGCCTGATTAGAGCGCTGCCAGCCATTTCCTAACGCTGTTGACGCACTCCTCTGTGGATTCATAAGGAAGAACGTTTCTGCCAGGGATGGTGCTGATCGAAGCGTTGGGCAATTGTTCTTTGTAGGTACTGAGCCGCTCGTTGAGATCATCCCAGTTCTTGGATGAACCAATGCCGGTGGCCTTGGTTCCAAAGATGATCTGCACCGGGATCTTCAAGCCGGTCAGCAGCGGTTCCCAGTCACGTCGCCAGAATCCTGCCAGGAATGAATACACGGCCCAGCGGGTGTCCATCGCGCGTGATCCCTGATTGAGCATCTCAAGCCATTCCTGATCGACGGCTTCAGGTTGTGCGAACAAATTTTTTCTAGAGAAGGCGTCTAGAAATCTGCGCCGCCGCGCATATCGGTAAAACAAGTTGCCAATCAGTCCACCAAATAGCAATCGCCAGAGCCAACGTGCTCTCCTCTGGGGGAATTCCTGCTTGAGAACCAGCCAGGCTGGAGGGCTGACCGCCACTAAAGCGCTCACCATCTCTGGCGCCTTGGCTGCCACCGCGAGTGCTATTGGCAAAGAAGCTCCTTGGGAGACCAAGACAGCAGGTCCGTTGTTTCGCTCGCGAAGCAGATGGATGAGCGGCTCAGCCCACTCTTCAGGCGTGAGTGGCCGTGCTGGGCATGGTGCAGTTCCGCAACCGAGCAGATCGTCGACGGTCTGCTCGACTTTTCTCCCTATGCGAAACGCCCTGAAGTGTTACGAGCATTGCGTTTAAGCGCTGCTAAGCGAGATGACGCTGCGGCTTTTCAATCAGCGTTCTCAAAATTCGACCAATAACTGTGTTGGTGGTGCTGCGTGGCATTTGATCGCGAAACCTGATGAAGTAACAAATGAACTGGAATTTGTTTTCAGGCGTTAGCTACAGAAAGTGCAGGAGCTCTTGCCCTGTTAGAGGTGACTTGGACTCGAGCTCAGGCGGTTTGGCCAGTACCAGGCTGGATCGTCCTGCCTGGAGTTAGGTCTTGGTGTTTCGACCTGGTCGATCACTTTTGAGACGAATCCTCCGGTGATGCAGCTTGGTTCAGAACAACTGTGATTCTTTCTATGGCGAAGGACCAGATTCAAATCAACATTCCTGCTTCTGACTTCTCCAGGCTGAGGTCTGCTCTTTGCAGGGTTGGTTGCGGCAACACTCCTGATGCCGAAGAAGCAGCTTTGCTGCATGAGTTGATGAAAATCCTCGAAAGTGCCCAGGATCAACTTCTTGGAGGCTCACTCCCCTAAGACAGCTTCGATGGCTCAGCTGCTTACTGACTGTCCTCTTCCCAACGATCGGGTGAGGATGACTCCTTGTATTTATTTGTACTTGGCTGGGCATCAGGGGGTACGGGTCTCTATCGATAAGAGCAAGACCTCAGCAAGTGACGATGTCTGACGCCTGGCTGGAAGACCCCAAGACCCATTGGGCGATGAGGTTCCATCAGCAATCAAAAACACTTGATGGAGATGTGCAGGTCGTCGTGGAAAACGGCAGACCCATGCCTCATAGCCAGCCAGCTCTGATCAAGTCACGCATCCATATGGCTTATGAGGATGCAGTGTCTCTCTACCAAGAGTTGCAGCAGATTGGCTGGATGCATTGCCCAGCCTTTTGGTAAGGCTCCGTGGCAGCCAGCCTGAACTCATGACGACTGATCCCATCTCCGCGGTTTTAGAAGGAGTTTTGCTCGGAGCAGAGGATCTGCAAGGCACTCATCCATGGAAGGCCACGACGGAGCAAATCATCAGCGCTTGTATGCGTCTCGTTGAGGACTACGGCATCAAGCTGCAGGGGAGGGGGAGAGATTGCAGCAATTCACGATTCCATCTAGGAGGCGACGACGAATTTCGGTATTCGCACCAGAAAGACGATGCGGGCAATCCAGCTGTTTTGGTTTTGTTGGCGGAGGGCTAAGGCTCTGTCATTCGTCGCACTCAGGGCAGCAGCCAATCTTGTCTTGATCTGTGAGTGATCAGCTCACAGGCTCCGGATCAGGAGAGACAAGCCCATCAGTAGAGCGAGGCATTCGAAAGCAAGCTTGACAACTCGGCTTCCTTTTTTGAGTGACAGGTGGGCACCGAGATATCCCCCGATCAGAGATCCTGCGATCAAGGCCGGTACCCAGTCCCAGCGGATCTCACCACTGAACCCGAGCACAAGAGCACCGGTGCCATTCCAGGCCAGACCCACCAGGATCAGTGTGTGGGCAACGGCTCTTGGATAACTCAGGCCGAACCAGCGAACCAGCCACAGTGTGACGAACAGGCCCGAGCCAGAGGTGAGTGAGCCGTTGAGCACTCCGATGACGAAAATCACAGCAGTGCCGATGAGCTTTTGCTGTCGGTTGTGGTTCACCAGCCTGTCGGTCTGTCCCAGTTCAGGCTTGCGTGTGGAGTACACCCCGAGGGACAGGGTGAGCAGCCCAAGTGCTGCGGTGGCGATGCGATCCGGTAAAGCCATCACGCTGCTGGCGCCGACCCACACTCCCGGCACACCTGCGAGCAGAACTAACAGGCTGATGTGGGGATCAAGGCTGCTCGCCCGCCAGTGGCGACCGGCGGCACCAACGCCGAGGGCCACGCTGGCCAGTTTGTGGGTGGCGAGAGCCGAAGCGAAGGGAAGCCCCAGCAGGATGAGGCCTGGTAGCTGCACCAGGCCGGCACCGCCACCGGCAAAGGCTGAAAGGCCATTGGCCACAACCGCAATTGCAGCGAGTGCCAGCTGCAGCAGCAGCTCACTGACCATGGGACGACATCGATTCAGACATCCGTGTCATCAGTGTCCTCCTGCAAGACAAGCTCTCCTGCCGCTGGCACGAATGCTCTGTCCGCACAGCTCTGTTGGATGTCTGAGGGGTGAATCACTTGTCCTGTGCAACTTATTCATGTTCCTGGATAGGTATCTCTATGGCGGCGGTGATTGTGAAATAGCACTTGCAGGTCAGGGACGGGTGACTGGGGCTTGTGGATGGGGCGAGTCATCCATCTCTGCGGAGTTGTCTTTTCACCAATTCTGCTCTACTTGCTAGAACTGCTGGTGAGACTCGTTTCTTTGAGCATGAGCGATTACTGGGCAAACCGCATGACTGTTCCCGTCGTGCGTGCCAAAGAGTTCGCCGAGCTATCAGCTTGTTATCGGGAAGCTCTGAAGGACCGTGGTGCTTTGGATTGCACTTACAAGCTTTGGTCAGAGATGACTGCTGCCGAGAAAGCAAAAGTTGCCAAGAGATTGCCTAGTACAGCTAATAATTGGTATGTCAATTGATTGGACGGTTATAACCTTTTAGTTTTAATCAAAGAAGGTCGGCTGATGCTGTCTTCCTTGATGGTCTTTTTCTGGCAAATCGTTGGCCAGGAGAAGTCTGTTGCTGCAACATGGATTTGCAATTCAGCTTCCAAACGGAACTAGGTAGTCCGTATTGATCGCTCCTGCTATACAGCTGATTTCCGGCACTGCTAGTTGAAGAGCGTGGCTTTATTTAAAAAAAACTGTTATTCGGGTGCGCTGATTGGAATCTCTCGAGATCTAGTGAAGATGAGACCACGATTGTTTGTTGGCCAGACAGTTCAAGGAAAATTCCTTTTGTCTAATTAGTTGTTGCTGTATGCCTAACTCATGATGTGAGTTCGCAGTGGATATACATCAGCTCAGGTGCAGGGTCCCAGCACAGCTTGAGCCATGGGCAGAGCCAAGCTTGCTTTCCAGTGACTTCGTCTAACCAGTAAGTAGATCCTGGGTTTTTAGAGTCTTCTCTTAGCTTGGTGAAGGTGGTTGTTTGTTCTTCTAATGGCACGCGACTGACAGTGACTTCCATCGTGGAAAAGCGATCAGGCTTCACCTCAGATATCGATCGATAGATATCGTCCATGATCTGCTCAGTGCCGCCCACGAGCAATTCGTTGTGTGTCTTGTACTCGGGCATAGAGAACTGCCACATGCCGTCATCACGACGTTCCATATTGAAGGCCCACTGATCTTGATCTGGCGCTGAAGCGTTGACAAGTGCACGCTCTTCATCAGTCAGCTGCCAGTAACTACAATTATTTTCGAGCAGGGCTGTGTTTTCTTTGGTTGACATTCAGTTAATTGAATGAGGTCTTGCTGAAAGCAGCATAGGTATTAATTGCGACAATCATTGAATATCTTGATTTATGCATTTGATCCCAAAATAAAACCAATGGTTTGTTGATAGAGGTTCAGTGCAGCTTGAGACTTTAGGTGTATCCATGGCTCGATCCATGAAAAGCCACAAGCGCTATACAGTCAGACACCGCGAGACCAGTAGTCGAAGGATTGAAAGCTGCTATTACGCAGGTGACGCTTTCGAAGCCCGTGTTCTGGCTATGGAGGTGGTTCCCTTTATCAAGGCACACCCCAACTCCATTGAAGAGATCCGCTGCGAGGAGCCAAAGCAGGTTTAACTCGACTCCAAGCCATCCGACAATGAAATAGTTCCGTGTCCAGAGCCTGGCGGTATTGAGTTGCCAACCGATGCAACATTGCGCCTATCACCGCAATGCCTCAGCCGATCCACACTCCATGCAGGATTCCGATAGTTAGGCCCGAGAACTAGACAAATATTGGTGGATGGGAGAGGTGATCCACTGCGGCGGCGCTGTCCTTGATCCAAAGACCTACAACCTGTGCCAGATCGCCGATGTGGATTCCGGTGTGATCCGCTGGGTCAATGCCGACCTGGTCAGCCATGTGATTCCGGACTGCTGAGAGTCTCTGACGAAGGTTGGGTAAACCGTCAGCAATGAACTCTCACCGCCCAAGCCTCTATTTCTACGGTCGATGAGTCGTATTGATGAAGGATGCGACAGCTCGAGGCAGGAAGTGATGACCCTGCCTTTTTCCTAATCGCATCACTAAGCGCCATGCTTTATCTCTTAATCGCTGTTACGTGGGTTGCGGTGCTTTTTGGCATCGCCAAAAGCGAGAAATAGGTAGGCAAAAAGAAACCACCGCCAAAGGCAGTGGCTCCTAAAACTCAAGGGTGTGTGTCCTTGTTTCCACCCCTGTGAGTTTTCTCCTCACAGCTTCAAGTTACCGATAGAACGTAGGAGTGCAACCCTCTATTACCGGCCAAGTGAAAGGAATAAGCGGCTGCTATACCTGAGGCAGTTGGTCTCCTCACCGGGACTCCAACTCCTCACACCCTCTGAAGACCTGTGAAACATCGGGTCTTTTTTTTGGCTAGTGGCTCAATACCGACCTGGCCGACCACATCCTTCCTGCGATCTGAGGGGGTATGGCCAACTTCACAGCACTGGCTGAGATGGACCGTCAAGACACTCGCTGATGCCGGTTATCCCTAACGAATCACCTGCGCACCAAGCGGCAGGTATTTCCGACAATCGATTTCTGTTGGAACTAGGGATATGGACTTGCTTCAACGAATGAGAGTTCTTGGTAGCGGGTTAGTCATTGCCGCATATTTCATTACTCTCCACCTTGATGTAGTGACTGGCGTAATAGTCCACCTAACGGCAATGAGTATATCTGTGCCTTACTTCATCAAATCCAAGGCTTGGGATGTCGTGATAATGATGACGTTCCTCATGACGATCGGATCTGGACGTCTGATTACAGCAGCTATTTCTTGACTGCTTATGAGTATTAGGACTTACTGGTGTGCGCTACTCGGTTGAGATGGCAGTGAGGGAAACGTCTTCTCCGATACCACGACCAGTTGTTACTTTAGTTAACAATGCTGGATAAGCTCCTTGACGATGTCCGAATCAGCTTCCAAGTTCACGCCTTACCCATACAAATCTTTCAGTGAAAAGCTGAATGGAAGAGCCGCAATGCTCGGACTTGGTATTGGTTTGGCTGTCGAAGCCTTGACCGGTAAGGGCATTATCGAGCAAGTCAGCATCTTCAACCAAGCATCTACGATTGATTTATCCGGCGTCAATAAATTGCTGGGTGTGATGTTCAGCTGTGTTGGAATCTTCAGCTAAGTGGTCCTGGTGGTGACGACATCTGAGCCACGACGTTTCAACGCAATGCCCCGCTCTTATGAGTGGGGCTTTCTAGTGGTGATGCTCTGGCTCAATACCGACCTGGTCACCCATGTGATTCCTGACTGCTGAAGACAGGTAGTTCCACCGATGTGCCCTGGGATACACAGCAGGTAGAAATGGTTCAAGGTCAGAGGTCACCGGGAGTCACCTCAACGACCTTCAGGGGCCCAGTGGGGCCCCTTCTTAATGGGATTCGCTGGGTCCATGCCGACCTGGTGACCCACATCTTGCCCAGCTTCTGATTCCGTTCAATCCTGGCTGGTTTAGAACTTGTAGAACTCGCAGAACTCCTTGATTGCCCATCGCTTTTGAAAGTTCGCATCACCTTTCTCAGGCTCAAGCTTTAGCCCAAGGCGATTGAAGTAGTCGGCGGCCAATTCGTCGCTGGCATAGGGTCCTTCGTCTACACATTGAGCGCAGGTGTCGCGCTTTGATTGGTAGCCCGCCAGCAGCAGCGAGGCAACGGCAACGGCAGCAATGGCGGATATTCGTTTCATTTATTGCATTCCTCCTCCGGCCCCCACTTGAGCAGCTTTCCGTTGAACGTGGTTTCGCCAGGGATGCCATGGATCTCCCATAGGTGCTGTCTTAAGCCGACTAACTGCCAGGCATTTCCAAACTGCTGGCCGCAGTGAGGGCAGAAGCTCTTGAGGGGGTCTCTTTTGGACATGAGCTCAGCTTGGCCTGAGGCCTGCTCAAAAACATCCCTCATTCAGGGGAATCTCAGCCGTACTCAGGGCACCATCCGGCCTGGTCTTGCCAAGCGGGGCTCCAGTGTCACCGTGTTGCAGGCCTGGGCAGTCGTGGCTAGTACTGGTGTCCTATTTTTGTGGGTATGTCGGTTGATCGCGGGGTCTACAACTCGCCCGAGTTAGAGAGGTCGGTCTTTCTGGATGTGGTTCCAGGGATGACGGTCATCGTCCAGCACGACCTTCAGATCGGAGAGAAGCGCGGCAAGGATTGGTGGATGGGGCAGGCCATCCACTGCGGGGGAGCTGCTCGCGACCCCAAGGTGCACAACCTTTTTCAAATAGCCGATGTGGATTCCGGTGTGATCCGCTGGGTCAACGCTGACCTGGTGACTCACATCCTTCCTGCGATCTGACTCAGTCGCAGCTCATATCCCAACTGTCGCCCCAGGCTTGCTTCACCGTGATCTCCGTTGGAACGGCATTCGACAGGAGAGGCATCGAGAAGATCGACAGCGCCAACAGGCAGATCGACGCAGGCATCGCCAGTCGGATCCAGTCCTCTTTTCTCATGCTCATCAGATGGTGTGTGCCCATCTGTCATGGCATCGATCGATGCCTCTTCGCATTCCTGCGGCTCTTCATTCCTGATCAGCGCCACTGACGGGGCAACGGGCAGGGCGGTCAAAACGAACTCATCCATTGGGACGGCGGCATCAACAACTTCATTGGGATGCCAACCGCATTCGGTGCAACCGATCTCGCGTCCTACTTCGACAGCCTCGGGTACTCACTGGCGGTTAACTAGTGAACGGCACTGAGGAAGATTTCGTTCCTATCGAATCTCCATGATGAAACTAGAGGGCCGAGAGAATGAGACTTTGTTCTCGCAAGATTGCTCGCAGGGATAGCTCAAGAGGTACATAGAGGGCAGTGATTTTCTACCGCCAGAAATGATGAGCTTGTTTAAAACAAAAATAGACCGTAGATCAATCACAATGTCTACTTTTACCTATAGCCTTTTGGCTGGATTTTCACTGTTTACAGTATCAGCAGCATTGTTTCTGTTGCCTTATATGGGTAACTGGCCGCAAAGCTAATAAGCAGCAGACAAACATCCCGATTTGAAAACCCCGCACTAGGCGGGGCTTGATTGGTGTGAGGTGTTTTGTCGGGAGATCGATAGCGACTACTCAACGCCCCCTGCTTTTCCCTTTCGGGTCTTGTATAGCTCTCAGCCTCGCTTTCATGGCCTCAGGCTTCCCGACAAGGAATGGATTAATCAGTAGCAGTCATAACCACCAAAAACGCTCTTACTGCATGTCTGATTGAAACGCTGTCCGCCGATTGTTCCCTCTGTTTCGTACCCACCAAAAACATTAGTTCTTGTAGTGCTATTAAATCTCTGCCCATTGATTGTGCCGCTGCAGTCGTTGCCTCCAAACCCAAAACTTGGGCGGCAGTTGTAACCAGCTTCAGCAGGATTAGAGATCAAGAAAGAACCACCGATAACAGCAGCCACAGCGACGAAAGTAGAAAGTTTCATTTGATTGATTTAGAGAGTGGAGGTCATCCCTCCTGGACCTCTTCACCATCTCCGGAATCAATCGGGTTCGCATCACCCTTAAGGGTGAACGTGCTGGCCTCTGCCTCCCCCGATTGGGGATCAGCTCATCCGGAAGCCAGTCACGCCGAGACTCGCGGCAAAAGACCCTTTTGAAGGGCAATGCAGGCGTATCCGAGGGCATCGAGCGAGGCGATTGCGTTCCAGCTCGGGTTGCTGAGTGGAGGGTGGTCTTCAATGAAAGGAGTTGATGCTGTTGAACCCTGTGAGTCAGCTTGATTTTGAGGCTGAATATGGACGCAAATACCGCACCACAATCCAACATTCCGTCCCAGGTCATGCAACCCTTCTTGAGATCGCAGCGGCTGCAATCGGTGACACGGCTCCAGCAGCTAAGCGAATTCTTGTCGTAGGGCCTGGACCGGGAGATGAGCTGCCTCAGCTACTGGACGCCTGTCCTGAAGCTGAATTTGTTGTAATTGAGCCCAGTGCTCAGATGTTGCAGACCAGTATTGAAACCTTGAAAGGCCATGGCGGTTTCGAAAGGTGCCAGTGGGTTCCGAAGAGCCTGGAAGAAGCCGTTCGCTCGGGTCTCCTGCAAAGCGATTTTGATGGCGTCATCTGTCACAACGTGCTTCACCTGATGGCTCCAGATCAGCAGGGTCTGATGATTGAGCTTCTTGTAGAGCAGTCACTGCCAGGAGGCGTGTTGCTCATCAGCAGTTACAGCGAAGCTGCGGAACCTGAGATCTGCGACACGATCTTCAGCATCGCTGCACGACGTTTGCTCGATCGCGGTCTTCCTGCCGAAATGGTGGATAAATTTCTAACTGCCAGGAACACTGCCGTTTTTTCTCTGGATGCAGCCCGGCTCGAAGCCAAGCTCGTGGGGCTGAATTGCCAAGCGCCAATCCAGCTTTATCAAGGCCTGTTTGCACGGTTGTGGATCACGAGGCGGATTTGAATTTGATGATCTTGTGAAGATCTTGAGTGCCTTTGACATTCGCTGCTCTGGTTCGGACCAGCGCACATGTACATCGCCCCAGCACTGCCAGGCGATCCCATATGAGCAAAGCTGGTACTTATTGACCAGAAATAGTGGATTAAGGGGATGGTGCAGATTCTGCAGTTAGGAGCAATTGCAGTGCTTGCACTAGTGACTGTTGTCGTCGTAGGAGTCGATCAAGGCAAACAGCGAAGTAGCGATCGACCAGCTGAAAGTAAAGGACAGCTGGAACGCCTACGCGAGGAGCATCTTGAAGACTCCGTTCCACTAAGAAAATGATTGGAAAAGCTGGTCCCTACCGATCAACTCTGATCGCTCCAAGCCCTGGCCTCGGCGGTTGATCGAGACACCCGCACGCTGAGCTTTCAGGCCCTGGTTGATCAGAGACAGCTGCTGCTTGATGGCGTCAGCGCGGGACGGCATAAATCCATGGCATAAATCTTTCGCTTTTATGCCAGATCCTTCGCGAAAAAACCAGCGCCCTCTTCCGAAACCACCTCCGCAGGGCTGAGCCTAGATACTAAAAAACCCAGTCAGTGACTGGGCTTCTGAAACGGAGAGGGTCGGATTCGAACCGACGGTGAACTTGCGCCCACGCTGGTTTTCAAGACCAGAGCCATAAACCACTCGACCACCTCTCCTCACTGCGTGACATCAGCGACATCCGCAAAGGCAGTTTAAAGGAGTCACCTCCGGATGACTCCTTTCTTTATTTCAGCTGTTGGGCTTGGCCAGAGGCAAGAGGCACTTGTCTGAATCGCAACCGGCGGGGCCGGCTTCGCTGATCTCACCCATGTCGTAGCGCTGCAGCGCCTCGAAGAAATCAGAGCTCACACGTCGTTGGATGACCTCGGTTTGCATCCTTTCGTACGTTGCGGCATCGATTGGTTCGAACGGCAGGCGGGGGAATGTGGCGTTGGCGTCGAAACGGGCCAGCAAGGCCGCTGAGATGTAGCCCTCTCCACGTTCGATGGTGCCGTGCAGTGCATCGGTGAGAGCGTCGATTTCATGCTCACGGAACTCGATCGTTGCCGAGGTGTTGTGAGCGGTGTAGTGGGTCTGAACCTGCATGTAGAAATCGAACTGGGCCATGGCCGAGAAGGCGTTGATGTCTACTGCATCCGCGCCGGGCAGATTCGCCCAACTCACTTCGGTGGGAATTTCCACCAGCCATTCGGTGCAACGGGGATCGAACGGATCATCCAGCAGTCGACCTTGCTCATCTTTGTCGGACTGAGATGGCACCACGGTGTAGCCATAGTCCATGCAAGCCATGGCCACCGGATCGTTCTTGCCGAAGGTGATGCGGCGGATGAAGCGTTGAGCCTTGGGGGGGTGCCAGCCAGGGGCAGCACCGGTGAGCAGGCTTTTGGTGCCGGCGGGTTGCACTGTTGTGCATCGGTTGGGACGACGCAGTCCATGACGGTCGCAGTATTCCCAAACCGCTTCATTCACGGTTGTCTTCCAGCGACTGAGATACTCCGCTTCCTGGCGTTTGAAGTCCTGGCCCTCTTCGGTGTCTGGGCGACCGGCTTCCCACCATTTCAGCCAGGGCGTTCCGAAGGCGTGCACAAAGAAATCGAACAGGCCCGTGAAACTCACGCCAACGATCGGATCCCAGGCGCGGCTTTGGCGATAGCGTTCCACTTCGAATTGATGGTTCAGCAGGCAAGCCACTGACAAGGCACCAGCTCTGAAGGCGTCGCGTTGACCCTCGTCATCGCTGGGGTCGATCTGGTTGAGATGAACTTCTGCCAGGTTGCAGTGGAAGTCTGCGCCGAGAATCTCCCCACAGGGATTGAGCCCATAGCGTCCGAGTCGATGCTCGAGTTCGTCATCTGCAATTGGGCCGTGATTCAGATTCAGCCAGCGACCAGCCTCTTCTTTGCCTTGATCGCAATAGATGTCGATGAATTCCCGACGCAGTTCAGGTGTAGAGAGAAGATCAGCATTGGAGCGAGCAATCGCTTCAGGCGCGAACTGGATCGCTCCCTCACCACTGTGGAACTGGCGGGTCACCGCTTCTAACAGCACTTCACGGCTGGGGCGGGTGTGATAAACCCTGGTGTGATTGGCCATGCGCAGGGCATCACGCTCGGGATCAATCCGCCAGTTGCCATCAGCATCCTGCTGCCAGAGATTGTCTTTAGCGCCGGCCGCGCTGGTGTCGTTGAACGCGAACTGACGCATGCCCGCGCTGCGACGGATGTTGCCGGCCACGATGGTGACGGCAGCCTCATCAATCAGCAGGCAGCATTCAACAGAGGTCAGCCTGCGCCCAACGGCTTTGCCCAGAAGACGGGCGACACGTCCGTAGAGATCCTTGAGTTTGACCGGATTGGCCATGCCCCCGAAGCCCTTGAGGGTTTCGCCAACAGGTCGTACGTCGGAAAGATCAACATCAACTTTGATTGTGCGTCCTGCAAAACGCTCATCACTGCTGAGGTTGAGCAGCAATTGATAGCTGTCGACCCAGCCCCGACGGGTGTCGCCAACACGGATCGAGACGGTGTCACCATCGATGGTGTGGGTGGTGGAGTCTTGGCGCTCGCCGGCTGGAGTGACTCCGATGTCGGTGACCTTGACCACTTCAATCGGATTAGTGACCACCGGCAGGCGGTCGATCAGGTGCGGTTCGATGATGGCGCCTGTACCGCAGCCCATCATCGCCAGGTCCATCATCAGACCGAAGGCTTCCCAATCCACCAAGTTGGTGGAGGTGCAGTTGTAAGAACCGGAAAAATTTTCCTGGCGTTCGATCCAGGGTGTGCCGCCGATCCAGAGCCAACGACCAGAAGGCAAAGCTTTTTGATTGGCTTGCATCCGGGACAACAGCGACACTTCTTCATCGGTTAGCTGGCCGAGCTTCTGTAAACCGCCGAGATTTCGCGATCCAACTTCACTCCAACTCTCTCTTCCGGAGCTGCTGCGTCGGCTGTATGTCCGATAGAAAACGGGGTTGGCGGCAGGAGCTGTGGCGGGGAAGTTGCCGTTGCTGGACAGAGTTTCAGTGATGTCTTGGGTGTCACTGCGGCTTGGAGACAGGGTCACGTTGTCGGGCGGGTCAGTCCCGGCACACTAACGCCAGCAATGGGGGTGGCAACCGGTTGGTGGCACTATCCGCAGTGTCGCTGGTCAAGAGGGGGCAGAGACTGCCACCATTTCGATCAGTCATCGTCAGCAGGTAGATGGTTTGTTCTCAGCGCCTGGTGGGGCGACTGTTCACGCGAGCATTGACCCGACCGTTCACGCGTGCGTTGAGATTTCTGCTGGTTGGTCTGGTGGCATTGGCCTTGAGCATTGCCCCACCTCTGCTGAATGTGAAAGCCACTGAGGCTTTTCAGCAGCAACCCATGACCTCTAAGGGTTTAATTCCGATTGAAGAGCAGCCGTTTTATCCGCTGCTGCTGAAGTCTTCCGAAACTTGGAGTGATGTCGTACTTGATCAGGTGGTGGGCGATAGCCCTCGAACCACCTTGCTGAACTTTTATTCCGTGATGGCGGATGTTGGTCTAAGGGCCGATCGTCTTGGTCAGAGATCTTCCGCCAAGAAACAGTCACGTCAGGAACAGATTGACGACACAAATTTGTTGTTCGCTCTGGCTGTTAAGGCACTGGATTCCAGCTCAATTCCCAAGAGCGTTCGCGATGACATGGCCGATGAGGCAGCGATTCAGCTCAAGCATGTGCTCGATTATGTGTTCACTCACAGCAGGCAGTTGATTGAAGTCCCCGATGTGGAGGGGATGAAAGAGCTCAATGACCGACGTTCAACGCCGACAAATTCATGGCGCATTCCTGGAACGGCAGTCACGCTCACCTCGGATCTTGATGATGATCCGGAGAATGAAAGTTTTTATTTCTCTGCGTCAACCGTGTCATCGATCCGCTCGATGTACGACGAGATCAGAACTATCCCAGAGATTCAACAACCTTTCGCCACCCCACGTTTCTACTCAGATTTCATCCACACTCCCGGCTATCTGGTACCACCAGATTGGTATCTAGCTCTTCCAAAGAGCTGGCGTGGCTTGTTCGAATGGCCAATCGGTGATCAGACGCTTTTTCAGGTTTTTTGCGCAGCACTCTTGATCGGTGTGTACGGGTTCATCTATCTGCGCTTGCTGCGGATGCTGTTTAACACTTACAAATCTGGCGCGCATCGAGTCGAAAATGATCGCTTGATCTTTCAACTCGATTCTTTGGCCTGGAAGCGGGTTTTGATTGTTCTGCCCGCGCTGCCTCTCACTTATGCCACTGAACAGCTGATCGATAACTTTCTCAATTTCACGGGATTTCCACTCGTGGTGGCCATCTATTCCTTTTATGTGATCTGGTATTTCTCGGCCAGTGTTCTCGTCTTCTTTTTATTCGAAGCGGTTGGTCGAAGCAGCTCTGAGTTCCTCGCACGGGTTCGTGGTGGTGAGTCTCCGATTCGATTGCGCAGGATCACCAGTCTGGTGATGCCAATCAGTCGCGTCGTCGGCGCATTGGTTTCGGTCGTGCTGATTTATCGGCTGCTGCTCCTGCTGGGTCTCCCTTCCAGCACCGTGCTGGCCTTTTCAGCCGTACCAGGTCTCGCTATCGGTCTCGGAGCTTCCAAGCTGCTCGGCAATCTGTTTGCTGGTTTGTCGATCCAAACCGATCGTCCTCTGCGGGTTGGTGAATTCTGCGAAGTCGGAGGCAATCTCGGCTTCGTGACCAAGATCGGTCTGCGTTCAATGGAACTGCAAACGCTGGAAAGCCGCGTCACGATCCCCAATTCCGTTGCGGATGAAGCCACGATCGTGAATTATTCAAGACGCGGTTGTCAGCTGGGAGCGTCAGCCGGTGCAAGGGCTTGAGTTGCGCTTGCCGATTCGTGATCCTCTCTCACCCTTTCAGCTGGATGAGCTGATGCGTCAGGCCAGGCGCATGGTTGCCGCACCTGAAACGCTGCAGTTGGAGGTGGAACTGCATGAACCTGTGGTGAGTCTCGAATCATTGGAAGACGGCACGAATCAACTGATTGTGTTTGTGATGGTTGAACTTCACGGTTGGACAGCATTTTTGAAAGTGCGTGAAACGCTGCTAGTAGCCCTGGAAGAGTTACTGGAACGCGTTTCACTCAGTGAGCTTGTGGTGGGTGTTGCCTACAGCACAACTCCTCAACAGTTGGAACGCATTCCGGAGCTGATGCGATCAGTGGTGGCAGAAGATTCTCAGCTTGATTTCGAGGCCTGTCGGCTTGTGCGCATTTCAGCGTTCAGCTACGACCATGAATTGGAGATCCGTTCATGCCACGCCATGCATGACGACTTTGAAAACAGTTTGCACCGCCTCAATCGCAGGATCCTTGAGGTGCTCTCGCAGCATCGCATCGAGATCCCTTTCCCCACACAGACCTTGGAGCTGCATTCCTCTGAATCAAGTCAATGATTCTGCGCATTCCAGAACCTGAAGTGATGAACGACCCGCTGCAGGTGGATGCCTACGCAGCAGCAGATTTCAGTGGAACGGACCAAGCGATGGTCGAGCGAATTGCCACGTTGCTTCACTCATCCGGCGCATCGTTCAAGCCTCAAGCACGTTTGCTGGATCTCGGATGCGGACCAGGAAATATCACGGCTCGTCTGGCCCAGAGATGGCCGAAGTGTTCAGTGCTCGGACTCGATGCGGCTGACCGGATGATTGCTGTGGCGGATGATCGCCGTCGTGTAGCCGGTTTGTCGCGCGAGCGCCTTCGCTATGAGCAGGCTCTGCTGCCGATTCACCAGGCGGATCAACCAGCGGATCTGATTGTCAGCAATAGCTTGCTGCATCACCTCCACGACCCTCATCAGCTTTGGTCGTCATTGATCCCACTGGCAGCGCCTCACTGCCTGGTGCTGCATCGCGACCTTCGCCGCCCAGACAGCGAGGCAAGCATTGATCGACTTTGTCAGTGCCATGTCGCTGACGCTCCGTTGGTGCTGCAACGGGATTACAGGGCATCGCTGCATGCGTCCTTCTCGTTGGAGGAGGTCAAAGCGCAGTTGCTGCTTGCTGGTCTGCAGCATCTGCAGGTGGTTGCCGTTGAAGATCGCTACCTGGAGGTGAGTGGCTGGATCACGGGCTGTCAGGCTGGATCTGGTCAACGCACACCATGAGCACCGATTCAGCACTTCAGGACGGACGTGAGCTGCTGGATGCGGTGGCGCGACGGCGCAATTTTGCGATTATTTCTCACCCTGATGCGGGTAAAACCACGCTGACTGAGAAATTGCTGCTGTACGGAGGAGCGATTCAGCAGGCTGGTGCGGTGAAAGCCCGTGGTGAGCAGCGCAAGGTCACGTCCGATTGGATGGAGCTTGAGAAGCAACGGGGTATTTCGATCACCTCCACTGTTCTTCAGTTCGATTACACGGGTAACACCATCAATCTGCTGGATACGCCCGGCCACCAGGATTTCTCGGAAGACACCTACCGGACCTTGGCAGCAGCGGATAACGCCGTGATGCTTGAAGATGCGGCCAAGGGGCTTGAGCCGCAGACCCGCAAGCTGTTTGAGGTTTGCCGCATGCGGGAAATTCCTATCTTCACGTTCATCAACAAGATGGACCGACCGGGTCGGGAACCTCTGGCACTCCTCGATGAAATTGAATCAGAGCTGGAACTCACCCCTTGGGCCGTGAACTGGCCGATCGGCAGTGGCGAGCAGTTCCGTGGAGTGATTGATCGTCGTTCCCACGAAGTGATTCTGTTCAGTCGTGCTGAACGTGGGCGCCAATCGGAAGAACGTCATCTCTCTTTGGATGACCCTGATCTCAAAGACCTTGTGGAACCCGAGCTGCTGGAGCAGGCGGTTGAGGAGATGGAGCTGCTCGAAGCGGCAGGGGCTGAACTTGATCTCGAGCTGGTGCATGCCGGCGAGCTGACGCCGGTGTTTTTTGGTTCGGCGATGACCAATTTCGGAGTGCGTCCCTTCCTGAATGCGTTTCTGGAGATGGCTCAGAAGCCTGTGGCGCGTCAGGGGCAAGACGGTCCAGTCGATCCGTTGCGGCCTGACTTCAGTGGTTTCGTGTTCAAACTGCAGGCCAACATGGATCCTCGTCACAGAGACCGGGTCGCTTTTGTCCGTGTCTGCAGCGGGCGTTTTGAAAAAGACATGACAGTCCGTCATGCCCGCACGGGCAAGGCCATTCGCTTGTCACGCCCACAGAAACTGTTTGGACAAGATCGTGCGGTTGTGGAGGATGCGTTCCCAGGTGACGTGATTGGACTGAACAATCCCGGGATGTTCTCAATCGGCGACACGCTCTACACCGGAACCAAGGTGGAGTACGAGGGAATTCCCTGCTTCAGTCCAGAGATCTTCAGCTGGCTGCGTAATCCCAACCCCTCAGCATTCAAGAATTTCCGTAAGGGGGTCAATGAATTGCGTGAAGAGGGAGCTGTGCAGATCCTCTATGACAATGACGAAAGTAAAAGGGATCCAATCCTTGCTGCCGTCGGTCAGCTGCAACTTGAGGTTGTGCAACATCGTCTTCAGAACGAATACGGTGTCGAAACTCGCTTGGAGCCGCTGGGCTATCAAGTGGCTCGTTGGGTCACTGGTGGCTGGTCGTCGCTGGAGAAAGTCGGTCGGATTTTTAATTGCAAAACCGTGAGGGATGCATGGAATCGCCCGGTTCTGTTATTCAAAAACGACTGGAATCTCAATCAGCTTCATGAAGAGCATCCCGATCTTGAGCTCAATGCTGTGGCTCCTGTCGTGAGTGGAGTTGAGCCGATCAGTCTCTGATCACAGAACGCGCTGATTGATCAGCTGAGGAAAAGCCCTCTCAAGCAGGAAGAGCTTTCTGTTGGTTTTCACATCTGCAAAGCTGTTCAGCCGATCGCTCGTCGCCTGCTTCATTCGTTGAGCTAACAGGACTCAAGCGAATGGCTGTGCGACCGAGCTTGATTTCACCAGTCAGCATCAATAAACCTTGTCGATGTTTATTGATCCATGACATGCATTGGCTCGTCAACGATTTAATCCCGATTTCATCTATGCGAGTCTGAGTTGGAGGCCTGTTGCTTTGGAATGCACCTTTGAAGTCAATGGTTTTTCTGGAGGATGAAAATTGCAAAGATCCTATTTAAAAAACTCTTGATCAATATTGAAGAACTGCCTTGATCAATGTGTAGGTCCTGGTCGCCGGCTCCTCCAACCCTGTTCTCTGCAAAATCTGCGCTGGTCTGCACGAAGCTGCTCGCAAGCTAGTTCAGAGTTGTCTTCAGATCTGATTGGAGCCGTTGTTGGCTTCAATCCCAATCCTTGTTGAAATGTTGAGATTCACTCACGACCGCTTTTCAGTCACGGGCAAGCAAATTCATCGCCAGAATGTTGCCTCTGAAGCGGTCTGCTGTGGACACCCTCTGGCTGCTCCGTCCTTGTGATGACGGCGGTACTGATTACGTCTGTTTTCGTGATCATCGCGATCACGTTGAGGTACTGGAGGGATATCACCAGCCTCCCCAAATGCCCCTGATCAAGCACCGTCAGGTCTTGCTCAATGCCGATGTGCCCCGTTTTCGGCACCGTTTCGAGCGCCAGCAAGGATTTCGCCACGGTCCACCTCTGTTCTGAGTCGCTTCCGAATGCAAGGTTTGTGCTCGCTTGAGCGAGTCTCTCGATAATCTCTAGAGAGATTTCTGTATATCAATGGCTGCAGGGCTGGATCCAGGCTCGGATTCGGATCCAAAAGATCCCTATTCCATGCTCGGCGTCACTCCTGGCGCCGGATTTGACGACGTTCAAAAAGCAAGAGATCGGGTCGTCGCCTCTTGTGGTGATGATGCAGTTGCCCGCGCTCGTGTTGAGGCTGCTTATGACGCAGTCCTGATGGAGCGTCTACGAGATCGACAGTCTGGCCGTCTCAGTTCGGCCGCCGCCTCTGCTTCACAGGTGGAACGCCAACAGGTGTCTGCAGGAGTGCCCAGTAGTGGCAATGGTCCTGCCGCTTTGCTCACCCGTTTACGCGGCATGTCATTGCCGGCGCCGTCACTGAGTGGTGCCGGTTTTATGCCCGATCTGCAATTGGTGCAAGGTCAGGGTCTTGTGGTTCGCTCCATCGCAGGAGCTTTGGCCTTACTGCTTTTGCTGCTGGCTCCCCAAACGGTCGACCTGCTTCTGCCCCTGTCAACCATTGCGGTGTTCATCAGTCAGGTCAAGCGAGGCCGTCGGCCCTTGGGCTCCCTTGGCTGGACCCTCCTGCTTCTGGTTGTTGGCCTGGCTCTGGGTGCATTGCTCAGTGCTGTCACTGTTCAGGCGGGTCTGCCACTGGGTGTGGAGCAATGGCAGGCACTGCCCACCCTGCTGTTGTTGCTTGCCGGAGCTCTGTTATTCGCCTGATTCGATCATTCCCTCAATCAGGCTTTGTAGCTCTGATTCATTGAATCGATAAACCTCGCTGCAGAAATGACAGGTGAGCTCTGCGCCCTTGTCGTCTTCCAGCATGGACTGCAATTCTTCTCTGCCTAGCAACATGAGTGCGCCCAAGCTTCTTCGACGGCTGCAGGGACAATGGAACTGCACCGGCTGCGTCGGTTCGCTGCTTGGGATGGGCTGAGGATCAAGATCTGGGAAAACCTCCCGAAGCAACTGTTCCGGATGGTCACCGCAGCGGTGCAGCTTCTGGCTGAAATGCTCAATCTCGCGGCACCTCTCCTCGAGCAGAGCAACCAGAGCTGGCTCTTCTGCGGCCTTCGGCAGTACCTGAACCAGCAAGCCTCCGCTGCTCTGCAATCCTTCGCTGTTGATCGTTTCGCCCACGAACACCGCAGAGGGTGTCTGTTCGGAGTGGAGCAGATAGGAAGCGACATCCTCCCCGATGCCTCCGCTCACCAGCTCAACTGTGCTGCTGAAGGGTTCGCCTTTGCCGTCGTCCCTCACCACATGCAGATACCCCGTTCCTGCTGCTGAGGTGAAGTCGAAACTGGCTTGTCCTGCTGAATCGCTGATCGGGTCCAGTTCAAGCGAAGGGTTGCCGACAAAACCACGCACGCTTCCGTCACGGCCGGCATCCACTGTCAGGCCCTTGAGAGGGCCATCTGATCCCAGTCGCAGGTTGACGCGACCATGCCGAACCTTCATGGAGCTGGCCAGCAGTAGACCCGCACCCATGGCTCTGCCGAGCATCACGGTGGTGAGGTACGAGAGTCCGTGACGTGATTGGGCGGTACGAGTGGTTTCGCCGGTGGTCACCGCCACAAGCCTGATTCCCCCACCTGCTGCGGTGGCACGGACCAGCCGATCAGCCATGGCTCTACAACAACCCAGGCGTCATGGTGACAGAGCATGCAGTCGGCCATTGCGCAGGCGCAGGTGCTCACAGCTCCAGCCCTGGAATAGTTCCGGCTCGTGGGTCACCACGATCAGCAAACGCTCCTGGCTCAGCCGGTCAAGCAGTTCGAGCACTTCGGAACGCACTGACCAGTCGAGTCCTGCTGTGGGCTCATCGAGCAGCAGCACATCCGGCTTGCGTAGCAGCTGCACCGCCAGAGCAAGACGCCGCTGCTGTCCGCCGCTGAGTCGCTCCGGAGCCTGACGCCCATCCACGCTGCTGAGTCCGACCTTTCGCAGCGCCGCAATCATCTCTTCGCTGCTTAGCCGCCTGTGGCCCAGCTTCAGTTCCTGGTTGACGCTCAAGCCCAGAAAGTGTCGCTCCGGAAATTGAAACACCACTCCGCAAAGCCAGCGTCGTTGGCGCTGATTGAGTGGCTGCCCCTTCCAGCTGATGCTGCCGGTGTCAGCACCGGCCATCCCACTGATCACCTCCAGCAGGCTGGTTTTTCCACTGCCGCTGTCGCCGGATATCAGCAGTGGGCGCCCAGGATCGGCCTTCAGCTGGATGCTGTTCAAGACCAAGTGTTCTGCCGTTGCAGGTTTGTAGTTGATATTTGTGAGTTCCAGCATTCCGATCGAATGCCCCGGTCTGGGCTGCCTTGGCTCCCCAGCATGGTCGATGGCTCCGTCGCCGGCGATGATGACGGGGTCAGCGGTGGGTCATGCGCGTTCGCTTCCGAGAGGTTGATCCCTTCAATTGCTGGGTCTGGTTGCGATTCAGCGAGATTCCCAGTCAGGGAGAACGGAATTATGTGGATGGCATCTTTGACAGTTGGTATGTGCTGGGACGTCTTGGCGGGTTCAATGCCGAGAGCCTTCAGGTTCACGAAGAAGGCGATGAGCTCAGCTGGATGAGCTACGAAACCGAGGAGGCAACGGGGGTGATGCCGGCTCTGATGCACAACATGGGCCAGATGGAGTACCAGCAGGACTGGGCCCGTTGCTGGATTGATCTGGGCACCAGTGATGGGATTGCCCTCGATGTTCTGATCAATGCCCTGCGTCAACTTGATTCTGATGTGGTGCAGCTCGAGGAACTGTTGATCGGTGGCGTGAATGACGACTGGCCGGTGGAAGACCATCCCGACAGTGTGTTCCCCGGCATGGGTTGAGCGTTGACGTGGCGGAACGACGTCGCCTGCTGATCGCCTCCCGCAGGTTGCAGTCTGCGGATGACCATCGTCGCTTTGTGCTTGAGGATCATGAATCGCGCTACCTGCGCAAGGTTCTGCGGCTGAAGCAAGGTGCTCAGGTGGATGTCATCGATGGCCGGGGCAACCTGTGGGTGGCTCGTCTTTTGAACGGTCATCAACTTGAGTTGTGCTCAGAGATCGAGGCGCCTAGTCAGACTGTGATTTCCCCAAGGCCGAAACTGGGTCTTGCCATTGCGTTGATCCGTCGAGGAATGGATGACGTGATGCGGATGGCTTGTGAGTTGGGTGTGGATCGCTTGCAGCCGCTGGATTGTCAACGCTCCGTTCCTCAGGCTGAGCATCGTCCGGAGCGTTGGGGCTTGATCCTGCAGGAAGCCGTTGAACAGTGCGAGCGGCTCTGGGCTCCTGAACTGCCTGAACTGTGTCCCTCCGCAGAGTGGTGGAACACACCGGGGCCGCGCGACCTGCGCTTGATTGCGGTGGCTCGCGAACTGGAGAGTCCTCGATTGTCTGAATGGCTTGCGACTCAGGCCTCAGTGGATCGATCCATCTGGCTGTCGATCGGACCCGAGGGGGGGTGGAGCGAGCAGGAACTGGCTGCAGCACAAGCAGCAGGCTGGATCTTTGTGTCTCTGGGTGACACCATCCTGCGCAGTTCCACCGCTGCTGTGGCTGGGATCAGCAGCCTCAGTAACTGGCGCACGCTCAGGTGCTGAGGCTCCTGCGCTTACAGGCATCCATGCAAGGTCTTCCGGTCACTCCCATGCGCTGCATCAGCGTGATCTGCACAGAGGAGGGGCTTTGAAGCGCCTCTCTCAGACCAGATTCTGAGCAAGTTGCATGTTGCTCAGGGCTGAAGGTGCGTCACGCCTGTGATCCTCCACTGAAGCATCAATGGAATGACGCATCAGTGGATCAGATCAGGATTGTGCCTGATGAGGCCTGCCCCAGATCGTCTAGCTCTTGAACAGCTCGCTGGCCATGCTGCGGAAGCCTGCCAGGTTGTTGCCTGGACGACGCTTGCCGGGACGAATCGAGTTGCCAGGTTGGAGAGCATCTGGGGCAAAGGTGGTCAACTGAATCTCCGGTTTGGCGGCTTCTGCGGCGGCTAGCTCTGCGGCGAGGGCCTCTGCAGTGGTCAGAGATGGCTTGGCTTTCGGAGCGTCTTCACTGCTCTTTGCAGTGGTATCGGGATTGCTTGCAGCTTGGCTTTCAGCAACTACTGCCACAGGAGCAGGAGCTGGAGCTGGATCAACAGCAGGGGCAGGGACAGCCTCTTCGACTGGAGCTGGGGCCGCTTCTGGCTGGGATGGCTCAGCAGCGTTCTCGACCTTCTCCGGCTTGGGTTCAGGCTTGGTCTTTGCCGCCTGCGGTTCCTGCTCTCCCAGCTCAAGGAAGAAACCCTTTCTGTTCAGCACCATGCCTGAGCGGGGAAATCGTCAAGCTGATTATCCGTGCCGAAGCGCCCGTCAGCGTTGATGCTTAGGGCAGTGCAACACAGCCTGATGTTTTTCACGCCTTTTGAGCTCCCGTCTCAAACCGCTGCGCTGTGGCTCACCGCGCTCCTGGTTAATGCGCTCTTGATCGGTTTTGCGCAGCGCTTTCCGTTGCTCACCCGCGCCGGTTGGTGTCATGCAGGCATCCTTGGCACGGTGCTCTGGGGTTCGCTGGATTGGCGCGGCTGGTTGGCCGTTGTGGCCTATCTCGTGCTTGGTTCGCTGGTCACCAAGCTGGGCTTTGCCAGGAAGCAGGAGCTTGGTCTTGCCGAGGGGCGAGGCGGTCGTCGCGGTCCAGAAAATGTCTGGGGCTCGGCCTTCACCGGTCTTGTGCTGGCTTTGCTGATCGCTGCTCGCATCGGTTCGCCGATGTTGTTGCTGATTGGCTTCTCCGCGAGTTTTGCGGCCAAACTGGCCGACACCTTCGGCAGTGAGATCGGCAAGCGCTGGGGCCGGACCACCTTGCTGATCACCACCCTGCGGCCGGTGCCCGCTGGGACCGAGGGTGCGGTGAGTGTGGAAGGAACCCTGGCCAGTGCCGTTGGCAGTCTGCTGATGACGGTTGTGATGGCTCTGCTCGGATTGCTTCAATCCGGAGCTGCCTTTGCTGTTGTGTTGGTGGTGGGTTTCATCGCCACACTGCTGGAAAGTTTGCTGGGAGCTCTTGGCCAGGACCGCTGGCCCTGGCTGAGCAATGAGCTGGTTAATGGTCTGCAGACCGCATGGGCGGCAGGACTGGCGATCGTTTTCGCTTGGCTTCTGGGCTTGTCGGGCTGAAATCTCGACCGGCTTCGGCACGCAGGGTGTTGAGCATTCCTCGCAGTGCAGTCCGCAGCATGAGCCGGTCGATGCATTCGCGGCGTGCAATCTCTGTCAGGGAGAGTCCGTCGATCCAGAACGCACAGAGCCAACGGCAATGGTTCGGCTCCAAGCTGTTCAACATTTGGATCAGCCATTCGTGCTGTGGATCAGCCGGCTGGCATCGGTGATCTTGCAGACCATCGATCCGGGCCTCTGGTTCAGAAGAACCATCGCTGTTGCTGAGCTGATGATGGAGTGACTGGATTCGCCGATCCCGGTGTGCCATGCAGGCCTCTCGCCAGCGATCAGTGCTGACTCCGAGTTGTTGAGTGAGATCTTCATTGCTGAGTAGCGGCATCCCGGCATGCAATCGCCGCTCCTGCGCTTTCGTTCCCCGGGCATGCAGATCACTGAGTCGCCAGGGGATTCGCATCGTTTGCAGCCGGTCTCTTCTGTAATGCCTGATCTGGCCGGTGATCCTCGGCATCGCATAGCTGCTGATGCGGTGGCCGCGACTGGCCTCAAAACGCTCAACAGCTCGGATCAGCCCATAGCGGCCTTCCTGCACCAGATCGTCGCGTTCACCGGAACCGTTGTGCAGCAGACGATTGGCACCGAGATGTGCCAGCCCGAGGTGCATCAGCACAGTGTCATTGCGCTGCAGGATGTGCTCAGGGATCGATCGGCGGCGTTCATGCTGTCGTTGACGATCAAGTCGTCGTTGAATTGCCGCCGGTTGCGTGGTGTTGGTCATCGATGCCATCAAGCAGGAACCTTTTCAAGGTCCGCTGAGTCATGGCTGGCTCACCTCACTCCTGTGGATGAACGGATTCATCCTCAAGGGGGAGGAATGGGCAGGTGATCAGTGCTTGCCAGTGCGCCCGATCAGGTAGGCGCTGAACGCCAACATCAGCACGCCTGCGCAGTACTGAATCAGCTCGGTGATTGAGGTCACCTCAAAGCTCACCATCACCTTGAACGCCGTCACGATCAGGGCAACGATGATCACCTTGGTGAGCTTCTGTTTCAGACCATCGAGATCTTGGATGTTCAGCAAATTGCGTCTTGAAGACGATTCATCGTTCTGTCGCGGGTCGATGTCGGAAATCACCAGCTCGTAGATGCCATAGCCAAAAATCAGCAGGGCGATGCCGATGAGGTAGTAGTCGATGCCTCCTACCACCTTCCCAATCAGCAGCGTGCTGTTGTCGTGGGTGAAGTCACCTCGAAAGACTTTTCTGAGAACGCTGATCTCTGCGTAGGTGCCGATAACAAAACAGCTGATGCTCCCCAGCAGACTCATCACCACGGGAATCAGCGTGACCAGTCGGAACTTCCAGATCAGCCCTTCAAATTTGTGCTCCAGGCGGCTCGATCGGTTCATGCTCGGCTTGTTCATGGTGGCGCTTGGTCTGGATTCGTTTGGGTGTGAAGGGATGACTTAAGCGAGGTTCTCCGATGTCGGAGGTCTGGAAGGAGGTGGAGGGCCCAGAAGCGCTGGTATGGAGAGTCCCACAAGGGCTGAGCTCACGGTCAGAAAGACAGCCAGTGGAATGGGCTTCACCAGTGGCTGCCGTTCCATCACGGTGCCGCAACGGAAGCACACGGGCAGGCCCCCTTTCGGCGGGTGCAGCACGACCGCAGGACCACAACAGCAATCAGGGCAGCGGAATCGAGGCATGGCCGAAGAGCGCGTGCTGATACACGCAGTGGCGAACTGTGAATTGCGACAATCATGCGTTGCCGTCAGTGGTCCTGCCATGCCCCTCAGCTCCCTGGTGCGCCTGCTGCAGTGCTCAGCGCTGACCAGTGAGCTCGGCGAACGCATCGATCGCCCCAACCGGCTCCTGCTCCGCGGAGGTGGTCGGGGAGCCAGGGCTCTTGTGGCCAGTGCGCTGGCGCGCCAACAGGATCGGCCTCTGCTTGTGGTCGTGCCGACCCTTGAGGAGGCGGGTCGCTGGACGGCTCTTCTGGACCTGATGGGCTGGCGCAGTGCCCAGCTCTATCCCACCAGTGAAGGTTCGCCCTATGAACCGTTTGACCCCACCAGTGAAATCACCTGGGGGCAGTTGCAGGTGCTCAGTGAATTGCAGCTCGATCAACAGAGCTGCGATCTGGCGATTGTGGCCACGGAGCGCTGTCTTCAACCGCATTTGCCACCGCCGCAGGCTTTATCTGATCGATGCCGAACCCTTCGTAAAGGCGACAGCGTCGACCTTGAGGATCTAGCCACCAGCCTGGCCCAGCTTGGTTATGAACGGGTTTCCACCATCGACCAGGAAGGTACCTGGAGCCGCCGTGGCGACATCGTTGATGTTTTCCCGGTCAGCAGTGAACTGCCGGTGCGTCTGGAGTTCTTTGGTGATGAGCTCGACAAGCTGCGTGAATTTGATCCCGCCAGCCAGCGTTCCCTTGATCCGATCGAAAGTCTGAGGCTGACCCCGACAGGCTTCAGTCCTTTGATCGCTGAACAGCTGCGCGATGCCATGCCGGATGGTCTCGATCAGTTTCTCAGTGAGGAATCCCTGTCTGAATTGCTGGAAGGGGGGACTCCCGAGGGCATGCGCCGCCTTCTTGGACTGGCCTGGAAGCAGCCTGCTTCACTTCTCGACTATCTCCCGTCCAACAGCTTTGTAGCCATTGATGAGCGACGTCATGGCCGCTCCCATGGGGACCAGTGGCTGGACCATGCCAGGGAGCATCACGACGAACTGGCGTTGCCGTTGCCGATCCTGCATCGCGACATCGAGGAGGCGATGGGGCTGGCTGAAGCTTTCCCAGGGTTTGATCTGGCTGAGTTGCAGGAAAGTGATGACCATCCCAACGCTTTTGATCTCAACAGTCGTCCTGTGCCGGCCTATCCCAATCAGTTCGGAAAGCTTGGTGAACTGATCAAGAGCTACGGCAAGGAGAAACAGGCTGTTTGGCTGCTGTCTGCCCAGCCCAGTCGAGCTGTTGCGTTGCTCGAAGAGCATGACTGCATCAGTCGTTTCGTACCCAATGCTGCCGATGCGCCTGCCATCGAGCGTCTGATTGAACAGGGAACACCTGTTGCTTTGAAAACACGCGGCACTGCTGACCTCGAGGGTCTGCAGCTTCCCGCCTGGCGGGTCGCTCTCATCACTGACCGCGAGTTTTTTGGGCAGCAAACCCTCACCAGCACGGGCTATGTGCGCCGCCGCCGCAAGGCAGCCAGTCGCACGGTGGATCCCAACAAAATGCAGCCTGGGGATTTCGTGGTGCATCGCAATCACGGCATCGGCCGTTTCCAGAAGCTGGAAAAGTTGGCGATCAGCGGCGAGGTGCGTGACTACCTGGTGGTGCAGTACGCCGACGGCATCCTGCGGGTGGCGGCGGATCAGCTGGGCAGCCTCGGTCGTTATCGCGCCAACAGTGATGCTCCACCCCAACTCAGCAAGATGGGCGGTTCGGCCTGGGTCAAGGCCAAGGAACGTGCCGGAAAGGCCTTGCGCAAGGTGGCGCTCGACCTGGTGAAGCTTTACGCCGAGCGACATCAGGCCCCTGGATTCGCGTTTCCGGTTGACGGCCCTTGGCAGAACGAGCTGGAAGAGTCATTCCCCTATGAACCAACTCCGGATCAGCTCAAGGCCACAGTCGATGTGAAGCGGGATATGGAGAAGTCGCAACCGATGGATCGCCTGGTTTGCGGCGATGTGGGCTTCGGCAAAACCGAGGTAGCGATCCGGGCCATCTTCAAGGCGATTACGGCCGGTAAACAGGTGGCGATGTTGGCTCCCACAACAGTGCTTGCCCAGCAGCATTGGCGAACGCTTTCAGAGCGTTTTGCGCCCTATCCCATCAAGGTGGCTCTGCTCAATCGCTTCCGAACCACCAGCGAGCGGAAGTCGATCCTTGAAGGTCTTAAGAAAGGCACCATCGACGCCGTTGTGGGAACGCATCAGCTGCTGAGCAAGAGCACGGTGTTCGACAAGCTCGGCCTGCTGGTGGTGGATGAAGAACAGCGCTTCGGTGTCAACCAAAAGGAAAAGATCAAAGCGCTGCGCAAGGACGTCGACGTGCTCACTCTTTCGGCGACGCCGATTCCGCGCACGCTCTACATGAGCCTTTCAGGAGTGCGTGAGATGAGCTTGATCACCACGCCCCCTCCCTTGCGCCGACCGATCAAGACCCATCTGGCCGCTCTTGATGAAGAGGCGGTTCGCAGTGCCATTCGTCAGGAGCTTGATCGCGGAGGCCAAGTCTTTTACGTGGTCCCGAGGGTCGAGGGTATTGAAGATGTGGCTGGTCAGCTGCGTCAGATGCTTCCTGGCCTGCGACTACTGGTGGCGCACGGTCAGATGGCTGAGGGCGAGCTGGAGAGCGCCATGGTGGCGTTCAACGGCGGTGAAGCGGATGTGATGCTCTGCACCACGATCGTGGAAAGCGGACTCGACATCCCCAGAGTCAACACAATCCTGATTGAGGATGCCCATCGATTCGGACTGGCGCAGCTTTATCAGTTGCGAGGACGTGTCGGTCGTAGTGGCATCCAGGCCCATGCCTGGTTGTTTTATCCCGGTAATGCCTCTCTCAGTGAAGCGGCACGGCAGCGACTGAGGGCGATTCAGGAATTTGCCCAGCTGGGCAGTGGTTATCAGCTGGCGATGCGGGATATGGAGATCCGCGGGGTTGGAAACCTATTGGGAGTGCAGCAGAGCGGGCAGATGGAAGCCATCGGATTTGATCTCTACATGGAGATGCTTCAGGAATCCCTGGCCGAGATCCAGGGCCAGGACATTCCTGCCGTCGACGATACCCAGGTGGATCTGCAGGTCACTGCGTTCATTCCTGCTGACTGGATCACCGATGCCGACGAGAAGATGGCGGCCTATCGATCGGCAGCAGAGTGTGTCAGCAGCGAGTCGTTGGTTGAACTTGCAGCAATTTGGGCCGATCGCTACGGCGCTCTGCCCGGACCGGTTCAGTCGCTGCTCCAACTCATGGATCTGAAGCTTTTGGCCAAACGCTGCGGTTTTTCACGCATCCGTCCTGAGAAGCCGAACATCGCGCTGGAGACACCGATGGAGGAGCCGGCTTTTCGCCTGTTACGCCAGGGGTTGCCGCAGCATTTACATGGTCGGCTTGTCTATCAGCCCGGGGCTGGTGCGACGGCCAAGGTGATGGCCAGAGGCCTGGGAGTGTTGCCGATGGAGAAGCAGCTTGAGGAAATCAAGAGCTGGCTTGAGCAGATGGCCGCTCAGATTCCTGATGCCGAAGGGCTCACAGCCGATGAGCGCGAAAAACAGCAAACCGCCCGTAATGAGGCCGTTCTCAGCCTTTAACCCTTCGCGCTGATCCTGGCGAACGGGCAAAGATGAGAAAGTTCCTACACATTGCGCAATTCTTCGTTACGCTGGCCGGAGCAAAATGGACCACGTGGGCGAATTCATCGATCCAATCAGCAGCGTGGGTTCCATGGGTCTGTTCTCAAGCCTGATTGGAGCTGCGGCACTGGGTGTTTATGCCCTCTGGCAGGACGATTCGCAGAATAATGACGACGATGATTCCTCACCTGGCGGTGGATTGATGCAGCCTGTGGCCTGAAAAGTCCAAGCCTGCCTGTCTCCTTTCAGTCACATCCCCTCATAACCATCACCCATTTGGGTGATGGTTTTTTTGTTTCTGCATAAGAGCCTGGAACAGTCCCACGCCGTTCAGGGCATTTGAGCCGAGTTTTGCTTCGATGTTGTTGGTGTTGGCTTCCAGCCGTTTGCTTGCCAGTCCTTGCAGCCATTCCGGCGCAGGCGGTGTCCTGGGAATCCATTGATGTTCTGCGCAACAAGCTCACGCAGGCTGGTGTGCGTGTGGTTCAGAGGGACTGCTCTCAACGAGGGCTCCAGGGTTTGTATCACCCAAGCAGCGACACCCTTGTGGTTTGTCGCTCGCACAGATCCCCAGCCCAGGTCTGGGACACCCTTGCCCACGAGGCAACCCATCGCATGCAGCGCTGCATTGGCGGCCCTATCTCAGATCGGAAGCACCATCGCGCCATGTACTCAGCCCTTGCGCGGAGTCATCCGGCGGAGGTGCGTTCGATTCGTGTGTATCCCCGTCAGCAGCAATTGGCTGAACTGGAAGCCAGATACACCGCCAAGCTCCCTCCACGCGATGTTCTGCAGTTGTTCGATCGCTATTGCGGAGCTGAGGTTCGCGTCTGAATGCCGTCAAAACGTTGTTTCACCCCGATCCATTGGGATTAATCATGAATTCATTACTGATGCAACTAGCGCTGGCTGCCCTCGGTCAGTTCGGTGGCAATGGCCCCATGCCGATGGGGGGGCTTCCCATCGGAGCTTTCCCTGCGGGAAGGAGACGTCCCGTCATGCCCGTGTCCAGGCCGATGACCCGCTACCCCACGGCAACAGCGCCAGGTCGCACCTCATCTCTCCAGCTCGCATCACTGGCCACAGCCACATGCTTGATGCGAGAACGACAGCTAAGCCGCGCGCAGGCTGTTGATCTGCTTGATCGCCAGGGCCAGATCTGGGGATGGGAACCACGATGGGGGCAACGCATCCAGCTGGCCTCTGTCGATGGAGCGATCAACGCAGCCGGAGGCTGCAGAACCATGGTGCGCAGGATTCAGAACAGCCCTGTATCCATCCCATCAATGGCAACGGTCCCCGTCAATCGGAACCCGGTTCGCACGGATAGCCGCAGTGAACGTGAGGGATTTGGATTGTTTCCCTATCGCTGAAGAGCGGAGCGCAGGTTTGCGGATCCTGGTTGATAAGCCTGACCGCGTTGTGGTGATCGCAGCGATTTGATCAAGGTGGTTTCGGCAGCCCGGTACTGACTGTCTTTGCCGGTTCCGAGCTGTTCCACGGTCAGCGATTCGATCTCCTGATCGCTCAGCTTCACGTCCACATCCGGGCGGATGCCGTTCTTGTGAATATCGGTGCCTTTGGGGGTGAGGTATTTGGCAATGGTGACCGTCAACCCGGATCCATCGGAGAGGCCACGGACGGACTGGACCAATCCCTTGCCAAAGGTCTTCTGACCAACCAGAACGGCTCGTTTGTTGTCTTGGAGTGCCCCGGAGAGAATTTCGCTGGCACTGGCTGAACCTTCATTCACCAGCACCACAACCGGACTGTTGGTCAGCGCGTTGCCAGTGGCGCGGCGCACATCCTGAATGCCATCTCGGGTTTTGGTGCTGACGATGGTGCCTTCATCCAACCATTGCCGTGCAATGTCGATGCTGGCTTCGAGTAGTCCCCCCGGATTACTGCGCAGATCGAGCACATAGCCCTGAGCGCCATCTTTTTCGAGCTCACGGATGGCAGCCCGCATCTCCCGGGCGGCATTGGCATTGAATTGCTTGAGGCGGATATAGCCGACTTTCTTGCCATCGGCTGCTGTGTTGAGCCGACTTTCAACCGCATTGATGGCGATACGTGCTCTCTTGAGAGGCACCGTGACCACTTCCCCATTACGGCGCAGCCCAAGAGTGACCTGGCTGCCTTCCTGGCCTCGGATCAGCTTCACAGCATCTTCCGTGGTCATGCCCTTGGTGGGTTTGCCGTCGATCGAGACGATGACGTCCTTGGGTTGCACACCGGCCCTGGAAGCAGGGGTGCCTTCAATCGGGGACACCACAAGAATCTCTTTGGTGTCTTTGTCCAGCGTGATTTGGATGCCAACCCCCGTGAGCTCTCCGGAGGTGTCGATCTGCATCTCCTTGAACTCTTTGGGGTCCAAAAAGCGCGTGTAGGGATCATCGAGGCTGGCGAGCATGCCTCTGATCGCTTCATAAGACTCATTGGTGCCGGCATAGCTCTTGGCCAGCAGATCTCGTCTCAGGCTGGTCCAGGTTTCAGGGGAATACTTTCCTGAAGAGTCGAGAAAATCTCTGTAAACGATCTGCCAGACCTGGTCGATGACCTCCTTGGGGCTATTGGTAATCGATGAGGAATTGGTGCTGGGGAGGCCAAGACCTGGTGACGCAATAGCGATGGCTGCGGTCAAGCCACCTGCCCCGAGCATCAGCAACAGACCCTTGTGCTGTGCATCAGCCGTTCGAGGACTTTTGGTGGTCATTGATGTCCTTCGGGGCCGTCCTTTCAGACTAACGAGTTCACTCAGGATCGACCCAGCGTCCGTCGTCTTTGATCAGCTGAATCAACGCCTGAACACCATCGGCTTCCGGTACTTTGCGGATCTCTTCGCGACCTCGATAGAGCGCGATGGTGCCCGGACCTTTGCCGACATAACCGTAGTCAGCGTCTGCCATCTCGCCCGGACCATTTACGATGCATCCCATCACGGCGATGTCTAGCCCGGAGAGGTGAGAGGTTGCATTTCTCACCTGATTCAGCACTTCCTCGAGATTAAACAAAGTGCGACCGCAGCTCGGGCAGGCCACGTATTCGACCATGGTCTTGCGTAAGCCAATGGCCTGCAGAATCGAGTAGCAGACGGGGATTTCCTTTTCAGGAGACTCAGTCAGCGAGACTCGGATCGTGTCTCCGAGACCCTCGGACAGCAGGGTTGCGATTCCTGCAGTGCTCTTGATGCGGCCGTAATCGCCATCACCGGCCTCGGTCACTCCAAGGTGCAGGGGGAAATTGAACCCTGCATTGTCGAGTGTGTCGGCCATCATTCGATAGGCAGCGAGCATCACAGGGGCCCTGGAAGCCTTCATCGAAATCACGATGTTGTGGAAATCGAGGTCGTCGCAGATCCGCACAAATTCCATGGCCGACGCCACCATTCCCTCAGGGGTATCGCCGTAGGTGAACAACATGCGCTCCGCCAGAGAACCGTGATTCACCCCAATCCGCAGAGCTTTGTTCTCCTTCTTCAGTGCTTCGACCAGTGGCGAAAATTTGTCCTTGATGCGCTCGCCGATGGCATCGAATTCCTCCTGACTGAAGTCCTGTCGGTTGGGATCTGGTTTGTCGAAGACGAACAGACCGGGATTGATCCGCACCTTGTCCACGTGCTTGACCACTTCCAGAGCAATCCGAATGCCGTTGTGGTGAACATCCGCCACAAGAGGAACATTGCATCCCTGGGCGCGCAAAGCCGCACGGATCTGGCCCATGGCTTTGGCGTGGGCCAAGGTGGGCGTGGTCACCCGCACGATCTCGCAGCCGACATCAACGAGTCGACGGATCCCGGCCACGGATCCTTCGATGTCGAGGGTGTCCTCGTTGATCATCGATTGAACGGCCACCGGGTGCTCACTGCCGATGGGGACTTCGCCGACCATGACCGTGCGCGTACTGCGCCTGCGAATCACCGTGTCGTAACGGGGATTGATGGCAACTTCACTGCTGCTTACAGGAGCACTGGTCAAGGTGCCGGTCATGGATCGGACGGGTTCTGAGCCAAACCTTGGCATAGACGTCAGCGCAATGACTTGCTGATGTCCCAGTCGAACCACATTTAGCGCTCAACGTGGACATGGACCCTGGTGCATCTCAATGGCTCAGCTCAGCTCAGCTCAGCTCAGCTCAGCTCAGCTCAGCTCGAGCAGCTGTAGTCGGCGTTTGGCTTCTCGCAGATCCTGCAGGGTCAGGTCCTGGGGTGTTCCAGCCTCGCGAGAGCGGAAGCGCAACAGGTAGGAGGGATGAAACACCGGCATGAAGTCGCGGCCGTCATGGCTCTGCCACTGGCCCCTCAGCTTGCTGATGCCGCTTCGGACGCCAAGTAGCGCCTGCAGGGCTGTGGCGCCTGAGAGCAACACGAGTGTGGGATCAATCAGATCGATCTGTTGCCTCAGCCAGGGTCGGGAGATGTCGATCTCCTTCGCTGTCGGCTTGCGGTTGTTGGGCGGCCTGCACTTGATCACATTGCAGATGTAGAGCTCGTTTTGTTCATCCAGGCCTGCTTCGACCATGAGTTCACTGAGCAGCTGTCCTGAGCGACCCACGAATGGCACACCACGGGCATCCTCCTCCGCTCCGGGTGCTTCGCCGATCAGCATCAGGCGGGCATTCGGATTGCCACGTCCAACCACCAGCTGAGGGCTCTGCTCGCCAAGGTTCATCGGGTTCAGCGCTGGTTTTGTGATCAAATCGTCCGTTCTGATGATTCAGGCCGAAGCACAAGCAGCAAAAAACTCTGGCCCTCTGGATCCTCCAGCCAGCATTCCGCTCCGAAAGATTCCAGCCTCGGTTCTTCTGTGCTTCTGCCTCCGAGTTGAATTACGTGCTGATGCCAAGCCTGGAGCTCCAGCAGGGGGTCAGCCTTTGCCCGTCGTTGCAGGCATGGCGCCAGCGCCGAGCCTGAGGCAGGCCATGGACGCTTGCGTGAGGGTGTGTAGATCTGCAGGCTTCCCTGTCCTTGCAGAGGAACAATCCAGTGATGTGCTGCCACGCCAGGTTTGGGTTTGGTGCCCAGAAGATCCGCATAGAACCTCGCCAGTTGCTCGGGACTGCGTGAGGCGAGCACCCAGCTCAGAGCAATGTCGTCACTAGTCATGCCGACATGATCCTTGGTCTGGAGCCTGGCTGTGTGAGTCGTTTCTGGGTTGTCGTGCACAACACGTCTTCTCTGTTGTTTTTGACACCACATCAGGCAGGATGATCAAGCTTCTACCTGCGCATCCACTGGAGGGGTGCCGCTCTGATGTCACGCCCGCCATCCCTTTCAAGCCGGGCTGAAGCCCTCCAGCCTTCTCTCACCTTGGCGATCAGTGCAAGGGCCAAGGCCTTGCAGCAGGAGGGTCGCGATATCTGCAGCCTCAGTGCCGGGGAGCCCGATTTCGGCACACCCTCATTCATCGTTGAGGCTTCAATCCAGGCGCTGCGTGACGGGGTCACGCGTTATGGACCTGCGGCTGGAGACCCTGCCCTGAGGCGGGCGATCGCCAGCAAGATCACCAACGAAAACGGTCTCCCCACAGCGGCAGACGAGGTGCTGGTGACTAACGGGGGCAAGCAGGCCATCTTCAACCTGTTCCAGGTGTTGCTCAACCCAGGCGATGAGGTGTTGATTCCTGCGCCTTACTGGCTCAGTTATCCCGAGATGGCCCGCCTGGCCGGTGCAAAGCCGATTTCAGTTCCATCGTCAGCGCTCGACGGTTTCTGCCTGGATCTGCAGGCCCTCGAGGCGGCAATCACTCCGGCCACCCGTTTGCTGGTGATCAATTCACCGGGCAACCCCACCGGCCGTGTTCTCAGTCTTGATGAGTTGCAGCAATTGGCCGAGCTTGTGCGGCGTCATCCGCGTCTGCTGGTCATGACCGATGAGATCTATGAATATCTGCTGGATGACGGCGTTGAGCACCACAGCTTCGCTGCTCTGGCGCTTGATCTGAGAGATCGATGTTTCATGGTGAATGGCTTCGCCAAGGGCTGGGCGATGACCGGATGGCGCCTTGGCTATCTCAGTGGCCCCGCCTCAGTGATCAAGGCAGCCTCCGCTCTTCAGAGCCAGAGCACCAGCAATGTGTGCAGCTTTGCGCAGCGAGGAGCCATCGCCGCCATCGAGGGCTCCAGGGACTGTGTGAGACAAATGGCGGAGAGCTACAACGAGCGCCGGACCATTCTCGTTCAGGGGCTCCAGGCCCTCCCAGGCATCACGCTCGTTCCTCCCAATGGAGCCTTTTACGCCTTTCCCCAGCTTCCCGACGGCTGCGGTGATTCGGTGAGTTTCTGTAAGAAGGCTCTGGAGGAGGAGGGGCTGGCCATCGTCCCTGGTGGCGCCTTTGGAGACGACCGCTGCGTGCGTCTGTCCTGTGCTGTCTCGCGTGAGACGATCGCTGATGGGCTGTCTCGCCTCGCCCGCTTGCTTCCAGCTGGCTGAGATCGGGAAACACTCTCCTCACTCACAAGGTTTTTAGCGACATGCCTTCACGAGAACGCCAGGCCGTTGCCCTGCTGGCCGTACTGCTCTGCCAAGGGGCAACGGTCTTGCCTGTTATTGCTCAGCCCAGACTCAAGGTGGGGGCCATTCCTGATCAGAATCCTGAGCGACTGAATCGTCTCTATGGCCAGTTGGCAGACGAATTGAGTGATCGCCTCAATGTGAAGGTGCGCTATGTACCGGTCAGCAACTACCCAGCGGCTGTGAGCGCTTTTCGCACTGGTGGACTGGATCTCGTCTGGTTTGGTGGCCTCACCGGTGTGCAGGCCCGCCTGCAGACGCCAGGGGCTCAGGTGCTTGCTCAGCGCGACATTGATGCCCGCTTCCGCAGTGTCTTCATTGCCAACACAAGCTCCGGGCTGCAACCGATCAGCTCAATCAACGGTCTAACCAGTCTGCGAGGCAAGCGGTTTTCTTTCGGTTCAGAGAGCTCGACCTCAGGCCGTTTGATGCCACAACATTTTCTTGCCAAAGCCGGAGTGACTCCGAGTCAGTTCAGTGGTGGTCGAGCCGGATTCAGTGGCAGCCATGACGCCACGATCGCCGTGGTGCAGAGCGGTGCCTATGAAGCGGGTGCGCTCAATGAGCAGGTCTGGACATCAGCGGTGAACGACGGGCGCGTGAACACCGAGAAGGTGAGTGTGATCTGGCGAACGCCTGAATACGTTGATTACCACTGGGTTGTTCGCCCGAAGCTCGATCAGCGGTTCGGGAAGGGTTTCACCACGCGCCTTCAGAAAGCGATCCTCGGCCTTGAGCCCACCACGCCGCGTCAGGTGACCATTCTTGAGCTGTTTGCGGCCAAGCGCTTCATTCCGGTAGAGGCGAGTCAGTACAAGCCGATCGAAAAGGTGGGCCGGGAGCTGGGCAAGATCAGGTGACAGCGTTGTTGGAGCTCGATGAGGTGCGTGTTGCCGGTCCCCACGGGGATCGGCTGAATGCTGTCAGTCTCAAGCTCCAGATCGGTGAGCGCATCGCCCTGCTCGGACGCAGCGGTGCTGGCAAGAGTTCTCTGATTGGTGTGTTCAACGGCAGCCTGCTCCCAGCAGCAGGGCACGTGCGCTTTCAGGGTGAGGCACTTGCGTCGCTCAGCCGGCGACAGCGCGCACGGATCGGCACCCTGTGGCAGGACCTGCGTCTGATCGAAGAGCTCAGCATTGGGCAGAACGTCAATGCCGGCGCTCTTGGCCGCCGTCGCCTGCCATGGGCTTTGGGCAACCTGTTGTTTCGGATTGATGCGGAGGCCAGTCGATCCTGTCTGCGCCAGGCAGGTCTGGAGGAATCGCTGCTGGCTGATACGGGGCTTGATCGTCCTGTGGGGCAGTTGTCGGGAGGTCAGCGGCAGCGCGTGGCCCTGGCTCGACTGTTTCGACAACAACCTGATCTGATGCTGGCGGATGAACCCCTTGCCAGTCTTGATCCCGCCATCGCGGCCGAAGTCTTGGAGAGACTTCTCACCCCTGAATCCGATGGCACTCTGCGCAGTGGAGCGCAGGCTGTGGTGGTGTCCTTGCATCGCCCAGAGCTGATCGATCGTTTTGATCGGGTGCTTGGCCTTCGCGCAGGACGGCTTGTGATCGATACGCCTGCATCGACTGTCTCAGCCAATGATCTGCGCGATCTGTATGCGCCGTGATTGCTCCAATGCGGCCTACTGCTCCCGCTCTTGTGTTGTTGCCGGCTTTTGCTCTGCTGCCGGTTCTGATTGTGGTGCTGAATGGAGCCCATGGCGGTGGGGCGGAGACTTTGGGCTCCTTTGTGGTCGGCGCCGTCAGTCCTTCCATGGATCCGGCTCTGTTGAAGGCCTTGCTGATCGGTCTGCAGGTGACGATCGCCACGGCACTCACTGGATGGAGCTGCAGTCTTGTGCTCGGCGTGTTGTTGGGGTGTCTGAGTTCGGAGCGTCTCTGGCTCACCTGGTCTCTTCCTGTCTGGCCAGCGATCGTGCTGCGGCGCCTGATGGCTCTGCCCCGCTCCGTCCATGAGCTGATTTGGGGCTTGCTGCTGCTGCAGGTGCTTGGTCTGCATCCCTGGGTTGCGGTGATGGCGATCTCGATTCCCTATTCATGCCTGATCGCCCGGGTCTGGCGCGATCAGCTGCAAAGCCTCGATCCTTCCCGGCTTCAGGCCATGCTCGAGACCGGCTCCTCTCCCATGGCTGCCTGCATGACGGCGTTGTCGCCTGCCATGGGCTCGGTGCTGATCAGTTACGGGGGCTACCGACTGGAGTGTGCGTTGCGTAGTGCCACCTTGCTTGGGGTCTTCGGGCTTGGCGGTCTGGGGATGGATCTGGAACTGAGTCTGAAATCTCTGCAGTTCCATGAACTGTGGACGGGACTGTGGTTGTTGACGCTGGTCACGATTGCTCTGGAGCAGGGACTCCGCTGTTGGAGGAGCTGGGGTCAACAGGCTCAATTCGGACAGCGCCAGGTCATGGGGTTTGCCCTCGCGGTTGTGCTGTCAGCAGGTCTTGGCGGTGTCTGGTTGGCTCACCTGTTTCCCGATGCAGGCTCCCTGATCTGGCTTCCTTTGCAATGGCCTGATTTCAGCAGTCTTCGCTTGGCGGCAGAGGAGCTCCCTTGGATCTCGATGCTGTGGGACACCTTGATCCTGACTGTGCTGGCGGCTGGAATCGCCATTGGCTTGCCGCCATTGCTGCTTCTGCTGACCCCAGCGCCTCTCTGGCAACGCTGCATCAGTGGCTTTTGGGTCCTGGTGCGGGTGATACCCCCACCTCTTGCTGTGCTTCTGTTGTTGCTCAGCAACCAGCCAACTCTGGCGATTGGTGCACTGGCGCTGGGGCTCCATAACAGCGGTGTGATGGGGCGATTGCTGCAGGAGGGTTTGCAGCAGCAGGACAACTCCGCTCAAGTTGCTCTGACCAGCAGCGGTGCCTCCTCGCAGATGGGCTGGCTGTATGGATTACTCAGTCCCAGGAGCCCTTCCCATCTCGCCTATGGGGCTTATCGCAGTGATGTGATTCTGCGTGAAACGGTGGTGGTCGGTCTGATCGGTGGAAGCGGTCTGGGCTGGCAACTGTTGGAGTCGCTCAGTTCCTTTCACTGGGCGGCGATGTTGTTGTTGATCACCACCTATGCGGTGCTGACCCTGATCGGTGAATGGCTCAGTGATCAGTCACGGCAGCACTGGCTGCAAAGCTGACCCTGTTCAGCCGAACAGCAGTGGATTGATGCGGGCTCCCCGTCAACTGATCGTGATTGGAGACAGCGGCGTGGTGGGCTGGGGAGATCGTGAGCGAGGTGGATGGTGTGAACGTCTTCGCTGCCATTGGATGCAGCTCCCGGATGCGCCGCTGATCTACGGGCTCGGTGTTCGCGGTGACGGTCTCGAGTCCGTGTCAGCTCGATGGGAACGCGAGTGGTCTTGCCGAGGAGAATTGCGCCGGAAGAAGCCCGAGGCCCTGTTGTTATCGGTGGGGCTCAATGACACGGCTCGGGTCGGTCGCTCTGACGGCCGACAACCTCTTGATGCGCAGGCCTTTCGCTTCGGCTTTGAACAGCTGCTGCGGGCCATTCAGCCCCATGGCTCCGTTTTTGTTCTCGGGTTGACGCCTGTCGATGAACACGCCATGCCGTTCGCCGACTGTCTTTGGTACAGCAACAGCGACATTGCTCTGCATGAAGCCCAGATCGAGGAAGCCTGTCTTGAGGTGGATGTTCCTTATCTCAGCCTTCACCGGGCCATGCAGGCTGAGCCTGACTGGTTGCAATGGCTGGAGCCGGATGGCATTCATCTCAATGCCGATGGCCATTCCTGGATCGAGCAACGTCTGCGCTCCTGGAATGCGCTCCAGCAATGGGCTGGTCTCCAGCCCTTGCAACAGGTCATGCCCTGCTGATCAGAATCAGAAACGTGCGTGTCAGCCGGTTGAATCTTCTCTGTTGATGCGCGGGCTCTTGAGCAGCTGTGCGAGTGCCCCTAGCGGCCACCCGAGGTTGCGCAAGTGGCGAGCGAGAGATCTCGATGCCTCGTAATAGCCCTCCCCGTAGCTGTGGGAGTAGCCGATCTCCTTCAACGTCAAGAGGAGCAGTCGGTGCTCGCGACGTGTTCCTTCCCTTGCCTCCAGCAATTGGAAGCCTCGCTCTCTGAGCTGTTTGAGGGACTGTTCGTTCAGATCGTCTTGGAACCCCAGGTACATCACATGGTCGATCTCTCTGTACGCGGTAAAAACGCGTGCGCCACGGTGGATTTCCAGGAACTGGTAGCGCTCCGTGACGGCGATCACGGCATCCATGCAGGGGGCTAGGAGGGCATCCTCGATCTGAACGATGTTCATGGCGTTGCGCTGCCGGCGGCCAGACGTTCTTCGCAGGCCACTTCGTAGTTGCGAACTGCACCGGCAGGGATCGAACCGTTGCTTTTGAGTTGGCGTACTGACAGCTCAACACACTGCAAGACCACGCTGGTCAGCTCGCGACCCTCGCACTGAGCCCAGCTGCGAAGTAGCACGTGCAGGCTCGGTGGAACGGAAACCGTGAGCTTCACCTGGTTTTCCCGTGGGGGCGCCATCCGCTCGGTCTTCACGTCAGCTGCACCATAGCTCGAAGTGACTGTGAAGTCACTAGTCAGTTACTGTGAAGTTGCTCCAGAGTTGCTTTGAGCCGGTTTTGTGTGGTTTTGGTGCCGTGATCGTTGTCGTCAGTCGCTTCTGGGTGTCTGCGCGGGCACTGATGGTCTCAGCGGACCCAGGTGATCATGCGGTTGTTCGCAGGCATCAAGGTGATGTTCTGAAGCGTCAAGCCCGCCGTGCAGGCTTGTTTCAGAACGCTCGTCTGGTCCCGTACTCCCCAGTCAGGATTCCTTTCGCGTAAGGAGGCGTCGAAGCTTCGATTGCTTTCACTGATGTGATGGCCATCAACGCTGAAGGGCCCATACACGCAGAGTGATCCACCGCTTGGCAGCACTGCCGCTGATTGCGTGAACAGGGCGGTTGTGCAGTTCCAGTCAGAAATATGGAGCAGGTTGATCGCAACCACGGCCTGTGCAGGCTCTGTCAGTTGTTTCAGCCAGCCTTTGTCTCTCACGTCCAGTTGCAGCGCAGCCGGCATCTTCAGGGTCAGCTGTTCGTGACGAATCCAAGAGTCGATGCTTCGGCAATGCTCAGGATCGGGATCACTGCATTGCCAGGTGAGCTCTGGAAAGCGTTTCTGGAAGGTGACGCCGTGCTCGCCGGACCCACTGGCGATTTCAAGAATCAATCCTTTGGATGGGAGCTGTTGCGACAGCACATCTCCAATCGGGATGCGGTTGCGCTGGGTTGCAGGGAAGATCAGGCGTTCATCGCCGAAGCCGGAATTCATGCGATCAGTGCTGTCGGTTTCAAGCTGTTGTTGGGCGGTTTGCGCGCATCCTTTCAGCCTGCTTTATGTGTGTTGAGCATGATGTCAGCGACAGCTCCCGATAACTTGAAGGCATCAATCGGGAGATTGCGTTGCCGCTCGGTTCGGTTGCCGACTATCTCGACTGGGTGATCAGTTTTGACGTCAACAAAGTTCGTCAGGAAGTGATGCTGCTTCGCAGGCGCTTCCCGGATGCGACGGCCTATGAGCTTGCGGAGCAAGCCTTCAGCGACGTGCGTCTGCGTGTGATCACAGCCGGCGCTGCCATGGGCTTGGCGGCGAATCCGCTGCTCAGTGTGGCTGGTGCGCTGGCTGATCTTTCCGTCACCACCCGTGCACAGCTTTTCGCTGCGGCCTGTGCGGCCGAACTCTTGATTCCCGGTTTTCTCGACAGCGAAGCAGCTCGATATGAATTGCTCATTCCTGTGTTCGGCTCGACTGTGATCAGTCAGTTGGCTGTGGAGTTTGGTCTTAAGGCTGTGAAGACCACCACGCGAGACGTTGTGCTCAGATTGATCAACCAGCGCAGCCTGAGCCTGATTAATGCAGTGATGACACGGGTTTTCGGTCGCAGGGTGACAAAGAGAGCCTTGATCACCAAAACGATTCCCCTCGTGGGTTGCCTGGTCGGTGGCGCCTGGAATGCCTTGGAAGTTGAGCTGATCCGGAACCGCACGCTGCGTTACCTCACCAACCAATTCATGGACCCTGTGAGAGTTGTCGAAGTCGAAGCGGTGGCTGGCTGACGCAGGCAGTCTGCGTTTGATTGCTGGAGTCACGAGCAACACATCAGAGTGTTGTGATTCACACAGCCATTGCTCGAGCTCTGTCGCTGAATGGTCTGAGCTGATTTTTGCGGATGAGTTATGAACCTGGCAGCTTGGACTGTCGTCTGTTGATTGATGCCAAGCATCACTTGGAGCTTGCACTGGCTTCACTCAGTGGTCTTCCCCAGAGCGATCACATTCAAAGACAGCTCAAAGCCGTTCATCAGCAGCTTGAGGGCATGCATGATCTCAAGAGATCTCTTCAGGTTGACAATGCCTGATCACTCACAGGTGCTCACTGGAACTGGATTGATTGGACGCGCTTCTGGGTGACAATGACATCACCCACTTCAGCCCGCATGTTCGAAAAGAAGGATCGTCCTGCCTGGCTCAACTGGTTGTTCCTGGGCATTTTCCTGCTGTCGAGTTGGCAGCTCGCCGGCTTCTGGTTTGAGAAGCTGCACGGTTGAATCCCGTGTTCACTCGGCTGCGATCGCCTTGGCGGTGGTGCGAGGCACCTCTGCCGCTGGCTGGGCGGATGTTCTATTCAGTTCACGCTCGAGCGCTTCAACCCGGCGCTCACGCAGACAATGTTTGCAGCCGCCAGTGGTCTGGAGGTGTCGTTCAGGCGTGATGGTGATTTCCTGAACAGGGTGTTTGCAACAACGGATTTTCACAGGGCTCTTGAAGCTCCGCCATTGGATGCCGGAGTAGTCGAACTGATCACCGAAGCGCTGTTGAGCTCGCTTCAGGAACGTTTCCAGCGTGATCCGTGCTCCCATCTCTGCAATCTATGGGCTGTGCCCGGCAACTTCGCTCACCCTGTTATCCGTCTTCACGCTCCATCAAGGCTGTGTGAGCGCCAGAGTGCTCGGGCGTGAGGGTGTGCAGCGGATGGCCGCAAACGAGGCCGTTGAAGTGATGAACTGGACCCATCAGCCAGCCTGGCTATCGCCTGACGGCCGCCAGATCTGGATGGATCGCTGCGTTCAGCAGATCAACTGGGATCAGCCGCAGGTCCGCGTCTATGGGCGATGGCATCGCGTGCCAAGACTGACGGCTTTTCTGGCCGATCATCAGGTTGCCTATCGGTACAGCGGTGCAGTTCACCGTGGAGAGGGCTGGCCGGACTGGTTCCGTCCACTGCTGGATCTTGTCTCGTCCAGAAGCTCAGCGCCGTTCAATGGCTGTCTTTTCAATCTCTATCGCGATGGTCAGGACCGGATGGGCTGGCACGCTGATGACGAACCAGAGATTGATGCCTCGTTTCCGATTGCTTCGCTGTCGCTGGGATCAAGCAGGGATTTGCAATTCCGTCATCGAGTCAGTGGAGCCCGTTGCGATGTCTCACTGGCTGACGGCGATCTGCTGCTGATGGATCCTGATTGTCAGAGGCTCTGGATGCATGGCTTGCCGGTCAGAAAGCGTGTGAAGCAAGCAAGGCTCAACCTCACGTTCAGGGTGTTCCGTTCAGTGGACTGATCAGCAGACCCCAAATCGGCACAGTGATCAGCGCGACAAGTGTGCTGATCAAGATCAGTTGTGCTGGTCTGGCTGAGTTCACTTGTTCGGATTCAGCGATCAGCAGAACGGAAATTGCGGTTGGGGCAGCTGCCTGCAGAACCAACGCCTGACGTGCATAGCCAGGCAGGGGAAAGGCCAGGCTGATCAGCAGCATGAGGGTCGGAAACACCACAAGTTTGTAGATCAGCGGAGCAGTTAGATCGACTCCCGGGCTCTTCAGCTTTCGTGCAGCGATATCCCCCAGCCGCATGCCCACCACAACCAGCGCCAGCACGATCACAGCTCGCGATGGCAGCCAAAGAGCATCACGGATTGGTTCATGCCACGGGGTTGCCTTCACGATCAGTGCCCCAAGCAATCCCCTAGTGGCTGGACTGGCGCTGAGATGTCCAAGCAGATCCCGCCAGCGCCCACGGGTGGTTCCCGCTTGGCCTCTTCGGCTGAGCCAGAGAGGTCCCAGGCTCCAGGTCAAAAGGGTTGCGCCCAGGTCGTAGCCAATGCTCACCGCTAGCGCCTCCGGTGGAAGCAGGGCCAGGGTGGCTGGAATCCCGAAGTAAGCCGTGTTGCCGATGCAGCTGCCCATCTGCAGATCCGGCTGGCCCAGAGCAGCGATGCCAGAACTCAACAAGTGCAGGATCACCAGCATGAGTGCGATGGCTGCAACCGCGAGCAGCGCCATCCCAAACAGCGACCCGTTGATTCCGCCATGCAGCAGTAGCCCCATCAGGCTCAAAGGAATGCCAAATCGCACCAGCGGAAGGGCTAGTGGTGCGATCCACTGGGGTCGCCATCGTCCAATCAGTGCTCCCCCGAGCAGGCAGGGAGCCATCTCCCAGAGGAGGTTCAGCACGGGGCATGCATCAACACATCAACAGTAGAAACCAAGCCTCTTGTGCCAGACTTCTATCCGTCCGTGCCAAGGGGCCATTGTGAGCGTCGCCGCACCCTCCTGCTTGATACAACGGCATTTTCTTCAGCTCAGCGCGACCCTGGCTGAGCGATGCCAGCAGCTGCAGCTGGAGCTGTCTGATCAGGTGGCCAGCCTCCCTTTTGGTAATGAGCGTTGGTTGGTGACCGAACGGGAGCTCTCGGCGGCAGAGGATGCGCTGCTGCGTCTCCATAACCGTGTGGATCAGCTTGTCTCGATCCCGTAGTAGCGAAGTGGGATGCCAAACGTCACCACGTCATGTGGATCGCTTGGCAGCAAGGCCACGACGGCAAGTTCTCGGTCGTCGAAGGCTTCCTTGGATTTGACAACGAAGGATGCCGCATCCGACGCGCTCCATAGAGGTGCTCCACCGCTGCGTTCCTCGCGATAGACCTCGAAGAGTCCTTCAAACTCCTCTCCATCGTCGGCATTGCTGAGCATGAGCTCCAATGCGGACTGATCACTCCTGGTCTGGATCAGTTCGAACAGCTGTTGCATCAGTGGATGGTCAATGGTCGTGGAGACCCGGACAACATTGCCGATCGTTCCCACCGCAGTGACGTGGAATCGTCGTCTATCGGAACGGGCATCGATCACCGCGACGGGCAGGGTTAGATCCCACTGATGATGAGCACCTACTTCGATGGCAAGGTTGCGGAGATCTTCGGCGTGGTCTTCGCACAGCTGCTGAACCCGTTCGCGTTGGTCCATAACGGGTTACGGGTGTGGGTGAGCCGATAACTGGATCGTTCGGGTGCCTGGCCTGCGGAGCTCCAGATCAAGTCTGGCTGCATCCTTCGTTCTGCTCTCCACGATCAGCATTGATGTGCGATCTCTCCAACACATCCTCACCATGGCCAAGTCCTTGGCAAAACAACAGGTTCCTGCGGACCAGATCCTGATCAGTGCGCCATTTGATTGAGAAAACGTCGGCTGCGTTCCTCCTTTGCCTGGGTGAAGAATGTGGATGAGTCCGTCAGTTCCACGACCCGCCCTGCATCCATGAATAAGACCCGGTCGGCGACTTCACGCGCGAATCCGAGCTCATGGGTCACAACAATCATCGTCATGCCATCGGCAGCAAGTCTGCGCATGGCATCTAGTACTTCCTTAACCCGTTCTGGATCCAGGGCACTGGTGGGCTCGTCAAACAACATCAGCTCGGGATCCATGGCCAGTGCTCTGGCGATGGCCACCCGTTGTTGCTGACCTCCGCTCAATTCAGAGGGATATTTCATGGCCTGGTCGGCAATCCCCATTTGTGCCAAAAGGCCGCGAGCCCGTTCTTCTGCATTGTCTTTGCTGATCTTCCTCACACGGATCGGTGCCAGCGTGATGTTGTCGAGGATCGATAGATGTGGGAACAGGTTGAATTGTTGGAACACCATCCCGACACGACGGCGAATCCGTCGGATCTGCCGTTCATCCTGATCGGTATCCAGAGGGATGCCGACGATCTCCAGTTGCCCGGCATCGATGGCCTCAAGCCCGTTGAATGTGCGAATCAGCGTGCTCTTGCCGGAACCGGAGGGTCCCATGACCACCAGCACTTCGCCGTGTTTGACGCTGAGGTTCACCTGATCGAGCGCTTTCTGTGAACCGTTGAAGGTCTTGGTGATGGATTCGGCTCTGACGGCAATGGTCATGAAGGAATGGCTGAAGTGGAGGCAGAGGGGCCCTGACGTTCAAGCTGGCGAGCCATGAGGGCCATGGCGGTGCACACCAGCCAGTACAGCCCTGCAAGCCAGATGTAGGTCTCGAGGTGTCGGCCGATATAGGCAGGGTTGGCCAGCAGGCTGCGGCTGATCCCGAGCAGTTCCACCAATCCAAGGATGGCCATCAAGCTGGTGTTCTGGAGCAGGCCAACGGCTTGATTCGTGAGTGCCGGCACAGCCACTCGCAGAGCTTGAGGCAAAACCACGAGCTGTTGGATCTGCCATGGACCCAGCCCCAGAGCAGCCGCTGCTTCGAGCTGAGTACCTGGAATGGCTTGTAAACCTCCGCGGACATCCTCGGCGACATAGGCGGCCGCAAACAGAGCGAAGGCCACGACGGCTCTGAGCACACGATTGATTTCGATGTCGACAGGCAGAAACAGAGGAAGAAGCAGCTGTCCGAAAAACAGCACGGCGATTAACGGTACGGCTCGCATTCCATCGATGTAGAAGCGACAGAGATGGCGTGGCAGTGTCAGCTTGCTTCTGCGCCCAAGGGCCAGCAGGACCCCCAGTGGCAAAGCCAGGAGACCGCTGAAGCCGGTGAGCAGGACCGTGAGCGTCAAACCACCCCAATCTCTGGAGCTCACGGTCGGCAATCCAGCTCCGCCTGCGAGCAGCAGCAGGCCCAACGGGAGCATGGCGAGCCAGCACCATGACAGAGCTAATCCACTGAGTCGCCAGCGTGCGGACACGAGAGGCTGCAACAAAGTTGCTGCCGTCATCAGGCATAACAATCCAAGCCAAAGACAAGGTCTCCAGCGCTCGTTCTCCGGATAGGCCCCAACGGCGAAAAGCGGCAGATTTTCAGAGACCACAGACCAGTTAGCACCAAAAATCAGCCAGCTCGCTGTGGACCAGACGACCCAAGCGATCAGGGCCAGGATCACAACGCTGAGCAGTGTCTGCAGTGGATGACGTTTGGCCTGGTTGAGTCGTTTCCGATAGGCAGTCCGTGACCCGGTCATCAATTCCCGGGCTGCTCCGCTGGTGAGCTGAACAGCTTGAGAGCTGACGTGAACAAGGCGACTCCGAACAGAGTTCCCAGTGCCCAGAGGCTGTCGGACGGCCATTCCAACACCAGCAGAACGCCAATTAAGGAGGTGAGTAAGCCATCAACAAGGCTCAAGCCACCGGCTGGACCTGATGCACTGGCTCCTGAGGCAAGCTCCATGACACCTTCGACCAACAGCAGGATTCCTGCAAACAAGGTGAGGCTGACTTCACTGTCGATGGGATCAATCAGGATGAAGATTGAGCCACCGATGTACAGCAGTGCTGAGAGAACGCGGAACAGTTTTCCCTGACTGTTGCTCTCCTCGCCGAGTCGTAGAAACTGACCGATGCCTGCGGCAAATGCGATTCCACCAATTCCAATGGTGAGAAGAGTTGCGGAAACAAAGGGAAGCAGGATCGCAGCGATTGCAGCGATGACCAGCAGCACTGCAGCGATACGACGGGAATTCATGGGCTAAGGACTGATCAATTGATGCTAAGTGCGCTGTGCAGGACGAACCACGATTCGATTCAGCACCTGCATGCCTCCATTGATCAGAAGATTCAGTGCAAGAAAGCTCAGCAAAAGGATCAGGAATCCTTCTATGGCTCTACCGGTCTGAGTGATCGCTGTATCACTCACGGCGTAGAGATCTGCAAAGCCAACGGCGATTGCCAGCGTGCTGTTTTTGGCCAGATTTAAATACTGACTGCTCAGGGCCGGAAGAATGGCCGGCAAAGCCTGTGGCAACACAACCTTTTTCAGGCCCAGGAGTTCGCTGATTCCCAGGCTGCGGAATGCTTCCCACTGGCCTTTAGGGACGGAGTCGAGCCCGCCGCGAACCACCTCCGCGATCGCCGCACCAGTGAAGACGCTTAAGCCCACCAAAACCGCAGAAAACTCCACGCTCAGGTTCAGACCGAGGATGGCGACGCCTTGATTGGAGAGGCTGATCAGCGCTCCAACGGGAGCCATCGGTTCGGATGGCAGGCCAAGAAAAGCCACGAAATACCAGAAGAGCAGCTGCAGCAGCAATGGGATTTGGCGGATCAAGCCCACGTACAAGGCCGCCAGCTGCCGGAGCAGGGGATTGAGACTTCGTCTTGCAGCTCCGGCCCCAACACCCAGCACCGTAGCCAGCACGATGCTGCATGCGATCACCCGGAGGCTGTTGAGCCAGCTCACCAGCAAAGCCCAGGATGTGCTGTCTCCTGGTTGATAGGGAAGTGTGTGTTCGCTGAGTGCGAATCCTGCAGGCTGCCAGAGCCATTCGAAACTCAGCCCTAAGCCTGTGCGGATCAGATTCACCGCCAGGTTGTTGACCAGAATTCCCACAAGCGTGAGAACCAAGATCAACAGGACGATCTCAAGCCATGGGAAGCGTTTCCGTTTCATGGGAACGGTTTCATTGGAATGGTGGCGCGGTGATGACACCTCCATCGCGATGCAACTGATTGAGTCCGCGTGGGATCGGAACGGCGCTGTCTGGTCCCAGGTGTCGGTTGTAGATCTCTCCGTAGTTGCCGGTGGCCCTGATCACGTTCACCACGAAATCATTGCTGAGGTCCAGCTTGTCGCCTAGATCACCCTCAACACCAAGAAACCGTCGCAACTTCGTCAGATCAGGATTGTTCTGCGCCTCTTGAAGCTTGTTGTCGACATTGGCCTGGGTGATTCCCATCTCCTCTGCTGTGATCACTGCATAAACCACCCAGCGCATGGCGTCTGAGAGTTGTTGATCACCACCTGAAGACAGGGGAGCCAGAGGTTCCTTGCTGAGAATATCGCCAAGAATGACGTGCTGCTCAGGTCGCTCAAACCCTGAGCGTGCTGATGCCAGTTGCGAACGGTCTGATGTCATTGCTTGGCAACGTCCCTGGAGATAACCAGCAACCACTTGGTTGAGATCCTGATATTTGATCGGCTTATATGGCAGCCCGAGTGACTGAAACGCATCATTCAGATTCTGTTCGGTCGTGGTACCTGAGCCAACACAGATCGCCTGACCTTTGAGATCTTTAAGACTGCGGATTCCGCTGTTTCGTTGCACCAATAACCCCTGCCCATCGTGGAAAACGACTGGCGCGAAACTCACGCCATTTCCACCTGCAGCATCTCGACTGAGGTTGAACGTTGTGTTGCGTGAAAGAAGATCGATCTCTCCAGTTTTCAGTGCTGTGAATCGTTCCGGCGCTGTGAGCGGTCTGTATTGCACCTTGCTGGGGTCATCGATGATCGCTGCTGCGAAGGCCTTGCACAGATCCACATCAAGGCCCGCATAGCTGCCATCTCTCTGGAGGAAGCTGAAACCTGGGATCTTTCCGCTGACGCCGCATCGCAGTTCTCCCCTTTTGCGAATCAAATCCACCCTTGATGCATCGCCATCTCCAAGGGTTGCGCAGGCTGAAATTGCCAGGCATGCGGAGAGAAGGGAGATCAGTGAGCGACGCTTCGTCATAAGAGTGATCCTTGAAGGGCAATTTTGTCAGAACTTCGAGAGTTTTGATAAGGATGTCTGCTGACCTTGGAGGGAATCTCTACTGTCTTCAGCATGTTGATCAAGAGCCGAAAGATGTCTCGGTTCCGACCGGGGTCCTTTTTTGCCATGGCGTTTGTACTGTCCGTGGTTGGTTCTCCTGCTTTGAGCTGGCAGCTCGGTGACCGACAGGCATACAACAACAAGATGGCCTTGCTCAACGTGATGCTTGAGGGAGCCAAGCAGCGTGCCGTTGATACCGACGATCTCCAGACTCTTTGCCTCGTGATGAGCATCGGGAATGACGTGACCGAGCGCTATCTCCAGGAGCATTCCAGCGATCAGCAGATCGAACAGCGATTGCAAGGAATGCGCAATGACTTCACATCCTGCTTGGGGCTTCTTTACAGCGGCCAGTGAACCTGTTGATTCATCTGTTTGGATCGCAGCCTTGTCAATTACCCCCTTCAGCCATGGCCCCCTTCAGGCTGAGAACCGATTCGCTCGAAAAGATTGAGACTTTCTTCGTTTAATCCTTGAACTTCGACCTTTGACCCACCTTGCTGAAGCTTGCTGATGACCTGGTTGAGTGCGCTGACACCGCTTTGATCCCAGATATGAGCTGCTGAAAGATCAATCGTGATTTGACTGGGATGATCATGAACGTCAAATCCCTGAAGAAAATAGATTTTGCTGACGAAAAACAGCTGCCCGGTGACGACGTAGCGGCGCATCTCCTCATTCACATCAACAGCATCAACACGAATCACCTTGGCTACCTTGCGGCTGAACAGGATGCCTGCCAGCGCAACTCCTGCAATCACTCCAAGCGCAAGATTATGTGGGGTGGTGAGCATGGTGACGGCGAAGGTCATCAGCATCACCGCCGTGTCGCTCTTCGGGATTGCCCGAAGGCGACGCAGTCCAGCGATGTCAGCTGTGCTCACGGCGATGCTGATCATCACAGCCACCAGTGCCGCCATGGGGATTTGTTCGAGCCATGGCCGGCCCAGGAGAATCATGGCCAGCAGGCTGACCCCTGAAAAGAGAGTGGAGAGCCGGGTGCGTCCGCCGTTGTCGATATTCATCACCGACTGACCAACGAGGGCGCAGCCCGCCATGCCACCAAACAGTGAAGACACGATGTTGGCGATGCCCTGACCTCGTGCTTCGACGTTCTTGTTGGAGTTGCTGTCGGTGCGGTCGTCGAGGATGTCTTGGGTCAGGAAGGTTTCCATCAGGCCAACAAGTGAGATGGCCAGGGCCGTTGGTAGAACGATGCCCAAGGTCTCGAGGCTGAAGGGCACTTTCATGTCGGCAGGCGAACCGAAGGGCCAGCTCGGCAGCGGCAGTCCGGTTGGCAAGTCCCCGAGGCTGCTGACGGTGGGGATCTCCAGGCTGAAACCGATCGAGATCATGGTCAGCACAATGATGGCCACCAGCTGTGATGGCACCAGTCGTGTGAGGCGCGGCAATCCATAGATGATCACCAGACCAAGCAGGACCAGTCCCCAGACGATCGGAATCTGGCTGCCATGGGGCAGCAGGTCATGGGCATGGCCCGCTACGTCTGATTCGCCGAAGTGAAGATTGATGCCCAGTTGAGGAAACTGTGCCTGGAAGATCAGCAGCGCCAGCGCGTTCACAAATCCGCTCAGCACGCCAAGAGGCACGAAACGCATCTGGTAAGCCAGGCGCAGCCAACCCCAGAGAATCTGCAGGATGCCTGTCACAACCCCGGCAACCAAGAGGTAGGTCAGCCCCAACCCTTCGCCGCGCGCTTCCCCCGTTGCGACCAGACCGGTCATCAGCAGTGCCGTGGAGCCGGTGGCGGAGGTGATCATTGCCGAGCGACCACCGACGAAAGCGATCGTGATCGACAGCAGAAACGCTCCGAACAGGCCGACCTGCGGATCCACACCCGCGATTCCTGAGAACGCAATCGCCTCCGGAATCATGGCGAAGGCCACCACAAGTCCGGACAGCAGTTCCTTGCTTGGGTTGCCAAAGCCGAGATTCAACTGCCGAGGCGCGGATCCTGAGGCCATCAATCATCTGTTGGGTGCAGGGACCGTAGTTCAGAGCGGCGGCAATCGTCCCTCCGGGTCCAGTTCGCTCTTGAGTTGGCGCAGTTCCGGCAACCACTCGCCGAAGGCATCGACCAGTTCCTGGCGATGGTTGGGCAAATGGTCATGCAATTGTGCGAGATGCAATCCCGGGAAGGCCTGGCGTAGGTCGTCACTGACCTGATCCATCCATTGCAGGCTGCGCTCCCGCCCTGAAAGATCTCCAGGATTCCAGCTTGCTGTGATCCATGGTTTCCAGACCGAATCGCGGTGAATGAAGGAAGTGCGCTGACGGTCGATTCGCGCTGTTGCTCCGCCGAGTTGCTGAGCGCTGATGCGACATCCACGATGCGGTCGTTCATTGAGTCGCGCGCTCAGTCGCTCAATCAATGGGCCAGCCTGACGCCCCAGGGCTGGACCGAGACGACCGGTCACCTCGCTGTGAGCCGCCATGGACGAACCGGTTTCAGAGGCGAGTTTGCCAAAGGTTGGCTGCTCCAGTTGATCCGCGCAGTGCTGAACGGCAGCGTGCTGATCTGTACCCAGGATCGGATCAAGTCCCGTCAGCGTTTGGGGTGTTGTCTCCTTGGAGCTGCAGTCCACTGCGTAGATCTCCAACCTGTCGCACCAGCTCCATTGCAGGCTGCATGTTTCAGGCCATTGCTCCGCCATTTGCAGCAGTTCGGGGAGTAACGAGGGACTGATCAAGCCATGGCGTACTCGCAATGGTTGGATTTGTTGGGTCTGCAGGCGCAGGCGTGTGACCACAGCCAGGAACGGTGAGGCACCCATCAGTCCGCGCCAGAGGCGTCCATCCACTGTTGTTTGATCTTCCGAAAAGGAAAAGGACTCACCTGATCCCCAGATCCCTTCGATGGCAGTGATGGAGTCGACAGCGAGGCCTTGAGAGCGGCTCAAGGGACCCATCCCTCCCGTGAGGATGAAGCCGCTTCCGGTCAGGCCGGCAAGTCCAATGGGAATGCTGCGGTTTGAAGCTCGTAAGACCTGCAGCAGCTCGGTCATCGTCAGACCGGTGCCGAATTCGATTTCTCGGGAGTTCTCGTGGTAGCTGACTTCCCGATGTCGTTGTAGATCCACTGTCCAGCAGCCATTGGCTGCGCAGCGACTGCTGCTCCCGCCTGAGCAAACCCGTAGGGGTGTTGATCCAAGCGGTTGCCGCATCAGCTGCTTCAACAACTCCGGACCGGGAGTCAGACAACCAAGGGTGTTTGCATCACTCGCCAGCAGATTCATGGTCTTTGTTTTACGGCCGCGAATAGGTTTGATACAGATGCACCGCACGTGTGACCCAGCAGATCGTTGCTCCTGCTGCAACCAAACATGGGGTTCTGATCTGTGGTCATGGCAGCCGCAACCGTTTGGCGGTTGCCGAGTTCGAGGGGCTGGCCAACGGACTCAAAGAGCGCCTGACCGGATTGCCGGTGGAATATGGGTTCCTTGAATTCGCACGTCCCATCCTGAGAGATGGCCTGGAAAGACTGCGAGAGCAGGGGGTCGAGAAGGTTCTTGCCGTTCCGGCGATGTTGTTTGCCGCTGGACACGCCAAGAACGACATCCCTTCTGTGCTCAACACCTACAGCGCTGAAACCGGGCTGGAGATCGACTACGGCCGAGAATTGGGCGTTGACAGGTTGATGATCGCCGCGGCAGGCGCACGCATTCAGGAGGCTCTCAACAGGACATCCAGTGTTGACCTTTCCGACACCATGCTTGTGGTGGTCGGACGTGGCTCCTCCGACCCTGACGCCAATTCCAACGTCGCCAAGGTCACCAGGATGTTGGTGGAGGGTTTTGGTTTCGGCTGGGGTGAAACCGTCTATTCGGGCGTCACCTTTCCACTGGTCGAACCCGGCTTGCGTCATGTGGTGAAGCTTGGGTTCAAGCGCATCATCGTGTTTCCTTATTTTCTGTTCTCAGGGGTGCTAGTCAGCCGCATCCGTCAACACACAGAACGGGTTGCGGAGGATCATCCAGGCGTTGAGTTTGTGAATGCGTCCTATCTGGGAGATCACAGCTTCGTTCTAGACACCTTCCTGGAGCGGGTTCATGAGGTGATGGGCGGAGAGACTGCAATGAACTGCTCTCTCTGCAAATACAGGGCTCAGGTGCTGGGCTTTGAGCAGGAAGTGGGGCTTGACCAGTCAAGCCACCACCATCACGTGGAGGGCCTTACAGAAGCTTGCGCCCTTTGCGAACGCGAATGCACGGGGGTTTGCCAGCCAGACGGCATCCCGATTCCTGTCGGCGCTGGCCACCATCACGATCATTCCCATGAGCATGACCATCACAGCCATGACCATGGGCACCACCCCTACCCCCACGCCGATCACCCCCTTGGACCCACGACCCTGCGTCGAATAGCACCACAGCAAGAGGCCACTGAGTCTCAAATCTGAAGCAATTCAGTGGAAATGGCATGCTCAGGCATCTCTGTCTTGCCTGAGTTTCGTGAGACTTGCTTGCATAAGCGTGCCTGATGTTTGACGGCGCTGTGGAGAACAGCTGGGGTTTTCCACAGTTCTGGGTCGCTTTTCCACTGTGATTTCCCGAAAGCAGCCGCCTGAGGGCTGGATCTGTGGTTTTGGGTTCCGGTGCCTTTCGCGACTTGACAGGAATCACCGCTCGAATGCTCGAGCGGTGGGTTGTGCTCGTCTCAGGAGCTGATCCACTGCACTGCAGTGAGTCTTGTTTGAGATCGTTGTTTGCTGGCAATGCGTTGCCGGCTTTGACGATCAGGGCTGTTGTGTGGCTTTCTGTTGGTGGAAACGGGACGCAGAAGCGCGGATGGATCGCAATCATTTGGAGCGCTGCATGGAAACGCAGCCGACCACGGCATCGGATGCTGAATCACCCTTCGTAAGTCTTGAAGCTGAAATCCCTGAAGTGCTCTATCAGGGCATGAAAGCCTTCATCGGATCCAATCCGGCTTGGGATCAATACCAGGTGATGAGCTCAGCTCTCGCCCAGTTCCTGTTTCAAAACGGCTGTTCCGAGCGCGCCGTCATGGAGCGCTATCTCGATGATCTGTTCAGTCGTTCTCAGGCGTGACAGCCGCCAGGCATGCCCTGCGGGTGATCGCCATCATGGTGAGCGTCGGGCTCTGCCATCCGGAGCTGGGCCAGCAGGCCCCATCCACCACCAGCACGTTGGGACAGCGCCAGAGACGGTTCCATCGATCAACGACGCTGTTGTCTTCGCTGGTTCCCATGGGTGCCCCTCCGACTTCGTGGATGTAATACCCGGGAGCTGGAGCGTCCTCCTGGGCAGAAAGGGCTTTGGCAACGAGCGGCTTCACAAGCGGTAGGTGCACTTGATCAGCCAGGGATGTCGTGACACCTCCGGCGACGTTGATGCAGTCCTGAATCGTGCTCTGCATGTGTTCCACCATCGCCTGCTCATTCGCTCTCCATCGGCAGCTGATATGGGGCATTGGCACACCCAGTGGATCGCAGCGTTGCGAGAGGCACACCTGATTCCTTGCATCTGAGAGCACCTCGCCGTGGCCGATCAGAAAGCCAAGCCGATGATCTGGATTGCGTTTCAGCCACCAGGGTGGATCAAACCGGTTGATGCCCCCCCAAATCCCATAGCCGCGCAGAAAGGGGCGCCCCGCGCAAGTCTCTGGGGCATTGCCGAAAGGTAGGAAGAAGCTGCCCGCTCCTGAAAGCGAGCTGGATGGATCGGATTGTTGTGTCGCCACACGTCCGGTTGCGCTGGGAACGGAAAAGAATCGACAGCAGGAGACGTGGTCCATCAAGCCTTTCCCCAGTTGGCCGGAGGGATCACTGAACCCCCTGGAATGGGACTGGCTCTCTGACTGCAGCAGCAGACGCAGCGTTGCGATCGTTGAAGCGCAGACCACCACAAGATTGCAGTCCAGTCGTTGACGTTCGCCAGTGCTGCGGTTCACCACCACAACAGAACGGGCACGCTCTTGTGCTGGACCCATGTCGAGGTATTCCGCCATCGAATTGGACAGAATCTCCACTCGACCCGTGGCCAGAGCGCGCTCAAGGCTGGAGCCGTTGCTGCTTGATTTCGGCCAGCTCGAGGTCTGCTGGCGTTGGTGGGCCTCAAAGCCTCGCGAATGGATGAAGGGGATGCCGCGTTCCCTTGTCAGCAGCTCACGGAAACGCTCTTCCTCAGGCATGAATGGCAACGCCGGTGCCATTCGACCATCAGGGAGCTGCTCAAGGCCATCCCGTTCACCTCGGACTTCAAACAGCTGCTCGAGTGCGCTGTAGTGAGGATCAAGATCGGCATGAGTGATAGGCCAGTTTTGGCCGTATCCGTCATGATCCGCGCCCTTGAACTCATAGTCCGAGAGGCGCAGTGTGATGCCACCCCAGGTGAGACTGCGCCCGCCAACTTGACGACCCTGGGTCCAAAGAAAGGGTTGATCCTCTGGTGTGCTGTAGGGGTACTGACGCTCGTCTGCGTAGAGGGAGGGGTTTTGTTTCCAGTAGCCAGGATGCTGGATCTGACGCCGATGGCGGCCGCTGATCAGCCCTTCGGCCCGCCTGACACTATTGCCTGGCTCACTCCCCAGGGCTTCCGAAGCTGATCGATCGGGTCCTGCTTCCACGACCAGAACCCGGAGCCCTGCTTCGGCAAGTGTCATCGCGGCGACGCCACCTGTGGCCCCCGACCCGATCACAATCGCTTCAAAGGGATTTAAGGACACGGCATGACGACGACCTACCGATAGTGTCTGACGCGGTCGACGGCTCTGGCCAGTCTCCTGAATCTTCCTGCTGCGTCTGCCCTTGATCTTGCTCAGACCTGTTTCCGAGCAGAGCCATCGGAGCTTGGTGGCAGTAAGACCCATCTCCGAGAGCAGATGGAGAGGATTCCAAGGCTGATTCAGGCTGTTGTTGAATCAGCTGAAGAGGCTCATTTTGACTCTGCCTGCTTCATTGGCGTTGGAGATCTCTCTCTCAAAGTTGAATCTCTGCTATGTCCTCCAGATGCAAGGTTTCGCGATGTTGCTAGCCAGCAATGTGGGGTCAATCTGAACCAGATGTCTTGCTTTCAAGACAAGACATTGAGATCGCTTTCCTTGCTCAGGTCTTGCATTTGAAGCAATTCGAGCGAAATCAACCAAACAAGAAAAGCATTAAAAAAGCCCCAACAAAGTGGGGCTTTTTTTAATTGGTGGCGGGGGGGAGATTTGAACTCCCGACCTTCGGGTTATGAGCCCGACGAGCTACCAGACTGCTCTACCCCGCGGTGACTCAAGAACTATACAACTTGGTGATCGAAGACACCACTCAATGGTGTTCAGGACGTTCGCAGCTCACCTTCCACATCCAGGTGAACGCCAGGGTTGAGGATCAGCAGCTGTTCCTCCAGTTCCTTCAGTCCGCTCGGCGTCATCCAATCGAGCTGACGCAGCAGATGCAGGGCTACAGCCTGTTTGGCACGTCGGGCGCCATCTTCAACCTTGATGGCCACGCCAAGTCCTTCTCCGGTTCGGCTCAGACATTGAATGCCTTCTGCCCCTCCTTTGCTAATCACCTGGTGATGGGAGCGTCGCATCAATTCCGTATCGAATCGACCTTCCCCAGCCACCAGTTCCGGATGCGCAAGCATCGCCCGGCTGATCTGTTCGAGCTCCGCATGAGCGGAAGAGCCCAGATGGGCAAATAACAGTGCCATCTGGTCGAGCTGAAGGCGCAGTGTGGGGGCGCCGCAGTCATCGCGTTCAGCGACCAGTTCATCAGGGGGCAAGCCGAGCAGTTCTGCCACGCGACGCGTAATCTCCTGCTGCAGAGGATGGTCTCCCTGGAGGTAGGTCTCAACGGGCCATCCCATTTTGCGAGCAGTGATTAAAAAAGCAGCGTGCTTGCCCGAGCAGTTGTGCTCTAGAGGACTCGACCGGCCTGATGGGATGGGGCACTGCAGATCATCACTGTCCAGTTCTGCGTTCCAAAGCAACCGAAAGGCCTCACGCGCATGATTTGGGGTGCCTGAATGGGATCCACAGCTAATGGCGATCCCCCGTTCCCCACAGCTGTAGGTCTCCGAGGCACCGCTGCTGATCAGCGGCAGGGCCTGAAAGGGTTTGAGTGCCGAACGAATGAACGTTTCGAAGTCTGGCTGCCCAGCCTTCATCAGCACCCGGCCGCGGCTGTCGCAGACCACTGCATGCACACGGTGAGTGGACTCGATCGAGGAGCCTCGCCGCAGCCGGACCTCAAGAGGTGGAGTACTCAGGGAGCGCGCCGAACCGCGGTAACCCGATGGGATCGACATGCCCTGTTGTTCCAAAGGTTCAGAGAGCCTGACAGATGCTTGCTCCGCCCAGCATCAGACCGGTCACGAGGGCCATGGCCCTACCGAGACGGCCAAGGATTGGCCTGACTTCGTGCTGAGCAAGCAGGAGATCACGTTCTCGCCAGGACACAGGTTTTTCCCAGACCTGAAAGTCATACCAGCCTGATTCCTCATATTCGACCTTCTCCGACAGCAGGCGTTTATGCACGTAGGTCCAGCCCAGCCATTGCCTGATCAACAGCAGCATCGGCATCACAAGGGCTGCAACAGCACCGGCAAGCAGCAAACGCACTGGATCGTGGCGCAAGGTCCAGCTACCACTGGCCACCAGCACGGTGATTGGTGAAATCAGCAGCCAGCTGATCAGCAAAGCCCGGTCGAGCGAAATCTGGGCCGTACAGGGCCATGCAAAAAACCAGGATCTGCTGAATTGAGCAAATTCCTCCTGAGGTCTTTGCTCAGGGGGAACAGGGCAAGGGATGCTCGAGGCCATGCCGGGCCGCCTGTTAATCGTCAGATGATTTGGACGTTAGGTAGGGACGGCATTCCCCGTGACTCCAAAATGCTTCAAGGTCGTAGTAACTCCTTTCTCCAGGTTGGAGCACGTGCACGATAAGTTCGCCGTAATCCAGTAAGGCCCAGCGTCCTTCGTTCACTCCCTCTTTTCGCAAGGGAAGTCTCTGGACCTCATCCTCAATCCGATCCTCGACCGAGCGTGCAATCGCTCTGACTTGAACGTCACTCTGGCCACCGGCGATCACCATCCAGTCGGCAAGACTTGAGACCTCATCAACGCGGATGAGCTGAATGTCCACCGCCTTACGGTCATCGCAAGCATCGGCCGCGAGTTCCGCAAGCTGTTCACTATCCATAGACATTTTCGCTGGTGACGGACTGACGGGAACCTTGCTGTTGCGCCATTTCAGCGCGAGCTTTCCCAGCACTCTTGCGTAACGCCTCCAGTCGGTCTTCGTAGAAGCTGCGTTTTTTCTTCTTTCTGGTTTTTTCGACGAGTTCCTTCAGTGCGCCGCCCAGGCTTTTGTAGGCATTCGGGACGCTGTAGCCAAAGCGACAGGCCAGATCAATGGCTCGTTCATCAGCCGAGATCGCATCGCGAAGCCGTTTTTCGGCATTGTTCTTCAAATAGAGGCGGTAGCCAGCGAATCCGGATAATCCAAGGGCCATGAACAAGAGCAGACCGTCTTGCACCCAGAGCTCGCCGATGGCCCCGCCGAGGCCGATCGCTAGGGCCGCCATCTCCCAGCCATCGCGGGGAATGGTGTCATTCTGAATCCTGCCCACCTCATGCCAGAACAGCAGATTTCGGTGATCGAGAGCCAGGTTGTCCCAGGCGTCGAGATCAATCTGAATCTCAACCTCATCCCTGCCGATCTCTTCAAGGGTGATCAAAGCCGGCTCAACGGCAGCGGCTGCCTCGACGAACACCCAGCTCTGCATCTCCGGGGGAAGCAACCCTTTCAGACGCTGGAGCTCACTCATAACTGTCGATTGTTCTCCTGACCCCTAACGCTAGCGACTGCCGGGCACCTGCCGCTGAACAGATGCATGTGGACATGGGGCTGCGTGGGAGACTCAAAAGGTTTGGCTGCAGAGAGAACGCACATGCCTCGGCGGAATGATCTTCGTCGCATTCTTCTGCTGGGTTCAGGGCCGATCGTGATCGGCCAGGCTTGTGAGTTCGATTACTCCGGAACTCAGGCGTGCAAAGCACTTCGCGCCGAGGGATATGAGGTCGTGCTGGTGAATTCCAACCCGGCTTCGATCATGACCGATCCGGATATGGCAGATCGCACCTACGTGGAACCGCTGACCCCTGAGGTGGTCGCAAGGGTGATTGAACAGGAGCGACCTGACGCTCTGCTTCCCACCATGGGAGGCCAGACCGCCCTCAATCTGGCTGTCAACCTGGCTGAGGACGGAACCCTGGAGCGATTCGGGGTCGAGCTGATTGGTGCCGATCTGCAGGCGATCCGAAAAGCTGAGGATCGACTGCTGTTCAAGCAGGCGATGGAGCGGATCGGAGTGAAGGTCTGTCCTTCGGGAATCGCATCATCGATCGAAGAGGCGGAGGCTGTCGGAGCCGCTATCGGCACTTATCCCAGAATCATCCGCCCCGCCTTCACTCTGGGCGGCAGTGGAGGTGGCATTGCCTACAACCCTGAGGAATATGCCTCAATCTGCAAAACCGGACTTGATGCCAGTCCCGTCTCGCAGATTCTGATCGAACAGTCGCTGCTGGGTTGGAAGGAATTTGAACTGGAGGTGATGCGCGATCTCGCCGACAACGTGGTGATTGTTTGCAGCATCGAAAACCTCGATCCCATGGGTGTTCACACCGGTGATTCGATCACCGTGGCCCCAGCCCAGACCCTCACGGACCGCGAGTACCAACGACTGAGGGATCAATCCATCGCCATTATTCGCGAGATCGGGGTGGCCACTGGAGGCAGCAACATCCAATTCGCGATCAACCCCGCCGATGGCGAGGTGGTGGTCATCGAGATGAATCCCCGCGTCAGCCGATCGTCGGCTCTGGCCAGCAAGGCCACTGGATTCCCCATTGCCAAAATTGCTGCGCGTCTCGCTGTTGGCTACACCCTCGACGAGATTCTCAACGACATCACCGGCAAAACACCCGCCTGCTTTGAACCGACGATTGATTACGTCGTCACCAAGGTTCCACGCTTCGCCTTTGAAAAATTTAGGGGCTCGCCTGCAGTGCTCACCACGGCCATGAAATCGGTGGGTGAAGCCATGGCCATCGGACGCTGTTTCGAGGAGTCGTTCCAGAAAGCTTTGCGATCCTTGGAGACCGGCCTGGCCGGCTGGGGTGGTGATCGCGCTGAGCCGGAGCTCACCGCTACAGAACTTGACCGCTCCCTGCGTACGCCCTCGCCGGAACGAATCCTTACGGTGCGAACCGCCATGCTGGCGGGACGCTCGGATGAACAGATTCATCAGCTCAGTCGCATCGACCCCTGGTTCCTGGCCAAGTTGCGCGTTCTGATCAACACCGAATCCGAACTGCTCAACGACCGGCAGCTGTCGGCCCTCAGCGCTGCGGATTTTCTCCGGCTGAAGCAGCTCGGCTATTCCGATCGTCAGATCGCTTGGTTCACCGGCTCAGATCAGCTGGATGTGCGCGAAGCGCGACTGAAGCTTGGCGTGCGTCCCGTGTTCAAGACCGTGGACACCTGTGCGGCCGAATTCGCTTCGACCACTCCCTATCACTACTCAACCTATGAACGTCCTTGGTCTCGCCTGGATGCAACGGGGACACTGACGGTTCAGCCCCCGGCGACAGAAGTGTCAGAGGACAACAGGCGCAAACTGATGATCTTGGGCGGCGGTCCCAATCGCATTGGTCAAGGCATCGAATTCGATTACTGCTGTTGCCATGCATCGTTTTCAGCCCAGGACCGTGGCTTCGCCACGGTGATGCTCAATAGCAATCCCGAAACGGTCTCCACCGACTACGACAGCAGCGATCGTCTGTATTTCGAGCCACTCACGTTTGAGGATGTTCTCAATGTGATCGAGGCGGAACGACCCGAAGGCGTGATTGTGCAATTCGGCGGCCAAACGCCGCTCAAGCTGGCGATGCCCCTGCTGCGTTGGTTGAACTCACCGGCAGGTCAGGCCACGGGCACCCGGATCTGGGGAACATCCCCGGAATCGATTGACCGTGCTGAGGATCGTGAGCAGTTCGAAGCGATTCTGCGTGAACTTGATATCCGCCAACCACGCAACGGACTTGCCCGCAGCGAACACGAGGCACGCGCGGTGGCAGAGACCGTGGGGTATCCGGTCGTCGTGCGCCCCTCTTACGTGCTGGGTGGTCGGGCAATGGAGGTCGTTCACGACGAGTTGGAGCTCAATCGCTACATGACCGAAGCGGTGCAGGTGGAACCAGATCATCCGGTGCTCATCGACCAATACCTCCAGAACGCCGTTGAGGTGGATGTGGATGCGCTTTGTGACCGGGATGGTGTGGTGGTGATCGGTGGGCTGATGGAGCACATTGAACCCGCTGGGATTCATTCAGGTGATTCCGCCTGTTGTCTGCCATCGGTCTCTCTCGGAGATGAGGCCCTTGCCACCATTCGCTCCTGGACCAAGGCCCTTGCCCTACGTCTTCAAGTTCAGGGTCTGATCAATCTTCAGTTCGCTGTTCAACGCACTGCCTCAGGGGAGGAGAGGGTGTTCATCATCGAAGCCAATCCGCGCGCTTCAAGAACAGTGCCTTTCGTGGCCAAGGCCACCGGTGTCCCATTGGCACGAGTCGCCACTCGCCTGATGGCTGGCGAGATTCTCGCTGATATCGGTCTCAGTCAGGAGCCTTCTCCGCCGCTTCAAGCGGTGAAAGAAGCTGTGCTCCCCTTCCGGCGCTTCCCTGGTGCCGATTCCCTGCTGGGACCGGAAATGCGCTCCACCGGCGAGGTGATGGGGTGGGCTCCGCACTTTGGGATGGCTTACGCCAAGGCAGAGCTGGCCGCCGGGGAGGCCCTGCCCACCAAGGGCAACGTTTTTCTGTCGACCCATGATCGGGACAAGCTGGCGCTCGTTCCTGTGGCCAAGCGTTTGCTTGATCTGGGTTTCTCGCTCACCGCAACCGCTGGCACAGCGGCCACGTTGAGTGAGGCTGGTCTTCAGGTGCAGTCAGTGTTGAAGGTCCATGAAGGGCGTCCGAATATCGAGGATCTGATTCGCTCTGGTGCTGTCCAACTTGTGATCAACACGCCAATTGGACGTCAAGCGGCCCATGACGATCGCTACTTGCGGCGTGCTGCGCTCGATTACTCAGTACCGACCCTCACCACGCTTGCCGGAGCTCGGTCTGCTGTTCAGGGAATTGAGGCGCTGCAATCGCAGACGTTTGATATCCATGCCCTTCAGGATGTTCATCGATAGGCTCAGCCCCGGTAAGGTCGCCAAAGCGTCAATGTCTCCAAGTGACTGTCACCAGCATTCCCAACGTTGCCCCCGGCAGTGACTGCCGGGATGCTTTTCAAGCTGCTTATCAGAATCGCTACACCTGGGAACCGGGCTTTGGCGGATATCAAGGACGGTGCGTCTGGGAACAGGGCGACCGTCGTGTTGAAGGTCGTTTCCAGATCGGTGCGGATCTGAAGGCCAAGGTCGAGGGCATCGATGATGCTGAGGTGGAGAAGGCGATCGCATCCCAACTCTGGGAAGTCGCCATTCATCGTGTTCGCAGACCTTTTGAGCAGGTGCATGGTGCCAACACCTTCACGGCTGGTGACAGCACCGATGAAGGCTTGGAGGTTTTGATCGGAGGGAAAGGTGAGGGTGATCGCTATCGCATCAAAGCTGATGTGGTGACGATGGTTCACCGCCATATCCACGGAACGGTGGTCACGATTCACACCGGAAGCACGACGGACACTGGATCGGGTTATCTCAGTCGCAACTACACCAGCCAGTATTCGGATCCGACCAGCGGCGAAGCCAGGGGTGCCTCCAGCACGTTTGAAGATACGTTCGTGCCTGTTGGTGAGCAGGGTTGTTGGGTCCTTGAGCGTCGAGCGATCGGCTCCAAAGATGCCGACGGCAAGGACACGCTTCAGGTGTTCGAGTTCAACGATTTGGTTGCGCTCTGATGTCAGTTCCTTCAAGCGCTGCCGATAACTTCGACAGAGTCGTTACCGCGATCAATGGTCCGGTCAGTTCCTTCGCCTGGGGATGGCCGACTGTGGGTCTGATTTCGATCACCGGCGTGTTGCTGATGGTCGGTCTGCGCTTCATGCCGATCCTGCGGCTTCCCTATGGAGTGCGCATGATGTTGGCCCCTTCAGACCAGCAGGCTGAGGGTGATATCAGTTCCTTTCAGGCTCTGATGACTTCGCTGGCGGCCACCGTCGGCACGGGAAATATCGCGGGTGTGGCAGGAGCGATCGCCATCGGTGGGCCAGGTGCGGTCTTTTGGATGTGGTTGATCGCCTTCTTTGGCATTGCAACCAAATACGCCGAAGCCGTTCTGGCGGTTCACTATCGCGAGGTGGATGACCTGGGTCATCACGTCGGTGGGCCGATGTACTACATCAGCAAAGGTCTTGGACCTCGATGGGTCTGGCTGGGAGGGGTGTTCGCTCTGTTCGGCATGCTGGCCGGTTTTGGCATCGGCAACGGTGTTCAGTGCTTTGAAGTCTCCAGTGCATTGCTCGGGCTCGGGGTTCCTCGGGAAGTCACAGCCGTCGTCCTTGGGGTGTTGGTCTTTGCCGTGATCATCGGCGGTGTGCGCCGGATCTCCAAGGCCGCCTCCGCGATTGTGCCGTTCATGGCGATTGCCTATGTGCTCGCCTGCCTGATCATTCTCTTGGCCAACATCGGCAGTGTCGGTGACGCCTTCGCAAGCATTTTCAGCAATGCATTCACCGGTCAGGCAGCTGCAACGGGCACGCTCACTGCCCTCGTGATCTTGGTCAGTGGGATCGCTGGCGGTGGATTGTCGGGGTCTGAACTGTCAATCGCAGCCTTCAATGAGGCGCTGGCCGGTTCGGGGTGGATCGTCACCTTCGGCTTGCTCGTTTTCGCGTTCACCACTGTTCTCGGTTGGAGTTTCTATGGCGAACGCTGCACCGAATATCTGTTCGGTGTGAAGGCGATTCTGCCTTTTAGGGGCGTCTGGGTGGCTGTGGTGGTGATCGGTTCGTTGGTCGGTGACCGTGGTGTGGTGTGGGGTGTCGCGGATACTCTCAATGGCCTGATGGCCATTCCCAACCTGATCGCGCTGTTGCTGTTGTCAGGAACCGTTGTTGAACTCACGCGTCGTTATCGCTTCCCTGATGCGTCGGAATCATCCAACTGATTGCATCGGCTGATCCGCTGTAAAAAAGCCTCCGGCCACGGCTGGAGGCTTTTTTGATGGTGAGGCTTGTGCGATTCTCTTGATCGCTCAGCCTTAATCGGGCATGGGGGTGACGTTCTTCAGGCGCTCATTCAGCTGCATGGCCATGGACTGACGTCCCACTGCCAGAACTTTCAGGGTGTCTTCGTGCATCCGCAATTGCGCATCGGCGACCTGCATACCGCGCACCAGTTCCTTCAGATCTTCAGGAAGTTCATTGAGGTTGTAGCGCTTGCCTTCGAAGGTGAGAACTGGGTTTTCTGCTGGTGTTGCGGTCATCGGATCGACTGAATCACTGTTGAATCCAAGGAAACTTAGCCGCACCGATCGCGAATCATTTGGCGTTCACACAGATCTCGATAACGACCGTTGTTCGCCATCAACTGATCATGGCTGCCTTGTTCACTGATTTGGCCATGTTCAAGCACAACGATCTGGTCAGCTTCCTGCACCGTGGCCAGGCGGTGAGCGATCACCAGCACGGTGCGGCCATGCATCGCCTGGCGCAGTCCCAGCTGAACAGCCGCCTCAGCCTCAGCGTCTAGGGCGCTGGTGGCTTCATCAAGCAACAGCACAGCGGGATTTCCCAGCACGGCTCTGGCAATAGCAATGCGCTGCAGCTGGCCTCCAGAAACATTGGTACCGCGTTCCTCCAGCTTCGTCTCGTAGCCATCTGGCAAGGCCATGATGAAGTCGTGGGCATTGGCCAGACGGGCTGCTTCCAGCAGCTGATCATGGCTCGCTGGTCTGCCGAAACGAATCGCCTCGGCAATGCTGCCGGAGAACACCGTTGTGCGCTGTGGCACGAGGGCGATCTGCTGCCTGAGTTCGCGGGCTTTCACTTGCGCCAGGTTGTTCCCATCAAGCTCGATCTCTCCTGACTGGGCACTGTTGAAGCGCAGAAGTAGGGAGAACAATGTGCTTTTGCCGGCACCGGATGGGCCCACCAGCGCCACCACCTGACCGGCTTGGATGGTCAGATTGATATCACGAAGCACCGGTTCGCCATTGCCGTAAGCGAAGTGAACGTGATGCAGATTCAGGTGTCCTGCGGGTCGACCAATCGGCAAGGCCGGATCTGGATCAGCAGTTTCCTGAGGCTCCTGTTCGATCTGGCGCAGTCGTCGCAGCGAAGCCTGGCCCTGCTGAAATTCATTGAAGTTGTTGGTGACGTGAGCAATGGGGTCGATCAGCACCACAAGGCCAGTGAGGTAGCTGCTTAAGCCAGCAATGGTCAGGCCATCGTTCTGAATCCTCCAGGCGGCCAGTCCCAGCACGGAGAAAAGACCCACCACTTCGATCATTCCCACCACCGGATGCTGCAGTGCAACAAGGCTGTAGGTGCGGTGCCTGGCCTGACGATGCTGATCAATCTCGTCTTCAAATCGACCTTGAAGCCAGGGCTCTGCGGCAAACGCCCGCACAAGCGGCAGGCCCTCGATGGCCTCGCCGAGCAAACCGGCCAGTTCGCTCACTTTTTTCTGACTGCGTTCGGTGGCCGCCATCACCTTGGCGCCAAACAGGCTGATCAGCCAGATAATCAATGGCGCCAGCAGCAGGATGGAGGCCGTGAGTTTCCAGTCCAGCCAGAGCATGTACCCCAGCACCGCCAGCAGTTGGAGCGCACTTGGCAGTGTGTCGTGAATCGATTTGTACAGCACTTCGCTGACACGATCCGCGTCTTCAGTCAGTCGGTACGTGAGATCACCTGCTGAGAGTTTCTCCAGTGCCCCCAGTTCAACGGTCTGCAGGCGACGAAACAGATTGCTGCGCAGGGTCTTGCTCACCTGAAGGGCTGGTCCGGCTAAGAGGGAGTCCTGGCCGAACTGAGCCAGTTTCTGGATTGCGAAAATCAGCACTCCCTGCCCGATCAACCCGAGCACCCGCCCAAGATCTCTCGATCCCAGTGCGGGGAAGAGGGATCCAGCGAGGTTGAGCAGCAACAGAAAGCTGCTCACATAGATGAGCATGCAGACCAGCCCGAGGCTCAGTTGCGGCAGATGCGGACGCAGCAATGGCAGCAGCCTGCGGAATCCTGCCTCGGAGGTTTTCAGCATCGCGTCACACTATCAATGCTCTTTCTTGATCTCTTGGGTTGATGCGACTCGATCAGTTCCTGAAATGGCAAGGATGGGTTGGCACCGGTGGTGAGGCCAAGATGTTGATCCAGGCTGGGCAAGTACGTGTGAATGACAGCGTTGTGACTCAGCGAGGTCGACAGCTCAAGCTCGGGGATTGCGTGATTGTGGGTGGCGATCAGGCGGTCGTCACGAAGATCTGAGACGACTTTGCTCGCGTAGGAACGTAAGTTGGCTGCTGCTGAGCCGCAGAGGACGCAAGCGTGGGCAAACCGGTGATTGCTGGAAACTGGAAGATGCACATGACGTGCGCCCAGGCCCGGGACTGGTTGGCCACGTTTTTGCCACTGATCGCCGACACGCCTGACGACCGTGAGTTGGTGGTTGCGCCTCCGTTTACGGCGATCAGCACCACTGCTGAGATCACTTCAGGATCACGGCTGGAGATTTCAAGTCAGAACGTGCACTGGGAAGCCAATGGCGCGTTCACGGGTGAGATCGCTCCATCGATGCTGGAAGAGCATGGAGTGCGTTACGCGATCGTTGGTCACAGCGAGCCTCGTAAGTATTTCAGTGAGAGTGATGAGCAGATCAACCATCGGGCGCGTTCAGCTCAAGCCCATGGCCTAATTCCGATCGTCTGCGTTGGAGAAAGTGATGAACAGCGCAGCCGTGGTGAAGCTGAGCGCGTGATCCGCCGTCAGGTCGAGCAGGGCCTCGAAGGACTGGATCCAAATCGTCTTGTCGTTGCCTATGAACCCATCTGGGCCATCGGCACCGGCAAGACCTGTGAATCGTCGGAGGCCAACCGCATTTGTGGTCTGATTCGTAGTTGGGTGGGTGCCCCTGATCTGATCATTCAGTACGGAGGATCCGTCAAACCCGGAAATATCGATGAGCTCATGGGCATGAGTGATATCGATGGTGTGCTTGTCGGTGGTGCATCACTGGATGCTGAAAGCTTCGCTCGCATCGCCAACTATCAGGTCGCCTGATTCCTCATGCGTCATCCCGACTGCTGGGGCCATCGCCCGGCTGTGATGGGGGTGATCAACCTCACCCCGGATTCCTTCAGTGATGGAGGACGATTCAACCGGGCGGATCTGGCTTTGAACGAGGCGTCACGTCAGTTGCGCGATGGAGCGGAGGTGCTTGATCTCGGTGCCCAGAGCACCCGGCCTGGTGCTTTTGATGTGGGTGCGGAAGAAGAGCTGTCGCGTCTTCTCCCCTGCCTTCAAAGCATTCGTGCAGCCCATCCGCAGGTGATTCTTTCTGTCGACACCTTTCGGGCATCCGTTGCCCGAGCTGCGTTGGAGGCAGGCGCTGATTGGATCAACGATGTCAGTGGAGGCAGACGCGACCCGGTCATGCTCTCGTTGGTCGCCGATGCTGGTTGCCCCTATGTGCTGATGCACAGTCGTGGTGACAGTCAAACCATGGACGACTGCACCGATTACGGCGAACAGGGCGTTGTTGCCGGAGTGTTGCATGAACTCAGGCTCAGCACTGACCGAGCTCTCCAAGCAGGTCTGAGCAGGGAACAGCTGATTTGGGATCCAGGTCTTGGCTTCGCGAAGACCACAGACCAAAATCTTCAGCTGATCAGACAGTTGGACGAGCTTCAGCAGGACGGCATTCCGCTGTTGCTGGGACCTTCTCGAAAGCGTTTTATCGGGGCTGTTCTTGACCAGCCCCGATCCAAGGCAAGGATCTGGGGGACGGCTGCAGTCTGCGCCAGGGCTGTGGAGGCAGGGGTCCACGTGGTGCGAGTCCACGATGTAGGGCCGATCCATCAGGTGGTGACCATGGCCGCGGCGGTGGCTCGGCAAGATTCGCCCGCCAACGTTCATGACTGATCTGGCTAGAACAGACCCTTCTGTGAGGCATTCATGAGCACGAGCCCTGAGCTCACCCTGCTTTACGACGGGGGATGTCCACTCTGCGTCCGTGAGGTGACGTTTCTGCGTCGCAAGGATCGCGATCAGTCCATCCGCTTCGTTGACGTTGATGCACAGGAGTACTCCCCCGAGGATTGGTCTGGCATTAGCTATCGCCAGGCAATGGCAAGGATTCATGCCATTCAGGCCGATGGAACAGTGCTCACTGATGTCGCGGTCTTTCGCGAGGCTTACCGCTTGATCGGTCTCGGCTGGCTGTATGCGCCAACCCGCTGGCCAGTGGTCGGGCCAGTGGTTGATGGTCTTTATGGCGTCTGGGCTCGCTATCGCCTGAAAATCACCAACCGTGCATCGCTCGATCAACTGTGTCAGGAGCGTTGTTCGCTGCCGCAGTGAACTGAGTGGTCCACCCATGACAAAAGCCGGTGTCAGAGCACCGGCTGAATGGTTGAACTCTCAGAGCTGAGAGTTCAGTGCTGTGAGGTCTGTGTTCAGGATTCGGCGGTTGTGACGCCCTCAATCCGATCCTCAACTTCCTGGTAGAGCTCCTGGAGCTGTTCGATGTTTTCGTCGGAGGTCTCCCAGTAACCACGACCGTGCACCTCAAGCAACGTCCCCACAATGCGGCGGAAACTGTTGGGATTCAGATCCAGAAGTCGCTTGCGCATTTCTGGATCGTTGATGAACGTCTCGTTGGCTTCTTCGTAAACGAAGTTGTCAACTGAGCCACTGGTTGCACTCCAGCCAAGAGTGAAATTAAGCCGCTTTGCAACTTCTCGAACACCCTCATAACCCGAGTCGAGCATGCCCTCATACCACTTCGGATTGAGAAGCTTGGTGCGCGAGTCGAGACGAATCGTCTCGTTCAGAGAACGCACCTGAGCGTTGGCTGTGGTGGTATCGGCGATGTAGCTGGTGGGTGCCTTGCCGTCATCACGCAGACCAGCGATCAGTTTGGTGGGATCAGAGTCGAAATAGTGACTCACATCGGTGAGGGAGATCTCCGCGGAATCCAGATTCTGGAAGGTGACGTCAGCGGTTTTCATGACATTTTCGAAGACATCACGCTTTTGGTTCATCTCACCAGGATTGTCAGCATTGAAAGCAAAGGTTTTCCTGGAGAGATACATCTCCTGCAGCTCGCCCTCCTCTTCCCAGGTGCTGTTTTCCACGGCCAGATTCACATTGGAGCTGTAGCTGCCACTGGCATTTGAGAACACCCGACAAGCCGCGTCTCGCAAGCTGCTTCCCTCTTTTTCAGCCTGCTCAAGGGCATGTTTGCGAACAAAATTCTGCTCGAGTGGCTCATCCGCTTCTGCTGCCATCTTCACGGCCTGGTCGATCAGTGCCATCTGGTTGATGAACAGATCGCGGAAGACTCCAGAGCAGTTCACCACCACATCAACGCGGGGGCGTCCAAGCTCCTCAAGAGGAATGAGCTCAAGCTTGTTGACGCGACCGACGGAGTCAGGCATGGGCTTCACACCTACAAACCAGAGGATCTGGGCCAGAGATTCTCCGTAGGTTTTGATGTTGTCCGTGCCCCAGAGGACGCAGGCAATGGTTTCGGGCCAAGCTCCCTGCTCCTCGCGTTGGCGCTCGATCAACTTGTCCACCACCCCTTTGGCCGCGGCAACAGCAGCCCGGGTTGGAATTGCCTGAGGGTCGAGAGCGTGGATGTTTTTGCCACTGGGGAGAACTCCGGGATTACGGATCGGATCACCGCCAGGTCCGGGGAGGATGTATTCGCCATCGAGTGCTTTCAGAAGACTCTCCATCTCCATATCGGCGCAGATCTGCTCAAGGCAGAAACGCAGATAGCCGAACAGCCTGTCGAGCTCCGTTGGATCGATCTCACTGAACCCGCTGTTTTTGCAGGCCTTGAGCCATGGTGAAGGCAGCTTGAAGCCGAAGCGGGTCAGCAGGTCGCTGAACCACGACCAGTTGTTGCGCAGGTTGACTCGTCCGTCACTGCCGGTGACAGACCGGACCATGGCGGAGATCGCTATACGCGATGTCTCGGTAATGGTGCGGTTGAGCTCCACATCAGCGAGAACACCGTTGTCATTTCCCTTGTAGACCTCTTCGATCGTTCGATTGATCGATTCAGCCAACAGGCCTGGAAGGGAACGGAGTCCATCTTCATCTCGTTCCAGAGCTGCGATGTTCACGAGGGTGGCAATGGCTTCCTCGGCGGTGGGAGGCTTGCCGATGGTGTGGAGTCCGCAGGGAAGCAGACGGCTCTCGATCTCCATCAGCTGCCGGTAAACGGCACCAACGAGGGCGTCGCGTCCTTCCAGATCTAGGGATGCGGCATCGTCATCGGGCAGATCAACATCCTTGTCGAGGTTGCATAGGCGAGCCGTCTCCACAATCGTGTTGACGATTTGCACGCCGCGACCACCCTCACGCAATTGTTGGTAGGAGCCAACCAATTCGCCAAGTTCTTTGAGCCCCTTGTAAAGCCCGGCATTTTCCGCAGGTGGAGTGAGGTAGCTGATCGTTGACGCATAACCACGACGCTTGGCGATCGTTGCTTCAGATGGGTTGTTGGCTGCGTAGTAGTAGAGGTTCGGTAGCGATCCAATCAGGGAGTCTGGATAACAGGTTTCGCTCATCCCCATCTGCTTGCCGGGCATGAACTCCAACGACCCATGGGTGCCGAAGTGGAGCACTGCATCGGCCTTCCAGATTTTTTCCAGATAGGTGTAGTAGGCCGCAAATCCGTGATGAGGGCTGGCGCTGCGCGAATAGAGAAGACGCATGGGGTCACCCTCGTAGCCGAAGGTGGGTTGTACGCCGACAAAGACGTTGCCGAAGTGTCTGCCGAACACCAGCAGGTTCTGCCCATCACTGTTCAGATTGCCGGGTGGTTTTCCCCAGTTCTCCTCAAGCCGTTCTGAGTAGGGAGTGAGTCGTTCGTATTCCTCGACACTCATTCGGTGCGCGACGGAAAGCTCTGGAGAGCCCTGCATGGCATTGGCGTCGTTGATCACGGCTTCCAGCAAGGCTCGGGGCGTGGCAGGCAGATCCTTGATGTTGTATCCCTTCTCTTTCATCTCCTCCATGACGCGATGAATGGAGCCGAAAACATCGAGATAGGCCGCGGTGCCAACGTTGCCCTTGTCGGGTGGGAAGCTGAACACCGTGATCGCCAGCTTCTTGTCGACACGGGGTTTGATGCGCAGAGATGACCACCTGATTGCCCGTTCAGCGATGGCGTCAACTCGATCCTGAAGTGTGTGAGCTTTTCCGGTGGCGTCGTCTCTGCCGGAGAGAACAATTGGTTCGATCGCACCATCCAGCTCGGGAATAGCGATTTGGAGTGCGACTTGAACCGGATGCAGACCGAGATCACTGCCTTCCCATTCCTGGGTCGTCTGAAACACCAGCGGCAGAGCCACCATGTAGGGACGATTGAGCTTTTTCAGTGACTCGACTGCCTTGGGGTGGTCTTGACGGGCAGGGCCTCCCACCAGGGCAAAACCTGTGAGGGAGACAATGCCGTCAACAAGAGGTTGGTCTGGATTCAGAGGGTCGTAGAAGAAGGCATTGACGGGCTTGGAGAAGTCGAGCCCTCCGCAGAAGATGGGAATCACCCGGGCACCACGGAACTCCAATTCCTGGATCGTCGCCACGTAGTGAGCATCGTCTCCAGTCACAATGTGACTGCGCTGCAGCACAAGACCGATCACTGGTCCTTTCAGGGCCTGATCGGAGAGATCGGTGCGGCTTGAGGTCCAGTTGAGATATTCCCTGAGGTCCTCGAACATCGACGGAGCCAGTGGATGCCAGATCCCGAGATCAGGAAAGACTTCGGGGGCTGCAACGTCCATCACAGGACGCTCCTCACCTTCTTCTGCAGGGAAGACATATTTGTCCGCCAGCATCAGCAAGAAATTGCGCAGATTGTCTGGTGTTCCACCCAGCCAATACTGGAAGCTGAGCATGAAGCTGCGCGCGTCTTGCGCCTTTTCAACAGGCAGATATTTGAGAACAGTGGGTAGCGTGTTCAGGAGCTTGAGCATGGCGTCCTGGAAACCGGCGCCGCCAGCTTCCTTTCGCTTTTTCATGAAGCCAGCAATCGCGCTCTTGCTCTGTCCGAGCTGAGCCATCGAGAAGCTGCCGAGCTTGTTAAGGCGCATCACCTCCGGCATAGAGGGAAAGACAACCGCGGCTTTGAGACGATCGCGATGGGGGGTGACGGCGTCGACAACCTTCTGAGCCAGATCTTCGATGAAAATCAAAGAGGCGATGAACACATCGGCCTGGGCCACATCGTCTTTGAAGTCTTCGTAGTTGGTGTCGTCGCGAAGTTCTTCGATCAGGTAGCCGCTGAGTTCGATACCCAGGTCGCCTCCGCTGGCGTTCAGAGCGGTGGCCGCCTGCGTGAGTGCGTTCTGGTACTGGGGCTCCAGCACCACATACACCGCCTTCATGACGGACTTATGGTTCTGACCCTCCACAGGAGCCACGCGGCGATTGGCGGAGCGGACCTGTGTGAACATCGGCGCACATTGAGCTGTGTAACGAACTTTACGGCGAGGAGCAGTTCTACGCCCAGGTTTTCTCGCGGTGTTACAACTCGATCGGTGCATAGGCTCTGACGAGAGACATCCCTGGCATGAGCGCTGCTGAGAATCAGTCGATCCCTGTGTTGGTCACCGGAGCTCTGGGACGCATGGGCGCAGAGGTGATCCGTGCTGTTCACGCTTCACCCGACTGCCACCTGGTGGGGGCTGTTGACAACACACCGGGCAAGGAAGGAGCCGATATCGGCGAACTGATTGGCCTTGGAGCCCTGGAGGTGGCCGTCACGGCCGATCTGGAGGGCTGCCTTTGCGCCACCAGCCAGGCGGTTCGTGATTCGGGCCCCGGGAAGGGAGCGGTGATGGTGGATTTCACCCATCCATCGGTGGTGTATGCAAACACCCGAGCGGCCATCGCTTACGGCGTCCATCCTGTGATCGGAACCACAGGACTGTCCCCTGAGCAACTCAAGGATCTGCAGAGTTTTTCAGAGAAGGCCTCCGTGGGCGGTGCTGTGATCCCCAACTTTTCCGTGGGCATGGTGCTGCTCCAGCAGGCTGCAGCTGCCGCAGCTCGGTTTTATGACCATGCAGAGCTCACGGAGCTTCACCACAACCGCAAGGCAGATGCCCCCAGTGGAACCTGCATCAAAACGGCGGAGTTGATGGAGGAGTTGGGCAAAACATTTAATGCCGCCGAGGTTGATGAGCACGAGTCGCTCGAGGGCAGCCGTGGTGGTGAACGTGCTAGCGGGCTGCGTCTGCATTCCCTGCGCCTTCCAGGGCTGGTGGCTCATCAGGAAGTGATGTTCGGTGCTCCGGGTGAGACCTATACGCTTCGTCATGACACCATTGATCGCGCTGCTTACATGCCTGGCGTTTTGTTGTGTGTTCGCAAAGTGAGACAGCTGCCAGGACTCGTTTACGGCCTGGAGAGGCTGATCTGAGTTTTCATGCTGATTCCACTTCGTCCCGGCGAACTGCAGACGCTGATACCAGCTGTGGCGACGGGTACTCAGTTCAGGTTTGCACTTGGTGATCCACGCAAGATCCTGCAGCGTTTGTTGATCTCAGGAATTGGAGGAGTGATCACCCTGTTGATCAGTCAGAGCCTTTCATTCAACCGCTGGGGCTCTGTCTGGCTGATCGCTGGAGTCGTTTTGCTGCTTTATATCCTTTGGGGTCCGATTCTTGAGGCGGGTCGTCGCAATGCGTCCTTGCGGCGATATCCATCAGCCGCCCTGTTCGAGGGCGAGGTGGTGGAGGCTTATACCAAGGAGCGTGTTGAGAATCAGCGCGAACAGGCGGATGCGAGCGGACGACTCGAGCTGGTTGAAAACCGCAGAACCTGGATGATCCTGGAGCTCGCCGATGAGGACGGCTACCTGGGGAGGATCAGTTTCCCCATGGCCAAGACCCATTCAGCGATCCGTGAGGGCCTGCTAGTTCGCTGCATTGTTCTCAGTGACCGCAAAGATTTTTCCAGTGTTGGCGCTCTCACCGATGCGTGGTTGCCGCAACTCAAGCTCTGGGTGGGTGAGTATCCCTTTTTGCTCAGACCGGCCTTTGAGGATCTCTGCAGAATGCGCTTGCGTAAAAGTTCTTAATAGTGCGTTACACTGTGTAAAGAAGTCAGGATGATCATGTCTCAGGTTCCCTCCAACTCACCCGCGATTCGCGGCGCCACTGTGACAACAGAAGATGGTGGTCGTCTCAATGCTTTTGCGACCGAGCCCCGCATGGAAGTGGTGGACACCGAGAGCGGCTGGGGCTTCCATGAGCGTGCAGAAATGCTGAATGGCCGCATGGCCATGCTTGGTTTCATTGCATTGTTGGCCACGGAATTCGCTCTGGGTGGCGAAGCTTTTACTCGTGGTCTTCTCGGCATTGGCTGATTGTTTGATGTGGTGACAGCTGATCCTCAAGCCAGAGATTTCGCTGTCAAAGCTGTCAATCACCAGTTCTGCATTGTTGGAGCTGGTCCGACAGGGGCCCTGTTAGCGCTTGGATTAGCGCAACAGGGCTTTTCTGTTGTTCTTCACGATCGCTTGAGCGCTGAGTTGCTGTTAAGCCGCAGCCGCGCTTACGCCATCACGCACTCGTCTCGGCGTCTTTTGCAGGATCTCGGCCTTTGGGCTGCCTTGCTGGATCAGATGGAGCCCTTTCGCTCTCTGCGTCTTGATGACTGCTCAGCCCACTGCACAGCCTGGTTCCACATTCGCGATCTGCGACCAGCCAATCGCCCCGCGGAGGCGATTGGCTGGATTCTTGACCATCGACCCTTGATGAGCCTTTTGCTCGAGCGGCTTGAGGCCTCAGATCATGTTGCGCTGCAATTGGATGACGCCACACCAGCCGAGAAGGTTCTCGCCAACTCGGGATCTCGCCAGTGGATCGTTGCTGCGGATGGCCCTCGTTCCATGTTGCGTCGCTCGGCTGAGGTGCCTTTTTGGTCCCATCCCTACCAACAGGGTTGCCTGACCGTGAAGCTTCGCTTGACGGGAGCAGGTCAACACTGCGCTTATGAATTGTTCCGGCCGGAAGGTCCTATGGCCGTTCTGCCCCTTGGGCAGGACCGTTACCAGGTGGTTTGGAGTGCACCATTGCAGCGATGTCGAGATCGGGCTGCCTCTTCTGCATCCGAGCTGGTGTCAGCGTTGGAGGCCATTCTTCCCGAGGGGGTGAACGTTGTTCAACTGCTCGACGAACCCGGAGCTTTCCCACTGGAGTTAAGTCTGGCGCCACGTCTTCACCGTGGATCCTTGCTTCTGGTTGGAGAGGCTGGTCATCGCTGCCATCCAGTTGGTGGACAGGGCTTGAATCTTTGTTGGCGCGATGTCAGTGACCTTTTGAATCTGACTGCGGCAGTGCGGCGTGGAGAGATGGCGTCCCCATCGTTGGCTCGACGCTATTCCCGTTGTCGACGCAGCGATCTGGTCGGAGTTTTGTTGTCGACGGATCTGTTGATTCGTTTCTTCTCGAATCACAATCCTCTGCTGATGCCTTTCAGGCGTCTTGCACTCTTCATGTTGAAGCGCATCAGCTGGATTCGACGCTTCAGTCTGTCCGCGATGACCGACGGCCCAGGCACCTTGCTGAAACCGCTGCCAAAGTAAGCGTCTCGCTCTGAAGTTGATGGTCATCAGCAGTGATCCACAACCAGTGGCTTCCCGAGCGTTGATTGCGTTTCTGCAGCAGCGGCTGGGATTGAGCGAGAACGCCATCAATCTCGGCATTCGTCAGGCCCATCTGGAGCAGGCTCCTCTTCCTGTTGTTCTCTGGAGCTTTGGATTGCTGAACCTGGCTCAGTATCAAGAGGTTCTCGATTGGCAACAGCAGCAGGATTGACCGAGCCAGCTGCTCACTCTCACGGTTTGCGCACCAATCAGTCGTAACGGATCAGTCGTAACGGATCAGTGATTCGATTGGAAGTCCCTCTGGCAATCGACGGCGTCCGGCCAGATCTGCCAGTTCAATGACAAACCCGCAGCCCACGAGCTTGCCTCCAGCTTTTTGAATCAGCTCAACACTGGCGGCAGCAGTTCCGCCGGTTGCCAGCAGATCGTCGACCAGCAAGACACGGGATCCATCCGCAAGAGCATCGGTCTGGATTTCAAGACGATCGCTGCCGTATTCAAGGGTGTAATCAACACCGGTCACTTCGCCGGGAAGTTTTCCGGGTTTTCTGACCGGCACAAAGCCAATCTTTTGCTGTGTTGCCAGAGGAGTGCCCACGATGAAGCCCCTGGACTCAATTCCCACGATCAGGTCTGGTTGGAGTCGCTCGCAGACGTCGCCAAGTTGCTGCATCACTTCGCTCCATCCACGGGGATCGCGCAGCAGCGGTGAGATGTCGCGGAACAAAATTCCGGGTTTTGGGAAGTCCGGCACATCGCGAATGAACTGACGAAGATCCACAGGGTGGTGACGCAAAGGCCTCAACCCTGGCATCATCGCAGCCATGACCGATGTCACTGCTGAGGCGGCTTCAGATCCGTCGATTCCTGAAGCGGTTCTTGGCCGCCGTGCTCTCGAGCGCCTTGATCTGCTTCTGCTCACTGTTGAGTCTCTTGACCTAAACGGCGGGGAGGCCATGCTCTGGGCCACCCGTCAGCTTGGTTTTGAAACGATCTTTCCCAATCGCGTTGAGCTTTGGAAACGTCGCTGCCACAACCCGCTCAGGCGTTCCACACGACGTGGTCAACTCAGTGCCGTGGAAACAGAGGCCTTAATCAGGATCCTCTGCGTGATGGCAGACAGGCTCTATCCCATGCTTCACCAGTTGCTGTCCAGCAAAGAGCCCCAGGACCTCACTCACCAGCGCTGGCAGCTGGTCCACCAGCGCCTACGCGATCTGATTGAAGAACGCATGAATCTTCGGCGTGGTGCCATTCAGCGTTTTCTTGGCAGTGAGCCCGAAGGCCCGCTGCAGCGACAGCTGGTGTTGACACTGGCACTCGCTGCTGGACCCGGTGGGGTTGATCGTCTCCGCGCCAGTCTTCTTGATCCGACCCCCTGAATGGTGATGCTCAAACAGTCCTACCGCTACGACCAAACCACCGCTCGCCTGGAGGTTGAAGGCTTGCCTGACTTTTCTGCTGGTCATGCAGAGCAGGCCATCGGAATTCTTTCCAGCTGGCGTTTACAAATCGTCGGCGCCTCCGAGCTGGAGGGCAAACGTGAGCATCTGGAAGCATTGATGCAGGTGGTGATTCCCTATGTGCGACTGCGTCTTTCAGGGGTGGTTCGTTCCCTGGGTGAGCTGAACGATCCAGTTCGGCTGGTTCCCGATGGGCCTCAGCACCGTCTTGACCTCACCAGTGGCAAGCCAGGTATTCCGCCTCTTTCAATCCAGCTTGATGATGCTCAGTTGGCCGATCTGGTTCGTTGTCTTGATGCCTTGCGAAGCGACGGCCGTGTCTGTCTCGCCTGGCCAACGATCCAGCATGAACCACTTCCTCGTCGGGATCTTGTTGAGCGGATCCCGTTGACGCAGAGGCTGACGGCTCCGCTGCTTGGAGGTGCCACGGTTGTTGTCTTGGGCGTCTTGGGGCTTCTGTTGCCATTGCCTGAGGTTCAATCTCCCACCCCTGCGCAGGCTCCCGAGGTCAAGACAGAAACTCCGATCAGCGATCCTGCACAACCTGATCAAGAGCGTTGACCTCTGAGCCAGGCGGCTCAGAATGTCTCAATCGCCTCACGATTCGAATGGCAGGGAGTCCGGCCAACTTCAAGAGTTCTGTTGTTCGGATTGCTGAGTTCTTGCCGGCAGCATCTTTCTGCTTTTTGATCAGCTTGCAGCGCCGCTGTCCGATCACTGGCTTTGCTCAGGAGTTCGTTCAGGAGGCGGTGTGATCAATTCCCCCAATCTGAGACCTCTTAGTGCTGTGCCCAAGACTCGGAGAGTATTCAGTAAGCAGCACCGGTCCAGGGCTGTTTCCGTTGGGCGTCAGATGCTTGAGGGGCTTCTGTTGTTGGCCCTTGGCTCAGGGTTGCTCGCATTCCTGAGCTGGTTGCCTCAGAAGGTCGACGCCATGGTGGTGGTGAGTGAGGCCATTGCTGATCTGATTCGAGGCCTTGGACAGCTCCTGGAAGCATTGCTCGGTCTGGCCGCGGTCATTCTGATCGCAATGCTCCTTCTGGCAGGCCTTCTGGCCCTGGTGTCAGGAGTGTTCCGCCTGGTTAAATCCTTCACACGCTTGATCAGCTCTGAGCGGGTCAAGCCGAGTCAGAGGATTCATCGTCGACCCAGGCCTCGACGTTGACGTCAGTGCCGAGGCGCAAGCGAACGCTGCACCGTCCACAGTTCTTCAAGCGTCAGTCCTCCATCGGCGTCAAGATCGAAGCTCACAAAATTCCGGCTCAACCAGGGCAGTGATTGGCATTCACGACGGTCGATCCGACCATCACCATTGCGATCGGCTTGATTGAATCGTTTCTGCAGCCGTTGACCGCTCGGGTGAGGGCTTAAGGGTCTGAGATCCTTCAGTAGCAGATAGCCACGCGAGTCGGGTCGTTGCAGACGCCGTTCGAAATAAGGCCGACCCCTGACTTCTCCTGATTCCAGACGACCATCACCGTTGACATCCATCCGGATGAACAATGCCTCCATGCGTCGGCCATAGATCTGCACGTGATGTGGACTTGCCAGAACAGGGGCCAAGGGGACAAGACTTTGCATCCCAAGCAGCACGAAGGCCATCAACACCGGTTGTGTCAAGCGCATCGCCATGCCTTGAGCATATGGAGATTGGGCGACATGGACATGTCTGAGTCGTGACAGATCATCGATCAGCTGTGACAAGGTCCGTTTCAGCGCGACAGGACGCAACGGCATCCATACGATCAGTGCAACTTGAAGCAGCGACAGAACCCATGCCCCGCACTTCGATGATCTGGGTAGTCGATGATGATCCGGATTTGCGTCAGATGGTCGGAACCTATTTGCTGGATCAGGGGTATGACGTACGCAGTCTCAGCGATGTGAAGCAGCTTGAGGCTCGTCTCGAATTTCAGCGACCTGATCTGATCGTGCTTGACCTGATGATGCCCGGTGATGATGGCCTGACGGCACTCCGTCGTCTCAGGGATGCAGGCGATGACCTCCCGGTGGTGATGTTGACGGCCCGTGGAGAAGGTGTGGATCGCATCATCGGTCTAGAGCAGGGGGCTGATGATTACCTGGCCAAGCCTTTTCTGCCCCGTGAGCTTTCAGCTCGGATTGAAGCGGTGTTGAGACGGCGCAGTGCATTGCCTGCAGGCACACCTCTGGCTGAAGGTGGTGATGTGGTCTTTGGCGACAATGTGCTGGATCTGGCTGCTCGCACGCTCACCCGTGAAGGCAAGCCTGTTGTGATCACCAGTGGTGAGTTCAGCCTGTTGGCGTCATTCGTTCAGCACCCTCATCGCCCTTTGTCGCGTGAGCGGTTGATTGAGCTAGCCCGCGGGCCTGGCTGTGACACCGACAGCCGCAGCATGGATGTTCAGGTGTCCAGGGTGCGCAAACTGGTGGAGCCGGATCCCACCCGCCCGCGTTACCTGCAGACCGTCTGGGGTTATGGCTATGTATTTGTCCCAGACGGCGAACCAAGATCCCGCTGATCACTCCCTCACGACTGTTGTCGATGCCTTCCCGCCCTTGGCAAAAGCGTCTCACTGCTTTGCTGGGCTGGGGAGGTCTGGCCCTCGGGAGCTCAGCGTTTTGCCTGGTGGTTTTCCAGGCTCTCTTCGGTCGCCAACTGGAGCAGTTGCAGACCATTCAGCTTGGGAGAGATCTAGCCCTCAACGTCAGGCTCACTGAGCTAGCACTTGAGCGTTATCCCCCTCATCTGGTTGCGGAGCTGAGCGGTCTTGATCTTGAGGTCACGGTCCGTCCCAAACCCGCTCCGCTGCAACCGTCAGCAGCTTTTAAACGTCAGGCGGAGGCGTTGCAGCTGCAGCTTTGTCAACGTCTCTCCCACTGTCCAATGGTGTTGCCCGACCGGGCTGCCCGCGGTGAACGCAGTGTGTGGATCGAATTGATTTCACCTTTGGAGCCCATCTGGTTGCGTGTGGATGTGCCCTCGATGATGCGATGGCCTCCAGAGCCCACGCTGCTTGGGCTTGCCTTGGTGGGCGCTGGCATCATCTGCGGTGGACTGTTCCTGCTGGTGGAGGTCGAGGCTCCTCTGCGCGGTCTGGAAAAAGCCCTCTCCCGCGTGGGTGATGGTGAAGATCCCGATGCCGTCAATGCCCGTGGAGCTCCTGAGGTCCAGCGCCTCACCCAGCGTTTCAATGCCATGGTGCAGAGGCTGGCTGCCAATCGTCGAGAACGCGCAACGATGCTTGCTGGCATTGCCCATGATCTGAGAGCACCGATCACCCGTCTTCAGTTTCGTCTGTCCATGCCGCAGCTTTCAGCGGATGAGCGGGAGCGTTGTGCTGGTGATCTTCAGTCTCTTGAGAGAATCACGGGGCAGTTTTTGCTGTTTGCCGGCGGTGGTGACAGTGAAACGTCGGTGCAAGTCCCCTTGGATCAATTGCTGGCGGAGGTGGCCAGCAGTCATCCGGCGGATCAATTACGTCTCGACCTGGCTCCTCTCTCTGTTTCGGTCAAACCTGTTGCCCTTGGTCGCGCAATTGCCAACCTCATCGACAATGCCTTCTCCTATGGAGTTGCTCCCGTCATTCTTCGATTGCATGTCGACAAGTCCCGCTGCTGCATCGAGGTCTGGGATCAAGGCACAGGAATGCCTGCTCAGCAATGGGAAGAGGCTCTGCAACCCTTTCATCGTCTTGATTCATCCCGCGGTCAGCAGGGCCACTGTGGTTTAGGGCTGGCCATCGTGTCTCACGTCGCGCGTCTCCATGGCGGCCGACTGGAGTGCATCCATCGAGATGAGATCGATTTAGGGACTGATCCAGGCAGGTTTGCGATCCGCTTCAGCTTGCCGTTGTTGGATGGCCAGACCAGGTCTCTAACGAGCTGAAATCTGAGAAAAACTGGAGCAGATGTTGAGCTGGGCACATCCGATGCCTCCAATAGGAGTGGATCTGTGCCGCATATGGGCAACAAGGGCAAGGCAAAAAAACACGATCAAGCCAACGACAAGGCTCGTTCAGGCCGCGTCTCTGACGTGGCATCGGAAAGCCTTGGGGCCAGTGCTCAGGACGTTGGCACTCCATCTGAGCGCTTCGGGGGTCTCATTGATGATCATCAGCCCAAGATTGTGAGGCTGAATAAAAAGCTTTATGAGGCTGAATTGATCCGCCTCCAGACTGATCTGGTCAGGATGCAGTACTGGATTCGTGAAACCGGCTATCGGATGATCGTTCTGTTTGAAGGGCGTGATGCTGCAGGAAAAGGGGGCACGATCAAACGATTAACCGAACCCTTGAATCCAAGAGGTTGCAGGGTTGTGGCACTGGGAACGCCAACAGAGCGCCAAAAAAGCCAGTGGTATTTCCAGCGCTATGTCGAACATTTCCCGGCTGCTGGCGAGATTGTTGTGTTCGATCGAAGCTGGTACAACCGAGCCGGAGTTGAGCGGGTCATGGGGTTCTGCAGCCCTGAACAAGTTGAACATTTTCTTGATGATGCTCCTCAATTTGAACGGATGCTTGTGCGCAGTGGAGTTCTTGTTCTCAAGTATTGGTTTTCAGTCAGCGACACTGAGCAGGAGGCACGATTTCAGTCGCGTATCGATGACCCCACGCGCCGGTGGAAGTTGAGTTTGATGGATCTTGAGGCACGCAATCGTTGGGTTGATTTTTCTAGGGCCAAGGATGAAATGTTCACGAGAACCAATATTCCAGAGGCTCCCTGGTTCACTGTTGAAGCCGATGATAAGCGGAGAGCACGACTGAATTGTCTTCGCCACATACTCAGCAAGGTACCTTGGGAAGATATGACACCTCCAGGGATCAAGCTTCCTCCCAGGCCAAAAAAGGGTGATTATGCGCGCCCTCCTATCAACGAACAGTTCTTTGTTCCCAATGGTTATCCCTATTGATCAGAATCAGGTCATATCAAGACTATGACCTCGAAAAGTTTTGAGGCAAAATCAACCTGAATTTGTCTTCTGAAAAAGTAAGTATTGCTATTGATTGTCTGTCAGTGGTCATCCTGGTTTAATCCGGTGCGCCAGAGCTTGCAGCTAGGTCAGTATTTCGGTGAAGAAGTGATTGGCAATCATGGTCCTCTCTGAGATGATTGTAATTGTTGAGTTTGAATGACGCTTGCCCTTGAGAATAGGGCCTTGATTTGATTGAAAGATGTACTTGGTTGAGTTGGCAATCAATTGTTCAGAGTGCTTTAAGAGGGCTGTCTGTGTATCTGGTTGTTCGCAGAGTCAGAATCAAAACCACTAGCGTGATTCAAAATTTTTCCAACTGATGCCTGATACGACAGTGAGCTACTTCACCATACGATGTATCGAACTCAAGAGTTCGATCGTGGAGGGCTATGAGAAAGACAGCCTGGAACGATTCCTTAATCAATATGTCAGTCGAGGCGTTCAAGGTCCTGTTCGCTATTTTTGCGAATCAGAGCTTCAAGTCTATTCAAAAATTAGAGTGGTTATGGAATTTATGCAACAGGATTTGACTTCAGTGAATGAAATTTTTGAAATGATTCAATCCATCGAGCTTGATCAGTGGTCTTTGGGGACGAATGTGAAAATGAGTGAGCCAAGGCTTGTGCGTCAAATTAGGTCTGCTGAACACCAACTTGTTTAGGATTTGATCAACATCAATGGTTCTCTTTAACGATTAATCCGCTTCTTTCTTAGTAGTGGCATTGCAATTTACGGTTTTTAGTTGTTTTTGCTAGAGATATGGCGAATCGATTATGCGAATCATGACATTTGAAGTGCCAAATCGTATATCATATCAACTTTATGATTTCAGTCTCGAATCTCTGCAGAACGATTCAAGAGTTCAGATGACATCTTCAAATAGTTCGTCTTCTCCGTAAAACAACCATGGCTGATCACTGTCAAGACGGTTGCGCTTGAGCCAGGCGGTAAAGCTTTCGTCCTCGTCTTGTTGAGGACGAGTTTCGTTTGAATTTTCGTTCATGGAGAACAATCTGCTTAGAAGCAGTAATCATCACGTGCGATTTCATTCATTCAGCGGTGATTGTTTAACCATCCTCAGGTTCCTTCCACTGGATTTGGACGCCGAAGTGGTTCGAGCGCTTGGCAAAGACTCAGCGCAAAGGGCTTGTCATTGCTGTTTCACGACCTTGGATGGCATGCTTTTCATACCTGAATGCTTTTGATTCACTCAGTGCAGCCACAGTGCTTCCTTCTCATTCGGGATAATGAGTTTGTCTGGTGTCCTTGCCCCAGGCACTGTTTCTGATGGGGCGATAGGGATACCGCCCCGTTTTTTTTGACTTTCACTGATTGACCTGCTGATCAGGTTTGGGTCACTCTTGCACTTGTTGTCTTTGTAGATGCTGGCTTCTCCAGTTATCCGGCAGCTGCGGTCGATTCGTGGCCAAAGAGCTGTTATGACATGGAGTTTAAAAGCCCTTGACAACTTGCTTGTTGACGTAATGATTCTAAAAATCTGTTCAAAACAATGTTTATTACTGTTTTCGGTCAGAAAGGGGGTGTTGCAAAAACATGTACGAGTGTTCATCTAGCTGCCATCTGGGCCCATCAACACAAAAAAGTTGCCTTGATTGATGCGGATAGGAATCGTTCGGCAACCGCTTATGGAGCACGAGAATTGCTCCCTTATCCAGTCATTCCGATTGAAGCAGCAGCCAAAGTCGCAAGAGGTGCTGATATTGTTGTGACCGATGGTCAGGCAAGCAGCAACGAAGAAGAACTCAAAAATCTTGTTGAAGGATCGGATATTATTGTGCTTCCGACAACACCTCAAAGTCGCTCATTAGAGTTGACGATTGAAATGTCGACCTTGTTGAATAATTACCGGATTCCATACGCCGCTTTGTTAGTCAAGGTTGATTCACGCAAACGCTCCTCAGCAGAATCAGCCGTTGAAATCCTTGAAGGTTTTGATATTCATGTTTTGCAGTCTCAAATTCCCCTTTTAAGTGCTTTTGAGAGTGCCGAAACCAACGGTGTCACCGTTGATCAGTCTGTTGATAAAAGAGGTCGGGCGCATTCAAGGCGCATGGCGGGTTGGTCTGCGTACGACAAAGCTTGCATTGAGATCGAAGAGCTTTACAAGGTTCATCGGGAAACAACAAGGTCGTTAACTCCTATCGGCTGGGATTTCACCCCAATGGAACAGAGAGCAGCATGATTCAAAACGATATGTTGATTGCTAATGAGTCGTCAAACACTTGGACCTTTCCTGTCAACTTTCTTTGATCGTTTTTTTGATGCAACGATCAACTTGATTGCATTTCAGAACGATTCCTGATCTTTCCTTTGACGCTAGATATCGCTGCACTTGTTGAGTGATCACTCCCTTTGGGTGTTCAACTTGCTTTTAATCGTTAAAAATAGATTAAGTTTGATCGGAAATTATATGCGTTAGACCATGTATTGTCTTTTTTGCTGATCTTAGGAAGTGAAAATTAGATTATATCCTTGATAGAAACCAAAGGCCACAACCCAAGCTACGATCATTGATACAGCCACAGAAAAGAGTGTAAATCTCGCTGACTTAGTTTCACCCCAGATGGTGGCAACCGTTGTGAGACATGGAACGTAGAGGAGACTGAACAGGCAATAGCTGAAACCTTGTTGGAAGTTGATGACTCCTCCAAGTGTTGCTTTGAGTGCGTCGCTTCCTTCCGTCATTCCATACATTGTTGCAACCGCAGCCAACTGAACCTCTTTCGCAACGAAGCCAATGATGAGTGAAACTGTCAATAATGGATTGATGCCCAAAGGAGCCATCAATGGTTGGAAGAAGGTTCCGATCTGTCCTGCATAGGTGTTCAACCCCTCAGAGCCACCAGGATAATTCGTAAGGAACCAAGTGATTGTTGTTCCGATGATCATGAAGACCGATAGTTTTTGCACGAACGTCTTCATTTCACTCCATACATTCAGCGCAACTTGTTTAAACGTAGGAGTTCGGTATGGGGGTAGTTCAATGACAAAGGGATCTTTTGATTTGAATTGTCCGCTGGCATTGAAGATCATTGCCATGACAAAAGCAACGACAAAGCTAATGATATAAAGAAGCCATAGGGCCACAGCACCCATGTTGCTTGGAAGGATAATTCCTAGAAAGAAAACAAATACTTGCAGTCTTGCTGAACACAACGCGAATGGGATGACAAGGATCGAAAGCAATCGCTGACTGCGGGAACGAATTGTTCTTGTTCCCATAATTGCGGGAACATTGCATCCGAATCCAAACAGCTGCATGACAAAGCCACGCCCGTCAAGTCCAGCCTTGCGCATGATGTTGTCCATCAGATACGCAGCTCTAGATAGATAACCACTGTCTTCGAGAGCAGTCATCACCACAAAGAAGAAGGCAACAAGTGGTACAAAACCCAGCAGTGAAGCGAAACCTGTGTAAGGACCACTGATGACGAAATCTTTGACGACATCTGGGAGAAAGCTCAACCCTGGCTCTAAGACTGTGGCTTGTAACCAATCAGTGAAATCGCCGACGGGATCCTGCGCTGGCATTCCGATATTCCATATCAATAGGAATAGGACCAACATGGTGAGGAAAAAGATCGGCAAACCAAATATTGGATGCAAGAGCACGGCATCCATTCGATTCGTGAATGTCACCAGATTCTCTGGTGGCATTTCTATTCCTTGATCTAAAGAGTCTTGAATTTCTTCATCGGTGATTTTATTTTCACGGCAAAACTCAACAAGTTCTTTCACTTTATATGAATCTGTAATGTCGTTAACCGTGTTCCAGATTCCGTCAATTGCCAAGCTGCAGCCAGCACCATATTTTGCACTAATTGTAAAAACCGGCATCCCAAGAAACTGAGACAACTGCTGTGTATTGATCTTCACGCCAAAACGTTTTACTTCATCGGCCATATTCAAGGCAACTAAGCTTGGTACACCCAATTTCTTGAGTTGTAGAGGTAGAAGTATTTGTCGATCAATTTGAGAAGCATTGATCACACAAACGATTAGATCAAAGCTGTATTGTTCTAGGAAATCTTGAACGACTTTTTCGTCTTCTGTGAATCCATCTAGGTCGTAGATTCCTGGCAGATCAACAAACTCGACTGTTTTGCCATCACGCTCAACCTTTGCCTGCATGAAATCAACTGTTAGGCCAGGCCAATTGGCGACACCAGCAGTGGCATTCGTAACACGATTGAAGAATGTTGATTTGCCCGTATTGGGTTGACCCACGAAGACGATCCTGGGCAACTCGTTTTTTGATTCCGTTGTCTTGCCGGTTTCTGCAGTGATCATGATGGGGTTTTAAGGCTGTTTGAAATGGAATAAACAGTTATCGTCCTGACTTTTTGAGATCAATCACATCAGTGATTTCTACCAAAGATGCTTCTGACTTGCGTATGGCAATCTCGGTGGTGCTGCCAACCCTCACCTCATAGGGATCTCCACCAGGAGCTTTGCGCATCACCTGAACGGTCCGACCTTTCCTTATTCCCATTGCCTCTAACCGATCCTTGAAGGAATTACTCAGATCGCTACCATCACTGCTCACACCAACGACAGTTGCTGAATGATGAACTGCTAGTTCACTTAAATCCATTGCGTAGCTGTGCGGTTGCGTCTCTAATGAAAAGGCTAGAGCTCGTCGAATCTGCTGGCAATTAAAGAAGACCTAATACCGTAATCACCGTAGAATTTGTTACGAGCAATTCCCTATTGAGATTGAAATAATGAATAAAAACAGGAATTCGTATTCATGGGATTAGCGTTCGTTGCATATGTTACTTGGTAAATGTTGTTGCTTGCCGGTCTATGAAACGCTGCTAGTTTTAAATCAGATTATTCGTAATCATGCTGATTATTGAAATTGAATTGCTCATTGCGTTAGTACTTGTTTTAATAGCTATTACACGTCGTACGGCGATTACCCAGTGGCTTGCTAATAGAAGATACCAAATTGGTCTCAAGAGAGCGCGAACATTATTTCAGTTTTTGGATCAAAAAGATGGTCAACAAGCGGTTATTAATCATCTGCTTGAAGAAGGGCATTTTTTGCGTTCAAAGCGTAGGGTTGGAGATTTTTATTGCATTCCGGCTGAGAATATTGATGGTGAACTACAAAACATTATGCTTAGGATGTCGCATAAGAATGAGCCCAGGTGGATTGCCCTGCGAAGGCTGTATTTAAGTGCAATTCAGGATGGTTATTTCCAGAAATCTGTTATTGATATTCCGCCCTTGTGGGATCGAGAGTTTGACGTTGTTTATGAGCATTGGAAAGACAACTTGTCAGGTGCTATTCAAAAGTATGGCCGAGAAGGCGCTTGGATTGTTGCTTAAGAATTGGCTAATCACTGTAATGTTGATTTCGCATATTGAGTGACCTTCAATGTAATCATTCAATGAATGATTGGCTAGCGTTTATGCTTTGCTATTGACTTTATCCATGTATTAATGGATTTAAAAAGACTCTGAAGTAGTCGTCCAATCGCTTTGAACAAGCTTTTGAGACCTAGCGGTGGCAATTTCCCGCATTTGCTGCAGTGTGGCATCGGATTGATTGTCTTGCATCTTGTCAACTTTAATCACCGCTCCTTGTTGCGATCTGATTCTTTCTTTTTCCTTTCTGTCCCGTTAGGCACAACTGCTGCAGAAGTGATCGACTGATCCGCCAATATGTAACGTCGGTAAAGCATGATCCCAATTCTGGCAGGCTTTTAGGACGGTTTTGTCTCCTGAATTCTCGTGTTTTATCAGTTTTGTTGTGTTTGCTATTCTCTAATCGCTTGATCCCGCCTTCCGTTGTTGTTAGTCTGCCCTTAGCTCCACCCTAGCCGCTGCTGATGAGAAAAGAGTATCAACATCTAGCTAAGAAGATGTCTCATGGTCAGCAAATGGTTTTTGAGAATGAGTTTGAGCTTCGTTGTAGACAACCTTCGTTAGGTGTTGTTTACGCTCTTCTTTTGGGTTGGTTTGGTTACCATCGATTTTGGCTGAACGATCGTAAAAGCGGCTTGGTTTTTCTTGTCTTTTTCTGGACGTTGTTGCCAGGTTTGTTTTCTATCTTTGATGCTCTATGTATGCGTGAGTTGTGCACTGGTTATAACAACAAGCTTGCCAAGGAATTGTATGACGATATTAAGGAGATCAGTCCCTACTGAATGTTTAATTTAATTCTTGCTAGGTGTTGCTCTAAGGTATTGCTCTAAGGTGTTGTGTTATTGCGTTGTTTTTGACGCATTGTTGAATCATTTGTATGTAAGGTTTTCGTAATCACTTGCCTTTCGTTTCTTTCTTCTTAGTATTCGCATTCCTCTTTTTGGTGTGAGGAATCTCATGAAATTGTTCAAGCAACTGCTTGTTGCTCCTGCTGCCCTGGGCTTTCTGGCTCCCATGGCTGCTGGCGCGACTGAAGTCAATGTTGCTGGTGTTTCTGACTACGCCTCTGTGTCTTCTGACGCGGTTGCTTCTGAGCAGGTCACCAGCATCAACCAGTTCAACGATGTCTTTCCGACTGACTGGGCTTATCAGGCTCTTAGCAACCTGATCGAGCGCTACGGCTGCGTCGCTGGCTACCCCAACGGCACCTACCGCGGCAACCGTGCAATGACCCGCTTTGAAGCGGCTGCACTGCTGAACGCCTGCCTCGACCGCGTCACCGAAGTGACCGACGAGCTCAAGCGTCTGATGAAGGAGTTCGAAAAAGAACTCGCCATCGTGAAGGGCCGTGTTGACGGACTGGAAGCTCGTGTTGGCGAACTGGAAGCAACCCAGTTCTCCACCACCACCAAGCTTGAAGGTCAGACGAGCTTTGTGATCGGCGCCAACAGTTTTGGTGGTGATGTTGATGGTCTATCAGTAATTGGTAGTGAGCAGGACTACTCAAATCGTAATTATGGTGCAACAACTTTCAATTACGACCTTCAGCTCTATCTCAACACCAGTTTCACTGGTAAGGATTTGCTGACTACCACACTTAGATCCGGTAATTTTGGCGATACACCGTTCGCTTCCGGAAATCCTACTAATCTATCGACTCTCGAGGTTGCATCGGATTCGGGAGACAAACTCTATATCGATAAAATCTTTTACTCATTTCCCGTTGGCTCTTCCCTTACATTTGTCGGTGGCGCCAATGTTGGGCAGGATGACATGATGCCGATGTGGCCATCAATCTACCCTTCGGGTGATGGCAATACTGTTCTTGACGTTCTTACTCTTAATGGCGCTCCTGGCGCTTACAACAAGACTCAGGGCCCTGGCGCTGCACTGAACTATGAAAATGACGGTTTTGTCGTAGGCGTCCAGTATGTTGCCGCCAATGGATCTACAAGTAATCCAAGGGAGGGTGGAATCGCTACCGACGGCTCTGCTGGTGTTGGAACCGTGCAGATCGGTTACCAGGAAGAACAGTGGGGCATCGCCGGTGTGTATTCCTACCTTCAAGATGCCAGTCTTGTCCCCTACACGACGTTCTTTACGCAGGAGAAATACCTCCTCAGCGATGCAGCCAGCAGCAGTTCTTTGAACGCCTTTGCTCTTTCCGGTTATTGGCAGCCTGAAGATACTAGTTGGGTTCCTGCGATCAGTGCTGGTTGGGGCCTTAACACCACCTCCAACACAGATGGTTCTCCTGACGGAATAGTCACAACCTCTCAGTCATGGCAAGTTTCTCTTCACTGGGATGATGCATTCTTGCAAGGTAATGCTCTTGGTTTGGCGATTGGCCAACCAACTTTCGCTACATCATTGAAGGGCGGCGACACTCCTTTTGATGGGAACTATGTCATGGAAGCGTATTATGGCTTCCAGGTTACGGATAACGTTACTGTCACCCCAGCTGTTTTTTACCTGAGCCGTCCACTGGGTCAAACAACTTACAGTGGGACTCAAGGAAAAGACGGTACGTTTAATCAGTTTGGAGGACTCCTTCGGACCACGTTCAAGTTCTGATTTAGTCCATCTGTTCAAGTTGATGTCTTAATTCCTGCAACATCGATCTGGTATGAAGTCAAGCCGGCCTGTTCTGCATGCCGGCTTTTTGTTGATTAAGGCGGCACTAATCCTTTTAATGACACTCTGTTGTGCAGTCAGTTAATTCCCGATGAGTGAACAGACCGGTCAAACGCATCCCCTCTATGCAACTGATCGCGACCAAGTGGATGCCTTACTTGGCCATCAGGGTGATCCCGGCCCGGAGCAGCTCACTGTTGCGGCGAGACTTGTGATGCGATACGGCGATTTCCCAGGTGCTGATGACATCAAACAGGACATTCAGAAGGTTGTGACTGGCTGGGGCCTTGACTCCCACAGTCTCAATGCCCGTTGTCGTGAGATCTGGGCCAGTGGCTGGAAGCCTGGTCAGCAACTCGATAGCGATCTTGGTTCCGGTGCTGATGTTGCCGACCAGGAGGGATAAGTGCAGAGGAATGGGCGATCCCCAGTGATTGTCGAGGCAGCCCATTCATCAGAGCAATCCAGCGTTTATGCAGGAGTCGGAAGCACTTTCCCTGCCCTGGCTTCCTCTGCAACGCGGCGTAGGTCGTCGCATCCTTCCTTCAATGTTGGATAGGCAAACATCCCGCTCCCAGCAATGAAGCAGTTAGCGCCTGCAGCGCAACATTGGGAGATGGTCCAGTTCGCTTTGATGCCGCCGTCGACTTCGATGTCAACGCTCAGTCCACGTTCATCGATTGTTTTTCTCAGTTTTGAAATCTTGTCCAACATTGTGGGGATATAGGCCTGTCCACCAAATCCAGGATTCACAGTCATCACCAAAACGTGGTCGACCATATCGAGCACGTTTTCAACCATCTCCATGGGTGTATGGGGATTCATCGCAACAGAAGGACTGCCCCCGAGTTGCCGGATCCTGCCGAGTACTCGATGCAGGTGTGTGTTGGACTCAACGTGGGCAATCACCACTCCAGGCTCTCCGTTTGGGCCCTTGGTTGCATTCACATAGTCCTCAAGCATCGTTTCTGCGTTGTATTGGCTCACCATCAGTTGGGTCTCAAACTTCACATCGCAGTATTTGCGGCACGCCTTAATCAGTTCAGGGCCGAATGTGAGGTTCGGCACGAAGTTGCCGTCCATCACGTCAAACTGAATCCTGTCGACACCAGCGGCTTCGAGATCCTTCACGCATTGGCCCATCGCGGCCCAATCAGCGGGCAGCACCGATGGAATGATCTGAATCGGGCGTTCTGATGCGGTCATGGAGGGCCTTAAAACTCGGGGGACTTTAGAGAAGAACCCCTGATCTGAGGTTTGTTTGAATTGACTGATACAGTAAGCCGCGCTTTTGAGCGAAAAGCCCAGTGGCGCCAAGCCCTGAGAGCTGATCCTCTCCGCATTAGTTCCCCGCCGCACAACAGTGGATCGCACTCTCATCCAGGAAATTCTTGAGGTCGTTGAGCAGGCGGCCATTGCCTCTGCCGAGCTCACAGGCCTCGGCCAAAAAGACGAAGCTGATGCCGCAGCGGTGGAAGCCATGCGCAAACGCATGGGTCAGATCGAAATGCAGGGCCGAATCGTGATTGGAGAAGGCGAGCGTGACGAAGCTCCCATGCTCTATATCGGTGAAGAAGTCGGTTCAGGCAAGGGCCCTGGCGTTGACTTTGCTGTTGATCCCTGCGAAGGCACCAACCTTTGCGCGAACAACCAGCGCGGATCAATGGCTGTGCTCGCAGCTTCCGATCGTGGCGGGCTGTTCAATGCTCCTGACTTCTACATGAAGAAGTTGGCAGCTCCCCCGGCTGCTAAGGGCAAGGTTGACATTCGCAAATCGGCGACGGAGAACATCAAAATTCTCAGCGAGTGTCTCGGAATAGCTGTAAGTGATCTCACGATTGTGGTGATGGATCGAGCTCGTCACAAGAGCTTGATTGCTGAAATCCGTGCGACTGGAGCCAGGGTTCAGCCCATCTCCGATGGTGATGTGCAAGCTGCCATTGCCTGTGGTTTTGCTGGCACTGGCACCCATTGCCTCATGGGTATCGGTGCAGCTCCCGAAGGTGTGATCTCAGCAGCGGCTATGCGTGCTCTGGGCGGCCACTTCCAAGGTCAGTTGGTCTATGACCCTGCCATCGCCCAGACCTCTGAGTGGGCTGACATGACCAAGGAAGGCAACCTGGCGCGACTTTCCGAAATGGGAATCACCGATCCCGACAAGATCTATGAAGCTGATGAGTTGGCTTCTGGTGAGCATGTGATTTTTGCTGGAAGTGGCATCACGGATGGCCTGTTGTTCCACGGCGTTAAGTTTGAGAATGACTGCACTCGCACAAGCAGCCTGATCATCAGCAACCTTGACAACACCTGCCGTTTCACCAACACGGTTCATATCAAGGACGGTGCACAGAGCATTGCTCTGAGCTGACCTCCTTCTTTCAGCAGCGAGGGTTTTCTCCATGCACATCGCCGTTGTCGGCCTCAGTCATCGAACGGCACCGGTCGAAGTGCGCGAAAAGCTCAGTATTCCTGAGCAAACCATGGAGGAATCCCTGCAGAATCTGCGGGGTCATGACCAGGTGCTTGAGGCTTCGATTCTCAGCACCTGTAATCGTCTTGAGATTTATACCCTGGTCCGCAACCCGGAATTGGGAATTTCGGCTGTCAGGGAGTTTTTGAGCGGACATTCCGGACTGGATACCGGCGATCTGAAACCCCACCTGTTCACCTTCCACCACGAGGATGCCGTTGGTCATCTGATGAGGGTTGCCGCCGGTCTTGACAGCCTGGTGCTTGGGGAGGGGCAGATCCTGTCCCAGGTCAAGAAAATGATGCGTCTGGGGCAGGAGCACAAATCGCTCGGCCCGATCCTCAATCGATTGCTCACGCAAGCTGTGAGCACAGGCAAAAGGGTTCGTAGTGAAACCAATCTGGGCACCGGTGCCGTTTCCATCAGCTCCGCGGCTGTTGAGCTTGCCCAGTTGAAGCTGGGTCAGAGCCGTGGTGTGGATGATCTGGTCACCCTTGAGGATGAACAGGTGGCCGTTGTTGGTGCGGGGCGAATGAGTCGTCTTCTGCTTCAACATCTGAAAGCGAAGGGTGCTTCAGGTGTTGTTGTTTTGAACCGCACTGTGAGCCGTGCACAGGCTCTCGCTGCCGACTTCCCGGATCTGCCCGTGCAGTGCCGCCCACTCGAGGATCTTGATCACTGCCTGAGCACCTGTTCGCTGGTCTTCACCAGTACGGCAGCGGATGATCCAATTATTGATGCCAGTCGACTTCAGCAGTTGAATCGTCGCAGTTCGCTGCGCCTGGTCGACATCGGCGTTCCCCGCAACATTGACGCTGATGTGGATGGAATCTCCGGTGTTGAGGCTTACGACGTCGATGATCTGAAGGAAGTTGTCGAACGCAATCAGGAAGCTCGACAGCAGGTGGCTCGTGAGGCTCAGGGCCTGCTTGATGAAGAAGCGAGGCTTTTCCTGGAATGGTGGGACAGTCTGGAGGCAGTTCCGACCATCAACCGACTTCGTTCTTCTCTGGAGTCGATTCGCTCCGAAGAATTGCAAAAGGCGCTGAGCCGCATGGGACCTGATTTCTCGGCGCGTGAGCGCAAGGTGGTGGAAGCTCTTAGCAAGGGCATCATCAACAAGATCTTGCACACCCCGGTGACATCACTGCGTGCACCACAGCAGCGCAGCGAACGACAAAATGCTCTGCTTGTGGTCGAGCGTTTGTTTGATCTGGTGCAGGATGACGAGCAGGAACGCTGAGTGATTTCCGACTCGCAAGTTCCCTGTCTAAAACTGATTCCCAGCATTCTCGTCGGATCTGGCCCATGCATCGGTTTGGAGCACCAAAAGTCCGGTAGGTTTGCCCGGCAAAGCCGATCTGCGGGGGCGGCATGAAGCGTGTTCTGGCCATCATTCTCGGGGGAGGAGCGGGAACGCGTCTATATCCCCTCACCAAGATGCGGGCCAAGCCCGCGGTTCCTCTCGCGGGTAAGTACCGACTGATCGATATTCCGATCAGCAACTGCATCAACTCCGACATCAACAAGATGTACGTGATGACGCAGTTCAACAGTGCGTCGCTGAACCGTCACCTGAGCCAGACGTTCAACCTCAGCAATTCCTTTGGCGGAGGCTTCGTCGAGGTTCTTGCTGCTCAGCAGACTCCAGACAGCCCTTCCTGGTTCGAAGGCACTGCTGATGCTGTTCGCAAATATCAGTGGCTATTCCAGGAATGGGATGTCGATGAATATCTGATCCTGTCCGGTGATCAGCTGTATCGCATGGACTACAGCCGTTTTATCGAGCATCACCGCCGCACCGGAGCCGATCTGACGGTGGCGGCTCTCCCTGTTGATGCCAAACAGGCTGAATCCTTCGGTCTGATGAGAACAGATGATGATGGCAACATTCAGGAATTCCGTGAGAAGCCAAAGGGTGACTCCCTACTTGAGATGGCCGTCGACACCGCACGCTTCGGGTTGAGTCCCGAATCTGCGAAGGAGCGCCCTTATCTGGCTTCGATGGGCATTTATGTGTTCAGCCGTCAGACACTGTTCGATCTCCTTGATGGCAACACCAACCACAAGGATTTTGGCAAGGAAGTCATCCCTGAGTCACTTGCTCAAGGGGACAAACTCCAGAGCTATGTCTTTGATGACTACTGGGAAGATATCGGCACGATCGGTGCGTTCTATGAGGCCAACCTCGCACTGACACAACAACCACAACCACCGTTCAGCTTCTACGACGAGAAATTCCCGATCTACACAAGGCCGCGTTATCTGCCTCCGAGCAAGCTTGTTGATGCTCAGATCACCAATTCAATTGTCGGCGAAGGGTCGATTTTGAAGTCCTGCAGCGTTCATCACTGCGTTCTGGGCGTCCGTAGCAGGCTTGAGTCGGATGTGGTCATTCAAGACACCCTCGTGATGGGTGCTGATTTCTTCGAGTCGAGCGAAGAGCGAGCCGTGCTTAAAGAGCGCGGTGGCATCCCTCTCGGAGTGGGTCAGGGCACCACGGTCAAGAGAGCCATTCTCGACAAAAATGCTCGTATTGGTTCCAATGTCAGCATCGTGAATAAGGACCATGTTGAAGAAGCTGATCGCCCGGAGTTCGGCTTCTACATCCGTAATGGAATCGTGGTCGTTGTCAAAAATGCTTCGATTCCTGATGGAAGTGTGATCTGATCATTCATTCCTGACAGAGATTGACCACGTTGCAGCCGACTGCGGTTGTCGTGGTCACACTGTTGTCAGTGAATCGTCCAAACGAGCATGTCCAAGGCCCACTTCGGTCTGATTGGCCTAGGCGTGATGGGGGAAAACCTTGTCCTCAACGCTGAGCGCAATGGTTTCTCTAGCGTCGTTTACAACCGCACTTACGCAAAGACCGAAGAGTTTCTTGCCGGTCTGGGTGCTGGTAAGAACATTCAGGGTGCCACGGACCTTCAGGATTTTGTCAACAAACTGGAGCAGCCACGACGCATCTTGATGATGGTCAAGGCTGGTGGACCTGTGGATGCTGTGATTGAACAGATTTCCCCCTATTTGGATGAGGGAGATCTGCTAATTGATGGTGGTAACTCCGAGTATCACGACACCGAACGCCGCGTTGCTGAGCTGGAAAGTAAGAGTTTTGGTTTTATTGGGATGGGCGTCTCGGGTGGAGCCAAAGGTGCCCTGGAGGGGCCGAGCATGATGCCCGGGGGGACCAAGGCCTCCTACGACGCGATTGAAAGTCTGGTTTGCAAGATGGCAGCCCAGGTCGAGGATGGTCCTTGTGTCACCTACATCGGACCAGGGGGGTCAGGTCACTTCGTGAAGACCGTTCATAACGGCATCGAGTACGGCATTGAGCAGATCTTGGCGGAGGGATACGACCTGATGAAACGGGTCGGTGGCATGAGCAGCCTCGAGATGGCCGATGTGTTCGCTCACTGGAACAGCACAGAAGAGCTCTCCTCTTATCTCGTCGAAATCACCGAGGTGTGTTTGCGCACGATGGATCCTGATGATGGGACCTCACTTGTTGAGAAGATCCAGGACAAGGCCGGTCAGAAAGGGACGGGTCTCTGGACAGTTGTCAGTGCTCTGCAGATGGGGGCCTCGGTGCCCACGATCTATGCCGCCCTCAATGGACGGGTGATGAGCTCCATGAAAGACCAGCGCATCAAGGCTGAGCCGATTTTGAAGGGGCCGGCGCTTCAGTCCTTCGATATGGGCTCATCCGCCGATGGCATGGCTCCTCTCATGGATGCCATGGTTCTGGCCTGTATGGCGAGCTACGCCCAGGGCATGGAGCTGCTGCGGATTGCATCCGCCGAGCACAACTACAACCTGGATATGCCTTCGATCGCACAGATCTGGAAAGGTGGTTGCATCATTCGCGCCCGCTTGCTGAAGCGCATTCAAGATGCTTTCAACGCCAACCCCCAGCTGGAAAACCTGTTGATCGATCCCTGGTTTGCCGATCAGGTGAACAGGCGTCTGCCCGGTTTGGCCAAAGTGGTTGCTGGTGCTGCTGCTGCTGGCGTGCCGGTGCCGTGTCTTAGCAGCACTCTCGACTACATCAACAGCTACCGCACAGCACGACTTCCTCAGAACCTTGTACAGGCGATGCGCGACTGCTTCGGTTCCCACACCTACGAGCGCGTCGATAAAGACGGCACCTTCCACACCGAGTGGCTCAACTGAGGACCGCGCGATGAGCTCCTATCGCATCGAGCAGGTTGGTACGGCCCAAGGTCTTGCTCGCCGAGCCGCCGAGCACATCGGATCGGCGATTGACCTGGCGCTTGATCAGCGGGATCGGGCGCAGATTGCCTTGTCTGGTGGCAGCACCCCTGCTTTGGCCTATGCATTGCTAGGTCAGGAGCATCTGCCCTGGGACAGGGTTGATGTGTTTCTGGGCGACGAACGTTGGGTTGCCGCTGAAGATGAATCAAGCAACGCACGCATGTTGCGTAACACCCTGCTCAAGCAGGGTCAGCCTGGAGCTCGCGCTTGTTTTCATCCCGTTCCGACGGTGGAACTGGCGTCTCCGGAAGCCAGCGCCGAGGCTTTTGCGGAGTTAGTGGCCAAGGTCTGTCAGGGCCAGCCACCCGTGTTCGATTTCATGCTGCTCGGGCTTGGTGATGACGGTCATACGGCGTCACTCTTCCCTGGCACTGAGGCTCCTGGAGTCCGTGATCGCTGGACCACCATTGGACGGGGCAAAGGGCTTGAGCGGATCACTCTCACGGCACCTGTGCTCAGTGCTGCACGCCAGGTGGTGTTTCTCGTGAGCGGAGATGCCAAACGCCAGGCTCTGTCACGACTCGTCGATGCAGATGAATCCCCGGTGCGCACACCTGCCAAGCTGGTTCAACCGGGTTCCGAGATTCTCGTGCTCGCCGATCAGGCTGCTGCTGAAGGTCTTTGACAACACCTCCACACCACCAGCCACCTGAAATTCGAGTGATCGCTGCCGGTGACTCCTTTCGCGAATGGGCCAGCCTCAATGACACGATCATGGGCGGATCCAGCAGTGCCGGCTGCAGATTCAGTGATCAGGGCCTTGTTCTCGAAGGCGAAGTGGTGAGTGAAGGGGGCGGTTTTGTGAGCTGCCGTTCGCCCGTCTATCGACCCCCCTTGGATCTCGCTTCCTACTCAGGGTTGCGTCTGAGACTGGATGGGGAAGGCCGCAGTTTCAAGTTTGCGGTGGCTTGCAGGGATGGAGTGTTTGGACTCACTGAGCTGATTCCAGGTGGATTGCGTTGGGTCACGACGGTTGCCACTGAATTAACCGACACCACGGTTGTTGAACTTCCCTTTGACCGTCTCAAGCCTGTCGTCCGTGCCAAACCTGTCAGCCTTCCGGTTCGCTTTGATCCGTCGTGCATCACTCGTCTCCAGTTACTGCATTCACGATTCGGTGACGATGGTGAGCCAAATCCCGGCTATCGAGCCGGTGCAATCAAGCTCTTGATCCGCTCGATCGAAGCGTTTTGAGATGAGTGCTTGCTCTGCGCTTGAGACGTTGATCGCCTCCGCAGCAGACCTGTGCCGCAAGCCTGTGCTTCATGCCGTCCTGTCTGCCGAGGATGCAACGCTCGATGACTACCGAGGACGGATCGAATGTCGTGATGGAGACGGGAATCGTCTCGAAGAGCTCGATCTCGAGCTTGAGCTGTATCGCAGTGGCGAGGATCTCAATCTCACCCTTGCCTGGGTTGATCAACCTGCAAGGCCGATGCTTTGGCACGGTCAGCACCCTGTTTGGATGGATGCTGAAACGGGCAAGCGTTGCTCTGCTCCACCCGATGGAGCACCGCTTGAAGCCCTTGCTCGACGTCTCAGAGCCCTGCTGGTCTGATCAGGGTTGATCTGTGACCGCTCCCCTGCTGCTGGAGCTGACAAGACGTGCATATTTACCAAGAATGCCGGTTCGATAGCGGGGCGGCGGACTGCTCCAGGCAGCGCGTCTGCGCTCCAGTTCGGCTTCATCCACATTGAGTTGAAGCACAAGTTGATTGGCGTCAACGGTGATGCTGTCGCCCTCTTCAACCAGTCCGATGTTGCCTCCGACGGCGGCTTCGGGGGCTACATGCCCAACCACCAGTCCGTAGGAACCACCACTGAAGCGACCGTCAGTGATCAAGGCCACTTTTTCTCCCAGCCCCTGACCAACGATGGCTGCAGTGGGTGACAGCATCTCGCGCATACCAGGTCCACCCACTGGCCCCTCATAGCGCACGACGACAACGTCTCCTGCCTTGATCTTGCGTTCAAGAATGGCCTCCAGGCAGGTCTCTTCACTTTCAAAAACCCTCGCTGGGCCCGTCAGTACAGGTGATTTGACACCGCTGATCTTGGCGACGCTGCCCTCAAGTGCAAGGTTGCCTTTGAGAATGGCCAGGTGTCCCTTCTGATAGATGGGTTGGCTGATCGGGCGGATCACATCCTGATCAGCGGGGGGGGCTGAAGGCACATCTTTGAGCAGCTGCTTCAGCGTCTTTCCTTCGATCGTTCGGCAATCTCCATGCAGGAGGCCGGCATTCAGGAGCAGTTTCATCACCTGTGGGATGCCGCCTGCTCTGTGGAGATCAACGGTGACGTATCGACCGCTCGGCTTCAGATCGCAGAAGACCGGAACCCGCTGGCGGATCTGTTCAAAGTCATCGATGGTCAATTCGACTCCGGCCGTTCTCGCGATGGCGAGCAGATGCAGAACCGAGTTGGTTGAGCCGCCAACGGCCATGATCACGCTGATGGCATTTTCAAAGGCCTCTCTGGTCAGAAGATCCAAAGGCCTGATATTCGCTTTCACCGCTTCAACAAGGACCTCCGCTGACCGAGCAGCGCTGTCGGCTTTTTCAGCATCTTCAGCCGCCATCGTTGAGCTGCACGGGAGACTGAGCCCCATGGTTTCGATCGCTGCACTCATCGTGTTGGCAGTGAACATGCCGCCGCAGCTTCCAGCTCCAGGGCAGGCATTTTTTTCGACGGCGATGAGTTCGTCCATGTCGATCTTGCCATTCGTGAGCTGACCCACGGCCTCAAAGGCACTCACCACGGTGAGATCGCATCCACCCAGTTTTCCCGGCTTGATTGTGCCGCCGTAGACAAAGATCGCCGGGATGTTCATCCGGGCCATCGCCAACATGGCGCCGGGCATGTTCTTATCGCACCCGCCAACGGCAAGCACGCCATCCATGCTCTGGCCGTTGCAGGCCGTCTCGATCGCATCGGCAATCACTTCACGGCTAACGAGGGAGTACTTCATCCCCTCGGTGCCCATGGAGATCCCATCGCTGACGGTGATCGTCCCGAACATCTGAGGCATGCCTCCGGCCTGGCGTGCTGCCGCTTCTGCACGCTTCGACAAATCGTTCAGGCCCACATTGCAAGGCGTGATCGTGCTGTAGCCGTTGGCGATCCCGATGATCGGTTTGCCGAAATCCTGGTCACCAAAGCCCACGGCTCGCAACATCGCCCTGTTAGGGGAACGCTGGATCCCCTTGGTGACGGCATCGGAGCGGAGCATGGACGATCTCGCGTTGCGGCGATTCACTTCGGTCAACCTACCGGCCGCTCTGTCACTGTCTGGAGCCGAGATCTTCAAGCTGACGGCGCACATCTGCAATCGCGGAATTCAGCTGTTCGACGCGAGCTTCAAGGTGGCTGTCGGTGTCGGGTTCTGGACGATCCCCGGCGCTGAAGGCCTCACTACCGTCCTGCATGCGCGGTGCGTAGAGCATCGAGCGCTGGTTGCGAAGTCGACGACGGCGGTCAGCCTCGGAGAGCAGCCACCAACCGAAGCCTGCCGCTCCCAGAACGGCACCACTCACAAGGGTGGCCAGAGTTCCTGATCCAGAGTCCTGCTGCCGCGCCATGGGCTTCCTTTGAATATGTCCAGCCTAGTGCGGCTGAGCTGTTCTGATTCCCAGTCTTTGCAGGGGATCACCGATTCCTGGAAGGATCCGGCCTTGCTCGTCGAGGTCGGCATCGATACAGGCTGTATGGATTGTGATCTCCGGGTAGGTCTCACCGATTTGCTTCAGTCCTGGGCTGGCGGTGAGCGCTGTGATCACCCTCAGCCGCGGTGCTTCTACGCCCAGTTGCTCCAGACGCCGCAGCAGTTCGATCAGTTCGTCGCCTTGACGGATCTGATCCAGAAGCAGCACCACACCGGCCTGGGCTTCAATCGCTTCAGGCAGACCTCCCAGGCAAAGTTCGGCGCTGGGCAGCACTTGGCGTGCACCTTCCCAGAGCTGTAGCCCTCCCGGGAATATCGGGGCGACCAGCAGTGGAACCGCTGTTTCAATCACCGTTCCTTCCGTGCTGGCCAGAGGAGTTTTGATCTCATCTCTGCGATGAGGCAACCAGTCGCGGATCGCTTCATAGCTGAGCCAGCGTCCGAGCTCCTCCATGGCCGTTCGGAACAAAGCCGGTGGTGTCCCCTCATGCCTCAGCACGGTCAGCCAGTGTGCGATCAGGGGATGGGGCGGTACCACCACCCGGAGAGTCTTGGCCATGGCACGTGGCTGGGCAGTCGTCTGCCATATCGTGACCGCTCAAGTTACGGCAGTTGTCCCTAAAGACCTGTCGAGCGTTCACCAACCATGGTCTTGTCTGCTTTTTTTCAATCTGTTTCCCGCCGCTTCATCGCTTCGTTGCTGTGTGGCCTGCTCGTCGTCATCGGACTGGTGGTCGGTGGTGATACTGCTGATGCGATCACGGCTCCTGAGCTGCGCGGGCAACGGGCTGTTCAAGACATCACTGCCGATATGCATGGGCGCGATCTCAAAGAGAAGGAATTCCTCAAGGCTGACCTGCGCGAGGTGAATCTCAGCGAGACCGATTTGCGTGGTGCTGTGATCAATACCTCGCAGCTCCAGGGTGCTGATCTTCGGGGAGCGGACCTTGAGGATGTCGTGGCCTTCTCTAGTCGCTTCGACGGAGCCGATCTGCGCGATGCCAACTTCACCAACGCGATGTTGATGCAAAGTCGCTTCAACGATGCTGAAATCGAAGGAACGGATTTCACCAATGCTGTGATCGACCTTCCCCAGCTCAAGGCGTTGTGCGGCCGGGCCACAGGTGTGAACAGCCGCAGTGGTCTTAGCACCCGTGAATCCCTGGGGTGTCGCTGATGCCTTCACGGCTTCCAGTCACCGTGATCACGGGCTTTCTCGGGGCCGGTAAAACAACGCTTCTCCGACATCTTCTGGTGAACAGCGGCCAGCGCTTGGCAGTGATGGTCAATGAATTCGGATCGGTCGGTTTGGATGGCGATCTCATCCGCAGCTGTGGCTTCTGCCCTGAAGACGAGGTTGACGGTCGGTTGGTGGAGCTCAACAACGGTTGTTTGTGCTGCACGGTTCAGGACGACTTCCTGCCGACGATGGAGACCTTGCTCCAGCGTTCGGATCAGCTCGATGGAATCGTCGTGGAGACCAGTGGCCTTGCACTGCCCAGACCGCTTCTACAGGCTCTTGAGTGGCCAGCCATCCGTAAGCGGGTTCATGTGAATGGGGTGGTCACCGTTGTGGACGGGGAAGCTCTCAGTGCAGGAAGCCCCGTTGGTGATCCCGCTGCCCTTGAACGTCAGCGTCAGGAGGATCCCAATCTGGATCACCTCACTGCCATCGATGACTTGTTTAAGGATCAGCTTGAGGCGGCAGACCTCGTGCTGATCAGTCGATCGGATCGACTCGATGCCTCCCAATTGGAGTCAGTTCAACAGCAGCTTGCAGAACGGCTGAGGTCAGGAGCTGGCACCCTGGCGATCAGTCGAGGCATTGTCGATCCAGCGCTTGTGCTGGGGATGGATCTCGCCCACCAGTCGATGCCCATTGACGATGACTCCCCACACGATGGCCATGACCACGGGCATGGCCATCATCATCACGATCACACCCATGTGGAGGCGGTCAGCGGTCAGATTCAACTGGAGGGATGCTTCGAGCGTGGACAGCTCGAACAGTTGCTCAGCAGCTTTGTGATCGACCACGACGTGATCCGGCTGAAGGGACGGCTCTGGATTCAGGGAAAAACCCTTCCTCTTCAGATCCAGATGGTGGGTCCTCGTTTGGAGAGCTGGTTTGAGTCGGCTCCGGTTGAGGCCTGGAAGCCTGCTGGTAGCCAAGGTCTGGAGTTGGTGGTGATCGGTTTGCAAAGTGATTCCACCCAGCGACTCGAACATCGCTTGCAGAACACTTGTCTGCAGGGAGTTTGATTAGCTTGAGGTGGTTCGCTATAGCAGCTCTTTTCGGAGGGCTCTGGAATTCGTTCATCGCCGTCAAGGCCGAAGAACCACGGCTTCAACAGGGGGCGAGTGTGAGCTACCGCTGCAGCGGTGGCGAGCGGCTTGAGGCGACCTATTACGAGCTACGCGATCGTTCTCTGGCGTTTGTTCGTCTGCGACTGCCGGATGGACGTCAGCTGACATTGCCGCAGATCGCTTCGGCATCGGGAGCTCGATTCAGTGCTGACCGCGAGCTCACCTGGTGGATCAAAGGCAACAGTGGTTTCCTTCAACAGCGCGACTCTGAGGGTGAGTGGCGCGTCACGTTGAAGGACTGTGATTCGGTGGTCTAGAGAGCGGCCCTTTAATTACGGACTTCCAGCCGATCCGTGCCGCTGCGTTCGATCAGTTGAGCCAGTTCGAGCATGTCGGACCTGTTGACCAGGCCGATGCAACCCAGAGTTCCGCTATTGGCGTTCTGAAGCCCCGCGCTGGGATCCAGGTGGATCCCCAGCACTCTGCGACCGGTGGTGAAGGTGGGCTCGATGCTGATCCATACAGGACCAAGCTCGGGGTAATGACCGTCGGTCAAGGGTTCAACGACACCCACGCTGTAATTCCCGATCGGCAGGGGCGCACGGCTACCGAGCTGGTCACGATTGGCGTTCTGACGATTGGCTCGGCCACTGACAGCGTCAAAACGACGCAGGGGTTCACCAGGAATCTCGATTTTGAGGTTCCAGATGGGATCTCCGGTTGTTGCCAGCCGACGATCGGTGCGCTCGAGAACAAGGGTGGGAGCAGGATCGGGCTTCGGCGCTTCAGGCTCAAGCAACGCCATCAAGGATTGCCGTTTGAACGGTTTGGCTTCAGCTCTCGCTGCAGACGTCAAACCTGTCCCTGCCAGAACCATGGCCAGGGTCAGACCTGAGAGCAGGCTGCTGAACAGAGGACGAGTTCTGACGATTTGCATCCCGTTGGCAGAAAAACGTGCCTGTCCTAAGGGGGATGATTATCGCTTGATGAATGAATAAACGGTTGTTCAGCTGGCCTCGAGTTGTCGCCAGTCCAGGCCAGGACAATGGGCGACGATGGCCGCCGTCGTCCTCATGTAGTTCGCATAGGAGGGAAGCTCACGTAGCAGTGCGCGTTCCTCGCGCCGCGCTTTGCCGGTGAGAACTTTGATCAGAAGCAGAAACAGCAACAGATGCAGCATGCTTCCCAACGCGATCACCACTCCCAGAGAACAGACCAGAACCGCTCGGTAGAGAGGATGGCGGCAGCGTGCATAGACGCCTGTGGTGACCAGATCAGCTCCCGGTTTCGGATCCGGTAGCGGAGAAAGGCTGGGCCCCAGTGTCAGAAATCCTTGGACGGCCAGGCCCAGGCCGATTGTCAGGGTGATCAGGCCCATGATTTGAGCTGCAGCAGGCCAGGCAATCCCGAATAACCCCGGATTTGGCCATGCAGGGATCAGATGACAGCTGATCAGGGCCAGCTGTGCCATCAACCACCACTCACCACGTCGGTTGTTGAACCAGCCGTCCCAGCTCAACCCCCAGCCTGTGAATGCTTGTTTCCAGCCGCTTATGGCGGGGCTGTCTCCATCACGACTGCTCCTGAGTGGGACCATGCTCCAATTCTGACCTCCCATCAATCATGAGAACCGTCGTGATCACTGGTTCCAACAGGGGAATCGGGGCCGCGGTGGCGCGCACGTTGATCAAGCAAGGGCAGCGACTCTGCCTGGCAGTGCGCGATCCCAAGGCCTTGTCGGGAACCGATCTGGACCCCGATCTATTGCCCGATCGCCTGATGTCATGCCCCTATGACGCTCGTGTTCCAGAAGATGCTCAACGGGTTGTCGACACGGCTCTGAGCCGGTTTGGATCCCTGGATACGCTCATTCACTGCGCTGGAATCCTGCGTCGGACTCCCCTGTTGTTCAGTGAAGAGCAACGCGCTGAACCGGATGAACTCTGGAGCGTGAATGTGATGGGTCCTTGGTGGTTGACTCGGGCTGCCTGGCCTGCCCTCATTGATTCTGGACGGGGTCGGATTCAGGTGCTGGTTTCGATGAGCGGCAAGCGCTGCAAAGGTTCGCTTGCTGGATATACCGCGAGCAAATTCGCATTGATGGGTCTCTGCCAAACCATGCGCAACGAGGGTTGGGATCAGAACATTCGTGTGACCGCTGTCTGCCCTGGTTGGGTCAATACCCAAATGGCCGCGGGGGTGAAAACAATGCCTCCCGAGCAAATGACACAGCCTGAGGATCTGGCCAGTCTCTGCGCGCATCTGCTCACGCTTCCGTCGGCGGCGGTGCCTTTTGAATGTGCCGTTAATGCAGCGCTCGAGCGTTGATCAATCCAGAGGGATCTCTCCTCGGGCGCAAATGTCGTTCCAGCAGAGTGTCCGTTCCGCGACCCAACGGGCCTGCACTCCCGTCCAGTTGCTGTTGCCATTCCGCTGCATCTTCATGCGCCCGCTGCCGTCATGGTGGAAGCGCACGGTTGTGTTCTCAAACGCCAGTTGCCAGCTGCTGCCAGGTTGATCGCTCTCATAGCGACAGTCTTGCCACGCTTGATGCTGTTGCCGACATTCCACGGGCACGCTGACTGCGGGTTGGGCTGGCGCAGCCAGGCCGAGGCCAGCCGCAAGCAGCACGCTGGCCTGGCTGATGGAGCGGATGAGAGGTGCCAGTGGATAGCGCACGGACTGGACTTTGCAGCAAGGGGCTTTTTTCAACGTGCATTTCGTCGAACGAAAGCGGTCCCCTGGCCTGTCAATATTTAACAATTGCCGCTCGGAGCTCGTGCCGCGTTACCAAGCCCGCGTTCTGGTGCACCTGCGCCCATCGGTACTGGATCCAGCTGGTGAGGCTGCCAGGGCAGCCGCGTCCCGTCTCGGTGTGGAGGGTGTGGAGCGACTGCGCATCGGCAAAGCTGTGGAACTGGAAGTCGAGGCCTCTGATGAGGCGGAAGCACGCCGAAATCTGGAGCTGCTCAGTGATCGGCTGCTTGCCAATCCTGTGATCGAGAACTGGACTCTTGAGTTGACCCAGTCATGACCATCGGCGTTGTCGTTTTTCCGGGATCGAACTGCGACCGTGATGTTCGTTGGGCGACCGAGGGCTGCTTGGGGATGCCAACGCGTTACCTCTGGCACGAGGAACGTGATCTGAGTGGTCTTGATGCGGTCGTCCTTCCCGGGGGATTCAGCTATGGGGATTACTTGCGCTGTGGTGCAATCGCCAGATTTGCTCCAGTCCTTGAATCACTGCTCAGTTTCGCTTCATCCGGTGGACGGGTCCTAGGCATCTGCAATGGTTTCCAGGTGCTGACAGAGCTGGGACTTCTACCTGGCGCGCTCACCCGCAACCGTGATCTTCATTTCATCTGTGAAGACACTGCGCTTTCTGTGGCGAGTGATCGCTCGCCATGGCTGTCTTCCCGTGGCCGGGGAAGCCAGTTTTCCCTGCCGATTGCCCATGGAGAGGGGCGCTACCAATGCAGTGATGACACGCTGAAGCAACTTCAGGACGATGACGCCATCGCCTTGCAGTATTGCGTGAACCCCAATGGTTCCGTCTCGGATATCGCCGGCATCACCAATGCCTCGGGTTCGGTGCTCGGACTAATGCCTCATCCTGAGCGTGCTTGTGATCAGCAGACGGGAGGAACGGCAGGTCGAGCCATCCTGGAAGCGCTGCTCTCCTGACCCATGCGTCGTCGTTCTCTTCTGGCGCTGGCTCTTTCCGCCGGCTCAGGAGTTGCTGTGTCCTTGGCTGGAGGTCATGGCAAAGCCGCGTCCAGGTCGCGTCAACCTCGGCCAGTGCCTCCCCTTCGCCGAGGCTCACGGCTGAGAGCCATCAATCCAGGCACGTGGATGGATCCTGAAACGGATTTCACGCCATTGCTGCAGCGATTCGCCGCCCAAGGTTGGCATCTTGAAATTCCAGAGAGCGTCAGAGGTCAGTGGCAATGGTTCTCGGCCACCGATGATCAGCGGCGTGCCTCAATCGAAGACGCCTGGAACGACCCCACTCTCGATGGCGTGGTGTACGTGGGAGGTGGCTGGGGTGCAGCGCGTGTGCTGGAGTCTGGCCTGCGGTTTCCTGATCGCCCCTTTTGGTCTCTGGGTTTCTCTGACAGCAGTGCTCTGCTACTCGCCCAGTGGCAGGCCGGTCTGCTGGGAGCCATTCATGGCTCTGCCTGGGGAGTCGAGGAGCAGTGGCAACGCACGGTTGACCTGCTGAGCGGACGACCGACGCAACCATTGCAAGGACGAGGACGTCGCGGTCGTCAGGCACGGGGACGACTGGTGGTTACGAACCTCACGGTTGCCACCCATCTGATTGGGACCCGTTGGTTCCCCTCGCTCAAAGGGGCGATTCTGGTGCTCGAGGATGTGGGCGAGGCGCCCTATCGAGTGGATCGCATGCTCACTCAGTGGCGCAGCGTTGGTCTGTTCAAGGGTTTGGCCGGAGTGGCCTGTGGTCGCTTCAGCTGGAAAGAAGACGATGTTCTCCCTGGCGATTTCTCCATGCCGGAAATCCTTGACGAACGTCTCAGTGATCTCGGCGTACCTCTTGTCATGGATCTTCCCCTTGGTCATGGTCTGCCGAATTGGGCACTGCCTCTTGGACGCGAAGCATTGCTCGATGCATCATCAGGCCAACTCACACTGCAGGCCTAAAGGGTCTCGTTCAGCGTCTGTTGCGTGCCTCATTTCTTCGGGTTTTGCCTCTTTTCTTTTTTCTCAACAGCAAGTCCATTGGAATCATTCCAAGAGTCAGATAGGGCACGAATTGAGGCGAAAATTCTGCGGCCAGGCCAATCAACAGAAAGGCGGCAACGAAGCTTGCCCCTCGATATTTTTTGAGTCCTGAACCCTCACGACCTTTGATGAGGGCTGACTGCTCAAGCAGCTCGGGCTTCTGCCAGGCATGGATTGCGATAAGCCATCCAATGCCGCTAATCAATGCAAGAGTCCACCAGTAGAGAAGGCCGACTCCCTTGCTTGCAATCATCTGCCCATCATTCAATGAACCATAGAGTGCTGTGGGCCAGGGAAGGAAAACAATTAATGCCATCCATAATGAATTCAGCCAAAAAATTATTCCATCAAAAGTTCTCATCGAATTGAAGACCTGATTGTGCTTAAGCCACAACACAGAAAGGATTAAAAAGCTCAGCCAAAATGCAAAAATCTGAGATGAGTTGTCGCTAATCACTTGCCATATCGATTCACCACTTGTCGATTTGATGTCAACCAGCGGAAGCAGTTGAAGAGTGATGGCAATCGCAACAACAGCATCAGTGAAGTTGATCAGTCGGTCGAATGATCGCCGCTGAACGGGCGAGATTGAATTCTGTTCGCCGTCCATTCGAGATTGATCAAAGGATTCTCATGGTAGATCTCACCTCTCTATTGGCTCACCTCCTCTTTTCTGATTCGATCAGTGTGATCACTGAATCAAGTGTTGCAAGTCTCTTTGTTCGTCATCTGCTCCCTGAGATTGGTTTGTTCAATCAGGTTGCTTCGGGCTGATCATGATTGACGCAGGTTTGATTCGCTATTGAGCGAGACGCCGCTGAATCTTTGAAGGCCTCAAACAGCCGTAAAAAAACAGGGGCCTGATGGCCCCTGTTCGATGCAAGTTGCGTGGTCAAGTTGATCAGACAGCAACAGCAGCTTTGGGATCCAGTGCGCCTTTGGCATAGAGGCCGGCGTAGTAGGTGATGCTCTGCTGTTGAATCTTGCTGGCGTTGCCTGCGGCCCAGAACTGCTGATAGCGGTCGAGACAGACCTGCTTCATGTATTTGCGAGCTGGCTTGTTGAAATGGCGGGGATCAAAATTGGCTGGATCGGCGATCGCCGCCTCACGCACTGCCGCAGTAAAGGCAAGGCGATTGTCGGTGTCGATGTTCACTTTGCGAACACCGTTGCGAATTCCTTCCTGGATTTCCTCCACAGGAACCCCATAGGTTTCAGGAATTGAACCACCATGCTTGTTGATCATCTCCAACCACTCCTGGGGCACGGAAGAGGAGCCATGCATCACGAGGTGCGTGTTGGGGATCGCTTTGTGAATCTCAGCGATTCGGCTGATTGCCAGCACTTCACCGGTGGGTTTGCGGGTGAATTTGTAAGCACCATGGCTGGTCCCGATCGCGATGGCCAGTGCGTCGCACTTGGTTTTGGCCACGAAATCCGCAGCTTCTGCTGGATCTGTCAGCAGCATGTCCTTGGAGAGCTCACCTTCGAAGCCGTGGCCGTCTTCAGCCTCACCTTTTCCGGTTTCCAGTGAGCCCAGGCATCCCAGCTCACCTTCGACACTCACGCCAACGGAGTGAGCGAAATCAACAACCTGCTTGGTGACAGCAACGTTGTAGTCGTAGCTGGCGGGTGTTTTGGCGTCAGCTTCGAGGGATCCATCCATCATCACGGAGGTGAATCCATTGATTGCTGCCGAATAGCAGGTGTCAGGAGCATTGCCATGGTCCTGATGCATCACCACGGGAATGTGGGGATAGGTTTCAGTGGCAGCCAGGATCAGGTGGCGCAGAAAGATCTCACCTGCGTAGCTGCGTGCGCCACGGGAAGCCTGCAGGATGACCGGACTATCGGTCTCGTCGGCCGCTTCCATGATTGCCTGCACCTGTTCAAGGTTGTTGACGTTGAATGCAGGAATGCCGTAGCCGTTTTCGGCAGCATGGTCGAGCAGAAGCCGAAGCGGAACGAGCGCCATAGAGAAAGTCCAAAAAAAAGCCCTATCGGACTAAAAGGTCCGTAGGGCCGAGACTTTACCTGAGTGGTGTTCAATTTGTCACGCGTGCCTGTCTCGCAAGCGATGTCAGGGTGTGCGTGATGCTGGATCAGTAGGTGTAGCCCGCTACGAACAGCTGCTCATCGGAGGAGGGCTGTGATCCGGGTACATAGCGACCGAGTGAGGCCTCAGAGTTGGCCTGGGCGCGTGCCAGCAGTGCTTTCTGGCCGGCTTCCAGGTTCGTGCCAGCCCATCCCTTCAGGCAGGAGTGCTGCAGTGCTCTTCCGTAAGAGAAGCCAAGATTCCATTTCGCTTTGCGCTCGATGGTGTTCATGTGGTTCAGGTAAACCGAAGCAGCTTCTTCGCTCAGACCACCGGACAGGAACACGATGCCGGGAACGCTTGCTGGGACGCTGCGCTCCAGAGTGCGCACGGTCATGGCCGCCACTTTGGCTGGGTCTGCTTTCTCGGAACAATCGGCTCCCTGCACGGTCATTGAGGGCTTCAACAGGGTTCCTTCAAGCAGAACACCGTTGGCCTGGCAAGCGTGATACACCTCTTGGATCACGTGCTCCTGAATTCGGGCTGTGGTTTCGATCGTGTGATCACCATCCATCAGGATCTCTGGTTCCACAATCGGCACAAGACCTGATTCCTGGACTGAGCGTGCATAACGAGCCAGCCCCCAGGCGTTCTCCCGAACAGACAGAGGTGAGGGGCAGCCGTCAGAGGTGATTTGCAGAACAGCGCGCCATTTTGCGAAGCGTGCTCCTTGTGCGTAGTAGTCGGCTGCACGCTCGACCAGTCCGTCCAGACCAGTGCAAAGGGTTTCAACCGAGCCTGCGCCGACGAGCGGACGGAGGCCCATGTCAACCTTGATGCCGGGAATGATGCCCAACTTGCCAAGTTTGTTGACCATGGACTCGCCGTCGGCATGGTTTTGGAAGAGGGTCTCTTCGTAAAGAATGGCTCCGCTGATGAAGTCTCCGAGACCGGCTGCGGTGAAGAGCATTCCGCGATAGGCCTGGCGATTGGCTTCGGTGTTCTCAACTCCGATGGAGCCCAAGCGCTTGCCGATGGTCTTGGTGGATTCATCCACAGCAAGAATCCCTTTGCCAGGTGAGGCGAGAGATTGTGCGGTTGCAATCAGTTCGGAGGAATAATCAGACAGTGCCATTTGATTCTTCGGAATTGAGAGAGTCTCGGGGTCCAGAAGGACACCTAAGCCTCTCTGTTTACACCCTTAAGTGAGATTTGCTACGTAGTAGCTGAAACATTTGATTGTTGCTGTCCTGATTGGTTGCAGCGCGCTGGTAACTGGGCTAAGCGATTTCAGGCTGATGTCACTTGTCCTTACAGCCGACAAGCTGGTGTCAATTCCTTCTCCTCAATCCAGCTCGCTTTGTTCTGGACTGTGTTGCATAAAAAAGCCGGCTCCTCAAGGAGCCAGCTTTTTGGTCTTTGAAGTCTCAATCAGGAGTAGGCCGAATCAAAGCTCAGAGAGGGCCTGCCACTGATTGGGAAGGATTTTGGCAACCAGCTCGAAATTGCCATCACCGAGGGGCTTTGCAACGTAGGCAACACCCATGGGTGCGGGATAAATTCCATTGGTTGGAACAACCGGCATCGTCACACCCTGGAAGGGGTCATCGTGTCCAACGAGGAATGTGTTTTTGCCGCCTTCAGGTTTCGCGGACATCAAGGGAGCAACGCGCTTGGCGTAGTTCTCGTAATCCTCCGGAGTGCACTCAACACAGGGCAGGAAATTCAGATTTGAGTTCTTGGTGTAGGTGCCGAAAGCCAAATCAGCTGTGTTGTACGCACGGCAGTAGTCGCTTGAGATGACATCTCCAACAGGAATGCCTGCGGCCTTGATGCCTTCACCGATCGTTTTGGCATCAGCCTTGCCTTCATCACTCAGGCGACGCTGAGTGCTGCAATCAGCGAGATCCAGTTCTGGGCTGACCTGGTCGCCCCAGTCCTTCGTGGTTTTGGCATGACGGATGTAGATGACATGACCGCCATCCCTCAGCGCGCTAACGAGAGCCTTGTCGTCGACTGTGTTGACGAAATCTTTGTTGTTCTGTTCGCCAGAAAGGGTGGTCTCGTTTTGTTCATAGGCCTCAACCTCGCTGTTGCTGGAAGCTGATTGGTCCTTGGCTGAATCCTTGCTGACCGTTCCAGATGAACACGCCGCCATCAAGAGGAGGGCTGCAAAACAGGTTGCTTTTTTGATCATTGATCAAAGAAAATTCATATTGATTAAAGCGATTTCATATTTATGTGGCATTTTCAAAGTCACGCAAAGCCGTCACTGTTGATACGAAGTTGAAGGTGTGTAGTTCGTTGTCTGAATCAACGTGATGTCAACGTCCTGTCACAGGCCTGCTGGCTCGCGAGACCTTCAGCAAGGCCAGGCACCATCGGATGGCCCTTTTGAATGCTCTGCGCCCACCAGCTCTGAAGACGCGCGACCGGTGCGACGCGTCCATCACTCCACGTCGTCGCGAAGCGCAGATCCTCATCCGGTTGGACGTTGCGAGGCGCATCTCCGCCTTGTTGCAAGGTGAGCGAAAAGCCATGCACATAATCCTTCTGGTTCTCACTCCCCAGAACCAGACTGCCCTCGGATCCGTAGATCTCAATCCAGCAACCACGACCATTGCGGGCAACCGAGGACAGGGCGAGTTGTGCGGCGACGGTCCCACCTTGATGGGTCGCTAAGTCCACATTGATCAGGGCGATGTCGTCAGCATCAACCGGCCGCATGTTGCCTTCGCAATCGGGTCGCTGTGCAATGGAGGTGCGTGTCATGGCCTGTGGTTCTCCAACAGAGCCGATCAACCACGCCAAGGTGTCAAAAGCATGGGTGCCAAGCGCTCCGATGACGCCTCCACCTTGATTGGCCTGTGAGTACCAGTTCCAGGCTCGTTGCGGGTTGGCTCTGCTGCTCATCAACCAATCCAGTTTCACCAGCCAGGGGGTCCCCACAGCTCCCTGCTCGAGAAGGCGTGCTGCCTGTTGAAACAGGGGAACTGCCCTGTATTCGAAATCCACAGCAACGCTGAGACCTCTGCCGATGGCTTCGCGCTGCAGATCCGCCACGTCCTGCGCATTCAGGGCGACGGGCTTCTCAAGCAGCAGATGTTTCCCCGCCTTCAGCGCTCGCATCGCCAGATCAAAACGAGGTGCCGGGGGTGTGGCAATGATCACTGCATCGACACGGGAATCCTCAAGGAGTGAGTCCCAGCAGTGGTAACCCTTCAGGCCGGAGTTGCTGCAGGCCTCATCCAGTCGATCCTGCCTTCGGTGCCAGAGAGCGACAGGTTCCAGCTCGGGAACGTTCTGCAGAGCGGGCAGATGAACCGATTCGCCGAAGCCGAGGCCGGCGATGGCAACACCAATCGGGCGTTGAGAGATCGGACTGGGAGCCATTGAAAAGCGGGCGGCGGATACAGGGATGCAGTTAGACAAGTTCTGAACTGCAAACGGCGTTGATGACTTCGGTGATCAGATCATCCTTGGCCGGCGCTTCCCAGTCAGCCCTGAAGCGGGGTAGTCCGTTCTTCTGTGTATCTCGATAGAGCGACTGATCACAATCGATTTCCATCACCACAAGAGTCCCCAGGGCAGGCGATTCATCCTCGGTTTTCAGGCTGTATCGACTGAGAACCGAAACATTGCCCTCTCTTGTTCTGCGGACGCTTCCTGCGTCCCACCACTGCTGCCCTTCGCTGGTTGATGGCACTTCACGCCAATCAACAGGACCGGCGAAAATCGGCTGAGCGAAAGCCATCTGCATTAAAACCACAACCAGTGAAGCCAACAGTGCTGATGTCAGCCACTGATGGACTCGTGTCCTCAGATTGGTGTTCATGCCTCGACGGCGATCTCGGGTCGACAGCCATGCAGGCTTAAAAGAGTTGCCAAGGTGTTCTTCAGCTGTGTTCTCGGCACGATTGTGTCAACGAACCCATGCTCTTGGAGGTATTCGGCCGTCTGGAAGTTATCGGGAAGCTTCTCCCGCAGGGTTTGTTCAATCACTCTCCGGCCGGCAAAACCGATCAGAGCCTTGGGCTCGGCGAGGATTAAATCGCCGAGCATGGCGAAGCTCGCCGTGACGCCTCCTGTGGTGGGGTGCGTCAGCAGCGGCATGTAAAGCACACCCGCTTCGCGATGGCGTTCCAGCGCTCCGGAAATCTTGGCCATCTGCATGAGGCTCAGCATGCCTTCCTGCATGCGTGCGCCTCCGGAGGCACAGACGATGAGTAAGGGAAGCTGTTTGGCTGTGGCCACCTCGATTAGCCGGGTGATTTTTTCTCCCACCACCGAGCCCATGGATCCGCCCATGAAACGGAAATCCATCACCGCAAGGGCCATGGGGATCTCGTCCACTCGGCACAATCCCGTAATCACCCCATCGCGAAGCCCTGTGCTGGCTTGGGTTTCCCGCAGACGATCGGCATAGGCCCGTCGATCCTTGAACCCAAGCGGGTCAGTAGGAGTCAGGTCTTCGTCAAGCGGTTCAAAGCTTCCTTCGTCGGCAATGATCGCGATTCGCTCAGCACTGAAGATGCGGTGGTGATAACTGCAGTTGCCGCAAACACTTGCGTTGGCCAGAAGGTCTTTGCGATAGACCACCTGGGAGCACTCAGGACATTTGCTCCAGAGACCATCCCCCTCCTCGGGTTCTTGCGCGACCTTGACCACGGACTGACCCTTGCGGCGATCAGCGAACCAGTCGAAAAGAGACACGGGGACAATCCAGACCAGCCCATTAAAAGACGGACCGGTCCAAGAATTATGCCATCGGGGCTTCTCTTCTTTTCCAGGAGCCTTTTCAAGACGATGTTGATGGAATTTTTTGTCTTAATTCCGCTCACAGTCACACCATCAATCGAGCACCGAAGTAGGCGGTACTGGCGCGTAACATTTGTCACTCAAGAGGTGTGATTCCGGCCGTTTTTAATCTTTGCTCTAGGGCTTACATGCGGTTGTTTGTCTATAAAAAATTATTGGCATTCTTTTGATGGCATCGCATACTTCGGCAATCAATGAACATCTTGCGCTTGAGTTTCAGGCTAGTCATACCTACCTGGCGATGTCGATTTGGTTGCGTGAGAGAGATTTAATTGGTTTCTCTAGCTACATGCTCAACAAAAGCACTGAGGAACGAGGCCATGCCTCTAAATTCATTGCCTATCTAGTTGATAGCGAATGTAATGTTCAGCTGCCTACGATTGAGTCGCCTGAGAGGGAGTGGCAGTCTGTTAAAACGCTTTTTGACAAGGTGTATGAGATGGAAAAAACTGTCACCAAGTCGATCAATAATATCTATACGCTTTCGGAAAATGAAGGGGATAGGACTGCCACAGCCATGCTCGATTGGTTTGTGGGTGAGCAGCTGCAGGAAGAATCCGAAGCTCGATTTGTTCTGAAACGACTGCGCTTGGCCGATTCCAGTCCAGCGGCATTGATCTTGCTTGATCAGCAATTTCTCGATGGAACTTTGCTGGCCAACGTCAAAGCAGGAGGAGCTTTTGATATTGCAGGCGCTGGTGGTGGTGCGGCTGTCTGATTTTGTTCACGACCCGATCAGTGCCACCCACTGACTCCACCACCATTGAGGGCCCATCAACCAGACCAACCAAATCCCCAGGGCAATGAAGGGGCCGAACGGGAAAGGTTGTCTGGGTTGCAGGCGTCCGATGATCCTGCCAATCACCCCGAACATCGCTCCTGAGATCACCGCGATCCCCATCGCCATTCCCAGTCCAGCCAGTCCCAGCCAGGCTCCTGCCATGGCTGCCAGTTTGGCGTCACCCAATCCCAGTGCAGGCTGTCCCACCAAGCGTTCCGCCAGAGCACTGAGACCTTCCAGCACCAGTAACCCCGCGGCTGACGCCAGCAGATGATTGAACAGAAGGCTCTTGCCGATCTCCGGATGTCCAAAGGCAGCAACCAGCGCGCTCGCCAGCAGTCCTGTGATCACTCCTGCGCGGCAGATCGGTTCCGGTAACCAAAGGTGATCGATGTCGATCAGCACCAGCGGCATTAACAGGCTGATCAGCACGACTCCGCCCACCAGCGTGACGAGAGTCGTCACGGGGTCTGATGACAACGTGTCAACGCTGAAGCCCATGGCCCACACCGCACTCAGCCATAACCCTGCGGTGAGAGCCTCCACGAGGGGGTAGCGAGCAGAGATGGGTTGATCGCAGTTGCGGCAGCGTCCTCTTAATGCCAGCCAGCCGATCACGGGAATGTTGTCGTGCCATCGCACGGAATGACCGCAGCGAGGACAGTGACTGCCTGGCCAAACAACGGACTCCTCTCTCGGAAGTCGCCAGGTGACGACGTTAATGAAGCTGCCAACACACGCTCCTGTGAGCAGCACGATCGAAACCAGGAGTGGGTTCAAGACCCTTGCCCCTTGACCCGTTCTTTGGGATTGCGTGGTCGCCTTAGCCTTCGACTGATCAGTTCTGCACTGATGAATTGTTCATCAGGCAACAGCGTTGGAGCCTCGAGAACCACACGCCCCTCGGTGAGATTGATCTTCACGACAACTCCGCAGGGGTCGAGCGAATGGGTTGATTCGCTCAGATGTTGGAAATAAATTTTTCGGGCCAAAGCGATCAGGCGTCTGCTGTCCACTCGGTCCCAGCGTGGAGTGAGGCTGGCGTTTCTGCCGGCTCCCGCGATCAGGAAGGAGGGAGGTGAAACAGAAATAGGCTCACCTGAACAATCAGATGAGCCCACGATAGGACTGATTGGGGCTATTGATGAACAGAAATCAGTTCATCTTTTTCTTCTCTTCAATCATGCGGTGGATGATTGGAGTGAGAATCAGTTCCATGGCAAAACCCATTTTGCCGCCGTTCACCACGATGCTGGTGGGGCTGGACATGAATGAGTCGTGGATCATGTTCAGAAGATCGTTGAAGTCAATCCCCCACTTCTCTCGAGCACCCTTGCGGAAGTGAATGATCACAAAGCTCTCATCCGGGCTGGGAATGTTCCTGCAGATGAATGGGTTGGAGGTATCGACCGTTGGGACCCTCTGGAAATTGATATCGGTGCGGCTGAACTGAGGACAGATGTGATTGATGTAGTCAGGCATCCTGCGCAGGATGGTGTCCACAATCGCCTCGGCGGAATAGCCGCGCTCGGCATTGTCGCGGTGGATCTTCTGGATCCATTCGAGGTTGGTAATCGGCACCACACCCACCAGAAGATCGGCAAGTGATGCCACGTCGTAGGCATCACCTTTCACGCCACCGTGAAGCCCTTCGTAGAACAACAGGTCTGTGCCAGTTGGGATGTCTTCCCAGGGGGTGAACTGGCCTGGATTGAGATCGACTCCCAAGCGGGAATTGTGCTCAGCGGCTTCCTCTGGACTGTGCAGGTAATAGCGCTTCTGCCCACCGCCTGTCTCTCCATAGACGCGGAACAGTTCCTCAAGCTTGTCAAAGAGGTTGGCTTCAGGGCCGAAGTGGGAGAAGTTCTCGCCCTTTGCCAAAGCATCAGCCATGGCATCTTTCATGGCCATCCGCTCAAAGCGGTGGTAGCTGTCGCCTTCAACGACAGCCGGTGTGATGCTTTCACGCGCGAAGATGTGCTCGAAGGCACGCTTCACGGTGCTGGTGCCGGCACCTGAGGAACCGGTGACAGCCACGACGGGGTGACGCTTCGACATCGACGGAGGCAGATCTGGCCCGAAGAGTTTGGCAGGTCAACGGACCGATTTCGAAATTTGCTTGATCAAATCTGATCAGAGTGCCTTGAGCAGCTCTTCACCCATGGCCCTGCAACCCAGTGGTGTGCAACCTTCCGCCATCAGATCGCCGGTACGAAAGCCCTTCGCCAGCACCTGGTCAACAGCCTGTTCCAGAGCGTCTGCTGCGCTGGGTTGCTTCAAGCCTGTTCTCAGCATCATCGCTGCGGAGAGAACCATGGCCATGGGGTTGGCCTTGTCTTGGCCGGCAATGTCCGGAGCTGATCCATGCACCGGCTCAAAGAGCCCCGGCCCTTCACTTCCGAGCGACGCTGAAGGAAGCATGCCGATGGATCCCGTGAGCATCGCTGCTTCATCGCTGAGGATGTCACCGAAAAGATTGCCTGTGAGTAAGACATCGAACTGACGTGGGGCTCGAACGAGCTGCATCGCAGCGTTGTCCACGTACATGTGACTCACCTCCACGTTGCTGTAGCTGCTCGACAAGGCATCCACCCGGTCTCTCCACAGCTGGCTGACATCAAGCACGTTGGCCTTGTCCACCGAGCACAGTCGGCCTGTACGTTCACTCGCCAGCTCGAAAGCCACTCTGGCGATTCGATCCACCTCTGAATCCGAGTAGGTCATGGTGTTGAAGCCCCGTTCTTCCCCGTCTGCTTCGATTCGCCCTTTCGGTTGGCCGAAGTAAATGCCACCCGTGAGTTCACGGACGACCATCAGATCGACTCCTTTAATCACTTCTGGCCGGAGACTGCTGGCATCGATTAAGGCAGGCACGATCTTGACCGGTCGGAGATTGGCGAACAGCTCCATCCCAGAACGCAAAGCCAGCAGTCCGCTTTCCGGTCGCTTGGCTCTCGGCAATGCGTCGAAACGGGGACTGCCGATGGCTGCAAGCAACACCGCATCGGCTGAACGGCAGGTCTCCAGAGTGCTTGCCGGTAATGGTTCTCCAGTGGCGTCGATGGCGGCTCCACCGATCAGCTGTTCATCGAACGTCAGACTGAAGTCAAAACGTGCGGCGACGGCTTCGAGAAGCTGACGGGCTACGGCGGTGATTTCCGGGCCGATGCCATCGCCGGGCAGAAGAACGACACGATGCTGATCCATGTTGCCGAGCCCGGACAGTGCTGGTGGGAGATTACTGAGCGGTCTCTGATCCTTCAGAACCAGAGACCGCTGGTTCAACCTGACGCTGAAGTTGACGCAGCTGTTTGGTCATCTCAGGCAATTTGCTGAAGGCCGCAGAACAGCGCAGCCAGAGCCTGTTCGGAATGGCTGGATATCCGCTCACCACTTCCCCTGAAGCGATTTCGCCATGGATGCCGCTTTTGGAGCTGGCGATCGCGCTGTCGCCGATCACCGCACGGTTGGCGACACCCACCTGTCCGGCGAGGATCACCCCATCGCCCAGACGTGCTCCACCTGCGATCCCCACCTGTGAGGCCAAGGCGCAGCCCCGTCCTGTCACGACGCCATGACCGATCTGCACGAGATTGTCGACTTTGCTGCCGGCACCAATCCGGGTTTCGCCGACGGAAGGACGATCAATCGTGCTGCCACATCCGATCTCGACACCGTCTTCGAGAACAACCAAACCGGTCTGGGGCATCTTGCGCCAACCCTTGGCCGTTGGCACAAAGCCAAACCCTTCTGATCCGACGACTGCATTGGAATGCACGACACAACCCCTGCCGATACGGCATCCGGGGTGCAAAACGGCATTGGCGTGCAATTCACAGCCTTCCCCGATGTCCACGTTGCCGTAGATCACCACTCCTGGGTGAATCACGGTTTGCGCTCCGATCCGGGTGTCATCCCCAATCGTCACGTTGGCGGACACGCTCACACCAGCTCCAATCTGCACGCGATCGGAGATCACGGCGCTGGGATGGATGCCCGCGTTCGGTACAGGACGGGGATGCAGTTGTTCGAGCGCTTCAGCGAAAGCCAATCGCGGATCGCGACAGGCGGCCCAAGACAGTTTTCGGTGTTCAGCGAGCACCTTCAACTCCTCTTGATCAGGGATCAAGACAGCACCTACGCCACTGGTTTCAAGGCTTGCGACAAGCGCATTGCCTTGCTCAAGGAAGCTGAGTTGATCAGCTTGTGCGCATTCGAGAGAGGCGGCTCCTCGGAGTTCGGGATCCTGGCCTGCGGAAACCTTCAGAACGCCTGACTCGCCCTGCTCAAGAATGGCGATCAACTCGCTGAAGCGCATGGGGACCTACCGGTTTGACTGAACATCGTGTTCACAGCTGACATTCTCCAACTGGTTTGCAACGCATTCGTTACTAACAGCCTTTGAAAAACCAGTGAGAAGTTGCGGTCAAGTTAGCCGGCTAAGAGGTTGATGATGCATGCCGGACTGTTCCGAAATCACGACTGATCGAGAGTGTGAACAGTCAACGCTGGCAGATTTTGTTTGCGCAACGCGGTGAGTTCTCAATATTTTGGTAGAGATTTTCGGCTTCTTGTGAGTCTGATTGCCACTCCTGGTCGTGAAAACATTGTTATTTCCTGAATCCTGATTTTCAACGACTGTCAAGGGTTACCTCTTTGATCTTGTTGGTATGAATGGTTGTTGCTGGCATTCAGCGTTTGAACGCATCTCAGTGTGTCGTCTTTCCCGGCCTGGAGCTGTTGTTTACTTGATGATGTTTGGGTCGGCAAGAGCTTGAGCTGCCTCTTGGCTATGCTGTGTCAAATTATTCATGAATGATGTCGAAGTGGTTTTTGATTCTGGGAGGGCTGTATTCAGGTCTTCTCCTTTATATTTATGTGATCTTGCCTGCGCTGAAGTAGGCCCTCGCTTTTTGTTCGATTCGATCGTCTTATCTGCTTTTAGGAGCCATCCTTGCTCAGTCTTCTGGAATGATTTTTGACTTGATTGGATGATTCGCGGCTGATTGAGAGTTTGCTGTTTGATGATTGACCTGTGATGTTCGCCGCTGTAGATGCTGATACAGCTGTAAGAAAAGTTTTTCGCTACTCTGATTTTCGTGCTTAACGATGTTATGTCGGCGAAACAGGATCCGATCATCAGTTTGTTTGCTGCTGCCTCTGTCGGCGCTTTTCTGCTGACGTCTTGGCTGGCTCACGATTACTCAAATATCATCATTCCTTTTCTCTTCCTTAGCATGATTTGTGCCAACGGATTTGGATATTATCTTGGGCTTTCTGCAAGCAAATAGTCTTCGATTTGATCTGTGAATTGCGTCTGAACTGATTCAGCAGGCGGTCTGAAAAGCATCAGATCGATCTGTTTCGCATTAACAAACTTGCATCGATCATGAATTCGCTGCTTGTTGTGTCGTTGGCATCATCAGCACCATGGCGTCGCGATGCACCACGACTGGTGAGCCCCCATCGGCTGTGGCATTCGATGACTGCTGGGTCAGCAGATGATTCAACTTCTCGCTGCTCATCGTTGTGAGGCCGCGAGCCACCTCCTGGCCATCCTCATTGAGCAGAAGCACAGCCTGGTTGGCCTCGAACTGTCCGTTCAGCTCTGTGACGCCAACCAGCAGGAGCGAAGCTCCCTTGTTTAGCAGTGCTCGACAGGCTCCGGGGTCCAGGCGCAGCGAGCCTGTTGGTTGCAGTGCATGGGCTAGCCAACTCTTGCGATTGCCCAGCGGTTGAGGGTGGGGATGGAACACAGTGCCGCCTCGACCGCCTCGCAGGATGTTCTGCAATGACTCTGCTTTCCGGCCATCGCCCAGATGCACTGTGATTCCGCTTGCGGTGGCGATACGAGCTGCTGCAAGTTTCGTGGCCATGCCCCCGGTACCCCATCGGCCACCGCTACCTGCTCCTTCCTCGAGCTCTCCGATGTGCTCGGGATCATGCACATCCTTGATTGGTGTGGCATTGAGATCACTACGAGGATCTGCTGAATAGAGACTGTCAACATCAGTCAGCAGGATCAATTCATCGGCTTTGACCGCTGCAGCAACGAGTGCTGAGAGGGTGTCGTTGTCACCGAATTTCAGCTCATCTGAAGACACCGTGTCGTTTCCATTCACCACGGGGAGGACTCCCCAATCAAGCAGCTGATTCAATGTGGCAGACGCGTTGTGGTAGCTCAGGCGGTCTGCCAAGTCGGCGCGCGTGAGAAGCACCTGTGCGACTGGAATGGAATGGCGGGAGAATTCTTTTTCATACAGGCTCATCAGATATCCCTGGCCCACGGATGCGGCAGCTTGCAGGCCTGGAAGGCTGAGGGGCCGTTGAGTCATGCCGAGTCGTTGACAGCCCAGGCCAACGGCTCCAGATGACACGAGCACCGTGCGATCGCCGCGGCCCATGCTGTCCGCCAGGTTGTTGGACAACTGTGCAATTGCTTCGGCCGTAGACGTCTCTTGGCGTTGTCTCAGCAGGCTTGTCCCCACTTTTACAACCCTGAGGGTCATTGCCCCACTGCTCCGAAAAATCTGGCGAGATGCCGTTCCAGCCTTTGCACGCGATCGTGACTGCAGGCTGTGCCGTCGGGGCGTGGCGGTTTCACCAGCACGGTGTAAAGCCCCAGTCTGTTGCCGGCAAGAACATCGGTGAACACACGATCTCCCACCATGGCGATCTCGGTCGTCGCATTGGGAAGCGTGCTGATCACGCGACGAATCGCTCCACGGCGAGGTTTTGATGCTGAGCAGGTGTAAGTCACATTCATCTGATCCGCCACTGCCTGGATTCTCTGGCGCGAAGGGTTATTGCTGATCAGATGAATGTGCAACAAACGCGATGCATCCTTGGCCCAGCGACGCATTGGAGCAGGCAGTTCCACGCCACGCCCTGGGAGCAGGGTACGGTCCACATCCAGCAACAGAACCTTGATACCCCTCCCAATCAGGGGTTCCAGGGGTAAGTGGGCCAGGGTCAGGCCCGGATCCCAATCCGGTATCAGCCAGTGACGCGGCATCACTCAGGAAGCCCCTGCTCATCCAGCTCGGCTTCAATCCGTGGTTGAACGCGGTCGAACTCCTCACCCTCAACAAGCAAGGCTGCACCGTCGTCCATTCTTGCCACCACGAAAAAGGGATCCAGAGGGATGTACAAGCCATATTCCTGTTCCTCCACGAGAAAGCTCACCAACAGCTCATAGGTTTCGGATTCATCGTCAACGTCCTCCTCGTCGAGATCGTCAGGATCGGGTTCATCAAGCTCACCGTTCACGGTCAGAGTCACTGCTGAGCGGACCAGGGTGAGATCGTGTTCCTGAAGCACCACATCAGCGACCGAAAGGATCGGCTCGCTGCTGGCGATGCTTTCGATCAGTTCGGGATCATCCCCGTCGCGCAGACGGAACAGACACACAGGTGTATCAACAGGCGTAAGAAGCGCATAATCCTTCTCATCAAGAGGAATGAGCTGCTCAAGAAAACAAAGCAGGTCGTGTCCGTCACGGTCCTTGACGAGAACGGTGGGCACCTCACCGTTGGAAGCAGGTCCGCTGGAACTCATGGCGCTGGAGGAATTAAAGTCCAGGATCTTGCATCAGCATCCGTTTCGCCACGTTTCGCAGGCGCCATCTGGACTGGTTGTGGTTCAGGCCCATCGGCAAGCCACTGTTCGAGCAGCAGTGCTGCCGCGGCACTGTCCAGTCGTCCAGTGCGATCTCCATGCAGTTGATGGCGCTCTGCCGCTGCCCAGCTGCTGCTGTGCTCGTTCACAAGGGCCATTGGCAGAGACAGAGCACGAGCCAGTCGGACGCCGTAGCGATGACAGTGTTTGGCCTGCATGGTGGGCTCACCCGAATCGTCCAGGGGTAGACCAACAATCAGAGCCTCAACCCGGCGCGCGTCGCAGAGTGTCTTGATTTGGCTGACATCGTGATCGAAGTCGCCACGTTGCAATGCTTTGAGTGGAGTGACAGTCAATCCAAGGCCGTCGCAGCCTGCGAGCCCGATCCTTCGACGGCCGACATCAAGGCTGAGTGCTGACCGCGCCTGGGGAGGTGAGCTCAACTCAGCGCCTCGGGGCCAGGCTCGGTGTTGGCAGCTGCGGTTGTTGAGGCTGCAGACGACCGAGCATGGATTCAAGCGGACGTAGACCCCCCAGGTTGCGCTGCTGCACGCGCCTCCAGATACTTCGTCCCAGCATCATTTCCAGGGATCCTTCCCGCCATCCCTGACTTGCGAGTACGTCCTTCAGTTGTTGGTCGTCGTCCGACACCAGAAGTGATGGTGGGGTTTGCTGGTTGAGCAGCTGCATTAACGCTGCGGGTAATCCAGCGCCAATGCGCTCATCCCACGCCGGTCCCCGCAGCAGTTCAAGACGGGGTGAATCGATCCCCCATGGGCGCCTGATCAGCCCCGCTATGACCTGAGGATCTCCCTCTCTTTCAACCGTTAAAACTGTTGAGCCACCACCGCTCAGATCGAGCAGGTCGCCCCATTGGCGATCGAGGATTTGCCGATGTTGAGGGCTGATGCTCGACTGCTCAAGGGACAAAAGCTGTCGTGCGTTCTCGCGGTTGATGGGATTCCAGCAAAGTCCCTGCGGAACCTCTCCACTGTTCGTTCGCTCTCCACTGTTCGTTGCGTTCGCCGTCGACGGCGAAACCATGAGCGGCGGATTCCAGATCCTCCCCTGGCGTAGAGGCTGGAAGCCAAGCTCGCGCAGCAGATCCAGTTGCGGTCGATCCGTGGGGTCGCAGCGAACAAGCCAGCTGCGACAACGAGCGATGTCATCGTTGAGCGCTTGCTGGATCAGAAGGCGAAGACCTTTTTGGCGACTGAAGTGACGAGGGGTCGCAAGCGACAGAACGTCGAGTTGCCAGCAACTGTTGCGACGGTTGCTGGAGCGCATCAGCAGCAGGGATTCGATCTGGTCTGCGACTTCTGAGGACGACTCGATCAGGGCCAGCACCCGGGTGAGTCGAGCGTTCAGCGGGTCTGGCAGGAACTGCTCAAGACGGCTGAACCATGACTGAACCAGCAAGCTCTGCAGAGCGCTGTTATCGATGCTGGAACAGGCATCCACAGTGGAGGCGATCTGGCTCAAATGACCAGCTTTCAAAGGCTCGACCCGGAGTCGGAATCCAGCTGTCGCTGCCACGTCAGGCCTCCACCACTGTTCAAATCTATCGCCGCCTTTCGTTGTTTGAGGTCAGGCTGGTCGGACCAGCACCAGTGGAGTGCGCTCGTTGGCATTTCCAGCAGGGTTGGGGCGCAGGGCGCGATGCAACAACGCTTCATCGCAGCCGTTGCTGGAGGCCAGCACCTTCACGCGACCAAGATCGTTCACATCAACGATCGCAACGGCGACGCCGAGAGCATCTGCAGCGTCCTGGCAGAGACGGACCGGGTCAGAGGGGCCAAGGACGATCGTTTGGTCGTAGGGGGGTGTCGTCCCGGTGATGTCATCAATCAGACGCGCTTGTTCGCCTGCGAGTCGATAGAACCAGCCCTTCAATCCAACAATTTTGAGTGCCAAGCCGATTGACCAGGCAAGGATGACGCGGGTCGGCCCGACCTGGTCAATCAGTGTTTGTAATCCGCATGCGGTGGCGAGGCTGCTGGTGGGGTGGAATACGCGGCAGAGCAAGCGAGCAATCCAGGTCGGTTCGACCATGGAGGGGTGGGTATATCGCCCCTGGATCACGGCGACAGGGGTTTCCCCGATCGTGAGAATGTCTCCCGGCTGCAACAGCTCACCTGCGTAGTCGCGGAGCACGTCAATGGTGCTGTCGAGAGGGCCAAGCAAGTGTGTTTTCAAAGGAAGCACTCTGCAGTTCTCCCCGGAGCGGAATTCAGCTTTGCTGGGCTGAAGCACAGCGGGTTTGCTTAGAGGCACCACCACGCCCTGGCGACGATCAACGCGTCCAAAGGGTCCGTAGTTCACCCAGTTGACATCCATCCAGACCGTATCGACCCGATCAGCAATGGCAGCACCTGTCTGACCACGGAGGGTGACGCTGACCTGGATGCGGGTGCTTTTGCGCCCCTTCACGATGTAAGCAGGCCAGTAGCCGTCAGCCCGGGTGTCCTCATCAGGGTGATGGGGCGTGATCCTGGTTTTGATCGTGACATCGTTGAGATCCGAGCTGCCGATCAGCACTGGGTTGACCTGAAGCTCCGGCACCATCACTTCCATGCGTTTGTGAGGGTTGCTGATCTCAATCCATCCCTGCAGCTCAAGATCATCTCCCGATGGCCTGACGCTCCAGTCCAGTTGACGGAGCTTCAGCGGCGATGAGGGTCGCAGACGATGACGCGCTTCGATCCAGAACACTCCCAGGCCGATCAGGAGCAGGATCACAAGCAGAACACACATGTCAACGTCGGCTGTCTGCCGGTCTCAATGGCGCGCAGCGTAAGGCGTCCACGTGATTGTTCAACGTGAAATCACCTCGGTGTTGAGCTCATTGAAACTGAGGCTCATGCTTTCTCCCTGCGGTGCGGGAAGTCCGGTTGCCTCACTGATGGCGGCATTGATCTGCTCCAGTGGGACCTGCCCTTCCTCATCGAGTAACAGCTGGCCATCTCCGTTGATGACCACCACCTGCGGAACGATTCCGTGCCAGTAGTGCGCAGGATCAGTTCTGTCGTTCTTGGCTCTCCCCTGCAGAGCATCAGTGGTCAAAGGCAGAAGGTCCACGCTGTTTCCCCACAGCCTTTGAAGTTCCGAAACGGCCGGAGAGAAAGCTTTACTGGTTCTGCTGTCATCGAGGTAGTAAACGATGACGCTGGTGCGACCCGCCTGCTGTGAATCAGCCAGGGTGACGGCAGGAGGAACAAGTGAACCGTTACCGGCATACAGCGCGAAAATATTGCCGTCGTAGCTATCGGTTTCCCGGATGGCCTGAGCCGGCAGTGCAATCAGCATCAAGGCCAGCACCGCGACGATGGAACGGATCAGGAACGCGGTCATGGCACCGAAACAGTGCATGCATTCTGAGCCCTTGTCAGCCGATGCAGCTGAGAATCAGCTGCGCCCGAGACTTCGACCCATCCCCTGAGCAATGCCGCGTCCGATCAGACCGATTGCTCGACCCACCACTTGGGTGAGAACCACCACCATCAGGTCCCCGAGACGTTTGACCAAGGCCTGAACCTGCGGTGCGATGGCATCTCGGGCCTCAACAATGAGAGCAACCTGTTGTTGCCACCAGCGCAGGCGCTTGAGCTCCTCATCCCTTGGCTCGGTCAACAGCAAGGGTTCAATGCGTCCGGTTTTGAGGCTGAACAGCAATCGGCGACTCTCGTACAAACGAATTGGACGTTCGATCCAGTCTTGCCAGCGCGACTGACTGTTGAGTTGGTTGCGCAAACGTTCCAGTTCGCGGGTTGAGATCAGGTCCTGCTGCAGGAGATACCGGCGCAGTTCGGGCCATTCGCCGCAGATTCCGAGCAGTTCGGAACCAATGAGCTCAGCTGTGCGCACCAGCCAGTTGCTGATCAGGGTCTCAAGCTGCAGTAATGCCCTGGGGTCGTCTGAGGGAAGCAGCTGACCATCCACAAGGACAGGTTGATCCAGCACGAGTGACGCCAGCATGGTCTGCGGATCTGGCAGCTCATCATCCGATTGGTGGAGATCGGTGCGATCCACCAGTTGGTCGGCCACGGCAACAAGACTTTCACCTTGGGGAAGGCGCACGTAATTGCCTGCGACGCTGCGCAAAGCCTGTTGCTTCACTTCCGTCTGCAGAGACTGCCAACGAGCGCTCAGTGCTTTCTGGTCGCGTGTGCCGACGAGCTCATCACCGCGCAGGCGAAGAAGAACCTCATGCAATTGCTGTAGAAGCGCCAGTAATAGGTCGCGACGGCGTTCCGGGTGAAGTCCCTCAATGGCGAGCAACTGGCCTGTGCCGTTGCCCAGTCCACTGCTCACAGCACCTTCGAGTCGTTGCTGAATGGCATTCCAGACGGCCGTTGGTTCTCGGTCGTTCAGGGTTAGTTCAAGGGTTTTGCTCTGATCATGCAGTGGCATGACATCAGCGAGGCCGGTGTGAAGAGGTCCCCAAAGCCACAGAAGCAGGTTTTTGGCACTGCGCAGTTCGCGACAGCGACCTTCCAGCATCAGTCGCATCACGAAATGTTCAGGCGGAGGATCGAGCAGTGCTTCGATGACCTGAAGATCCCGACCGATCTGCTGCAAACCACTGACGAGTAGCCACTGCGCCATGCTCAGACTTGGCTGGCTGGTTGAGGAATGCTCAGAGTGGGGCTTGATTTTCAGCACTCTGCCTCCATTGAGAAGGGTCTGAACCGCATCCCTGAGTGCTGCGAGGTCTGGATCTTGAAGGATGCCGTCGCAGTTCAACGAGAGCAGAGACTGAGGATCACGTCCGTAGTCAGCTGGTAAGAGCAGCAACGTGGAAGCAGGAGTCCAGCGCTGTTGCAGCTGAAGAATCTCCCGCTCGAGGATCAGGGGCTGGGTCTCGGTCGGCAATGACCAGATCACCAGTGATGGGTGACCCTGCAGCTGATCAGCAGACCGTCTGATGCGAACTGGCAGCTCTTCAGTGGGGATTTCCGCAGCAAGGCTTTCACCGAGAAGATCGGGAGCGAAAAGGAGAATCTCCCTGTCCTGGTCGATCACGGTGCCCTGTAACTGTGCTGATGAGCGTCAAGGTAACGGCACTGGCGAGGATGCTCCAGTGGCAATTTTTGGACGTCCGTTTAATTGAAGGGTGTACGACTCGATGTTGAATCCGGTCCGGCGTTCGATTTCCCTGAGTACATCGTCGGGAAGTTTCACATCAAGATCTTCAATTGCACCTGTTTCCAGGCAGGTGAGATGGCTGTGTGGATCGCTGCGATATCCATAAAGACGCCCATTGGCTCGATCGAGACACTCGATCACACCTGCACTTTGGAGGGCTTCCAGGTTCTGATAAACGGAGGTATGGCCGATTTGTCGGCCTTGCTGATTGAGTTTCTCAAAAATGTCTCGAGCACTGAGGTGACTGGCTTCGCTCCACAGCAGATCGAGCACCATTCGCCGTTGCCGGCTCAGTCGCATCCCCAGATGTCGGCAACGATCGAAGGCATCCTGAAGGGTGCGCTTGTCATGGGCTCCCTTGGGTAGAAATGACTCGACCAGCGACTCCACGGCAGTCGTCGTAACGATTTCAGGTTAGACCCGTTCAGTGGCCCCGTCTTGATGAGGGCTTCAAGCCATGTCCTTCAACAGTCCTGTTGATGGGTCCTGAAGTCGTCCATTGCCAAGGACCTTGAGCGCTTCTCCAAGATCGATCCGGCCGTCATAAAGGGCTCGTCCAACGATGACGCCTTCAACACCGAGTGGTTCCAGCGCCAACAGCGCCAATAAGTCAGCCATGCAGCCCACTCCGCCAGAGGCGATCACGGGAACGCTGCTGGCAGCGGCCATCTGCCTTAAAGCGTCGAGGTTGGGGCCCGCAAGGGTTCCATCCGTGCTGATGTCGGTGCTGATGATTGCTGCAATTGCCGCATCACTGAAGCGTGCGGCCAAAGCAGTGGCTTCGGTGTTGCTGTTCTCCAGCCATCCCCTCGTTGCGACCTTGCCGTGGCGGGCATCAATGCCAACGATGATTCTGCTGGGATGTCGGTCTGCCAGCTGCACGACAAGTTCCGGTTGCTCCAATGCAACCGTTCCCAGGATCACGCGTTCGAGCCCGCATTCCAGAAGTGCTTCGGCGCGTTCAGCCGAACGCACGCCACCACCGAGCTGAACCGGGATCGACAGTGTCTCTGTGATCGCACGAACCGCTGCATCGTTGATGGGTTGACCGCTGCGGGCACCGTCGAGATCCACCAAGTGCAGACGGCTAGCCCCCTGCTCTTGCCAGCTCATGGCTTGGGATACAGGGTCATCGCTGAATCGGGTGACCTGGTCGTAATCGCCTTGGTGCAAACGGACGCAGGCCCCTCCCAGCAGGTCGATGGCTGGAATGATCTGCATGGCCGTTGCGATGGACTGACTCCCATCCTGCACGGGTGGGTTCAGCGCGCTTCAATAACAGCTGGTCTGCCTGGGTGCTCGTGCAAATCTTGTTGATGGGTGGAACCCGCTTTGTTGGCAAGCCTCTGGTCAGCCGTCTGCTTCAGCAGGGTCACAGCCTCACCCTGTTCACCCGCGGCCGTCAGCCTGTTCCTGACGGGGTTGAAGCTGTTAATGGAGACCGTGGTGATGATCAGGCTCTCGATCAACTCAAGGGGCGCGCTTTTGATGTGATTGTCGATAGTTCCGGGCGCTCGCTCAATGACAGTCAGCGTGTGGTGGAGCGCACGGGTGCACCCAGCCATCGTTTTCTGTACGTGAGTTCAGCGGGTGTCTATGCAGGCAGCCAGACCTGGCCTCTGGATGAGGACAGTCCTCTCGATCCGGAAAGTCGTCATGCCGGTAAGGGCGAAACAGAGCGATGGCTCATGCGTGAAGGGATCGCTTTCACGAGTTTCAGACCCACTTACATCGTCGGTCCTGGTAACTACAACCCAGTTGAGCGTTGGTTCTTCGATCGGATCACGCATGATCGCCCCATTCCATTACCGGGAGATGGCACAACCATCACCCAGGTCGGCCATGTCGAAGATCTGGCCGAAGCCATGGCGCGCAGTCTTGAGGTGGATGCCTCCTGCAACCGGATCTACAACTGCTCTGCCAAGAAGGGGATCACATTCCAAGGTTTGATCGAAGCTGCGGCGCTGGCCTGCGGCCGCGCTCCAGAACGCCTCGATCTGCGCCCTTTTGACCCCTCCGCTCTCGATCCGAAGGCTCGTAAGGGGTTCCCTTTGCGACTCAGTCATTTCCTCACGGATATCAGCCGTGTTGAACGTGAACTGGCCTGGACGCCTCGGTTTGATGCAATGGCTTGCATGGCTGATAGCTATCAACGTGATTACGCGCTGTCTCCAACATCCGCACCGGACTTCAGCGCCGATGAGGCGTTGATCGAGGCCTGAGATAAGCCAAGGCCGACCAGAGCGCCAGCACCAGAGCTGGCCAGTAGAGCCACCATCCCAGTGCATGCAGGATCAGCGTGAGCTGGTTCGCAGACCAGTTCGCCGGCCAGAGCATCAGAAACAGGCTGAGAAACTGGAGGGTGGTTTTCCATTTGCCCAGCCAGGAGGCTGGAGCTCCGCTGGAGCTACCCGATCGCCATCCTGAGATCAGCAATTCTCGAGCCAGCAGCAGCCATACAGCCCATAGGGGCAGTTGTCGCTCGGATGCCAACCAGATCAATGGAGCGCTGATCAACAACTTGTCAGCGAGGGGATCAAGTTTTGCTCCCCAACTGCTGCCCCCATCAGCTTTGCGGGCCATCCATCCATCTGCCCAGTCGCTCAAGGCTCCGATCAGCAGTAGCCACCATGCCCAGCTCTGCTGTCCTGAAGCCAGCAGCAGCAGCAACGGTGCTCCAAGCACGGCACGCAGCAGCGTGAGTCGATCGGCCCACAATCGCCAGGGAGAGATCAAGGCTCAGAATGCGTGCAGTTGATCAGGTCCCATGGTGCTCCAGCAGACGGTCGGGGAGGTGATGTCCGCTCCGGTGCTGACGGTGACGGCGGAGACCCCTCTTCAGGATGCAGTCAGCCTGCTGAACGATCACCACGTGAGTGGATTGCCAGTGGTTGACGGGGAAGGCGTTTTGATTGGAGAACTGACTGAACAAGATCTGATGGTCCGCGAGAGCGGTGTGGATGTCGGGCCCTACGTGATGCTTCTCGACAGCGTGATTTACCTGCGCAATCCTTTGAACTGGGATCGTCAGGTGCATCAGGTGCTGGGCAACAGTGTTGGTGATCTGATGCACCGCGACAGCCACAGTTGTGAAGTCAGCCTTCCGCTGCCGAAGGCTGCTTCGATGCTGCATGAAAAGGGCACCCAACGTCTGATCGTCGTTGATGCACAGCGCCATCCCGTCGGGGTGCTCACCCGCGGTGATGTGGTTAGGGCTCTGGCATCAGCTCAGAGCTAACGCTGGGCGGCTGGCTGAATCCGGATCGCGATCGGCTTGATCAGACGGAAGTCGACCATGTCGCCCACACTCAAACCAGCAAACACTTCAGCTTCCAGCTCAGGGCGGATATCGAGCTTGTGAATTTTGCCGAGTGGGCCTCTCAAGGTCACCTTGTGGTCGGTGCGGGAGAGGCGCACAACTTCGGCTGTCCCAGTGGCCATGGCCACCCGAGCACCTGCCGGCACCGGTCCGAAATCACGACCCAGCCTGCGGTCTTCTCGCTGCAACGTGAGTTGGTTCTGCTGGGAGCTGCGCAGATCAACCACCAGTCCCTGCAGCATTTCAATGTTCACCTGATCTCCGACCTTGAACCCCGCTGCGCTTGGGTCGATCGCTGAGGTGATCAGCATGCTGTGTCCTCGCGCGCCTTTCACCCTGAGCAGTTTTTGGCCAGGGACCAGTCGTTCGATGGTGGCGTTGAGTTGCGCGAGCTCGAAGGCCTCCAGTAACTCGCTTTTCAGGCTGACCTCCTGGGCTGCAAGAGGGCTGATCAGCAGCGGTTCTCCGTTCTCCCGATAGTCCTTGAGCGCTTCACCTGTGGAGGAGCGGGGCAATTTGCGCACATTCACAGCCAGAGGCTGGATCAGTCGAAAATCAACGGTGTCGCCAACCTCGATGCGATCAAAGGGATTGGCTCCATCGGGGATCACCACATCAAGGTTGTTGATGCCACCAAGGGGCCCCAGAAGGTCGATGCTGTTGTCTTGCCGATCGATGCTGATGACCTGAGCTGTTCCTGAGGCCAGCGCCACCCGCATGCCTTTCTTGAGCTTGCCCATGTCCGCGGGAAGAATGATGTCTTCGCGGTTGAAACTCAAATCCTTGTTCGCACTGGCCTCCAGCTCAACAACGAGGCCGTCGAGAATCGAGATTGAAACCTCGTCGCCTTGCTTCAGGCCAAGGGGATCGAGATCGATGCCCACTGTGAGAATTTCCCGGTGACCATGCGGATCGATCACTTCAATGACCTTCTCGGCAGGAAGGGATGTGGTCACGGTTGCTTTCATTTCCGTGATCTCAAAAGCCGCTAGTTGTTCCGGAGAGAACCCGGCTTCGGCTCTCTGTGCCATTCCGCAGGAGACACCGAGAACGGCAGCTGCAATCCACCTGGCTGGACGCTTTCTGAGTGCGGAATGGAACGCCTGGAAGTGAGTCACAGGTCTGAGCAACAGTTGTGCGACGGTAGCCGGATCCGTTCTTGGGTCACAATGTCGCCGAATGTGAGTGCCGAGGCATGGTGATGCAATTGAGGCGGATGGTCGTATCTGCAGGGTTGGCTTTGCTGACCTTCGGCCTGATCCCAGTGCCCGCAAAGGCTGAGAAGGCCATTGAAATCAGCCTCAAAGATCGCTATCTGACGTTGTTTGATAACGGAAAGGTGGTGGAGCGCTTCCCCGTTGCAATCGGTGCTCCTGAATCTCCGACCCCTGCTGGCAGCTATGCCATCACTCGCAAAGAGGAGGCCCCGGTGTATCACAAGGGCGGCAAGGTGATTGCACCGGGTCCCAAGAATCCGGTGGGTGTTCGCTACATGGCCTATTTCCAGATCGGATCAGGCGAATATGCGATTCATGGAACAGCCTGGCCGAATTGGGTGAAGCTGCGTTCTGCAGTCAGCCTTGGATGCATTCGCATGCTGAACAAGGATGTGGTCACACTGTTCCAACAGGTCGACGTCGGGACTCCTGTCGTTGTGACTCCCAACTGATTTCTGTCTTGTTTGCTCTTATTTGCTGCCGCTCAATCATGTCTATACGTACCGCTTCTCATGTGTTGTTCGGTTCTGTGCTCGCGCTGATCGCCAGTCCGGTGTTTGCCTCCCCGCAAAAGGAGATGCCTGAACAGACCTTCCTTGATCAAGTAGAAGCACCGGGCCATGTGCTGGTGACCGCACGCGGCGTTGAAGCTGTGAATGCAGAGGCTCGTCGCCAGGGGCTGCGCTTCCCTGCGGTTGGCTATTGGTCGCCGGAAAATATCTGCTTCAAGACACCCGCGTCAGGAGATTGCAATGGCCTCTTCCTGCGTTAGATATCACCAATTGTTCTGAGAGTTCAAGCGATCTGTTCTCACAAATCATCATCTGCCGGCACAGTTTTAACTCGTTCAGTGTTCCTGCGACTTTGGTGGTAATGAGTGAAGACTTTGCTAATTAATCGATGCATTTTTAAGTATTCAGTCTAACTCTCAATGTGTTGCTGTTTGGCCGGTTTCGATGACGCTAATAGCTCTTCCCAATTGCTGTCATTGATGTTTGCAGGTATGAGTTTAAGTCGACTCCAGCTCTATGGATAAGAAACACTGGCTGATACGGCGTGGTGTTATCGACCCTGGTTGTGTCGTGAAGCTGATTTCAGGGCGCTGGTGGCGGCAGCAAAGGTGGTGGTGGTGCTCCGACCATTGCATCTGTCCGAGACAGGCTTGGCCTCTGATCTTCAGCAGGCTCTGAATCTTCAAGGGACTCAGTGATTGGTTTTGCTTGGTCCGAGTCTGTAAAGGGAAGTGCTGTGGAGTCTTCGCTGGGCAACGGTTCCGGTGTCAGCAGAACGGGTGGAGGCAGGTCTGGGGGAAGATCGCGTTCGAACCGAGGAAACACCGATGCAGGTCCTTCAGCGTCCGATTCTTCGCTCGGACGCGGCTGTTCAAGCAGCACGAGTGGATCAGCGGTGATGGGGGGTTCCGGTAAAGGCGAACGTTCAGGCTTGCCAGCTGGTTTGTCCTGAGAGAAACCTGGTTTCAGGGGTTGACGCTTCGGCTTCCAGATCAATCGGGCAACGGGCTCCACCCCTTGCTCCATCACGCGATTCAGCCCAGCAAGGGCCCTGTCCATCAGGCGATGACCAGCAACTTCGGTGCAGTCCAGTGGGCCTTTGCATTCCACCTTTGAGCGCAGCCTTTCGCTGAGGTTTTCAACCAAGCCGCCTTGCAGATGGAAGCGGCGTTCACTCAGCCGCAGCAAGTAGGGCACGTGCACAAAACTGGTCGCTCCACCACTGATCCAGTTGGCGTCTTCCTCGGTAAATCCCTTCACTCCGGGAATGATCAGACGACTCTTGGAGGCGTGATCAGGCATGTAGGCGGCCACCAGGCCCCGACGACGGGCCAGCTCCCTCGTCTGCTCCAGAGTGAGTCCGTCCCTGCTCATCAACATTTCCAGCCGGCCATCGCTGCGCAGTCCGTAGACCATCCGGATCCTGGGCAGGTAGTAGCGAATGCGCTGGCCCATGCTGATGCTGTACGCACCCTTGTAGCTGTCGGGGGGGGAGTTCAGGTCGTTGTAGACACTGTGTAAGCCACCCACGAACATGTCGTAGGTCTCGGCACGTTCTGGAGTGAGTTCTCCGTAGCCAAACACCACGGATCCATTGCTCTTGATCCCAACGAACGCTCGTTGTCGGGATGCCGTTCGGTTCCTGCCCAGCCAAACCTTCCGCCCGAATTTCAGATCTCCGAGTGGAACGGTGATCTCCTGACCACCGTTGTCGATGTGGCGTTCGTACATCGGGCCTGATACGTAGGCCAGAGCCGCGGAATCCTCAAAGGCGTCCTGCTCGCGATCCCACCCCTCGAGCAGTCCCAAACGCACCTTCCTTGGGTCGAAATCGAGTGCATAGACCTCGTCATCCGACTGATAGCGGAAGGCTCCAAGCGCAGCTCCACTGGCTTCCTCCTCCAGTGTTGAGATGACCTCAGGCTGTGGAGTTCCTGGGGCCAGTGCGACAAGGGTTGCAAAGATCCCAAGCGGAACACCCAGAACCAACCAGCGTTTACGCAGTCGTTTCGGACGGGGACGGCGGCGCCGAACCCGTTTCTTGGATGGGGGGGGCGCAGCAGTGGTGGAACGGACCCGCGTCACCATGTCTGCTGGGACCCTCTGAATGCCTGCGCGGTGTCGAGCCAAGGAACGATGGTGCCCTCGGCAACCAGCCATTTGCGGTAACCGTGACGGCAGTCGTGCCCTCCCGTCAACTCTCCGAACGCGGGAATGAGCATTCGCTGTTCCACCTTGTCGTAGGCAAAGCAAGGAAGCCTGAGCCGATCTGATCCCTGACGCAGCGTGGTTGTGGGGTGAATATGCCCGCAGAGATTCAGGCCCGCCCGACCGTCCATGGGTTGTTCCGGTTCGTGGCTGAGCCAGAGGTTTCCCAGCCTGAAGGCAGGATGCTGGGGGAAAGCGCTCGAGTGCAGATGGCGGTCATGGTTGCCGCCGATCAGGAGCACCTCAGCGTTTAAGCGGTTGTGCAAGTTGCTGAGATCAGTCTTCAGGCGCTGGGTGAGCCCGAGTGGGCCATGGATCAAATCTCCAAGGATGATCACACGTTTTGGATTCCACTGCTGGCAGAGTTTCTCCAGCCGCTGCAATGTGCCCCTGTCGTCATCACTGGGGAGTGGAATTCCGCAGGCTTGGAACACCTCTGCCTTGCCAAGATGCAGATCGGCAACAAGGAGGTCTTCACTGGATGGTCGCCAGATGGCTTTCTGAGCCAACAGAACTAGCTCTTCGTCTCGCCATTGCCAGCGACAATGCGCAACGGTTGTGTCTTCATGGGCTGTTGGCTCGCCATCAGCCTGATTGCTGTTGTTTTCAATGTTGATGGCAGTCAACAGTGGAACGGCACAGCAGAGATTTGCACCATTTTGCTTGCAAAACACGGAAGTGTTTCAAAAGCATGTCCGCCCTTCATTGGGCTACATGTCATGGCCTCTCAGCATCTGAGGTGGCAACCTCAGAAGGCACGAGCCGATTGACTTCTGATGACCCTCGCTTTGTTGCTAGCCCTTCTGGGATCACTCATCGCCATGGGGGTGATCGTGAAGCGTCTTGAGAACAACGGGTGAAAGGTGTGATCAGAGTTCCCAGGGTTTCTTTGTTACTCGCTGGTTTCATTTGTGTTGCTGTTCCAGGTGCGGCACTGGCAGAGCCATTGCGCGTTGGAGTCAGTGGTGCCCCGCCGTTCGTCATGCCGAAGGGTGAACCGGTTCAGGGGATCAGCATGCAGATCTGGGAAGAAGTGGCGAACCGCCTCGACGAACCCTATGAACTCATTTACCAGCTGAATACGGAGGCCAATCTGCAGGCCGTGGAAAACGGCGATCTCGATCTTGCTATTGGTCCGATCAGCATCACCCCCGACCGATTGGCCAACCCAAGGATTGATTTTACCCAGCCTTACTTCCATGGCAGGCAGGGGTTGATGATTCCCGTCAAGACGCCTGGGTTATGGGCAAGGTTCAAACCCTTTTTTGGCTGGGCGGCTTTGTCATCACTGGGTGGCTTGATGATCCTTCTGTTTTTGGTCGGCAATCTCATGTGGCTGGCTGAGCGTCGTCGCAACGCCGAGCATTTCCCCCGTCAATACCTGCATGGTGTTGGTAACGGGATGTGGTTCGCTCTGGTAACCCTTACAACGGTTGGCTATGGGGATCGATCTCCCACAACCAGAGCAGGTCGCACCATTGCAGGCGTTTGGATGCTGATGTCGCTGCTGGCTCTGTCCTCAATTACGGCAGGCTTGGCCTCGGCATTCACCGTGTCGTTGTCGAGGTTGGAACCCTCTGCCATTCAGGACCGCACCGATCTGCGCGGTAAGACTGTTTCAGTGGTGTCCGGGACGACCAGTGGAACTTGGGCCAAAATTTACGGAGCCCGGGCCCGTGAATCTGTGAGCCTTGACCAGGCCATCGATCTGTTGGCGAAGGGTGAGGTTGCGGCCGTTTTGTTTGATGAGGCCCCTCTTCGTTATTACTTGCAGCAGAAACCTGAAGCGCCATTCAAAATGGCTCCCTTCGCGCTTGCGAGTCAGACCTACGGGTTTGTGATTCCAATGAACAGCGCCTTGCGCACTCCGATTGATGTCGAGCTTTTGGAGATGCAGCGAAGCGGCGAGGTGAAGTCGGTCACTGATCGGCTGCTTAATTAATCCGCTGCTTCATTGATGGTGAATGCAAGCACATCCCTGGCTTCAGCTGAGCGTTCCGTGGCGGCGTAGTCCGTCTTCGATCAGAAAGTTGGCCAGGCTGCTGCAGCTACGACCCTCGGCTAGGGCTTGCTGCTTCAGGCGACTCATCACCCCGCCTGCCAAGGTCACATTGAGTCGTTCCGACTCCGCAGCATCAGCAACCTGGGCTGCTGTGAGATCGGTTGGCTCGTTTTGCAGTTGTTCCTGCAGCTCTTCCAGCAAACTTTTCAAAAATGACACGTTTTCGTCTTGATTGCGTTACTAAAACGTACCTTTTAGGTGCCCGGCAGCGTGGCGTAATCTGGCTCGGTTTCTTGATCTGTCTGGATGGAGACCCTGCCTCTTGAGCTTGAGCCCGGTCAGGACCTCCATCTGGCCCTATCTGAGCTGGCGTTGCGGCAGCAGCTGAGTGGTTTTGTTCTCGGGGTCGTCGGCAATCTGTCTCAGGCCACGTTTCGCTGTCCTGGTCAACAGCAGCCAACGCGGATGAATGGGGAGCTCGAGGTCATCACGCTGAATGGAACCTTCTCTCCCTCCGGCGTTCATCTTCATCTCAGCCTTTCAGACGGCGCCTGTCAGGTCTGGGGAGGGCATCTTGAGCCAGGCACCGTTGTGCTCAAGGGCGCCCAGCTTCTTCTCGGCTTAAGCGGTTTGCCCACTGCAAAGACCATTCAGCAGACGGTTGAGGAGTCCGTTCCCTTCAGTGAGCGCGTCGAGCTAGCAGTGCTCCCCGGGTGTCCATGGAGTCAGCGTGCCAGGCAACTGTTGGAAAGGCTGTCCATTCCCCATCGCCTGGAAACGATCGAGTCTGACGACCGCTTCGAGGCATTCCGACAACGCAGCGGTATGAACACCTTCCCGCAGGTCTTCATTGATGGGGATGTTATTGGGGGTTATGACGACCTCGCTCAGCTCGCTTTGCAACCCTCGTTCAGGGCCTTGGCACAACAGGTGAAGCGTGAGCCTTCCAAAGCCAATGAATCGGCGTCTGCCTGAGGCTTGACGCTGAGGCTTGACGCTGGGCTGACGCCGAGGATTGGAATCATTCATCCCTCGGTTGTTCAGCCAAGTTCAGTGTGAATCGGGAAGCTCAGGAAGTTCGATGCATAACTGTTCCACCTCGTGTCGCAGTGCATTAATGCGATCCATGGCTGTCAGTTTTCTGCGGCCAGGGGGCCAGAGCTGATCACTATCGAGATCGGAGGCCAAAGCCTCTTCCTCCATGGCTTCGATCAGTTCAGCGAGCTGGGCACGTGCCTCCAGCCATTTGGTGATGCTCAAGATGTTGAGGGGCCTGAGGCATTGGTCAGATTTAAAACGTAGCCAACCTGATGGCACAGGTCAGGCTTGAAACAAAGTGATGGAAAGGTTTTCTCGAATACAATGATCCAAATTCTTTCCGGTAAAATGAATTTGGGATGTCTAAACTGTTTGTTGTTCAGGGCTTCTTGGCTCCCGTCTTCCTTGCTTCTTTGGCGATTCGAGGAGTCAAGTAACGATCAAAGCGATTGAAGTCGCCGGAGCGCAGGAGAAGATGCCAAGCAATGTCATGATTCAGTATTGATTAACCGCTGATTTCATGGTGAAGTCAATGTGAATTCCGTTGAAGTGTGTTGTCTTCGCTGATATCTATTGCTGCGTTCATGATGCTTGATTGAATGCATCTCTCGATCAGGTGTGTGCTGATGCATGCTGCGTCTTGGCTGCGAATTTATTGTTTCGTCTGAAGACTCTGGACTTTTATGCAGGATGATCCAATCAGCACTGAACTCACTGCTATGAATCATGGGTGTACAGCTCCGTGTTTAAGGAGTCTTTGAGAATCTCCGGTGTCTGATCGTCCTCAACCAGATCTCTGGGCCGAAAAACCCTGGTGGTGTCAGCCCTGGACGATCCTTCTCACTGGACTCCTTGCGATCTCAGGCAGTTGGTTGGTTTTGAATCGCCTCTGGGTCACCATCCCGACGGCAGTGATCGTTGTGGCTTGGTGGATGTTGTTTCTCGTGATCGCTCCTGCCGCCTACAGGAATCAACCGCGCTGAGCGCTTCTGAAACGCTGTTTCTCTTCCATCAGTTCGGATTCGAGCTGTTCAATCAGCTTGGTGACCAGAGCCTGAAATTCTGGCTGGCAGCCTCGAAAAGCCGCCTTATGCCGGATCGGTTCGTTGCGCATGCGCAGATCGGTCAGCATCAACTGAAGGGCGTCGATTCTGGCGTTGCTGTTCAAGGCTTCAGCCTGCAGGCGAGGCGAGGTTATGACACCGCCTCCCCCGTCAACTAGAAGCGCAAAGTGGTTTTTACAAGAGCACCGAGCACTTTCAGTCGCTGTTGTGCAGGGGTGTCAGCTCACAACTCAGGAGGTGACACTGTCCAGAAGCCAGATGCAGAGCAGACCAATGAAAAAAGCCACATTGACCAGACCTGAATCATCTTCTCCGCGTGCGTGGGCTTCCTTCATCACCTCTTCCACCACCAGGTAGATCAAAGCCGCTGTACCGAACGCGAGCGCGCCGGTCAGTGCAGGTCCCTGTAACCCATCGGTGATCAACAGGCTGGTGCTGAGGCCGACCAGGTAGGTGACAGCCATCAGTGCACCTGACACCGCGCTTCGCCAGCGACTGGCACCGCGGCCAAGCAGAGTTCCAAGTCCGAGCGTCGCCAATCCCATTTCCAGGGCAACGGCCACGGGAATCACCCACTGCTGTTCTGCGGCTTCGCTGCTGATGCCCACCACCAGCCCGTCGATCAGGCTGTCCACGAGAAAGGGCAACATCAGCAGCAGCATCGGTCGAGGCCGATCGTGTTCGGGGCTGTCGTGGGGCTCTTCCAAGACCGTATTAATCACCAGCAACAGCGAGAAGCCCAGGCAGAAACCAATCGCCAATGCAACTGGATGACCGCTGTTGCTGGCGGCCGGCATCAGGTCGGCTGCTGCAATGCCCAAGACCAGACCGCCCACTAAATGGGCAACCACCGCTCGAAAGCGTCTGCCAGGTCTGATGCGGCTGCCAAGCAGGCCGCCAAAGGCCATGCTGATAGCCGGCAGGATCAGAAGCACATCAGCCTCGTTCGGGCATCTTCAAGCATGGTCAACCTGGCAAGACCTGGCGGTAACCACCGGCCTGCACAACGGCCAGTGGTGTGTCGAACAGAGCTGAAAGACTGGGTCCCGTGAGTGTGTCTTCAGCTGAGCCATCAAGGCTCACGAGGCAGTTCTGCAGTCCGACGACTCTTTGAATCTCGGGGATGATGGCATCCACCTGGTGGGTCACCAGCACCAGAGTTGTGCCTTGCTGGCATAGATCCCGCAGGGTTCTCAACAAGGTGTGTCTTGCGCGCAGATCCAGCGCATTGGTGGGCTCATCGAGCACAAGAACTTCCGGTGCATGCACCAGAGCTCTGGCAATCAGCAGCCTTCGTCGTTGACCTTCGGACAGCTGTCCGTAGTTCTCGTCAGCCAGGCCATCAAGATCCATCCTTTGGAGTAACGATTCAGTTCGCGACCACTGATCTGCAGTGGGAGTTCTGTCTCTGCCGAGACCGATGGCACCGAAAAAAGCTGCCAGTAATAGCTCCCGGCCTGTGAGCGATGCCGGGATGCGCTGTTCAACGTCGCTGCTCACGATCCCGAGCCGTTGGCGCAGTGCCCAGAGATTGACTGTCTCCGAACCGAACAAACGTAGATGAGATCCCGGTTTGACCACTGGGTAAAGCGACCGGCTGATTAATTTCACGAGTGTGGTTTTGCCAGCACCGTTGGGACCGAGTACAGCCGTTGACTCTCCTCGTACGAGTCGCAGAGTCAGGTCTTTGACAACCTGATGACCATTGATCCAGGCCTCAACGGCCTGGCAGTCCAGCCAGGCTGGATCGGTGTTACTTGCCTGATCAAGCTTCATCAGTTGATTCTGGCCCTATTGAGAAGTCGTGTTGATGTTTGATCGCCGTTGTGCCCGTTGTGGTTCCACCAGCTTTCGTGCTGATCGCTCGCTTGGTGGCCGCCTGGTGTGTTCCCACTGCGGAGTTCCAGCAGATCAACAGGCACGACGATCGAGCGGAGGGGGACGATTACTTCGCTCGTCTCGAAGCGGTTCAGGTGGTTTCAGGTTTTGGATTCTTCTCGCTGTGATCGCGCTCGTTCTCGTGCTGTTGTTTCAGTCCGCCTGAGTGATTTCATCTAGTTTCTCGACCACCATCGCTAGCGCTGATGCCAGCGGTCGTTCTTGGTTCAATTTGCTGCTCCAGATCCGACCGCAGCGGATCTGTTCAGAACTGGCCAACGTCATGTCCTGGCCTTCACGCAGCTGCAGCCGTTGAAGAGGCACGCTGAGCTCGCCTGTAAAGACGTGCACGATGCGCTGCTCATCCTGATGCCGGAACCAGATCTTCAGCTGATCTGGGCACCAACTGATCTCCTCGTTCAATTCTCGTCGCACAGCGATGAGGGCGGTTTCGCCGTGTTCAAGATGGCCACCGAACAGCCCCCAGCACCCGGGGGCGACGATCCTGGGGTTCTCATCGCGCAATTGCAGTAGCCATTGGCCTTCCTGCTGCAGCATTGCAATCGCAACTTCAACGGTCATGGTCTTGTTCCGTGGATCCCGAGGTGTTCCTTTTGGGCCTGGAGCCTGCCATCACGGCGGAGGAGATGATCAGCCGACCAACAGCTTTCGTTGAAGGGTTGTGGCTTGCAAAGCTACTGCCAACTGTGTTGATTTCCAGGTCTGATCTGCTCTGGGATGACAGGTCATTGCAACCACAGCTAGATGACAAGCGTTTGCTGCATGCCAATGACAAGTGGCCGAGATTCAGCCACTATTCACAACATGGAATTCGAACAATTCGCCGCAAAAATCAGGAGCCTCGACGCGGACTCCAAAGAGCGCATCGCACTAGCCGAGAAATGCCCGGACCACGAAGCTAGAATTCAGGTCGGCTTAGGTCATGCCAAGAACATCCCACTGAAGGGAAATCTCCTGCAGGCAGATTTTGCAAGCGATGGCAAGGAGTTCACCCAGGACGAGTTGAATTACCTGAGCGATGAACAAGCATCGATGTTGGCCGGGATGGTGTTTATGAAGCTGTTTCCCAAGGCTGCACGTATCTCTGAGGACGACATTCTTGAAGTCGAAGATGAAGACGAATCATGGTCGGGCACTGTCTATACAGGTGAGGGAAATGGTTGGGTATTCGCATGGGTGATTGAAAAGAATGATCACGAGCAATACGTCATCTCATTCACTGACTATGAGGATGAAGACGAGGCATAGTGCTTGTTGCAGCAGCAATGATTGAAAATAGTCCTGTGGTTAATTCTATTTTTTGAATTTTTTATTTTCTCTCACTACTATTGATTCATGGTATTAGATCATTTTCACTGATCAGTATGAGTAGATAGAGAGCGATGCTTGCTTTGATGTTTTTGCAATGGATTTCATCTCGCATGTTCAGTGGCTTTAGATCGATGCTTCAGGATCGAAGCTATTCACTGGGCCATGGTGATCGCTTCTTCAGGTTCGACCAAGGATTGTCCAGGTGTTCCGGGGTAAATAGGACGAGCGAGGAGAGTCGAGCGTTTGCTTATCCCAGACTTCTTGTTCTGGACTTCGTTTTTGGATGTGGCCTGCATTGGAGTAGCAGCGGTTGTTTTGCGGTTTTGATGGGTGCCTTGCCATCCCCCGTGTCAAGGCACACCCACAAGAAAAGCCGCCCTCCGTGAGAGGAAGACGGCTTGTCTGAATGTTGCTCAAACCCATTACTCAGTCGGCCGAGTAGGGCGGGTCGAAGCGTCTGGCTGTATGGCTTGTCGGGCCAGTCAGGCAGCTTCTAGTGGGTGCTCAGTTGGACCGTCGTTACTCATTGAACGCCTCCGAATCCCGTTGATGCGATCACTATCCATCAGCGAGGGGGGCTCTGGCATCCGTCGAATCGCTCATTGCTTGATGGCGCGTTGGGTCCCAATGTGGAAACGATCTTTTGTTTGTGGTTAAGAGGCGTCGTCGAATCTCTGTTCATCGCCAATGCCATCGAGTGCGTGAACCACATGAGACACCGCTTCCGCCTCAACCCAGTGCAAAGCCCCGTCGTCAACATTCGCTACCTGCAGCAGAGCATGCACTCTGCACTCAAGGACCTCTTCTTCACACCAGAGGATTTGTCCCATCCACCAGTCATCGCTAATGGGCTGAGCAATCTGTTGTTGAGCTCTGATGATGACAAAGTTTCCAGGTCTGACAGCCAGGACGCTTGGTGCATGAAGGCTTACGCGTGTTGAGGGAGCCGTCGCTTCATGGTCGCTGCTCATAACCTCGTCTCTGGTACAAGCGTTCTATCTGTCTTGGTGTTGGCATGCAAGCGAAGCCACTAGAAAGCAACAGATTTGCTTGGCTTGCGACGCCTATCTTTCATGCATACAGGGAGCCCATGTGGCAGCCAAGCAATCCACCACACAACCCAACTGTCGCTGTTGGGTCTGGTTTAGGGGAGGTTTAGGGGTCGAGTCGGAGTGGATCAGTGGTTTCTATGGAGCACCATCGATCCTTGGGGGCATCCGCATTGAGAGAGGTGATTATGTTGCCTGCCGTGTGGCTGATTGGCGTGTCGTATTTGAAGAACCTGCAGATATCAACGTTGGTCCTGTGATTCCTGAAGATGCTGAATGGAAACTTGTGCCAACGGACCCAAGATGATCTCAATGAAGAAGAAAGAAGTGCGACATCATGAGTGAGAAACGTCAACTTCATCCTAAAATACCTACTTATTTAGTGGCTGTTTGTTCAGCGTTTCTTGTTGCTTTATTCCACCTGGAATATACCGGACACTTTTTGGTTGGTTATTCCTTTTTGGTTGGCCTGATTGCAGGTGGCTTTGGTTGGTTATTGGCATGGGGGCTTTGGAGATTTTGGATTGTCTTTCCATACAAGCGAGTTTTCAAGCTCAGGGTAAAAGTTTATTTAGAGGATTGAAATATTCTGATTTTGGTGATTGGTGATTTTGCTCGTATGCATTTTATGGAATGCCAATATAAGCGAGCAACCTTGATATGCTGCCCTACTGTGCTCGTTGCATGCCTGAACAATCGAGGTAGAGGCCATGACCCTTGAACCCCATCAAATTATCCCTGGGAAAGCTAATGCCCTTGCTATTATCTTAATAGTTTCAACATCGGTGAATTCGTCGGCAGTGGCTCAGATCCTCCCTCCATTGGCAGAGGATTTAATCGCAGAAAGCGGTGCCGGGATCAACCTTTTTTCTTTGGGTTATGGTGTAGGAGTGGCGAATTATATGTGCTTTGAATCGCCGAAAGGTAATCTCGCTAAACCTGAAGGGGATGAGATTTTGACTAAATACAAATTATGGTTTGAAAATCAGACTTCGTATCAATTTGATGTTTTCGCTAAGGGATATAAAATGGAAATGGAGAGTTTTAATCAAACATTTCAAGATCACGATTGCAATTTTTCTTTTTAGCTGCGGACCATAAGCGTCAAGTGCAGATTGCCAAAGGCGGGTACAAATTGTGCCTTTATGCCTTTGGCGGCTCCAGCACTTGCTGGTCAGGCAGCCATGATGGAGAGCTGTTTTGAGAGAGTAAGAATTGACTCAGCAGATCAACCGATTTTTCTCACAAAAGAAACAAAAAGAGCACGATCCAGGAAGTCCCAATCAGAAATAATTTGTCTGAGCCCTTGTCAATATCGAACAGCTCGTGGGGTTCTGGAATCATTGCTTGACCTTTGCGGTGGTGAATCTAGTTGATTTCAGCTGCTCAAGTGATCTCCTCAAACCTCGGCAGAGACCTTCCCCATCTGTTCTGCAAAACTCATGCTGTTCAGCTGAAAGCTCCTAAAAGAAGTCGGAGACTGCCATGTCGTGCCTCTTGAGAAGGGCGAATGTCGTTCCAGCATTGCCCCGGCAGATACGCAGCTCGTTCGTCAGTGCGGTGATGTCGAGCCACGCTGGGAAAGACTGATTCACGGTTTTGAACAATTCGAGCCGTCGTCCACCCGGCAAGGCCGGGCCTCTCCAGCCACCTTTGCGAAATCGAACTCCAACACGATTTGCACCACCAGTGCTTATCTCAGCCTCAACCGTCACAGCTGCTACCTCCCCCAGAGGACCGGAAAGGCGTAGGAGATTCATCCCCCGTGAATTCACTGGGTCAAGAATCTGAATGTTCTCTAACCAGTTCGCTTGCTTCAGCCAGGGCTGAGTTGCACTGCTCCAGCGAAGTTCCCAGACACCCTTGAGAAGTGCCAAATCCCTGCTGAGATCAACGTCTGAATTGGCTTCAGCCGCTAAGACGAGATCGGGGATTCTGCTATCTTCCGGCTGATCCTTTAATCGGCAAATGAGTTCATTCATGGGTCATTTTTGATGAAATTGTTGATGTGATCTGTAGTCAATCATCATTGATAATAATTAATCTCAATAGGCTGCAGCGAAATTTGTTGCCGCCTTCGACACGAACACCAACTGTCTCGCCGCTTAGGCCACATTTGCTTTCGGGTCGCCAATTTTTGCTGATCTGAGGAAGCCTGTCGCTTTGACGGGCCCAGCATGGCTAGGAGGAGCAGCGCGTAGTGCCAAGTGACTAGAACAATGATGCTGGCCATGATGTTCACCAAAGACGTTATTCTTGAAATCATCTTTTGCGGAAACAGCAACTCTCTTGCTCTGTTCCGTAGTCTTCTTCGTATGTCTTGAGGCAAGCCATTGAATGAGAAGGTGAGCTGTCTTTTTTATTCTCATTTGTGGGAGAAGACCCATCAATTACCTTTAACTGTAGACAAAAGGTACCGATAGGGGGCTCAATTGAACGATTAAATCTTTAACTTGTTCGTAGCCTAATACCATTGACTTTTTTGATGTGGGTATTCCTTCGATCGTTAACTGGCTTGGGGATGCCATTGATGATGGCGACGTGAATGCAGCACTTTATGTGGCAGAAATCAATCATGATCCAACCTTGATCACGATTGGCTATTGCGCTTTGGATCAAGTTGATTACTTGCAATCAAGCTCATTTCTTGGCAGGCTTAGATATCTCACTTCTGCTGACCCTGAAATATGTGCTGCGCGCTCATCTCTGTCGCTCAAAGATTGTTGGTTGGGTGAACAGTTTCTCCTCTTCCAGCTTTCGGACTATCGTCAAAGTCTGTACAAAATTGAGAATGATGCGGTAGAAAACTATATTGAGACTCTAAAGTTACCTGAAACTGGTGCTTCGAGGTTCATTGAGTGGATTGCCGAAACATCGCAGAAAATCTTCTGTCATCCTCAGTCTGGATACAAGTTGTGCCTCGATACCCTGGTGACAACATCTAGGCAGCGTCAACTTTACGAACAGGTTAAAATGCAATGGATGATTGATACATAATAGGCTGATCTATTGGATATTTAGATCTCGATCTATAGTTGATCAATAATCTTGATCAAATTAGTTCTGGATGGTCTGGATCTCCCTTGAAGGGGCCTTGAACTGCCGAGCTAATCCAGCCTCCGTAGAAACCTCCTGGCTGAGCAGTTACTTGTTCACCATTGAGCCAACATCCATCCATCAAACCTGGATAGAGGGCGAACCAACCCGCAATGGCTTGAAAAGACTCCGTGGGAGAAGAGTATCGCCAGACAGCACGGTGAATACGATGTTCTCCAACCATGACATCGAAATAATCAGCTACACCTTTCCATTCACAAAAGCTACGTCCAGCAGCGGGAATTAACAGCTTTTGGTTGGTGTTAGCAGGTGGAAGGTAGTACGTCGGTGGATGAAAGGTCTCCAGTACTCGCATGCATCCAACGCCATCAAAGAGAACGTCTCCACCGACCCGCACCAAAACATGATCAGGGCTGACCTCCAGCCTTGGTGGTCGGGGATAGTCAGCAACTTTTTCCGTTGTCATTGAATGGCTCTGCTCTGCGGAGATGATGGCGTTGTTTCAGTGTGATCGGAGCTATGGCATCTGTTGATCCACATCAGCCGGTGGTGATTCTCGGAGGTTTTCTGATCACCGAGGAGGTTTACCAACCGATGGCTGATTGGCTGATCAAGCAGGGTGTGACCGACGCGAAGGTTGTCCCAGTAAGCCGCTATGACTGGCTTCTCACGAGCTGGGGCTTCGGTTGGCGACGAGTGTTAGATCGGGTTGATCAGCATGTGCAGCTTCTTCAGTCGACGTCACCCACGGAACGTGTGACCTTGATTGGTCATAGCTCCGGGGGGGTGATGCTCAGGCTTTATCTCAGTGATCAACCGTTTCAAGGTCGTACCTATGGCGGTGCATCTCGATGTGATCGTTTGATCAGCCTGGGTAGTCCGCACCAAGCGATTCGCGCCACTCCTCTCAGGGCCATGGTTGATCGGAGCTGCCCTGGATGCCACGAGCCTGGCGTTGATTATGTGGCGATCGCTGGTGAGCTCAACCTGAATAGCACGACTGCTTCTGTCTTCAGTCGGCGCAGTGCCAAAGGCAGCTATCGCGGTATTTCCGGATCTGTTGATGTCAGCGGTGATGGCTTGGTGCCAATCGACTCCGCCTTGCTTTGTGGTGCTCGTCATCTGGTTCAATCGGACACTGCCCATGGCGGACTGTTTGGCTCCACTACGTATTTCTCTCCTGCAAGGCTCGAGGCTTGGTGGCGGTTTGCTGCAGAGTGAAATTAGTGCAGCTTTTCGGGATGGGGTTTGGGCTGTCGACCGTCAATCCGCCAATAACCAAACCAGTCCGGCGTGAGTTCTGCCTCAGGTCTGCCTGGTTCCGCCTTCAGATGGATTTGCCAGTCTTCGACATTGAAGATGGGTAAGCAGTTATCAACCGTGCCAAAGCGCTCGAGGCTGTGCAGGTCATCTTTATGGACTTGTAAAGCACTGCCAAGCCATCGCCGACGTGCACGTGCTTTGGCTGCTTGCTTGCTGGGAGCCACTACAAGGCCGAATTGATGCAACTCCTGCAGTGAATCTCGGTCGTAACCACCGAGATTGATGAACCACAGTTGATCCTTCATTGCTGTTGAGGACGCCTCAAGATGCCCTTTGCTGTCCTCTCGCTGTTTGATCAGCTCAATGGCGTAGCCATCCACATATTGAATGGCCTTGTAGCTGTCGATGTGAAGGCCACTCTGTAGCCCAAACCATTGTTGCCTCAGGGTCGGGATCGTGTCTTCAATGCTTGTTCCCACCACCCAGCGCACGTCATGCAATTCGATGTGGCTGGTCGCGGTACGTCCGCCCAAAACGACGAGAAACAAGTTTGGGTTGGTGCTCATTGCTTCATGCTGATGCGTTCAGTCATGCTTTTGAAATCAGCAATCGGCTGATCGTCATGGTTGGGTCCCTTCCGCATATGTCACTGGTTCTGGTTCTAGGACTGACAGGTCTCGGCTGGTGGCTCGCTCAGGTGAACAGCTTGGCTCGCAAGTTCGGGTCGACCATGGTGATCCTGATCCTTGGTCTGTTGCTGGCCAATGTGACCAGCTGGACTCCAGAACCATCCGCTGCGTCGTGGGTGAACGGACCGTTGACCTCTTTCGCCATTGCAGAACTGTTGCTGGCGGTTGAGCTCCGCAGCGTGCTGCCTGATGCACGTCGCTTGTTGTTGCCTTTCATCGCAGCTGTAGCTGGAACTTTGGTGGCTGTTTTGTTGGTTGGTCTATTGCTATCAGGATGGCTTGGACAGTCTTGGATTTCACTGGCAGGTCTGTTGAGTGCCACGTTCACCGGCGGCAGTTTGAACTTCGTTTCCGTTGCCAGAAGTCTTGAAATACCTCCTTCTCTACTGTTGATTGCCACGGCGGCAGATCACGTTGCATTCACGGCATGGTTTGTCGTCAGCTTGCTGATCGGCCGTGGTGGTCGGCAGCACAGAGCGACTGACACTCCAGTGCTGAAGAGTTCAGCTTCAACCCCAACCAACGCGTTTGTGATGCCTTCATTGCGAGAGGTGTTGCTCGGCCTTCTCTGGGGGGGTGCGGTTTTGTTGATCTCCGACCGTATGGGGGGGGGCTTGCGTTTGTTGGGGATTGATGTCCCATCAATCCTGGTGCTGACAACGGTCGCGTTGATTGCTGCCCAGTTACCCCGATCGGATTCTCGGAGTGCTTGCTACGGGCTTGGTCTGGTCTTGATCCAACCCTTTTTCGCTGTGATCGGACTCAGTTCAAGTCTTGGAGATCTCTTTGGTGATGGCCTGCCAGTGCTGCTCTACGCAGGACTGGTGGTTTTTGTTCAGGCCATTGTTGTGCTTCAAGCACGACGCTGGTTTCGCTGGCCTTTGGCTGAATGTCTGGTTGCCTCTCAGGCTGCAGTGGGTGGGCCAAGCACTGCTCTGGCTCTCGCAGGAAGCCTTGAGAGACCCAATCTCGTTTTGCCGTCAGTCGCAATCGGGCTCCTGGGATATTTGCTTGGTACTTACGTCGGTCTGGCGGTGTCAGCCTCGCTCAATGGGCTGATTGCCTGAGAGAGGACAGATCTTCACCTCATGGCCTTAGAGTCCATCGACTCATCGAGCATTAATGGCCTGGGAATACACACAGCTTCGCTTTGTTCCCCGTGGCAAGAGCTGGACTGGAGAAATTGAGGAGCTCTGGCTGGATGATAAGCCGTTGATCTCCAGAAACCACCCTCAGCAGGTGAGCCTGGTGGAGCTGATGAATGAACTCGGTGCTCAAGGCTGGGAACTGGTCACCTATGCCCAACCTTTCACCGGCTATCACGGTGGCTGCTACACCTTCAAGCGCCAACGCTGAAGCTCGTTCGGGTGTCCGCAAGTCACTTCACGACGTCCAATCTGGACCTAATTGACGTCAAACCTCTCCATGGCCAATTGATGCAAGACCGATAGCTCCGCTAAAGCATCTAATTTTTTTTGCGCTTGGCTGAGCATTGCTCTGCCATGTGGGGCACAGGCATCGATCAAGGCAACTCCTTCTGAGGCTTCTGCCTTGATGCGTTCCATACAAAGCTCGAGTTGTAAGTTGAGTGGTTTGTTTTGATCACTCTGCAGATAGGCGGGTCCAGCAAGAACTGATACGAGTTTCAGAATGGCTCGGCGGGTGTCTGCTGAGCTGACTGTCATGGCACTCAAAGACTTCTTTGCCATTCTGACGCAATCCAAGGGCTTATTGCATCAGATTCGTATTCGGCGTAGTACTTGCTTCCTAATCTGATCAGCCATGCCTGGTAAAAACCTTGGAAGGATATTTTTACGACAGGAAGTCACACCTTCTTGAACGATGATGAGTGAACCTACTCTCGATTGGGCTGCAGGCTTAAAGTACATGTATTAGATCATTGCCTGAAATGCAGATCCGAGACCTCAATAAACAAATTGCTTTGTTTGTTACAGAGAAGGTAGGCACAATGACCTGTGCTTACTTCTTTGCCTTGCTAGCACTGATCTCATTACCAGAAGCCCTGTCGTCAGAAGATCCTTTGGAAATTGTTTCTTGGATCGCTGAGACATTCCTGCAGTTGGTCTTGCTTTCGATCATTATTGTTGGTCAGAATATTCAAGGTGATATTGCCGAGCAGCAGGCTCAGACTGATCGAGAGACTTTGGCGGCCATCAAAAAGCTGGCAGAAGAAATCCATGTTGTTGCTACGCAATCTCAAACAAACTGATTCTCTTTTCATTGTTCCTTATTCTTTATCTCAGCATCTCAATGATATTGCCTGCTGGATCGAGCACGCGGACAGATCGATTGATCTGCTTGCTAAGAGATTTTGCCCATTTGAGTGCCTCCTCCATCTCAATAGTAGATCCATGCAAATGCCATTCCTGAAATGGATTTAACTCTTCGACTCGGTAGGGTTGCAGTTCTTTCATTCCCAAACCAAGGCTGTCTTGTTAAGTTTATGATCAATTCCTATTGTCTCAGCCCTTTTGGCCATTTGAAAGATGTGTTTATCGTTTAAACGCATTCTTAGTTGAAGAAACCACTGGCTGATAACAGCTGAACTTCCAGTGACCAGCCAAACAGGAATGATAAAACGACCGAAAAAGCCAGGTAAAAATATTGGTTGCTTAGAGGGAAATAGGGTGCCTTGCGTCTGCTCACATTGCTTCTACTGCAGTCTTCAACCTAAGAGTTAACGACTTGGCTTGAGATGATAATTTGGTTAAAACTGTTGTCGACACGAAGCTCATTTGTAACTCAGCGATCAAATGCTACGAGCCTCTCAGGCTGTCTGGTTACATATAGCATTTATTGGTGATCGGTAATTGGAAAGTGAGGCTGTTGTTACACATGTAAAGCAATTATAACCTCTTTTCATCAATTGGAATACACCAGGCCTTGCCACTCTGTTGTGATGACTTGATCACTATATTCTCATAACGGGTGATCAAATGGGTGTGGGTGATCAGGAAGGCTGACTTTGTAAAGAGTATCTTCGACTGGTTTCCACTGAACGAGATGAAGAGGATTGATTTTATGTTTGTCTATACAATCCCAGACGTCGTTTCCAGACAATGTCGCCTCTGACCAGTGATCTCCTTGGCTGATCATCTGTTCCCTCACATAGTCTTTCCACTTTCCCCAGGTAACTTCAGGATAGCTTGCGATGAACTCATCAAGAATCACAATGTGAAAATCCATAGTTGACTCCTTGAATTCATTAGTAATTCACTTAAAGTATTATACTTGTTGGCCGATCTGCTGTGTGATGACGGTGGTTGCTAAGACATGGCCGTTGAGTTTCATCTCTGCAGCAGAGTATCGAGGATCGAAGGATCCCCGCTTTATCAGTGGATCGGGTCTGCCGATACTGCCTAGCTCCTCTGGTTAGTTCATTATTCTGTATAGGCTGTGATGACAGTGCTTTCGATGATATGTCCAGCTCCCCGGATCATCTCTTTGTTTTCTTCAAAGATCTTTTGTGCCACCCCAATGGGTGCTTGTTGAATCGCACAGACCTTCGATGCGTCGTCCTTGGAAACTCCTCTAAACAGTGTTTTGATTCCTACTGATGCATGCATTTGGGTGACGTCATCGCTGTCATAGATTTTGGCCCACTCTGAGAATGGAACGCTCAGGTTGAATGTCCAGATCGTGGTTTCCATGATTTTGAGCTCCAATATTTTTGATTCTTGCACTTAATCCTTGATTTGTACAGCAATCTATGTGACAGTCTATTTGCTCTTGCCGACACGTTTTGCTCCAGTACTTTCAGAACTATTTACTGAGGTACGGGCTCATTTGAAGTGAAGAATGATCTGTTGAGATGCATTAATCCTCCACTCTTGTTCGTTCAGGTTAAGTCGAGAGTGCATGAGACAGAAATAACTAATTTAAATGTCATGATTTGGTCGTCTCCTGTTCGAAAGATGGGTTAGAACCCTTCCTGGTTCAGTGCTTCCCGTTGCATCCTCTGAATCCGCTCTAGGACGGATTCATTACTCATGCGGTTGTTCAGTCTTTCCACCAGTAGTGGAAAGGCGAGAGGTGTTGGTCGAGGCGTAGGGCAGTGCAGTGTTTCTCCACGTTGCATTCTTTTCAGTGCACTACGTAGGCGTGGCAGTTCAAGTTGCTCCTGTAGCACTTCTTGTTGCGCTTGTTTTAGGAGAAGATTGCCTGGTTCATGTTTGTTGAACACCTCCCACAGCAATGAACCGCTGATCTGGAGCTGTCCCGCGCTTTTGTTCTTTCCTGGGAATCCTTGGACAAGCAGCCCGGCAACCTGGGCGATGCTGCGAAATCGTCGTCGACAGAGTTCGGAGAGATTGAGAGCTTGCTCAAGATCAGTTTCCAGATTGCTGTCATCGAGCAGATCATCCAGATGTTCTTCCAGCAGGTCATCCATGGGGTATCCCTTTGGTGCCAGCAGTTCAAATCCGTAGTCGTTGACTGAAACCGTGATTGTGCCGCGATGCTGCCTTGTGAGTCGTGTTGCCCAGAGGAAACCCAGACCCTCATGCACAAAGCGACCCTCAAACGGGTACGCATACAAATGCATTCCTTCCCGGGTTCGACAGGTTTCAATCAGCAGTTGATCACTCGATGGCAAGGTCGACAGATCCATCTGACGTTCAAACAGTGGTTCCAATGCTTTGAGCTCAGCGTTGTCCAGTTCTCCACGTCCGGCGCGCGCCACTTCTTCACGCAGGTGATGGGTTAACAGATCGGACAGCGACATCTGTCCTCCAGCCCAGGCTGGAACTGCAGTGCTTTTTCTGGTTGTAGTTTTCACGTAGGCCGTCATGTCGCGAAGCCTCACGAATTCCAGCTGACGTCCTGCAAAAAAGAACACGTCTTTCTGTTTGAGTTGGCTGATGAAGTTTTCTTCGACGTGTCCCAGAACAGATCCCCGCACGAAACGCACTCGGATCGCTGGAGCTGATGTGATCGTGCCGATGTTCAATCGATGCAGTCTGGCGATTGCGTTGTCACGCACCACAAAACGTCCGTCATCTGTGCTGTCCAGTTTTCTGTAGCGGGAGTATGCACCGAGGCAATCCCCTCCATGCTCAAGAAAGCGCAAACACCAATCCCAACGCCCCTGTTCGAGTGTTCTGTAGGTGCTCGTGCTGCGAATGGACTCGAGAGTTTCGACAGGTCTGAACCCGGGCCCGCAAGCCAGTGTCGTGAGGTGTTGCAGCAGCACGTCGAGAGGTTGGTTGGGGGGGCGTCGTTCTTCCACCATTCCGTTCTCCAAGCCTCGGCGAACGGCACTCAGTTCGAGTAATTCCAGGGCATTGGTGGGCATGAACAGCACCTTGGATGTTCCGCCGGGTAAGTGTGCTGAGCGTCCTGCGCGTTGCAGCAGTCGTGCCAGATTTTTCGGTGATCCGATCTGAACAACTCGCTCCACAGGTTGAAAGTCCACTCCAAGATCGAGCGAGCTTGTGCAGACCACCCAGAGCATCGACCCCGCTTTTACAGCAGCTTCAATGGCCTCTCTTTCACTGCGATCAAGAGCGCTGTGATGCAGTGCCAGTAAGCCCTCCATTTCTGGGCAGGCGTAGCGCAGGCATTGAAACCAGCGTTCAGCCTGGTTGCGCGTGTTGGTGAACAACAGCGTGCTGGTGCAGGGTTCGAGCTGCCCGATGAGATCTTCGTATCGCCTCAGCCCGAGGTGACCACCCCAAGGGAATCCATCAATACTGTCGGGAACGATGCTCGTGACATCGAGTCCTCGCTTGGGAGCTCCCGTGATCAAGCACGGCTCACACCCCTCGCCAAGGGCATGCCGAGCTGATTCTTCAAGATTCCCGATCGTTGCGCTGATCGCCCATGTTTGGAGTTGTGGGCGCTGTTGCCGTAACCAGCTGAGAGCGAGCTCCGCCTGGATACCGCGTTTGCTTCCGATCAGCTCATGCCATTCATCAAGAACGACGGTGTCAAGCGTCTTGAACAGTGCTTCGCAATGGCGACTCGCCAGCAGAACGCACAATGATTCCGGCGTGGTGATCAGAATTTCAGGAGGTTTTTTGATCTGGCGACTCCTTTCAGCACTTGGGGTATCTCCATTGCGGATCCCAACCCGCAGGGGCCAGCCCATCGCATCAATCGGTTGCTGTAGCGCCACGGCTAAGTCACGGCCTAACGCCCTGAGTGGCGTGATGTAGAGCAGGCGGATCCCTGCTTGCTCATTAGCTGCCGCCAGCATCTGCGCGATCGGTCCCATCACCGCGGCGTAAGTTTTTCCTGACCCGGTAGGGACCTGGATCAGACCACTCAAACCCTGCAGGTGTGCTTCCCATGTCCGCTTCTGAAAGGGAAGCGGCGACCATCCCTGATGTTGAAACCAGTCGTTGATCGGCGAGAGAATCCTCTGCGGATCAGCGTCGCACTCAGGGCGAGCGCGCTGGTTGTGAGACGTCTGTTTCACAATGACGACGTTCGCTTCACCACTTGATCGCAGAGCGTTCGAGCATCTTCGATGGTGTTGGCGCTGTCCGCCGTGCGGTCACTTCGCCATCGCAGAATCCTGGGAAAACGAACGGCGAGGCCGCACTTGTGCCGTCTGGATGTCTGGATGCCTTCAAAGCCAATCTCAAAGACCAATTCAGGCTCCACCGAGCGGGTTGGACCGAACCGTTCCCGGGTGTGACTGCGAATCCATCGATCCAGCTCGAGGATTTCGGCGTCTTTTAAACCGGAATAGGCCTTGGCGAATGTCACCAGCTGAGGGTTGCTTGTTGACTCCGTCTGTGTCTCCCAGAGTGCGAAGGTGTAATCGGTGAAGAGGTTGGCGCGACGCCCGCGGCCTGCCTGTGCATAGATCAGCACCGCATCCAGGGTCATCGGATCGCGCTTGTGTTTCCACCAATGCCCACGCTTACGACCGCTCAGATAGGGGGACTGCAGATGCTTGAGCATCACCCCTTCGGCACCCTGTTCCACAGCCTCTTGGCGGAGTCGATTCAGCTGATCCCAATGCTCAAGTTGTTGTCCGCTGCTGAGTCGGCAACGCATCCCCGCCGTATTGGCATCCATGCGTTGTTGAACAGCGCTGAGTTGTTCAAGTCGTTGCTGAAGTGGAGCTGAGCGCAGATCTTGTCCATTGCGTTCCAGCAGGTCATAGGCCACGAAACTCACAGGACACTCGAGCCGAAGTTTGCGGCCGACATTTTTTCGGCCGAGTCGTCTCTGCAGGTCGCTAAAGGGTCTTGGTTGTTGCTCCGATTCCGCCCAACAGATCACTTCGCCATCAAGCACCGTATCGGCCGGTATCGCTAATGCCATCTCGATCAGTTCTGGGAATTGTTCGTTGATCAGTTCTTCACCACGACTCCACAGGTATGTTCCGCTCTCGCGTTGAATCAGCTGTCCGCGGATGCCATCCCATTTATGTTCAACCCACCAATCGGAGGGTGCGGTGTCCTCGATGGTCTCCGGTTTGAGTGGGCTGGCCAGAAAAAAGGGGTAGGGAACGGGCCCTCTGTTGTCGCGTTCTTCACTGGCGGTAGCCGTCAGTGCACGAAACCAATGTTCAGAGGCATCGGCTGGCGCCATCAGACGCTCGAGAACCAAAGCCTCCTCCAAGTTGAATCCTGTCGCGATCGCTTTTACGACAAGTCCGCGGGCAACACCAATGCGAAAGCCACCCGTTAGCAGTTTGTTGAACAGGAACAGGCGGTCGTGAGGCAAGGCTTCCCAAATCGCGAGTACCGCGATGCTTTGCTCCTCAGCCTCCATCGCCGCCACGGCCGGTAACAGTTGTTCCATCCACCAGTGCATCGGCGGTGAATGATTGAGTTGATTGATCCAGATCGTCACATCGGGGTTGTGGATATGGCCGCCAATGTCGTGTTTGAGTTGTGGCCAGAGCAGTGAGAGGGTTTCTGCTGAATCTCCGACGTGGCTCTGACAGTCGTCGAAGAGCCAGTCAGGCATCGCACTCGCCTGCTGAAGAATGTCGCGCAACCGGCGACCGGTGATCAACCGTTTGCGCCGTTCTCCCATCAGCAGTAATACCGTCCACGCGGCGTCGTGGGCATCGGCTTGCTGCAGATGCACTGCGATCAAATCAATCTTGCGTTTCGTTCCTGTGCTCTGGTCCAGATCCTCGATCAGAGCCGCGAATGCATCCATGCCAAAGCTGTTCTAGGCGTCTTCTCAGTAATTCCAGCGATTGTCCTCATTTGGACCTGTCACCTGAACATTGCATCCGTTGATTCCAGCTGTCGCACTGTTGAATGCCTTGACATAGCTGGTTGCGTCTCCAGCGTCGGCCACTTCACGCAAAGCTCCCTGAAGTCGGGCCAGATCGCTCCCAACCTGATCCCGGGTCAGTGCGCCGTTAGCCAGACCCTCGCAGATGGCCTTTGCAGCTGTTGCACCATCAGCAGGGAACACCACGGTGTTGATCTGCTCAATGGTGATCGTGGTTTGCTGGGCGAGTGCCGGTCCAGCGGTCGCAGCGATCAAAACCATGAGGACGGTCAAGGTAGAGCTACGGGTCGCCATGGTTCCAGAGAAGGTGCTTGAGGTTAGTTCAGTTGAGCTGATCAAGCGGTTTGGCATCAAGACCGTGTCTCTCGCGCAGAAAGCGCGCCAGCACATCGCTCTGGCCGTGGGTCACATAGACAGATGCAGCTCCAGTGTTCAGCACCGTGCTCACCAACCCATTCCAATCGGCATGGTCACTCAGCACGAAGCCTCGTTCATAGCCACGCCTCCGCCGGGCTCCCCTCACTGCCATCCACCCGGATGCAAAGGCTGTCTGTGGCGAGCGGAACCGCCTCATCCAGGCTGAACGATGGGCGGAAGGCGGCGCAAGGATCAGTCTTCCTGCCAGGGAGTCCTTGCGGGGAAGCTCGCTCACAGGCCGACTCGCCGTCATCGCCACACCTGCCTCGCGATAGTGGCGGGTGACGGTTTCAACGGCACCATGGAGAAGCACTTCCTCTTCCACTCCAATGGCTTTCAGCTCGGCTAGCAGACGCTGAGCTTTGCCGAACGAGTAACAGAACAACAGCGAGGGCCGCTCGCGGTCTCCATGCCACCAGTCTCGGATCTCCGTTGCCACTTGTTTCCCGGTATCCCATGCATAAATCGGCAACCCGAATGTGGCTTCGGTGATGAGCACGTCGCAGGGCACCACCTCAAACGGTTCGCAGCTCGGGTCAGGGCAGCGTTTGTAATCACCGGTCACCACCCAGACCTGATCCTCAACCATCAAGCGAATTTGAGCTGATCCCAAGACGTGGCCAGCGCTATGGAACGACAAACAGGCCTGATTGAGCCAGAACTCTTGGCGATAAGGCATGGAATTCAGAGTGATGTCTCGGCCCAGGCGTTGTCGCAGCACACCTTCACTGATATCCACAGCCCAGTATTCGCCGCATCCAGGTCTGGCGTGATCAGCGTGGGCGTGAGTGATCAAGGCTCTCGACACGGGCCGTGAGGGATCGATCCAGGCGTCTGCTGCTCTGCAATACAGACCGCTTTCGGTTCGCTCGAGAACGTTCATCCATCAACTTTGGCAAGCCTGAGCTGCTGGCGTGTCTCAGGCTCGTGAGGGCGTCACTTGCTCATTTCGAGCATGCGTCGGATCGGCGCTTCAGCCTTGGAACGAATCGACTCCTCCATGGTGATCTGCGGTGAGAGTGTCTCAAGACAGTCGCGCAGTTTTTCCAGGCTGTTCATACGCATGTATGGACAGGCATTACAGCTGCAGCCATCGAGACCAGGAACATCAAGCAATGTCTTCTCGGGGACCCGCTGCTTCATCTGATGCAGGATCCCAGGCTCTGTGACAACGATGAACGTGTCGCAGTCGCTGGTTTCGGAGTGAACCAGCAGTTTGCTTGTGGATCCGATGAAATCAGCAAGATCCAGCAGATTTTCCTGGCATTCCGGATGGGCGATCACTTCAGCGTCTGGATGATCCAGTTTCAGCTTGATCAGTGCTTCTTCACTGAAGGTTTCATGCACAAAACAACGTCCAGGCCAGAGCGTGAGTTCGCGTCCGCTCTGGCGTTCCACCCAACGTCCAAGATTGCGGTCGGGAGCAAAGAGCACGGGTTGCTCCTCCGGCAGCTGTTTCACCAGATCCACGGCATTGCTGCTTGTGCAGATCAGATCGCTTTGGGCCTTCACTGCCGCCGTGCAATTGATGTAGCTCACCACCAGATGGTCCGGATGGCTTTCACGAAAGCTGGCGAATTCATCGGCAGGGCAGTCGTCGGCCAGTGAGCAGCCTGCATCGATATCAGGCAGCACCACAATTTTTTCAGGGCTGAGGATCTTGGCGGTCTCCGCCATGAAGTGCACCCCGCAGAACACGATCACATCGGCATCAGTGTTGGCAGCCTTTCTCGACAGCTCAAGCGAGTCACCGATGAAATCGGCGATGTCTTGAATTTCGGGCTCCTGGTAATAGTGCGCCAGGATTACGGCATTGCGTTCCTGGCGGAGCTGGTTGATCGCCGCGACGAGTGCGGTGTCAGAGCTCATCGGGGCCATCTGGGGCAGGATGGGACCAGCCTAGAAGTCGTTCTGACATCACTCCGTGTTGCCATTGCCGGAGACCTCCATGGTGACTGGGGGACAGGGGATGTGGATCTGATTGAGCGACTGCAACCGGATGCACTCCTTTTTGTGGGGGATCTCAGCGATGGAGACCTGCGCCTGGTCAAGAGCATCACCCAGCTGTCGCTGCCTGTGGCGGTCCTGCTTGGAAATCATGACCGTGGACGCGACAGAAGCGGAGATCTGCTGCAACGGCAAATCACGATGCTGGGAGCCCGGCACTGTCCATGGCAATTGAGAGCATGGACCCAGCCTGCGCTGGCGGTGGTTGGTGCCCGTCCATGCAGCGCAGGAGGTGGATTTCACCTGTCTCAGGCGGTGCAAGCGGTGTTCGGGCCAATCACAGAAACACAGTCGGCAGACTGGATCGTTGATGCGGCCACGCAGGCACCTGAGCACTGGCCTTTGATCGTGCTGGCCCACTCAGGTCCGACAGGGCTGGGGTCAGCTGCGGACAGCCCCTGCGGTCGTGATTGGAAGCAGCCCCATATCGACTGGGGCGATCGTGATCTAGCGATGGCTCTGGACCGCATGCAGCGAACTCGTCCGGCTGACCTTGTGGTGTTTGGCCACATGCACCATCAGCTCAAAGGACGACGCGGTGAACGGATCACGTTTCACCGCGATCGTCGAGGCACTTGTTTTGTGAATGCGGCATGCGTGCCAAGAGTTGGTATGGATGAATCAGGCCAGCCGTTGCATCACCTCACCTGGGTGGAGTTCCTAGGCACTGAACCATCGTTGGTGAGTCACCGTTGGTACCGCCCCAGTGGTGAACTGATCTATGAGCAGACTCTGTTGCGCCAAGCCATCAAAGGGCAGGCGTCATGCTGATCTACGTGTGCGTGAGTACGCATGGCTATGGCCATGCCGCGCGTCAGGCAGCTGTTCTGATTCAGTTGCATCGACTCCAGCCGGATTGGCAGCTGGTGATCAGTTCCAGCGTTGATGAGACCTTCCTCGCTCTAGTGCTTCGCCATGTGCCGGTCAGCAGAAGAACAGTTCGCTGGGATGTGGGCATGCTTCAGGCCGATGCCTTGGGCGTGGATCAGCAGGCCACCCTGCAGGCACTTCAGCAACTCGAGAACGCGCTTCCTCAGCTGGTGCAACGAGAGGTTGACTGGATTCGCGAGCAGGACAGCCAGTGTGTTGTTCTCGCTGATATCCCGCCTGCAGCAGCCCAGCTAGCTCGTCAGCTTGACGCTCCATTGGTTTGGATGGGGAATTTTGGCTGGGATGAGATTTATGCGCCCTTAGGCGGCGCTTTTGTGGATTGGGCCAATCAGGCCACAGCGGCTTATCAAAGCGGGGCGCTGCTGTTGCGCTGCCCGTTGTCCTTGCCCATGAACTGGTCGCTACCTGAACAGGCGCTGGGGCTTGTGTCAGCAGATCCGGAGGCGCTTCCACTCGATCTGGAGAGGCGTCTTCGCGCTGATGGTCGAACCAAGGTGCTGGTGGGGTTTGGTGGACTCGGATACTCGCTTCAAAGCGACCTTTTCAAACGCTGGCCTCAACATCTATTCCTGATGCCTGCACCCAAGGATTCCAGGCAGCGTGAGCAGCTTGGTCAGATCGCGAATGTGCTGCTGTTGCCCGAAACGATCAGGTTTCTGGATGTGATGCCGTTCTGTGAGCGACTTCTGGGCAAGCCAGGATTCAGCAGTTTTTGTGAGGCGATGAGCTGCGGTGTCGCACTTCACGTGGTGGAACGCCAGGGATTTGCTGAGGCGTCTGTGCTGATGGACGGTTTGCGATCACATTCGGACCACAGGATTCTCAGTCGACAGTCGCTGGAATCCGGGGAGTGGAAACTGGATCAGCCTCTGGAGCCTGCTGCTGGTTCGCCCCTGAGCGCTGGCGGCGCAACTCAAGCCGCTGAAGCGATTCGCTTGGTTGCAATCAACACTGTTAAGCAAGGCTGATTTTTACGATCAATTCAGCTTATCTGCGCTTCAAACCATTTCTGTCTCTGGACTTTTGAGCTTGTCCTGACAAAAGCAGCTTGCATGACGATCCTCCGCCTGTCACAAACCCTCTGTGATCAGCGGCGTCGGTTCGACACAGTTTGCCCGTGTTTTCAAGCACTGGATTCATTGAATCCCACGATTTAGCTCACAAATTCACTTCCTAAGTGTCTTTAGAGCTTGATTTTGTTTCTTGACCGATTTGTATGACTTCCCTTGCTTTCACCGCCTGTCGTTGCATTCCAGGCGCTGTTGCAAGTGTTGTTTCGCTGATCACCATTCTCCCGGCTCCTGCAGTTCGCGCAGCTCTTCCGGCCCTGGAAAGCTCCCGTTCCAGGTTGGTGATGCTCGAGGAGGATGCTGAAACTTCAGCTCTCCCCTACGTCATTACCCCTGAGCGTCGCGCGATGCTCAACACCATCCGCTTCGCTGAAGGCACCTGGAAGGGTGGTCACGATCTTGGCTATCGCGTCATGTTTGGTGGCGGTTTGATGCCATCGATGGATCGTCATCCAAACCGGGTGATCTATTCCTCTCGTTATGCAAGTGCTGCTGCTGGTGCTTACCAGTTCATGCCATTCACCTGGGACATGGTCAAACGCCGTCTAGGCGTTCGAGGGTTCGGCCCAGAAGTTCAGGATCAAGGCGCTCTATTTCTGATTCAACGTCGCAAAGCGCTTCGTCTGACTGACAACGGTGTGATGACACCTCAACTCGCGGCATTGTTGGCTCCTGAATGGGCATCGTTCCCCACCCTTCGCGGCAGAAGCTATTACGGACAACCTGTGAAGCGTTTCACCAATCTCCAGGGATTCTTCAACGTGAATCTTGCTCAATTGCGCAAGATTCGCGACGAGCGGCGTTCAGCTCTTTCTGCTCAGAGTTCCACTCCAACCAAGGTTGATGCCTCAGATTGCCTAGGTCCTGCATTTTCATGCAAATAGCGCTGAAGCATCCCGCTTGACTCAGCCCTCTTCGCTGGATTCGTTCAATTTCCGTCCGACCGTCGCTCCGGCGATCAGATAGGCACCAATTCCTCCAGCCATGAAGCCCATTCCGTTGCGGATCAACGGCAGTAGTTCACTGGTGCGTGTGACCACGGGTGCTACTCCGAACACGCCAAAGAGCATCACCCAAAGAGGTGACAGCAATAAAAGCCAGCCCCAAGCGATCAGTTCACCCTCTTTGCGTGGATAGGCCGCGAATCCCGCAATCAGGCCACCCAGGATTGAGGTGCTGAGCGTCCAGAGCCACTGTTCCGTCGGCAGGCCTGGCACAACCTGGCATCCGCCACGGTCCAAGCACAGTTCAACGGCATCCAGTGCCGCCAGGATGGCGCCGTCTTCTCCGTGATCCTTCACATAGAACTGATTGCCGTAGCGGGTTTGCAGTTCAACCCACCAAGTGCGCGGCATCAGCGCAAACAGGGCATCGCCCACATTGAAGTTGAGCAGATTGCCCCCACGCGGATCCGCTACCAGCAGCAGGCTGCGTTCGTCTAGTCCCCAGAATTCCTTCACTGCCAATCCTGGAGTGCGCTCGTATTGGGTCAGCACTCTCAGCTTCCAGCCGCTGCGTTGCTCAAAGGCGTCGAGAGATGTTTCCAGTGACTGGCGCTGCGTCTGGCTCAGGGCCTTCGCAAGATCGATCACTGGGGTCGGATGGTCTGGGAGCAGATCGGGATTATCAATGGCTCCAGCAGGCGCTGCGACCATCAGCAGCAGCACCGACAGGCTCAGCAGGGCCTTCAGGCCACGCATCATTGCTTGGACACCCATGATTTAGAGCGAGTGCACGCCATTCTCACCACATGAAGGCCTTTGATGTGCCCTGCCCCGAATGGCTGCGGGAGCGATTGCAGCAGCATGGCCAGCGGGTGCCCTTCTCCACCTTCATGGATTGGGCCCTGCATGACCCTGATCACGGCGCCTATGGCAGTGGTCAACTGCATGTGGGCACGTCTGGCGATTTCGTTACTTCTCCATCCCTCGGTGAGGATTTCTCAGGCCTGTTGATTCATCAGCTGATCGAATGGCTGGAGTTGCTGGCCGTTCGCCATCCGGAAGGCCGGCTTTCGATCGTGGATGTGGGGCCAGGGGAGGGGGATCTCATCGCTCAGTTGATCCCCCTTCTTCAAGCTTCTGCAGCTGAATGGCTGCCGCGTCTGGAGTGTGTTCTTGTCGAAATCAACCCCGGGATGCAGCAGCGCCAGAGAGCGCGGCTCGAGTCAGTGGGCCAGATTCCCTGCCGCTGGGTTGGGTTGCAGGAGCTCGCCGCTGAACCGGTCAACGGCATCATGCTTGCCCATGAGTTGCTTGATGCTCTGCCGGTCGAGCGCCTCATCCTGAGGGGAGGCTCCCTTCGGCGGCAGATGGTCACTCTTGAGGCCTTTGATGGATCTGAGCCCCTGCTCCGATGGGATGAGGATCCTTTGCCTCCACTGCTGGAGGCTCAGATCCAAAAGCAGGCGGATCGTGATGCCTTGGAGCTTCCGCCAAGGGGGGCGTTGGATGGATGGGCCACGGAATGGCATCACTCCATTGCTCCTTGGATGCAGCAGGCATATGCAGCTATGAGCGATGGCATGTTGCTGGTGGTCGATTACACCTTGGAGTCAAGCCGCTATTACGCTCCGCGCCGGAGCGATGGAACCCTGCTCGCCTACAAAGGCCAACAGGCTTCAACGGATGTTTTGCGTGATGCGGGTTCTCAAGACATCACTGCCCATCTATGCCTGGAATCCGTTGTGGGTGCGGCCTCCGAGGCAGGCTGGTTGTTTGCCGGACAGTGCCGTCAAGGAGAAGCATTGCTTGCCTTGGGTCTGGCAGAGCGACTGACCGCATTGCAGCAAATGCCCGCTGATCAGTTAGCGGAAGCACTGCGTCGACGGGAAGCCCTGCTGAGACTTGTCGACCCCAGTTGTCTTGGTGAGCTGCGTTGGTTCGCCTTTCTTCGCAACACGCCAACTGCAGCGGACAACGGACTTCTCGACAGTCGTTTCCTGCGGGAACCGATTCCGCTTGAATCGAGCTGATCAGTTGAGGGATGCAAGGCAGCGACTGACATCCTCGTTGCTGATTTCGTCACTGATGATCACGTTGCCGATCCGGGTCGGCAGGACGAAACGCAGTCGCCCGTGACGGACCTTTTTATCGCCTTGCAAGGTCCGCAGTGCAGCCTGCCGATCCAGGGACGGCCAGGCCACGGGTAAACCGGCCTTCTCGATGAGTTTCAGCTGGCGCTGTTGATCAGCTTCGCTCCAGAGACCTTTCTGAACGGCGAGGCGACCAACTGCCGCCATGCCGATCGCCACGGCTTCACCATGCAGCCAGGTTCCGTATCCCGTCAGGGTCTCCACCACATGTCCAAAGGTGTGGCCGTAATTGAGGATTGCGCGCTGGCCTCCTTCTCGTTCATCGTCGGCGACAACGGCAGCTTTGGCTTCCGCGGAAAGCACAAGGATGTCGTGCAGCAAGGTCGGATCCATGGCTGCAGGATTGGAGAGGTCTGAGGCTTCCTCAAGACGGCTGAAGAGGTCGGGGTCACCGATCACTCCGTATTTGATCACCTCCGCCATGCCAGCGCGGAATTCCCTCACAGGGAGCGTGTTCAATGTCAAAGGATCAATCACCACCAAGCGTGGCTGGTGGAAGGCTCCGATCAGATTCTTTCCCTTTGGATGGTTCACACCGGTCTTGCCACCGATGGAGGCATCGACCATCGAGAGAAGAGTGGTCGGGACTTGGACGATGCCAATGCCGCGCAGCCAGCATGCCGCTGCAAAGCCCGTCATGTCACCGACAACGCCACCTCCCAGCGCCAGCATCAGGGAGGTGCGTTCAAGACCCTCCCGCTGTGCCTTGTCGAGGATCAAGCTCAGTGTTTGCAGGGTTTTTCGTTCTTCACCCGCATCGATTTCCAGTAGCACGGGGTTGAAGCCTGCCGCTCTGAGTCCGCTCAGGCAGCTGTCGCCATATGGCCTGGCGACGTCAGGATTGCTGACCACAAGAATTTTGGTCCCTGACCGAATGGGTAGATCAGCCAGCGCAGAACCGATGTCTTTCACCATCGAACGGCCGATGATCACGTCGTAGGGATTGCGCTCCAGGGACACCGTGATTGTTGTGCGTTCCTGCAAGTCAGCTGCCTGCACTGTGCTCATGGGCTGATGCTGCGGTTGCGATCCGCGGGGGATTCCATCGACTGACCTTATCCTCAGCCGCAAGCTCTTTGAGTTCGATGAACCCTGCCTCCAGGCCAGATCGGCGTACAAGCCTCACCGCCTGGGCTTTTCTTGCGCCTGCACTCACGCTGTTGAGTCTTTCCGTGCTGATTCCTGCCGCAATGGCTCTGTTGATCAGCTTTACGCAGACAGGGCTTGATGTGTCAGAGCCGCTGAAGTTTATCGGCTTGGCCAATCTGCGCAGGCTCGCTGGTGATCCGATGTTCTATCGGGTCTTAGGCACCACCCTCATTTACCTCGTGGGAGTGGTGCCTCCGATTGTTCTTGGTGCCCTGGCCTTGGCCGTTCTCGTCAATCGTGTCTTGCCTGGCATTCATTGGTTGAGAGCTGCGTTCTACACACCCGTGCTGGTGTCGATCGTCGTTGCAGCCATCGCCTTTCGTTGGCTCTATGCAGAGAACGGTCTGATCAATGGCTGGCTTGAAGCCTTGATCGGATCAGGTTTCATTCCCATCGACTTCCTGACCAATCCGTTGCTGGCGCTGCCTGCCGTGATGCTTGTGACCCTTTGGAAAGGACTGGGGTACTACATGGTGATCTTTCTCGGAGGCCTTCAAGGGATTTCCAAGGAGCTGTATGAGGCTGCTGAACTCGATGGCAGTGAGGGCTGGAGGAAACATCTCGATATCACGCTTCCGCTGTTGCGTCCTTACGTGACTCTGGTTGCAGTTATCTCAGCCATTGCTGCCACCAAAGTTTTTGAGGAGGTTTTTCTGATGACACAGGGAGGTCCCGCCGACTCAACCAGGACCCTCGTTTATTACGTATATGACCAGGCTTTTGCAGAGCTTGAGATCAGCTATGCCTGCACTGTCGGTCTTGCCCTATTCCTGATTGTTTTGCTGCTGACGGCGATCAAGTTCGCCTTCAGTGAGGAACGCTCACTGATCTAGGCCAGGTCCCTTCCACGTCCCTGAGGGTTGGATGGCAAGCTTCAGAGGAGGACATCAGTGGCTATGGCCAGCGCTGCCGGGACAATTGGAGTTGTTGGGGGTGGTCAACTCGCACTAATGCTCTGTGAAGCAGCGAAGTCGCGGGAGGTTGATGTGATCGTGCAGAGCGCATCTGGCCAGGATCCGGCGATGGCTGTCGCTCAGGAGCAGGTCTCAGGTGCACCAACTGATGTTGCTGCCACGGCTGAACTGTTGAAGCGCTGCCAGCACATCACCTTTGAGAATGAGTGGATACCCGTTGATGCCCTACGGGCATTGGAACGTGATGGGGCGGTGTTTTCTCCTTCCCTTGTCAGTCTGCTGCCGCTTGTGAACAAGCTGTCTCAGCGCCGCATGCTGGATGATCTGGCGATTCCAAGTCCAGCCTGGATTGGGCTGGATGAGATCAACACCGACTCACCGGCTCTTCCCGCCGGCTGGACGTTTCCCGTCATGGCCAAAGCGGCCCATGGCGGGTACGACGGCAAGGGAACCTGCGTGATCCGTGATCTCAAGTCTCTTCGCAAGCTCTTGAGCAGCGTTTCCGTCGAGGATTGGCTGCTGGAGACCTGGGTGACTTACGAGCGTGAGCTCGCTCTGGTCGTCAGTCGTGATCAGCAGGGACGAATCCGTAGCCTTCCACTGGTGGAAACGCATCAGAAGAGTCAGGTTTGTGACTGGGTTCTTGCTCCTGCTCCAGCGGAGCAACTGCTGGAAGCCACCGCTTACAACATTGCAGCGTCCTTGCTCACAAGCCTCGATTACGTGGGTGTGATGGCGCTGGAATTCTTTTACGGCCCTGCAGGTCTGATGGTGAATGAGATTGCGCCGCGGACGCACAATTCAGGTCACTTCTCGATTGAGGCGTGCAGCAGCAGTCAGTTTGATCAGCAGCTCTGCATTACTGCGGGTCTGCCGGTTCCGACAACCGGCCTTGTGGTGCCTGGCGCGATCATGGTGAATCTGCTTGGTCTGCGGTCTGAAGGCGTGGAATCCTTGGAGAAGCGGCTTGCTGCTCTGGAGGCCATCCCCAGCTCTCATCTGCATTGGTACGGCAAGAAAGAAAAGCCTGGAAGAAAGGTTGGTCATGTGACTGTGCTGCTTGACCAAGCCGATGCCGAAGCGCGTGGCCTGGAGGCTGAACGGCTTCTGAAGCAAATTCGTGAGATCTGGCCGAATCCCTTAAATTGAGATTGGACTACCTGGTTGGTGACAGCCTTTCTCTAGTGCTCTGATCTGACTCTCTTTCGACTTGGGGTGACTGTCGTGAAGGTGCCGTAAACCGGCCTTGCAGCCGGAAACGAATCCTCACTTTGTTGCCCCTTCTGGTAACTCCAGGTCGAACACTGGGGCTCGCACGGTCAGGTGGTCCACCCATTCCAAAACAAAGGTGCAGCAGCTTTTTTCAAGGTTCTGCATCTGTGAGCGATGTTGGTAGACCACTACCAAACACCACTACCCAAGCACTACTGAAAACCAGTCGAGAATTTGGGATCAGTGTGTCAGGCGGAGCTGAAAAAGAACTCGAACGGATTGAGCGAGAGCTGGATTCCAGCCCGCCTGCAGGAAAGCCCCCGGTCAAGAGAGGCGGTCAATCCGGCTCACCTGATGAGCCCTCAAGAAACAACCACTTTGATGCTGTTGTTGTCGGAGCTGCACTGCTCGCAGCAATCGCGTTCATCACTTTGGTAGGTGAAAGCCTTAACCCGAAGCAGAAGACCCAGCTCACCGCTGCATCGATGGGTGGCGCCGCAGGACTGCTGGTCGGCTACGGCGTCGGGCGAATCAAACGCTGACCCACCTGGTCAGTGCAAGCCGGATGGGTGCCCCGAGTACGGGTGAGGCATCATGCGCGGACTCGTGCCTGATCCATGCTCCTCCGTTTTTCCATCGGACTGCTTGCTTCTGTTGTGGGCTGCTCTGTTATGCCTTCAATCGCACATGAGGGGAGAAATGGATCAAACATCTTTTACTTTGAATGCAAAGGCAGGAGAACACAGGGATCTGGTGTTGCAACAGGCTTCCCAATGAACTATCCAGTTCGTGTTCAATACAAATTGGATCTAGATGCGTCGACCCTTACAGAGGTAGATATCGACACTGAACGGTTATCTGCTGGAAACGAGCCAATTGACATCAAAATCTATGGGAAAACACTTACTACAAAGTTCAGCAATGACAGGCTGAATAAGGATTATGAGATTCAGATTCGTGGTGATGAGCGCCTGTTCTCGATAACTGTATTTCCGTCGAGTGGATTTGATCCTGACGCTTGGTATGGACAATGCCTCAATAGCAAATCTCTCTAAAGCATTGACCGACTTAGCAGAGGGGAATTGCGAGCCTCAATAGCCTGCCTGGTTTTAACAGGATGTTGACAACAAAAGGCCATGGCTTGGTGGCAGATGGAATGTAGCCCAGAGCACATAAGTTATGTAATGATTATTTGGCCTGCAGAGGAAATCACGATATATCTTCGTTAATTCAAAGGAGGATTATGGAATTGCCCAAATACACCTTTGTGAATAAAGATGCTGGTTTGATTGAAGATTGGGTGAGACAGCGAATCAAAGACTTGCTTTTGAACAAGCGGTTTCAGGATGCTGACGCGCTTTATCGTGAGTTTGATGTTTGCGAAACTAGCGCATAGTCCTCGATGCCGAAGTCAGGCAAAAGAAGCCCCGCCGAAGACAGGGGGGCGGAGTTGATCTCTGCCGCTGGACGAGTATTAGCAAGATTTAATAGCAAGAAAATATATTTTTGAATATATGTTATTGGGGAGGGCTTATTGGAAGACCTTTGAATTTCGGCAGAATCCGCTTTGGATCGCAAAGCCTAACGACATTTCTCGGGAAAACAATGTAATCACTAAGCGCCTAAGACTGCATTCGTATTGACATGTCTCTATTTGGGAGATCGTAAATGTCTAGATAATACTGGCTCAAAAGTTCGTCAACAGCGCTAGGTTTTACGATACCCTTCGCGACTAATTCACAATTGTAGATTGCAAGTGAAATAACACTGAATATGCCCAAGAATTCAGACACTTCCTTGTCGTTGGAGAATTCAGCCATGGTGTCTAAAAAGTTTTGATTGAACTCTGCCATCTCTCTATCGCTAGGCGCTCTTTCTTGCGCTCTCAAAGGCAATGAGGAGATAGCAACAGACAAGGTCAGCAATGCGATCGAAAGGCGGCGAAGCATGGATCAGGCACGAGTCCGCGCATGATGCCGAGCTTTGCTTGGTTATGCCCGCTGCGTCAACGCTGATCTGGTCAAATGTCATCCCGGGCTGCTAACCCTGCCAGATGCGCTTAGAAGATTGGGGCCCGACCTTCATTGGGGACCTGGAAGCCTGACTCGTTGTCATCCGCTATCTCTTCCAGCGAAATGACCTTCTCATTTTTTCCCTCTTCAGAGACACCCTCGAGTAGTGATGGCAATGGTGTCAATTAGAAAGGAGGCCGTTGGTCCAAGGTAGTCACAGGGGCCGCTTATTGCTGTGCATTTTTAGAAGATGGCCGAGTATTGAGATATCAACATACCTTTGGTCATCAATGCTCATGTTTGTTTCACTCTCTGAGTGCCAGTCTTTATCCCATTTCCTCTTCTCCACCTTCTCTATCTGTGTGAGTCCATCTACTATCTCTTGTTCATTGTCTGCCATAGAAACAGCAGTGGCAAACCATTTCTCGGATGCCCTGTAATTCTTGACTGCTCTAACCTTTTCTGCAACTGCTTTGCCTGAGGCGTCTCTCTCGTTTAAGAGCAGCACTGCTAGGACAAACGAGCTCACCAAAAAGAAAGCAGTCAAACTTTTTCAATCGATATAGAGGCATTTTAGATGCCTGTCATTTCTTGGAGGACATGAATCCTCTAAGTATTTTCTCTTAAGAGATTAGACCTAGGTAGTTTATTCCTCGACACAAATTAATTGACCATCGATGGAAAGTAGCTTATAGATCACTAACTCGGGAGCCAGGAATGTATGAATCAATGCCAGTATCCGGCTCGTCTTCTATTACTGAAAGATGGGATGCACTTGAAGAATATTTTGTTTGCATAACTGAATGCGATCTCAATGATGAAAACTGCATTACTAGCTGCCTGATGACTCATTTGAAAATCAATGACGGATCAGAAGCGGCATAGTCCAGTCTTTGCTCACAAGCTGGCTCAGTAATAGTCCACCCACAGCTCTCTGTCGGTCTTCAGCAGTGCAGGCTCACCGCCGGGCATCGGTCTGCCGTGATCGGCAAACGCGTGCTGATCTTTGCCCCAGGTGCTTGATGGATCTCTGTGAAACCGGTCACACCAATAGTCGTTCGGATCCGTGAGTCATCCGTCCATACCCCCCTTTCTTGCTCTTGAAAGAGGGATTCTCCGGGTCTTGCTCCTTGATCTGTCCCTTTCTCTCGCCATCAGCTGAGTGGTCGTTGGAGCAAGGCAAGAGGACGTTCTGAACCTGCTCCTGATCGTTTGCTGCAACAGCTCCGAGACGTGGCTTCTCCGGTTTTGTTGCACAAAGTGGTTGCCTTAAGCCAACCTTAAGGAGTCGCTTTCGTCTCCTTCTGGGTTCGGGCCCTGATGCCATGGCCGCAATTATCCGCTTTGTATCCGGCCCGGAACCGCTATGGCGGCGATGCCTTGAGCGTTGCTGGGTCCTGGAATGCGACGTTGATCCGCTGATTCTTCAGGCTCGTTGGCTTCACCACCAAGGGCAGCATCACGATGCAACTGCCGTCGAAGAAGAGCTACACCCTGTGTTCTGAAACTTTGCGCTTGTGAGACGTCATCATTTGGCGGTCGCAATTGCTGTGCTGATTGTGGCTCCCTCCTGTTCGATGAATTACCCGTCAAGATCTGAAGCGGAGAGCGCTTGTCGTGAATGGCAGGCGCAGGAATCCAAGGTTGATTACGAGCGCGAGTTATTAGGTTTTGAAAAAAGAACAAAATTTGAACAAGAGAACCCCAGGCCAGATGCAGCTTTTTGGGACGATCAGATTATTGACTGGGAAAAGCAAAAATTAGCTTATGCTTCAAAGACGATTGTTGAGAGTGTTGCAATGAGTTCTCGCTACTGCCTGTTGGAGCAAGAAAATTCTCGGTTTTTAGGTTATGAAAATGACACGATCAAAAAAGGGACCTATCGGGATGAAGCGGGAAAAAAGGGCGAGTGGAGAGTTGTTAAATATTTTCGTTATTGATACTTTTGCGATTCTCTTATGACGTTTTCAAGCGATGTTATCAGCCTTTCCGCGGATCATTATTCGTTCTATCATCGTGAATGACTTGCAAACCCTTTAAGTTAAGACGAGTCCCAACCGTTTCTTCGTCTTTTATCCAATAGCCTGTCTGAACAAAGATGAGTTTTGCCGTGATCTCGCTATCCATAGATAGCTTCTGATTTTTGAGCGTTTTGTAGTTTTGATCAACGATTTCAGGAGTTTTTTCTTCGTTCCAGGAAAATACTGCCTGATACCTATTCCCCTCGATTGAATGCCATGGTGCAGGATTGATTTTGCATGAATCAGGGTTGCCGGCTTTTGCCAATTGGTGCTGCAGCTCATCAGTCCTGTCGTCTTCTAGTCGTTGGACAAGCTCCTTGGGCAAAATTGCCGAATTGCCAGTGAGTGTCACAGGCTCTTTTGTGATCATTACTTGTCTCATTGCAGGACTCTCAGGTTTGATTCCGTTAATACCGTTGTTGAGAATGCTCGCATGCTTTGTTTCAGCCTATCGATTTGTTCCTTGATTTGAAATAAGTTCTCAGGCTTGCCTCCTTACTCACCAATGCCAGTGTTGTCATTAAGTACTTTATTGATTTTGAGCGGTATTGCTTCTTTATTTCTTGATGTCTGAGATCTTGAAATGACTGGTTGATTCATGTTTTCAGAAGGCCCCTAAGAAGTTTTCTTGTCTTGGGTGAGTCTGATTGACGGACAACTTAAGGACTGCTCGTCTTGATGCGCTTCAGTAGTTCATCTTTGGCGAGTTGCGTTACGACAAATACTTCTTGCGCGCTCGTGCCTTTGCGCGCCAGCATTTTGAAGCCGCCTGTGACCGGTATTGAAACGCGTAACTGAAGGCCTGAGCTATGACCTCGCACCCTGGAAATCACGCCCGGAGTGATCGTCTGGATCTCCGGATCTCTGGCAAGAACCTTTAGCCAGGGGATCAACCCCTCCACATAGGTGCTGTGCGTAATGACCAGGCGCCCCACAGAGAGTTGCTACTTGCTGAACGTTGTGCTGGTCGAAGCTAGTGGATTTGGCTACAGAGAAGAGAGAGATCTGCCAGCCATGCTCCGATCTGTCGACAGGCTGCTTTGTGAGGTGACCGGTCCTTTGCAGGACCGCTGCGGTCCCCAGGCCAGGGTTCTAACGGCGGAGGTTCACGGTGATGAAGTCCGTGGCTTGGCGTTTTGTCCTGGCAAGGTTCTTCGATACGTGTTGGCTGCTCGCAACAGGCGCATCAAAACAACGGAGATGCTTCGTTTGGCTCGCAGCAGCAGGCAGCCTGCTGCTTGAACACCAGCCTCATCAATGGCTTGATTCAGTCGAGCTCACTGGCCAGAACCGAGCTGAGTGCTTGTTCGACTTTGGCTTGAAACAGCTTTGTGTCCACGCGTAGAAGCAGCAGACCTGCGGCTAGAAGACCGACAGCCTGAACAACAAACACTCCGGCGTAAGCCTCAAAGCTGTTTTGTGATCCAGTGAGTTCTCCGAACAGGCTAAGCAGCGCTCCGCCGCTAATCGTGGCGAGCCCTCGCGCATAGGCCTGGGCAAGCCCCCAGACACCGATGAAAGTTCCCGCCATCAGTGGCGAGGTCAGACCGAGCATCAACGTGAGGCTTGCATTGGTGCTAATCCCAGCTCCAACTCCGAACAGAAACAATGCCGCTCGGAATAGTGGAGTTGAGGCCAGCAACCCCGCGACGACCATCATCAGTACAAACAGCGCTGAGAGCACTCCACCGGTTAGTGCTGTCCGTTGGGCTCCAAGGCGTGGAGTGATCAGGAACCCTGTTGCAGCAATGCCCAGCAATGTTCCGATGCCCCAGACGGCATTGAGCCGAGTTGTTGTACAAAGGTCCATGGCGAAAACGGCTCCGCCGTAGGGCTCCAGGACAGCTTCCTGGAGAAACAACGCGAAGGTAAACAGGGACAGAACAGCAAAGAAATATCCCACCTGTGGAGATCCTTTCAGCACTGTCCATGCGCCACTTAGAGACATTTCCTGAGTGGCTGCTAGTCGTGACTGGTGTCTGCCGATGTCAGGCTTCAGGCGTGGCTCTACCCCTGCGATTGAAGCCACGACAAGCATGAAGATCACCAGCGGAGCCACCGTGATCAACCGTTCCACTCCGGAGATCAGATTGCTCAACTCGGCTGTGGCGCATGAGGAGCCAAGAAACGAACTCAGCAGAATCGCTCCCGCCACGATCCCCACCATCAGCATCGACCACACGATGGAGACCAGAGCAGGTCGCTGTTTTTCAGTGCTCACATCAACCAGCAGCGCTGCAAACGGCGTGGAGCTGGCTGCAATGGCCAAGCCGTAGAGCACAAACACCAGAGCCAGGATCAATCCTCTCCAGATCACATCGGCCTGACTTCCGGATTGGGATGCTGCCGCGAGCCAGAGAACGGTGTGGCCTGCAATCCATGTCAGGACGCAGAACGCCGCTGCACCGCCAACAATGAAAGGAGTGCGCCGCAATTGCTTCCAGCGGCAGCGATCCGATTGCTGTCCGAACCAGATTCTTGAAAAGGCAACCAGCTGTTGACAGCCCAGAGCCAGGGCGGTCAAGGCGGCAGGCACCTCAAATTCATCGATCAGCAGCCTGTTGAAGATGCCAAGGGTCAGAACCGAGAGAGCGCCAAGACAAGCCTGAAACAGGCCCAGGCGCAGTGCAAGGACGATGAACCGTGCTGATCCCACGGATTGCAGAAGCGATTCGCTGACCTTAGGTGGGGCTTCAGCAGCGTTCGACTGGAGCCATCGTCAACCCTTCCGAACCAAGCTGTTGGTGATACAGCTCAGCCTGTTCAAGGGGACCACACCAGACCTCGGCACGTCCTTCTCCGTCGATGCGTCTGGCCAGAGCCCAGGCCCGATCAGCATTCATGCCGGGAAGGATCTTGCACAGGCACTCCACCACATGCTCAAACGTGTTGACGTCATCGTCGAGCACGATCACTCGGGCTTGTGGGTAGCGCTGCGTTGTCCCCTGGCGTTCAAGAACCGTTGCTGCACCGGGTGATGACGAAGTCATGATGTCTCGTGAACAGACGGGATGAATCCGCAGGGAAGCTTAGTTACACTGCCGTCAACCAAGAGATCCACAATGCTTTTCACCCTGGGCTGGGCTTCTCTCGCAGCTGTGTTCAGCTTTTCGATCGCCATGGTGGTGTGGGGTCGTAACGGTGACGGCTCCATTAATTTCTGACGTGTACGAGACTCTCCAGTCTCCCCTGGTCAACCAAGGACTCGCTGTTACAGCTGTAGCACTGCTGGTCTTTGTTAGCGGATCTGTGATTTATCTATCCACCATTGAGTGGAGAGATCGGCGTCGGCGCCGGTGACAAAGTGTTTGATGCTGCTCTCTTGAGTCAGAGGTGGGAGTGTTGTCGCAACCAGCTGTTGCGTTCAACAGCCACACTCGTCGGAATCTCGCTGCTCGTGGGATCTGGTTTGATCGGGTTGCGGCTGTCGACCAGTCGACTGCACTGGGCCGACAACAGTTCAGCGTCCTCCTTGGCTCAATTGTCCGGGGCGCTCACTCTTGTTCAGAGTTTCCGCGGCGACCCGAATCGAGCCGTTCCGTCGCTCTGGGCTAAGCGTTTGGGTGTCCAGCCAGCCAGGAATCTTTGGCGACGTTACGGCCGTGCCATGTGGTGGCAGGGATGGGCACAGGACGGTGGTGCCTATCTGATTCTTGCGTCTTCCACGTTTCCTCCGGAGCTTCAGGGGCTGCAACGCCAGCGCGTGGGCTCGCTGCAGGTCCTTGCCTCCGATGCATTGCACCGCCAGCAGTTGCTGCAACGCTTGAAAACCAACCAGGTCTCAACGACCAGCGTGCAGGCCGACAGCCTTTGGGCTTCTTGTCTTCATGCGCTGTCAGAGGCGCCAGGGGTGATCTGGAACGCTGATGCCCTCGCAACACTCAGCGGAACGCTTGCGCCTCTTCTTCAGCAGGGTCGTGAAGGTTGTGTTCAGCTTCGCCTTCAGGCCAATCAACTTCTCTGGGAGGGGGTGATCGGTCGTCGACCGTTGAGTTCGCTCACCATGCGGAGCTCCTTATCGTCCTCAGGCTTGATCCAAGCCTCATCCACTGATTTGAGCTCCACCGATACAGCATCCAGTGAGCTCACATTGCTTCAGGTTGATGGCGATCGTGTGGATCTGATTTTGGGAACGCTGCTGTCGCGTCAGATCATTCAGGCTCCACTTGAGGAGCATTACGGAATCAATGGCGCGATGCGCAGCAAAATCGCTGACCTTCCGTTCTCCTTGAGGCTTCAGAGCCGGGCGAGCGGTGCTTACAAGGCTGGTTTACAGGTTCAATTGCCCTTGACCGGGAGTGCGCAGCAATGGGCACCGATTCTTAAAGCAGTGTCGGAACGCCTCGACTCCAGGGGGTTCCAGAAGCTTCAGGACGATCGGGTGTCATCAGAGCGTGAAGCTCCCATCCTTTGGCAGCGACGTGATGAACCCGATCCGACCATCGTCGGTGGCTGGCTGATCATCCAAGGTCAGAAAGTACCTGTCTTGAGCATCGGATTTGGAACTGAACCTGCTGCTCAGCCCTTCCTTTCAAAACAGATGCCGCAAAACCGTTTGTCGCTCAGAGTTCAAGGCGACCCGCAGCGTCTAACCCAGATTGGTCTGCTTGAGGGACTCTGGCCTAAGCCTGTGCAGAGAGCATCGAACCTGAATTTAGAAGTCAAGCCACTCAAGATCTCAGCTAGTAGCCAGCTCGCCAGACAGTCGTGGTGGAGAGTCAGTGGAAGCCTGACGCTCACACCAGACTCCTAATTCTTGGCAGCTTTTTCAGCCTTCTGTCGCTCACGCTTGCGTCGTTCAGAAGCAAGCGTTTCCTCCATGAGCTCAACGGCCTGAACCATCTTTTCGAGGTTGCTGCGATAGAGCCCCAAATCCTTCTCCAGTCGGGGGCGAGATAATCCGATCTCCTCACCGATGGCGTGAACGGTATTGCTCAGTTCCTCTGGATCATCACTTTTGTTTCCCTGAGCTTCGGAGAGCAGGCTGAATAATCCAACGGCAACCAGACGTGAGTAGTGGAATTCATCTCCGGTCACTGCTGAAAGTCCACTTGCCAGTGGTTCTGGCGCACCTTTCCCCTTTGATTTCAACCAGGCCTGGACATCGTCAACGGTGTGTCCCTTGACGGCCTTGCTGCTCCCTTGCGCGAGAGCCTTGATTTCATCGCCGTCAAACCCATTGCAGCTGCAGAGAGCCGCAAACATTGGGTCGAGTTGTGTTTCCGGGCGATATCCCTTCGTGAAGGCCTGGAAGACCTGACACAGGCCAACGGCGAACAACGCATTCATCCGGAAGTGAGTTTGATGACTCAGCAGGTGTAGTTCCACCAGAAGCTCATCGGCTGTTCGTCGATACAGCGAAGGAATGACGTAAGGGAAAGCTGTGTGAAAGGCTTTCTTGCTGTCAGCGATCGTCTGGGACCCAGTCAAGCTCTTCTAAGGCTGTCTTTAAGGCAAGACCATAGCGCTGCTGTTGCCGCCGTTAAGATTCAGCAAGTCAGCAGGCCCAACATGATCCCCATCGTCATTGAGGAATCCGGACGCGGGGAAAGGGCGTTTGATATTTATTCGCGCTTGCTGCGCGAGCGAATCATCTTTCTTGGTGAAGCTGTTACCAGCGAGTCAGCAAACAGGATCGTTGCTCAGTTGCTGTTCCTCGAAGCAGAGGACCCCGAAAAGGACATCTACCTGTACATCAATTCACCGGGAGGTTCTGTCTACGACGGTCTCGGTATCTTTGACACCATGCAGCACGTCAAGCCCGATGTACAGACGGTTTGTGTCGGCCTTGCTGCAAGCATGGGTGCTTTTCTCCTTTGTGCGGGTGCCAAAGGGAAACGAAGCAGTCTTCAGCATTCTCGAATCATGATTCACCAGCCCCTTGGTGGTGCAAGGGGTCAGGCCAGCGATATTCGTATTCAGGCCGACGAAATCCTGTTCTTGAAGGATCGTTTGAACAAGGAACTTGCTGACAGAACCAGTCAGCCTCTCGACAAGATTCAGGCCGACACTGACCGCGATTTCTTTATGTCCCCATCTGAAGCGAAGGACTATGGATTGATCGATAGCGTGATCGATAAGAGGCCCGTTCATTCAGTGTGACTCTTGTGGTTTCCAACTGAATAAAAAACTCCCTTGCGGGGGTTTTTTATTGCCTAATTTTTGAGAGGCTACGAAGTGAATCCAATAAAAATCCAGGTTCATTTCTGAACCTGGATCAAAATATATTGACTAAAAAGAATTAGTTCAGGATCGGAGAGAAGCGTTCTTTCTCTGGGATTGAGGTGTAATTAGCGAGAACTTCGCGAAACTCATCACCATCCATGGTCTCTTTTTCAATCAGCAATTCAACGAGTCGATCCATCGCTTCGCGCTGACCCTGAACAAGACTCAGGGTTTCTTCGTAGCACTGCATCACGATGCCGCGAACCTGTTCATCGATTTGCTTTGACGTGCCTTCAGAGGTGTCGCTACGCGTCATCAGATCTCTGCCGATGAACACTTCCTGGCTTCCTCCTTCGGTGGACATCTGACCTAGACCGCTCATTCCATAACGCGTCACCATTTGGCGAGCGATTGAAGCAACCATCTGGATGTCTCCGCCAGCACCCGTGGTGACTTCGGCATATCCGAACACCACGTCTTCAGCAGCTCGACCTCCAAGGGCTCCCATGATCCGTGCTTTGAGCTGAGAACGGGAGACGAGCATCTGCTCTTCATCAGGAGAGAACCAGGTCAGTCCCTGTGCTTGTCCTCTCGGAATCAGGGTGACTTTCTGGACTGGATCGTGGTCCTTCACGAGGCTGCCGACCAGAGCGTGTCCAACCTCGTGATAAGCGATCAGACGCTTGCTGCGTCCGTCGGTCAGCGGGTGACCTTCCAATCCCGCGATGATGCGGTCAACGGCATCATCAATTTCAGCAAGGCTGATGGTTTCCTTGCGGCGACGGGCCGTAAGGATCGCCGCTTCGTTCAGAAGGTTGGCCAGGTCTGCACCCGTGAAACCAGGAGTCCTGCGGGCAATGCTTTCAAGAGATAGGTCTTCAGCGAGTTTCTTATTGCGTGAATGAACCTTGAGAATGGACAAACGACCCTTGATGTCAGGGGCGTCGACGGTGACCTGACGGTCGAAACGGCCAGGACGCATCAACGCTGAGTCGAGCACATCAGGGCGGTTGGTTGCCGCGATGATGATGATTCCGCTGTTTCCTTCGAAACCATCCATCTCTGTGAGCAGCTGGTTCAGTGTTTGCTCACGTTCATCGTTTCCACCACCGATACCAGCACCACGCTGACGTCCCACCGCATCGATCTCGTCGATGAAGATCAGACATGGACTGTTCTCTTTGGCGCGCTTGAACAGATCTCGAACTCTGCTGGCTCCAACACCAACAAACATCTCCACGAATTCAGAGCCTGACAGAGAGAAGAAGGGAACACCTGCCTCGCCAGCAATGGCCTTCGCAAGCAATGTTTTACCTGTGCCAGGAGGGCCCACCAACAAAACACCTTTGGGGATCTGAGCTCCAACGGACGTGAACTTTTCAGGCTGCTTCAGGAATGTCACCACCTCTTCAAGATCTTGCTTGGCTTCGTTGACGCCTGCGACGTCGTCGAACATCACGCCTGTTTCAGCTTCCATCGCAAAGCGGGCTTTGGTTTTCCCGAATTGCATGGCCTGGCCAGGGCCACCAGGCATGTTGTTGCCGCGACGTGCCAAGAAAATCAGGGAACCGATTAGCAGCAATGGGAACAGCAGGTTGCCGAGGATGCCAAGAGCAGGGGGTGCCGTCTTCGGTGGATGAACGTCGAAGCTGATGCCCTCAGCCTTGAGGGTGTTGATCAACTCCGGTGCCAAACCAGGGAGGTCAACTCGCAGACGCTGAACACGGTTATCCAGATCCGGATCAACCGCCTCAACCACCGCATCACGACCACCGTCATAAATGTCGACGGATGTGACGCGCCCGGCTTCCACGTAATCGAGGAAGCGGCCATAGCTCATCCTGGCAACTGCAGTGTTGCGTGGAGCCTCAGTTGGGCCACCTGGCTTCAGGTTGCTCAGCGCTCCGCTGCCGAGGAATTGCAATGCCAGCAGCAGAGCAACAGTGATGGGAAGTCCCCAGAGAAGGATCTGCCGCCAGCGCTGATTCATGGCATTGATGAAGATCCGATGATCGTAAGAGCTTCGGGTTACAAACTGTGCAGTTGTTCTACCTAAAGACTGCGTAAAGCCGTAATCGGATCAAGTCGAGCTGCACGTCGTGCAGGCACAACACCGAAAAACAGTCCAATCGAACCTGAAAGACCAACTGTCAGAAGCACTGTTGGCACACCGATGGCTGCGGGAAGCGGGGTGAGCACGGCCACCGCTGCGATTGCCCCGTAACCGGCTGCCGTTCCAATGACCCCTCCCAGGCTGGAGAGCACCAGAGATTCGACCAGAAACTGACGCAGAACATCCGAGCTGCGTGCACCGAGTGCTTTGCGCAGGCCGATTTCCTCGGTTCTCTCGCTCACGGAGACCAACATGATGTTCATGATGCCGATCCCGCCGACGAGCAGCGAAACCCCTCCGATGGCGCCAAGCATCAAGGTCAGTCCACCGGTGATGGTGCCAACAATTGTCAGTGCGTCCTGCTGAGAGCGAACGGCGAAATCGTCATCCCGAAGAATGCGATGCCTTTGACGCAGAAGATTAGAGATCTGGAATTTTGCCGCGCTTGTGCTGTTCTCATCCCTGGCCTCTGCACTGATGAAACTGAGGCTGACTCCATAGGTTGGGTCGCGGCCTGTCAGGCGGCTGACCATGGTGCTGATGGGGATGTAAGCGTTTTCATCCTGATTGGACCCGAACACAGCTCCTTTCGGCGCCATCACACCGATCACACTGAAGCTCTGATCACGGATGCGCAGAGAGCTACCGATGGCTCCGCCGCCTGGAAAAAGCTTGTCGCGCAGATCAGGACCAATGACCACCACGGTTCGTGCTGCCTGGACGTCCTGGTTGCTAATAAAACGTCCCCGGCCCACTTCAAAACTTCTGACAGGCAGGAACTCCGGCGTTACACCGAAAATGGCGGCAGTACTGCTTCTCGCCCCTGACTGCACCACCTCGTTGGCATTGATCTGAGGAGCCACTCGCTTGACGCTAGGGACCTGTTGAGCAATGGCCTGAGCATCCTCCAGCACCAGAGTGCGCGGGAACGCCACCCCCTGACGCCTTGTGTCGTTGCTGCCTGGAACCACGAACAGCACATTGGCTCCAAGGTTGCTCAACTGACTTTCAGCGAGATTCTGGGCACCACGCCCAACGCCAACAAGCGTGATCACGGACGCATTGCCGATCACAATCCCGAGCATGGTCAACAGGCTGCGCAACCTGTTGGCCTTCAGGGTGTTGAGGGCCATGCCGACGGTTTCGGCGATGGGCAGATTGCTCGCCATGGATGAAAGCTCAGGCTCAGAGCATCGTGTCGAGTTTCACGGCCATGTTGCTGCCGGTTCCTCGATGAACGGCACCTTCCTTGACCAGCAGAGTGACAACCTCGCCCTCCAGCAGATCGCGGGTGGCATTGGCAATTCCTGTAATCACAGGGATACCTAGACGCTGAGCAATCACCGCTGCATGGGAGCTTTCTGCGGGTGTTTCGGTAATCACCGCTGCGGCGTCTCTAATGGCATCGAGATAGTCAGCATTCGTGTCGGTTGCCACGAGAACCTCACCGGGTTCGAGCTTGGCGCAGTCACTGGCGCAGGTTGCGATGCGCACTTTCCCGCTGATGGATCCGCTGCCGAAGCCTGTTCCACGACCCAGTACAGCACTCACGATGCCCACCTTGATCAGATCAGTGGAGCCGCTGACACCTGCCAGCGTTCCAGCGGTTTGAACGCAGAGGTCGCCGTCCTTGAGAACGCCGAGCTCCTGTGCCACTCCCATGGCGAGCGTGAAGGTTGCGGTGGTGCTCTGCTGAGTTTCGATCAGCAATGGGGTCACGCCCCAGACAAGCTGCAGTTTTCTGGCTACTGCCACCTCAGATGTCACAGCGAGGATCGGCGTGGAGGGCCGAAATTTGCTCACGTTGTGGGCCGTGGCACCACTTTTTGTCAGCGGCAAAATTGCTGCTGCATTCAGTTGTCTGGCAATGCTGCTGACTGCGCCACTGATGGCATTGGGAATGGTGCTTGGCAGATGCGAGTCGATCGGGCGTTGCGGATAGTCCCTTTCAATTCTTCGGGCAATCGTCGCCATTGTCTCCACCGCTTCGACGGGAAAATCTCCCACTGCAGTCTCATTGGAGAGCATCACTGCATCGGTGCCATCAAGAATGGCGTTCGCCACATCGCTGACCTCAGCGCGTGTTGGCCGAGGACTTGAGGCCATCGAATCCAGCATCTGGGTGGCCGTGATGATCGGAATTCCCAGGCTGTTGGCCTTGTGGATCAGATCCTTCTGCAGCAGAGGCACTTCTTCGGCCGGCATTTCGACGCCGAGATCACCTCTGGCCACCATCACGCCGTCGCACAGGGGAAGGATGGCGTCGATCTGATCAATGGCTTCAAATTTCTCGATCTTCGCGACCACTGGGGTCGAGAAGCCGTGCTTCCTGATCAGTTCACGAATTTCCTGCATATCCGAGGGATTGCGGACGAAACTCAGTGCGACCCAGTCGACTCCCTGCTGCAGGCCGAATGCCAGATCCTGTCGGTCCTTGGTGGTGAGTGCTCTCACCGACAGCTGAACATCCGGGAAATTCACTCCCTTGTTGTTGGACAACACTCCGCCAACCGTGACAATGCAGTGAAGGGTCTGGTCAACCTCATCCACGCGGTCGACTTTCATCTCCACCCGACCATCGTCGAGAAGGATGCGACTGCCTGCTGTGACCTCCTCCGCCAGCCTGTCGTAGGTGACCGTGGCAACGGTCTGATTGCAACGAACTTGTTTGGACGTGAGAGCGAAGTGATCGCCCTTTCCAAGAGTGATGGGACCTTCCTCGAAGCGACCCAGTCGAATCTTCGGTCCTTGAAGGTCTTGGAGGATTCCGATGTGAACACCGAGCTCATGCGCCACCTGACGGATCGTGGCGACCCGGGCGGCGTGCTCGGAGTGGTCTCCGTGCGAGAAGTTCAGTCGGAATGTTGTAGCGCCTGCTTGAACCAATTCCCGAATGCGTTCGGGACTCTCGGTAGCTGGGCCGATCGTGGCGACGATCTTTGTTCTGCGTGTCAGATCGAGCTCGGCCATCCTTGGCGCCGGAAACCAGCGGAATCTACCGTCATGCCCTCAACCCTCCGCTGACCTTCCGTGCTCCTCAACGACTACCAACAACAATCACGCCAGACGGCCCGATACCCGGATGCCGGCAACAATCTCATTTATCCAACTCTGGGCCTGACAGGCGAGGCCGGTGAGGTCGCCGACAAAGTGAAGAAACTGATTCGGGATCGTGGGGGCGTTGTGGATGAGCGCTTCACCCAGGATGTGGCCCTGGAACTGGGGGATGTGCTCTGGTACGTGGCGCAACTGGCCACAGAACTTGGTCTCAGCCTTGAGGAGGTGGCGTCAGCCAACCTCAGCAAACTTAAAAGCAGGTCTCAACGTGGAACGCTCCAAGGAGAGGGTGATCACCGCTGAGACGCAATGATTGGTGCTCAGCCGTACATGCCGAAACCGCCGGCGAAAGCAAAGCTGGCAGACATCAGCAACTGCTGCATCAGGCTCAGGGCAATGAAGGCCAGGATTGCCGACAGATCCAGTCCACCAAGTGGAGGGATCAAGCCGCGAAAGGCATTCAGGTAGGGATCGGTGATCGAACTCACAGTGCTGAGCACGGGATTTCCCCAGTCGAGATTGGGGAACCAGCTCAGAAGCACCCGCACGATTAAAACCAGCGAATAGATCTGGAGTGTCTGGGCGAGCACTTGAAGGACTGTGGACACAAGCTCGGTGGCCATGGAAATCGCGGAATTAAAAGAACTCTATGCAGCCTGGGATGGTTCGGAGCCACCGCCAAGGTCTGGAAGGACGGAGAAGGTTCTGTGGAACTTCTCGGAGAGGGTGATCCAGTAGGAGCGCCCTTCACTTTGACGCTTGCGTTCAATGAAGTTCTGGTTCACCAGTTCCTTGATGTGGTCGTAGGCCCCTGAACCTCTGAGATCCACAAGATCCGACTGGAGAATCCTTTTTTTGAGTGCAACCGTGGCCAAGGTTCTGAGCGTGGCTGTGGAAAGATTCACGGGAAGCAGATCGCGCACGAGTTCACCCAGACCAGGACGCAACTGCAGGCTGTAACGACCGTTGCTCTGATTGATCTCCAGAGAGGTGTCTCGCTGCGCGTAGCCAGCAATCAGGATCAGCATTCCCTGCTCGGTCTCCGCTTCGGAGAGCCCAACCAAGGACGAGAGCTCCTGCAGCGAGACTGGACGCCCTTTCAGGTAGAGGATCGCCTCAAGACGAGCGGGGAGTGATACCAGCAACGCAGCGTCCTGGGCGCTGTGACTACGTGGTTGATCGCTTCCCTGGTCCAAGCCAGCATCCTTGATTCCGATATGCCAAGGTAACGCCCATCCCAGTGAGCGCCATCAGGGACCCAGAAAAATCCGGTAGGCGGGGTTGGATGTCTCTTCCCAGCTTGGATAGCCAAGGTCTTTGAGGACCGCCTGCCATGACTCGAGATCGTTGGGGCTGACCAGAACGCCCACGACGATCCGACCGACATCGGCACCATGATTTCGATAGTGAAAGATGCTGATGCTCCAATTGGAATGGAGCGCATTAACAAACCGCATCAGCGCACCTGGCCGTTCCGGGAACTCAAAGCGGTACAGCAGCTCCTGAGTTGGCTCCTCCGACTTCTGCGGCAAACGACCTCCCACCATGTGACGCAGATGAACCTTGGCCAGTTCGTCGTCGCTGAGATCCAGGCACTCATATCCATTGCTGCGCAGGGAGGCCAGTAGATCCGATCGGTCCTGGACATCCTTGACCTGAATCCCCATGAAAATGTGGGCCTGATCACCAGCGCCCATCCGATAGCTGAATTCTGTGAGGCTGCGCTTCTGAAGGAGTTCAGACAGCTTGCGCAGGCTGCCGGGCTGTTCCGGAATTTGCACGGCAAGCATCGCCTCACGCTCTTCACCAAGCTCGGCCCGTTCCGCAACAAAGCGCAGTCGGTTGAAATTCATGTTGGCGCCGCAGGCGATCGCCACTAGCTGCTTATTTTTTAATTGGCGCCTGGAGACATCGGCCTTCAGACCTGCAACAGCAAGTGCACCGGCCGGTTCAAGGATGGATCGGGTGTCTTCAAAGACATCCTTAATGGATGCGCAGATCTCATCGGTACTCACCGTGACGATGGCATCCACATACTTCTGAGCAAGTCGAAAGGTGTGTTCTCCCACCTCACGCACAGCCACTCCATCCGCGAACAATCCCACTTGAGGCAGGCGGATTCTTTCACCGGCCTCAAGTGACAGGGTCATCGCAGCAGCGTCATGGGGTTCAACGCCAATTACTTCGATGTCAGGCCAGAGGCTCTTGACGTAAGCGGCCACCCCACCAATCAGGCCACCACCACCAATGGCCACATAAATCGCATCTGGCGGTTGTTGGCTCTGGCGCAGGATTTCCATTCCCACGGTTCCCTGGCCAGCGATCACCTCCGGATCATCGAAAGGATGGATGAAACAGAGGCCTTCCTGTTCACTACGTCTTCGGGCCTCCGCATAGGCCTCGTCATAGGTCTCTCCGTGAAGGATCACCTCGCCGCCAAGCTGACGAACCGCTTCCACCTTCACGCTTGGTGTGGTGATCGGCATCACGATCACTGCTCTGCATTTCAGATGGGCTGCGCTGAGTGCAACGCCCTGGGCATGGTTACCCGCGCTCGAGGCGATCACACCGCGTGAACGTTCATCGTCCGACAGCTGAGCCATGCGGTTGTAAGCACCGCGCAGTTTGAAGGAAAAGACTGGTTGTAGATCCTCACGTTTGAGCCAGACGTGATTGTTCAAACGGCGGCTGAGATTCGTCGCTGACTCAAGCGGGCTTTCGCGGGCGACGTCGTAAACCCTCGCGCGCAGGATCCTCTGCAGGTAATCATCCATCGAAACAGTCTGACAACCAGTGGCTTTCACGGGTGGCAGGCATGCCTCGTAGATTGACTCAATCTGCCGGGAGGCTCATGCACCTGAGCGATCTATCGCATCCCAATCAGCTGCATGGTCTATCCGTGGAAGAGCTTGAAGATGTCGCGGCCCAGATTCGACAGCGCCATCTGGAAGTGGTGTCCAATAGCGGTGGTCATCTCGGCCCAGGTCTAGGTGTTGTTGAGCTCACACTCGCGCTCTATCAAACTCTTGATCTGGACCGTGATCGCGTGGTCTGGGATGTTGGCCATCAGGCCTATCCGCACAAGCTGATCACAGGTCGCTACGCCGATTTCGATTCACTCAGACAAAAAGGCGGCGTTGCTGGATATCTCAAACGTTGTGAGAGCACATTCGATCATTTCGGTGCTGGTCACGCCAGTACGTCTATCTCAGCCGCACTGGGCATGGCCATGGCCCGTGACCGCCTTGGCCAGGACCACAAATGTGTTGCGGTCATTGGGGATGGAGCACTCACTGGCGGAATGGCCCTCGAGGCCATCAACCATGCGGGACACATGCCCAACACACCGTTGCTGGTGGTGCTCAATGACAATGACATGTCTATTTCGCCGCCGGTCGGGGCGCTCTCAAGTCATCTGAATCGGATGAGGCTCAGCCCTCCGATGCAGTTTTTGTCAGGCAGTGTGGAAGAAAGCATGCGTCACCTCCCTTTCATGGGTGGTGATCTTCCCGCTGAACTCAACCGACTCAAGGGCAGCATGCGTCGTCTGGCGGTGCCCAAGGTTGGTGCTGTGTTTGAAGAACTTGGCTTCACTTACATGGGGCCCGTCGACGGCCACGACATCGCCGAGATGATGAGAACGTTCCAGGAAGCTCACCGTGTGGGTGGTCCGGTGCTGGTGCATGTGCTCACCACCAAGGGCAAGGGCTACCCCTACGCGGAGGCAGACCAGGTGGGATATCACGCCCAGTCGGCTTTTGACCTGAACACGGGTAAGGCCCGTCCGAGCAAAACTCCCAAACCGCCCAGCTATAGCAAGGTTTTCGGACAGACTCTGGTCAAGATCTGTGAGCAGAACCCCCGCGTTGTGGGAATCACAGCGGCAATGGCCACCGGCACTGGACTGGACCTGTTGCAGAAGGCTTTGCCTGATCAATACATCGACGTGGGCATTGCTGAGCAGCATGCAGTGACTCTGGCTGCAGGCATGGCATCGGATGGCCTTCGCCCCGTGGTCGCCATCTACAGCACTTTCCTTCAAAGGGCTTTCGACCAGTTGATTCACGATGTCGGGATTCAGAAACTGCCGGTCACATTCGTGCTTGATCGCGCTGGCGTCGTCGGCGCCGATGGCCCGACCCACCAGGGCCAGTACGACATCAGTTATATGCGCTCCATACCGAACTTCACGGTGATGGCGCCCAAGGATGAGGCTGAATTGCAACGCATGCTGGTCAGCTCCCTCAAACACGATGGACCTTGCGCAATTCGAATTCCGAGGGGTCCTGGTGAAGGTGTTCCCCTGATGGAAGAAGGATGGGAACCGCTTCCGATCGGTTGTGGTGAAGTTCTTCGGTCTGGCGATGATCTCGTGATCGTGGCCTATGGCGCCATGAATGCCAAAGCGATGGCAACCGCTGAAATCCTTGCTGCTCAGGGGATTCAAGCAACAGTCGTTAACGCTCGATTCCTCAGGCCTCTCGACACGGCACTGCTGCATCCATTGGTCCAGCGCATCGGTCGTGTCGTCACGATGGAAGAAGGGTCGTTAGAGGGTGGCTTCGGTTCCGCGGTGATTGAGTCCCTTCAGGACTCAGGTCTTCATTTGCCTGTCATGAGGCTGGGAATTCCAGATGTGCTGGTGGACCATGCCACGCCACAGCAGAGTTTCGAATCGCTTGGTTTGCTCCCAGATCAGATGGCTGAGAGAATTCGGGATCGATTCAACTTCATCACCAACAAGGTTCAGACCTCCTCTGAAACTGGCGTTGAAGTCCCTTCGGTTCGTAGCTGAATCCACAAAAAAGGGGTGGCCTCGCCACCCCCTGCACTTGAAGAGATCAGTTCAGAGTGGTTTCAAAGAACCCCACGGGTTGCCAGGCCGAGAATCGCACCCATGCCAATGACGTGGCCAAGGCTTGTTGTGGCCAGCAGAGAAGCGTGACTCATGCCCCCAAAGAATGCCGGGTTGGGCAACTGAGCTCCCTCATTCGGGTACTTGATCACTGATTTGCCGATCATGATGGCGATGACGTTGCAAACGATCATCACAAGCCCCACCTTTGGAGACCAAGTCAGCGTGGCGGGAGCAATGGCCAGTAGTGGAGCGAGCATGAAGATCAGAGGCAACGATTTATCTTCCAGCCTTTAGGCACACACGCCTAACACTTGTAAAAGTTGTTCATCGCAGTACTTTTTGATACCCGATCAGGCCTGCCACGATGACGGCGTTGCTGAGCGTCAGGAAAGCTTCAGCTCCGCCATGCAGGGGATCGATCGCCACCAGCTCAGTTCCAAATTTCAGATCAGCGATCACAGCTGCTGCAATGGTGATTCCGACAAACAACAGTGTGAGCTGAAAGCCACGACGGCTGAGGGCGGGAAGCAACCGACGTTGACCCAGGTAATACAGAAAAATCAGATAAGGAAACAGAGAGAGTGCGAACAACGGTGATGGATCGAAGTCAGGCATCAGATCTGATCCTCCAAGCTTGTTGGCGCTTTGCTCGACCATGCGGCCCAGGCCAGCATGGCGTTGCCGATCAGGGTGAATGATGCCTGGAGCGTGACCAGCCAGCGCAATTCTTCAGCGTTGTCGTAGAGATGCCAGGTGCACGCTGCCATTGCACTGACGAGAGCTGGAAGCATCGCCCACGCGATCCGCTGCCTTGAGGCTGTCTGCCCATCGGGTTTGTATTGATGAATCAGCACGATGGCCATCAGCCATTCAGCCACTGAGGCCCAGTGAATCCACCACGTCCCCAGAGATAGCGCGTGCATGTCGTTTCAATGGCGTCGTTCACCGTAACGGTTGAAGACTTGGATAATGGTCAGATCAACTGTTGATTGCTGGTGAAGGCGTTTCGCAGTGGGCGGAAGTTGAGCGTATTGCTCTGTGGTTATTACGGAGAGCACAATCTCGGCGACGATGCTTTGCTTCAAGTGTTGGTGTCGCAGATTCCTTCCAATTGGAACGTTGTGGTGACAGCCAGGGATTCAGAGGCTGTTCATGCGTTGGTTCCCGGTGTGTCAACTGTGAATCGTCGATCACTATCGGAAATCATTCAGGCCCTGAACCGCGTTGATGCTCTGGTTCTTGGTGGGGGCAGTTTGCTTCAGGACGGAACCAGCTTTAAAAGCCTTGTTTATTATCTCGTTCTTCTCTGGATTGCCCGTTTCAAGCGTCTTTCCATTCTGCTGTGGGGTCAGGGTCTGGGTCCATTGCAGGGTCGATTCAGTCAGTTCTTGGTGAAGCAAACACTCTCAGGAGTGAGCGCTGTGTCTTGGAGGGATCCTGGCTCCATGGGGCTGGCGCAGCGCTGGGGACTCGACATTCCCATGGTGATGGGGCCTGATCCTGTTTGGCGCCATCCTTCGCCACCCTGGATGGGTGGAAACCGGCTGATCCTTTGCTGGAGACCCACCCCTTTATTGGACATCAAGGGCTGGAGTGTTCTGCTCGATGCGGTGGATCGATTCAGTTCCAGTGGTTGTGCTGAGGTGATCTGGCTGGCTTTCCATGTGAATCAAGATGCCTCATTGTGGAATGAGCTCCGCAGTCTTGATCTAATCCCTGAGGGATTGTGTCGACGTTCCCTGCAGATGCAGGCAGAGTCTCTTCAACAGGTCCAGTCGTTATTTAGTGAATCTGCACTGGTCATCGCAATGCGTCTGCATGCTTTGATTCTTGCTGCAACGGCAGGTTGCCCGACCGCGGCGCTGAGTTATGACCCGAAAGTGAAGGCAGCGGCACAACTAGCCGACTTGCCCTGGGTCGATCTAAATGATGCGCTCAATGCTGACCAGTTGAATCAACAATGGCAGTCAGCCATGACAGCTCAACCCGATGGCTCACAGATCGAGCAATTAAAGCGTGATGCTCAGCTTCACGAGACCATGCTTGTTGGTGAACTTCAAAAATTATCGGTTTAAACGACACCCTGTTTCGGCGTTGAAGAGAATTTCGTCTTCAACCCGCCAAGTCAATTTGATCTGTTCGGGAATCACCTGTTCTGGAGGTGCCATCATTCGAATCAGTCCTTGTTGTGTTTCAAGGAACAGCAACTGTGAATTCCCCAGCCATTCTCTCGACTGAAGCTTGCCAGATAATCCTGAATCAGAAAAACGAATCGATTCTGGTCTCACGGCACGAAGACGATTTGACTCATCGTTCAGACAATTGATTTGTGGTCGACCAATGAATCGCGCAACGAAAAGGCTGCAAGGATTGTGGTAGAGATTGTAAGGGGTATCAATCTGTTCGATTTTCCCTTCATGAAGTACAGCGATACGTTGTGCCATCGCCATTGCTTCATGTTGATCATGAGTGACATAAATCGTTGGTTTGCTTTGTTCTAAGACCAGTCGACGAAGTTCCGGACGAATATCTTCTCTTAATTGTGCGTCCAGATTGCTCATTGGTTCATCGAGCAGATAAACCTCAGGGTTTCTGAGCAGTGCTCTGGCTAAAGCAACTCTTTGACGTTGACCACCTGAGAGCTCAGCAGGGCGGTTGCTGGCTCGATTCCAAAGTTGCACCAGCTCAAGAATCTGTTTGATCTTTGAGGTTCTTTCGCGTTTTGATATGCCTCTGATCCGCAAACCAAGTTCGAGGTTTTCAAACACCGTTAGGTGCGGAAGTAGCGCATAACTTTGAAACACCATGCCAACGCTTCGCTCAGCAGGTGAAAGGGTTGTGATATTACGACCACTGATGTGAATCGATCCGTAGCTAACAGGATCAAGTCCTGCAATTAAGCGCAATGTCGTGCTTTTGCCGCAACCACTGGGCCCAACGAGAGCAAGACATTCATTGTCTGCGACCGTCATGGTCAGGTTTTCAACAATCCATTGGTTGTTGATGGCTCGTCCAACCTGCTTGAGTTCGAGTGTCATCCCTTAACAGCTCCAGTGGTTAAGCCCGAAACAATCGGTTTTTGGAACACCATCACCAACAGGATGAGGGGAATTGAACCAATCACTGTCGCTGCTGCATAAGGACCATAAGGAACTGAATGAATAGATGAGCCTGCAATTCTTGCCATCGCAACTGGCAGTGTTAATTGAGCTGAGTCGCTGATCCATGTGAGTGCGATTGGATATTCATTCCAAGAGAACAGAAAAACAAGAATCGCTGTGCTGGCAATGGCTGGTGAAATGAGTGGAAGCAAGATCCAACGAAATCGTTGAAGAACGCTTAATCCTTCAACTCTGGCAGCATCTTCGAGCTCTGGAGGCAGATCTGAAAATGCATTCGTGAGCAGCAGAACTGCCAAAGGTTGCGATAGGGCTGCATAGGGAATAGCAAGTGCAATCAGGTTGTTTCCCAGCTGTAGGTATCTGGCGATCTCTAGTAATGCCAGAAAGAGCAGAACATAGGGGAATAATGCACATCCAATTAAGATGCATTTAATAATCAGTGCAGTTCGCTGACTAAGTTTGCTTAGGCTATAACCAGCAGGAATTGCCAACAGCAGCGTGAGGACAGTAGAGACTGCTCCTGCGAATAAACTGTTGAAGAGATAGCGAATGAATGGTGGATTGCTCTGCAAAACACTTTGATAATGGGCGAGTGTCCAGCGTTGATCAATTGATGCAAACGGCGTCACCAGAGCTTGATCCGTGCAGAACGAGGTGTAAAGCTGCCAGGCCAGTGGTCCGAGCGACCAGACCAACAAAGTGATAATCACGAAACGTGTTGCTTTCATTTCGCGAAAGCTCCTGGCGAACGGTTTCGTGCGAACGAGATCACGAACCATGCAATCACAATCAGTGAACTGAGAATCACGAAGCTGCCAATCATGATGGTTGCGCTATATCCAAAATCGAGAAAACGCAGAGCGTTCCAATAGGCATATAGAGCAATACTTTCTGTACTGCTGGCCGGTCCACCTCCGGTCATCACCTGCACTAGATCAAACACTCCGAATGCCTGCGCAAGTCGGAACATCAGTGCAAGACCCAAATAGGGAAGTAGTAGCGGAACCGTGATACGCCTTAGGCAAATCCAGGGACCTGCCCCCTCCAATTTTGCGGCTTCGTACAGATCAGAAGGAATGGTCTGCAGGCCAGCAAGCAGGATCAGCGCAACAAATGGCGTGGTTTTCCAGATGTCCGCGTAGACGGTGGTGATCCATGCAATCGATGGTTCTCCCAGAGCGTTGAGTGGTCGTCCCAATCCAGATTGCATCAGCCGATCAATGGGTCCGTAGGGAGTATTGAAAATCCATCTCCAGCCCAGCGCCATCACTGTTGTTGGCAAGGCCCATGGAATCAATGAGGAGGATCGGATCAGTGCCCGTTTGCGCAACGGCTGATTGAGGATCAAGGCAATGATCAAGCCAAGTACGACCTCAGCGGTCACCGAGACAACAGCGAAACGAAGCGTCTGGAGCAGGTCCTGCCAATAACGAGAATCATGAATGAACCGCTGCCAGTTAGCCCCCTGATTGGGGATGGCTACCAGAGCTGTCATCACGGAATCAGCATGGAAGCTGAGCCACACGTAGCGAATCAGCGGCAATGCAAACACCGCAATCAGGAAGACCAGGGATGGCAGCAGCAGCATCAATGGCATTAGGGAGCTGCTCCTGCTGCTTCAAGCACCTGAGTTGTCGATTGCTCGGCTTGTTGCATGCCTGCTGTTGGGGATGTCATGTCTGTGAGCGTGCCGCTGAGTTTCCTCTGTAGAACATCACTGACCTGCGCATAAAGGGGAGTCTCTGGTCTGGAGCGTGCATACACCAAGGCCTCACCGATGGCTTGCAAAGAAGGATGCTTCTTCAGCAGGGCCTGATCATTGAAGATCGCTTTCTGGGTTGGTGTATAGCCGTATTGGCTATACAAATAGCGTTGCGACTCCTCGCTGGTGAGGAATTTAAAAGCCTCAACGGTTGATTCAGGATGTGCGGAACCCTTTAATAAACTCAGTCCCCAACTTCCAAGAGTTGCAGCAGGTTGATGGCCCGTTTGAGCCACCATCGTGGTGATTGCGATTTTATCCCTGACCTGACTGTCGTTTTTTTGTAATTCAGCCCAGGCGTAAGGCCAGTTGCGCATGAAGGCGGCCTGACCAGACTTGAAACTTTGTAAGGCCTCAGACTCAGAAAAGTTGGTGACGGCCCTTGGACTGATGCCTCGTTGAATCAGGCCATCGAGCCACTGCGCAGCAGCAAGGCCAGCTGGCTTGTCCAAGCCAATCTCTCCGGATTCGGGTGAAAACCACTCACCGCCAAAGCCATCAATAATCTCCAGAAAAACACAACTGAGCCCTTCATATTGCCTTCCCTGCCACACGTAGCCATACGGGACCCTGCCGTTGGATTGCAGTTTCTGACTGATGTTCTCTAGTTCCTGCGGAGTTTGAGGGGGATGATCCATCAGGTCTGTACGCCAGTACAGAAGACCGATATCTGCAGTGAGCGGCCAACGCAGGAGTGACCCCTGGTAATGATTTCCTTCACTGGCTCCTGATGCAAGAGCTCGCACTTCATCGTTGTTGAAATAGCTATCAAGCGATTCGAGCCAGCCCGCCCTTGCATATTTTGGAACCCAGGTCACGTCCATCAGTAGTCCGTCGAAGGGTGTATCACCCAATAAAAGACTGCTGATTGCCAAGTCTGAAATTGCCTCAGTTTCCAGAGGCCCCCTGATCACATTCAGATGAATCCGACCCTTGTTCTGCTGATTAAAACTTTTGACTAGTTCAACAGTCGAATCAGCAAAAGGAGCTGGCATCAAGATTGAGATATGGTCTGGCTGTCTTGCAACCACAGAAAGACCAAAGAGACAGCTGGCGATGATGATGATGGACATCATCAACAGCCTGAATGATCTCCTCCTGATCCAGAGCATGGTTTTACTCCTGGGTCTCAAGTGCACCGATTTGTTCATCAGCCCAGTCCGAAACAGTGAATGCTTCAACTGCTGAACTCATTTTCTCCATCCTTTCAACTTGTTCTGAAGTGGGCATATCAATCGCTGCGTCAATCGCAGCATCCATCTGTTTATGCGAATAAGGATTGGTCAGAACTGCACCATCTAGAATGACTGAAGCTCCTGTGAATTCAGACAGAACGAGTACTCCATCCTGACCTTTCCTTGCGGCGGCATATTCCTTAGCGACCAGGTTGAGACCGTCACGAAGTGGTGTAATCCAACAGATATCTGCTTGTGAAAACCAGGCCACCATCTCCTCATAAGGAATTCTGCGAGTTGAGAAACGAATTGGAACCCAGTCCATTTTGCTGAAACGTCCATTAATACGCCCAGCTGTTTCTTCAATAAGTCGCTGAGTGTCCTCATAGATTCGCATTCCAGACGCTGCAGCAACACAGGCCAGCATCAGCACAACTGTTCCGTGTAGGTCGGGACGACGTTCAAGTAGTCGCTCGAATGCCAGCAACAGCTCTTCGTTCCCTTTGGTGTAATCGACCCTGCTGGCAGAAAGAATCAGCTTCCGTCCTTTCTTTGTATCTTCATTGATCCGTTCTGACAAATGACGGACATGCGGATCTTTAGTGAGCGCTTGAATAACGTCTGGAGATGTTCCAACTGGAGACGATAGAAGACGAACCTTTCGGCCTCGGTACAGCAGCCAGGGGGTTTCAGATGGTTCTGTCAAGGCAGTTCCGCAACCGAGAAATCGAAGAGGAACGTTTTGTTTCTTTCCTTTTTCTACGCCTAGTAGGCAATTGGCAGCTCTTGCGAAATTCTCTGTATAGCGTGGAATATGAAATCCAACCACGTCGCAACTCAGCAGGCTTTCCACAATCTGCTTTCGCCAGGGAAGGATGGAAAAAACATCACTACTTGGGAATGGTGTGTGGTGGAAAAAAGCTATTTTTAAGTCTGAGCGTTTGCTTCGAATGTATCCAGGAACGAGCCAAAGGTTGTAATCATGAACCCACACAGTTGCCCCTGGGGCTGCTTCGGAGCATGCAGCATCCGCAAAGCGTTGATTCACTTCTTCGAAAATTCCCCAATCGGTGTTGTTGACATCAAAATAATTTGGGAAAGTATGTAAAATAGGCCAGAATGATTCCTTGGAAGTAACGTGATAAAAGCTTGAAATCTGTGCCTGTTCAAGTGGTATTCGTCTCAGCATGAATGATGCAGGTTCATTCATCGCAATTCGTTCGTCTTCGGCATTGGCTAGGTCATCGACCTGTCGCCAAGCAATCCAGGTTCCGTTGTCTCGGTCTCGGAATAGGTTTCTCAGAGTCGGGATAATGCCATTCGGACTTTTTTGGTCACGCCAAACTCTTTGACCTGTTTCGTCTTTTGCTTCATCGAAAGGTGTCCGATGATAAAGAATAATAAAATTACTGCTGCCTAAGTTTAAATCCATTGACATGAACTCCCATATGATTTTGGTTTGTCTCCACGATCCAACTCATCACAGATTCTGTTAAGCAAAGGAATTACTCTGTTCTGACAATAAAGTCTTTAGCACGTCCTGAGCATGCCCAACTGGTCTGACACCGGTCCAGCGTGCACGTAAAACACCTTTCGGATCAATCAAAAACGTGTGCCGGAGTGAGTAAGGGGCCATCCACGACCCATACTGTCGACTGACTTTGCCTTCAGGATCAGAAAGCAACGTGAAGTCCAATCCTTCGCTGCTGCAAAATGATTCGTGATCATCAACGCTGTCAGCTGAAACAGCAGCAACATCGCACTGATGAGCGTTGAATTCTTTGAGTGATTCCTGGAAGCCATGGGCTTCAATCGTGCAACCAGACGTGAAATCTCTCGGATAGAAATAAAGCACCAGCCAGCGACCGGCCCAGTCGTCAAGATTCCAATTTTTTGACGCGCCTCCCCCCAGAGTGCCTGGCAGGTTGAAGTCGGGTGCTTGCTCTCCAATCTCGGGGAGTTTGCCTCCAAGGGCCTTTGCTTTTGACGGTTTCCAGAACAGAGCTGTAGCCCCAGTCATTGTGATGCCGAGGAAGTCTCGACGTTTCAGCACAAGCTGAGGCATGTCAGTAACGATTCAGACTTTGGCCAAATCAATGCCCAGGGACTTGGCATAGGCACCAAGACCTTTCTTTTGAATGGTCTTCAGGGCACGGGTTGTAATCCGCAGATTGACCCATCGGTTGCCTTCAGCCCACCAGAGTCGACGCTGCTGCAAATTAGCCTGCTGCAGCTTTTTGGTTCTGATGTGGGAGTGGCTCACTGCCATTCCGTTGTTGGCACGCGTACCAGTGAGCTGACACACCCGGGACATGATGACGATCCTTTGTTTCAGTGGCCAATGGCCAAGCCGCCAATTTAGCAAACAGACCTGGTCAGGTCCCTTTGCTGACTAGCTCGGACATCAGTTTGGCGCTGCGTGTCTGGAAGCCTGCCAGCTCATTAGGTTCCAGGCCTCCCACGCCCAGTCGTGCCATGTCATACAGGTGCAAAGCGAGTTCTGAAGCCAGTTGCTTGCTCGGGGACGACTGCTCGGTTCCGAGCAGAACACTTCCTGCAGACAATCGCAGCAGGCCTTCGACAAGTGGATGACGACGGTTGATCAGCAGCACGTGATGATCGGGTAATCCGGGCAAGCGTTGATCCATCAGAGCACCCATGTCATTCATGCGCCGCATTTGCTCCGGAAGCAGGATCATGGCTGGTGGCGCGTCTTCACCTCCTTTCAGCGCCTGCACCTGGATCGTGACTTTGTCATTGCTGAGTGCTTCTTTGATCAGGTTTCTGATCGACTCACTCTGCGTTTCACCATCCTGGTCACTGATTTCCGGCTTTTCGTCGCGAAGGCTCTCGTCGAGCTCCGCATCCACTCTCTGGAATTTGAACTGATCATTGGTTGCTTCAAGCCAGGGCAGAAACTGACTATCGATAACCGTTTCGGCGAAAACCACCTCAGCTCCCTGGCTTTTCCAAAGTGACAAAGCACCTGCCTGGGCCACTTCATCAGTGCAGTAGAGAATCCGTTTGGATTGCTGGTCTGAAAGCCTGCTCTGATATGACAACAATGTTGTGTAATTTTTTTCTCCAGCCTTGATTGGCTCTGCTTCTGCTTCGGTAGCATCAGCAGTTGTTGTAAATAGAATTAAATCTGAAACCTGCTCGGCAAACTTTTCATCTTCCATAGCACCGATTTTTACAAAAGGTGCCAGAGAATCCCACGCTTCTGCATATTGTTCAGGTTGGTCTTTCTTTAAATTTTTCAAACGATCAGCAACTTTTTTGGCAACAAAGTTGCCAATTGATCGAACTTTGCGATCGGTTTGAAGAGCGCTTCTGCTCACATTCAGAGGAATATCGGGAGAGTCAATCACTCCTCTAAGAGGCAATAAGTAGCGTGGCACAATTTCTTTGATTGAATCGCTCACATAGACTTGGTTGCAATACAGGCGAATGTCACCTTTTTCCCAGTCAGCTCGCCCTACGGATTGAGGAAAGAAGAGGATGCCTTGCAGCGTATAGGGGTAGTCGGTATTTAAGTGAACCCAGAGGAGGGGATCACCCTGAAATGGGTAGAGATAGTGGTAAAGGTCGATATAGTCCTGATCGGACATTTCTCTCGGATTTCTCCTCCAGGCTGGGTTGCGCTTATTGACGCTTTCGCCCTCGAGTTGGACATCAATGGGCATGAAGTCGCAGTACTGAGTAATCAGTGTGCGTAACCTTGCAGGCTCCAGGTATTCCAACTCATCATCCATTAAATGAAGGATGACATCTGTTCCAGGCTCAGATCTTTCGTGACTCTCAAGTTTAAATGCGGGTGATCCGTCGCATACCCAGCGAACCGCTTCACTGTCAGGACGGGCTGAACATGTGATGAGTTCCACCTCCTTGGCAACCATGAAGCTTGAATAGAAGCCAAGACCAAAATGCCCGATGATGGCATCCGATTCCTGTTTGTATTTCTCCAGAAAATCCTCTGCACTGGAGAAGGCGACTTGGTTGATGTACTTTTTCACTTCATCGGCAGTCATGCCGATTCCGTTGTCACTGATTTTGACCGTCTTCGCTTCTCGATCAATAGTGATGTTGATCAGTCCCTCATCTCCTTCAGAACAATCGCCTGCCATTGCTGCCATGCGGCGCTTGCTAATGGCATCAGTACCGTTGCTGACAAGTTCTCTTAGAAATACTTCGTGGCCTGAGTAAACGGCCTTTTTGATGATTGGAAAAATGTTTTCGGTATGGATCTGAATCTGACCCTGTTCAAGCACCGACATCAGCACGCATGAGCTTGCCAAAAATTAGTCAGGGTGGGTGCTGCTGATCAAGAGGTCCCTTGGTGAGTTTTCCGTACGTCAGCGTGTCCGTGAGAGTTGGAGGTCTGATCGTTCCTCGGGCAGGATTGCGCCATCGATGGGGCAGATCTGTAGACAGACGCTGCAGTTGATGCAGGTATCGAAATCAATCCAGTAATACTCAGTTCCTTTTGTGTTTTGACCGTCCCCAGGTGTGATGCAAGCGACAGGGCAGGCGTCGACGCAATCGCCCGCGCCTTCGCAGACATCGGTCACGATCGTGTGGGCCATGCATCCATTCAGTGCCGACTGATCCTAGGGATCAATCCATTCGAGACTGTCGCAGCCCGACTGATTCAGTCGATCTAATGCTTCAGCGTGATCGCTGCAGGCCCGATGATCCAGCACGCTGATCCTTCCCTGTTGGTGCAGAGCCATCTGGCGTTGCAGTGCCGACTCCAGGGTTTGTTTGGGGCCATAACAGATCAGTGCGGCGGTCTCCTCATGAGTTGTGGTGATCGAATCTCCCGGCAGATCTCTGATGTCATCAACGCAGTAGCTGAAACCCAGACCGGTTGCCTCAGCGCCTTCATCGCCAAGTCTCCTGACCAGTGAGTCGTATCGTCCACCGCGCGCAATCACAACCGGAGCGGACGTTCCCTGACAGACCAGTTGCAGCACGATTCCGTCGTAAAGCTCGTAATGAGGTTGGAATGTGGGGTCGAGTTGCAGTGTCAGACCCAACTGTTCAGCAAGAGGGCGCAGATGCGTGAACAGTCTCTGAAGCTGCTTCAGCACCATTTGATTCGGATACTGCGCATCCAGTGCGTTGAGAATGTCCTGGGGACTGCCTCGTCGGTCAAGCCAGTAAGCCAGATTGTGATGGGCAGCGCGCTCTAATCCCAGCTCCTGCAGTCCCAGTCGGTCGTACTGACTGAGGCAGGTACGGATCCTGTGTCTTTGCTTCGACTCAAAGGGTTCGAGCAACAGGTCCATCAGGCTGGTGTGTCCGATCAACAGCCTTGGTTGATGGCTCGCGTTCAGGTTCAGACCCTTCAGCGATGCCAGCAAGAGACTGAACAACTCCAGTTCCGACTCAACACCCAGACCTCCGAACAGCTCAACCCCGCAGTGCAGGTTCTCCTCAATGCACTGACCGCCTTCGTCGGCGGTTCTGGACTCGAAAACCGTTCCGCAACTCCAGAGACGTAGTGGTCGTTGACGCTCTAACAGCCTTGTGCAGGCTGCTCTGGCGATGGAGGCGGTCAGTTCTGGTCTCAAGCCCAGTGGTTCATCCGAAACAAGTCGAACGATGTCTCTGCTGTCGATGGCTCCTCCAGCCTTGAGCGTGTCCATCCGTTCAATCCTGGGAGGCGTGACTTCCTCGTATCCCCAAAGACGAAACACCGCGGCCAGTGTTTCCCTGAGTTCCTGGTTGCGTTGAACCTGCTGAGGATTGAGATCTCTCACGCCTGAGGCGGGTTGCAGGGCCATCGCGCCTGTCGCTGCTTCGATCAGGATCCCATGGCTTGGGTCTCAGTCCGCGTAGAGCTGTTCTGCGAAAGGTTCGATCCCCTCGAGTTCTTTCTGTAGTGCGCTGTGCAGCCCAGGGCCAGTGGCCAGAATCCGCCCGGATGAAACGTCGTAATTCTGTGCTCGATAATCACTGACTTCTCCTCCTGCGATCACCACCAAAGCAGCGCCAGCTGTCAGATCCCAGGGAGATAAGCCTCGCTCCCAGTAACCGTCGAGGCGTCCTGCAGCCACGTAGGCCAAATCGACTGCTGCCGCACCACCGCGGCGCACACCCCTTGTTGTATGGGTCAGCCGGCAGAACTCCGCGTAATTGTTGTCCACGCGCTCCCTGCGGTCATAGGCGAATCCCGTGACGAGCAGGCTGTCTTGTAGCGACGAGCAGCCACTCACCTCGATGCGATCGTCGTGGAGGAACGCTCCTGTGCCAGGACAGCACCAGAACACCTCCTGCAAAAAAGGAACAGCTACAGCCCCGAGGATCGGTAGACCTCTCCAGAGCAAGCCGATAGAGGTGGCAAAAAAGGGGTATCCGTGCGCGAAATTCGTCGTGCCATCGAGAGGGTCAACACACCAGCACAGTTCAGAAACATCACCCTGTGCTCCTGATTCCTCTGCCAACACTGGAATTTCGGGGGTTGCTTCGCCAAGACTTCTCAGGACGGCTTTCTCGGCAGCGAGGTCCGCATCGGTGACCAGATCTCCGGCTCGTCCTTTCTCTCGGATTGAGACGCGTTGTCCGTAATGCTGCATCAGCACCGATCCACCCAGATCAGCTGTCGTTCTGGCGACCTGACTGAGTTCTTCGAGCCTGAACGACGTCAGCCCGGCTTCTGCGGCGGCTGCATCGCAATCCAGATGTTGCTTTCTCATTCCTTCCAGGTTTCGAGTTCCTCAAGAGGGATGTCGCGGGTGATCTTGCCCCGGCCGAAGTGACGACCGAATTGCAGGTCGTAGACCTCATCCTCATCCTGAGTTTCCGCGACAAGCGGGCCAATGGCTCTTGCAACGCAGAGAAGCCCATAGCCCTTGGCTCTCAGTTCTCTGGAAAGTCCCATCGCTTCCTGTTGATCCAGTTCACCCTGCTCAACACGAACAGCGCAGCTTGTGCAACATCCGTTTCTGCAGGAAAAAGGCAGGGGATCTCCCTGTTGTTCAAAGCTCTGCAGGATGTAATCGCCCTCCGGCACTTCATGGGAAATCACCCGCCCTTGCTGTCTCCAGTGGATCGTGACCCGATGAGTCGGCCTCATTCAGTTCATATGGAAACGCCCTGCTACATTCTGACGTGCCAGACGAGCCCCTGGAGAGGTGGCCGAGTGGTCGAAGGCGCAGCACTGGAAATGCTGTATAGGGGCAACTCTATCGAGGGTTCGAATCCCTCCCTCTCCGTTTTCCGCCGGTCCTAAGGGACCGGTTTTTTATTGGCACGATCGCAGTGAGCGATCTCCAATGACCAATCTTCTGCTTGATAGCTCAAATTCATCCAATAAACTCTTGATCAACCGAATCGACCTGACACGTAATCCTGCGTGGCTTGTTGAGAGGGTGAATTGAAGATCATTTCAGTTTCATTGAACTCCACGAGATAACCGACTTTCCCAGATCCTCCTTCGACCGCTTCAGCATTAAAGAAAGCGGTCATATCACTCACTCTCAAGGCCTGTTGCATATTGTGAGTCACAATCACGATTGTGAAACTCTTCTTCAATTCATGCATTGTTTCTTCGATTTTCAATGTCGAGATTGGATCTAGAGCTGAGCAGGGTTCATCCATCAGGATCACTTCCGGTTGAATCGCGATTGTGCGTGCAATGCAGAGGCGTTGTTGTTGACCACCAGATAGTGAGTACCCACTCTCATTGAGTTTGTCTTTGCACTCATCCCAAACTGCAGCCTGGCGTAGGGACCGTTCAACCAACTCATCCATATTCCCGGTATATCCGTTGATTCGAGCTCCGAAAGCAATATTTTCGTAGATACTTTTTGGAAACGGATTCGGCTGCTGGAACACCATGCCAATACGGCGCCGCACTTCTACCGGATCAACTGAGGGGCCATAAAGATCTGCTCCATCGAATAGAATGCGACCCTTCAGGCTGCAGCCATCAATCAGATCATTCATCCGATTCAGTGCTCTCAGAACCGTTGATTTTCCGCAACCTGATGGACCGATAAATGCAGTAACTTTGCCTCGAGGAATATCGCAGTAAACGTTCTTGACAGCCTCGTAGCTGCCGTAGCTGATTGTGGTGTTCTGAATCGAGAGGCAGATGTCTTTTGAATCTGCGTTGCTCTTCTGGCTGGTGGAAGTCATGAGGAGTGACTGACTTTAAGAAAAAAATGGATATCAAGTGATCGGGTAAAGAGTGGTACCTCAATTGGAGGCAAAACGTCTTAGCCACCGAGCAAACAGATTGATGAGCAGGATAAATAGAACAAGTACGAACGATGCTGCCCAAGCGAGTTCGTTTTGAGATTCATAGGGCAGAGTCGCAAAGTTGTAAATCAGTACTGAAAGTGTGGCAATCGGGTTGAAAATTGCATCGAACCCCTCAGGCCAGAAGGGTGAAAACAAGGCCGTGAAGATTAACGGTGCTGTCTCTCCTGCTGCTCTCGCAATCGATAAAACCACACCCGTGGCAATGGGTGTAAAGGCTGAAGGAAGGGTGATTCGCAGAATCGTGATGAACTTGGATGCGCCCACACCCAATGAGGCGCGACGGAGGTCGTCGGGAACCAGCTTGAGCCCCTCATCGGTGGTCTTGATGACCGTCGGTAACATCAAAATTGATAATGCAACTCCCCCTGCAATTGCACTGTAGGAGTTTCCAAAAATAATCTTTGTTTTGACGATCACGGCATAAACAAAGACACCGGCAATAATGGATGGGACACCAGCCATGACGTTGGTCCCGAAGCGAATAAACTTTGCAAAGACTCCCCCTCCTGAATACTCAGCGAGAAAAATTCCACCTCCTACCCCGACTGGAATGGCGATCAGAGCCGATAGAAAGGTGACGATGATGGTTCCGATGACCGCATTGCCAATTCCGCCACCTTCAAGTCCTGTAGAAGATGCAGTGAACAGATTTAAATTAATAACTCCACCACCCTTGATCAGCACATAAGCCAGTACGGCAATTAACGGAAGAACGGCAACTGCTGAGAATAATCCAGCCAGCAACGTGAGAATTCTGCTGAGTAAATTGCGCCTCAATCCCCCCTTATATGACAGGTCTGGAATATCTCGCCTCAGGCTCGCTGGTGGTGAAAGTGTCATAGTTCAGTACTTGAGGCTCAGACGTTTGACCAACCATTGGGCAAGAAGGTTCACCGCCAGGGTGAGAATCATCAAGATGAATGCTGCATACATCAACGACGAAACTTGGCTTCCGTCGGCTTCTCCAAATTGATTGGCAAGCATGGCTGAAATGGTGTTCCCAGGTGCAAGCAGTGACCAGCTGAAGGTGTTCGAATTGCCAATGATCATGGTGACGGCCATCGTTTCGCCCATGGCACGTCCTAGTGCCAGCATCACACCACCCACAATTCCTGAGATGGCAGCGGGCAACATCACGTTGAGAATGGCCCCCCAGCGTGTTGTGCCGACGCCGTAGGCGGCTTGACGCAGCTTCATCGGCACCTGGTTGAGTGAGTCTCTGGAGATCGCCGTGATGATCGGCAGAATCATCACAACCAGAATCAACACCGCTGGTGTGATTCCAGGTCCCATGGGATCTGTTGAAAAGAGAGGCAGCCAGCCAAGGGTGTTGTGCAGCACTTCAAGGAATGGACGGATGAACGGTTCCATCACGAAGATGGCCCAAAGCCCCAACACCACTGAGGGAATCGCCGCCAGCAACTCCACCATCAACCCGATCAACGTTCGGATTCTTAGGGGAATGATGTTTTCGGTGATGAAAATCGCAGTTCCCACGCCGAGAGGCACAGCAATGAGCAGGGCCAGCAGCGATGTCAGCAGCGTTCCATAAATGGCTGTGAAGGCCCCGTATTCATCTTTGACGGGATTCCAGTTGGAGGTCACCAGAAATGACCAGCCATATCGGCCCATCGAATCCAGCGATCCCCAGAACACCACGATGAGGATCGCTAATAGAACCATTGCCACCACGGAGGCCAGCACGATCGCCAGGATCCTGAAGCCGCCATCCACCGATTTCTCCATTGGCGGACGTCGCCGTAAGCGATACAGCTCCAACGACCTAGGCATTCTGTTCTGCACAGACTCTTGAAACGTAACGGTCCAACGGGACCCGGGTCACTAAGAGCTCGTTAACGCACCCTGTGGGATTGCGTGTGCGGGGGCTGGGTGAGAGCTGTTTGGGCCGTTACCGTGGAATTCCACACAGGCTTTTATGGGCCGGATCGTCGGAATCGACCTGGGTACCACCAATTCCGTCGTGGCTGTTCTTGAGGCCGGGCGGCCCGTGGTGATTGCCAATGCGGAGGGGACCCGCACGACCCCCTCTGTCTTGGGGTACACCAAAGACAACGAACTACTGGTGGGTCAACCAGCTCGACGTCAGCTGGTTCTCAATCCGCGCAACACCTTCTCCAACCTCAAGCGTTTTGTTGGTCGGGCCTGGGATGAGCTCGACGACGGATCCCTCACTGTTCCCTACACGGTCCGTTCCAACAGCCAAGGCAATGTCCGCGTGGCTTGTCCTCAGACCGAGCGTGAGTATGCCCCTGAGGAACTCGTGGCCAGCATCCTGCGCAAGCTGGTGGATGACGCTTCGACCTATCTCGGAGAAGAGGTGGAATCTGCAGTCATCACTGTTCCCGCCTACTTCAATGATGCCCAGCGTCAGGCCACTCGCGATGCCGGTCGCTTAGCGGGTATCAATGTTGAGCGGATTCTCAACGAACCCACCGCTGCTGCTCTCGCTTACGGCTTTGATCGCAGTGCGGTCCGTCGCGCCCTCGTTTTTGATCTCGGCGGCGGAACCTTCGATGTGTCGCTGCTGAGGATCGCCAATGGTGTTTTCGATGTCAAAGCCACCAATGGAGACACCCAACTGGGGGGTAACGACTTTGATCAACGCATTGTTGACTGGCTCGCGGAAGCGTTTCTCAAGGAGCACGCTGTCGACCTGAGGCGTGATCGTCAGGCTCTGCAACGACTCACCGAAGCTGCTGAAAAGGCCAAGCAGGAGCTCTCCGGGGTGACTTCAACCCCCGTTTCTCTGCCCTTCATCGCTACGGGCGCTGATGGTCCTCTTCACATCGAAACAACACTCGACCGGGAGACTTTCGAGGGTTTGTGCCCTGATCTTCTCGACCGGTTGCTCGTTCCGGTTCAGTCAGCGCTCAGAGATTCCGGTTGGGCCGCTGAAGATATTGATGACGTGGTGCTTGTTGGCGGAAGCACCCGCATGCCGATGGTGCAGCAGTTGGTCAGAACACTGATTCCCAATGATCCCTGCCAGTCGGTGAATCCAGATGAGGTCGTTGCCGTCGGTGCAGCGGTCCAGGCAGGAATTATCACCGGTGAATTGCGCGATCTGCTTCTCAATGACGTCACGCCGCTTTCGCTGGGTTTGGAAACCATCGGAGGGCTGATGAAGGTGCTGATTCCGCGCAATACCCAGATCCCTGTTCGTCAGTCCGACGTGTTCAGTACTTCGGAGCCCAATCAATCCTCTGTCGAAATTCATGTTTGGCAGGGAGAGCGCCAGATGGCGACCGATAACAAGTCACTCGGACGTTTCCGTCTCTCGGGTATTCCTCCCGCGCCGCGTGGTGTGCCTCAGATTCAGGTTGCCTTTGACATCGATGCCAACGGAATCCTTCAGGTGAGTGCAACGGATCGGACAACGGGCCGGAAGCAGTCGGTGACTATCCAAGGAGGATCAACGCTCAGTGAGGATGAAATTCAGGGTCTCCTTGCTGAAGCCGAAGCACGCGCTGATGAAGACCGTCGCAAGCGCTCCACCATTGAGCGGCGCAATTCGGCGATGACTCTGGTGGCACAGGCAGAGCGGCGCCTTCGTGACGCTGCGCTGGAGCTCGGCCCTTACGGAGCTGAACGTCAGCAAAGGGCGGTGGAGATGTCGGTTCGTGATGTTCAGGATCTCCTGCAACAGGATGATCTTCAAGAGCTCGAGATGGCTGTGAGCGGTCTTCAGGAAGCGTTATTCGGTCTGAACCGCCGCCTCACGGCTGAGCGTCAGACCGAGGCAGGTCCCTTGCAGGGACTCAAAAGCACTCTCGGCACTCTCAAGGATGAGCTGTTTGCTGAAGACGACTGGGATGATGACCCCTGGGCATCGCCACAATCCCGCTACGACCGTTACGACGGACGCATGAGCGGTGGACGAAGAGGGATTGACCCTTGGGACGATGACAACTTCCGCTGAACCGGACTACTGGTCATTGCTTGGTCTGGAGCCTGGTGCAGCTCCAGACGCGCTCAAGCGGGCATTCAGGCGTGAAGCCAGACGCTGGCATCCCGATCTGAATGGCAATGATCGTCACGCCGAAGAACGCTTCAAGCTTGTTAATGAGGCCTATGCCGTACTCAGCAATCCTGACCGGCGCAAGGAATGGCAGACGCGCCAACGCGGAGGAGTTGCTGCAACTGACCCGTTCAGCACTGGATTTCCCGATTTTGAGGACTACCTAGCTGTTGTCCTCGGTCTGGAACGAGAGCCTATTCGTCGAGAACAGGCTCCAAGAGACCATGACGAGCGAGAGCAGTCGTCAGAGCCAAGCGCAGAGACTGATCAGGCCTATGGGGCTCACTGGCCTGAGGCCTCGCCGCAACCACCCCCTCCGGTGCGCAGTGAAGACGATCTGGAAACGGTTGTTGATCTCTCACCGGATCAGGCCCTTCAGGGCACAACCGTGGAGTTGGAACTCGGTGACGGCACCCTGGTTGAAGTCGGGACTCCGCCTCGGGCAGGTGATGGTTGGCGGTTGCGTCTGGAGGGTGTTGCACCGGGAGGTCGCGATCATTTCCTGCATCTGCGGGTGATCACGGATGACGGTCTGCGCATTGATGGTCTTCGGGTGCATTACCGACTTGAGTTGCTGCCTCCGGACGCAGCGCTTGGTTGTGCCGTTGATGTACCCACTCTTTCTGGCCCAGTGACTCTTCAGGTTCCTCCCGGTTCATCCAGCGGACGATTGCTGAGATTGCGCGGTCGCGGTCTTCAGCTTGGAGACGATTGCGGCGACCAACTTGTGGAAATTGTGATCGTGATCCCAGCGGCCCTGGATGACGATGAACGGGCGCTTTATCAACGACTGCAGGAACTCAGTCTCGAGCGTGCCAACACGTTCTAAGCCGCTGTTCCGATGAGAGACTGCTGTTGACGATTGATCAGCATGTTGGTTCACGTGCTCCTGTACGACGCAGGACAGGACAGCGAAGGCATTCACTCCCTCGAGCTGTCAGGTCAGACGGTGGTGTTGATGTTTGAGAACCGCGATGATGCTGATCGCTATGCCGGACTACTGGAAGCGCAGGACTTTCCAACACCCACCGTTGAAGCTCTTGATCGTGAGGAGATCGAGCTGTTCTGCCGTGAAGCCGGTTATGAGGCCCGATTCGTCTCCGATGGTTTTGTGCCTCAGTCGGATGATGAACGGCTGATGCTGGCGCCACCGAGTGCCAATCGTGACGTGGCCAATTGGCAGGAGCAGGAGCCGGAACAGGATCCAAGCCAGGGGCAGGACCTCGCATCCAACGACGAATCCGATCCCTCAATCCAGGATCTTGATGATGTGCGACGGCGGCTTGAGGGCCTTCTTTAAACATGGCTGACGTTCCATCCATTGGCTCTGGTTCCGGCTCCGCTTTGGTGTCTCCTTCGGATGACCGGGGCTATCTGCTCACCGAACAGGTGAATCCAGCGAGTGATCAACTTGATCAGCTCTCCACCGATGCATTGGTCGAGCTGTTCATCGACGAGGATCGCAGGCCCCAAGAGGCTGTGTTTGCGGCGAGAAAGGCTCTGAGCCAGGCCGTTGACGCAATTGCCGAACGACTTCAGCGGAGCGGCCGATTGTTTTATCTGGGTGCTGGCACATCAGGGCGACTTGGCGTTCTGGATGCTGCCGAATGTCCACCCACCTTCTGCAGCCCACCGGAGCTGGTGCAGGGCATTCTTGCCGGGGGTGCTCCGGCTCTGTTGCGGAGTTCCGAGGGTCTTGAAGATCTTGAATCTGCTGCGATCACTGATCTTCAGGAACGTGGTTTTCGCGCGGAGGATTGCTTGGTTGGTATCGCTGCGGGAGGGACGACTCCTTACGTCCGCGGTGGACTCAGCTATGCCAAGCAGCTCGGTGCACTCACGATTGCCATGGCGTGTGTTCCCTCGGAGCAGGCACCTCTGCCTTGCGCGATCGACATTCGACTGCTGACAGGACCTGAGCTGTTGACAGGTTCAACGCGCCTGAAGGCTGGAACGGCCACAAAAATGGCACTGAATATTCTCTCAACAGGCGTGATGGTTCGGCTTGGCAAGGTTTACGGCAACCGGATGGTCGACGTTGCTGCCAGCAACAGCAAGCTTGTTGACCGCTCCATACGGATGCTCAGGGACCTTCTCGGGATGAAACGAGACGCTGCTCTAGATCTGTTGGAACGCGCCCAGGGATCGGTGAAACGTGCACTGCTGATGGGTAGTTGTGATCTGGGGGCGAATGAAGCTGATGCTCTGCTTGAAGCTCATGCTGCTGATCTGAGATCAGCGCTGGCCAGTCAGGGCAAGTCTCTCTCTGTTCAGAGTTGAACGCTGCCCCAGTAAGGACTGGTGAACAGGTCGAGGCGCTCACGGGTTGCTGCAGGAACCGCCTCAGGAGGCGTCATCAGCGCATGTTCCAGTGCTCGGTGTGCTGGCGATTCGGGCCGCTCTTTGCTGAAGTTGCCCATCAAGTTTTCCAGGATTGGTCCGGTTGCCGTTGCATTGGCTTTGAGGTTGCCGATCACCATGTCCACGGTGACGGCGTCATGGTCGTCGTGCCAGCAGTCGAAGTCCGTCACCATGCTGAGTGAGGCATAGGCGATTTCCGCTTCTCTCGCCAAGCGTGCTTCCGTGTGGTTGGTCATGCCAATCACATCGCAACCCCAGCTTCGGTAGAGCTCGCTTTCTGCACGGGTTGAAAACGCTGGACCTTCCATGCAGAGATAGGTTCCACCACGATGCAGATGGTGCCCCACGGGCATGGCGGTCGCTGCTGACGTTGCCAACCATTCACTGAGGATCGGGCAGAAGGGATCAGCCAAGCTGACGTGCGCAACGCATCCGTCTCCGAAAAATGACTGAGGGCGTTGCCTGGTCCGATCGATGAATTGATGCGGCACCACCATGTCGCGTGGTCTCAGGTGTTCTCTCAGCGATCCCACGGCAGACACTGAAATCAGCCAGCGCACTCCGAGGCTTCGCATGGCCCAGATGTTGGCTCGATACGGCACTTCGCTGGGAAGCAGATGGTGCTGACTTCCATGACGAGCCAGAAAAACCACCTCAACGCCATGGAGTGTTCCGACTCTCAGTGCATCCGATGGCTTGCCAAATGGAGTGTCGGTTTGCACTTCACGCACCGATTCCAGGTTGTTGATGGAATAAAGACCGCTGCCACCGATTACTCCCACCCGGGCGGAATCAAGCTCTGGGCCTGAGGCTGTTTGACTCATGGCGTGATTGAGGTCGGCCTGCACAGTCACCTGCCTAGCATGGTGTTTTCGGATTGACGCCTTGACGACCGTTCTCATGTCCACGGACGCCGGCGATATCAAGCTGGAGATGTTCGAACAGGACGCTCCCAACACCGTTGCCAATTTTGTCAAGCTTGCGCGTGATGGCTTTTATGACGGGCTTGCCTTCCACCGAGTGATCGACGGTTTCATGGCCCAGGGTGGATGCCCCAATAGCCGTGAGGGTTCACGAGGCACTCCTGGTACAGGCGGTCCCGGTTACATGATCGATTGCGAGATCAACAGCAAAAAGCACGTTCCTGGTGCCCTGTCGATGGCTCATGCCGGTCGCAATACAGGAGGCAGCCAGTTTTTCATCGTCCATGACGCTCAGCCTCACCTGGATGGTGTTCACACCGTTTTCGGACTGACCGGTGATATGGACGTGGTGATGGCCATCAAAAACGGCACACGCATCCAAAAGGTCACCGTTCAGGACCAGTGAAGTAAGGCGGCCTGGTTTCCTTCGGGGAACCAGGCTGTGTCCTGTGACGCATCAGCCAATGAGCTGAGTTTGAGCTCCTTGCGTTCCAGTGTTTGGGGAGGGTGAGTGATCTGCTGTTCGTTCACGGTGTGGAGCAGACCAAGTCTTGAGGTTTCCGCCCAACCCGCCATGGTGATCAAGATCGACTTGATCGCAGCCGTGTCGGGTTCTGAGACCTGCAGCGACCAGACGAAGCGTGGTCGTTCCCATAAGGCCAGCAAGCGTGGCCCTTGTTCGGCGTATAACTGAAGGCCACTTGTCTCGCTGAGCTGTTCCACGCGGTGCAGCAGATCAGAAAGAACCCCGTCATCCGTGGAGTTGCTGTCCAGACAGAGAACCCAGTGAGAGCTGAGTTTGATGGTATCCAGCAAATGCCCCAGCTTTTCCTTTTTGGTGGCCAGATATCTGGCGTTGAAATCACCAATCGGAGATTCCATCGGCACTCGATTCACCACTTCAAGGCCATAGCCGCCCAGGCCTGCGATTTTTCTGGGGTTGTTGGTGAGCAGATTGAGCCGGTGAATCCCAAGGTCGCTGAGAATCTGCGCACCGACTCCGTAATTGCGCAGATCAGGTGCAAATCCGAGCTTCTCGTTGGCTTCAACGGTGTCGAGACCTCCCTCCTGCAGGCTGTAGGCCTTGAATTTGTTGATCAGACCGATGCCCCTTCCTTCCTGGCGTAGATAGACAACAACACCTTCACCTTCTTTTTCAATGTGCTTCATCGCAGTGTGAAGCTGGGCACGGCAGTCGCAACGCATGGATCCGAAGGCATCACCCGTGAGGCATTCGGAATGCATCCGCACCAGCACCGGTTCGCTCAGGTTGTTCGGATCGCCTTTGACGAGAGCGACGTGCTCACTGCCGTCCAGCTCATTGGAATAACCAATGGCGAGGAATGATCCGAATTCCGTTGGTAGTGAGCACTGAGCCGATCGCACCACAAAGCGTTCGTTATCGAGGCGGTAGCGAATCAGATCTTCAATGCTGATCAGCTTCAGCCCGCGTTCACGGGCATAGATCGTCAGCTCCGGAAGCCGTGCCATTGAGCCATCCGGATTCTGGATTTCACAGATGACACCGGATGGATAGAGGCCCGACATCTGGGCGAGATCCACTGCCGCTTCGGTGTGTCCTGCTCGCTTGAGAACACCTCCTGGCCGAGCTCTGAGCGGGAAAATATGTCCGGGTCGCCTCAGATCCGATGGCTTGGAACCTGGTTGGATCGCCACCTGGATTGTGCGCGACCGGTCATCCGCTGAGATCCCGGTGGAGACGCCATTCTCAGGGCCCGCATCAATGCTGACCGTGAAAGCTGTCTGATTGGAATCGGTGTTGCGATCCACCATCAGCGGCAGATCAAGTGCATCCAGGCGTTCCCCCTCCATGGCGAGACAGATCAGACCACGCGCGTCAGTGGCCATGAAGTTGATCTGTTCGGGGGTGGCGAACTGTGCTGCACAGATCAGATCCCCTTCGTTTTCCCGGCGTTCATCGTCCACAACCACAATGCACTCTCCATTTCGGATGGCCGCAAGAGCATCTGGAATGGAATCGAACATGGGAGAAGCCCCATCGGTATGAGCAACGGAATCGGGCAGCGGTCCAGGTGTCCTTAAATCTTTACCCATTATCGACGTCGGTACGATCGATCGATGTGCCATCGCCGGAATGGGGATTCAACGGGTTGCTGTGGTTGGTGCCTCCGGGTACGGAGGTCTGCAGACCCTTCGCCTCCTGAACGCCCACGCAGGGTTTGACATCACCTACCTGGGAGGTGAGCGATCTGCAGGTCGCTGCTGGAGCGAGATTTGCCCGTTCCTGCCGCTTGGTGAAGACCTCACCGTGGACAGTCCGGATCCGGATCGCATCGCCGCTGCCGCTGATTTTGCGGTGTTGAGTCTTCCTAACGGCCTGGCGAGTCAGCTTGCTCCTCCTCTGCTCGATCAGGGCGTCAGGGTGGTGGATCTTTCCGCTGATTACCGCTACCGCAGCCTTGATCACTGGGCTTCGGTATATGTGCATGAGGCAAGAACCCATCAACGCACTGACGCTGATCTCTGCAAAGAAGCGGTGTATGGGCTCCCTGAGTGGCATGGCCCTGAGATTGCCGAGGCCAGGCTTGTGGCAGCTCCGGGATGTTTTCCCACCACCAGCCTTCTGCCCCTGTTGCCATTCCTCAAACAGGGGCTGATTGAGACCGAAGGTTTGATCATCGATGCCAAAACCGGCACGTCCGGAGGCGGTCGGGCTGCAAAAGAGAATCTGCTCTTGGCCGAAGCATCAGAGTCGATCAGTCCCTATGGCGTTGTGGGGCATCGCCACACATCGGAAATCGAACAGCTCGCCAGCAGCGTGGCGGGATGCCCCATTCAGATTCAGTTCACCCCTCATCTCGTGCCAATGGTCAGGGGTCTTCTCTCAACGGTTTACGCACGATTGAGGGATCCCGGCCTCACCGCCGAAGACTGCACAACGGTTCTCAAAGCGGTGTATCGCCACCACCCCTGCGTCCGCGTGTTGCCTGTGGGAACCTATCCAGCCACCAAATGGGCCAAGCACACCAATCAGGCTCTTCTTTCGGTGCAGGTGGATGGACGCACAGGTCGTCTGGTGCTGATGAGCGCCGTCGACAACCTGATGAAAGGACAGGCTGGCCAAGGGGTGCAGTGTCTGAACCTGATGGCGGGACTACCGGTCAGTGAAGGCCTCCCATTGGCACCCTTCTATCCCTGAGTTGCTGCTGCTGTTCTCCAGCATTGACCGGCAAGGGCCGTCGCCCAGGGAAGCAAACGGTGTTCCTGCACCTGAATGCGGCGGCTGAGTCGCTCCCTGGTGTCATCACTGAGGATTGGGACGGCAGCCTGTGCGACGATTGGGCCGGCATCTACATCGTTCAGCACTTCGTGCACCGTGCAGCCAGTCACGGTCACGCCTGAGCTCAAACACTGACCGATCGCATCCATTCCTTTAAACGATGGGAGAAGGGAGGGATGGATATTGAGCAATCGGCCTGGGAAGGCATCGATCAGCACCGGGGTCACGATGCGCATCCATCCGGCCATCACAATGGCTTCAACACCTTCGTTCTGGAACGTGCGCACCAAGTCGTGATCCATCTCCTCTCTGCTTGCAAACAGACGGTGGTCTCTGAGCTCGCAATGGATCCCCAGCCGCTCGGCTCGATCACGGGCTCCACAGCCGGCTTTGTTCACGACGAGGACATTGATCTGGGCATCCAGGTCGCCGCAGGCGATGGCGTTGTGAAGCGCTTCGAAATTGGTTCCTGTTCCTGAGGCCATCACCCCCAGTCGCAAGGGTGAATCAAACCTGGGCCATGTCCCGATCGCTGGAACGATCAACGCGGGATAACACTCGCTGTCCATCTGGCTAGGGTCAGATTGCGCGGGCATTCCGATTACATGTCCCATTTGACCATCCTGCCCACATTGGTGACCGATCTCGATCTGCTTGAGATCGCTCTCTGCAGCGAAGGATTCAAGGTCTTTCGAGGTGGAGTCGTGAGCTCCTTCGACACGCATCAGTCGGTTGATCTTGCCGCCGTGCATCCATCCGGTCTGCAGCTGGGCTGGAAACACAGTGATAACCAACCCCATTTCGATCTGGTGGCGGACTTAGCCGCACCTCAGGGTTCCGGACAGACCGAACCCGCTCTGCGACGTGTCTTGCGTCGTTATGCCATTCATCAGGCCATGCGGCAGGCGGAGTTTCTTGACGCTGAGACGGTTACTGCCGGCATCTGATGGCCGACGTTCACGTTGCGCTCGATCTCGGCACTCCTGCTTCACAGCTTCTCTGGGTCGAACTTCGATGGAGTCCTACTCAGGCTCGGCAAACCTGGACTCTGCCTGTTTGGACTCCGGGGTCATACACCGTCCGGGATCCCTCCCAGCATCTTCACAGCCTCACCGTTGAGCAGGCTGGGGAAGTTCTCGTCCCCCGTCGCCGTTCACCGGAGACATGGGAGCTGGATTGCCATGTTTCAGAACCGATCACGTTGCGCTACGCCCTAGAAGCGAGGCAGCTGACCGTCCGCACCAATCACGTCGATCCCGTGTTTGCGTCACTCTGCCTTTCCGCAGTCGTGATGTTGGTGGAGGGTCAACGCTGGAATCCACACGTTTTGGAGGTGTTGGTTCCTAGTTCTTGGTCCGTGGTCTGCCCGTTGCCAAGAAACAACAACTCCTTTTGGGCTGAAGACTTCGACCATCTTGTCGATGCACCGGTCCATGCCGGTGAGCTTCATGTCGAGATGCTGAACGTCAGGACCGTGTCTCATGAACTGGTGTTGATCGGCTCTCCGCCTTCGGGATGGTCAACAAAGCTGCCAGCGGAGATCGAATCCATCTGCTCATCAGTGTGCGATCTGATGGATTGCGACCCACCTTCGCGACAGCCTTATCAGCTGGTGTTGCAACTGTTGGATCAGGGTTACGGAGGCTTGGAGCACGACAACTCTTCGGTGATGCAGTTCCCCTGGACTCGCTTACTGGAAGAGGGCGGAACCCGCAGTTTGTTGCAGCTGATTGGCCACGAATATCTGCATCAGTGGAACGTTCGACGACTTCGACCGAGTGAATACGTTCCCTACCGCTACGACCGGCCCGTGATCAGTGAGGGCCTTTGGTTTGCTGAAGGCATCACCAGTTATTTCGACCTGGCCTTGCCTCTGCTTTCCGGTTTTTCCAGTCGTCTGGATCTGCTCGAAGATCTGGCTGCGGATCTTTCTCATGTGCTGTTGAATCCAGGCACCGGCATTCAGTCCCTGGCTGACAGCTCGCGGGAGGCCTGGGTGCGGCTTTACAAGCAGTCCCCCGCCAATGCCCGGAGTCAGATCAGTTATTACCGGCTGGGAACCGCATTGGCCTTCTGCCTCGATGTGCGCTTGCGTGAGGTCGGTGGGTCTCTGTCTGAAACCCTGCGTTTGTTGTGGGCCCGACTTGGCATCCATGGGCGGGGTTATACCCGCCACGATTTGATGGAGGTCATCTCGGCCCACTCCGCTGAACTGGCCACACAACTGCCAACTTGGCTCGATGACTGTGGCTCGATCCCGGTCGTGTCCTGTCTGAAAGCTCTTGGTCTTGAGCTCGAGCCTGTGATGGCATCTCATCCCGATGCGGGATGGACCCTGCGTGAAGCGGATGGAAGTGTGTGGATTGATCGCACGGTGTCGTCTGGTTCCGCTGAATCCGCTGGTCTGGTTGCAGGCGATGAGTTGCTGTCACTCAGGAATTGGCGTTGCCGAAACCTGAAACGCAGCCAGCAGCTGCTGCAAGGTTCGGAGCAATGTCAGGTGATCTACAGCCGTCGTGGCCGGATTGCCAGCACGGAGCTATTCCTGAAGAAGGCCGGGGTGGAACGCCACCGATTGGCCTGGGACCCTGGTGCGTCCAGGGAGGCTCGTTTGCTCCGCGATCAATGGTTCCAGATCATCTGAACCGTGTGTGGCTCAAGTCTCTTGGCTTGCTGCGCCATCCAGGAGCTGGAATTCTGCTGGCGACAACATCCACGCTGGTGCTAGTGCTGTCGTTGGTTGGTTTCACCGCAGAAAAGTCCACTGAAGGAGTCGCTCGCAAGCCTTCCCTCTTGGATTTGTTGGATGAAGTCGCTCGCGACTCCGATCCGGACAAGGTCCTGCCCGGACAGCAACCTGATGCTCCAAAAGGTTCGGCCTGGTCATCACCTCTTGCTCGGCAGTGTTCGGGGATTGATCAGTCGACGCGCAGTCGACTTCTCGCCAAGCGCCGCAAACTGCCTCAGCTGCGTCAATCCATTCCTGCTGACCCAACCAATTACGGAGACCGCTTCCGCAGCAACCCATGGGGCCAGGCCATCAACCCTGCTCCTCGGGTTGTGGTCCTGCATGAAACGGTCTATTCCCTCAGTTCAGCGGTGAACACATTTCTGACTCCCCATCCCCGTGATGAGGATCAAGTCAGCTATCACTCCTTGGTCGGTCTGGATGGATCGATCGTGGATGTGGTGGATCCACTCAAGCGTGCCTATGGCGCTGGATACTCTGCGTTTCTCGGTGAGTGGGCCGTCACCAATGCAGAGTTCGATGGCTCTGTCAATAACTTTGCACTCCATCTCAGTCTTGAAACACCGGATGATGGGCATGGCAGCCATGGCGACCACAGCGGTTACACGGCTGCTCAGTACGACGCCCTGGCTCTGGTTCTGGATGGATGGCTCGAACGCTTCGAGATCGATCCTGCTGCGATTACCACCCACCGGCATGTTGACCTGGGTGGAGCACGGGCTGATCCCCGCAGCTTCTCCTGGTCCGAACTCCAGAATCGCCTTGCTGCCCTAGGCAAGCTCTGCCAGGCGTAGGCAAAGGCGGCAGCTGTTCAGATCACAGGAAGTGGTGCCGGACGGATCGTGGAATAGATCAGTCCATGAAGTGCAGGGTCTTGCATATAGCGCAGGACCCTGGCGGGATAATCCAATTTGCCGTTATGCAAGTAGGCCAGGGTGGCAATGGCTTTGGCATCGACATAGGACCGGCTTGCAATCAGGATTGCTTCTCGCTCCAGTCCGAGCTCACCTTTCAGTCGCGCCAGCTTCGCCGCCAGCAGTTCCACATTGGCATCTGGATCCATCAGCAGGTCGCGGGCAGCTGCAATCTGCTGCGGGGACGGATCGACAGGAAGCCGCCCTTGATGGATCAGCTCACTGATTCCGAGCTGCGCAGGACCATGCGTCTCCACAAGACCTGAGTGAACGACGAACGGCAGATCTTCTCCTGGTTTGGAGTGCTGAATTTCGTCGAAGAGAATGGCCGTGATCAACATCGGATTGATCCTGTGGCGACCCGCTTCTCTTTGGATCACAGGTTTCAACCTGTGCAGTCTCGACAGGGTGTTGGCACGCAGAGGTTGGAGCTGATCCACCCCTCGGGTGAACAATTGAGCCAGTTGCGTCTGAGGTCCGTGGACGCCAAACCGGCGTTGCAGATGTTCGAGCTCTTCGGCACTGAAATCGGTCGGATCGGGATCACTCTCCTGAGACAGGGGTGAGGATGACTGCGCTACATCGCTGTGGGGATTGATTCCACGCAGAGGAGGCCAACCCGTCATGGAAACGGCAACAGCCGTGATGGCCAGGGCTGTAAAGCTAGTGATCGCTCTCGGGACCATTACGGAGCAGAAATTGAGCCTGTCAGGAAGCATTGACGGAGATTAGTCGTGGCGTCTCAGTTCATGGGCATTCCGCAGGATCCTGGATAACTTCGGCACAGAGAGTTCTCTCCATTAGATGAGTTTCCCGGATTTCAGTGCCACTGATGCCCAGATTCAATGGCAGAGATTCTGTGATCTTCTCTGGCATCACGAGGACCTCGGAATGTGGCTGGATGTCAGCCGCATGCACCTGAACAATGCTCAGCTTGAAGAGCTCACGCCCAGACTGGAGAAGGCTTTTGAGGCCATGAAGGCCCTTGAGAACGGTGCCATCGCCAATGCCGACGAAAATCGTCAGGTTGGTCACTATTGGCTGAGGCATCCTCAACTGGCTCCTGATCCGGAAGTGGGTCAGCACATTTCCACTGAAATTGATCAGATTGAGCAGTTCGGCAAGGCGGTGATCAATGGAACGATCAAGTCTCCGACCGGTCAACCCTTCACGGATGTTCTTTGGATCGGCATTGGTGGAAGTGGACTCGGCCCCTTGCTGATGATCCGGGCCCTTCAGGACAAGGGTGTCGGACTTCCTTTTCACTTTTTCGACAATGTGGATCCGAATGGAATGAGTCGGGTGCTCGCTGAGCTTGGCGATGCTCTACGCACCACCTTGGTAGTAACGGTGAGCAAGTCGGGTGGTACACCTGAGCCCCATCTCGGGATGGAGCAGGCACGTCATCGCTTGGAAGCAGTCGGAGGTCAATGGTCGGCTCAGGCTGTGGCAATCACCATGACTGACAGCAAGCTCGACCAGCAGGCCGTTGCTGAACAGTGGCTGCAGCGTTTCGACATGTTCGACTGGGTCGGCGGACGCACCAGCATCACCAGTGCTGTTGGCCTGGTTCCGGGAGCTTTGATCGGATCTGACATCCGCAGCTTCCTGGCAGGTGCTTCTCAGATGGATGAAGCCACTCGTGTGCATGATGTGCGCCGCAACCCTGCAGCTCTGATGGCCGCAGCTTGGTACTGCGCGGGGGGAGGCAAGGGCAAGCGCGACATGGTGGTGCTCCCCTATCGCGATCGCCTGGAGGTGTTCAGTCGATACCTGCAGCAGTTGGTGATGGAGTCCCTCGGCAAGCGCCTCGATCGCAATGGTGATGTGGCCCATCAGGGCATCGCCGTTTATGGCAACAAGGGATCAACGGATCAACACGCATACGTTCAGCAGCTGCGAGATGGCGTCGACAATTTCTTCGTGACCTTCATCGAAGTGCTTCGCGATGTGGAGGACATTCCTGAGATCAATGGCGAGCGGCCTGGAGACTTTCTTGATGGCTTCGTACAAGGAACCCGTTCAGCTCTCACAGAGGGAGGCCGTCAGAGTCTGAGTATCAGCATGCGTCAGTTCGATGCCCGCCGACTCGGCGCTCTGATTGCTCTGTTTGAACGTGCCGTTGGCTTTTACGGAGAACTGGTCAACGTCAATGCCTATCACCAGCCTGGTGTGGAAGCCGGCAAGAAGGCAGCAGCTGCGATCCTCAAACTCCAGCTTCAGGTTGAGGACGTGCTCAGTGATGGAGTGTCCCGCTCGGTCGTGGAAATCCAGCAGGCCATCGGCGAGGGATCGGTTGAAGCCGTCTTCTGGATTGTGCGTCATCTCACCGGCAATAACCGGGGCTATCAGGCACAGGGTGACTGGAACAAACCGGCAACTCTGCGTTTCAGTAAATGCTGATTGGCCGTCAGGACGGAACCAGATTCACCAGCTTCCCTGGCACAACAATCACCCTCCTGGGGGGCTTGCCCTCCAACCAGCGCTTGGCCACATCGCTTGCCAGAGCAAGGGCCTCCAACGTGTCTTTGTCGCACTCAGCTGGAACCTGAATGGTTCCTCGGACCTTTCCCTTGATCTGAATCACCAGATCAACCGTGTCTTGCACGAGTGCAGCAGGGTCATGCTGAGGCCAGGTCTGGAGATGAACACTGCCCTGTCCTCCGAGTCGGAACCAAAATTCCTCTGCAAGGTGTGGAGCAAACGGAGCAAGCAGCCTGATCAGCGCTCCCATCGCTTCCACCTGGACCGGCCTTGATGCATCAAGCACAGCTCCAGAAAGGCTGTTCGACAGTTTCATCAACTCCGATATCGCGGTGTTGAACTGGAACTCGCCGCTGAGATCATCACTGACAGCCTGAATAGCCAGATGAACAGCCCGTCGAATCTCTGTTTCAGATTCAGACAGCTCTGCGGGAATGCCAGAAACGTCGATGCTCAATAGTTGATCCGGAGCTGTCAGTTTGCTGACGCTGTCAACGAGCCGCCAGAGACGTTGAAGGAAGCGGAATTGACCTTCCACATCGGCGTCATCCCACTCAAGATCCTTCTCCGGCGGCGCTTTGAAAAGGATGAACATCCGAGCCGTATCCGCTCCATAGCGGTCAATCACCAGTGCTGGATCGACTCCGTTGTGCTTTGACTTGGACATTTTTTCGAACAGCACCTCAAGCTCCTCGCCGTCGTCGGGGTCCCTCGGAGTGCCCGGGTCGACCACCAGAGCGGGAGCGACATATCTCCCCGTCCGTGGATTGCGGTAGGTCACCCCCTGCACCATTCCCTGAGTCAAGAGGCGCTCGAAGGGCTCATTGATCGAGATCAAGCCGCGATCCTTCAAAGCTTTGGTGAAAAATCTCGAGTACAGCAAGTGAAGAATGGCGTGCTCAATGCCTCCGACGTATTGCTGAACAGGCAACCACTTTTTGACAGCCTCGCTCTCAAATGGACGATCGGAGTTCTGCGGATCAGCGAAGCGCAGGAAATACCAGGAGGAACACATGAAGGTGTCCATGGTGTCCGTCTCGCGTCGTGCCGGTTTCCCACAGATTGGGCAGGGAACATTCACCCAGTCATCGAGTGCGGCGAGAGGTGATCCACCTTTGCCGGCAAGATTCACGTCTTTGGGCAGAGCCACCGGCAACTGATCTGTTGGAACCGGTTGGGCGCCACAGTCCGCACAATGAATGATTGGAATCGGGCAACCCCAGTAGCGCTGACGTGAGATCAGCCAATCTCGCAGCCTGTACTGCCGCTTGGCTCGTGCCCATCCTTTTGTCGCGCCGTGTTCGGTGATGGCCTGCTTGGCTTGGTCATTGCTATGGCCATCAAAGGCTCCGCTGTTGACCAGGGTTCCAGGGCCTGTCCAGGCCTCACCGTCATTGGAGTGTTCATCAGTGCCATCCATCTGGATGACACGCTGCACGGGCAGCTCGTAGGTTTTTGCGAAACGGAAATCGCGTTCGTCATGGGCGGGAACTCCCATGACAGCTCCGGTTCCGTATCCCGCTAAAACGTAGTCAGCAACCCAGATCGGAACCTTCTGACCGTTGGCTGGATTGACCGCTTCTGCACCGGTGGCCACACCCCGCTTGGGACGATCATCCGCTGTGCGCTCATCGTTGGACAGATCGCTGACCAAATCGCGGAATGCTTCAACGGATTCTTTCTGATCCGCAGTGGTCAGAGCATCGACGAGTGGATGTTCAGGTGCCAGAACCACATAGCTGACACCAAACAGGGTGTCGGCTCTGGTGGTGAACACGGTGATCGTGGCGTCGTTGTGGCCCTCGACCTGGAAGTCGATTTCTGCCCCGATGGAGCGTCCGATCCAATTGGCCTGCATCGTTCGGACCCGCTCAGGCCATCCCTGCAGCTGATCCAGGTCTTCGAGCAGAGCATCTGCGTACTCGGTGATTTTCAGGAACCATTGCGTCAGGTTCTTCTGCTCGACCAGCGCACCGGATCGCCAAGAACGCCCCTCGGAATCAACCTGCTCGTTAGCAAGCACTGTCTGGTCGATGGGGTCCCAGTTGACAGTTGCTTCCTTCTGGTAGGCCAGACCTGCTGAATGCAACTCAAGAAAAAGCCATTGCGTCCAGCGGTAATAGTCCTCATGGCACGTGGCCTGTTCCCGAGACCAGTCGATCGATAGCCCTAGGCAACCAAGTTGACTTCGCATCTGATCGATATTGCGGTCTGTCCAGACGCCGGGGTCAACATTGCGTTCGATCGCCGCGTTTTCAGCAGGCAAACCGAAGGCATCCCAGCCCATCGGATGCAGCACAGCGTCACCGCGCATCCGCTGAGCTCTAGCGATGACATCGGTGATCACGTAATTCCGAACATGCCCCATATGGAGGCTGCCGGAGGGGTATGGAAACATCGAAAGCGCATAAAACGCTTTCTGGTCAGGCCTGGGATCCTGTGTTTGATAAAGCGCATCCTGTTCCCATTTGCGCTGCCACTGTTCTTCGAGAAGGGAGGGGTCGTAGCGATCGGACAGCCCCGAGCTGGATTCGGGCATGGACGAGGACTGCGGGGCTGTCACATCAGGAAAACACCTGCGAGAGATCGTGACACAGCTTGAGGCCTTCCTCTGGAAGCCGCCTCGAAGTCACTCAGGCCAAAGGGCGAATGGTGAGCACCGCCAGGCGATTGATCAAGACGGGATCGTTGCTGTCTTCCCGTTGTAGTGCGAAGTACTGAGGATCCTGCCAGGCGAGACAGCCATCCAATCTGCGGCCATCATTCAGCTCGATCCCGAGCACTCGCTGCTCACGAATCCACGACTGAATCAACCGGATACCGGGCAAGCTGGGATCGAAGCCCGTTGACTCCATGGTGTGGAAGGGAAAACGGAATGTTGTCCGCACTCCAGCAAAGACGCTTGCCAACGTCAATCAGTCCTTGGGGATGCCTGGCTTGTGAACGATTGATCCTTCAGACTGAATCTGTCTTGACCTAACGAGACGACAACACGTCTGAAAGAACCACCGAAGCACTGATCACGGTCTTGTTTTGAACTTAACCACTGAGACAAGAGAGCAGTTACTCATCGCGCTCACGAATCAGTGGGCCTCGATGTTGGATCAGCTAGATGAAGGTGATTTCACACCAGAAGATTTTTATGAAATTCGCAAATTGGATTCAGATGATGAGCTGATTAGGGAGAGTGGATGTGACACCGATCATGAGCTGGATAAATTCATTAATGACTGGTTTTACAGCGGTTTCTGGACAGTGCCCTAGTCAAGGCGATCTGCAGAATTGCGATTCTGAGATTGCATCGCACTATTGATGAGTGTATCGTTTGATTCGGCTTTTCACTGCAATCTTTGGATCGATACCTCTCGTATATCAGGTTCTTCTATTAAATTAATGATGTATTGCAGAGATTATTTTGTTGAATTTTTAGCTTCTTCTGATTTTGCCCCTAGTGGTAATGCTCGCAGGTTGGGCTGTTCTGTCATCAACAACTTGACTCGAGATCTTCAAGAGGTTGAGATGTAAAGCTAGGAATCCGTCAGCATCACTCCGTAGAGCTACTGAGTTGAGCAGGATTGAGGATCGAATATCAGTTTTCGAAATCCTGTAACGTGTTGGTATCACAGGGTTGTTCTGAATGCTGACATTCAGCAAATATCAAGGGCTGGGCAACGACTTCATCTTGATGGAGGGACGTTCCGGTCAATTGTCCGTTGAAATTCATACCCCAGATCCAGGCTGGGTCCAACGCCTTTGCGATCGACGCTTTGGCATCGGAGCGGATGGTTTGATCTTGGCTCTCCCTCCGGAAGGCGATGCCGAGCTGCGCATGCGCATTTTCAACGCTGATGGCTCGGAAGCGGAGATGTGCGGCAATGGAATTCGATGTCTTGCGCGTTTCCTCGCTGACAGTGATGGGGATGGTCCAGGTCGTCGATGGTCGATCGAAACACCCGCTGGTTTGATCATTCCGGAACTTCAGAACGATGGTCAGATCCGTGTGGATATGGGAGCTCCTTTCCTTGATCCCACTTCTGTCCCCACCACGCTCAATGCTGACTCAACGGGTCTTCCGGTGGGTGAACTCACCCTTGATGGAGACACTCTTGCTCTAGCCGCTGTGGGCATGGGAAACCCTCATGCAGTCGTTCCCGTCGATGATCTCAACGCTATTCCCTTTGAACGCTGGGGAGCAGAGCTCGAGTGCCACAAGGTGTTTCCGGCCAAAACCAATGTGCATTTTTTAAAGGTGCACGGTCGTTCTCAGCTCGAAATCAGAGTGTGGGAACGAGGTGCTGGTCCCACGCTTGCCTGTGGCACCGGTGCCTGCGCCACGCTTGTGGCTGCTGTTCTGCTCGGCCTTAGCGATCGACAGGCCACCGTTGAGCTGCCAGGAGGGCCTCTTCAGATCAGCTGGGAGAAGCCTGGTGCATCGGTGTTTATGACTGGACCAGCTGTTGCCGTGTTCGATGGTGTTCTGAATCCTGAACTCGTCCCGTTTCAGAGTTCAACCACTGATGGAACATCGTTAGAGGCTGAACAAGCTGCGTCTCTCAAGGCAGTCAGCAGTGAGCCCGAGAACCGTCAACCAGCTGAAGACTGTTCTGAGGAGGAAGCCCAGTCCAGGGTTCAGGAATTCCTTGCTTCCAACTCGCTGGATTCGATGATCAACATCGCCACGGAGTCCCTGGAACAGCGAACGCTCTCGCGACTCCAACGCGATTCCCAATCCTGAGAGACGTGTGATTTATCTCGATGCTTGCGCCACTGCACCCCTCAGACCTGGGGTGCTTCAACGCATGATCGAGACCCAGGATCAGGCCTGGGCTAATCCCTCCAGCCTTCATGGATTTGGTCTGAAAGCCTCTGAAGCATTGGAGAGGGCCCGCTTTCAGATTGCTGAAAAACTCAGTGCAGATCACAGCGACGTGGTTTTCACCTCCGGAGCCACCGAGTCCATTCATCTTGCGCTTCATGGGCTCGCCGCAACACGTTCGCCAGGCAGGCTTGTGATCTCCTCGGTGGAACATCCCGCCGTCACAGGCGCGGCACGTCTGCTGAGCAAGAGCGGCTGGGATGTGACCGAATGGCCTGTTGATCAGCTGGGCAGGATCAAATTGGAACATCTGGAGGAGCTGTTGGCGCCTCCCACTCAGATGGTCTCACTGGTCTGGGGCCAGGGTGAAGTGGGCACGATTCAGCCCCTGCTGAAGGTTGCAGAAGCTTGCAGAACAAGGGGCATCACGATTCATACCGATGCCACGCAGGTGCTGAGCCAGGGCCTCCCCAGCTGGAAACATTTACCGGTTGATTTGCTCAGTGCTTCGGCCCACAAAAGCGGAGGTCCAAGAGGAATCGGCCTGTTGATGATGCGTCAGTCGTACCGCTCTGAACTGATGCCGCTCTTTTCAGGTGGCGGCCAGGAGGGTGGCCTCAGAAGTGGTACTGAATCTGTCGTTTTGGCTGCCGGGATGGCTGCTGCGCTCGATCAGATCGAGTGCTGTGCTCCAGCCGATCTCGCGCGATCAGGACACGGCGTTGCTGATCTACGCGATGCGTTACGCGACCGATTGCTGACAGATGAACGCTTGATGGTCTGTGGTGATCCAGAGAACCGGTTGCCTCACCACCTTTCACTGCTGGTCTGCGATCACAACGGCCAGCCTGTGTCAGGACGTCGGCTCGTGCGCAGTCTTGATGCCTGCGGATTGGCCGTCAGCAGTGGCAGTGCCTGTTCCTCTGGAAAAGACAGCGACAGCCCTGTTTTGGTCGCCATGGGGCTTCCAGAGACCAAGTGCCGATCCAGCGTCCGACTCAGTCTTGGCCCCTGGATTGAGCGTCAGCACCTTGATGAGATTGTGCATCGCTTCCAAGCCGGACTTGAACAGTCACTCTGCAGTTGATGCTGCAGCGGCTGTACGCTCCGCCCAAACAATTTGACTGAGCCTGGTGAGCGCCGTTCTCCCTGCTGACTTATCCGAAGCTGAACAGCGGACTTTCGTTGCACTGAGTGAGGTTCTTGGCTCCAAACGTCGTGGTCGCTGGCAAGTGACCTGGAAGTTCGAGGGTCTGCGGTTGCTTGGGCCCTCGATCAGGCTGTCTCAAGCCCTGAAGGACAGCGGGATTGGCTTGCTCCTGGCCTGGCCAGATGCAGGAGCAGCAGCTCTGGCCAAGCGTGATGGACCTGAGCTTGCCGACTGCTGCGTTGATCTGAATCAGCTTCAACGCGACCCTGCGTGGTCAGGCCGTGGTGATCTGTTGCTGATCGTCGGCGCTCAACCCAGCGATTACGAAACCGTCGAAGCAATCTGCAGTCAGTGGTTTGAACCGGTCGTGCTGTTGAACAGCCGTCTTGAAGATGCTGCGGTCGGAATCGGCAGCGTGGCTCGTCAGCGTCGAAAGGGATTCATGTCGACCTGGCAATCAGCCTTTCATTTGGAACCCTTTCTCCAAGGTGCTCTGATGCAGGAACATCAGCAGCAATGGGAACTGTTCCGACAGGATCCGGACGGATATCGCTGGGTCAAGCAATTCGATGTCCGTCCTGATCAAGAACAAATTGACCAAGCCCTGGCCGGTGCGGGCGACGGTTTGAGTCAGACCCTCGGGGCGATGGATCGATTCATCGATGATTTGCGTGGTTGATTGCCAGGCCCATCACTTTTAGTGTTGCCGTCTCAAGCTTTCTCCCATGGCCTTCTCTGAACGCCTTCGATCAATCTCCGTGATTGACGCAGCCGCGGCGGTTGTTGCTCTTGTGGCTGTGGGAGGTGTTCTGTGGAGTCCAAAGCTCAGTAACACGGTCGCCAGGGCCACAGGAGCCATCAAACCGGTTGAAGTCACCGTGGACGTCCGTAATACCAGTGCTGCGGATCCGGATCAATTCATTGCGGAAGCTCTCCAATCAGGCCGCACATCACTGGTGATCCGCAATCAGCCCGCTGGAAGCGTGCAACTCATCAGGGTCGACGACATCAGTCGCCAGCTTGCATCCGTCCTCCCAGATGGAAGTGTTGTGATGGCGGATGACCCCAACAGGGAGATTCAGGGCATGCTTGATGCCCGTTTCGTTCTCCAAGGTGACGCCACCGTGACCTCATCCGGTGTTGTGATGGCAGGCACCAAGCTGAAAGTGGGAATTCCTGTAGAACTTGAGGGCCGTTTCTATCGGGTGAACGGAATTGTCAGTGGAGTCTCCCTTCAATGAGAACAGCGTTCCTCACCTCAGGACTTCTTCTGACTCCACTGGCCATGCCCGTGGCTGCCAGTCAGTTGGTTCCGCTGACGATGCCACCGCCGCCACCGACCGAGCAGCCACTCCCCCAGTTGCAGCCAGGTCGTTCGTGTCCAGCTCTTCAAACGGCTCTCAGATCCAATGTTGGGAGTGAAGCGAGGGTTTGGTCCGTCACTGTTCTCAACAGCGATGGAGATGTCCTCGGAACGATCAACGGTGCCGTTCCAAGAATTCCAGCGTCCAATCAAAAGCTCATCAGCACGGCCTACGCCCTCGATCGCCTCGGCCCGGATTTTCGCTTGAAAACCCGTTTAATCCAGAGACCGGATGGTTCGATGGAACTGAACGGCCAGGGAGATCCTGATCTCGGTATCGCAGGTCTTCAGCGATTCGTTCTTGCCGCCCTTCGTCAAGGCGGTGCCAGAGGCAACTCAGTCGCTGGCGTGAAGCTGATGGTGCGTGAAGAGCCACGAAGCAACTGGTGGCCCAGCGATTGGCATCCTGCCGATCGTGGTTATGCCTATGGCGCTCCGATCACACGATTGGCCCTCACCAGCAATGCCGTTGGCGGCGCTGTCAGTGACCCCTACTCGCGGCTCCAGCGACTGTTCCAGCAAGAAGCGCTTCGTCGCGGGGGAACGGTCCAGATCCAGAGGGGTCAACCTGTTGCTGAAACGCTTTCAGCTGTGCTGCAAAACACGGTCGTGTTGCACGAGGAAAGCTCGGCTCCCATGCACGCGTTGCTCAGTCTTGCCAACACTGAGAGCCACAATTTCACCGCAGAAGTGCTCATGCGCCAGGCTTCTGGTCTGTGGGATGTCAGGGCGGCCTCCCGGGCCACAGAGCGCTGGATGTTCGAGCAAGGTCTGCCGGTTCAGGGCCTGCGTGTGGCTGACGGCAGTGGTCTCTCACGCAACAATCGGGTCACGAGCAACACCATCGCTGCTCTGCTGATGCGCATGGATCAGCACCCGTTCGCCGCCTATTACCAAGCCTCAATGGCCATTGCCGGACAGAGAGGCACCCTGCGCAATTTGTATCGAGGCAGCGTTCTTGACGGTCGATTCAGAGGCAAGACAGGAACCATCAGCGGAGTTCGCAGCATTTCCGGTTATCTGCAGACCGTCGATGGACCCAGGTACGTGAGCATGATTTCCAACGGATCGGTCCGCCCCAACACGGTGATGGGGCAAATCCTGCGATCCGTGAAGAGATTCAGCCCATGCCCCTCATCTGTCGCACCCGTGAAGCGGCCCGACGTGCTCGGCTGATTGGGACGGTTTTGCCGTCCTTTGCTTCAACCTCGGATGATTCCGGTCGACCCGTTTGGATTTTGACCAATTCCTGACGTCCGGCAAGAACAACCTGAGCCATCTCTTTGAGTCTCTGCTCGAGTTCACCGAGGGTCTGTTCCGCATAACGGTTGGCCCCGTCCTGAACATTCCCAGCTTCCTGGCGGCTGCGCTGAATCAGCGTTTCACATTGCTGCTGCGTCTGCTGTCGGAACTGCAGAGCATCTTGATGCAGTCGCTCCGCTTCAGTCTGAGCTTCTTTCTGCAGGCGAAGTCCTTCCACACGAATTTGCTCGAGCTCCTGGAGTGACTGCTGCCGATTGCGCTCATGCTGCTCAGTGAGCTGTCGCTTGAGTTCGTTGGCTTCCTGATCGAGCTGTTGCCGGCGTTGCAGTGATTCCTGCTCAAGCTGTTGGCGACGGGATGCGAATTGCTGCTCAAGCTGCGCGTGCTTCGACTGCATGTCCTGCTCCATCTGGGCGGACTGCTGGCGAACGCCCTGCAGCATCTGCTCGCACTGCTGACGAACTTGTTCGCGCATGTCGTTGACCTGACGTTCCGCCTCCTGACGGATGGATGCCTGAGCAAGAAGCTGTTCGCGCTGTTGTTGGGCTTTGTTGACGATCTCGTCGGCCTGTGCGCGCGCAGTGGAAATGAACTCATCCCGCTTCTGGAGCAGTTGGTCAGCCTGCTCGACCTGAGCGGGCATGGCTTCACGCACCGCGTCAAGCAACTCAACTGCATCTTGCTCATTCACGAGCCGTCCACCAATAAAGGGGATGCGACTTCCCTCCAGCACGATCTCCTCGAGCTGGTCGAGCTGGTCGATTACGGAGAACCGGATCTCGCTCATCGCTGCGGTTGGTTGAAAGCCGAATTAAAGAACCTCATGAGGTCCTCCGCCACCACCGGCGGGACCATATGGACAACAGATCCACCGAAACGAGCCACTTCCTTCACCACTGAACTGCTGAGAAAGCTGTAGTGAGCTGATGTGCTGAGGAAGACCGTCTCAAAATCAGGATCCAGTGACCGGTTGGTATGGGCGATTTGCAGCTCGTATTCGAAGTCGCTCATCGCACGCAGACCACGCAGGATGAGACGCGTGCCATTGGATCTGGCGCATTCGACGGTGAGACCGTCAAAACTGATCACACGCACATTGTTGAGATGGCTCGTGGAGAGACGGATCTGATGAAGTCGCTCATCCAGTGAGAAGGCGGGTGATTTCCCAGGGTTCTGAAGCACCGCAACGATGAGTTCCTCCACCAGGGATGATCCGCGTTCGATCAAATCAAGATGACCAAGCGTCAGAGGATCGAAGCTGCCTGGATAGAGCGCTTTCATCGCAACAACCTCAGCGGGAGCTGGACGGATCCTATGCACACCGGCATCACTAGATTCTCGGCATGCCCACCTTGCTCGAGCAACCTGATCGCCTGGAACGTCGGCTGAAGGACATCCCGACCGAACCTGGTTGCTACCTGATGCGTGACGCTGAGGATCGTCTGCTTTACGTGGGCAAATCCAAGAGTCTGCGCAGCAGGGTGCGCAGCTATTTCCGCAGTCGCCACGATTTGAGCCCGCGCATTCGCTTGATGGTGCGTCAGATCTGTGAGATCGAATTCATCGTGACCGACAGCGAGGCAGAAGCTCTCGCGTTGGAATCCAACCTGATCAAGAACCAACAGCCGCACTTCAATGTGCTGCTCAAAGATGACAAGAAATACCCCTATCTCTGCATCACCTGGAGTGAGCCTTACCCGAGAATTTTCATCACCCGGCGTCGACGTTTTCGCAGTCCGTTGGATCGCTTCTACGGTCCCTATGTGGATGTGGGGTTGCTGAGACGAACCCTCTTTCTCGTGAAGCGGGTGTTCCCGCTCAGACAACGCCCCAGGCCACTCCATCAGGACCGCACCTGTCTGAACTACAACATCGGACGTTGCCCTGGTGTTTGCCAGGAGCAGATCAGCTCAGAGGATTACCACCGCACGCTGCGCAAGGTGGCGATGGTGTTTCAGGGGCGCAGTGATGAGCTTCAGAAACTCCTTCATCAACAGATGGAGCGTTACGCCGAACGACTGGATTTCGAAGCAGCCGCAAAAGTGCGTGATCAGCTCAAGGGGCTCGATCAGCTAACTGCAGATCAGAAAATGAGTCTGCCCGATGCCTCCGTTAGCCGTGATGTGATTGCCATGGCGGCCGATGAACGGCTGGCTGCTGTTCAGCTGTTTCAAATGCGTGCAGGAAAGCTCGTTGGTCGACTCGGGTATATGGCTGATGCTTCTAATCAGGATCCCGGCCAGATCCTTCAGCGGGTGATCGAGGAGCATTACAGCCAGGTGGATGCGGTTGAGATCCCGCCTGAGCTGTTGGTGCAGCATCCACTTCTCCAACAGCCATTGCTTGAGGAGTGGCTGACGGAACAGCGCGAACGCAAGGTTCAGATTCACTGCCCCAAGCAGCGACAGAAAGCAGATCTGATTGAACTGGTTCAGCGCAACGCCGACTATGAGCTCCAACGGGCGAAACAGGGTCAGGAGCAACAGGCGCTCGCCACCGAAGATCTGGCTCAGCTTCTGGAACTACCTTCGCCGCCCCGACGCATCGAGGGCTATGACATCAGTCACATTCAGGGCAGCGATGCCGTTGCATCCCAGGTGGTGTTCATTGATGGGCTGCCCGCCAAGCAGCACTACCGCAAGTACAAGATCCGCAGCAGCAGTATCAGGGCTGGTCACAGCGACGACTTCATGGCCATGGCTGAAATCATGCGGCGCCGTTTCCGCCGCTGGGCACGCGCCAAGGCTGAAGGCGTCGATGTCGGAGCTCTGCGACACAGAGGCGGAAGTGCTCTGCAGACCGATGGTCTCAACGACTGGCCTGATGTGGTGATGATTGACGGCGGAAAAGGTCAGCTCTCCGCGGTGATGGAAGCTCTCAGAGAGCTGGACCTGCAGGAGGATCTCAACGTTTGCTCTCTGGCCAAACAGAGAGAGGAAATTTTTCTGCCAGGTGAAAGTCATCCGCTGGAGAGTGAACCCGATCAGCTCGGCGTGGCTCTGCTGCGTCGCCTTCGCGATGAAGCTCACCGTTTTGCTGTGAGCTTTCATCGACAGCAACGGGGTGAGCGCATGAAACGTTCACGTCTGTCTGACATTCCTGGTGTTGGACCGAAACGGGTGAAGGATCTGCTGGCCCATTTCCATTCCATCGACGCCATTCAGCTGGCACCTGTGGAGACCCTCGCTCAGGCGCCAGGTGTTGGGCTGGCACTGGCCAGAGATATCCATCGCTTTTTCCACCCTGATCAGGATGCAGAGCAGGATGGGCAGATTCCAGACCCGGGCTCCTCGACACCATGATCCGTGCTTTCACATTGGCCGCACTGGTGATGGGTCTGATGATCGGTTTGGTCTCCCCTAGCGCGGTCATCGCCTCACCGGGACTCTGCACCGGGCCTGTCTGTGCGGATGACATCACACGCAGCGCCAAGAATCACTGGCAGCTCGTGCTCAAACTCAACGACCAGCTGGGCCATCGAGAAAAGGTCGTGATGAACTGCAGGGCAGGTCAGCTCAGCCCCATGTCAGGTCCGGTGGACAGGGCCTATGCCACATCCATCGGACGACGTGCGTGTCGTCTGGCGGGGGAGGGCTGAGATTGGAGCTCACCGTTGTCTATCCGCATCAGCTGTTTGCTGATCACCCAAGCCTGAACACAGACCGGGCGGTGGCGCTGATTGAGGATCCGCTCTTCTTTGGCACGGATCCGCACTGGCCGATGCAGGTGCACCGTCAGCGTCTGCTGCTGCATCGATGTTCCATGGCTCTCTACGCAGAAGGCCTGCGTGCACGAGGCTTCACTGTGCTGGAACGTCGCCATCTGCAGGCGCCTGACACGCAGGGACATCTCCAGGCTCTCTTCGCCATGGGCTACAAGCACTTCCATCTGGCAGATCCTGTCGACGACGTGCTCAGTAGGCGCCTGAATCGATTTGCAGAACAGAACGGTTGCAACCTCACAATCACTGCCACTCCGATGTTGCTGACGCCGGATTCCGTCATCAACGAGCACTTCGCCACAGGTCGCAAGCCGCTCATGGCCAAGTTCTATGAGATGCAGCGCAAACGTCTGAATGTTCTGCTTGAAGTGGATGGTGGCCCCGTTGGAGGTCGTTGGAGTTTTGATGCAGACAACCGCAAAAAGCTTCCCAAAGGAATCGTTGTTCCTCAGGAACCAACAGCCAGCTCAGCAGCTGTGGTGGACCGGTCACGTCAGGAGCTGGAACAGGAAAATCTGCCGTTGATCGGTCGCTGGGATCTATTTGCCTATCCCCTGGATCACAAGTCAGCGGATGCCTGGCTTCAGACCTTCCTCAGCCAGCGATTGAGAGATTTCGGCTCCTATGAGGACGCCATCAGCACACAGCATCGGGTGATGTGGCACAGCGTGCTGACGCCGATGCTCAATATCGGTCTCTTGACACCTCAACAGGTTCTCGATCGGACGCTTGAACGGGCTGCTGAGGGGGATGTGCCGCTCAATTCACTTGAAGGTTTCATTCGCCAGATCATCGGTTGGCGTGAGTTCATGGCCGCGATGTACAAGCGCCATGGGGTGGAGATGCGCACCGGCAATTTCTGGGACTTCGATGACAGGCCTATCCCCGAGGCCTTCTATCTAGGCACAACCGGTCTGCCCCCAATCGATGACGCCATTCACCACGCTCTGGACACTGGCTATTGCCATCACATCGAGCGTTTGATGCTGCTGGGCAATGTGATGCTGCTTTGCGGCTTTCATCCAAACCGCGTCTACCGCTGGTTCATGGAGATGTTCGTCGATGCCTACGACTGGGTGATGGTCCCGAATGTGTATGGCATGAGTCAGTTTGCTGATGGAGGCCTGTTTTCCACCAAGCCCTATCTCTCCGGCTCGAATTACGTGCGCAAGATGTCGGATTACCGCAAAGGAGAGTGGTGCGACATCTGGGATGGACTGTTCTGGAGTTTCATCAAGACACACGAGGACTTCTTCCGTGGTCAGTTCCGGCTGGCGATGATGGCTCGCAATCTGGATCGAATGGATTCCGACGTTCTGCGGAAGCACCAAAATCATGCCAGGCAATTTATTGAATCCCTATGACATGTCTCGATCAATGAGAGATGAAAGCGTTTAAAAATTTCTGATTGACTCAATCATTTCATCGACTTTTGTCCAATTCGTAAATTCATGGACTTTAGATAGGTCTTTTGGACCATTGGTGATGGCCATAATCAGTAAAATCGCCAATCTGTTGGGACAGTTGAGGCTGGGATAGTCGAGTCTGCCTGCAAAAACACCTTTCAAGTCGGGATCCCATTCGACCTTTTTCAAGAATTTAACGATGTAGGGATTGGTCTCAGGGGTTGCTTTTTCAGGCTTTCTTGCCGTGAGGTTCAGTGAAAAAAATGCCGTCTTTTTCTCAGAGAGCGTATCTTTGTTCTTTGTGACGAATTCATATACGTTTTTTCTGTGGTAGCCATATCTGACACTTGCGCCCAGCAGAACCTCATCAAAATCAGAAAGGTCTTGCTCGGAATCCGTATCAAGTGAGGCAATGGTTATCGCCTTGTCTTCATTCAACTTTTCCTGGGCGTATTCGCAAATATGCTTGGCATGTCCATCAACGGTTGAATAAAGGATTAAAAGCTTAGACTTTTTATCAGACACGCTGGTTTGATGACGTTTGACTCAACTATACTGTTACATGATCAACAAGGCTTGTTTTTTCAACAACTGTAAAGACTGCAGACTCGCTTCACTGTTTTTGTCATGCCTTATTGACGTTAGTACTTGACTTGATCTGTCCTTGTCATTTCTTTAATCATCGTCTCAAGGATTGATTTCAGAGATTCACAATGCTTTGTCAGACATATCGATGTTGCAATCGATTGGTTCCCTTAATCTTCCGAATCGACTGCTCTGCTGATATCATCAACATGAAAAGATCAGTTGTTGATGCTCGTCGGCTGGGAGCGTGTCTTGTCAGTTGAATCTCACCCTCTTCGAGAGGTTCTCAGAGACGTCGGTCCCGACAGCTGCCCTGATATCTGTAATTTCCACTGCCACACACAATGCAGTGATGGCAGTCTGCAACCACTTGAATTAATTAAACAAGCGACAGAACGTGGTCTCAGTCATCTCGCTGTGACTGATCACCACTCCAGTGCTTCATTTCAACCGATGCTCGACTGGCTCAACCAGCGTCGTCAGCGTGGTGACAAGGTTCCGACTCTCTGGAGCGGTATGGAGATCAGCGCCATCCTGCGAGGCTGTCTTGTCCATGTGTTGGCTCTTGGTTTTGAACCTGGGCACAGGGCACTCGCTGTCTACAACAGCGGTGATGCAGCGGTCGGAGAGGATCTCAGAGCGGAGAGCGTCTGCCGAGCGATCCATGAAGCAGGCGGTCTGGCCATTCTTGCTCATCCAGGTCGGTACAGGGTCGGCTTTGCAGATCTGATCGATGCTGCTGCAGAACTCGGCTTTGACGGGGGTGAAGCCTGGTATGACTACGACATGCAAACCCGCTGGAGCTGGTCTCCTGTGGTCTGTGAAGCCATCGATCGTCGTTTGAAGAACCTTGGCCTTTTGCGTACGTGTGGAACAGATAGTCACGGCTTGAACCTGGAAGGTCGCTAAGTTCGACGGAATTCCCTGTCTCTGGGTATGGGCCTCTTCGATCGTCTGCTTAATTCCAGCTCGGATCAAAACGAGTCTGCAAAAGGTCCCAAGGCCAAAAAGCCGAAACAGGAAGCTTTTTTCCTCGACAGCGACAGCGCGTCAACCTTTGGCGACCGCGACTACATGCGTGAGTCCAAGACCATCCGCCACACGTTTCCAGGAACTCTTGACAGCCCTGGGATGAAGGAGATGGTCACTGAAGTGGACGCCACGGATCTCAAAGTCGATAGGCGCAGTGAGGGTCTGGGTGATCAGGTTGTCAAAAAGGAGACGGTCACCGTCAATACTGGTGTTCCCAAAGCGGTGAAGAAAACCTTTGCGGAAACGATGTCGCAATCGGAACTGGACGAGCGGCTCAAAGGCAACGCACTGAAGCAGGCAGGTGTGAACGCTCTCGCTGCCCCTGATGCGGCTCCTCTGGCTCGCAAACAGGAGCTCAAACCCAAAGAGGAACCGAAGCCTTCGAGCTCAGGTTCTCAGAAGAGTAATAAGCCTGGTTCAATCGATCCTTTCCTCTCCATGGTTCGGGATCTCAACAAATAAGGTCAGGCCTCAGCGGTTGATGTCAACTCCTTCAACCGCACGCTCCGATTCGAGCAGGACACTTCTGATCGCATCGAGCAACGAGGCATCGGCATCGGACCAGAGTCCCCTTGTGGCTGCTTCCAGACAGCGTTCGGCCATATCTCTCATGACCCAGGGATTGCGTCGCAAGAGAAACTCTCTGACATCCTCGGCAAGCAGCCAGCTTTCAGCGATTCGGCCGTAACACCAATCCGGAACCGCACCGGTTGTGGCGTCGTAGGCGAACAGATAATCAAGGCTGGCTCCCATTTCGAAGGCCCCCTTGTAGCCGTGCTGCTTCATCCCTTCGATCCAGCGTGGGTTAAGCAGCCGACTGCGGACGACCTTGTCGATCTCACGATCCAGTCCATGAATCCGCAACCGTTCTCTACGGGAATGATCAGCGAAAAACAGTTTCGGATCGTTGCCGCTGACCCGGTTCACTGCAGCAGCCAAACCCCCCTGAAACTGGTAGTAGTCATCGGAATCGAGCAGGTCGTGTTCCCTGTTGTCTTGGTTGTGCAGCACAACCTGAACGTCCTGAAGAGCCTGTTCGAGTCCCACCCTGTCGTGATGAGCTGTCGCTTCGGCGTCATAGCTCCAGGAGCTCCAGGCCAGGTAGGCCTCTCCAAGCTGATCACGCCGTTCCCACTGACCTGAGTCGATCAGGGCCTGAAGGCCAGCGCCATAGGAGCCTGGTGCGGATCCGAACAGACGGGCCTGAGGTCCGCGGCTGCGAGTGAGAGCTGCCAGGGGATTGTCCCTCTCGGCCTCCTCAAGCCCAGCAACCATGGACAAGGCGCGATCGACCCAGGCAAGCAGCTGTGGAAAGGCATCCCGGAACAGACCCGACATGCGCAGAGTGACATCCACGCGTGGTCGCTCCAGCAGGGTCAAGGGAATCAACTCAAGATCCACCATCCGCCGTGTCGGGCCATCCCAGACGGGCCGCACGCCGAGCAGGGCAAACATCTGAGCGATGTCTTCGCCTCCATTGCGCATGGTGGCTGTTCCCCAGACCGACAACGCCAGGTGCCGCAGGGGTTCCCCCTCCTCGAGTTCGTAAAGATCCAGCAGTTGTTCCGCGCTGCGACGACCCAGATCCCATGCAGCTTCTGTGGGTAGACCTCTCAGATCAACGGAATAAAAGTTTCGCCCCGTCGGCAGAACGTCATCTCGTCCACGGGTTGGTGCGCCAGAAGGACCGCTAGCGATCCGGCGGCCGCTCGCTGCCGCTAGGACGGCCCGATGCTCATGACTGGCGGATTGCTGCAACCGAGGCCAGAGATCAGTCTTGATGAACTGGAGTGGACCGGGTAGTGGCTCTGAGCTGAGTAGTTTCTGAAAGACATGATCCAGCGGCGGGGCCTGGTCGTGCTGTTGCGATCCATCGGCCTCGATCAGCTGCAGCAGAAGCCGTTCAGCCTGTGCCTCGATCCACTCGACCGCATCACTGAGTCGCCGAGGCTGATGGCAGCCATGGCGTTCCAGGATTTGTCGATCCTGGTCAGATAACAAAGCTCCGTCCTCGTCTTTCCAGGGATCGCATTCCAGGCCGACACTGCGGCTCATCCACTGGGTGAGTCCAGGACGATCAGACGCCGGGGAGCGAGCAATCGCCAGCAACAACTCAGCCAGTTGGGTTGGTTGGGGATGGTCCCCCAGCCGATGCAGGCCAGTCCTGATCTGTGCTTCTTTGAGTTCACACAAGTAGGTCTCAACTTGCTCGAACAAGTCACCGATCTCTGCTGATGAGCTCTGCCTCGACAGAAAGCTCTCAATCGATGGCCAGTTCAGATCGATCAGCAGTTGGATCAGCTGTTGTTGGATCTGATCGCATCGGGAGGCACCGAGTTGCCTTGCTTCGATGTACTCGTCCAGAAGTGATTCCAGAGACAGCATGGATCCATGCAGCCCAGCCCTGCCGAGAGGAGGTGTGAGGTGGTCCAGGATCACTGCATGCCCCCTGCGTTTGGCCTGTGACCCTTCGCCTGGATCGTTGACGATGAAGGGATAAAGATGGGGGATGGCACCCAGTGCGAGCGCAGGGGCACAAGACGGACTGAGACCGACTGACTTGCCAGGCAGCCATTCCGCACTGCCGTGCTTCCCCACATGCAGCATCAGTTGACAGTGGTGGATCTCCCGTAGCCAGAGGTACTGAGCCAGATAGCGATGGGGAGGGGGAAGATCTGGAGAATGCAGATCACTGAGCTGATCTGCGTCATAACCACGACTGGGCTGCACCAGAACCACAACATGGCCGAATCGCAGACCGTGGATGGCGAAGCCAAGCGGCTCAAGATCAACCGCATGCTCTGGTTCACCCCAACGATCCAGAATCGGCAACTTTGCGGCTTCAGGCAACGATGACCACCAGCGCTGATAGTGCGAAAGCGGCAGATGGGTGAGCGGTGGCCTGATCTGACTTTCTGGATCGTTGGTGCGACCGTTGAGAATCTGTTGGATCAACAGATCAGGATCCTTCGGTAGAGGCTGTTCACCGAGATGGAATCCGTCATCGCGCAGCCAGCGCAGGATGTTGAGACAACTTGCCGGGGTATCGAGACCCACGCCATTGGCCAGGCGACCGTTTCTGAGAGGGTAATTCGCCAGGACCAGTGCCACTGAGCGCTGTTCGGCCTGTGTGGAGCGCAAGTCGACCCAGGCCCTGGCGTGCTCAGCAATCCAGTTCAGCCCAGCGTCATCAGGCTCCAGGCGTTTAACCGCTGTGCACAAACGCTCATCCGCGTGGTCCACTTCGCGGAAGGCGCCGATCCGCGTTGTGATGCGACCATCCAGCTCCGGCAGCACAACCTGAAGGGATAGATCAACCGGATCAAGGCCTTGAAACGAGTCCTGCCAGCGCTCACGGGAACGTCCGGAACTCAGCATCTGCAGAACAGGACGATCCAGGTCATCCCAGAGGGGTGCACCCAGTCCTGCTTCCGAAAACTGAACAGATGCGAATGACGTCGAGGTGATCACCAGCTCCACGGCCTGTTGCCGGTACAGATCCTTCACAGCCCGCTGAACGGCAGGATCACGCAGGCTGCTCACCCAGAGTGCCTTGGGCACCAGTCCCTGCGCTCGCAGGGTTTTGAGCAGAACATCGCACCAGTGAACATCCGCTGATTGGCGATGGGCGCGGTAGAGAAGCACGCCAACTGTCGGCCCTTCTTCCTGTAGCCAGTCGTAGGGGTCAGGGTCGGGACTGGCCGTCAGCGTCAATGACGGTGCATCGATGGCAGACGTCTCGCCTGAAGCCGTGGACAATATCCATTCCAGACCGTCGAGCCAACGCTGCAGGTTGTCTTCTCCTCCTTCGCGCAGCAGCCTTGCCATGGCATCACAGAGGTGATCAGGCTGACTGCTGAGTGGATGGAGTTCACGCTCCTGTTCAGGCGTGCCAGCCAAAACAAGCAGTTGCCGACCCTTCTGTTTCGCAAGCCATGAGCAGCACTGTTCAAGGCCATAGGACCAGTGACCACGACCTCCGAGCAATCTGATCACGATCAGTTGCGTCTTATCGGTGCAGAGGGCCAGGTAATGATCGATCTGAGCTGGATGGGACAGGGCATCCAGCGGCAGCGCACGGATGCCGTCTTGCCAGATCGGTCTCGTCTGCGTGTCTAGAACCCTTGCCAGGGCGGAGATATCCGAGCTGGCGCTGGTCAGAAACAAGACCGGTGCAGTGGGTTGCTCCACGTAGGAGATCGGCCCATCGGTGTCGGCCCCCGGCAGGCTGCTTAGGCGATGCATGTCCCCATTCTCCAGAGCGCAGGACAATCGGGAACTGACGGGTGAGAAGATCTGGTCAACGGACCCTCAGCGATGCATCAGTTCCTTCCCTACGCCTGGTTCCAGGGACGCTGCGTTCCATTTGAGGACGCCAAGGTGTCGGTGGCGACGCATGCATTGCATTACGGAACTGGAGCCTTTGGTGGGATGCGGGCCATTCCCGACCCGATCAAACCTGGAGGAATGCTCCTGTTTCGTGCTGACCGTCATGCACGTCGGTTGTCTCAAAGCGCCCATCTGTTGCTGGCTGATCTCAGTGAAGAGACCGTGATGGAAGCTCTCACAGCCATGCTTCATGCCAACAAGCCCACCACACCGATTTATCTGAGGCCATTCGTATACACGAGTGATCTCGGCATCGCGCCACGACTGCACAACATTGAGACCGATTTTCTGATCTATGGGCTGGAGCTGGGTGACTATCTCTCCCCGGATGGAGTGAGTTGTCGGATTAGCAGCTGGACCCGTCAGGAAGATCGCTCCCTTCCCTTACGCGGAAAGATCAGCGGTGCCTACATCACCAGTTCGTTGGCCAAATCAGAGGCCGTCGCCAGCGGTTTTGACGAAGCTTTGCTGATGAACACCCGCGGCAAGGTCAGCGAGGCCAGTGGAATGAACCTGTTCATCGTCCGTGACGGCCAACTGATCACTCCGGGCGTGGATCAGGACATCCTCGAAGGCATCACACGGGCGAGCGTGATCGAACTGGCCAGGGGCATGGGCATTGAGGTGATCGAGCGGCCAGTCGACAAGACCGAGCTGTTCATTGCTGATGAGGTGTTCTTGACTGGAACAGCGGCCAAGATCACTCCGATTCGCCAGCTGGAATCAACGGTTCTTTCACAGCAGAGACCGTTGATGGAAGCGCTTCGATCCAAGCTGGTTGCCATCACCGAGGGGCGCGACGAGCAGTACGCCCACTGGGTCACCCGAGTTGAACTTGAGCGCTAAGCCGGCCACCGTTTGTATCCAACGCACCAGCAACGGGGATCTGAGCCCAGCATTTCTTAGGATGGCCTGACCGATCCAGTGGTGATGCAGGCAGTTCAGACGAAGTCCATCACTGAATCGTCTCGCTTCCTCAAGCGTCTGCACGACCCCAGTCGACCGGTGTTGGTGTTCGACGGTGCCACGGGTACATCTCTGCAGCAGATGGATCTCTCTGCGGCGGATTTCGGTGGTGAAGTTCTCGAGGGTTGCAACGAAAACCTCGTAGTCACTCGTCCTGACGCGGTTCAGGCTGTGCATCGCCAGTTTCTGGAGGCTGGTTGTGATGTGATCGAGACCGACACCTTCGGTGCAGCATCCGTGGTGCTGGCGGAATACGACCTTGAGGATCAGGCTTTCGTTCTCAACAAACGTGCAGCGGAACTGGCACGTGAGATCGCAGATGAATACAGCACTCCGGAGAAGCCTCGCTTTGTCGCGGGGTCCATGGGGCCGACCACCAAGCTCCCGACCCTCGGCCACATTGATTTCGACACACTGAGGGCTTCCTTCCGAGATCAGGCGGCAGGCCTGATTGCCGGCGATGTGGATCTGTTCATCATCGAAACCTGTCAGGACGTTCTACAGATCAAGGCAGCACTTCAGGGCGTTGAGGATGCCTTTGAAGCCAGCGGCGAACGTCGCCCATTGATGGTCTCCGTGACGATGGAGACCACGGGAACCATGTTGGTTGGCTCGGATATTGCAGCCGTGGTTTCAATTCTCGAACCGTTCCCGATCGATGTGCTCGGTTTGAACTGTGCGACCGGTCCTGAGCAGATGAAGGAGCACATCAAATATCTGGCCGAGTACTCGCCCTTTGTGGTGAGCTGCATTCCCAATGCCGGACTTCCGGAGAACATCGGCGGCGTTGCCCATTACAGGCTCACTCCCATTGAGCTGAAGATGCAACTCATGCATTTCGTGGAGGATCTGGGTGTTCAGGTGATTGGCGGCTGCTGTGGCACCACACCAGCCCACATCAAAGCGCTGTCAGAAATCTCCGATGAACTGAAACCCGCCGACCGGCAGGTGAGGACGCACCACCTTGAACGACAACAGCTGGGCTATGAGCCGGCAGCAGCATCGCTGTACGGAGCCACGCCCTATTTCCAGGACAACTCCTTCCTGATCATCGGCGAGCGATTGAATGCGAGCGGGTCCAAAAAGGTCCGTGAACTGCTGAATGAAGAGGATTGGGATGGCCTTGTTGGTCTTGCACGTGGGCAGGTGAAGGAGAACGCTCATGTTCTCGACGTGAATGTCGACTATGTGGGCCGCGACGGCGAGAAAGACATGCATGAACTGGTGACCCGTGTGGTCACCAATGTGAATCTGCCACTGATGCTCGACTCAACTGAGTGGCAGAAAATGGAAGCAGGACTGAAAGTTGCCGGCGGCAAATGCATCCTCAATTCCACGAATTATGAGGATGGCGATGAGCGTTTTTTCAAAGTGCTTGAACTGGCTCGTCGTTACGGCGCAGCTGTGGTGATTGGCACCATTGACGAGGAAGGCATGGCACGAACGGCTGAAAAAAAAGTCGCTATTGCAAAACGTGCCTACAGAGATGCTGTTGAGTTTGGGATCCCAGCTCGAGAGATTTTTTACGACCCGCTCGCGTTGCCAATTTCAACAGGAATTGAAGAGGATCGCCGCAATGCAATCGAAACAATTGAAGCAATTCGTCGGATTCGCAGTGAACTACCTGGCGTTCATGTTGTGCTCGGTGTCTCGAATGTCAGCTTCGGACTTTCTCCTGCCGCCAGGATTACGTTGAATTCAGTTTTCCTCCATGACTGCTGTGAGGCAGGGATGGATGCTGCGATTGTTTCTCCTGCGAAGATTCTTCCCCTGATCAAGATTGAGGAGGGTCACCAACAGGTTTGTCGTGATCTGATCAAGGATTCTCGACGTTTTGATGGCGACGTCTGCATCTATGACCCACTCACAGAGCTCACCACACTGTTTGAGGGTGTCAGCACGAAAGAGGCCCGCTCCTCAGGGCCCTCTTTGGCCGATCTCCCCGTCGAGGAAAGGCTCAAGCAGCACATCATTGATGGAGAACGGATCGGACTTGATGAGGCTCTCAATGAGGGACTTGAAAATTACAAACCGCTCGAGATTGTTAATACTTTTCTTCTTGATGGGATGAAGGTTGTTGGTGAATTATTTGGCTCGGGTCAAATGCAGCTTCCGTTCGTTTTGCAATCTGCTGAAACCATGAAATCAGCTGTTGCGTTTCTTGAGCCACATATGGAGAAAAGCGATGGCGAGCGTTCGGCGAAGGCAAAGTTCCTGATTGCCACAGTGAAGGGAGATGTTCATGATATTGGCAAAAATCTTGTTGATATTATCCTCACGAATAATGGCTATGAAGTTATTAATTTAGGCATTAAGCAAGACGTTGGAGCCATTATTGCTGCTCAAGAACAGCATCAGGCTGACTGCATCGCCATGAGTGGCCTTCTTGTGAAATCCACCGCATTCATGAAAGACAATCTTTCTGCTTTCAATGAAGCTGGAATCAACGTTCCAGTGGTTCTGGGTGGAGCTGCTTTGACTCCAAGGTTTGTCAACAAGGATTGCAGTGAGGTGTACAACGGCAAAGTTCTCTACGGAAGAGACGCATTTACAGATCTGCGTTTCATGGATGCCTTTGTGGATGCCCGTCAGTCCGACGCCTGGGATAACGAAAAAGGCTTTCTGAATGGGACCCCTGAGGGACTCACCCTTGGAGGTGAATCAGGTTCGAAATCCGAGCCAGCCACCTCCGACGATGCGAAGCCGAGTGAAGACGGAAAGGAGGTCAAGGCCGAACCGGTGCCGGTCAGTTTCGATCGCTCAGACACCGTTCCTGAGGAAGCGGCCATTCAGCCTTTGTTCCTGGGTCCAAAAGTGTTGCAGGGTGACGCTGAAATACCTCTGCCTGAGGTGATGGCCTATCTCGACCGACAGGCTCTGTTTGCCGGACAGTGGCAGATGCGCAAGGTCAAAGGCCAGTCAAGGGAAGACTATGAGGCTGATCTGCAAGCCAAGGCAGAACCCGTTCTTCAGGCCTGGCTTCAACGCTCAATCGACGAAAGCCTTTTGCATCCTGCTGTGGCCTATGGCTATTTCCCCTGCGGACGTGAAGGCAACGATGTTGTTGTTTTTGACCCGGACGGATCACGTCAGCTCGGACGTTTTTCTGTGCCACGCCAGCGTGGCGGTAATCGCTATTGCATTGCCGATTTCTACCGAGATCTTGTTGACGGCGGTCCCAGCGATGTTTTGCCGATGCAAGCCGTCACCATGGGGGAACAGGCCTCTGTCTTTGCTCAACAGCTGTTCGAGGCCGATTCCTACAGCGACTACCTGTTCTTCCATGGACTCGCCGTCCAGATGGCCGAAGCTCTTGCCGAATGGACCCATGCGCGCGTGAGGCGTGAATGCGGATTTGCAGATCCTGAAGGGATGCAGCTCAAGGATGTGTTGGCCCAGCGCTACCGGGGCAGTCGTTACTCCTTTGGCTATCCGGCGTGTCCCAACGTTGCAGATTCACGGCAACAGCTGCTGTGGCTTGGCGCTGACCGAGTCGGGCTGAGCATGGATGAGGGCGACCAGCTTCATCCAGAACAAAGCACCACGGCATTGGTGGCTTTGCACAGCAAAGCCCGCTACTTCAGCGCTTAAGCAGGATCACTGCTGCAGACTGCAACTTTCATCAACCGCATCACCATGGATCTCAGTGGGCCCGGCGCCATCGATGAGGCGATCAATGCAGGGATCGATCTGGATGGATCACCACTGCCTGCTCAAATGCTGACGCTTTACAGGGAAGTGATGACCCTTGAAAGCCAGCGCAAGCGCAGCGGGGTCCGCAAGTCGATGCGCAATCGAGTGGTCAAGACCGGCGCCAAGCACTTCGACCAGGAGACGCTGAATCAGCGCCTGATCGATGCTGGATGGGAGGGTTTGAAGGCTAAGGAGATCAGCTTCTTCTACGGCTGACCCAAAGCGCTGATGGAGCTCTGCGGATCATTCCTGGCAGAGCTTCTCCATCGTGTCGATCACTTCTTGTTGAAATTCCTCGAGGGCGCTGGATTCGCTGAGGTCGATCCCCTCTCCAGCAGCATTCTGAGACAGGTCCTGAAAGTGGAATGCACCCTCACCATTGGCGAGGAACTCAATCGCCGATGATTCCCCGCTTTCGCGGAAGGCGTCGCAGAGTGCGAGGAACGCTGCGTCTTCAGTGAACTCCCAATCCATCGAGGAGGCATAACTGATTGACCTTTAACGCCTCGCCCCCGGGATCCGTCAACCATCTTGTCGCGCAATGTGCCAGTCCTTCGGCAGACTCCTCATGGATTCCATGGCCCAATGAGCTCTGAACCATTTCCCGATACCGAAGTCCAGGCCAGTGATCTGAATGTTCTGGGTAAGCCTCTGGACGTGTGCAGTTGTCAGCCCATGACTGGTTGGTTCAGAGATGGACATTGTCGAACCGATGTGGGCGATCTTGGACGTCACAGCGTCTGTTGCGTGATGACCGAAAGCTTTCTCAGCTACAGCAAGGCTCAGGGCAATGATCTGAGCACCCCGATGCCTGAGTTTGGTTTTCCTGGTCTTCAACCTGGAGATCACTGGTGTGTCTGTGCGCCTCGCTGGAAGGAGGCGCATGAGGATGGAATGGCTCCGCCGGTTCTTTTGAACTCCACTGAGAGCAGCACGGTTGAAATCATTCCACTGGAGATTCTGCGAGAGCATGCTCACCAGGGAATGTCCTGACCATCCCAGGCGAGGAATCGACCGCTGTCGGATGGTGTCTGACCCAGCAGGACATCCAGGAGATGCCCAGCTGCCCTTTCAGGGCTAAACAACTTCTCTTTCGGTACAAAGCTCTGAAAAGGCTGCGAAAGGGCTGTGTCTGTCGTTCCAGGGTGCAAAAGAGTCACGGTCGCCAGTGGCAGACGACGACCCCACTCAAGACTCAGGCAGCGCAACATCATGTTCTGGGCTGCCTTGGCGCCGCGATAGGCGTACCAGCCACCGCTGCGGTTATCGCCAATGCTTCCAACCCTGGCACTCAGGCTGGCGAAGTGAAAGGGTGAGTCCCTGCTCAGAACAGGCTCGACTGCCTTGGCTAGAAGCAGTGGACCAGCCGCGTTGATCGCGAACGAGTCGAGCAACGCAGATTGCTCGGCATGTTGCAGTCGCTTTTCAGGTTGATAGGAGGGGCAGTGGAGACGTCCAGTCGCGTTGATCACAACTCTCAGAGGATGGCCGTCAGCCCTGAGTTGTTCGGTCAGTGAGCTGAGACTGTCCTTGCACTGGAGGTCAACCGTCCATTCCTCATCCGACATCGGGTGACGCGTCGCCAGCGTCACCAGCAGGGAAGACTGGCGCCGTGCCAGTTCCGTGCTCAATGCCCGCCCGATGCCGCCACCTCCGACAACGAGAGCTCGTCCCTGCCAGCTATCGGTGCACATTTCAGGCATGATTCCAGCGCCGCCTCTGCGGGTATGCGTCTCGTTCGACCACTGTTACTAACTCTGCTGGCGAGTGCGGGGCTGGCAGCACTGATCGTCTGCTCCACCAGAGCTGGGCGTGTTCACTCAGACAGCCAAGACGCAGAGCTCTTGCTCAGCGGGTTGTTTGACGCAGAAACTCAGTCCAATAGAGGCGATGATCGGCTGCCATCAACCTTTGCTCCTCAAGTGCCCGCTCCCAGTGAGAGCCTTGATCCTCAGCTGCGTATCGCCCTGTTGAGTCAGCGCCCCTTACGGCAGGTCAGCACCCAGGATGGCGCGAGCTGTCGGCGGCAGGGAGGGATTCCAGTGCTGCCAGGACTGCTCAACGGGATGCTCGCCAAGCCTTCGACAGGTCTTGTGAGTTGTGGTGGTAACGGTGGATCAGTGTTGGTGAACGGTCGTGCCTACGAAGGAACCATTCATTTGCTGAATCGAGGACAGGGATGGCTCGCCATCAATCAGATCAACTTGGAGCGCTATGTGGCGTCTGTTGTGGGAGCTGAAATGCCCAGCCACTGGAATGGCGAAGCTCTCAAGGCCCAGGCCGTGGCAGCCCGCTCCTACGGCCTCGTTCATATGCTCCGTCCGGCAAACAGCGACTGGAACCTTGGGGACACCACTCGCTGGCAGGCTTACGCCGGCAGAACAAGCAGCAACGCGTCAACCATTCAAGCCACGGAAGCTACGCGCGGACTCGTGTTGAGTTTCAAGGGAGGCCTGGTTGAGTCGTTGTATGCATCCACTCAGGAGATCTCCGATGAAGCACACGGGCATCTCGGTGCGAGCATGAGTCAGCATGGTGCTCAGGCGCTGGCGCAACAGGGGCTTCCATTCAACGAGATCCTCGGCAGGTACTACTCAGGGGCATCGCTGGCGAGGATCAAATCCGATGGGTGAGAAGCAATTCTGGTCTAAGGCGCTGGAGCGCTCCGAACAGGCCTTGAATTGCGGTGCTCTGACCCCTCTCAGCACCTCCACCATCGAGCTTTCAGTGGCCAGTGCGGAGCAGTTCGAACTGCGTCAGCTGAATGCGGCGCTGCCCAAACATCACAGACCTGAAGGGCCCAAGCCCAATCCTTTTCTTCCCTGGGACCCTCAACTGGAGATTGAGCGGATTCACAACCACCACGTTCTGATTCTCAATAAGTACCCGGTACAGCGTGGGCACATGTTGTTGATCACCCAAGGCTGGGCATCTCAAACCGACTGGCTTCAACCTGAAGACTGGCGTGCCCTGGTGCAGGTCGACAGGGACAGTACAGGCCTTTGGTTCTTCAACAGTGGTCCAAGGGCCGGCGCCAGTCAGCCCCATCGTCATCTCCAACTGTTGCCCCGTCATCCAGGTGAGTGCATCTGTCCGCGACTGTCCTGGTTTATTGAGCGACTCCACCAACCTTCTGCATCGACAGGCAGCGAAGAACTCATTGATCCGCTGTTCAAAAACTGCGCCATCGCGGATCGACCACTCTCGAGCGATCCAGACGAGGAGGCGAATCTCCTCCATGGTCTCTATCGCTCGCTTGCCTTGCGACTGGGTCTCGGTGGTCAATTCAGCCAACAACCACCAGCAATTCCCTACAACCTGTTGCTGACGAGGTCTTGGATGGCCTTGATCAAACGCAGTCAGGAGCACGTCAAGGGATTCAGCGTCAATGCACTCGGGTTTGCTGGATACCTGCTGGCGACGGACCGATCAGATTTGGCATGGCTTCAGAGCCATGGTGGTGAAGAGTTGCTCAGACAGGTTGTTCCTCACTTCCGTGGATCCACTGATGCATTGAGTTGATCAGCGATGTCTGTCTGAAGGAGTCCATCAGCTCCACTACAAACGATCCATGAACAGACAACAGATCAGACGCAATGCACGGGTTGAACATCACATGCGCCTTGTGGAACCGCTGGCCAGAGGTTATGCGGCAAAAAGTGGTCAGGACCCCGATGACCTTCTGCAAGTGGGCTTGATGGGGTTACTGCGGGCCGCTGAACGCTATGAAGGCCAAAGGAAGATTCCTTTCTCAGCCTTTGCTCGACCCCACATCAGAGGGGCGATCCTGCATTATCTGCGAGACAAAGCCGCCATCATTCGGCTCCCGCGAGCGTTGCAAAGCAGCGATCGCGATGTCGGCGCCGGATTTAATGCAGCCAGTCAGCAACGTCGACTGGTGTCACTGACCGATGACCTGATCAGCCAGGAGACTGACGCCACGATTGAACTGGATCGATCTGAATTCCGGCGGCAGCTCAGCCAGGCGATACAACGACTCTCGAGACAGGAACGGATTGCGCTTGAGGAAGTGATCCTCAAAGGGCAAAGCTTGAGAGATGTTGGCAATCAAACTGGCGTCAGCGCCATGACCATTCAACGTCGAGTGAAGCATGGTCTTGCCCAGATGCGTCAACAACTCACAGATCAGTTGGAACCGGCCTGATCTCGTTCGATCTGCTGCTCAAGTGTGCTGATTGCTGCTGTCACAGCTGCAATTTGACGCTCAAGTCCGTCCCGCCAGAAGCGCATCATGCGCAATTTGCGTTCTTGGTGATGACGCTGCCAGTCGCCATCAGCGCAGGGTGAGCAGCCAAAAGGAGGAAACATCCGGAGGGTTGTTAACTCCATCCATCCTGGCGAGAACGGCACCCTCACTGCGTCATCGGGATTACTTGGCGGTTTTTTCTCTGGCGATTAGGTTTGGAACTTGGGCCCCTCCAAGGCCACCAATCACCAGTCGCAAGTGTCTCATCGAATCCCACTACTGGTCTTGATTGGCGTCTCGGCTGGGATGGCCGCGAGCGAACTTGCTCGGCCTGTTGAGGCCTATGTGCCATTGATGGCTGGTCAACGAGCAAGACCTCTACATGGCAGCTTCAACAATGTGCCGGTTCTTCACTCCAATCAGCCGGAGATTGTCAAAGGGCCAGGAATTCTTGTAAATACCTTGCCTGGCAGTTCAATTGCTGCTGAAACCAACCAACCGCTGAAGAACTCAACATTCACATTCAATGGTGAATTTGGGGTTCATATGCATCACAAATATTACCCACAGGATTCCAGCAAACTGGGAGGACGCAGAGCCCGAGGCCTGTTGACTGTTGCTGCCATTGCCATTAACCCTGGCACAACACCCGTTACTTTGCGATTCAAAAAGGGTTCTGTCAAAAATAGTTTTGAAGCTCCATATCACCCCAATAAATTGATGGGAGTGAAGCCGTTAGGCCCCAGACCTTGGAACACGGGGCCTGGAGATGCGACGGCAGTTCAGATTCTTCGTGGCGAACTGGATCGCAATCTTTCCAGAGAAGTTGTGATTCCGCCGAACAGTCGCAAAGTGATTGTGAGCACGGTTCTGCCCGCTCGCGGAATCATGAATGGACTTCTGCGTGGCAGCAGCAACGGCCCCTTCCAAATGGCTGTAATTGCAGCTGAAGGAACCCAGGATGAACATGCACTGATTGCTGTGCTTGACCGTGGACGACTTGCGCCAGGAAGAATTTATCTCAATCGTATTCGTGAGATTCAGTCAGGACAAGTGTTCTCCCGAGTTGCAGGAGTTGCACTTGGCGATGAGTATAAAGCTTCCATTCAGCACGACCTCTCTCAAGGCTCATTGCATGTGCCTTTGACCAGCACACGAAAGCATCATTTCGGGACTCGAGATATTCAGGTCAATAAACTCAGTACCCGCATGGTGGATTCAGCTGTCAATAATGTTGGCACTTACGGAGTCCGTTTTGATGTTGATCTGAATCTTGCCGGCGAGGGTGCTCATGAGCTTGTTCTCAGTCATCCTGTTGCCTCGGGTCGCTCTCCATTTACAGCCTTCCGTGGATCAATTGGCATCAAGACTCAACGGGGATATCAAGAAGTCCATGTTGGGATGCGCTCCGGACAGAGTCTTTCCATTGCCGATCTAGATCTCAAGCGTGGATCCAACAACCCTGTCACGGTGAGTGTCGTCTACCCCGCCGATGCCACGCCGGGTCACTTGCTCAGCGTGGTTCCAGTGACGCAGTTGGCCATGTTGCGTGAGCGTCAACAAATGTTGAAAGCGGCACGCAAGGCGCAGGCCGAAGCCAAGGCGCGCAAGGTCAAACCAGAAGTGGCTCCACCTGCTGTCAATGCGCAACCTGCACCTGAAGTGATGCCTGCTACGCCCGTTGCACAGCCCACTCCGCAGCCTGTCAGAACCGTTGCGACTCCACCACCGCCTCTACCCGTGGCTCCCAGGGGTGGCACCAGTGTCATGACTCCTGCAATGATCATGCCGACAAGAGTCAACAGCAGCCTCGAGCAGCGTTACCGTGACGCCATCCGTGCCCAACAGGACTGGTTGCGTCGTCTGCAGGGTCGATAATTAAACCTGCTTGACGGTCAGCAAGTCAGATCCTTATGAGCGGCAAGCGCATCAGCCTGGAATTACCCGAGGAGCTCGTCGACCAGATTGATCAGCTTCGCAAAGATTGGAAGACTCGTTCCAGGGGGGAATGTCTTCAACGGTTGCTTGAGGAAATCTTTCAGCCCGATCTTGATCAGAATGAGTCGCCCGGTTCACTGATTGATCCACCGATTGATCTGTCTTCCGAGGGCACGGCGGAGCAAGCTGATTCTGAAGCTGCGGATGGTTCCAAGGCTTTGCTTGCTCCACAACCGATCCAACAGCCTCAGTACGACGAGGATCGCGCCATCGTTTTAGTTGGTTCATCTGGGGGATTAGAGACGACAGGTCAGGACGATGACCGTCCCGCACCTACACGACCAACGACACGCAGTGCATCCCCTACGGGGGTTGGTATTGATCTGCCTGGTTTCGTTCGCAAGCGCAGCACTGCGATTCGCGAAAGCCTCACGCCACAGAATCAACCCAGCACCGAGATTCCCGTTGTTCCGGTGATCAGTGATCAGCAGATCAAGGATTGGTTTGAAGTAGCTCTCAACCATTGGCTCAATCTGTATGGTTCCAACCCTGGCCCCACCGTGATGGAGGCCGTGATGTTGTGGATGGCTCGTGATATCTGGCCCCATATCGATGGATCCGAGGGGCGCACATTCACTTGGAGTCAGGTCAATCACTCCATGACCGAATTCTGCAAAAGCTGGATGGTTCCTTCTCCTCGCTTTGAGCAGGTGATCGTTGCTGCCGCGGTTCTTGAGGATCCCTTTGCCAGCGCTTCAGTGCCAGACCGAATCCCAACGCTGATTCGTCGTTTCGTGAGCCGCTTCAAGCGCAGCCGCAAGGTCACATCCTTCGAAACGCTTGAGTCCACGATGACTCTGCATGGTGCGCTGAAACAACTTGAGTTGCCCACGCAGGCTGGCCAATCGTTGACATTGCGCTCGATCCGCGACGCCTACAAGCGCAAAGCCGTTGAGGTTCACCCTGACTCGGGAGGTTCAACCGATGCCATGCGCCGACTGAACGAGGCTTATCAGATGCTGAAAGAGCTTTATCGCCAGAAAGAATTGTCTCACTAGTCTTCTTTAAGCCTCTATCCTGGACTCATCTCGGTTCTTATTTGAGTCTTCCAAGAGATCTCTCCTTCTGTTGATTCAATCCCTCAGGCTCCCGGCTATTGAGATTCGATCGTTTCTATCAAGATCTCATTTTTTGATTGTTTTATTTGCGGCATGTATGTCTTTGCAGGTGTACCTGACGCGTTGGCTTTTGATTGAGCATCACAAATTTCACCATCTTGAGATGGATCAGTGGCTGTCCAACGAGCCAATGAGCCTGTCCAGCGGTATGGCCGGAGGCCCATAAACCTAGTAATAAAAGCCTTTTCCCGCTTTGCGTCTCTGCTGTTGACACAGTGACGCAACTTTGTTGGACACAACGAGGAGGTCGAAGCTGGTGCGATCTGATCAAATTGATCGGCGTGTTCAGTTCAGAAGAATGGGCCTGGCACCAAAAAGCCAGATAATCCCTTCATTCTCAATCAAGACGCAGTTAAGACTCGCAGCGAGTCTTAGTTGGGACATTTAAACACTTTTGGGAGCGTTGAGCTACCCCGAGAGATGGTGAAAGAAAAGAATTACTCGTCTCAGCCGAGACACAAAAGAGGTCTTTCTAAGAATCTTGACTGAGATGGGTGAGGCTAGGAAAGATGGGATTTAAATGAGCAGATGTTGATTCAGCCGATCGATCAGGTGCTGGTTTGCATCCCCTTGATCAGGTAATCGAAATAAGGACCTGCGATTTTTTGTTGCTCTTCCGAAAGAAGCACCAGGGAGGCCTCCCTCATGCAACGCATGGCATCCACCATCCCAGGCATGGGAACACCGAGGCTGTTGTACATCTCTCGGGCGCCGATCAAGCCGATCTGCTCAATCATGTCGGTGCTGCCCGCAAGCACTCCATAGGTGACCAGCCTCAAATACCAGCTGTAATCACGCAGGCACTGGGCCCTTTGCTTCTGGCCATAGGCATTGCCGCCAGGAGCGACATATTCCGGTCGTAAGCCAAACAGCTGGCGTGCTGACTCATCGACAATCTTCTTTTCACTGTCGGTGAGGATCCTGACCACAGCCAGACGAACAGCACCCTGGCTGAGGTAATCAACCATCGAGCGAAGTTCACCACTGCTCGGGTAACGCAGATCGTCATCCGCCTGGAGGATCAGATCCCTTACAACGCTCATGACGGCTGGCATGCTGGAAACAGTTTAAGGGGCATGAACCCCAGCCATGGGTTGGAGCTGAGGGGTGTTACGCCATTGCAATGACAGCGATGAATGAAACGCCGCATCCAGGACTGACCATCGATGTTGTTGGAGAGGATCTCGACCAGCAGGGACGTGGTCTGGCGCGTTGGAATGGTTGGGTCATCACGGTGCCTGAGCTGCTGCCTGGAGAAGAGGCCAAAGTCAAAGTTCAGCAGCGTCAGCGGCGGATGTGGCTGGCCCGAAGGGTGGAGATCATCTCCGCATCTCCCCATGCCCGCCGACCACCGTGCATTCTTGCTCGCGACTGCGGTGGTTGTTCGTTGCAGCATCTTTCGGTGGAGGCTCAAAACAACTGGAAACAGGAGCGATTGACCAATACGCTCACTCGCATCGGCCAGCTGGATCCGGATGTGAACGCCCTGGTGAGTCCAGACCAGGAATCACTGGGCTACAGAAACCGGGCCTTGATCCCAGTCCGTCGCGATGGACTGAAGGTGCGCCTCGGTTACTACAAACGTGGCAGCCATCGCATCGTCAATCTCAACCACTGCCCAGTTCTTGATCCACGACTGGATGCATTGATTGCTCCGATCAAGCAAGACCTTGAATCAACCAGCTGGCCCATGGATTCAGACCTGCAGGGCGATCCAGGTCTTCGCCACTTGGGATTGAGAATCGGTATCCGAACTGGTGAGGTGCTGATCACCCTGATTTCCGCCACTCGAACGCTGCAGGGAGTTGAAGCGCTGAGTGCAGCGTGGATGCGTCGCTGGCCACAGCTGAAGGGTGTGACGCTCAATCTGCAGCCGAAACGCAGCAATGCCGTGTTCGGTGATCAAACCGTATGTCTTCAGGGCGAGGATGCGATCGAGGAGAGATTTTGTGATTTATCACTCGAGCTTGGAACAACAACCTTTTTTCAGGTCAATACACCCCGGGCAGAACGGGTGGTGGAGCAGATCCGCGACTGGCTCACGCGCGCGCAGGCCAATCAACGGGTGATTGATGCCTACTGCGGCATTGGCACGATTGCCTTACCGCTGGCTGCTGCTGGTCACAGAGTGACCGGCCTGGAAATCAGCTCTGCATCCATCCGCCATGCCGAACGCAATGCACGACGAAACAGGCTGAAGTCAACACAATTTCTTGATGGCGATGTCATTCGGCATTTGCGCGATGTATTGCCGCTGCACGATGCCCTGGTTGTTGATCCACCTCGTAAGGGTCTGGATCCCTCAGTTCTTGCGATGATCTTGGACCATCCGCCGCAACGGCTGGTGTATCTGAGCTGTGATCCTGCAACCCTGGCGAGAGATCTCAAACAATTAGCTGGAGATTCGGGGCCTTATCGGATTGAACATGTTCAGCCGATGGACTTCTTCCCTCAGACCTCTCACCTGGAATGTCTGGTCTTGATGTCGCGCTTCAACTGCGCAACTCCACCTGAAACTGCTTGACCAGTGCCTGGCGCACCTTCTCATGCACAGGCTGAATCATGTCGTCGGTGAGCGTGCTGTCTTTGCCGCGATAACGCAGTCGGAACGCCTGACTGCAGGCATCGGAGCCCAGCTGACCACCTTCAAAACGATCGATTAATTCGACCGACTCCAACAGTGGTTTGCCTGCTTTGCGGATGGCCTGCAGAAGCTCTCCTGCCGCCAGGCTGCGTGGAACAACCATGGCCAGATCTCGCTCTGACGAAGGAAGGGTGGAGTAGGGCTTGTACTGCGGGCTCCAGCGATTGCTGCGGGTTGCTGCTTCCAGCAGACGTGTCAGCTCCAGATCGAACAGATAGGTCTCCGCCGGCAGCTCATGGATTTCACACAGAGCAGGATGCAACTGACCGAAGCAGCCAAGGGGGCGACCTTCAACAACCACACTCGCTGCACGGCCTGGATGCAGACGCGCGTCATCGGTGAGACGACGATCCTGAGCCTCAATTCCGAAGGAATTCAGAACGGTGGTGAGCACGCCTCTGGCGTCGAAATAGTTGAGAGGTTCGGGCTTGCCACTGGATTGCCATCGCGACAGGCGACGATCGCCGCAGATCACTCCCGAGAGCCGAGCTTCCTGATTAATCGCGGCGCCATCGGACCTGAACACATGCCCGATCTCGAACACCCAGCATCCAGGCTGTGAGGCCTGAAGATTGCGCTGACAAACCTGAAGATGCTCCAGCCAGAGTGCAGTTCGCAGATGGCTGGTCTCCGCCAACAGTGGATTGCTGATGGCAATGCGATTGGGATCAGCATCATCGGCACCGGTGAGTGACAACGTGTTGATTTCCTGCAGTCCTGAGGCACTCAGACGCTGACGCAAGCGTCGTTCGGCCTGCTGCATGAGCGTCAGCTGACCGGGCTGAAGCGGGACTGGAAGCTGGGACTGGAAACGATCAAACCCCACCAGTCGCGCCACCTCTTCAATCAGGTCAACCTCACGTAAGAGGTCCATTCGCCTTGACGGGGGAACGACCACCTTCCATCCATCGGCAGCAGGAGAGAGTTCACATCCGAGTGCTGCGAGACAGGCCTCGACCTGAGCATCGGCGAGCTGCTGAGGCTGACCATTGCTGTCTGTGGATTCAAGAGGTCCGAGCAGACGATGCAGTGATTTGCGTCGCAGGGTCACGACCGGATCGTCTCCCTGTTCTGCGGAACAAACCCAGGTTTCACCAATCTCAGCATCAAGCATCTCCCTGAACAACGTCAGAGCACGTCCCGCTGCTAGCAGGGTGACTTCCCTTGGCAAACCTTTCTCATAACGACTGCTGGCATCCGTGCGCTGACCTGTGGCTCGACTGCCGTTGCGGACGGAGGCGGGGGTGAACAGGGCAGATTCCAGCCAGATTCGGCGAGTGTTATCGCAGACACCGCTTTCGGCACTGCCCATCACACCGGCCACGGCGACGGCACGATCCCTGCAGGTCACAACCTGAACACGGGGATCCAGTTCAATTTCACGTCCGTCCAGACCTTTGAAGAGCTCACGTTCACGGGCTTGCCGCAGTCCGAAGTCCTTGGCCCTGATCTCAACTCCGCAGAGTGATTCCAGTGCATCAGCATCAAAGGCATGCAGAGGTTGGCCCTGTTCAAGCATCACGAGGTTGGTGATATCGACGACGGCGTTGACGGGCTTCACTCCTGCACGAGTCAGCCGTCGCTGCAACCATTGCGGTGAACGTGATGAACCATCGACGTTCTTCACTTCGGTCAAGCCGTAAAGCCCCCCGGCCTGCATAGAAGCTTTGGATTGCTGATCAGTCGCCAGCGTTTGCGTGGTTGATGGAGCAACTGACTCAGGCAGTGAAAGCGGCGCTCCTGTGAGAGCAGCGACTTCCCTGGCAATGCCCGTCATGGACAGACCATCAGGACGGTTGGCGGTGATGGCGAGTTCAAGAACGCTGTCGTTGAGGCCCAGGGATGGAGCAACTGGCTCTCCTGGAGCTGGCGCCTTCGCAAGGAGATCTTCGAGGATGGCGATTCCATCGACATCGCTGGTCTGGCCGAGTTCTGAGAGTGAGCAAATCATTCCCTCACTGCTCACACCGCGGAGTTCACCTGCTTTGATCGTGAGGTTCACGGCTGGAAGCACCGCCCCGACCATGGCGACAGGAACGTGGATGCCTGCACGCACGTTCTTGGCTCCACAGACAATTTGCAGAGTCTGCTCAGCACCCACATTCACCTTGCAGACACTGAGTTTGTCGGCATTGGGATGCCGCTCGCAGGCCACGACTTCACCGACCACAACACCTTGAGCCAGCAGAGAGAGATCTTCCAGCTCCTCCACTTCAAATCCAGCCATCGACAAGCGTTCACCCAGTTGATCAGCGGGCTCATTCACCTGCACCAAATCCTGCAGCCAGGAGAGAGAAACCCGCATTGGGAGCTCGAAGTCAGCGCGTGATCCTACGAACTCACAATTACTGCTGAAAGCCTGGAGTGGGGTGAGGTGGACCTGTAAAGTGGATGTTTGTCATTTCGCTTCGCAACTGCGGCGCTACGTCCTTTATGGCCAAGAACAAGGGCGTCCGGATCGTTGTCACCATTGAGTGCACCGAATGCCGGTCCGTTCCCGCCTCCGAAAAGCGTTCTCCCGGTGTGTCCCGCTACACGACCGAGAAAAATCGTCGGAACACCACAGAAAGGCTGGAACTGATGAAGTTCTGCCCGCAGCTCAACAAGATGACTCTCCATAAAGAGATCAAGTGAGCCTGCTGTTCATCCAGTTTTCCAATCGTTTCTGATTCATGTCGAGCTCCTTCTTCAAGAAGCGCCTTTCGCCAATCAAGCCCGGCGATCCCATCGATTACAAGGATGTGGATCTGCTGAAGAAATTCATCACAGAGCGCGGCAAAATTTTGCCCAGACGCCTCACTGGCCTCACTGCAAAACAGCAGCGTGATCTCACCAACGCTGTGAAGCGTGCACGGATCGTTGCTTTGCTGCCTTTTGTGAATCCCGAGGGTTGATTCCTGGCCACTACTGACTGCAAACCGGGAGATCTGGTCGGCATCAGCGACCTCAAATCATCTCAACTTGCAGTTGTACTAGCCGTCCAAGGCAGCAAACGTCGTTTGAGTGTTGGTTTTCGAGGCAAGGAACAAGTCGTTCCAGCCCGGACCATCGAGTTGATTCACCCCCAGCCTGGCGACGTAGATCCGTCGTCCCGGTTGGGGGTTTTTCCATGGACTTTCGACGAGGAGGATCTCGTTCAAGCCAGTCCCAACTGTCGCGACTGGGGCGAAGCATGGGTCTTAATACGTGAATCAGAAGAGACTATTGATCTCACTGGATTCACGGAGCTGGCTTGCGGCACTGATGCTGCGATCAGCAAGGCTGCCTGTTGGCTTGCTTTGCATCGAGACCAGGACTTTTTCCGTTTGAAACAGGGAGTGATTCAGGCCCGGTCTGCTTCTGAGATCCGCAGCCGTCGTGCTGAACGGCGCATGCAGATCAAGGCTGAACAGCAAAGCAAACGATGGATCCAGGTGTTGAAGACACGTCAACCCGTGGTCTTCCACACGCTTGATTCTCTCCACCAGACATGGATCAAGTGCATGCAAGAGCTGGTTGGCGAAGGCGATGAAGGCGCCCAACTCGATGCTCAGCTGTTGCAGTCACTGAAAACCGCGCGCGTCAATGCCAACGCCAGTGATCTCCGGCATCTGCTGATTCAGCTTGGCCAGTGGGATGAGCATCAACCTGCCTCGATGACGGGCACACCCTGGAGCAATGGTTTCAGTCAAACGCTGCTCTTTGATGCCAGTCAGCTGGTCGACAACAGTGAGGAAATGCTTCCGGGAGATGAACACAGGCATGACCTCACGGCTCAGGCTTGCGTCACCATCGATGATGCGGAGACCAGTGACATCGACGATGCGATTGCTCTGGAACGTCGACAAGACGGATCCGAACGTCTCTGGATTCATATTGCCGATCCAGGACGCTTGGTCCCTGAGGGGTCACCCTTGGATCTCGAAGCTCGACGCCGTGGCAGCAGCCTTTATCTGTCGCGGGGCAATCTTCCCATGTTTCCGCTTGAGCTTTCGACAGGACCCTTCAGTCTCAGAACCGGGCGTCGCAATGCTGCCTGGAGTACCTGGGTCGATCTCGATCAACACGGTGACATCAGTGATTTCGGAATCCTGCGCAGCTGGGTCACCCCGCGGTACCGCCTCACCTATGAGGATGCCGATGAATTAATTGATTTCGCTCCACCTGAAGAGGCAGATCTTTCGGATCTGCATCAACTGCTGGAACGCCGTCGACGTTGGCGGACAGATCAGGGTGCACTGCAGATGGACCTGCCAGAGGGTCGTATCCGATGCCGTGATGGTGAGCTGTCCGTGCAGGTCACCGAGCCTGGTGCTTCAAGGACAATGGTGGCTGAGGCCATGATCCTCGCTGGAGCCGTTGCTGCCCGGTTCGGTTCGACCCACAACTTGGCATTGCCCTATCGCAGTCAGTTACCCGCCGACCTTCCTTCGGCACATGAGCTTGAGCAGCTACCGGATGGAGCCGTTCGATTTGCTGCCATCAAACGCTGTCTGAGCCGTGGACTGATGGGAACTCAACCCTCACCTCATTTCAGCCTTGGCCTCAACGCCTATGCCCAGGCCACCTCGCCAATCAGGCGATACGGGGATCTTGTTGTGCAGCGCCAGATCGCCGCTGTGATCAACGCTGAAACCCCGCTCAGCGAGGAGTCAGTGCAAGAGCTGATCGACAGCTTTGATTCAGCTGTACGCGAAGGGCTCACCATCTCAAGGGAAGATCAGCGTCACTGGCAACAAGTCTGGTTCGAGCATCATCAGACCCACCAGTGGCCGGTGGATTTCTTGCGCTGGCTGAGACCTCAGGACCGGTTGGGGTTGGTTCGTCTGGATGATCTGGCCATGGATGTTGCCGCTGAGTGCCCTGCCGGAGCGATGCCTGGAGATGGTCTCGTGCTGAAAGTCGATCAGGTTGATTCCCAGTGTGATCAACTCAGACTGCTTGCCGTAGCGCGTTGATTAGCGCAGTGAAGTGGTCCGAAACCATCCTCCCCATGGGTTGTGGGTGCCTTGAACCATGACGCTTATCGGCTTGTCGAGCGTCTGAAGTCTTGCGTTGACGGCTGGTTCCAGCGTGATCAACTGACAGGACTCGGCGTCCTCGAGTTGAATTCTGTAGGAACCTTCATCGTCTGGAATGACCTTGGCATGCATTGATCTGCCTGATTCCAATGTCTCGGGAAGGGCTGCTGCCAGTGGCTTGCGATCGAGGGCTGCTGTCTGACGCTCCAACCACTGACTGTGATGCCAGGCTGTATCCCAGAGCGGTGCGACTGCGGCTGGTGCCCTGTCGTCTCCGATCAGTCGATTCTGCAGGCTGCGCACCGAGAGTTCAGAGGGTTGCAGGTTTGATTCCACGGCGAGAGCGGACGCTGCTCCTGCAGCTTGGCCAACGTTCATGATCAACGGCTGCAACCGAGTGGCGCCATTGGCCATGTGACTCGTGCTGAAAGCCTTATCCGCCATCAGCAGATTGTCGATGGCCTCACTCAGCAGGGCTCCGAAGGGGATGCAGAAGGGTGTTCCTGTCCAGCGACCACCCCAACGGCAACTTTTGGGAGCCAATGGCCAGTCATCGCCGGGGTAGTGATGGTCATTGGCGTAGTTGCCCACCGCAATCGACTGCAGCAATTCACTGTCATTGACTGGTGGACCAGACATGCACACTCCTTCTGTCAGGGGGAGTAAATCCTGTTCAATCACAGTGGTGCGGCCAATCATCCGTCGGCCTTCACGCCAATACGGCATGGCAGCAATCCAGGGAGCAGGGCTTGCTGCACTGCTGGGAAAGGCCTGGCCAAGTTGCAGCCATCCATCAGAAGCTTTGCGCAACGCATCGGCGAAGCTGAGACTGTGCTGCTGCATCTCACTGAACAGCAATGCTTCTTGGCTGGCATCAGCGAGGAATGCTCGTTCCAAACCCCGATGCCAGTCATTGCCGTGCAATGGCCAATTGAGCATCACCAGTCCTGACGGCAAGCGGCCATAGGTGATGGTTTTTTCCAGCCCGAATGTGTCACAGGCACCCTGAAAGGGGGCAGGCAATCGTGAACCGGATGATTGATCCACCTGCTGGAGAGGATCCCCGAGCTGATCGCTCTGAAGTTGGCCCATCACCACCCAAGTGGGGGACTGAATGGGTTGATCTCGGAAAAAGGGTTCTGTGCTGAGACGTTGCTGCGAGGGAGCACTGGGTTCCTGCCACTGTTCCTGCGGCTCCCAACCGAAACGAAAGGGAGCATCCGCCAAGGGCAGCAGATCACCTCGATCGCTGCCGTCGATCACAACGCGGCAGTTCACCCTGCGGACCTCTCCCTCCATCTCCACGCGCAAGCCCGTGATCAGAGAGCCCGCACGCTCGATGTTCAGCAGCTGACAACCAGGCCACCAAAGCAATCTGGTCTCCTGCTGCAACCAGTTCTGAAGAATGGTTTCCGCTGTTCTGGGTCGATAGCCGAAACAGCTGACCCAGTTCTGATCGAGTCCTTCTGGTTCGCCTTGTTCCAGTTCACGCAGAAAAGCTCCCCATAGCCCCGTTTGCCATGGGCTGAGTTCATTGCCATCTGGACAGCACACACCGGCAGCACTGACCATCCCGCCTAACCACGGTCCTGGGGTGAGAAGCAGGGTGGAGGCACCGCCACGGGCCGACTGAATCGCAGCTGCCGCACCGCCAGTGCCCCCTCCCCAGACCAGCACGTCCACCGAATCAATGTTGACGGTCATGATCCTTTCCGTTCCTGGATGAGGCCTGCAGCTGAATCAGATCTCACTCATTCGCATGCTCCAGGCAGCGGGGTCGCAAGATCAGGGACCCGGAAAGAGGGTCGTTAAGATCCAGCCCCAGAGCAAGGGGCCTAAGGAGAGCGCCGAAGCGATGACCTACAGCCTCACAACACCGCTCTATTACGTCAATGCCAAGCCACATCTAGGCAGCACATACACGACCATTGCCTGTGACGCTTTGGCGCGTTTTCAGCGCCTTGAGGGACAGCAGGTTCTATTCGTCACTGGAGTCGATGAGCATGGTCAGAAGATTCAGCGCACGGCTGAGACTCGCAAGATCAGCCCACAGGCCCACTGTGATGAGATCAGCAGGGAATACATGGATCTCTGGTCAGAGTGGGAGATCAGTCACGATCGTTTTGTGCGAACCACAAGCGAGCGCCACCTGCCCTTAGTTCAGGAGTTTTTCCATCGCTGTGAAGCTGCAGGTCACATCCGCACAGGCCATCAGGAGGGCTGGTACTGCGTCGACTGCGAAGAATTCAAGGATGATCCTGCCAATGCAAAATCACCGAGCTGTCCAACCCACCAGAAGCCCCTTGAATGGCGTGATGAAGAGAACCTGTTCTTTTGTCTCTCCAAGTTTCAGAAGCCAATTGAATCGCTGATCGCAGAGCCTGGGTTCATTGCACCGGCGAGTCGTCGAAAAGAGGTTGAAAACTTCGTAGCCGGAGGTTTGCGTGATTTCTCAATCTCCCGTGTGAATGTGTCGCATGGGCTTCCGGTTCCGGGCCATTCCGGGCATACCTTTTATGTTTGGTTTGACGCACTACTGGGCTATCTGACAGCTCTTCTGGATGATGGAGGTTCAGTGGATCTGGATCGCCTGAGCAGTGCTGGCTGGCCCGTCAGCGTGCACGTCATCGGCAAAGACATCCTGCGTTTTCACGCTGTTTACTGGCCAGCGATGTTGATGTCGGCAGGTTTGCCGTTGCCTAAGAGCGTCTTCGGCCATGGCTTTCTCACCCGCGAAGGCCAAAAAATGGGCAAATCTCTGGGCAACGTGTTGGACCCTGAACTGTTGCTTGAGCGCTGCGGTACGGATGCGGTTCGTTGGTACTTACTCCGCGACATTCAGTTCGGTGATGACGGTGATTTCCAACAGCAGCGGTTTGTGGATCTGGTGAATAACGATCTCGCCAACACGATCGGGAATCTGCTCAACCGCACCTCGTCCATGTCCAGGAAATGGTTTGGCAATGGCTTGCCTGCTGTTGCTGAGACAGTTCGCGACGACCATGTCCTTCGCGGAAAGGCAGAGCTGACGATTCAGCAGGTTCGGACGTCAATGCCGGAGCTCAATTTTCAAAAAGCAGCTGAAGCGGTGCTTCAACTGGCAATCGACACCAATGGTTTTCTGAATGAACAGGCTCCCTGGAGTCAGATGAAGCAACCAGGCCAGGAAGTGCAGGTTGGTGAAGATCTTTATGCCGTTTTGGAATGTTCCCGGATTGTGGGCATTCTTCTGCAACCGATCGTGCCTGATCTCAGTCAACGCATCCTTGCTCAACTGGGTCTTTCCCCGATTTCCGGATCGTGGATCGACCATCTGAACTGGGGAAGGCTGGTTCCCGGATCACCTCTGCCCAAACCGGAACCTGTCATGCAGAGACTCGAGCTCGAATCACCACTCTGATGACCTTGATCAATTCAACAGGTCGCCTGCGCGGTGCTCTGCTCATCACTCTCACACTTCTGACAGGCTGTGTCAGTGAGAAACCGGTATCAACAGTTCAGGCACCACCCTTTGTCTTTCGCTCGCTGAAACTCGAACAGAAGACCAAGCAAGGACTGATGGACTGGAGTTTGAACAGTCCTGAAGCCCGTTATGAGCTCACTCGTCGTCTTGTGCGTGCCCGACAGCCTGACGGTGTTCTCTACAGGAATGGCAAGCCATCATTCAGTGTGAAGTCTGATCTGGCTCTGGTTGTCAACGATGGCGAACAGATTCTGCTTGAAGGTGATGTCAGGTTGCAGCAACTCAAAGGTTCCAGACTTTTGATTCAGGGAGATCGTCTGCGCTGGCGTCCGCAACAGGGGATTCTGCTGATTGAGCAGCGTCCGAGGGCTACCGACAAAGAATCCAGAATTAGCGCTACCGAAGCACAGCTTCTGCAAACCACGAACGATCTGACCCTTAAGGGTGTTGTCAAACTTGAGCGCTGGTCCAAGGACTCCGATCCATCCAAGCCGGATACAACACTCAGAACCGGTCCGGCCGAGTGGAATCTGGATACCGGTTTACTGAACGCCGAGGGGCCTGTACTGGCACAGCGACTTGACACGGAAGGAACGGTGCTTGAGCAGCTTGAGGGCAAGACTCTTCAAGGCAATACACGAGTGGGTGACCTGAAGGTGATGGCTCCGGTGATTGTGCGGATGCCACGTCAAAAAGGCGTTCTCACGGCACAGGACACCACTTGGAATTTCCGAACGCAGATCGTGCGTAGCGAGCAACCCTTCGAAGCGGAACTCGACCGCACAAGGATCTTTGGCAATGCGTTTCAGGCTGAGCTGGACGACAGCACAGTGATGATCAATGGTGACTGCAGGATTGAACAGCCCGGAGAGGCGCTCGATGCGACCACCTGTCGCTGGAACTGGAGCACTGAGGAGGTCCTCGCAGAGGGAAACGTGTTCTTACAGCGCGACGCCAATGACCAGTTGACCCGTGCCAGCAAGATGAAGGGTCAGGTTGGTGAAAATGGCAGGATCACCTTCACTGCTCCGGGTGGAAAAGTTCAATCTCAGGTCAGATTCCCTTCGGATCAATCTGAGGATCAGAGTCCTCGACCGAGGAAATCAGCTCCAGTTGAGTTCTGAGCCTTTCTGCCCAACCCGCCAGCCATCGTTCATCAGAGCGTGTGAAGCAGCGCTCTGACCAGCCACCCAACACAATCCAGCCACGCTCTCCAAGGGGTTGAACCATCACCGCTGGCAGACCAGGCAGAACAGCATCAAATTCTTGCCGACCAGGGTAGAGAGCGGTTCGAACCAGTGACACCAGGGCCTGCCGATCCGTACTTCGTCGACAGATCTCACCAGGCGAGAACGACTCCTTGGTGATCAGACCTCGTCTCAGTAGCACCGTTCCGTCCCAGTTCACCAGGATCGTTGCCGCCGAAGTTGCCGTCAGGAATTGATGGCTTCCCCAAGCCAATTCCGTGCGCAGGCTTTCGGATAGTCCGGCGGCGATTTCGAGACCTTGCTTGCCCTCGAGCTTCACGGCCTTGGGATTACGTGGAACCGCTCGGGTCCAGAGCACCGCCACAAGCATCAGGCCAACCGCTGCCATACCGGACAGCACCTCTGCACGCTGCAGAGCCGGAGTGAACGTTCCTGCTGTCAAAGCATTGAACACAGCCAGCCCCAACACCAACAGTCCGGAGATCAGACAGAGTCGTGCAGAACCTGGCATGGTCTCGAGAATCCTGCGGTCAGAAGAGCTCACTCTTGCTCAAATGGGGCAGCACTGACCAGTGGTGATGACGGACGCAGAAGCTTTTGCCTCGATCGCACTCGCTGCGGTGGCCTGCGACGGCACCCTCGGTCGTGAGGAAGCCCATGCCCTGCGACGATCACTGGAGTACCGCACTCCTTACAAGGACCGCACGGAACAGGAGATGGGCGCCTTGTTCGACCGGTTGTTGGTCACGCTGCGCGAACAGGGGGTCAACCAATTGGTCACTGAGGCATTGCCAGCACTCACCTCCATTCAGCAGGAGACGGCACTGGCCGTGGCCGTTCAACTCACCCATGCCGATAGGGATGTTTCGCCTGCAGAGCAGAAGTTCCTCAACCAACTCTGCGACCGACTGTCGCTTCCTGACGGCCGTGCTGTGGCGGTGATGGAGGCCATCATGGCCCTGCATCGGGACAGTCTTTCCTCCTGAAGGCAGACTGTCAGCACAATGCTCCTGACCATGAAGCGTCTGAACCACCTCGTCGGAGGGATTCTGTCTGCTGTGCTCTGTCTGTTGCTCGCTGTTCCAGCAGCGGTGGCTGTTTCTGCACAGGATTTCCCGCTGTCTCTGCCTGTTGATGTCGTCCTCGATTCAGCCGATGTACTGAGCAGAGCCGGCAGAAACGAGATCAGCACGCGTCTGCAGGAGCTTGATCAGTTCCATGTCGATGCCCGCTTGGTGACATTGCGACGACTCGATTACGGACTCAGCCTGTCCGGTTTTGGGGACGAACTTCTGAATCGATGGAGCCAGGAGTCCAACCTGACTGATCGCCCACTGCTGATTTTCCTTGAGGAAACTCAGAGCAAGCAAGCGACGGTGGTGGCAGCTGATGAACTGCTGGAGCAGCTACCAGAGTCCCTATTGCGCAGCACGGGACGGACGACCATGAGCCAACCGCTGCGAGATGGCGATCGATTTCGCCAGGCCACCCTCGACGGAGTCAGCCGAATCGAAGTGGTCCTCAATGGAGGTGAAGATCCTGGCCCACCCGTGCAGCTTGAGCGTGTCTCCAACCCCACCAATATTCCAACTGCTGAGGAGACTGGAGAAAGCAACGCCTTCACATGGGTTGTCGTTCTTCTCGTCGTCGGCACCATAGTACCTATGGCGACCTGGTGGATTTTCTCCAGCTAACGACACGATGGCAGGACGTAACTGGCTTGGGACCTTCGGTGGAACCAAGTCATTCAATGTGAATTCAGAACTGGATCGTGGTTACGAAGCCGCGCTTCTGATTCAAAGTCTTGAGCTTGAATATTACGGTGACAGGCCTATTCGTCCAGACTTGGAACTCTCCGTTCCATCAACTGTTCAGGCCACGATCCTTCGCAAGTTCAGGGCTGCCATCAACGTCTGCCGCTCATCGCTTGACAAACTTGAATATCAACGTGCGCAATTTGACACCCAGGAACTTAGACAACTTCAACTGATTGAAAGTGTTGTTAATCGATATAGTCCCAGGCGAGCAGCTTCTGCACCAACGATCAGCAGAGCCCCTGATCCACTGCCCCGGTCTTTGCTGGGTATCTTCGACACATTGCGCCGCCAGCTCAATCCTGCTGCAGAAGCCACGTTGGTGGCAGGTTTCCGACGTCGTAGAGATTCAACTCTGATCTCGCTGAAGGTGCTGCTTCTGCTGATTCTTGTGCCGTTGTTGGTCCAGCAAGTGAGCCGCACGTACATCATTAGCCCTGCGGTTGATCACTTTGCTCCGGACCTCCCTTTTCTCAGTTATCCCAAGCCTCAGCTTGAGGAGCAGGCCGTTGAGAAACTAAGGGTCTTTAAAGCTGAAATTGAATTTGATGCTCTTCTTCGCGGGGATTCAATTCCTACCCAGGAGGAGCTTCAACAGAAACTGTCTGCAAAAGCCGAGGAATTGAAGGAAGAAGCTGATTCGGAAAGCACGCATGCCATTAAAAATGTTTTGGCGGATCTAGCTGCAACCGTTGCTTTTGTTGTGGTTTGTCTTTTCAGTCGCGAAGAGCTCAGGGTGCTTCGTGGATTCTTTGATGAAGCTGTTTACGGACTCAGCGATTCAGCCAAAGCTTTCGCAATCATTCTCTTCACCGATATTTTTGTTGGATTCCACAGTCCTGAGGGCTGGACTGTTCTTTTGGATGGAATCGCCAATCACTTTGGTTTTCCAGCACGAGAGAACTTCATCCTTCTCTTCATCGCCACGTTTCCGGTGATTCTTGCCACCATCTTTAAGTATTGGATCTTCAGATATCTCAACCGTGTCAGTCCCTCCTCCGTGGCCACACTGCGCGGTATGAACGGTGGTGGCTAAGCCCTTGCAGGGCTTGGTCCTTGTCACCGGCCCAAGTCGTGGTGGAAAGAGTCGCTGGGCGGAACATCTTATCGCTCAGCACAGTCCTATCAGTTACGTCGCAACATCCGATCCACGCCCTAACGACAGTGGATGGCAGGAGAGACTTCGCTTGCATCGTGAGCGACGGCCCTCGGAGTGGGACCTGATCGAAAGCGGAGCCGATCTGTCAACAGCTCTGGACACCATTCCTCCCAGTCATACGGTTCTTGTGGATGCTCTGGGAGCCTTTACGGCGTGGCATTTGGACGCATCTTCTGTCGACTGGATGGAACTTGAAGCAGAGCTCATCCACAGCCTTCAAGCGCGACAAAGGCCCGTCGTTGTCGTGATCGAGGAGACAGGATGGGGAGTTGTACCTGCAACAGCCATCGGGGGCCGATTTCGCGATCGCCAAGGTCGGTTGGCCCAACAGCTTGAAACCATTGCCTCAGCGAGTTGGCTCGTCGTCCAGGGACGAGCTCTTGACCTCCATGCTCTCGGTTATTCAGTACCGGATCGATGACGTTGAATTCCACGCCCTTGCGGGTTGCGCTGTTCGAACCGAGGATCCCCCCGAACACAGGCACCATCGGGCGCACTTGCGCAGCATTTGGTCTGCCGCTCGCCCTGATCGAGCCCCTTGGTTTTTCGATTGACGACCGTCAGCTCAAACGCGCTGGCCTGGATTACTGGCCTTTTATTGATCTCTCTGTCCATCAGGATTTCGAGCACTTTCTTAACAGCCTGCCCAAACCATCGCGGTTGATCGGCTGCAGCCGTCGCGGAGGGCAGACCCTTCAGACCATCAGTTTTCAAGAAGGCGACGTTCTGTTGTTCGGACGCGAAGACATCGGTCTCCCAGATCCGATTAGGGCTCAGTGTGATCAAATTCTCACGATCCCGATGCCCTGCAGCGCTGCTGCCGACGGCAGTGGTGGTGTTCGCAGCCTGAATCTCTCCGTCGCCTGTGGAATCGTGAGTTATCACGCAGGATTGAAGCTTCAGTTGTGGTGATTGGAGATCTGCCACGAAAGCCCTTGCACAGTTGTGTTCCGCTCGCTACTTTCGGCAAAATCCCGGGTCGTGGCGGCTTCTTCGGGAGTAATTTTCAAGCATGCCTGAATGAAGCCCCTCTTCATAGCTGTTACCGCAATTACTTCCAGCACTGCGCTGTTCGCGGTTTCCCAGCTTTCAGGGTATGCAGATTCCGACCACTACAGCGCTCAGCAGCTTTTTACTGCACTTCCAAACACATCACCTCCTCCTAACCCAACGGCATTGATCTGGGTTCAGCTGGCAGCAGACAGCGATCTGAGTGTGATTGCCAGAGAGCTTGATCTTTCTCTGATTGAACTTTCAAAGCTGAATGAGCAATCAGCTTCAACGATGCTCAAAGCTGGCCATTGGCTTGTTCTTCCTGAACAGAGTCGTAGTGAAGTTGCTAGCTCCTCCCGATTTATCGATGGTTCACTTCGCACAACTGCGCCTCTGAGTTCTCCTCCAATTCCGAAGGATGTGGTCGAGATCCAATCAGATCAGTCCTTGTCCTCTTTCATCAGAGACCATGGCATCTCGCTTCAACAACTCAAGGATCTGAACCCTGGTGTTCAGCTTTCGAGAATGTTGGCGATTGGTAGCAAAGTTCGAGTCGCCAAAGCACGACCCTTGCTGGGAATCCGTCCACTCAGATCCGGAGGAGCGAGCTGGCCTGATCTTCCTGGCTTCACTGGATCTGAGGCCTTTGACGCTTCTCAGTCGTTCATCTGGCCAACCAAGGGTGTTTTCACCTCCGGCTATGGATGGCGATGGGGGCGTATGCACAAAGGAATCGATATCGCCAATAATGTCGGCACACCGATTTTTGCCGCCAAGGATGGTGTGATTGCCTTCGCCGGTTGGAGCAGTGGTTATGGCTATCTCGTTGAGATGTCTCATGGTGATGGCTCAACCACGCGTTATGCCCATAGCAGTCGTCTGCTAGTCAAGAAAGGCCAGATGGTTCCTCAGGGCACGCGTATTTCATTGATGGGCAGCACTGGTCGAAGCACAGGCCCCCACCTGCACTTCGAGATTCGTCGTCCAGGCGGTGCTGCTCTCGATCCGATGGCCATGCTTCCCGCCCGTCGTGGTTGAGCAGAATTAACGACCTTCCTGTATTTAACCAGTGATCAAATGAGTATTTATTTGATCAATTTAGACTCAATGTTACTAAATGAGCAACAAAAATTTTTGAATTTATTCACTTTGTTTGAAAATTAAATGTCAGAGGAGAGACTTGAACTCTCGACCTCAGGGTTATGAATCCTGTGCTCTAACCAGCTGAGCTACTCTGACGAAAGGCCTCCAGGCCAGTACCCATCATACATCTTGAGATGTCCTGATTGAGCTAGCGCATCTCAATGGCGTTAAGACGTTCTCGGAAGGATTTAGGAGACGACTGCGAGGTTCCCTCATCTTCCGTCAAGGAGACATGACCATCGGGAATGGCATTGGGCCTTCGTTGTTGCCTGACTGGTTGGCCACGGTGAGGCCGAGCTTTGAGAAGCAGTGCCCTTGTTTTTGGATCACGCTCTAGTGGTTGGCTGTTCAGCTCACTTCGCACTTGATTCAGGAGTCGGAAATGCCCGGTGCTGCTGAATTTTCTGAGAAGCGCTGGATCCCAGCTCATGGATGAGTGAATCATGCATTGATAATAAGAGTGGGCCATGCCGAGACAGGCTCCTCGTCGTCCCGCAGTCTTTAGGTCAGCCGTGATAACTTGTCGCCAGCAATTGGAAGTCGGAACGACTACGACCTAGGCCTGTTCACTTCCTTGCCAAACCTCGCATCACCAACATGTCTTCGCTGCGTGTGGGCCAACAGGCCCCCGATTTCACTGCCACAGCAGTGGTTGACCAGGAGTTCAAGGACATCACCCTCTCGCAGTACCGCGGCAAGTACGTGGTGCTGTTCTTTTATCCTTTGGATTTCACCTTCGTGTGTCCAACCGAGATCACAGCATTCAGTGATCGTTACTCGGATTTCTCCAGCAAGAACACCGAAGTTCTAGGTGTTTCGGTTGACAGTCAGTTCAGCCACCTGGCATGGATCCAGAGTCCACGGAATCAAGGTGGTCTTGGTGATATCAACTACCCCCTCGTGGCCGATCTCAAGAAAGAGATCTCCACGGCCTACAACGTGCTTGATGAAGCAGAAGGTGTTGCACTGCGCGGATTGTTCATCATCGATCCGGAGGGTGTGATTATGCACTCAACCATCAACAATCTCCCTGTTGGAAGAAATGTTGACGAGACTCTGCGCGTTCTGCAGGCCTTCCAATACGTTCAATCCAATCCTGATGAGGTTTGCCCCGCCAACTGGACACCGGGTGAAAAGACCATGAAGCCAGACCCGGTTGGAAGCAAAGAATTCTTTGCTGCCATTAACTGATTCACACATCGTTCTTCGATGTTTCCATGGTCCGCATTGAGCGGACCTTTTTTATGGCGTTGTGCTGCTTTCCTGTCTACGCCTGTCGAGAAGTGATCGCAATCCAGTATCTAGATCAGCGGCCATTGCCACACGCCGCCCGTCACTCACCACGATTCTGGTCAATGTCGGAAGCCCTCCCTGCTGCGCTCTCAGATAAATTGGTTCAACGTATAACAATGAATCACCAACAGGTACAACAAGCAGATTTCCTTGTACAACCTGTGAGCCAGCTCGATCCCAGAGAGCAAACTGCTGACTAATTTCAGGGTTTTGATTAATCAGTGCTTGCACTTGTTCTGGCCCAAAGATCGGAATATCACTCGGGAATCGCAGGAGAATGAGTTCTCCATAGTGTTCACCATCATTCCTTGCTGCCAACCAGGCAGATAGATTCGGTCGAGCCAAAGGAGTGAGAGGCTGCAGCAGAAGAAACTCTGAGTTTTGACTTGGCTTGAGCTGGGCAGTGATGTGATAAGGCGCCACCGGAATCTGTTTTTTCCCGTATAACTCCATCGGCACTTGCCAGACATCATCTCCGCTGTAGAAAATACGAGGGTTGGTGACGTGATAACGAAGTAATTGTTGGACTTGTAATTCAAACTGTGCCTGAGGCACCATTAAGTGCCTCCTTAGACTGGGTGGCATCATCTCCAGTGGTTCGAACAAAGTTGGGAATACATTGGCCCAGCCTTGAATGATCGGATCACTCGGCTCATTGATATACAGATGAACTTTGCCGTTGTAAGCATCGACAACTGCCTTCACTGAATTGCGGACATAACGAAGAGGTCGGCCATCTGGAAGTGTTGCTGCATACGGGACAGTCCTTGATGATGTGAACCCTTCAACAATCCAGTATTGGTGTTGGCCCTTCTGATAGCCACTGGAAGCATCATCCATCGGCACTGAAACAAGATATGGGTCACCCATCAGATCCAGAAAAGGTGCCAGGGTTCGAACTCTTTCTTTGACATCGCGCCGTAGAAGCAAGCGAGACTCTTCAGTGAGGGCTCCTGTGTTTAGAAATCTGGGATCAGCAAGATATGTCGCTGCGGTAATTCTCTGCCATAGATGTTCAAGTGTGACGCCAGCAGAGCCTGAATAGTGGTTATAGGTGTTGTCATCTCCATCGGGGTAATCAAACTCTTCGATGCGAGTGGGTGCTACCGCATAGGGTGAATGCAGGTCACCAAAGTATATTGCAGCACGACCAATCGGCACTTCACGTTCAACATCGGCCTTGGCGATACCCAACGATTTATTGCCTTCAATTCGTGTGGATTCGCCTAGATCACTGATGAAGTAGGCCGGAAGACCATCCGGCTCTTTTGTATTCACAGGATTCAGTGTAAAGCCAAAACCATGGGTAAAAACAAAATGACGATTCTGCCAAGTTCGTGAACGTGCAGGAAGTGCAGCCTGGTCTAATTCCCTCGCTGCAATAATGACCTGTTGATTCTCATTACTTTCGGCATTGAGTGGATAACGATCAACAGAAGCATTCGCAAATTGGTAATAAACCCTCAGTTGTTGGAGCTGGCGATTGGTGTCCAGCATGGGTTGGCTGTCCCAGAGTCTGATGTTTTGAAGCGTGCTTGCTCCTTTGATCAGGTCCTCCTCGGTAATCTCCTGCGTTGGCGTGATGCCACGAGCTCTGATGGAATCCAGTTGATAGGCCTGTCGTGTCGCTGAAATTGAGCGACTGAGATAAGGAGTTTCGAGCTGGAGTTCTCGCGGCCTGACCACCATCCATTGGACAATCGGAGACAGCAATAATTCCGCGAATACGGAGATCAACGCCAATGTGAAGAGAGCTGTTCTCAGCCGTCGTCGTTGTTGTTGGCCCTCTCCCCGCCATGGCAGACAGGTGCCGGCCATCAACAACAGCAGCAGAGCAACCAACTGACGCAGGGGGAGTCTGAGATGAACATCAAGCCAGCCTGCTCCCGCAACCAATCCGCTCTGGGTCCAGAGCAATTGGTGACGGACAAGCCATGTGAGAGCAGCCAGCACGAGAAGCAACAGGGCCAGTGCAGGCCGAAGCAACGCACGTTCTTGTGAATTCCAGCCAGGAAAGCCCCAGTCAGTGAGACAAGGAGAACGGGTCAATCGACTCCATGCCGAGGTGCTCAGCGTCAGCAGGATCTGCAGCAACAGCAGCTCGAGTGCCAGTGCAAACGCTGAAAAACGACCTAATCCGAAACTGAGATCAGCACCTAGAAGTGGATCCGTGATTCCTGAATCAGGAATCGTGATAGCCAGTGCCCAAAGTCCCCAGCTGCGACCTGCCACAAGACAGAGGCAAAGGCTTCCATACACAAAGGCAAGGTTGATGCGACGTCTTCGTCCAAGCCCCGATGTGATCAACAGGATCAGAACAATGCTGACGATCAGAACGCTCCATTCCGGTTGAAACGGAACACTCCACCAGTGGGCCAGAAGAAACGGTTGCTTCCATGCCAGCCATGCCAGCCGTGTCGTGATGCCGAGAACACTGAGAAGAATCGCGAGGCAAGCGAGTAAAGAGAGGGAATAGACGCCGCCTCGTAATGCGGGGATCTCTCCCCTTGGTGTTGGTACATAGGCCCGCATCCAGCGGCGTCGCCACCAAGCGGTGATCAGCACAAAAAGGAGCGCTAAACCAGCTCCGAGGAACTGAAAACTGAGTCGTTGCCCATAGATCCCCTGGTGCCCGAACTGAGAAAACCAAGACCACTCAACCTGGAGCCTGGCGAAGAGCCAGAAAGCTGGGAACACCAGCAGGAGCCACAACGCTGATGGACGCAGTAGGGGGGACATACCCCGTTTGAGCAGGCTCAAGCCCCAGCCGGCAACTAATCCAGGCTAGAGCTCCTGGAGGGGACGTCGAGTCCTGCCAGAGCATGAAAACGATCGGACTGAAGGGTCTCTTCCTCAATCAGAGCCTCGACAAGCCGATCCATCAGCTGTCGCCTCGCGGTCAGTAGATCAATGGCCTGTTGCAAGGCCTCTTGTGCCAACGCTCGAACCCGATGATCAATTTCTCGACCGGTGCTTTCGGCATAGGCCTGCCTGGTATTCACCAGATCACGTCCAAGGAAAACTTCCTGATCCTGTCCTTCAAGGGCAACTGGGCCGAGATCTGAAAATCCGAAACGGGTCACCATTTCTCGTGCGAGCTGCGACACCATCTGGAGATCGCCGCTGGCACCCTGTGTCACCTCAGAGTCTCCGAAAACCACAATCTCTGCCGCACGACCGCCCAAGGCCATCACCAGCCTTGCTCTCAGATAGGCACGCGTGACCAAACCAGAGTCAATGATTTCCTCATCAGGAAAGAAACGAGTAAAGCCTCCAACTCCACCACTGCGGGGCAACAGAGTGACCTTGTCCACCGGGTCGGCATGGGGAGTGAGCGCCGCCACGAGTGCATGGCCAATCTCGTGATAAGCAATTAATCGCTTCTTTGCTCCGTCCTGGAGCGGGGCAGCTGTCAGCCCCATCGTGATCCGCTCGAGTGCCTCTTCAAGCTCTCTGTTGCTAAGAAAAGACGCCTCATGACGAGCCGTCAGAATCGCTGCTTCGTTGAGAAGATTCGCAAGATCCGCGCCTGAAAAACCAGGCGTTCTGCTGGCCCATTCAGCAAGCGAAACCTCATCTGACAACGGTCTGGTTCTTGCATGCACAGCGAGAATCGATTCCCGACCGCGGCGATCAGGGAGACCCACCTGGATGCGTCGGTCGAACCGTCCTGGACGCATCAGTGCTGTGTCCAGAACATCAGGTCGGTTTGTCGCTGCTAAGAGAATGACGCCCGAGTTATCAGCGAATCCATCCATTTCAGTCAACAACTGATTCAGGGTTTGCTCGCGCTCATCATTTCCACCACCAATCCCCGCACCTCTCTGGCGACCAACAGCATCAATTTCATCGATGAACACGATGCAGGGGGCTTTGTCCTTGGCCTTTTTGAACAGGTCTCTGACTCGGCTGGCACCGACACCAACAAACATTTCAACGAACTCAGAGGCAGCTATTGAGAAAAAGGGAACGCCTGCTTCTCCGGCGATGGCTTTGGCAAGCAGTGTTTTGCCGGTTCCTGGGGGACCAATCAACAACACCCCACGAGGAATTCGAGCACCAAGCTTGATGAAGGTCTCCGGCTGTTTCAGAAAGGTGACCACCTCCTGCAACTCTTCTTTGGCTTCACCGATCCCGGCGACATCTTCAAATCGCACCGTGATCTCATCTTGCGGGCTGGTTCTGGCCTGGGTGCGTCCAAACCCCATGGCCTTGTTGGCTGCCTGAGCTGAACGGCGTAACAGCAAAGACAGGCCGACAACGATCAGAACAATCAGAGCAAGATTTCCAGCGAGGCCTGCCAGTGCCTGCTCTTGGCGGACATCCTTGACATTCAGAGGTGTACCGGATGCTTCAGCGACGCGCAGGATCTGCTGATCATTCGCCAGTACAGGAACTGTGATTTGCTTCCCGTCGCGATAGGTGACGATCACCTGACGGCGAGCGGGGACCAACACCAGTTCCTTGACGGAGCCGGACGAAATGTCCTTGAGCACGGTGCTGTAACTCACATCCGGTTGCCTTTGAAACAGGGCGAACGGATTGTTCTGTTGCTCCTCAGGCTTTGACTTGGGCGCTTGAGTTCCCGGTTCTGACTGGCTCGGCTGCTCTGAACTCACACCGCAAATGCGTTGAACTAAGAGTAGCGATTTGACGAGTGGGCTCTTCGAAGTAGATCATGGCTGTTTGGCAGTGAAACGCCCGCGATGGCCGTCCCGAAGAAGAAAACCTCAAAAGGCAAGCGCAACCAGCGACATGCTGTTTGGAAGGCCAAAGCCGCCACTGCCGCTCAGCGTGCTCTCTCGATTGGCAAGTCTGTGCTGAGCGGACGGGCCCAGGGCTTTGTTTATCCCGTTGCTGAAGAGGACGAGGCAGAAAGCTGACGATCCATGACGTGGATCTCACGCACATCGCGTGATTCCGTGAGATCGATCACCGCACTGCTCAGTGGAAGCATGCGTAGCCAGCTCGGTGGTAGTGCGGCAAGCACCATCCGGTTGAAGTCGGCAAGGTCACTGCTGCGGTAGCCCACTCCGCTCTGATGCTCCAAGGTGGCTAGTTGCTGCTGCTTCCATCGAGACGATTGGTCGTTTCGAACAGCCCGCAGATGCCAGAGATCATCAAGGAGTGTCCAGACCTGCTGGTAGTCAGCAAGTAAAGAAACGGCTCTGGAGCGCCAGGCAAGCTCATGCTCTGACAATCCTTCAAGGATTTCGGTCTCAATCGAGGGCAGGGGAGATACCCCCAGAAACCAGCCTTCGATCAACACCACTTTTGGTCGTGAACTGCTACTTCCGCATCGATCTCCCCGGCCATTGCGGAGTGACTTGTCAAAACGGGGGGCCGTGATCAGACCAGTTTCTTTCCAAGTTGCAAGCGATTGCACCAGCCCATCAATGTCGTGACTGCCAGGAAGAGCTCTCGGAACCGACCAGGGATTACCCCGCATGCTCTTCTCAAGCTGCTCCGCTGGCCAATAGAAATCATCGAGTGAAAGATGCTCCACCGGCCAACCCAAGTGTTGAGAGGCGGATTTGACCCAGCTGCACAGCGTTGATTTACCGCACCCCGGCAGGGCACTTACACCAAGCACAACACACTCCCCCTGATGCAGAGCCAACTCAACTCGGCTCAGCAATGGCAAACCAACGAACGCAATCCAGCCATCCACAACTGGCGCAGACCAATGATGTCTGGCCAGAGTCACACCACCATGAGATACCCATCGATTCCACCAGTCCTCAACGTTGAACCAGTCGAAGCTTGCAAGCAGACGCTCGAACCCAACAGGAACGTCCTGAGGCATTGAATCGACGTTGTGATCAGGATCCAAGCTTGTAAGCCTCGAGCACAACCGCATAGACCGTGCCGATGCGCAAATTGTCGAGGGCAAGCCAGGGGAGAGGCCAAGGGCCCGGGCGCACTTTGCTGCGTAGGCGAACGATCAGCTCAATGATGAGAACCATCACCAGCACTGCTGCAGGACGGTTCTGACCAGATCTCTGAAACCAAATCATGGTCACGTTGCTGCCGATGATGAAGCCGAACAGCAGTGCCAAAACCGCAACACTGCGTCGTCTCCAGGGTCCGACCAGTGTCTGGTTCAATTGCCTGCCGATCCGGCGTTGCAACTGTTCGTAGCGAGTGGCCTGAAGCGTCATCGCGAGTGGGCCGTGATCAGCAACTCCAGGTACTCCAGCGTGATCCGGCCCTCTGCACAAGGGGGGCCGCACAAGATCCTTGCCTGCTGATCAGCGTCTCCGAACTGATCAACCACGGCTTCGGCGGCTTGCAGGTTGTTGTCAAGCTCGGCATCCCACGGGGATGGGGTCAGCAGACAGCGCAAACCAGCTGCTTTGGCTGACAGCAGTCCAGGGGATGAATCCTCGAAAGCGACAACATGGGCCCGATCTGATTGGCTCAGGTCAAGTGCCAGTTGATAAGGATCGGGATGGGGTTTATGTCGATCCACATCATCGGCAGTCACCATTCCCTTAAAGATTCCGGCCAATTCGCTTGGTAAAGACTGGAGTAGAGCCTCAACAGAAGCTCGTCCACTGCTAGTCACAATCCACTGCTGCACCGCAGCACTGTTGAGTTCCTGAAGCAGTCGACTGACACCGGGACGAAGAGTCACAGTTCCAGAGGACGCGATCTTCAGGTAGTGCTGTTGCTTTGATCGACGCAATCGATCAAGTAGGGCCTGATCAATCGGGGCTCCCACTTGTTCTGCATAGCACTGCATGCGCTGCCGTCCGCCAGGGATTCTCAGCAGTTCGGAGTAGAGCTCTTCATTCCAATACCAGTCGAGACCACAGTCTGAGAAAGCCTGATTGAAAGCGGGGCGATGGCCATTGAGCTCGGTGTCAGCGAGCGTTCCATCCACATCCCAGAAAACAGCCTGCAAACGGGTCATGTTGGAGATCCGATCGGGGCCCAGCTTGAACGATCGCTTTTGAGGCGATGAGGACGCACAATGCAGCCATTACTTTCCTTCGGCATGGTGGCGGGCGCCCAGGATCAGCAGTGGCGACTCCCACAACCCATCGAAGGAGACCCACTGCCCTCAGTGGATCTTCCGCTCGCTCTGAAAGCGATGCTGTTCAGACGAGGACTCAAGAGTCCTGAGCAGGTGATGCTGCTTCTCAGTGATCAACCGCTGCCGGCAGCCGATCTCCACTTTCCGGAGCTGACTGCAGCACTCATCAGGTTGAAAAAAGCGTGCCTCAACCAGGAAGCAGTGGCCATCTGTGGCGATTACGACGCCGATGGCATGACCAGTACTGCTCTTCTCATGCGTGCCTTTGAGGCCATGGGAGCCAGTCCTCAAGCAGCAATCCCGAGCAGGATGGCCGATGGATATGGCCTCAACAGCGGCATGGTGGAGCAGCTCCATGCCCAGGGCGTTCGTCTACTGGTGACAGTCGACAACGGGGTAGCTGCACATGAAGCTCTCGAGAAGGCTTCGGAACTCGGCATCGAGGTGATCTTGACCGACCACCACACCCTTCCCGCCAATCGACCCAAAGCATTGGCTCTGATCCACCCAGCAACCACTCCGAAAAACTCTCCTTATGGTTGTCTGGCTGGAGTGGGATTGGCCTATGTGCTGGCCAGAGCTTTAGCCGCGGAGTTGAAGAATCCAGCGTCGATCACCACAGCGAGAGATTTGTTCTGTATTGGCACCGTGGCCGATATGGCACCACTCATAGGAGCCAATCGAACCCTGCTCCGAGAAGGGTTGAGTCATCTGCATCGCAGCCGTTGCCCTGGAGTTCAAGCCTTGCAGCAACTCGCTGGTCTTGGAGATCGTCCCTTACGTGCTGATGACATCGGTTTCCAATTGGCACCGAGGATCAACGCGGTCGGTCGCATCGGTGAACCCTCCCTGGTCGTTGATCTGCTCACAGCCGATGACCCCAATCGTGCTTTTGAGCTCGGGCGTCAGTGCGACGCACTGAATCGTCAGCGACGTGAGCTCTGCGATGCGATCGAAGCGGAGGCAGTTGCACTGCTTGAAAGTGATCCATCACCTTTGCCTCCCTTTGTACTGCTTGCGCAGGGGCATTGGCATCACGGTGTGATTGGCATCGTTGCTGCACGACTCGTTGAGCGTTATCAACGTCCCGCAGCGTTGCTCGCCAGCGACGGCGAAGGACAAATGCGTGCCTCGGTGCGTGCACCCGATGGTTTTGCCGTTGATCGAGCGCTGCAACATTGCAGTGCTCTTCTGGACCGTCACGGAGGTCATCCCGCCGCTGGCGGATTCACGGTTCAGGTGACGTCTGTCAGTGCCCTGCATCAAGCCCTCAACGCTCTTGCTGCGCAATGGCTGCAGGGTCGGGGTGAGGATCTGTTGGTTGAACCGGAAGCGCTGCTAGAGCTCGATCAAATTGACCATGATTTATGGCAAGCCTTGCAACAACTCGAACCCTTCGGTGCTGGTCATCCAAAACCATTGTTCTGGTCACGAGGTTGCAGAATCACCGACCAACAATCCCTGCGCGGCGGGCACTTACGGCTGAAACTTGAACAACACGGAGTGGAACGCCAGGCCATTGTTTGGCGCTGGCCCGACAACGCTGTGCTCAGTCAGACAATCGATGCCACGTACACCGTCACTCAGAATCATTGGCGTGGCGAGAGCCGTTTTCAACTGGAGATCCAGGCTCTTCGACCCCATCATGAAGTGATGGAACTCTTGCGTTCTCGCGGAAGCTACCGAGTGCAGCGTATCGATCGCCAAAGCCTGGAGCTGATCAATCCAGACGGAGAAACACTGGTGAGTCGTATCAATCACGAGGGTGTGCTGGAAAGCGACGACAGTCGCGCTTCACACCCTTACGTTGCAGCTCTCCTGCAGGAGGCTTGCATCGGCCTCGGTTTGCGCCCATGAGTCCGGATAGCCGACAGGAATCAGTCCTGATTCCAGGAACATTGCCCTCACAGAGCCGACTCAAAGGCCTTGTTCGTCATTTCATCGGTCTGGTTCTGGTCGGAGTGCTGATCGGGCTTGCATGTCTGCCTCTGAATCTTGTCGATGGCGTTCAGGATTATCTGTACGGGTTGATGCCGACCTCTGCCAATGAAGGTTGGAGCCGGAAGGGACTGCTTGTCGCCTTCATGCCGCTCGTGGTGATGCCGATCCTGTTGCTGCTCCAGCGTGGACCCTGGCAGGCCGGTGCTGGCTCCGGCATTCCATCCACAATGAATGGGCTTGAAGACCCATCTCAACTGCCCAAAGCAATGGCACTGCCTGGAACAGTGCAACGTGGAGTGCTTTGGTCCATTGCCACCGTCGCCATGCTTCCGCTTGGAAGGGAGGGTCCAGTTGTTCAGTTCGGTGCAGCCGTTGCGAGGGCCTGCCATCGGCGCTTCCGCGATTGGTTGCCCTCTTTGAATGAACGCCAGATTGTGGCCATCGGTGGAGGTGCCGGTCTTGCCGGTGGATTCAACACGCCTCTGCTTGGAGCCGTGTTCATGCTCGAAGAACTCACCGCCGATTATTCGATCGTGACGATCTGGCCAGCGCTGGTGGTCAGTGTTGCCGCAGCTGGATTCTCCAACATCGGCGGAGAACCGATGTTTGGACTCGGAGTCCTCAACATCGCCTTGCCGGAAATCGAGCAACTCATGCTGGCTTTCCCGATCGGAATTGTCTGCGGACTTGTCGGTGGTTTGTTTAACAAGGGCTTGGTCTGGCTGACCAGACGCCTGGCCCCGGTGATCAAAAGAAAACCCCTGCGAACAGGCTTATGTCTCGGTAGTGGATTGACAGTGCTTGCTCTGCTGAGCTGGGGAACCTCCACGTCTGATGGCGAAGCGCTCGTCCGTCAGCTGATTGAACAAGGGATGCCCAATGCTCTTGGCAATGATCAGGATTTCATTACTGGACTCACCAGCGTCTGGATCACGCTGGTCAGGGTCGTTGGACCGATGCTGGCATTAAGCCCTGGAGTCCCAGGCGGTCTGATTGACCCTTCTCTGACATTCGGTGCGGTCCTTGGCTATACCGTTTGCGCCGTGGCCGGAATCAGCTCACAAGTGGGAATCGGCCTTGGCCTCGCTGCAGGCCTTTCAGGCGCAACTCAACTCCCTCTCGTCTCGATCGTTTTTGCCTGGAGACTGACAGGCGACCAGCAGTTGTTTGCTGGAGTTGTGCTTGCTTCAGTGCTTGCTGCCTACACCGGACGCTTGGTCTGCAGAGATCCGGTGTATCACGGCCTCAGCAAACTTCAGAGTGCACCACGGCGATAGAAGAGGATGAAGATGACGGCGGGGCCGGCCAGGGTGATCAGGGCCAGTGCCGCGAAATTGGCGATCAGGTGGAAATCGAGTCCCATGGAACGGAAGCAGATGAGCGGCATGTTGCCAGATGCAGGCTACGAGGCATTCCCCCTCCACGTACAGCACGAACTCAACCTCTGTGATGGCTTGTCACAGCCGCAAAGTGCTGATCATGGTCTTGAGGTGGTCTCGTGACTCGCTCTCAACTCCATTGGTCCTGCATGGACCAGTGCGGTGCCTGCTGCCGATTGGCACCTGATGAACGCCCGGAAGCCGTTGAGGCTCTGAATCCTCTTCAGCAGCAGCAATATCTATCGATGGTGGGTGACGATGGCTGGTGCATTCATTTCGACAGTGGATCAAGGCGTTGTCGGATTTATGACTCCCGTCCAGATTTCTGCCGCGTCAGCAGTCTCTGCGGCTTGTTCGGCATCGAACCCGATCAGATGGACCGATTTGCGATCGATTGCTGCCGACAACAGATCCGTTCAGTTCATGGCGGTCGCAGCAGGGAACTGCGTAAGTTCGAACGTCTCATCCGTTCAACGGATCCTTTGTGATGACTGATTCCGGCACCCCACCACGTCCTGGTTTCACCACCGTCCTTCTGACGACATTCACAACGGTTTTTCTGGCCGAGCTTGGCGATAAAACCCAACTCGCCACACTTTTACTGTCTGCTCAATCGGGGCAACCTTGGCTTGTGTTCGGTGGTGCGGCACTGGCGTTGATCTGCTCCAGCCTTGTCGGCGTGTTGGTGGGACGTTGGCTATCAACAGTGATGCAACCGGAACGGCTCGAGCAGATGGCCGGCCTGTTGATGCTGGGACTGGGGTTATGGCTCGGTTCCCAGGCACTGCAGTCGTTGATTTCCGCCAACCCTCTCTAAAAGGACTCTCTCGATCGATTGGCCTTTGAACGCTTTCTTGTCATGGATCTGACCCTGCTTCTGTCCACGTTCGCCACCGTTTTCCTCGCTGAACTCGGCGATAAAACCCAACTCGCCACCGTGGCAATTAGCGGAACATCCAACCGCCCCTTGGCCGTGTTTCTCGGTTCATCATCAGCGCTTGTGCTGGCAAGCCTGATCGGTGCCATCGCCGGAGGATCACTGTCAGGCGTTGTGCCTGCCGACTGGCTGCAGCTCATGGCATCACTTGGTTTTCTGGCGATTGGACTGAAACTGCTTTGGCCACTTCTCAGTGGAGCGGAATCAACAGCGACGGCCGACGACTGAATCTCCAGGCGAGCGAGGGAGCTTTAAGATTGTGAAATCAAGGGAAGGCGCGGTCTTTCGCTGCACGCGCACCCGAGATGATTCCTCCCGGTCCTGAAGGCCGGTTCCCGTAAAACGTTCCGATGAAATTCACGGTCGCTGACCTGCTCGACCAGGTTCCAGAAGAGGGCAATCTTGAGATTGCCAAGCTTGAAAAGATCCTGCGACTGACCAATCGTTCAGAGAAACAGTCTCTCGAGCTTGCTGTCCAAGGTCTGACAAGGCTTGGAATACTTGATCTCGATAGCGATCGAGCCATCAGCAGGGGAACATCAGTCGATCTGGTCGAAGCACGTCTTCGCTGCAGCAGCAAAGGATTCTGTTTTGCGATTCGTGATGACGGCGGGGATGACATCTATATCCGTGATCATCAACTCAATCATGCCTGGAACGGCGATCGGGTCCTTGTCAGGCTCACGCGTGAAGGAGGAAGACGCCGTTCCCCTGAAGGAGGAATCCAGTGCATTCTTGAGCGGGCCACCACAAGCTTGCTTGCTTCGGTGGAACAACAGGATGACCGCGTGATCGCCGTTCCACTCGACGACCGTTTACTGGCATCGATTGAACTTTCTCCCGACGATGCGCCCCATGCGGAACAACCGATTGGGATGGCCGTTGCAGAAGTCGTGCTGGATCGCTATCCAATCGCACAGTTTCCGGCACGCGGGCATGTCGCTCGATCGCTTCCCCTCGATGGTGGTGCTGGAGCTGATCGTGAGCTGATGCTAACCAAGGCCAATCTTCATCAGCGGCCGGCTGCTCCTCGCGCCAGTTTCAAAGCCCCATCAGCCAAAAAACGCGAGGACCTCACCGAGCAGCCCACGTTGATGATCAGCGGCTGGACTTCAGATGGCGCTCCAACGCTGCCAGCTGTTCATGTCATTCCTCACGAGGGTGGCACTCGACTATGGATTCATAGCCCCGCCGTGGCCGAGCGCCTGAGCCCAGGGAACAGTTACGACCAGTGGCTTCTCAATCAGTCAGAAAGCCTTTGTCTCGGTGGACACTGGATTCCATTGCTGAGCCCTGCCCTTGCGAAGGCCGCTGATTTTTCCGTCGGGGACGTGCAGGACGCTGTGTCGTTGCGTCTGGATATCGATTCGGATGGTGAGTGGCGCGATTGGGACTTTTGCCTCAGTCGAATTCGACCTGTCGCTGAAGTGAAGGCTGAAGCTCTCCATGCTTTGCAATCACGTAAACCAAAGTCGAGAGCAGTTCCTGCCGCTTTGAAGTCGATCAAAGACCAAATCGGTCAGCTGGAAACACTGATTTTCTGTGCAACCAAGCTGCATGATGCTGAACGGCGAGAAGGTCGCATCGAACTGGATCTCAAGCGAGCGCAAGCGGACGACCTGGGTGATCTCAATCATGTATCGCCTGATGGTGACGGTCAGAATTGGTCAACACCTCTGAATGCCAGTTGCCCGAATTCGGTTCTCTCTGTCCTGATTCGGCACGCCCATCGTGTTTGGGAAGAACACAGTCGGAGACTGGGTTTACCAGCGATTCTTCTTGACGCTCCACCGGCGGACGATGCCGCTCTCAATGATGTTGCCAAGGCTGCCATCGCACTGGATGTGCCTCTTGAACTAGACGAGGATGGTGCTCCCACACCATCTGAACTTTGCCAAGCCTTGGCGAGCAGCGAGTCGAGTCATGTCCTCAATCTGCAACTGAGGCAGGCGTTGCCAGAGAGTTTCTATCGGGCTTCAAGCAGCAATCAGGAGACCGGTACAGACGGATCTGAACAAACATTGAGTGAGTCCACTGTGGATCACTCACCGAATCATTCCGACAACAGCGACGCTGATGGTTCGGGCAAGCAGCCACTTCAACCCCTTGCCCCCTGGTGCTGCCCAACGCTGCATCAGGCAGATGTCATCAACCAGCAGGTGCTTTGTGCACTGCTCAATGACGGCAAGGATCGTCCAACAGTGCGCCAAAAGAACAAAGTCAAACTTGGCGAAAAAGGTGTCGCTGCCTCAGTCAGTTGGCCTTTATTCACGGCATCTCAGGAGCAGAAAATCCTTGACACGATCCGTGAACGCACAGTGCAGAAGTTGAATGCGCGGCGACGCCAAGTTGAAGAACTGAAAAAGGATGTCTTGGCAATGACCAAGGCTCGTAGTGCAGAGCCCATGCTTGAGCAGCAGCAGACCGGTGTCATCAGTGGCGTTCAGAGCTACGGATTTTTTGTGGAAATTGCCCCTTCAATGGTGGAAGGTCTTGTGCATGTCAGCTCACTGAATGATGACTGGTATGAATATCGATCCAGGCAAAACCGCTTAGTTGGCCGAAGAAGCAGGCGCGTCTATCAGTTGGGTGACAGCGTCGAAGTGAAAGTGCTCAAGGTTGATGTGTTGAGAAACCAAATCGATCTTGAAGTGGTTCCTGCCACGACACCAGTTGCTGAGGATCCCCTTCCGGTGGCTGTGAGCGAGGAATGATTCCCTATGTAATTGGTATCAGCGGAGCTTCGGCACAACAACTGGCTGAACGCACATTGCAGTGGATGCTGCGACGAGATCTCAGCGTTCATGTGATTCTCAGTCGTGGCGCGCACGAAGTCTGGCGTGCTGAACGGTCGATCTCGGTGCCTGTGGATCCCAAGCTTCAGGAAAGTTTCTGGCGGGATCGACTTGGGGTGAACGATGGTCAACTGATCTGTCATCGCTGGAATGATCAATCAGCTGTTATTGCCAGCGGCAGTGTGCGCACCAAAGGCATGGTTGTTGTGCCCTGTTCCATGGGAACCGTGGGTCGTCTCGCGGCAGGACTTGGCGGTGACCTGCTTGAGCGCTGTGCTGACGTCCATCTCAAGGAAGGACGACCTCTCGTGATCGCTCCAAGGGAAATGCCTTGGAACCTGTTACATCTGCGCAATCTCACGACCCTCGCTGAAGCAGGAGCAAGAATTGCTCCTCCGATCCCGGCCTGGTACACCCAGCCTGAAAGCATCGACGACATGCTCGATTTTCTGGTGATGAGGCTCTTTGACTCGTTAGGGGAATCCCTCACCGATCAGAAACGTTGGCAGGGGCCTCAGCCATGACACCACTCCAGCGCCTGTTGCTGATCCCCTGCCTTTCACCCCTGCTTCTCACGTTGCTCGTCGGTGGCCTCAACCTTGGTAAGGCAGGAAGTCTTCGCATCCTCACTTGGGAGCTACCCAAACTTCCTATCGGCGTGTGGATGGCTGTCGCCGCCACATCAGGCGCCGTGCTCGGATCTGGAGGTGTGCTGGCTGCGGGATCATCGACACAGCAGACCCTGCAAAGGGAGGTCCGGCGGCCTTACACATGGCATGAAGAAGCTTCACAGCCAGATACGCAGCGTGCAGCCACAACGGCAGCAACCATGCCTTGGCCGGAGAGAGACGTGCGAGATCCTGCACCCACCGTGTCAGTGCCCTTCAGGGTGATTCGGACCGGTCGCTCATCTAAGGACAGCAAGCCTCGGCCGGAGGTGCGGGAGAAAACTGTTCCAGAGCCTGTTCAAACCTCAACAACAGACCTTGATGACTGGAATCAACCGGTTCCGACAGAGTGGTGAAACTGGTGAGAAGTGTCCTGGGCTGTCTACAGTCCCGCGAGCGATTGATGTCCGGTGAGCGAAACCCCCGACACTCCTGCCAAGCCCGAAACACCTGATCTACCTGCAACGACTGCAGGTGTTGAAGATATGGCGGATGCGGACGTGACTGTCTCCCCAGGCAAGCCAAGCAAGACTGAAGCAGCGGCCAAAGCAGCAACGGCAGAGAAAGTCCAACCAGCAGCAGCAGCAGCCAAGCCAGACAAGACGCAAGCGCCTTCCAAGCCGGATCAAGCAGAGAAGACCGATCCAGCTCAGGAGAAGGTTGCCCCCGTCAAAGCTGACCCATCGGTCAGTGCTGATCCTGCTGCGGCAAAGGCAGACAAGACGAAACCGCCTTCCAAGCCGGAACAAGCAGAAAAGCCTGATCCCACGCAACAGAAGGCTGCTCCTGTCAAGGCTGACTCATCAGCCAGTTCTGCTCCAGCTGCGGCCAAGGCAACGAAGACGGATGCCACGGATAAACCCGCCAAACCAGCGAAACCCGCACCAAAACCCAAACCGGAGGACAAGCCATTTACCAACTTCATCCAGGAGGATCTGCTTCCATCACTGACCAAATCTTTGACCGCGCGCGAACAAGCGCCGATCAGCCTCACGCTTGTTGAGGGAGAACGCCCGGTGGTGGGTGGGCGTTGTTGGATGGTTCAAGGCGAATTGCCTTCAGAACGTCGGTTCTGGCTTTGTTTTGAAGCCGATGCGATCACGTCGGGCAAAACGATCGCTCTTGCTGAATCCGGTTCAGATCCAAGCCTGCTCGAATCGTTCCTGATCGATGAGAAACGCATCAACCTGGCCTTGCTTGAATCTCGACTGCTCCAACGTCTGAATGGTCAGAAGTGGTTCGGAGGCAACTGAACCAATGGGTTACACCCAGCCCCGGCTGTGCCAGGACTGCATTTACGATGCTGAAAACACACGTTGGATCTGATGGTGCCTCCCACCGCTGTGAATGACGCAAAATCCGGGGGTTCCGGCGTCGCCGTCAAAGATCCGGTCAAGGACACGATCCTGACGCCCCGCTTCTATACAACTGATTTTGAAGCCATGGCGGAGATGGATCTCCGCCCCAATGAGGCTGAGCTCGAGGCGATCTGTGAGGAGTTCCGCAAGGATTACAACCGTCACCATTTTGTGCGTAACGAGGAATTCGACGGTGCAGCAGACAAACTTGACCCCGAGACGCGTCGTGTCTTCATCGAGTTCCTTGAACAGAGTTGCACCTCTGAATTTTCAGGTTTTCTTCTCTATAAAGAGCTGAGCCGTCGCATCAAAGCCAAAAATCCGCTGCTTGCAGAATGCTTCGCTCACATGGCCAGAGATGAAGCCAGACATGCTGGCTTCCTCAATAAATCGATGAGTGATTTTGGTCTTCAGCTCGATTTAGGGTTTCTAACTGCAAACAAGAAATACACCTTCTTCAAGCCAAAATTTATTTTTTACGCCACTTACCTCTCTGAAAAAATTGGATACTGGCGCTATATTGCAATTTTCAGGCATCTCGAAAAGAATCCTGAAAGTAAAATTTTTCCAATTTTCAACTTTTTTGAAAACTGGTGTCAAGACGAAAATCGCCATGGAGATTTCTTTGACGCCCTAATGAAGTCGCAGCCCGACACCGTTCGCGGTCTGCGTGCCCGTCTCTGGTGTCGATTCTTCCTGCTTGCAGTTTTCGCCACGATGTATGTCAGGGATGTGGCCCGCAAGGAGTTTTACGAAGCTCTTGGCCTCGATGCTCGCGAGTACGACCGCATGGTGATCGACAAGACCAACGAGACATCCGCTCGGGTCTTCCCGGTTGTTCTTGACGTCAAAAATCCGCGTTTCTACGAACGGTTGGAAAAAATCATCACGAACAACGAGTCACTGGAATCTGTGGATCAGAGTTCATCACCAGCTCCACTCAAATTTGTTCGCAAACTTCCGCACTGGATTGCCAACGGAGCACAGATGGCCTCTCTCTTCTTGATGTCACCTGTTCGTAGTGAAAACTATCAGCCCAGTGTGCGCTGATGCAGACAACTCTTCAAAAGTCTTCGGCTGGGTTCAATGATCTGAACCCAGGTCATCATCCCTGGCGTCAACGCCTCGATGCATTACTGAATGCGGGGGTCAGTGCCGGAGCCGATCTCGTTGAAGTGTTTCTGGAACGCACGGATCATCTCGGGGTCCTTGCCGAACAGGACAAGATCACAAGCGTCGGCCCCTCATTCGGGATGGGAGCAGGTATCCGGGTGTTCCGGTCTGGAAGGGATGGTTTCGTCAGTACCAACGACCTGAGTGATCAAGGGCTGGAAGAAGCTCTCCACCAGGCTCTGGCCATGCTTCAGCTCAACGCCTCCACACTTGCCTCCCCAAGCTCATTTGATGGTCTTGGGCCTCTTCGTGACTACGGCTCCTCCAAAAACACATGGCTGGACAGCACACCGGATCTCGTCACCATCACGCAGCGTCTTCTTGAGGGAACACATTGCCTGCAAAAGCGCGGTCAGCATCTTGACGTCCGTCGGGGCAGCTTCGCTCGCGACTGGCAAGAAGTGCTTGTTGCAGCCAGCGATGGAACATTTGCCCGTGACATCAGGTTGCATCAGTCCAGTGGCCTGAGTGTGCTCGCAGCCGATGGCGAACATCGCTCCAGTATTGCCCGCCGTTACGGAAGCAGCGATCGTCCTGATGATCTTTGCCACTGGAACGTTGATGCTTCGGCTCAAGAAGTCTGTGACAGCGCCGCCAAAATGCTCCGGGCCGATTACGTCGACGGTGGCCAGATGCCGGTGGTGTTGGCCAATCGATTCGGTGGTGTGATCTTCCATGAAGCCTGTGGTCACCTGTTGGAAACCACCCAGGTTGAGCGTGGTTCTACACCATTTGCCGACAGCATTGGTGAAAGCATTGCCCATTCCGCCGTCACTGCAATCGATGAGGGCGTGAGTGGTGGTGCTTTCGGATCCATATCCATGGATGACGAGGGTATGGAGCCTCAAAGAACCGTTTTGATTGAAAACGGAATCCTTCAATGTTTTCTGAGCGACCGAGCCGGTGAAATGCGAACAGGACACGCCCGCACCGGCAGCGGTCGTCGACAGAGTCATGGCTTCGCTGCTGCAAGCCGCATGCGCAACACCTACATCGATGCGGGTCCTCACAGCATCGATGATCTGATTAGCTCGGTTGACCATGGGCTGTATTGCAAATCCATGGGAGCAGGCAGCGTCGGTGCAACCGGACAGTTCAACTTCTCTGTTGAAGAGGGGTACCTGATCAAAAATGGTCAGCTCGGTCAACCGGTCAAAGGCGCCACTTTGATCGGTGATGCCAAGGAAGTCATGCCCCGGATTTCGATGTGTGCTGATGATCTTGAGCTTGCTGCCGGCTACTGCGGGTCCGTCAGCGGCAGCGTGTTTGTGACCGTGGGTCAACCTCACGTGAAAGTGGATTCAATCACCGTGGGAGGTCGTTGATCATGAACAACGCTCCACTCAATGTGAGGTCGCTTCAGGATCAGCTCCAGTCGCTTGCCCGTCGCGAAGGAATTTCAAAATGGGACCTGGGCGCCAGTCGAAGCAGCAGTGCTTCAGTTCAGGTTGACCGTGGTGAGGCCAAACAGCTGAAAGCTGCACAACGCAGTTCGATTACGGTTCGAGTCTGGAACCAACAAGGGTTGGTTGGCATCACCAGCACCTCTGATCTGTCTGATTCAGGTCTGGAAAAAGCGCTGATGGGCGCGCACCAGGCGAGTGAATTCGGTAACCCCGACGACGTGCCTGGTTTTTCCCCTCTCGCCACTGCACCTCAACCGGATCTTCACCGTCCTGTCCAAGAGGCTCAAGGCATTCAGCGTCTCCTCGAGCAACTTCTAGACGCTGAGCAGCAACTGCTGGGTCGTCATCCGGCCATCGGCACACTTCCCTACAACGCCATGAATGAGGGAAGTAGTGAACGGATCTACCTCAACAGTGAAGGTGCACTGCGCCAGGCACAACGCACTCAGGCAAGCATTTTTCTGATGGCACGTGCGGAGGAAAGTGGTCGCAAACCCCGTAGTGGCGGTGCGGTGCGGCTCGCTCTTGGCAGCCGCGATCTGGATCTGTCGGGATGCATCGATGAGGCTGCAGAGCGCACCATCAGCCATCTCAACTATCAGCCCATCGACACTGGTCGCTACCTGGTGTGTTTCACACCGGAGGCCTTTCTTGATCTGATCGGCTCATTCAGCAGCATGCTCAATGCCCGTGCCGTCCTAGACGGTGTCAGTCTCAGCAAACCTGAATCGATCGGCGATCAATTAGCCGTTCCTTTCTTCAATCTCACCGACAACGGTCTGCATCCAGCCCATGTTGGAGCCATGCCTTTTGATGGGGAAGGAACCCCAACCCGAGCCCTGCCCCTGATCCGTGAGGGTCGCCTGGAGAACTTCCTGCATTCCGAAGCCACCGCTCGCCATTTCGGAGTGAATCCAACAGGACATGCTGGGATGGGTGCCAAGGTGTCCGTCGGTCCCGACTGGTTTGAAGTCAGTCGCACGCCCTCCATGAACACAGGAGCCGATCATCTTGATCACGCCACCAGTGTTGACACTTTCGTTTTGATTGAAAGCCTCAGTGCTCTTCATGCCGGTGTGAAAGCCAGCCAAGGAGCGTTCTCACTGCCCTTCGACGGTTGGCTGGTTCAAGGTGGGGAACGCATTTCCGTTGAGGCCGCAACAGTGGCCGGCGACATTCGCGAACTCCTCCGTTCCATTGTTCATCTCGAACCGGAATCCGTGATCACCCATGAAGGGGTTAGTCCTTACGTGTGGGTTGATGGTCTGGCGATCACTGGTGAAGCCTGAACAGTCTTTGCTGATTCATTGGTCTTGAAAGTTCTGTTCTGGGGTACGCCCGTTTATGCAGTGCCCACGCTCGATGCCCTGCTGTCTGCAGGACATCAGATCGTCGGTGTTGTGACGCAGCCCGATCGACGTCGAGGTCGGGGCAAACAATTAATGCCCTCAGCCGTGAAAGCACGGGCTTTGGAACTCGGCTTAAGGGTTTATACCCCAGAAAAAATCCGCCGAGATCATGCCTGTCAACAGCAGCTCGCCGATCTTGGTGCCGACCTTTCTGTTGTGGTTGCGTTCGGCCAAATTCTGCCTCCTGAAGTGTTGAGACAACCACCTTTGGGCTGTTGGAACGGCCATGGCTCACTGCTGCCGAGATGGCGGGGAGCAGGCCCAATTCAATGGTCCATCCTTGAAGGTGATGCTCAGACTGGCGTTGGTGTAATGGCCATGGAAGAGGGACTGGACACCGGTCCTGTGCTGATCCAAAGGGAACTCGAAATCGGTTTATTGGAAAACGCGCATCAACTCGGTGAGCGACTCAGCAAACTCACGGCAGATCTGATGGTTGAGGCCTTGCCACAGATTGAAAACGCAGGAGCAGGAGCGGAAGAGGAGCGACTTCGCAGGTTGGGCGTGCGCCACCAGACTTCTGAGGTCACTTACGCACGCATGCTCGTGAAAAGTGACTACCAGATCGTCTGGTCTGCTTCGGCACTGGCCATCCATCGCAAGGTGATGGGCCTCTTTCCAGGTGCGGTGACCCTCTGGAACGGAAAACGGCTCAAGTTGCTGGTCACTGAACCGTTGATCGAGAGACTGCGTCAGGAGCTGAGCCCTCTTGCGCAAGACCTCCTGGGCCGCTGGCCAACCGGTGGACACCAGGCCGGAATTGTTCTGGAGAGCTGTGAGGCTGGTTTGGTGGTCAGCAGTTCAGGGTGCCCATTACTGATCCGCGAAGCACAGCTGGAAGGAAAAGGTCGGAGCCATGGCCGGGCTCTCGTTCAGCAATTGCAGGCCAAGACAGGCGACATGCTTGGCTGACTGAGCAAACACTCCTTGAAGCCGCTCAACGTCTGCGCTGGCGGGATACGGGTGTTGGACTGCGACGACCGCGTTGATGACCGCGTTGACTGCTGCGCCGTTTGCCACCGCCGAGGTCCAGAGGTGGGGCCGTGAGAATCGTCGGTTCGAAACCTTTCACCTGTTCTTTGCGCAACGCTTCGCCCGTGAGACGCTCAATGGCCTTCAGCAACAGTGATTCCTCAGCGGCAACAAGCGAAATGGCATGACCAGTTTCACCAGCTCGACCGGTGCGACCAATGCGATGGACATAATCCTCTGCCACGTTGGGAAGATCCAGGTTGACCACGTGCGGCAACTGTTGGATATCAATTCCCCTTGCAGCAATGTCGGTGGCCACAAGCACCCGGACACTGCCCTGCTTGAAGCCCTGAAGAGCTCGGGTACGAGCACCCTGACTTTTGTTGCCGTGAATCGCAGCCGCTTCAAGTCCTTCCTTGCTGAGCTTTTCCGCCACGCGATTGGCGCCGTGCTTGGTCCGCGAAAACACGAGCACCTGACGCCAGTTCCCGCTTCTGATCAGATGACTGAGAAGTTCCGGCTTGCGTTTCATGTCACAGGGGTGAACGACCTGCTCCACAGAACGTGCGGTCTGGTTTTCGGGCGTGACCTGAATCTGCAGTGGTTGATGCAGTAACCCGGTGGCCAGCTTTCGGATCGGAGGACTGAATGTGGCAGAAAAAAGCAGGGTCTGCCGTTGCTCGGGCATCAGCCGAATCAATCTGCGGATGTCATGGATGAAGCCCATATCAAGCATTCGATCCGCTTCATCCAGCACCAGGCATTCCAACTGATCAAAACGCACAACACCCTGCTGATGGAGATCAAGCAGTCGACCTGGTGTCGCCACCAGTAGATCCACTCCTCCCTGAAGTCGTTCAATCTGCGGATTGATCTTGACTCCACCGAACACCACATCACTTCGCAAGGGAAGGTGATGCCCATAAGCACGCACATTCTCATGAACCTGAGCAGCCAGTTCACGGGTGGGCGTTAAAACCAACGATCTCACCTGCCCACGACCGGAGCGTCTGCCATGCCGAAGTCGTTCGAGCATGGGCAGCGTGAATCCGGCTGTTTTCCCAGTGCCGGTCTGAGCTGCCGCCATTACATCACGACCACGAATCACCGCTGGAATCGCCTGTTCCTGAATCGGCGACGGGTGGATATACCCCTTGTCCCTCAGAGCTTTGAGAAGGGGTTCACCGAGTCCCAGGTCTTCGAAGCCGACCTGGGCATTGACCGTGACAGAGGTCTCGCTGATCGTGTTGGAGCCGAATCTTTCACCCTAGGAGGCGACCCAAAAACACTGGCTAAAGGCTTGCCTGGGCTTCAACAGAACGAACTCAGTTGATCTTCCAGACAGCATCCTCTGGAATTTCCGGTGCCGTGTGTAGATCGGTTGGCTCCTGCTGGCTCACCCGCCAAGCGGGAACCCTTGTATCTCGATAGCTGCCATGTTGAATCAGGACCCCTTCCTGTTCATCCGTGGTGGCATAAAACCCACCTTCCCAGTGGGACTTCTGGTTCAGACCACCACGAAACCAGACCCAACAGCGCTCACGTTTCATTGATGTCACGCCGACCAGTGACTGCAACGTTCGCATGGACCCTCAGGGATCACAGCGCAGCGCATCAGTGGACTTCGAGCATTGAAACGACAGGCAGGATCACCAATGACCCAGCCATGCTGAAACCAGCGTGCATCGTCCGGTCTCTTCTGAGGTTTCACCATCAGAACGACTGAACTCAACTGATAGCTTCCGGAATGGAGTCGGTAACGGTGACGGCGCTGCATCACAAGGAAACTGTCATCGTCGTGGAGGAACCAACGGCCCGGGGAAGGAGGCTCATCGAGTTCAACACGATCGAGCAGTTGCTCACTGCCGGTCTGTCGGATTTCCACGAGCATGTGCTCAGGACTCCTCTGCTGCAGGGGATTCACGGAGAGAAAATCCCCAGACCATCAAGCCAACGACTGCCGCAAGAGTCACCAGTTCAGATGGATGAAGGGTTGGTAGGGCCATCAGCGCCAGCAGCTTGAGACCCACAAAACCAACCGCAAGGAAACCGGCTGTTTCCAGCCGTGGATAAATCTGCAGCCAGCGAATGAACAGTCCTGAGGTGAAACGCAAAGCGACCACTCCGATCAAGGCCCCCGTCAACACAAGTAGCAACTGATCACTGATGGCAACTGCAGCAGCGACACTGTCGATCGAAAAGGCGAGGTCAGTGATCGCCAGGGTCAGCACCGTTCGACTGAATCGGATTGGCTTGGAAGCTGTTTCAACCGATCCTTCACTGGCTTCTTCGATCGAAGAATTCCAGTGACTGAAGCAGATCCAGAGCAAGTAACCGCCTGCAATCAACTGAATCGGCGGAAAAGCCAGAACATACTGCGCCATCAGGATCAGCCCGACGCGCAACCCGAACGCCATCACAATGCCGAGATTCAACGCCCGTCGTTCAAGTCGTGGATCCCGTTGTTCACGCGCGATTGCCGCCAGCGCAATCGCATTGTCGGCCGAGAGAAGCAACTCAAGAGCGACAAGGACTGGCAACAGCGGCAGCAATTCACCCAGCTGATCAACGCCGTCCAACCAGGCAGTGAGTGACGACAGTGCAGCTGTATCCATTTCTACAGCCTAGAAATGGAAGACATTGATCAGTGGAATGCGAACCCACGCCCAGCTCTGCCATGTGAGTTCCGACCGATGCGTTGTGCTTGTTGAGGCCTACGAGGGCACCACACCGCTGGGGAGTGCTCTCGGTGAAGGACGCAGCGCCACAGAAGCTGAGGATCAGGCTCTTGAGCGACTTCGAGCAAGGCTGGGCAGCTCTGAACCCGCCAAAGCCGAGGAACTATCGACAACGACCTCCCTGACCAGCGTTGAAAGCTCGGTTCAGCCTGGCGGATCAAAGCAGCTGCAGCCGATCAGGCGCGTCGCTCCGCCTGAAATCAAGGAATCGGTGGAAACCAAGCAGGTTATGAAACCCCAGCAGAAGCAACCAACCCCTGTTGCCGCTGCTGACGAAATCGTGGGAAAGGGTCCTGATCCACAACCTCCCAGCGAATCACCGATCGACCCAGAGGACTGGAGTGAGGAGCTCACTGCCATCGACCTCGAACTTCAGAGGATCGGATGGGACCGCGACAGCGAAAAGATCTATCTCGAACGAGCCTTCGGACATGCAAGCCGCCATCGACTTACGCGCTTCAGTGATCTCGTGGCCTATCTGAAACGTCTTCGTGATCTGCCGGCAGGAAGTGATCCACAGCACGCCGAGATTCCTTTACGTCGATCCGATTTAGTGACTCAGGGGGACGAAATTCTCAAACGGCTTCAATGGAATCAGCAACAGGCGAAAGACTTTCTGAATCAACACCTTCAGGCCAGCTCACGTCAGCAGCTCACAGACGAGCAACTATTGAACTTCAACATGTTGCTTGAAGAACAACTACTCAGTTCCTGAACTGAAATGCCTAGGAATAATGATCAATACCAGTAGAGCCATTGCTCAGCGATACGAAAAAGCTGGCAGAGGTTTCATCCAGCGGTTGCGATGGCATCAGGAATTTCAGAACTGGGGGCTTCAAAACGTCCGTCAAGGACAAACTCCAGCCTTAATTTCATGAACGTAATGAAATTGGAATCTGTGGAGACCACAGCCGCAGCTGGCTGAGGGAGCTGTTCACGAATTGTCTTCATCTCAGCTGCGTTGAGAAAAGCAGGTTGGCGAACAAGCCAGAAATCGACCTCCTTGCCATGTTCTTGATAGTGACGTCGTCTTTCCTTGAGCACTTCATCCAATGGCTCCTCCTCGGTGAGGAATCGATCGCTTGCTGCAACGAAGTAGTACGTGGTCATCAACTTTGGCTGGCGAACAAGGGCTCACGGCGTGGATTCTGAACCAAGAAGCGCATCTCGCTAACAGCGGTTTTCAAACCGACTGCAAGCGCCCTGGCCACAATCGTGTGGCCAATGTTGAGCTCCTCCATTCCTTCGATGGCTGCGACTGGTTCCACGTTCTGATAGGTGAGTCCATGGCCGGCGTTGACGCGTAGGCCGAGGGAGCGGGACAACGCAGTGGCTTCCGTCAAACGGGCCAACTCATGGGGTTGTTCTGTCCAAGCAGCCTCCGCGTAGGTGCCGGTGTGCAATTCAACCCAGCGTGCTCCTGCATCGCGACTGGCCCTCAATTGCGATGGGTCCGGATCCACGAAAAGGCTGACGGGAATGGCTTGCTCATGCAGTCGCTGCACGATGATTTTCAGCTGCGCAAGCTGAGCTGCGACGTCTAGCCCTCCCTCGGTGGTGACCTCTTCACGACGTTCAGGAACCAATGTGACCATGTCTGGTCTGACACGCAAAGCGATTTCAACCATTTCGTCGGTGGCAGCCATTTCCAGGTTCAAACGGCTGCGCACGGTTTGCCTGAGCAGATCCACATCACGGTCCTGAATATGACGACGGTCTTCGCGCAGATGCACGGTGATTCCGTCAGCTCCTCCAAGTTCGGCTAACAGAGCCATTGGCACAGGATCAGGCTCCACCGTTCTCCTGGCCTGCCGCACATTGGCAATGTGGTCGATATTCACCCCAAGGCTGGCCACGTTGTGTCGTTGAAATGGAATGAATCCTATTCAGCGCCTGATCCGATTCGGCCGAAGGAGCAACTGCCCAGCAGAGTCCTTGGGGTGCGGTCTTCCCCGGTAATTTCTGCTGAGTGGATTTTTAGTTCGAGGCGGTGTCCAGCAGCCTGACGACGCGTTCATCTGCCCTCGATACGGGGATCGATCCCTTCTGGGCCCCTCTTGCCATGGTTGTGACCCAGGACATGGCACTTCATTACCTGCGTGGGAGAACAGTTCTGGGCGCGGAGAATCTTCCGAAAGACGGTCCGGTTCTTCTGGCTCCAACGCACCGAGCCCGCTGGGATGCCCTGATGATCCCCATGGCTGCAGGACGACGGATCACTGGCCGTGACTGTCGTTTCATGGTCACAAGAACAGAAATGTCCGGATTGCAGGGATGGTTCCTGCACCGTCTGGGTTGTTTTGCGGTCGACCAAGACAAGCCTTCACTGACAACCCTGAGATTTGCTCTTGACCTGTTGGAGAGTGGTCAACAACTGGTGGTTTTTCCTGAGGGACGGATCAAAAGGACTGATGCACCAATTGAGTTGGAGCAAGGCCCGGTCAGGCTTGCGCAACTGGCTCAACGCCGGGGGATCAATGTGCAGGTCGTGCCTGTTGGTCTTGCCTACAACCCTGCTGTTCCAGGCCCACGCAGTCGTTCAGCAATTTGCTTCGAACAACCTTTAGTGGTTGATGGCAAGGGCAAGGAGGAGGCCCTTCGCTTCAATCACTTACTCGCCAATGGGATGCATACGGCTGAACAAGCGGCCCGAGAGGCCATCGGACGACCGCTGAATTGCCTTTAAAGTCCGCGCACTCAAGATTGGTTCCATGGGCACCCGCCTTCTTTGCTCAGCGATTGCCTTGACTGCCGGATTGTGCATGACCCCTGCATTGGCACAGTCGGGAACGGATGCTTCTGGCTCAGCCACCAAAGTGCTTGCTTCCAGTGGCACGGGTTTCAATGTTTCATCCGTCGAGGCCTTGATTCAGCGCGGTGATGCAGCAGTGGCATCCGGCAATCTGGTTCAGGCGAAGAAGGACTACGACAACGCTCGAACCGCTTCCAAGCAGCTTTTGGCGTTCTACCGAGATCTCTCTGGTTCGTTCCGAGGGCTCGATGCCCGTATCCCCAGGGAAATGGATACCAAAGGACGTGCGGCTCTTGCTCTCCTTGCCCAGTCCAACCTGCGTCTTGCCGCGCTCTTCCGCCGTCAGGGCCAGCCGGCAGTTGCTGTGCCGGTGCTGGTTGAAGTCGTGAGACTGATGACTCCTGCCAAACCAGAAGGTCAGAATGCTTACCAGAGCCTTTTGGAACTCGGTTTCGTTGACACCCCCTACCGCGGTGCTTCCGCTGGTGAGTGATCGGATTCACACGCGACATTCATCTGCCAGCATCAATTGAGTTCAAGCTCTGTTCCAATGGTTCAGCCTGACGCGGTCACCTCTGCAATTCGTCGCGCGATCCCAGATGCTCAGGTGAGCGTCGAGGACCTCACCGGTGGTGGTGATCATCTTCAGGTGAGCGTGGTGTCGACCGCCTTCGACGGTCTCAATCGCATCCGTCAACATCAGCTTGTTTATCGAGCCTTGAGGGAGGAGCTGGCTTCAGAGGCCATTCACGCCCTAGCTCTGAACACCTCCACACCCAACTGATTCGCCTCTTTCTCTGATCGCCTGATTTCCATGGACAGCCAGACCCAATCCCGCATCGAGAGCCTGATCCAGTCGAGCCCGATCTTTGTGTTCATGAAGGGCACCAAGCTGATGCCTCAGTGCGGCTTCTCCAACAATGTTGTGCAGATCCTCAATGCACTTGGCGTGAGTTTTGAGACATTTGACGTGCTCTCTGACCCTGAGGTCCGCCAGGGAATCAAGGAATACTCCGATTGGCCCACCATTCCTCAGGTGTATGTCAAAGGCGAATTCATGGGTGGATCCGACATCCTCATCGAGATGTACAACGAAAACACTTTGAAGGAAAAGCTGGAGATCGCTTTAGCCAGCTGACTCATCCAACTGATCTAAGAAATCATTCACCACTGCAATGAACGTCTGATTGCGATCGATATAGGTCTTGTGACCTGCATCCTTCAGCACTTCCAATCGGGCGCGATCACCAAGCCTTGATCTTGCATCCTCCAGGGTCTGTGGTGTGGCCGTGTCGTATTCCCCGCAGATCAGCAGCGTTGGCTTCGAGACATTCTGAAAGCTTGGGAACAAGTCAAGGTCACTGAGTCGTCCCTGATGCTGGAACTCACTCGGTCCCCACATCTGTTGATAAAGCTTGTTGTTGCCCCTCTGACGCTCACAACGCACTGCTTCTTGATCTGATGCTTGATCGGAACGACAGAAGTGTCGGCGTTCGAATTCGCTCTCCAAATCAACCGACTCGCCCAACTCTCTTTGAATGTTGTTGATCAGCTGATTGCAATCGGCAATCCACCGCTGTGTCGACAGCAGAGGAGACGAGAGCAACAGGGCTGCCACTCGATCTGGGTGATTTAGGCAGAACTGCGTCATGACTGCGCCACCCCATGAATGTCCAAAGACATGGGCACGGGCGATGCCCAACTGATCGAGAATGCAACGGGGTTCCGTCGCAAAGCGCTTCAGTGTCATCTGCTCCGGCAGCAGATCGGCAGGTGATGCAAACGAGCCAAGCTGGTCGTAGAAGATCGTTGATCGTTGATCAGCCAGGGGATGCAGAGCGTCATAGAGACCAACGCTGGAACCACCTGGACCTCCGTGCGTGATCAATAAAGGAATCCGATCAGCAGCGTCCACAGCGTGAGGTTGGTAACAACGCAGCTCAATGCAGCCTCCGTCGACCGAGACCGTTCTTACAGCCTCAAGTGAATGACGATTGATGCCCATGCCCCGGAGATTCAATACTGATTCGGATGCCTGTAGAGAGCGCTCACATCCCCGTCAGGACCGATGAAACTGGAAGGATCCAGGATCCAGCGTTCAATCAGTGTCTCAAGCTTGGACAGTTCCCTTGGATCGAGATCACCGGTTCTGCGCAGAGCATGCAGATAGCCATCGGCATAGAGACGCAACTCAGACGGGCCGTGATAACGCGTTGTCAGTTCCTGGCAGGCATCACAGAGCGCCTGGAAGTGGCGAATGGCCTCCGGGTGCTGAAGAGATGTCATCTTTGGTGAGGACGGCAGCCTCTGTTACCAGCGTGCCTAGGAAAGGCATTAGCGTAAGACGGCTTTCGGATGCCTTGTGACCTCCTCCTCCCGCGATCTCCTCGCCCATGGAACCGGTCAGGCTCCTGTGCAGCAACTCACTGTTCCCGCGATTCCGTCTCGAGAACCCGCTCGGATTCTCGTTGTAGAACCTCATCCAACACTGCGGACCGTCCTTGTTCAGCGTCTGCGCCAGGACGGCCATCTCACTGCTGCAGTGTCGTCGTCGCAGGAAGCCATTGAGCTCTGTCAGGAGCAGTCTCCTGATCTGTTGGTCAGTGCTGAGCTGCTGGAACAAAGTTCTGCACTGAGACTTGGCCAGCAATTGCGCTGTCCAGTGATTGTGTTGACAGCCCGCAGCGGCGCTGAACCCGTAGTGGGATTGCTTGATGACGGCGCGGATGACGTGCTGCGCAAACCCTTTGGCCTTGAAGAAATGGCCGCTCGCTGTCGCACTCTGCTTAAGCGGGGTCGCAGCGGCCTGCAGGAACGCGTTGCCGTTGGTCCCCTTGAGGTCCATCTACTGCTGCGTCAGGTGACCCTGAGAGAGCAACCGGTTGAACTCAGTCCGCGCGAATTCGCCCTGCTGTGCGCATTACTGATGCCACCTGGAATGGTGCGCAGCCGTCAAGAGCTTCTGAGAATGGCCTGGCCTCCGTTCAGTGGTGGGCCACGCTCAGTGGATACCCAGGTCTTGACGCTCCGCCGCAAGCTTGAACAGGCAGGTCTAGGCGAAGGTGGCGGCATCACCACCGTTCGTCAGCAGGGATATCGCTTCAGCCTGGATAACCTGCCGGAATAACAATCCATCCCCATTTCACGGCAACAGCCACCACCGTTTCGATGGTCAGCATGCCAACCGCCAGGCCAAACAGCAGTTGGTAGGTCCAGGGTGGAGTTAGCCGTTGGATAGCACCTGTCTTGAGACCGGTTCTCCCCTCAACGATTGAAAGGAACCGATCGTACTGCTCAAGACGTTGTGGAAGCAACCGTTTCTCCTGGTTGAAGGTGGTGAAGTAATAGACCCTTCCTCCCTGGCTTGTACCAACAGGAACCAGTCGCTGGATCTCTCCCCATTGCAGCTGCCAACCACGACGAATCAACCAGCGGCACCAAGGGGGATGACCCACGCTGATTCCTTGGTCATCCACATTGACCTGCTCGCTGAGCATGGCAAGCACCAGGGCCAATCCAATCGGGGCAGCCAGCCAGAGCGTCAGCTTTAAACCTGGAGGTGCCATCAACGGCAAGGGCAGCACCAGTGCCAGGTAGACACAGATGAGAGTTCCCCTGATCAGTGGCGAAAGTCGAAACCTCTCCTGAAGCGCGACTGGCATCGCTCAACGATCCTCCGGTGAACCCGGTAAAGGCTCGATCACATCGTTGGGGCGGTAATCGCCGTTGAAGACTTCCTCCTCTCGGCCCTTCCAGAATTCACCCAGACGCATTAGGTCGGCATGGGCCTCCTGAATCGATTTCAGATAGGTCTCAGGAGTCATCTGGTCGCGCGCCTCTTTCAATTTTGAGAGCCGCAGCATCTGAAGCATCCAGGGCTTCCCCAGTTCACCGCGTTGTTCGAGGTAACGCGCGAGCTCTGCAGAACTGGGTTGAGGAGCCGGTGACATGGGAATGAAATCATCGATTTGACCCTAAGCAGTCGACCTGCTCTCACGTGGACATCCTCAGGCTGAAGCCTCCAGGGGTTACGACAAGAATCAGCACTGCTTTGATGTGGGCATTAGCAGCTGTTTAAGCAAGAACGATTAAAGCCAATGCGATAAAACGCTAGAGGTAACTGTTCAGACATTGAGGAAGCAAAAAGAGAGTGGAAATGCATCCCCGCGAATCTCACAAAGATGCCGTTTTAAAGCGGAGTTGACTCCGGCATTTCCACACGGTGGACATGTGTCATCTCTGCAGCTAGTCAGCGATCTTGTCACCCCTGGGCTAGGGATCATTCCTTTATTTCGTAGGGTTGGCTAGCACTGAGAGGGCAGCCCTTGACGTGCATTCCACATGGAGACTTCTCGCTCTGGCCTAGACCTCGACACCACCCTTGGCCACCGCCTCCATCAGCGCAATCAGCGAGAAACTGTATTGCCTAGACACCAATTAGCGGAGCATGGCTTGCACGCTGATCTGGCATATCAGCTCATCCACGACCATTTGATGCTGGATGGCAATGCCATGCTCAATTTGGCCACATTTGTCGGGACCTGGATGGAGCCTGAAGCGCTGCATCTGATGCGCGAATGTGCCGAGAAAAACATGATCGATAAAGACGAATATCCCCAGACCGCCGAACTTGAAAACCGCTGCCTAAAAATGCTGGCGCGTCTTTGGAATGCACCGGATCCTGAAGCTGCCGTTGGCACATCCACCACGGGCTCCAGCGAAGCTTGCATGCTTGGAGGCATGGTGTTGCGCTGGCATTGGCGTCAACGCCGAACCGCCCAAGGCCTGGATGATCGACGACCAAATCTGGTCATGGGTACCAACACCCAGATCTGTTGGGACAAGTTCTGCGCCTACTTCGATGTTGAAGCACGCATGGTGCCGATTTCGCGTGAACACCTGCAAATGACAGCCGCAGGAGCTGCAGCGGCATGCGATGAAAACACGATTGGCGTTGTTGGTGTGTTGGGAAGCACCTTTGACGGAAGCTATGAGCCGATTGAGGCCATCCAGAAGGAGCTCGATCAGCTGCAAGAACGCACTGGCCTTGACATTCCCATCCACGTCGATGGTGCCTCTGGGGCCTTTGTGGCGCCCTTCAATTCACCTGACTTGCTCTGGGATTTCCGCCTGCCCCGTGTGAAGTCAATCAACACCAGCGGCCATAAATATGGAGGTGTTCTGCCTGGAGTGGGATGGGTGCTGTGGCGCGACCAGGCCGACCTCCCCGAGGAGCTTCGCTTCAACGTCAATTACCTGGGTGGCCAGATGCCAACCATTGGCATGAACTTTTCACGTCCAGGAGCCCAGGTGGTGGCGCAGTATTTCAACTTCATCCATTTGGGTCATGAGGGCTACTCCCAGCGCATGGCCTGTCTTGAGGAAACGGCTTCTTATGTCGCTGACTCAATTGCAGCGATGCCACCGCTCAAGTTATTAAGCCACCCACGAGGGCAGTTGCCAGTGTTTGCAGTCACCCTCGACGATTCGTTGGACACCTGGACGGTGTTCCAGCTTTCTGAGCGCTTACGAGCTCGTGGCTGGCAGGTTCCCGCATACACCATGCCGGCGGCCTGTGAGGATTTAGCAGTGCTGCGCTTGGTCATCCGGGCTGGTTTCACACGTGACATGGCGGATCTGTTGCTGAAAGATCTGCAAAACGCCGTGGATTGGTTCCAACAGCTGAGCACCCCGATGCCTGATCCCAACCCCGAACACAGGCCTTTTCACCACTGATGAACATCAGCTCGTTTCAGCACTATCTGATTGGTTTGCTGGCCATCGGCAACAACATTTCGGCGCTGGGAGCCTTTCTGCTTCACACCCAGGGCATGCCTCGCGCCAAGGTGAAACGCCTCATTCTGATGAGCAGTTTGGCCTGCTTCATCACCCTGGTGTTGTTCATGCTGGTGGGTACGTGGATCCTCGATTTTTTTGGGATCTCAGTCAGTGCCTTTCAGATAGCCGGTGGGCTTCTGCTGGGAGGAGTTGGCCTGGAGATGATGAATTCGCGTACGCCAGTGCCCACTGACACTGCAGCACAAAGTCTTACTCCGCCTCGGCCAGATCCCAGCGATGCACAGTTTTATTCCGCGGCGGTGGTGCCGATCGGTATTCCGCTCACCATTGGTGCTGGAACGCTGTCGGCGGTGGTGCTGTTTGCCGAAACGGCCTACCGCAGTGGCACCGCGCTCAACCTGCTGGGCGCGATTGTGATCCTGGTGCTGGTGAACACCGCCATCTTCCGCTTCAGCAGCCGGATCATGGCTTGGCTCGGCGAGGTGGGGCTGACGATCTTCATCAAGCTGATGGGCCTGTTCACCCTGGCCATTGGCGTGGAGTTTCTCACCAAGGGTCTTGGGGCGATCTACCTCAACCTTCGCAATGCTGCGATGTCTTCACTGGGGTAGGGCCCAAGGGTTGAGACCGAGATCAGCTCCGATGCGATGACTGCAGGCGTAGCCACTGAATGCCACGGCATTCAGACCCTGGCCAGGAAAACAGGAGTCGCCCACGCAATACAGACCGTTCAATCCTGTTCGGTTGAACGGCATGGGCAGCAGACCAGGCAGTCGACCTGCCGGGATCGGCCCATAGGAACCACCCATCCGGCCAAGGAATCGGCGATGGGTTCGGGGGGTACCCACCTCTTGCAGTTCGATGGCCTGCGACAAACCCGGAAGGATGAACTCCAGTCGCTCAATCAGCCGAGAGGCGTCGTGCTGCTTTTTAGCTCTGTAGTCCTTGGGCTTGAGATCGTCCCAGTGCTGGATATCACTCATGGTGAAGGTATGCACGATGTGTCTCCCCTCAGGGGCCAGGGATGGATCCAGCAACGTTGGAATCGACACAAAGATCACTCCCTGCTCGGCTTCAAGCTCATTCCAGTCCTCCAAGAGCAGGTGATGACAGTGGAAGCCCTCAGGGACAACATCAGCCTTCACCCCGAGGTGAACCGACAGAAACGAACTTGATGGTTGATAGCGACGACGCCAAGTGGATTCGGCGGAAGGGGTGTGGTCTTTCGTAACCAGAGTGCTGTCGGGTGAACCTTCACCAGCGAAGGTGTCCCAGCGGGTGGCATTACTCACAATGCGCTTGCCCCTCAGCTCTTCGCCATCGGAAAGCTCCACACCAACGGCACGACCTTGCTCGATGAGCACCTTTTCAACACGAGCTCTGTAGCGGATCGTTCCGCCGTGGGCTTCAAGCCCTGCCACCAGCTTCTCGGCGATTGTCCCGACACCACCCTTCGGGTAATTGATGCCACCGGCATGGCGGTCGGAGAAAACCATACCTGCATTGATCATCGGTGTCCGATCAGCTGGCATCACCGACCAGCAGAAACATTCCATATCGATCAGACGCAGCAAGTCCTGATCCTGGATGTGTTTGCGCGCCACATCGCCCACATTGAAGGGAAGCCAGCGTGCGAGTCCCAGACAGGCGAGTGGGGCTCTAAAGAAAACTTTTGCCAGGTAGGCCGGATCTTCAAGAGAGAGAAGCGGCATGGCATCGAGACAGCGAAAGACCTGCCAGCAGGTGTCGTAAAAGGCCCTGATCCCCCCTGCCTCATGGGGAAATCTGGCGCTCATACGAGCGATGAAGCCCTCGTAATCTCGATCCACTGCCATGGTCAGACCATCGGGCAGGTGATACTCAAGCTGCACCGGGTCAGGCACCGTTTCACAGCGCTGCCCCACATCGGCAAGGGCTCTTGTGAGCAGATTGGTGTGCCCATGCTCGCCAAAGCCAAAGATCATCGAGGCACCCACGTCAAAGGTGTAACCCTTGCGTTGAAAGCTGCCACCAGAACCACCAGGAATCCGATACTGCTCAAGCACAATGGTTTTGGCGCCTTTGGCAGCCAGCTGAGATGCGGTCACCAGCCCTCCAATGCCGGAACCGATCACAATCACATCCCAGTCTGGGTTTGAGCTCACGGCCACACCTGAGAAATTGCTGCAGATTTAAACCCTAGGGAACACCGGCCGCAGCGAAGGGTGGCGTTGCTGTCAGGATCACCTCCGTTCGCACAGGACAGGCCAGCAAGGACTGGCATCGCTCCTGAATGCGATCACGGATCAGATCAATGGCGCCGCCATCCATCGGTTGACTTGGATTCAAATAAACAACCACAAAAGCCGTGCGACCGACCTGATAAACCGTGAGATCAAGAAGCCAGCAGGACAGTCCTGCCAGCAGATCTTCCAGGGCCAACCGGGTACTGCGGATGAGATCAGTCTCAGCCGAAGCACCTGCTGCTTGCCCTAAAGCGATGAGGAACCCTTGCAACGGTTCACGCAACACCAGAAGACTGACCACCAAGACCAGTAAGGAGTCGGTGACTGGAATCAAGCCAGACAGCATGGTGCCGTTGAGCAACGGTGACCCGAGCAAAGCCAAGCCGGTCAGACCACTGATCAAACCATCCAGTCGCGCAGCCTTGGCTTCGGTGAGCAGGATCTGCGAGTGCCGCCCTGTACGGCACCAGTCGTGATGATGGCGCCAGGCCAGGCCCCAGCATGTGGCCACCATGGCAATGGAATACCAAGCGACGGGTCCGAGCCGAACAGAGCTGACTTCAACCCCATAGGCGTAATCAATCACGGTGCTGAGAGCTGAGATCGCCGCAAAGGAGAGCACCCCCATCAGCAGCAGAGAACGGAAGAGCACATACAACGCTTCCTGCCCGTCGTAGCCAAAGGGATAGGCACGATCTGGCGGTCGAACCACGTTGCGACTGATCCTTGCGGCCACAAGACCCGAACCGACCATGACCGCTGAATACAGGCCATCCAAAAGCAGGGCGTAGGAGCCTGAAATCACGTGAACAGCGACCCCAGCTATCGCCATCAGTGCGCTGGCGTAGACGCCGATCTTGAGGGAACGGCGCTCAATCAGCCGATCTTCAGGCCGGACAGGCGACATCAACAGACTCCTGCTTCTTTGTTGCTAACAGCAAATCGTTCAGGGCTCTGTCCCTGTAAGCGCCATAGCGGCGGCGCTTGTCTTTGATTTTTTCAGGCAGAACGGGCAACAAGCCAAAGTTGGGGGGCATCGGCTGAAATTTGCCCGATGGTGCCTCACTGATGAAGTGCGTCAGCGCGCCAATCATGCAGGTGGGAGGCAAATCGAACGTGGGGCGACCTAGAGCCAGACGGGCGGCATTGGTCCCCGCCAGCCAGCCTCCAGCCACTGCAGCGGCATACCCCTCTGTACCAGTGATCTGGCCCGCAGCGAGCAGGCGTTGACGCCCTCGAAATTGAAGCGTGGGCTGAAGCAGCTCAGGGGCCTCGAGAAAGGTATTGCGATGCATCACGCCAAAACGCACGAATTCAGCCTGTTCAAGCCCGGGAATCATGCGAAGAACCCTTTTCTGTTCTCCCCACCTGAGATTTGTCTGAAAGCCCACCAGGTTCCAGAGTCGACCGTCTCTGTCCTCCTGACGCAGCTGGGCCACGGCGTAAGCGCGTTTGGCACGTCGCACATCGCGATCGTTGACATCTCCCCAACGTGGATCCCAGAGGCCAATCGGCTTAAGAGGTCCGTAGCGCATGGTGTCTTCACCACGTCGTGCAAGTTCCTCGATCGGCAAGCAACCTTCAAAAAATGTGGCGCTGTCTTTCTCAAAGTCCTTGAGTTCCGCTTGCTCAGCCTCGAGAAGCGCTGCGCGAAAGTCGAGATACTGAGGCTGATCCATCGGGCAATTGATGTAATCCGCGTCTCCCTTGTCGTAACGGCTGGCTCGAAAAGCCCTCTCCATATCAATGCTGTCACCGTCGACGATCGGACTGGCAGCGTCAAAGAAATGACAGTCATCACGGCCCGTGAACTCACGAAGATCATTCGCCAGTGATTCGCTGGTCAGCGGTCCTGTCGCCAGAACAGTGATCTGGTCAGAATCGGGGAGGGACATCTGTTCACGACGTTCGAACGTGACCAGAGGATGTTGCTCAAGAATTTTCGTTAAGGCAGCGCTGTAGCGACCACGATCGACAGCCAGTGCACCGCCTGCGGGTACCGCATGGGCATCAGCGGTTCGAATCACCAGTGAGCCGAGTCTGCGCAGTTCTTCCTGAAGAAGGCCTGCTGCTCGATCACTGCTCAGGGCCCCGAAACTGTTGCTGCAGACAAGCTCTGCACATTCACTGCTGTGATGTGCAGGAGATCGTTTCAGAGGTCGCATTTCGACCAAATGAACCGCCACCCCTGCTTGTGCAATCTGCCAAGCAGCTTCTGTACCGGCCAAGCCAGCACCAATGACGATGACGGATCTGACTCCCAAGAGATCTCAATGAACCGATCTCAACCTATCGATCGGTTCAGAACCGACTGGAAAGACTCAAGCTTCTCCGCGCTTGAGCATCATCTGCAGTTGACCGATCGCAGCACGGCTGATGTTGTAACCAGCCCAACCCAGGGCGATCAGGATCGGAGCTGCCACGACGACGACACGAAGGTCCATGGTTTTTAGGGATGGTCGGGTGATCCTAATGAATGTGAGTCGAGCGAAGGCTTAAAAAGGTCAGTCCGTTTGGTTTTGCAGCATTTCAGCCCAACGTGCAGCCAGTTGCGCGTAGTGGAGCGCATGGTGCCTCTGCTCGAGCACTGCCGCATCGCTCTGCTCACGTTTCACCTGAGCCGGAACCCCTGCCACCAGGCTGCGTGGGGGAACATCTCGGGTCACAACCGCTCCTGCGGCAACGAGAGCACCTGCGCCAACGGTGACGCCATTGAGAACAATGGCTCCGATTCCAATCAGACAACCGTCTTCAAGGGTGGCCCCATGCACCACGGCCCGGTGGCCGATGGTGACATCAGATCCGATCAACACGGGTGATCCCGGATCACCATGCAGAACGGCACCGTCCTGCACGTTGCTGTGCGGTCCAATCACGACGGACGACATGTCGCCTCTTGCCACGGCAGTTGGCCAAAGACTCGCACCTGCTGCAATCTCAACATCACCCATCACCACGGCACTTTCAGCAACCCAAGCCTGAGGATCAATCCTTGGCGAACCGATCTTCAACGGCTCTGGAGTGGACGAACCAGCCATCAGTTCACAGTCCTGAACTCGAAGCGCTGATTTAAGCGGGTGAGATCAGCAACTGACCAGATCTGGCACTGATGGTCATGCCAATTGAGGCACAAATGGATTCCGGGGAGCTCATGGACGATGGTTCGTCAGGGTGATATTTTTCTTGGGTGCTTGAAGGCACAGCCTGTTCCGGATCGCTTGCTCCGGCTCAAGGGGGGTCGCTAGCTCAGCGGTAGAGCACTCGGCTTTTAACCGATTGGTCCTGAGTTCGAATCTCAGGCGACCCATTTCACCGACAGCCTCTTTCCCGGTCATGATTGGTGTCATTGGCCAGGGTTGAACATGGATGGCAAACCACAGGTTGCTTTCCTCGATGACGATCCACGTCTTCGCAGTCTGATTGCCGAAGAGTTATTCGATGAAGGCGTTCAGCCTCTCGCATGCAGCACCGGCCAGGAACTGTTCGATTGTTTAGATGTTGAGAAGGTTGACCTGATTCTTCTTGATCTCATGATGCCGGTCATGGACGGACTGACCTGCCTTCGACATCTCAATCAGCGCGCAGAAAAAATTCCGGTCCTTCTTGTTACTTCGTTCAATGACGAGGCCAAACGACAAGAAGCTATCGATAATGGAGCGACTGATTACATCATCAAGTCAGATCTGTTTGAGCGACTTCCTGAACTGCTCGATCGATACCTCATCAAGCCACGGAACAGCAATGACATGGCTTGAATCAAGCGATATTCGATCCATTCGTTGAAGCTAGCAATCGTCAACAACCCATTTGGGCTCTGTTCGAACTATCCGATTGAGCAATCTGAAGGATGTGGTTAGCAAACAATCAGTGTGGTTTCAGCGAAGACATCAATCGGCAATGCTGAAGCGGATGGGGGTCGTGACCTCCAACGACTACTATGCGGGGGTAACGGGGCGTGGCGCAGCTTGGTAGCGCGGGTGCTTTGGGAGCACTAGGTCGCAGGTTCGAATCCTGTCGCCCCGATTGATGAGCGAAATTCAAACGAGAGCGCAAAGCAGAGTTTTGTTTGCTCCAGAGACGACCTTGGAAAATTCTTGAAAACGATCGCCGTGATCTGTGAAATATCTCTGGCTCTAGTGGCAGGATCTTTCTACGCGCGAGCCATCCAAGATCACATTGACGCGCAAGAAAAACCAAGTGGAGCGATCAACAGCGGTCTGATGGCCTCCAAAGAGACTGCGAGACGTCAGCTTTCTAGATACCTCATTCACAAGCAATACAAGCGCTACATAAAACCATCAATCAGCTGACAGCAATCTTGTCAAGCCAACCAAAGACCGTCTAGTTTTATTTTTAGAGCATAGAACTCTTTCTGATCGACAAGAAAGGACCCATCAAGATCGACAAACCTTGACAATCAGCCTCAGCCGTGGACCTAGGCCAAAGGCTCGGGCTATCGATAGTTTCAAACGCAATTTCGACAAAACCTGAAATGATTGAAAAGCTGAGTTTTCAGACATAGACTATCGTTCATATTAAGCGCAAGAATGAAATCATCAGCCAACACTCTCTGTATCGATATTGGCGGCACAGGTGTCAAGCTCATTGTTCTTGACCCCACAGGAAGTGAGTTGTGTGATCGACAACGGCAAGAAACTCCTCACCCTGCAACCCCGGAATCAATTCTTGGGGTCATTCAAGAGTTGACCAGCAAAGTGCCCGAATTTGATCGTGTTGCCGTTGGCTTCCCTGGCGTCGTCAGCAATGGAATGATTGAAACGGCTGCCAACTTAGACACCCATTGGTTAGGCATTAACCTTGCCGCTCAACTGGAACAGCGCCTAAAAAAACCGACTCGAGTTGCCAATGACGCAGATGTACAGGGATATGGATGTGTTTCCGGAGAGGGTGTTGAAATGGTGCTGACCCTTGGCACAGGAATGGGATCAGCCTTGTTTCTTGATGGACGCCTGGTACCCAACCTGGAACTTGCCCATCATTTGTTTAAAAAGAAAAAGACGTATGAAGACTATATCGGCAGACCGGCACTTGAAGAGATTGGCAAAGAGAAGTGGATTCAGCGTGTTAAAAAAGTCATATCAACAACAAAGCACATCTGGAACTGGGACTTTTTGCACTTGGGTGGTGGCAACAGCAAGCTTCTGAAAGAAGCGGAGTTATCAAACGACGTGATGTTGCATTCCAACAAAGCTGGTGTGTTAGGTGGTTATTTTTTATGGGAAGGCAACTGATTGATTCTTCGCGAATCATCGATGTGTGATGAACTGACTGGTCACCAATCATTTGCTCAGGCGATCGTTCTGTCGGCCTGATTGTTGTCCCGAACCGAGCCGGTGAATCACGAGGAGCTGCTGTGGGTTCTGGTTGCGCTGGTAACTGTTGAAACCACAGCGATCCTTTACACAGCGCAAGCTTCCCTGTACACGAAGGTCACTGGTGGAAATTCTCACAGCCCTTGCGGTTCTGCCGTTTTTCGCCGCTCTGGTCGTTGGAGCCAGGGAGGCCGAACAGGATCAACGCTGAAGCGTGGCATTCGAAGCAGATCCATGGCTATGCCTGAGTAAACGGGCTCGGTTATGCGCTGGCTGCTGGTTTTTTCCGGACTCATCATGTCCGGGATCTGGGTTGATCTCAAAGCAGAGCAACGTCCACCTGAATTGCAGGCAGGGCAATCGATTTTGGTTGTCGACCAAACCCTGACTTCCACAGGCTGGAATCCTGCTCCTGAAGGACAAGTACAGACCTTTGAGCAGAAGCTGGCGGGCAATCAACTGTCGTCACTGGCGTCCTGCTCAGGAACAGGTGCTGGATACTGCCGTTACGACTACCAACGGAGCAACAAGCGGCTCGTGGTGGTCACGGTGCCAGCGCCTCAACCCAATCAAGCTGGACGCGTGGCCCGTTGGTGGATGGAGTCTGTGACGCTCAACCCAGCACATTGATCAATCTCAGGGTTCCCCACAGGTCAAAAACGCAGAAAATCAACCCAATCACAATCAGGTCCCAAGCACGGTGACGCAACGCCCAGGGAGCAAGAAAGACTTCGGCAACGCCGTGAAGTGCTGTTCCCAGTGCGATGTGTTCAAGCACCAGCAGTCCATGAGCCAACAAGAAAAGGCCGCTCGCGACGAAGCGCATTAGCACCGACCAGGAGACCGACACTCTTTTCATCGAACGGCAAGTCAGCCTATCGGGTTTGCCGGCTTGAACCTCGACGGGCTGTTGAGGCTTGTTAAGGCCAATGTCAGATCAATCGGCATGAGGTTCCGCAAAGATCAGCCCTAAAACGCATCCATTGGCAGTTGACGTCACAGCTCGACTGGCGATTCGTATCAGAAGTCACGCTTGCGACCAGCCAAAGGTGAAAACAACTCGTCAACGAGCACTGGTGTTGACTCTCAATAGTGCGTACTATTGAGAAACACTGCATTCCGTTTGCATGTCGCCTGCAACCTCTTCTGCTGAAGCGACCGGAACTCTGAAGAAGGGGCTACACCAGGAAGGGCGTCGGATGACGCCGCAGAGGCGATTGGTGCTGGACCTGTTTGAACAGATCGGCAGTGGTAGTCATCTCAGTGCAGAAGAGGTCCACCGTCAGCTTGTGGACAATCAGTCGAAGGTCTCGCTGGCAACCATCTACCGCACCCTGCGGTTGTTGGTGGAGATGGATTTTCTTCAGGAGCTGGAACTTCGAGATGGAGGAAGTCGTTTTGAGCTGGCGGATGAAGAACACATTCACCACCATCACCTTGTCTGCGTGCGCTGCGGCCGTACGGAAGAATTTGAAAATGAGCCTGTCCTTCAGGCAGGGCGTGATGCTTGCAAGCAATTCGATTTTGAACTGATCGATTCCAGCCTGAATGTGCGTGGCATCTGCCCTGCATGCCGTTGATCAGGGCTTCCTAGTGATGGCCCGTTGAATGCTCGGAACAAGGCATCCAGTGACTGCCCATCTGGTGGACTCCCTCACAGCCAATCAGCTTGGCCTGTGCTTCAGCTTCAGCCTTGGTTGGGAAAGCCAGCAAGCGTGGATCGTCCTCTGACTCAGCGAGAGAATTGCTGTTGTGGTTGGGGCTGCTGTGATTGTGGCCGTTGTGATCATGGCTGCCGCGCCCACCCATCTGGACCAAACCCATGCTCATCGGTCCAATCGTCCAGACCCCCATGGTGTTGGCACCGATTGCCAGCAGTCCCATTCCCACAATGGAGAGGTTGATCACGCCCATAGCGACCACACCGATGGAGACCACCCCCATCGGAACGATGCCGATACAAATCACGCCCATCGGCACGATTCCGATCGAAACAGTGCCGAGTGGGGCAATTCCAACAGCCAGGCGTTTGGGCTTACTGCCGCAATGAGCTGGCGCCGAATCAGGTGAGGAAGATTTAGTCATCTCTGCATGGTGACGGTTGCTGCGACTTTCCTCCAGCCTCGCCAGGCTGAGAGTAATGAATCAATTCACTCCAGAGCAATTACGGGAACTGCTTGTGATCCGTCCGCAAGACGTGACGGAGGGGATGGCAGCTGTTCTGGCTGTTCGCAGTCAAAGAACAGTGGTGCTTGATCTCACGTCCATGGAGATCGCCCAGGCACAACGCACCGCTGATTTCGTGTCCGGTGGCGTGAGGGCCGTCGACGGTGAGGAACATCGGCTCGGGGAGCATGTGTTCCTGTTCACGCCAGCTGGCGTTCAGGTCACTCTTAACTAAGAGAACCACCACAGCTGGATCCATTGCCAGCCGTACACCCAAAACAATGGTCTGCGACGGCAATCGGTTGATCCATCAGTCCATCCGCAGCGCTGAGTAGATCAGCGAGCACTCGAGGGCCAGCGTTGGATGCAAGATTCAATTGCTGATTGAAATCGCAGTCGTAGAGCGCTCCGGTCCAGCTCACGCTGATCAGGCTTCGGCACATGACCGCAGCAATATTTTCCGGTCGATGGGCCTCACGCAAGATCTGCTGGTACGGCTCGAGCTGACCCTGATGCTGCAAATCTCGCGCGAATCGCTGAATCGGCATGTTGGTGATCGTGAGTAGGTGAGAGAACGTAATCCCGTGGCTAGACGACAAGGCCTGCCTGTATTGGGCCTCAAGGGATTCCTGAGCCGGAGGAAGGGAAGGGCCTGAAGGGTTGAACACCAGATCCAGTTGCAAGGGTGATCCGGGTTGGGCGTATCCCAACCGATTCAACTGCTTCAAACCTGCAATGCTGCGCTCATAGACCCCCTGGCCTCTCTGTAGATCGACCCTCTCCTGTTCGTAACAGGGCAGAGATGCAACCACCCTCACACCCATCACAGCCAGGAATTCAGCAAGATCCTCATGTCCGGGTTCGCTGAGGATCGTGAGATTGCAGCGATCGATCACTTCGACGCCAAGAGCCCTGGCCGCCGTAACAAGCTCACGAAACTGAGGATGCAGTTCCGGTGCACCACCGGTGAGATCAAGACAACGAAGACCCAGGCGAGCGAGCACCTCAGGAATCAGATCAATGAGCTCCCCAGCCATCATTTCCTTCCTCCAGGGGCCGGCATTCACATGACAGTGACTGCAGCTCTGATTGCATCGATAGCCGAGGTTGACCTGCAGAGTGGTCAATCTGCCTCGGCGAACGGGGGGGAACCTCAGTGTTTCGGGAAAGGTTGATGTCAACGTCGGGGTGCGATCTGAAGCCGTGACCTGTTGGAATTCTGGCGAATCACCCGCAAAGTGAGGCAGGCGACTGTTCAACGATCAGGGCATACACCGAGATCAATCTGGCAAGGATGTTTCAGGGTGTGCGTTCGGTCCGAGTTTCCGACAAAGCGGTGAACCAGTTCACATAGGCCTTGGGACCGCCAGGAATGCAGACATCGAAATGCAGAGGATCCTCAGGGTCACTGATCCCAGCGAGAGAGCCATCGGTCAACGACGGTCGGTCAACCTCTCCGCCACTGCTGTCGACAAGCACCACCCGGTTTGGACGTCCAAAGCTGCATCCGAGTTCCTGAAGGAGAGTGAGAAAGCCTCGATCACTGCCTCCTCTCAACCAGCCTTCTCCAGAAGGATTGATCGTTGAAGTAACAGTGTCACCAACGCCGACGAGGTGAGGCATCTGTTCACGAGGTATCCGTTGCTTGCAGAGAGCCAGCAGTGCTTCATGGTCATTGGGTGCTGTTCTGACGTTGAACGCTTCACCGAGAGGTGCCTTGCCTGTGCGTGCTGCGATGTGGCGATTGATCAACACCAGCAATCCCGCTTCCTTGATGGCTCCTCGCAACATGAACTGGATATCGGTACTGCCAACATCTCCCTTAACGGCAGGCTTGAGCCGTTCACAGCCAAGGGGATCACGCCCGAGATTCGGCGCAACATGCAGGAAGAAGGAGTCGTGAAGCCCTTCGGAAACGGCCATCGCCATCAGTTGCTGCATGAGCGACTCCAGCATTGACTGCAATTGGCGCTGATGCTCAACATCGTCAGGGATTCGACTGAACAGGTGGTTGAGATTGATGGTTGGTGAGAGCTGAGTATCTAGAACCGCCAGATCAACCTCAACGGATAGCTCCTGATCGCTCAATTCCGGCATCAAGGCAGGGAGCATGGAACACATCAGTGCCTTCATCCGCCCGGGAACCGATGCCAGGAAGCTGATTTCAGCCTCACTGACTCCTGGATGCGTGACGTTGCCGAATTCATCCTGCAGCTGCACACCACCGGCAGCGAGCCCGGGGAGATAGAGACCTTGACTTCGGGCCTTTTCACTGTCACCGAGTGCTTTCTCAACAAGGCGATTGACGCCGCGATGACCTTCGTGTTCGCCATTGGTCAGAACCACAAAACTGCCACGTAATCGAGCAGCGGCATACACATAATCCGCAGAAAGGCTCCGGGTGAGTGGATCCTTCACCAGAGGTATGCAGACCCCGTCAAGGTCCTGCACGATCAAAAGGTCTGGACTGGCAACGAGTTCCTGATGCAGTGAAGCGAGATCCATCCCAACCATGCTGTCGCGAGCTTGGTTCTCACCCTCCCATGCAGCGATTGAATCGCCAATCATCGAATAGCGGAACGATGATCAGACTTCAGGCAAAACCCATGACCAACCTGAAGGCAGGCTGGAGATGGGTGCGATCAATCACAGCCTGAATCTCCGGATAGAGGCTGAGATCAAGCTCTGGGAAAAACAATGGCAGGTCACTGAGATGGACCTCAACAGCGAACTCAGCAGCACCCCAGCAATCGCCAACCAAAGGACGCTCAGGATTTAGTTAATGATTGAACACCTCCATGAGTCGTGCAAATTCACGTTCACGACTGGAGGAAACGAATCATGCACATGAGGCCGCAGCTATGAGTCTCGGCAAGATGCAAACGGATTGAACCACTTTCGAACAACTTGAGTGGAGATCCATCCTCAAGCAGGACATCACTGTCGATCAAAGCAGGAAGCTTTCCAAATGGGTTGATGCCAAGGAAATCAGCATGGCGGTCGTGAATTGACTGCAGGTCCAGTTCAACCAGTTCATGGTTGATCGCTTTGATTTCCATGAACCAGCGGGGCATGCGTGCTCATGTTCTTGGACCGCCGAAAAGCTTTAAAGCCAGCGGATCACATCACTTGTGGATGATGCTGGCAACGGGCTAGCCCAGATTCAAGCTGCCTGAAAGATCGCCATTAGTTCTGAGGATGTCTTGACAAAAACTGATCCTGTGATTCCGTGCTCTTAGGCTTCATACAATTGAACAATTCAGCTATACTAAAAGCTTCAACATTGACCGACGAACATTTTTCGTATGACATTAGATTTGAGTTCGTCTGAAATATTCGGCTTCGCAGCAGCAACACTTTCAACAATCGCATTTCTGCCACAAGTGATCAAAACATGGAAAACGCGATCTGCCAAAGACGTTTCTTATGCTTTGCTGCTCACGTTCAGCACAGGCTGTTTTTGCTGGGTGGTTTATGGGGTCCAGACAGACGCCAAACCGGTAATGATCGCAAATGCATTCACATTGACACTTAACCTGGCAATCTTGGCAATGAAGTTCAGCTTCGAAAACGGAAGCAAAACAGTGTCACAAGAGGATTAATAGTGACTTTTTAAAACTTGAAGAATATCCTTGAGCTCATCAATCTGGATAGAACTACGATTTTGATCATCAAGCAAAATCATTTCAAATCCATCCCAGTTTTTAATCAAATCAACTTCGACAAAATTTTCATTTAATGTCATCCTGATATTGACTCCCCAATCCGCCGAATCCACCAAAAGACCTTCCAACGATCCAATCCGCCCGCTTCCGAGCAGAGCACGAATTTCGTTCTCCATTTCCTGGCTATTCATCGCTCAGAATCTAAACAAAGGCATTAGGTCTTGAAATAAGGATAAGCCATCAACATCATGATCTCTCGAACAAAAGCAACATTCTCTGGAGCTCTCTGACGCACAGCATTCGATTATCAACGCAAAGTCAGTCTTCAATGATGCACATCTCAACCAATCGATTCTTCCATCTGTCGTCAGACAAACCATTCACAAACTTGGGGAATGAGATTGTCGGCTGGTGTTTTCAGCCATCGTGCCTGCAGCATGAGCGAAGCTCCCCCTGACCTGAGAGCAGATAATGGATCAATGCTGAGGTTGAACCGGCTGATCCAACGGTTTGCTCCGAACTCATGACCCTTCCAAAGAAAGCGGTGTAACTCGGCTGCCATCCCAAGCTTTCCATTCTTTGTTCACCTCATCCTCCCCTTCATTGCAATGAGTCTCAGTACTGCAGCACTGTTGAACTCAAACGGATTCTTTCCTCCAAGCCTCGACAGGGATCAGCTGCGACAGCGGGTCTGGGAGTTGGAAACCGGAAAGGTCGGGTTTTACAGCGTAGGGCTCTATCCCGCTTCCCTTGCCTACAACTGTGCCATGCAGCAGAAGGACGAAGAGAATCTGCTGCTGGCACCCCGACCCGATCGCGAGCTTCTCGGTGCGTTCACGCAGTCGGCCCTCGACGGCATGGACCCGAAGCATGTGGCGGTCATGGAACGCATGGGCAGCCATCGAGTTGGGGGTGTACGTCAGCCCAACACCCTGGCTGACTTGCTCAAACGCTGTGAGCTGGTTGTGCTCAGTGCCAACAGCAATCATGTTGAAGAAGACCTGATCGAAGCGATTCAACTGCGGGATCAATTGGGTCGGCAACACGTGGTTCTGGCCTGCCTGGCCGGATCATTCAGTCATGACAACCTGATCAACGAGTCGTATGTGTTGTGTGAAAAAGTCCCAAGCCTGGGCTTTTTCTCAGGCTTTCACCGTCATGGCGCCCTGCGCAATCCGCTCGACAGCTTCACGGCCAATTTCTGCCATCCCAACGCACTGACAGCGCTCCTGGGAGCGCGAATGCTGGATCGACTGTCGCCGAACATTCAGGTTTCAGCAGGGGTTCACAACATTGAGGGGCAGTACATCAAGGCAGCGAAAAACATGTCGTCGGTGTTCGCCGGGTTTGGTTATGCCTATCACCAGGACAACCCTGGAGTGCTTCCAACTCTGCTGACGCTTCTGCTTGACCAGTGTCTGGACCAAGCGGCAACGGTTTCCATGGCTCGGCGCAATCGCCAGAGGCTTTACAACCGTCAGCCTTTTGCACTGACGGAGCTCGGTTATGGCGTTCAAAGGATCGAAGCGGCTTTAGTGCGCGGGGGAGATATGGAGAAGGTGCGCGATCACACCTTTGCGCAACTCACCGCCATGGTGGCTGACGTACGCGGCAGCATGATGTTGCCGGTTTCCGGCACACCGACCCGAAATTTCCATGCAGGTCAGGTGTTGGCAGAGCACATGCTCGACGAAAAGCGCTGTCCGCACTCGATGGAAGAGCTCGAGAACTGGTGCGAACAGGCAGGCCTGCGTAAAGGAGGCCTGGAAGGTCTCAAGTCGTTGCGCTACTGGCCACAGATCGTGCGCAAATACGCCATTCCCGTGCACGACGCATCGATGGTGAATCTGCTCTACATGGCTATTTATGGCAATTCCACCACCAAAGATGTGGCGTTTTCGGTGATGACCGAAAGCCGTGAGCTCTCCAATTACTGCCAGGAGTCGGTGCGACCCACCCACAGCCGGCGGTACGCAGAGGCACTCCAGAATCTTGACCAGCCTGAAGCGATGGATTTGTTGGTGAATGCTGTGATTGCTGATAACGCCCGCCGCTTGATTCGGGATGACAACGGCATCGAGGAACAGGACACAGCCGATGAACCACCGGCCTATCTAAAAGCCATGAACGTGATCGAAAACGCACTCTGAATTCGATCATCCAAATCCAACCAATCAGTGATCGTCGAGGTCGATCACCGCATCAGCAATCTCTCGGTAGGGATCCGGGTCACAACTGAAAAGCACCACCTGAAGACCCAGATCAACGGCCTGCCGGAGCATGCTCCCAACCGCTTCAAGTCGCGAGGGATCGCTGTTGGTAAAGGCGTCATCAAACAACAAAGGGAGACAGCCGTCATGACCATCTCGCAGAGCCTCGGCGATTGCTAAGCGAACAGCTGCGTTGAGCTGTTCCTTGAGTCCTCCGCTGAGTTGTGAAAACTCGAGGCTCTGACCTGAGCGCTGAAGTCGCAGATCCTTCAGGCCGTCGCTGGCATCAAAACGCAGCTCAGAGCTGTCGCCGGGATGCTGCAGAAACGGAGCAATGAAACGATTAATGCTGGTTCTCAATGGTGACGAGTAACGACGTGAAAGGTCCGCACGCGCGTCCTGGAACCGATTGAGAAGCAGAACCCGTGACTCAACCAGCTGGGTTTCCTGTTCTTCTGCCTGTTGAGCGAGCTCAAGACGATTGGACGTTTCCTCAAGTTCGGCATGGAGTTCACGGCTTCCGAGACGTTCACAGCGCTCGAGCAATGAACCCCGTTCACGATTGAGATCGGTGCGTTGACGATTGAGCTTCAGCTCACGATCATCCAGCTCAGCAAGTGATGTCTCCACCTCGGTGCCAGAGGCCAAACCACAGTCGTCGCTCAGCTCGAGCAGTTGGTCCTGCAACAGCGCACACTGATGCGTGACCTTCTTGAGTTCAAAATCGATAGTTTGCGATGAGCCATGCCGCGATTCGATCTCGTGTTGTTGCTGAAGCTGCTGGGCATGCTGAGCCTCATGGCGCTCCAGTCGAATTTGGAGATCCTGAAGCGTCTTGGCAAAACCCTTCTGTTCACGTTCCACGCGCTCACAGTCCTCACGCAGTGATCGGACCTGTTGCTGAACCGATTGATAACTCTGGCGGCAGTCGTCCAAAGCCTTCGCAAGGTCGTCTTCAACAACAATCTCCGGATCAACTGGATGTTGTCGCAGCTCAGCGAGCTGCTGATCGAGTTGTTCGAGGTCTTGATCACCCTTCAGGTTGCTCTGCTGCTCCATGAGCTGGCGAAGACGTGCATCGAGAACAACAAGCTGCTGTTGAAGCTCCGTGCGCGTCTGCAACAGAGCCTCAGCAGCCTCGAGGCTGTTGACACCCCAGAGCTTGAGCTTCTGCTCCAACAGAGACCGACACTGTGTCCTCTCGGCCATCAGTGCTGAAAGGCCGGTCCCTTCTCCAGGACTGACCAACAGGGTGACGTCTTCACCCACTTCAAGCCGAAAAGCACCAGTCCTTTCAGCAACGTCGCCAATCCCGAGCTGTTCGCCATCGAGGCGCACAGTCATGTTCGAGGATTGCAATTCGACTCGCGATGCCATGCTTTGAAGACGGATCTCCAACTCACGGAGCTGTGTTTGCTGAGCTTGAAGAGCCGCCAAATCGTTGGCATCGCGACTTGGCAGTGCCGTCAGCTGTTGCTTGAGCTGGGATTGCTGCTGTTCGAATTTGGCGCGTTGTTCCTTGTGCCGACGCATGTCCAGGATCCTTTGTTCAATCCGTTCCTGGTCCTGACGACGTCGTAGTGCATGGCCACGCTCTTCAAGCGTCTGACGCTTCAGGTCGAGTTGTTCACACGCACGTCGTTGATCAACGAGTGTGCTGGAAGTGGTCTCGGCGGACTGGTTCATGACCTTGAGCTCCTGTCGCAACGCCTTCATCGCCGTTTCAGCAGCCTGGATTTCCTTGATCAGACGACTCAGAGCATTGAGTTGTTGTTGCCATTGGCTCTGCTGAAGACGAAGAGGAGCCAGCCGTTGTTGCAGATCCTTGAGAGCGAGAAGCTGTCGACGTCGCTTCTGCACTTCCGGTGCACGGCACTCCAGCTGATCAAGAGCCTGCTCATTGGCGTCAAGCTCGATGCAGGCTGCTTCATAACTGAGCAGTCGCTCCTGTGCTTCGGCTTGTTGCTCTGAAGCTTGTTGAACGTCCCGCCGGCGTTTCCAGAGTTCACTGTTTTGTTTCACGCCCCGACTGGTGAGGCTGGAGGCCACAAGTTGCTCAAGCTGGTTGTAGACCTGCTGATCCATCGGCGACTGCAGAGATTGCTCAGCCTGGCCTTCCAGAGCAGTGATCAATCCCTTGAGGTCATAGTGCTCGCCGCTGAGATCCAGCAGATTGCGACCGGCCAGTCCTTGCATCACCCAGAGGTGAGCCCAACGGGTGGGTAAAACACGGTTCACCTGACGGCTACCGATGATCTCCTCGACTCCCAAAAGAACAGCCAGCTGATCCTCGGCATCGCCACCGAGCAAAGCCTTCTGACCTGCTCGACTCAAGCGGCTGGTTCCGCCGGCACCGCTAAAACATTTCAACAACGACCAACGATGCCCAGCAGCATCGAAGTCGATCTCGACCTGGGGATGACCTGCATGTGTGGCCGAGCGCAGATCACGAATTGCCGCTCCCGTGGCAGAAGCACGCAGAAACAATGCGCGGTGCATCGCCTCCACAAGCGAGCTTTTACCGGATTCATTGGCACCTCCAATTAAGGTCAGCCCAGGAGCAAAGGACACCTCAAGAGCTCGATGCCGGCGAATGCTTTCCAGTCGGCAACGAATCAGGCGCATGGATCCATGGAGCAGAGACGGTGCAACTCGATCAAGGCTTGTTCAACCAGAGGATCAGCACTGCTTTGAAGCTCGTCCTGAAGACCTGCCGCAATGGAGCTGACCAGGGGACTATCCATCCGAAGCAGCAGCTCATCCCTCTCCTGCGCGGTTGGTTGACGGTGCAGCTTGCCTCGCAGGCGGAGGTGAAGAAGCTGTTCCCCGAGCAGCGCCAGGCGTTCCTCCAATTGGAGATGCCCCTGCAGACCAAGTTGTCCGTTGAGTTCAAGCCGCATCAGATCGCGACCCACACGACTGCCTACGGATTCGACCAGTGTTTGCTCAAGCCGGGCCAGATCGGCATCGCCGTTGAGGGTCATGGTGATCCGGTGCCAGCGCAGACGGCCCGTGGGTTTCACCATGACCGTTGGCGGCTGGGTCCTCTCCACATCAATCACGAGAACCTGTGATCTCAAGTCATCGGGCCCGGTGGGGAAACGATCGGGTTCCGGTGTGCCGCTATACCAGGTTCTGCGATCAACCTCCATCAGCGCATGCCAGTCGCCAAGGGCGATGTAATCGATTTGATCACGGGGCAGAGACTCGAGGCAAAGCTGATTGACCTGGCCTTCACCACCGAAACCCTGCACCGAGCCATGGGCCAGAACAACGCGCGGTTTCACCGGATCGAGTTGCGTCCAGTTGAGCTGATCGAGCCAGAGAGAAGGACTCTGGCTCATCCGCTGTCGTTGCAGGGGGCATGGCAGAAGAGTGACACCCGCAACATCAACCGGTTCCGGCTTGAGCAGCAATTGAAGGTTGCCAGCACGCTGCTGCATCTGCCGGCGGAGATCCTCACGCCTCCAAATCCCTCCGGCACCACCGTGATCGTGGTTTCCAGGGATCGCGACCACAGGTGATGGGATCGATCCCACCGCTTCCAGCACCTCCATGACCATGGCAGCAGCCACCGTGCTCGAGTCGAACAGGTCACCGGCAACCAGCACAACGTCCACCTCTTCCTGGCTTGCCACTGCAGCAATCCTCAGAACGGCATCAACGCGCTCCTGCTGCAAACGAGCCTGTTTCTGAAAATTTTCAATCCAGCGATAGGGCTTGCCGATCTGCCAGTCAGCGGTGTGAAGAATTCGTGGCACCGGTGCCGTTCAGACAACGATCACCATGCTGCCGCGTTCCCGCCTGATTTTCCGCACACTGATTGCTGGCAAAGGGCAACAAAGACGGCATGTTTCGTGATGAGACCCATGCGATTCGCCGTGTCCTCCCCGCTCTCCAGCTCCAATTCGATCCTGGAGACCATTGCAGGTCTGTTCCATCCACCGGAACAGATCGATGGAATCAGCCAGCTCGGGTCTGGAAATGTCAACGACACATTTCTGGTGACACTCAATCGCAGCGCATCACGATCAGCCTTCGTGATGCAGCGCCTGAACACTGAGGTGTTCGAACAACCTGAATTGGTGATGCGCAATCTGCTGAAACTGGGCAGCCACGTTGAGCAGCGTCTTGCACAACAACCGCCAGAACTGTTGGGTCGTCGCTGGGAGGTTCCCAAAGTTCTGCCGACCCTGGATGCCGATGGGCACTGGGTGGAACATCAGGGTGAGTTCTGGAGGTCTATCACCCACATCGGTGCCGCCACCACAACGGATGTCATCCAAGACGACCTTCATGCCCGTGAGCTGGGCTACGGGTTGGGGATGTTTCACCACCTGATCAGTGATCTGGCCACAGACGAACTGGCAGACACGCTTGAGAATTTCCACATTGCGCCGGCTTACCTGGCTGAATTCGACCTGGTGTTCTCCAGATCAAATGATCAGATCAGCTATCGCACCACTCAGGCCGTCTCCTTCATCGAGGAGCGAAGACAAGGGATCGATGTTCTTGAGCAGGCCTGCGCACGAGGTGAACTGAAACGACGACCGATCCACGGAGATCCCAAGATCAATAACGTGATGATCGATAACGCCTCCGGACAGGCCGTCGGTCTGATCGACCTTGACACGGTGAAACCTGGACTGGTTCATTACGACATCGGCGACTGTCTGCGTTCCTGCTGCAACAGATTGGGCGAGGAGACTCTCGATGCAGGAAAGGTCAGCTTTGATCTCAACCTTTGCCGCGCGATCCTTGAGGGATATCTGTCGATCGGTCGATCATTCCTCACGCCAGAGGATTTCCGCTACCTACCTGATTGCATTCGCCTGATTCCACTTGAGCTTGGAATCCGATTTCTCACAGATCATCTGTCGGGAGACCGCTACTTCCGAACATCAAGGCCTCAGCACAATCTCGACCGTGCTGAAGTTCAGTTTGCGCTCACACGATCGATCGAGAATCAATGGAAAGATCTCAACAACCTGATCGAAGAATTATCGCAAGAACGCTAAGCCTTAGGCACTCACTAGGAGTGTACCAAAGAGAATAAAACAAACATCTTGACCAACGGATATAACGACAAGGAAAAACCAAAGCTCTTGTAGCTGCTCCTTTGCGACATCCCCCGACAAACAAGATCTTTCTGCCAAAAAGTATAAGCTTGCTACCAATCACCTGCGAATCAGGTCAAGGGAATGGGCTACTGAGGATGCCATCAAGAATCAACAGGATGGAAACAGTCAACCCCACTCCCATGTGGCGCAAAACGTCTGCCTACTGATCCGCCAAAGTCAGCGCTATAAGTTTCAGCCATATTGACAACCAAAAATCACTCAGATCTTGGCTGATTAACAATGCATTGGATCAGCCTGCAAAAATCAAGCCCCTCTCAAAAAGTGAAGTAGGATCACGCTTCTTACTTTAAAATAGTTATATTGTATTCCTTGGAGATCAAGATAGAGATCGTCGCGATTGCTTGCTGAACAATAAGATCAGCATATTGATTGGTCTCTTCATTGAAATCAGGAATCAGCACATCACAGTTCTGAAGGTCTGGGGATACATTCAGCCTCAGCCGCGCACGATCCTCCTCTGAACAATGATCAAGCACAGTCTCTAGAGCTGCTGAAATCAACCACTCCCTGGCTTGCCGATAACCAGGGGAGCGATCATTCTTTCCGGTTTCCTTTGACATCTTCTGCTGCTTGCTTGGTGTCAAACCAGGATGACTCAGCTCAGCGTGAACCGGTGTCGCCATAGCTGTTCCATCTCAGTCCTTGATTGAGTGTTGAGTCTGTCGATCAATCTTGTTGGTTTGGCTCTTGTTCAGCGTTTGGCTCTTGTTCAGAGTCTTCATCCTGAGGGTTGGCCAGTTCCAATTGATGGCGCGTGAGTTCCACGGAACAGGATTCGATCAGATCTGCTGCAAGGTCTTGCTCTTCGCCTTCAAGCCGAAGGTCCTGAGAAATCGGCGCTTCTGGACAGCTGATGGCAGCAACCTGCTGCAGCGCGTTGGTGATGGCAGACAGGTCGTTTTGCCAGGTGACGGCCAACCCCTCGATTTCAGCAAGCACTTCAGGACTGGCAGCTTTGATCCCAGAGGCAGCATTCACGCGAGCAGCAATTCGGCGCTCATCCCAGACCGAGGCACCCACTAAATGGGCTGCATGAAGCGTGGCCAGGGAGCTGATGGCTTCGGCCTTGAGGGTTTTAACCGAGCGGCTGATGACACGTTGATCCAACGAGAGTGGTTCCACGGAAGGCAGATCAGCAGCATCCGCCGAAGCTGGAATCATGAGAGGGTCAGCATCCTCCAAGGGTTCCAACAGCTGTGGCAAGTCTTCGAATTCGTCGGGACTCACAGGTGGGGCGATGCGGCAGGCAACGCGAATCAACAGATCAGCGAAGTGTTCTCTCAGGCTCATGTTTTGTCAGCTGCCCCTGGTTCCATTCTGACTCTGCTCCTAGTCTGCGAATCTCAACAGGCCGGACTTCACCACTCAACAGTGACGACAAGGCACGCAATAAGGGATCGGGCTCAAACCGGCACAGCTTGGACGAGGATCTAAGGGATGGGACGACACCCTGTGATGGTGAGGCAGGTCTGCCCACTGATTCCCTTCGACCATGCTCAATGTCCGGCGGTTTTCGCTACCGCGGAGTTTGTCTGGACCGAAGACGCTGCTCTTGAACTGAGCTTCAGCCTTGGCCCGAAGCTGGCCGAAAGCAGCGTCGATGGCCTCTTGTTCAACAGCACTAAGGAAGAGAACACGTCACAGAGGCAAGACAACCTCTGGAAGCACACCTGTTTCGAAGCCTTTCTTGCTCGTCCGGGTGACGAAGGGTACTGGGAGGTGAATATTGCGCCGAACGGAGACTGGAACCTTTATCAATTCAGCAGTTACCGAACGGGTGGCATGGCAGAGCCACTGGCGGAACTCCCTGAAGTGCACTTCAGCATGGAACGTGTTGGTTGCCGCTGCACCATTCAGATTCCACTCCAGCCCTGGTGGCCTCACGCAGAGATTCCTGAAATTGCCCTGAGCATGGTTCTGGAAGACAAAAGTAAATGCCTAAGTTATTGGGCTTTATCCCATCCAGCAGACAAGCCAGACTTCCATGACCGGAGGGGTTTTCTGCGTTGGTGAACAGTCATCTGCCTGACACCAGGGTCTGGGTGCGTTGTCTGATGAGCATTGCTGTTCTGCTCAGTCCGATCACCGTGGCCTGCAAGACAGTTGAAACCATCGAGACGGCTATTGATGCAACGCCAAGCAGCGCAACAATCCCGAACCTGCCAAAGCAGGCAGACCGGCCCGTTGCTCCGAATGGTCGGAATTATCCCTTGGTGCCGAAAGAACCAAGGGATATCGCCGCGCTGATTACCGATATCGAGGCTGCCTTAATCACCCCGGAGCTGGCTCAACAAGACCTCGCCGCTCTGGCACACCAGCAACAGGTGATTTACAGAGTTCTCTCCAAGCGCCCGCAGCTGAGTGAGAACGTCCGCTCCCAAATTGAACCGCGCTGGCGCTGGGTCTTTGACCAGCACATCGCTGCCCGCAGAGAATTCCTAGCAATGCACCGTGGACCTGCATCGTCCACATTGCCGGCCTGGAGAATCCAGTCACCTGCGTCTGCTGATCAATTACTTAAGGCCTACCGCAGTGCCTCTGCGGCCACAGGGATCGACTGGACTGTTCTGGCTGCAGTGAATCTGGTGGAAACCGGAATGGGAAGGATCGATGGCGTTTCCGTTGCCAATGCCCAGGGTCCGATGCAGTTTTTACCAACCACCTGGGCAGAACCAGGCATCGGCAATGGTGGCAATATCCGTGACCCGTGGGATGCCATTCATGCTGCAGCTCGCTATCTCGTGAGGCGCGGGGGGTTGAAGGACATCCGCAACGGCCTTTGGGGTTACAACAACAGCGACCACTACGGCCGAGCCGTGCTCCATTACGCAGCACTGCTCAAGGAAGAGCCACTGACCTATCGCAGTCTTCACCAATGGCAGATCCATTACGCCTCCTCAGGCGGTGACCTTTGGCTGCATGAGGGTTATGAGCAACGACAACCGATTGGGGTGAACGACTATCTGCGACAAAACCGCCACAGTGCTCCGCTGAAGGAAGAGCTCCAGCCCTGAAACAAGACGCAGACATGGGTTGAAGAAGCTGCAGCAGTGGCCATCCCCCCTGGCCTTTCATCGTCTGGCATCTACGCTTCGGAGATCAGGACTCAACAAGCTGCGTGGCAAAAGAACTCACCCATCGCGCCGACGAACTGGCCGGTCTCGGCTGGTCTGCTGACGATGTCAGTCGCTACGCCGAACTCTGGGAGTATCGGCAGCGCTGGGGGGCTATGAACCTGGAACGGGAAGATCGTCTTTTTCTGCGCAAAGCCGAAGCAGCTCTGCCCGTGCTGGCAACCGGCAAAGCCACTGTCAAAAAGAACACGCAAGACAAGTCGTACTACCGCTGGCTGCGTTTCCACCTGGATGCCATGAGTGCGGCACAGTCCCAGATGCAGCTCACTGAAGGATCACAGGGAGCGTGGCCGATTCTTCTGGAGGAAGAGTTGCGTCTCTTAGACCATTACCAGCCTGTCCTTGGTCTTCCGGACACGATCAAAGCCAAGAGCTTTGATGCCTTCCGGGAGCAGATGGCTGAACAGGCTTCTGCGCTGGACGGCAAGGAAATGCAATTACGCAGCCATGACTTTCAGGCCGCGCTGGCGGAACTGAAAGAAAAGGAGAACAGCAAATGGCGTCATTTACGCGAACTCACTGGGGAACAGCCCTATCCGGTGTTGCTGGGCGGAACGGTCGACAGCTTTCGCAGTGAAGTGCGCAGCAAGTTGACTCCGCTGCTGCGTCAGACCCTTCCCTCACTGGCGGAAACCGACAAACCTGATCCAGATGCCGGCTGAGGTCGCTCGATCGCTGCACCGCTAGAAATGGATTGACTTCTTTGCGATCGCCGTGACGGATCAGCACTTTGAGACCCTGCAACTGCACGCGGGACAGGTCCCTGATCCCACAACCAATTCAAGAGCTGTACCGATTTATCAGACCAGTTCCTACGTCTTCAATGACGCAGAACACGGCGCCAATCTGTTTGGACTGAAGGAATTCGGGAATATCTATACCCGACTGATGAATCCGACGACGGATGTCTTCGAAAAGCGGGTGGCTGCTCTTGAAGGAGGTGTCGCAGCGCTTGCCACGGCATCGGGGCAGTCAGCCCAGTTCTTGGCCATCACCAACTGCATGCAGGCTGGAGATAATTTCGTTTCCACATCATTCCTCTATGGCGGGACCTACAACCAGTTCAAGGTTCAATTCCCCCGCCTCGGCATCAACGTCAAGTTCGCCGAGGGAGACGATGTTGCCAGCTTTGCCGCGCAGATCGACGACAACACCAAGGCGATCTATGTGGAAGCGATGGGCAACCCCCGCTTCAACATCCCTGATTTTGAAGGGCTATCAGCTCTCGCCAAAGAGCGAGGCATTCCCCTGATTGTGGACAACACCCTCGGGGCCTGCGGTGCTTTGCTTCGCCCAATCGAGCATGGTGCTGATGTGGTGGTGGAAAGCGCCACCAAATGGATTGGTGGCCATGGCACCAGTCTCGGCGGGGTGATTGTGGATGCCGGCACCTTCAATTGGGGCAATGGCAAATTCCCGCTGATGAGCCAGCCCAGCGCTGCGTATCACGGTCTTGTGCACTGGGATGCTTTTGGCTTCGGCAGTGACATCTGCAAGATGCTGGGGCTTCCAGACAATCGAAACATTGCTTTTGCCCTGAGAGCCCGAGTCGAAGGACTACGCGACTGGGGCCCGGCCGTGAGTCCTTTCAACAGCTTTTTACTGCTGCAAGGCCTGGAAACGCTGAGCCTGCGTGTCGAACGCCATGCGCAAAACGCCATGGAACTGGCGCAATGGCTGCAACAGCATCCGAAGGTCACAAGCGTTAGTTACCCAGGCCTGAATGGCGATCCATACCATTCAGCAGCCAAGAAATATCTGACAGGCCGAGGGATGGGCTGCATGTTGATGTTCTCGCTCAACGGCGGTTATGACGATGCAGTGCGATTCATCAACAGCCTGAAACTCGCAAGCCATCTGGCCAACGTGGGGGATGCCAAGACATTGGTGATCCATCCAGCATCCACCACACACCAGCAGCTAAGCGAAAGTGAGCAAGCTTCCGCCGGCGTGACGCCAACAATGGTGAGGGTGTCGGTGGGTCTTGAACATATTGACGACATCAAGGCTGACTTCGATCAGGCCCTGACATCGGGCGCCTGATCGGAGATGTTGTGACATGGCTCTGATCCTCCCGGCTAACTATCACAAGATCACCGCCGTTGAACGCAATCGCATTTCCTGGATCAAACCAGAGCAGGCAGAACGTCAGGACATCCGGCCCTTGAGGATCGGAATTCTGAACATCATGCCCTTGGGGAAACAGTACGAATTCAACCTGCTGCATCCACTGGGACTTTCAGTGCTGCAGATCGAACCAATCTGGATTCGTTTGCAGACCCATGCGTACAAGAGCTGGGACCAATCTCACCTTGACGGCCTCTACAAAAGCTGGGACGAGGCCAATGCCAAGGGACCTCTTGATGGATTAATCATCACCGGCGCACCTGTTGAACATCTCGATTTTGAAGAGGTGACCTATTGGAGAGAATTCGTAAAACTGGTTGATGAAGCACGCATCAGCTGCGCCAGCACTCTTGGTTTGTGTTGGGCCGGATTTGCATTGGCGTATCTGGCTGGGGTACGCAAAGTGCCACTTCAGCAGAAACTCTTTGGGGTGTTTCCGATGCGCAGCCTTGTGCCAGGCCATTCTCTGATGGGAACTCAAAACGATCAATTTCTCTGTCCGCAAAGTCGCTACGCGACGCTTCCAGATACCGCGATGGAGGCAGCCCAACGACAGGGGCGTCTGCGACTACTGGCACATGGAGAGTCGGTCGGCTACACGATCTTCGAAACACCAGATCAACGACAACTGATGCATCTTGGGCATCCCGAATACAACGTCGACAGAATTCTGGCGGAAATGGAACGAGACAAAGCCCGGGGCGATGTACCGCCACCACAGAACTTTGATTCCGACCATCCTCAGACTCTTTGGAGATCACACCGAAATCTTCTCTTTCAGCAATGGCTGTGGTTCTGTTATCAACGCGTGAGTTTTCAAGCCTAATCGAAACGGAAAATATCGACTCCATAGAAAACATCCATGCATCCTCTTGAAACCTTTAGCCAATGGCGCCGACGCTGGTTTGGCTGGCTGCCGATCCATCAACGATGGGAGCGATCAGCCGAGGACGTTGCACCAGAACGACATGATGATTGGTTACTGGATCTCATCAATCAACAAGAAGCATCAGCACTGTTTCCACATCTCAGCAAAGAGCGAGCAATTCTTCAATACCAAAAAATACGGCTCCAGATGCGTGAACAAGAACAGCGCGGTTACTAAAAAACTTTAAGCCAATACAGCCGCGTGATCAGAATCAATTGCTGAACCTCCTAATAAGATTTAGAGGCCAGATCAGACCAAGCGAAATGAAAGCGAATGAATTCTCGCAATCAATTCTTTGCAATCCTTGAGCAATTCAACAACCAAAGAACATCACAGAATCAAAAACAGCTCGGGTGTCACAATGTCAACCTGAATGATGACTTTGATACATCATTGACTTCAAGATCAAACACAAGGAAAAATTTGCACAGGCATCAGGCACCGTCTGGATCAGGATCAAGCTTGTTGATCTCCCACAACGGTCCAGCTCACATCAACTGGATTGAATTCGCCATAATTGTGTCATGAAAAATCTTCTAGTGAAACTGCTCGGCCCCTTGCTGGCGATCGCAGGCGTGCTCGGGCTTACTGGTTCATCGATTCTCTGGAACTTTCAGGGTCGCACTCTGGGACTCCCTGCCACGGTTATATCCTTGTTAGTGCTTGCTGTCGGAATTGTTCTGCTACGTCCCCTGCAACCAGCAGCATCAGCAGAGATCAGTGAAATTGTCGAAGATCAAAGATCCGAAGTCACCACAATTGCCTCTTCGGACGAAAGTTCGGAAGTTCAGAGCGGACAAAACAGCGCAACAACTGAGTTTGAGCAAAATTCAACTGATTCAAATTCAGTTGATGCGTCCAAAGAGAAAAAGCTGTCGTTAACGACAGCCGAAGCGATCGCAGCTCAACTTGCAGTAGCAGAAGCGGATCAGCCTGAGCGCGTTCTGGTTAACTTTGCTCCGAATGCCTTACGTCCGGGAAATTCAATTCGGCCTAATAAGAGGGCTCCAGGAAAAAATTTGTCGGGTTTCCGGGATATGGCTTCTGATTTGTTCAAAACCAATTAACTCACTCTGAAGGATAATAAAGAAATCGTTTTTCATCGATTGCCATACGCATCGTAAAATTTTTAATCATTACTGAATCAGTATTGAACAAACACTTCTAGCCAATTAAGTTTACGACAAGCATACTTAGGCCAATATCTTATTTTCTAGGGTCTGCAGTACTTTCTGATAAAAACAATAGATTGAGAATCACCAAGCTGGTCAGCTTGGGCCCAATCCAAACATGCTCGTTCAAGATCGTTTGACATTTCCATCGCCATTCCATGATTGAAGTGAGCTGCGCCATCGTTAGGATTCATTTGAATCGCAACATCGAAATCAAGAATGGCACCAGATAGATCACCAGATCGCGCCCTCGCAATACCTCGACTGCCATACGTTTCGCTACTTGTTGAGTCAAGCTCTATTGACCTGCTGTAATCAATAATTGAACCCTCAAAATCACCATATCTAGCTTTAGTAACACCACGATATTGGTATGCAGCTGCATTCTCTGGATCCAGCTCAATGGCCCTATTGAATTCAATCAAGGCTCCATGATAATCGCCGGATTGTAATTTTTCAGCACCATCCTTGAGATAAGAATCAAAATTGGAAGCCAGACCTGGAGGGACAAACGTTAAAAGACAAACCATCAACGAAGCTATAATGATCCGTAAAGGCATTGTCTGAAATGACTTACTAAAACCAGTTTAGTCAACAGGCTGAGCTCAGCATCTTGACATGAAATCTCAGGGTATTGATCTCAAGAATCAGAGTCATTAGCCATCAAGCTTGCGTGATCGGCTCCTGATCAATCAAAACCAACTTCCAATTATTCGGATCATACTCACCATCACCAAACATAATATTCGAAGCTTCATCCAAGCATGATGCTTCGACTTCCACCGTTTTTTCAATTTTCTGGTTCCAGAAAGAATAGATATGACCTTCCTCGTAATAAGCAAACGGCTTTGATGGCATCTGTGAATCAGGGAGCCAATCATCAAGAGCAATAATGTTATTAGTAATTTTTTCAATCATTTTCAACGTATCAATATCACCGTCTTCGAAATAGCCTTGCCAATTCATCTCAGCCCATTTTCCATTGTCCTCCATATACAAAACATAAGCCTCATCTTGAACCGTCTCACGCATCAAGCAAAAATTTTCACCAGAAAACTCATATTCAGCGGATTGTAGCTTGTTACTGTCAGGCATCATGAGAAATCATCTTGATCTTGTACGAATCAAAAACACGAACTAACTTTAATTTTATAGGAATTCAAAATCTAGCATCTCAGATGATCCATTGAGTTTCGAGCACTTAGTGTGACGATAGTATCCCTAACACTGTCATGCACGCCAGACAGAGCTGATTTGTGGAGGTGGGTTGGAGGGGAGTGCGTGACATGAACAAGTAGCTAACAAACGGTTTTCGATTCGACAGATCTCGAAAGGACTGGATCCCGATATGAAACCAAGCTGAATCTTCATACAAGCAATTCAGCAGGCATTCATGGAAAAAAGAAACGACATAAGACATGTAAACTTGTAGAATCAAAATATCATTTTTGGGGTTCCAAGACCTCAATTTCCAGGCAACCATGGCAAATTCAAGATTGAAAGGAGCCTGTTATGTTGTGCACCTAAATGACGGCAATCTCTTAATTGAAGTCGATTGCTTTGAAACCTATGCAGAAGCATTGCAACAGTTCAACCAAACGATTGAACTAGGGTCATTTGGCCGTTGGAAAGAAGTGTATTTAGAGGGAAAAGATAGAGCAGGTCAATTCGTTGATATTTATCAAGTTCATGACTTTGGCAAGAACAGGTCAGACTGAACTGAACTCTCTCAAATTCGAATGCGCCTACATGCAAGGTTCTCCAAACACATACCAAGCTATACAGTCAATTTTGTAGACCGATTTGAACATGATCAACAGTCATCAGTTCAATAGCCCGTTAGAGCCAATCATGCAGTGTCATTGGTCTATTTTTGGTACGTATGGGGGAAGACAGCTTCAGCTGCAGAACTGATACTGAGAGCAACTCGCAGTGGAGCAGTGCTCATCGACTGGCATTGGTACAAAGATCTATCGGATGAGCAGAGGGGTCTCTACGATGAGCTGATTCAGATCGAGACAGAAATTTATTTGAGTCCAAGAGACTGCAAGCAACTCGTGAAGGGGCTTACACGGATAGGAGTCAAGACACCAACACAACTCAGAGAATGGTTTACCGCCTTGGCTGAAGCAGAAGATGATTAGCGGAGAAAGGCGCAGCTTCTCATACATTCAAAGAGATAAACAGCATTTCAATTAATCATTGGTTCTATTGAGAGAAATTTATTTAACAACCAATGATGTCGTTAGCAAAGGCATGAGATCTATACGGGCATCGAACAGAAAAGAGCAAGATGATTCGCTGTTGATCCTCCATCACAATGACGAAGAATCAACTTCTTGACAGGTGCCTATTACATTAATTTCCATAGTGATATTCCTTTGTTGAATCCTCTGCGCATAGGTGTACTCACTTACAGGATCAAGACTGATTCGGATTGTTTCTTCACTTGTACTGAAACCTTGTCCAGACCTGCCTGTACTAGAGAGTACACCGTCAATCATCTCAGCATTCAACCATTGACCGCCCTTGAACATCACCATTCTTCTCTGAGGATCAATGATGAATGTCTCGCTTTGCTTGCCTTTGTTTTGCTGAATGATTTCAGAAGTATTTGTATTGGCAACTTTTGAGGTGAGATCGCCTTTGCAATGGAGATAAATCAGCTCTTCAGCAATCACAGAAGTGCCAGAGGTCAGCAGAACAGAAAACAGAGTGAGAAGAATCATTTCTGTCAGAAACATAGATTATTTCAGACTATTTGCTACTTGACGCCAAATGAATACTGAGGACATCTTTGCTCAATCCCAGGGTAAAATCTACTGTTGATTTGTTGCTCGCTCATTGAGGCAAGTTGGTCAATCTTTTCTGGGTATTGACCAATAACCAATCCTATAGCCATTCCTTCATTCATGCCTCGATCATATGAGTTCATAACGCTTACATTTTCTCCTTTCATGATTGAGCAATAAGCATCAACCATTTGATTGATCATAAATTCAGAACTCATTACAGGCGCTCCAATGACACATGCTGCTGTGACACCTGAGAGAGAAAGTAAGGAGTTGCGCTTCATGAGTGATTGACTTTTACCATTAATAGCACTACCTAAAGAACCTGCCATCGTTTGCCATGAGCATAAGGCTTCAAGACTCCAATCCCCGAGCTGCTAAAAAATAGCCATAGAGATTTTTATCTCCTTCATACTCTGTTGGCCTGAGAATGCTTCATTGGCAGACAAGAGGCCGAAAAATCTGATCGCAACTTGAACCGGACGGAAAGCGTGAACCGATCAAACCCTTACTGTGTTTCAGGTGGCTTCTAAGGGGATATCAATCAACTGATCAACACAACATGAGATCAGCTGAACCTTTGTGATTGGTGCTTACTCGAAAAACCAGCCATAGCTGTGCAATCCGATGCCAAGAAGATTGACCCCGATGTAACACACAACAATCACAACCAAACCGAAAGCGGCGACAAGTGCCGGACGCCGACCTTGCCAGCCTCTGCTCAGACGTGTGTGGAGATAGGCGGCATAGACCAGCCAGCAAATCAACGCCCAAGTTTCTTTGGGATCCCAACTCCACCAACTTCCCCAAGCCTCATTCGCCCAAACGGCCCCACTAATGATGCCGACGGTGAGCAATAGAAAACCCACGGTGATCGTGCGATAGCTCAAGCTGTCGAGCTGCTCGGTGCGACTGAAATGAATGGATGAAAGCTGAACTTCCGGCGGGTTCTGGACGGCAACAGCGCCTTGCATCGACAACAGCTTCGGTCGTCGATAAGAACCGGTTCCGATGGAGCTGCTGCGAAGTTCCAACTCTTCACCGCGGTCCGTCAGCAGCACGGCAACCGACAACAATGACCCCACCATCAGAGCCGCGTAGCTGACCATGATCACGCTGACATGCATCACCAACCAGCTACTGCGCAGGGCCGGCACGAGTGGTGATGCTTGCTGCAGCTGGTCGGGTAAAGCAAAGCTGGCAAAGGCAATGCAGCCAAGGCCCATCGGGGTTGCGGCAGCTGCCACCAGTGGCGATGTCCAGTTGCGTTCAACCAGAAGTTGGGTGAGTGTGCAGGCCCAGGCCAGAAAACAGAGCGATTCGTAGAGGTTACTGATCGGGAAGTGTCCCGATTGCCACCAGCGCAGCACAAGCTGAGAGGTGAGCAAGAGGTTGGAAAGGGCGATCAGCGAGCGCACACCGCTGGAGCTCCGACCATTGGACAATGCCCAGAAACTCCACGGCAGAGCGACCAAGAGAAAGGCAAAGGCCATCAGACCCAGAAGCAGAACAGGTTCCGAAACGATCGCTTCCAGACCGGAAAACCCCATCAACCACCTCAAGCAGAGGACGTACTGACATTGATTCTGACGGTCTGGCTCATCGACTGGCCTGCCTGAGTAAGAATCCGCCACCAGCAAGTGAGATCAACACAGGACTCCAGGCAGCAAGCAGGGGTGGAAGTGTGCCTTTAACACCGAGGGAACTGAAACTGAAACTCAGCACGTAGTAGACCAAGATCAAAACGACGCTGATGCCGAAACCCTGGCTTCGACTGGTTCGGCTGTTGGGTTTAGCACCAAGACTCGCACCAATCAAACCGAAGACAAGACATGCCATCGGCAGAGTGAATTTCTCCTGAATCCTGACCTGAAGTCGACGGGCCTCTTTAATATCACCTGCATTCAGAAGAAGTTGTTCGGCCTGCAGCGCTTCAGCCACCGTCATGTTGTTGGCATCCTTGGGAAGCTTGGCAATACGAATTGGAGCAGCACTAAGCGGATAGAGGTACCTGACAAAATCTGCCGAAGTGGTGCTGCCAGAGGGGGTGAGAGTCAGGATCTGCCCGTTTAGAAACTCCCATTTGCCTTCTCTCTCGTTCCAGTTAGCGCTTTCGGCTACCAACATTTGTGTGAACCCCAACCGGGAAAAATCGAGCACTGTTACGCCTGTCATGGTGCCGTCACGAAATTTGCTGGCATAGAACAGCTGAACCAACCCCTTCCCGGTGGAACCGTCAGGTTGCTGGATAGATCCGAACCGTGAATAAACAATGTTGTCGCCTTTCTCAGTGGCGATCGACTTCCCGAGTGCTCTGCGCAAAGTGATCTCAGCAGAACGATTGCTTCGGGGCACCACTACGTCATTGAAAACAAATGTCAGACTCGACATAACAAGAGACAAAGCAAGCGCTGGCAGGATCATTCGGGTGGCCGTGACCCCCACGCTGCGTAAAGCAGTGAGTTCGCTGTTTGCAGATAAACGGCTATAGGCAAGAAGGGTGGCCATCAGGGTGGCCATCGGGAAGGAAATCACCAGAAAACTGGGCAGACGCTGCAACAGCACCTGGACAGCAATCAGAACGGGAAGACCAGATTCAACGATCTTTCTCACAAGTTCAAACATCACCCCAACCGACAGCGACACAACCGTGAAGGCGGCAACTGCAAACAACAGTGGGCTGATCAGCTCGACGATGAGCCAACGATCGAGAAGCGGAATGCGCCGAAGAAGAGTACGGACCCTCTGATTAATTGATTGCATCACAGCTGGAATCCCTCGCCGAGGTAGTGACGGCGAACCAATGGGTCAGATGCAACCTGGTCGGAAAGCCCTGAGGCAAGAACGCTGCCATCCGTGAGGATGTAAGCCCGATCTGTGATCGCCAGAGTTTCCCTCACGTTGTGATCGGTGATCAGAATCCCCATCCCGCGTTGACGCAACGCCTGAATCAGTTGCTGCAGGTCAGCCACAGCCAGTGGATCCACCCCAGCGAAAGGCTCATCAAGGAGCAGATAACGCGGTCCTTCAAGCCCGACCGCCAGAGCACGGGCCACTTCGCAACGGCGACGTTCGCCGCCAGAAAGCTGGAAACCCATGCGATTTAGAAAGGGTTGCAGATGAAAATCATCAATCAGCTGATGTAGGCGCTCGCGGGCCTGTGGCTTAGCAAGACCGGTCTGGGCAAGAACGAGCTCCAGATTCTCCCGGACAGTTAATTGCCTAAAAACACTGGGTTCTTGAGGCAGGTAACCGATCCCGAGCCGTGCCCTCTGAGGCATGGAAAGACTGGCAACAGGATGTCCATCCATCAAAATCTCGCCTTGATCGGGCTTGAGCAGACCGATAACGAGATTGAAGCTTGTGGTTTTGCCGGCACCGTTTGGCCCAAGAAGACCGATCACTTCACCCGGTTCCAGTGTCAGCGTGAGGTCTTTCACCAGAGGTCGACCTCCCAGGGCAAGAGAAACCCGATTGAGACTGAGGCTCATGGCGTCAGCGGGGTCTGCGCTGGCTGATCCGGGCGCAGGATCATGGTTGAGCGCACCTGTCCGCCAGTAGACGGCAGCGCAACAGCCCGCTCATCCTCAAGGTTGTAAGTCACACGTTCAGCCCTGAGTGTGCTGCCATCTTCCTGCACCACGTCGACATCCCCACTCAACACCAAGCGTCCCTCGCGACTGAAGTACTGAGCCTGACGTGAGGTCGCCACCGTTCCGCGGGAGGGGTAAACGATGCGGACATTCCCGATAGCAGTGACCACTCCAGTGACGTTGTCGGCTGTCTGGCTGTCGGATTCGATGGTGATCAAACCGTCGTCCGATGGGGGACGCTCAAGAGGTGCAACGAACTCCTGGGCAAGAGAAGGTCCGAGCAAGGAAAGGAGCAGACCAGCGCACCAGATCACGGAAGAGCGGAGCAAAGTCATCGATCGCTGAAACGCTGGAAACACGATCGGTCCAGGGGCTGAGTAATGAATTATCCATCGTCCCACGAATCACTCCGCCGCAACGAGTCGGGGTGGCGGTAGGACCTCCGGGTTTGCTCCGGATTGAAGGGCGCTCAGGCGGTCAGCGACAGCCGTATGCAACGCGTCGAGGTCAAGTCCCAACGCTCTAGGCAATGAGGGCCTGAGACGCCCGATGCCTTCACCGAGAAGAATGGTTGCACCGCGGGTGTTTCCCCGTTCGAGGTGAACATGGGCGACAGCGATCTGAACGATCGCCTGAATCAACTTGCGGTCGGGATCGATCTGTTCATGCCAGATCTCCTCAAAGGCATCGTGGGCCTCATACCAGGCTCCGGAATTGAACAGTTCCAGAGCCTGCGGGAAACGGGGATCGTCGGCCGGACTCAACGCTTAGCCATCTTCTTCGCAGGAAGTTTGCGCAGACGGATCGATTCCGGAGTGACCTCAAGCATTTCGCCGGGGCCGATGTATTCGAGGGCCCGCTCCAGCGTCATCTGCACAGGTGCCTGAAGGGTGTCGAGTTCTTCAGCACCCGCAGAACGCATGTTGGTGAGCTGCTTGGACTTGCAGACATTGATCTCGAGATCCTGAGGACGATTGTTCTCGCCGATGATCATGCCCTTGTAGACCTTTGTTCCTGGAGCAATGAAGAACTGACCGCGGTCTTCAGCATTCTTGAGGGCATAGAAGGTGGCTGTGCCCTCTTCAAATGCAATCAACACACCGTTGCGGCGGGTGTCGAAATCACCCGTCATCGGGCGGTATTCGAAGAAAGAATGGCTCATGATCCCTTCACCACGGGTGGCGCGGATGAATTCACCGCGGAAACCAATCAGGCCACGGGAAGGAACGACAAATTCCAACTGCGTACGGCCATCAGCACTGGTTTCCATGTTCTGCATCTCAGCCTTGCGTGATCCCAGCTTTTCGATGCAGCTGCCCACAGCGGCTTCGGGGACGTCCATGACAAGGGTCTCAACGGGTTCGCAGGGTGTGCCGTCGATGGTCCTGAAAATCACCTGTGGCTGGGACACCTGGAATTCGTATCCCTCGCGTCGCATGGTTTCGATCAGGATGCCGAGGTGCAGTTCACCGCGACCACTTACTGCAAAACGATCCGGCGAGTCCGTGTCTTCGACGCGCAGTGCAACGTTGGTGAGCAGCTCCCGCTGAAGACGGTCGCGCACCTGACGACTGGTCACAAACTTGCCTTCTTTGCCTGCAAACGGTGAGTCGTTGACCACAAAGGTCATCTGCAGGGTTGGCTCATCGACCTTGATGAGTGGAAGTGCCTTGGGTTCATCTGGGCAGGCGATGGTCTCGCCAATGTTGACTTCGTCGAAACCGGCAACAGCCACCAGATCACCAGCACTGGCTTCAGCGATGTCCACACGCTGCAGACCCTCAAAGCCAAGCAGTTTGCTGATCCGGCCCTTCTTGAGGTTACCGTCATCTTTGATCAGGACTGCATTCTGACCCTGCTTGATCACGCCGTTGTGCACCCGGCCAATGATGATCCGACCGAGAAAATCGGAGTAATCAAGTGTGGTGATCTGAAGCTGCAAAGGCTTGGTGGAATCGCCAACCGGAGGCGGAACATGGCGCAGGATTGCATCGAAGAGCGGACGCATGTTGTCGCTCTCGGTTTTCATATCGGGCTTGGCGAATCCCCCCAGGCCGCTTCCAAATAAATATGGAAAATCACACTGATCGTCGTCAGCACCGAGCTCAAGGAACAGATCCAGAACCTTGTCGACAGCTGTTTCAGGATCAACCCGAGCACGGTCAATCTTGTTGACGAAAACGATGGGACGCAGACCCTGCTCGAGTGCTTTTTTCAGCACAAAACGGGTCTGAGGCATCGGACCTTCATTGGCATCAACGATCAACAGGCAGCCGTCCACCATGCCGAGCACACGCTCCACCTCACCGCCGAAATCAGCGTGTCCAGGCGTGTCAACAATGTTGATACGGGTGTCGTTGTAAGTGACAGCCGTGTTTTTGGAAAGGATGGTGATTCCGCGCTCACGCTCGAGATCGTTGGAATCCATGACGCAGGTGGGGACTGCTTCGTTGTCACGGAAAATGCCTGACTGGGCCAGCAGTGAGTCGACCAGGGTCGTCTTTCCATGGTCAACGTGGGCGATGATCGCGATATTGCGAATCGCCTTTTGCTGGGCGCTCATAGGAGTCTGTAGGTGGCGGAATCTCTTAGCGCCCGCAGGCGCAGTCGACGCACCTTATCTCAACGTGAGATCGTTTCGGGTCGATGTGGACGGTCTGGCCGAAGGTTGCTTAAGATCAGGGCCCGAGATCAGCGCCAGAGATCAGCGCAAATAACCACTCGAGCAGAACGACTGCCAATCTCATCGAGTTTCAACCATCAACCTCCATTGGCCAGGCGACGTGCGGGTTCAAACCTTCGCAATGCATCCGCTGAACCTTCAAATCGCCAGTGCCAAGGCTCGTAGCTGACACCCTGCGAATTCACCGCAGGGAATGAAAGCGTGAAGTGATAGCTGGCTGCATGATCCTGAAGCCAACTGAAGGCGTCGGTCTGTTCAAACGAGGCAGAGAGATTCGTGGCTGGATCAGCCCCATCACCGAGGTCGACGGCATAACCAGTGCTGTGTTCGGAATAACCAGGTGGCGCCGAGACCTTGGCCCGCTCTGCAGCCGTTTGATTTCGCTCTGATTTGACGTCGAAGAAAATACTTTTTTGGAGCTCCTGGGAGCGATAACCGCTCAGCAATCTCAGATCAACACCATCAGCTGCAGCCGCACGACGCATGGCATCAAGAGAGATAGCGGCGTCTCGATGCAATTCAATGCCCGCCTCCACTGGCACCAATTGATCTACGACAGCTTCTGCATAGGGGAAATGACCCAGCAAGCGACCATCTCGTCCTGGCATTTCATCAATGCCTTCCACCACCTGTGTTTTGGAACCGAAGGGCAGCAGTTCCGGAAGGAACATCACTGTGGCCAACGACAGTGAAAAAACCAACCCACAGGTGAGGAGAAGACCTAAGCCACTCCCCCGCTTCGGTTGAGAGGAACGACTGCGGCGTGCGATGGGGATGTCATCGCGGCTGCTGTCACGCTTCCTGCTGCGGGTGGCGACAGCCCGAGACAAAAGAGCATTTCATTGATGTTTCGATCGTAAGGGGGGGCGCCAGTCCCAGCGGCGAAACAACGGATTGCGGTGTAGCTTCAATTTAGAGTCCAGCGGAGTGTGCTGAGATGCTGAGAGTTGCCGTCATCGGCGGAGGTCCGAGTGGATCCTGCGCGGCCGAAGTGCTTGCAAAAGCTGGCATCAGCACCTGGATATTCGAGCGCAAACTCGACAACGCAAAGCCCTGCGGAGGAGCGATCCCTCTCTGCATGGTCGAGGAATTCGAACTTCCCGAATCGATCATCGATCGAAAAGTCCGCAACATGAAGATGATTTCCCCCTCCAACAAGGAGGTGGACATCCGGCTGGACCCACTCGGTTACGACAACGATGCCTACATCGGCATGTGTCGTCGCGAGGTTTTTGACGCCTTCCTGCGCAACCGTTCCGCTGAGCTCGGGGCGACCCTCGTGAATGCCCTCGTTCAGAAGATTGATACCGGAACCAATCGCCAGGGGCCCTACACCCTGCATTACGCGGACTACAGCAACGGTGGGCCCACCGGCGAGATGAAGACTCTCGAGGTGGATCTGATCATTGGCGCCGACGGCGCCAATTCCCGTGTCGCCAAGGCAATGGATGCCGGTGATTACAACGTGGCCATCGCTTTCCAGGAACGCATCAAGCTGCCTGCTGAGGAGATGACCTATTACGAGGATCTCGCCGAGATGTACGTCGGCACCGATGTCTCCCCTGACTTCTATGCCTGGGTGTTCCCCAAGTTCGACCACGTGGCTGTGGGAACAGGAACGATGCAGCAGAACCAGTCGTTGATCAAGGGTCTGCAGAAAGGCATTCGTGAACGTGCGCGCAAGCGTCTGTTCAAAGGTGAGGTGATCAAGGTCGAAGCTCATCCCATCCCAGAACACCCCCGTCCAAGACGCGTCGTTGGTCGGATGGCCCTCGTGGGCGACGCCGCTGGGTATGTCACCAAGAGCTCCGGCGAAGGGATTTACTTCGCTGCCAAGAGTGGGCGGATGTGTGCTGAAGCCATCGTTGAGATCTCAGCCAACGGCAGCTGCATCCCCACGGAGAAGCAGATCAAGTCCACCTACCTGAAGCGCTGGGACAGAAAGTACGGCGCCACGTACGCGGTGCTCGACATTCTCCAAAAGATTTTCTACCGGAACGATGCTGCTCGCGAAGCCTTCGTGGAGATGTGCGATGACCGCGATGTACAGAAGCTCACCTTCGACAGCTACTTGTACAAACGAGTGGTGATGATGAATCCCTGGCAGCAGGTCAAACTCACCCTGCGAACTGTGGGAAGCCTGTTGCGTGGTCAGGCACTGGCACCGTCGAACTACGGATCTGTTCCCTCAGCCGTAGGTCGCTCAGACGGTGACTTCCTTGCCGAGGAAGCGGCCCAGGCGATCAAATCGAAGGCCAGTGAAGACCCAGCTTCAAATAGCGAGGAGCGTTCAAAAGTCACCAGCAGCTGAGCCCATCAGCGGCTGAGCTCGGCCGTTGACGGGATCAACCGGTTGCTCACGACTGGATGTTGTCGAAACACGCCAAAACGGAAGCCTGATTGCGCAGTACACCCAGCAGGTTTAGACGGTTGCGTCGCACTGCTTCGTCCTCTGCCATCACCATCACACTGTTTTCGCCGTCGAAGAAGGCTTCGAGAGCTCGGGCAGCACCCTGGAGCTCTGATGCCAGACCTGCGTAATCACAGGCCTCAGCAAGCGGACTGAGGGTCTCCAACTGCTTCAGCAGATCAGACTCACTGGGGGAGCCGAACAACGATGCTTCGATCACGCGATCCGGAACCAGTTGAGAGCTGTCGAGATCTCCTTTCTCAGCGAGCTTGGATGCTCGTTGAACCACAGCCTGAACCGCTTGAAGCCGGCCATCAGCCCGCAGATCCTGGAGCAACAACAACCGTTCACGCGCATCAATCGGATCCTGAAGCAGGCGTGCGCTACTGACGCCCTCTCCGCTCACGGCCTGCACAAGATCGGGGGGAAAACCATCGTCCTCGAACTGAGACACCATGCGTTGGCGCAACAGCTGTCCCAGATCATTGGCAAGAGAAGTCGCGTCGAACTGAAACGCTGGGAACAACCCTGCCCAGTGATGTGCTGCTTTGCCCAAGAGAGTCTGCAGCGGTAGGCGCCAGCCACGATCCCAGAGGATCTGAACGATCCCGTTGCCAGCACGGCGAAGCGCATAAGGATCGGACGAGCCCGTCGGGCGCTGACCTTTGGCGAAAATGCTGAGCAGAAGCTCCAGGCGCTCCGCCAGCGCCAACAGGGCACCGGCATCGCTTGAGGGAGGTGCGTCGCCAGATCCGGCGGGTTGATAGTGCTCAGCCACTGCCAAGGCAACATCGCGGTGCTCACCCTCTTCAAGCAGATATTTGCCGCCCATCAGGCCTTGAAGTTCCGGGAATTCACCCACCATCTGGCAGACAAGATCGTTCTTGCAGAGATGGGCCGCACGGCGTCCATGGTCTGCCAATGAGTCGCTGGTTGCCAGAGCCTGAACCAGCTGCTCCATCACCCAACCAATCCGCTCGGTGCGATCCAGCAGGCTGCCGAGACCTTCGGCAAAGGTGACGCGATCGAGCTCCTGACGGCGCTGCTCGCTGGGCTGACGGCGGTCAACGTTGAGGAAAAACTCCGCATCGGCAAGTCGAGCGCTCAGAACTCGCTGATTACCACTGACAATCGTGTTGGAGGCATCCGGCAGTCCATTGCCAACCAGCAGAAAATCAGACCGCAACACATTGCGAGCCTCAAGCTGCAATGGATCGGCAGTCGCGTTCGGTCGTCTGAGCGGGACATAGCGCTGATGCGACTGCATCACCGTGACAATCACTTCTGGGGGTAGATCCAGATACTGATCGGCAATTTCACCCTTGAGGACAAGCGGGGCCTCCACCAGATCCACCAGCTCCTGAAACAAACTCTCAGGACAATCCGCCTCACCACCGCAAGACGCTGCCTCCGCAGCAATGCAACTGCGAATGGTTTCGGCACGCTGATCGCGATCCACCATCACACCGGCTTCAGCCAGACGCGCGGGGAGTTCATCCGCTGACTTCAGCTCAGCGAGTGAGTCGTGGAGACGGTGGCCACGACTGTGACGACCACTGCGCACGAGGGGATCAGAGGCATTGAGCGTCACTGGGATCGAGGTCTCACCCAGCAGAGCGACCAGCCAACGCACGGGTCGACTGAACCGCTGCTCTCCACTTCCCCAGCGCATGAACCGACGACCCTGAAGGCAGTCGATCCACTGGGGGATGAAGTCCTGCAACAGAACGGAGCTCTCTTGACCAGGTGTGCAAACGCTCGCAAACAGACAGGGGCCCTTGGGCGTCTCTCGACTTTCGAGCTGCGAAGGGTCCACGCCACAACGCTTGGCAAAACCGATGGCAGCCGGTCCAGGCTGGCCGTCAACCAGCGCCTGGGACACAGGAGGGCCCTTTCGATCCTCCTCAAGATCAGGTTGTGAATCGATGAGATCACTGATCTGAACTAGCAAACGACGGGGTGTGCCGGTAACGGAGAGCTGTCCATGGTCAAGCCGAAGCTCCTTCAGATCAGTGCGAACACGCCGCTCCAACTGCTGGAGCGCTGAGCGCACGAAATCAGCCGGTAGTTCCTCGGTGCCGATCTCGAGCAGAAACGTGTTTGCCACTCCACGTGCCAATGCAGGTGGCGACTTTATGAGACGCCGCTTCGCTAGTTTCAAATGCAACAACGGTGCACGTGTGAGCGACGGACTGACAGCCACATCCAATGCCCAGGAGGCCGTCGTGTCTTCTGTGCTGGATGGGCCTGCAGCGCGCACAGAGTCGATCGATACAGCACTGTCAAAAGCTGAGAAAAGGAAGCTTTACAGCGGTCATCTGCGCGAACCGCTCCAGTCGGAACTGCTAAACGACGACATCCGTTTCAGTGAGGATGCGGTTCAGCTGCTGAAATTCCACGGCAGCTATCAACAGAACCATCGCGAACTGCGCAAAACCGACAAGGTGCGTTGCTGGCAGATGATGCTGCGGCTGCGCAATCCAGGTGGTCGGGTTCCAGCTGACCTGTTCGCAGCTCTGGATGACCTCTCCGACCGCTATGGCGACGGCACACTTCGCGCCACCACCCGACAGGCCTTTCAGATGCATGGGGTGCCCAAAGGTGACTTGAAGACCGTGATCGGCACGATCATCACCAACCTGGGCTCAACTCTCGCCGCCTGTGGTGATATCAACCGCAACGTGATGGCGCCCCCTGCGCCGTACGAGAAGGGTGCTTACCCCGCCGCACGTGCGCTCGCTGATCAAATCGCTGATCTGCTCAGTCCTGAAGCAGCTGAGGGGTCCTATCTGGACATGTGGATTGATGGTGACCACAGCTATCGCTTTCAACCAGCCAAAACGGTGAGCAAGGCTCGCACCCGCCAGCAAAAGGGAGGCGTCTTCTCGGGCAGCGGAGCGGAACCCCTTTATGGCGACACCTACCTGCCGCGCAAATTCAAGGTCGCCGTCACCGTGCCTGGTGATAACTCCGTGGATCTGCTGACGCAGGACATCGGTCTTGTGGCTTTTGTCGATGCCTCAGGAGCACTGAAAGGTTGCAATGTCTACGTGGGTGGCGGCATGGGCCGAACCCACAACCAGGAAGACACGTTTGCAAGAACTGCCGACGTCCTCGGCTACGTGAAAGCAGAGGACATCTTCGATCTGCTGCAGGCGATCATGGCTCTGCAGAGGGACCATGGAGATCGGGAAGTCCGCAAGCACGCCCGAATGAAATATCTCCTGCATCAGCGGGGGATCACCTGGTTCAGATCAACTCTGCGCAAGCACTACTTCAAAGGTGATCTGAAGGGGATCCGCCAGGAACCGGTTGCCAAGCTTCAGGACTATCTGGGTTGGCACCGTCAGAAGAAAGGCCTCTGGTTCGTTGGCTTACCGATGATGTGCGGACGACTGGAAGGTGCAGTGAAAAAAGGGTTGCGCAAGATTGTGCAGACCTATCAACTGGAGGTCCGCCTCACGGCCAATCAGGACCTACTGCTCTGCAACATCGGGGCTGCACAGAAAACATCGATCAAGCAGGAACTCGCCGAACTGGGATTTGAACTTCCAGGTGAACCGGCCCCACTGGCACGTCATGCGATTGCTTGCCCAGCTCTGCCGACATGCGGGCTGGCGATCACAGAGGCCGAGAGAATTCTCCCCGATGTGCTCGATCGCCTGGATGCGTTACTGCAAAAACTGGGCATCGACCAATCGGTGTTAGTGCGCATGACCGGATGCCCCAATGGCTGCGCCCGGCCTTACATGGCCGAACTCGCTCTGGTGGGCAGTGGCCTGAATCAATACCAGCTCTGGCTGGGTGGGACTCCGAATCTTCAGGTGCTCGCCAGGCCCTTCCTGCAGAAGATGCCCCTTGATCAACTGGAATCAACTCTTGAGCCCTTGCTGATCAACTGGAAACAGTGCGGGGTCAGGCGCAGTTTTGGAGCTCACGTCAACAGGCTCGGAGACGAGTTGGTTCAACAACTCCTGGAAACGGAGGCGTAGATCGCTCCGGGGGTCTGTTGTTGCCAGGCCCAGAGTTGATCTCCGTGGCTGAAATGCCACCATTCATTGGGATGTCTGGCAAAACCAGCCTTGGTCATCACTTCGTTGAGCAGACAACGACGACCGTGCCAGCGAGCCACCTCACCGTAGGGATTCGCTTCAGCCTCCTTGGCGTGGTGATCAGGAATGGACTGATCGCCGATGGCATCGATGTCACCACCCATCTCGAGCAGAGCTCCAGAGCTGTCCGCAAGAGTGAGATCGACTGCACCACCGGTGCTGTGTGGAGGGGGTGTGCAGGGATCAGGACTCGGAGGAGCCCAGAACTTGGCCACATCGCTTTGCACCTGTTCAAGAGCTGCAGCCATCAATGGGTCTGAAGGATCAAAACCCTGGGAGCGACATTGCTCCTGAATGGCGTGCTCCACCATGAAGGCCTGCACACGGATGGGTCTCCACGCGTCAAAAATCGCCAGCTGCACCGTGCCGACCTCAGGGTCACTGCGCATCGACAGAAGGGTTTGTGCGGCAATCAGCCGCTTGAGAACGCCGGAACGCAATCGATAGGGATCTGCATCTTCGCCATACGGTGCGCCGACGCAGGCATAGGGATGGGGCTCAAGGCACAGGAAACGTGGCTTGAGCGAAACAAGCGGCTCACCACAGTCGTCGATCACCACATCGCTCCAGGGACGACGCATCCGACCTCAGAACGCAAGGCAGCCATCGTATGGGGAGATCAACAGCAGCGACGATGGACTTCAGTTGAGCTGAGCCGCAGATGTCACACGACTGCGCTGCTCATCAAGAAGACGCCTGAGCACGGCATAGTCTCTGAGCTCTGGATCTTCACGCAGGATGTCGGCAGCTTCTTCGCGCGCTTCCTCCAGCACAGATCCATCATCAGCCAGGCTTGCGAGCGCTAGATCCGGAAGGCCGGATTGACGGGTGCCGAGGACCTGGCCAGGTCCACGCAAGCGCAGATCCATTTCAGCGATCTCGAAACCGTCGGTGGAACGCACCAGCACCTCAAGACGCTGGCGGGCTAGAGGGTTGCGACTGTCGTTGATCAGCAGGCAGTGGGAGGCCGCTGCGCCTCGGCCGACACGACCACGCAGCTGATGCAACTGCGCAAGACCGAAACGATCAGCATGGTCGATCACCATCACACTGGCCTCCGGCACATCCACGCCCACCTCCACCACGGTGGTCGAAACCAGAACCTTGGTCTCCCCAGAAGCGAAGGCTCTAATCACAGCCTGTTTGTCGGCGCTTGCAAGACGACCGTGCAGAAGACCCACCTGAAGATCAGGAAACACCTCATCGGCAAGCTGTCGGTGCACATCCACTGCTGAGCGCAGATCCATCTTTTCGGACTCCTCCACCAGAGGCAGAACGACATAGGCCCGCTGGCCCTTGTCCACCTCGTCCCGGATCAAGTCGTAAGCCTCGTCGCGATTCGAACCGGTGATCATGGCGGTACGAATCGGCGTCCGGCCGGGTGGCAGTTCATCGATCTGACTCACATCCAGATCACCATGCAGCGAGAGCGCCAAGGTGCGAGGGATTGGCGTAGCCGTCATGGTGAGCAAATGGGGTTGCAGACCCTTACCGAGCAAACGGTTGCGCTGACGCACACCGAAGCGGTGCTGTTCGTCGACCACCACGAGGCCAAGACGGGAGAAGGCCACCGGGTCCTCCAGCAGGGCATGGGTGCCAACCAGAATTTTGCACGCCCCAGAGGCAACGTCAGCGAGGATCCTGCGCCGTTGCTTCTGTGGTGTCGACCCCGTTAACAGCTCAACGGTGACATGCAGCGCCGGCATCCAGCCGCAGAGGCTGCGGTAGTGCTGCTCAGCAAGAACCTCCGTTGGGGCCATCATTGCCCCCTGCCATCCAGCCTGAATGGCCCTCAACAGCGCAGCCACGGCAACGACCGTCTTGCCGCTGCCGACATCTCCCTGAACCAGTCGAGCCATGGGTTCCTGGCGGTTCAGATCTGACTCGATTTCCGCCAGCACCCGCTGCTGCGCTGCAGTGAATTCAAACGGCAGCATGGTGAGGAACCGACCCAGCAACCCGTCACGATCCGAGGCACTGCTGCTCAGGGAGGGAGCGGAGCGCTGCTTCAACGCCGCGCGGCGTTGCATCAAGCCGAGCTGCAGCAACAGAAACTCGTCAAAGACCAGGCGATGCCGGGCCTGCTGAAGTTGATCAGATGACTCAGGACGATGAATCGCCACCAAGGCCCGATCCCGACTGAGCAGCTGCCGAGCATCACGCCGGCCCCGGGGAAGGGGCTCTGGCCACAGACGCACCGAAGGCAGAACGCGTTCGATCAGCGAACGGAAGCGATCCGCGGTCAGCCCCTCCGTCAGTGGATACACAGGCAGCAGCCGGCCGATGCGGCTGGAACGAAGCGGTGCCTGAGCACTTTCCATCACTTCGATCAGTGGATCTTGAAAACTGATTCCATAAGGCCCGCTTTTGACCAGACCACTGACGGCCACCGTGGCTCCATTGGGGTACTGACGGGTCTGACCATGCAGATAGGAGGGATTGCTGAACCGCTTTCCAGCCAGGAACCGGGTCACCTTGATCCGCCCTGTTGGATCCTGAAGCTGCAGCTCAATGATCGACAGGTTGGGATTGCGGGGACTGGTGAAGCCATGGCAGCGACGCACCGTGGCCACGATCGTTGCTGTTTCACCCGGCACAAGGGCATCAATGCGTCGCAGCGCCGAATAGTCGACGTAATCCCTGGGGTAATGGAGGATCAGATCACGGACCAGCAATAGCCCCAGACTGGCCAGTCGCTCTGCGAGTTTCGGCCCGATGCCTTTCACCTGAGCGAGTGGACTGTCGAGACCAGGTGCGGCAGGCGTGGATGCAGCAGACGACGAAGATCGTTGCGCAACCTTCAGGCGCGGTGGAGCCATGGGTGCTGATGGCTCCAGCCGCTGGCGCAGAGCATGCAGCCATTGCCTAACCACGGTGACCTGTCGGCGGCGGGCTGCATCATCAAGGGATGCGTAGTCGGCGAAGTCCTTCGCCAAAGCCTGAAGACGAGGCGGAACATCGCCTGGCAAAGGGATCTGCGGAGGCGTTCCCAGCTCGCGCTGCATGAAGCTGTCAAAGCGTTCGTTGCGGCCCTGAAGATTGCTGAAACCGCGGTCTACCTCCAATGACAACGCCTGCTGCAGAGGTCGGATCCACACCAGAAACCGCTCAAGAGCCTGATAATCCAGGCCGGCGTTCAACTGAGTTGAGGAGTCTCCGGCTGGTTGGGCCACCAATCGTTCTGGACCTCTCGGACACTGGCGCGACGCTGCCAGTGTCGCTCCTTCAGCAGCAAACTGCCTAGATCACGACGTTGCAAACGAAGACGACTGCGACTGCGTCTCAGAACATGGTCATCGAACTCAAGCTCGGACGGGCGCATCAAGACGCAGGCCGTGTCCATCGCCTGGTCGTCGTTGACCATTGAAAGAGGCAGCGTCAGCCTCAGCACATTGGAGGGTGCTGACTGTGATGGCAGCTGACCAGTGTTAACGGCATCCAAAAGCTGAATGGGAAGCAAGCTGCGCGTGACCCCTGCTCGCATCAGCTCAACATTCACAGCGTGGGACACGTTGCGGAGTCTGCGAATCAAGGCGGAATCCACTGAATCCATCCAACTCAACAGACCGCTTGCTGTCGATGGCATCAGCTGATCGCTGGATTGGGCCGCCGGGGGAAGAAGGGAATCGTCGGCTTCGAGACCGCTCTGAAACTCCTGGGAGGACTCACCCTGATCCAATGATTCACCGGCCATGACAAACAGCGACCGCAGAATCTCCAGTTCGGACAGCTCGGCCCCTGGATCAGGTGATGTCAGTGACTGAGGATCGATCGCTTCAGGACGATCCAGCGAATCATCCGCTGAGGAAGGCGGATCGTTCGGTAGCAGACCTTCCAGCAGATCGGGACGTTCCAGAGGCAGATCCAGGCCCAGCTCAATTCCCTGGGACGGTGCATCTTGGTTCTGTGGCTCGACGCTGCTGGTGGCTCGATCCGCAAGATTTTGAAACTGCTGAATGCGGGACCGCCGATCTTCGTCCTGAAGGCGCAAGGCCAGAACAAGCAACTGCTCGATCGTGATCATCGATGAAGCACGCTGAACGAGTGCATCAATGCGTTGCTGCAACACCGTCTGGCGGTCTGAGAGCGATGCGCGTTGCAGAGGCGAAAGAGAGCAGAGCAGGTGGCGGATCGCCGCTTTGACTGCGGTGGGCAAGATCCGACGCACCTGTTCCAGATACTGAGCCTGCTCTCTGTAGAGATGAGGTGCCAGAGAGTTACAGCGATCTTCCAGACGTGCAAGCTGCACGCCTGGATCGTGCGCGTGACGACTCCCAGGCAATCCCGTCAAGATCAGCCTTTCGACATGGAGGCGACTTCTGCAGCGAAGTCGGACTCTTCAATCTCAATGCCCTCTCCAAGGGTGTAGCGGGTGAATCGACGCACCTTGACGTTTTCGCCGATCTTGCCTGCTGTCTGTTTGACGAGCTCCGCCACGGTCAAGGAGCTGTCCTTGATGAAGGGCTGTTCCATCAGAGCCAGTTCCTTGAGGCGCTTGTTGATGCGACCCTCAACAATCTTCTCCTTCATCTGCTCGGGCTTGCCTTCAAGGTCATCACGACCCATTTCGATCGCTTTCTCACGCTCGCGGATCTCTGAAGGAATCTCATCGGTGGTGACGTACTCCACACCAGGACAGGCAGCCACCTGCATGGACACGTCGCGGAGCAATTCCTGGAACATGTCGCCACGCGCAACGAAATCGGTTTCGCAGTTGATTTCGATCAGGACACCAACGCGAGCTCCCGTGTGGATGTAGCTGCCGATGGCACCCTCAGCGGCAGTGCGACCAGATTTCTTTTCGGCGCTGGCGATACCTTTCTGACGAAGCCACTCAACGGCTTTGTCGGCATCACCATCAGTTGCTGCAAGAGCTTTCTTGCAATCCATCATTCCAGCGCCGGTCTTGTCGCGGAGTTCCTTAACGAGCTTGGCGGATACGGCAGCAGCCATCGGATGTGTTGGTGGAGGACGTTGGGACAAAAAGATCCGCCTTCCCGCTCTGGCGGGAGGGCGGCGTGAACTTAGCGGCTAAGGCGACTCAACCTTGGTTGTCGGCGCCACGCTGCTCGTTGGAACCATGACGGCCTTCGTTGATGGCATCAGCGAGGCGACTCAGCACCAGCTGCACGGAACGCACAGCATCGTCATTGCAAGGAATCGGCACCTCGCAGAGATCGGGGTCGCAGTTGGTGTCAAGCATCGACACCAGGGGAATATCGAGCTTGCGGGCCTCGAGAACAGCGTTGGTCTCGCGACGCTGATCCACCAGGACCACCACATCGGGCAGACGACGCATGTTCTTCAGACCACCGAGGTACTTCTGAAGACGATCAAGCTCCCGGCGGAGCACAGCGGCTTCCTTCTTGGGGCGCATGGCGATCGCACCGCTGGACTCCATCCGCTCCAGATCCTTCAGGCGATCAATCCGGGCCTTCATCGTGGTCCAGTTGGTGAGCATTCCACCCAGCCAACGCTGGTTCACATAGGACGCTCCACAACGTGCCGCTTCATGAGCGATCACCTCGGACGCTTGTTTCTTGGTGCCAACGAACAGAAAACGCTTGCCGCTTCTGGCCGCGGTGCGCGTCCATTTGTAGGCGTTGTTCATGCAGACAGCGGTCTGCACAAGATCAATAATGTGAACTCCGTTGCGCGCGCAATAGATGTAACGCGACATCTTTGGGTTCCAGCGACGGGTCTGGTGACCAAAATGGGCACCAGCTTCCATCATCTCGGCGAGAGTGACGACAGCCATGGTTGTGTTGAGGTTTCGGGTTCGCCTCCACCTGTCAGGGATGGTGTGGTGAACCGGGGTTCAGATCACATCCAGCACCCGAAACAGACAGGTGTGCGGTTTGAAAGGACCCACCGAATTTAACAAAGTACCGGCTCAGGACAGCCCGGCCTGACGCGCTTCTCGAAACAAAGCCTCCACACCGATGCGGTTGAGCGGAAGTCTCAGCAGCTCAAGTGCCAGGGACGGTTGACCCAGGCGAATCAACCAGGCCAGCACTGGTCGCAAGCTGCGTTCATTGAGCAAGCCCCCCAACGTCAGCAGACCCCAGAGCAGACGATGCATCCAGGTGAACTGGATGATCATTCGCACCCTGCGACTGGGATGCTTTCGATAAAACACAAGCCCCATGCGGGCGCGTTCCCGTTCGACCCTGATGAGATCGGGGATCTGAGCAAGGCGAAAAGCGGGATGCCAGTGATAACCAACGGCTTCAGGACAGCGAACCAGCTGCACTCCCATCTGGCGGAGACGTTCACCCAGTTCGAGGTCCTCCCAGCCGTACAACCTGAATCCCGTATCAAACAGGCCAGACTGTTCCAGCACTTGTCGATCGATGGCGACATTTCCAGTTGCGAAATAAGCCCAGGACAGATCACGCAGCTTGTGACGCTCTCCTGTTGGATTGTCGAAATCAGCGGTGTTGATCACTGCGCCGTAGGTGAAGCAGAGACGGTTTCCGGAACGCTGCCATTGCCTCGCAAGAGCCTGCGCATGACTGGCCAGGAATGTCGGCGTGACGACCAGATCACTGTCGATGAAGACGATCACATCGCCCCGGGCATGAGCAACGCCACGGTTGCGTCCCTCGGCAGGTCCCCCATGGCTCTGCTCAATCAAACGGACCCTGGAGAACGCCCCTGCCGATGATCTGAGCCAGTCAGGCGTGCCATCGGTGGATCCGTCATCCACCACGACAACCTCATACTCATCAATTTCTGAACAAGCGCTCTGACAATCCAGAGAACGCAGACACTTCTCGAGGATGTCGCGTCTGTTGTAGGTGGGAATCACGACGCTGATGAACATCCGCACGCACGATGAGCCGTCGTGAGTCAGCCTAAAGGCAAGAAAAAAGGGGGCCTTCAGCCCCCTTTGAACAAGCTGTTTGCAAACAGATCAGTCTGCAGCGCCACCATTGTTGGCAGTGCCTGTCACACCGTTGCCGGCACCTTCACCACGGCCGTCATTGCGCATCTTGCGCTTCTTGAATTTGCGCGCGTAGGCGCGATTGCGCTCCTGCTTTTCTTTCTTGAGGTTTCTGCGCTTGGCCATTCGGGAGTCCGGAGCTTCTTGAAGTTCACCCCAACTTACTCAATGGGCTGAAGCAAACGGCCATCCTCCATTTTCACCAGCCTGTCAGCAACATCAAGAATGCGCGGGTCGTGGGTGACCATCAACACCGAACAGGCTTGCTCGCGAGCCAGGAGCTTGAGTAATTCCACAACCTCACGACCGGTCCCGCTGTCCAACGCTGCCGTCGGTTCATCGGCAAGCAGCAACTGGGGCCTTGCAGCCAGTGCACGAGCAATGGCCACGCGCTGTTTCTGACCACCCGAGAGGTCCTGAGGAAGCTTGCTGAGGTGATCCTCGAGCCCTACGGCCCTGAGCCACTCTCTGGCCTGATCACGGCGACCGCGATAACTGAAGCCCTCAAGGAGATCAGCTCCCATCTGCACGTTCTGCTCGGCCGTGAGGCAACGCAGAAGGTTATGGCCCTGGAAAATCATGCCGATCCGGCGGCGAAGCAACTGTCGTTGGCCCCGGCCGGCACCCTGGAGCTGCTGTCCAAACACGCGAACATCCCCCTGCTGGACTTGTCGAAGCGCGCCGATCAAGGTGAGCAGAGTGGTCTTGCCACAGCCTGATGGACCGGTCAGCAGCACCACTTCGCCGGCTGCGATCTGAAGATCAACCGACTGAAGAACCTGCCGGCGCATAGACCCACGTCCGTACCAGTGGCTGAGATTTTCAATCTTCACCGTGCTGACGACATCAGCACCTTGGTGTTGAGCTGGATGAGAAAGAACCGTCATGGTCTCAGAAGATCTCCGCCGGATCGGCATCCACCAGACGGCGCATGGCCAAACCTGCCGAAGCCATGCACATGACCAGGATCATGCTGAACACCGTGATGGCTCGACTGAAATCCATCGCCACAGGGAGTGCGGTGGCACTTCTCACCAGCAGATAGAGACCTTGCCCGGCGGCATAAGCCGGCAAATATCCAAAGAGCGCAAGCAGAAGCCCCTCGCGCACAACCACACCCAGCAGGGTTCTGAGCTTGTAGCCCATGGCCATCAACGTGGCGTACTCAGGCAGATGGTCACTGACATCGGAATACAGCACCTGATAAACGATCACGCAGCCGACAACAAATCCCATGGCAGCACCCAAGGTGAAAATGAAGCCAATCGATGTGCTTGTGCGCCAGTAGTTCTGCTCGAAATCAATAAAACCCTGCTTGGTGAGAACCGTGACGTCCTCAGGGAGCAGAGCGTTGAGTTTCTGCACCACCGCTTCGGCGTCCGTGCCCTGCTGCAACCGAACCAGTCCAACTTCGATGCTTCCTGGGGGCGTGTTGGGCAGGAGCTCGAGAAACGTTTCGCTGCTGGTGAGCAAATTGCCATCAGCACCGAAGGAGCTGCCGAGCTCAATCAAACCGGCCACCCGCACTCTTTTCCCTGAGATCTCACTTTCAACGGTTCGACCATCTCGGAACCATTCGGCCACCGGCCCAAACTCAGGACGCGACTTCTCATCGAACAGAACCCGACCTTTCTGAGTCAGCACCTGAGCTTTGGGCGCCAGGGTTGGGTCCACAAACAGGGGATCACCCGGCTCAAAACCAAGGGCAAGGATCGATCGGGTGCCGCGTGTCTTGGGATTGCGCCAGAGCAGAAGATTCCAGTGCACTGGCGTGATGCCTTCCACCTCAGGCAGGGCCATGGTCTGCACCAAACGACGCCGGGGAAAGCCAGCCATGCTCACGGAACTGGTCGAGCGTGGACTGATCAGAACAATGTCAGCGTCGAAGAGGCGATGCACCGTGACGCTGGCATCAAAGAGGCCGTCGCGGAATCCCAGCTGCATGAACATCAGGATTCCCGCGAAACTGATGCCGGCCAGTGCAACAGCCAGACGAACCGGCTGCCTGACCAGCATCAGTGAAGCCAGTGGAATCCCTCGCCCGCTCAGGAAGCGACCGATCATGAGGATCCGAATCGGGCGATCACCTTCAAGCCCGAGAGTCTTGAAACACGCTGGGTGGATCCTGAATCCAAGCGGACCAACACTTCAACGATCCTGGCGTCCGCATCACCGGTCGGATCCGTGGACAACACCTGTCGTTGTCGCACCTGAGGACTGATGCGTGCAACCGTTCCCTGGAGACCCCCTTCGAAACCGCCGTTCTCACTGATCAACGTGACCGCTTCGCCAAGCTTGATGCGGTTGATATCTGACTCGTAAACCTCGATCAGAGCCTCCATCGACTGACTCGCTCCAACGTCCAAGACACCGTCGGCGCTAGGTCGCTCACCCACCCGGGCACGCAGCTTGAGAACCGTTCCATCGATTGGAGAACGAAGTTCGCTGTCGTTCAAATCAGCTTCTAGTTTTCCGCGCTCGGCGATCAGTTCAGCCTTTTTGCGCTCAAGCAGGGTGAGTTGGTTCTGTTTTTCCTCCAATACAACAACTTCCACCGCACCCTGACCGGCGCCCTGTGCGTAACGGGCAACCTCTCTTCGCTTCAGCGGTATCTCCGTCTCAGCGGTGAGGATCTTGGCGTCGGTTGCGGCGAGATCCGCTTCAATCTTCGGCCGGTTGTCGAACACAGCAAGAACTTGCCCCTTGCGCACCGGATCGCCTTCATTCACCAACAGTGAAGACACCCTCGGTGAGCCACCGAAACCACTCACCGGTGCCGCCAGACGACGGACCTCACCAGCAGGTCTGAGGCTTCCGAGGGCTGCGACCGATTCGGGCTGTCGGCTTGCGACCTGCTCCGAAGCAGCAGCAGGGGTGGGTGGCTGCGGTCGACGCAGCATCAACACTCCACCAGCAACAGCAAGTATTGCCAGGGCACCGACGCCGAGCCAGATCCGACTTGATCCACTCAGGGACTCGGTGGCTCGTCGAACAGCAGCTCCTCGATGTACCGATTCGCCCAGACCGTCCCGAAGGCTTTCTCCAGAACCCGCCGCGTTTTGTCGTTGCGTTTCTGTTGCCGGCAATAGGACACCTGTCCGTGATATCGAGCCAGAGTAGAAGGAGCACTTGGGTCATCGGGCTCTGCAACCTGCACGGCATCGCCCAGAACCTGGAGGTAATCGTCAACCAGTTCCACGAACCAATCTTCTTCCTGTTGATTCACCGGGCGAATGAATCTCACAAACGGCGAGAAGATGGTGGCCCAAGTGGGAAGTTCGCGCACCTGTTCAAAGGCAGGGATCACAGCGGCTTCAAGGCCACGCTCAATGCGTTCGGGAAGCTGATCACCAACCGGGGAAAGATCGATGATGGCCGCGGAGATTCCGGCGGGGCTGGCAACGATGTCGGCGCCGAACACCGGCAGATCAAAGCGAGGATCGGGGAAAAAGACGCAATGAAGGATCTGCAGCCCGAGTCCAAGTCGTGCGATTTCCAGGTGCAGTTTGCGCAGTCCACGACAGGAATGCACCTCATTGGTGATGAACAGAGCCTCGCCATCCAGCGTGCCGATGATCTCCTCGAGGTCAGTCGACAACATGAGTGGATTGAGCTCCGGAAAGCCGTCCCTGCACTGACGAATGCGAGCAGCCAGAGCCATCACCAGCGGGTGCATCTCCTGACCGCTCGGGGACGCTGGCATCAATCCGATCCGTAAGTGCACAGAATGGGACTTTGCCACGGGACCCTGACTGCGATCCCATCCGGTCCGGTGCTCGAACACCGCACTCTTCACAACGGCAGCAACCTTGTGACTGCCGCCATCCCCGATGCGGCACTCACCTGCCTCGATTTCTGGTGTCGAGGCGGAAGCGCCTGGGAGAGAAGCGGTGAGGAGGGCATGGCTCACTTCCTCGAACACATGGTGTTCAAGGGCAGCCGAAGGCTGGGTCCAGGTGAATTTGACCGGAGAATTGAAGCGCTGGGTGGCAGCAGCAACGCAGCCACTGGATTTGATGACGTGCACTACCACGTGCTTGTGCCCAGTGCGGAATCGAAGGAAGCACTCGATTTGCTTCTGGATCTCGTTCTCGATCCGGCTCTCGAGCAGGACAGCTTCTCAATGGAGCGCGAGGTGGTGCTCGAGGAGATCGCCCAGTACCGAGATCAGCCTGATGACCAAGTGCTGCAGACCCTGCTGGAACTCTGCTGTGCTCCCCACTCCTATGGCAGACCCATTCTCGGTTGGGAGAACAGCCTGCGAGAGATGAGCCCTGGTGGGATGAGGAGTTACCACCATCGCCGCTACCAAGGAGCCAACTGCTGCCTCTCGGTAGCTGGAGCCCTCGAGGAGGGTCTGATCAGTCACGTGCTCAGCAGCCCGCTTGCGGCGCTGGACACATTGATGGACTCCGATCAGAACACAAGGACCCAATCTTCACTGAGCTTTCACAGCGGACGGCAATGCCGAACGTTCCCTCGACTGGAAGCAGCACGATTGATGATGGTCTGGCCCGTTGCCTCTGCAGACGACCAGCTGGCAATCGCCGGTGCGGATCTGGCCACCACCATCCTTGCCGAGGGTCGGCGCAGCCGGTTGGTGCAGAAGCTGCGCGAAGAGCTTCAGATTGTTGAATCCATCGACATGGATGTCACCACGCTGGAACAGGGAAGCCTGGTCATGCTTGAGGCATGTTGCCCCGCCGAACAGATCGAAGGCGTGGAGATGGAAATCCACCAACAGCTGAACAGCAGCTTGACCACGGCCATCACGGATGAGGAATTTCATCGCGCGCTGCAACTGGTCGGCAACGGTCATCGCTTCAGTCTCGAAGCGCCTGGAGCTGTGGCCGCCAGTGCCGGTTCACAGACACTCTGGGGACGACACCGAGACCTTCTGGCTCCACTTCAGGACCTGATGCACTGGAATGCTTCAACGTTGCGGGAACGGGTCATGCCCCTCCTGCAACCCCAACACAGCTTCACCCTGATTGCCCGATCGGAGGACAACGCTTGAGCTCCAGCTGTGATCTCGTTCTCGATCCGGTGACCACGACCGGTGTGCTCTCCGCCAAGCTCTGGATCCGGCGGGGAAGCAGTGCTGATCCGCTCGGGCAGAGGGGCGGGCATCAGCTTTTGGGCTCAGTGCTCAGCCGGGGATGCGGTCCTGTCGATCATCTGCAACTGGCGGATCTCGTTGAAGGCTGTGGCGCCGGTCTTCGTTGTGACACCCATGAAGACGGAATTCTGATCAGTCTCAAGTGCCGCGACATTGATGCCGATCGTTTGTTGCCTGCACTGGGCTGGATGCTGCGCCAGCCGCATCTGGACGAAAGTCAGATCGAACTGGAGCGAGATCTGAGCCTGCAGGCCCTTCAACGACAGAGAGAGGATCCCTTCCATCGCGCCTTTGATGGCTGGAGACAGCTGGCCTATGGCAAGGGTCCCTACGGGCACGATCCACTCGGAATCGGGATCGACCTCGAACAGCTTCAGAAAGCGCAATTGACCAGCCTTGCCTCAGATCTCGAAAGCCGAGGCTCGGTGCTGGCTCTGTCCGGAACGATTCCTGATCAGGCCCAAGCGCAACTGGTGGACTGGCTCGGCACATGCAAGACCGAATCCAGCTCCTCAGAAGCCGGATCAGCGATCCGAGCATCATTGGAATCGGACCGTGGCGAAAGAGCTTCGCTAGGGCTTCAGTCCCTCGCCACCGAACAGGTGGTGCTGATGCTTGGGCAAGCCGCTCTGCCCCACGGTCACCCTGACGACCTGGCACTGAGGCTGCTCCAGGCCCACCTGGGCTCAGGCATGTCCAGCCTGTTGTTCCGACGGCTTCGGGAGGAGCATGGCGTCGCTTACGACGTGGGTGTCCATCACCCGGCACGCGCTGGAGCGGCACCCTTCGTGATGCATGCCTCAACCGGAGTCGACAGGGCGGAACTATCGCTCGAACTCTTGCTTAAAAGTTGGATTGAGCTGATGGAGACGAGCATCTCTGAGGTCGATCTCAAGCTCGCCAAGGCCAAATTCAAGGGGCAGCTGGCTCACGGCTCCCAGACCACTGGCCAGAGGGCGGAGCGGAGAGCGCAACTGCGTGGTCTGAATCTCCCTGATGACCATGACCAGAGCTGCCTCAACCAACTGGATCAGCTGCGGGCCAGTGATCTGCGTGACGCAGCAGGACGCCATTTGCAGAGTCCGCAACTCAGCTTGTGCGGCCCCGCGGAAACCCTGGCATCTCTGGAGAAACAATGGACCCTCAGCGCTTTTGCTGAAGGCAACGCGCCTTGATCAGTCAGCCGGATCAGTCGGCTGAATCAGCAGATGCATGCGTCTCTGATGAAGCATCGGAGTCCGATAAGCCTGCTGAGTCCGATGGGGCATCCTGATCCGAGACCGTGTTCAAGTCTTCGCTCACAAGCGTGAGTTGCTCGATCGACAGCAGAAACGTGCCCCTGGCAAAGCGCACCGCCGCAGTTTCCGCCGGCTGCAGTGCCATGACCCTGCCGATCTCGTTGTGGGCCACAAGATCAGGAGGTCTGAGCATCGGCATTGGATCAGCTGTCTTCAAAAAGGTCTGAGGGCGAACCAGTCGCACCTGGTCACCAATGGAAACGGACATCTCTGCTGGGCAATGCATCTCTCTTACAGCAGGATGGTGCGAGCTGACGATTGCCCGTGCGGGCACTGGCCACCTGGAGCGGCGCTCTTGCCGGATTGCTTCTGATCCTGGTTGGAAGCCTGATTCCGACTGCCCTGCTTCTGCCGCTGCCTGAATTACCCCCGGCACTGCTGGGTCTACCCAGCACCTGGCAGGTTCCGGCACTACTCGTCTGTGCCCTTGTCGCGGGTCCACGAGCGGGCGTGATCGCTTCAGTGGCTTATCTGACCATCGGCTTGGTGGACCTGCCTGTATTCCATGGAGGTGGTGGTTTCGCTTACGTACTGAATCCTGGATTCGGATATCTGGCTGGATTCGTCCCTGCCGCCTGGTTGACCGGTCGGCTGGCCCAGCAGAACGGCATGAATGACATCGCCAGACTGACTCTGGCAGCCATGGCCGGCCTGCTGACCATCCAGGTCTGCGGTCTGCTCAATCTTGTTCTGGGAGCTGCACTGAATCGCTGGAATGAACCCCTGATCGAGCTTGTGTTCGGGTACAGCCTCGGGCCCCTGGCAGCCCAGCTCGCCCTGTGTTGCGCCGCTGGGCTGATCGCACGCGTGACCCGTCGTGTGCTCTGGGTGGAATGAGCCGGAACCATGCCATGAACAGCCGACCAGCTCAAAGCATGCGACGCGGCAGCGTCGTTGCGCTCAGTGTGCTCATGGTGGTGCTGGATCAGCTCAGCAAGCACTGGGCCCGAGGAACCCTGCTCCCAGGGGAGACGAGGCCCTTCATTCCCGGATTGCTGCAACTGAATCTGGTGCGCAACACCGGTGCTGCCTTCAGTCTGTTCCGAGATTCCTCCCTGATCCTGGGGATTCTCAGCCTGGTGGTCGCCATCGGCGTGAGCATCTGGATCTGGCGGGAGGCCAGACGAGGTCTCTGGATGGGGCTGGCCCTCGGCTTTCTGCTCGGAGGCACGATTGGCAATGGCATCGACCGCTGGCGTCTTGGCCATGTGACCGATTTTCTCGAACTGGTGCCGATCCAGTTTCCGATTTTCAACTGGGCGGATATCGCCATCAACCTGGCAGTCCTCTGCTTTGCCATCGACGCACTTAGCAACAGACATGAGCAGAGCGACGGCTGAACCAAGTGGGTTAGCCCTGCTGACGATTCATCAGCAGGATCGTTCTGAGCGCACCCTGCCTCTGCACGGCGAGGGCTATCGGATTGGACGCGATCCAGACGTGGAGATCCGCATCGACCATGCGGCAGTCAGTCGCCTACATGCGCTGCTACAGAAGCAAGGCCGACACTGGATTCTCAAAGATCAAGGGTCAACCAACGGAGTGTGGTGGCAAGGGCGACGTGTGCAACAGCTGGTGCTCCAGAACGGCGATTGCATCAGGTTTTCCCCGACCCAAGACACCGATACCCCCTGGATTGGTTTTGAGAACCCGAGCCAACGATTGCATCAGCGCATTCGGAAGTCATTGGGGATCTGCATCCTGGGCTGCCTGGGCGGGGCAGGACTGCTCCTCGCTCTGGCCACAATCAACGTGCCGGTGCGTGGACGACTGGCCAGCGTTCGCGGACCACTGGCCATCTACGACGGCAACAACAAACCGCTCAAGTCGGTGGATTCCAATCGACACCGTGAACTGAACAGCCTCGACGCATTTTCTCCGTTGTTGGTCGATGCCTTGCTCAGCAGTGAGGACAACCGCTTCTGGTGGCATCCAGGGGTTGATCCGATCGGAAGCTTGCGTGCCTTCGCCGCCAACCTGGCCGGCGGACGAGTTCTCGAAGGTGGCAGCAGCCTCACCCAGCAATTAGCTCGGAGCCTCTACCCCAACCTGGTCGGAGAGGGCGACACACTGGGCCGTAAATGGCGCGAACTGCTCGTGGCGCTGCAGCTGGAAAGCCGTTTCAGCAAAGGCGAGCTGCTGCTGAGCTACCTCAACAGGGTCTACCTCGGGGTGGGCTGGGGATTCGAAGACAGCGCTCAAACCTTTTTTGATCAATCAGCGTCTGATCTGAGCGTTGAACAAGCCGCTCTGCTGGTGGGACTATTGCCATCACCCAATGGTCACGATCCCTGCCGTCACCCCCAGCGAGCCCTTGAAGCTCGCAACCGCGTGCTCAACAAGATGGCGGATTCCGGTCGACTTTCACTCGACGCCGCTCGTCTGGCACGACGTCAACCCATCCAGCTCGCACCCCAGGCCTGCAGCAGGACTACTCTGACCCGATCAGCACCCTTTTACACCGATCAGGTGCGCAGGGACCTGACGGCACTTGTGGGTCCGGAGGTTGCCGCTGAAGGGAATTTCCTGATCGAAACCCACCTTGACCCCGTGCTGCAGTCGGTTGTTGAACGACAACTGCGCAATGTAATCAGCAATGCCGGAGGACTCGGCGTGAGTGAAGGGGCCGCCGTGGTGATCGACAGCAGCACAGGCGGAGTCCTGGCGATCGCCGGCGGACGTGACTATCGCTTCAGTCAGTTCAATCGAGCCTCCATGGCCCTGAGGCAGCCAGGCAGCACCTTCAAGCTGATGACTTACCTGGCGGCCCTGGAAAGGGGAATCAAACCCAGCGAAACCATTGACTGCAGTCCTCTGAACTGGAGAGGGCAACGCTTTGAAAGCAGCTGCAAAGGTCGCCTCAGCCTCACCAACGCCTTTGCATCCAGCAACAACACTGCGGCTCTGCGACTGGCACAGCGGGTGGGACTTGAACAGGTGGTTCGCCAAGCCAGAGCCCTGGGCATCACCACACCGCTTGATCCAGTTCCTGGACTCGCACTCGGCCAGAGCGAAGTGCGACTGATTGAGCTGACTGGAGCCTATGCAGCCATTGTCAACAAGGGGGAATGGAGACCCCCCAACACGATTCGTCGTCTGCTCGATGCGGAAACATGTCGCGAGGACAATCTGCGTGGCTGCGGAAGCCTTGCTGGCGACGATCAGCGCCAGGTGAACACTGGACGCCAGGCTGTCCGCAGCGACAGTGCGGCTCAGATGCAGTCCTTGCTGCGCGCGGTTGTGCGCAGTGGCACCGGCACTGCTGCATCGCTAGGGGGACAGGAAGGAGGCAAAACCGGAACCACCAATGAAGGCCGGGATCTGCTGTTCGTGGGCTATGAACCCTCGCGGCGCTGGGTGCTTGGCATCTGGCTCGGCAATGACGACAACAGCCCCTCCAGAAGCTCCAGCGCCCTTGCGGCATCGCTCTGGGCTGACATCATCCGCGCGGCGGGACGAGGAGGGCTCAACGAAGGATGAAGGGATCGACACGCTGGATTCTGTTTGGAGCCGCCGGTCTGATCGCCCTCATGGTGATTGGCCTTGTGCTGCAGGGAATCCGAAACCTGCTCTGGGATCTGAGTTACTGGCTGCCTCCCTGGCTGGTCGGCCCGGTGCTGCTGATCGGAACGGTTCTGCTGGTGGCGGTCGTCATTCAGGTTGGCCTGCCATGGCTGCGTCAGTGGCGCACACAGCGTCAACGTCGGGACGCGTCAACGCCTCAGAACAGACCGGCACCGACGAGCAGTCGAGATGCAGCAGAACAGAGCCTGTCAAGCGTGGATCGTCTGCTGGAACGACTTCAGAACGATGTTGCACGTGAGTCTCTCCTGCAGGAACGGCAACGGGTCGCCAGGGAACTGGAACGCGGTGATCTCGTGCTTGTGGTCTTCGGTACCGGCTCCAGTGGCAAAACGTCTCTGATCCGTGCCCTGCTCAAAGAGATCGTCGGTGATGTCGGTGCCGCCATGGGCTCCACCAGTGAAAGTCGCAGCTACCGGCTTCGGCTCAAAGGTCTCGAGCGTGGGGTGCTTCTGGTGGACACGCCGGGAATCCTTGAAGCAGGTCAGGAAGGGAGGGGACGCGAGCAAGAAGCACGTCGCCAAGCCAGCAGAGCCGATCTGATGATCGTTGTGGTGGATGGCGATCTGCGCAAGAGCGAACTCAATGTGGTTCAGAGCCTGTCAGGACTGGGCAAGCGTCTCGTGCTGGTGCTCAATAAATGTGATCTCAGAGGTGAGGAGGAGGAACGCCGGTTGCTCCAGCTGTTGCGGCAACGCTGCACGGAATGGCTGCAACCGAACGATGTCATTCCTGCCAGTGCACGCCCCCAGTCTCTGCCTCGCCCTGGCCAACGGCCCGTTCAGCCACCAGCCGAGATCGGGCTGCTGGTGAGACGGTTAGCCGCAGTGCTGCATGCCGATGGCGAGGAACTGCTGGCAGACAACATCCTCTTGCAATGCAGAGATCTGGGCTCGGCCGGTCGGGATCTTCTCGACCGACAGCGCACCGATGAAGCCCAGAGAATCATTGATCGCTACACGTGGATCAGTGCGGGTGTCGTCGCCGCCACGCCACTGCCTGGAGTGGATTTACTGGGCACCGCTGCTGTGAATGCCCAGATGGTGATGGAAGTGGGAGCGGTGTATGGCATCCAACTGACGCGGAGCAGGGCTCAGGAGCTGGCCGTCTCGGTGGGTCGGACCCTTGCGGGGCTGGGTGTGGTCAAAGGCGGAGTGGCTCTGATCGGCACCGCACTGAGTGTGAACCTGCCGACCCTGTTACTCGGTCGGGCGGTGCAGGGTGTGGCAGCCGGATGGCTCACCAGAATCGCGGGTGCCAGTTTCATGACCTATTTCCAACAGGATCAGGACTGGGGCGATGGCGGAGTTCAGGACGTGGTTCAGCACCACTACGAGCTCAACCAGCGGGATCGCTCCCTGCAGGACTTTCTGCAGGCGGCACTGCGGCGGGTTGTGGAGCCCCTCCAGCAGGAGGCAAAGAAACGACTTCCGCCCCGGCCAGGGCCTCGGGCGGCGGAGGACGCATCGGACCGCGGCTATCGAGAACCGTGATCAGTCCGAGATACAACACACCAATCAGCACTGACATGGCTCCGGTCACGATGGCAACCCAGCGTCCTCGCTTGTTCTGAGCTGCTGGCATCACACCATCTCCCGTGAGCAATCGTTCAGATCGGCCGCCAGTTGGTCGATCAGAGCATTGGAGGTGTGGGGGTTACCGAGCACGACTTTGATGCGATGCCGCCCTTGATAAACGGGCCTGGACACCATGATCTGCCGATCCAGCAGCCGTTGTCGCACAGCCGCGGTCCAGTGATCGCAACGCGCTGGATCAGCTCCAAGCGGAGCACAGGCCAGCAAATGCAGGGGACCTGATGTGACCTCCAAGACAGAGGAGTCAAGACCCTGTTCCAGGCGCTGACGTCTCAACAGAGCCTTCTCCAGCACTGCATTGATCCCCTGCTCACCCAGTTGACGCAACCCAAGCCAGAGCTTGAGGATCTCTGCAGGGCGACTGCCCTGCAGACCCAGTTCACCGCCATGGGCAACGGCGAAGGCGGGCTCCATGTAGGGGAGGCCGGTGTGGAATGTCTCCTGAAGAGCTGACTGCTCTCGCACCAGCAGGAGCGACGAGGTCTTGGCGATTCCGAGCAGCTTCTGAGGGTTCACCGTGATGGAATCGGCCTGGCCAAGCCCAGCCATCAGGTTCGCGGTGTCAGGACACAGTGCAAAAACAGCACCAATCGCTCCATCCACGTGCAGCCAGAGGCCCTGGTCCTTGCAGAACTGAGCCAGAGCGGGAATCGGATCGATCGCTCCACGCACGGTGGTGCCCGCTGTCGCCACCACTGCGATGCAAGGCCGGTTGTTCTGCTTCAGCTCCTGCAGGTGCTCTTGCAGGTCTGCAATCAGCATGCATCCCCGGGAATCCACAGGAACACGCCGTATGCCGTCAGGCCTGAGCCCCATGACTCTGGCCGCCTTCTCCAGTGACACGTGGGCGTCATCACTGATCAGGATCACCGCATTGGGGTCATGGTCCAGCCCCATCCGATGACGGGCCGTCACCAGGGCGGTGAGATTGCTGAGGGAGCCTCCGCTCGCGGCGACTCCACCAGCGCCATCGGGCAATTCAAAACGGGCAGCAAACCAGCTGCAGAGTTGACGCTCCAGTTGACTGAGGCTTGGTGAGAGTTCCTCTGCCAGCAAGTTGTTGTTGAGTCCGGCACAGATCAGTTCGGCAGCGATCGATGCCGTGTTCGGAGGAGGGTCGAGATGCGCGAGGGCGCCAGGATGGTTGGGCTGGTAAGCACCATCCATCAACTGCTGAAGATCATCCAGCAAACGGTCCGCCCCGACACCCTGAGGCTCTGGAAACGCCTCGGGGAGCAGCCGCAGAGCTGGCAGCGGCGATCGTTTGGAGGCTGAACCGAGCCACTCACACAGGCGAGCGCTGGCGTCCTCCAGGAACCGCTGCAACTGCGGATCCAGGGCCTCTGAAGAGGCAAATGCGGACAGTTCCGTCGCAGTCGATGCCGCCGATGAAGTCCTGGAGGATCCGAACAAGGAGGAAGCGGAAGGAACAGCCATTCTCACCTGCGATGGCACATTGGACGCCTCTGCACGATGGGGTTGGAGGTGCGACTGACACCAGTCGAACTGGAGAACACCGAGATCCATGCCTGGATGCAGCGCCTGCTCAAGCGAGCAGAGCGTCTTGGTGAATCGGGAGAGATCCCTGTCAGTGCGGTGGTGCTGGATGCGCAAGGACGATGCATCGGCCACGGCAGCAATCGACGCGAATGGGCTTCAGATCCACTCGGGCATGCGGAACTCGTGGCTCTGCGCCAGGCATCCTTAATCCTTGGCGACTGGCGACTGAATCAATGCACGTTGATCGTGACGCTGGAACCCTGTCCGATGTGCGCAGGAGCTCTGGTACAGGCACGCATTGGTCAGGTGATCTATGGAGCGCACGATCCCAAACGTGGTGGCATGGGAAGCACAATTGACCTCTCCAAACATCCCAGTGCGCACCATCACATGCAGGTGATTGGGGGCGTGATGGAACCTGAAGCATCCGCTTTGCTGGGGCGCTGGTTCAGGCAGCGACGGCAGCGTTCTGGCGGAACCGAGGCAGTTCGGTTTCGAACAGATTGAGCAGACGATCCACATTTTCAGGAGTGGAGTTGTAGCCCATCAGACCGATCCGCCAGATCTTGCCGGCAAGCACACCGAGTCCACCACCGACTTCGATGCCGTGGCTGTTGAGAAGGTGAGAAGAGAAAGCTTTGCCATCCACATCCTCGGGAATGCGAACCGTGGTGAGCGTCGGCAATCGCAGCTCTTCAGGCACATGCATTTCCAGACCGAGTGACTCAAGGCCAGTCCAGAGGGCTTGCGCATTGCGGCGGTGACGGGCCCAGGCGTTGTCCAGTCCTTCTTCGGCCAGAAGACGAAGCGCTTCACGCATGCCGAAGTTCATGTTGACGGGGGCGGTGTGGTGGTACACGCGGTCGCTCCCCCAGTACTGGTTCAACAGAGATACATCCAGGTACCAGTTGGGGACTTTGTCTTGACGTGCAGCCAGCTTGGCCTCGGCACGCGGACCCATCGTGAAGGGACCGAGGCCTGGAGGGCAGCTGAGACCTTTCTGGCTGCAGCTGTAGGCCAGATCAACCTTCCAAGCATCCAGGTAAAGCGGAACGCCACCGAGGGAGGTCACCGTGTCGAGCAGGAGCAAGCAATCGTGCTCTCGGCACAGATCACCGATCCCTTCCATCGGCTGACAAATGCCGGTGGATGTTTCGGCATGGACCATCGCCAGGATCGCAGGCTTGTACTTCTTGACCCCCGCTTCGATCTCTTCAAGAGTGAATGCCTCACCCCAGGGCTTCTCAATCACCTGAACGTTGGCGCGGTAACGACCGGCCATATCCAACAGGCGATTCCCGAAGTATCCCTTCACAGCCACCAGAACCGTATCCCCGGGTTCGATGGTGTTAGCCAGCGTGGCTTCCATGGCTGAACTACCAGTACCGCTCATCGGCAGAGTCAGGCGGTTGTCGGTCTGCCAGGCGTACCGCAAGAGCTCCTGCACCTCTCCCATCAACTCCACGTAAAGCGGATCGAGGTGACCGATTGGCGTGCGAGACAGCGCTTGAAGAACCGTGGGATGGGCATTGGAGGGTCCGGGACCCAGCAACAAACGGTCAGGTGTGTCAATCGGACCGATGGAGGATCGATGGCACGAGTCAACCGAAGGATGAGGGTGTGTCATCGGCGAAGCCCGAACCGGAAATCAATGGCGAGAAGCCTACGCATCAATCGGTGAGAAATTGGCCCCAAACGGATACTCCGACGCCGCTTGAAATGATTCGGAGACTTTCGATCAGCGCTGACGCACGTCACTGGCCGCAAGACCGGAGGCCATGTGCTCAAACGGCTGACGCACAAGCCCGCAACGATCCTGAGGAACACCATCATTCAGAAGGCGTTCACACAGGACATCAGCCAGAAGCACCATGCTCCTGACGGTCGGTCCTGTTGGAACACCAAGACTCTTGTAGGTGTCGTCCAGACCGTTCAGGACGCGCTCGTTGAGAATCGTGCTGTCGCCAGCGATTAAGGAGTAGCTGGCGTAGCGGAGGAAATAATCCATATCCCTCAGACAGGCAGCGAGACGACGGGTTGTGTAGGCATTCCCGCCAGGAAGTAACAGTTCCGGATCCGCCTGGAAGAGTCTCTGACTGGCTTCACGCACCAGATCAGAAGCTTCACGGTTGATGATTTCAACGGCCAAAACACGCACTTCGGCTTCATCGAAGTAGCTCTCGATGCGATCGATCGCAGAACGATCGAGATAGCGACCCAGCTGGTCGTACTGCCCGATCAGCCCGGTGATGGCATCGCGCATGCAAGCCCTGTCCACGTTGGTTGGAAGGTAACACCGACAAAGCGATGAAACCTGCTTCAGCAAAGGCGATCAAAGCAATCTGACAGAAACGGTTACTAAGTGGCTCTCTGAAGCCACCAAGGGAGAAGGAAGGCAAAAAGGTGCCCGTTGATACAAAACAGCTGCGGATCGATATCTACGGTCGGTGCGACTTGTATGGGCTCGATTCCCCGCCATGGCCAAAACTGCCCAGGACGTGCTTCGTCAGATCAAGGATGAAGGCATCGAACTGATCGACCTCAAGTTCACGGACCTGCACGGCAAGTGGCAGCACCTCACCGTCTGTCAGGACCTGATCGAACCTGAATCGTTCACGGAAGGTCTGGCCTTCGATGGATCATCGATCCGAGGCTGGAAAGCGATCAACGCCTCCGACATGGCCATGGTGCCCGATCCTGCAACCGCCTGGATCGATCCCTTTTACAGGCATAAAACCCTGAGCATGATCTGCTCGATTCAGGATCCGCGCACAGGAGAAGCCTACGAGCGCTGTCCCAGAGCACTTGCCCAGAAAGCACTCGCTTACCTGGCCAGCACGGGTCTTGCTGACACAGCGTTCTTCGGTCCAGAACCGGAGTTTTTCCTGTTCGACGACGTGCGTTACAACTCCGCTGAAGGCGGATCCTTCTACAGCGTTGACACCATCGAGGCCGGCTGGAACACAGGGCGGGTCGAAGAAGGCGGAAACCTCGCCTACAAGATCCAGGAGAAGGAGGGATATTTCCCCGTTGCTCCGAACGACACCGCCCAAGACATCCGCTCGGAAATGCTGCTGATGATGGCTCAGCTGGGCATTCCCATCGAAAAGCACCACCACGAAGTTGCCGGAGCTGGTCAGCACGAACTTGGCATGAAGTTCGCCGAGCTGATTCAGGCGGCCGACAACGTGATGACTTACAAGTACATCGTGCGCAATGTCGCCAAGAAGTACGGCAAAACGGCCACTTTCATGCCCAAGCCGGTCTTCAACGACAACGGCTCAGGCATGCACGTGCACCAAAGCCTCTGGAAAGGAGGACAGCCGCTGTTCTTCGGGGAAGGGACCTACGCAAACCTGTCGCAGACAGCACGCTGGTACATCGGCGGCATCCTCAAGCACGCTCCCTCATTCCTCGCCTTCACCAACCCCACGACCAACAGCTACAAGCGACTGGTTCCTGGCTTTGAAGCTCCAGTCAACCTGGTGTATTCGGAAGGCAACCGCTCCGCGGCCGTTCGCATTCCTCTCACCGGCCCCAGCCCGAAAGCCAAGCGACTTGAGTTCCGCTCCGGCGACGCTCTGGCCAATCCCTACCTCGCCTTCAGCGCGATTATGATGGCCGGCATCGACGGCATCAAGAATCAGATCGACCCCGGAGACGGAGTGGACGTTGACCTATTCGAACTCGCCGCTGATGAACTGAAGAAAATTGCCACTGTGCCTGCATCCCTGAATGGGGCGCTCGAAGCTCTGAACGCAGACCACCACTACCTGCTGGAAGGTGGAGTGTTCACCAAGGATTTCATCGACAACTGGATCGACCTGAAATACGAAGAGGTTCAGCAGCTGCGCCAGCGCCCGCACCCCCACGAATTCGTGATGTACTATGACGCCTGACCTCTAAGGCCAGGACACCACTGGTTGCAACGGGTTTCAGCTTTCAACTGGATAGACAAGTGGATAGAGTATCGGTATTACAGCCGGTGCTCTATCTATGGGGTACATACATCAGAGGAAGGGACGAAGCGGCTACTACGGCCAGCGGAAGGTTCCACCAGCCCTAAGGGAGCGCATAGGCACGAGCTGCTGGATGCGGAAACTTGGGGCGTCTCTGGTTGAGGCCAGACGCAACCTGCCTCAGTTCTTGGCGGAAACAGATCTTCTTATTGCAGAGGCGAGGAGAGAGCTTGATCCAGTCCGGAAAATCAGGTCACTGCTGCCTGACTCTCTGAACCAAGGGGGAGCATTTGACGTGGTGGAGGAGTACACGAGGGTGCCTGCTCATATCGAGGTGGGTCCTGGTGAATGGACAGAGAACCCTGAGTTCATCAAGTTGATGGAGCTGGTCCAGGCCAGACGAGATGGCAGTGACAAGCAACCCAGGAGCAAGGACGAGCTACTGCAGCTAGCAGCGTCACTGAAGCAACCAGCAAGGGCCACAGCAGACCTCTGGAACAGGCATCTCAGTGCATTGATGGAGAGCTGCGGGAAGGAGTCAATCACTGACATCACAGAGGACGATGTCCTGAACTTCAGGGCACAGCAGCTAGAGCACATCACCATCAACAGCCTGAAGACCAAGCTCCGCTACATCAGGGCTCTTCTGGAGATCGCCAAAGACCAACGGTGGATCGATAGCAACCCAGCCGACGGAGCCACAAAGCACATGGTCTCCAAGGTCAAGATCAAAGAGGTTGTTCGCCTGGACCAGGCAGACAGTCATTGGCAGGAACTACCCGAGCCTCAGCACCTGCTGTGGCATCTCTGCCGGTGGACTGGTGCCCATATCTCAGAGGTTGCGGGCCTGAAGGGAGATGACATTGACCTGAAGGAAGGTGTGATCAACATCAGACCCAATGAGTGCAGAGACCTGAAGAATCCATATCGACAGAGGCTTGTTCCAATCCACTCAAAGCTGCTGCCATATCTGAAGCAGTCGAAGGCAGACATAGACACCAAGGATGGCCTGGTCTTCCCTTGGGCTTACAACGCAGAGCGTGGACGCTGGTGTGAGGGGATCTCTTGGAAAAGGAAGCTCGGAGTCACACCCAAGGCGACAAGAGATTGGGCAGCATCCTGTCTCAGGGATCAGGGAGTAAATGAGTTCGTGATTGGCAGGCTCTTCGGGCACTCACCCAAGACCATCACTGGTCAGTACGGAAGCGTTAGCCAGCAAGCATTAGCCGAAGCCTTAGAACTACTGTCCTGATCTAAATAATGCTTGGACCAAGCCATTAGGTCCACTCAGGATGACCTACAAGGGGCCTTAAATCTTCTTTTGATGTCGATATACCTAACAGCTAGTTAAGACCTATTGCAGAGCCTTGCAGACGCCTTAGAGAGAACTCTAGGAGACAATCGCCAACGCAGGGTTACATCAAAGCCCTGTTAATACACAAACACTAAACCAACCATGAAGTACATGCAACAGGCTCTCATCGAGGGCATGATCCAGAGACGAATGAAGAACACCAAGGAAGACAGATCAACAGCTTGCTTTGAGATCAAGAAGATCCTGGTCCAAAGGCTGGCTGATATCGAAGACAGCAGACGAGGCTGATCGATCTCGAAAAAAGTTCCTTGCCCGCGCACATAGAATCACTGGGACAGTCAGAGGAAAAGGTTCAGGCTGATACAAAGCAGCTCTGAGAGGGTGAAAAAGAGACCCTTGATCTCCCCCTATCTTCCTCCCCTTCCTCCCCCTCTTCTCCTCCTCTTCTCCCCCCTAAAAAAGAGAGAAGAAAGAAAGTGACATAAAGAAAGAAAGAAAGAAGAGAGAAAAAACACCCCCCTCATCACCTCCTCATCACCCCCTCCGAACCCCTCCATCTGACCCCCTCTGTTTATTGTTATTTCATGTTTGTTTTTTTATTTGGATTGAAGGTCTTTTGGATTGGTCCCAATGACGGCTTGTGCATGGACGCCGAAGGCATAGAGCACAGACAGTCTTAACTCAATGATCTTGATGAGAGAAATAAAAACAATCATCATCATCATGTCTTTGGTCTCCCGTGTCTCCTGTGTCAGAGCACGTACCGTGCCTGAACACAACGAACACAACTAGCGATGGGAACAGACAAACAAGAAACTAAGAACCACCATCACGATTCAAGGGACCACGAAGGCAAGGGGAAGTGTTCTCCTGCAGAAGCATCTAGAGTGACTAGATGAAAAATCAATCAATCAAGACCCTTGTCTTGCTAAGCGGTCTATTGCTAACCACAGCACCTGCCAAGGCTCAGGACAGAAGCCAAGAGGCGTTTTGGTACGCATACAACATTGGGGCGGGAACCTCTATTTGCATGGCAGCCAGAGAAGGAAAGGTTCCCAAAACCTATCCAGCGGAGTACATGCAAGCCTTTTATAGGGATGCAGAAGCAGACCCAGATCTACTGCCGTACAAAGAAAGTTTTATCAAGGCCTCTTTGGAGCTAAAGAAGATCTGGCCCGGCTGCTACGAATAAGTCCATGTTCTGTCCTAAAGCTAAATAAATCAAAAGAACATCATTCAGCTCAATCAGCTTGTGTCTCTGATGTCTTCTCTACGGTGTCTCTGTGGCCCTACAACATGCCTTGACTAGGTGTCAGGTAGTCTGACATCTAAAGGATATTTAAGACACCTTATAGGCGATCCTGAGAGGAGTGGACCAGGCTTAATAAGCTAGACCTGATCATATCTAAGAGGATAGCAGTAGAGTCAATTGATACTGCTCACCTAAATCCATATTCGCCTCGAACTCCTTCATCCAATTAACAACCTTCTCCAGTTCGTTAGTAGTGGCATTGTGTTTCAGCCTGTTGGTCGCCAGTTAATAACGGCGATATTTCCAGGCACATAACCGAGTTCGGGAATAAATTTATCTAGCGACGGACTGTTGTCTTCGATGCCTTTACCTTTTCCCTGTCGGCCAGGTTCAATCTTGATACCAAGCACCGGACAAAACTCAGGAACCACCACGTCCTCGATTGAGATGGTAAATGGAACGCCTTGTTTCTTTGCCTCTAATCTCCGTTGAACAAACAACTTTCCTGAAGGCGTCTGTGATTTACCATGACAACCAGAATTAATCTTCTGTAGACATCCGCAAGACTTAGTCAAGCCTCTTATCAAGTTGTAGACAGGTACATCCCTTTTGGTTCCACAACTACACCGACACTCAGCGACATAGTAGGAATTACCACCTGGAGTCATAAGTCTACGGGTATAACCAATGACTTTCCACTCACCAAAGGTCTTGCCTTTAATATCAACGGCTCTCCTATGAAGTCTGTTCATGCACTTAGTGCATTGAGTTGAGTCTTTTACTTTATTGATAGAGCTGATGCCATTTGAACCGACGTATCCGCAGGTGAGGCATTCGTTTAAGTAGTACGGCTCTCTCATATGACCGTCAGAATTGACGCCACGATTCAGATCCCTTTTAAGCAGCTTGCGGTTGCCGATTGTCTCTCCTGATCGATCTTTAAATTGACCTCTCCTTGGCATCAATCCTCCTGTTCGTATTACGAGGTGCTGTCACATGCCTTTCATGCTCGGTCTATAGAGCTCATTGGGTCATCACCCAGTTGAGCTATTTCCTCACGTGCTCTTTGGTCCCAATGGGGGATCACCTAGAGCAGCGGCCAGTTCTATTCATGGATGCAAGAGCTGTTCGATGTGGGGCCTATGGCCGAGATGTATCTGGTCACGTTGAGCGAAGGGTTTGGCAACGACATAGAGAAGCAACGATGGATGTTGGATCAGATGTGCAATCGAGCTGAGTATCTGGGTAAGGCAACCTGCACCACCATGAACAGCACTTGGGGGGAGAAGTCGAGTCTTATTTCAATGCTGGTCAGGCTTTATGGCGCTACGGGCAGGGACTATCACGGACTGAAGGAACTACTGGAAGAGAAGATCAAAGAGGCAGAGGCAAACCGCTCAGAGGAAGAAGTGGCTCATGCCGATCAGCACTTCAAGGACAGGAGGACCTTCCTTGAAACTGAGGCCATCGCCCTAGAGGAAAGGTTCGAGAAGAATCCAGAAAGGGTTCAGCTCAAGGACATGAAGGCTCGGAGGTTCTTCAAGCCACGGAGGTGAGCAATGGAGAACTGACAGAAGTTCTTGATTCTATTTATTTGTTCAATTGACAGAACGTTTGTCTTGAATAGAGTCAAGCACTACTCGGCTTACAAGAATGAGTAAATCCAATACATTGCTTTCCACCAAGCAATTATCAATCATTACTTTTTTTGCAGCAGTATTGGCACTTGTGTTGTCATCGTCAAGCTCGCATCCCCTTATTAGTTTTATTATTTGGATCATTCTGCTCTTTAGCTTTTTCTCTATCTCTGTTTTGGTGATTACTCTGATGGCAAGAGGTGCAAAAGGCATTCCTTCTAAATCACCAACAACAAAAAGAAGAAACTCATATATGGACGAGAGCGATAGATTGAATTATGAGATGTATGAGTATGAGCAAGACAGTCAGGATGATCGATGCGACTCAGGCAGTAGTGATTCAGGCAGCAGCAGTTGTGACTCAAGCTCTGACTGAACCTGGATGGGAACAGGCACAAATTCACTAGCTGAAAACCCTAGTGTTTGTGTTCTTTTTCCGTGAGAATTGGGCTTAATTCTGTCTGGCATTAACTGCATCGTAACGGTCTAACTAAATTTGACTGACCATGCAATAGTGATGCACAGATTTAAGGCCATTTAGATCTAACTGCCGAATCCAATTTGTCGCCTACGCTGGCGCTCCGGCGAGCCTTAAGCGGACTGCTCCACTCAAGGAATAGCCGGCATAAGCAGTCATCTCGCTCCGGTGTGTGTTGGTTGGGGCGTCAGATGGTGGGGTGTCCGCATTTCTCCCAACGAACCAGACGCCGCTAAAGCTGCTTGGTTCAGTTGGACCGAATGACGCCAACAACAAGCAAGCTTGTGTTGTCGGGACACTTATGGAACCCACCATCATCTTCCGCCAAGCCAACCAAACACAACAACTTCGCTATGACGGAGTAATGATAGATCCGCTTCATTGTCCAAAGCAAGCTACAAAGAAGAATTGCTTTGTACGGTTTTGTAAATAAATATTGACCCAAAAAGCATCGCCTGAAGTCGTGGCTATGCGTGTAAATGATTCGCCAAATATGGAATCATGCATCAGCACTCGACTTCAGCAAAGAAAGCTCTTTGTACTGCTCTAGCTTTTGCGCCTATAAGTCTTTTGGGTAGCGCCTCTATCGTAATGGGTACTGCGAGTCCTTCTTTTGCCGACTCACAAAATCTCAACACAAATACCTATGAAAACTTGAATTACGCCAACCCTACAAAGTGGGAAAGGCCCAGTTCTGCTGACACAGCAGGCGCTAATTCACAAAACCTCAACACAACAACCTACGAAAACTTAAACTATGCCAATCCCGCCAAGTGGGAAAGGCCCAGTTCTGCTGACACAGCAGGCGCTAATTCACAAAACCTCAACACAACAACCTACGAAAACTTAAACTACGCCAATCCTGCCAAGTGGGAAAGGCCTAGTCAAGTCAATTAACGATAGAGCGGAACTTATTCGTCTATTTCGAGGGATAAATTTTTAGCCTTGTCATGTATTTACAAGGCTTTCCCCTCTGCAAAGAAGGCCTATGAGGCCTTCTTTTTGTATTATTAACCCATCGATCCAAGAATTCATAGGTTAAAAACTATTGCCTGGATCTGCAAAGACATAAGGATTTAGCCATTCCTTCACCAATGAACTTTTAAGGACTTTTCAGCACACAATGAAGCAAGTCACGCCAGTTCCTTCGGACCTATGACTTCATCCTTCCTCTACGTGATCGGGTTTTGGCTATTGCCTCATAGCCCTTGATGACTTCTCCAGATCGATAGAGCACTTCGTTGTGTCTTTCCTCGCTGGGTATCTGGTGAGCTTCCCACTTATGACGGGCAAGGACCAGCCCTGACAATGCATGAGCCCCAGGATCGAACTCACAGCACGGGCATCGGAAACCGGACATTGAATATCTCCTCTGGGTGGCTGTACTGAAGAGGTAGATCCCCACTTGAGCAGGGTCTTGCCTTTGGGACATAACCCATCCGAGTGACTTCTCAGATCGTTTGCACTTCTCTTGACAGACAGACCCTAAAGAATTGGAAATAAATTTTTGAATGGGTACGTGTACCTGCCGCTGGCTGAGCTTCCCCCATAGGCGCCAGCCACTAAAAAAAGAAGAGGGCACTGGCACCACCATCAAGGAGCAAGGTAGAGCCACCCTTTGAGGTCATTAGGGGAGGGCCAAGGCTGCCACTTGCAGGCTCAGCAGGCGCTGGGACCAGTCATACCAATGGTGTTCACAAGAGAACGGATCTAAAGCACGTCAGGAATACAGTCAGTACCACTGAAATTGAGCAGATATGCCTACCAATCAGGAGTGGTCTGGCATACCCACGGCGACAAGCCAGTGATGGCCTGGGTTTCGAGGCATTCAACAGGCTCCAGCCGCTGTCTTCATTCCTATTTTTGTGCCCATCTGTCTGCCGAAATCCTTGGATATTGACTGGTCCAGACCCACTGAAAGTGGATAGACAGGTGGATAGATAATCCGTATCGAGCTTACTCCAAATCCCTTTCCACCACTCAATCTCACGCTGTCGAAGACTACGTGATGTACTACGACGCTTGATTGATCATTTATCGACAGTTTCTGTTGTTCAAAAAGGAGCTACGGCTCCTTTTTTTTGGGCCATCGTGAGCACTTAGCGACAGGGCACTTCAGGCGTGCCTTAACTGAGCCATGGCGCTGTCATGCAGTTGCTTGGCATGCAGACGGCGTCGAGCACACACCTGTTGCTGAGCTAGAGCGCTGCGTTGATCAAGCCGATCAGGATGGCCTTCAACTTGAGCATGGGCTGCTTGCTGCCTCAGCACGTCATGGGCATGGTGCTCCGCCCAGGCCAGGAATTCTGCGGCCGCACGCTGCCGGCGCTCCAGCACATTGCCCGAATACATCGCCATGGTCCCGGCGGTGGTGATCTCAACGGCCATCGAGAGCTCCTGAAGTACCTGAGTCAATTCTGTAGCAACGGCTACCGTTTTTACAGGGGCTTCACATAACTTTCGTGATCGGTGGGGCAAAACCCCACAACAACGTTCGCAATCCATTGAAATAAGGCGGCTTGGATCTCAATCCTTTTCATGGCGCCCAGCTTCACTGAAATCGCTTACCGGACCATGCAACAGGGCCGCAGCCTTGCTGGCCTGGTCCACAAGGAACTGAGCACCAAAGTCATGGAAGTGGTGGCGCCTGATGTGGTGCCTAAAACGGAACCTGTTCCCAGCGAAATGATGGACGCGCTGCGTCAGTCGCTGGATGAGCTGCATCAGCGTGACTGGCAGGATTCTGAATCAGGGATTTACCCCCAGTCCCTGCTGTTTGATATCCCTTGGTTGGAATGGGCTGAACGCTATCCACGCGTGTGGCTGGACCTGCCTTCCAACTGGGCCAGAAGGCGTGCCAGAGACGTCAAGGACATTCCTGATCTGGCCAATCGCGATCTCTATCCCGACTATTACCTCCAGAATTTTCACCATCAAACCGATGGTTACCTCAGCGATCACTCCGCCGAGCTGTACGACCTTCAGGTCGACATCCTGTTCAATGGCGCAGCTGATGCCATGCGGCGCCGGATCCTCCCTTCACTGCAAAAAGGGTTGAAGCGATTTGCAGATCGTGCACCGGGAAGTCTGCGCATCCTTGATGTCGCAACCGGCACGGGCAGAACATTGCATCAGATTCGTGCTGCGCTGCCGCACGCCACTCTCGTGGGAGTGGACCTTTCCGAGGCCTATCTGCGCCAGGCCAATCGCTGGTTGAACCAATCCAACAAACCGCTGGTGCAGCTGGTTCAGGGAAACGCAGAGCGGATGCCTTTCGATGACGCTGGCTTCCAGGCCATCACCTGCGTGTTCCTGTTTCACGAACTGCCAGCCGATGCCCGGCAGGCAGTGCTTCAGGACTGTTACCGCCTGCTTGAGCCTGGCGGGGTTCTGGTTTTGGCCGATTCAGTGCAATTGAAGGATTCGCCACAGTTCGACGTTGCCATGGACAATTTCAGACGCGTTTTTCACGAGCCCTACTACCGCAATTTCATCAGCGATGACATTGACCAGCGCCTCAAAGATGCTGGCTTCAGTGATGTGCAAGCCGAATCTCATTTCATGACCAGGGTGTGGACAGCCACGAAGATTGCATCGCCTCAACACAGTGATTCCCTGACATAGACGCTTGCAGGGGCACAGCAAACCCATAGGGTGCAAGCACTCAGGGACTCCGTCCATGTCGAATCCTTTTCGGATCCGCTGGTTGCGGGGATGGACCTTTCAGATCGTGTTCATGGAAGGCAAGGTTCAAGTTGAAGCTCAAGGTTTTGGGATCTGTCTGCGAACAGCACTGAATCCCGGTGAAAGCCCAACTGCTGCTGCGGATCGTCTAGTGCTCGCGGAGGATCGCCGTCGTCGTGCCCTTTATCAGGCCTGGATCAAAGGTCAAGCCCTGCCTTCCGCCAACGAAGGCCAGCCTCACCCAGAAGAGCGGCTTCAGGATGCACCGGATTCCCTTGTTGTGGTCGATAGCGCAGCAGTGGCAGCCTGAGGCTCAGCGAGTCAGCCACCACCCCAACACCAAAGCTGGTCCTCCCCAACGCAGAGCCCTCCAGAAACGCTGACCACGCTCTGGTGTGAGCAGCCAGTTGAGAGCTTCAGGGTCCGCCTCCACTAATTGACGAAGCAGTCGACGCTGTTGAATTCGACGGATCGAGCGTCGATCCCTCGCCTCCCAAGATCTGGGCTGATAGCGGAGAAGAGAGCGCAGTCCTTGCAAACCTCCCCGACTGTGAAGCTGCCTGTTCACCACCACCAGCGATCACAGCAGTCAGGATAGAGAGGCCCCGCTGATCCAACGCCAACGTGTCCGCGAAAAAATGGCCAGAACAGGCGATTGAACAGGCCTTGTCTCTGCATCAGAGCCTCAGTATCAGTGATCGTGAATGGCACAGACTCAAAGCCGATGCGGATCGACGCGGAGCAGAATTGCTGGCTGCGGCACTGGCGCAGCTGCTGCAAAACGGACGAAATCATGATGTGGAAGCCTTGACTCAGCAGGCTCTGGGCTGGATCAGGGGAGAGCTGAAAGACCCTGGCTGCCCTCGGCACTGATGGCCCGTTGACTGGATCCAGGCCGGCGGCAGGCCAACTGCACCCTGTTGCCTCGACGGCTCCAGCGGATGTCGTCAAAACACTGATGCATCAGAAACAGACCACGCCCTTGATTGGCATCGACTTGATCCGGCAAACAACCCTGCCTGGCATCACTCGAGAGACCATCGCCTTCATCCTGGATCTGCCAAATCAACCAATTCGGCGTGAGAATCCGACGGATCCGCAGGCACTTGCGAGGGTCTCCCGCGTTGCCGTGACGCACGGCATTGACCAAGGCTTCCTGAAGACCCAGTTGCAAGCGACACGAGGTCTCATTGCAGTCAACAGGTTCCAGCAACAGCTCCATCAATGGACTGAGCTGAAAGGTTGACGGAAGGATGAAATCAGCCCACCGAAACGAAGGTAGAAATCGGCTGAACATCAGCACTGTTTCATCCTTTTCGACCTTAACGGCCTGCTGAAGTTCTGCCAGAGGAATCCGACGGTGTCAGGACCTGCTCGCCAGACCGGGATGCTGAAGAAGCGCATCCATCAAGCGGACACCCCTGAGCTGGTTCACCAATGGCATGTGTCCTTCTGGTGCATCCATGCACCACTGAAAACTGCCGGGATAACGGGTCCAGACACCCTCGTTCTTCCAGCCGATCTTCGGCCAGAGCCTGTCGTAACGACCGCCGAGTGCACTGAGCAGTCGAGATTGCACCGTAAATCCGAAACGTCCCTGGGAGTAGGCGATCCAGAGCCTATCGATGGTGGTCAGATCCAGCGGTTTGATCGAAGGGACTTCGCTGAAATACACGTATCCCCGTTCCACCGCCTGCTCACCGGCCAGCTGACGCAGTGCGCAACTGGTGAGGCGATCAGCCTCCTCAAACTCTTCCTTCAGCAAGGCACGTTGGAGATCTGAGTAGTCGATCCCGCAGGACGACGGCATCTGGAACCAACCGCCGGAGACACCTGGAATGGCGTCCAGAGTCTCGGGGTGGTGACGCTGAAGAATCTGCAAGATCCAGCCCGCTCCCCAGTCATCACCCTCTGGGGAGTAGGCCTTGAGGGCAACATCTGCTTGTCCTGAGAGCTGCTCTGAGACCTTTTCCAGCGCTGAAGCCGTGGAACGCTTCTGACGCGATGATCCCGAAACCAGTCGGTCCAGCAACTGATCAATGCCGAGTTGTGTGGAGGGAGGTCGTCCGGAAAGCATGGCGATGTGCCGGCACCGACTGGCTCAGCATTGGCCCACTATGTCAGGCATGGGCAACTGCATCGTGACCGGTCTCAACAGCTTCCGCACGGCGCAGGGAACCATCGTGGATGTGAGAACACCCTCGGAATTTGCTCAAGGTCACTGGCCAGGCGCTGTCAACATCCCCCTGTTCACCGATGAACAGCGTCATCTGGTGGGCCTGAACTACAAGCAAGAGGGTCGACTCGCAGCGATCCAACTCGGTTTAAAGCTCTGCGGTCCCTCTCTGGCCGAGTTATCGATTGCACTCACAACGGCAGCTGCTGGACCCGCAAATCCCTTGAGGATCTACTGCTGGCGTGGAGGAATGCGGTCCAACAGCATGGGATGGCTGGCTGGCCTGAGCGATCACCCCGTCATGGTGCTGGAGGGGGGTTACAAGAGTTATCGCCGATGGGTGCTGGAGTGCTTCGAGCAGACTTGGCCCTTGCGGGTGCTCGGGGGCAGAACAGGGACTGGCAAAACGGACCTGCTGCTGGAGCTGAACCAACAGGGCGTTGGTGTGATCGATCTTGAGGGTCTCGCCAATCACCGCGGCAGCAGTTTCGGCAATCTGGGGCTGCCGCCTCAACCGACCAGCGAGCACTACGAAAACAAACTGGCGGAATGCCTGGAGGTTTTGCGCCACACAGGAGTGCAGGAGATCTGGCTAGAGGCCGAAAGCATCCAGGTCGGCCGCTGCAGGATTCCCAAAGGGCTGTTTGATCAGATGCAAACGTCTCCAGTCCTGGAAATCCAGCGCAGTGACCAAGAACGCGTGGAGCGACTTGTGAAGGTTTACTCGTGTCATCAGCGGGCCGAACTGCGGCAAGCCACAGAACGGATCCAGAAACGCCTTGGTCCTCAGCGCACACGACAGGCGATTGAAGCGATCGACTCCCAGAACTGGGCTGTGGCCTGTGAAGCCATGCTCGATTACTACGACAGCTGTTATGACCGTGAACTTGAGCGTTCACCAGCGAGATCCTCGGTGAATCTGCAGGGACTCACCAGCGAGCAAGCAGCCAGACTGCTTCTGGATCAAGGGCACGTCATCCCTGGGATCTCCAACTAAGATCCACACCTCCAAGTTGATGAACCATGGCTGAAGGCGACAAGGCGGCGATTCAGTTCTTCCGCGGCACAGACGAGCCCGTGGTTCCCGATATCCGCATGACGCGCAGCCGAGATGGTCGCACCGGGCAAGCCATCTTCGTCTTCGAAGAACCTCAGGCACTCGCACCGGAAACGATGGAAGCAATCGCCGGAATGTGGATGGTGGATGAAGAGGGTGAAATGGTGACCCGTGAAGTGAATGGCCGTTTCGTGAATGGCAAACCTTTTGCCCTGGAAGCGACCTACACCTGGAAAAGCGAAGCGGATTTCGAACGCTTCATGCGCTTTGCGCAACGTTATGCGGATTCCAACGGAATGGGTTATTCGCAGAACTCCGGCGACAATGACTCCAGCGAGGAAGGAACAGACGGGTGAAATTTCAGCACTGGCTCGGACTTGCGGCGTTGCTGACGTCCGGGCTGTTGCTCTGGAGCCTCCGGGAAGTCCTGATTCATCTGTTCGCGGCTGTGGTTCTCGCCATGGCGGTCTGCACCTTGGTGGGTGCCCTGCGCAGGCGATGGACGATTCAGAGGCCGTTGGCCCTGTTGATCTGTCTGCTCGGTCTGATGTTGATCGTGGCCCTTGCAGTGGCCGTGATCATTCCGCCGTTCTTTAGCCAGTTTCAACAGCTGCTCCAACAGCTTCCTGCTGCGGCACGCGAGCTCCAACAGATCGTGATGGGCTGGGTCAACCATGCCTCATCACTTGTTTATGGAGCAGGTGAGGCAACGAATGGCGGAGCAAGGCTCGTTCCCGGCGACCTTTCATCACTCCCCAACAGCACGGCTCTAGCCTCCGGCGTGAGTGGTGGAATCAAGGGTTTGCTGGGTCTGGCCAGCAATCTCGGCAGCGGACTCGTTCAGCTGGTGTTCGTGTTCGCGGTGGCGCTGATGGTGGCGATCCAACCTGAGTCCTATCGCAATGTGGCCATTCAGTTAGTGCCTTCCTTCTACAGGAGGCGCGCCAAAACCATTCTTCTGCAGTGTGGAGAAGCTCTGAGCAGCTGGATGATCGGCGTGCTGATCAGTTCGCTTTGCGTGGGCTTACTGGCAGGGATCGGACTCTCTCTGCTTGGCGTGAAATTGGTGATGGCCAATGCCTTGCTGGCTGGCTTGCTCAACGTCATCCCCAATGTGGGGCCCACTCTCAGCACTGTGTTCCCGATGGCGGTGGCTCTGCTGGACGATCCCTGGAAGGCCGTTGCCGTGCTTGGGCTTTACGTAGTGATCCAGAACGTTGAAAGCTATGTGATCACTCCTTCAGTGATGCAACAGCAGGTGAACCTGCTTCCTGGACTCACACTGACGGCACAGTTCATTTTCACAGTTCTATTTGGACCCCTGGGTCTGTTGATGGCCCTGCCTCTGGCAGTGGTGATCCAAGTGCTGATCAGGGAAATCGTGATCCACGACCTATTGGATCCCTGGAAGAAACGTCGCGCGGCCGCATGAACCCAAGCAATCTGCTGGCAGCTCTCACCCTTGTGGTGCTTGCTCTGCTGACCTGGCAGCTGCGCTGGGTGCTGCTGGTGCTGTTCGGTGCGGTTGTACTGGCGGTGGCGCTTGATGTGCCCGTTCACCATTTGATCAAGCGCTACCGACTACCACGTCCGATTGCGCTGCTGGCAGTGCTGCTGATCACAATCGTGGGAGGAGTGCTGGTTTTGCAACTGCTGCTGCCTCAGCTGATCAACCAGTTCGAACAGCTCACAACCCTGTTGCCTGTTCTTTTCAGCCAGGTCCAGGCGCTGCTGTCCAATCAACCCCTGCTTGGAGAACTGGCACGAAGCCTGCCCGACCAGTTCAGCTGGGACCGCATCCAACCTTTCGGAGCTCAATTGCTCGGCGTTGCCGGAGGAGCAGCGAACGGTCTGGTTCAGGTGCTGCTGATGAGCTTGCTGGCGGTGTTGCTCGCCCTGGACCCCTCAGCACACAGACGCATCCTTGTCGCTGCGACACCGCGTCCTGCACGCGCATCGATGGAGGATCTCCTGGACCAGTGCCGGACTGCTCTTGGTGGCTGGCTGGCTGGCATGACTCTCTCCGCCCTGGCGATGTTTCTTTGCACCTGGGCAGGTCTGGCAATTCTGCGCATTCCTCTGGCTCTGCTGTCTGCTCTGGTCTGTGGACTTCTGACCTTCGTGCCGACAATCGGGCCCACAGCGGCAACGCTTCTACCTCTCAGCCTGGCGCTGATGATTTCACCGGGAACGATGCTTCAGGTGTTGGTGCTGCGGCTGACACTGCAGAACCTGGAAGCCTTCGTGCTCACACCGCTGTTGCTCAGGCGGACCGTGAATCTGCTTCCCACAGTGGCTCTCACCTCCCAGCTGAGCCTGGGTGCTCTGCTGGGACTACCTGGCGTGTTGCTGGCGCTGCCACTGGTTGTGGTGCTTCAGGTGGGGATGGAGCAGGTCGTGGTCAAGCAGATCATGGACCGCTGGAGCTAACACAATCCGTTAACCGCCGTACTGCCAGCCGGTGGTGCTCAGCTCCAGGGCGTCTCCATCACGGTGGAGCACTGCTGATTTCACCTCTCCGATGAACACGGTGTGATCACCGTGGGCCAGCTCACCCACCAGTTCGCACTCAACACCACCCAGTGCATCCTTCAAAATCGGCAGACCTAGGGAGCCAAGCTCAAAGGGCGCAACCTCAAAACGGCCGCCCACTGCCGACTGGGGCTTGAAGAATGTCGCAGCCAGATTCTTCTGGTCGGCGGCCAGCACGTTCAGAGAAAAACGACGTGTGCGCTGGATCATGCCGTTGCTGGTGCTGTCGGCACGGACACCCATCACCACCAGAGGCGGCTCGAACGATCCCTGGGTGACCCAGCTGGCCGTAAATCCGTTCACCTCATCACCCTCGGCGACGCCGCAGATGAACAGGCCATGGGGAATTTTCCGCAACAGTGTCTTCTTGGCGTCCAGATCGAGCGACATGGCGGTTCGTACTCACGATGCGAGCAGAATAGGCAAAACGGTGACAGCACAACGTCTCAGCGCTGCAGACACCAGAAAGAGACTGCTAGTTTTCGACGGCTTCTGAGCAGGATCCCTGGATCGGCCCTCCTCCCTGAGTGTGTTCGCAACGGTGGCCGGAAGCGGAGTACTGGGCCTGCTGATCTACGCCGGCTTTTTTTACGCCAACCTGCGTCGAACCAGTTCCATAGAGGAGCCCCAGGAGCTTCGCCCCTCCTATTCATCGCAAGCGCAGGCCAAGCAGGAAGCCGAACGCTGGATCACGGAGGGGGGCACCTTCACCGTCACGACCACACAACGCGTTCGCAAGACCATCCCCCTCACCCGCCAGGAACGACGCAAACTCGAGCTTTTGGCGGATGAAAAGCGCAGAGGCCAGATCGAGGCGGACTTTGAAGCCTGTCTCGATCAAGCGGCAACCGATCTCGCTAAAGAGCTCTGTTCCTTTCAGCAATTACCGCCCAACGCGACTTCGACGGCAACCGGGGCCGATGGGCTCAGCGATCTACCCACCACCAAAGTGATCGAGGACGTTCGTGTTGAGACCAGTCAACGCCCGCGCCGAACATGCACCCCTGTGAGCTCTTATCGACGCTTCAACTGCATTGAATTCGACGTTGCCAGAGATGAACAATTGACAGCTGCACAGCAGAACTCTCTGGACATCAAGGGTTATCGACAGTTTCGTTACTGACGCGCCGACGGCGCGGGCCGTAGCGGCTCCAGAGTGAAGGTTGAAACACCAGCACCACCACGGCGAGCAGGTGATGTCGCACAGCAAAGATCAGAGCCGTCAGGGTCACCTGATCCGCTAGCAGTCGCAATTCCGTTCTGAGATCAATCAGAGCCAGGATCAGCAACAACAGCGGTATCCAGCGCTGAGAGCGAACTGATGCTGTTGCTGCGCGATCAGGCACTAGCAGCTGCACCAGATCGGGATGGCCAGATGCTCAACAGAGAAGGGGCCAGGGCAATGCTGGACCAGCTGCCAACGATCACTCCCAGTGCCAGAGCAATGGCGAACCAGTAGAGCGTTGAACCACCGAAGAGGATGAGGGCAACCAGGGGCAGAAGTGTGGTGCCGCTGGTGTAAATGGTTCTGGTCAATGTGGCTGACACAGCACGGTCAACCTGCACGGAGAGAGGAAGGTCACCATCCATGCGCTGGCGCTCGCGAATTCTGTCGAAAACGACAACGGTGTCGTTGACGGAATATCCAGCGATGGTCAGTAGAGCCACGGCAAACAAGCTGTCAACCTCCAGCCCTGTGGTGAGGCCGAGCCAGGCGAAGACGCCGCAAACAATCACAATGTCGTGAGCCAAGGCCACTAGGGCCAGAAAGGCATAGCGAGGGTCGTAGCGAACGGTGATGTACAGCGCAATTCCCGTAAAGGCGACCAGCAGGGAAATCAGACTGCTGCGCAGCAACTGTCCACCAAGGCTGGGACCGATGGTGTCAACGGACTGACCTCCAGGCTCAAAGGGGCCAGCCACCGTTTCAAGTGCTTCGATCACAGCCTGCCCCTGGCCTGCGGAGAGGGCTGGCATCCGCACAACAATCGACTGACCACCATCAAGAAGCTGAACGCGAGCGTTGTCCAACTTGGGCAGTGCTTTCCCATCCTGAACCGGAAGCTTGATCTGCTGAAGCTCAGATTCAACAGCGACGGTGCTGAGCTGATCGCAGGTGTCAGCGCAGCTGCGCTCCAGCTGGATCTGAGTTCCACCGGTGAAGTCGAGACCTGGCCTTAGGGGCAATCCGATCTGAGGATCAGTCCAGCTGAGCACAATCCCGATCAGGCTCAGCAGCAGGCAGACAGCAGACACCAACCAGACCTGCCGTCGACGACTGGTCAGGGGAAAGCGCAGAGGTCGCTCATCAGTTGCGGGTGATGTGAAAGCCATGGCTCAGGACGCTGTCGTGGGAAGTTGCCTTGCCGGCAGGAAGTTCGTCGGACGCCGCAAGCCCTGATAGCTCATCAGGAAACGCAGCAGCGTGCGTGTACAGGTCAGAGCAGTGAACAGACTCAGCAGAACACCAATGCCGAGAGTCGCCGCGAAGCCCTTCACCAGTCCGGTGCCGAGGAAGAAGAGGGCTGCACAACTGATCAAGGTGGTCAGGTGACCATCAACAATCGATGAAAACGCCTGGGAGAATCCCGTTTCAATGGAGCGGATCAGGGTGTTGCCTCGCCGGAGTTCGTCCTTGATGCGCTCGAAGATCAGCACGTTGGCATCCACTGCCATGCCGATGCTCAAGATGAAACCAGCGATACCCGGTAGCGTCAACGTGACAGGAATCAGGGCATAGACCGCGAGATTGAACAGGGCATAGAGGCTGAGGGCCATCACCGCCACAGCACCTGCAAGCCGGTAGATCAGCAGCATGAAAATGCCGACCAACACAAGTCCGGAAAGGGCGGCGATCAGGCTGCGACGGACGTTCTCCGCACCAAGAGACGGTCCGATGGTGCGCACCTCAAGGATTTCCACCGGCAAGGGCAACGAACCACCCCGCAGTTGAACCTCGAGATCGCGGGCGTCTTCAGCTGTGAAGTTGCCGGAGATTGACGCCGTGCCTCCTGAAATTCCAGCAGCTTTGTACTGGGGACCGACACTGGCTTCACTGATGAGTTCGCCATCAAGAGCGATTCCCAGCAGGCGGCCTGTGCCGGCGATCGACTGGGTGAGTTCGGCGAATTTCTCGCCACCCTCAGCGTTGAAATTCAGGGTCACCTCCCAGCCAGAGCCGTTCTGTTGTTGCTGACGACCTGCACTGACCAGTTGCTTACCCGTGAAGGCCGTGGGCTCGAACCGATCAAGAATTTCCTGATTGGTGCGCGCGAGCAACTGCTCCAGCTGCTCCGTCTCCGTTGTTGCCGTTCCATCAAGACCCAGTTCTTTCTGGCGTCTGGCGAGCTCGTCCTGCTCAACGGGATCAAGCTCGGGCGCATCATCGTCCGAACGCGTGGCCAGAACGCTCTGCAGCTGGCCTCTCAGCTGTCGAAGGCTTTGCACTTCCTCCTGCGTGCCTTCCTTCTGAGCCTTGAACTCGAGCAAGGCTGTGCTTCCGAGAACGTCTGCGGCGCGAGTCGGATCGGTCACGCCCGGCAGCTGCAGCACGAGCTGATCATCACCAACGGTCTGCAGCGTGGATTCAGCCACACCAAGACCGTTGACGCGGCGATCGAGCACCGCCTTCACCGCTTCCATCTGCTCGGCGCCGATGGTGGTGATCTCTCCGGCCGGCTGGACCTCCAGTGTGAGCTGACTGCCCCCACGCAAATCAAGTCCGAGCTGCAGCGGGAAGCTGGAAAGAACTGCAGCTGCAGCGATGGCAAGCGCAAGGATGAGGGCAAACCAGCCCTGTTGACGGGCCATCAATCAGAGCCCCTGACGAACAATGGTCTGAGCCGCTTCGACGATCTGATGCGGCTGAATGATGGTCAGATTCTCGAGATTGCCGTTGTAGGGGGTGGGGATGTCCTGGCTGGACAGCCGGATCGGCCGGGCATCGAGCTCATCGAAACAGTGTTCGGTGATCAGAGCGATCAACTCGGCACCGATACCACCGGTCTTCATGCACTCCTCCACCACGATCACCTTGTGGGTCTTGCGGATCGAGCGGGCAATGGTCTCCATATCAAAGGGCTTGAGGCTGATCAGGTCGATCAGTTCGGCGTTGATCCCATCGGCCTCGAGCTGCTCCACAGCCTTGAGGCAGTGATGACGCATGCGTGAGTAGGTCAGGATCGTGATGTCACTGCCCTCCTTGACCAGATCCGCCTGATCGAGGGCACAGGTGTAGTCGCCGTCTGGCAGTTCTTCCGTGAGGTTGTAGAGCAGCACGTGCTCAAAGAACAGAACCGGATTGTTGTCGCGGATGGCGGCCTTCATCAGGCCCTTCGCATTGGTCGGCGTGCTGCAGGCCACAATCTTGATGCCGGGCACAGCATGGAAATAAGCCTCGAGCCGCTGACTGTGCTCGGCGCCAAGTTGTCGACCGACACCACCCGGGCCACGCACAACCGTGGGGATCGTGAAATTGCCGCCACTTGTGTAGCGCAGCATCCCCATGTTGTTGGAGATCTGATTGAAGGCCAGCAGCAGGAATCCCATATTCATGCCCTCCACGATCGGCCTCAGGCCTGTCATCGCGGCACCCACAGCCATGCCGGTGAAACTGTTCTCGGCAATCGGGGTATCGAGGACCCTCAGTTCCCCGTATTTCTCGTACAGATCCTTGGTGACTTTGTAAGAGCCGCCGTAATGGCCGACGTCCTCTCCCATTACACAAACATGGGGATCACGGGCCATTTCCTCATCGATGGCTTCGCGAAGTGCGTTGAAGAGAAGCGTCCCTGCCACGGCGTTGCTGCAATCCCGGCAATGCCGGCGTCAGCGGCCAAGCTATCTCAGTCCAGGGGTGTTCAGCCTCCGGCAGCAAAGGTCGCCAGCAACAGCACCGACAGAAGCAGACCTGGAGACAGCAGCAACACGAGCTGACCGAGATCGTGGGGGGTCATGGTTGCGAATGCTCTGCGCTGAGGCTAGGCAGCGTCAACGGTGTCTTTCATGAAAAGACTGCGAAGAAACACCAGGAACAAGCCAATCCCGATGAAGGCAAAGCTGAATGTGGCCAGAAAACACATTCCGATGAACAGCGTTTTCATGGCAGACGCGATGTTCTGCGCTGTGGTGCTGCTGAAATTTGACGAGTGCGTCGAGAGATAGATCACGACTTTTTTGCTCAAGCCGAAACTCAACCAGGCCAGAACCAGACTGGTGATCGATCCGGACAGGAAACTGAGGGGTCCTTTGCGGGGTTTGGCTGTGGCTGCGTTGCTGTCACTCATGCCGCCAGCTTGACGCCATAGGGGAGCAGGGAACAACTCCAGGATTGCAGGCCCTCCGCTTCGAACTGCCCAGAAGCATGCAGACGGGCTTGTTCAGCAGCGCTGAAGTCTGGGAACAGAGCAAAGCAGCTCGGGCCGGAGCCACTCATGGCCACTCGCAATTGCCCTGGCAATGCGTTCAAGAGCGCCAGCGCAGTGCGGACCGAGGGCGTCTGCGGAGCCACTACGGCCTGAAGGTCGTTGCGCAAGGGCGGAGGCAATTCGCTTCGTAGGGGGCGCAGCCATGCAGAAGTACGAAGCAGCTCACGACGTTGTTCAAAGGCTGCCTCACCCTCGAGATAGTGATGGAAACGTTCTCGCTTGCATTCGCCATAGGCCCACGGCGTCGACACGCTGATGGATGGATCCTTCACCAGCAGAACGCCAAGCGGCGCAGACACTTCAGGCAGAACCTCAAGCCGTTCTCCGCGTCCGAAACAGAGCTGGGTGCCGCCGGCAATGCAGAACGGCATGTCGGATCCGAGATCAGCAGCCAGCGTCTCGAGCTGAGAGGCACTGAGGCCGAGGCCCCAGAGCGTATTCAAGCCAACCAGTGCTGCTGCCCCATCACTGGAGCCGCCAGCAAGACCGGCGCCGATGGGAATGCGCTTGCGCAGATGCATCCGTGCACCCAACTCCCCGAATCCGGATCGCTCACGCAGCAGCCTGGCCGCCCGCATGATCAGGTTGTCGTCTCCGCAACTGAGTCCGGGCTGATCACAGCTGAGTGAAAGACTGCCATCCGCAGTGTTCTCACACTCGAGCTGATCAGCGAGATCAATGCTCTGCATCACCATCGCGAGTTCATGGAACCCGTCGTTGCGCAGGCCCAGCACCTCGAGATGCAGATTGATCTTGGCCGGAGCGCTGACGCAGACCGGTGCCGTCATGAACAGGACGCCGCGAAGTTGACCGGACTCCGCCCGGAATGAGGAGGCTAGACCACGGGCAGATCCCAGTGCTCAACGGGGATCGAGGGTCTGAGCAGACGGTTCCGCCTCACGCAAGCCCCTGGCCAAGGCCACCCAGTGTTCTGGTGCCACGTCCTGAGGCCGCTGCTGCAGATCAATGCCGGCCTGCTGTGCCAGCGCCTGGAGCTGATCCGGCGGTTTGACACCGGCAAGGGTGTTACGCAGCATCTTGCGTCGAGCCAGAAACGCCTGTTTGAGCAATCGTTCCACCCCACGGCAGAGCTCGGGATCTGGGCGCTGATCCGCCGGCAGGGGGTCAAGTCTGATCACCTCGGATTGAACCTTCGGAGGCGGCTGAAAGCAACGCGGCGGCACAGGGCAAACGGTTTGGCAACGGGCCAGAAGCTGCAAACGCACACTGAGAGCACTGAAACTGCTGTGTCCGGCACGGGCTCGAATGCGCTCTGCCACCTCTTTCTGGACGAGCAGGATGAGCCTTTCGTAAGGCGGATCCACGGGCCGATCCAGACGACCAATCAGCCGATCGAGCAGCGGGCCAGTGATGTTGTACGGAATGTTCGCCACCACCTTGGAAGCCGGAGAACCGTCAGGAAGTGTCAGAGGAACGTTGAGAACATCGCCCTCACAGAGTGAAAACCGCGATTGGGCTCCATAGCGCTCGGTCAGACCTGACACCAGATCTCGGTCCAGCTCGATCGCATGCACCATCGCGGCAGGACTCCTGAGCAGTCGTTCGGTCAGAGCACCCCGTCCTGGTCCCACCTCGAGAACACGGTCCCCCTCCACGAGTTCTGCCGACTCGAGAATCCGATCAAGAACCCGTTCATCCCGCAGCCAGTGCTGTCCAAACCGTTTGCGGGCCGTATGTCCTGCGAAGCTCATGTCATGCGGGCCATGGGTTCACTGTGCACCAGAGCAGAGGGCGCGGAACGCAATGATGAGGGTGTTGAGATCTGGCGCGTTTGATGAACAGATCTGCCCTGCTGATCTGTATCGCCGGCCCCTCCGCAGCAGGCAAGACCCACTTCAGTGAGGAGCTGAAAACGTCGCTCGCGCAAAGCGGGATTGCTGCTGTGGTGATCGGCTTCGACGATTACTACCGCGAGCACTGGACACCGGATTCGATCTATGGATTCGACACGGTCGATGCCATCGACAGGGATGCACTGATCGACGATGTTCAGGCCCTGCTCGAACGCCGTCTGCAGCATCGACGCCGTTACGACATGAGCACCAGGGACGTCAGCTGGGAGTCTTTCAACGAGATCTGGGATGTTGTGCTCCTGGAGGGTGCGTTCGGCCCCCAACTGCTGATGGATCATCTCGATCCTGATCTTCTGATTTATCTGAGCGCACCCCTACCGATCAGGGTGATTCGCCGCCTGCGCCGTGACGTCCGCGAACGCCAGCGAAGCCCACTGTCGGTCTTGCGTCAGTCAGTGATGCAGATGCTGCCGGGAGAGCGGCGGTTCATCCATCCGCTGAGACGTTCGGCTGATCTGGTGATCCGCGATCTTCCAACGGGTCTTTCGCTGGCTGTGAAACGGATTGAAGGTCTGATCAAGAGATCCTGAGCTCCGGCACCCTGATCCAGCGCACAGGCCTGGAGCTGGGTGGCAGCGGCACCAGCGCTAGCACCACCTCGAGATGCCCCTGATCACACCAGGGATGACAGGACTGCCAACAGGCAAGCGTTCGAGCCAGTCGTCGGCGCTTGGACCTGGCAAAAGCTCTCATTCCCCAACCATCAAGACCACATCGACGCCTGGCTTTGACCTCCACCAGCAGCAGACGCAGACCTGAGCGGCCCGATTTGACCATCATCAGATCCAGTTCCCCGTAACGACAGCTCCAGCGCTCAGCCAGGCAACGCCAGCCACGGCGTTTCAACAGATTGAGAGCACGACGTTCTGCCCAGCGACCTGGATCGCTCTTCGCATCAACAGCGCACAAGACTCGTCTCCCTGGATTCTCGAAGTGTTCCCCCCTGAAGCCAGCAATCAGGCCCCCTAGGCTTGGGCCACGCTTTTGATCCGCTGATGCAACGACATCTGCTGGCCTTCCTGCTTGCTCTCGTCCTGCTGATTGGTCTGCCTCTGCAGCCGGTGCAGGCCGCGATGGACTACGCCAAACAGGTGCTGATCGGTGCTGATTTCTCCAACCGGGAGATGCAGGGGGTGACCTTCAACCTCACCAACCTGCGAGAAGCTGATCTGTCTGGCAGCGACCTGCAAGGCGCCAGCCTCTATGGAGCCAAGCTTCAGGACGCGAACCTCACAGGAACCAATCTGCGTGATGCCACGTTGGATTCAGCAGTGCTTGATGGCACCAACCTCACAGATGCCGTTCTGGAGGATGCTTTTGCCTTCAACACCCGATTCATCAATGTGACGATCACCGGTGCCGACTTCACCAACGTGCCGTTTCGCGGTGACGCACTGAAAACACTCTGTGCCGCTGCTGATGGCACCAACCCTGTGACCGGACGCGACACCCGTGACACCCTCGGCTGCCCATGAGCTTCGACCCCCGCAGTCTTGAGCGGCTCAGGCAACTGGGACGGCAGCTTCCTGAGCCCATCCCTGCACCAGAAGCCGAAACTCAACGCTCTGCAAAAACCAGCCGACCGCGCCACAGAGTCGAAACCGAGCAGGACCCCAAAGCGCTGTTTCATGAACTGATGCAGGTGAGCCAGGACGGCACCGTCCCTGAGCATCTGATGGCGAGATTGCGGGATGCAGAAGAGCGGGTCGACAGTGAGCGACGCCAGAAGCTGAATGCGCCATCCCCCTTGACGCAGGATTCGCCCTCCCAAACAGCGGTCCCCACCCGCTCGACCGGCAAGGGCAAGAACACCCGCCCTCAACGCCGTGATGTGGTGCCTGGCAGCGAAGAGGACAGCCTGTATGTGGCTTTCGGGCAGATGTTTCTCGAGGAACAAGACGACGAGACGGAGTAACGCCGCTGTGCCATGAACATCTCCCGATACCGGATCATCGCGGTCGGAAAAGTGCGCAAGCGATGGGTTCAGGACGGTGTGGAGCTCTACCTCAAGCGCCTGCCTGGGCTAACCATCACTGAACTGCGAGACAGCAGCCGTGACAAGGAGGTCGAAGCGATCCGTCAGGCCTTGCGTTCCGATGAGTTGCCGGTGCTGCTGATGGAGCAGGGCAACACCCTGACCTCGGTGGACTTCGCTGATCGTTTACGGGACTTTGGCTCCGAGCGTCTGGCCTTTGTGATCGGTGGCGCTGACGGCTTCACCGATGCATTCAAGAGCTCGGCCCGATGGCAACTGAGCCTTTCACCCCTGACCTTTCCCCATGAGCTGGCGCGATTGCTGCTGGTTGAGCAGCTCTACAGAGCGCAGTCGATCCTGCAGGGGAGTCCTTATCACCGGGCCTAAAACCAACACCAATACGAGGTTCAGGCTGGCCAGGCGCTGAGTGCGACAGCTTCGAATTTGGCGATGCTGATGGTCCAGGCGCGCCCACAGATGGCTTGAAGACTCGCCTGGAAGGCCTCGGTGTCGCCACTGTTGAGCCAGTCGGCTTTGAGCCTGGGGAGGTCTTCCGGCAGACACTCCATCGGCAATTCTACCAGCAGCAGACTCTCCACGCCGCAGGCGCGACGTAACGGCCCCCCATCACTGCGCTGCCACAAACGCAGCAGCAATTCCAGGGCCAGCGAATGGGCCACCTGCGTGGGCTGCTCCGCAGCAGCGGCTTCTGCACTGAGGGAACGCCCGGCCAGCGGCAGAGCCCTCTTCCCCTCCTGCTCGATCAGGGCGAGGGCAACGAGATAGGGGGCAGCAGCCATCACGACAACGTCAGTGAGCGCATCCTCTCCGGTCAAGGCCGCGATGGCGCCGAATGCGGATCATGGCTGAACTGGATTTGCGCAGACAACCTGCCGTTCATGACAGCACCAGCTCAGGAGCCGAGGACCATTCTCTGCTTCGGCGACTCCAACACCTGGGGATTCAACCCCGACGGTGGTGGGCGACTGCCCCACGACACACGCTGGCCAAATCAGTTGGAGCAGCAGCTCAACCGGCGTGCGTCCGGCCAGGCCTGGCGAACGATTGAGGACGGTCTCAATTCCCGCACCTGGCTGCTCGACGATCCCATCGGCGCAGCCAGGTATGGCGCGCAATACAGCTGCAGCGGCCGCTCAGGCCTGATGACGTCGTTGCACAGTCACAAACCCATCAACATGGTGATCCTGGCGCTGGGCTGCAACGACTGCAAGGACTATCTCAACCTGTCCGCCGAGCAGATCGCTGATGGCGCCCGCATCCTGATGCATGACATCCGCAGCGCGCTCAACTGTGGCCCGCGCGAGCGGCCCGACCGGCCCCCCAACATCGTGCTGATGACACCACCGTTGGTGAAGATCACGGCACAGTCGCTGGCCTGGGGATTCGATGGCGCCGACACGAAATCCCAGGCATTAGCCAGCTGCTATCTCCAGCTCGCCGACGAACTGGAGGTGCTGGCGTTCGACGTGCAGACCGTGGCCAGCCCCTCACCCCTTGATGGCATCCATTTCGATAGCCAGGCCCAGTCCGCAATCGCTTCAGGCCTGGCGGATCTCATCGCCCCAACCTGAACGCAGAGCACAACCAATCACCAGCCACCTGAATAGAACGCCTGTACTATTCTGTACGTGTCGACCTGTTGAACCCATGGCAATGGAGATCGATCGCTCCTTTCTCCAGCCACCGCAACCCCTAAGCCCCCAACGAACGTCAAGGCAGCTGCCACTGGCCGGAGAGCGTGTGGCCGCAGGCTTCCCTTCTCCGGCAGAGGACTACGTGGACGTGGGGATTGACCTCAACGACCAACTGATCCGGCATCCCACCAGCACCTTTTTCCTGCGTGTTAGCGGCGACTCCATGACCGGTGACGGCATTCACGACGGCGACCTTCTGGTTGTGGACCGCAGCCTTGACCCCCACCCCGGACGCGTGGTGGTGGCTGTTCTCGATGGCGGCTTCACCCTCAAGCGCTTGGTCCGCCATCACGGCCGGCTGCGCCTGGAAGCAGCCAATCCCAACTATCCACCTCTTGATCTGCGGTCCTGCAACGACGTGCAGATCTGGGGGGTTGCCATTCATGTGATTCATCCCCTCTGAACGCCATGGCTCAGGTCACCGCGCTCATCGACGCCAACAACTTCTATGCCTCCTGCGAGCAGAGCCTGGATCCTGCCCTGATCGGCCGCCCAGTGGTGGTGCTCTCCAACAACGACGGCTGCATCGTGGCCCGCAGCGCCGAAGCCCGTGCACTCGGCATTGCCATGGGCACTCCGTATTTCAAGGCCAAGCAGACACTGGAACGGTGCGGAGTGGTGGTGCGCAGTTCCAACTACGCCCTTTACGCCGACATGAGCCAGCGACTGATGAGCCTTCTCGAGAGTCAGGTGGAGGAGCTGGAGGTGTATTCCATTGATGAAGCCTTCGCTCGCATCAGTCGTCCAGCGGCGGTAGATCTACGGCCCTGGGGCCGGCAGCTGCGTGCCCTGGTCCGTCGCAATCTGGGACTGCCAATCGCCATCGGCCTGGGAGCCAGCAAAGGCCAGGCGAAGCTGGCGAACCGTCTCGCCAAGGTGGAGGCCAGCCATGCAGGCCTATTCGATCTCGGGCACTGCAGCCATCGGGACCATTGGCTGGAAACGATCGCCATCGAAGACGTGTGGGGAATCGGTCGCAAACTCGCTGCCTGGTGCCGACTGCGTGGTGTGCGCAACGCCAGGGAACTGCGAGACATGGCCAGCGGCCCCCTGCGGGCCAAAGCGGGTGTGGTCGGCCTGCGCTTGCAGAGGGAACTCCAGGGGCATGCCTGTCTTCCCCTCGATCTGGCCCCATCCCCGAAGCAGGAAACCTGTGTCAGCAGAAGCTTCAGTCGACCCATCACGTCTCTGGCGGAGCTGCAAGAAGCTGTGGCGACCTACGTGGTGCGTGCCGCGGAAAAGCTGCGCAAACAGCAGCAACGCGCCGCCTCTCTAAGCGTGTACACCCGCACCAGTCCGTTCGCGCCTGGCTTCTACAGCCGCAGCGCCAGCACCCATCTGGACCTGCCCAGCAACGACACCCAGATGCTGCTGAACGCCGCGCTGCCACTGGTGGAACGGATCTTCCAGCCCCACCGTCAGCTTGCCAAGGCCGGGGTGCTGATGGAGCACCTGCAGGACACGGAACAACTGCAGCATCACCTGCTGGTGCCTTGCAGTGCAGCACACCTGCAACGGCGAGACACGCTGATGAACACCATCGACGGTCTCAACCGCCGTTATGGACGCGGCACCGTGCAGTGGGCCGCCTGCGGCCTGCATTCCGGCTGGTCGATGCGACGGGAACGGCTGGGCCGGGCAGCCACCACACGACTGAGCGATGTACCCGTGGTCCAGGCCTGAACAACAGCAACAGGGTTCTATGAAAAAATCTGGCCTCTATCGATGGAAGGGTTGTGTTGCGGCGAATCCCGATCATTGCTGCGGGTGCTGTCCTGCTTGGGGCCACAGCGACTGTCGCCGAGCAGGTCACCCTCAAGCTGAGCAACGGCGACACCCTGCACGGGGAGCTGATCCCTTCCGAAAGCACAGACACCACAACGGTGCTGCAGCACCCAGTGCTGGGAAAGCTGAGCATCCCGAAAACGGCGCTGATGCCCGAACCCAAACCGAAACCATGGAAGCTGAGTCTCTCCGGGGGAGTGACGGGATCCAATACCGACAACGATCTCGACGCCGGGGGAACAGCACAGCTCGACACGAGCTACACCTCAGGCGCCGACAAAGTCTCGTTGAAAGTGAATGCCCAGTACGAGGTCTCCCGTGACGAGGGAGAGACCAGCAACTCAACAGACACCAATGAAGGCGACGCTGAACTGCGCTACATCCGCAGCTTGAACAGTCGTTTGCACGCCTATGCAGGTGCACACTTCAACTACGACACACTGAACTTCAGCGGAACCGACGCATTTGAAAGCTCAATTGGCCTCGGTTACGACCTGATCAAGACCTCAAAAACACGGCTCACCGTGTCCCTCGGTCCCTCCATTGAACAAATCTGGGGAGGGGATGGATGCAACGCAGACCCAGTCTGTGGACAGACCTTCGCAGCAACAACAGCGAGAGCTGAACTGGAATGGAAGCCCAGCTCTGCCACCAGCCTCACGCTGACCAATACCTATACCGGGGCATACGTGAACGGAATCTCAACCAACAACATCTTTTCGATCGCGCTGAAAGTCTTCCCCATGAACAATCAGCGCCTGTTCACATCCCTGAACGGCCAAACGATCTACAACGAACTGCGCAGTCCAAAGGTCAACAACAACATCTCCATCCAGGTGGGGGTGAAGCTGGACTGAGCCTGAGCGGACGTCATGGAGATGACTCAGGCCAGATGGCTTTGCATTGCGGATCTCTCGACAGTGCAGCGGATTTCGCGCGTTCCGTTTCTTCTGGATCGAGGTAGTGCGCCGCCAACAGCAACATCAGACGCTTCAAGGCCTTTGATCCCTGATCGGCAGTGAGCCAACCCAATCCGTAATAGGTGCAAGTGGCATCAAGCCAACCCTTGGCTTCACCCTGCAATCTGAGCTCCAGATCATCCATGGCCGGAATGGCCATCACCGGAGAAGCACAAAGACAAGAAGCAGCAGTGAGAGCAATCAAAAAACGATGCATTGAACAACAACGTCTGAGGACATGTTGCAGTAACCACAATTGAGTGAACCGAACGATGGCCAACGCGGAAAGCAATGCAAGAGCCTTCAATATCGCAACAGACCCAAGCAGCGATCGAGCCAGGAGCTTCGACTCCTTCCTGCCACAACACGTGCTAAGTGCTTAAACCGTGAGCTGCAGTGACTGCTCGGCCAAGGCCCGGAAAATCTCCTGCTTCTTGCATTCAAGGAAATCCTGCTCGTTGGGATCGCCGCCCGGCCAATGACGCAGTGCATCGCAGGTTGTCTTGTATTCCAACCTCAGAGCGTTCAAGTCGTACGAGAAGGTGGCAACAGGCTCGTTCATGGGACACACGAGATGATGAAGAGATTATTACAAGTTTTCATGCTGTCTTGACGTAGCAGCAGCAACAGTATCCATTTTTCGCAAGGGACATTAAGTAGCCGTTGAGCTTTTCGCGAGCCGCAGCTGTGCGGATATCTCCGTCACGGACAACAACAGGATTTCGCGATGGTTTCGCTGTTCTTTCTTCGCTTGTTCGAATGACTTACGAAATCCGCAACTGGGCCGTCATTGCTGCCGCCATGGAGAAGCAAGGCGCCACTGATAGCCAGATGTATCGACGCGCAAAGGCTATGGCCAACGGCAGCGTTGATCCGATGCCGACAAGCCATCCCGCCGCTCCTTACAGCATTTCAGTGGCCTGAGCCTTTCAAGGTCGGTTCAAATCCTGGGGAGGCCAACGAACAAGCCTCCCTTTTTGATGCGTTGCAATAACCAGGGGCTTCACCAAGGTGCGCGAAAGGGTCGACCTGGGTTACACCTGAAAGAACCGCTTTTGGTGCTATGCCGTCAATCGACAAGAACGCAACGCAACAGAAGAAATCTGAGGCCTCAAAACCGCTCACTCTGCTGGCCCGTCCCGTGTATCCGGGGACACGCGGAACACCCCACACCAACAACTGAAGAACGATTGCCGGACTTCAAAGCGCTGGCATCCAAGGGGCTACATACAACAGCCCCTTGGATGCCATCAACGTGGACTGAAGCCATCCTTAAACGAGAAAGAGTCGCGGCATGAACGAGAAGAACACGACTGACTCCTGGATCCATATCGAAACATTCAACGAGACGCATTCCTGGAAGCAAACCTGGATGTTTCTCGGAGGTGCGGTGGTGCTGTTTGCATTCGCACTGCTTTATGAGATCGACAAAGGCTTGCATTGCAAGCCCAGCGAGGCCTCAACCAACTCGCAAATTCTCACCAGCCCTAGCCCTGCACAAGACAGACTCACAACGATCAATTCAGACATCTTGTTGGGATAAACCAAATCTGTAAGCTCACAAATCTGGCAGCCAAGACGACGAACAATCAAAACATGAACAAGTGATCAACACTTACAATTGAAGGCCATAAATCAATCACTGCAGTACGTCTTCAACCACTCTTAAAATGGCTTTTTGAATTTTCGAAGCATCGTTCAGATTAACAGTAATTGTATCCTTCATCATCTGAACTTCAACTTCATCAGTTGCTAATAACAGTTGTCCTAACGAAGCTGATGGATCAAGCCGAGCTGATCAGTGCTTGAAATCTCGGCGTAGAACTTGATGCAATCCTGCTCAACCACACTTCAATTGAACATCTGATCAACAGCACGCATAACGGCCACCTACAGACGTTGACGAACAGCCAGCAAAAGACTTCCCGCTCCCGCTCTAAGGCCAGTTTGCGGCCCTAAATCACGTCCCAGCAAGAAACGTTCTTCCGCCTGTTGGCAACGCATCACATCCTGAATGCGACGGTCCTGTTCCCTCTCCAGACACGGATGGTGCGTACAACCTGATTCAGACAAGCAATCACAAATGACACGACACACGCTTTTGGCACAACAAACAACAGATCGCCGTCCTTAAGGTTTGCTCAATAATTGATCAGCACGTTTTTTGTTAACCCCAAATTCACCACTGGGTCCAAGGCAGACAACTGCTGACCCTGTCAATCTCTACACCGAACGTCTCAATGGACGTATGGCCATGCTGGGGCTGGCCATCGGAGTAACCGTGGAAGCACTCACCGGCAAAGGCATCCTCAACCAGGTGTTTGGTCTGTTCAGCTGACCCGATTGGGTTGAAGTTCCGATGCTCTTCAACGGTCCATGAGCTACGACTGAAGGATCGGTACGTTGACCATGACCGAACTCTTCAACAGACCATCTGCAAGTCGCGATTCAAAGGTGTTGATTCATCTTTCCGAATGGCTTGAGAAGATCTGCATGCAGATGCTGTTGACCCTGGCGTTATGGCCGCTGAAGTTGATGTACAAGCGTCCGAGGCCAGAAGAGTCATGGCCGGCCTGGCATGCCAATCAAAAACTCTGCATGGCAGACCAGCGTTACTGCTGAAGGGACATCAACCGAGATCCCAACAACTCTCCAAGGTGAGCTGCTCCAACGTCTTCTGCTTGAAACAGCGCACATCACCCAAACGAGGGAAGCCGCCGTTCAAACCGTGGGAGTTGTCTTGGCTTGAATTGCACAGGTTGCGGTCAGAGGAGGAGCGGCCAAACCCCGAATATCACTGGTTAAAGCACCGGTTGAACGATCCAAAACATTGGAAAGGTATGACCCCGTGTAGGGCAGCTCTTTCCCAAACCTCACGTGCTCAGGTGTAAACGAGGCTGGATATTCCGTACTGCTGCGGAATTCAGGCTTGTAAACCCAAGCTTTGCCAGCCTTCTCATCAAGCGTGATTTCCCAGATGGTTCCATCCAATCCGAAGACATCACAACGCAGATACACCAGATCGGCTTGGGCAGGGTTGAACCATCCCTCCATTGCTGCAAGCGCAACCACCCCAATCAGGCCGGCAACAGCAGAACCCATAACCACCCGAACGCGACTGTCCATTCACCAAAACAAGTTGGTGAAAGGGTGCTCGATCTCGATGCAGAACACATCCCCCCAGCGAGTGATCGTGCCTCCTGGCGATCAGTAGAAATCCTGAACAGCCTCAACAGCCAACGCGCGCTAGCACCAGGGTCGGTGGCCTCTGCACTGAGCTGAAGCATGGGAGAAGAACACCCACTTGGGGGATGAGCCTCAACACAACCTGTCCTAGAAAGGCATGAGTGATGAGGTCTGCCCATGGCGATCCCAACCCCAACCTGTGCCTGTGAGCCCTGCGATTGCACGATTGCTCCAGACTCTGCAGTCGAAAAAGATGGAAAGCTGTTCTGTTCTCAGCCTTGCGCTGATGGTCATGCCGGTGGAGATCAATGCTGCACCAGCTGCGAGTGCTGTTGATTCCTGAACACAGTCCATAAAGAAAAGCCCCACCCGGCAAGAACCAACGGGATGGGGCCCTGAGTGCTGCTGGCGTTGCTGATGGTCATGGCCAAGTCTTCTGGAAGGGTCCATCAGCCATGGCAGAAGAACAACTCAAAGCCTTTCTTGAAAAAGTCACCCGAAGATGTTGTGAGTAACGCCTGATGCGAGGCTCCAGTCCTGCCGTTCCGGCCTCCTATTGAAGATCAATACCCCCTTTGAATCGTCAAGTGGCTGAACTATCAGAATCAAGGCAGGCCCATGCTGAATGATCGACGTTTCATGGCTCACCGAACGATTTTCACTGAGGTTCTCTTATCTCATGAAAAACTCTCCACAACTGAGCCAATCGTCGATGCAAGGATAAAAAATGTGCTCACAGCGATAAAAACACCAATGAGAACTGTGGGATTAACATCGCTGACCGCTTCTTCACTCAGAGCCTGAGTGTTGCCATTAGCAAGCTTGTCTTCCATACAAATCGTTCATACTCTCCTCAGCTTATGAGACAAAACCGTTGGATCTTTAAAGCGGCAATCAAGATACCCAAAAGGCATGGCCGCCGTTAAGATTGATCGAGCCAAAAGAAGCATTCGCGATCGATCAACGTTGGATTGTGTAAGTTGCTTCATAAAACAACAACAACAAGACTGCCAGTTGTTGTTGTTTTGACTGACTGATTGAGAGGCAAAACGGCTTTAGGGTTGATCAGAACACCCTTTCACTGCCTGAGTGCATCTTGAGGCTTCAGTGATCACTCCATGGGGGGATCTGCCTGACCAGAGTCAGTGGTTGGAGCAATTGCGGCAGGTCAAAACTTGCGGAGCTCACGCTGCCGTCCAGTTCTCGACGGGCGCTGCATTGAATCCTGCTGACCAGTTGTCGTTTGTGCTGATGGCATGTCGTTGTCGCAGTCGCAGCGTGGTTCTTTGATTGCCAGAAAAATGACAGCAACGGCAAGCAGCGCAACAGCGATCGAGTGAATCGGCGCAGTTTTGTTGTTCATGAGGCCCAAGAACATTGGTCTGCGTAACGCCAATCGATCCGGGCATATCCACTGGCAAGCATGGCCAACTGCACATTCATCTCGTCGACAAACAGCTCAGCGACAGTCCGGCCATAACGGTCGATCGAGATGCGTCGAAGCCCGACGGATCGTCCCACAACCATCCCGCGAAGGTGATCCCGGGCAGCCCTCGCGGGAAGAGGGGCAGCCCGTTTTCCCCTCAGTTCAGGGGTATCGATGCAAGCCAGCCGAATCCTCTCGCCATCGGTTGTTCGGCAGGTATCACCGTCGTAGCAATCGCTGATGGTCACACTCTCAGGAGCTGCCGTTTGAGCCGGCGCTGCAAGCATCGCCGTCGCCAGCAACTGGATTGCCATCGATCGAAGCTGCATCAGATCTGGCCTGCATCTGAGCTTGGGCAAGCCATTTCCACTATTGGAGGTTTTGCCATCCAAGGCAATGCGCCATTCGACCGATGCCAAAAACGCCTCTGCGGGTGGAGAGTGAGGCCACGCAATCGGAGGAACCAAGCTTGGTCGACACTCCACCTGAGCAGATCGCAGAAGCAGACTGACTTCTGGCCCCTGCTCCAACAGTCTCAACAATGACCTGGGTTGGTCCTTTGGTCGGCAGACCTTGTGCGCCACGCCAATCGACGCTCCACTCGCACCGCCCTAGGTGCCCTCGGAGACAACGACCCGACACCTAGAGCGCATGGCCCCAGGGCGCCTCTAGCCAGAAGCTTCGACCCCTTCCTTTCTCGACAAGCGATGGGTTGAACAATGCACAAACGAGCGACTTAGGCCGTCTTTCCACCAGGAAGGGCGGCCTTCCTCTTTGCGCCCATCACTCGAGGTGAGGCATCAGATTCAGAGCTGGTCAATAAAAAAGCCTCGCCAAAGCGAGGCATCTCATCAATCGTCGCTCGATCATCTGGCGTAGGAGACACCGCGATAAGCAAGCTGGGGGTGAAGCTCACGAGCTGCCTGCTGGCGACGAGCGTTGTAGTGCTCGCGTCGGTAGGTGAGTTCAACACTCTGCTTTTGCACCGCAGTGTGATGAGGGGTGTAGGTCTGACCTCTGTAAATAAGAGCTGTCATGGATGGTTCCTCGAAGCAAGTTCAGGTCCCCGTTCCTTGGCCTGAATCGAACTGCGCCTCTCCGAAAAGAGGTGAACGTGTTGGTAGCTGTTGCTACAGACGTTTTATAAGACAACTCTCAAGGGGTTGGTCGTTCGAGTGGATACAAAACGGACCAATTCCCCCTGCACCGGCAGCTCCACTGGTCTGCTCAGAGATGGGGATAGGCATTCGCCAAACCCCAAACCGCCAAAGCTGTAATCGAGGCAAAGGTCATGGCCGCCCAGGCCGCTGTACTCGAGCTGGAGCTTTTCGACAGTGGCAGTTGGATTTTGCGGGCCATCAAATCACAGTTCAATCATCTCCGTAGTGGCTCATTCCATCCCCGATCGCCAGTGATATCAGTGAGCCCTAACCATTGAGGCTTTCAATCCAGAGAACAGCTGGTTTTTAGAAAGCTTCAGGTCTTTGATCAGACAGGGCAAACCAACTGCACCGCATTGGATCTTGAGGAGAACAAGAGCACAAAATTGTCGCCATGGCCATTTAATCCAGTTTGCTCACGCAGCAAATCAGTACTGGCCAGAGCCAGGCCACAGGTCTCGCAAAACAACACCGGCAATGTTGCAGCACTGCCCTGCATGGCCTGAAGGTCTAAAGCCTGCCGGACTGCACGCTGCGATCGTTCAAGACCGAGTCGCTCCACCAGAGCAGGCCAGAGATCGTTCACCGGTGCGCTGGCCGCGAAATCAACGGATGGATGAGACATCAGACAGGCAGCTGTTCGATCGCCACCACAATCATCTGCGGTGAGACCTCAATCACATCCAGAGGATCCTGGTTATCGAGATAAGCCTCGAATGACGAAAAACGTTCAATCCGGGGAGCCGCCTCCTTCACGGCACAGGCCGCAATCCAGTCGTTGTCGTCAGGCTTGACGGTCACATAGGCCTGCAAAGCCTCCTCCAGGTCACCGCCATCACCGATGCCCTCCCCATGCCAGAACGCTTCGAAGAATTCAGACATCGGACACGGGGAACGACCGTTTTGATCATGACTCCGACCCGAGCCGCTGCCCAGTGCCTAGACGCTCAAGAATGGGGATAAGGGACGCGCAGAACGATGCAGGATTCGCTGTTCAGGCTTGATGGTCAGGTGGCACTGGTCACGGGATGCCGCAGAGGCATTGGCCAAGCCATGGCGGATGCACTGGCTGAAGCAGGAGCCGACATTGTTGGAATCAGCGCCTCACTCAACCCTGACAGCAGTGAGGTGGGAGACGTGATTCGCAGGCGTGGCCGCCGCTTTTCTGGTTTTCGCTGCGACCTCAGCGACCGCAATGCTGTTGACCACGTGCTTGAACAGGTTCTGAGCCAACATCCAGTCATCGACGTGCTGGTGAACAATGCCGGCATCGTGCGTCGGGCTCCGGCAGAGAAACACAGCGATGAGCTCTGGGACACGGTGCTGGAGGTCAACCTCAGTGCACAGTTCAGAGTGAGTCGCCGAATCGGGACGCTGATGCTGGAGCGAGGCAAGGGCAGCATCATTTCCACCGCCTCGATCCTTAGTGATCAGGGTGGATTGAATGTGGCCAGCTACGCCGCCAGCAAAGCGGGCCTGGCCAACCTCACGCGCTCACTGGCCAATGAATGGGCAGGACGCGGCGTAAGGGTGAACGCCATTGCACCCGGATACGTGAAAACAGAGATGACCGAAGCGCTGCAGTCGGATCCACTGAGATCCAGACAGATTCTGGAACGCATCCCCGCTGGTCGCCTGGGATCACCTGATGACCTGCGCGGCCCGGTGGTGTTTCTCGCCAGTGATGCCTCGCGCTACGTGCATGGAGAGACATTGGTCGTGGATGGCGGTTGGATGGGTCGTTAACTCAACCGTTGACGGATGCTGCAGGTTCGGAGCTGGTGTCCGAGGTATAGCCGGCACAGCGCTGTTGATCGAGATGTTGGATGTGTCGACGTTCGGTGTAATACAGCTCCTGAAAACGCAGGGCTTCAGCGTTGAGGTCGTCGAACATGGTGTGGATGCGCTGCTCCATATCGACTTCCAACTCAACAGCAGGAGCTGACTGCTCCTCTTTCTCCTGCTCGATTAAGACGGCAATGCAACGCTCCAGAGTTTGCAGACGCTGGCCAGTCCAGGCTTCCAGCAAATGCCGGCAACGTTTATTGCTCTTCTGACGTTCAAGCATCGCTGCCGTTCCACGCAGCTGATCCATTGGCCGGGCCAAGGCAACACGCTGCAGTTCATCCGGTTCGAGCAGTGGCGTCAGACGCGTCACCAGATCACTGTTGTCCAGGAGGAGCTGATCTGTGAGCAGTCGGGGCAGATCGAGGTCTGCCAATTCGTCGCCGCGATCCTCACCGCGACAGATCGCTTCCAGCCGCACACTGCCGAGATTGCCTTCCTCCAGATCCGTGATGCCAGACCACAGCAGACGGTGATGCTGCAGCGCGAAATCCTCGAGCTCCCGACTCCTCAGTTCCTGGCGGATGCCAGCCCGATGGGACGGGCAATGCAAATAGAGCAGAAGGATCTCAGCTTCTGAACGTTCACGCTGGGAAGCTTCGCCAGCCTTCTCATGTCGGCTGGAGCGGCCGTGCCAGCGCTGACCTTGAACCTGCTGGCGGAGATCGTCTTCAAGCTGCAGAGCCAGACGGCCCTGCCCACCGCTGAGGCGCTCGGCCACCTGCTGGATGTAGTGGGTGCGGATGGCGGATTGGGGAAGCTTGCCCAGCAACGCAACCAGCGAAGCCACCGAACGTTGAAACTGATCTGCCTTACTGAGATCCCTTCCCTCAAGGACCTGTTCGATCTGCCAGTCGAGCCAGAGCGGCGCCTGATCCAGCAGAGCCCGATAGTCACCGGCGCCATGCTCCTTGAGAAATTCATCGGGGTCCTTGCCGGATGGAAGGTGAAGGACCCTCAACTCCAGTTGTCCCTGGAGTGCCAGCTGCTCCACCTCACCGATCGCTCGGTTGGCGGCTCGCACGCCGGCGCCATCGGCATCGAAATTCAGAACAATCCGCTTGCCATCGCTGCATCGGCACAGCTGGGTGATCTGTTGACTGCTGAGAGCGGTGCCCAGAGAGGCCACCGCATTGGTGACACCTGCAGCATGCAGGGCAATCACATCGAAATAGCCCTCCACAACAACAGCACGATCGTCCTTGCGGATTGCGGATGAGGCCCGGTCAAGTCCGAATAGGTGCTTGCCCTTCTCGAACACCTCCGTTTCAGGTGAGTTGAGGTACTTGGGCTCACTGCCATCGAGGCTGCGGCCACCAAAGCCGATCACCCGCCCCTGACGATCACGAATGGGAACAATCACCCGATGGCGGAAGCGGTCATAAAAACCGTTCCCTCCTTTACGGGGAACCACCAGTCCTGCTGCCTCGAGCAGTTCTGGAGACAATCCCTCCACTTGCTGCAGATGCTTCAGCAGGCCATCCCACTGATCAGGTGCATAACCCAGCTCGAACTGATCGAGGGTGGTTTCGCTCAGGCCGCGGGTCTCACGCAGATAGCGAAGTGCATCAGCACCTGCGTCTGTTCTGAGCTGTGCACGAAACCAGCCGGAGGCCAATGCAAGCGCTCGGTGCAGCTTGTCGCGGCGAGACAGCTGTTGTTTGAGTTTCTCCTGCTGCGGACCATCGACGGTCTCCACCGGCAGTTGATATCGGCGGGCAAGGTCAAGCACCACCTCGCTGAAACTCTGACGTTGAAACTCCATCAGGAACTTGATGGAGTTTCCTCCTGCGCCGCAGGAGAAGCAGTAATAGAACTGCTTGGCGGGAGACACCGTCATTGACGGCTTGCTGTCGTCGTGGAACGGACAGATTCCGACGAACTCACGACCCTTTTTCTTGAGCACCACGTGCTCACCAACAACGTCCACGATGTCGGCGCGTTCCTTAACGGCCTCGATGGTGCGTGGGTGTAGTCGGGGACTGACCATCGAACCATTCTGCGAGAAACCGCGCGTCCCGTCGATCGCAATTGCTGCTTCGAGCTCAAGACGATCCAAACAACGGTCGGTAACCATGAACCAGGGCTCGATCAGGAACAGCTCCGGTGACATCGTTGAGAACTAGCGTGCAGACCGATGAATGCGAGGCCTGCTGACAACCATCCGCGGATCGCAGTCCCCTGAGGAATGGAAGGCCTGCGTGAGTCTGGTCGGAGCGGCTTTGGCCTTCAGCCTGATGACCGTCTGCGTCAAGCACCTCGGAGGACGCTTACCCGTGGCTGAGGTGGTTCTGATTCGATCGTTGATCAGCCTCGCGATCACGCTCACCATGTTGAAGCGACTGGGAGTCTCCCCTTGGGGTCATCAGAGGGGTTTGCTGCTGGTGAGAGGTGTGCTCGGCACTGGCGCACTGCTGATGTTTTTCCAGGCCATTTCCAGCCTGCCTCTGGCCGCAGCCACCCTCCTTCAATACACCTACCCGACCCTCACGACCGTTTGCGCCTGGGCCTTGCTGCGGGAACCGATCCGCAAGCGCATCAGCCTGGCGGTCCTGCTGGGGCTGTTCGGTGTCCTGCTTGTTGTGCAGCCCGAATGGGCAGGACAGTCGATGGCAGGACTTCCACCCTTTTCAGCACTGATCGGACTTGGTGGAGCCCTGTTGACGGCACTCGCTTACGTAAGCGTCCGCCAACTTTCTGTGAGGGAGCATCCTCTGGTGATCGTGTTCTATTTCCCGCTCGTCTCCGTGCCAGCGACGTTGCCATTGCTGGTGAACAATCTGGTGCTACCGACGGGAAGCGACTGGCTGTGGTTACTGGGTGTCGGCCTGCTCACACAGATTGGGCAGGTTTGGCTGACCGAAGGCCTGGCGATGCTCCCTGCGGCGCGCGCAACCTCAATCAATTACGTCCAGGTGGTGTTCGCCACTCTCTGGGGAGTGTTGATCTTTGCTGAACCGGTGACCGCCACCGTCATCGTCGGTGCACTTTGCGTGCTCGGAGCCACTCTGATCAGCCTTAGCGCAAAACAACGTCAGGCCGGATCGATCGCCAGTGGATAAGTGATCCAGGTCTGCGAACTGCCGTCATCGGAACCACTCGGCAATGCCAGACGCCAGCTCTGGCCGCGTTCCCCCCGCTCAAGAAACAGCTCAAAGGGACTATCAACCTTGATCGCATCTCCAGGCAGTCGCCAATCGAAGCGTCCGATGAGATGCACGCCTTTCTGATCACCAATGCTCAGACTCTCTTGCTCCTCAAGGCGGACCCTGGTGACCTCTGGAGCCCCGGAGGCCTCAAGATCCAACGACTGGGCGATTGCACTCTGGGTGAGATGAATTTGCTGACCAAGAGCGCTGAGGATCACAGCGCGAGGCGGACGATCGCCAAGTGAACAGGAGGTCAAGCCGAGACTGATCAGACACACCAGCAACAAGGACAGAAGCGCCCTGCGCGCGCTGCGTAGAGATTGAATCACTGCAAAACGGAGTGGACAATCAGACGCATGGACATCTGAAATCTCGCTGACCTGGATACCAATCATTGGTGGTGTTTGGAGCCATCACCCGGAGTTACAGGTTCAGGCTAACGGCAGCCCGAATCCTGAAACCACGCTGGTCAGACTGAGGGTGAGAAAGCCCTGCCTCTGCGCTCCAGCAACGACTATTCAGACGCAGAAGCCATGTTCCGCTCCCTGTTGAACATGAACAGACCGAACGAAAAAGCAAAGGAAATAGCAAACGTTACGGCGATATAGAGATACCAAAATTTCATTTTCAGCCGGATCCCTTCCGCTGCATAAAAAACAAACGATGCAATCAGCACAAGCGTGAGGTCAGCTGCAATAAAGCCCGCAGAGGCATTGGCCCAGACGCCCTGGGAGAACAAATTAACGATTTCAATTGGATCCGTTAAACCCAGCTCTTCCGTTTCCTGAATGAATTGATAAATGCAATACCAAGGCCACGCAATACCAGCCAACGCAGTAGCCCCATAAAGGCCAAGCCTTAATTTAGCCATGTTTTAAAATCTAAATGACCACAATCTCACATAACAAGAACCATTCAGGTGACCAAAGCTACAAAGGTACAGAAAGACTTTGATTCGGCAATTAATTCAAAAGCGAATTCGCGAAGGGATCAAAAAGTCAATTCATTAACATAATCATCAAAAAGGTGATTCAGAAAACCACATCAATCACAAACAAATCAACGCTCTGAGCCGGCCCAAAGACCCTCATGAGAACCATGCAAGGGATGTCCAGGATGCTGCCGCCCCTCGGCGTAATACAGCTTTTCAGCCATAAGATCTCCGACCATCGGCCTTGCCGTCGACTTGGCAGGGATGACCATCAGGGCAAGAGCAGCAAGAGATGCTAAAAATTTCATGTGTCATCACCGGAAAAGACTCTGGAAAAACAAATTCGCGGATCATTGGAACAATCCAAACTTTCGATCCACGTCATGCTCAAAAAGTGGGATTTATGTCATTCAAATCAGACCAGAACCGACTGATTCGGTGTAATCCCGACTCAAGTCAACGTGAAGTGTGGAGAGCCGCCATCAGAGGTACGGTCGACCACCCGAAACATTATCAAGACCCGGCAATTTGCATTGCTTGATACCGTTCAAGCATGTATTTCATGAAATAATTAGAAATATCATTGAATTTTTAGAAATTGACTAATTAACAGCAATAACGCCAACTCCAGCATGAACAGACCCACCTCATCATCAGGGAAAAAGAAGATTCAAACCAAATCGAGTCCACCGCACCACAGTCTTTGGACTGGCGACGAATCACCCCAACGCCGCCGCTATTTGCGCAGCCTGACTGACCAGGAGCACTGCGCAAAGAATCAGCCCAGCTGAAGCCGTCTTGATCCAAGCCGACATCAATTAATGCCTTCACCCTGGCAACACACGCTGGATCACCACTGCTTCTCAGCCAGGCCGCCGAGCTTCAATCTGGCATTGATCAACCTGAGTGGCTCTGAATTCAGTTTTTACCGGCATCATTGGTGACGGCCAGAATTCAACAGACAGGGGCATTTCATGATCGGCTGGCTTCGGGGTGAACGGATCCAGACCTGGGAGCAGGGCGGCCGCCGGGGCGTCGTGATCGCCTGTTCAGGGGTCGGTTATGAAGTGCAGCTGACCAAACGCGACCAGCAGGCTCAGATCGGTAACAGCTGCACCGTCTGGATCCATCAGGTTCAGCGAGACGACGGTTCGACGCTCTTTGGATTCCCCCAGCAACAGGACCGTGATTTGTTCCGAACCCTGATTGCGGTGAATGGCGTTGGTCCCCAGATGGCTCTCTCGCTGCTCGATTGCTACGCAGCACCTGAACTCGTGATGGCGATCATTGAAGGGGACCTGAAGCGGCTGACGCAGGCTCAGGGGGTCGGCAAACGCACTGCTGAACGCATCGCGGTGGAACTCCGAGATCGCCTTGGCTCTTGGGCGCCTGAGGCCAACGAGGCGTCTCTATCGCTTGTTGATCGCAGCGACGTGAAAGCTCTGCCAATCCAGCCTGATTCCCTGCAGGAACTTCAACTCACCCTCGAGACTCTCGGCTATGAGGACCTCGAGATCCGACGGGCCATGCGAGCTGTCGCTAGCAGTTCCGAGGTGCCTGAAGACAACGACAATGAAGGATGGCTGCGTGCCAGTTTGCGTTGGCTCAGCGAATCGGCTTAACGGGACCGCGGGAAGGTAAGTTGGTTCTTTGCACTGTCAGGGCCAGACGCCGCGCATGTCGCTCGATACCACCGAAAAGCAGCAACTGATCAACACCCACCAGACCCATGCCACCGATACCGGATCGGCTGAGGTTCAAGTGGCCATGCTGAGCGAGCGCATCTCGAAGCTCAGCAGCCACCTGCAGCAGAACAATCACGACTACTCCTCGCGTCAGGGGCTGTTGAAGATGATTGGTCGCCGCAAGCGCCTGCTCAGCTATGTGCGGGGCAAGAGTGAGCAGCGTTACAGCAGCCTGATCGCCAAACTGGGTATCCGCGGCTGAACCGCATCCCAGAATCTGCATGAGTCATGGCTGAAAAGCGCGATCCTCTTCCTTTTGAACCGCGTCGTTCAGCTGCAGAGACAACCCGGAATCAAGCGATTCCTAGAGAAGTGGCCAACCGCATGGCCCGACGCGTCGCCATTGCCACAGGGGTTCCTTCCCTGATGGGAATGGCCGTTTTTGTGATCAGTTACCTCGTGGTGAGTCGAGGCATTCTTGATGTCCCGCCAAGCATCACCCTTCTGGGATCGGGCTTCTTCTTCCTTTTGGGTCTGGTCGGCCTGAGCTACGGAGTGCTGTCGGCAAGCTGGGAACCTCAGCCAGGAACGTTTCTGGGCCTGGAGCACCTAAAGCCCAACCTTCAACGTTTGCGCAGCTCGATCAAAGCTCAGAAGCAGGCTTAATCGGACTCAGCGCTAACGCATCAACGGGTCGCTGCAGCTGACAGTGAAAGCACTGTTCTGCAGATGTTGCTGAGCCGCGGCCGCATCCTTGACGCAGAACTGGGGGCCAAGACGCACATAACGCACGTCGGGCCCTCGACGCACCGCTGCCACCACGGGAACGCGCACACCCAGCTCATCCTGGTCAGGACGATGGGCTTGGAGACATTCCCTCAGCTTGTGCTGAACCGCCACATCAGAGGCCTGATCGGGGTCGAGTTCCACCAAAAGCAAACGCAAATCATCAATCGCGCGGCAGTCATCCACGATCAACTGCACCCGTTCGTCGCGTCGATCCACAGCGGCCCAGACCAGAAGCCTGGCCTCGGCCATCAGATGATCGGAGAGTCGCGCATAACTTTTCGGGAACACCACAGCTTCACAGGAACCAGTTAGGTCCTCGAGCTGAAGAATCGCCATGCGGTCACCTTTGCGCGTCGTGACCTGACGCATCTCACTCACCATCGCGATGGCGCTGACCTTCGCCTTGTCTGCTTGTTCTTCCAAGCTGGCCAGTCCAATCGGTGCCAGCAGACGGGCGGGTGCGGTGAGCTGCTTGAGCGGATGATCGGAGAGATAGAACCCCACCAGGTCCTTTTCCAGCTTCAGTTTTTCGCTGGGGTGATAGTCCTTCACAGGAGCTGCCTTGGGAGCAAGGCTCAGGTCCGTGCTGGCGTCAGCTTCATCCTCAGCAGGAGCCGCCATCAGATCAAACAGATTGCCCTGACCGCTGGCACGATCCCTTGCACGGGATCCGGCCCAGTCGATCAGAAGATCAAGATCGGCAATCAGTTGGGCGCGGTTGGCCTCAGGCTCCAGCGCGTCGAGTGCTCCGCAGTGAATCAACGATTCAAGGCTGCGCCGGTTGACCACACTGGAGGGAACCCGGTCACAGAGATCAGCGAGTGACTGGAACACGCCATCGGTTTGTCTAGAGCGAATCAGGGCACGGATCGCACCGTCGCCAAGATTGCGCACCGCCGATAGCCCGAAGAGGATTCGGCTGTCCCTCGGGGTGAAATCGGTACCGGAGGCATTTACATCCGGCGGCATCACCTCGATGCCCATGGCGTTGCAGTTAGAGATGTAGCGCTGAACCTTGTCGCTGGCTCCGGCATTCACTGTGAGCAGCGCTGCCATGTACGCCACTGGATAGTGAGCCTTGAGATAAGCGGTTTGATATGTCACCGCTCCATAGGCCGTGGAATGGCTCTTGTTGAAGCAGTACTCAGCGAACAAGACCATCTGGTCGAACAACTCGTCGGCGACCTTGGTGTCAACGCCACGCTCCGTTGCTCCCTTCACAAAGATGCCGCGATGCTTTTGCATCTCCGAGACTTTTTTCTTGCCCATGGCGCGACGCAGCAGATCCGCCTCGCCAAGGGAGTAGCCGGCCAAATCCTGCGCGATGCGCATGATCTGCTCCTGGTACACCATGATTCCGTAGGTCTCGCTCAGAATCGGCTCCAGCGTGCTGTGGGCGAAGTCGATCGCTTCACGGCCGTGCTTGCGGTTGATGAACTTGGGAATCAGGCCAGCATCCAGTGGACCTGGCCGATAAAGCGCCAGGATCGAGGAGATGTCTTCCAGGGATGAGGGCTTCAGATCACGCACGATCTGGCGCATGCCTGTGGACTCGAGCTGGAAAATACCCTCGAGGTCACCGCGGGCCAGAAGATCGAAGGTCCCCTGATCTTCAGGGGGCAACTGATCGGGGTCGATCCGTTGGCCACTGGTCTGCTCGACAAGCTCGAGGGTCTTGTCGATCATCGTGAGGTTTTTGAGGCCAAGGAAGTCCATCTTCAGCAGACCCATCGACTCGACGTCTTCCATGAAGTACTGCGTGATCACCTGGCCGTCGTTATTGCGCTGAAGAGGGACCAGTTCGTCGAGGGGATCAGCGGCAATCACCACGCCCGCAGCATGAACGCCGAATGTTTTGTTGGTTCCTTCGATGCGCATGGCCATGTCGACCCACCGCTTCACGATGGGATCCTTCTCGTAGCGCTCCTTGAAGTCGGGATTCGGCGACTCATCGCCGATCATGGCTTTGAGTTTGGCGGGCTTGCCCCTGACAACAGGGATCAGCTTGGCCAGACGGTCCGCATCTCCGTAAGGAATATCGAGCACGCGGGCCACATCCTTCAACACGGCCTTCGAGGTCATGCGGTTGAACGTGATGATCTGAGCCACCTTTTCATCGCCGTAGCGGCGCGTGACGTAATCGATCACCTCGCCCCGGCGCTCAATGCAGAAGTCGGTGTCGATATCAGGCATCGACTTGCGTTCCGGATTGAGAAAACGCTCGAACAACAGACCGTTGCTCACAGGATCAATGTTGGTGATCCCAAGGGCGTAGGCCACCAGTGAGCCTGCAGCCGAACCACGACCCGGACCCACAGGGATGCTCTGTTCACGAGCGAAACGGATGTAATCCCAGACAACCAGGAAATAGGTGGGAAAGCCCATCTGCTCCATGATCTTGAGTTCGTGCACCATCCGCTCGGCGTACACCTCCTCGATGGTGTCTGCAGCTGTCAGGCCAAGACGGTCACGCAAGCCCTGCTCTGTGACCTCACGCAGATAGGTGACCGGGGTATGGCCATCAGGAATCGGAAAACGGGGCATCTGATAGCGGCCCAGGATGTCGTAGTCCTCGACTTTTTCTGCGACGGCAACGGTGTTGGCAATCGCTTCCTGCACCACCTCAGGCTCGAGATGATCTGCGAAGAGATGGCCCATCTCCTCCTCAGATTTGAGGTATTCAGTGCCGGTGTAGCGAAGACGTTTTTCGTCGCTGATCAGTTTGCCCGTGAGCACGCACAACAGTGCGTCATGGGCCTCCACATCATTACGAGTGAGGTAGTGAGCGTCGTTGGTGGCAACAACCTTGATGCCCAGTTCACGGGCGATCTTGACGATCTCCACATTGACGATGCGATCTTCCGGCGAACCGTGGTCTTGAATCTCCAGGTAAAAGTCGTCACCGAAAACGCTCTGGTACCAGCGGGCAACCTCGCGGGCCACATCAGGTCGTTCGCGCATGATGGCCTGCGGAATCTCACCGCCCAGGCAGGCTGTGGCAACGATCAGGCCTTCGGAATACCGCGCAAGCAGATGCTTATCAACACAGGCACGTGAAAAAATTCCACGGCCGCGCATGCCACGCAGGTGACTGATGCTGGTGAGCTTGACGAGATTGCGATATCCGACGGCATTTTTGGCAAGCACCACCAGGTGGTATCGACGCTCCTTCTTGGGCTGTGGGTCATCAATTGAACCGTTGATGACATACATCTCGTTGCCGATGATCGGCTTCACACCACTGCTCTTGCAGAGCTTGAGCAGCTCCACAGCGCCGTACATCACCCCATGATCGGTGAGTGCCAATGCCGGCATTCCCAGCTCCTTGGCACGCTCCACCATCTGAGGCAGCTGCGAAGCACCATCCAGCAGGCTGTAGTCGCTGTGGTTGTGAAGGGGGACGAATGCCATGCACCCAGCCTAGGGGCATGCGCAAGATGCAGTGCACAGGCACCCCAGGCAACACCAGATGCAGTGCCGACCAGGCGAAAAGCCTCGTTTCAGGCAGGTACCAGCCCCGCTTTCGGCCTGGACTTCATCACGTCCGCCGCCTGCTCGTACTGATGAGCCACCTGCAGCAGACGGGGCTCTTCCAGCACATTGCCGATGAGCTGAACCCCGATCGGCAGACCGCCGGCATCAAAGCCGCAGGGCACGCTGATGGCCGGCAGGCCGGCGAGATTGGCCGGAATGGTGAGCAGATCCGCCAAGTACATGGACAGGGGATCATCCGCATGGGCACCGTTTTTGAAGGCGGTGCTGGGAGCCGTGGGCGTCAACAGCACATCAACCGACTGAAAGGCCGCGTCAAAGTCGCGCCGGATCAGCGTTCTCACCTGCTGCGCTTTCTTGTAGTAGGCATCGACGTAACCGGCTGATAGGGCATAGGTACCGATCAGAATTCGGCGTTGCACCTCACTGCCGAAACCCTCCGCACGACTTCTGGCAGTCATGGCGGCCAGAGATGTTGCATCCTCGGCCCGATAGCCATATTTGACGCCGTCGTAGCGGGCGAGATTGGCCGATGCCTCCGACGGCGCGATCACGTAATACGTGGCGATGCCATCGTTGAAGCGGGGGCAACTCACGTCCACCAGTTCGGCGCCAAGAGCTTTGAGCTGATCTGCTGCCGCCAGCACCGACGCCTTCACCTGCGAGTCCAACCCCTCCTGGTCAAAGCACTCGGTGACCAGACCGACCCGCAAACCCTTGATCGGAGCGGCAAGGGCAGCGGTGTAGTCAGGAACAGCAACATTCAGACAGGTCGAATCGCGAGGATCAACTCCTGCCATGACCTGCAGCAGTTCTGCAGCATCCGCCACCGATGAGGTGAACGGTCCTACCTGATCCAGGGAGCTAGCAAAAGCCACCAGGCCATAGCGACTCACCCGCCCGTAGGTGGGCTTGAGACCAACCACCCCGCAGAAGGATGCGGGCTGACGAATCGAACCACCAGTGTCGGAGCCGATGGAGGCCAGACACTCGCCAGCGGCAACAGCAGCGGCACTGCCGCCGGAGCTCCCACCGGGCACATGCTCAGGATTCCAGGGATTGGCGGTGGCACCAAACGCGGACGTTTCGGTTGAACCACCCATGGCGAATTCATCCAGGTTGGTCTTACCGAGAAGAACCGCTCCGGAGGCCCACAGCCGGTCGGTCACCGTGGATTCATAGGGAGGCACAAACTGCTCGAGCATGCGACTGGAGCAGGTGGTGCGAACGCCCCTGGTGCAGAGATTGTCCTTGATACCGAGAGGGATCCCAGCCAGGGGCGGCAGATCATCGCCGGCACGACGAGCCTCATCAATGCGATCGGCATCAGCACGGGCACGCTCTGCCGTGACTTCAAGAAAAGCATGCACGTCTGGGTCGACCGCATCAATCCTGGCCAGGTGATGGTCGGTGAGTTCCCTCGCGGACACCTCCCCGTTTGCCAGTTGCTGACGCCATTCGGCGATCGCCATGGTCAGGATTTGCGTGCAGCTGAGACGCTATCAGTCAGATGCGTTCGCATCGGGCTAACTCAGCCCTGGGATTCGATCGTGAACGGTTCGGAACGACGACAGCGCACCAATGAATGATCGAGTGAAGCGGGCGATTCCGAGGACACATCACTCAGAAAAGCCGGGAGCTCCTGCTCCAGGGTGGAGCGGCGCACGAAAGGACCGAACCAGTAGGTGACGTCTGGGCCATGGGTCTGAACCCTGGCCCACCAAGCCATGCCTAGACCGTTGGCAAGTGAGCGCATCGGTCGGTTCAGAGGGCCCATGGCGGAGCGATAAAGACAAGGTCATTGTGCACTGATTCAACGCTGGCGGAAGGATTCCAACCATCGCTGTTCGGAGTCCCTGAAGTTCACCGCAGCGCGGTCAGAGATCGATGCTGCCTTCAAAGGGTGCCTCGACTGTCTGCGGAAGACGTTCGAGTTGCAAATCAATGCCTGGGTTCTCGGGCGGCACGGGGGAAGCGTCAGGTTCGCTGGAGGGCTGCATCCCAGCGATATCGGATGCTTCCGCCGGTGATGAAGTCCCGTTCTGTGAGGCTTCAATCTGCTCTGATGGCTCTGATGGCAGTGCGGGGAGCTGGGGACGCACGATGCGGGGAGATGGGTTCTGACCCTTCAGACCCTTCATCCAGCCTCGACGCGCCACCTCATAGAGACAGAGAGCGGTCGCAACCGAGGCATTCAGGCTTGGCGTGACACCCCGCAGTGGGATGCGAATCAACTGATCGCAATGGCGACGGGTGAGCATGGACAGTCCTTGGCCCTCAGAACCCGTGACCACCACCAGAGGACCTTCCAGATCAACTTCTTCAAGGGTCTGATCACCTTCCTCGGCAAGGCCGACCACGCGATAGCCAGCATCTTTGAGGGTTTCCAAGGAGCGGTTGAGATTGACCACCCGCGCCACAGGCAGATGTTCCAGTGCACCAGCCGCCACCTTGGCGACGGATCCCGTTAGACCTGCGCTGCGGCGCTGAGGCAGAACCACGCCGTGGGCTCCTAAGGCTTCAGCGGAACGAACGATCGCACCGAGATTGTGGGGATCGGTGAGGCCATCGAGGGCCAACAGCAGCGGAGGTTCATTGAGCTCGCCGCAGCCATCGATCAAATCAGGAAGATTCAGCGTGTCTGCTGCAGCGGTCTGCAGAGCGATGCCCTGGTGGACGGCACCACCGGTCATCTGAGCCAGACGAGCCCAGGTGACTTCCTCCACAAGAACTCCGGAGGCCTTGGCATCCCGGAGAAGCTGCATGAATTTGGGAGCACTCCTCATCTCACTGGTGCACCAGATGCGATGGATCGGACGACCGGCTTCCAGTGCAGCCTGAGTGGCATGCCGGCCCCAGAGCAGATCATCAGCCACAGGATCAGCAGCATGGGGAGTGGCTTCTCCACGGGGCTGATCATCAACCTGACGATCTCGACGCTCGCCACGGCCGGGGCGAATGCTGCGGGCCTCGCCATCACTGAAGCGACGAGCTCCAGGACGGCGGTCTGGGAACCGCCTGTCATCAGAACGACGCCCCTTAAAGCGTTGATCACCATCCCGGCGCTCTTCAGGGCGGCGTCCTTCGAAACGCCGGTCACCTTCACGCCGGTCACCATCGCGGCGGTCTTCAAAGCGCCTTGAATTGAAACGCCGATCATCCGAACGACGGTCTTCAAAGCGTCGGTCCCCATCACGGCGATCACCCTGACGGCGGTCTTCAAAGCGTCGGTCCCCTTCACGACGGTCGCCTCGGCCAGGAGGTCTTGATGCGTCTCTGGGACCGCCGCGAAATGCACCATTGCGGGACGGTCCGCGTCCTCGAAACTCACCATCGCGGGATCCACGCCAGGGCGTATCACCCCTGCTGTCGTCTCCATCCCGCCGGCGGGATCCTGTCGGGCTGCCATCCACTCTTGGGCGACGACCACGGGGCCCGCCACGAGGCGGTCGACCGCCTGCGGAATCACCACCACGGGAGGGGCGAGCGGGGCGGCGATCAAAACGGGAGCTCATGGGATCGATGGTTATGACAGGGCGGATTCGGTCTCCTCGAGTCGATCCAGAAGCTGGGCAAGCCGCGTCGGATTCTGCAGAAAGAGCCAGCCAACCATTGTCTCAAACCCCGTGGCCTTTCCATAGGCTGCAGGGTCTGAACCTCGTGGTCCGCGGCCGGCACGATTGCGGCCACGACGCACAAGATCCTTCTCCTCATCAGTGAGCCAGGGCTCGAGCCGTTTCAAGGCAGCCGCCTGAGCATCGGCCCGAACCTCGGCCACCACCGCTTGGTGCAGATCCTTGGAACGACCTGCCTGCCGGCAGTGCCGCAAACGTTGATGGAGCTCCCAGACAGCATCTCCGAGCCAGGCGAGCTGCAAGGGCCCGAGATCAGTGGAGCCTGGCGGCAGAGCGTGTTGAAGCCGAATCCAGTCGCTCAAGCAGCCAGCTGGGTGTAAGCCGTCTCAAGATCATTCACCAGATGGAGGAACGATTCCAGTCGGACCAGTTTCACGGTTTGGGTCACACGGGCATTGCCAACCACCACGAAGCTGCGCTTGGCGTCTTTGCATTGTTTGGCGAGCTGCACCAGGGCGCCGAGACCGGAGGAATCGAGAAAGTCGATTTTGCTCAGATCAAAGACAGCCGGAAAGGCATTGGCCTTCAAAACATCCATCACGTAAGTGATGAACTGCTTTTCGGAGTAGGCATCCAACTGGCCGGTGAAATGAAACACCAGGCAGCCATCCTTCTGCTCAAAGCCTCCACGGAGCGAAACCGTCAGTCGCTGCAGTTCAGTGATGGGACCAGACCCCCCATGTTGCGTCGTCGTCGTGCGAAGTGTAGTGATGCTCCAACAGACAGACCACGCATCAACGTCGATCTGACATCAGCGAAACGAAACGGGCGAAATGATGGTCGGCATCGTGGGGTCCAGGACTTGCCTCAGGGTGATATTGCACGCCAAATAGCGGCTGCTGCCGATGGGCCATCGCTGCAACGGTGCGGTCGTTGAGATTGAGATGGGTCACCTCGATGCTGTCAGCAGGAAGGCTGGCCGCATCCAGGGCAAAACCATGGTTCTGACTGGTGATCTCAACCTGACCCGTGGTGCCGCAAGGATGGTTGAGACCACGATGCCCATAGCCAAGCTTGAAAGTGGTGCCCCCCATGGCCAGTCCGAGAATCTGGTGGCCGAGGCAGATGCCGAACAATGGGAGATCCCGCTGCTGAATCAGACCACGAGCCAGAGCGATCCCATCACTGACGGCCGCCGGATCACCCGGTCCGTTGGACAGAAACACACCCTCAGGCTTGCAATCCAGCACGCTCTGTAGGTCCGTCGATGCCGGCATGACGGTCACATCACAACCATGACTGACCAATCGATCGAGGATGGCGCGCTTTATGCCGAAATCGATCGCGACAACGCGATACGGACTCTGCGGTCGGCCGCTCTGCAAGCGTCGATCGAAATCAACAGCACAGGAAGTGCTCCAGGCGTAGGAGGTGCTTGTCGAAACCCTGTCGGCGAGATTCAAGCCTTCCATCGACGGTGCTGAACGCACCAGCTCAAGCAGCTCAGCCGGCGAGCGTCCATCGGAGCTGATCACACCATTCATGGCGCCTGTTTCACGCAGATGGCGAACCAGAGCGCGGGTATCGATGCCTTGAATGCCGACAACTCCATGGGCCGCCAACCAGTCCTGGAGGCTCTGACGGGAGCGCCAATTGCTTGCCACCGGGGACAACTGCCGGGCGATCAGACCTTGAGCATGCGGCTGATCCGCCTCCTGATCATCAGGATTGACCCCTGTGTTTCCCAGTTCCGGGTAGGTGAACGTGACCAGCTGTCCTGAATAGCTGGGGTCGGTCATCACCTCCTGGTACCCGGTCATGCCGGTGTTGAAAACAACCTCACCGACCACGCTGCCGCCAGCGCCACAGGGCAGACCGGAGAAGACAGTGCCATCGGCCAGCACTAGCCATGCCGACTCACTGGATGAAGCAGTCATCAGCAGACGAATCCCCTCAACAACGCTGGAGCCCTCATCCTCCCTCGGCGGGGGTCAGGCCCTGGCGCAATTGCTCAAGACGCTTCCAGGCAAGGCCATCGCCAAGAGCCGAAAGAGCTCGCTGCGCACCAGATTTCAGATCCATCTCCACACCCGCCACCCAAAGCACCAGCGCACAGTTGAAAGCAACGACGTCGGCCTGGGCTTGAGTGCCACGCCCCTGGAGTAGATCACTGAGGATCGCCTGATTGCAGGCAAGATCACCACCACGCAGCGCTTCGAGTGGTGCCTCCTGAAGTCCGAGATCACCAGGTGAAATGGACTCTGAACGCAACGCGCCATTTTCCAGAATGCGCAGGGCGTTGGGTCCGGCCAGCGACGCTTCATCCAGACCACCAGCACCGTGAACAACAACGGCTCGCTCCTGGCGAAGACTCTGCAGTGCCTCGGCCATCGGATTCAGCAGGTCTTCAGTGGCGACGCCAAGCACCTGACCATTGGGTCGCAGAGGGTTCACAAGGGGGCCCAGCAGATTGAACACCGTGCGCACGCCCAGACTGCGGCGAAGTGGAGCCAGGTTCACCAGTGCTGGATGCCATGCCGGCGCAAAGAGAAAGGTCACTCCGGCCTGAGAGAGAGCATCCACCACCTGAGCCGCAGGTGCCTGCAAATGCAAGCCGAGCCCTTCGAGCACATCCGCTGAGCCCACCTTGCCGCTGGCACTGCGATTGCCGTGCTTCGCCACGTTGGCACCGCAGGCTGCAGCTGTAAAAGCCACGGCTGTGGAGATATTGAAGGTGTCCGCACCGTCACCCCCTGTTCCACAGGTATCCACCATCAACAAGTCCGGCCGTGCCCCCGGCAGAGGACAGGCTTCACGCAACACCGCTGCCATGGCACCGAGTTCTCCGCCGTTGACACCACGTGCCCGAATGGCGGCTAAAAACGCCCCTGTTTGCACTGGCGTGAGCTCCTCCGAGAGCCACGCCCTCATTAATGCCGCTGCCTGATCAGGAACGAGCACTCCGCCGTTGAGCAGAAGTTCCAGTGTCTGAGGCCAGGAAACAGTTGCGGAGACCATGGGGAAAAGAGGCCTGGAGCCTTGGAGATCGACGGACAGAAAAAAGCCCGGGTGCAGATGCACTCCGGGCCGGGTGATGGGGACATCAACACTATCCCTTAAAAAGGATGCGATGGCCAGCTCAAGGCCAATCGCAACCCTTCCTGCCGCTTATCGCTCTCCTGAGCACCAGCTCAATGCCTAGGTTGTTCGTTGTTCAGGGTTCGCGATGGCCGCTTTTCGCCTCGATCTGATCGGCCGCTACCTGAAGCCCCATCGCCGCACGGTGCTGATGGGTGCGATCGCTCTGGTGATCGTGAACATCCTCAGCGTCACCATCCCCCTCGAAGTTCGGAGGGTGATTGATGACCTTCAGGAGGGTTTCGCCTTCTCCGATGTGCTTGCACAGGCGGGCTGGATCGTGTTGCTCGCCACGAGCATGGGAGTGGCGAGGCTGATCTCACGTCAGCTGGTCTTCGGAGTCGGGCGTCAGGTGGAGGTTGAGCTTCGGCAGAAGCTGTTTGATCAGATGCTGCAACAGGAGCCCGGATGGGTTCAGCAAACGGGCAGCGGGGAGGTGATCAGCCGTGCAACCAGCGATGTTGAAAACGTGCGCCGGCTCCTGGGTTTTGCAGTGCTCAGCCTGACGAACACCGTTCTGGCCTACACCTTCACACTGCCGGCCATGCTGGCGATTGATCCCGGTCTCACGGTTGCCGCAATCTCCCTCTATCCGGTGATGCTCGGCGCCGTTCGCCTGTTCGGAGGGCGAATGATGCGCGAACAGCGTCGCCAGCAGGAAGCACTGGCAGGTCTGAGTGAACTCATTCAGGAAGACCTGTCAGGGATCGCCGCCATCAAGATCTACAGCCAGGAACAACAGGAACTGAATGCCTTCAGTTCTCGCAACCGCGGTTATCGCGACACCGCCATTCAGCTGGCACGCACACGCAGCACCCTTTTCCCCCTACTAGAGGGGATCTCCTCGATCTCGCTGCTGTTGCTGCTTGCACTTGGAAGCGGGCAACTCCAGCAGGGCACCCTGTCGATCGGCGGCCTGGTCGCCCTGATTCTTTACGTGGAGCGGCTGGTGTTTCCCACAGCTTTACTTGGCTTCACGCTCAATACATTCCAAACCGGACAGGTCAGCCTGGAACGTGTCGAGGAACTGTTATCGCGACAACCGCTGATCCGAGATCCGATCGAACCAGAGCATCTCAAACTGCCTGTACGCGGTGAGTTGGAGGCTCGCAACTTGCACATCCGCTACGACGGATCCGATTGCGACACCCTTAACGGACTGAGTTTCCAAATTCACTCAGGCGAACTGGTGGCCGTTGTTGGTCCAGTCGGATGTGGCAAAACCACGCTGGCCCGCGCGCTGGGTCGCATGGTGGAAGTGCCCGCCAATCAACTGTTCCTGGATGGGCATGACCTCACTAACGTGCGCCTGAATGACCTGCGCGAACAGATCGCCCTCGTTCCCCAGGAGGGCTATTTATTCACCAGCAGCCTGGCGGACAACCTGCGCTATGGCGAACCCGAAGCCGACATCGAACGGGTTGAGGCAGCCGCTGAACAGGCCCGCCTGTTGGCAGATGTGCGCGGATTTCCCGATGGCATGAACACGCTTGTCGGAGAACGGGGAATCACGCTCAGTGGAGGCCAGAGGCAGCGGACCGCACTGGGTAGGGCTTTGCTGATGAAGGCTCCTGTTCTGGTCCTGGACGATGCACTGGCGAGCGTTGACAACAACACCGCAGCCGAGATTCTCGCTTCGGTCCGACGCCAGACACAACGCACGATTGTGATGATCAGCCATCAACTCTCGGCAGCCGCGGCATGCGACCGGATCTTGGTGCTGGATCAGGGACGGTTGGTGCAGCAGGGACACCACTCCGATCTGATTCAGGAACAGGGTCTTTACCGCAGTTTGTGGGAACGGGAGCAGGCCGCAGAACGGCTGGAATCGGTGGCCTGACGCAAAGGTTGCGCAACGAACGGGCGACAAAACCTGGTGCCTCGGCTTAGCTGGAGTCTCTGCTGCCGAACCATGACGTCAGGTACCCCTTTCTCGGTCCGCTGCACCCTGACGTTCGGGGATATCTACGGACAGATCCTGGCCTGGATGGCTGTGATTTTTGTGAGCCTTGCAGCAGGGCTAGCCCTCATGGGGTCTTCACGACCGGTGTTTGCCCTGGTGGGAGTCGGCTTGATTCTTGTGCTCAGCGTGCCGTTTCTGCTATTCGCCTTCGTCACCACTCTGCTCAATCACATCCGCCTGGATCCGATGACATCTGCCTAGGGTTGCGACACAGACAAGGATGTGATGCTGCCCAACTGGCTCACGGGTTCTCAGCAAGGACAATCAGACGGCAACGCTGACGAACGTCACGTTGTTCTCGGAACGCCACTCAAGGCGCCTCTGATGGAAGACCAGGAAGAAATTGTTTTTGGCTGCGGATGCTTCTGGGGCGCTGAAAAAGGTTTTTGGCGGTTACCCGGTGTTGTCTCCACAGCCGTGGGCTATGCAGGCGGCCAGACTCCATCTCCGAGCTATGAACAGGTCTGCAGCGGACGGACTGGTCACACCGAAGTGGTGCGCGTGGTTTACAGCACCCCAGCCATCGACGTCAGCGACCTGCTCAAACTGTTCTGGGAATGTCATGACCCCACGCAAGGGGACCGCCAGGGCAATGACCAGGGCAGTCAGTATCGATCTGCGATTTACACCACCACCCCTCGGCAGATGCAACTGGCCCTGGCCAGTCGCGACTGGTACCAACAGGCTCTGACTCAGGCCGAACGGGACAGCATCACGACCGAAATCGCAGCCGACCGAACCTTCCATTTCGCCGAGTCTTACCACCAGCAATATCTGGCGCGTCCCGGCAGCAGGCCCTACTGCTCCGCCATGCCCACAGGGATCAGCCTCGATGCCTTTGAAGGATCCGACTATCGCTTACCCACTCAGGTCTGGAACCATTACGACTGGAGCATCAGTCACTGCGTCTTGCGTGGTGACAACAATCCGATCCAGCTCCAGACATGAATGACTCCCTTCCCGACAGGGTGGTGATCGCTGTGATCGCTCTGACGGTGATCCTGGTCTTCGCGATGGCCTTTGCTCTAAGACCAAGGTCGGATCATGAGCGTCCATTTCTGTGGCGTGATCCTTCTCCTAGCCCTCCAGCACAGGTGAGCGCTCCCCTTCTGAGGGGAACCCTGGCGATCTGACCACTCCCTCCCCTCTGGTCAAACCGACCTGGCAAGGTTGGAAGTGATTGGACTCCTCGCGCGGCGTGCCCACCATTCCCGAGCCGAAGCCCCCTCGTCGTTTGCATCCACTGCCGAGTGGTCTGGTGGAGCTCTATGGCCTGATTGCTGTGCTGGTGGTGCTGATTCCGGAGTGGATCGCGGATGGCACCCTGAGTCTTGGCGACAACAAACGACGCTCCAATCTGCCGATTGCCTCCAGAGCCTGGAGAACGCTGCCGGAGCTGCAGCTGGCCTCGATGAATCTGGCGGCGTTGCGTCAGCTGGGCAGACAACTGCGACTTTGGGGGTATGCGGGCGACAGCCGTGACAGGCTCACAACAAGACTGCTGACACGCATCAAGCGACACACCAAGAGCGGGAATGCCTTGTGATAGCTTGCATCTGCCGTCGGGGCGTGGCGCAGCTTGGTAGCGCACTACTTTGGGGTAGTAGGGGTCGTGGGTTCAAATCCCGCCGCTCCGATGTCACAGTCCAATCGATTGAATAGGCCCCTTATTTGAGGGGTCTTTTTTATGCAATTCTCTGTAATCTGCGCAAGGCCAAGAACAGCAACGCCGAAGGAAAGAAGCGAGAGTTAATCTCTCAATGCTCATTCATTTGCAGGGCAAATGGGTGATCACAAGGTGACGTTGGCCGTCGATCTTGAGCCATCCTTCGTCTCTGAGCAAACCGATCACCCTGGTCACCGTGACACGGGTGGTGCTCAGAGCACTCGCCATCTCCTGATGGGTCAGACGCAGATTGAGACGCAATCCCTGCTCACAGGGCTGCCCATAATCCTGGGCAAGCAACTCCAGAAAACCTCTGACACGCTCTTCAACACGACGCAAACCAAGCAGAGAGAGCAGATACTCAGACTGCCGATGACGGAGCACAACCGCTCCCAACAGATCGTTGGCGAGGTCCTGTGACTCACGCACCTCACCCATCGTCATGCAAAGAAGGTCCGAGTCGGTGAGCGTCACAGCCTCATAGGCCTGCACCGTGCTCAATGGCTCGCCGAACGTCTCGTTAGGACCAGCCAAGCCCAGCAACAGCTCATCTCCATGGACAGAAACCGCCCCGAGCTTCACCATGCCATTCACGACAAGCCAAAGCCTGTTTTTGTGCAATGGCACCACATTTCCCGCAGCAAGGTGCAAGCGATTTCGATTTTGAATACTGGAGTCCAGAAGGCGGGGCCTTGCTTTTTGTGTTTTTGATTCTGGAGGAAATTCGACAGCACCGACTGACGATTCCCTACCGACGAGTGTATGGAGCGCAACATCACACACCCAGACGAAGAGCCCGCAATCGAATCAATAAGGAGTGGTCAAAAGTATCGAAAGATCAGGGCAAAAATGATCAATCGATGGTTGTCAAACTGGGCAATGATCGATCAGCAGGCCTGCAATTACTGAGCAATCCGTTCAACGACCGGCCGCGACTTGCTGAGCATTTCAGCCTCCAGCGGAATCAAGCCAAGCTCAGCAACCTGGCTCTGTGCCTGGCTGCTGAGCATGAAGTCAAGCGCCGCTCTGATCGCCGGCGTGTTCTGGCCGTTCCCAGACCTGTAGGCCAGAACCCAGATCAGCGTGACGATCGGATAGGCACCCTCAACCGAAGGGTTGGGGCTGCTGCCGGCAAGATTGAAGTCCAGTTCGATGGCCTTGAGGGCCTTGGCCGCTGAGATCAAATTGGGTCGCTGAAACTCTCCGGCCTTGTTCTGCAAGGCAGCAGCCCTGACACTGCCGCTGAGATGGGACAAACCGAGGTAGCCGATCGCTCCCCTCCTTTTTTCAATGGCGGCAGCAACTCCGGAGTTCCCCTCCGCAGCGATCGCATGATCTGCTGGCCAGCGAATCGAAGCGCCAGTTCCCAACTGCCATTGCGAAGAAAACGCCTGCATGGATTGAGTGAAGGCATCAGTGATCCCAGAGACATCAGATCGATACACCCAGGTCAGAGAGCCGGACTCACAGCCGAGCTGCTTCCAGTCGGTGATCCTGCCGCTGGCCAGCTGAACAGCCTGCTGCTGGGTGAGTTTCAGATCGCACCCAGGCTGGTTGTATCCGAAAGCGATGGCGCTGCCAGCGATGGGGATCTGAACGACACCACGCCTCACCTTGGCCAAATCCTTCGGTTGCATTGGAGCATCGGACACCGCGAAATCAACGGTCTGCCTGATCAAGGCCCATTGAGCCGAAGCTGAACCCACGGAGCGATAGCTGACCTCAGGACCGCCTGAGCTGGCCATCTGGGCAAACCAGTTTCGGTAGAGCCTCGCGGGGAGTGAGACACCGACACTGGTCAGAGACGACTCTGCAAAAGCGGAGACACCGCTTGCAACGGCAAGCAGAGAAAACAGGGTGAGAGCCTGCCTGACAAAGCTCATGGGTGGCCTGAGGGGAAGCGACCTACCCCTAGCGGAGAGCAGACCCAGGCAGCACTGAATCAATGCTCATGAGTGGATGCACCTGAAGGCAACCGCGTCGATGCCGAATAACGCGTCAGCCATCGATTCACTCGCGACCGCTGACAGGACGGAACTTCCTCCAGCAAATGCGAGAGCTCCAACGCACCGAGACGCTTCAGTTCACGCACATCCACATGCCAGAGGCACTCCGCCTCGCGAATCAGGCGCGCCCAAGTCCTGACCTGCTGCCAACGCTGCAGGCGAGAACGAATGGAAGGCGGATGCCTGGGAAGATCCATGACGTCAGCCTGGCTGTCTGAGCAGCAGCATTGGCAAACCCACTACGAGGCTTCCGACTGATGAAGCAAATCAGGATGCCAGGGGCAATTCAGGATCAACAGGCACAACAGGGAAATCGAGTGTGCTGGCTTCCCTCACCGATAGACGCCTAGCCCAGGCTCCTTTCACCGGTTCGTTCCAGCGGAAACCGGCATCCCGGGCGAGATGGCGTTGGTCGTAAGACACCTGGGCGCGCATCAGCTGACGCGGCTCCAGACCACACTCGATCAACTGCTCAAGGTCATCACAGCGACGGAAGACCTCCGCCAAGTAAATGCAATCGGTGAGAGCACGATGGGCGGCCCAAACGGGGATTTCATAGGCCAGGGCCAGATCACGCACCGATGGCCTTGACCTGAGCTGACGATCCGCAGGCCAACGCATGTCCTCCATGCTGCAGAGCCAGCGTTTCTCAGTGGACGGCAGGTGACCACGCCCGAACCACTGGCGATCGAAGGCCGCGTTGTGGGCCACCAACACATCGGCAGCATCCAGCAACGACTGCAGATAGTCGAGGGCGGGTCGCCAGGGTTGAGGCAGGGTGGTCGCGGAGGCGGGAATGCGATTGATCGCCTCTGCGGCATTCGCCTCCACCGGCAACAAAAACGATTGCTGCGCCAGCACCTGACGACTGGACACGTCGAAGAGAATCACCCCCACCTCAAGGCAGTGGTCCAGCTGCGGATCGAGCCCTGTGGTTTCAGTGTCAACAATCAACAGCGTGCGTGCTGCAGAGGCGCGATCAGCAGCTAACTGCGGCAAGGATTGAGATGTGACATGAGGCGGCGAGACAGGAGACGGTGGGCCACCGCCTAACGACAGCAAATCGAGCTGACCTGGTACGGATTGGTTCTCCATGCGCTGACCTCCCTCCTGGATCGCTCCATTCTCCGTCTTTTATCCACGCTTCCTAAGGTTTCGCCACCAATTCGATTGCTTGGCATGGCCCTCACCGTTGGTGACAACGTTCCGTCCATCAACCTGGAGGATCAAGAAGGCAACAGCTGCGCCATCAGCGAGCGCAACGGCACGCCCCTGGTGTTGTTCTTCTATCCCAAAGACGAGACCCCGGGCTGCACCGCAGAAGCCTGCGGATTCCGGGATTCCCACCAGGAGCTGCAACAGCTTGGTGCTCAGGTCTGGGGCGTCAGCGGTGACGATCTGGTGAGCCATCGCCGCTTCGCGGAACGCCATCAGCTGCCGTTTCCCCTGTTGAGCGACAGTGACCAACGCCTGCGCCGAGCATTCGGTGTTCCGAAAACACTTGGCCTGCTGCCATCCAGGGTCACCTACGTGATTGATGGCCAAGGTGTGATCCAGCACGTGTTCAACAACCTGCTCGATGGCCCGGCCCATGTGCGCGAAGCCATGCAGGTGCTGCGTTCGCTGCAACCCAGTCAATGAGCAACTGGGTTCGCTTCCGTGACTGCTGGACCCTGTACCCGCGTCAGCCACGCGGGTTAGTCGAATTCGTGGGAGGCAGCTACCTCGCGGCGACACCACAGATCAGTTATCGGCGTCTGCTCGAAGGAGTGGCAGCCCGTGGGATCGCCATCCACGCCTGGAGCTATGTGCCAGGTTTCGACCACCAGCTCCAGGCACGCGAAGCCTGGAGTGCCATGCGCGCCTGTCGCTCCCGACATCAGGACCGGCGAGGACAACTGCCATTACCTCTGCGCCTCGGTCACAGCTTGGGTTGCAAACTGCATCTGCTGGCTCCCGACGGCGGGAGGAACTGCAACGGCCTTGTGGCGCTCAGCTTCAACAACTTCACCGCAGATCAGTCGATTCCCCTGCTCGACGTGGTGGCGCCAAGCCTGGGGGTGAGCACCGAATTCAGTCCAAGCCCAAAGGAAACCCTGCGCTTGATCGAACGTCAGTATCTGCAGCCACGCAATCAGGTGGTGCGATTCAACAAAGACAAGATCGACCAGAGTCTTGATTTGATCACGGCACTGCAGGCGCGCAAAGGAGACTGCAGCGAACTGCTGAAGTTGCCTGGAGATCACCTCACACCCGCCAGTGCCGGTCTGCGCAGACAGTTTCTGGGCGACTGGGCGGAAGGCAGCGACCGGCAGCAACAGGTGAACCGCCTGCAGGACCTGATCACCTCCTGGGCCTTGGGAGGCTCCCCCTGCTCTCATTAGCCACTGAACGCTAAACCCACCAATGCTGCGAGTCAGCCAAATCAGCAAGTGCCATTCAAAGACAATTCATAGACAAACAGAATCGAATCTCAAGATGACATGCATGCCATCCCCCCCACACTGCCAATATGAACAGGATATAAATACCGTCGGCCAATCAACAATCAAAGAACCAATCCAAGAAATCACGCTTGAGGCCGCTGCCACAGCCACTCCAATAGTAAACCAAGTATTGTAAACATCTTCTCAAGCACAGGAATGCAAAACAAAGAATGGGATTACCTCTTAAAAAATTTTAGAAGGCTTGGTGGCAAGGCTGACAACATCGAATTAAAGGAAGGCAAAAATGGCCGGGGAATTTTTTCAATCAACCCAAGCGACAGGTCAAAAATAATGACACCTAAAAATATACTCATCAGGCGTAGTGACATTCAACTTTGCGACAACAATATATCGGTCAAAACGAATTCCAAAACAGCGAAAGCCGAAAAAGAATTTATCGAACACTATTACAATGAACTCTCATGGGGTAAAGGGGGGAGGAGGGATTCCCAAACATTCCTAAGCCAAATCACGTCAATGCCAATACCAATCAAAACCGACCTGGCAAGATATCGTTTTATAGACAAAGGAATATTGGGTTACCAGGACAATACGGAGACACTTCTAGAAAGATTTATTGACGAAAGAGCATTTCAATTCAAGGGAGAAAGCGTTTTAGTTCCAATGCTCGAACTCGTGAATCACAGCAACTATGCACCACCATTCCGGGCCACCAAAGCCGGCCTAGAAACCCCACCATTACCCCCCACACACTCAGAACTATTGCATAAGTACAGCGGTAAAAATAGCCCAATGAGCTTATGGAGAACCTATGGATTCTCATCAAAAGGCATAGCCGCCTACAGCATTCCCTTTGAGATCAGAATCAATCAACTATCAATTATTTTTAGATGCTTCGGACAACAAGAAGCGGGAAACGAGAGAAGCAACACAGGAACTATTGATTCGAAAATATTGTCGATCGACTCTTTTCCCGCTGGGTGCCAATCCCACAAACTGCCATTCGCCAAACTTATTTCAATTATTTCTCCCATGGGAGCAAAGCCTGATCTCGCCAAAAACCTGATTGCATTCATTCAAAACATAAATATCCAAGCCAGGAAAAAATTATTGGATGCCATTCAAGCACAAGCGAAATACCAAGCACCTGAGCTCTGCGCAGCCTTAAGATACGAAATCGAGATGATTCAAGCCTCTCTAGAGGCCACAGAATTATCTGAACCTTGAAGAACATCCTCACAAAAGCTGGCACCTAGCGATGACACAAACTCGACAAAATTTAAATCATTAATGACATCGCTATTTCTAGCGACTAAACTCAAAGCATGCGATTTCAGTCCTGCAATATCATCTACTCTGTAAACGCTCATGACATTCAAAAGAGCATGAGGGCTATTAGCGTCAAGCGAAAGGGCACACATAATTTCATTTCTCGACTGGTCAAGATCACCAATATCTTTATAGAGAGAACCTAATTTCATACGCGCATCAAACAGATCAGGGCTAAGCGATACAGCCTGCTTACAGTGACTAATGGCTTTTTTTAAACGACCAGTTTCCTGGCAGATATCAGCCAAATTCAAAAATACTGCGAAATGCAAGTGCCCTGATTTAAGGATCTTCTCATAGGCTGCTTCAGCGCTAAGCAAATGACCATTCTGCTGATGCCTCAAAGCCTCCTGGAACAGCAAATCTACATCTATACGCACTTGTTTCTTAAAAGCAGACTTTTGAGCCTCAGGATTCTTTGATGGCCCGAACCCAGTCATGGAGAGATCAAATCAAGAACCCAACAATAAGCCACTACACATCACCACCAGCCAGACACACAGACAAAGAATTCAAACCAGAAAGCATGCCAAGCGAATCAACAACGTTAGAAATCAATGAATGCATAAAACAAGGTGTTATTGAAATTCAGACAAAAGACTACTCAGCTGCGAAGCCGATCAAGCACTGAGCGATCCTCCAAAGTACTGGTATCACCAGTGATTTCCTGGCCGGCGGCGAGGGCGCGCAGAATCCGGCGCATGATCTTGCCGCTTCGGGTCTTGGGCAACGCATCGCTGCATCGAATCTCATCGGGCCTGGCAATGGGACCGATCTCCTGACCCACGTGAGCCCGCAATTCTGCTACCAAGGCATCCTCCGGTTCACGTCCTGCCTCAAGGGTGACGAAGGCGACAATGCCTTCACCTTTGAGGTCATCGGGACGACCGACAACCGCGGCCTCCGCCACGGCCGGATGACTGACCAAAGCAGACTCAATCTCCATGGTGCCGAGGCGGTGACCGGAGACGTTGATCACGTCATCCACACGCCCCATCACCCAGAAGTAGCCATCAGCATCACGACGAGCGCCATCACCAGCGAAGTAGATGTGACTGCCGTCAGCGGGACGAATGTGTTCCCAGTAACTTTCACGGAAGCGCTGAGGATTGCCATGCACAGTGCGCATCATCCCCGGCCAGGGACGACGCACGACGAGGTATCCGCCTTCATCGGCTCCAACCGTGTTGCCATCCGAATCGACAACGTCGGCTTCAATGCCAGGCAACGGCAGTGTGGCTGAACCGGGCTTGGTAGGGGTTGCTCCAGGGAGAGGGCTGATCATCACGCCACCGGTCTCGGTCTGCCACCAGGTATCGATGATCGGGCAACGACCGGAACCGATCACATCGCGGTACCACATCCAGGCTTCAGGATTGATCGGTTCCCCCACGGTGCCCAACAACCGCAGGCTGCTCATGTCGTACTGATCGGGCACCTCACGGCCGTTTTTCATAAACGCCCGGATTGCGGTGGGAGCGGTGTAGAAGATCGTGATGCCATGCTTCTGGATCAGCTCCCAGAACGCTCCGGGCTTGGAGGGACGCGGCGCCCCCTCATACATCACTGTGGTCGCACCGTTGGACAGCGGGCCATAAACGATATAGCTATGACCCGTGATCCAGCCCACATCCGCTGTACACCAGTAGACGTCATCGTCGCGAATGTCGAAGATCCATTGGAATGTGAGATGGGCCCAGAGGTTGTATCCCGCAGTGCTGTGCACGACACCCTTGGGTTTGCCGGTGGAGCCTGAGGTGTAGAGCACGAAAAGACGATCTTCACTGGCCATCGGTTCCGCGGGGCAATCGGTGCTCTGTGCCTCGACCAGGTCATGCCACCACTGATCACGACCTTCAGCCATCTCCACCTCCTGATTGGTGCGCTGCACCACCAGAACGGACTGCACCGTTGGGCAGCTCCCGCCGGCAAGGGCTGCATCAACAGCTGGCTTCAGCGACACGGGCTTGTCCTTGCGGAAACCGCCATCGGCCGTGATCACCGCCTTGGCTTCACCGTCGATCAGACGATCACGCAGGGCTTCGGCTGAAAAACCGCCAAAAACAACCGAGTGAGGTGCGCCGATGCGAGCACAGGCGAGCATGGCGATGGCTGCCTCAGGCACCATCGGCATGTAGAGCGCCACAAGATCGCCCTTGCCGATACCCATGGCCTTGAGGGCATTCGCGGCTTTGCAAACCTCGGCATGCAGGTCGCGGTAGGTGAACCGTCGCACGTCGCCTGGTTCGCCTTCCCAGATCAGTGCCGTTTTATTGGCCTTTTCGCTCTGAAGATGTCGATCCAGGCAGTTATAGGAGATGTTGGTGGTGCCACCTTCAAACCAGCGTGCGAACGGCGCATCCGACCAATCGAGGACTGACTCGAAAGGCGTGAACCAGGAGAGTTCCTTGCGCGCAGCGTCTCCCCAGAAGGCTTCAGGGTCCTGGCGGGCTGCGTCGGACATGGACCGATAGGCCTCCATGCCACCGATACGGGCGGAACGAGAGAAATCGGTAGGCGGCTCAAAAACCCGTTGCTCCTGAAGAACGCTCTCGATGGTGGATTTCTCGCTCGTCATCTTGGGTTTGCCTGTTGCGCCTAGGGCAAAAGATAGTGGCCGCGCCGCATTCAGACAGAACCTTGGATCAAACCGTTTCGAACAGCTGAACACTCCCTTCTGCTGAAGTGCGATCAGTGGTTAGTGGTCACTCAATGGGAACCCCGATCAGAATGGTTGAGGTTCTTGGAGCAGCCATGTCTGGGCTGGATGCCGACCTCAGTCCCGTTCGCGCTGAGTCTTTGATGCGTGGCAACGCCAGCCAGAGGGGTGATCTCTGAATCAGCTCACCAGCCCACCCAAGGCCTGCCTGTTTGATCTCGATGGTCTGTTGATCGACACTGAGCCGCTGCATGCGCGCGCCTGGCAACAGGCGGCACTCCATTTCGGCAGCGAACTCGCGCAGGACCAGCTGATCCAGTTGCAGGGCCGCCGCCGGCTCGATAACGCAAAGCTCGTCTGTTCCTGGATCAATCAAGCGATCACACCGGATCAACTGCTCGCCATCAGACAGCCGATCGCAGCAAAGCTGCTGCCTGAAGCGAAGGCCATGGAGGGAGCGGAATCCCTACTGCAAACAGCCGAACGTTGTGGCATTGCGACGGCTTTGGTCACCAGCAGCGACCGAGCATCAGTGCAACACAAAACAAGCAATCACCCATGGGTGAATCGTTTGCAGATGATGATCTGCGGAGATGATCCCGATCTGAAGGCCGGAAAACCAGCTCCGGATCCTTTCCGGCTTGGAGCTGATCGCCTGAAGGTGAAGGCTGAAGAGTGCTGGGCCTTCGAGGATTCCAGGGCCGGATGCGAATCAGCCTTGGCGGCAGGGTGCTTGGTTTGGCGACTGCTTCGAACAACTGAGAAGGCTGCCCAGCTAGAACATGTTGAGCAGGGTTTACTGCAGGCTGATCGACTGGTTGTCATCAGCCAACTGAGCGAGGCCCAGCGCAGCCTTGAATCGATCGTTAGTAGAGACGACTGAGCACGAAATCGGGGAGCTCCAGCAAGGCGGTGCGATAAGGGGAATCCGGAAGCCAGGTGAGCGCTTCACGGGACTCCTGAGCGAAGGTTTCAGCCAGTTGACGGGTACGAGCAATCGCATCCGACTCACGCACGATGCCAAGGGCTTCGTCGAGATCACCTTCATTGCTGAATTCCCGTTCGATCAACACACCCATGGCTGGATTGCACTCCAGGGCATAGAGAGCCGGTGCGGTGAGGTATCCACTGGAGAGGTCATTAGCGGCAGGCTTGCCGAGTTGCTGATCACTGGCCGTGAAATCAAGAATGTCGTCCACCACCTGGAAGGCCAGACCCAACTGGCGTCCATAGCGGTAGAGCGATTCCAGCTGAGGCTCGGTGCAACCACTGAGTACCCCAGCAGCACGAGCGCTGTTGGCAACCAGAGACGCGGTTTTGCAGTAACTCTTTTCCAGGTAGGTCTCGAAAGTCTGGCCCGTGTCGTAACGGAACAGACCCTGCTTCACCTCACCATCAGCCAGATCCATGATCACGCGGCTGAGCAGTTTCACCACATCGAGATCATCGAGATTGGCGAGGTGCCAGCTGGCTTGCGCGAACAGAAAATCACCAGCCAGAACGGCCACACGGTGATTGAAACGACTGTGAACCGTTTCGACACCACGCCTGGTTGCGGCTTCATCAACGACGTCATCGTGAACCAGCGAGGCTGTGTGGATCATCTCGGTGATCTCGGCCAAGCGGCGATGCCGGGACGTGAGGCCGCCGTCGCTGGCAAGAGCTCTAGAGATCAAGAGAACAATGCCTGGCCGCAAGCGTTTACCGCCTGCACTAAACAGATGTTCTGCAGCTGCTTGGAGGATCGGATGTCCCGCTCCGATCAGACTGCGCAGGTCGCTGAGCAAGATCTCAAGATCCGCCTCGACTGGCTCCAGCAAATCGGTGACGGTGGTCATGAATCCCCTCAGTGCGCAGATCTTAGAAGGCGTCGACCTGTCACTGCAGTTGCACCAGCTCAACCCGTGGCCGTTGCCCCAGCCAGGGCGTGGCACGGTCCGCGAATCCGTCAGCATCAGCCGTGACACAAATGCGTGTTTCCCCGATGGCAAGGGGCTGATCCAGGCCTCCGGGGACTGGCTTCCCTAGCAAGGCATCGAGCTGGCTGGCGACAGCCATGGCGGGATCGATCAGCCGGATGGATGGCGGCAACAGAGTGCTGAGCAGCGGCACCAGCAAGGGATAGTGCGTGCAGCCCAGCACCACAGACTCCACAGAAGCCTCCATCAGGGGTTGCAGGTAGCGACTTGCAGCATCACGGAGGGCCTCAGAACGCAGATCTCCGCTTTCAATCAAGGGAACGAAGTCAGGACAGGCCTGCTGCACCACCAGCGTTCCTGGATGCAGAGCCTCGATGCTTTCCCGGTAGGCACCCGATGCAACGGTTGCCGGTGTGGCCAGCACCCCGACCCGGGTTTCCCGAACCATGGCTGCGGCAGCTCCAATCAGGCCGACCACCGGGACACCTGCTTGCCCTTCGGCAACATCTCTGGCCAGCGCATTGGTGGTGTTGCAGGCCATCACCACAGTGGAGATCTGATGCTGGCTGAGCCACCTCACCACTTCGGAGGCAATCGTGCGGATTTCAGCCGCTGAACGACTGCCGTAGGGAACGCGAGCCGTATCGCCGAGGTAGATCACCTGCAAGGGTCCATGGCGTTCCAGAACCCGACGCAAGACCGTCAGTCCGCCAAGGCCGCTGTCAAACATGCCAAGACGGATGGTCATCGCACCCCCTGCAGATACTCAAGGATGCCGGTAGCAATAGCCAGAGAGAGCCGCCGGCGATGCGCTGCGCTAGCGAGCCTTGGTGAGTCGAGACTGCCAGTGACAAAGCCTGTTTCCACCAAGACCGAAGGCATGGTGGTGCGGCGGATCACAAAGAAGCGGCCGCGACGGACTCCGCGATTGGGGCTTCCCGGAGACACATTCAGCACCTGCTGCTGGATATGTGCGGCCAGCCGTGCAGAGCGAGGATCGGAGAAATAGAAGGTCTCAATGCCGTTCACTTCCGGACGAGACATGCTGATGGCATTGGCATGAATACTCACAAAGGCCGTTGCACCCAGTCGGTTGGCCAGCGACACCCTCGGCGGTAAATCAACATCCACCTCTGCGGTTCGAGTGAGGGTGACCTGAACGCCCTTGGCCTCAAGCAATCGCGCCACCTGAAGCGAAACATCGAGAACAATTTCCGACTCGCGAATCCCCCTGATTCCCACGGCACCGGGGTCAGGTCCGCCATGGCCTGGATCGATCACGACGCTGTAACGACCTCGAGGCACACTCGGCAGCCCGGCGGCATTCACCGGAGTTTTTGTGGGCTTGATACGAACGCCGCCCCAGCGGCCGGAGCTGGCCCGGTTGAGATCGCCTTCCCCGATGGTGCGCAGGCCTCTGGTGGGAAGCCCCTCGAACATCAACTTCCAGCGATCTGGCGAGGTGCCGATCAGTCGCAGTTGGCCAGGATCAAGCTCAACGCCAGGATTGAACTCGATCACCAGACGCGTGGCGCCGGGGTTGGGCTTGCCGAGTCGAACCTCGCGAACCGGTCCGGAACCTCGCAGCTTGCGTGTGCGGCTCAGCTCACCGGGAAAATCAATCCAGACCCTTGGGCCACGACCGGCTTCACCGGCTTCAAAGAATGCGTCGAGGCGCGCTCCCGTGGCCGTGCGCAATTGCAGAACCCCATCACGTCCCAGCGACCAGGCCGCAAGGGCACTGGCGGCCCGAGCGGGAAGGGCCATCAGCAAGCCAGCGCTCTGCACAACGAGAGCAACCAGCAGAGCGCTGAAACGACGAGGGAGCCGAGGCATCAGATTCAGAACAGTGCGGTTCTGCGGTGCTTCAGGCAGGGCATCTGAGTGCGAATGCGCTCGAGATGATCAAGGTCAACCGGAGCGACTGCTGCACCGGTGCTCACCCCGGCATCGGCGAGCACCGTTCCCCAGGGGTCAATGACCAGGGAATGTCCATGATTCTGACGTCGTCCTGCGTAAACACCTGTCTGTGCTGGGGCAAGCACATAGGACGTGTTTTCAATCGCACGCGCCTGCAGAAGCACCTGCCAGTGGTCCTTACCCGTAAAAGCCGTGAAAGCGGCGGGAATCATCAGCAACTCAGCTCCTGCTCCGATCAGATCTCGGTAGAGCTCAGGGAAGCGCACGTCGTAGCAAATCGACAGCCCCACCCGACAGAGTCCAGGCACATCCACAACGGGTGGAGGCGTCGTGCCGGGGCTGAACGAGGCTGACTCGCGATAGGAACTACCGTCCGCCAGGTCCACATCGAACAGATGGAGTTTGTCGTAACTGGCAAGGATCTGACCATCTCGGCCCACCAACTGCGCGCGTTGATAGGTGTGCTCACCGTCCTCGACGGGAACAGGGAAACCACCGCCAAGAATCACCACCTGATAGCGACGCGCCATGGTGACTAAAAAATTGGAGGCCTGTTCTGCCAGGGCCGGAGCCAGTTCAAGGCGCCGTGAATCCTCACCAAGAAAGGCAAAGTTCTCGGGTAATCCGATCAACTCAGCTCCTCGACGTGCAGCAAGGTCGATCTGTTCCTCAGCAGCCGTGAAATTGCTCTGCGGGTCAGAACTGCTGGTGAGTTGCACGGCCGCCGCCAGGAAATCACGCACAGAGATCAGAGTTCAGTCGATGAAATGGTATGGCTGACGCGGGCTCCGCGCTTTAGACAGGCACGGCTCGTAAAACACCGGGCTCGACCTGGGTCGGAACGACGGAAATCTGATCCAACGCCGCGCAACAGCTGAAATCAGCATCGTGGTTGCCAAGTCCGATCAGCCTCTGACCATGCGAAGCGGTGCGCAGGCAGGCCTCAGGGTCGTGTTTCCAGTGATTCCAGAGGGCCAGTGCAGCCTGAAGTTCATCATTGGCAACCGAGGCTCCGGCCGACACGAGCAGCTCACCGATCGCTCCGGCAGCCAGCGAATCCTCGAGGGAATAGGTGCCTTCCCAACCACTGCCAAGAATCAGAATCCGCTGGTATTGGCCTGCCAGCAACCGCTCGGCAACTGCACGCCTGTTAGGCAGAGCCGCCGTCACAAGGCAAGCAACGTCGCGAACCCGCTGCAATGCACGGGTGCCGTTGGTGGTGCTCATCAGCAATCGCTTGCCCTGCACCACCTCAGGGGTCACCGCCACCGGGGAGTTGCCCAGGTCAAAGCCATCGAGCATGCAACCGCCGCGCTCTCCCAAAAGCAAACGGGAGGATTCAGACCACTGCTGCGCCTGGGCACGCAGTTCATCGAGATCAGCGAACGCCTGAACCGCCTCGGCGCCGTTGTGCAGCGCCCAGGCAATCGTGGTCGTGGCACGCAGGACATCGATCACGACCGCAGCATCAGGACCGTCGGCGGAACCAATCGTGTCTGGGACATCCGTGGCCGCATGAAAATAGGAAACCTGCATGGCCACAATCACCGTCAGCGTGCGTCACAGTACCGAGATCATCCCCCGCTGAGGTGGCTTGCAGATGGCTCTGTTCCGCTCCGGTCCCAGCACCAGGGATCTGCGCGCCTTCATTCAACTGCTGGAGGAGCGGGGTCAGCTCAAGCGGATCACGGCCCCGGTGGATCCCGATCTCGAGTTGGCAGCGATCGCCGATCGCGTACTGGCCAGCGGTGGACCCGGATTGTTGTTCGAAAACGTGATCGGATCGTCGATGCCGGTCGCCGTCAACCTGCTCGGCACCGTGGAGCGCGTCGTCTGGAGCATGGGCCTCGAGCACCCAGAACAACTGGAAGACCTGGGTGAACGTCTGGCGCTGCTGCAACAACCACGCCCTCCCAAGGGATTAGGGGAAACCAAGAAATTTGCCCGTGTGTTTTGGGATCTGGTGAAGGCAAGACCAGACAGGGATCTCTTGCCTCCCTGCCGGCAGCAGGTGTTTGAAGGAGATCAAGTCGACCTCGACAACATCCCCTTGATCCGCCCCTGGCCAGGCGATGCCGGGGGGGTCATCACGCTGGGACTGGTCATCACCAAAGACCCCGAAACCGGCGTTCCCAACGTGGGTGTGTATCGACTTCAGAAACAGTCGGTCAACACCATGACCGTGCACTGGCTGAGCGTCCGCGGTGGTGCACGCCATTTGCGCAAAGCGGCAGCACTCGGCCAGAAACTAGAGATCGCCATCGCGATTGGTGTACATCCACTGCTGGTGATGGCGGCTGCCACACCCATTCCTGTGCAGTTGAGCGAATGGTTGTTCGCCGGGATTTACGCCGGCGAAGGCGTCAGGCTCACCCCCTGCAAGACCTTAGATCTCAAGGTTCCGAGTCACAGTGAGGTGGTGCTGGAGGGCACGATCACACCTGGTGAGGTGATGCCAGATGGACCCTTTGGCGATCACATGGGCTTTTACGGAGGGGTTGAGGACTCACCTCTGGTGCGTTTCCACTGCATGACGCAACGCAAAGATCCGATCTTTCTGACCACATTCAGCGGCCGGCCTCCCAAAGAGGAAGCGATGTTGGCCATTGCGCTGAACAGGATCTACACACCAATCCTGCGCCAGCAGATCCCCGAGATCAAAGATTTCTTCCTGCCGATGGAAGCGCTGAGCTACAAGCTCGCGGTGATTTCCATCGACAAGGCCTATCCAGGCCAGGCCAAGCGCGCCGCGATGGCGTTCTGGAGTGCCTTGCCGCAGTTCACCTACACCAAGTTTGTGGTGGTGGTCGATAGTCACATCAACGTGCGTGATCCGCGCCAGGTGGTCTGGGCAATCGCCGCTCAAGTGGACCCACAAAGGGATCTGTTCACCCTGGAAAACACGCCATTCGACACCCTGGACTTCGCCAGTGAGCAACTTGGCCTTGGCGGACGATTGGCAATTGACGCCACAACCAAAATCGGCCCTGAGAAAAACCATCCTTGGGGCGAACCTCTGAGCAGACCAGACGATCTGGAACAACGCGTGACAGACCGCCTGGACGAACTGGGATTAGCCGATATCAGCAACAGAGAGCCGAACCCAGAATTGTTCGGCTACCTGCTGGATCAGCTCATTGCCAACCGGACTCAGCCATAAGCTGAATGGCCTTGGGATTGAGTGCACTCAACTGAGAGATCGTCACATTGTCAGGAGTGAACTTGGTCATCCCTTTGAGATAGGTCGAACCACCAACACCAGTGAGCGGGAATTCGAAAGTAGGACCTGCAATTCCTCTGCTTCCATCAGGGGAAGCCATGAATTCGATGAGTTCAATAGCAGCTGATTTGTTTTTGGCGTATTTCGACACAGCTGCTGCACTGATATTCACATGCGCAGGGTTTGGCATCACAATTTTGACCTGATTACCAAGCTTCGTGTCTTTCGCACCGTTGATACCAGCTCGCATTCGGGCAAGGTAGTAGTGATTCACGACCCCAACACCACACTTTCCTTGAGCGACTGCGCGAATAAGAGCAATATCACCCGGGAAGTAAGGCTGGGAGACATTGGAAATCAAACCCTTCAGCCAAGATTTGGTCTGCGCCTCTCCGCGAATCGCGAGCTGATCAGCCACCAACGATTGGTTATAGACATTTTTACGGTTACGCAGGCATACTTTGCCTTTGAGATCGGGAGACGCTAACTGCGCATAAGTCTGCACCTGTGATGGCTTGACCTGATTAGGATTAATGATGATTGCACGTACACGTCGTGCAATACCAAACCAGCGATTACCGGGATCGCGATAACGCGCTGGAACTTCGGCATTCAACTTTGCAGAGTTGATTGGCTGAAACAAACCAGCTTTTGCTGCATTGTTGATTCTGGCCGCATCAACAAGAATGATCACATCAGCCCTGGTGTTACTTCCCTCTCGCTTGAGACGCTCAACAAGAGAAATGCCTGCTGCTTCGATCAGGCGGACTTTGATCCCAGTTTTCTCAGAGAATGCCTTGTAAGTCTGGCGGTCCGTATTGTAGTGACGCCCCGAATAAACTCGAACTTCTTCGGCGTGTGCGGCAGCCGCCAAGAAAGACAGCGACGCGAGAAATGGGATGGCAAACAGCTTCATAAAACACAAGAACCCACCTGAGGTTGTCCAAGAAAAACCGGTTCGTCTTGCATGTTTGATACCAAGCAAGAGAGCATTTGATACTCCTGTAAAGCAATGAACCATATCAAGCTTCAATTGCTCAACAATGAGGAGTGTGAAAAGCTTTTAAGCAAACTGTGCGATGCAGAGTGGATTGATGGAAAGACAACTGCAGGCTCTCAAGCCCAGGCGGGAAAAATCAATGAACAAGTCAAGCAATCCTCTCCCCTGAGTGCCGAGATTCATGCCTACGTACAAAAAGCAATGTGGGCTCATCCGGCCATTAAGAGCTTTTGCTTGCCACGAAAACTACATCGTTTTTTAGTTAGCAAAACAAGCGTTGGAGGAGGCTATGACAGCCATGTGGACAATGCTTATATGAGCAGCGGCAGAAGTGATTTATCTTTCACTTTATGCTTGTCTGATCACAATCAATTCAAAGGAGGATCACTTGAAGTTGATACTGTGATGGATTCGGTTGACATTGAGCTTGAGCAGGGAGAAATCGTGATCTACCCAAGTACATCGATGCATCGCGTGAACACAGTCACGGAGGGCGTGCGCATCGCTTGTGTGGGCTGGATCGAGAGCTATCTGAAAAACGAGATTGATCGCGTCACACTCTTTCAACTGGATAGCGGCGCCAAAGGACTGCTGGCCAAGCATGGCCGTAGCGAAGAGCTTGATCTTATTTTTCTTGCCTATACGAATTTGCTGCGATCGTTGGGCACATGAAAGTACGTCGATAATTCCTTAAAATGAGAAGCGTCCGTCACTTAGTCGTTCTGACATGAAGAGGTCTACTCTTTCCATCTTTCTTGCAGGTGCAACAGCATTGAGCACTGCCGTAGCAGTACCCGCGGCGTTAGCTGACAGTCCAACCGGTGGTATGCAGGAATGGAGCACCGACCAAGACATCGACGCTGAAGCCAAAAAAGATGCCGATGCCAAAAAAGCTGCTGAAAAAGCTGCTGAAGAAGAGCTCTGTGTACCCATTGGCGAAGGCGAAAATTGCTGGTGAAGTTCTAATCAACTCTTCAAATAAAAAGGAGACCCAAGGGTCTCCTTTTTTATGGTGCATTGACCGACAAAAAAAAGCTCCCCTAACGGGGAGCTTGAAAGAATCAACAGTTCCGTATCAGAAGCGGAACGTTGTTTGGACAAGGTAGCCGAAGATGTTGAATGTATCGGCGTTGTTTCCACCATACTGAGCAGATGTACCTGTGAGTTGTCCATAAGGACGTGACAGGTAGAAGATGGTGGGTGTAACTGCGATGTTGTCAGTTACTTGGAACTGATAGTAGAGCTCCATGGAGTAGTTACCATCCCGAGCACCATTGTCTCCGTTGTCATTGTAGTTCTTCATGGCAGTCTTGAAATTAGACTGGGCAATCGCAGCACCAAGGATGTTGCCCTTCATGAAGGCATCCTTCCAATTCAAACCAACGAACCAGTTCTGAGACGTGGATGAGTAGTTGAGATCAGTACCAGTGTCGCTTGCAGGACCGTTGAATGAGGAAAGACCCCATCCTGCACTGATGCTGGGCATCCAACCAGATTCCTTAGGCTGCCACCATGCACGCAAAGCAACAGAATTCACATCAGAGTAAGAACCCTTTGTGTAATCGCCAGCTGCATTGACGTAATAGTTGGCCTGGCCGCTAGGTGTGCCGTAGCCCTTGAAGGCGCCTGCTTGAGCGTACTGATAAGCAGCAGAAAGGTTCCACTGAGGATTGCCGTAAGCAATTTGTGTGTTGAACCTTGCCTTCGAATCAGTGCCGCCAATACCACCGTTATTGGGGTTTGACTTTGCTCCGTTAGAAGCGTTGTAGCTGGCAGAAACGGTAAATCTAGGATCAGAGAAGTTTTCCTTCTGCTGCCTCCAAGCAAGACCAACACCAGGTGAGGTGCTTGCACCGTATGCACCGTAGTAACCGCCGAGCTTGAATTGCTTCAAGATTTGACGGTAGACACTTGGGGTTGAACCAAGCATGTAGTAGGCCTCAATCTTGGGGCCTACATAAGCTGTGAAGCTTGCACCGATAGGGAACTGGTACCAAAGCTTGTCAACCTTCAGGGTATCTCCGTTGGAGTTACCAACCGCAAGATCAGCGAGGCTTGACTCACCAAAACCATTCTGGTTTTGATCGTAGAAGTTTGCGCCGAAGTTACCGGTCTTGATGCGGGTGTACAGCAGATCTTTGCCAGTGAAACTGGTGTTCAGATCGAACTGAGCCGTGTAGTTGAAGGTGAGGGCGTCTTCACCGGTATAGGTACTGCCTGTACCAAGGCCCATATCGTTGTCGTCAGAGCCGCTGCCGCCGTAGGACAAGCCGCCCAGAACCATGTCAACCCTGCCTTTCAGCTTGGTGGTGGTGGAGAACTGGGTTGCTTCCAGTTCGCCAACACGAGCTTCCAGTCCGTCAACACGGCCCTTCACGATGGCGAGTTCTTTTTCGAACTCCTTCATCAGACGCTTGAGCTCGTCGGTCACTTCGGTGACGCGGTCGAGGCAGGCGTTCAGCAGTGCAGCCGCTTCAAAGCGGGTCATTGCACGGTTGCCGCGGTAGGTGCCGTTGGGGTAGCCAGCGACGCAGCCGTAGCGCTCGATCAGGTTGCTGAGAGCCTGATAAGCCCAGTCAGTCGGATAAACATCCGAGAACTGAGTGATGCTGGTGACCTGATCCACAGAAACCGCGTCAGCAGACACGGGTGCGTAGTCAGAGATGCCAGCAACGTTGACGTCAGTTGCAACAGCAGCGACTGGAGCCATAAGGCCCAGAGCAGCTGGAGCAACAAGAAGTTGCTTGAACAGTTTCATTGATCCTCACACCAATAAAAGAGGAAGAGGCATTTGCCTCGCACCGTATTAAAACGCACAGACAGCGACTCCGCTACCCAAAAAGCAGTCAGGGCGACAAACAACAGAAACCTGAAACGCCGAATGGTTGGCGAAAGAACAAATCCAGCAGAGTCAGACCAGCTCGCGAAGCGCAAAAAACCAGATATTCCGACACCTCAATCGGGACTGGAAAGCCATGACTTCGATGCAGAGGGGGATACAAGAAACGCTCAGACCCCTTGACCTCACTGCAGCAAATGGGAAAGAAGCGAATTTCAAAACCGGGACAGCGGCGGAGCAGCGAACACCTGCTCAAAAAATTTCTACTCGGTAGATGCAGCGATCGAGCGCGAGAGATGAATCACGGTTGCCAATGCACAAACCGAACACCTTAGTGACATATGAAGCTCTCGTTCGTAAATCCAGTCGCTTCTAAGGCGGGCCCAGGCAAGACATCAGCGCCAAGGCACCAAGCCATTCACCATTCGATCAGCGACAACCCCAATAAAAGCTCAGGCTCATTGATCACCCGGCAGAGCATCAGAACTTCGCCCGAACCTTCAAAACAATCCATAAATTATTTGGAGCATGAAATTAAGCATGGACGTTGCTCACGAACTGCATCGGCAACAACTCATCAAGGCTTACAACAACGCGGTCAAAAGAAAAGACTGGCAGGCGGCTCGAAATTACCGCGATGAGCTCAATATTCTAATCGCCAAAAAAGTTGCTCTCTCTTGAGCTCAGGCCGATCTGAATCCTCAATCTGAATCTTTATATCGATTGCGCACCAACGATTTTCGAGAAATACGACTTTTGCTCAGATGATTGCCCATACGCAGTAAAAATGCCAATTTTTACAGCTTTTGCTCAATACACTGCACTCAGATAAAACTCTGAAATAGCGCTATATCCTTAAAGGTATCTCAATCCGCTAATTACGCGGATCAATGATTATATTTTACAAAATATTTTGAGCGAGTTTGTCTTTGCATTCTAAGTAAACATGATGCCAGCAATTCACAACCTGCGATTGCAATCCAACCCCGGTCCATCGTCTGGCGCGGAATCAAGCGACTCATAGAATTAAGGCACAAAGCCATGAGAGAACGTGCCGGGAACCCCAGGAGATGCCCGCCAACTGAGATCCGGCGGAACTCTCAGGGGTCACGTGAGGGTTCCTGGAGATAAATCGATCTCTCATCGGGCCTTGCTGTTTGGAGCTATTGCTGAAGGCCAAACCACCATTGAGGGCCTGCTGCCCGCAGAGGATCCGATTAGTACGGCAGCCTGCCTCAGAGCGATGGGAGCGGAGATCAGTCCTGTCGCCGACGGGGAAATCATCACCGTTCAAGGAGTCGGTCTGGATGGATTGCAGGAGCCCAGTGAAGTGCTCGACTGCGGGAATTCAGGCACCACCATGCGCCTGATGCTCGGGTTATTGGCGGGACGCGATGGCCGACATTTTGTGCTGAGCGGGGATGATTCCCTCAAGCGGAGACCCATGCAACGCGTTGGGCAACCGCTCTCAATGATGGGAGCCGACGTGCGCGGACGCGGCCAGGGCAATTTCGCACCGCTGGCTGTGCAGGGATGCAAGCTGCGCGGTGCCGTTGTCGGCACCCCCGTCGCCAGTGCACAGGTGAAATCCGCCTTGCTGCTCGCCGCACTGACGGCGGATGGAACCAGCACGGTGATTGAGCCTGCACACTCCCGCGATCACAGCGAACGCATGCTGAAGGCCTTTGGTGCAGACCTGGATGTAGGCGGGGAGATGGGTCGCCACATCACCGTTCGCCCCGGTGCTCAGCTGCAGGGTCAGCATGTTGTGGTGCCAGGTGATATCAGCTCAGCAGCGTTTTGGCTGATCGCCGGCGCCCTGGTGCCCGGTGCTGATCTGACCGTTGAAAATGTTGGTCTGAATCCAACCCGCACTGGAGTGCTGGAGGTTCTGGAACAGATGGGAGCCAAGATCGAAGTGCTGAATCAGCGTGATGTGGCAGGCGAACCGGTGGGGGATCTGCGTGTTACGCACGGATCACTGAAACCCTTCCGGTTTGGAGAGGAAATCATGCCGCGACTGGTGGATGAAGTTCCGATCTTGAGCGTGGCGGCATGCTTCTGCGATGGAGAAAGCCAGATCACTGGAGCGGCTGAACTGAGAGTGAAAGAAACAGACCGATTGGCGGTGATGGCACGCCAGCTGAAAGCCATGGGCGCAGACATTGATGAGCATCCCGACGGACTAACCATCCGTGGGGGTCGACCACTGAAAGCTGCACAACTCGATAGCGAGACCGACCATCGCGTTGCCATGAGTCTTGCGGTGGCAGCCCTGATGGCCAAGGGTGATTCAACCCTGATGCGCAGTGAATCCGCAGCGGTCAGCTACCCCAGCTTCTGGACCGATCTCGATCGATTGCAGCGTTGACCCATCCGCTCGGGCAACTCAGGGCGCTCGAAACGGCTGACGGAAGTCTGAGTCTTCACAGCGATCACTTTGATGAGGCGTTTCACAGCTCCGCAGGAGCCCTTGAGGAAACGGAAACGAAATTTGTCCGCCCCGCCGAGCTGGGACGGTTCTCGCAAACGAGCGAGCTCAAGCTGCTCGATGTCTGCTTCGGGTTGGGGTACAACAGCGCGGCCGTAATGGCTGCACTGCCTCCCACCAGCCCACCCTGGGTGCAGTGGTGGGGGCTGGACGTTGACCCGCGGCCCCTTGCATGGGCACTGAATCACCAACCGTTTTGTGACCTGTGGCCCAGCGCCGTTCTGCAGAGGCTTGAACAGCTTCATAAGAGCGGTAGCTGGCGTGACAAGGGGGGCCAGGGAACGATGCTTTGGGGCGATGCGCGCCAAAACCTGAAGGCCCTGCCCAGCAGTTGTCAATTGGACCTAATCCTCCTGGATCCCTTCTCTCCTGGGCGCTGTCCACAGCTCTGGAGCGAGGAATTCCTGAGAGCTTTGGCCAGTCGTCTGGCACCGGGAGGGCGCCTGCTCACCTACTGCAGAGCCGCTGCCGTGAGAAGCAGCCTGCGGCGTGCAGGCCTGACACTTCGATCACTGCGTCCGGCAGCACAACAACGGATCGGATGGAGCGCCGGAACCCTGGCAGTGAAACCCCTCGCCTCAGCACCATTGGCGAAGGAAGGGCCTGGTTGGACTGCACTGAGTGCCATGGAAGAAGAGCACCTCAACACCAGAGCGTCCGTGCCCTATCGAGATCCCGAGGGTGTTGATCAGGTCGAGAGCATCCAACAACGACGGGAGCTCGAGCAACAGTGCTGTGATCTGGAGAGCACCAGTGCCTGGCAGCGTCGCTGGATGATGAACAAAACTCGACAGCAAAGTTCAGATATCAGCTGAGTGTGATCCTGAAACGAAGAAACAGGTTTGGATTTTCCAGGCTGGAGCGACATCAAAAACAGCTTGTACAGGCTGAATTAAAATGCTCTGATCAGACTGTTTTCGCCGCTGAGATCAACTTTCGCCCGGATAAAAAACAAGGCCGATGGCGGGATCTTGATGGTCATTTCTGTTGATTGATGGTGGGGAGTTCAAGACATCGTCGACATCGGGCCCATGAAGGTCCAGGCTGAATGCAGTGATGTGCATTTCTGCCATGACTTTCACCCTGTCCGGCTTCGACGCCTGGACATTTCAGATCGTCTTTTACGGCAGTCTTCTGGTTCTTGAAGCCCTACACGACGACGAGCGCCTCAGCACAGTGCTCCAACCGATGGACTGCACCCGTCAACGGGCCCATGCCTTGATCCGTCAACCCAGTTGCACCCTGGTTGGCCGTTGAAGAGACCAAGAACCATCCTGCTGGGCTGAAGCCACGGGATCCCAGTAGATTCCGCCCGTTTCGCATTACTGTTCATGCTCGCTGTCGCTGTTCTGGCCGCAGGCAAAGGCACCCGCATGAAGAGTGCACTGCCAAAAGTGCTGCAGCCGCTGGCTGGCGCCACTCTGGTGGAGCGGGTTCTGGCCAGCGCCGGCAATCTGCAGCCTGAGCGGCGAATTCTGATCGTTGGCCATCAGGCCGCTCGTGTTGAACAGCAGCTGAGCCCCATCGGCGGGCTGGAATTTGTCTTGCAGGATCCTCAGAACGGCACAGGCCACGCCGTGCAACAGCTGTTGACGCCATTGCAGGGTTTTGAGGGGGAGCTGCTGGTGCTGAATGGCGACGTCCCGCTGCTGCGTGCTGAAACCATCGATCAGTTGGTGGCCACACACCGGAGCAGTGGCGCCGATGTGACCCTGCTGACGGCACGACTGGACGACCCCACGGGCTATGGACGCGTTTTTGCAACTGCCGATGGCCAGGTGAGCGCCATCGTTGAGCATCGCGACTGCAATGAGGAACAACGCTGCAACAACCTCACCAATGCTGGCATCTACTGCTTCAACTGGCGCAAGCTCGCAGCCGTGCTGCCGACGCTGAGCACGGACAACGACCAGGGCGAGTTGTACCTCACCGACACCGTTGGCATGCTCGATCGGGCCATGCACCTGGAAGTGCAGGATTCTGATGAAGTGAACGGCATCAACAACCGGCGCCAGCTGGCTCAGTGCGAAGCCCTGTTGCAGCAGCGCCTCAAAGAACACTGGATGGATGAGGGGGTCACCTTTGTGGATCCGAACAGCTGCAGCCTGAGTGAAACCTGCCAGTTCGGTCGCGATGTGGTGATCGAAGCTCAAACACACCTGCGCGGCGCTTGCCAGATCGGCGACAACTGCCGACTCGGACCCGGCAGCCTTCTGGAGGATGCAGTGCTTGGGGACGGTGTCACCGTGCTGCACTCGGTGATCAATAAGGCCGAGGTGGGAAGCAACACTGCAGTTGGACCTTTCGCCCACCTCCGGCCAGCTGCGGCCATCGGCGATGACTGCAAGATCGGCAATTTCGTTGAGGTGAAAAAGAGCACCATTGCCAATGGCAGCAAAGTGAATCACCTCAGCTACATCGGCGATGCCGAGCTGGGGAGCAATGTGAATGTGGGCGCTGGCACGATCACGGCCAACTACGACGGCGTGAACAAACACCGCACCGTGATCGGCGACAACAGCAAAACAGGAGCCAATTCAGTGCTGGTGGCACCGATCACCCTTGGAAAGAGTGTCACGGTGGCGGCCGGTTCAACTCTCACAAAAAACGTTGCTGATGGAGCTCTGGCGATTGGACGCGCCAAACAGACGATGAAAGAGAACTGGTCGGAAGTGAAGCCATAGAGCCAATCCCAAAACAAAGGAAAACTCAGCACTTTTGGGATCTGTCGGCCTCCAACATCAGCTGACGCTGAACGTTGGATCCACTACCAACAAGGGTGGCGTTGATGGCGCTTCTGCCATCAAGCAAACCCGACAGATTGTCAGAGAAGTGTGGAGCTCGACTCCATAGCCAAGCCAGTTCCTGACGTCCGACCTCTCCCCTGAGCATCGATGCCGTCAAAGATTGTTCTCAATGCCGATCTGAACGTCTGTTCGGCACTCAGATCCTGGGCCTGCAACAACAGTGAGGTGCTCAAAGGTTTCGATCTTCTCGTTGCCGAGGATGTGCTTGAACGCATGACCAGCGACGGCAACCTCGGCAATCTTGCTGTGACGTCATCGCGCGCCATCGCGGAAGGGGGCGATATCGAACTGGCCGCGACGATTCTGCACGGTGAGATCAGCGGCCTGGTCCATTTCCCTGCCCCAGGAGCTGAACGGGCCGGGGATGTGCTGTCGGAGCCGCTGCTACGGGCAGCGCTACTCAACAACCTGCCGATTGCTCTCAATCCCGCCACCGCGTCGGCAATCCTTCGGGGCATCAAGGGAAGTCGCCGGGGCTTTTTGATTTTCAACCCCGTCGCCGGACAGGGCGATCCCAATGCCGAACTCGCCGAGATCCGCAACCACCTCGAGCCACAGATCATGCTTGAGGTGTGGATGACCAAGCCCGGTCTGGATCCGGGCGTGCAGGCACAAGAACTGATCAAAGAGATCAACGCCTTCGATCAAGAGGGGCAGGGTAAATCGCTGATCATTGCCTCCGGTGGTGATGGCACGGTGGGTGCCGTCGCCAGTGCACTGCGAGGCACTGACATTCCTCTAGGCATCATTCCCCGCGGCACGGCCAACGCCTTCTCCGTCGCGCTGGGAATTCCAACGTCCGTCAAGGCTGCCTGCACCAATCTGATCCTCGGCAACACGCGCCTGGTGGATGTGGCGCTCTGCAATGACAAGCCGATGATCCTGCTGGCAGGGCTTGGCTTCGAAGCCGGCATGGTGAACAAAGCCAGCCGTGAACTGAAAAACATGCTGGGGCCGATGGCTTACATCTTCTCGGGAGCCAGGCAATTGGTGGAACAGCAACCCTTTGATGCCAAATTGATCATCGACGGCGAAGCAACGGAAGTGCATGCCAGCGCCATCACCGTGGCCAACGCCGCTCCGGCCACATCGGTGATGGCCCAGGGATTCGGACAGGTGATCCCCGATGACGGCCAGCTTGAGGTGATCATCGCTTCACCACGGGGCCGGATGGGCGGATTCTCAGTGTTGTCCAGCCTGGCGAAATCAGCAGTGCTCAAGAACAGCGCCAACAATGCCGATATCTTTTGCGTACGCACCCATCAACTGAGCGTGACGCTTCCCAAGCCTCAAACCATGGTGATTGATGGTGAGATCGAGGAAACCGATCACATGACCGTGTCGGTGATTCCTGATGCGCTGAAGGTCATCGCACCGATCCGTCTCAGCCCTTGAATCTCGCCAGCGACCCGCCGATCGAGCGCAAGATCACGCGCATGGCACAGCGTGTTCGCTGGCAGCATCCGGCGATCAGCGCACGCAAGATTGACCAGACACGGCTGGTAATCGAGCAGCCAGGCATGAACAGCGGGGAGCACTCCGCTTTTCACTTTCTGGTTCTTGGCGACAGTGGAACCGGCCGGCATCGACGCCACAGTCCTCCACGTCACATTGCTGAACGTCTGCTCCCACACAAAGACAAGGCAGCGTTTCTGCTGCATACAGGTGATGTGGTGTACCTGGTCGGCGCCGCGGCCCAGTACCGCAACAACTTCATTCGCCCCTACAGGGAATGGCTCACTGGCGGAGAGAGCTGGGAAAGCATCCAGCCACAGAACCTGGTGTTCAACCAGCCCTTCCTGCCGGTGCTCGGCAACCACGACTACTACGATCTGGCCCCGATCATCTCGGCAATGGCCGGATTAACCCTGCCGCTGCGTCGCCATCTGCAGTGGTTTCACGACGTGGACACGGGATGGCGCGGATCCGACCAGGGAGGTTGCTTTGCCCATGCCTTCATGGATGTGCTGTCGGATGTATCCAGCAGTCGATTGGACGACTATCTCGACCGCCATTACACGGCTGAATGGGATGGTCAACGCTGCCTGCATTACCAACCCGGCCATCACACCAGACTGCCGAACCGCTACTACCGGTTTCGTCATGCCGGTGTGGACGTCTTCGCGCTCGACTCCAACACCCTGATTGCTCCGTTGAGCGGACGCGATGACCGTGCCTCGCTGAGACAACAGCTGAAATCCCTCGACGACGAGCAGACCCGCTGCCTGAAAGCGCTGTCGCTGAAAGCCCGCGATGAACAGCAACGCGATGGATTAATGGATGATCTCGAGACCCTGCAGGAGGAACGGCTCGATCTGCAACGGAGGCTTCACCATCACGCCGCTGAAGATGGCGAGCAGCTCACATGGCTGCGCGAAGGACTGATCGCATCCCATCGGGATCCGCGTGTTCGCGGCCGAATCCTGACCCTGCATCACCCTCCCTACGTAACCGAGAGAACCAAATGGGCACAGGCCGACACACTCGGGATCAGGCAGCGGCTGCGCACTGTTCTTGATGATGTCAACCGAGTCCTCGGCCTTCAGAGCCGCAGTCAACGAACCGTCGATCTCGTGCTCAGCGGGCATGCTCACTGCCTCGAGATTTTGAGGACAGACGACACCGGTCATGGCGATTCATTCACCAACTGGGCTGTCTGCGGTGGCAGCGGCTACAGCCTGCGGGACCAGCGAGGACAGGGCCCTCACCTCAGCGAATCGCAGAGCAATGGAGAGCAGCGACGGGTCGCCACCAGTGACCTGTATGTGGGCAGGAGCTGGGCAGACTGCGATGGCGGCAAGGCTTACAGCGCCCTGCGAGTCGACATCAGCGAGGGCAGTCCCCTGCGAATCCAACTGACTCCCCTGATCTCCCATCATGAGGAGAACGGCTGGAATGAGGTCACGATGAATCCGATCGAACTGCCGCAACCTGATCAACTCAAAACAATGATCTCAAACGCCAATTGAACGGTTGGCAATCCTTGTTGTAGGCAACATCAACGCGCAACACTGATCCGAATCCACTGTTCGAATCAACTGTTCGAATCCACTGATTGTCTTCAGGTGATGCCGATGGCCTGATGCTGATCATGCGGGACGTTGGGTGCATCCATCACTGGATCCATGAACGATCACAAGCGCTACACGGTGCGTTATCGCGACGCCAGCAGCCGACAGATCGAATCCTGTTACTACGCCGGTGATGCGTTTGAGGCCAGAGTTCTGGCCATGGAGTCGGTTCCCTACATCCGAAACCACCCCCATGCCATCGATCTGATTCGCTGCGAAGACACACAATCAGGAGTGATGGCGGCCTAAACCGCAACCCTCAGGGTTGCTGGAGCAAAGGGATCAGTCGCTCAAGAGCAACTCCGCGGCTGGCCTTGAGCAACAGCGTGTCGCCCGGCTGTAACCAGTGATTGAGAGGTTCTGCAGCCAGTTCGGGCGATTCCACAAGAGCGAATCGCTCGAGAGAGGTCGCCGCTCGCTGCATGGCAGCGGCCTCCTCACCCGACGCCACAGCCACCAGACCATCCAGTCCGAGCTGGACGGCTCTGGAGACCACGGCCTGATGCAGCTCGATGCTGCTGGCGCCGAGCTCGAGCATGGTGCCGAGTACGGCGAATCGCCGACCGCTCTGCTGTGCCAGGAGATCCAGAGCTGCAAGCACGGCTTCCGGGGAAGCGTTGTAGGTCTCATCGAGAACAGTGATTGTGCCGATGCTCAGGCGCCGGTTACGGCCACCGGGCACCGTCACCTTGAGGTGCTGAAGATCCGCCAGGGGAACACCGAGTTCTGAGGCCACCGCCAGAGCCAGCATCAAGTTGCGGGCATTGTGACGACCCTCTAGCGGACAGGAGAAGCGCAGACCCTCGAGGCTGAGCAGACCCTGCTGTGGATCATGAACACCGATCAGATCGGGCGCAGGACAATCACTCTCCGGCAGGTCAGCGGCGATGTCACCTTCAAGGGCAACCCGCAGCGTGCGGCCACTCCAGCAGCGCGACAGGGCTTGTTCCAAAAGGGGATCACCCGCTGGAATCACAACCACTCCCTGGGGGGCCAAAGCGGCAGTGATCTCACACTTGGCCGTGGCGATGGCCGCACGACTGCCCAGCCGACCGACGTGTGCCGTACCGATGTTGGTGATCACGGCAATCTCCGGCTCAGCACAACGGGAGAGACGTTCAATCTCACCCAGGCCGCGCATACCCATTTCCAACACCACAGCAGCATGGTCTTGATGCGCACCCATCAGGGTGAGCGGCACGCCAATGTCGTTGTTGTTGTTGCTGACCGTGGCTTGAACATCTCCAAGAGGCGCCAGCGTTGCTCGGATCAGCTCACGGGTGGTTGTCTTTCCGGCTGAACCGGTCACGGCCACCACACTGGCCTTGAGCTGACGCCTGTGCAGTGTGGCCAGCTGCTGATAGGCCCAGAGTGTGTCCTCCACCCTCCAGTGCAGCAATCCCTCCGGCAGGGGCTCGTTCCAGTCACTGGCCACAACTGCGGCTTGCGCTCCCAGCTGCGCGGCTTGGTTCAAAAAGATATGTCCGTCAAAGCGTTCACCGCGCAAGGGGATGAAGAACGCACCCGGTTGCAGCTGGCGACTGTCAGTGCAGACAGGCCCGAGCTCGACCTGCAACTGAGCTGACGTTGCTCCGCTGATTTCGGGATGCCCCCAAAGCTGCACAAGCTGGGCAAGCTGCAGCGTCATGGCGAAGGCAACGGATCAAACATGATCATGCCGCCGCCCACCCGGGCTGGCCTGGCGAGCAGATGCTGATCGACATCTTCGAGGGTGATGGCGTCATAGCCCTGGTCCTGCAGAGTGGCCCACCAGCTTTCAGCGCGTTCGCGGCGGAGAGCCTGCGGCAAGTCAGACCACAGATCTGCATCCACAACCAGCACCGCAGCATTCTCAGCAGGCACGGGACGTGCAGACAGCAACAAGCCTGCTGGAGCTGCCGCGTCGGCGTCCACTTGCTCCAGCAGGTTCAACAAGGGATCCACCTGAAGGACCGGGATCTCCGGCTCAGGGAGTTCGAGAGCGACAGGCTCAGGTGGCGCGGCCTGAATCGGCGCTTGTGGAGGAGACGTTGGCTTTGACATCTGTGCTGGATCAGCAGCATCCGCCACGATCTCTGGCGCTGACATCAGCGGCCGGGCCTCAGGCAAGGGAGTTGTGCGAATGCGTTCGACAGCTGGAACAGGGTCTGGATCGGCGCCGCTCAACGCTGCACGCAGCTGGACGACACAAAGAGCAAGCAGCAGCAGCAAAACGGCCAGCGCAACAGGCCAGAACAGAGGAGCTAGATCCTGCGGCCAAAAACCGGGCGTGGAAAGATCACCTTCGCGGTTGCGTCGCCAGAGTTCCTGAACGCGCAAGCGCAGATCAGCAGCTGCAGCGGGAAGATCCTGACGCAAGGCTTCCCAGGGGCTCTGGTAGGGAGCCGGAAGCGAACGTTCGTCCCTTGCGTCCTGATCCTGCATCACTCAAGCGTTGGGACATGCAAACCGAGTGCCGCCCAGTTGGTGCGCACCAAGCCCATCACCATCATGGCCTGTCCTGACGGTGATGCGCTGGTTTTAGGAGCGCGACTGACGCAGCAAACGAGCCAGGGGGTTGCGACTGCTACGACCGCGGGCTTCTGCTTGCGGAGCTTCTTCGGACTGCGGTTCAACGGCTCCGTTGCGTGATGGATCAGCGTCCTGGCCCTGAGAGAACCGCTCGACAGCTGCCGCATCGGGGCCGGGTTCCTTCAGACCACAGACATCCCTGTACATCTGGTCGTACTCCAGGGCCGAGCGCGCCCAGCTGTAGTCCTCACGCATGCCTCTCAGCTGGAGCTGTTTCCAGCTGTCCTGATGGCGGTAGGCCTCCCAGGCGCGTACCAGCGCGGTGTAGAAGTCGACAGCTTCAAAGCGATCGAAACAGAACCCTGTCCCCAAAGCATTGCGTGGATCGTGCGGCGGCACAGTGTCCACCAGTCCGCCCACCTTGCGGACAACAGGCACACTGCCGTAACGCATGGCATTGAGCTGACTGATTCCACAGGGTTCAAAACGACTCGGCATCAAGAAGGCATCACTGCCGGCGTAGATCAGCCGGGAGAGTGCGTCGTCGTAGGTGAGGAACACCGAAACCCTGCCCGGATGGCGAGAGGCGAGCTGCCACAGACCAGACTCCAGGCCACGCTCACCGGTGCCGAGCACAACGATCTGGGTATCGGTGTAGGCCAGAAGTCGATCGGCGACCTGAAGGAGCAGATCCACGCCTTTCTGATCAACCAGGCGCGTCACCATGCCCAAGACAAAGGCGTCATCGCGCACTTCAAGCCCCATCCGCTCCTGCAGAACGCGCTTGCAAACCAGCTTTCCGCTGAGATCATCAGCGCTGTAATTCGCTGGCAGGGTCTTGTCTGTGGCGGGGTTCCATGCCTCTAGATCGATGCCATTGAGAATGCCGCGCAGCTTGCCGGAGATGTAGTTCAGCAACCCCTCGAGTTTTTCGCCGTATTCGGACGTGCGGATCTCCTGCGCGTAGGTCGGCGACACGGCATTGACACCTTCTGCGTAGAGCAGTGCTGCCGCCATGGTGTGATCACCCTGCATATACCAGGGGCACCAGGTCATGCGATCCAACTTCCAGCGCCAGGGCCCCTGGTATTTGAGGTTGTGGATGGTGAAGACCGTGCTGATTTCAGGGTCTTGATGCATCCAGACCGGGATCATCCCGGTGTGCCAGTCGTGGCAATGCAGCACCTGGGGCTTCCACACATTCCAGGAGAATTCCGCCGCCGCACTGGCGAAGAAGGTGAAACGCCAGTCTTCGTCTTCGCCGCCGTAGATCCGCTCCGGATCGAACACGGGATGGCCCACCAGGTAAAGGGGAAGGCCATTGGTGGGATGGCGGGTCTCGAACACGGCAAATTCAGTGCCCATGGTCTGGGCGCGCCAGATCGGTTCAGCGGGAATCTCGAGCTGGCTCCAGAGCTTGCTGTAGCCAGGCATGATCAGGCGCACGTCGTGGCCGAGCTGGGCCAGAGCGGGAGGCAGGGAGCCGACCACATCGCCCATACCGCCCACCTTCACCATGGGTGCACATTCGGCGGCGGCAAACAGCACACGCATGGACGATCGATCCGGCTAAGCGGCGCGACTGTAAGCGCAATCCCCCCCTGTCTTCAGGCCGATCAGGGCAGCACGGTGACCGGAGTTCCGACACGCACCAGCTCGAAGATCTCCTGCACGTTCTCCTCGTAAAGACGCACACATCCGTGGGACACAGCGCGACCCACCGTCCAGCGATAGGGGGTGCCGTGGAAGCCAGCCACCGTGCAGCCATCGATATCGAGGTATTGCTCTCCATCCCAGCCTTCACGGCCTTTGCAATCGCGGTAGAAGCCAATCCAGCGGCTGCCAAGTGGGTTGGTCGCATCATCCGGGCCCAGCTTCTTGCCGTTGACCGGATGGGTCCACACCGGTTTCTTGACCTTCTGCATCACGCTGAATCGCCCCGCAGGTGTTTCCCAGCCCACGGTGCCGACCGCAGCTGGAAAGCGGCGGGTGAGCACACCGTCGTGCAGCACAAGCAGCTGGCGGTGTTGACGATCCAGCACCAGCTGCAATCCCACCCGCTGCAATAGATCATCAGGAACCCGCTGCATCGATTCAGCATCCGAAACCGCTGCTGCCAGGGGAGGAATGGGATCAGGTTCGCGCTTGGCGGAGGGAGCGGCAGTCGTTTCAGACGCCACAGATGCATCGTTCGTGGGCTCTGCCTCAACAGACAGCGCCACACCAGGCAGCAACAACAGCAGGGCGGCCAAAGCCGGAAGGCCTGAAACGAAGGGAATGCGAACCGGCATCGCTACGCAGAGCGGGGGATTTCTCCCTGTTTAGCTAGGGCAACCAGGGAGAAGCAGAGAAATCAGGATCTCGCTTCTCAAGGAAGGCGTTGCGACCCTCCTGGCCCTCCTCGGTTCGATAGAAAAGATGGGTGGCCTGCCCCGCCAACTCCTGAAGCCCAGCCAACCCATCGGTCTCGGCATTGAAGGCAGCCTTGAGGCAGCGAATCGCCGTAGGACTGTGCTGCAACACCTCCTGCGCCCAGCGCACGCCCTCGGCCTCGAGCTCTTGCAAGGGAACCACAGCATTCACCAGCCCCATGTTGAGCGCCTGCTCAGCCCCATAGCGACGACAGAGAAACCAGATCTCCCGCGCCTTGCGCTGACCCACCACCCGAGCCAGATAACCGGCACCGAATCCGCCATCGAAGCTGCCAACCCGTGGTCCGGTCTGACCGAACACGGCATTGTCTGCCGCCAGGCTGAGGTCGCAGAGCAGATGCAGCACCTGGCCGCCACCGATCGCATAGCCAGCCACAAGAGCGATCACCACCTTGGGCAGGCTGCGGATCATCCGCTGCAGATCCAGAACATTGAGGCGGGCAAGACCCTGTTCATCGAGGTAACCGCCGTCGCCGCGGACGCTCTGATCCCCACCGGCGCAGAAGGCGTAGCCGCCGTCGTCTGCAGGGCCAACTCCGGTGAACAGCACCGCACCGATGCTGCTGTCATCACGAATGCGGGCGAAGGCATCGCAGAGCTCCGCCACAGTGCGCGGGCGGAAGGCATTGCGTTTCTGCGGTCGATTGATGGCAACCCTGGCGATGCCTGCATCACAGCGATCGAGCAGCACATCCTCGTATTGGCCCCAGGGCTGCCACGTCACCCCTGGATCACCGGGCAAGACCGCGCGGGGGAACGACTCAGCCATGGCAGCGACGACGATCAGGCCTCAGTTGTACCGCCCCGCGACTGCAGCAGTGCAGCGGCCGTGATCTCACGCAGCTGACGACGCAGCTCGGCATCGGCGGATCGATCGGTGCAAACACGCAGCAGTGCCGTGCGCTGCTGTGCCAGTCCCCACTCCAGAGCTGAAGGCAGGTCCTCGAGCCGGGTTAGCTGGCGAGCGGGCACGGCATGGGCCGCTGCCAGAGCCAGAGGGTCATGGCGCTGAGGCATGGCAAACAACTGATCCAACGCGTTGGATGCAACGGAAGCAATCGGCAGCTGGGCAAAGATGCCGCCACCGGCGTTATCGATCAGCAGCACCAGCAGAGGTGGTGAGGCCTCACTGGCCAGCAGCCAGCCATTGCTGTCGTGCTGCAGTGCCAGATCACCGCAGATCAGCACGGTGGGCCCCTGAACGCGGGCCAGACCAAGAGCCAGCGACAGGGTGCCGTCGATGCCGGACGCCCCGCGGAAGCTGAAACAACGCCGTGAGCCAAGATCGGCAGCTGCGAAGGTCTGCCAGTCGCGCACAGGACTGCTGGCGGCGAGCATCAGCGGCATCCCCTGCGGCAACAGTTCAGGCAGAGCCTTCATCAGTGCGGGCTCACTGACGCCGCCTGCAGCCGGCAAGTGCTGATCCAGAACGCGTTGCACCTGGGCATCGGCCTCAGCCCAGGCCGTGAGCAGCGCCCGCGAGCCGGACCGACTGAAGCAAGCATCGGTGCTGATGGCGTTCCACCAAGCCACCAGGCCACTGCTGCATTGCCGCGACAACCCGAGCGGATCCAGGCAGCGGGGTTCGGCTTCACTGATCAACAGCTGGCCCGAACCAAGGCTGCGTAACCAGCTCTCCAATCGCCGGCTGGCAGGAAGTGGACCCAGCCGCAGCACCTGAAGACCTGCTTCAGCAGCCGGAAGACACTGCGGCAACAGCAGCTCCCAGTGGCGGATCAAATGGGGCAGATCAGCGGGAATCGCAGCCAGCTGATCGGCCAGCACCGGCCAACCACTGCACTCAGCCAGCGCCCTGAGTGCCTGCTGATAGGCGGGCTTGTCGGCTTCCAGGCCTCGCCAGGGTCCGGCCACCACTACCCCGGGACGGGACCAATCGAAGCCATCGCTTGGCCGGGTAGCAGCGGAGGCAGGTGGACGGCGAAGCTGCCGCTGCTGATTCACAGCACAATCCCAACCCGACCAAGCCTGCTGCTGATCGTCGCTGCTGGGATGCAGGGGCTCATCGAAGGGGAGATTGAGGTGCACCGGCCCGGGATGCTGAAGCGTTTGCTCCCAGGCTTGGTTCGCCAGCGCTTGCAGCTGGGTCTGCGACAGCCGGTGCAAACCATCCAGGGGTCCAGTCGTGAACGCACGACAAACCGACGCCAGAAAGTCCTCTTGATTGACCGTCTGGTTGGCGCCGCAGTTCTTGAGCCTTTGCGGACGATCGGCTGTGAGCAACAGCAAGGGCAGCGCTGAACGGTCGGCCTCCACCGCAGCGGGCAGCAGATTGGCCACCGCAGTGCCCGACGTGGTGATCACAGCCACTGCACGCCCGGATGCAGCCGCCATGCCCAGGGCATGAAAGGCAGAAGAGCGCTCATCAATGGCCGTGGTCAGCGTCAGCAATCCCCGTTCAGCCAGGCCACCCGCCGCCAGCGCCAGTGGTGCGGAACGACTGCCAGGGCAAAGCACCACCCTTTCCAGGCCTTGCCGCTGCAGGCACAGCAGCAGACCGATCGCTGCAGCGAGATTGTCGGCGGCGTGACTCAGACCTGATGCCGAGGCTGATGCGATCCTCGTTCAAGGCCAACCCTCATTGCTGACGCTGCTGATGAGCGACCCGTCCGCCGACTCCACGAAACGTCAGGGGAGCTGGCGCTCCTTGCTGATCTGGGTGCTGCTGGCACTGCTGCTGCGCTGGATCGTGGTGGAGCCGCGCTGGATTCCATCCGGATCGATGCTGCCCACCCTGCAACTGCAGGACCGGATCTTGGTGGAGAAACTGAGTCCACGCTTCGACCGGGTGCGTCACCAATCGCTGCCCCTGAACAGCATCGTGGTGTTCAAGGTTCCTGAGCCACTGGTGCAGGCCGGCTATGACCCGGATGCTGCCTTGATCAAGCGGGTGGTGGGCAGGCCCGGAGACCAGCTGGAGGTGCGTGATGGCCAGCTCAGGCGCAACGGTGAGGCCGTTGATGAGCCCTGGCTGAACGAAGCGATCGACTACGTGATGGCCCCGATCACCGTGCCCGACAACGAGCTCTGGGTGATGGGCGACAACCGCAATGCCAGCCTTGATTCACACCTCTGGGGTCCCCTGCCGGAAGCCGATGTGATCGGCACCGCAATCCTGCGCTACTGGCCGCTCAGCAGGTTCGGTCCGATTCGGTTCTCTCGACCCGACGCTTTAGTGACGAAGAGCACAGCTGCGATAGGGTCAGGCACATGACGGAGAGCGATGGGATGTTTAACCCTGAGTTTCTGACCACCGATAACCAGGAGGGTCAGCCCGTCAATGGCCTGATTCAGTACCTGCAGGATCAATCTCCAGACGTGCTGCAACGCGTGGCCAAATCGGCCAGCCCTGACATTCAGGACATCATTCGCCACAACGTTCAGGGGCTGCTGGGAATGCTTCCCGGTGAACAGTTCGAGGTGAAAGTGACCTCCAATCGCGACAACCTGGCCAACATGCTGGCCTCCGCGATGATGACCGGCTACTTCCTGCGCCAGATGGAGCAACGCAAGGAACTGGAAGAGACGCTGTTCGGAGACGATGAAATGGCGATTGACTCCGACTCGGATCTCTGAATCCAAATCCAATTCACATCTGCAGTGATCAGCGATTGAAGCGTTTGTTCACTGCGATGACTTCTGCGAGTCGGGAACAACGCCAAGGTCGAGCAGGGTTTGATCAATACTGCCCAAGAATTCCCAGTTGCCTTCACTGGGGGCCCATTCGCGCATCATGAGATGTTCGCGCAGCTGAACAACCTGCAGGGTTGAGAAGGCCAGCGGCGCTGAATAGTGAGCGGGCACCAACCAGTGCAGATCGCGCTGCTGTTCGAGAGCCGCCAACCAGGCGATCAACGCCTGTCGTTGCCTGGGCAGCACCAGGCGCTCCAGCACCGGTGCCACCTGCAACCGCGGTTGATCGTCTCCCATCAGAGCCTTGGCCGAATCCAGCCACCCAGGCTTCCAGGCGAAGGGATACAGGCCGAAATGGGTTCGTGCACTGCGCAGACCGGGCCGAAGGGCCTGCCGAATCACCTGCAGCAGGCCAGGTACATCAAGCGGTTCCGGGCGCAGGTAGGAGGCAAACAACACGAGCCTTGCCCAGCCGCGCCGGCGATTCTCGGGGGTGTCGTCGAAGGGTTGATCGCCGCGATCACGGGCATGGAACAGCAGCGGTGCAGGGTCGTGCGCAAACACCTCCGGCGGTTCAGAAGAAATACCAACCAGAGCGTCGGTCACCAAGAGCGCACCCGAGGGGCGGTGCAGGCAGCTCACTTCCTGAAAACGACCAACGCCAAGATCCAGGGGCCCCAGTGAAATCCACTCACAGACTTCGGGATGGGGCACGCCATCGTCGAGCAACACCCTGGTTCTGTTGGCGGGCACACCCAACCAAGACAGCGGCAAATTGATCGGAAAACTCCACTGACCTGGGCAGACCCAGAGATCAGCTTCAGGAAAGGCCCTGGCCATCGGAGCCAACGGCAGCTTGTGCTCCAGGCCGGAGGCCGTGGGCAACACAATGCTGCGCACAGGACCATGCTCAGCTTCGAGGGTGCGAATCAACGCGCGAAGCTCGCCAGTGGGCGGCAGCGGATTCACCAGCATCAAACCGCCGGGAACCTTCACCACCGTGAGCCGGATCGGCACCGCCACGTAATACACACCCTGAAGCTGCTCGAGGCTCCAGATCTGTCCGGGAATCAGCTCTTCAAAGTGCGTGGCACGGCGGCCATACGGATACAACGGCAGCAGCGGCCACCAGGGCCAGCTTTGGTCCTCTGACGAGATGCCCTCAGTTGCACTCAGATCGCCCTTCATGACTGCTCTAGCTGGTGTTGGGAGCGTTCTGATTTCGCTAAGATTAATGCTTAGCCCGAAATATTGGCTAAACTTACAACATCTTTTGAAGCTTAAATAGTGAATCGGATCAAGCCTGCTTTTTGTCTTGCGACTGTCATCGCAGCAACCTTGGCGATGAGTGCTAATACTTCTGGTTTTGCTAGCAGCAGGCCATCTGAGTGCAACGACATTAAGCCTGCTCTTAAAAAAGAAAGTTCAACGACGAAAGCCATAGTCAATACAGACAACTACGCGTTTGCTGAAACTGAAATAATCCTCGGTGATTATGTTCAAAAAATTGCAAAAGCAACCTGTTCAGATGGGATGGGTGTGTTCATGCATTTCCGAAAGGCAATGGATCCCAAAGATAGAACTATATTGAGGCCAAACTTCGACACATTGTACTCAGCAGCTGTTGTTGACTTGAAAAGTCCAGCAACAATCACCTTGCCAACCTCCGATCGGTTGCAAATCCTGGAAGTCGTTAGCGCTTATCACTGGATTCCATTGGTGACTAGCAAGCCCGGCGTCTACGAGATAACAGAAGAAATGGTGGGTAGTCGCTTCGCATTTATCATCATTCGCACCCAAGTAAACATGCAGGATCCCGCCGATATTGAGCGGGTTGGCGACATTCAAGATGAAATAACAATTCGCCAGAAGAATCGCGGCAAATTCGTGCAAACCAAAGACTGGGATAGGAGCCAAATGCTTTCAATGCGATCTGACTATCAAAAAGAAAAAGAGGCAAAAGGTATTAGCAGCGAAGAAATCTTTGGCGACAAGGGTGAAATCAGTTCGGAGATGAGAAATATTGGGGTTGCCTTCGGGTGGGGGGCTCTGACAAAAGAAGGAGCTGTCTATCCTTCCATTAACATCCCTGGATCTGACGAAGAATTCACACTCGTACTGAAGGATGTCCCTATGGCAAGCAATGCTTTTTGGTCGGTAACTGTCTACGACAAAGATGGATTCGCCCAAGGAGAGAATTACAATGTAAATAGCTCCTTTGCGAAGCAGGATAAAGATGGCAACTATACGCTTAATTTCGGAAAGAATTCAGTCAAAGAAAATTTCTTAGAAATTTACCCAGGCTCCAATGCAACGCTGCGGATCTACTCTCCGCAAAAGCCTTATTTTGATGGAAGTTGGAAAGTTCCCGAAATGCAATCCGCTGCTAAAAGTCAGTAAATGTGTTGAGCATGCCTGCATTAGTCGGATTGCTGCAAAAATCTCCCTTATAGGGATCAAGACCACGTTCGCCTTTCAGAATTTCTGAGATGTCTCACCGCCTTCGTCGTTTCCTCTGCCTCCTGCCTCTGCTGACCTTGAGCCCAATGGCAGCAGCACAGGAAACTGTCGAGTCCTACTTGAGGGAGTATCCAAATCAGGAACAGGTCAAGATGATGAACACTTGGCTTGAGAAGAACGAGAAGGGCACTTTCAAGTTCACCGGCTTGGTGGATCCCAGCGACACCACCGTGGTCACGCCACAAGCCACTGTCGACTACGGCTACAACTGGTTTTCGATCTCAGATGGCCCGGCAATCCTGACGACGCCGACTTACGACAAATTCTTGTCGGTGTCGGTCTTCGATATGAAGCACAATGTGCCGGCTGTCATCACCAACCCAACAAAACCGATCCTGCTCAAACGACCCAGCCAAGCGATGCCCGAGGGCGACTTTGAGGTGGTTGAGCTTGAAACGGATCAAGGTCTTGTGCTGACCAGGATGGTCGTCGTCGAAAACCTGGACGCAGTCGTCGCCTCCCGTAGCCAATTCCAGATGCAGGGTGGCAAGGGAGACATGCAGCGTGAGGTCCAGCAATTCAGCCCAGAGACGGAAAAGAACGCCCAGGCCGTGATCGACACGGTGATCACCTATATCAACCCCGATGACGCCTTCGGTCGGGTCAGCGGAGACGTCAGCTTCCTCGACCTCGCAGCCGGAGTGAAGTTGGGCCAGTTAGGAACGCCTTCCGACACGGTCCGTTACGGCACCATCTTGGTCGACGACAGCGGTGCGCCTTTGCGCGGTGATGCGACGTATGTCGTGACTGTGCCTGCAGGGCTCTACAACCCTGGCGGCTACTTTTCAGTGACCCTCTACGGAACCGATAACAAGCTGCTGATCCCGAACGATCTGAAGATCTACGACCAGACCACATTCTCCTCAGAGCCGAACCAAGACGGAACAACAACCATCACACTCAGTCCGGATGGAAGTGGAAAAAACGGAATCCCCACTGGCAAAGACTTTTATGGAGTCCTTCGTGCGTACGTGCCAGCACCCGATGCAATCATGAAAGTGAAGGTCGAGCGGCAGTAGGGAAAAGCGATGTTGGGATACCAGCTTCTTCAGTAACGACTGATCGATCAGCACAAGCACGCGATTCGAAAACTAGATGCAGTTGCTGAATCCAGCGTTTGCCCACAATCACGCCCAGTTGCACAACAAATCTGAGACAGCTCAGGGACCATTCCTCTAAAACCCAAGGTAATTAGAGAGTCTGATAGTGAACCAGAGCCGTATCCCAGCATCACAGGCAGCAACAGATCACGAGCGAACTATCAATAAGATCGCTCTCGAAGAACACTTCTCCATCGGAGAACTTCTCCCCAAATCAGAAGAGTTGGAGTTTTTCGACCCACAAGTGCTGGGGGTGATTGAACCGTTACTGCCTGAGCTGGCTGAACAGCGACTAGCCAATATGGACAAGGCCGGTATTGAGATCGCCGTACTGTCACAGACTGCGCCGGGTATTCAAGCGATCGCCGACTCGACCGAAGCATCGGCCATGGCCAAACATGCGAACGACGCTCTGCACGCAGCAATCGAGCAGCAATCTCGGCGCTTCAGAGGCTTTGCGGCACTGAATCTGCAGGATATCGATGCCGCTTGCGCGGAGCTGAAGCGATGCGTCAGCGAGCTGGGTTTCGTTGGAGCTCTGGTCAATGGCAGCACACAAGCTGAATACCTCGACAACCCCAGAGTCGATCCGCTGTGGTCGACGCTCGAGCAGCTTGATGTGCCCCTTTATCTCCATCCCGGACTTCCCACCAACCAACCCGCTTCGATGGTGAAAGAACTCGATGGTGCCACTTGGGGCTGGTCATTTGACACCGCTACCCATGCGCTGCGTCTGATTGTGAAAGGCGTTTTCGACAAACATCCCAACGCCAACGTGATCCTCGGACATATGGGTGAGAACCTGCCCTTTTATCTCTGGCGACTGGACAGTCGTTATGCGTCGACTAGCTATCGCAACGACATCAGCACCACACCCAGCGCCGTCTTCCGACGAAATTTCTTCATCACTACCTCAGGCGTCTGTGATGATGCGGCACTGCAGTGTTCGATCGCGACTCTCGGCCCGGAACGCATCATGTTCTCCACGGATTACCCCTACGAAGACATCGAGCTCGCAGGCCGATGGATTGAGCAGGCAACGATCGATCCACTCGCGAAAACCATGATCTGCAGAGACACAGCGCGGATGTTGCTTCGCCTGAGCTGACATCCTTAACTGTGCCGACCTTGACATGGAAGTGATGCGCGAGCACAAGGCTCATTGCTTCTCGCTCAAACTCAACGTGATCGGCGACCACAGTCACTGATAGCCATGCAAGGTATCCCACAGGCTGGATTAAGCAGCTGAACCATTGCTTCCAGAACCTCAACTGAATGGGTGTCCAACACCTGTGAGCAAAATCACAGCTCCTCTTGATCTCGATCATCAAGGCCAATCAACAAAACGGGAAAGCTGAGTTCATTCAGAGGCCAGGCCCCAATCCGGTCTCCAACGTTCTCACCTCCTCCCATGCTTGAGTTCAACCTCCAAGGCGAGCTCCTCGGCGTTTTGGACGCCAGCAATGTCTACCAGCCATTCCCTGGAGGAGACGCTTCCGCCTACGGCCTCACCCAACAGAACAATCTCCAGCCCGAGTTGGCCTTCTTCGATCCTCTGAGCGCCCATGATCCGCTCTCTGCGCTGGCAGATGAGGCTCAAAACGATTGCGCAGCAACACTCAACCTGCCTCGTACTGCATTCTGGAACCAGGGCACACCCATCCAGAACCACACCAGTCAGCCAACAGGTTTTGGTTGGGTCCCTGCCCTGAGCGATCAAGGCAGTGATCGCCAGCAAGACAACAGCGATCAAGCCCAGATCGATCTCCTCACCGATGGTCACCTCGGCCGCCGCGACATCCTGAGCACACAACCCACAACCAGCACTGACCTGCTCAAGCTCAATCAAGCCAATCAGGCTGGCCCAACAGATCTCAACACCGCACAAACCCAGCTCGATCCACTCACCGGAGATACGAGGTCCGGCGCCATGGGCTTTGTGCCAATGCCAATGCCAAGCATCTTTGACATTGATCCGGATCTGCTCTCCTATCTCGGCGAACGCGCAGAGGTGAACAACCTGCTCGCAGAAGACCGCTTTGATCGCGGTCAATCCACCGGCACCGAAACCCACTACAACTTCACGATTGGCAGCGGATTCTCCGCCCATGAGGGCAGCGGCTACGACGTCACCGACAGCTTCCACAATGCAGCTGACATCGGCACCGTCGCCTATCGCGATGACAAACAGGTGATCGGCACCGTTGGTTACCGCAGCGGCTGGAATCGTGACAGCAACGATTACTTCTCCTTCTATGCCGGCAAATCCGGCAACTTTGACCTCTCGCTCACAGGTCTCTCGGCCAACGTTGGTCTGGCTCTCTATGACGAGGGTGGATCACTGGTCACCTGGTCGAACAAGTGGGGAACCCAGGATGAAAACATCAGCACCTACCTGAGTGAAGGCCACTACACCAGCCGCATCTACAGCCACAACACCTCTTGGTGGAACAACAAAGGCGCCACTGCTTTCAATCTCAACATCAGCCGCCAGGCCGACTGCTTTGAACAAATCACTAACTGCTTGATTGATGACAGCAGCGTCAAAAACGCCACGCTCAACTCAATCAAACTCGATAACGAATTCAGCCGCGACGACGTGATCGGCATCCTTAAAAGTGCTGGCGACTATGGATCTGTCACCAATACCGAGCTGACCGATCTAAAGCAATTCCACAACATATTCAGCGGCACCATGCGCGCTGATATTGCCGGCCTCTCCAAAAAGGTGGTGTTCGGGGATGCCAGTAATGATCACTACACCGGCTACGACAGCATCGTTGATGATCTCGGCAATCTGGAATCCGGCACCAGCACCCAGAACCTCAATCTGCTGATTGGGAAACACATGCTCGGCACCGACAGGCCGATGATTCACACCGGCACCTACACCCAGGCCGGAGGCACCCTGGAGATCGGTGGCTACAGCGCCGGTGATATTGATCAAGGAGCGACAGGCTCCTGTTATTTCCTCTCCGCTCTTGCCGGCACCGCCGACAAAAAGGTGTCGATTATTGAGGACATGTTCACTGACAATGGTGACGGCACCTACAGCGTTCGCTTCTATACCAACGGGCAGGCTGATTACGTCACCGTCGACAGCATGATGGCGACCAAAGCCGATGGCACTTACCTGCATGCCGACACCGGCGCGGGCGACGCAATCGACGGCGTGGTGGCAGACCACAATGAACTCTGGGTTGCCCTGGCGGAAAAAGCCTATGCACAACTGAATGAGTCGGGTCGCCTTAATCAAGAAGAAGCGACAAACCGCTACGGCATTGCCGGTGATGAAGGCATCAGCTGGGGGTTCACCACTGACGCGATTACCCATATCACTGGACTCAATTCCAGCTGGGGCAATGCAAGCGCGTCAGGCGTCGGCGTAAACAATGTGAGCTCTGCAGAGCTGCAAACACTCGTTAACAGCGACCGTGTCGTATGCGCAGGATGGGGCGGTCACGCTCGCACAATCATGAGCTACGACGAGGTCACAGGGGTATATGAGATTCGCAACCCCTATGACGAAAACCACTCCTCACTGACCCATGCACAATTGATCAGTCTGGGCGCACAGTTCAGCTGGAGCAACAGCTGACTTCAGCTATCAACCCAACACAACCAACACAAAGGTGGCTGCGGCCACCTTTTTTATTGCAGTCATCAAAGAACTACGGAATAAGTGAGAGCCAGGCTTGCTGACCATTGTCTAAAGATCGAAAACGCTCAAGTGATGTTCAGCACACATGATTCTGGCCAAAAGGTTCTGAGCAGTCGTGCAATCAGGGAACCTCCTTCAGGCCTGGCTCCACCTGCTGAAGTTGCTGCATGGTTAACGAGGATCGCAACAGCAAAGAAAGAGGTGCTCCACCAGATTGGAATGCTCCATCACCCGCAGGCGCGAGCGGAACAGTCCCTGAATCAGCAAGCAGATTCCTGTCGAAGAACAGTTTGGCCATCCCCTGAAGCTCCTGTCTGGCGAGTGACTGATCCGGGCCGGTGATCACTGGTGGAAGGTTTGAGGTGGCATCCAAGAAGGAAAGATGGGTGCCCTTCTCCTGAACTGCCAGAACCGAGCCTGGCTGGCGGAGGCTCGTAAACAGGGAGAGCTGCTGGGAGACAGGCGGAGCAAAGACGTCATTCATGCCAGCGATCACGAGCATCGGCACCTCCACATGGGAGATTGATCGACTGCTGAAAATCGGATTGGTCACCGGATTCACCGCCACAGCAACCTTGACGCGGGGATCACGAAAGCTTGTCTGTTTCACCACACGACCGGGTGCTTTGCACTGCCAGACGATCGCCGGATTGAGAACCACTGTGCGGGGATCATTCAGCTGCTCACAACCACGAACCAGATGGGGCCAGTCCAGCTTGGCGCCAGCAAGCGCCGTGACCGTATAACCGCCAAGGGACTGACCGAGTACGCCAACCCGTTGTGTGTCGACCCGATTCCCCCAGCGCTTCTCCACCTGATCGATCAATTCACTGACTGTGATCGGCTGGCGATACCAGGCGTTCGCAGGAGGAATGGCTCCTGTGCCCTTGATGGCTGCCGTCATGGTATCGGCGCTGGTGAAGGGAAAGTCGAGAGAAGCGACCACATATCCATGACTGGCCAGGGTCTGCCCCACATACAAAAGGGCATTCATGTCGGTGTTCAGTCCGGGCGCAAGCACCACCAGGGGAGCCTTGCTCTGAGCCGTCGACGAGTCAGGCAGATAGGCGCCGGCTTTGATGTTGTCGACAACACGGCCCTTAAAGCTGAAGTGAAACTGCTGAAAGCGGATGCTGCCTGGCTTCGCGGCTGCCAGAAGATCTGGACCAGTCTCTGGAGTGCCTTCCAGTTCAGCCAGACGCGAATACAACTTGTTCTGAAGATTGAACTCCTGATTAAGGGAACGCAGCAGCGAAGCGACGGCCCTTACGTCAATAGGAATCGTGGGCAATGGATAGGCCTGAAGCACATCGATCATGCCCATGCTGTTGTTGCTGGCAGCTCCCTCGATCAATGCTGAGGCCAGGGCATTTGCTGCAACGTCTGTGGGCTGATTGATCAGCTTCACCAACTGTTGAAGCGTTCGACGGCCCAAAGGCGTCGATAGATAGTTTGATGCCATCACGGCATTCACCGGCGCCGACTGATTGAGAGCCTTGCGGAGTGCCTGTTGTTCTGAAGGTTTAAACAGACGAAGAATATCGGCGAGCGCAGTACCAGGAGACTTGCCAGCCGCGTAGTCGGCGAGTTCGTCGATCGGGATGGATCGCTCGAATTCACCAAGCTGAAAGCTGATTTGTTCAGCGCAAAAGGCCGGGGCAGCCATAGCACTTAAGCCAATCACCGTGGCGAGAAAACGCTTCACATCAAATTCAGTCTCTACAACTGAAATTACCTCGAATGACGCAAAAGACGTCCAATCAAGTCAAAGACCTGGGTCAAACAGGGCTGTTGATTCAGCCGAGGCCATACCTCGATTTAGGCTCAATCCTTCAGGAGGACGCTTGAGCTTGATCACGAATCATGCTCCAAGCCTGGTCAGCTGTATCAGCAAACTGGAATAATTGCTGATCCTTATCATCAATCAGACCCGAGTCGGCCATGAAGTCAAAATCAATCAATCGTGACCAGTAATCAGTGCCGAAAAGAATGATCGGCATCGCACTTTTAGACCCAACTTGTCGGAGTGTCAGAACTTCAAAAAGCTCATCCAACGTGCCAAAACCGCCTGGAAACAACACTGCACCAACAGAGCGCATCACAAAATGGAACTTACGCAGTGAAAAGTAGTTGAATTTAAAACACAACTCTGGAGTGATGTAAGGATTTGGATATTGCTCATGGGGAAGATCAATATTGAAACCGATCGAACGGCAGCCAGCGTCAAAAGCTCCACGGTTGGCAGCTTCCATAATCCCAGGACCGCCACCAGTCACGATCACATGGCTCGAGCAGCAAGAAGCGGAGCTATCACCTTGTTGGCCATATTTGGAAGCCAAAAAAGCAAATTCACGTGCTGAATCGTAGAAACCTGAAAGCTCTACAAGTCTTCGGGCTTGATCCACTTTGCGTTGTAACAAGGGGGAGCTTGGGTCAGCATTCAGTGCATCAACTGATTGCGCCAGACACGCCTCTGCAGCTGAGCGTTCTTGAACGCGAGCACCTCCGAAGACGATGATGGTCGAGGTAATTCCAGCCTCCTCAAGCCTTAGCTCTGGCTTACTAATCTCCAAAAGCATCCTGACCCCGCGCATCGACGAACGATTCAGCAGGTCAAGGTCATGGTGAGCCAGCTTGTAGGTGTCCGAATGAATGATCTGATCAAGGTTCTGTGCAATCAAGTCCTGATCATCACTGAGAAAGCTGGAATCACTTGATGCTGAAGACATTGATGAACCATCCATAACAACAGGTTGGCGGCATGGTTTTATGACATCACGCCCATTTCATGAAGGGTGGTCATGACCTGTTGTCGTGCAGCCGCTTCAGTGAGCCTTGGGTTCTCTCTTTTGGTGTTCAAGACCATCTGCTTAAACATCTCTCGATGGTCGCTTGAAGCATGTTTGAGCCACTCTTCATATTCCGACCTGGTTTCGTTCAACAGCCTCTCCTCAAACATCTTTTTGTAATGGGGATAAAGGAAGGCATGGTCTCTCTCACATCGAATCCCCATGTCCGTTAAAAGCTGCATCGACGATCGACCACTGAGGTAGCTCAAGCCCACTTTTTTCTTGTGTCCGAGCCAGTCGCATGCAGAGGCAAGAGCTTCATACGCGCCTTGCTGGTTGTTCATCACAAGCTGTTTCCAGTTGTCATAGGTGTCCTGATCAAACTGGCCGAGGATCAATGTGCGAATGGCTGAGGGTGAACATCGGAACCGTTTGCCGGTCTTCACTCCCAGTGTCCAGGCCGGATACTTGTGCCTCTTGCCTGCTTCGTCGCTGAACGCAAGCACGACCGCCCAAAGCCCACACATGAAGGTGATGCTGTGTGGATGCTTCACCACGAACACACCATGGCCTTGTTGACCCTCTGGCACTGGGGCCAACAGATCTGGCTTCCAAATCTTGTGGTCCTGGTTCTCTTCAGTCCATCTGTCGTGGTCGAACCACTTGCGGGACGCCTCAATCTCCTCAGGGGTGGCGTCCTTGAAATTCTGATTGAAGATCTCGTTGGTCCGCCTGGATGAATAGCCATCACCGGCCTCAATCTCTTGCGCAAATGCCGCCATCAGTCAATCAAAGCTGCTGCTTTGCCAGCGCCCATGAGGGAACGATCCAGCCACACCATTTCCACTATTGGAGGTTTTGCCATCCAAGGCAATGCGCGATTCGACCGATGCCAAAAACGTCTCTGCGGGTGGAGAGTGAGGCCACGCAATCGGAGGAACCAAGCATGGTCGACACTCCACCTGAGCAGATCGCAGAAGCAGACTGACTTCTGGCCCCTGCTCCAACAGTCTCAACAATGACCTGGGTTGGTCGTTTGGTTAGGTACACATCAGATACGTCACGCCAATCGACGCTCCACTCGCACCGCCCTAGGTGCCCTCGGAGACAACAACCCGACACCTAGAGCGCATGGCCCCAGGGCGCCTCTAGCCAGAAGCTTCGACCCCTTCCTTTCTCGACAAGCGATGGGTTGAACAATGCACAAACGAGCGACTTAGGCCGTCTTTCCATCGGGAAGGGCGGCCTTCCTCTTTGGTGATGGCCTCATTGCGCAGGTGAATGGTCCTGGTTTCCAATGACTCGCCGCTGAATCCTGCAATGGCAACGCAGAGAGCTTGTCGTTTTCGTTCCTTCCATTGTCGTGAGACATGGTCATCGACACGCTTGAGAAGAGTGCTCCTCCTGGCCATGGCAGCAAAACACGATGAAGCCTTGATGCGTGAAGCCATCCGTGAAATGCGCGCTGCCGGATTGGACAACAAAACGGGGGGACCATTTGGAGCTGTTATTGCAAAGAACGGCGAGGTTGTAGCCTCGGCCGGGAACAGCGTGATCAGAGATCTTGACCCGAGCGCCCATGCTGAGGTGAACGCAATCCGAGCTGCCTGCAAACAACTGGGAACCTGGGATCTGTCTGGCTGTGTGATGTACACCAGCTGTGAATGCTGTCCGATGTGTTACGCCGCGGCTTACTGGGCTGGCATTCGCAACGTGTTCTACGCGGCGTCCTGGTCGGACTACAACGATCTGTTTTCCGATGAAGCCATCAATCAGGACATGCAGAAACCAAAGGAACAGCGTGAGATCAAACTCACCCAGATCCTCAAATGCGAGGCGTGCGAAGTATGGGATGAATTCCGCAAACTGCCCAACGGGGCTCGCTATTAAGCAGTGGCTGGATTCAAGGTGTAATTGGCTTCCGCTTCATCTCGCGGCACAGGCCAACGTGATCATGCTGCTGCCAGTTCAGATCTCCCAGATCAGAGCGTTTTCACGCGCCACCTCAAGGATGTTGTTGCGTGCCATTGCCTGCAGCTCGGCCGGATACCAGACACCTGCGGGAATGGTCTGCTCTGCAGACGTTTGGCCTGAACGCCCTCGCAGCAGCTCCATCGCGAAGGCTGCTGTGGCCTGACCCACGCAATCTTCGAGATCTGCATGCACACAGCGCAGCGTGACCTTTTCAGGGAAACCTGATCTGACATCAGCGTTGCTGAAGCCATCAACACGCATGGCATTGGTGGCTCCGACAAGCTTGTCGACCAATCTGATCACAGGCATCGAGACCGCTGCCAAGCCCTGCATCGCAGCGCGATTGAGCAGCCAATCGCTCGGCAACAGTTTCATAGCGGCAAACAGACTGTTCCAGACAGCCGGCGCGGTGCCGAAGCGAGAAGCGCAGTTGGCAACAGCCAATGCTTCAACGGTCGTGGGTACATCGGGGTTGTCGAGCAAATAGCAGGCGTGCCTGCCCACACCATCACCAAAGTCAACGAGCCGACGCTCGGTCCATGGCTCTTTGGGCGTGAGCCTGCCATCTCGATAGGTCAGCACTTTGGTGGCCAGCAGCAGAAAGGTGGCACTCACGATGGTGGGACCGGCACCACCGGTTCCAGCTGTGAAAAAGCTCAGCTCAATGCGTTCACAGCTCGCCGGCCCCCCAAGCTGTTGCACCGCCTCCGCCGCCATGAGTGCACTGACGCCAGGCCAGATTCCACACGACACCACGGCAGGAATCCCAGCCGCCGCGGCCTCTCCCGAGAGGTCCTTGGCATGGCGACTGAGGCTGTACTCATCGCAGACATCGCAATAGGGCACTCCTGCTTCGATGCAGGCACGGAGCAGATCAGGTTGCGTCCGCCCCTGGAATGGTCCGGCCGTATGCACCACCAGCTTTGCTCCACGCACCACGGCGACGAGCGAGTTCCTCTCAGCCTCAAGATCCACCGGCCTGAAGACGAGCTCTGGGAGATCGAGGCGATTGCGCACAGCCTCAAAATGGGCCCTGCTGCGACCGCCAATCGCAACTCTGAGTGGCGCACTCGCGCAGCAACGGCAGGAGAGGCGATGGAGCCAACGCACTGTTGAGGCGCCGACGCGCCCACTGCCTCCGACGACGAGTACATCAACCGTCGATGACGACCCCATTACAGCTGACACCGGACCATCAAAACGCGCTGAATGGCTAGCCAGTTCCTTACTAGCCACTGTTGCTCGGGCTGACTCCTGAACATTCAGCGCCTGACATCAGCAAGCAACCTGGATCCGAACCGTGCATAAAGAGCAGGAATCACCACCAGCGTGAGCAGGGTCGAAGTGATCAGGCCACCCAGCACCACGATCGCTAACGGCTGCAGAATCTCGTTACCGGCCCCGAAGGCCAGAGCCAGTGGCAGCATCCCCAGCGATGAGGTGAGGGCAGTCATCAGGATTGCGTTAAGACGGTCCAAGGTGCCGGCTCGGATCAACTCCTTGAGGCTCTCGCCCCTCTGGTGGCGTCGGTTGTAGTTGTCAACGAGCAGCAGCCCATTTCGCACTGCCACACCGAACAGGGTGATGAACCCGATCAGCGATGCCACGGAGAGCACGCTGCCACTTAGCAGAACGGCAACAAGGCCTCCAACCAGAGCCAGCGGAAGATTGAGCAGGATGGCAACCGTCGCGGGCAGAGAACGGACAGCCACCACCATCACTGCCGCGATCACCGCAGCGGCAAGCAGGCTGTAGAGCACCAGAGAACGGGTGGCACGCTGTTCAGACTCAAACTGTCCGCCATAGCGCAGCGTGTAGCCAGAGGGCAGTTTCACCGACTGATCTACACGGCGACGAATGTCATTCACCACCGGCCCAAGGGGGCGACCGGCGACATTGGCCGAGACGACGATCCGCCTGGAGACATCCTCACGGTTGACCTCATTGGGGCCCGTCGTCTGGTCGAAGGTCATGAAATCACCGAGTGGCTTCAAGGCCCCTGATACCGTTCGGATCGGAAGCTCTTGCAGCGACTGCAGGTCGCCCTGCTGCTCAGTGGGAAGCGTCACGACCAGTGGGGCCGCAACGCCGGAGGATTCCGCTTGGCCAACGGTCGTGCCATGCAGGGCCACCTCAGCGGCTCGCGCCAGTGCGGCGACGCTCACGCCTTCCTGCAGCGCCGCCTCGCGATCAATGCGCAGTTGGATCTGAGGCACTGGCAACTGCGGCTCCAGCTGCAGATCAACCACACCGGAAACCTCGCCCACCACATCGCGGACCTGCTCTCCGAGATCACGCAGTTCCACCAGATCAGGACCGGCGATCTTGATCGCGATGGCACTGCGTACACCCGACAGCACCTCATCCATCCGGTGGGAGATGAATCCACCGACGTTGGGTGCCACACCCGGCAGGCCAACAAACTCCTCACGGATGCGCGCGATCGCAGCAGGACGGTCTCGCATCGCCTGATCACTCAACTCCAGATCCACATGGCCGATGTTCACTCCGGCGCCATCAGCATCACCCGGCGCCCGGCCGGCTCTCACCTGCACCCACTCCACATCGTCACTGGACTGGAGCTGTTGGGAGAGAAGTCGACCCGCTCGGCTGGTCATCTCGAGCGAGACACCGGGGTAAAGCACCATCGAGTTGACCAGTGACTGCTCCCGGAACTCAGGCAAGAACACCCGGCCGAGACTGGGAAGAATCAACAGGGTGGCGATCACCACAGACACGGCCAGCACAAGCACCCGGCGAGGAGATTTCAGAACACCCTCGAGCAGAGGTTTGTAGAGACGCTGAACACGGGATTCCACCCATGACGCGGCAGCCGGCAGGGGTGCACGACTCAGCAGCAAGGCGCAGAGTGCCGGTGACAAGGTGAGCGCGACGGCTGTCGAGGCAACGATCGACAGCACATAGGCGATCCCCATCGGCATGAAAACGCGCCCCTCCACACCACTGAGCGTGAAGACCGGTGCAAACACCACAACGATGATCAAGGTGGAAAACAGCACCGGCTGTCGCACTTCAACCGAGGTGTTGAACACCACCTCAAGGGGATTCAACGGCTTGTCCTGAAGCCGATTGCTGCGCAGACCCCGGTAGCAATTTTCCATATCGACGATGGCATCGTCGACAACGGAACCGATCGCCACCACCAGTCCCCCGAGGGTCATGGTGTTGAGTTGCAAGCCGAGCCCACGCATCAACAACAGTCCAACAAGCAGCGACAGAGGAATGGCACTGAGGGCAATCAAGGCCGTGCGCCAGTTCATCAAAAACAGCAGCAGCACAACAGCAACGATCACCACGCCAAGTAGGAGAGATTCACTGACGTTGCGGATGGCGATTTCAATGAACTTCGCCTGACGGAACGTCTGAGTCACCGAGACATCCGCAGGAAGTGACGACTGAAGCCGTCGCATGCTGTCTTCAACAGTGCGTGTCAGCTGAGGCGTATCAACATCAGGCTGCTTGTTGATCATCAACACAACAGCCGGTTGTCCATTCAGGCTGGCCTCGCCGCGCCGCAGCGCAGCTCCAGATCTCACCTCTGCAAGCGAGCCGAGCGGAATGGCACGACCATCACCCGCACGCACCACGGACCGTGTGATGTCGTCGTTGTCGCTGATGGCATGGTCGCTAAGGACCAGACGCTCCTGACCACCAGAAATCTGCACCCCGCCCCGGCCATTGAATTGAGCGTTGCCAGCTGCTTCAACCAGCTCATTCAAGGCGACATCCTGATCCTGCAGAGCCTTGAGATCAAGCTGCAACTGGGTCTGCGGATGGTCACCCCCATAGATCGTGACCTGCGCCACACCGGGAATGGCGAGCAGTGGATGTTCGTAGGTGCGCTGCACAACGCTGCGCAGCTGCAAAGCCTGCTCGGGGGAGGCGCTCTCCGGAAGCGTGAACGCGTATTGAAGAATCGTTCCCAGAGGAGAGAGCAACGGCGAAATTTCCGGGGCCTCCGCCGACTCAGGAAGTTGCATCCGCACTTGCTGCAAGCGTTCCGACACAGCCAGCCGGGCACGATCCAAGCTGGCCGAATCACGAAACACCACCTGCACCATCGACAGACCAGGCTTGGAGGCGGATCGCACCAGATCCACCCCCCCAAGGCCATTGACTGCCGACTCGATCGGCTCACTGATCTGATGCTCGACCTGCTCAGGAGCCAGACCGGGCGCAACGGTCTGAATTTCAACCTGTGGTGGTGCAAATGGCGGAAACACATCCAACGGCATCTGCAGCACATTGACCACGCCGAGAAGGCTGATCAGCACGGAGCTGATCAGCACAAGCCATCTGCGGGCAATCGACCAGCGCAGAATGTCGTTCAGCAGATTGTTGAACATCGTTGAACCGTTGAATCGCCGCAAAACAAAGGGAGAAGAACGGGGTTCAGCGCTTGTTCTTCTGCGACTCAGCGAAGATCGACAACGCACCAGAGACGACAATCTGCTCGTCTGCTGTCACACCGTCGAGAACCACCGTGCGATTCACAGAAACAGAGCCCGGTTTGATCACAACAGGGTCGTAGGTGGTTCCGCTGAAGACGAAGACGTAGGGCTGTCCGTAGGCCTTGACGATGGCAACGTTCGGTACGCTCAACTGACCATTGGCCTCCTTTTTGGGCTTTTCAGAGACGATCCCGAGCATCTGATCGCGGGTGGGGTTGGCCTTCACCTGGCCCACGGAACCGGTCTGGACAAACTCATCGCCATGGCCGGCATGAGCCAACACTGGAGCTTGATAGAAACCACCGATACCGGCCATGGCGGCGATACACGTGAAAGTGAGAGCGCGCATGCACAATCTGTCGATGCATCCATTGTGATGAGAATGGTTATCAATGGCCACCGTTGTGACACCACTCAGCTGCAACAAAAAAGCTCAAAGCGGCTTCAGCAACAACCAGCGCACACTCAGCACCGGCAAACTTGATTCAGCTCAAGCTGATTGCACACTGCGAGAGGCGCTGAACCTGCATCTGAATCATGGTTTTTTCTGCCTTGGCGATTGCATGCACAACCGTTGCCTGCATTTCTGCTGTTGTGATGTCTGGCCTGGCGATGCCTAAGCCTGCATTGGCTCACAGCAAAGGCCTCTACGCAACAGAAGCCGAAGCACGTGAACGCGCTGAACAGATCGGCTGCAAGGCTGTTCATGAAAACAACGGTCGCTGGATGCCCTGCGCAGATGAGCGTGAATTGCATCAACAACTGCGTCAGCAATGAAACGCGGCCTCCATTCACAGCGTCAGGCACAACGCGTTCACCGCTGGCTTGTTCCCATTGCAGCGGCACCACTCCTGCTCACGGCAATCAGCGGGTCGCTCTACAGCGTTTTGCTGGAGCAAGGAATTGATGCATTCTGGTTACTCAAGATTCACACCGGCAGATTCGGCTGGCTGAATCTGCAGTCGTTCTATCCAGCGCTGCTGGGAGTGCTCACCGTTGTGATCACAGCATCAGGACTCACACTGCTGATGAAGCCCCGAAGTTGAAGAGCCCTTGCGAACCGGCTGATCCACGGAGTGCAAACCTAACGCCATGACTGTTGGGACTGAATCTCCCGAGTTGCTAAGCCGTGAACGAACGAACAACAACTAACAATGAGTCGATTCGCTTACAGCTGCGCTGCGATCGGGTTGATTGCAGGCATCAGCGTTGCAGGCCTGCCAGCAGGAGCACAGACACCGACTTACTGCGAACCTGATGTTGGTTCACCGACGAATCTCAAGACCATCAAGCATGGGCTGCTCGAGGGCTATCTGGCGCCCGATGCCGTGCCCGATTCGCTGAAGCTTCTGCCGGCGCATCCCATGAAGGGGTCCATGGCCTACGACCTGGATGTGGCCAATGCCGAATCAACCTTCCCGCTCCAGGGAGGCCCACGCTGGGAAGTGGCAGCGATTGATGCCAATCTGCATTTCCCTGAGGCCGCAGCGATCTACTCCTGCGCTCTGGGCGTGCCGATCACCGAGGAAGGAACACCAAGGCTTTACACCCTGCTGCGACGCACACTGACCGACGCCGGTCTTGCGACCTACAAAGCCAAAAACAACTATCAACGCCCCAGGCCGTTCATGGTCAACGGCAAGCCAATCTGCACGCCCGACGAGGAAACCCTGCTGAGAGGCGATGGCTCCTACCCATCCGGCCACACCGCTGCCGGATGGGCATGGGCACTGGTTCTCAGTGAGCTCGCACCGGAACGTCGCGATGCAATCCTGGCCAGAGGCATTGAGTACGGGAAGAGCCGCTACATCTGCAACGTGCACTGGCTGAGTGATGTGCAAGCCAGCCAGATCATCGCCTCAGGCACCGTTGCTCAATTGCAGAACGATCCGGTCTTCCGCGCTGATCTGCGAGCCGCAAGAGCGGAAGTCCAGGCCATGCGCCGTCAAGGCCTGTCCCCTAACGGAGACTGCGACCTCGAACGAAGAGCCTTTCAACCCTGAGGTTGTGGTCCACATGGCTACTGACCAAGCCACTCGCTCATTGCGGGTGGCCTTTCGAACCAGCACGACTGATGGAGTGGGGCACGGCAAATCTTTGCAACATCCATTGGGAGACCACTGCTTCAGAGCGAAGCTGGAACCATGCACGAAGTCGAATACCTCGACGTCACCATGAACCTTCGTTCCCGAATCGGTGGTGTACCCGAAAATCTCCACGTCAACCTGAATGGCCGCGACGTTCGCGTCACGCTGGAACGTCGCGGTCCAGAGAACGGCGACCTCTGGCTGCTGCTACCAGCCTTGAGCACCGTGTCGAGCCGGGGCGAGTGGCATGACTTTGCTGATGCCATGGGTGAACCATGTCAGCTGGTGAGCTTCGATTGGCCGGGATTTGGAGATAGCGAACGTCCAGCAATGGCGTACAACGCCAAGACCCTGCGTGAGGCTTTAACCGGCATTCTTCAACACCTTCAAGGTGCTGATCTGAACAAAATCAATGTTGTGGCGGCGGGCCACAGTGCTCCCATCGCTCTCGGCCTCGCCGAGCAATGCTCACGGCAATGGGCACAGATCGTGGTGGTTGCACCCACGTTCCGAGGTCCGCTTCCAACCATGACAGGACGAGCAGGGCAGAGCTTCAACTGGGTCAGACGGCTGGTGGAACTGCCACTGATCGGACCGCTTCTCTATCGACTCAACACCAGTCGAGCGATCCTGAAACTGATGCTTCGTCGCCATGTCTGGGTCAATCGCAACCTGCTAACGCCTCAACGCCTGCGTGAGCAGCAACAGATCAGTCGGCAGCCGGGAGCTCGTTTTGCGAGCGTGGCGTTCGTGAGCGGTGGTTTGGATGCGGCCTCCGACTCCCGCTGGTGGCTGGCACAGGTTCAGAACTTGCACTGCCCTCTGCATGTAGTGCTAGCCAACGAAGCACCACCTCGCTCGAAGCAGGAGATGTTGACGCTGGCAGATAAGGCCGATCGTGTCTCTGACATCGATGGACGCTTGGGGCTGCATGAGGAATTCGGCCAAGAACTGGCGCAGAGCGTCAGCGCCAACTGAACCAGTGGCAGGGTCCAGCAGACCCTTGGCATCAGCACTGCTCAGACAAAAGCTTTAAACTCGTGTCAAATCTGCACTGACGCAGCACTGGTTCACCCTCTTCCGAAATCGCCATGGCCTCCTTCACCTGGAATGAATCCACCCTCTCCGCAGATTGCGGAACCCTTGAAGACATGGCTGAACGATTCGAAGACACAGCTGCTCTGATGAGGCGTCTTGCCCAAACTGGATTCGCTGTCAAACAGCAAGAAGGTGCCCGAAAGATCATCCACGCCAATGACGAGGTTTTTGAAAGTTTTGGATTTGTAATCGAGGAATAGGACCGATCAGGTCGGGCACAGCAATCAACACATTCATTCCTGCCCTCCCAGTAGATCTTTTTTTAATGCGGCAATACGCGCGAACACTTCTGCTCGTCGATGCTGCAGCAATAAATTCGAAGTAATCAGTCGCACGACAGCAACCAGGCCAATCAGCTCAGCGACTCCCTGGAACAAGCCACCGACAACCGGCAGATGGTTCATGGAGCTCAAAAATGTGGTGATAAATGACAGCAGCAAACCGAGAATCACCGAGCCGAAGACAATCAGAAAGATCGGGTAAATCTGCTTAAAGCCCTCAAGATTCAACTGTTTCAGCGAATCTAATCCAAGCGAAAGCTGTTGGAGCAGGTGAGAGACAGAGAGTTCATCCCCATGATCTTCTGACTCCAAGGATGACGGAGCTTCAACAGCATCCGATGGAGACTTTGCAATCTCAACATTTTGAACTTCTTCAGCCTCAATGGGGTCAAGCCCGAGATTCAGTTCGGCAGCATCAACAGGCTCTTTGAATGGCAAGTCGCCACTTTGATCAGGACTTTCAGCCACCTGCGCACCTCAGCAATCAAGCTGCCAATATGCGGGACAAGGACATGCACAGAACAATAAATTCAGCAAACAAAAACTCTCACAACAAATCTCATCAAGACCCAGCGACAAAAACACAATACTCAACAATTAGCGCAACAAAGATCCATCTTGTTCGCGCAAACTGCCGTCCCAGTCCCATCAGGGAGCCATGCATGGCAACGATCAAGCCCAGATCGCCACAACAGCCATCACCGCGAAGCCACCAAATGCGTCGATGCACGTCGTCATCACTCCACTAACGGCGCACTGTGAAAGTTCCAGCTGTCACCGTCCTCCAGCCACAGCTCCCAGTTCATCGCCGTTCCATCACGAAGACGCAAGCGTCCTCCAAAACCAGCAGGAGAGGGTTGGTAGAGATCGGATAACTCGATGACTGTTTCGCCATCGCGCGCCAACAGCAGTTCAACAGGTCGACCGATCCGTTGGGACAGGTCCTGACGCAGCTCATCAACGGTCATCAATCAGGAACGCTGAAATCAAGCACCAGGTCACCGAGATCCTCACGGCTGATGGTGAAAGCAAAGCCGTCAACCTTGCCGCTCCAGACCCCTATCGCAGCATCAGCAGCCGTGCCCTCCAACTGCTCCACCTTGTGATCAAAGAGAACGGAGAAACAGTGAGCCGCCACACGAGCAGCCTGGTCCTCATCCATCTCATCGAGCTCATGCGCCTGAACCGTGCATCCCTCAAGCAGTTCGGCATCAATCACATTGCCGCCGCCAACGTCGGCGACAAGAGCCTGCAATCCGGCAAGTTCGCTGTTGTCTGTCATGTCGTCATTGACCGTGTTTAGTAGTTAGAACTGGTGATCACAGGGTTTCTACCTCGTCATCGTTGTAAAACTCGTAAAACGACAGCGGATGGGCAGACCCAAGAAAACAATCCAACGACGGACCAACGGTATCTACATCGTCCAGATATGGCTGGGTGGCAAGCGGCATGTGAAAAGCCTTGAGACCAGGGATCCAGAGAGAGCTGCAGCAAGAGCAGCGCAGGCAATCAGGAAGCTGCAGAAGGAAGCATCTAGTGGTTTCAATCGCTGGGATGAGCATCCAGCTGAAAAGCCATTAACCGAATGGCCGGGACCAATCCCCTACAAGGTCGATGGACGTCCAGACGTTGAGAGCATCGAAGAGGTTCCTGACAGAGAGACCACATGGGGTGAGTTCTGTGAAGACCCAGAGATTCAGATAACCCCACCACATCAGACCGACTGGCTGGACCTAGTCCGTGAAGCGGAGAGCGTTCGTAAGCGCAAGCACAAGAAGCCTTACTCAGCCAGTTGGCACAAGAACGTAGGCATCTCGATCAAGCAGGTGCCCTTCACGCTGCAACAGGCGTCAGCAAAAACCATCAGAGACTGGATCAAGTTGATGGAGAAGCAGGGGTTGAGTGGTCTCACCATCGCCAATAAGTGCACTCTGCTCAGTGGCTTAGTTGATACCTGCATCAAGAGCGGACTACTGGCAGGTCAATCGAACCCGTTCGGGTTGGTTGACTATGCAGCAGGTGAAGCTGACCACATAACACCAGCAGAGGAGCAGGACTATCGAGGACTGAAGGACCTCCTACCGAACCTGGATATTCGGTTCCAGCTACCGATCCTGATCCAGGCTTATTGCGGGACACGGATCTCTGAGGTGCTTAAGCGAGAAGCAGAGGACTTTGACCTAAGCAAAGGAACGATGGAGGTAGCCGTGGGGACTGCAAAGAACAAAGCAAGCGAGAGAACCATCCCCCTACCCCCTCAAATCGTGGAGATGTTGAAAGGGTTTGACTTTGCATGGGGGTCACAAGCAACCATCAACAAGTGGCTGAAGACTGTGAACTCTGAAGTCACGTCTCACTCATTCCGTCATGGACTGACAAAGCTGGCGCGTGATGAACAAGCAGATCAGATCGGTCTAGAAGCAATGCTCGGTCATGTCCTGTCTCACTCACATATGGCAAACATGTATGGCGGCAAGTACGGCCACGAGGCCATGAGGAAGGCTGTGGAGCCCGTCTGGACGCAGTTGGATAAATGGATGGGTCTATGACGTTTGAGCTGTCTTCCGACAATGAGCGTCTCAAAAGAGGATTTCTTGACTCGATAGGGGCAAAACCACAACTGGTTTGGTGATTTACGACTCTAGGGTTAATCAGCAACTCTCCTAGCGATAGTCATCATGCCTATAGCTACTAAGTACTTCTAATAATTACTAGTAGTACTAATTTCAAATAGGTATGTCGGACTGGAAGTCTTGGGCAAGCTGGACAGCTTCGCTGTTAGGTAGAAACTCTTTTTCAAGAGTCTTCCTAACTGGCAAAGCCCATCGTCGCTACCCATTTCAAATGAGGTAGAGGTCGCCCATTGATGCCACAGCCAGTGTCATACGAGGGTTGGGGATAATATTCACGTCTAGATCCGGTGCTGTTAAGCCGAGTCCTGTTGGGTCATCATCAGACCAGACACGAGTTACTCCACACAGTCGCTGTGCTTTCATCGTGTCCCTTTTACATCTCAGCTAATCAGTTCCCTGATCGGCTGTGCTTCGTTGATGGGTTTGATAAAGAGTTTTCCTTCTCTCTAATAGGAGACCTTTGCGGTTGTCCCTGTATTAGGCCGCCTTTGCAAGGCTCCTCTTAAGAACCCGCCTTTGCGGTCTTCCCCTGTAATAGCCAGAGGCGAGGAAAGCGTATCAACCTTATAGGGGTGGGTTTGCAATTGGTTCCTCTATTAATCAGGTTTTGCCCCCTCTTATAGTGAGGGGGTGACTGTTACCCTTGATAGGCAGGGTTAGCAATCTCCTATCTGCAAGCCTCTCTAAGGCCTGTTAAATCTGCTGGATAGGATTACATGCTAAACAGCCCCAAGAGAGATGCTCAAGGGGCTTGCAGGCGTCGCTCAGGGAATGTCGTATCGAGACTTAGAACCTGAAGTACCTGTAGTTGCTGTTGTCTCTGCTGTCGAAGCAGACGATCTGCCTCTCTTCATGTACACAGTTGACGATGTTTTGCTCGCGTGTCTTTGAAACGTTTTCGTAGTTGTGTTCCCAATTCCACTCGTTGCACTCTTGCGTGGTGAATGGACCATTGCACTCCATCTCAGCAGGTGGTGAGATGTATGACTTCCTCACTCGCTCTGAATAGGTCTCTGTGTACTTGCCAGCCATTGTCATGTAGTCATTTGAAGTAATCACTGCCTCTCGCATCGAGCCGTAGCTCTGGGAGCTGCAAGCGGTGACGATGAAAGCAATTGCAATGAGTAGTGGTGCGAAGCGTTTCATCTGCTTAAGCGCAAAACTTCTTCGCAGCTATGTCAACAGCTGTATTGCTTTGTATTGGTCTCCAATTGCTTCCGTATGAACTAAGAGACTCCCAGGAATTGCACCTGACAAAGCTTGTCTGCTTCAAGTATGACTTCACATTGTATGAACCATACCTGAAGTTGCGGTCAAAATCTATTTCTATTTGACTCCCTCTTCTTGACGCAAGTCTTACAAAAGTATCGAAGCAGTTCTTGGCGGAATCTTGCCCAAAAAATCCAATCCTCTGCCAGCCTGGGCCATAGGGAGGCATTGGCTTGAACTTGCACGACTCTCTCATGCAAGACTGTCTCCATTTGCTAGCAAATGTTTGATTTAATTGTCGTGCTTTTTTGTCATGTCCTCTTACATATTTGCTTACAATATTCGGGTGAGCATTGGCATAATCTTTGGCAATTTGCTTGTAATAAAAATCATAACTATTACCTCTGCAGTTCCCTTCGTTAGCAATTGGATGAACGAAAGGTATAGGGTACATATGCCTGTACCTTCTTACTACTTCTGTCTGCCTAACAATACCTTTTGAATCGGTCATAATGCATGGGCCCCTGTAAGTAGAAGACTGCCATCCTTCTTCGCAGGTCAGGAAGCCGGCATTTTTAGCAGACCTTTTCAAACACTTTTGCCATTTATCCCAGTCGAAATCTTCGTGTTCAATATTATATTGGTAGCCAAGCTCATATTTATCACAGCCAAAGTCAAAATGAGCCTTGGCTTTTGGAATGGAAATACTGCCAAAGATGGTCAACAGAAAGACAAGCACCCCAGCTCTGTACGTTTTGCCGTTGGCTCGTCTTTCGAGTGTGGATTGGTTCATGGCTAGTGGTTTTTATTGAATGATCTGTGAAAGGGCAGGGGATACGCATCCCCCATTCGAGCCATTTAGAAGGTTCAGCTTTGGTGCCAACGGGGGATGTGCTCCAGATACAGCACTGCGAGGGTGACAAGAGAGCACAAGTCACCTTGAACCAACAGCAAGTCGAGCAGTCGTACTGGAGGGACCTTGAGTCAGCGTCATCTCAGGATCTACAGCAGTACCTGGAGGAGCTAGATGTTCAGCACTACTTCAGTGCCATCCATCCTATTGTCAGCAAGAAGCTAAGAGCTTGTGCAGCTATCTGTATTTGTGAGGAGGAGTGATGAAAGCTTGGCCTTTGCTGTTAGCTGCTTGTGTCCTTTCCGGCTGCGAATCCAACCCTACATATTCCACTCCAAAAGTTCAGTACTTCTATTCATCTGAGGAACTTATTAGAGATATGCGTAGCTGGGAAAGTTCTGGTGGTCAAACCTCTTATGATGATGTTTCTGGCAAGTTTGTATCAACGTTTCAAAGAAAATGTCACCGTGATCCTGTAGCCAAACCAATGAGCTACATCTGCCAAGAAAAAAAATACAATGAAGATTGGAATAAATCCAAGTATTACTATTTCAAGCTAAGGACTTAAGGCTATGACTCGAACACGAAGTTCTGCGATTGATAAGGGAGAAAAGGCTTTTGCAGCTATTTGCCTCTGTGAGGAGGAATGATGAAAGTCTATTACTTGATGATGGCTATGGCATTAGGTGGTTTACCTGTTAATGCCCAGTTAGACCAGCAGTGGAAGCAGCGTGATGCAGAATTTGCTAATTGCAGGCAACGTTATGAGGATGCTCAATATTCGGGTGGAGGATCTAATTGGTTAATAGATAAGCAGAACAACATATTCAGCCTTAGCAATGAAACCCCACAAGTAAATTTATCATTTTTGTCAGGCAGTGATAAAGGTCCGAAGGCTGTTATGAGATGTTTTGACCATCATATGGCAGTTTTGAACAAACAGAAGAGGTCAGGCGATTACGAGTGTTTGTACAAAGTAGAGAGTAATGAATTAGTCAGATATTGCAAAAGAGATGGACTCAGCGAAGTCACAAGAGAAGTGTTAGGCAGAAATAGAAATAGGCCGGTGCACTAATGCCAATGAAAAACCAGTTCATGAATAAGCAACTAGGACTGCCAATTAATCCTCAGTATTGCCATTCATGCTGGAGGTTAATGTATTACACATTCGACTATGACAGGCATTATTTGATTTGTAAGGAATGCCGAGAAAGACCTACTAAGGCAAACAACAGTACAATTCGCTCAGGCAATCCAGTCATTCAATTCATTAGATTCATTTCACGTATCTGTCAGATTATCAAAGGCAAAGACTACTTAGACTTAGATGACTAGGGCTGATCTCCATGCCTCTGCGAAAAGCGAATAGATAGCGCTTAATATATGAAGAACAGATGACAGTAGCTGCCAACAATTAGCCTCCTTGTCTAACACTTAGGGCTGATTGCTACTGATGCCTGTTAGTAGTGATCAGTGCACCTGCCTGCCACTTCAGTCAGGAGTCACCGTAGGCCCGGTCTTTCCCATAATGACCACAACTCAACGCTGATCTACTGCGCTGCAACGGATCACAAGGGATGACCATGCTTATGTATTGCGTCATCGTCGTAGAACTGCAGCGGTGGAGCCACAAGGACTGCAGAAATAATCTCCAGACCAGGTCAGCAAAGGGCTTTCTTTGATTCTTGGGCAACAGCCACCACAGGAGGTAGACCCACCCATGGGGGTATTTGCGTCCTTATGGTTACGTATATAAGGCCTGAGAAATTTTGTCATTTTCTGAATGGCTCATCCCAGCTGTAGGAAGAACCTGAGATATAAACCCTGTCAACTTCTGATTCTTCAGAACCATCTAGAGGCCTGCTTAAGTATTCCACATAAGCAGCCACGCTCCACATATCCTTGAACTTTTTGTTAGGTGATGGATCACAGTATCCACGGATGATATTGATTTTTTCGTATTCTTCATCGAGAAGGAATGTCCATTTAAATGTGTCGTAGTACTCATCTAGATACTTGTCGAAGTCTTCCTTCTCCAATTTTTGATATCGAGCACGATCAGAGTTCCACAGCTTTCGTTCATCTCTGATTTGATCCAGAGCTTCGCCAAGTTTGTCGTCGCAGAGCTTCATCGCTTCAGCACGGCTAGAAGCAGATGGTTCGGGTCGAGGAGTACAGGCAGCAAACCCCAGTGCGAAAAGCAGTATCAGTAGGAATTTCAGCTTCACTGTTTACTCCGAACATGCAAACTTGATCAATGGTCTGTAAGCAGGATCTGCCTGTTTGAAATTGGCGCTTTCATAAGCCTTAAACTCCAATGTTTTGCAGTTTGCTATTCGTAAGAACTTGTCTTTGGGTTTAGATTCTTTGTTGTTCCATCCTATGCCCGTGGTGGGTCTTTTATCGCTATCTAATGGGACCCAGCCATCATAATAAAAGACAAGATCACCTTTCTTGACTACTGATTGCAGGTCTATGTAATAACCCAGTCCCCACCAGTTGTACTCCTCAGCAATCGTTCCAGGTTTAGGCTTGCCATGCATTTCCCATGAAGCCATAACCCAAGTCTCTCCAGCTTGAACTGATGGGATTGGAATTAAAAGCCCAGCAATAACTGCGGCAATCCTTTTCATTGGCTTACATCCTCCTTCGGCCATTTGAGCAACTTTCCGTTGAACGTGGTTTCACCATGGATGCCATGGACTTCCCATAAGTGCTGCCTTAAGCCGACGAACTGCCAGGCATGCCCAAACTGCTTGCCGCATTCAGGGCAATAGCTCTTGAGGGGATTTCGCTCGTTCATGGGTTCAGCTTGGCCTGAGACCTGGCCCAAAGCATCCCTCATTCTGGGGAATCTCAGCCGTATTCATTCGAAGTGATGCTCTGTGCCTGACCTGATCCAGCAACGGCACAGCCAACCAACAGCATTGTTAGATGATTGAGCTTCTGTATCGATACGGTCCTTTGCTTGGGATCAGCATCCCCTGAACACCTCGCTGAGCGGATCCCCCAAAGGAGGTAACTCGCTACTTCTTTTTGGCCTTATCAGCTTCATTGATCTGGTTCATGCCTAGGCCGACCAGAAGAGCAACAGTGAGAACAAGGGTGGAAGTCATGGCTCGAGCTAAACGCATGAATTGAGTGTCTGCCACTCGGCATGCGATGCCATCCCCCAAGTGAGCCAATCGCTTGACGACCACCCCTTTTCGGGAGTAGTACAGGCGTACTTGCTAGTGATGGGCGATGGACGGATGGCTTTCAGATCCGAAGGGTTATTGGCTTGCACGTTTTCATCGGGACCCAAAGAGCACTTTGGCCAGAGATCAGAGGGTTTACGTGGACCACGGGCGGCCAATGCCAGAAGGACCTGCGCTACTCAAAACCTGAAGGGAAATGCGTTACGAGGATGCAGCTTCTCTGTGGTTCCAGCTCAAGAGGCTTGGGTGGACCGTGACCGAACCCGCCTGGGGTGGTGATATGGAGCCTTAGAAGTCAGCCAGGAAGTCCTTGCGGCCATCAACAGAGGCAGTCGGCTGGAAGACCACCCGAATGGGTGATGTGAATCCGATTGATTCAGGCGATGGTGAAGAGGTCCAGGAGGGATGACCTCCACTATCTAAAACAATCAAATGAAACTTCGATTGATCACCACAGGCCTGCTTAGCTCAGGCCTATTACTAGCTGGTTGTAGCGCTGCATCGGTTTCTTCTAAATCTGAACGTTGGAAAGTTCAAGAAGTGGCAATGATGGCAATGACTCGATGTCTCGTAACTGGTGGTCACTTTAATAGAAACGATGCTGCGAAGTTCATTGCTCAAGCGAATCAAGAACAGAGTGGTCAGTTTCAGCGCGTATATGATTCAATGGCAACAGGAGTTTCTGCGTCTGTAAATCAACAAGTCGCTGATGCAATATCTCAAAGCGGAGGGTGCAGACTGATGCTTACTAAATTTGTCGACTCTGAGCCCCAAACCGACTTCAAGAGGCGCATAACTAATGACTGGTTGTTAAGTCCAATTGAGTATCCAGACGACAAATAGCTAGATATATTCGCATCTATTTTTTTAATGTCGGGAAGCCTGAAGCCATGAAAGCGAGGCTGAGAGCTATACAAGACCCGAAAGGGAAAAGCAGGGGGCGTTGAGTAGTCGCTATCGATCTCCCGACAAAACCATCACTCAAAGAATTTTCTGAACCTCTTTGTCATGTTTCACCGATTAAGCAAGCCTTTAATACTTTGTCTTCTTGGAGTCGCAGTGGCTTCGTGCGCTTCACCCAAGTCAATAGTATCTACATACCTAAAATCGCCCGTTGACTCAAAGAAAAGGTATGACACAATCTGTGAAAAAGATGTAGTTTCTCTATCCGAATTCAGAGAATACTATTCACCTGAAAACAATTCAGATATTGCAAATTGGACAACCGAAAATATTAAATTTGACAGCAAGGCAGGAAGATATACATATATTTCGGCTGACCATGAAATAGGGTCAAAAACTCAAACATCAATCTATAAGACTTTTAAGAAACAAAATGGTGAGTATTGTGTTCTATGGACATCGCATGGACGAGTAATTGGCGACCTTAGTGTCTTGATTCGTTATCCTGAAACCAAGATAACTGCATTTTTGCCAGTCGAATTAAGCGACTATTACAACTACGATTTCAACAATAAAGAGAGAAGCCACATGGCTTTAACTGTTCTAGACTCTTCATTAAAAAACAACCCTACGATCTATATTCCATATAACGGAAATGAAAAGCTTTATCAATACATAAAGACTGCAGACAATCCCGTCATTAAGGGAGTCGTCAGCCGAGAGTACACTCTGGATCTTGACACTGAAAAGGTTGATCAATTCAATAAATCACTCCGTAACTTAAAGACCTTGCTATCACAATATGATACAGGCGAGGATATTGAGTACATGGGGTATAAGCGTTCTTATGTTACTGATGACAGCAGTATTCTGTATATGCCAACAGCAATTCCAGTTACTGCTTCTGCAAGCGAAAATCGTTAGTTTCTTGATGCGCTCGACCTACACCCGTATGGGTGTTGCAATCGATCCCCCGACAAAACAATTTTCTATTTTATTCTTGAGCTGGCAGCAGACTTTGATGAAACTAAAACATGTAATTGGCTATTCACTACTTGTCATTGCAATGGTATTTAGTGGAGTTATGCCGAAGCTGTATGTAGGGCAGAAAGATTCTTTGGTTTCTATTGCTAATGCATCAGCACCCAATGGAATGCAGGAAGATAGCTTTGGTGGTTTGGCAGATGACCCAGTCTTCAAAGCAGTCATAAGGAGTGGTGGCCAAATTGCCTTGGTCACTAATATCGATCCGATTGCTGGCCTGCCAGATGCCTCAGGATTGTGGAACCCAAACAATGGCACGATAGAAATAAAGGCTGGAGAATACCCCTATGAATACTTCACATCAGTCCTCAAGCATGAAGCTATTCATATGGCCCAGTCATGCAGTAATTTTGCTTATACACTTAGTACTCCCTCAGTACCACTGGGATTAGAAGTCACTGCAGAAGGAATGCAAGACCTAGCTCAATACAAGTATTCTCACCCTGCGTATTATCGCAATCCAGTAGAACGCGAAGCTTATTCCAATGATTCTAAGAGTTCTGAATATGTGGCGAATTTAGTAGAAAGGCATTGTGGTTCAAAGCCATGGATTGGCTGGCTAGGAAAGATTCGCGGCAGACTTCAACTTCTAAGTACAGGTAGTGAGACTGGGAATTACCGGTGAAAAAATACTACGTTTACTTGATCAAAGCCACGAACTCAAACGGCTTAGTAAAGATCGGACGCAGTAGCCGTATTGATGATCGATTGCGTGAGCTGGAATGTCCACCAGAGAATGTCATTCAGCTGGCGGATTGTATGATAGAAATACGAATGAAAGCCACTGAAAAAGTTCTGCATAAAAAATATGCCAAATGGCGTGTTCCTCAGTCTGAAATGTTCAACCTATCGGATGAACAGATCAAGGAATGCAGTTTGATTCTGCAATCAATCAATGCCAAGGCAGTTGAGGCAAGACAAGCTGCACACGACGCCACAGTGGCTGAATATGAACGCAAGGCAGCCGAGCAAGCAGAACGCAAGGCAGCTGCTGAACGTGAAGCTCTTGAGCGTGATAAAAAACTGTGGCCTGTTGAGAATGGTGTGCTGAGAGATCCACCAACATTGGCAGATTCAAGACTAGGTGAATCCACGTGGGACCCAAACCGCACCCATCAGGGCAGACCAGGAGCACCGACAAAGCCCTATCCCTTCAAGCAAGATCTAAAACCAGCGCCTGACAAAGGAGAAGAAGCGCAATTCGTCTGCGAAATTATGCCGACTGCCTTTGCATGGATTGCTGGTGCTTGCTTCCTGGCTGCCGGGCTAGTGCAGCTAACTGCCGTTCCAAGCACAAACCAATTCGAACCGCTTTTTGATGTTCAACAACACAACCGACCGCGAACTTCAGGAGATTAAAAAGTGACAACCATTCACTGGCCTTACTTCGATCCTGATTACCTAAAGAACTGGGTTAAAGAAAAGGGATGGCAAAACCTGACAGATGCAGAACGATGCCTTGTCATTAAATCCTGTAAGTCTGAGATGGAAGTTGCTCAACTCATTGCAATGCCATCTATAAAACGCAAGAGAAAAGAAACCTTGCTCAGCGAGATTGATACTTCTACAAAAGACGGATTGAAAATGTTTCTTTGGCAGGTGCAACAGTTGTCCTTAGATATCGATCCTGATGAATATGTCATCTATAATGTTCCGCAAAGAGGCCAGGGCCTTCATGGATGAATTCCGCGTTGATGCCTACCGGAAAGACGGTTCATTAGAGGTCTGAAGCTCTCGCAAAAACCGTGGTAGAACCCGCCTAATGAACTACGAGAGGCCCTGCAAATACTGGATTACTTGACAAGTCGTCATTGTCCACGAAGGACGTCATCAATGCTGAAGTGCTACAGGGTTATAGCCATCAGATGACGTGACAATCAGCCGACGAAGAGCCAGTGGCTCACCTGTCAGCAGAAACCCTTGATCCTGCACGTTGAGCAAATCGATTTGTTTCTGCAGCTCAACTCACGAAACCAAGTACAGCAGCAAAGACAAAGACATCTCAATGATGACCACCGACCAACAACAAGTCGATCATCAAATCATCAGATCAGACACTTCAACAGAGATGAATCACTGACACGAGATTTAAAATAACAACAGTTCCACAAGCGACAAAACATGAACTCATTGTGAGCTCACCACAAAGAACTGACCAGTCACGGATTGTGCTGTCAACTTGAACAAACCATTCGAAGGGACTTCATGCCCACTGTTTCCTGTCGGTATCGCGGTGAGCTGCGCTGTGAAGCCACACACCATGGCTCTGGTGCCGTGTTGATCACCGATGCTCCGATCGACAACGCCGGCAAAGGCGAAGAGTTCTCCCCTACCGACCTTCTTGCCACATCCGTCGCAACCTGCATGCTCACCATCATGGGAATTACTGCCAAGAGCAGAAACTGGTCGATTGAGGGGAGCACTGCAAATGTGGAGAAACAGATGACCCAATCAGGCCCCCGCAAGGTGGAAAAGCTGCGAGTACACCTGAAACTGCCCCAGCAGCTCAGCAACGAACAGCGCTCACTGCTGCAACGCGTGGCCGAGCAATGTCCTGTGAAACGCAGCCTTGATCCATCGATTCACCTGGAGCTGATCTGGAGTTGATTACAGCGCCAGACCCTGTGCCAAGACCGCCGGCAGGGCAGTATCAACGCTGAGAGTGCGTTCACCGAGATGGACCCGCTCTGCCACGACCGAGGTCGCGAGCTCGACCTCGAAGGGGACAAAACCTCCCTCTGGACCGATCATCACCACAGCAGGTCTTGCAGGTGTTTGCGACAGGGCAGTCGCTGCTCCCTTGTCGGTGATCCAGCAAGGCCGACCGTTGCAAAGCTGGAGAAGCTCATCCTCCACAAAAGGACGGAAGCGTTGATGACAGTGCACCACTGGAGCGATCGTGTCCTGTGAGCGTTCCATCCCCGCAATCAAAGCTTCATTGAGCTTGACCTGCGACAGCAGAGGTGACTGCCAGTAACTCTTGTCGACCCTGGCACTATTGATCAGATGCAGGTTTGACACACCAAATTCCGCGACGGTGCGCAAAATCCGCCGCAGCATTTTTGGACGAGGAAGTGCCAGAACGATGTCGAAGCGATGCCTTGACGGCGGTGATTGCGTCAACTGCACAGACAACGTCACACCAGCGTCGTCGATGACATCAACACGAGCGCTCCCCTGAGCACCGCCATACAACCCAACCCGAAGCGTGTCGCCGACCACCGCTTGCAAAACCGTACGGATGTGTTGGGTGCGGCGACCGTTCGCCAAGAAACAGCTGGATCCAGACCAGACGTCGTCGGCATAAAGCAGGATCTGATTCATGCTGCTGATCGTTGCTGAACGGCTTTGACATTCGCATGCCTGGCCATGAATTGCATGCAGTGCTACAGGTTTAGGCCAAAACATCCAAGCGGTGAACCGAACATCTCGGCTCGGCAATCACACCCTTCATTGCGTTGATGTTCTGGTTTCAATCATGGACAGTATCAGTATGCAAAATACGCAAAACAACAACCGAACCAACACGATCAACGACTCAGAATCACTGCTGCAATTGCTAAGTGAACGCCTTCTCCTCTGGGATCAGCAGGATGCTGCTCAGGCCGCCGGTGAATGGCATCAGGCACTCGCACTCGAACAATCCATTCGGTCCATCTCGCCTCGCATCCGACAGAGCATGGGTCTGCTCATGGCCTCAAGAGAAGGGGGCTCTGAAGTTTGAGGCTGAGTGATGTTGTCGCCAACCATGGCTTTGCTTCCTGCAACCTGGCCACGATTGAGAATGCACGTCTTTACCAACGCCAGCACGACGACGGGGTTCTTGAGCTGCTCTGCGTTCAGAAAATCGGCGCCGAGATGCGGGTCGATCGTCAGCCGCTGATTCCCCTGGTGATCGATGGACAACTCACCATGCCCATCTTTCTGCCTTTAGGGAACGCCGTCTCCAATCAGCACATTCCCACGGACCGGCTTGAGGACTATTTGAACACCACTCTCTGAGCGATTAACGGCAATACGCCGCGATGCCTGTCGTGGGGCGACAAATCGCCCTCAGTGAAGTGCCTTGTTCCAAGCCCTCACGCAGTGCGGAAACAACGCGTTTAGCAATCCTGTCCAAGGTCTGCTTGCGTTGGCGTGGGTCGCGAAGTCCCCGCTCCAGAGCGCCCTCAAGCATGCCGATTTCCAACATCGAGACACCCCTGCGAGGTGCTCCCAACATGCCCCGGTAGTCATAGGGATAGGCCCCGAATTCTTTCGCCAGGGCTTCATCCATCACGGAAAAACCGAACGCGACGGCTGGGATGATTCCTGCGCCGATGCCATGGGGTGAGTAAGCGTCGTAATGGATTTCCACCACGTATCCCCCCTCTGAAGCATGCTGTTGCCCCACGGACCAGTTGGTGCGGGGATCCTGCACATTGCGAATGGTGCGCACACCGGGGTCATAGAAGCTGATGTTCAGACCTTGCTTTTTGCCCTCGGCCACGACTGCCCTGGCGGTGCGCAGATTCCAGTAGAGCTCGTCCGTCATTCCCGATTGCATCGGAGCGGCTCCAGCAACACCGACGGCCCAGCCTGGCGTTCCAGAGCCGTACATCCGTTGAGAATCAGCGTGACCTGCCAGAACCAGAATCGAGCTTCCCTGCTTGGGCATGCGGTCACCAACCCAGTTTTTGCCGCGACCAGGCGTCAACGGAAGCGGAGGAAGCTGCAGCCTTGACCGCTCAGGCCGGGCCGGCTTCATGCTGTCGAGCAGCTCCATCAATCCCGCCCCCGACACGGGAGGAGCAAGAAGAAGAGCGCCCCCGAGGAGCCAGGCGATGCGACGCATGGGATTCAACATGGTTGACCATGGTGCCTGGCTTGGTTCAATCCGTCACCCCCCGATCCCTCTGCACGCCAGAACGAGAAGTTGGAGCCATCCAACCAAGCATTCCTCAAGGCGACCATTGCTATCTCAAGTGCAGGTTGCAACCGCACAACAATGGCTGATCTGACTGCGCTGTTCATGGCCTTGATCTGGCCAGCTGCCCTTGTCATCTCAGTCCTGGCCATCAGCCGGACCTTGATCGTTGTGATGCGGAGCGGAATCCGCGTCGAAATCTTCACCCGTCAGCCGATTCTGATCAGCACAGGAAACGCACCGCTTCGCGCAGAAGTGGGCAAGGTCAGGATCTGATTCAGTGGATTCGCATTGCTCTCAACCCAGCTCGCACTGCACCGAAATCTCCAAGAGGGCGTATCAAACAACACCCATCACGGGCACGCTTGCACTGTTATAACAACTATTAAAGGTGCATTTCTAAAATCCTGCACCAGCATTTGATATGGCGCGGGCTGAAAAAGATCTGACGACACTGATCACATCAGTCATCACACTGAAGAAATCAAGTCAGCACAGGATCATCACGAACGACAGCAAAAATCGAAGCTTCCAGCTGAAGATAATTGATGGCTTTATTCGCCTTTACTGCGTGAATGACATTGAAAATAATACGACCGAATCAACATTGGCATTAATTCATGCTGGCACCGACAGTTCAATTTGTTGGAACAACCACCGAAGGCTGATGATTGAAGCCCTTGAGGAATCCAAAGTTGAATTTGAACAAAAAGATCAACCAGTGAGCACCAACGTTTATTTGGAAAACTGGATTCTCGACCTCTACGAAATCAAGCAGCCCGCAGACAGCCTGGAACGATTGATCAAACTGTTCTTACTGCTTGCCAAATCAAAAGGCAATCAAGGTGCCAATCCTGAACAGACGCTGATTTCGGGCCTATCCCACCGACGCATCGGGGAAATCATCAGCAGCACCAGACCGACGATCAGCAGGCATCTTGGCTGGATGCAACGCCAGAAGCTGATCGACGTGGATGCAGTGACGAAAACGATGCGACTCAATCTGGTTCAACTCCAAGCCAAACAAGACGAACTCTTCGCTCAACCTCGCCCGCACTTGCACTGACCACCCTTCCACTTCGAGCACTTGGACTTCTTACAACCTTTCTTTTTCTGAGGCTGATGAACCGGCACGATCCAAGCTGCTGAGAATGCATCTCATTATACAGCGCTGATCAATCACGACGTCAACGACCATCGAAAGACTCGACAACCCTTGTACATTTGATACACAAGTGGCTCGTTGTGATGATTTCAGACCCCTCCAAGCACGTTCAACTCCCAGTTAGCCCTGCCGGTCGGGCCATGGCGGAGCCAATGGATCCGTCGTTGCTGGAGGGCTTTCAGGCCCACTTCAACATGGAGCGCCAGGCCCATGCGACCTATTTTGGCGCTGCCATTTGGATGGGAGAACGGGAATTACGCGGCTTCTCCCAACACTTCAACGAAGAGGCAAAAGGAGAACAAGAGCACGCAGCCAAAGTTGCTGAGTACCTGATTGCCAGGGCACAAACACCCGAACTGCATGCCCTTGAAGCTCCGGATCAATCCTGGGAATCGGTCCTTGACGTGATGCGCACCGCATTCCTGACGGAACGGGACGTGACAACGTCGCTCCAACAACTGCTGATGGCAGCAGAACGTGTTGGCGACACACGCAGCACCGTGTTCCTTGAACCAATGGTGGAAGGACAGATCAAAGCTGAACATGAAGCAGCCCATCTGCTCGGTCGGACCAAGTTCGCTGATGGTCAGGCTGCCGCCGTACTGGTCATCGACAACGAACTGAGGGAAGGTGTCGCGCACCCTGCCCACTTCAGTAGTCAGTTCGCCAAAGAGCGTGTTTTGACAATCGCCCGCCGGGCAACTTCACTGGCGAAATCCAATGCCAGCGGATCAACGACAGACTCGCGATCCATCCCTGCAATCAGCTGTTGCAGTTGCTCGAGGCGTAGGGCAATCAGACACTGCTCAGAGCGCAATCGCTTGAGCAGTGTCTGATTCAGGCAAAAATCACACTGTTGAGTGATCTGGAGGCTCCGCCTTGAGCAGCGCTCTGCTTCACGACAGAGCGCTGCCATGAGAGTGCTGCCCTGGCGGTGAATCACAGCCATCAGAGATGGGTCAGAGGTGCGGTGCTGATCATGTCGATCGAGAAGTTCATGGTGAATTCACCACCTGAACAATTCATCTGATCCACATTTCTCCACTTGGAGACCTGACGGGTCGTGGTGACACGCGTGGCTCCAATCAGCTCTCCGAGGCGGTCATGGGTCAAACGGAAAGGCAACTGGAAGCAATCGCTGCAGCGCTTACCAAGACGATTGACCAACAGAGCGAAGAGAGCATGAAGTCTCTGCTCAGCCTGTCCGAGGTGACGGATGCGCAGAAGCTGCAACGTCCACTCGTTCACTGCGTCCATGCCGACTTCATCGTCGGAGGAAACGCTGCGGGCGAGACGAAGATCAGTGAGAGCTTCGACGCAGATGCCTTCGCTGCAAAGGCGATCAGTCCTCAGGCGATCACCTGCTTGAAGGAAAGCCAGAGTCATGCCCTCTGTTTCTTCACAGGGGCAGTACACACGGCAGAAGCCTTCATGGACCTCAAGAATGCTGCCTTGGCCAGCAGAAGCCGGGTCGATCAACACGGTCTGGTGGCGAGGCATCGTCATCAATGCCACGGGAGCATCGGGGAGAAACCGGTAAGCCGAGAGAGTCATGGACGGATAACGTCCTGCTATTGAGAATCGATCTCGACTCTAGAAGCAAAACTTGCCTTCATGCAAGCGATTCTCAGAAGCAGTAGGGGGTTCCTTTGAGCCATTTGCTACCTGGGGGGTCAACAAGACGTGGCCTGCGAGGTACAGATGGCACCAGCGCAACCGACCAGATCCCACTGTGCAGCTGCAAAGACCGCAATAAGAGCGACCGTCGAAAAGTTATGAGCAAGACGAATGAGCTCCGAACCAGAAGCCGTCGATCAGCCGTAGCACCTCGTTACATACGACCTTCACACGTCTGCAAATCAGCATCAGCAGCATCCTCAGCAGATCCCTCAGCAACGACGTCAGCTCAGTCGCTGCTCAAAGTCATGAGCGCAGCATCCTGTAAAGCTCTCCAGGCCAGTCCTCGAGCCCTGCACTTACCAGCAATGAACCTGGCAACGAAGCATTGACGCAAGGCATGCTCAGAAGCTGCCTAACTGCAATCAGAATGACGATCAACAACTCACAACAGCAACACAAAAAAACGCTCAATCAACAAAATCAATTTCACACATTTGATACCGGAACAGTGCTGCGGTGCATTTCGCTACGTGCGGGTGTTGAGCTTGAATCCATACCGATTCATTCGCACAAGTAGACAACTTGCACTGAATCCAGCGCAATGGATCTGCCTGAACATTGTCATCTCAGATGCCGCAGAGCACAGGCAGCTGCATTACAGAACTGGTGCATGGGTCAACTTTCAAAGCTCACACTCCAGGGTCGAGAAAATGATGCCAGAGCCTTAACTCAAGAACACCTGGAAACCCTGATCAAGATCGATATCAGCACAATCATGTGGATGCAAATCAAAAAAGTCAGTTGAGATTGCAGAGAAAAAATAAAAAACAAACAAGTCAAAAACCATATACTGTTTAATTGATCTTGATCAATGACTCGACAAGAGTTGAATCAGAATATTGCCCCAAAAATAGAATAGCCCTATTCAGATGATGTCTGAATAGGGCATTGATGCAGCGCCACAAACTGGAGAAGGTTGCCTAACCCAAGCGATGGGTAGACAACCCGCTGAATATCAGAACGAGAAGCTCACGCCTGTGCCGGCATGATGGTTCCACCCTTTGCCACCTTCATCACTCCAGTTTTCTGAACTGTAGATAGGCTTCCAATGGGCAAATACAGCAATTTGGTCCGTAATTGGGTATTCAGCCTCTATTTCTCCACCCCAGTCAGTGCGGGAAGAAAGACCTGAGTAACTACCAGGTGAATAGAAACGAGGACCACCTGAAAGTGTGATATTCAACTGATCAACATTAAAACCAAAACCAGGCCAAAGATCAGTGTAATTACCGATATAAGTGCCATCAGATTCCCAACCAGTACGATTTTCAAGGGAAATGAAGACACCATCAATCACATCTTCGAGGCCGTCACCTAAAGCGAAGTTCACATCACCATCGCCGAATGCATAAGTCACATTAGCGCCAACCTCATTCTTCAGACCCTCACCATAGTGTTCACCTTTACCTGTGACGTAGTAGGGCATCCAAGAAAGCTGGAAAGACAACCGATCGTTCGGTTGATATCGAGCCGCAAAATATCCCCTGACGTCTGTTCTTTTCCAATCAGCTCCACTTCCATGGCTATGACCATGTTCTTCTTCCTCATGCCCTTCTTCCTCTTCTTCGTGAGCATGCTCTTCTTCGAGGTGAACTGTCCCATAAAAATGTTCTGCTTCGCCCCAAACACCAGCCGGACCAACAGTAGCTTCAATAGCAAAAGTACCATTATTTGGAAGTCCCCACTCAAAGACATAACCGAACTGGCCATCAATTGCATAATGCGAAGGATCACCATTTAAATTAGTTTCGAAACCTCCATGTCCCTCAATCGTAATCGTGGGGATAACACGAGATTCACCAGCTGGCAATTGTTCACCACCACCATGGCCGCCATGGGCATGGACCCCGCGGATTGCAGCATCACCAGCCAGCAACAAGGCAAGCCCAGCAGCGGCATTCAGAAACGAAAGACGAGAAAAGATCATTGGATTGAAAGATTAGAAAAATAGAAAAACAAAAAGTCAGCGAATTGAGGCCCAACGCTCCTGAAGCTGAGCTGCACCGTTTTCATCACAACGTCCGCCCTGGGCAACAACGAACGTGCAGATGTTGCCTGTTGCTGTTTGGACAAGACTCTTCCCTGGAGCCTGGCCATCTGCAAACAAAGGCTTGCTGGCGAGGGGAACGCCACTGGCCTTGCTGATCCGGCGCATCGTCTTGGAGGGGGGCAATGCTTCGGGGAAGATCACCTTGGTTCCTGACTTCTTGATCGCCTTACTGATGGCACTCAGGCTGGAGGGGCGCATGCGGCCGCCGGTGGCATATTCATCAATGACAGGAAGTTCGCGAATGCCGAACCGACGTGCCAAGAAGGAATAGGCGCGGTGTCCTGTAATCAGAACGCGCTGTTCAGCAGGCACGGTCTGAATCTGCTGGCCCGTCCAGGTTCCGAGCGAACCCAGCACTGAATCCATGGCAGCCCTGCGTTGATCGATCGCTGCGTCCTGAGTTCCGTTGAACACAGGCTTGAGCTTGACCGCAACCGCATTGGTCATGGACGCCGCGATCGCAGGGTCATGCCAGAGATGCGGATCGTTCAAGGGATTACTGGGAACAGCTATTTCACCAACGGACACAACCGGGCCGCCGGCTTTGACACCCTTCAGCGCGGGAGTGAGGTTGTAACCGTTCAGCAGCACAAGCTTGGCCTTGCTGAGATTGCTGCGATCAGCAGGCCTGAGGGCCATGGTGTGCGGGTCTGACCCCGGCGGGATTAAGCAAATCACGCGGGCCTGATCAGCCACCAGCTTCTTGGTGATGTCGCAAAGAACGCCGTCAACTGCAACAACCGTTGGGGCTGAGGACGCAGCAGCTAGCAGGGTTCCTGCTGCTGCCGTGACGAAAGGGAAAGGCAAGATGCGACAAAATATCTTCGGAAATGATAATCATTCTCATTCATCATGCAAGTCAGGCTGAATGGGCTGGTCGCAACTTGGGCAGGCAGAGCAAAACCATGCAAACAACGCCGATCAGGGGGCCCGGTGGAAGATTGAGCGGAACAGCTAACAAGAAGCCCACGGCACTGAGGCCCAGGCCCACCAGCGCCGACTGAAGCATTGCGGCACGCAAGCTGCTCACCCTCCAGAGACCAGGGAGCACCGGTGCGCACAACAGGCCAATCACCAGAATCACCCCCACAGCAGCCATGGCGCTCACGATCACCATGGAGGTGACCAGTGCCTGAACCAGTTGCAAACCGCGGACCGGCAATCCGGAAGCCTGGGCACCCTCTGGATCAACACCCAGAAACACAAGCTGTCGGTAGCGGGTCAGAAGCAACAGGGCCATCGCGGCAGCAGCTACAAGAACTCTGTACAGATCTGACCAGTCGACGATCAGCAAATCGCCGAACAGAAGCGCTTCCAAATCAAGGCGAATGTTGAGCACAGGAATCAAGAGCACACCGAGACCGAGAAAACCGGCCAGCACCGTGTTGATCACAGCTTCCTGTCCAGCCGGTTGCCCTCGCTGCATGCGCTCAGCCGCCAGTGACCCAAGCAGACCACTGAGCACCCCGCCAATGGCAGGGTCCACACCAAAGGCCACTGCGATGGCAACGCCTGGCAAAACAGCATGGGAAATCAGATTCGCTTGCAAAACGCGCCGTTGCGTCACCAGCAACGTGCCGGTGATGGGACAGAGCACCCCAATCAGCAATGCCATCAACAAAGGAACCAACCAGAGATCGAGTTCACTCATGGAATGACTCCTGCACAGCAAGATTGCTGCCGAGCATGCTGCGCACCTGCTGCGGAGCGCCATCAGCCACGACACGTCCATCCAGCACAATCACTCGGTCATACAAATCAAGAGCTGAGCCCCAGTCATGGTTGCTGACCAACAAGGTCTGCCCCGCATCAGCCAGTTGACGCATCAGGGCAATCAACTGCCCCCGGGAAGGCGGATCAATCGCAGCGCAAGGTTCATCCAACAACAGAACTCGCGACGGCTGCACCAAGGTGCGTGCCAACAACGCCCGTTGCTGCTGTCCTCCCGACAACGCATCCAAGCGACGCGTCGCCAGCGATTCCAGACCAACACGCTGCAATGCCGCTTCCCGGTCGCAACATCCAAATGAACTGTTCCCCATCGCTCCAAGAGCGACAAACTCACGCACGGTGATGGGGAAAGACCAGTCGATCCGACCACGCTGTGGCATCAGCACCACCCGATCACGGCAGCTCTGAATCGGCATTCCATCGCAAGCAACCATTCCCGCAGAGGGAATCAGCCGGCCCTGCAGCAAATGCAGCAAGGTGGATTTACCAGCTCCGTTGGCGCCGACCAGCGCCGTCAGCGTTCCGGCTTCCAGTGTCAGCGACACATCATCAAGAACAACTCGGTTGCCATAGGCGACGGATAGACCTTGCGCAACGAGGGGTGGCACCCTCATGGGCAGTGAGAACGATTCTCAGCCAACTTATCGAGATGGCTTTGAAAAGTCAGTCAATACTCCTCCGGCCGGCAGCCAACGCGCCAGCACCGCCGGTTGCTCCAGCACCTCAAGGTTGAGTGTGCTGCCGGAGATCAAAGCAATCCGTCCGTTGTCAGCCGCAGGCTTCTGAACCACAGTCAGCAATTGATCACTCACCGGGTCGTAGTCGAGTTCCGACCCTGAGCTCAAACGCCATGGCCCCAGGGAGCGTCGACTGATCTCTTGCCCTTCGCTGTCGAGCTGCAGGAGCACGTCCTCGGTACGCAGGCCGGCTTCCCGCAACACCAGCCAGAGGCGCTCGCCACCGTTATCGCAGGCCGCCGCCATCACCCCCGCCTCACCCAGCCAAACCTGCTTTGGAGGCCGGGCCGGAATCACCAGCTCCAGGGATCGGCGGTAGTCAGGCCAGTGACGCACCAGCAGAGCACGCCCGGAGCCGGAGCAGAAGGCTTTCACCTCCCGACTTCCAGGCAGTGACTGCCTTGATCCTCCATCCAAGGAAGGATTGAAGGGCAGCAACTCCAAACCGTCGTAAGACGGCAACACCAGTCCGTTGCCATCAGGGAGCAGACGCAGAGGACCACTGGCCTTCAAATCCAGGAGCCGGCGTGCTTTGCCTCTGGATTGAATCCAGACGCGATCACTATCTGGCTCAAACCCCCCGAGCTGAACCAGCAATTCACCCAGTTGATTGCTACTCAGATGAGCAAACAGCAGCGATCCCGAGTCTCCGGACTCCAGCTCCTCAAGGCTGCCCAGCACTGGATCACCAAGACCTTGCTCATGGATGCTCAGAGCCTGTTGATCCAGTTGACGCAGCAGCACCCGCTGCCGTGCCTCACTGTCGTCGCTGACCAGTGCAACACCAGAGCCATTGCCCAGGGGTTCAATCTGCAGAATGCGTTGCTGGACCGGTGCAAGCGACTGCCATCGTCCGTCTCGCAGGCGCAGCTTCAAGCGTTCTCCCTCTCCGCTGGGCACCACCGCAAGCAGGTGGGGCCTGGGATTCCACCAGACCATTTGCTTCTTGAGGGGCAACTGCCGCAGATCCTGACCAAGCAGTTCCAGACGCAGAGGCCCCCTAATCGGTTGGCCGGAGTCCACCAGAAGCCGCAGACGATCCTGTCGACCAAACCAGCTGTGAGGAAGATCCGGAGCCAATGAACTGGCTGCGACGGTGTCGCGATCCATCGGTCTGCTGAAGATCACATCCAGCGCAGCGGCTCCGGAGCGCAGGGGCTGAATGGCCACGGATTGAAGCCAAGGTGGTCGTCGCAGCAGGATCTGTTGCTGCACAACAGCCAGTCCGGCCAGAGCCGCAAGGCTTCCAAGCAACAGCCGCGGCCTTGCCGATGAGGCCTGCGTGGTCATGGCTCGAGCGGGCGCTCAGGCCTTGGTATCAGTGTCATCTGAGTCGGCTTCACCACACTGACCGGAACCCCATTCCGCTCCTGCACAATCATCGTCCCCTCGATCGAAAACCATTGGTCCGCCTGAGGATTCGCCTCAGCTGGCCAGTCCACGGGCAGGCCGGCTGGCGTTGCATCCGCGAGGCAGCAACGCACCGTCAAGCGAGCCAACTGCAAGGGTTCACCAGGTCGATCCAGAACAAAACCACTGATCCGCACCGGATCTCCTGCATGCAACTCCGGGTCGGGTTGACTGCGAAGCAGCCGCACCCACTCCGTCAGTGTGCGCTGCTCCGGAGGCAGGAAAAAACTCAGACTCGGTGCCGCCGGAAGACTGTCCGGACGGCTCGCGGCAAGGTCACTGAACGATGGTCGGGGAGGCAGAAGCAAGATCAACAACGCCACTGCTGCGGAGAACAGCCAGCCGAGTGGAGCAACAGGCAGTCGACGTCGACCAGCCAGCCGCAGCTGGATCAGTCCAACCAGCATCAGCACCACACCGGCAACGGCGACCACCGGGTGAAAGGCCGCATTCAGCAGCAGATCCAACCGGGAAGACAGGCTGCTCCACACCAGCACCCATCCCCAGAGCGTGAGCACCAGAGGGGGGAGAACAGCTGCCCGACGCAGGTGACGCAAGGATCTCATCGCAGCAGACACCACATCAGAGCTGAATCAGATTCACCCACTGGCCAATCAGCAAAACCATCAGTGATGCAGACAGCGCTGTGATTGCAATGGCTCGTGGCGTGAGCAGAACGGTGAACAATCCGGCCAGTTTGAGATCAACGACCGGTCCAAGCAACAGGAAAGCCAGTAATGCTCCTGGCGTGACCTGGGCGGCAAAACCCAGTGCCAGAAAAGCGTCCACACTCGAACACACCGAGACCACCAACGCCAGCAGCATCAACGCAAGCACCGAGAGCGTCGGCGCACTACCAAGTGCCAGCAGCCAACTGCGCGGCAGCCAGGTTTGCACCACGGCGGCCAAAGCACTACCGAGCACCAACAACGTGAGCAGGCTGAGGAATTCCCGGGTGCTGTGGAAGAGAAGCTCACGCGGCAAAAGGGCCGTTGATTGGGCTGGCATTGCAGGCTTGGCCGGACCTGCTCCGACCAGTCCTGTGCGGCGCTCGAGCAACCCGATGCTCGACAGGGGCTGACTGAGCCTGCGCTCTTCCAGCAGTGCACCCTGAAGCAGACGGGATTCAGGAATCAGCCCCAGCAGAGCACTCAAAGCCAGTGCAATCACAAATGCCCCAGCAGGCCTGGCCCAAAGCAACCAGGTTTGATCTGGAAATGCCGCCCAGGTACTGGCCAGAACAATGGGGTTGAGAACCGGCGCAGCGAAAAGAAAGCCGAATCCCGTGCCAAGAGGAGCGCCGCTGGCCAGGAGGCGACGAGCCACCGGCACATTGCCGCATTCACAGGCTGGGAGCGCAAACCCGAGCAAGGCTCCAACGATTGGCGCGAGCAGGGGATTTCGTGGCAGACGACGAACCCAGGCCGACTGGGGAACCAGCCAGCGAGCGAGGCCGGCGATGGTGACTCCCAACATCAAAAAGGGAAGTGCCTCGATCAGCAGGCCTTGGAAGATGGCCCAACCGGTTGCGACACGCGTCATTCAGCCCTGAGCACTTCAGCTCCAACCGTTTGTTATTTGCTGTTCAACGTAGGAAGCAACTTCAGCGATGTCGACATCACTCTGCTTGGCAGGTGAACCAGAAGCAGAGAACAGACATCCGCATCCATCACCACTAACGTCCGAAGAAAGACGTCGTCTTGGAATTCATGGTGCGACGCTCGCTGCAGTGGGTGCTGAGTTTGCTGATTGCAGCCGCAGTGCTCTGGGCTCCCGCAGAAGCCATGGCCTGCATTCCAGGTTTGAAGTGGGGCATGGACAGCTCCACCGTTGAACAGCGTCTGGAAGTTTCTCTGGAAACAGCCCGTTCCCTGGACGAGGATTCCTCAGCTATCTATCGAGTCAGCGACCAGCACATCGGTGAAATCCCAGTTGAGCAGTTGGATCTGCGCTTTGGCAGCCAAGGGCTTGAACAACTGGTGTACAGCTTGCCCAGCAATTCAATGACAGAAGTGCTGGCAGGGCTCAGAACCCGATATGGGTCTCCCGTGAGCACAACAATCAAACACACAGATCAGGCCCCGCAACAGGTCTGGATCTGGAATACAGAAGACGACTGCATCACGGCGGTGAGAGCCGAAGATCAGAAATTTCTGCTCAGCTACCGACCAAGCCGGCTCCGACCATCACTGCTTTGATGGCCTGAGCCGGTCAGCACAATCAGTGAGCGCCGTGGCCATGCGATGAACAAGGCATCCACTGGTTGCCCATCTTGTGAGCCCCTGTGCAATTGAAGCCTGGGGCAGCGGCTTCAGCCTCAGCTTGGGTGCTGAACATGGCTTTCTTGCCCTGGGCCGTACTGGTGGACTGACCAGACAGCAGGGTGCCGGTGTGGTCGTCGCCAGGGACATGGTGGGCCCGGGCCGATTGTGCTCCCACGAGCGTGAGTGCGGCCAGTGCGGCCAGGGAACCCCGAACGACGGATCGGTTGGAGAGGAGCATCAGGCTGGACAACGCAGATGTGTTTGTCCCATTCTCCAACATCAGCCCAGCCTTTGTGCACCCCTTTACGAACTAGCGGGCATCAAATGGTGCTGAGGAGTGATGCAGCACGATGCGAACCGAGCCATCCATTTCACGGATGAACGTCCAGGTTTTCTCAGGAGCCGCCGTCTGTCCTTCGGCATCAGTGACGATCACCTGCCCCATGGTGTTCGCAGTGTTACCAAAGAGCTGCACCACTTCGTCTTTGATCTCGCACTTGACCCAGTGGCGATAGGTGGCGAATCCCAGCTTCTTGTCGCGGAAGAGGGGGATCGAAGGGTCGGGTCCCACGAAGTAAGCCAGAGCCCCATCCCTGGTTGTGCGGAACGTATCTGGTCCTGTGGCATAGGTGGGCTTAAACGCCACAGGCCCGTAGTTGTAGGCATACGCCGTGTCGATCACGGCAGCAGCCTTGGCTTTGGCCGCGTCATAACCACCGTTCTGATAAGCGGCACTGATAGCCAACAAAGCATCGCACCAACCTTGTTGGATTTGATTGACTTCAGCTTCAGTAATTGCAGTATTGAACACCTGAACCACAGGCTTGGCCTGAACCTGCGCACAAATAAGGGATGAGACCGCAACAGCGGCAGCGGCAACTGATGAACGTCGCAACAAAGTCATGGAAAGTGTCGTCACTAAGCGCTACTTAGCTAAAGCGCGTTGATGCGTAAACAATCGGGGCCGAGCCTCAGGAGGACGGTCTGCAGAGGATTCCGTGACGCGGCGCCAACAGGAATGCCAGCAGGAAAAGACCGGTCTGAACCAGAACGATGCAGCCAGCCGTGGAGCTGTCGGTCCAGTAGCTGAGATAAACGCCCAGAAGACTGGACAGCACACTGCTGCCGATCGCCAGCCAGGTCATGCGATCAAAGCGATCAGTCAGCAGATAAGCCGTCGCACCCGGTGTCACCAACATGGCCACCACAAGGATGATGCCAACGGTTTGCAGGCCGGCGACCGCCGCAAGCGACAACACCGACAGCAGCAGGTAATGGAGGAAACCGGTGTTGATCCCGATCGAGCGGGCATGGGTGGGATCGAAGCAAAACAGCAGCAAATCACGTCGGAACAGCAGCAGCAGCGCAACAACGACGAGGCAGATCATCCAGGTCTGCTGGATATCAGCCGCGGAAATCCCCAGCACGTTGCCGAACAGAATCTGAGTGAGATCGATATTGCTGCGCGTCTTGGAGACCAGCACCAAACCAAGAGCGAAGAAGCCTGTGAAAACAAGGCCGATCACCGTGTCTTCCTTGATGCGCGACTTCTGCTTCACGAAACCGATGGTGGCCACCGATCCCACACCGAACACAAAGGCTCCCAAGGAAAAAGGCAATCCCAGGGCGTAGGCCAACACCACACCGGGAAGAACGGCATGGGATACGGCATCGCCCATCAGGGCCCATCCCTTCAGCGTCATGTAGCAGGAGAGCAGACCGCAGACTCCGCCAACAAGTGCACTGATCATCAGCGCTCGCACCATGAAGTCATGACGCAGAGGCTCTAGCAGGACGTCAGGCAATGTTGTGCCCCCTCTGATCCCTGCGCTGTTTCAGCAAACAGGCCATTCGGCAGACAGTGAAGATCACTGGGTCTGCCCCCGCAGCACATCAGGTGGAAGACCACCAAAGGCCTGCGAGAGATTTTCCGGAGTGAAGACCTCCGATGTTTCTCCGTAGGCCAGCACGGTCTTATTGATCAGCACCACCACATCACAGAAATCACGCACATGACTGAGGTCATGGGTCGAGATCAGGATCGAACAGGACTGCTTACGCAATTGCAGAAACAATTCCGCCATCAGCTTTTCAGTGCGTACATCAACGCCACTGAAGGGCTCATCGAGCAGCAGCACAGAAGCTCTCTGGGCAATCGCCCTGGCCAGAAAAGCTCGCTTGCGCTGACCACCGGACAACGAAGAAAGGGGGCGATCTCTCAAATCCAGCAGTTCCACCCGCTCGAGCGCATTACGGACCGCCAGGCGATCGGACTGGCGAGGAATGCGCAACAGATTCATCGAGCCATAGCGGCCCATCATCACCACATCCCAGACAGACACAGGAAAATCGCAATCGATACCCTCGCTCTGGGGGACATAGGCCACAGCTTGCTCCCGCTGAGCTTCAGCCACCTTGAGTCCGTTAATGCGGATCTGTCCCCGGGACGGACGAACAAAGCCGGTGAGTGCCTTGAACAGGGTGGTTTTGCCAGCTCCGTTCATCCCCACCATTCCGCAGATGCAGCCGGCAGGCAGCGTCAGCGACGCGTCGTAAAGCGCAACAGAGCCGTTGTAATCAACGCAGAGCTGATCGGCTGCGATCCGAATCTTCATGGCTTTGGATCGGCGGCGGAACCCAGCCCTGCTCGAATGAGTTTCACATTGTGGCGCTGCAGATCAAGCAGGGTGGCGGCAGGACCGTTGCGATCCGACAAGGAATCAACATAAAAACTGCCGCCGAAACGACTGCCAGATGCCCTGGCAACCTCGCGCTGGGCCTTGTCACTGACAGTGGTTTCACAGAACACAGCAGGGACCTGATCTCGCTTCACCCGTTCAATCAACCGGCCCATCCGACGTGGTGAGATCTGACTTTCGGCGTTGACGGGCCAGAGATAGGCCTCTTCAAGGTCGTAATCGCGCGCCAGATAACTGAAAGCGCCTTCACAGGTCACGAGCAGGCGCTGACCAGCAGGCAGAACCTTCAAGCTCTTGCGCAGCTCCGCATCCAGTTCCTGAAGACGACCTTTGTATGCCTCTGCATTGGCCTCGTATTGCTGCGCACCCTCGGGATCAAGCGTCGAAAAAGCCTCCACCAAGCGGTCGACGTAATGCTGGGCAGCTTTGGGAGACATCCAGGCATGCGGATTGGGGCGACCGGAGTAGGCGTCCTCTCCGATCAAGAGCGGTTCAATGCCATCAGTGAGCGTCACCGAGGGCACATCACCGGCCGCTTCCGTGAAACGCCTGGCCCAGAGTTCAAGACCGAGTCCGTTTTCAAGAATCAGATCGGCACCGGCAGCGCGCTCGATATCGCTGGGCGTGAATTCATAACCATGAATCTCCGCCCCGGGCTTGGTGATGGACTCCACCTGCAGCCTGTCGCCAGCAACATTGCGGGCCATGTCAGCGAGGATCGTGAAGGTCGTCAGCACCTTGGGGCGACTGCTCTGAGCCGAACGATCTGAGCCACGACTCTGCTGAGAAGGATCCCCCGCACTGGGAGCCCCCAGCCGAGTCGAGTTATTACAGGCAGCCGTGATGAAAAAGAGACTGATCCAGGCACTGACAAGAGACAGGCCCCGCTTCAACATATCGAGCTCACCAATGCGTGACTTTTCTATATCTATCTTAAGGGATGACATCATCATTTGATCCTGCCTTTTCCTGAGATCGAGCTGAGATATTCCAATCAAACAAAGAGATACAGCCCGGGCAATGATGTCCGAGCCAGCATGCAATCAGTCATCAAACTCGTGAGCATGCTTGTGTATAGCTTCCACGATCAGTTCGTGCATCGTCGACTTCACTCCAATGGCACTACGATGCAAACAAGACGTTAAATCGCGCAATACGCTATCAACATCACCGGCAAAATGAGAACATTGATAAACTCAAATATGAATTCTATGAATACATCTTGGCGAAAATGAGCCGTCTGAATGAATGCTTCAAACAACATGATGACTCAGATCAATCGTTCCAGCCGCATTCACGTGATCTACTCGCACCGATTCAAAACGACTCGATGAACTCACGCCACATGTAGTGGCCGACAACGCCGGGCGAAGACACACTGCGACAGAGAGGCCAACGCACCAGCCCATCCGCTCGCTCGACGGCACTAGATCTGGGGCTTGCGTAAAGACGCACACCAGACCTATTGGTAGAAGGGTGAATGGGAGGCGGCATCAGCCGCCGCGACCCCATTACAGGGCCGGGTGTTGGGGACTTTCAATCACCGGCTTCAGACTCCCCGATCAGTGATCGGGGATTTTTTTTGGCGCCTGCAGCGCTCGGAGCAATAGCGCACCTGATCCCAGACGTCCTTCCATTTCTTACGCCACTGAAAAGGCCTGCCACAAACCGGACAGGTTTTCACGGGGCGATCGCGAGGGCGAACCCCAGAGACAACACTCGATCGCTCTGTTCGCTGCCTACCCATCAGCGCTATCGAGCACGAAAAGACCCAAATCCAACTCAAAAGTTAGGGCAACCGGCAAGCAATTCGAGACGCTGATCCAACCTGATCAGATGACGCCCCGCCACGCAGACAGGATCGACGCCAACACCATCACGCAAAATTGACCAGGCTCCAACCAATCGAAGGTTAATTCTTTAGCAAAAATAAATACTTATTTGAGATTCAAGAAGCTGCTGAACTGGCTCCAGTCATTGGTCATAGTTTGAACACATTCGGTTTCTGGCGTGGCATGGCTCTGCATCATTCGGCACCGTCCTGCTTCATGCACTGGAGCGTTCAGCGCGTGACCAACAACCTGTTTTCGGTGTCAGCAACCAGCGATGGCCTCGATTACACCCATGTGGGCAATTACCGGTCCGTGGAAGATGCCAACCGGGCTGGTCGACGCTTCGTCTTAGCCAGAGCACATGAACATGGCCACAACAACCCTGAGAGATCGGGAGTCACACTCCATCAACATCAACAACGAACAAGCAACGCACTGGCTGGCTAAGTCAAAGCTGATGAGCCCAACGTTCATGTTCAGCGTGAAGAGCTTGAGGTATTGCGTCTGGCGCTAAAAGCCTCTCTAGGAGGTCAGCATCAGTTCAACATTAATATGCAATTCAGATTGGTCTTGACATTGATTGCTCGCGAATCGGAATCATTGAGGCAGTTGTCGATCATTGATGAACGCACAATCTGCAACTCAAGTCAGTGTTGTCAGCTGATTTCTGGAGGTCGTTCAGGGATGGATAGGTCTCGCTCCTGCATCACCCGTTGTTGAAGCTCACTAAAGCGCTCATCCCGATCCAGTACAGAGAACCAGCGGCGCTTTCCACCCACAACAATGAAATCTTTGGACTTCGCGGTCTCTTCATTTGCCATGGACTTGGCTCCTTTGCTGACTGAGGCGGGCTCATCGCCATAAGTTGTCAAGAACCTAACGAAGCCATGATTGTGATGAAGACCGAGTCAGCTCTTTTTCAGCGGAGCTTAAGGTTTTAGTAAGACTTGAGACATAACAGGTCATGATTCACCCGAAAGTGTGATCAAACAGACCAATCAATGAGGTTCATCATGAGCCATTGAACTGGATCGACATCTGCTTAACGACGCTGATTCGTGCCAACAATTGACGAGTCATGCATGGAGCAATGGATGTGACTAGTCAGCTCGAAATCCGCTTTCCTTGATGACTGCCAACAACCCCATGTTTGTTCTCCACTGAGGGCTGTGCTCAAATCAGCGACCGACATGCCCGAGCCCATGAACTCCAGAACGATGACTCTGTGCTTGAGATGAAAAGAATGTGGATGACTCTTGCTGAATCGGTCTGGTGATCCTGCTGGTCTTGCTGGTCATCCTCGTGGTGGTGTTTTTGGGCTTTGGCAGAGCCTGACGCCACACTTGCGGCAGACCAGGCTAGTAAGCGAGGGATCACTGAAAAACTTGGGGAACCGTGTGATCTGCAACAAAACGTTTGAATGATCCCGATACCTTGCAGCCATCCCCGCACTGGTGATCGACATGAACGGCAGCATCCAACTCACCACCGAGCAGCAATTTCAGATCGAACAGTTCAATCGTGCTCTCGACACAACCCAGGACCCGGAACAGCTTCGTCACTTAGCCAGACAACTCATGCAGGCCTGGCAGACCCAGAAAGCGGCAACCTGCTGGGTGCTCAAACAGGACATCCCTCCACTCATGGCGCCGAATGGATGATGCCGCCAGTCTTGGCCTCCATTGCCTAAAAATCACCTGTCTTCAGTGTCCAATGAACCTCCTGAGCCCCACAACTGGCTGACCAGCACGATTAAGGTTTTCTCAGATCGGTTCACCCATGGTTGAGCTTTACCTGAACGCAAAGCTGCATAACTGCATCACCGAGGATGCTTACCGATCGGTGCTCACTCTGAAGGATCTCGACGACCAGGATCTCAAGCTGCGCAGCGACCTGCTCAAGCAGGTTGACAATGGATCGATCAGGCTGACCTGACGACTCCAAAAACTTTGTTTGAGCCCAACGACCCACGCTTCTGGAGGTTTCTCCTGGGCATTTTCGCACTGCTCTTGGGATGTTCTTTGGCCTGGTTGATCCTCTATCTCTAACGATCAGCTGATCAGCATCCAAAGCAACGACACAACGGCGATACTGACGCCCGCAGCCAACAGAGCCAGCAACAACACACTCCCCCCGGCGAACCAAAGCAGCCGACGGAATGTCTGGGGGAATAGCAGATAAAGGCTCAGCCCCAGAGCAACAGGCCAAAGGGGCGGAATTAGCACACAGACGGCAGTGAAAAGGCCAAGCTTCAGACGTCTTTGCGACTCCTTCGCCTGCTCCTGTCGGATCAAAAGCTGCTCATGCTCAAGCTGTTCAAGTTCGTCGTCACTCAGCCAGCGCCCCATTTCGCGAGCGTGGTTCAGCTCCCGCTCCAACTGCTGAGATGACATCGAATTGGCCATCCCCTGATGCTATTCAGCGATGGTGACGTGTGTCGCTCTTAAGCCAGGACCGTTCAAGTGAGGCGCGCACCTGATCAGGGTCGAGCGATTCCAACCGCTGCTGAGCCTTCAGTTTGGAACGAAACGGACCTGTGAGCCGCCAAAAGCGCAGTGCAGAAGCAACAGCCACAACAGCCCAAGCAACCAGGATCCAGCGGGGATCATGCAAGTTCATCGACCTCCATTGGCATGACAGAAAGCGGTTGTTTCAACTGGGAGTGTGACCAACCTTTGGCCAAGCGGTGACCCGATGGCTACAGGTGCCCGAGAGACCTGAGATCCCTGCATCAAAATAGATGGATCAGACTGGCTCACGGACAGGCTTCAAAGACTCAAAAGACATAGATCGTTCTAGGGAAGAAGGCATCACGCCTGCGGAAACTGGACACAACAGTCACTCACTGCAGCAATACAACACGACGCAACGTCAGACGAAACAAAAAAGAGCGACAAGGGAATAAGACTTGCCAAGAGGTCAGAAGACACAAGTCAAAGGCATCACATTCAAGAATTTCCAAAGAACTAGGCTTGATCTGCAGGACGCACACGCTCAGCTCTACGCAATGAAAACTCTTCCAATTTTTCTAGCGTTCGTAGTGAGCAGCTTGACGGCATGCGACAACAACTATCAGTCAGTGCTACAAGCAGAGAAAGCATGCGAAAACTGGGCTCGCCAAGGCATTGCATTCACCCTTGAGCCAAGCGGATACCTCGAGAGTATCGAATATAAGGGTGCAACAACCAATCGATTCTGTGAGAAGAAAGAGATCCAATACATCGGCTACGTGTTTGATCTACCAGACGCTGACAAACCTGTTTTCGCCGATGAGTTAATGAAACTTCGAGGCAACGCTAAACCCATTCAAAAATTCAGATGGTAAATAAATCAACAGATCTCAAGCTAATGCCCATTCATTGAGCAGACTAAAGATAGCAACCTTCTAATCATGACGTATGAGCAAGAGATCATCATTAAATGCGCGATCAAGGGAACTCTCGGAGGCCTTGACAAAAAGATGACAGCCGAGGAGCTCGATGAATTATTGAATGGCTCACAAGACTGGAGAAAGCACTTGGTGATTGAGGAGATCACAGAAGTTGCAACCATCCATGCGGGGCGGAGACGCCCAGAAATCGAATAGCACCGAGTTATTCAGCATTGAATCCATCAAGGAGTGCTGATATTGCTACCAAGCGCATCAGTGGGGAGCCTGGTCATCTCGATAGATCTTGATTGAAGGACGCCATGGCATCACGACTGGCGCAGCTGTATTTGAAAATTGGTTAAGGAGTCTGGCAATCAAACACAGGTTCGCAACGATTAGCTAATAAGAAGTGTTTCTATGCCAAGCAAGCATCAAAACAGTGACGACGATTACATTGTGATCGGTGGCAAGCGGCGTTGGTTCGGCACACCGATGTCGCCAGAGGATTCACCAACCAAACAAGACGCTTATTCTGAACAGACGTCATCAACAAAGAAGAGCACTTTCGCCTGACAGGTCGCTGGTCTGAGTCAATGATGCCCGAGCCTTTTCAAGGCCTCATCTGTGGTCAATCCGTTGGAGGCTCGATGGAAACGTATTGGATTCGCCATGGCCATATGTTCTGTTCGCCTTGCTGGAGCGGAGTTCCACCCCTGGACGAACAACTGCCAGAGCAAAGACTTGCAACCCAACATCGTTTACTGATGCTGATCAAACACCGGCGTTTCCACATTTAAATAAGTCACACATTGTTTCAGCAATTGAATTGATGCGCCGATGTCATGGATGCCCATGACTTAACCCGTTGGCCCTAAGCACGATGATCAATTCTTAGGCATTCCACGAATCTGACTCGTCGTCATCGGGTGGCCCAACCAAGAGCACATCACAATCGCGCTGATTCACTTGAATAACCAGAATTCGTCTCGGGGATTCGTCATAGCCTTTCTTTGCGGTTGCAACAGCCTCAACAACATCATCCATCGTCGTAATGGCTCCTCTCTGCAAGTCTGATTGAGCCTCCTTCCACAACTGAGCGAATTCCTCTCCGGAGTTCATCAGCATTTTGTGCATGGCTTTCTCTGCTCCCCGTTCTTTTGCGAGAGCAATGAACTGTTTCACCAGTGGACTCGACATCGCAGACGAAACTCTGAGATGAGTCGAGAGCCCTGAAAGAGTCGTCTGCATGACTTCGTTCTGCTGATCGATCACCACGCACTCGGCACTGAGATCAAACGCAGTCCTGTTGCTCAGTCGCAGCCAATGCGGCTCGATGTCACTCCAATTGCGCTTCATCGCATGATTCTGGCTGATGTGACAAGGGCAATCCCTGGGGACATTGCTCGAGCCGGGATTGAGAAATAGGCATTAAGCCTTAATCGTCGAAAAGAAAAAAGCGTCCATAGTCAGGAACCGCAAGGAGCCCCATGAAAGAACTGCACCTGTCGCTCCCCCTGTTCGGATGCACGGTTGCTCTAGCCGTCATGGTGATGACCTTCGTGGTGAAAGCAACTGCCTAAAGAGGGCTATGTCGTTGGACGGTTCTGTCAGTCGACCCGTCAGTGGGCCAGTCAGTCGTCCACGCTGAAAAGTGAAAAAGGGGCATCCCACTGCCCCTCCTTGCTGTTAGCGGGATCCCGCCCAAGGAAGCACGCTGAGGCAAGAGTAAAGATTTATACAAGAATTCGTGACTTGGGGCACAGTCGCCAAGACCAGATGGCCAGGATTCAGCATCTGCAGGCCACCTCGAGGCAAGCCCACGGCATGACGAAGCGCCGTGACCTGTGCCGTTCAACGGACTGGCCGAACGGTAACTGGCACAGTGCTACTGAAGTGGCTAGATTGATTTTGTGAGGAGAAAAGCTCACGGGGTGGAAACAAGGACACACTCCCTCAGAGTTTTCAGAACCCCTGCCTTCGGCGGGGGTTTCTTTTTGATTGATCGTCAAGACCGCGGCACGCAGATCGTCGAGTTACTGCCCATCGATCTGAGTGAGACGAACTTCCCATTCGCCCCGTGAATCACTCATGACGGTAGGTCCTCAGACAGCAAACCCACGGTCTTTGAAAGCTGATCGAAACGATTAAGGTGCCAGCCCTCGGGATGGAGATCTTGACCGACCAGCTGAATAATCGGGTGGTCGTGATCTGCCGTTCAGACGAAAGCTCGTGGCGACCGAATGGGATCAAGGGAGCACCGATCGAGTCGTATTCGATCGGCATTGATCCAATCACGAGGAAGATTCGCAGCGATCGCCGACCGGAGAGCTGCCTGCAAAGCTTCAGCCACAGCGCCAACGGCACGCTGATCGAATTGTCCAGCGAGGGGACAGGGGTGATTGCCATTGACACCCTTGAACTGCCGCGCAGCACTTTGGCGGTGGTACGTCTGATTTCCAATCGCCAAGGCCATGATATCCACCTGGTTGAAGGCGTGAAAGCTGAGGATTTATCGGCTTACAACTGGAGCCTGGAGGGCAAAGAGAGATTTCAGCTGTTCAGGGATCCAGCTCCACCCGCGGGCTGGGTGGGAGACCTCAATGACTGGCGCAGCAGCGATCTCTATCGATCCCATCAGCAGAATTTCGATCATCGGCTAGACCAAGAATTCGCTTCAGCGGTGCACGCCCTCTCCATTCACATCACTGCCGATGATCAGAAAGTTTTTGATGACTTCATCACCCATGCCTGCGCTGAGAACACCGGCTTGTTCTGGGACATTCGCAAAGCTGCGGCCACTTATGCACTGCAGGGAAGCTTCAGCCAGAACGACCTAAACCGAATGGTTTATCTGGCACAAGAGGGGATCGCTCCTGCTGAGCGGTGCCTTGAGTGCACAGCTCAGCAGTTCCTCAAAGCCCTCTTCGATCACTGCAAGCAGAGCTCAGAAACCCTGAGCGATGAGCAGATCTGGGATGCTCAAACCCGGTGCGACCTGCTGAAGCTCGATCAGCTCATGCCCATCGTGCAAACCAAGTCGAGATACAAACCGTTCCTGTACCAGTGGCTGTGGCGACTCGACGGCAAGCCCGATCCAAGCCTGATCGAAAACCCCGACCTCTATGAGATCTACCGCGAGGAATTGATCGCCGATCGTGGCAAGATCATGGCCGCCTTTGGAGTTGATGGTGCTCTGGAGGTCGACTATCGCGACCAAGTGATCAACTCCATGCTTCGAGATGACGGCTGGACCCTGGTGGAGACTGACCGGTTCGAAGAGGAGGAACAACGACGACGAGCGGGCGAGTTGTAGCTCATCAACGGCATCACCCCTAACTTGGGTCTCCATTGGTTCTGCTCAGCAGACAAGCTCACCTTGAAACGCATTGACGGTCGAGTGCTGATTGGTGTGATCGGAGTGTTTCTCTTGGCGGCTGCGGCCTATGAGTACTCACTCGTACAGGGGTTAGCACCTGCGGCCTGACTCAACGGGTTCATTCTTCAGGGCTACAGGCATAACTCACGATCCCCCCCTTGCGTTGGCGGAAATCAGGCTGCTCAGGATCCTCGACTTGCCACCACCAGCGACCATCGGTGTAACTGGGAGCCCCAGCATTATTGGTACGAGGTAATTGCAGGGTGACGCCCCGCCAACTGAGCAGGATTACATCCCCAGGAACGGTGCCGTCAGTACTGTTGGGGATCGGCTCAGCCGTAGCACCGAAAGCGTCACGACCCAGCTGAATGGGTTCCGCGGTGAGGCGGTCACCATCACAAATCCAGGCCGCTGACACCGGCAGCTCCGCTGTGAGGATCATGGTCAACACGAGCAGGAGCTGGAACAATCGCCGGCACAGAAGCTCGAGCCATCGCACAGGTTGATCCACAGCAGCGCCTTGGAAACGACAGAGTGACACGGTCGCACCCTCGTGCAGGTCCAGTTCAATGCTCCTTCCCTTCGTTCCGTTCTGTCCAATCAGCGCCGCGAAGATTGCCGGTCTCAAGGCCACAGTGACACTGTTGCTAATTCTGTTGATCAAATCCAAGCTGCTGCGAGTCAAGATGTCATTGCTCGGCTCTGTGCTCGGCTTGATCATGCTCACGGGATTTTTGTTGAGCACCGGTCTGCTCACCCTGGTGGCAGGTGGAGCCGTGGCCTATGCGGCTAATCAAAACAAGCCATGAGTTCACAGTCACCAGAAGTCATGACCTTCCCCAACCGTGACCAGGTTCTCGCCGCATCGGCTGGCTGGGTGGCCGTGCTGCTGAATGTGTTGCCGGGCCTCGGTGCTGGCTATCTCTATCAGCGTCGCTGGAAGGCCTACTGGATCACATCCGCTCTTGCGACGATCTGGTTTGCTGCCGGTGCTGCACTGGCACAGGGGGCCGCAGCTGATGCGGAACAGCAGAATCAGCTGGTGGGTCTGCAGGGTCTTCTGTTGCTGGCTGGCATCACCGCAGCGGAAGCAGGTCTTGCCGTGAAACGGGTCCGCAATGCCGGCTGAGGGACTCCCTCTCGCAGAAGACATCCTTCGCTTCTGGTTTGAAGACTGCAGGCCCTGGCAATGGTTTCGGCGTGACAGCGAATTTGATCGTTCTGTGAGTGAACGATTCGGGGTGCTGGCGGAAGCCGCTCAGGACCAAAAGTTGATCGACTGGGAGGTCAACCAGACGTCGTGTTTAGCGCTCGTGTTGTTACTCGACCAGTTCTCTCGACAGATCTGGCGGGACCAAGCCCGTGCCTTTCAGGGAGATCTCCGTGCACAGCGTTTGAGTCATCTGGCACTGGATCAACGTTGGTTGGAGCATGAGCCTCAGAGACCACGTCGACAGTTCTGGTTAATGCCCCTGTTGCACGCCGAATGCCTCGAGACGGTGAACAAGGCCATCCCTCTTCTGGAGAGATGGGTTGATATCGCAACGGCCGATGTGGCCCGGCGAAACCGCGACATATTGATCAAGCATGGGCGTTATCCCTGGCGAGATGGAGCGTTGGGCCGGTGATCCATGCCGAACCAGGATTGTGTTGTGAGCTCTGTGAATGTCTCGGTTCTGTGCACTACCGGGTGCGCAGCGAAGCAACCAGAGAGTGGACTCTTGTGTGTGCAAAGTGCTGGACAAGAATTGCCACCCAATCGGGCTACAGATACGGAGGAACGCGCAAGGCGAATCGCCGAAAAAGAAAGCGATGAAGCTTCGCTTCAGCACGATTCTTTCGATCTACACCAAGCTCGACTTGCATCCCATCAAGCAACTGGCATCATCAGCACAGTTCGAGATGGATCTGAGGTTGGAGCAATCCAACCTCTTTTTTTGTGATTGCACGATCTCGTCGACGCCAATACAAAACCACAGCGTTGGTCGTGGTTGAAATTGGAATGTCGGATAATCTCCATCACCCGGCCCAATACAACAAAGCTAGAGATCATCACCTCGGAGTAGGCGTTCTTGTATCCGTTGTCACGAACTTGAGATTCAAGCTCCATTTCGAGACAAGCAGGCAATCGCGATGAGGTCTTTTGATTGGACGTCATGGTGACGACGGAACTTGCTGTGCAAATACAACCAGGTGTGTTTTCCAGGCACCGAACCACACAGCTGTGGCTATACCTCTTGTAGTTGGCTCTCCTCACCGAGATTCCCAACTCCTCACACCCACTGAAGACCCTATGGGTCTTTTTTTTTGCCTTGGGTCAGCTTTCTGATTGGCGACCCACAGAGGGATCACTGCAGTCGTCATAGTCAAAGTCCGATTTGCGTCGAGCTTTCGGGCGTTTGCCAATCCAGTGGATAGGGATACCCACTGGGTTGGACAGCGTTAAGCAGCAAACATCACTGAACCTTGCCGTCTCAACCACAGAGCCGTGCTGAGGTTGGCGTTGGAGCACCAGACCACTCCATTCAGCCGCCATGACAAGCACTCATGCGCTCAATCGACCAGGCGGCAGATTCTGAACTGGGCCTGCCAAAGCAACTGAGCTGAGCCAGGGAGGCCACACCAACCGGAATCAGAGTGATCGCAATCACAATCAACGCCACTCCCGTTCCCGGCGAGTGAATGTTGGCTTGAAAAAACGGCTTGTTACCCATAAGAGCCATTCAAGCAAGGGCAGCGCCCGAGTGGATTGGGTCAGGCCTTGCAAGCACCAATGGACTTTGACCCAATCAAAAAGGCCCCTTACAAGAAGGGGCGTGGTTTGCTTCAAGGCTTCAAGAAAAGACCACCTTTTTAGGCTCGGGAAGGTCCCTGCCTTTGCCCTTGAAGAGTCAGCTCACTTCGCAGGAGCTTTTGTGTCACCAGGCTGATTCTTGTGATGTTCAGCGTTGGGGTTGTTGCAGCACATCGGCTTAATCGCGACTTCAATCGTCCTAACAGCCGAATGATCTTGATCAGCTGAAAAATGGCTGAAAGTTACACAACAGCATCAAAAAAACGATAGTGGTTGTCACTCTCACTCCTGACGGAAGGCCCCAGGCTCAGCGCGGCAATCAAGTGCAGACTGGTGAACTATCCGCCACAACGACAACCACAAGCGCCTGCGCCATCATGACAAGGCTCATCGTTGGGGTGCCCATTGGCGCAAGCATCAGAACAAAAACTTTGGCCGTTTCTTTGAACAGCAGACGAACCGCCAGCATCGCAGTTGCAGTCTGGGCATGCACATTTCAAGACTGTTGCCATCATTGAACATTCACTTCTGAGATAGGTCTAACAGCAAATGGAGGTTCGACGAACTGAGAATAAATGAAAGTCACACAATTGCACGAGAAAACGAGAATGATTATCGCTTAATCCTTCAATCTTGAAAACGATTATCACGCTGGTGTGAACTGGATGTGTTGTGAACCATAGAACTCGAAAATGGGTTGGGGTTGCTCCCAGTCAGGGTGAGGTAAGGAGTCATGGCTGCCTCCTGAAAGACCAACAGTTGAGGCACACAAAGAACCACCCTTTCGCAAGGCACCGAAGTTGAATGGTGTTGAGACAATCAGCCGTCGATCACAGCAACCAAGTCACAACAGCAGAATGGTTCCAGATGAATGTCATTGATGCGTCTGCTTGCTTCGCTGTTGGCTCTCTGCATCGCCCTGCTGATGCCGGGCAAGGTTCAGGCAAGTTCTTTGGAGATTGACATCCTCAGCATCTCCAACGACGGAATCGGCGAATCGATTGGCACCGTTCTGGCCAGAGACAGTCAGAACGGACTTGTGATCACACCATCCCTCACCAGTCTGAGCGAAGGCGAGCATGGTTTTCATCTGCATGCCGGCACGTCCTGCCAGGCGGCTTTCAATGATGAGAACGTGAGCATCGCAGGGCTGGCAGCCAAAGGGCACTGGGATCCCGACAACACCAAGACGCACAGCGGTCCGTTCAGCGACGGACATCGTGGTGATCTCAGTCGCCTGATTGTCAATGCCGATGGCAGCACCACCACCGAAGTTGTGGCTCCGCGGCTGAACACTGCTGATCTGCGAGGGAGGGCTCTGATCGTTCATGCCGGAGGAGACACCTACAGCGACGTTCCCCCACTCGGCGGTGGAGGTGCGCGCATCGCTTGCGGTATCGCAGGATGAGCAGCAGACGCTGATTCAGAAACTGCTCTGGTTCTGACCCGCGAAACGACCTTGATAGTTCTCTTCGCCATCAAGACTTTGGAAGATGAACTGACAGATGGCTGTACCAGGATGAACGGCAAGAGGAGCAGGTCCGAAATTGCTCATCTCCAGCACCTGTTGACTGTCGATTCCAGGTCCCATGAAGGGTGCACTGATATGCACCATCAGACCCAGGCGAGCAAATCGGCTACGCCCCTCAAGCCATCCACAAAGGCCAGGGCCAAGCCTCAAACGCTCTTCGGTGATCCCGAGGATGGTTTCACCCGGCATGATCAGGATGTGGCCTCCTCGTGCGATGTCGACCTTGTCGGTGAACGATCGGTAGTCGGTGTGTTCATTCACATCGACAATTTCGTGAACTTTGCGAAAGACGCGAAAACTGCAAGCCAGCGTGAGATCGACTGAGGCAGGACCGACATGCTCCGGAATGAACGGAGTGATGGTGATGGCGCCACTGTCGATCGCCCGCAGAATCGCCTGACGCCCGAGAACGGCCATAAAAAGGATGTCTGGCCATTCAGGTTATGGACAAGTGGACTCTGCGGCCAGTGCGAAAGACAGACAATGCGTCAGCCGAACGTCCTTCCGTTCCAACCGAAGAAACTCGCAGGAACATCATCGAAGCTGATGTAGATCCTGTCGGCAGGAATCCCCGTTCGAGCCGTGATCAGCTCACAGAATGCCTCTGTCATCGCAGATGGGTGCAGGGCCCCGATGGACTTGACCTCAACGAATGCGGCAGGAGCGGATGTACCGGCGAAGGTCATCGGCACATCGGTCTCGAGGAGTGTCATCACGTAGGCCTCTGGCTTGCCGGTCTGCTCGGCCAACATGGCTGAAAGCTCAAGCAGAAGCTCGTCTCGACGATCGACAGAAGCAAGCGAGGTGCGCAGAGTGATCAGAGGCATGGTGAGCGTCACAAATGGCCAATAGTCTGAATCTTTTCAACGCTGCTGAGATTCTCGAAAGGCCTGAAGTTTGTCGATGTCTTTTTCCTGATCGATCGAATAGTCAGTGAGGATCAGCGCCTTACCAATCGTGCCAAGGGCGTATTCAATCCGATCGAGATCTGCACGTCCCTGCTGATCAGCCCGGGCAGTGCGAATCACTGATGGAGTGAGCTGGTCGGCCAACTGTTCGATTGCATCAGCAATAGCGCTGGCCTGGGTGAGGAGGTCACTGGAGCCCACGAAACAAAAGAATGCGGTTCTGCACTGATCATGCCAACAGCTAGCGACAAAAAAATATTGCTCTCGTGATTCAACGACTGTTCCAGCGATTCCAAACACGTCGATGCCAAGGCGTGACATCTTGGGGTGGAACGCTGTCACCCCGTTGCGTTCGCTCGATCTGATCGATTTCCTGACGGAGCTGCTTGAGCACAGGAATCAACAGAACTGCTGCAATCAGTCCCACAACGAGCAGAACCGGCAAAAGCGTCACCATCCAGACCGTGACGATGACCAGAACAGCAAAGCTGATCAACTGTTGAAGCCAAGGGGGGCGACTGCGCCCAGGCAGTTGCTTCATGCGCTGCGGAGCGGCGTGGTTAATCAGCCAAGGAGAACACAGGATCAGGTCAGAAAACAAGAATGCTGTTGATTCAGCTGTATTCGCCTGGAGGCTGGCGTTTCGACACCGTGACACGCCCCACCTTCTGACCTGAGAAACGCAGCAGCTCATCACCGGAGAATTCATAGCCAAGACCGGCAGCAATTTTGGCCACATCATCAGCAGTGGATGAGGCCAAAACAGCATCCTTCAACGTTGGATCGCTCTGCATCAGAACCAGAAACGCCTTCAACTGATCGAGAGCCATGGACATAAGCGACCAGGCTGATCATCGCCTGTAGCGGCACCCTTCGGAAACAGAAACGCCGAAGAGCACCAATGCTTGACCAGAGTGTGATGTTTTTTGCATCAACAACAAAAAGATCTAATTAGATTAATTTAAAATTTAAACTCAATGAAGTTCAACCTTCCCTCACCGCAGGGCCTAAAAAAGAAGACCGAAGAAATTCTGCTAAGCAATAAGTCATATGCCGCGATTTTACTGATCTTCAATGTGGCTTACATTCTCCCTAAATTCACCCAAGCGTCTGACCCTTCAAGCATCATCATCGCCACAATTCCACCCGCTTTTGTCATTTCAGTTGTCATCACCTTCGCAAGAGACCAATACATTAAAAATACTCTCATCCGCAGATTAATGGACGACTCTTACATACCATCCCTCTACAAAAGTGATATCGACCTCAGAGCACTTGAAAACCCAACACCATTAAAAAAGAAGAGAGCCATGACCAGGCAATGGCTTGAAGCCAACATTCTCGACCGAATCAGCAGCGAATAAGGATCCAACACCCACAAAGCCACTTTTTTAGAAGACAAACTTCCAGCTAAAGTTCCGAGAACATATGTAAAATTTTTAATCAACCAAATCCAACCAGTCTCAGGTGGCACTTCAGCTCCCAGTTGATGCAGGCAGGCCCGAGGTTCCAATCGGTCACCAGATGAGACGGTCAAAGAGCGGTAAATCTGCTAAATGATGATTAATGAGCACAAATCGTTCAATGCTCCAGGGTCGATACGAGCACAAAGGCATGGCTTATGTCATTAAAGAAATGACCGGTGGTCCTGGATATCTCGTGCTTGGCTCACCCAAGGGACACCTCAAGCAACTGGGCAGAGAATATCCATCCCTGAAGGCTGCGGATGCTGCAGCACGACGCGCCATTGACCAGATGCTGGCAGAAGCGCAGTAAAAAGCCCTCTCAAAAGGAGGGCTTTCTCTGCAGGTGGGCCTGCACATGGTAGAAATACTTAGTACTGAATCGTGGCTGTCACACCAGATTCTGGATCAACTTTTCGATCGCTTGATCAAACCCAGGCCTTGAGAGGTTGCGGAAAACGATCGCGATAAAGCCTTGACAGACTCAGAGAGCCAGAACCAGCGATGGCAAGCACCAGAAAAATGAACAGATAAAGCGCTGAAGTCTCGTATTCGTAGTTGTGGGCTTCAACAACTCCGAAGGGAGCGCCTTGAAGACCGGTGTCGAGAAAATGAAAGGTCATCGCGAACAACATCGTCGACAACAAACCAATCACAGCTGGACGAGTGGCGATGCCGAAAACGAGAACAACAGATCCGATGATTTGTGTGTATGCAGCAAGATATGTCCAAAGGACATGGTCAAACGGTAAAAAAGAAAAGTACTGATCAACAATAAATGAGGTGAATCCAACAGGATCCTGCAACTTCTCAAACCCATGATGAATCATGAGAAAACCTGCTGAAACGCGCAGAATCAGTAAACACAAGTCAGAGGAAAATTGATTCGACGTTTCTTCACTCATGATTTTCAGGCAAACTAAAACCTGATCATCTTACTCTTGATCAATGCCTGTCCGTTGTCGAACAACACACGGGGACAAGACGAGTGAAAGAGGTGCGCTGGTGAAACCATCCCTAGTGCTCACCAGCCCAACCTGCTTGATTCGAATTGAATGGAGAAACCACCCTTCATCAAATCAATCCAATTGCGTACAAGCAATCGGCACTGCAACCATCGGACAAACAAACAGATTGGACTGAAATGAATGAGACCAGATCAGGTGTCGTGAGTTGCCGAGCGGGCGTAGCAATGCATCGAGCCAGAAGAAGCACTCAAAAACTGAGGTTCTTGAAGCCAAAAACATCTGCATAGAGTATCAACAGGCACACTGGCGAAGGCTTGTGCGAACGTAACTTGTATTTATGAATCAAGCCAGATTGCAACGCCTGTCCGAAGAATATTTCCTCATAACCCATCCCGATGGGACATGGGAAATCATTCATGGAGACCGCATCAGCACACTTCAACGGTCATAAGCATTGGCAGCATGGAGCAATCTCAGAGTCAAAGGAGAGTAGACAGATGCTGCCAACCTTTGTTTGGTCAGGAGAGGACATTGACCGGTTGGAGTCTTGGTGGTCCAATCGCATTGAACAGCTGATTGCCATGAAACAGCCACTGGCTGCATCAGCTCTCTTTGATGAATTCCAACTGGAGCAACGAAGCAATTTCACTCATCCAGACTGACTTTTGATACAATGATCAATCGATTGCACGAGTGATGACAGTGGAAAGACTCTACGGCGAAGATAAAAAAAAGGCTCTATCGATCTTTTACGACAATTTCTGCGAAGAGATTGATCAACTCTTCTTCAATAAATTTCAGGAACTTTCAGATCTGAACGTGGGAGAAGGTGAAACGACCAGGATTGTTGGTCGTCTTCTGAATGCGAAAACCAATGTGATTGATCAAATCAGAGGTTAACTCCTCAGAAACAATAATGACCGCCTTAACAAGATGATCAAGAGCGATCAGGCTGAGATTCAACCCAATGGATGAATCAAGAGGGAGGCTGGAAAATTCACAGCAGCCAGAGAAAGAAGCGCTAAATTGACTTTAGTGATGACCTGAGAGCGTGGAGACGCGAAAACAAAATCAAAAATCGTCTGTGTGGACATGGTTGCTTCAACCGCTAGACAAACTCAAAAGGCGAGTTGCCGTAGTTCCCTCAGTCAATGAGACGGTCAGTGCCATGAAAGACATCGGCGTCGACCTGACGAATGACGTCAATCAAGAATGACGCTGAGCACGCTGCCCATGCATTGAGATCTAGAGACTGGCATGCCATCTAAACCCCGTGATCGTGTCGGTGAAATCTATGGCCGATTGACCGTCGTTCGCGCATCCGAACGCCGCACTAAAAGTGGCAATGCCTATTGGTGGTGTCGTTGCAGCTGTGGCAGAGAAAGAGAGGTGCCCGGAGACAAACTCTCAACCAACACAGCCCGCAAAAAACCAGTAATTACGGCATGTCTGCTCTGTTCCAAGGAACTGCAAGTTGAAGGTGTCTGCGCCAAGAACGATCGTGAAGAACGCCAGAGACGGGAGGACGCAAAGCGTCAACGCGATGCATTGAAAGGGCATGTGCCGGATCGATGGCTACGACTTCCACTCACTGATGCCCATGCTCGCGAGCTGGGTCAAGTTCTGTTTTTTCGAGGAACGTCTTGCCTGCGAGGTCATCTGGCCCCGTATCGCATTAATGGAGGTTGTCTGGCTTGTTCAGGCCAGACACCATCAGCTCACTCGACACTGATCACAAACAGCCCAAACTCAGCTCAAAGCGAGTCATAACAACAACCAGGATGCATAGCCTGTCAGAGAATCAGAACCTGGTCTGATCAGAAACCTGACTCATTCATTCCCTCTGGCTATCAAACCAGCAAGGGTTCAAAAGACGATGACAAGATTTGTACTGGGGAGTGGTGAGGTCTTCGAGTCTGAAAGAGATCCTTCAGATTTTGACACTTATTGCTACGGAAAAAATGGGCAGGAACAAACCTGCCATCTCCTCTCTTACCAATCAGAGATCGCCTTCTTGATGGTCTTGGGTGATGACCTCAACCTCCGCTACGAGCCGGTTCAGGCCCAAGGTTGAGGCGATGATCAAAGATTCACCAATGACATCTTGGTGTGATCTTATGAACGCGAGTAGTGCATCAATCAGACGAACTCGCTAGAAAAGTTGTATGACTGATAACAGCAAAAGACGAGCGCTTGAAGCTCTGATCGAGAGAGCAGCCGCAAACCTCAATCTCAGCGAAGAGGAGTCCAAGGCTTTGATCGCACCGATTTCTGAGCAATTCAAGCGACTTGAAGCCGACAACTGAATCACTGAATGCGTTTTTGCTCTAGCTCACGCAAGGATTCGTAAGCAGCCCAAAGACCTTCGGTGACTGTGCAGCTTCGGCTTTGATCACAGACTCTGTATTGACCACCTCCCAAAGCATCGATGGTGGATCCCTTTGATGTCAGGCAGATGCGACTGGATTGAGCCATTGAGATGCAGATTCGCATCTCTTGGTCTACAACTGCGAAATTACACCAATCAATCGAATGTTAATCATCTAAATTATTCTCTTTGATGAATATCAGGGGCTAAACCGTCTCGCTGACTTCGAGATGAAGAGTGATCAATCCAGCGAGACGCGGCAGTCGAGCACTAAAAGAACGTCTTGCCAGCAATCCAGGAATCAAAGGGTGCCGTGGCAGCCTCAGACAAGGCGAGATAGCAGGTCGTGACCATACCGATAAAAGCAATGCCAACCCCAGTGGCAATCAGCGACTCGTAAAGTTTCTGGGCAGCCCTTGTCTCAGGACTGGGGAAGACGCGACGACGAGCCATACCTACTCCTGAATGAGATTAGTCTGGCCACCTATGGGCTAAAAGAGCAACGCAAAGAAGCAAAGATTTGCAAGTCCCAACCATGTAACTTTTGCTTTACGTTGTAAAGATCACGTTACGTTCACAGGACAGCATCGATCCCGAACGCAACACCCATATCATTTTCGGTGGAGAATTAACAAAAATCTCACAATCAAATGCCTTGACAATCAAGCGGTCTGCTTCTCAATGATGAAGCACTTTGTGACTCAGTGATGACGGATCAAAGACTGACAATCCTGCTACAAGAAGCGGAGGAACATCTCCTCAGACAAAGCTGCCGCAGTCGCTATGAGAGATCAGTTGTGCGCCTTCCTGACAGCAGGCGGAACATCTGGCTCAAAGACGACAAACGCGCTGCTTAATCAACGCTGAACAGGCCTCCTTCATGCCTCAGACCATGACCCTCGGGAGACCCACTTGGCATCAAGTGAAAGGTGCAAACAAAAAGAACCGCTCCAGAACTGAAGCGGTTCACCCCTCAAGCCAAGCGATCCCCATCACCCGGCCGTTTGCACCACATCTTGTGGTACTTGAAGAAAATGGTAGTGCGTGAACGGCACATATGGAGTTGCTAAAGCTGCCCTTCAGGTTTGAGTGAACTATTAACAGTCTTGAAACACTTGAGCGCAAAACTCTGCATCTAGCGTGCCAACGACCTAGCTTTGGAGACCCCCATCACCCGGCCTGCCCCAGTGGCAGGCTTTTTTGTTGAAAAGCACTAGTGGTGGGGTATGACCATCGGTCAGCCGACCGGAGCCGACGTGGGCAGCATTTTCAAGAACCGCTAAAAAAAAAAGGCCCGAAGGGCCTTCAGGGGGTGTGAGGAGTTGGAATCTCTGTGAGGAGAACCAACTGACCGAGTTCTAGCAGCTCCTTTGTGCCATTCAAGAGACCGGCCTGCCAACAAGTGGCACTGTGCCAGTCAGGTCGCTAAATTAATCTTGTGAGGAGAAAAGCTCACGTGGTGGAAACAAGGACACACTCACGTTGAACTTTCAGAGCCCCTGCCTTTGGCGGGGGTTTCTTTTTTGCAGATCAAAACCAGCTTCAGCGAATTCTTCAACGCTTAATGGAAGGCTCAATGACCGAAAAGGAGACATTGGTCGAACAGGTTTTCGCAAAATATCGTTCCTACTGCAAAGACATCGGCATTACACCGGCCGAGATGATGCAACAGGCCTATCTCAGCCACCTCAAAAGCCTCACGACAGAACAGCTCAAAGCAAAGCTTTGACTGATAGCCGTATCGACATGAGCAACAGCCTGAGCTTCATAGCTGGGTAGAAATGCTCAAAACCAAGGCCACAGAAGCATTTTGAACATCCTTCCGTAATCAAGCCAACGAAGCGACTGGGGAGAACTCGCCAGAATCTGCAGGCATAAAGTTTTGTAATGGACTCCCAGATTCGACAAGTCCTACAACGAGAAATCCTCGAGCGTTGCAATGAAGAAGAGCGGGAAGCTGTTGAACGATGGTTCAAAAGTTTCCAAGCCATTGGCTTGTCCAAGCTGAACGGCATGTCCGTAGCAAGAGGAACCACGATGTCCTGCCCTCTTTATTGAGCTGAGTGTGTGCGGCTATGCGCACTGATGAGCCACCACGACCTGCGTTAGGCCATAGGTCGTTGCGAGTCTTGTTATGGCGATTCAACCGTCTGATCTTGGTGAAGCGTTTGTCAAATCTGGGAAACGCCTAACCACCCAACGATCTGCCGATGAATTACTGGGACGTGCGGATCTAAAGCCGATCAGCCCCAAATTGATGTTTGACGCGAATTCGAACAAAGAATGACGAGCTGATCATTCAAGTCCAACCATTTTGAATTCGTTTCAGCCTTCAACAGCCGAACATCAGTGTGATGGACAAGCATCTTTGCTGATCCATCGCACCAAGAACATTGGAATTAGTTTTAACGACTTGATTCCATTAAGGGATGTTCAGAATTCAAAATTTGAAAACAAGTGTATAAAAGCAAGGTCAACATCTAAGTCACCATCAGAGTATGTCAAACAAACAACTTATCGACAAAAAGCACAAACATAATGAAGCCTACATTGAGCAATGCCAACACCCCACAGAACGCAAGAGTCAACATTGTTCAACCTCGATGAAGTTGCTGGATCCGCCTAGGGACTCCAACCTCAAATTGATTGAACCAGAATTAATCGTCTTCACGCTCGGCCTGACGTGCGCCAATTGCGAGGGCAGCAACAAAGGGCAGGATTGCAATTGCTGTTAGAACTTCCATCAAATCACCATCCACTCTTCAAGAGCTGACCGACAGAGAATTACCGTCGAGCCCACTAAAGTGAACGACTAATAATTCCTCTTGAGTGATGAAACCATTCTCATCAATCAACTCAGGATGAGTTGTTTTCAAACCAGTTCTGTCACCAGTCCGGGATTGACGCCTGAATGCCAATGCCATGCCGCGAAAAGCCGACAACAGCACAAACGCGCAAGCAACGGTGTACGCGAGGGGTAGGAATGCTGTCGACATCCTCAGCTCCTGACTTTTTTAATCGAAGGAAGATCCGAAGGCTGAGCCAGGACGTAAACGACACCTGCGGTAATCACAGACGCAAATGCGATGAGGCCGTAGATAGCTGCGGAGTAATCGGACATTGTGCATGTACTTCTGTGAAGAAGCCTAGGCACTTTGTAAAGCTGTGTAACCAGGTGTATTTGCTTATCTTGCCAATCAAGCCGGATTGAGCCGAGGCAACAAGGCGTCAGCCTCCTGCAGCAGCACGGATGACCCCGACATCAGCCAGGCCGAGAGCACGGATGAATACGGCACTGATGACGCTGTAGGCCACAGACCCGAGCACGGCACTGCGCAGTCCATCCTTCAAACGAAAACCATCAATCAACGACGCCGCCAAACCAAAAAGAATAACAGTGATCAACCAGTCGAACAGCCAGCTAACCGGGGCAATCAAACCGCCAAGACTGGTCACTGCCCAAGGCAGCGCCAAAACAAACTTCAGAGGCAGGATCAAGAGAGTGCCCAGCAAACCAATCGTGACGGCCGATGAAAGAGCTGCCTGGAACCCAGCCAGTTCAACTCCCAGAGGCATTGCCGCCACAAGCAGCAGAACCACAGCACGCACAGGCCATTGCAACAACCAACCGATCAGGCCCATGGGACTCCCGCGATAAGACTTAAAGGCTAAGTCTGGCCTTGGATTTCAGCAGAGCCGCGCCAACGCAAATCTTGGAGCAACCAATCAGCCAGTAAACCAATCCGCTGCTTGTTTTCAGAGAGCAAAGGCAACAACCGTGAAACCGGTCAGCAATGAAACGGTGATTAACCACATTCGGTGTTCAGGCCTCAGATTCCAAGTCGCTGGTCGCCCGAAGAAAAATGGTGAGACCAACGACCGTGCCCAAAACGAGGAAGGAAAGCATCGGAGCAACGATCACGCTGAGTATTTGTACTGATCCTAAGGGCATCTTGTGATCGCGCGGTGTCATGAACGACATCACTCTTCAACGAGGACGCCTGAAAAAACTCAGCACACCAGCTCAAAACAGCAGGATCTTCTTCGAAAGCGGCTGCAAATCAAGCTTCAGAGACCAGAGCCCAGTCATGCGTCATCCAACGAACCAGAATCAACAAGTGCCTGGTCTGCTTCCGCTTGATCCATTGAGACGGGTTCCAACACAACAGGATTGCTGTTCAAAGCAACACCAGAGTTGGAACATGCCGTGACAAGCAGTCCCAAACTTAGACAAAGCAATAGAGCTGAGTTAATAAGACGAGTAGCAAGATTTTTGATAAACACAGGCATTGATCTGAAACGTTGGCAAAGGCAAACTAATCAAAAGGAACAGAATCATCAGCAAGAACATCACACCAACAGGCACATTGATTACAGCAACAACAGTGGAGCGATGGACTTAGTTCCAGAAAAGATGAAAGACATAGGACGTGAATAGCAGCTCACTTTGCTGAAAGCCAGGTTGTGAAATAAACGAAAGGTCGTCAAAGCTTGATGAGTCGCTTGACTCTGCTGCGCAGATCTATCAGACATGGCTCTAAAAGTGATCTCGCTCGGAGATCAAGGACAATCAGCCCTTGACTGGCAAACAAGTGATCGATACCAAGGGATTACAGACTTAGTTAGTGGTAAAAATTGACCAGAAAATTTGAAACGAATAATGGAAAGCGCCGACTTACTGCATTAGAAACATGGCTAAGCATATAGCCCTAAGCATTATTACCTGAACAAAGTTTTGTGTGGCAAAGACTACTACTCACACAAATTACTCCTATAAAGCTGAGAGAGTCGGAGGATTTTCATGAGTTTCACGCTCCCTACCGTTTTAATTGGAGTCAGCTTGTATCTGTTAATGCATGTTTTATTGTCACCAGTGATGCAATAAACAAACAGCGGAGAGGCTTGGTTGCGGACAAAAACCTTAGCCGAGCCGTGATTTCAGCCAGAACAAACAACATCGTGGCTCAGCCAGGAATACGCCGCCAAGCCAGCTTGAGCAACCGTGCTGTAGCTGCATCGATCAGATTGAAACCAGCCAGATGGCGGCAGGCATGAACACGCAAGCAGGGCCGGCACGACGTGGACGCACGATTCGCTGGGATTTGCTGACCAGTTCAGCCAAATAAGCAAATCTCTTGGTGATTTATACCCAGGGATTACCTCACTTCTTCAGCTTGTCTGCTTATTTGTCTGGGTTCACTGACATTAAGGTGACAAGGTCCAACCGTTTGTTGTGCAGATGAGAGGCCAATCTCCGGCGCCACTGTCTTGCCTGAAGTGGGGGATCGACGGAGAGTTGTCGGCACACGACACAGCACTTCTCGTGAGCAGACTCGCATCATCCGAGAAATCAAGACGAGCCTTCAAGGATCATTTCGAAAGACGTCGACATCGCAGCACTTCTGATCAAGCATCACGTCGGGAATGACACTGGCAATGAAAGGTACAACGCCAATACCAAAAAACGTGAGTGATTGGTGAAAAAACTGATGACCGAATGTGAATCAGCCATCACCACACATTGCGGTTTAAGCTGCTGCTGAAACAAAAAATGACGGTGCCATGAAACCACGGTGGGGAGTGATCGTCTTTGCCGTCATTGCACTTACTGCGCCACGCCCTGCTCAGGCTAATTTCAAGAACAACATCATCTTCAGCGGCTGCGCCGCAGCGATGCGAAAAGAATATCAGCAGGCCAACAAACAATTACTGCTAAGCCAACTCAACAAAACTTGCGATTATGTGGTTAAGCAGATCAATAATCGAAAAATATTGAACAAGCCAAAGCTGCTTGCATCAATTTAGAACAACCAATCAGTAGCAACAACAATCGACAATCGACAATCGATCTAAACTATCAACAGACAAAACTCAACACCAAAGCCAACAAGATCAATACAACTCATTAACCAAGGGACATTTTCACTGCTTATCACTCTCCAATTCTGCTTGCATTATTGAATACTCAACCCGATCATCAGAACAGCAGAGATCGGCATAAAAACGTTCGAGTTCGTCATACGCCTCGTCATACGTGCTGAAGCACCTGCGCGTGAGGTCGTCTTCAACGCCATCGTCGCGAATCACCCTCACCAGATGGTTTCGGTCGCTTTTCACCACAGCTGAGCTGAGTAGGAACACCGATTCTCGCGCCCAGCAAGGCAATCAGACTGAAGAATGAGCGAAGAGAAAGACAAGCATGAAAGACCAACAGGTTGATGCCATTCCCTCAGGCCTGAGCGAAGAACAGGTCTCCCAGAAACTGCTCAGTGACCAGAAGCTGCTGAATGAAACCGTGCTGGCAGGAGAGGAATGCCGTGCTCGCAATGACCGTCAGACCTACTTCTGCATTGCCCGTGAATTGGTCGAAGCTCAATTTGTTCTGGCCGATCAGGAATTGACACGCAGGCTCTGGCAAGAGGTGGGTGATCGCAACCTGGAGATAGGGCGCATCATCAACCTGCTCTACCGCTGCAGCAGCCATGAGGACGAGAGCGAAATGGTTGAGGTGGACGACGCTTTTCTGGAACTGACATTGAGCTGAACACCGACTGCCGTTGCCGTAAAGGCCGGACCTACCGATACTGCATGCACACCCTGCATAGGGATCCTTCAAGGAGCGACGAATGGCAGCGAAGCTCTATAACGTTCGCTTTGAAACCGAGGGTGCAGACCTCTTTGTGGAAATAGAGGCGGAGGAGGGTCTCAACCGCCAGCATCTACTGGAGAGAGTGGTAGCAATCCTGGAGGACCGTCATGGCATGGAAACGATCGACAACGATCAGGGCGACATGACCAAAGTGGATCACAGCGATGGAGCAACGCTCCTGGCCTGGCTTTCGATCTCCGGACAATCTTCGCGGCAAGCCCTGGATGACGACGGTCTCGATGAAATTCTCACCTGTCTGGTGTTCATGTTGTTCCCACCAGTTGTGGAAACAAGCGTGCAAGACGAAAACAAGAACGCCTTAGCCCTGGCTTGAGGCGCATTGAGCGCCAACAATCGATGCCATCTGATCTTCGCCAAGGCTGAACTTCATTTTGATCTAAAAATCAGCACGCGATCTGCCGTCACGAATACCGCGATGAGTCCTACAACTGAATTTTCGTTCCGGTAGGAATCGTTACGACACGGCTTGATTCGCCAATGCCATGACAAACAGGCAACCCGCTCCAACTCCATGGATGTCCAGACACTTCTTGCCAGAACTGCCAGGGGAACTGCCTTGCACAAACATCACGAGGGCTTTGTTGTTTGCGATCCAGACGGGCAATGTCAATTTTGTGGTGATTTATACAAAGCCGAAGAACTAGTGCGGGAACTAGACAAAGGCTTTGACTATCCCTATTCCTCCGGCTTCCACGAAATCATGCATTAATCACAAACCAGTGAGCCGCAGTAAGCCCTTGGCATCAGCGATGTGGCTTATCGGGATTCAAGTTCCTGACGGCTCATGCCCGTTTGAATGAACTGATCTCATGGCATGGCACGTGAGATTCAATCATGCCGAGCCTGCATGCAGGCATTAAGTATCGTGTGTGTCAGAAATCCAGGCCGACTTCAACATATAAAGTGCTTAAATAAGCTTAAAATCAAGAATATGAGATGGTTGTTATCCATACTTGGATTTTCCAGCAAAAGCAAACAGCCCAATCAGCAGAGCAATTCACACGCATCCTTTTTTGCAGTCAACGTCCATACCGATCAGCTGATCTGCAATTGGAAGATCAGAGATGAAAGCAAGTCAATGATCCAAAGGGACTTTGAATCTGCACTCTTCATCAGAATGAAAGATATCAGCGGGGATCATTCGATATCATCCAAAATAGTCCAAGTCTCTTTAAATCAAGAAAGAGCCAGAATCAACTTACCATTCAAAAGTGGTAAAATTCTTGTCGATCTTGGTTACAAGAGTGGTCTCGATTTCATGACTCTTGAGTATCAAGTTTTAGACCTTGGGCCTAAGGCAATGCCAACCACTCATGACGCGAATTGGTTTGCAAAAGAGTCTGAGGATATTCACGAGGAAATGTACAAACTCGCCACGGGTGGGCGGCCCTTGGGAGGATCAGAGATGGCGCACAACGATTGACCTCTATCCATGGAGACCAGTGAACACTGCTCAGCTGTGAGCAACATCACAGGTCTGGCTGCCTCAGGTCAACGAGTGAACCTGTGTAATCGCGGATGGTGATGGCAACGGAGTTCCCTCCACCGCAAACTGTTCCATGTCTTTCCAGTCAGGCCTACTCGGCGCCGCCATCACACTGATAGGCGCTTTGTCTCTCAGTACTCCAGACGAGATGCAGATCCATGAAGTCCAACGACAGCGTGGCTCGGGAGAAGACATCAATCACCGCTTCAATACCGGTCTTCTCCAGACAGCCTCTGCCGATTCAGGCAACATCTGCCTGAGCGACAACGCAGAAACAAGCAGCAAGCAAGGCAGCAGTGGGCTTGTCAGCGTTGATTCAGGTAGCGTTCATTCATCTGAAGTCTCATTGATATGACGCATGAGAAGCCTTCTTTCTTCTCTTTCGAAGGAGAGATGGGTCGCATTGATTACTGGGGTAGCGCCATCTTCAGGTCGCTGATTGCAGGCCTGATTTTCTTCGTTGCTCTTGCCTTTGTTTTTAGAGGTTATTTCAGCAGCTCTTACGAAGAGTTATCAGCAGCAATCTCACAATGGACCACAGATCACGCCGTCAGAGTGTGGTTGCTTGGTGAAATTTTGAACATCTTTCTATTCCTGCCGATCACCTGGAGACGATGGCGAGATCTGGGACCACGCTTAAAGAAAAACTGGCTCTACATCGCTGTTGTGAGCAGCCTGATGCCGGGATATGAGGTGTTCCCCTTTGTGGGGGTGCAGTCGCTGATCATCACTCTTGGGATCCTATCGATTTATCCAAACTTCAAACTACTGTTCTGGCCCGGACAGCAATACGCAAAACAGCGGCAGAACGAAAAGTCCTGAGCCATGCGCAGTGCAAGCCGCTTACCACCACAAGCCATCAACATGCTCACCGAGCTAGCACTGAAGATGAACCGGGGTTGTGATGCAGGACCTTCTATTGATCGCGCAACTCCTGGCATGGAGTGATTTTGATTTCCAAGACTGGGTGGACAGCAGACCACCGGCTGAACTTTGCCAGGGGTTCAAGGATGGTTTGATTTCCGAAACGATGCTCCCTGGCGGCCGGGCACAGACCCCATGCAGCAGTTTCAATGGCGACGACCCGATGAATTACGTCTTGGACTGATGCACTCAGTGCATTTGTCAGGCGATGCGGTGCATGTGATGCAGCAACGGTGCCAGCCGGCTCGCCATGATCACTTCGCGACCGTTCAGAGGTGGGCGTTCGCACGTGACGAACCCGACGGCGTATTGCGGAATGCAGCGTCGGGTGAGTCCACGTTGACGCAGATTCGAGCAGTTTTGCGGATCATCTGAATGACTTAACGAATCAGCCAGCGCATGCGTTTCAATCTGCAGCCTTATCAGCAGAGCCACCGAATCAATGGCCTAGCCGAGCTGACGGCTCTCGCGAACTACTGCTCCCAGCATCAGATTGAGGTGGAACGCATTACAAAAGCGGAGCTGGATGCCTCGATCGATCCAGACACCACAACTGCCCGGTGTGTTTTGGAGTCTGAGGGAGGAGTGTGTCTGAAATTCACCGCACACAACGGAGCCGTGATCACGATTCGAGCCTCTGAGCATCTGATGGAGCTGTACCGGCAGCAGCGCAGCAGTGATCGCAATCCGCAGGATTTCCCTGAAGCCTTCGAACAGGGTCATTACTGATCCAGCACTCCCGTCGCCAACAGCAGCCAGACCATTCCCGCAAACAACAAATAAGCCACCAGCAGAGGATTGGGGCCAAGCGTCGCAATCAGCAGAGAGGCAATCGCGCCACTGACGACAAGACCAATCAGCGGATTCCATCTCTGTTCGTGCGTCGGCTTCAAGGCTTGTGGGTAATGACCGGACCGGAGACAGGGTCAGTGACTCCAAGCTCTGGTGAGAGCTCCTCAAAGAGGTCGCGGACTGCATTGAGATGCTCAATCATCTGAGGCCTTGCAGCAACGAGTTTCTCTTCGCTCTCCCAGAGGCCGACAAAGCAATGGGAGCGTTCACCTGTCTTGGCCCAGTAGGCATCCAGCATCCCTTCGGGATTGACCCATTGCTTCGTTACGGCGATGAAGTTGTCTTCGCAGCCTTCTTTGCAGCGGACACGAACGTTGTTGAGAAATCGGGCTGCCACTTGAACTCTCAGACTTCAGGGAGGCTGCCAGACGGATGCGCTGATGTCTGTGACCAATGCGCCTGAGTGAAAAAGCCGAACTCAGTAGTAACGGCCGGGATATTCACCGGGGTGATCAACGCGTGTGACGCGCACCCCCGCCGTGCTGCTGCCGGACAACATCAGCAGATCGCTGCCAGACACGGCATAACCCAGCTCCTGGGCCAGCTGCGCCACTTCATCCGCTGTGACAGCCGCCTGAACCCTCACCTGCAGGACCGGATCACGGCCAAGGTGCTCAAGAAACTGCTGCACCGGTGATGGGGTCATCGCTACTGATGAACTGGTGCAATTGAACACGATCCTCAGCGGATGCGTGAAAGCGGGTCATTGTGTGCAGAGATCGCGTTTCTGGAGGCGAGCCCCATGCTGAGTTCCCTGCTCAACATCCTCTGGGTGGTGCTCGGCGGTCTGATGATGGCTCTGGGCTGGTGGCTGGCCGGACTGATCTGCGCCATCACGGTGGTAGGGCTGCCCTGGGCTCGTTCCTGTTTTGTGATCGGGCGTTTTTCGCTCTGGCCCTTCGGACAGGAAGCCGTGAACCGCAGGGATCTGCGGGGCCGCGATGATCTGGGCACCGGATCTCTGGGCTTGATCGGCAACGTGCTCTGGTTTCTGGTGGCGGGATGGTGGCTGGCGATCGGCCATCTGAGCTCCGCCCTGGCCTGCTTCGTGACCATCGTGGGCATCCCCTTCGGAATTCAGCACATGAAGCTGGCCCTGATCGCCCTGGCTCCTGTGGGGATGACCGTTGTACCGGTCCGCAACGTTTGATCGCCGCTGACCAGCAGCCTTCAGAAGGGCAGATAGAGAACATCAGATCTGCAGCGTTCCAACGCCTCACGCACATCTTCGAGCTCCTGTTGCTCTGCTTCGAAGTTGCGACCTGCCGGCACCACAAGCTCGCCAGCGGCATCGAGATGAATGTTGGCGCTGAACCACGACGCGCCTGAGGGCAGAAACGCCCGACAGCTCATCGCACCATCTGCTCCCTGCTTGCGCTCAAGCAACCAGCCATTGACCCGGTCAAGCTCGGTGTAGCTGTCGAGACCCGCAGAGCAGGGATGCGCCAACAGCACCAGCGTGGCGGCACTTCTGCACAGCGCCGCCGGCAGATCTGATGGGGCACAGCCGAGCCTCAAGAACGTTCCTCCTCAGTGAGGTACTCCTCAACGATGGGAGAGCAATCACCGCGTTCTAGGGCTGCGATCTCACGTTCGATGTTGTCGATAAACAGCTGATTACCGTTGCGCCTGGCCACCTCCAGAACGGTACGCAGACGCTCAAGCTGCATCAGGTTCTCATCGTCCATGGACTGCACATCGCAATCAGGGCAGCCAATCATGGATGGCGCATCATCAGCAAGCCCGCACAAACAGAACGGCCAAACGGTCGGCGTCGCTGCAACAGTGACAGGTCAAGATCCGTTAAAAGGGGTTGACATGAACAGCAAACATGGCCAACGGATACGGAGTAATCGGCAGCGGATACGTTGGCACCGCCGTGGCCATGCGCATGAAAAGGGCCGGACAGCCCGTGACTGCCACTACACGCTCAGTAGAGAACGTGCGCGAATTGCGGCGACTGATGGATGACGTGCGCCAGCTCGACATCACTGACCCCGATCCGGACCTTTCCTTCCTTGCCGATCTGCAGGGCCTGCTGATCAGCGTGGCACCCACCAGACAGAACGATGGCTACAGCGATGTTTTCGCCCGCGGCATGCGCAACCTGGCTGGCGCACTGCGGCGCAGAACCAGCACACAACCCCTGCACATCACCTACATCAGCAGCGTCAGTGTCTACGGAGACCGGCAGGGAGAAGAGGTGTGGGAGCACTCAGCGGTGGACTCCAGCTCTCCGGTGAACAGCATGCTCGCGGCAGCGGAGGAACTGATGCTCGACATTGACCGCCCTGATACCTCGATCTGTGTGCTGAGGCTGGGCGGGATCTATGGACCCGGCCGCGACATGGTGGGCATGATTCGCGAAGCCGCGGGCCAGCAGGTGCCCAAGAACGGCAATGCCATTAATGCCTGGAGCAGTCTTGTCGACATCGCCAGAGGTGTGCAGTTCGCAAGCGAACAGAAACTGACAGGCATCTACAACCTGGTCGACGACATGCAGCTGAGTCGCCGGGAACTCTCCACTCTGATCTGCGATCAAGATGGCCTGCCTCCCGTGCTCTGGAGCCACTCCAGCTCAGCGAGCGAACGCAGCATGAATGCCCGTGTTTCGAACCAAAAGATCAAGGATTCCGGCTTCAAGCTGATGTCACCATCGATGCTGGAACCAGCCATTGTTTGAAACGCTCAATCAGCGAATGACCAATCGCTGACAACAGGCTGAATGGGTATTCATGCACACATCAGCCCCAATGATTGAGTCGCGATGATATGCAGAATCAATGCAAATATCATGGCGAATCAACAATCAATTGAAATCATTCGATACGCTGGTCTAGACACAGGAATCGCCTTTTTCAGTGATCCCCTCATCAGCCATGAAACGCTGGTCGCGGACGTGACGCCCAACCGACACGCCGAGTTGTTCTGTCATCGCCACCAAACCGACCAGTTGATGGTTCTGAGCGGCAGCCTGGATCTGGTGATTCTTCAGAATCGCCAGTTTCAGTTCATTCGCTTGAAGCAAAAGGATCGAACCTGGGTCCGCATTCCGCCAAGAATTCCGCATGCCGCCATCGTTCGGGGTGACCAGGCTGCAACCGTGGTGAATGCGGTGTTACGCCATGGCCCGGTTGACCCACGAGACTATCAACCCAGACCCATTCCACGCGCCTTGATCCCTCAGTGGCAGGCGCTGCAGAGCCTGGATGCCGCTAACCGATCATGCGCTGGCGCACCAGTGCATCCCACAGCTGGGTGGGGATGAACCGCTGCAACACCAGCACTTCCGACTCGCTGCCGCAGCGGTAGCGAGGTTTGGGACTGGACGTCTCCAGAGCCGAGACGATGGTGCTGGCCACTAGCTCCGGCGATGAACCTCGGCGAAAACCCTCAGCCCAGCTGGCTGCAACACGACGCATCATCGCCCCCCACACCGGATCGGTCGACTGCTGCTGCAAGGAAGCCTCACTCACCGCTTCGAAGCCGGTGCGGATCAACCCAGGTTCCACCAGCACCACCTGCACCCCGAAGCGATGCAGCTCCAGACGCAGAGCATCACTGATGCCCTCCAGCGCATGCTTACTGGCGCCATACCAGCCAGCACCGGGAGTGACAAAACGGCCGGCAATCGATGACAGATTCACGATGCGGCCGCGACGCCGTTCACGCATGGGCGGCAGCAGCATCTGAGTGAGACCGATCAACCCAAACACATTCACTTCAAACATCGCTCGGGCACGCTCGATCGGCATGGTCTCCACCGGACCCGTCTCCCCATAACCGGCGTTGTTCACCAAGGCATCCAAAGCACCAACCTGGCCGCTGACAGCGTCGGCCAGCTGCCGGCAGGACGCCTGATCAGCGAGATCAAGCGGCAACACCTCAGCGCCGCGACAGCGCAAGGACTCCATCGCCTCAAGCCGACGCGCAGCAGCGAAAACTCGCCAACCACGGTCGAGCAACCGGTGAGCTGTCGCCAGGCCAATGCCACTGGACGCTCCAGTGATCAAGACGCTTGGCCTGGAGTGGGATCGGGACGTTGTCATCTCACTTGTGGCAAGCCGCTCGGAAACGATCGGACGAGCTGGTGCTGCCGTGCTTGGTACGCCGGCCAGTCACTCGCTTGCGCCAGGCGCGAAAAGAGCCTGACTTGAGCTGAGAACGCATCAGAGCGATCACTGCAGCTTCAGACAGGCCGAACTGGAATTCGATGGCTTCGAACGTGGTGCGATCTTCCCAGGCCATTTCGATCACGCGATCGATGTCCTCAGAGGTGAGCTGGTCGAGCAGGCCGCAGTCCATTGAACGGTCAGATCAGTGATCGGGATGCTCAAACAGAGCCACTGCCCGGTCGGACTCGCTGAGCTCGCGGACGCGGGAGGCCGGCTCAAGCTCAGCAGCCGGCGGCACGGAAGGAAGCGCAAAGGCTTTCTCCAACTCGGTTCTGGCAGCGCCGAAGGGGTAGGTCATGAATGCGGCAGTGAGACGGAAGGGCAAGCGAAACGCCCTTAACATTGCGCAACATTAACCATAAAAGCCGCCTGGCGGGCAGCGCAGAGCGAACTGGGCACACAAACGAAACTGATTCTCATCAGCAGATTTGCACTCCTGACTGTGATTCTCAAGTGCATATTTACGACTACTGAATGTGATTCTCAAAAGCATATTTTGATCCCTTAATGTTCGGTTTTTACCCTTATCTTTCGCTCTTTTGTGATGTAGAACTGATTCATCCCTCCAAGAGGTTCGACATGACAAATTCAGCTACCGCTCAAGCCGCCATCACGATTCCCGTCGGTCCTGCAGGCCGGGCCATGGCCGAGCCCATGTCCGCCGAGATGCTCGATCTCATGCAGGCTCACCTCAACCTTGAGCGTCAGTCCGCTGCTGCCTATTTCGCTGCTGCCATCTGGTTTGCTGAACGCGAGCTGGTCGGCTTTGCCGAGCATCTCCGCGATGAGGCCAAACAGGAAGAGCAACACGCTGCCAAGTTCGCCGATTACCTGATCTCCAGAGGTCAACGGCCTGTTCTCGACACCGTTGAACCGCCTCGTCAGCAATGGCCTGATGTCGAGCAGGTGATCGCCAATGTCTTCCGCATGGAAGCTGATGTCACCGCTTCCGTTCTGCAGCTCTACGGCACCGCTGAACAGGATCTCGACCGCCGCACCTCGGTGTTCCTTGATCCCATCGTTGATGATCAGCGCCTTTCTGAGCACGAAGCCGCTTATCTGCTGGGTCGCGTCAAGTTCGCCGTAGGCAACCCTGCTGCCGTGATGATCATCGACGCCGAGCTCAGAGAAGGTGACGCCAAGCCCGCCAAGCTCGAAGCCTGATCCACTCACAACAACCCAAAGCCCCGCTCAACGCGGGGCTTTGCTGTGCGCTGGCTCCACCAAACACCGATGCCCAGCTTCAGGCTCGGACCAGCTTGTACAGCGCCCAGAGTGCAGCCGCAGCAAGCAGCCAGTAGAGCCATGACCACTGCAGCCAGACAGCGGCGATGAGGCCCAGGGCGAACAACGCCAGAAATCTCCCGAAGGTCACACCAAGCTGAAAAAGATCTCCCATCTAAGCCAACTCCAGCCTGATTTCACAGCCCGCATCAGCATGGCGATGCTCCGTAGGGTTCACAGCCAATCACGCTGATTGAATGAACGTTGACCCAGAGCTGCAGAAGCAGGCACGCAAAAGTCTGCGCGGCACGGACCCCTCAATCGCCAAGTACATGCAGATGCTCGAGCACGAGGTCTGCCACCTCGAGAAGCTCAACGCGCAGCTGAACCAGGAGGTCCAGGTGCTTCAACAGCGCCATCAAGCCTGAACGAATCCCTACAGACGTTGTCGTCAGGCAATTCTGAGAATCGCGCTGATCAGGTTCGGGCGTTGCCGCAGTTCGGCAGTGAATTCACGGGCCAGATCCCTGGCCTCCATCGCATCAGAGGCATAGACGCAACCTTCGAGCGTGGCTCCGCTGAGATCCCGGTAGCGCACCAGGTAGCGGTTCGTCGTTTGAACTGGTGACATCAGTTGACTCCTGCTCTAAGCGAACCCAAAACGGCGAGCGGCGCTGGCTTCAGCCTCGCGTCTGATCTGCACAATCGCTTCGCGGGCAAAAGCCTTCTCGTTTTCCTGCGCCGTGATGATCTGTTTGGTGAGCTGACGCAACTGCTCAATGTCCTCACAGGCATCAATCTCGCGAAACGCAGATTCGAGATTGAATTTCTGCTCAACCGACAAGCGATGGTTGGTCATGGTGCAGAGACGGCAAAAGCCTCACTTGAGTGAGACGTTGATTGGCTGAATCCAACGATCGCCATTCCTGGGCTCGATCGTGACAGTGAAATCCGCCCCGGGCCGAACACACGGTCAGGCCTGGGGCGTGATAAGCCAACCTTTGCCCAGGCCAGTCAGGCTCAGAATCCGAGCTGATTGAGGATGCCCTGGCCGGTGAGCAGTTCGGTGCCAAGGCCAATCACGAAGCCAAGCATGGCAAGACGGCCATTCCATGTTTCAGCGAAGTTGACGAAGCCGAAGCGGCGTTGGGTGGTGTCAGTCATGGATTCAGGTGCAAGTGTTGTTGACGCAGACGTACATCAAGGAGATCAACCGGCACAGTTGCAACCACAGGGCTCATGGTCATGGCATGGCTCCCTGTTGGTATGACCATTGGCGCAGGCTTGCGAGCAGAAGAGCTGATTGCCACGCCGCATGGCGGTGGATTCCTCAACGGCGCAGGTACAGCCGGGGCAGGCGCACTGAAGCAGAACTGCTGTCATGGGTGTCTCCGGGAAGGACCTTTTCGTTCTATGCCTGTCGCACTGCAGGGAGCAGAGGGGACAGCCGACCTCAGAGGTACGGTTTCAGGATCTTTCCAGGCGGGTTGGGTGAGAGCAGATTCACAGGTTTTTTTCATCTGACTGACCCGCATCACAGCTGCCCATCACAGCTGAGCAACACATCGATCGGGTCTCGGTAGCCGTTGTCACCGACGCAGGGATTTCGGCTGGCCAGCATGACGACATCACCACCGTTGGAGTTGGGCTCATGAAAGCCAACAGCAACCGTTGCCAGGACCTGAACAAGCAGCTGGCCATGTATCGCGCCTTCCGCGACATGGATGGCGTGGCAGCTGTGACCCGCGAGCTGCAGATGGACGCCTGCGCCTGCCCGGTCAGGAACTGAGCCCGATCGAGGCAACCAGCGTGGTCAGGCACGCCGCAATCGCCTGAAACCGCCGAGACTGCCTGGAGCAAGTCAAAGCCGTTGTTCGATCAGCAACTGCTATTCCCAGGAAGCGAAGCCATCCAACCGGCTTGCCCGGTGCCTTTCTGCGGGAGGGCTCCCACCGGAATCGAATACATCGGTAACGCGGTTGATCTACCCGATCCTGATTCGATGGCACTGTCCATTGGGTTTGATCTGGAAACGTTCAACCGCCGCACTGATCTGTGGCGTCATAAAGCCAGCCTCAGCCCGTCTCTGGGTGGCGAAATCCGTCTGGCTCAGCTCACGACGGCTGACAGCAACAGCACGCTGGTGGTCGATGTGGCGGTGATCGGCCAAGCCGCCATCGACTGGCTGCGCAGGCTGGCGCGCAACCCGGAGCGCAGGCTGGTGGGCCACAACCTTCTGTTTGAAGCCACCTTTCTGATCGCTGCTGGGATCAGGCCGCTGTGCCAGTGGTGGGACACGATGCTGGCCTGTCAGATCATCGGCGACTTACCGAGCAACAGCCTGGCCGCCGCATCTGCGCACTACCTGAAGCGTGAGCTCGACAAGAGCGAACAGACCAGCGACTGGGGGAATGCCCTCAGCGCCAGCCAGCTGCGCTATGCGGCTCTGGATGCCGAAATCGTGCTGCCTTTGGGGCGTGAACTCCATCAACAGCTGGTGGCCACGCAACAGGTCGCAGTGCATCGGCTCGATTGCTCAATGATCAGTGCCTGCGCCGATGGTCAGGTGCGAGGGCTGGCGGTTGATATCGAAGCAGCACGCGACTCCAGAACACGTGCTCTCAGCGAACGGCAACGCTTGGCGGCTGAGGTGCAGAAGACGCTCGGAATTGAGAATTACAGAAGCCCGGACAAACTTCAGGAGGCTCTGAGTGTTCACCTGGGAGAGCCCGTTGAAAACACCAAAGACCGGACTCTGAACACCTACCGTCCCGATCCCGTCATCGAGACGTTGCTCCAGCTGAAGGCGCTGGATCAGGAGCTGAAAGAGGTGAACTGGCTGCTCGAGGAAGCCCAGCTCACGGATGGCCGCGTCCGCCCCCACTACCGGATCATTGGTGCCAGCACCGGCCGCATGAGCACAAGCGCTCTGATCCGCGAAACCAGCAGTCAGGTTCCCTCCGATACCGAGCGGTTCAAAACAGGCCAAAGACAAGGCGAACCCAAGGCCGTGAAGCTTGGGCAATGCGGGTTCAATTTCCAGGGCATCACTGGCGATCGCAAAAAAGCCCTGGGCACCGGCAATCCCGACAGCGTGCTGATGGACCTCGACTGGTCATCGATTGAGATCCGGCTCCAGGCCAGCCCGCAGCTTTACAACGACGATGGTCAGCGCAGGATCCTGCTGGATGGCATTGACCCGCATGCCTACATCGCCAGTCAGGCCTGCGGACGCGAGATCACCAAAGCGGATCCGGAACGCTCGACGATCGGCAAACGTGCCAATTTCGCCCTGGCCTACGGCTGTGGGCTCTCGGGTGTTCGCAAATTGCTCTCCCGTGCTCGCGGTGAGCAGGTCACGGAGACTGAAGCCCAGAAGGTCTACGACGCCTGGCATCGCCTGCACCCACAAATGAGCCTGGAGATGGACAGGTTCTCCAACAGAAGCGTCACCGAAGTGCGCAGCATTGCGGGGAGACGGATGACATTCCGCAGTCAGCAGGCAGGCCCGGATGGCATCAGAGCGATGCAACCGCTGGGACGCACCAACGGGATCAATTTCCCTGTTCAGGGTTCTGGTCGTGATCTGCTCGCCGCTGCCCTTGGTGACCTCTGGCCAGCACTGGATCGCTTCGCAGGTGTTCACATCGTTGGCCTGATTCACGATGAGATTCTTCTCGAGGTTCCAAGGGATCTGGTGGACGAGGTGAAAGCCGTGGCCTTGGCCTCGATGACCTCAGAAAAGCTTCAGAAGCAATACCTGGGTGACATTCCCCTGGAGGCAGATTGCAACATTGCAGAGAGCTGGGGAGAAGCTCACTGAGAGGGACGCTTGCATCGAAAAGGCCAATTCCTTACCAGCATGAGGCAGGACTCTGCGAGTTCATCTGCTACATCCGCAACCGATGAGATCCACGAAAGGTTGAGAGCCCGACGAGCTCAAGACTTGTTATTCATGGGCGGCAGGGTATAAATATGAATGACGAATTCTTCTACCTGAAATGCTCACTGGTGCCGATCTGCTTGCCAAGGTCAAAGAACTAGGAGATGTCTCTAAAACTGATTTGGCAACTGCCTGTGGGTATGTCTCCAAGAAGAAAGACGGCTCTGACCGTGTGAACTTCACTGCCTTCTACGAGGCACTGCTGAATGCCAAAGGAATCGAACTCGGTGGCGGTTCTGCCGGCATGGGCAAAGGTGGTCGCAAACTGAGCTACACCGCCAAAGTGCAAGGCAACGGCAATCTCCTGGTTGGCAAGGCCTACACAGCCATGCTGGATCTTGCTCCTGGCGATGAGTTCGAGATCAAGCTGGGTAAAAAGGCGATCCGCCTGATTCCTGTGGGCGGTGAGGAAGAAGGCGAAGAGTGATCGGGCTAACAAAGCCAATCACCACTTAGTCGATGCAAGGCAGGGTTGCTAATCAGCCCTGCCTTTTCTGCTGTTAAGGCCAAGCGAAGCGACCCCATGGCCCATCCCTTAAAGTGCTGCTCCAAGCAAACCATCAGTGAGCCCAGAAAAACTCCACTGGAAAGACTTATCTCTTGACGAGCTGGAGCAGGTTCTGAAGTCGGAAGACGTGAGTGGTGAGCCAGAGGATTATGAGTACATCAGGCGCGATGGAGCACTGCATCTGTTCAACGACGAGTGTTCCATCGAATTAATGCTGAACAACGAGCAGGCGGCTTGAGCCATACAGGTTGAGTTCAGAGCAAGTGCCGTTGAAGCCTCTCGAGGCAGCTAGAGTTTCGCAATTCTTGAGTCAACCTTGCTGAGCCTGATCCCTCCGTATTATCTGGTGGCGCTCGGCCTCGGGCTGGCAGCGATTGTTGTGGTTCTCTTTTATTCCTTCACGCGCACAACCAATTACGAAGTGCAGGAGAAGATCAAGAAAGCTCAACTCAGGAAGCAGAAGCAGCAGGCCAACGATCTGTAAACCTCGATCTTTGCTTTGATCAACCCATGCTGAAGGTTGAGCTCAGGGCCGCCAAAATTCCAGGTCTGCCTGGATGGATTGCAGATCATTTTTGGCTGCTGGTGATTCGCGACGTTGAAGCCAGCGATCATGAAACTTGTGATCGCTGGGAAGTCTGGCAATTCGCGCGCCAGAACGATTCCTGCTGGGGGCATCTGCACAAGAACCTTCTGTCTCCCTACCAAGGTGTTGGCAACGGTCCATCACGATTCATCGAGCAATGGGTTGGGGATGAGGCAATCAGCATCGCGGAGAAGATTGAATCCTCCCCGTACAACTACCCCTTCACCGAGACCTACCTCTACTGGCCGGGACCGAACAGCAACACCTTTGCGCAATGGATCGTTGGCGACAAGACGAGGCTCGGTCGTCGAGCCATCGGTCAAAGCTTTCCTGTTCCAGAGATCGCCTGAGGACGATGCCCCTCCAGGGGATTGAAGACATCACTGCCAAGACATCCAACAGATGTGCCATTGAGGGTTTCCATGGCAATCATCTGATCAATCAAAACGATAAAACCGAGTACATTTATCCAATCTGCCAGCAACATATGTCGATGGAAGAATTAAAAAGATTTTTAGTTGCCATGCGAGCCGACAAGACTCTGTACGACAAGGTTTCAAGCTTCGCGACTGCAAACGAGATCGCCTCCATCGCCAGCACTATGGGGTTTGATTTCACAGATACTGAATTAAAATCAATTTCCAATCAGAATATTGAAGGCATAAAAATAAAGAGACAAGACACCACACCTTCGTATAATTTTGGCGAAGGTGGCAACTGAAACCTGGCAGACATCAATCAGGCATCAGATATTCCAGAAGCAACGAAAAACTCCACAGCCCGGCAACGGCAATCAATCCCAGCAGGATCAATGCAGCAGGGCTCACCACACTGACAGACTCAGCCGGCAGCTCCTCAATTGCACTGCTTTCAATTTGGTTTTGCATAAGATTAATAATCACTAGATAAATGCTATAGCACTGCTCATAAATCAAGTATTGCCCGACACTTCCGACACTTTTAATGCAGCATTGGGCGGCAATTCAATTCAGATCGGGTAGCTTCCGACAATTTTCAAAGTCGCTTCTTGTCAAACACTTCACAGACCACAATAAATAAGATTATTCACCCAGCAGGCAGTAACAGCAGCGGTCCCGAGCGAACTGACAAGGACTTCAGACAACAAGCAAATCGCCAAGGCGACGACAGCGAACCCCCAGTCCCCCTACCGACGGCGGCGGCTCATTTCATGCTTTGAGGTCTCGCTGAAAGCCGTGAATAAAACAACAACCACAGAGGCAAGGCCCAATCCAAGAAAAACAAGATAATAGGAAGGCAGAATGCTCAGCATTTGAATTCAATCTTTTGATGATTTTAGCCAAAAGCCAAAAAGCCAACTCACTTCTTGATACGCAATTGCGATCAATCTATTGGTTGGATTAAAATTATTTTTCAGCCATCTGTCATCGATGCTTGTCCTGACGTGATCATCGATGCTGCAGCTGCAATGCCTGGACAAACAGAACTGATCTGCGCCGGTGACCGCCAGTCGGGATGGATCGCTGACTGCAGCTCTTCCGCAGCATCTCCCGGGACTGGAGTTAACAGCTCTGAACATCCAGCAGAACAGCTGACAAACCCTGTTGCCATGTTCAATCTGTGGAAACCTGGGTCATCCAAATGCTTTCACTGAGATCACCTGCCATCGCCTTGTTTGCCATTGCCCAGGGATTCACTGTTGGCGTGATGCCAGCCCAGGCCGCACAAAACTGTGGACCTGGCGCTCACTGGGTTCAGACAGGACCGATGCTGGGTTCTGGTTATTGCAAGCCAAAACATCGGAAAGACCATTTCGTTTGTGCGATTGGCTATCACTACGCCGGCCAAGGTCGTTGCGTTCGCAATGGTCCCTGGTGGACGGGCCACAGACCTGTGAATTGGGGGCCTTATTACGAGCCACGCAATAAATCAGGCAGCATCACCTTTGACGGCCCGAACGGAGGCCAAATCAAACTGAAGTGGTGAACTGGGACCCTGCACCAGGTCACTGCTTCTGCGTTTCGAATCTGGACGCTCACACTGTGTTTCGATCGCCAAAAGACAGGCCAAATCAATCACCAACGACAGACAGATCCGAGGAATCAATCAACCATGAATCGTTGATCATTTGCGACAATCTGAAGCAGCCATGAAGCCTGCTTGCAGCACCAGGGTGGTCGGTTCAGGCTGAGGCTATGAACCCTGAATTCACGATTCGCCCGGTCCAACCCGTTGACATTCCGGTGATCAACGACTGGGCGCGAAGTGAAGGATTTGCCCCCGGGGCGGGAGATATCGGGATTTACCGCCAGACCGACCGTCAGGGCATTTGGACCGGATGCCTGGGTGAAGATCCGGTCGGATGCATCGCAGGCATCCGCTACAACCATGCCTACGGTTTTATCGGGCTCTACATCGTGCGCCCCGATCAGAGAGGCCGAGGCTACGGAGTGAGGCTCTGGCGAGAAGCACTTGACCACCTCCATGACGTGAGCTGCGTTGGTCTCGAAGCAGCAGAAAACAGGATTGATGATTACTCAAACTGGGGGTTTCAACCGGCTTCCACAACGACGCGTTGGCAGCTTGAGCTTGACTCTCTTCCTCATCAGATCAGATCACTGGAACGGCCGAGAGGGCTCAGATTGATTCATGGCGATGACATCCCTGAACCCAAGGTTCAGATCTATGACGCTGATCGTGAACTCAACCCCAGACCGCACTTTCTGTCTGATTGGCTGCATCACCCAGCCGGTGTTGTCACGGCACTGATTGACAGTCAGCAGGAGTGCCATGGTTTTGCCCGAATCCGGCCATGCCTGCTGAAAAACACAACGGGCTGGCGCATCGGACCCTTACTGGCGGATTCCCCTGAACTGGCCGAGCTGTTGATCATGGATCTGCTCGTTGCCAGACAGGGATTAGTGATCATGGATTCACCGGGTGGCAATGCCCTAGCCGCGCCGCTGCTTGAGAAGCTTGGTTTCAAGGCCGTTGGCCGCACGCTGCGGATGTACCGCGGCGTGATGCCGTCTAGGCAGCAGGATGAGGTGTACGGGCTGGCCTGCCTGGAGCTTGGCTGAGGCGCACAAAAGCCAGCCCTGCGACCACCAAACAAGAAACATTCAATGCCCTGAATTGGACTGAACCTGATGGAGAGACCCAATCAAATCACCCTGGCTAAGAGAGGCACTCGTCTGAGCTGATGACTCAAGCCAAAACTTACAAGCACGGATGCGACACCACCCAAAACCAAAGCAGCAAAATTAGGCCATTCGGTTAGCGAAATAAGACCCATAACAACAACGACAATAAGTGGATGAATGATATAAACAGCAAAACTGTCCACTCCTGCAGTGGCCAACCACTGACCACAAGACTGCTGATGACGCTGGAACCAAAGCAGCAAATATCCCATGACACCCCAGCCAATAAATGTGTTCATAAAAGCAAGGAGCCGAGCGACACCAATTGCTTCGTCTTTGAGATGTCCATTCATCGCCAATACGGCGCAAAGACCCAGCAAAAGCAAAGATAGAAAGATTGAAAGACGAAACCATTTCACCACCAAATGGGCATCAAGACGCTCAAGCCATTGATGAGATGCCGACTTGCAACCAAGGAAAAAGAGAAAGGCATAGGTAAAAATATGAGGTCCCTGGGCACCAAGGCCATCTAGCGGTGAGTTCATCAATTTCAACCAAAAATTACCTTGCATAGCCATCAACACCTCGATGACAGCCAAGATCCCTGCACTGACAAGCCAGGGGAACAGTCCTGGCGGCGGGATGGTGTCATCAATCCTGAAACAATCACCAAAGATCTTCACCCAGCCGCAATACAACAAATCGAAGCTAAACAGAACGACCAGAAACCACAAAACTCCAAGATGATTCAATGGATAGTCTGCAAGAGGTATTCCACGCAAAAGGCCCGTTTGGAACCATTGACTCACCAAATAAGACAGGTTGTTAATTACCAGCAATCCGAATAAAAACGGAATTCCAAGTCTTCTCAATCGACCCTTAAGATAATCGGCAACACCTTTTTTGGCTACTGAGCGCGGCACAAAATAACCAGATATCAAAAACAACATGCACATAAAAAAAGTATTCGACAGATCTACAATCGCGAAATCAACTCCAGTCAACCAGCCTGGCTGAATCCGTCCAGCGAAGCTCAATCCCATGAATGCCCCTCCAGGGAGAAAGAGCAGAGTGACATGGACCACGACCACAAGTGCGATCATCACCGCCTTGATTTGATCAAAAAAAAGCACCCGCTGATGAGCGCTTGTCTGTATTTGAGTCATATTGTTCTTTAATCAACTAACTAACGACCGGCAACCTCTCGCCACCGATCGTTGCTATCGCTAACAATCAAGAGCCGCTGAGGAACGAAAACAAAGCCAGGCAGATGAGATCGGATCAAAAACCCAGCGCCATCAGCAGTCCTTGATGGAGCAGGGCTTCGCTGCCGATCAGAGCAACAAAACCGAGCATGGCCAGACGTCCGTTCAGGCGTTCAGCTTTTGCCAGGTGTTCAAGGCGCATCTGGGCAGCGGCAAGGTCTTGCCAGTAGCGCTCATCAGCCAGAAGAGTTGCAGTTGTCATGGCTGTCTCCGAGTGGGACCTGATCGGTCTATGCCCCTTCGATGACGCTTGGGAGAGGGGACAGCCGTCCTGGAAGGTTCGGTTTCAGGACCTTCTCGGGCAGGTCGGATAGGAGCAGAGTCACCCGTTTTGATGCACTGCTCAGCGGGATTGAACAGCAACAACGGCCAATATTCATTGGTCAAAGGATGTCGGCGACACATTGACGGACCCCGCTGAGGTGGCAGTTTTGAGGTCCAATGAGTCAGAGGTGGCTGATTGGTCGTTCGGGCGCTGGTGGGACAGCGCCAGGACGTATGGACACCCGCAAATGATTCAGTGGTGGGGATGCATTTCACCTGTGCTGGTGCTTCAGGTGATGCAAGGCTTTTCAGGCAGCTGTTGCCAGGTTGTGAGTCCAATCTGATGGTCGATTGGTCGCCTAGGTGGGACCGGTGCTGAACGATTCAGCACCGGGCTAGTCGGAACTCAGCCAGCGCGCAAAGGGCGATGGCGAAGCCTTGATTCACTCCCCTGGCTACAGATGGCAGGAAGTCATTCAGGGGCACAAGCAGCGGATCAGCATGGAAGCAAGGCTGCTAACTCTGGCCCTGATCACAGTGGCCATTCGGCTTTTCGGCAATGCCAGCGTTGTGATCCTCACGGGGCTTGATCCGCGACCGGTCGCCGTGCGCAAGCGGTTGTTGGCCTGGCTGGTGTCCCTAGGCGCTGCTGGGCTGGCGATGCTGCTGGCTCCTGTTGTGAGCAGCCTGTGAACGTCAAGCTGACTTGATCAGAGCTCCGCAACCTCATAACGACGGCAGCAGCGTTGTCATCCCCCCTTGTTCACGCCCGGTGAAGTCCGGTCATCGCAACTTTGCGAGAGTTCCCCTGCATCACAGAGGGCGCAGTGGGGATGTTCGGACTCGATCAATACCTGTTCGTGGAGTGGCTCTCTGCCTGGTTGGTGCTGAACTGGGGCGCCCACCTTGCCTTGAGCCAAGGCCCGGCTGGAGACAGCAGTGATGGTTCAGCCCGGCGTCAGTTCCCCAAGCTCAGCGACCAGTTCCCTTACGTGCTGCACTCGCTGGCCATTGCCTGGTTGATCCAGTGGTCGTGGCAGCTCCTCCCACCGATTGGATAAGCCTGGAAGCCTGAGCACTGATGGCTGGATCACACCGGGTTGATCCGATAGGTATCGGGAAGACGTGCAACCTGGCCCGTGAGCATGCAGTCGACGATGCGATGGATGTAGGCAGCCCGGCGCATGTTCTCCATGGTTTGCCATTTGGCTTCGCCCATGGATTGTCTGGCCACTGCGATGGAGGCAAGTCCGGCGAGATTCTGAGCGCGGTCCATGGGCAAAGCCCTGTTGCCCAGGATCAAACCGGCTCGCCGTTCAATGGCAACCCGCAGATCAGTAAACCCCGGCAAATCGCTGTCACGCGTCTTGCGTTTGCAAAACAGCCTCAGCGCACCGGTGGACGGCAGCGCCGCCAGCCGACCTTCTGCATGTTCTGCCAGGCCTCGATGGCGTTGTGCTGCAGCATCCGTCTCTGGCTCTGCGGCTCCGGGGGGTGAGGCCTCACCCAGCGATAGGTGCTCAGGATCACCCACTGACCATGAGCGGTGGAGCGGCCATTGCTGAACCTCACCAGCAGCTGCTCATCACCATTCACCAGCCAGCCATCCCTGCCGGCCTGCAGCGGTGGTTCATGGGTGACCTGGTCCCAGTTCGGCATGCCGGAAAGTTTCGCTGTGATCCGTGGGAACGCGGCCCAGAATTCACAGAACCTCACTCCAGCCAGTGCTTTGCAGCACATGGGCCGATGCAGCTAAGCGATCAGCTGGGTCAGCAGAGCTGCGGACGCCAGTCCGCCGAAGAACAGAAATGTGGGCAGCATGGCCGGCCAGACCGATGGCTGAGTCGGATCGGACATCCCTTTGATCTTCATTAGATCCTGCGAAGTTAAAAGGCTTCGCGTTAGCCCCAGGTGATCAGCTGATGGCGCGTAGGTCGTATTTGCTTGGTTGCGAGGTATCTGTGCGATGAACACGCCAGCTGCTTGAACGACTGCAGTGGAGATCTCCGCACCCGCAGCAGACGGTTGTCCCCCTGGAAGATCTCAAGGCGCTGCTTGAGATTGAAATGGCGTCGGGTGAGGCTTTTCCTGCCTGGGTGCCGGCCAAGCAAGCAGATCAGACTGGGGGAATGGCACTGCTCTCTCCCGCCTGTCAAAAGGACCTGAATGCCATCGCCGTTCCTCGCCATACCAGCTGGGATCCGGTGGGTCTGATGGCCGTGCGCAGTTATTTGCGCGAACAGCTCGCCACACTCGGGGATGTGGAGGAACACAGCTTCAGGCGCGGCAGCCATGAGGGCGTGAATCTGATTCTGAAACTTCCCGGCCGCAACCCCAGGCGCCGGCCGCTGCTGGTGGGCGCCCATTACGACGGGCCGCTGCAATCGATCGGCGCCGATGACAACGCCAGTGCCGTTGCTGCCCTGCTGGAACTGGGCAGGCGCTGGAGCATTACACCACCCCGGCGACCTGTGTGGCTGGTGGCCTTTGATCTGGAGGAATGGGGCCTGATCGGCAGCACCGTGCTGGCCGAGCAACTCAAGGCCGATCGGCAACGGCTCAAGCTGATGGTGAGTCTGGAAATGCTCGCCTACACCAGCGACCAGCAGAGCTACCCCCACCCCGCCATGGACAGGCTCTACGGCAACCGCGGCGATTTCATTGCCTTGGTGGCGAATGCCCGCGCTGGCTTGATGCTCTCCAGGCTCACCCATGCCATGGGGCGACACGTGAAAAGCAAAGCTCTACCGGTGCCGCGCGCAGGCATCGATGTGCCCGCTGTACGCCGCAGCGACCACAGCCCCTTCTGGGATCAGGGCTACAACGCCCTGATGGTGACAGACACCTCGTTCATGCGAAACCCGCACTATCACCAGATGAGCGACACGATCGAGACGCTCGATCTGCCCTTCCTGGCCTCAGTGATTGATGGGCTGGAGCTGGCGCTGGGAAGGTTGTGAACAGCTCAACAAAAGGTGCGAAGCCATGAGGGCAGTGGCCCTGGCAATTAAGGAGGAATTCAAGCAATCGCATCATCCAGCACCAATTCGTTCCAAAGATGTTGGGACTGATTGCTGTTAATGGATCAAAAAAAGGCCCGGCATCCCGAAGACATCACGCACCACATGATTCGAGCTGCAGTGGCCCTTTTCATCGTGGCTACTGCTGCTGTGACGTATTGGTCAGTGCACAATCTGAAGAAAGACATCTCGGTACCAAAGACCGAGCCAATGTCTCAACAAGCTATGCCCCAGAACTCGTCTCGCTAAAGAGATTGCTTCGAATGATCGAAACCATTATCTGCAGATTGGACATCAGCAACTCGCTTGCGGGGTTTGCAGACAAATTCGATCACGAGGAGGCATCTGGCCGTTGCTAAAGCTGTCAATACATGGGTGATCCAATCGATGAACGACCAAGAACTCAGAGAAGCTGCCCTGGCAAGCCTTAAGCACCGAAGGGGATTAGAGAGGCAGCTCAGGATTTATGCCATTACCAACATCACGCTTGTGGTGATCTGGGCACTGTCAGGTCGTGGTGATTTCTGGCCAATTTGGTCGATTGCTTTCTGGGGGCTGGCCTTGATCTGGCAAGCCATTTCCTACAACCACCGACCAAAGCCAATCACCGAGGATGAGATCCAAAGCGAGATGAAGAAACTGGGTTCTTGACAGCTATTGCAATCGATCCAGGCGTTACGCGTTGTGCCGATGGCCCACCGAATCGGACTGTCTTCCGAGCAGAGGCACCTGGATCTAGCAGCTGATCTCCAGCACTTGCAGCGAGACCGTCTCGCCGGGTGCTGGAAGGTCAGATCTTTCGGCTCAGAACAGTTTGATCTTGATGGACGGTGCCGATGGCTTGGACTGTGTTTTGGGCTCAGAAGAATTGCTATTCGAATTGGAATCGCTCGAGCTGCCAGACGATTCGCCATAACACTCGGTGATCACGGCCTGATTCCCGCCGAGCACTTCCCTGAAGCTCACATTCAGGTTGACCACAGATGGATCCAGCATCACGGCCTGTGTGGCCAGCACTGCGTATTTGCCCTGCTGTGTGCCATCAACAACGGTTCCTTTTGGCGGTGCCCAGGTGGCTGAAAACGTTCCCCGGGTGACATTGGTGCGAATCGGTTCTTCGCAGTAACCGGCTTTGGTGAGATCGGCACGGATCTTTGCCAGCAGCGCTTCCAGCGTGGTGTTCTGATGGCGGCTGTTGAGCGCCAGTTGCCCCAGTGGATTGGCACTGAACATCAGCTCGGCATTGGATCCCAGGCTGGGAGGAAGGCTCTGGAGCAGCTGCTTTACAGGCTCCGCTGAGACAGGGATGACGCCTCCGCTCAACGCGGCGAAGAGCGATAACGCTGCGATTCTGCGAATCATGTTTCGATCAACCTGTGACCAAAAATCTAGGGATCCATCACCCCAATGACGGCCCCTTAACTTCTCTTATCCAGTGGCATCAACGGTTGCCTGATCTCAATTCCGTTGCCATCAATGGATCGTGGGAAGCGCTCTTGGTGGGGCGCCCACGTCATGAGGACGGAGGCGGCCTAGGTCGCCCCCCTCTTGATGCAATCCGTCAGAGCGATCCAGCCTCAGGCTGCCTTGCTCTGCTCAGACTCTTCGGCTTCAGAACGGAGGAAACGCTTGCGCTGCGCTGACTCATAGCCAGACAGTTCAACCTGTTTCTTCTCGATCGGTTTGCGCTTGGTCTTGTCCAACCCCATCAAAAGGGGGTGAATTCCTCTTCGGCTCATTGAACTGGTCCGGTTATTTGGATTCCGCGTCTTGGTCGGCTTGACCATCCACGTGAGGAAATCATGCCGTCTTCAGATCAGCAATGCGGTGTGATTGGAGACAAATGAAACGAATCGGCGATCACTTTTCAAGGATTAATCAATCAACAGTCCTGGTGGGTTGTCGCAGCCAGACTGATGCCAACCGAAGCGCACCGATGCTGTCTCTTCTGGCCACCAGCCTGATCGCCGTTGCGGTTCCGGCCGCCGATCGACCCTGCCCCAAAGGCGTGATCGATCAGATCGATGGTCTCTACCAATGGCATGTGAAGCCATTCGATGACAACGAAGACCCCGACAAAGCGTTCTCCAGCCAGCGCCAACGCTTCACACCATCACTGTTCAAGTTGCTGCTTGAGGCCAGGCAACTCACGCCCGCGCGTGATGGACGCTTTCTCGATTTCGACGTGTTCAGCAACACCCAGGTGGCGACCTACGGAGCCAAGGTCACAGGCTGCAGCGCCGAAAAGGGCAACAGTATCCAGGCTGAGGTGGCCGTGGATGTTGGCCTGCGTGGCCAATCCAGCGGCACGCCGCGACTGCTGCTCTACGAGCTCAACAACAGCAAGGGCAGCTGGCGCATCAACGACATCACCTATCTCGATGCAAAGGCGTTTGAGCTGCGGTCATTTCTGCAGAAGCTGGTCCATCCCACGCCCTGAACCACAGCCCCGCGCAGACGCTCAGCAGCGACCAAGCTGGTGTGCGAAGCCAACGACTCCGCTTGCGTAGCCCTGCACCACTGCTCAGAACTCTGCTGCTGATGCTGAGTGCCGGCAGCCTTGCGGCAGCTGCTGCCGCACCGGTCAGCCGCGATGACCCGGAATCCTCCGACCCAGGCCGCAAGCCCATCTCCACAGCCGCTGGCTCTGCGGTTGTGGTCAGCGCCAATCCGCTGGCCAGTTCAGCAGCCCTACGAGTTCTCAAAGAGGGTGGCACCGCAGCCGATGCTCTGGTCACAGCCCAGGCCGTGCTGGCTGTTGTTGAACCCCAGAGCTCCGGCCTCGCTGGTGGTGGCTTTCTTCTTTATTGGGACAGCCAGCAACAAAACCTGAAGGTGCTGGATGGGCGTGAAGTCGCACCACGGAGCAGCCGGCCCGGCGACCTGCTGACGCCAACCGGAGAACCACTGCCCTGGCGGGAGGCCACGGCACGGCTCGATGCGATCGGCATCCCTGGCACGGTGGCGCTGCTGTGGGAAGCCCATCAGCAGTTCGGGCGACTGAGCTGGGGCCGCACGCTGCAACCGGCGATCCAGCTGGCGAGCGATGGCTTCCTTCCCAGCCCGCGGCTGCTGCGTTCGATCAGCCTGGCCCAGCGCATCGGGGTGGGGCACAACACAGCATTCACGGCGCTCTACCTTCCCGGCGGCAAGCCACCACCGGCCGATCAGCCGTTCCGCAATCCACAGCTGGCACGCACACTGAAAGCTCTGGCGCAGCGCGGCGGAACTGATTTTTATCGCGGAGCCCTGGCCCGGCAGATCCTGCGGGAGATGGCCGCGCTGCAGGCCGGCGACCCTGACTTTCGCGGCTGGAGCCCTACAGACCTCTCCTCCTATGCGGTGCTGCGCCGCCAACCGCTCTGCAGCCAGCAGCTGAAGCACCGGATCTGCACGATGCCGCCGCCGAGCAGTGGTGGCGTGGGCTTGCTGCAGACCCTGGCCTTGCTGAACCAGAGCACGGATCTGCCCGGCTCCAGCGCCGCTGATCCGCAGACCTGGCGGCAACTGGCCAGAGCCCAGGCCTGGGCCGATGCCGACCGCCTCTACTGGGTGCATGACCCGATCGATGGTGGTGGTCCCGCCGCGGCCTTGCTGAATCCGGCCTACATCCAGGGCCGTGCCAAAACCATGCAGGCGAAACCAACGAAGGCACCCACCCCTGGACTACCGCCAGGGATCGATCGCTACCCCTATGGCCGCCCGAACCAGGGCCGCGAACAGGGCACCACCCAGGTCACGATCGTGGACGGGTTCGGCAACATTGCGAGCTACACCTCCTCGGTGGAGACGGTGTTCGGCAGTCGGCACCTGGTGGCCGGCATGGTGATGAACAATCAGCTCACCGATTTCGCCTTTGCGCCACGGATCAACAACCAACCGGTCGCCAACCGACGCCTGCCGGGACGGCGGCCGATGTCGTCGATGGCGCCCACCCTGGTGTTCAGGCAGGGCCAGCCGGTGCTGGCACTCGGCAGCCCGGGAGGCCGCAGCATCCCCCACCTGCTCAGCCGGGTGCTGCTGGCCTCACTGACCTGGAACGAATCACCGCAGCGGAGCGTGGGACTGCCCCATCTCTCCAGCCGCGGCCAACGGCTCGTGCTGGAACAGGATCCACCACTCCCCTGGCCGCTGCCGCTGGATCAGCTGCAAACCAGCGATCAACCCGCACGCCTGCAGCGGGTTGGCAGTGGCACCGCTCTGGTGCAGAAGATCAACGGCCGCTGGCACGGCGCAGCCGACCCACGCCGGGAAGGCACCGCCCTGGCTCTGCCCTGAACCAGAACCCAGCCAAGCTGGTTACTTCGCCAGCCAGGGCCAGTTGATGCCCAGGGTCTCCAGCGGATCCATCACCAGCTTGTTGAGCGCACGACCAAGCAGCACCTGCGGTTCATCCGAGCGGATCGGAATCACAGGGTGCTGCTTCGTTCTGGGCACGCCCTCGCCACGCACGATGCCACGACGCAGCAGCGAGTTGCCCGCTTCAAGACCGCACACGTAGGCGCGTTCCTGGCACAACCCTTTCGCTCCGTGTTCCCTCTCACCCATGCGCACCCAGTCGCCGGCACAGACCACCGGGGCCAGTGAGGTTTCCAGCGGCGGCCGCTTGTTGAAACTCCCCGGCGAGAACAACGACACCGAACGCGGATAGCGCCGCACCTCCTGATCCACCACCTTGGCCTCGCCAAAGGCGGGCTGCGCCATCGGCAGCAGATCCTGCATCAGGCAATCGACAATCGCCTGATCACTCAGTTCAGCGATCGCGGTGGCGTTGTAGAAATCGCTGGCGATCACCGATCCCTGCGGAGTCTCACCACCCCAGAGCTCAGCCTCCGACTGCTTCTGCAGCTGATCGAGCATGAAGAAGGTGGCACCGGAGCCTTGCAGTGCGCTGAAGCGCGAAAACACATTGGCGGGATCGGCAACCGGCACGTAGCGATCCAGCCAAAGCCTTACCGACACCACGTCGATCGTGCCAAGCGTGCCGGCCTGAACCAGCTCCGGTGCCAGCACGCCGCACTGCGGCGACTGCGACATCAGGGAGCCCATGCCCTTGGCGCCCACGGCCAGCACCACCGCATCCACGTCATCGAGCACAGCGCTGCTGCCTGTCATCACGTTGCGGGTTTCCAGCGAGCGGATGCTCTGGCCATCGGATGAGACATTCAACTTGCTGGCCAGGGTGCCGCCCAGCACCGTGAGCTGATGGCGCTCACGCAAGCGCTCACTGAGCGGCGCAATCAGCTGCTCAGCAATGCTCTTGGAGCGGATCCAGCGCACATCAAACGAGTCCTGATGGGCCAGGGCGTAGTAGTAGAGCAGCTCCATGGTCACCGCTGCTGAGAGCTCCTCCGGCGGCTTGAACAGTCCCACCAGCAGCGTGGGTCGCAGGAAGTCGTCGATCATGCGATCACTGATGCGCAGCTGTTTGAACAGCGTCAGCGCATCGATGGCGTCGTAGCTCCGGTACACCGCATCACTGCGGTTGAGATCGAGCATGGCGTAGAGCAGTCCGGCGATGCTGAGCCGATCCGGCACCGGCAGTCGCTTGAAGTTCTTCACTGTGGCCAGCACCTGCCCCACCGGACTGGGCAGCTGTGGCGCATCACCAAACACCGGTGCGGTGGCCTCCAGCCCATCTGGCGACCAGAAGGCACTGGTGGTGAAGTCGGTGTAGATCGAGTCGAGCCCCAGCTCATCGGTGAGTGAATTGATATTGGGGTAGTCCTTCCAAAAGCCGCGGGTGCCGGCCTCGAACGGCTTGCCGCTCTCGGTGATGATCGGCTCACTGCCGCTGGGATCGGCCATCCCATCGATCAGGGTCACGCGCACGCCGGCTTCGCAGAGCGCCTTGGCGGCACCCCAGCCACCCCAACCGGCGCCGACCACCACCACATGCGATTGCTGCTGCGCTGAAGAACCCGTTTCGACCATGAAGCTGCTGTGCGTGCGCTCAAGTTAGGGAGATCAACTGCTCCGACAGCTGCCACAGCCGCCTGGCCTTCTGCAGATCAGCACCTTCAGCACTGGTGTCGGTGGGCTCCAGCCGATGCCCACCGAAGCTCACCACCTTGTTGGTGAAGTAGTTGAACCCCGGGTTGATCTGCGGATCGCAGACCAGCTGCGCCAGTAGGCGGCCGGCATTTTCGGGCGATTCGGTGATCCGCAGCAGATCGCGGGCCACAAAGGCAAACGCCCCCATGCCCAGTGGATTGCTGCGCTTGTTGTACCGGAAAAAGCCACCGCTGTTGCGCGTGATCACCAGACCGGGGCTCCAGGCGATCACGGGCAGGGCGCCCTCCAGCTGCCGGTTGAGCTCCCGCGCCATCAGCACATTGCAGAGCTTGCTGTCTTTGTAGGCCTTGTTGCCATCAAAGCCTGGGCTGCCATTCACCATCGCGAAGCCGGCCCCGGCACGCAGTCCCTCCAGATCGCCGAGATCCGCAGGCTTGCCCACCTTGCCGGCACCGCTTGAGGGGTTGTGCACCTCCGAAGCGGTGATCACCACGCGCGGACTGTTGGCCTGGTGCAACAGCGGCAGCAACCGCATCGCCATCAGCTGATGGGCCAGCTGATTCACCGCAAAGGTGAGCTCGATGCCCTGCACCGAAAACTGCGCCTCGGAGGCACCGGCGTATTGCAGACCGGCATTGAGCACCAGCGCATCCAACGGTGTGCCGCGATCCAAAAGCTGTCTGCAGATCGCGGCAACGGCCCCGAGATCAGCCAGATCGCAGATCAGGGTGTGAACAGAATCCGGCAGCAGGCTGCGGGCCTGATCGGCCGTGGCCTGGTTGCGGCACACAATCGTGAGCTGATGCCCCTGGGCACTGAGAACTTTCGCCGCCTCAAAACCCACCCCGGAGCTGCCTCCGGTGAGCAACACGCGTTGGGATGCAGGATCAGCCATGGAGCTGGAACACGTAGAGCTCGGCGTCACGATCGCTCACCACATAAACCCTGCCACGTTTTGAATCCACGGCGATGCCTTCGGCTTTGCGCACACGTTTGGGTTTGCCGCCGTCATTGAGCCGCAGATCCAGGCGCTGCAGCACCTGGTCGCGGTTCCAGTCGTAATGAAACAGGCACTGTCCCTGGTCGCTGGCAATCCAGAGCGTGTCGCGCTGGCTGTCGTAGCTCAGCCCGGAGAAGTCGAGCCTGCGCGGCCCAAGCTTCGGGTGGGAGAAGCCGTTCGCCGTCGTCAGCAAACGCGACGACAAGATCGTGCTGCATTCAGCATCGAGTTCGATCAGCAGCCCGGGTCGTCCTTCCTTGACCACGAACACATGCTGGTTGGTGCTGTTGACCGTGATCCCCTCCAGACCCTTGTTATCCGGCTCGCTCGGGAAGTGCATCGCAACACTGGCGTAATTGGCCATTGACTCCAGGGGGCTGTGCTGAAGTTCCCGGCGACTAGAGAGATCAATGCTGATTACCGAATTGGTATCTTCCTGCAACGCCAGCAACCGGTTGCCGTCGCTGCTGAGAGCGAGGCCCTCCAGATCCGACACGCTCACAAACAACGACTCACTGAGCGACACCCGGCCCTCGAGATCCATGCAATAGATGGCCTTGGTGTCGTCGCTGACGGTATAAAGCGCCGTGCCATCAGCATTCAGGCTGAGCCCTGAGGGCTCATTCAGGCCAAGGCCTGGATCACGGATCTTGTGCCTGCTGATCAGCTCAAGGCGGAACGGTCCCATGAGCGACGTGGAATTCATGGCAGTTGATGTCCCCGTAGCTGGAGTGATTCCTGTGAGACGGTGACTGGTTTGGGGCTTGGCAGGTCCACCAATGAGGGACGCTCCAACCGCTGATCCAGCGGTCAGCGCCATCGCCAAAAGGGAGCGTCGACGCATCGATCTGCTGAGCAGTTGAGGAGATGGTGCTTGCGAAATTCTGACGCAACACAATGTGAACGCTAATGAGAATCACTTGCTCCAAGCAGAGCGACCATGCTTTGTTGAGACTGAATCTCAGATGCAAGGACAATGCTTCGGCTGTTCGGCGATCGTCAATCCCTGCTGGAAGCACTGATGCAGGACTGGGCTGAGGCTCAGCTGCAACTGCCCAGCGCCAGTGAAATCCCCCAGCGCCTGCGCATCCAACACAGACCACTGCGCTCCTCCGGAAGCTGAGCTCAACGGAAGAATTGCCAAAGTTGCTCAGTTCCCCCTCCAGGCTCTCTAAGGTCTGGACTTCAGGAATTCGTTCTGTAGGAGGAATTGCGCGATGTCTGAAGGCAAGCACAAGTTCGAGGAGTATGAACTCCCTTACGGCACCAACGAGAAGCACACAACAGAAGAGTTCGACCCCAAAAAGGATGCTGGGGTGAACAACCCCGACAGCCGTCACCGCGACAAGGTGCTCGACGAGATCTGCGATACCCATCCCGGCTCACCGATGTGCAAAGTCTTCGACGAGTGAAGCTCTGACCATCTCGCCTTACCCCCCACCAGCGCGTGGGGGTTTTTTGTGGCCTGAACAGTCAGACCGCATACAGCAGAGGTCGTTCAGCGGATGCTGTCGAAGGCCTTGGCCCGCACTTTGCGGAAGTTGGGCGCAGGGTTAGCCGTTGATCGGGTGATCGCCAGGATCAGGCCACCAATCAGTGCCAGGTTCATCAGAAAAGGCACCGCCTGAAACGGGGACGCATAGAAGACCAAGGTGGTGGGCACCAGGAACACCAGCAACAGTGACGCGCCCAGAATCGTGTCGGCGCCGAACACCAGGAGGATCGAACCGGCGATCAGCACCAGAATCGCTGCGAACAGCAGCACATTCGCCAGCGGCTCGGGGATCCCCTTGGAAGCGATCCGAGCGGCGTTGCCGGCGAAGTCGGTGAATTTGCCGGGCAGCGCGTTCACAAACACGGCGGCGATAAATACGCGGCCCAGGAAATCCAGAACCCGGTTGGGCGATACGGGGGTACTCATGTCGATCGAGCGGTCACAGGCACCGCCTTGGTAGTGGTTGAAACAATAGTGACCAAGTCGAGTGAAGCCATGCGAGCCCCCGTCCTGTCGCTGATCGCCATCACCAGCCTGCTGGTTCCGGGAGCCGCGGCCCTGGCTCACGGCAACCACGAACCCCATACCGTGACGCCCGCCCGCGAACAACGCCCAGCACCCCGTGATGCTCCATCCACCACCACAAAGGTGAGCGTGGAATCGCTGGGCAGCCTGGATCTCTCCAGGGAATTCGCCGCACTGCAAGGACGGATGCTGCGCACCAGGCGCATCACGATTGCTCCCGGTGGATCAGTGGCCTGGCATCAGCATCAGCAACGGCCCGGTGTTGCCTACCTGATCAACGGATCCCTGATCGAGATCCGCGATAACGGAACAGGTCCCCGTGCGATTCAGCGCAAGGCCGGAGATGCCGTCTTCGAATCCACCGGCGTGCTGCACGGCTGGAGAAACGACTCAGACCAACCAGCCACCGCCGTGGTGATCGATCTGGTGCCGCAGACGCAGCCATGACAGCAAGGATCCTCTGAAGCGCTCAGCCATTCATTCGTCCCACTCAGTGGTGGGCATCCCCTCAACCGAGGCCACCATCACCCACACGACCGTGGGCTTGTCGCTGTTGTTCTGCACGAAATGAGGTTCCGCGGAGCCTTCAATAAAACTTTCACCGGGCTTGAACACGGTGGTCACCTCCGTGCCATCCGGCTGAACCCGCGTGTTGAGCAGATCCCCGGATTCGAAGCCCTGCACATACACCAGCATCGGAGCGGGGTGCGTGTGCACAGGAATCTTGCCGCCCACAGGGATCTCTACCCGATACAGGCGCAACTCCGGGTTGCCCTCGGGGTAGCTCAGAGCAGTGCCGTTGAGCGTCTTCGAGCCTTTGAACACCTCTTCGATCTTGACCTCAGTTGAAGCGGGCTCAGCAGGCGCAGCAGCCTGGGTGGTTTCACTTCCCCGGTTGGAGCAGCCAGCAACACCCGTGATCAGAACAGAGGCTGCCGCCAGGGCGGGGAGAACGAACTTACGCATGGATTCGGAGGTCAAAACAGATACCTTGATCAGTGTGACCATGATTTAGTCAGCAGACCCTGCTCAAGCGAAAATCAACCAAACAACAGTGAAGTGATGGCCGGATTTAATGCATCCACACCGTTCATGTTGCTGGCCCGCATTCATGTGAAAGCGGGCTGCGTGGATGCTTACCTGAAGCTTGCCGAAGCCACCGATGCCGCCGTCCAGGCCAGTGAGCCCGGCATGCTGCATCACACCTTTGATCAAGACCCCGACGATCCCCAGGCCTTCGTCTGGTCAGAGGTGTATGCCAACGATGCGGCCTTTGCCGCGCATGTGAGCAATCCACCGGTGCAGGACTATCTGCAACAACACGCCGAACTGGGTGATGGCTTCAGCATCGAGGTGTATGGCACCGTTGGCGACGAATGCCGCGCCCTGATGGAGTCGTTCGGGCTGCCGCTGAAAATCTTCGCCAGCAAGCTGGGCTACAGCCGCGTCTGAGCGTGCCGACAACTTGAGGAGTTTTCACGACCACAAGTGCCCGCACTTGATGGATGGTTGACGTCCGTATCAGTGATGCAATGGACTGCTGAAATCGCAGGATTCGGCCTGACAGCGATCAAGAGTCGCGGTGAATCATCACAACACAAGAACGATTTCAGCCAGAACGAATGCAGCAACACCGTTCACTGTTTGATCGTCATTCACCAGCCTGGTCAATACAGCAGAGCAGGTATTTCTCACCTTTTCACATCGAAACTTCATACATCTATTGAAACGCCGTGAACTTCCATTGCTGCAACAGCACAGGTTGTCAACAACACATACCTTGAGGTCCACTGGGCCAGGCGATGAAAACCGCTCTCATCCCTGAATTCGAACAGGAACGCCTCAAGGCCCTGAGTGAATACAGGATTCTGGGCACGCGCCCTGAGCAGTCGTACGACGACATCACACACATGGCCTCTCTGGTGTGCGAAACACCGATTGCACTGCTGAGCCTGGTGGACAGCGAGCGCCAATGGTTCAAATCAAAGGTGGGAATTGAAGCCGAGGAAACCCCCAGAGACTGGTCGTTCTGTGCCCATGCCATCCACGCCGACCAGCCTCTGATCGTGACCGATGCGCTTCGCGACGATCGCTTTGTCGATAACCCGCTCGTCTGCGGCGATCCAAAGATCAGGTTCTACGCCGGCTTTCCGCTCAACAACGATGCAGAGCACCGCATCGGCACCCTGTGTGTGATCGACCGCAAGCCGAGCCAGCTCTCAGGCAATCAGATGCAGATCATGGAAGCCCTGTCCCGACAGGTGGTTTCGTTCCTTGATCTGAGGAAACGATCGATCAATCTGCTCGAGTCGTTCTGCTCTGAGAGCCAGCCATCGGGAATCATCTCCACCTGCAGCTACTGCCGCAAAGCCCAGGATGAGCGTGGCAGCTGGGTCCATCTCGATCAGTACCTGGCCAAACGCAGCACCCTGAACTTCTCCCATGGCATCTGCGACAGCTGCATTGAAGAGCACTTCCCGGAAGTATTGGAGGCCTGGCAGGCCGAGAGTCGGCAGTCTGGGAAAGACGTTCAGAAACCAGCACAGGTGATCAGTGATTGAGGCTGATCAGGCCAGCTGCCGACCTTTCCAGGTCCAGCCGCGGCCGGTAAGCGTGCGCCACACCGACACCGGTCCGATCGCCCCCAGCAGCAGGCCGCCAGCACCCATCAACCACCAGTAGGTGAGCGGAACATCAAAGCGCCGGCGTTGCCAGAAGCGCAGGGCCAACTGCTGTCCAATCCCCAGCAATGACAACCCCAACAACAGCAGCCACCAGAGCGATAGCTGGGGCAACAGCCAGAGCAAGACAAGCGACGAAGGCAGCAGCAGCCAGGGTGCACTGAACATCAGCACCACCACACCGGCGGCAGCCAGTGCCTTGGCCACGTCGCGATCGAGACCGATCAACCAGTTCTTGGTCCACCCCTCCCAGAGGGATGGCAGATCGGCATACATGCGCAGATCCACTGCGTCCAGACCGAGCAGGTAGCGCAAGCGGAAGCCACCCCCCTTGATGCCCCTTGCCAGGGCCAGGTCCTCCACCACCTCTGAGGCGAGGGCGCGATGCCCGCCAATGGCCTCATAGGCACTGCGGCGGAACAGCATGAAAGGCCCTGCCGCAAACGCCACCTCTGAATCAGGGTCATTGGTGGCCTCAATCGGAAACCCCAGACCCAGAAGGCTGGCCATGATCGGTTGGACCATCCATTCCGCCAGGCAGCCACAGCCAAGCCGTGGCGCCAGGCTGAACAGATCCGCTTCCTCCCGGATGGCCTGAGCCAGGGCACGGCGCAAGGCCTCGGGCCGCAGACGCACATCGGCATCGATGAACAGCACCCAGTGGCTGCGCACCTGCTCCATCGCTCGGGCGCAGGCCCAGTTCTTGCCCACCCAACGCTCACCGGCGGGACGGGGGCCGGCCCTGAGCAGTTCAAACGGCAGCCCAGCAGCGTTCGAATCACTGGCTGTGCTCGCAGCTGCTGTGCGCATGGCTCGTTCGGCGGTGAGATCCGTGGAGTCGTCATCCACCACCAGCACCTGCCAGTCACGGCAGGGAGGATCACTGGCCAGCACACTGCTCAGGCAAGGAGCGATGTTGTCGGCCTCGTTGTAGGCGGGAATCACCACACACAGAGAGGTGTCCGCTGGATCGAGCTCCGGCGCTGCCTCCAGACAAGGGGCGATCGAAAACACCCGCTGCAACCCCACCAGGGCAATCAGCAAACCAGCGCAGGCGGCAAAAGCGGTGGCCACCAACAACAGGGCTGCGACGAAAAAGAAGTCAAAGGGAGCCGTCAGATCCATCACGCCGGTTCAAACCAATTGCTGGGGTGCCTCTGAGTCCATATCCAACGCCCACACAAAGCCCCATGACGACCCATGACGACCCATGACGACCCATGACGATTCATGATTTTGTCGTATCCAGATCACAAAGGAGAGCAGCTCAGAGCCCCAGACCCTGGAGCAATACTCAAACTTCCTACAAGGCCGTATGCGATGTTTCGCTGAGAGTCGCAACAACACAATCCAACAAGCAAAGCAGTCCGAATCGGATTCTTCTCCATACAAGAATCAGAGCCAGATTTCAAAAGAACCCGAATATGGCAAAACAAAAAAATGATATGGTCATCAATCGCTAAGACCAACGTGCAAAGCAAGTCACTGTGAAGACCAACAACCGATGGAACAGCCTGCGATTGTCAGCCTATTTGATCGGACTGCTATGCACAGGGTGCACAATCCCAAACCAGAACATCGCCTTCAATAGCGGAACAATCAAACGCGTTTATTGCTCTGCAAACTCAGTTGGATTTGACTTTCATATTGACCGTCTAACAGGAGAAGTCTTCAGCTACAACAAAAAGACCAAATCTCTCGTCGATTTCAACCTTAAAGACGAAGTACCTTTCGCCTCTTTCATTCCAAAAAGTCAATACAACGATATCTCCAACAATCTAGAAATGATTAACTTTAAAACAGAAATTTCTGACAACGCTTTTGTCTTCACAATGTCCCCAGCGGAAATATCCTATGTGGACGGTTTTATATCACTGACACTGGATCTCGATACACTTGAAATCGACCTTGATGCCGACGTACCTGATTCACCAGTCCCAGTGGCTGTAATCGCACCAATCATCAACGATCAAATCTCTTGTGAGTACATCACACCCGAATCAACAAAAGTCGAGTCCTTGGCCTCAACAGGACATTGATTGCCCATTCAACTGCAATCAGCCCAGAGACAACCACTGGGAACAGGTAGCTGAGTCCACATCAACGCCGAAGCTCTAATCATTCAGTTCAACAGCACAGCCCCTGTCGCCAGCAGATCACGGCGGTAGCGACCGAGAGCAGAGCGACTCACATGGGCGACCTGGGAGCAGCCATTCATCCAGAACTGCACGCAGACCAAACCCTCCCCACAGAAATCCTCCGCACAACTGTTGATGGATCGACTGGAGGAGGCGCTCTCAGAGCAGGAGGCAGAAGCCATGGATCAGCAACAGGTGGTGGCATGACACCGCAGCTGAACCAACGCTGATGTGTGGTCGATGACAGATCAGAGATCCGGGTTCCATCGCCGTGATCAACCGGTAGCCGACGCCACGAAAGCAAGCAGCTGCGGCACGGTTCAGCGTTGAGACTGACCTGCCTTGCCCCCGGATCCACGCCTGTTTCTGTATCCCTGAGCTTCAGCGAGATGGCGCAGAAAAACGATCTGATGACGATCGGGAATTCCTGCGGCCCCGATCAGGCCCAGCAGCCCGAACAGAAGACCGGCGACAAACCACGACCGGCTGTTGCGAGCCTTCTGCCGCGCAATCGTCGCGGCCAGGAAGGCGCTGGCCAGATGGGAAGCGGCAATCAACAGCAGCAGCATCCAGTCCATGGGCAGAGATCAAGGTCACTTCAACTAGCTAGCCACAACCACAGCACCTGGCTCAAGCTGCTGTCAACAACGGCTCGTACATCATGAGGGCATGGTTTTCCACCAGCAGTTTGTCTGAGCTGGAACCATCCAGATCATGCCGGATCTGGAAAATCTGATTGTGCCTGGAATAACCGCCCCAGATCTGTTGCTTGATCTGGTGATGGCGCTCTTCCAGGCTGTAAGTCGATGAATAGTTGGTGTCACAGAAGAGCTCACCATGCAAATGCGTCTCATCCAGCCATAAGTGGATGCGAAAGCAATAGGCCGTGTGATTGGTCAACTGCAGGTCGACATAGTTGTAAGCCAATGTTGCTCCAGCCCCGAAAGGAATCGATCGATTCACATCAGGAAAAACATCAAAGCCATGCCGCCAACGCTCGCTGATCGTGAGTGGACTGTGCCCTGCGATCCAGAACAAAAGATTTCCCAACTGGCAAAGTCCCCCACCCGGACCTTGAGCAATCCTTCCCTGTTTTAAAACCAAACCATCGAGATAGCCTTTGCGTCTGGTCGGCCGACCCACCAGCTTCCACACTGAAAATGTGTCACCCGGACGCAACACAACTCGATCTAATCGGGCGATAGCCAACTCGAGATTCCTGCGCTTGTTGTGCTGAAGCTGCAGATCCACTCCTGGCAATGGGCGAAGAATCAACGACTGATGACTGAACTTCAGATGGTTGATCAACAGGGAGTCCGAGCGTGAAGCCCAGGTCTGGCCTCCCATCAACCAGTGGACCTTTCGTTTTGCAATATGAAACTCTCGACCCAGCACATGCCGGATCCTGCTGCGCTGTATGGGTTGGGGAAGTTCAAACATGCCCAACAGAGAGCTGGATCAGAGATCAGCCACGAATTTTGAATGGCCACACCGAGACTCGACCATCGGAGTCAATCGCCGCCAAAGCGGTGTCATCCGGCTTCCAACACACCGCACTGATCTTCTCCGCAGTGAAGGCTCCCCCCAGCGGATTTCCATCCCCATTGTGATCCAGCAGCCAGACAAACACCGATCCATCCCTTGCACCTGAGGCCAGGATCCGTCCTTCATGCGCGAAAGCCAGGGTGGAAATGGCTTCGGGGTGGAGCACAAGCTGACCAGGCAGTGATCCTTCAGGGCCATCACCTTGAAAGTTCCAGACAATGATCTGGTCACTGCCACCGGTGGCCAGAAACTGACCGCTTTGATCAAACGCCAGCTGACTGGGCTTGCCTGGATAGCCGGTCATCTCAGCATCCTTGCCGGTTGAACGGCGCCAGAAATGCACGGAATTATCCTGACTGCCGCAGGCCACGATGTCTCCGCCGGGACTCAGCACCATGGAGACCAGTGATCCCTGCCATCTCAATTCCTGCGCAACTTGTCGCCTGGTGATGTCAAAGAAGCTGACCTTGCCATAACAAGCGGTGGCGAGCTCATCGGGCTTCGACCAGGCGATCGAACTCACGGTGCTGGGGTGTTCCTCAGTGCACCATTTCTCAACACCATCAGGTTGGTAGATGTGAACATTTTTCGATGCGGCAACCGCCAGCATGTCGCCACTGCCTGACCAGGCCAGATGCTCAACCCAGCCTCGTCCAGGCTTGATCGAGTGCAGAATTTCCCCCTGCAGACTGTCCCAGATCAAGACGCATCCATCCTGGCCGGATGTGGCGAAACGATCCCCTTTCGGATGAATCGCCAAAGCCAGTAAACCGCCCTGGTGAATGTTGTTTTTGGTCCAGATCAGTTCACCGGTCTTGCCTGCAAACAGAGACAGTCCTCCGGCAACATCACCGACCAGCAGATTGTCTCCATCACCCGTCCATCCACAGGCCAACGCGTAGTCATCAACCTGGGCAGTCCAACCCTCATGAAGCATGCCCTGGGGGGCAAACGTCTTCAGATCAGGCATTCGTCAAAGTCCTTGCGCATCTGGGCCTCATCGAGATTACGGCCGATGAACACGAGCTGATTGCAGCGCGGCGCATCTCCCCACTCCTGCCCCGGCTGGGCGGTGAACAACATGTGGACCCCCTGAAACACAACTCTGCGGGATTCGTTCTTGTAACTGATGAATCCCTTGGTCCGGAAAATATCAACGCCCTTTTCCGCCAACAGTGTTCCAATCCACTGGTTGAGCTTTTCAGGATCAACATTGCCCTCACGCTCAATGGCGATGGAACCGACCTCGTCGTCATGCTCGTGCTCTGCGACCCAGACGCGCTCTTTGATCGGGCTCACCGCTTGCCCAGATTTGATGATCTTCAGGTCAAATTCCGCTGCCGTGTGCTGGGCATAGAAACCGATCGTTTCTGCGTTCTTGACTTCAAACAGAAACGACTTCGTCCCCTTCGACTCCAACTCCAGGCTGAGATGTTGATTGGCAGCAATCGAATCACCTGGCTTGATGGATTGCGCGGCCTGGGCGAAGAGCCGAACGCACTGCTCTGCGCTCTGCTTCAGCGCATCTTCATCAGCTTGCTGCCCGGGGATGGCAACCAGAGACATCTCAGGGTCTGGTCCATCATCGAGAGTCATCTCGTATTTCCCTGGCTCAAGCTGGTAGACACCGGTCCACTCAAAGGGGTACTCCGGCTCAAGGAAGGTGGGGCGACGCTCCAGAATCTGGTCAAGATCAAAGGCGCTTAGATTCAACACCGTTTCAACAGGCACTTCAGCCTGAGTGCTACGCACTACACGGGCCATGGTGTTCATGTCTCGCAGGCGTGACTCCAATTTCACCAGTGATTCCTCAGGAACAAGGTCAGATTTATTGAGGATCAAGACATCAGCAAACGCCACTTGTTCAGAGCTTTCATTGCTTCGTTCAAGCTGTTGATCAATGTGCGCAGCATCAATGAGCGTGACAATTCCATCAAGCATGAATTCATCCCGAATCTCATCATCCATAAAAAATGTCTGCGCAACTGGCCCAGGATCCGCAAGCCCAGTCGTTTCGACCAAGACGTAGTCGAATTTATCTCGTCGTTTCATCAGGTTGCCAAGAACCCGGATCAGATCCCCTCGCACAGTGCAACAAATGCACCCATTCGACATCTCAAAGACCTCTTCATCAGCATTGATCACAAGACCTTGATCAATGCCAACTTCCCCATACTCATTCTCAATGACAGCAATGCGTTTACCATGTTCTTCACTGAGTATTTTGTTCAATAAAGTTGTTTTTCCAGACCCCAAGTAGCCGGTCAAAATCGTAACGGGTACTTTTTGATACATCTACACTGAGCAGCGTGTTTTCACAACGCTAGTGAGCACGGTCAACCGCCGCGATAATGATTATCATTTTTCATTAGTGAGCTCGATCGAGCTCTGAACCTCAAACCCGCCCTGGCTTTCAGAACTGAATGGCTTCTGTGTTTTCGCGTCTGAGCGCAATGTCGCTTCTGCTTGGCCTGGTGGCCTGCGGTGCTCCTGGTGTCAACAACACCGATGCAACCGAAAGCAAAGGAGTGAAAGTGGTTACCACGTTTCTGCCGATCACACTGTTCACGGAAGCGGTGGCTGGTGACTGCGCAGATGTCACGGCCTTGATCCCACCCAACCTGGGGCCCCACGACTTTCAGGCCACACCATCCGACCTGACGGACCTCAGTGGCGCGAACGTGTTGGTCAAAAACGGGCTCGGCATGGAGGAGTTCCTTGATGATCTGATCAGCTCCGCTGACAACAAGGATCTGGTGGTGATTGACTCCAGCACTGGAGTGAAGACCATCAAAGCGGCTGGAGGTGGTCACCACGACGACCATCACGATGATCACCACGACGACCATCACGCCGATGAGCACCACGACCACGGCCATGGACACAGCCATGGTGAATACGATCCCCACATCTGGCTAGACCCGGTTCGCGCCGCTCAGCAAGTCGAGAACATCAGAGATGGTCTGGTCAAAGCCGATCCCAGTTGTGCTGAGGGATACAAGAACAATGCAGAGCAGTTCACCGCCAAGCTCAATGAGCTGAACACGGAATTCACCGAGAAGCTCAAGCCCCACAGCGGCAAGACGTTTGTGGCCTTTCACGACTTCGCCACCTATTTCGCCAACCGTTATTCGCTGAAAGCAGAATTCCTGGTTGACCTTCCCGAGATGAATCCCAGCCCGGCCGATCTGCAACGGGTGGCCGCTCAGGTCAAAGCTTCAGGCCTCAAAGCCCTGCTCAGCGAGCCTCAGGAGGGCAAGCGTTCCTTCAATGCCTTGGCGAAAGATCTCGGGGTGAATATCGTTGAATTCAACCCTCTGGAGACCGGCTCAGCAGAGTCCGCCAAAGTGCCTGGAACTTACTTTGAGGTGATGCGCTTCAACGTCAACAATCTGGTCAAAGCCATTGGGGACTGACGTTTGATGCCCAGCCCGGTGTTGGTAGTGAGCGACCTGTCGGTTGAACGTTCAGGTCGCCTCGCTGTGGACAAGGTCTCGTTCGAACTCCAGAGTGAGAGCGAGACCGCTGTGGTTGGCCCTAACGGTGCTGGTAAGAGCACTCTGGTAGCTGCATTGCTCGGGCTTCTGCCACGAAAGGAAGGAGACGTTCAGATACTCGGAGAACAGCTTTCAGCCAACGGCGAACTTCCCGGTGCGATCAGATCTCAGATTGCCTACGTGCCGCAGAGTCTGGCCTTGCAGGGTCGTTTCCCCTTAAGCGTGGCCGAATTCGTCGGCTTTGGGTTTGACCCGCCAGGGCCACGTTGGCCCTGGCAGCAACATCGCAAACGCAAAAGTGCTATCGAGAAGGCCCTGGATCGCACCGGTTGCATCGATCTGCGCAACCGTCTTCTCAGTGAACTGTCTGGGGGGCAGCTCAAACGCGTGATGCTCTCGTTCTGCGTTGTGCGGCCCCGTCAACTCCTGGTGCTCGATGAAGCGCAGGCAGGTCTTGATGTGCCATCGAACGAACGTTTTCAGCAGCTGCTGCTGGAGTTGCGGCGTCAGGAGGGATGGACCGTTCTGCATGTCTCCCACGACCTCGACATGGTGCGCCGCAGCAGCGACCAGGTTCTCGGACTGAACCGTCGCCTCTGCTGCAGTGGTTCACCGGACCACACCCTGACTGCTGAACGACTCGTTGATCTGTATGGACCCAACATGGTTCCGTACAGGCATCAGTGTCATGGTTGACACTCAAGCGCTGGCGCTTGTTCTGGCCGAACCCTTCATGCAGCGCGCGCTGATCGGCGGTCTGCTCACTGGAGCGCTTGGCGGTTTGCTGGGCAGTGTCGCCGTGCTCAGGGAACTGTCGTTTTTCAGCGATGCCCTGGGGCATTCCGCCCTGCTGGGCATCACGCTGGGAATCCTGATCGGCGTGAATCCCACGCTGGTTTTGATCCCCTTTGCGGTGGTGTTCGCCATCCTGGTGAATCAGCTGGTGGAGCGCAGCTCCCTCCCCACGGATGCCCTGCTGAACATTGTGTATTCATCGTCTCTTGCGGCTGCAATTTTATTTCTCAGTCTGGTGGAGAGCTATCGGGGCGGTATTCGCCAGCTGCTGTTTGGAGACATCCTCGGGGTCAGCAGTCTCGACCTGATCGTGATCGGCATTTTGCTGGCAGCGGCACTGATCTATCTGAGCCTGAGCATGCGTGCACAGGTGCTGCTCACCCTGAATCAGGATCTTGCCGGTGCGGTGGGTGTGCAGACCCGATGGCACAGACTGGCCTTCATCGTGCTGCTCGCCGTGGTTGTGGCGGTGTCGATCAAGGCGGTTGGCGTGCTCCTGATCAGCGCCTTTGTTGTGATTCCGTCCTGCGCAGGCCGTCTGCTCTGTCGACGTTTTCCGATCTACGTCTTCGTCTCCTCGATCCTGGGAGGCACCTGCGCATTGCTGGGGTTGTTGGCATCCGGACTCACCAACCTTCCCTCAGGTCCTTCGGTGGTGATGGTGCAGTTCCTGGGATTCCTGATCGCCCTGATTCTCAGTTCACGAGTCTTCAGGCGGCCATCAACGACAGCACTTGACCCACAACGTTGAGTGAGGCCGATAGGTTCTCGTGGCAACCAATCAGCTTCCATGAGCGTCGCGACATGTCCCAGCACCGGTGCTGTCACGGGCCTCAGGGAAACGCTCGACTTCTTCAGTGACCCTGGCTTCGCCAGCAAACGCTTTGCAGCCCATGGCGATGTCTTTGAGACCCGCCTGCTGGCTCAGCGCATCGTGTTCATCCAGGGTGAACGGGCCATTTCCGATCTGCTGAAGCAGGGAGCAGCCCTCGAGGGTTGGTGGCCAGACAGCGTGCGTCAACTGCTCGGCAGCCGGTCGCTGGCCAACCGCAGCGGCTCCGCTCACAAAGCCCGCCGCCGCGTGGTGGGGCAGCTGTTTTCCAGCGGTGCACTCTGCCGCTACACCCCATCGATCCAGTGTTTGATCGAGGAACTGATCCATGAGCTGCAGGAGTCTGAGACTCCGCAGCCTCTGGCCGCCAGGATGCGACGCTTCGCGTTCGCAGTGATCGCCACCACCGTGCTGGGGCTGGACGCCAGCGATCGCGATGCTCTGTTCGCTGATTTCGAGATCTGGACCCAGGCCCTGTTCTCCATTCCACTGGCGATACCGGGAAGTCCCTTTGCCCGGGCACTGGCTGCACGGGAGCGGTTGCTCACCCGCCTGAAAACGGTGCTGCAACACAGCGACTCCAGCCAGGGAGGGCTGGATCTGCTCAGCGGCGGGCTCGATGAAGTCGACATGCCACTGGATGACGACGACCTCGTGGAGCAGTTATTGCTGCTGTTGTTCGCTGGTTATGAGACAACGGCATCATCACTGAGCTGTCTGTTCCGTGCTCTGCTGCTCAACCCAGACGTGGAGCAATGGCTTCTGCCAGAGCTGCTGTCATCACACTGGCCTTTCGAGGCCTCGCATCGATCACCCCGCCTGAATGCCACGGTTCTGGAAGTGATGCGGCTCACGCCACCGGTGGGAGGTTTTTTTCGCCGCAATCTGCAGCCGATCCGGTTGGCCGATGTGGAGATTCCCCAGGATCGGGTGATTCAGGTGGTGCTGGGTTCCAGAACCGCAGAGGATTCATCTGACATCGCCGCATTCAGGCCGCAGCGCCATCTGGATGGGTCGTTCACTCAAACCCTGCTGCCCTTCGGAGGCGGTGAGCGGGTCTGCCTGGGCAAGGCCCTGGCCGAACTGGAGATCAGGCTGATGACCGTGGGGCTGATCCAGAAGCTGCAGCTGCGTCTCGTGCCCGATCAAGATCTCTCGTTGAAGCAGATTCCCAGCCCGACCCCTCGTGACGGGCTGGTGGTGAGCGTGACACCACGCCAATGAAAACTCTGCGCAAGCCGTCAGGACGCCTTGGAGGAATGATGCCGACGTCGCCTGGCTCGGCGAGGCTTGCCTGCGGCCTGCGAGCTCTGCCTGAGATAGATCTTCCGGCCGTTGGCGTCCAGGCGGTAAAGACCTCCGCGTGGCCCTTTGTGAACCAGATCCTGCTGTTCGGAGGCAACCGCCTGAAGCGTTCGCTGCTTCAAAGATTGAGCATCATCCGTGGCCAATTGTTGATCGGATTCTCCGAAAAACAACGACTTTAGAAACCCAAAGACGCCCTTAATCATGGAAGGGGGAAATGCTTCCCTACTTAAACGTCACCGTCAAGGCCCTGAAGATCACAGCTGTTGATCGATGAAGATGAACGCGCCCCAATCAAGCCGCTCAGCTTCACTGTTCATCAATGATTGGATCATTCTGCGTGAGTCTGTCCAGCAGATCAGGGTCGCCGACGATCACGCGCCGGCAGCCGTCTTGCCCCATATAGGTGAGCCGACCGGCTTCATCGACCCTGAGGGCGGTCAGTGGCGTGATCAGCTCCGGTTCCAGCAAGGGGCTGTGCAGCAGCAAGACTCCATCGTCTTCTGCCATCACTGGAAAAACACGTGCGCTTCATAAAAAAGTTCCCAAGGTTTTCACCTCAGGAACTGGTGCTCTCATGAACTTCTCAACCGCAACAAGTTTCCTACAGCGACCGGAATCTTCACAGGGGGAAAACCGCCTGGACAGGGTCGGTTGTCCAGACAGCAAGAGATACAACTCCTCCACTGCTTCCCACATCAACAATCAACTAAGCGACCCAGCGGTCGGCGTCCATGATCGTTTTGATCAGCAATCCAAGGCGTTTGAACTCAGCAAAATTGAGGTCTTTGACAGCTTGATCAAGACCACAATCAACCCAATCACCATCTCGTTTCTCATAGATCGTGAAGTCCTGATCAAGCGACTCACGCCGAATGCAATAGGTGAGTCCATCGTCATGCAGAAACTCAGCCGAGTGAAGTTGCAAAGCCATGCATCGCGAGCCTCAGGGGCTGTCTTATTGGCACGGAGCGTAAAACTCAGCGCTTCAGTTCGAGAACCAGTCGCCTGATCTCAACCGAACCGGACAGAACGGGCACCGCGGTGACCTGCAGCCGTTGATCCCCAGCGGTGGGGCCGTATTCACACCGCATTCGCGCCACTTTCCAGGATTGATTGACACGATCCTGCAGCTGCGTCTTCGTTGACATCAACGTCATCGACGGGTCGAGAGCATCACACTCCACCTCTGTGGAACTGGACGCATCCTGCGGCTGAATCGAGACCCTGAACGTCACAGAACTGCCTTGCTCATAGCTGAGATCAAGACTGTTCCAGAAACTCAGCTCTCCACCTGCGGGCACATCCACGGTCGCCACCTGGGCACCCATCGCGTCGGGATTGAACTCAAAACGCTTCATAGCCTCTCCACCCGTGCAGGAAACGAGCAGAACCGTTGCTGCCAGCGCTGCAGCATCCGACAACGCTCGAAAAGCCCGTGGCCTCATCTCAGAACCAGGCACGCCGTCTTCACTCTCCAGGGATCCACCTGGATCAGGCAATGCGCCTTCATGCTCATTGCTTTTGTAGCGACCGACACCAAAACTGTCTTCATCGAGATCGGAGGCGCTGATGACAGCCGACACTCCACCCAACCAGAACGCAGAAGCCTTCTGACTTTCCGGCCCCCTGCTCCAACAGTTTCCACCCATCCGTGAGGCTGGTCCTTCGACAGGCAGACATCAGGTGCGCCACGTCGATCGACACTCCATTGCACCGCCGCAGGTGCCCCGGAGCCGCATCAGCCCCACCTCTGGACGTCATGGCCCCAGGGACGCCACAGCCAGTTGCTTCGCACTCCTTCTTTCACCGACGTTGATGGAGTGAAACCTTGCGAGAACGAGCGAGTTAGGCCGTCTCTTCCATCCGGAAGGGGCGGCCTTCCGCATTGGATGCATCACGGCTGACCGCTTAGACCGCCACGATTGGTGGTCGACCAACACCACTTGAAGCCATGCATGACCCCCGCGCTGCGCTGCTGCAGCACAACAGCGGACACTGGAAGGGGTGCTTCATTCGGCTGGGCAGCAGCGGCAATGAGGACGATCGTTTCCCGACATCGCTGAAGGTGCAGGAACGCGATGGCGTGATCGAAAACTGCCTCACCTATCTCTCCTCCGGAGAGCAGCGGTCGATGAATTTCGAAACCGTGCCGTTCACGATGCAGGTGAATTCAAGTGGCGGCTGGTCACTCGGCCCGAGTGCAATCACTCCTCTGGCCTGGGTCGGTGAACTGAGCGTCGTCCATGGCGAAGAAAGGCGGCGGGTTGTTGCACGCCATGGATTTCATGGTCTTGATCAGGTGGTCTACATCGTTGAAACCAGGCAAGACAGTGAACCAGTGGCACCGGCTCAGCCTTTGCAGTGCACGACAAGGACCAGCGGCAACTGGGTGATCTGGCAACCCGAGCCGCATGTGGAGCTGTTGCTCGATGCCAGAGATCGGCAAATGGGAGATTCCACGGCCTGCGGCCTGCGCTGGATCACTCCCCAGGGGCAAACCCATCAGATCGTGCGGCGCTACGACGCCAACGGATACCTCGAGCCCCTCTCGGAGGCTGACATCTGGGGATGACGGTTCGGAGTGATCAGCTGCAGAAATCTTCCAGCATCGATTGCCTGCACTCTGAAAGAGTCATGTCATAAACAATGGCGTTCCCGTTGTCGACATTCCTGAGCCCGAAAGAACCTGCAAATCCACGCAGCATCCATTCACCGCCTCGTGTGTCTTTGTAGAAGCCGACATTGCGCGCAACACCGTCTTTGTAGCGAGTGAACACATCACTCGCACCGTCTTTCCATTCCAGCTTGAACACGCCGCAGGGAGCACCGCTGCACAGAAAGGCTCGCCTGCAGTCAATGCTTTGGTTGTTGTAGAGGCAGCGCGACCACTGATCCGCCCTGGCAGGTCCCAGCGAGCCAAGGGCAATCACAGGCAAAGCGAAGGTCGTCAACAGTGAACACCTGGTGGAGGAATTCAATCCAGTTCCCAGCATTCACTGCCATTCCTGGTCATCAGACACACAAGACCCGATTCCCTACTGATCACCCGATAGGTGTGGCCATCTGCATCGCTTTTGGATCTTGCATGCCAAAGAGCGTGGTCCTTGGTGTCATGCAAGTCGGTCTGATGCCAGCCCGCGTCAGTGAGCTCTTCAATCTGAAACACAAGATCTCGAGGAATCTGCCATCAAGATGTGCGGCTGAAACGAACATCTTGAGAAGCAACGGAAAAATGTCGGGATTGGTTCATCTCAAGTCGCAGTTGATCAATCAATCGGGCTGAAATGCCCTGGCCGACAGACAATCTCGCCATAGCGCCATCGAATGCGTTGCATTCCGTTACACAAGCCCTTAATATTCCTTCACAAGCACAGAGGTTATGAGTTCTTCCACGTCCACCCAAGACCAGTGGTATCAGGATGCAGCTGCGAGCCAGATCAAAGGTGAGCGACTGGTGCGCGCAGAACTGTTGAACGGCCGCGTTGCCATGCTCGGCTTCGTGATCGGAATTCTCACTGAAGCTCTGACTGGTTACGGCATCCTCAGCCAGATCACTTTCGGAGTGCTGGGCCTCAGCTGATCGCTGTATTCACATCTGAAGCAACGGACAACATCTCCGCAGCACTTGCTGCGGGGATTTTTTATTGGGAACAATCCAAAGTCAGACATCAACTGAACGACATCAACGACACATCAACTCAACATTGGAGTCGGGATCAATGACGTCTCCGGGGTAGCTGATAGCGACAATGGCGACCTGATTGTGCGTTTCAGCCTGGGAGCTTGAACAACACCGTCATCGACCATTTACTCGTCCTTGGTCTGGCCTGATGCGGCGATTCGGGCGTCCGCCCAGCGCGCGAAGAAATAAACCCCCACAAACAAGGGCGTGTAGGCCAGCCACATCCGTTCAGGAGCCAGACCGCTGTTGTTGATCACAGTCAGTCCGCCATATCCCACCAGGAAATAGATCACGGCCCGTCGAAGGGCACCCACCTGCTTGGGATTCATGTCGCGGCCAACGCTGGCCTCATCTTAAGTAGCCGAACCACGCCGCAGAACTCACAGACTGTCGCGATTGCCACGACCAAAGCCGGGCTGGACGTCAAGCATGCATCCAACTGCTGGCACTCCATGACCAAAGAACAAGCAATTGCACTGATTGGAGCCGCGGTGGATTACAGCAGGCAGCGCTGCAGAGTTCTGCACAGCACCGACCGTCGCGTCGACGCCGATGCAGTTCGCAGTGAATTCGAGGAATGGCTGAACCCCTCCGGAGATTGCCTGCCGTTGATGCCCTGCCCGCTTCCGGAGGAGAGTTAAACGCGCCGTGTAGCGGCGCGAACGACCTCACTGTTGACCAGCCTGCTATAAAAATCGTGTTGAGACTCTCAACATCGTTCACCTCGTCCTTGGCGAGGCGCAGTACGACTCAGGCCATGGAACGGGGACCTGAGCTTGCTTCGAGGAACCACCATGACACTGACCTATCGCGGCCAGAAGTACGCGCAGAACACCGCTGTCGCCAAAAGCAGCGAGCGTCCTGAACTCGTGTACCGGGGCCAGAAAGTGGCCAGATGAGTTCCGCCGAACTCCGGCACAACGCCCTGCTCCGTCAGGGCTTTTTTCATGCCTCTGCAACATCCTCTGAAACTCACCTGCAGGCTGCTTCTCTTGAGCCTTGGCTTCGTCATCACTGAAGTGGCCACCAGGGTTCATGCCGACAGCACGATCGCCCATTGCCAACTGAGCCATCACAACCCTTCTATTCCGCTCCAATCCGGTCCGTGTCGGTTCAGCCAGCGCCAGGGCAACGTGACCATCATGTTCCGCGACCAGACATTCAACTTCCCGTACAGCGCAGCGGGACAGAGTTATCAGCGCAGCAACAGCACAACAGGCATCCGCTTCGACATGTCTGGAGGCGCCACGATCGAAGTGCTATGGCGATGAGGCCAGGGCAATGGATGGCTTGGCAGCGTTGCCTTCAGGCCATCAGCAACTGATAGGCGTCATTAACCCGGCGAAAAGCATCTGCCGATCCACCCAGATCGGGATGATGCACCTTGACCAACGTCCGGAATGCCTGCTTGATGGCCTCCTGGGAGGCATCCGTCTTCAACCCGAGAACCGACAGCGCTTCGGAACGCGCGTCACTCGATCCAGTACGCCCCTGCTCGCTTGGCTCTCGATCCGTCGCTCGTTGATCACTGCGTGTTCGCCGACCGCTGCTGCCTGCCTGGCGATGATCTTGGCCCTGCCGATGACGGTGACGGAGTTCCGCCACCACCCTGCGTGGATCCTCATCAAGCCATTCACTGGCCCGCACCCCATAGAGGGCAAACGCCGCCAGCACCGCCGCGGTTTTCTTCGTGGACTTTCCCCCCACGGCAGCCAACAGATCAGTGCCAAGACCACTCACCACCCGGTCAAGCCTCTGGCTCAAGCTGAGCTGAGAGTGAAAGCTGCTGCGATTGAGCTGGTCGATCAGCTGCTCAAGGCCGTGCTGGCGCAACGCACTCCAACCCGGCTGCATCGCTAAAGAATCTCCCCAGCGCTGCACCTGCGCAGAGTTCACCAGAGTTGATGGTTGTTGCCGGTTCCAATCACGGTCCGCATCACGCTGAGGTCGCTGCCACTGCTGCTGCTGCAAACGATCAAGCTGCTGATGCAATCGCTGCACCTCCCTGCGCAAAGCATCGTTTTCCCGCAGCAAAGCTTCCACATTGCTGGTGACGCGTTCAGCGTGGTTCTGCCGGTTGCGATCGTCACGGGTTGACGATGACGGCGACCACTGGCGCGGATCAAAGCCCATGAAAACCGCGCGACGGCGACCGCTTCAGCGAATGCAAAGAGACTACGAGCCGAGACGATGGGAGAGACCCCCATCCGTTGATGCTGACGGCAGGATGGTGCTCAACTGCGATTCGGCCCTTGGCGACTTCTCTGGTGACCGGTGCCAACAGGGGAATCGGTCTTGCTTATTGCCAACAGCTGCACACGCGTGGAGACAAGGTGATCGCGGTCTGCCGTCAGTCCAGCGACGAGCTGGACGCCCTTGGCGTACGGGTTGAATCAGGGATTGAACTCACCAGCCCAGATTCGATCGCTGCGTTGGTCAACGGACTGGCCGGCCAACAGCTGGACACCGTGATTCTCAATGCAGGGATCCTGCAGTCGATGGGGCTGAACGACCTGGACCCGGATGGCATCCGCCAGCAGTTCGAGGTCAATGCATTGGCTCCTCTTTTGCTTGCCAGGGCGTTGATTCCGTTGATGCCTGAAGGATCAAAACTGGTGCTGATGACCAGCCGCATGGGGTCGATCGAAGACAACAGCTCAGGGGGCTCTTACGGCTACAGGATGTCGAAAGTGGCGCTGAATATTGCTGGCAAATCGCTCGCAGTAGACCTGCAGAGCCAAGGCATTTCCGTGGCGATACTGCATCCTGGCCTGGTCAAGACTCGGATGATCAGATTCAACCCCAATGGCATCAGCCCGGAGGACTCTGTTAACGGACTGATTGCACGAATTGATGAACTGACTCTTGAGAACAGTGGCAGCTTTTGGCACGCCAACGGCACAGTGCTGCCTTGGTAAAGAACGGCAGTTGCCATTAAAAAACCCCTGCATTTAGCAGGGGCTCATTCAAACCGGCAATCGTGGTTGCTGGATGAATTCAATCAAAAATAATTGCTGAGAGCGTCCAGCGATGACCATAGGTATTTCACAACAATGTTGGCACCTACTCCGAGGGTCGCGATGAACGCACCGAAGAGAATCAGTTGGACGTATCCAACACGATCTTCCGGTGCCCAAACATCATGCTCCTGGATGGATTTCAACCGAGGCCAACCTGGGAAAGGATTCCCTGACCGGTCAGAAGCTCGGTGCCGAGACCGATCACGAAACCCATCATTGCCAGACGGCCGTTCCACTGCTCAGCGAAGGCGGAGAAACCAAATTTTGCGTTGTCCATGGGGAAGAATCGCGTGTGCACCCTTTGTAACAGATTGTGTAGCCCGTGTGTGGATCAGCGTGCCATTGATTAGTCGGCCAGACGCTTGAACGGTGACAGGCTGCTCAACGATGGACCCTCAAACGCCCGCCAAATCAACGCCTGTCAGGCCTGCGCTTCAGGACATTCTGCTGCGAGGCCTACGCATTGCCGCAAGCACCGTTGCGATCGTGGAACTGCTGCGCAGCCACTGGACCGGGGGAGTCCTCGCATCCATGGCCTGGCTTCTGTTCACGCAGGTGGAGAGATCACGCGGCTCTGCCGATGAACACACCCGCAACGAATCCAGCTGAGCAGGTCATGACAGGGACGATCCCAATCGAACAGGTCGCCGCCTTTGCGGAAGGGCCGTTTCAGGGCAACCCTGCCGCTGTCTGCCCATTGCAGACCTGGCTACCGGGTCAGCTGATGCAGGCGATCGCCTCTGAGAACAATCTTTCCGAGACCGCCTTTTATGTGGGCAGCGAAGGGCACTATGAGCTTCGCTGGTTCACTCCAAGCTGCGAGGTGGATCTCTGTGGCCACGCCACTTTGGCTGCTGGCCATGTCGCGTTCCAGCGTGAACCCAACCTCAAGATTGTGCAGTTCAGCTCCAACAGCGGACCACTGACGGTTCGCCGCAATGGACAGCAGCTCACTCTCGACTTCCCACTGCAGCCGGGGGAACCGTGCGCCACCCCGACCGGACTCCATCAGATCCTTGGCACCAACGTCATTGCCTGTCTGCAGGCCATGGATCTGATGGTGGTGGTCGCAGATGAGCGTGAGGTCGAGGCGATCAAGCCTGATTCGGAAGCTGTCGCCGCTCTTCCTGGACGGGGTCTGATCGTCACAGCACCAGGGTCAGACTCGGGCGTTGATTTCGTCAGCCGGTTCTTCGCTCCGTCATGCGGCATCGCAGAAGATCCCGCGACCGGTTCAGCACATTGCACCCTGGCGCCTTACTGGGCTGATCGACTCGATCGCGCAAGCCTGGTTGCCCGTCAGCTTTCAGCTCGAGGGGGACTGCTTCACTGCGCATTGGCGGATGAAAGAGTGTTGATCAGCGGCCGTGTGATCCCTTATCTCAGTGGCGTGATTCACATCGATGGATAACGCGTTGATCCACGCAACAACGACGAACCTTCATCGACATCGTTCAAGGGATGTCGACTGGCAGCGCCAATCAACGCCGCGCAACCCAAGACCAGACGAACCAGGCAATCACGCCGAGCAACACCCAGGGCAGCAGTGCACGCAACACAATCACGGCGACGAACACAACCAGCAGACTCACAGCACCACGCTTAACCAGCGCCTTGCTGTCGTCGGTCATGTACCGCCAGCGGGGAATCAGCGGCACGGCATCAATGCAAGAGCAGCGTTGAATTTAGAAGATGCCGCGCAGATCACTCCGCCCAGGCTTTGTTCGTTCACGGACCTGCCTGCTCGTTATTGAACTGATTGAGCCCACAGAGCTCTGCTGCGTGGTTGTAATGAGGGTCAAAGCGATCCCAACGGAAACTGCGCGGGTCATATCGACTGCGACTTCGATCCACGGCCGCATGCGTGGTCAGGCGCGTGATGGGGATCCCGAATGTCGCTTGCCAAAGCAACACCTGCTCTGCGAGCGATTTGTATTGCGCGTTCGTGTAACCAGAATGGCCATGTGAGTCGCCGCGACCATCCGACGGCGTCACCAAGCTGAGATGCAAAGCGATGTTGTTGATCGATCCCACACTGCCGGGCCGATCCCGCATCGTGATGTCACCGAAGGCCGACATGCCGCTGCCGTAGGCTCGCTTCTGATCAGGAACAATCCGCACACGCCGCCCATCCCGGCCAATCAGCATGTGATAACTCACCTGTTGATCATCGTCCGGATGGTTGGTCTGAAACAGGCCAAGGGCCTGAGGCTCGCTGATCACTGTTTCGTGCAGCACGATCACCATCGGCTTCACCTGCAACACGCGTCCCCACGAATCCCTGACCTTGCGTTCTCCGAAATTGGTTGGGTGAGCCAACTGAACATCTTCCGCAGCAAGGCCAAGACGCTGTTCACAGGCCTGAATCACCTCCAACGACGCAGCAGCGACACGGCTGTCTCCCAGGCGCATCAGAGGAGGCCGATCCAGAGATGGCGGAACTCCAGCAACCGTGCCAGAAACACCTTTGCCGCCGGAATCGCCGTCCAAAAGCGAACAGCTGCAAAGGCCAATCACCAGTGAAATCGCGTACTGATACGGCAGTGATCTCATCACAGTATTGGGCACGTTCAATGCGTGACCAACAATCTCATGCTTGATGGAATGCTCAACAACAGCGACATCAATCATCTTGCTGAGCAAGCAAATCAGGGCATCTGCCTACTGATCGAGCAATGCATCAATCCATCGATCAGAAGATCAACGAGATTTCTGGAACGGCTTCAGGGCAACAAACCACAGACACAACGATGGCAATCTGGTCTTCAATCAAAGATCCTCAACGACAGGACTTCGAGGTCAGCCCTTCATTGCCGCAGAAATGAAACTGACTTGACCCTTTGCGGCCTCACGATGACTGCACCGATTGCGTCAGGCACTGAGCGAAGGTAAGTGGTGAATGATCGCGAACGCATCACGCCTCGACCGGGGGCTGCATGGATGGCATCCAGCCGAGAACCATCTCGAACCAGAACCCCGGTGTGGCTCACATCAAGACCTTCGACCCGCGTTGCCACAGCAAAAATATCGCCGGACTGAAGACTGGGAAGCGCATCATTGAGCGCCGCAAGCGGCAGGTAATGCTGATCAATCCGCCTTCCCTGCTCCAGCGCATCGATGCAATCAAACAAAGCAGGCGATTGCAGGGCGGGGTATCGATCGCGATGGCTCGACATGAAATTGAGCGACAGATAACGCCTGGCCTGCCCAGGCCAGGCGGAAGACGCCTCAAGCAATCCCTGAAGCTGCGCCGAGCCAACCCAGTCGTGGAAATAATGCTGACGTGTGCAATAACTGATCTCGCCGTTTCGGTAGCGAAGGCGCCTGGTCAGTTCAGCGAAACCATCAAACGAATCAGCCGACACGATGGCGAGCAGCTGTTCAACAAACAGCATGCAATCGAACTGAGTCAGGTCGAGACGCAACTGTTCTCGACCGGATTGATCGAGAGACATAGCCAAATAGGGGCTGCCAAGAAAGAACTCAGCGAGACGGGCCATCGCCTGATTCACAGGCAATCCTCGTATCAGGGATCGAGCCCGTTGAAATTTTGACCTGGTGCCTTCTACAACAACGCTCTCTTCAATGGATTGGAACAAGCTGGACGTGGCTCCAACAGCAGGCAGTTTCTGAAGATTGCCTGACGGAATGATCCCCGATTCCTGCTGACCAACAGAAAGAGAAAGCGTTGTCAGCCCGGCGAAGAGCAGCGCAGTGAAGTCCACATCGGCATGCTTGAAGAATTCACGCTCTCACGTCTCGGATGCTCATTCACTCGGCTGCGACATCGCATCAAGCCTGCGCCGCATGACGCCGCCGACCGAGAGGCTCAATCCAGTGTTCAACCACATCCCGATGCTGAAACCACTGAGGCGGAACTCGGCAACCGAGGTTGACGACGCCATCGTCCATCAAGCGTCCCAGGCGGACTGCAGCGGCCTCCTCGGCTCGCGAAAAAACATGTTGATGAGAAGCCAGCCAATCCACCTCATCTTCTGTAATCACCCCTGTGGAAAGGCTTTCCAGGAATAGCTCACCGAGGGTCATCGGAGATATGTAACGAAGTTGTTACATCATGACGCTCGCGATAGGCCACCGCGAGTGCCATCGCAGATCTGCCATAGAAGGGCTCTCGCGAACGGTCGTGACATTTTTTTAAGATCCCGCCAACAACCGGCTATCTCATGCAGGTCAATCTTTCTCAGCAGTTCGAAGCCGAGTCGCTTAAGCGGATGATTGATGCCACCACTGATGTGCACGAGCTTCAATCTCTGGCTCGGGAACTCACTGACCTCTATTTCCGCCAAAGGGCTGCAACCGCCTGGGTGGTCTCGGAGCAGTGACCACGAATCGTCTGCATCAGATGCGCAGCAGCATTGCCATCGATTGATCAACGTGGGACGAACGTTCCAGCCGTTGTCTCTCCAGCTGAAAGGCCATCACAGCGTGAGCAGAGAAGCGAAGCGCCGACAAAACAGCCAGGCCCATACAGAGCGGACAGTGAAGTAATCCCATTGCTCAAGCCTGGGATCGAGATCGCCCTTTCACACGATTGCTTGCCATTTCTTGACCTGAATGCCTGAAAACCAGAGGATCAACTCCGTTTCACTCTCATCATGCGCGCATTTAGCATCGCTCTGGTCACTGCCACTGGCTTGCTGGCAACCACCATCGCTGTTGAGGCCAAAACCACCAGAAACTTCAGTGGTTCAAGCCCAGCGGAAGTTGAAAAGAATGCCCGCAAAGCTGGTTACAGCTACCCGGATGGGGACATGAACTGCTCCAGCAGGTGCAATCAGCGCTGGGCCAAAGATTGAAACATCTGCATCACTCCGCAAGACGGCATCGCGGCGAAGCAGTAGCCACTATGAATTCAGCCTGACGCAGGACTCAAACCAGAACAATGCGTGATTGCACTGATTGCCCAGGGGTCCACACAACATCAACACTGGAGTCATCCAATCGGAGGCACCGGATGACGGCAGACACTCCACCTGAGCAGATCTGAGAAGCGATTCGGCTGTTCGTCACTGCTCCAACGTTTCTCTCAACCAACATGAGGTTCAATGGATCGGGTCATCAAGGCCGATCCGATCAGCCAAGCCTCACAGAAATCTGGTCCAAGAGGCTCACAGCAGGATTGTTCGCTTCTACTTTCCTTCGCTTCACTCACTGTCCTTCGCAACGAATTCAACCAGGATTCACGTTCAGATTCAGACAGGAAGCCAATGAACAAACGAGCGAGTTAGGCCGTTCCATTCATCCGGATGGTGCGGTCACCAAACCAGCAAATTGCTGGCAAAAACCCCCGGAATTCAGCACCAACTCTGAATTCCGGGGGTTCATTCATGCCGACTCAAACGGCTGTCGCGGTCAGGGAGCGAGACATCGCCTGACCGCGACCAGCATCAATCACATCCTGCTCAACAAGTGAGGCGTTCATGGCGATCCAGTCAGCACACCACCCTGTGATCTGTGGAAGAGAGCAGGAGCTGCGCACTTTGATGCAGAACTCGACCCGGAACTGGCCATCAACCGAGCACGGAGCTCAGGGGCTGAAATCGGCCTTCGCCTGTGCGCTGCATATGCATCAACCCACGGTGCCCGCAGGTCCCAATGGAGCGTTGATCTCACACCTGCAGTACATGCTGGAACACCCCAATGAAGGCGATAACCACAACGCTGAACCCTTCGCTGAGTGCTACAGGCGCATGGCGACGCTGATCCCGGAGTTGATCAGAGAGGGCTGTAATCCGCGGATCATGCTCGATTACTCAGGAAATCTTCTCTGGGGCGTCACGCAGATGCAACGCCGAGACATCACCGAAGCTCTTCGTTACCTGGCCTGTGATGCCGAGATGGAAAGACACGTGGAATGGCTGGGCACGTTCTGGAGCCATGCCGTTGCGCCCTCCACGCCCATTCCAGATCTGACTCTGCAAATCAGCGCATGGCAACACCAGTTCGCCGACCTATTTGGCGACGCCGCTCTCCAGCGCGTGCGTGGGTTCTCACTGCCGGAAATGCACCTGCCCAATCACCCGGACACCCTGTTTGCGCTGGTGAACAGCCTGCTCGAAGCTGGTTATCGCTGGCTGCTCGTTCAGGAACACAGCGTGGAACAGCTGGATGGATCTCCCCTCAGTTCCCAGCAACGTTTTGTTCCCAACAGGCTGGTGGCTCGTTCCTGCTCAGGCGAGGAAGTCAGCATCACAGCCTTGATCAAGACCCAGGGATCCGACACCAAACTCGTCGGGCAAATGCAACCGTGTGAGGAAGCGTGTGGTCTCAGTCGCCAACGACTTGGCAACGTTGAGATTCCCTCTCTCGTCAGCCAGATCGCAGACGGAGAGAATGGTGGTGTGATGATGAATGAATTTCCGGAAGCCTTCCGTCAAGCCAATCGCCGCATTCGCGACAGCGAACCAGACACAGCCGCACTCAATGGATCGGAATACCTCGAACAACTCGAGGCAATGGGACTGAAGACGAGTGACCATCCCCGCATCCAAGCCGTGCACCAACATCGGTTATGGCAGAGGGCGGGTGACTCGGGTGACGTGGAAAGCGTTGCCACAAGTATCGATGAGCTCAGCTCAGCCAACGACGGTTTTTCCATGGAGGGTGCTTCATGGACCAACAACCTCAGCTGGGTTGAGGGATACGACAACGTGCTCCAACCGATGCAGCGCTTCAGCGCAAGATTTCACCAACAGTTCGATCAGCAGCTCTCTGAACAGCCAGGCTTGTCGCAATCACCTGCCTACCGAGATGCACTGATGCATCTCCTGCTGCTAGAAACCAGCTGCTTTAGGTACTGGGGGCAGGGTCAATGGACCCAGTACGCAACTGACATCTACGATCAAGGGATGCGGCTATTGAATCGATATTGTGCCTAATACTGTGACCTCATGGGTCGAGCAAGAGGTTTTATCACTGGCGAGCATCAAAATGCCATCAATACCAGAAGGACATGGGTCCTCATCCGCTTTACTTTCTTATTAAACTACTTCAGTACTTTATGGGCGGTTCCGTCTCCGTCATACTTATCTGTGTTGTAAAAACCGTTTCTTGTACCGAAGTACAGGGTGACTAATACGAAAGGAATAGAAACATACACAAGAACTGTGGATAATGTCATTTTAGATCTGCAGAACCCAGATTGATGTCTCTATGCTAGATGCAGGGTCTGTTGATGTCAGGATCTACTGCGAAGAACAACACCGCACTCAGAAGACCGCCAATAGCAGAGGCGAGAACAACACGCTTAAGACCTTTCATTGATGGATTATTAACACACGCACCGTCGCTGAAAGGCTGATGAAGGCGCATCCCACAAACAGGCCAAAGATCGCCCTGGGTCCTTGGTTTGGGGGACTTTCATTGGTGGTAGATGGAATAGGGGGTCGTCTCTAAGCTTATGAACAGCTATTGGGAGCACACTAAGGCTTGTGAATCAACAGGAATTGCTGCCAGAGTCCATGACGCTTTATCCCAACAAAATCAAGTGGGTCTTGGTGTTACTGGGCTGCATCATCTTTATTACAATGGGGATCTTCCTGATAGGAGATCACGACACTGAAACATTGTTCGGGCTGTTCCTCTGCGTGCTGGGCAGCTTAGGAATTCTGATATCCGTACTGACGCTTTGGCCTAATAGTAGCTGGCTGAAACTAGGCCCAGATGGAATACGAAATAGGGTAATGTTTCGAAAGTTTTATTATCACTGGAGTGACATTAACCGTTTCGAGATAACGATTGTGCAACATGGAACAGGATTATCCAAAAGCAAGACGGAGTTTGTGAGCTTCTGGATGAATCATGATGAACAGATGCGTTCACTGAGTGACTGTTATGGGAAAAAGGCTGCGGAACTTATGGAAATCCTGGAGTCTTATAGGAATCGGTATGGTTGAGCAATTACCCATCCCTTTGCAGGTGGCAGATAAAATAGAGAGTCGTCTCTAGCCTGTTGATATGAAATACCTTCCAATTCTTGGCGCTCTGCTTCTCTCAGCATCACCTGCCGTTGCTGACGACTTTCTTTACTTGAAATGCAAGCAGTCAGTTGATATGGTCATTACCGATTTAACAACATCCAAAATAGTCGAAGACAGAACAATAGATGACATATCTATCCTTAAAATAGACTTTTCGAAGAAGACAATGCACGACTCACGTGCTGAGCTGACAGTCAACTTTGCGCTAAAAAATAAAATAGCAACTATCATTCAAAAAGTTGATGATGACGAAGTGAAGCTTGACGACGTAACCAAAATCAAATTATCCCCACCATATTCAAACTCATCAACAGGCACAGGGATCCTCAAAGCAAAGAATCAATCATCAACTCATAGAGCTGAAGGCAAATGCGAAGAAGTTGATGCATCAGTGTGGAACAAGTCTTTCAAAGAGTCTGAGAGCTGATGCAAATCAGTTGGTGAAGTTTGCAAATAAAATATTAATCGGCTTTTACAATTACTTCTCAGATGCTTGATCGTCCGACAATGAATTTTCTGACTCGACTTTAGAATTGACTGCTTGCACAATGACAAAACCAATCCAGCCAACGAACAGAAGGCCAAGCCCAATTGCTGGCCAATATGAGTCCATTCCTATTTGATATTTTGGCAGCGAGTCAGGAAGGAGCTGGAGCGACTGAAGCTCTTCTTTCCAATCTTGGTCTAATTCATAATATTGATCTCCAGCATCATTCTTACCGGCATTCACTTCGGCAATGACATACTTGCTAACATACAACTTATATGGAATCAAAAAATTTTCTGTGTTAACCATCGCTGCGTAGCATGTATTGATTTCCTTGCCTTGTTCATTATTTAACTTGAAGTAAGAAACGCCTTTAACGCATTTCAAGTCCTCACTCGTTCCCATGCTATAAATAAAACCTTGCAAAATAGGCTTAGCTAAATTCATTGATCCTCAGTTCTCTATATATTTGATGTTAGTCAACTTGCAGAGTTCTTTCATACCTTCGTTTCCATACCCAAAATCATAAATCTCTCCATCTTGCCGAGTTGTCCGAACCCGTTGCACTGGGTAGATCAGAAGGCAGGTTCGAGGGGTGATGGACTCAATATCTTCTGTGTTGACTTCCCATAAAATGCGCTTGCTTGGAATAAATGCATGAAAAATCCCCAGCAAGTCCGCCTTGAGCCAGTGACGCTTGCAAAAGATCACTCGTTGATTGGTAAACACGAGCCAGCCTTGGTGGAGCTCCTTTCGTTGGAGGCCAAGGGATAGAAGAGTCCACCAAATACTAAATTTTCCAGGAGAACCATTGCAGGTTTTCTTTGAGATCTCTGTCTCTCCAGAAGACAAGACATATCTGCTTTTTTTCATCTTGAGCAACAATATTGATTCGATTATCGCATAAATTGCTGATAAACAGTTTCACCACGCCTGCAGCTTATCTTTTGTATCAATTATTTATGCTTGCTTTGAAAGATTCGCGATCTGTCATGCAGTCATCAGCATGAAATTAGATCCTTGCAAAGGTAATTCTCTCGAAGGCTTGTACTTTAGTGAATTCATAACCAAAGGCATTTTCAAAGCGATCGATGGATCAGAATTTGAAAAATCCATGAATCAGTGAATAGAATATCAGTCTTCCTTCTTCTAACAGGACTAATAGTCTGTAAGCATCCATCTAGTCAGACTGAGCTCTATGCAAAGCCACATAAGCAGCCCAAGCAACAAACAAAGCAATAACAACTAGAGGAACCGCTACAAATAGTGCAAGTATGACTATGTAATCAGACAGTGTTACAGGCTGAAGAGCAATAACACCTTCACGAGTCCAGCTCAAAAGGACATGAACCCACAGTGAAATAACAACAAAAAACGCAACCAAAAAGGAAGCTGCCTGGGTAGTCGACAAAAGCGTCGGCTTACTGGACATCAGATTAGTCTCTATACCTCAATGAGCAGTTCAGCCTAGAAGTCTGATAATTAAAACCACTTACCATTTGTGCCTGACCCCTCTTACTGATTCCATCTCTGATAATCAATCTCTCTAGCGAATCCAATACATTTTCTACTTCTCGATTGCTGTAACCTGAGTCCAGCATTGCACACCCCATTGCAGCTACGCCCTGGCCAAAATCATATCTTTCAGCTTGTGCTGGAGCTGCAGTCAGCAAGGCAATCAATAGTAACGGTGTTTTCATTGCTAATGGCATGCTTTTTACAGCTTAACCGTATTGCTCGGGGAGGTCAATGAACTGATCAGTAACATCAGTCGTTCTATCAGGAATGAACTTAATGCTGTCAATCAACCGATTTGATCAAAGGCAGAAAGGAGCTTTAGCCTAATAAGGGGTGCGGCTCTGTTCCATCACTGCGTGGGTGCTATTAAAGCCGCAGTCACCTCAGGCAGGACATGAGTCACCAGAAGCGAGGTGTTATTTGCATGCCCAACTCCACCAACTTTGGGCAACGGAAGTTTTGTCAATTTTCTCCCATTTTCTTTCCCCCCTTTGTTTAATTGCCATCTTTTTGCATTCAATGGCATAAGTAACCACATAATCCTTTTCAACCTGATCTTTAGGGTTGGTAACCAGGGCTTTCATTACAACTTGATCCCCCATCCTTGAAAGTACACGACCGTAGTAAGAGTGTTCATCAGCAGCAGTTGTGAGATAGTCCCATTCACCTTTTCTAAGATTTTCCGCAACAGAAGTTGCTGGCACAGCAATCGCCAAACCTAGAGCAGAAAGAAGAGCGAGTCTCATAGTCACTGACAGAGTTATTCAATGAATAGCTACGGATGGAGTCAGATAGTCGTCTTCTTAAAGCACTGCCACGAACCAATCCTGTTACTGCGATGCGGCTATTACTCCCATTCCAAACAGCCCTTTAACGAGCTGCTTGAGATGTGCTGGAGCTCAGACCTTCAAGCGGTGCTGAAAGCTGAGTGGGCTTCGATCAGCTTGAACACTGGGGATCTCATGGTTAGGTGCTTACCCCATTCATCCATCAGGCCAAGTTTTTATTGGGAGCGACTGCACAACCTTCTAAAAAAGTATGAATTACCCTCAAAAATAATGACCACAAACTCATCAGACTGGACAACACCCTCATATTCGACGCAAAAGGAATCGACAAACTGATCGGCAGTTCTGATTCCGCTTTGCCTTAAAAGAACGATAAATGCATTGTTCTGATCTTCGCCAAGAATGTAATCGGTCTGGTCTGCGATCTCATCGATCAGCAGCTGTTCCTCCTCAGGTTTTGCCTCATACCAGTCGGCATAACGTTGTCGCTCTTTAAGCGATTCAAGCGAGAGACCACCACTCATTAGAGAACATCATTGGAGTTTCACAGTCCTGAAGCTGGTCAGAACGGCTGACTGTCGTCACCCGATCCAATGGCAACAGCACCAAAGCGAATCCAACCCAGCACTGCTGCATCAACAACAACTGGCGCGATCGCCCAACTCAACCGGTGGAGCGGGAGCGGCGACGCACCACTCGGCGACCGTCAGGTGTTTGTTCGACTTCAGGAGCGGAGTCTGCCGAGTCTGCCGACTTGGTCACATCCTGCCCTTCAGGCTCATTCTCAGGAGGTTCCTGTTCAGCAATCACGCCAACCACCACAGCCGCCTGCACCTGGTCATGCAGATCGCCTATCACCATCAAGGCTTTGAGCGTGAGCTCAAGCCGAGACTCCCTTGGTAGGCCTGGACGCAGCTTCTTGACTGAGCCCCAAAGCTCAAGCGCCACCTCTCTGAGGAGTTCCTTGTCTGCCATTCGAGCCCGATGCGATCCGTTTAATCGATGGCATCAACCTACCGTTCAGAGTGCAGCGCGCTTCCGTTACACAGAGAATTGACGGCAGACCGTTGCTTACCAGTGCCGCTGAACAGCATCTGAACACGCCAGGATGTCTGCATGGCTCTCACACTCGTCTATGACGGCGGCTGCCCGTTCTGCAGGCATTTCGCACAGCGCAGTGAACTGATGGGTGGTCTTCCCGACCTGGTGATCAGGGACGGCCGCAGTGACCATGCACTGAGAGCTGAACTGCGCAACCGAGGATTCAATCTCAGCAACGGCGCTGTGCTGATGGATGAAGATCAGATTTGGCATGGCAGTGAAGCCATCTCCAGGCTTTGTCAGCAGCTGTCTCCCAGCGATCCTCTGCTGATCCTGCTGAATGGTCTGTTCAGCGATTCTGGTCGAGCCAATCGCCTGTATCCGGGGCTGCTATTGGCCAGACAGATTGCTCTGAAAATGCGTGGACTGCCAGTGGATCCAGATCAGGCTTGAGCCGAGCTTCCCAGCAGATTGGTGGACAGCTGCTCAGCATGATCAGAGACATGATCCTGCTGGTAAGCGAACTCTTCCAGTTCAGCGTGCAATTCCATCAGCATCACAGCCATTGAATGTGCCAGTTCACTGCTGAAGCTGATCTGCATGGAACGCTCGAATATCCAACCCGGCGGTTCTAAAAGCTTCAACGGAAAAGGCGTGGATGTCGTCAATGTGCCGTTACATAAGGGCCGCCAACTGATCAAGTGGCGGCCCGAATGATCACTTGTGCTCGCGTTGCCAGCGGCTGAAGTTGGCAGCGGAAAACTTGTGCCCATGGCGCATTCCAACCTTGGCCACGCAGGTTGTGTCACCAGCGCACTGCTCAACCTCGCGTCGGATGTTGTCGTTGCCGTTAGCCCTGGCGAGAAAAGTCTCCAGCTGTTTCATGGACATGGGGAACCTCCAGAGGGTTTCTCCACCGCTAACCCAACCAGAAGGGAACATCCGGATCCATCGGTTTTTCTTCCCCAACACGCTGGCCATGGAAGCTGCCCTGACAAGCGGCATCACATCAGCACACCTGGACGCTGATTGCGCTGCTGTGAAGGAGCAGGAGCCTGCGGAAAAGGTCCTTGTTGCGGCAACACCCGGTACTGAACCCTCACCCGCGTACGAGCAGCGCAGTGGGTGATCAGACCCAACAGAAGCACCAGCAACAGTCCTGTAGCTGCGCGTTGGTTCATGCTCAGACCAACCTCGCAGGCCAACCGACCGGGAGGACAAACCTCCACGGCGCGAATGACCTGATCAAGACCAGCGGCTGAAACAACATCACTTCCGGCCGACAATCACCGGAGGAGTTCCTCCAGCACCACCTGGCAGACCAGGAACAACCTGGGTCTGGCCATCCCACTTATCCAGGAAGAGCTTGTAGAGAACCTGATCATCAAGGCTCTTGTTGAGCGTGTCGTAACGGAGCGCTTCCTGCTCAGCAATCTTGACCTCGGTCTGGGCGCGAAGCAGCTGCTGTTCAGCAATCTGTTTCTGCTCAATGGCAGCTCGGTATTCCTCAGCAATCTCCAGACCGGTGAGATCCAGACCCACTACCTTCACGTAATCGAACTGGTCAAGTTCTTCAGCAACCGTGGAGGCCACCAGCGAGGAAATGTCATTCCACTCAGACGCAATGGTGACAAGCTCGTATTGGGAAAACACCGATTTGAGCGCTTTCAGAAGCGAAGGCTGAATGATGCGCGGATAAACATCGCGATCACTGCTGGCGATCGTGCTGTAAACCCGGCCGGCCTCATCAGGGCGCAAGGCGTATTTGATGGTGGCCGTGGCCTGGATCACCTGAAGGTCCTTGGTGAGCGTGGCGAAGTTTTCGGGCCTCACCTGAGTTCTGATGCTGAATGGCCACACCTGCTGCACCAGCGGAGCTTTCACATTGAGGCCCGGCTGGCGCGGAGCACCACTCACCTTTCCAAGGGTGGTGATCACCGCCACTTCACCGGCAGGGACAACAAACAGCGCCTGACCCAAGAGCAGCAAACCGGCCAAAACAAGGGCAACGATCGCCACCAGACCACCTTCGGGACCTCCTGGGGTGACCGATCGCATCGACGAAGGGCTCTGCATGAAGTGAATGCGTCAGACGCTGAAGTTCGCTCTCTTCTAGCGACGAGCGGCGCTCTCTGCTCGCGGGAGCGATTGAGCCCTGATAGCGTCCGCCCATCCTGTCTGGGTCCCATGCTGAGAAGCCTGTTCTCACTGCTGTTTGCAGCCCTCCTGCTGATGGCGCAACCGGCATGGGCAGCAGACCTGCGGCTCACCTCCGTGAGCCTCGCTCCCTGCGACGCTGCCGACCCGGGCTCACAGCCGAGCAACAGCAACAGGCAACGCAGCAACATCACCAGCCCGGAAGGAGCTAGCTGCTACGTGCTGAGCGGAAACGTCAACAACCCCGGCCGCAACTCCGTTGTGGATACGGATGTGTATGCCCGAATTCTGGATCGCAGTGGCGAACCGGTGCTCCAGAACCGCACACGCGTGGGATCGATCGGCGATGTGCTTCCAGGAGACCACCCTTTTGCACTGCGACTGGCAGTGCCGGCTGGAACACCAGGACCGTTTGAGGTGAAAAACCCACGCGCTCGCGGCTTCAGCGCTCCGGTGCGCAGCAGGGCCGGCGACGACGAAGAGTTGCTGCCGCTCGAGCAGGGTGTGGTGCAACCTGGACTGGAGGACGAGATCAGCTGATGCTCCAGATGCTTCGAGCCGGAGCGGTGATCCTTTTGATGCTGATTGGCATGGTGCTGATCGGCTTCCATCCGCGCGCACGACAGCCGGGGAATCGGATGCCCTCACTGCAAGACAACCGGATGATGCCCAGAAACACCATGAGGCGTCTGCGGCAGGACAGGCTTTAAGCCACAACAGCAGCCCCAGGGTCAAATCCATGCGTTGACGCTGGATTGCCAATCATGAATTCACCCACGGAACATTCCAGCCGACCGGAAAGGCCTGAAGCCTGCTCAAACAATTCGCTGCTGCCAAAACTCAGCCCACAAGGAGCGAGTCCAAGCGCCGTCGCCACCAGATACAGCTGCTGGTAGATCGACCCCACGTCTTTGAGGATCAGCGCGTAGGACAAACCGGTGTGCTGATGAAGACTTGCATGTCTGCCGTAGCGGGCAGCCATCACAACAAGCACATCCGGTCGCTGGCCCTGGCCCGGCGATACAGAAGCGGCCTGAGGTGCACGACAGGTGGATGCAGCAGCAAGGTCGAGCATCTGCAGACAAGATTCGCCGAGATCACTCAGTTTTCCTAGAGAGTGATTGAAGGAGTCGTAGTGATAAAACCCAGGCTGAAGACCGATGCATCGGTGGATGCATAAATACAGCTCAATGGAATGAAGAGCTCCTGCGCTGGCGACAGGTCTCAACAAGCCGGAATACGCTCGCGATAGACCTGGATCGCAGAGAATTTCCTCCCGAATGTGCATGGAGTACCAGAGGAAATCACTCAACACACCTGCAGTCACGGGCTGTTCGTGAAAAGCCCGGATTGTTTTACGTTCGCGAACGACTTGAAAAAAACTCAGGTTGTGATGAATGTGCGACGGCTCAGGAAGGGCTGCCGTAGAGAGAACGATTCTTTGATGCTTCGCAGAAAACCGCTGTTGGTTGATTGGCTTCGGGAGTGATTGATCGCGACAAACATCAATCATCTGTTCACGCGTATGACAGTGAAACGCGAGGTCTTCAGGCGTCCAGCCCGCATCGACGGCTTCCTTGTCGATATCAACAACACACTCACCATCACAGACGCCTGCGACACCAGAGCTCAACAACAGAGAAACAAAATCCTCATGGTGCCCACGCAGATCATCAGGCAGAGCCTCCTGGAAGGTCTTCCGGTCGGACGCCGAAACGAGCTGCATGAGGATCGGGAACAATCGTTGATCCTTCAGCAACACCGTTGCCGTTGCCAAAGGTGTTGTGATCTGTAGCCCATCAACCCGGGGCAGAACACGAACAAACTTTGACAACTTAATGCGGTAGTCGCCAACAGGGACAGTCTTTCGCTGAAGCGACGACTTCACAGGATCAAGACAGATCGCTGCACCCTTGAATCCGCTAATTTCAACGAAAAGCAATCCCTTGGCGTAAAAAACCTCAAGCTCATCAAACAGTTCTTGATGATCAGCAAAGGCGGACAAAGCATCATCATTGATGCAAAACTGTGCTCGACTCACGCCTTTTGCAGACAAATCTTGCAAGAGACTCATTAATGAATCACTTGGGGCTTCAATCTTCAGGCTTTGCTGAATCGAGTTCAGCCTCGTGGCATAGGGACTGGTGATGACAACAGCGTTCTCATCCGAATCAACGTGAACACCCTCGCGGAATCGATAGTTCAGCATCCTCCAAACACTAGCCTCAAGTGCCTTCGACACCATGGCTGGGATCAGAACAGGCTCACATCAATGCATCAATGAAAATCGCAATCAAAGTCGCCCAAACTAGGACTACGCTGCATCTGCGCAATCCAAAGGGTAGGACAACCACAAGCTCACTGATTCAACGAAACAGGATGAACATACAAGCCGGTATCTCCTGAGAAAGATGGAGATCCAACAGAACCCCATGCAACCGCGACCAAAAGACCTAAGGCAATCGTTAGACCAAATATTTCCAGAATTTTTTATTCACAGCAATTCGAGCCCAAAAATATAACGACAACAGAAGTGCTCCTAAAAATCCGAGCCCCATTCCCCACATCAAAGTGTCTTCAGCACCAAGAAAGTCAATGCAATGGAAGCAAGCACCAGTCATAAAGAATGCAAAGCCAAAAGCCCGAAAATTCTTTGGCAATTCAGTTGTGACCTGAGTGGAGCTGTTCATTTCCGGTTAAAGCCTCTATTCAAAAAGGTGAACCATCCACCAGCGACAAGAAGCATTGCCGGCAGACCCGCGATGAAAACGCTGAAATCCGATTCCGCTGCATTAACAATCCAGAAAATTCCCCAAAACCAGGTCAGGAGAAAAATCAGATTGAGCAGCAGCTTCGAGGAGAATTGAGCAATCAGCACTTCTCCAACTCGACGCTGAAAAGTTGTAGCTTGCGTGTTAGCCATAATCATCAGTGCCAACTAGATTTTGATACTCACGCGTCCCTGTGCCGTATCAATTGCTCCACAAAGCAAGGTCTCCTCGACCAGGCGAGGGATTCAATTGATGCAGACGGAAGCTGAATGGCCCAAAAGGAGAGGCACCGTCGAACGTCTTTTCGCAAGCCATCAACTCACTGCCTGAACAGGATTGGCTTGAAAGCAATTGGGGCTTGCCGAAAACTTCGTCCGTTCACCAACAGATCAGCTCTGCAGAGCAGAAAGCAACGAAAGCTGGCCATCGTCCTTGCCAGAGACCACTTCCCAGCCCCTGGGATCCCATGGACTGAGCAGCGGCTCAAGCGCTCTCAACTGCTGGCCATCCAAGGCTGACATCCAGGCTTCTTCCAATCCCTGCGGAATCAGCACGGGCATCCGGTGATGCAGTGGTTTGACGAGCTGATTCGGACTCGTTGTGAGGACAGTGCAGCTATCAACCTCACTGCCATCACTCCCCAACCAACGCTCCCAGAGGCCAGCAAGCCAGAAGGGTTGGCGATCAATGCGTCTGATCGCGCGACCTTTTTCGAAGAAACAACTGGCAGGGATCAGACAGCGTCGATGACGCCAGGAGCCTCGAAAACTGGGCTTGTCTGCGACCGTTTCCGAACGGGCATTGAAAGGCCTGGGCCCCTGCGAAGGATCCTTCAGCCAACCAGGAATCAATCCCCAAAGCATCAGCGATGCTTCTGGACCCGACTGATCAGAGCGATAGGCCAGCAGCGGCTCGCCAGGAACAATCAAATCGCGTGGTGCGTAGCGAGTGCGATGTTCGTGGTCCATGCGCTCGAGCAAAACCTTTGGAAGCTGGCTCAGGGGCGTGGCGAGGGCATAACGACCGCACATTTCAGCTTGGCTCGATCAGGATTCCTGACGGAAGATACGTTCCAGATCGCGTCTGAACTGCTGAGTGGAAAGAGGTCGCTCTCCGCGACGGCGATTGTTGCGAATCACCAGTGAGCCAATCCACCAGACCTGCAGGCCCGCAAAGACCGAACCGACCACGAGCAAACTGAATGTTGGAGGGTCGAGGTGAAAAGGCATCAGCGAAGCGACAAATCGAGCAAAATGAAGATCCTCGCCACCGGTCAATGAAGGAGATCAGCATTGTTGAGCTGGTTGCCCGCAACTTCGCCCGCTTCGCTGCGGTCTCTGGCGTTGTCGCCCTGGTGATCTGGCTCAGCTGGGTGTTGCTCGATTTCGAGCACATGAACAGTGGATTCACCCTGCCTCAATCTGTGTACTGAGGCAGAGCAAAAGCTAATTCAGCTGACGCCGTCAGCAACAACGTCGGCTTTGACGTCGTTAGCGGCCTCGGCGTCTGCGGTAAAAGCAGCTTCAAGACGATCGGCCTGAGAGCGTGTATCGGGTGCAAATCGGCGAGCAATCAACTCGTCAACGGACAGTCGACCTGGACCCACGGCCAGAATTGCTGTCGCAGATGCGAAATACAGACCAAGAAGCTCAAGCAGGTAGATATTGAATCCAGCGGTGCTGACAGCGTGGTAGATCGCCACGGTCATTGTTCCGAGAATGGCCAGGGCACCGAAACGGGTCAGCAAACCCGTGATCAGCAACCAGCTGCCGCCGACTTCTGAAAAAGCTGCGATGTAAGACAGCGTGATGGGGAAGGGAAGTCCGAGAGGACGGACAAACGCGTCTGCAAAATTGTTGATATTGGCGAGCTTCTCGTAACCGTGGTGGATCAGGAGCACTCCGGTGAAGACTCGGAGCAGAAGCAGACCAGCGTCAGCAAGGAATGGACGAGTAAGAATTGCCCTGATCACAGAACTAAAAGATAGTTTACGAAACGTAAGGGACGAGCCCCCTGTCTCGTGTGACCAAAGAACGGATCAGGCGAAAAATAAGCAGATATACTCATCTGCAGCGGGGTCGCGGCCCGTGGTCGCACCCTCCAGAATGAAGCAACATTACGAGTGCTTGACATGACCAGCGAAGCCCTCATCACTTTGTTCCTTGGCTTCGGGGCTGCGACACTCAGCCTGCTGTTCTGGAAACTGAGCCGTGCTCAGTCAACAAATCGCTTGTAAAGCCAGCGCACAAAACCACCCACCACGGGAACGGGCTCAAAGGTTGGGCCCACGAAATCGAAATAATCCCTGTGGTCCTCCACCTTGCCTTCAGCGTTGAAGCGCAGCCGACTTGTGCCTGGGTAGACAAACTCAATTCCCTTGATCTTGAGTCCCATCTCCCATTCCACAAATGCGGTGTCGCCCTCGACGGCGATGGCGGCGGGAGTGAGATACACATCATCGCAACGCCGCATTAAGCCGTCCTGGGCCTCCACGTAGGCCTTGATGCCCTGGCGCTCCTGTGTCGGGTCCTTGAAGCGCACGTTCTCGTCATACAGCTCTCGCCACTGCTCCTCAGTGGGAGCAGCCATGCCGTAGGGCTTCGTGAACAGTTCTCGCAGACGATCAACGTTCACAGCCAAGACCAACAAGGAAAATCACACTATTCAGATTTCTGCGCAGATTGCATAAGCTTCTGGGCCGCACAAGCGCCTCGTCCCATGTCCGATCAGCGATATCAATACGAACCCATCGAAGCCTTCGGAGAAAGCCTCACCACCAATCGCCCCTGGAACACGTCGGCTCTGGAGATCGTTGAGCGAATCAATGGACGCACAGCAATGGTGGGATTTGCAGCCGCGATCATCGGCGAGTGGATCACCGGCCATGGTCCCGCCGGGCAGGTAGTGGCCATGATCCGTTGGTACCTCAGCTGAGCTTCAACACAACCGCCAACTCATCGTCCATCCGTCAGTTCATGCAGGGCGGAGTAGTCGCCAACATCAAGGTCCGTGCCAGTAGCCCGTTCCAGCAAACTCGAGAGTCCGTCCAGAGCAGAAGCGTCCACTCCAGCCAATCGCGCCTCCCGCAAAAAGAGCTTTAGATCCTTGCGCAGCAGACTGGTACTGAAGTTTGGATCGCCGTAGTGGTGAGACATCATCCGCTCCAGCTTCTTGTCGACGGTGGGGGCATAAAGAGCTGAAGGACGCAGAACCTCCATGAAGCGATCGACGTCCAGACCGGAGGCTTGAACCAAACGCAGTGCCAGTGAATATCCATGGGTCAGGCTGGCAATCAGCTGATTGAGTGCCAGCTTCGAGGCAGCACCCGTGCCCACAGCACCCATCAATCGCGGCTCTGATGCCAGCTGGCGCAGGAGGGGCAATTGAGCTGCAAACACGTCCTGCTCGCCGCCGGCCATCACCAACAAACTTCCCTTCAACGCTTCAGGGCGACTGCCGAGCACCGGAGCTTCCAGATAAGAGCCTCCCTGCAGGCTTACCTGCTCAGCGAGGGAGACGCTCTCACTGATGCCCATGGTGCCCATCGGCACGATGCATCTCCCAGCCAAGGGTCCGAGGCTGCCGATGATCTCTGCGGTAACAGGACCATCACGCAGCACAGTGATCACAACGGATGATGCGTTCAGCCCCTCGCCGGGAAGGTTCAGCTGCTGAGCCCCTGCCTGCACAAGCCCAGCACAGCGAGTGGGGTTGCGATTCCACACGTTCAGCGTGCAGCCCACATCAAGCAGACGTTGTCCGATCGCAGCGCCTAGAAGGCCAGCACCCAGCAAAGTAATGGTGGTCATCAGGCAGCCTGAAATCCCTTCCACCTTGCAACAGGCGTCGGCCTAGCTCATCTGTGCATGCACCTCGATGAGCCTGCGCCAGTCAGGTGCTCAGTCAGAGCTCGAACACATCAGTGGTCACCAAGGCCGGATTGAGCAACCAATGGGGAGATGTCTGGCCTCAAGTGATGGCGAGAAAAATCCAGCTCCCACTGTCCAAGCGCCCCAGTTCAATCACGACAGCGTTGGCCACGTTGACCTTCGCCTACATCGCAGCCTGGGCTCTTTGGGGATTGGCAAACGCTTATCCCAGCATTTGAGCCAAAAGAATGCCTTCTTCTAACTGGAATGATGGCCTCTGAGGATTAGCTCGCGACAATCAATATGCCCGCTGACATTCATCTCTAACAGTTCTCAAATCAGTCAAAACTGATCACCTGAAAACGAACTTTTCAAGTCGTTGTTGAGCCTTTCCTTTGCTTGGAGGATGCAGCGATCGGAGTTGCGAACAAGTCATCGAGATAACGCTCCGTTACTGCCCTTTCGCTGCAACCGTTCTGGTACAAGAATCGCGCCAACGCCGAACTCATCAGCTGATATTGATCCCAGTTGGGATTGGCACCGATGAACCCCTTCATCGCGTTGAAAAGGACTTCAGGTATTTCAGATTCCAGACTCACAAACGGTGTCTCTTGTTCAGTGGCGACAGCCAGCGCGGGGTTGACGCAGCTTTCCAGTTGATAGCGATCCATTCAGTCTTCGGACGTCCGGCTATTCGCCACTACAAAGCCATGAATCAGAGAGGACGTCAAAGCTCTCGCAGAATTACCAGCAATCCCTGATCTCAGACGAGACTCGTCTCACTGCAGTGGCTTCCGGTTTGACGATCCGGTCCAACAGTTGCCTTTCAAGCGAAATTCCTTTTCTGTCAAGCGCCGAATGGCACTCGGAGCAAAAACCACAGATTTTCAATTTTCATCTGCTGTTTCGGGGATTTTCTGTGGAAAAGCTCTTGAGACCAGTGGAAAATCGTCCTTTTTTTCCACAGGACAACCCGCCATCAGCAAGGCTTATCCCTCGAAGTCTCATAGGACGCGCCAAGAGCAAAGACATTTGAGAAATAAACTGGGGCAAGGTTGCTTGGGAAAGCGAGTAGCGCTTGCTACTTATTTTTTCTCCATGTCCGATACGGATCAAACGCGATCCGCATCGATGTTCTGATCGCTCACAAGCTCAGCTGAATTCCAACGCCTGCAGGAACGGGGCCTGAAACCGAACCTTCAAGGGCGGTCAGCCCCCATCCATGGACAACGAAACAGCTTGGCTCCAGTCCCACAACCCGGGACAGCAACAAAAAAGACCCCACTGCTAGTGCAGCCGGGCCAGGGTGATGGGGATCCACATCTTGGGATCACTCATCAGGCTCGTCAACGCCACATATGGTGCATCGCTGCTGAAATTGATGACCAGGTATGCCTGAACACCTATTTCGCGTGTTGGATCCCTACTCTCCCGAAGAAGGCCGGGTGATGGGAATGATCCGAGCCAAGAGTCGAGCCACTGCCAAGGCGGTGGCTTTTTGATGGCAAGGGTCTCTCTCATCTTGTGGATCTAACGCCAGTTGCTGAGCCAATCCATCAGCTGTGATGGGTCAAAAAAGGCCTGGGATCCTGATCGAAACGATGCTCAAACGGCAGTGCATCTGGATGCTGATCACCATCCAGTGCCGCAGTGGACTCCAGACACTTCCTCAGCAACCTGGCGCTCTCCAGCGGCATATCCCGGGGCACGGAAATCCGGTCTCGCAGATAACGCAATGCTGAGGCCGAACCTGTCTCCGGTGGTACGGGCTGGTCAAGAACCATTGCTGTGAGTGCAGCCCTCAGCGGTTGATCAAAGCGATCACCAAGAGGGTTTCTGGCCAGAAGAATGTTGCGATGCCTCAGCACCCTCTCCAAAGCGCGCGCCTTTGCAGACACCATCTCGCTTGACGAGCTCCAGCGACGTTCAAGCTCATTGAGTCCGGATCCGCTATCCACCGCCAGAGCCATGCGTTGCTGTGCCTCGCTGCCATCAGCCCAGCAGCCGCCCATCTGCGGAGGTAGATCATGGGCATGGGTGTGCACATCGCTCTGGGTGCCTCGATAGGTCTCCAGGTGCTCAAGTGCCGTGAGCCAGCGATCGATTGCGGGATGCTCCTCGCGCAACGCAAAGCCCTTGAAATAAGCGAGTGAGGCGTTCATCCGTTCCACATAAGGAATGAACACCAGGTCTGCTGTGCCAGGGATCGGACCATCAGGTGCATCGGGATCCAACCAGCTGCCGCCGCCGCTGATGAGCGCCTGCTCCATTTGCTGGGCGACACGCTGAAACTGATCACGGGCCTGACGTTCTTGTCGCTCTCCCAGACCGGGAGTGCACAACCAGATGCACCAGGCCCTGAACAGCAGGCGTTCAAGATCCCGAAGCCGACGCACTCTGCGGTCGGCCATCGGAGCACCAACTGGCCCGAAGCTTCGCTCAAGAGCCTCCAAAATCCGATCACTTTCAGTGATCAGACGGCCATCAAGCTCCAGAGCCGGAAGCATCCCCGACGGAACGAGAGCAGTGAACCAGGGCTCCTTGGGGCCGTAGCAGCGCATGGTCACTTTGCGAATTCGGTACGGAATCCGGCGAAACTCAAGCCAAAGCCACACTTTCTGGCAGTACGGGCACCAGGCATGGTGATCGCGGAACAATGTGACCCGAATCGAGTCTTCGGGCTGACCAAACAGGCGCAAGGTGGCCTGGGAATTGGCAGGTCCTTCGATGCGCTCGGCTGCTGGGGCCGCCAGAGCATCCAGCTCAGACCAGCTGAGCGCATCAGCGCCAGGTTGGACTTCTGTCATGGCATCCTCGGAGCACCGCTGCATGATCATCGCCAGAGCGGATCACCCGTGGACATCGAACACAGCCATCTACTGGATCTCGAGAAGCAGGCTCGTCGCAGCGGTTCAGGACTGACCGCCGGAAACCTGATGGGGTACTGGCAACTCAAGACCGTATGGCCCAAGGGTCAAACCGAAGCCAATGCCTTCAATGGCTGGCTGCTGCGCAGCATCGGCGCCTGCCTCGAAATCAGCGGCGGATCCACCGACGGGCTTCAACTGCGTAACGCCGTGAACCTCGCCGGACTCACCCTCCAGTTCACAGGTCCAGGCGAACTGAATGGCCGCCAACCACTGCTGAAGTTCCGCTTTGAGCAGGTGGAACTGCTGCTCGGCCGCTTCACTCTGTTGAAGAAGGAGTTGCCGCCACCGCAAGAAGGTCGAGAGCCGTTTTTTGCCCTGATCAGCCGCAGCCCAGAGGGGTGGATGGCCGCGCGGGGCAGAGGCGGCGGACTGGCGTTTTGGACTCTCAGGGGTTGAGACGTTGCTCATGCCAGCCATCTCGGAGCTCCCAGCTGCGGCGAAGGTGGGGATGGGGTTTGAGATCGAGCTGCTCGACACGTTCCAGAGCAACACGCATGATCAGCAGATGCGAGGAGATCGGCTCGTCATCAGCCACCTCCTGGGGCCAGGGCCCTTGCGCATCAAAAGGTTCACCTGGAGACGGCCAGGCCCAGACCATGCGACCGGATGGGGACAGGCGTTGCCAATGATCGAGCAACGCCTCCGGTTCCTGCTCAGCAGTGACGAGAAGCGCCCTGCCCCTCAGTCGAAACTGCTCTTTAGCCTTGCGAAACAACCAGCACAGTTCAACCCTCGGCTGACTGAGCAGCTGAGAAGACTTTTCACTGCGCACATCGGTCAGCAGCTCCAAGTCCCCACGAGGGCTCCAACCCCGGAAGACCAGCGTTCTCACTCGTGGTGTGCCGTCTTCTGCAGTCGTCGCCAACTGCAGCCAGGTGGCGCCGGGAGATCGCCCCTCCCGTTGACGAGCACTGCGCAGAAGTGATCGCCAAGGGGGAAGACTCATCGCCGTTTCGTGATCACTCGACATCATTCAGCCAGGGATCGAGAAACGCGAGCGGACGCTGCATGGTTGCCGAGAATCCAAGAATGCCACGATCGCGGTAGACGTAGAGGATTGAATCGTCGCGATCCAGCAGGAATGTGCCGCCACGCTGGGTGATGAAGCGATCATCCGGCACGTAAGTGCTCCAGTTGCGGAGCACCTCGTTCATGTTGCGCAGCCGCACGGTGGCCAATTCAAAGGGCCGCTGAAACCCATCGCCTCCAGCACGTCGGAACAAAGCAGCAGGTATCGGAGGCAGCACGCCGGTGGACACCGTTTCATCAGCATCGAAGCGTTGGGCCGCTGAACGGTCACCGGTGTAACCACGCAACACCTCGGCAAGGGTTCCTGGGGAACCGATGCCAGCGCACATCAGCAAAAGCGAAGGCCAGGGCCCTCCCGGTGCCTGCAGACCGGGGGACAAGCCAAGAGCCTGATGCAAGCCGGAATCAGGCTCGACCTCAAGCAACTCCCTTGGCAACCCAGTAAACGAGCAGAAACGCTCTGCCCCGGCCTGATCGCCAATTGCAATGGCGAGGGGGCGGATCCCTGCTTGTTCGAGCCTGGGCAGCGCAGGCACCAGCGCCTGGGCATATTCCATCGAATCAAAGTCACCAAGCTGTGTCAGCAGCAGAACCAGACGTTTAAATCCCTGATCATGGCCTTGGCTCTCTCCAATGCGTGTCAGCAGTGCTTGTGGTGCGTTCATGACTGGGCTAACGACAGTGCCGACACGGGGTCTGACCTGAACGACAGCATGGACTGTTTCAAGCGCAAACGGTGATCGATGACGCCAGGGCTCTAAAGGATGAAGCTTGCCGACGAGCTGTGGTCAGTGCAGCGTGGGGACAGCACAGACAAATCTGAGCATGGGACGGGTCCAGAGGTTGGCAGCTCAAAGGCAGGTCACGCCTTACGAGCTGTCGCGCAACATTCTCCAGGAAGCCGGCTACCGGATCACTCGCAGAGAGGAGAAAACTCCCGCTGGGCATCGCGGCTATGACGTGATCTTTCCCTGCACAATTGATGGACAGCCACATCAGAAAATGATGCGACGAACATGGCTGATCGAACTCGCTGAATTGGTACTGGAAGGATTCAAGCCCGAGGAGATTGCCAGCAACTATTTCAAACGAGAATTCGACTCGTAGCGCGATGTTCAGTGAAACCCGAGAGGTCGATCAATGATGACAATCTGACAGGAGACGCCTCTCCCCTCAGCTCTGAAGGGAGAAGAAAGCGCTCAGAATTTCCATCATGCATCGAGGAGAATCCCTCAAAGAGAAGTCCCATTGCAGAGCCTCACTCCCAGAGCACGTTTTTCTGAAAACGACATTTTCTCAACATTACTTTCACGAATCACCTCATCTACGCAGTGATTGAAATACCGCGCTTGATTCGCCAGCGGAGAGATCTGGATGGCTCCATAGATCACGGCAAAGATCAAAAGCACTGGGTAAAGATGTGCATTAATCAGCTCACGTGCTTGAGACATTGACGGATCCATCACTGACTGCGCAGTAGCAATGAAGACACCACCGCGTCAAGCGAAATCGCCATCGAACAGGGCCTGCTCCAAGGCGGCAATGTGAGCAAACAGGAAAGCCTGGCTCAGGCCTCTTGTCTCTGGACGCAAAACTGGGTTTGATGGCGTTGTGTCACCCGGGAGCCCCCGCCGTGATCGGTCAAACCAGGATTTACTGCCATCAGGGAAAGGACTTCCTCCTTGTTGAGGTTCCATCCCAGGAAGCCCCATTGCAGATCCAAGAACTCACGGATCAAGGCTGGGAGATTGAGGCTGAAATCCCTGTCTGAACAGCTGAAATCGGCAGCAAAGCCTGCGATCACCCAGATCGGCCTCAATCGTCGTCGTCAAATTTCTGCACTGCCGAATCAATCAGCCCCTGGGTGTCCGTGTTTAGGGAAGCCACAACAAAAAACACCAATGACAACACCCCTGCAGCCGCAATCACCACAACGCTGAGATTGCTCATCTCAAGATTGCCGTAGCGGAAAGCCAGATAAATCATCGTTGTCGCAGCAGCTCGAACCTGAGGGATCGCAGTCCGTTCTCAGAACCATCAATGTACGCATTGACCGAAACGCGACGACACCAACAACGGCAGCAACCAAAAGACAACAAAGCTTTGCATTGACACATCTGTACTACAGCACTAGAACAGATGTATCAGCAGAGGATCCATGGCTCCGAGCTCCCCCTATGCACCGTTCAAGGCTGAGGAGTGGATGCGTGCGTCCCTGATCACCCCACGGAAACGATGCCAAGCCATGGTTGGATCCAGGATCCCAGCACCCAGGACACGAAACGGTTCCATGCCGATGAAAAAAGCTGGAACCGCGATCCGAGGGTGTTCGTGGATTCAGGGCGACCTTTTCCAGACCAGGCACCACTATTGACCACACGTGTGCATTTGAGTCAGGACACGGCTGAACGCCTCTGGGGTGAACTCCTACGTGTCGGTTGGCTTCCATGCAGGCCCCAGTGGGCCGCTGATGCTGAATTCTGAGCCGTCAACACTCGCCAGACGCAGCATCTGTCGTCAGCCGAACTGATAATGCTTTCGAACAGGTTGATGAACCTGCCAGGTGCACGACAGGCCTGCTGGGAATTCCACGAGATCGCCAGCACCGAATCGAACCGGCTCGCCGTCTTCTGGCGTCACCGTGACATCACCCTCAAGCAGCAGACAGGTTTCACGCTGGTCATACTGCCAGGGGAAACAGCTGATTTCACAGGCCCATACCGGCCAGTCGCGAACACCCAGGGCCAGGATCACACTCTCCGGGCAGTTGGAGGTCACACAGATCATCGCGGGGTTGGTCGCGGCATCAGCAAACCATGATTACTCGGCGTCGGCCCCACCCATCGAGCTTTGGCAATTGGCCCCTTGGTTGGCCGGCGATGATCACAGCTGTGATCAAGTCTCTGCAAGAGCGGCCATGATCGAGTCTGGCGACTACGGCTATCCACCAAGCACCCGCAGACAGGACTACGTGCTTGTTGTGCTGCAGCTGCTCTGGCGCATGCGCTTCGACTTGCTGCTGCTGCTCTTGATCACCGTTCTCGTGCATAACGACTGGATCCCACGCAGCTGGACCGCCAACGAAAGCGTGGTGAGGATCATGGGCATCGCGGCATCGATTTTTCTCGGCTTTCGCAACACCCAGGCAATCGGGCGCTGGTGGGAAGCCCGCAAACTCTGGGGAACCGTTGTGAACGTGAGCCGAAACTGGGCAGACACACTGCGGGCCCATCTCGACAGCAGCAGGCCGCCCGGACGTCAGGAACGCAAGTTGTTGCGTCTGCAGGTTGCCATCGTGTGGCAACTGAACTTTCAGCTACGCAACTTCTGGCAGCGAGACCTGCGGGAATTGCAAGATCATTTGCTGCAGGATCTGAGGCTGCCTAGCACCACCAACCTTCGCCAGCTGGGGCAGCTACGCGGCGTCTGGATTGGGGATCTCCATCGCCAAGGCTTAACCGATGGATTTGGTCGTCTGCAGCTGATACAAGTTGGCAACGCCTGCACCGATGCCATTGGCGGCTTGGAGCGAATCCGCAACACACCGCTTCCGGCCTCTTACGAAGTTTTCGTCAGACTTCTGAACTGGTTGTTCGTCCTGTTGCTGCTGCTGTACTTCCACGACCTTGGTCCCGATTCACACAGTCGTTTTGGAGGTGTGGTGATCGTGGTGCTGTTCCTGATGGCCGAACGAATCGGTGCCTATGTGGAAGGTCCGTTTGATGCTGATTGCAGCAGCTTTTCCCTGCCGCTGGACAGCATCTGCCTCACGATCAGTCACGACCTGCTCGATCACGCGACCGAGCACGTGCAACACCTGAAATCGGACGATCCCGTGCGCTGGACCTGATCAGAACAGGGCCATCATGAAAGGCACAGTCAGCTGGCTCCCAGGTATTGATTCCTGAATTCCCAGGCCACAGAACAGCGATACTGATAATTCAGGCCAGCGATGCCAATTCTTTTGCACGATGCATCCGTCATTGCTGCGCCTTCAGGAACTTGTGACAGCAGTTTGTTCAGCGTGACTTCTCGGTTTCGCCCGCTAGCGGAGATCGATAAATCATTGGCAAAAGCTGTAGGCCCAAAACCCAACAGCAAGAAGCCGAGCAGAATTACAGTGAAAAATCTCATCATCAACGAGACCGCTTCCCCAGCAATAGCCACGAAGAGAAACCGTGGCCCAATGATTGACTCGTTCTGATCCTCAAGAAATTGCTCGGTAGCCACCAGACGATTGCAGGAGACCGCAGATTTAGTCTTCAGTTCAGATGACTGGGATCAAGGAATGATCGTTGATGAAGCCCCATAGGATGACTGCATGCCTGGACTGTTGATCAGCATGCCTGCGTTTCTGGTTCAGATCACCATCCCGGTTGTTCTGGCGCTGTTCCATGTTGTTGGACCCATGCCAACCGACTTGGCGACCGATGGCGGTCACCTGAGTCCCTGCCCAGGCCCTGAGCACTGTGCAAGCAGCCAATGGATCGTTAAAGATTCCTCTGCAGCTCTGAAACAGCTGTCTGAACGAATCAAAGCCACTCCTCGCACAGAGATTGTCGAGCAGAGGGCTAACTATCTGCATGCCACCTACAGCAGCAGGATCTTCGGTTTCGTCGACGACGTCGAACTCTCTGCAACCGATGCCGTCACTCTGGAGGCGCGTTCCATCTCGCGCCTTGGAGAGTCCGACCTCGGCGTGAATGCACAACGCCTGGAGAGCCTCGGCTCAACGATCGAAACTCCGGAAGCTTGAATCGAAGCCAGGCAAACGTCTTCAACGAACACTGTTGTTACAGCTGGATGCCTGACGAGTCGCACAGGTGTTGACTGAACCCAACACCTGAGCAGTTCTCAGATGAGCTGCTCAACAGAGACAACGCCTTGCCTTGAATCCCTCCAGCATTCGCAGATTTATCTTCACTCTGATCACCGGATACCTAGCGATCTTTGGGGTTCAGAAACTTCCCTATGAGTTTGAGAATCAGTGGCTTGTTCTGATTCCAGTTCTGATCGTTGTTTACATCATCACCGTCTGGCTGGATGGAATCTTCTTCAAAGATTCTGCTGTGGAGGAGACAACTGCGCCCAAAGCAAAGAAAGCTCAAAAGCAATCATCAAATAAGGGTTTTGGCCAATAATCAACCAAAACTCAGAGCGAACAACTCAACTCATCAACTCCAGCTGCGCTATGAATGGATCCGCCGATTTAGTGTCCATGCACACGACCGCATTGCGGCGATGACGAGAAGGTTCGCGTGTCTCCCAGCCATGGGTGGCACGACGAGAAAACTCAGGGGCAGAGCTGGCACTCTGCCTCTTTTTTATGGGCGGCAGGCATACACGCTCAGCACCCTGCCTTCATCGGTGCTGCGAGTTCCAACCCGATGACAATGAGCCTCAGCCGGTGGGGTTCTTGAACCCACGTGAATCGTGACATCGGCCTTGGCTCCGCTGGCCAAGACAACGACAAAGGCTGCCAGGGAGAGCAGAGCCGTGATCAACCATCGCATGGCCTGACGTCAAGGGAATCGATTCTGGCCAATGGCTGCTCTTGCGGCGGCGGCTCGTGCGATGGCTGCTTGCGGACGGGGATCTGGCCCAGAGCCGATCAGAAGCTTTTTGAAGGCACTTGACCCGGAGCCATTGGATGGATTAGTACATCAGTACTATTTACTAGCAGGCTATGGACGAGTGGGAGTACGTCGACGCAAGTGAGCTTCAGAACTGGAAGGGGGCTCGGATTTGCCTGACCTGCCAGCACTTCACCTATGGAGTGGATGCGTCCTGCCGAACGATGGTGGCCTGCAAGCTCAGACAGCAACAACTCCAGCAGGGAGACCATCTCACCAAGCGCTGCCGGCTCTGGTGTCCGACCTGGCAGGACCAGGCTGGATGGTGCCCCGAATACGGCTGATCAGCTCAAACGCTTGTCAAAGCCTTGGATCAACCTTCAAAGTCCAACCATGGAGACGTTTCTCCTTACCGGCAGGCGTAGACGGGGCGATGCGGCCCAGGCAACGGTTTGGTCTGAGTGACCATCTGGGTCAAACGACGACGTAGGGCCACACAGTCTTGGCACTGGCATGGCTCATCATCATGAACACTGGCATGAACCCGGACAGGCTGAAATCGGCTGCGCATGGGAGACGACCTTTTCTCTGTTGTGACGCGCTGCGCCGATTCCGGCCAGCAGTTATCACAATCCTGTGATTGTTTTGCATGAACCAACGACGGGTGATGCTTGAGCGACAAGCAGTCGGCATTCAGGACGCAATCAACTCGGCCAGATCGAGACCGCTCTGAAGGGCTCCCTCCGCCATGCCGAAACCGGGTCCCGCAATCCAGTCGCCACAGAACCCCACACGGGCTTTGCTGCACCACTGCAGCGCTTTTGGCATTCCTTGCTCCAAGGGTTGAGCAGCTCCCCAGCGCATCACGCCAAGCGAATGCGCATGGGACACCATCCTCTGCAGTGATGGCCAGGAGCCAAGAAGCTCTGGCAAAACACTCAGCAATCGCTGTTCCTGAATGATCAGAAGCTGTGGCTGCGTTTCAGGCGTGATCAACGAACCATCGTCAAGACCGTGGATCACCAGACCGAGACGCCCCTGCTGTTGTCGCTGCAGCACAAGACGTTCCACTCCGAATTGCTGCTGCGCCCGAGGCGTCAGCCAGATCTGCCGAGGCAAAGGATCAAGATCCATCGCCGGGAACTCCAGCATCAGATTCCAGCGAATGCTCGCGTTGAGGCCGGCAATCGAGGCCAGTGCCTGATCAAGAAGAAGATCGTGCCGCTCAGGAACGGCGTCACGCAAGGGCACGTCGCTCCTGCCAAGCATGGCCAACGAACGGGGATGGGCAAGGAGCGTCCCGCTGAGCACGAGATTGCTGGCACAAGCCCCACCAGGAAGAACCCAGCTCTCACCATCTCTGGAGAGCGTCTGAATCCGCTCCCCAAAACAAACACCAACTTGATCAGAGCCATCAGACAGCAACGTCTCCGCAACCGAAGCCATGGTTGGGATGCCTCGCCAGCGCGGACCGCGCAGCAGAGGGTGATCAGGAGGTGCAACGACAGCACCGTGATGGTCCAGGCCAACAACAGGGTCATCATCAACACGAATGACGCCGCGTTGTTCCAGCGACTGCATCAGCTCCAGCAAATGGCCTTGAGGCTCACTCTGAAAACTCAGGGTCGGAGATCCGTGATCCAGACGCCAGAGAGGGGCATCGCGCCGTCGCCTGGTGGCACAGCGACCTCCGGGTCCTCGACCAGCTTCCAGAATTTGAATGGTCCCGCGCCAGCCTTTGTTGCTCAGAGCTGCCACCAAGGCGCAACCGGACAGCCCAGCACCGATCACAACAAGATCAACATCCTTGCCAGGCATGGAAACCGCTGGAAAAGCCTCGATTCTGAAGGAGCCAACAAAAAAGACGGGTGGCGGCCCGTCTTGATTCTCCCCAAGCGCTTTCCGGAGAAAAACTCCGTGCACATCTTTTATCGCGTGGTGAAGACTCACGCGCCCTAGGAATCGATACTCAAATCATTGAACGTGAAAGGTCCAATTCAACGTCTTGAATCAAGCCTTGTGCAGGCAAAAGAGAGTGACAACTACGAACTCGCTTCAAGAGCGAGAGCCGAGGACATTCTTTTCTCTTCATTCACCAGAAAATCAGACCACATGCCAACAAGGAAACTGAGTGTGGACAAAGCACGAACCTGCTCCTTCGAACCCGGCTTGGTGTACTTGAAATCCATAAACATCTGATCAGCAACCGACTGCTGTTCCTTGCAACGCGAATCAATCGACATCAATCAACCCCTTGTTTGAACGGAAGGCAGGTCGGTCGGCTGAGCCAGCACATAGACCACACCTGCAGTGATCACAGCGGTGAAAGTAAGGAGCCCATAGATGGCGGCGGAGTAATCAGTCATCACTGGCTTGTGAATTTCTGTTAAGAACCATAGCTCGTTTGTAAAGCTGTGTAACTGAGTGTTTGTGCTGGTCACGCTCCGGCCAGCGCCGCTGCCGTATCAAGAGCGAAGTCTATGGCTGGGCTTTATGGCTAGGTTTCGTGCCCGCCTCGATCGACTATGACGCGCACGATTGCCGTAAGCGGTGCCTCGGGCAAAACAGGCTTCCGTGTTGCCGAAGAAATCATGGCTTCAGGCGATCAGGCCAGGCTGCTTCTGCGTCCTGAATCCCAGATTCCATCATCACTGGAGGGCTGTGAACAGCACCGACTCAGCCTGATGGATTCCAACGCCCTGGACGACTCTCTGCGCGGCGTGGACGCGCTGGTGATCGCGACAGGAGCACGTCCATCCGTTGACCTGACAGGGCCCATGAAAGTGGATGCTTGGGGCGTCGAGCGACAGGTCGAGAGTTGCCAGCGCGTCGGCGTGCAGCGCGTGGTGCTGGTCAGTTCGCTATGCGCAGGGCGTTGGAAACACCCTCTCAACCTGTTTGGCTTGATCCTGGTTTGGAAGCGTGTTGGTGAGCGCAATCTGGAAAACAGTGGGCTCGACTGGACAGTGATCCGACCTGGTGGACTCAACGAGCGCGAAGACGACCTTGACGAGGAAGGCGTGCTGTGGACTGGAGCTGACAAGCAGGAAAGTGATTCAATCCCTCGTCGTCTGGTTGCACGCTGCTGCATCGAAGCCTTGAACACCTCCGATTCGATCGGAAAAATCCTTGAGGTCACCAGTTCTAAGCAGCAGACCGTGGTGCGCTTGCAAGACGCAATCGCCAACTGTTGAGTCGTTAGGAGCAACCGAATCCTGACAACGTCGAGAGGGCAGAACGCGAGGCATGATCATTCTCTCCACCGTTGTGCTGCAGTTCTGTGCCCTGGAAGCCGGCAGAAGCCTGGACCAGCCTCACCCCCCGATCAGGACGACGTCATTTTCGTGTTGTTCTGCAGGGCGGACGAGGCTCTGAACGCTGGGTTGAACTGGCTTCCCTGCTAGAGCCTCAGGTACGACTCAGAGAAAGCTGGACGCAGCTTCAAGACAAGGCGCAATGGCAGAGCGGCTGGCAGCCGATCCCTCCAGACGACTCAGAGGGGATCTGAAGCCAAGGGCTTGGTGGCGATCACTGCAAAAAAGGGGTCTCCCTTCGCACCGACCCAACCAAGAGGTCCGGTTTGCTGCGTTTGTTCAGCAACCAATTCAGGCTTAGGCCATCCCTGCGCCATCATCACCTCCGCCACGTAGCGAAGGTGGTCGCCGTCACCGCCATCGGTCCAGATCTGAGGTGCCTTCGTGAAGAACATGCGATTGCTGAAAGCACAGATCACCTGCCCCTTGGGGCGGGTGATGCGCAGCAGCTCGGCGGCCACAGACTCTGGCTGCTGCAGATACTGCCAGCCGGCCACGATCAAGGTGCAGTCGACACTGGCATCGTCGAGGGGAAGTGTCTGGTCGCGATTCAGGTTTTGCACCCAGTGACGATCGAGACGCGAATTGGCCTGCAACTCCTGAGCATTCAATCCATGGCCAATCACCTGCTCATAGCGTTGATCTTCCGGCAGATGGCTCACCCAACTGCTCATCAGATCAAGCACAACCGCACAACTGGGGATGCGCTCGCGATAAAGCTGTGTCAAGCGCAAACGAAATGCTGCATCGAGATGCTGAACAAAACGGGGGTCGCTGTAAAACAGCGCATCATCGCTGTCGTCGAGCTTGAAGCGCTCGTTGTCGTTCAAGACCTGCACGACCACGGGGAATTCCTACCGTCCAATCAACCCGGAAGCTAAAGAAACCAGCGACGAAGCGCGTCCCTAGGAGCGTTGTAATGAGCAGCTGGCAGAGGTTGTGCGGTTAATCAAAGAGACAAGCTCTCCAGCAATTGCTTCTGAGCCCGTTGTCCGGTGATCGCATGGGCAGCCATCGCTCCACTGGCAGCCACAGGCGGAATACCGATACCGGGGAAGGTACTGGCTCCACATTGAAGAAAACCTTGCACTGGCGTCTGCACACCAGGAAACAACCCCTTGGCCGCCGACAGCGCTGGGCCATAACTGCCCTGATGCACCGACAGGAAATGACGATGGGTGAGAGGCGTGCCCTCCATCACAATCCGACAGCGGCTGCGCAGATCCGGGATGCGCTGCTCAAGCACCTGCCAGAACACCGAACAGCGCTGCTCACGCTGCTTGTCGTAGGCAGCCGTTGAACGTTCCAAACCACTCCAGTGCGACCACGGTTCATTGGCCGGTGTGTAGGCATGCAGAACGTGCTGAGCGGCAGGCGCCATCGAGGCATCAAGCACCGACGGAATCGAAACCACCACGGCATTGCGTTCGGCTTCGATTCCCCGTTCCCAGTCTCCAACCCAAACCGTATGAATGGGCAGATCGTCGAGGCCACTGGCATCAAAGCCCAGGTGCAGATGGAGAAAGGAAGCGCAGGCTGGAGTCTCTAGGCGTTGATGGCGCCAGGAGGGCGATGTCGCTTCAGGCAACAGCTTCGCCGTACTCCAGGCATCAGCGTTACTGACCACATGATCGGCAGCGAACTGTTCACCGTTGACCAGCTCGACGCCAACAGCACGATCTCCATCCAGCAGGACCCGCTTCACACGAGCGCCAAGGCGCAGGCTGCCGCCATGTTTCTCAAGACCACGGACGAGGGCCTGCACCACGGAAGCACTCCCGCCCTTGGGAAAATCAAGGCAGGCCTCAGGCTCAAACCATTCGCCAAACAGTGTTGCCATCGCGGCCGCATTGGTATCCGCCATGGGCATTCCACTGATCAGGAAACAGAGCAGATCAACCCAATGGCGCAGGAAGGGATCCTGAAGGTGGCGATCCACCAGCGGACCGAAGGCACCGCTGAGATGACGCAGAGCCGGCAGATGGGGAAGCAAGCGACCGCTGCGTCGCAGCAGTGGTCCAAGACCCTCAAGTCCACCCGGCGGTAGTGCCAGTAACGGCAGTGCGTCCGCCGCTGCTGCTATGGGCTGCAACACCTCAGCGAAACGTCGCCACTCCTCGACCGCCGCCGTTCCTCGCAGATCAGCGACAACCCGTTCGAAGCCGTCAGCGCCCACCCCGATGCGCAGATGCCCCTCGGGGAACAGCACATCCCAGTCTCGATAGGGGATGACCTCCAGGGGCTCATCCAAGGCCTTGAGAATCTGAGCCAGCGGGTTGCTGCTTGGCCATCGGCCAAGTCCGCTCCAGAGAGAAGGGCCTGATTCGAACTGATAGCCCTGCCGCTCAAATCCATGAGCAGCACCACCCGGATGGCCATGGGCTTCGAGAACCATCACCTCGTGGCCGGCTCTGGCACAGAGTGCAGCACAACAGAGACCACCGATACCGCTGCCGATCACGATCACCTCACACTTGGTGGTCATGGTGTGATCCGCTCGGTGACTGGTCAGTTCATAGCGGGTCGGAGCTGAATTCCGACACATGAACATCGGCTGTCACCAACACGACGAACCGAGATCGGCCAAAAACTGCTTCAGTGATCAGAGCAAACGTGTGGATGGATTGATCGCTCTGCCTCTGATTCTGCTGGGCCTGGCCTGGCTTCAGGAACTGGTGGATCAACTGCTGCTCGGCGGTCGATGGAACCTTGCGATGGGTCCTGGAACACCCTGGTGGACGTTGTTCACAGCACCATTCAGCCACCAAGGCTTCGGCCATCTGCTCACGAACAGCCTGGTCTTCCTACCGCTGAGCTACCTCGTACTGGCCAGAAGCCGAAGGGCTTATCTGAGCATCTGGATTGTGGTGATCGTTCTTGAGATTCCGGTCTGGCTGTTTTGGCCGGTTGGTTCTCACGGCTTATCCGGAGTGGTCTACGGGTTGCTGGGCTATCTGGTGCTGATCGGTTTTCTGGAACGACGACCTCTGTCGATCCTGCTGAGCACCATCGCGCTGCTGCTCTACGGAAGCACCCTGCCTGGCCTGCTTCCCTGGGCATCTCCAGCTGGCGTGAGCTGGATCGGACATGCATCCGGATTTCTAGCCGGAATGCTGGCTGCGCTGGCGGTCCATCGATCGCCGGATCAGCCGGCTGACTAATCGCGGTCGGCACTCTCCTCGGCAACCTCGGCTTTGAACAGAAAGCGACTGGAAAGACGTACCGCGAGAACCGAGGCAGCAGCTCCGTAGCCGATGAAGGTGGCGGCCTGGCCGAAACTGCCTTCTTGGTAAAGATCAGCGTGGAGAAGCAACCAGTCCACGAGTGAGGAGGCCGTGCCCCAAATCACCACCCAGACCGAAACGTAAATCACTCCTCGCGAGGTGTTGTTCAAGACGAGACAGCAGGTGCTGAATCAACGCTAAGCGAACCTCAGTCACGTCTCAGCCAGGAATCGGCCCCTGCGAACCAATCACCGAGGTCATCAGCCTCGGGACTGTGCTGCTGGTCGGGTTCTGCACTGCACAGGTCAAGACCATCGAGAAGGCTGTCAAGACCTTCGAGAGGGCGCCCGGAAAGTTGTTGGCGCCGAGCACGACGCAGCCAGGACGAGACCGTGCGATCTCGGTCGGCGAATTTCTGAAGATAAACACGGTCCGACAGGCTGACACTGGCCCCCTCAGCCACTCGCTGAAGGATTGACTGCAGCTTCAGACGGGTGCTGGTGGTGAGCATGGCCCGAACACTCCGAACTGGTGACGTTATGGCTCGTCATAGCGACAACGATGCCAGCGATCAAATCCATTGGCGCAGACGGACAAGACAACAATCAATGGCTACAACCATGTCAGTGATGAACAGTGAGAGGAGCCTCAATGAGTGATCAGGAACAGCAAAGGCCTGTTGTGATTCAACAGGGGGGCAATGGGATTGGCCTTGTTCTTGCCGCATTGATTGTGGGTGGCGCCATCGTCTACGCCGTCAACATCTGGTCGACGACTCAGCAACAGAAGCTCAGAGTGCCCGCAGAAGCGATCCAGAAAGGCGTTGAATCAGTGAAAGAAGCGATCAAGCCTGGCTCTTGAATGAGCCTCATTGCGCTCCATCTTTGAATACAGCAAGCAGATAATGCAGAAAGCCTTGAGACAAGAATGTCCTGAAGAAATCAAAACTCCTGCACAAACAATCCAATAATGAAATCATTCATCAACACATGAAGAGCTTTGTTGCCATCGTTCTTTTGATCTCTACTTTACTTGCAGGCTGTACAGCATCAGATCGGTTTGAAGAAACAACATTTCTGAGCAATGGCCCCTACCAACAGGGAACCATCGGAATTGACAGGTCGAAACTGCAGACAGTCGTGACTTGGTGCAGTCCAACGCTCCTACAAATGGCGGTTTACGACGACGTTGGAGACACCTACCCCATGCAGTACGAGCGATTGGAAGGGAAAGACCATCCACTGCAGGTCTCCGTCACGGTGTTTCCTCAAGACTTGCCATTCAGCTATGCAGCGGATTACAGCACACCAACAGATGTCACCAGTGTCTGCAGCCCTGCAAGCATCCAAACAACGCTGAGCACTGAAACGGGAAGATCAGCGGACCTCGACAAGAAACTGGGAGAAACATTTGAGGTCAGAAGTGACCAACTGGTGGCCGCCACGGTGGATTGCAACGCAGGCAAAGCTGGTTATGCAGAAATCACTCAATATCGCGGAGCTGACTATGGACAGAGGGGAGGAATCGCCCTGATCCCGGCGGGCGAGGCTTCAGACGTCACCGCGCAATGCAAGCGTCAAAATTTCTCGATAGAAATCAATCCATCCAAGTAATCAACATGCAGACAGTAGATCCATGCTTCAGAGCAATGATTCACTGAGAAGGCATCTCAGGAGAACATCCAACCCCGATCAATCAACGCTCATTAAACGATTTCAGAACCTTGTCTAGCACAATGATATTTCTCATGTGCTGAACTTCTGTCAGCCCATTGATGCTCATAAACTCAGCGAGACGATCCGGATAGTCAATAATTTCACGACCGGTGTCAACAAACTGGCAAAAAGCCTTCAGCAGCTCATCCTTATTGTCGGCACGCTGAATAGCACAGCAGCACCAATTAATTGCAGCATGTTCTTGAAGCTGATGATCTCGAAGCTGCGACTTTAGATTTTTAATTATTGCCTTTGTTCTTCTGACATAAAAAGCCCATGCAAGGCCAAGACACACCAAAACAATTGTCTGTAGCACGCACGCATGGCAACTAGTGGAAGACTAATCAAGCCGGAACGTCATGTCATTTCGCAACAGCCTTTGACTCAGCAGAAGACTCATCAATCACCAGTGACTTTTGATTCGGCTCTTGCTCTTCCGCTGACTCTTGAAAGACAATGTCAATCTCAGCGACCCAGGCAACGATCGCAATCAAGCCGATAACGGTCCCAATCACTAAAGCGATCCGTCGATTCGACATGCAACTCAATGAATCATGGGCCGAGACTACAACGAGAGGACATGGGGCCGACATGGGCAACCAAGCCAGAGATGCTGTCATCGGGCTAAGGGAGCAAGTCAAACCACATCATCAAAACAAAGCCAACAGGAGCAGAGGAAAGACCAGTCAACAAAAATGAAAGTAGCAACGCGTCACTCAACCCATACTGCGCGTCGAAGTGGATAGCCGTTGACATAGAGGCATGCTTGAATCTGCTATCTGAATAATCCCGCAGCAAAGCACAAACCTGAGCACAGGCTGAGAAATCAATGAATGATTTGATCCATACAACCAAGTGATCCAAGATCACAATCGATTCAAAAGGATTGCAACATTCCCTAGCACCTAAGCGCTATGGATTAATCAGCCATTTTATAGAGATCGGGGAATAGTCTTTTTGCTCGTTGCGGGCAGTGATCAATGGCATAAGAAATCATGCCCTCAATCATAGGCAGTGCGTAGCGATCATCTTCAAAGTCCATTTCGCTTATCACTGACATCGGTATATTTGCCTGGCCCATGGCAATAGCAGTTCCTTTTTCCATCGCTTCTTGAGCTGCTTTATTGGCGCAATACTGTTTTCCAGCCTGCGTGCCGATATTGTATGAAAAGCGAACCTTGTCTTGAAGCGTTGCCGCGGAAATAGAGTGGGCAGTGGATAGCGTCAAAGCAACAGTAGTAACTGCGATCAATCGATTGCGAAGGTTCATCCTGTTTCTCTTAAGCCTCAACATCACTATAGCCACTACATGCAAGCGGAAAATGCTAATTGAATTGATGCTTTCTCACGAAACGCTGCCATCAGATGTTTCGTCCATCAATTGATTCAATCTGGAAGCTTGATGTCTTTTTCGAGCTGTTCAACAGGACGCTGATACGTCTCGATTCGATCAAAGACCAGGTTCAATGTCTTCACTCTTGGGAGCTTGTGCAACTCCTGGAGATGGGATCGAGAACAAGCCAGACTCAGCCACCTTCCATTGATTGTTGATGGCTGTGCTGGCGAAACAGATCGCTGGCCTCGTCAATCTCAGTGAGTTCAGCAATGTTCTGAGGTTTGTCGTCCTGACGACGCTGCTGCTGTTCACGCTCCTGTTGCTGCTCTTCCCGACGCACTGCCCGTGCATAGGCGTCGCTTGAATCAGAACTGTTTCGGCGCTGCTCAGGGCTCATGAACCCACAGTTCGAACACTCGCCAATCTCTCATCCCAACAACGGCGCTGCAATCATGGCTGTCGATCTCAAGCCGTGATGAACAAGGGCGAAAGAGCCAGAGTGATCCTCGATCGGCTGAACGAGCATTACCCCGAGACGCCGATTCCCCTGGATCACAGCGATGCCTTCACGCTGCTGATCGCCGTTCTGCTCAGTGCTCAGTGCACCGACAAAAAGGTGAATGAAGTCACTCCGGCACTGTTCTCCGCCGGGCCAACGCCCGCTGCCATGGCAGCACTCGACGAAACAGAGATCCACCGCCACATCCGTCAGCTGGGACTGGCCAAAACCAAAGCGCGCAATGTGCACAAGCTCGCCCACATCCTCGTGAATGTCCACGACGGAGTCGTTCCACAGAGTTTTGAAGAGCTTGAAGCGCTACCAGGAGTCGGGCACAAGACCGCCAGCGTGGTGATGGCGCAGGCTTTCGGTGTCCCTGCATTCCCCGTGGATACTCACATTCATCGTCTGGCTCAGCGCTGGGGGTTGAGCAAAGGCGACAGCGTTGTGAAAACAGAAGCAGATCTCAAGGCTCTCTTCCCAAAGGAGCAATGGAATCGACTGCATTTGCAGATCATTTTCTACGGCCGCGAGCACTGCAGCGCACGCGGCTGCGATGGCACCGTCTGCAAGCTGTGCCGAGAGCTCTACCCGAAACGCCGCAAGCCGGTGGTCTGGCGTAAACCCTGATGCAGGCCCAACACATCACTCCAGCGATCGCCCTCACCATCGCGGGAAGCGATTCAGGAGGAGGTGCAGGGATCCAGGCTGATTTGCGCGCCTTCATGGCCTTCAGGGTTCATGGCTGCAGTGCCCTGACCTGCGTCACCGCGCAAAACACCTGCGGAGTGACCCGAGTGGATCCCATACCGCCCGCAGGCCTGGAGGCACAGCTGCAAGCCGTCAAGAACGACCTGCCTGTCGATGCACTGAAAACCGGCATGCTGCTGAATCGCGAACTGATTCAAACCACCGCTGAACTCTTACGGCACTGGAGCATCCCCAAGGTGATCGACCCGGTGATGGTGAGCCGCACAGGCGCCGTGCTGCTTGAAGATGACGCGATCGCCGCGCTACGCGACGACCTGCTGCCGCTGGCAACCCTGCTGACCCCGAATCGCCATGAAGCGCGGTTGCTGAGCGGCCATGAACTGAGCGACGACAGTGACATCGAAGCAGCCGCAGCCGCGATCCACGCCCAGGGACCTGCGGCAGTTCTGATCAAAAGCGGCAGCGAACGATCGCTGGGGGGCCGGGATTTGCTGTTCAACGGCCAACCCCACTGGCTTGAGGGGCCTTGGGTGGATACTCCCCATACCCACGGCACAGGATGCACGTTGTCAGCAGCCATCACCGCAGGATTGGCTCTCGGACAGGATCTCGATGTGGCAATGACGGCGGCGCGTGCGTACGTCAAGCAAGGCCTGAAGCAGGCTCTGGCCATCGGTCAGGGGCAAGGCCCGATCTGCCACTGGGCGGCGATGAGAAGCATTAGAGATCGTGATTAAGAACAAAAGTCAATGTGCTGTTACATTGCTACACATCCGCAACGGTTCCATGACTCAACAGCAAGCCAGCGACAAGTGGTTCCAGGATTCAGCGGCCCGCGCCATCCATGAACAGCAGCTGGATCGGGTGGAGCGTTTCAATGGCCGTGCCGCCATGTTGGGCATCGTGATCGGCGTTCTCACTGAAGCCATCACAGGTCAGGGGATCGTCCATCAGATCGGACTCGGCCCACTCGTTGATGGTTACGTCGCCTGCAGCGCCAAATATCTTCCGTTCTGTTTCTGACTCGGCTGAAGACCTGCAGGTCTCACTCCGCCTGCAGGTCTCACTCCTAGGTTGAAGCCAGTCGAACCAGAGGCATGGCTCGCAAGCGACGCAAACTGAGCAAGGAGATGGAGGCTGAGATCAAAGCAGCCGAGAAAAAAGTGGAATTCGTCTCAGCGATGATCAGAGACATCCGTGAGGAAGACGTTCAAAACGAGTACGCAGAAGCCTTTGCTCAGGTTCATGCCGCTTGCAGCCATCTGGCCGCGCTCTACATCACCGAGGGGGTGACCGAAGAAAGCGAGGGGACCTTGGCTCTCTACAAAGGGTTATTGACGCGATTCGAAGAGGAATACGAGCTCTGAACTTGAGCTGTAGGTCCTGGCGCCACCCATGGCCGAGCCGCAGGAAGCCGGTACAACCGGTGCATCAAGTTCATTCAAGCCATGGCAGACCAGGGCCCATCGACCTCACCAAGCTCGAATCCTCGTTGGTTCATTCTGATGATGGCCAGCCGCTGGCCGCTGGCTGTGGTGATCGCCGCATGGGCCGTTGCCGTGGCTGCTATTCAGATCCTTCGTCAACCCATCCCGATTGCCTTGCCACTTGATCAGCCGCTGCCTGTGCGGCTGGTGGGGGGCATCACCGTTGATCAGCTCTCTGCGCCGGTCAGCGTGAAGGGCGAGGAGCCTCTATCGATCGAAGCTGTCAAAGCGCTGCCCGTGAGCGGCGACGTGGGAGTGCCCAAAGGTGTGGCCGTGACCGAACCCGTCAAGGTTGAGGGCGGTGTTTCCGTTGATGGTGCTGTCACGGTGGGAGAAGTCACTGCGCCGGTGACCGTGAACGGCAGCGACGGAGGTCCCGTGCTGGTCGGCACTCCCGATGGGGAACTGCTGAATGTGACCGGAGGAGTGAGAGTGGATTCTGTTGGAGGCAAGATCAACGTGCAGCTGCGCGATGCCGCCAAATCCGTCCTGCCCATCCCCTGACGCAATGCCCACGCCTTTGGATAGCGAGCTGAAATCTCTGAATCTGGCGGTGGTAGGGCATCAGGAGTGGGTCACCTTTTTGGAGGTCGATGCACTGCCCAGACCAGGCAGGATCGGACGGGCTTCTCGAGACCTCGAAGAACCTGCCGGTGCCGGAGCTGTCATCGCAGTCCAGCTAGCACGCCTCACCGGCCAAAAAGTTCTGTTTTTCACAGCACTCGGTCGGGATGCGATTGGCCAACGCAGCGAACAACGCCTCAGAGAGTTGGGAGTTGAACCCGTGGTGGCCTGGCGCGACCAACCCAGTCGGCGCGGAATTAGCCTGATGGATCCCAGTGGTGACCGTGCAATCACGGTGATTGGCGAGCGCTTGATGCCCACCGCTGAAGACGACCTCAACTGGGAACGACTTGCAGACTGCGACGGCGTGTTCGTCTCAGCAACCGACTGCGATGGCCTGCGTCGGGCACGCCAGGCCAGGATTCTGAGTGCAACACCACGACTCGGACTCGCCGTGTTGCAGCAGGCTTCAGTGCCTCTGGACGCCTTGATCGGCAGCGCACTGGACCCCGGCGAACAGGTTCCCGAGAACTGTCTCAATCCAGCGCCCACCGTTCGAATCGCCACGGAGGGTGAGGCCGGAGGCATGCTGATTCCAGGCGGCCGTTTTGATGCTGTTCAACTGCCAGGACCGATGGTGGAGTCCTATGGATGTGGCGACAGCTTTGCCGCAGGCGTCACCGCTGGACTAAGCGCAGGTTGGAGCACCCAACAGGCGGTCGCGCTGGGAGCGCGCTGCGGTGCTGCCTGCGCGACGCGCTTCGGGCCTTACGGCGAACACTGATCAAGGCCAGGCAAAGGATGAAATTTGACTTCTCAAACGAAGAGTTCAGCGAATTAATTGCTGCTGCGAAGGAAGCACAGGTTCGCTGGAAAAAAGCCAGAACTTTATGGAAAGTGGGTCATCACGCCTATCTCAAACACAATGAGCAGGAACTGACGAACAACATCAACCGGTTCAAGCAAACCGAGCAAATGCTGCTTGATCGCTACAAAAGCGTGACTGGAGACGACTGGCATCGGTGAGCTGTTCAATCACAATGACCTGTGTCAATCCAGAACGGCTGAGGCCAAATCTCTGGCGCGCAACACCCATTCATTCACACAGTCAGCAGACGCTGCATTGACCGTTCCCGCTTCGACATCGCGATAGAGATCAGCAATCTTCCAGGCGCTGGTGCGTGGATCATCAGCAGAACGTGGGATCAGATGCAGATGCAGATGTCGGGCTCCTTCACCGAAGGCGATGGCATAGACCCGTTCGCAGCCTGTGACCGCACGCTCCAACTGGGAGGCACGTTGGACAACAACGCCCCAATCCTGCGCTTCCTCAGGGACAAAGTTGATTGGACCACCACAGTGTCGTCGCGAATCAAGCAGGCACCAACCGGCCAACGGGGCAGGGCGCGGATGGTGTCGCAGCAGCCAGAGATCATTGCGCCAGATCTCATGAGCCGTCAGCTCAGCCTGATTGCCATGCAGGGCACAGATGGGGCAAGAGGCTTCGGCTGGCGGAGAAACCATGGGCGTCGACAACGACCTGAGCTCACTCTGTCTGCGTCCCAGAAAAGGAGGGGGTTTTCGATTGCAATGGGCTCTATAAGTCAGGGAAGCAGAAGGGCTCGCCTTCATGTCCATCCGTATTGGCATCAATGGCTTCGGACGCATCGGGCGTCTCGCCTTCCGACAGGCCATGGCCTGCCCCGACGTGGAGGTGGTTGCCATCAACGACCTGATCGAACTCGACTACCTCGCCTACCTGCTGCGTTACGACTCAACGCATCGCCGCTTCCCAGGTGAAATCAAGGTGGTGGATGGCCACTTGATGGTGAATGGCAGTCACATTCGCGTCACGGCCGAACGAGACCCCCGCCAGCTGCGCTGGGGTGACGTGGGAGCCGACTACGTGCTGGAAAGCACTGGCTTCTTTCTGACCGCCGACACCGCACGCCAACACCTTGAGGCCGGCGCCAAACGTGTGGTGATGAGCGCTCCCTCCAAAGACGACACGCCGATGTTCGTCATGGGAGTGAATCACAACTCCTATGCAGGAGAAGACATCGTGTCGAATGCCAGCTGCACAACGAACTGTCTGGCACCACTCGCCAAGGTCGTGAACGACCACTACGGAATCGTCAGCGGTCTGATGACCACCGTGCATGCCACCACGGCAACCCAGAAGCCAGTAGACAGCCCTTCACTCAAAGACTGGCGAGGTGGACGAGGCGCGGGGCAGAGCATCATTCCCAGCTCAACGGGTGCTGCCAAAGCCGTGGGTCGTGTGATTCCGGAACTGAATGGAAAACTCACAGGCATGGCTTTCCGGGTACCAACTCCTGATGTCTCCGTCGTCGACCTGACCGTGAATCTGGCCAAACCAGCCAGTTACGAAGAGATCAAGACAACCATGAAAGAAGCCTCACAAAACGGTCTTTCCGGCATCCTTGGTTACACCGAAGATCCAATCGTGTCCAACGATCTTCTGGGTGAAAGCTGCACCTCAGTGTTTGATGCTGGAGCAGGCATGGCGCTCAATGATCAGTTCATGAAACTGGTTGCTTGGTACGACAATGAATGGGCCTACAGCTGCAAATGCATTGACCTGATGCAGCACATGGCTAAGCATTCTGCTTAAGCAAGCAAGAGGAAAATCGTTCAGTCAATCGATCTCAGAACGTCCTTTCGAGCTGTTGCGTCTCAATCAAGCGTGCCAATGCTTGCTGGCATGTCCAACGCAATGGAACCCAAGGAGCAGATGAAGAGAGCTCGTACAAAAGATCCATCTGGTCATCAAGTTGCAGTTCAACGCAAGCCCAGGCAGCTGCAATTCTCGACTTCGTATATTGGGGCGTGGTTTCGGCAAGAGCAGACCTAACGAGATCACTCTTTTCTCTGAACTTTCGCAAACCAACAAGACAACTCAGATAATAGTGAGTGACATAATCAGACCAGAGTCTTTCCTGCATACTTTCAATCACTGCAAGGCATTCGCTGCGATCAATCCGCATCAAACTCGCTGCAGCACCATACTGTCGAGCTTCATCACGATGGCTGAGATTCCGCTCGATCTCATCAGGATCTGATCCACATTCCCACTCAGGTCGAATGTCTAACAACAAAGGATCATCGCGAAGCAGCTGCTCAAACAAAGCTTGGTTTTGAGGCTTCGAGAAAGACTGGTTGCCATCAACGATCTGTAAGAAACTTTTAGCTCGAAGAGACATGGATACCGGCGCACGAACCAGAACAGGCAGCAGGCTTTCATCACCGGAATCACCAATATCAATCACCGCAGATCTGCGCTTACCAGCAACCAGATCTGTAAGAGATGCGACCAATGGTTTCATCAAATCACATTCGCCATAAAGCGAAGCCATGTAAGCCCTTGCAGCGCCGGAGACCAGAAGACTTTCGTGATCACAACAATCCATGATGCAAGACTTCGAACGAGGACTCTGAATTCCAAGCCTTGTAAATGTTTGAATGACTGCACGTATTTGTGTCACTTCCCCATTCAACAATCCAAGCAGACATCCTTCTTCTACCTCGCTGGGACGCCAGCCAATTCTGGTCAAGGCCGACAGCGCATTAATCACGGCCTCAGTGTCACTACAACCCAAAACATCAACAAGAGCAGGGATGGCCCTTGGATCTTTTCTGCGACCTAAAGCCTCAACAACTTTTCGCCTGGTGATTCGGTCGAACAATTCATCGACTTTGAGCTCATGCGTCGCTCGAATTAAAGCCTCAAGGGTCATATCGCAATCACAAAGCCCTAATCGAGTCGCGGCAAAATAGCGATCTGAGGGTCGTTCAACAGAAGCTGTATCCGCAAAGATCAGCGATAGGGCATCAGCCTCTGATATACCTTGCACTAAAACATCAAAACGTTCTGCCATGTCTCAACAAACGCTTGAAAAAAGCTATCAAAAATAAAACTCAAAATCCCGCAAAAAAACAACTGATATAATCACTTTTACTCATCTCACAACCACGAACAGAAGCAAGACAGCGCTTCACAATTGCAGCAAAGCGACCAACAGGTGAGCAGAATTCATAAACACACAATTGCACAAAAGCATCAAATCAGCTGTCCGCACAGTCTTCCGACAAGAAACTGCAGCAGCCAGGGCTGAAAGCAGAGCTATTAAATCAGGCGACTTAAACGACTACTTGGAGCGGCGATCAATCAATTCAATAAGATGGGCATCGTGCTTATTGCAGAAGTCAGTAACACACTCACGTAGGATATGACCAATAGAAACAGACTCGGTATAGCAAAGAAGCTTTAACTTCTTATGGAGTTCATCGCTGAGCTCAAACGTGACTCTTTTCATTTGCAAGCAACTGACACGACAAGAGCGTGAAACACGAGAACGTCCTAATTAGCTGTATTTTAGATCTTTTGATAAGAAATGGATACCGGCAATCGTTCAGTTTACAAAGCTAAACAGCGATAATGCATGGTTTGAGCCTCCCTTCCTCAAGACGACACGAATGAATCAACAGACAGGGAATGCCTGAGAGCAGGCCTGACGCAACTAGCAAAACCCAAGCTGGATCCAGGAGCACTACGCGTTTAGCAGAGTCTGACTGGGCAATTCTCCGAAGCTGTTGAAGTATCTACGGGCATAGCGTCCTGCATGCTTGAAACCATATTGAATAGCCACTTCACGAATCATGCTTTCTTCAGCTGCCGACTGATCCTGATATCTCAATAAAGCACGTCTTGATTCTTCAAGACGGACTTGCATCATCATCTCAATAATTCCCATGCCAAAATATTTCTGGCACACTCTATAGAGTGATGCTTGGCCAGTATTCAGGAAATGGCAGACATCAGCCAATGTCATAGGAGAGGACATTTTCGTCGTGTCGTGAGACAGGCGAACAATCTCTGACAAGAGTGCATGATTCTTAGTTTCACCTTTTTTATAAGCACGAGGCTTACCATCTTCTAAACAACAAATAATGAGGTCATAATACTTCGAGGGATTAGATATTCCAGCTTGGAGATCTTTTCTTGCCAGCCTTTTAAGCTGATGACTCAATTGATCCGATACTTCCAGCCCCTTGTTGCTCGTCAAGTTTTCAATACCTACCTGAGCATTACAAGCAATCATTGCCTCCATTAACGAGGCTTTGTCAAGCATGCAAGCCGTCGAAGAGCAAAGTGGAGAATACTTTCCCCATGAACCACCCTTCGATCCATTGTAAGTATTCAAACCTCCAAGACTATTGGCTTTCATCTCATAACCTTCGCAAATCCCCATTGGAGCAAGCGAGTTTTTCAGCGGTGTGATCCAATTAAAGTCAACGGACCAATCAGTCCCCCATCCCTCATAAAGGAGTGTTTTTGATGCCTTAATTTCTGCGATTGAAATTCCAGACGCCATGGAATGAGTCATGCTGTAGTTTCCAGCTCCAGAATCAAACTGTGTGATTCTGGTCAACTGACCCATCTCATTCAGTGTTTCCGAAATCTGCAGAGGGTCTGAATAAGGAAGAGATAATTCCATCAACTTCTGGACCTCAACAAATCCGAAACAAAGACTGTCGACTTACTTGCCGTCTCAATCGTTTCCTCGGGACTTTGGGAAAAAGTTCTAAAATACAATCGTTCGAAGGCATTCCAATTTTTAAATCCATAATATTCAGCATTGTTTTTCATCGTGAAATAACGCAGACCTTTTGGAACATGTGAATTCAAATATGATTTTTTAACTTGTTCAAGCCTGATACTCTTAATCAATTCGAGGATGCTCATATCAAAATTTGACCGGCACACCTCGCTCAATGACTTCTCTTCTGAATTCAGGAATTTTGTAATCTCCCCAATCCTCAAGGGAGGCAAGCCCAATCGATCTTCGTGCAACAACTTAACGAGATCCTCAATCAGATCAGTTTGGTCAGATCGTTCCGTGATGAGATTTTCATGATCAGAAGATTCTTCAAGCGTTGCAATCGCCAGATCGTAAAAAGCCTGCCCACATTTCAGTCCAAACTCAAAATGCTGTTCAAACAGACGCCTTAATTGATGAGTGCACTCACTCTCAGTATCAATTCCGATGCACTCTTCCAAACGAGCATAAGCGTTATAGGCATTCATTTGATCAATCTGATCCTTTAATTTTTCCCACTTCAAGCTCATACAGCACAACACTGTATTAGCACCAACAATGTCCCAAGTATTGCCACCCGCTTTATTCAAGCGGTTGAATCCTGCAATACTTGGGCTGCGCATCTTATGGCCGCCGATAATTGTACTGGAAACCGACTTCGTATCTTGCCCTCTAATCCAGCAGAATGCCACTGAATTCTGATTAGCATCCTCTTCGTAAAGCAACGTCTGATTCGACTTAAAGACCTCTAAGTGGACATTCTTAATTGGCGCGCAAATTGAACTTGTTAGAAGTTCTCCTTTACTCAACTGAGTAACATTACAAGAGAAATTAGACTTTGAAAAATATTCAGCGTAATGGTTCTGGCAATGCATTTCCATGCCAAGCAAATCGCCAAACACATATTCTTTTGCCTTTCTTGCCTTCATGTCTAACCGTAAGCTATTCAAACAAATTTCATTGAGATAAATCTATAATGAAGATCTTGAATCGTCAATCATTGAGTCAACTTTGAAATCAAGCCAGAGCAAATAGAAGACGCGACCTCAGCAAGCAACCCATGCGTTACAGTTGTTAAGAACAGGGCTTTAGGAGAAAGGACGCTTGCAGACGATCTGAAGCCACAACGCAAGAGCAGAATTCATAAATGCGAACTGACGCCAGTAATAACTGTAATTTTACGATTAGCCATCCATTGGATTCGCTTTTCCAAGTAAAGATATAGAAGAAGCCATCATTCGATGAGCAAGGCAGCATTACACGCTTTCATCGACAGAGCCAGAGCCGATCAATCGTTCAGAGATCAATTGTCGGAGCTCGGGCCTCAAGAGATCATTGATTTTGCAGCTCAAAGCGGCTTTGTCTTTTCCGACGAAATCAAGGGTCGCTTTATCAATCGCTGGGCTGGTGTTTATTTCTGCCCACAGGCCATCGAAGTGGGCATTCTTTGCCCTGGGTTAGTGCCAGAAGGGTATAAAAACCTTATCCACTATGCACAATCAACTTGCAGTTCATCTGAATTAAAAGAAGAAGAGCACGATTTCAGATCCGGCAAAAAATACTAAATAGCCGCATTCTTTAATAAGGCCCAGCGATACAATCTATTCATTCATCACAAGCAGATCATTGCTAATGGTCTGCTTGTTCTGGTCGCTTGTTATTTAGACGAAAACCACAATTGCCATGTTCAAAGCGTTGAACTTCGCCGATTGCGAATACTGAAGTGCTCTTAAAGCTGTTGATTATGAGCCAAGCGCTGTCCTTGATGCTGCAGTGTCTTTCCTGAAGAACAAGCAGCAAAAAGCCCCCTCGTGAGAGGGGGCTTTCCGATTCAGCTAAAGCTGAATCTCTTGGAGACTTCAGCCTCAGCCGATCGCGGGAGCTTGCAGAGCCACAGGAGTGGACTCAACAGCAGCCAGGTCGAGGGGGAAGTTGTGAGCGTTGCGCTCGTGCATGACTTCCATGCCGAGGTTGGCGCGGTTCAGCACATCAGCCCAGGTGTTCAGGACGCGGCCCTGACCATCAAGGATGGACTGGTTGAAGTTGAAACCGTTCAGGTTGAACGCCATGGTGCTGATGCCCATGGAGGTGAACCAGATGCCGACAACGGGCCAGGCAGCCAGGAAGAAGTGCAGGCTACGGCTGTTGTTGAACGACGCGTATTGGAAGATCAGGCGACCGAAGTAACCGTGGGCAGCCACGATGTTGTAGGTCTCTTCCTCTTGGCCGAACTTGTAGCCGTAGTTCTGGGACTCGCTCTCGGTTGTTTCACGAACCAAGGAGGAGGTCACCAGTGAACCGTGCATGGCGGAGAACAGTGAACCACCGAAGACGCCAGCCACACCAAGCATGTGGAAGGGGTGCATCAGGATGTTGTGCTCGGCCTGGAACACCAACATGAAGTTGAAGGTGCCGGAGATGCCCAGGGGCATGCCGTCAGAGAAGGAACCCTGACCGAAGGGGTACACCAGGAACACAGCGAAGGCTGCAGACAGCGGTGCGCTGTAAGCAACGCAGATCCAGGGGCGCATGCCGAGGCGGTAGGAGAGTTCCCACTGACGCCCCATGTAGGCGGAGATGCCGATCAGAAAGTGGAAGACAACCAGCTGGTAAGGACCGCCGTTGTACAGCCACTCGTCGAGAGAGGCAGCTTCCCAGATGGGATAGAAGTGAAGGCCGATGGCATTCGAGGAGGGAACAACAGCACCAGAGATGATGTTGTTGCCGTAGATCAGGGAGCCAGCAACGGGCTCACGGATGCCGTCGATGTCGACCGCGGGAGCGGCGATGAAGGCGATGATGAAGCAGACGGTGGCTGCAAGCAGACAGGGAATCATCAGCACACCGAACCAACCCACATAAATGCGGTTATTGGTGTCGGTGACCCACTGACAGAAATTTTCCCAACTGCCGCGGCGCCCGCTGCGGATTGCAGTAGCCATGAAAGGAATGAGAACGGATTTGAACCAGGCCTTCCAATTGGTCGGACAAGATTCGAACCAAGGCTATGGACATGTCGACAGATGACCTGGCAATCACATCATTCGAGTCAACTCGCAGCATTCATTCATGACGGCTTCATGAAGGCTTCATGAAGAAGTCTGAAGCAATTCAGCTCGAGCCGATTGAGGTCGCCCAAATCATGCGGGGGTGCAGCTGTTGCGTTCCTGAATCCATTCACGGGCCTGCTGGGCGAACCCAGCGAGGTTGAGGCGCTCCTGCTCTGCAGCACGTGCCACCAGCAGCGGAGCCTGTCGCTTCAGCTCCTCCAGATCGGGCTCAGCGACGCCGGCATTCAGAGCCATCCAGTCGGCCATGGAAACGCCCACCACGCGGGTGAGGTAAGCAGCACTCAATCCCTGCATGGCACCTGCGGCGATCCAGCTGGCCCCATCAAGCTTGGCCAGCCCAAGCAGCGCCTGGCCGCTCAACTCCACAACACCCTGCGCCAAAGCGGCGCTGCCCAGCTGCCGGGCGACCACCTGCAGCACCTCGGGACTCCATGGACAGCTCCAGATCGTGGCCATCTCCTTCACCATCAAGCCATTGCCCACGGCAACAGCCAACAGATCAACAGAAGGAACCGGTGAAGCGATGACAACGCCAGCGACAATCCACTGACTGCGCTGCAGCAGCAGGCGGAATCTCTCTCTTCGCAGCGTTTCAAGATCAGCTTGCCAGCGCCGATGCAGGTTGTTGAGCAAGCGTTGACGCGTGCCCTCTCGAACCCGTTCCGCACGCATCAGCTGTTGACGAACAGGCTGGAGCACACCTCGCAATTCGATGGCTTCACCAGACCAAGGAAGCAGGCACTGGTGCCATCGCTCCGGCAATTGACAGCGCAAAGCCTCCAGATGGTCTTCAGCAGACCTGTCAACTGAGGAGCGCAGCAGCAGCCAAACAGGGCGATCCGCAGGCAGCTGGTCCAACCAGAGCAGATCTGCAGCACGCAGAGGCAGGGGTAGCACATGCAACAGCACATCCAGCTCCTGCAGATCATCAGGCCAGCTCCAAGAAGTGGATGTCACCGGCAGGGGATTCGCCAGGCAGAGATCGAGCGAGGCCGCGCCCGCCAACGCTTGCTGCAACTGAACCGTGGCGGGCACACCGGATCCCTCAGTGGCCACCACACCCACACTGAGCGGGACATCAAAGCCTTCGATGCGCCGCAACTCCTTTTCCCGGGGAGCACGCAATCCCTGCAGTTCCAGCACCACCTCAAGCTCCTCGAACTGATTCAGCACCAGCTCGCAGCGCTCAATCCAACCTTTGAGGGATGCCGGCTCACGAAAACGGGGTTGCTTTGGAGGCCTGGACAACCACCACAGGCCTGCAACAGCAGCAACACCCAGCCCACCCCCAGGTACATGCACCACATCCGACAGCAGCCACTGACCGGTTCCGATCACGCCGACAGACAGCAGGACTCGCCTGATCACACCGGACGTCATGGTTCCATCACCCAGTGATAGGGAGCGGATCAATTGGACCGGGAACTGCACTGGGATCCTCCAGATCTGGCCTTCTTAGCTCACCTCCAGTGATACAGCCCAGAGAATCCGCCGCCTGCAATCGATCAACAAGTCGACTTGCCTCGCTCACAGGAAACCGGCAAAGGGGGGCGAGCCGCTGGTGTCGACCGCAGGCGATCAGGTCAAAGCTGTTGGAAACGAATCAAGTCACTGTCAGAAGAGCGGTGATGCGTCACACTTGCGCCTGACTCCAGGCCCCAGGCCATGACTGATTCCTACAGCGATTCCCGCCACCAGGGCGGACAGGGTGACAACGGCCGCGATGGCGGTCGTGGAGGCCGCGGAGGACGCGGCCAGGGCAACCGTGAGGGCGGTGGCTTCAGAATCAGGCTGAGCGACAACGAAATGCGCTCCGCACGTGCGCTGCAGGAGGCCTTAAATCTCCGCTCAACCGTTGCGGTACTCGGCTTTGCAGTGCGCACACTCGGCCAGATGCTCGAAGAGGGGAAGCTGGAAGAACTGGTGGCAGCGCAACGCGCCCAGGGCAACCAGGGCAACCGAGGCGGCGGCCGGCGTGATGATGACCGTGGCGGACGCCGTGACAATCGCGGAGACGGTGGTCGCGGATCAAGACCAGATCCCTTCGCGCGCCCTGCCAAACCCCAGCCCCCCGCTCCAGAGCCCGAGCCTGAAGAACCTGCCGAAACAGCAGAGGCTGCTGCTGAAGCCGACTCAACTCCTGAACAAGCAGCAGGAGATGACAGCGCAAACCAGGACAGCACAACAGAGGCCTGATTGATGGGGCTGCCTCGTGTTCTTTCGGGCGTCCAGCCGACGGGCGCCCTTCATCTGGGCAACTGGCTGGGAGCGATCCGCAACTGGGTTGATCTTCAGAAGGATCACGACACGTTTTTCTGTGTCGTCGATCTCCATGCCATCACGGTTCCTCACGATCCGGATCGCTTGGCCCAGGACACCCTCAGCACTGCAGCGCTGTATTTGGCCTGTGGACTGGATCCCGAGCGCTCCACTGTTTTTGTTCAGAGCCAGGTCGCTGCCCACAGCGAGCTCTGCTGGCTACTGAACTGCGTCACGCCTCTGAATTGGCTGGAACGGATGATCCAGTTCAAGGAAAAGGCGGTCAAGCAAGGCGACAACGTGTCGGTGGGCTTGCTCGATTACCCCGTGCTGATGGCCGCCGACATCCTTTTATATGACGCAGACCTGGTTCCGGTCGGCGAAGACCAGAAGCAGCACCTGGAACTGGCCCGCGACATCGCACAACAGCGCATCAATGCCCGCTTCGGCAAAGCTGAGACCCCCGTACTCAAGGTTCCTAAACCACTGATCCTCAAGGAGGGCGCCAGGGTCATGAGCCTGACGGATGGCCGCAGCAAAATGAGCAAGAGCGATCCCAATGAAGGCAGTCGCATCTCCCTGCTGGACCCTCCGGAGCTGATTGCCAAAAAAGTCAAACGGGCCAAAACAGACCCTGAGCGTGGCCTGGAATTTGACAATCCCGACCGTCCCGAAACCGACAACCTGCTTGGGCTCTACGCCATTCTCAGCGGCAAGGGGCGCGATGTCGTCGCTAAGGAGTGCACCGAGATGGGTTGGGGGCAGTTCAAACCCCTGCTGGCAGAAGCCACGATTGCCGCTCTTGAGCCGATTCAGGAGCGCTACCGCTTACTGATGGACGACCGCGCCCAGCTGGAAACGGTCCTACAAAAAGGACGCGAACGGGCCAGCGCCGTGGCTGACTCCACGGTCAGACGAACGCGGGATGCCATGGGATTCCTCAGCGCCAGCTGATCAGTCCCAAAGCAATTAAAAAGCTTCGCTAATACTTAAAGCTCGATGAGAGCACCCAGCGCATCAAAGAGCACTCAGACAAGGGGTTGCACGCCACCAGGCCGGTCTCGCGAGTCCAGCGCCGAGATCTGGCTGAGTTTTTCTGCCTAGGCATATCAACAGCAACGCGTCAAGAGAGCGCATGGGGTCCTCGCCATCAAGCCATGCCATTGACGAGGGTGGCGACTCCTTTGTTCGGAGTTATCTCGGTTGCTGCATCGATTCACTCACCGGATCCAGCCCATTGCCCAGGCCGCGCCAAAGGTCCTCGGCCTTGGCGCCATCAGCGTCGGGCTGGCGCTTTCCGTGGGACAGAGCCTGCAGGCCGAGCGCTCTAGCGAACGCAATCAGCACAACCGGATGGTGGCTGAGGCTCTGAAGCCGCAGCGATCGCTGCACACCACGAGCGACAACATCAGCGCAGCGACCCTCTCCGGCCAACCCGCAGCGCATTACGCCATCACACCTGAACGTCGCGCACTGCTCAACACCATCCGCTTTGCAGAAGGCACCTGGAAGGACGGCAAGGATCAGGGCTACCGCATCCTTTATGGGGGAGGTCAGTTTCAAGACCTCTCCCGCCACCCTGAACGTGTTGTAGTGAAGCGCTATTCCAGTGCCGCAGCAGGGGCCTATCAGTTCTTGCCAACCACCTGGCAGGAGGTGGCCAACAGGCTCGACCTGCCCAGCTTCGCCCCAGAGCATCAAGACCAAGCAGCGCTGCATCTCGTCGAAAAGCGTGGCGCCTTGAAGGAGATTGACCGCAATGGTCTCACCAAAGCGGCAATGAATCGGCTCGCCCCGGAATGGGCTTCCTTTCCGACCCATGCCGGCCAAAGCGCCTATGGACAGCCCGTAAAAAGCCATGCCGAGCTGGTGGCCTTCTATATGACCAATCTGAGTCAGCTGCGCCAAAGCGCCTGATAGCCAACCATCAATGATTCCGGGCTGCCCCGAAAGCAGCCCAGACAGCTCAAGCCCTGCGGCTCATCCGGAAGACCGCGAGACACGCGCCGAGAGAGCCCAAACCTCCATGACCAGTTGATGCCAGGGAGCCATCGCCTGCATCGAGACAGCGACCGGTTCAGAGGAGGCCTGCAAGAGTGAGCGTGTCGCCGCGATCGAACGCTTTCCGTCGGCAAGACGTTCAGCCAACTCAAGACGATCACCTGCCGACAGGACACCGTCAGGACATTGCTCAAGTATTACTTGCCCCCTGGTAAACCAGTGGTCGAAATCAGCTAGCAACGAAGCAAGAAGTGACGCGAGCAAGTCACCACCTTCACGATCAGAGGGCAAGTGAAACGAGCCTCGCTTTTTTGCGAGCGTACATCCACTAATAGGATGTCCGTGGCTTGCCAGCTGTGGCAGTAGCCATCGATCAGATCTCAGGACTCACGCCTCCATGCCCGTCGTCACCCTTCCAAACGGAACCACTAAAAGTTTTGACGGGCCAGTCACCATTGCAGATGTCGCTGCATCCATCGGACCCGGGCTTGCCAAAGCAGCTCTCGCAGGAGTGGTCGATGGTGAATCCTTGGATATGGCCATGCCAATCGATAAGGATGTTGATCTGCGCTTGTTAACAGCAAAAGATGCTGAAGGAATTGACATTATAAGACACTCTTTTGCTCACCTTGTAGGGCATGCAGTAAAACAGCTCTACCCGGAAGCAAGGATGGCCATCGGCCCTGTCATTAAAGACGGATTTTATTACGATATTGCCTATGAAAAACCCTTCACTCCAGAAGATTTAGAAGCTATAGAGCAACGAATGAAAGAGCTGATTGCTAAAGATTATGAGGTCAATGTTGAAGTTGTCAATCGCAATCAGGCAAAACAAGCATTCGAATCCAGAGAAGAGCCCTACAAGCTGGAAATCGTTGAAGACATTCCCGACGGCGAAACAATCAAGCTCTACCATCATGAGGAATACACAGACATGTGTCGTGGTCCTCACGTCCCCAATACAAGACACCTAAGACATTTCAAACTGATGAAAGTGTCTGGCGCTTATTGGCGAGGTGACTCCAATAACCAGATGCTTCAAAGAATCTACGGAACGGCATGGGGCACAGAAAAAGAGCTGAAATCGCACTTAAAGCAACTCGAAGAAGCTGAAAAACGAGATCATCGACGCTTGGGCCGTCAGCTCTCGCTATTTCACATTCAAGACAATGCGCCTGGCATGGTCTTTTGGCATCCACCGGGGTGGGCGATCTACCAAAAGTTGCAACAATATATCCGCAGGAGACTTCGGGAATCTGGCTACCAAGAAATCAGCACTCCACAAATTGTGGATAGAACTTTGTGGGAAAAATCAGGGCACTGGGATAAATTCAAAGAGGACATGTTTACAACATCCTCTGAAAACAGAGACTACGCGGTCAAACCGATGAATTGCCCGTGTCATGTTCAAATCTTCAACCAGGGATTACGCAGCTACAAAGATTTACCAGTCAGGCTCTCTGAGTTTGGTTCATGTCACAGAAATGAACCATCAGGAACACTGCATGGGTTAATGAGAGTCAGGAACTTCGTTCAAGACGATGGACATATCTTCTGCTCAGAAGATCAGATTCAGTCTGAAGTATCAAGCTTCATTGACCTTGTCTTTGACGTCTATAAAACACTTGGCTTTGAGAAAATTTCGATTAAACTATCAACCCGCCCTGAGAAGAGAGTGGGCAGCGATGAAGTCTGGGACAAATCTGAAAAGGCGCTACAAGACGCCTTAGAAAATAAAAACCTGGAGTGGGAGCTATACCCTGGCGAAGGTGCTTTTTATGGGCCCAAGATTGAATTCTCTCTCCAAGATTGCCTAGGAAGAGTATGGCAATGCGGAACTATTCAGGTTGATTTTTCGATGCCTGACCGACTCGACGCAAGCTTCATCGGGGAAGATGGATCTCGCCATACCCCAGTCATGCTGCACCGAGCTGTACTCGGCAGCTTTGAACGTTTCATCGGAATTCTGATTGAAAACTACGCCGGCGAGTTCCCGTTCTGGCTTGCACCGGAGCAAATTAGAATTCTTCCCGTGAGCGACGACGCAAGAGGCTTTTCTGAAACAGTTCAGACTAAATTGCTCAGTCAAGGCATCTCTGCCACTGTGGATGAATCCGGAGAGCGCCTGGGTAAACTCATTCGCAATGGAGAAAAAGCCAAGATCCCAGTGCTTGCAGTGATTGGAGCCAAAGAAGCTGAAAACAATACCGTCAGCCTTAGAAGTCGAAAGAATGGCGACTTAGGAGAAATATCTGTTAACGAATTGATCAATTATTGCAATCAAGCCAATAACAATAAATCTGAAGATGCTCTGGTTGCGGCAGTTCATTCATGAGACTGACTGACTTGAGTCGATTGAGAACTGCACCTGTTCTCAATGCAACGGAAAAGGCATTAATTGTGCCTGAGCTTCAACAGCAGATGATTTTATATCGATGGTTCACCGCAGGAATCATGGCGTTAACGGCTGATCAGGCTGTTCGATCGCTTCGCCAACTTGAACAACATCAAGCCTGGCCAGCTCATGAGCTGATTTCCGGTCCCGAACTTGATGGACCGGTTTATCTCAAAGCCAACCAGCAAACCTTGACTGCCAGATTGCGCATCGAGCACGGGTTAGGGGAAGGAATCCTGATCAGCGGTCACGGCAACGACAACACCGAGCCAAGCACCACATGGGGCCCCCTCCCGCTGGATTTCTTTGCATCCACTCCCTAGATCATTCGCCATCCGATGGCTGAGTCGATCCAATTGGTTGCCGAGTTGCAAGGCGAGCTCCAGCCTGAAGACAGCAGCCCTGATCCGCACCCATGGCAGCCAAGACCTACCTGGCAGGAGATCTTGGAGGCACAAAGACACTCCTGAGCATCTATCGGGACATTGATGGGCAGCTGAAGAAAGAGCACAGCCACCGCTACAGATCAGCGGATTGGCACGACCTCGAGTCGATGCTCAAGCATTTTGTGGAACAAGCGCCCACCGAGCTACCAAAACCGACGACCAGTTGTATTGCGGTTGCCGGGCCTGTGCATCAGGGCATCGCAAAGCTCACCAATCTGCCCTGGCAGATGAGTGAAACATCCTTATCCGCTGCAACGGGGGTGGAACGGCTTGAGCTGGTCAACGACTTCGCTGTCTTGATCCATGGGCTACCCCATTTCAGTGATCAGCAACAGGTGGTGCTGCAGATGGGATGCAACCGATCGACACCTGCACCTGCCGGTGCTGAAAACGGGCCCGTTGCCATCCTTGGTGCGGGAACCGGCCTTGGCATGGCACGCGGACTGCCCGCAGCTGGCGGATGGCTGGCCATACCAAGCGAAGGCGGCCATCGGGAATTTGCACCGCGCAGCGAAGAGGAATGGGAACTGGCTCAGTGGCTGAAGCGGGACCTTGGACTGCAACGGTTATCCATCGAGCGGATTGTCAGTGGCACCGGACTCGGACATGTCATGAATTGGCTGCTTCACCGCCAGACCGGAATTCAGCATGGTCTGAAGGCTCACGCCCAGGCATGGCGCGCCATGCCTGCCGATCACCCCGATTATCCGGATCTCCCGGCCTTGACTGGCAAAGCAGCCGCAGAGGGTGACGACCTTGCCGGCAAAGCACTGAAACTCTGGCTTGGAGCCTATGGATCTGCTGCAGGAGACCTGGCCCTGCAGGAGCTCTGCATCGGAGGCCTCTGGATTGGAGGGGGAACGGCCGAGAAAAACATTGATGGCCTTTGCTCAACGCAGTTTCTGGAGCCCTTACGGTCCAAAGGACGGTTTCGTTCCCTGATCGAAGGATTGACCATCCGCGCGGTCATCGATCCGGAGGCGGGATTGTTTAGCGCGGCTTGCCGCGCACGTGATCTCGTGGAGTCGGGTGGGACACTGGCCTGAGTAGAGCAGCAGGGATGGCGCAGCCGCGAATAGGCCAGACCGTCGTGGTGGATGTACCAGCCACCACCGCCAACATCGGGCCAGGCTTTGACTGCCTTGGCGCCGCCCTCGATCTCAACAACCGCTTCACGATGCGACGCATCGAGGGGCATGGAGAACGTTTTGAGCTGATCATCGAAGGGCAAGAGGGATCTCACCTGCGAGGCGGTGCTGAAAATCTTGTCTACCGAGCGGCTCAGCGCGTTTGGAAAGCTGCCGGTGAAGAACCGGTCGCTCTTGAGGCAAGGGTGCGTCTTGCGGTGCCTCCGGCCAGAGGACTAGGCAGCAGTGCCACAGCAATCGTGGCGGGGCTTGTGGGAGCCAACGCGCTGGTGGGCGAACCTCTGAGTCGGGAGAAACTGCTGGAACTCGCCATCGATATCGAAGGGCATCCAGACAACGTCGTGCCGTCGCTGTTGGGGGGCCTCTGCATGACAGCCAAGGCCGCCTCTCAACGCTGGCGGGTTGTGCGCTGCGAATGGATGAACAGCGTGAAGGCCGTTGTCGCGATTCCGGCGATACGGCTGAGCACCAGTGAAGCGCGTCGCGCCATGCCCAAGGCTGTGCCTGTGAGCGATGCGGTGGTCAACCTGGGTGCACTCACACTTCTGCTCCAGGGATTACGCACCGGCAACGGTGACCTGATCTCAGATGGGATGCACGACAGGCTGCATGAGCCCTATCGCTGGCGATTGATCAAGGGCGGACAGGAGGTCAAAGAAGCTGCAATCGCTGCAGGGGCATGGGGATGCGCCATCAGTGGTGCCGGTCCAAGCATCCTGGCCCTCTGTTGCGAAGAGAATGGTGCCGCCGTCAGCCAGGCGATGGTGAGGGCATGGGAGTCTGTGGGTGTTGCCAGTCGCGCGCCGCTTCTAAGCCTCCAAACAGCTGGCAGTCACTGGCATCCCAAGGATGCAGGCTGAGCTCAGAGCTGGGTAGAAGTACTCAGGAGAGGCCTCGGAGCTGATAAGTTCAATCACAATCTTGGGAGTTCCATGGACGCCAACCTGCCGCTGATGGCTGCGTCCGACGCAGGGTTCCCCTGGCTCTCGCTGATCGTGCTGCTTCCAGCGGCTGCAGCGTTGTTGATGCCGCTTCTCCCTGGAGAAGACCAGAACACCTCACCGGTTCCACGCAATCTCACGATTGCCGTGCTGCTGGCGGATCTCGGTCTGATGATCGCTGCCTTCAGTCGTCACTACGACCCGCTGGAGAGTCAGCTTCAGCTGGTGGAACGCGTCAGTTGGGTCCCTGCGATCGGTCTGGAGTGGTCACTCGGAGCCGACGGGCTCTCAGCTCCACTCGTTGTGCTCAGTGGTCTGGTCACGCTGCTGACCGTGTGCGCCAGCTGGAACATCACCCATAAATCCAGGCTGTATTTCGCACTGCTGCTGGTGCAGGCCTCAGCCCAGGCCCTGGTGTTTCTCTCCCAGGACTTCCTGCTGTTCTTCCTGGCCTGGGAACTGGAACTCGTGCCGGTGTATTTGCTGATTGCCATCTGGGGCGGTCAGAACCGTCAGTACGCAGCGACCAAATTCATTCTCTATACAGCGCTGGCATCCCTTCTGATCCTGATCAGCGGCCTAGCCATTGCCAACTCCGGTGACAGCTTCACCCTGAACATGACGGAGATGGCTCAGCGCTCCCCAGGTGGCAGTTTCGGCCTGCTCTGCTATCTGGGCTTCCTCGTGGGTTTCGGCGTGAAATTGCCGATTTTCCCTTTGCATACCTGGCTTCCGGATGCCCACGGTGAAGCCAATGCTCCGGTCTCCATGTTGTTAGCCGGCGTTCTGCTGAAGATGGGCGGTTACGCGCTGCTGCGCTTCAACGTGCAGATGCTCCCGGAAGCCCATCTCTTACTGGCCCCGGCTCTGATCATCCTCGGGATCGTCAATATCGTTTACGGCGCTCTGAACGCCTTCGCCCAAGACAACGTGAAGCGCAGGATCGCTTGCAGCTCAGTCAGTCATATGGGCTTCGTGCTGGTGGGGATCGGCGCCGTCGATGCTCTCGGCCTGAGCGGAGCCATGCTTCAGATGATTAGCCATGGCCTCATCGCAGCAGCAATGTTCTTCGTCACGGGCTGCTTCTACGAGCGCACCAAGACCCTTTCGATCCCCAACATGGGAGGCCTGGCCAAAGCCTTACCGATCACATTCGCCTTTTTCCTTGCAAGCTCCCTAGCCTCACTGGCCCTACCTGGCATGAGCGGCTTCATCAGCGAGATCACAGTGTTCCTAGGCATCACCAGCCAGGAGAGTTTCACCACATTCTTCAGAGTCACCACCATCGTTTTGGCGGCGATTGGGCTTGTTCTCACTCCCATCTATCTGCTGTCAATGTGCCGCAGAGTGTTTTTCGGACCACGAATTCCTGCCCTCGCCTTCGTGAAGGACATGCGCCCTCGGGAAGCGGCGATTGGGCTCACCTTGCTGGTTCCAACACTGGTGATTGGCTTTTGGCCTCGGATCGCCATGGATCTCTATGAGGCATCCACCGATGCCCTTGCTTCTGATCTAGCAAGTCACACCCTTGTTGCTGCCCGTGCCCTTCTCCCCACCGGCTGACCATCCATGAGCACCCCAGAACTGCTGCGCGGCGAGGGCCTTCCTCACTTCGAGGCCATTGACGCTGAGCAGGTCAACAATGAGATCCCTGCGCTACTGACCAGCCTGAACGATCAGCTGGAGACGCTGGAGACATCCCTGCAGCAGCGCCTCGCCGCGGCCTCACCTCTGGGCTGGGATGAGCTGATGCCGAGCCTGCATCAGCTTGGCGAACGTCTTCGCTGGAGCTGGGGCGTGGTGAGTCATCTCACTGGTGTTCGCAACACGCCCGAGCTGCGTGAAGCCCATGCGAAACAGCAGCCCGAGGTGGTGCGCTTCAGCAACCGCCTCGGTCAGAGCCAGATTCTGCATGAAGCTCTCAGCAGACTGAAGTCATCCCCTGCTGAACCCCTCGACAGCACCCAGCTCCGCATCCTCGATGCGGAGCTTCTCTCGATGCAGCATCGAGGCGTGGCCCTCAGAGGCGAAGAGCAATCGGATTTCAACCGCACGAGTGAACGGATGGCGGCTCTCTCCACCGGATTCAGCAACCACGTGCTCGACGCCACGCAGACCTGGAGCCTGGTGATTCAGGAGCGTGATCAGCTGAACGGTGTTCCCGAGAGAGCCCTGGAAATCCTTGCTGCCGCCGCCAAGGAAGCCGGTGATCAAGCCGCTGACGGTTCCGAACCGAGCGCAACCGAAGGACCATGGCGACTGGGACTGGACATGCCGCGCTATATCCCGGTGATTACTCATGCCAAGGACCGAAGCCTGCGTGAGACCGTTTACAAAGCCCATGTGAGTCGCGCCAGCAGTGGCGATCTGGATAACGCGCCACTGATCGAGGAGATCCTTCAGCTGCGGCGTGAACAGGCAACCCGGCTGGGCTACGCCAACTGGGCGGAGCTCAGCCTCGCTTCCAAAATGGCTGATGATGTGCCCGCGGTGGAGTCGCTGCTGGAAGAGCTGAGAGCTTCAGCGATGCCAGTGGCTCAAAAGGAACTCCAGGAATTGGGTGAATGTGCCCGAAGCCACGGTGCTGCCGAAGCCGATGCACTGGCCCCATGGGATGTGAGCCACTGGGCGGAGCAGCTCAGACGAGAACGTTTCGATCTCGATCAGGAAGCACTGCGGCCCTGGTTTCCTCTTCCCCAGGTGCTTGAGGGACTGTTCAGCCTCTGCGAACGCCTGTTCAGCATCCGCATCAAAGCCGCAGATGGCGAAGCACCGATTTGGAACGAGGATGTTCGCTTCTTCCGGGTCATGGACTGCAGCGGCGAAGACCTGGCGGCTTTTTATCTGGACCCTTTCAGCCGTCCCGCCAGCAAGCGCGGCGGTGCATGGATGGATGAGTGCCTGAGCCGTCAACGCAACGCCGATGGCGATCTCACCCTGCCGGTGGCCTACCTGATCTGCAACCAGACCCCCCCGGCCGGTGACACCCCCAGCCTGATGAGCTTCGAAGAGGTGGAAACCCTCTTCCATGAATTCGGTCATGGCCTTCAACACATGCTCACCACGGTTGAGCACCCGGAAGCCGCTGGCATCAACAACGTGGAATGGGACGCCGTTGAGCTTCCCAGCCAGTTCATGGAGAACTGGTGTCTGGATCGAAGCACCCTGATGGGCATGGCCCGTCATTGGCAGACCGGGGAACCGCTACCGGAGGAGGACTATCAGAAGCTGTGCAGTAGCCGTACCTTCATGCAGGGCAACGGCACGCTTCGGCAGGTCCATTTCGCTCTGACCGACCTGCGACTCCACAGCCAATGGACCCCAGAACTCAAGATCAGCCCGGATGCATTCCGTCGCCGCATCGCTGAAACCACCAGCGTGCTGCAGCCCGTTAAGGAAGACCGTTTCCTCTGCGCATTTGGCCACATCTTTGCCGGGGGTTATGCCGCTGGCTATTACTCCTACAAATGGGCCGAGGTGCTCAGCGCCGATGCATTTGCAGCCTTTGAAGAAGTGGGCCTGGAGAAAGACGATGATGTCGCTGCCACTGGGGAACGTTTCCGCAACACCGTCCTCAGCCTGGGTGGGAGCCTGCGGCCTGCAGAGGTGTATCGGCGCTTCCGCGGCAGGGACGCCACCAGCGCAGCACTCATCCGACATACTGGTCTGGCGGTCAAGGCTTCCTGATCAGCTTGAGGCCTGAGCCTTGGCACACGATCTGCTCAGGTTGAGTGCAACCTGGGGCCAGTCTGCTGAAGATGGCACTGGCCTCGCTCCTCTGATCGAGCTGGAAGCCGCACTGGAACAGAGCAGCTTGCGGCGCGGCATCAGCCGTGATGTGTTTCTCAAGGAGCTGCTCAGCGACCTACACCATCAACGTTTGATCCCGCTGTTGATGATGCTTCCCAGGCGTTGGCGAGGGCAGAGCGCCAGCCTGCCGGAACATCTACGCAGCTTTGCAAGCTTGCTAGAGAACAATCTGATCAGCCCACTGCTGCTGGCAACCCTGGCCGATGACCTGCAGCACATGTTGCCCGCAGTCTCCAAACCCTCAGCACTCGGTGCCCTTGATCGCTGGTGTGAGCGACAGATCTCCATCAGCGCTGAACAGACCCTCACACTGCCGCAGACGCTCGAAGAGCTGTGGTCAATGACGGTGGATGCATCCGAGGACTTGCCTGCAGTCCAAGAGAAACCCCCTGGCACGCTGGCGAGAATCAGTGCAATGGGAGGGGTTCTGACCTGGAGCAACCGAGGACTCTCCAATCTGCAGGAAGAACCTGAACGGCTGCGCAACCGTCTGCTGGCTCAGATCCTCAATGTGCTCGGGAGCAACCGACTGAACGGGGCAAGCCGTGCATCAGAACCATTCAGGTTCGAGAACGTCAGCAGCGGCCGTGAGCTGTTGGATCATCTGAACAGCAAGGGCTGGCTGTGTTGCGCTCGGATTCGCACGAGTGTGGCCAGTTTCGGCCTGGGCGCCAGCACCGGCATGGGTGAGCAATGGCTGCAGATCCCGCTAGCGGTGCCCTATCGGACCAGCCTTCTTGATGAAACTGGCGAAGAGATCCAGGCACTGATGCCCCATTCCTCCTTGGAAATGGAACTGCAGCCTCCCAGCGGCTCACCACTACTGTTGCAGTACTACCAGGGCGTTGAAGGATTGAACGGCTGGGCAGCCCTCAATGAGCTGCATCGTCCCTGGCAGAACGATCGGAACAATGGAACCGTCGCTTATCAAGCGACCGAACTCAGAGGCGCACAGCTGGGTGAGACCCTCAATCTCTGTGAGCTGATGGGAGCTGTGCACAACAGCGAAGCCCAGTTCAGCTCTCTCCATATGGGCGGATACGGAGTGCTGGGGTTCTGCATCGACTCGACAGCCCTGCTAGAGCAGGCCATCACGGGAACAACCCATCTTTTCCCACTGACGCTCGGAGACCTTTGGCGTCAGCGACTGCACCGCCAGTTGCAACAACAATTGGACGCTGGCCTGCAAGCGACAGACCACAGCGTGAACCGCTACCGCCTCGCCCTGGACCAACTGCCCCAGGACCTCTTTCATGACAACCAGACACGACCTGAAGCCCATCGAAGGTTGAAAGCCAGCCAGCCACGACACAGCCCTTTCGCACTGGTTCGCGCTCTCAACGGGGAATTCTCAACGGAGGACTGAGGGCAGAAAGCTCCAGTTCCTTGCAGATGGCCTCAACCACTGAGCTACGGAACGCCGTGGAAAAGGGGCCCGAGGAGCCGTTGTGACTCATCCCCTCAATCATGTAGCGCTGCAGAGAATGATGCCGTTGCCAGCAATTCCAATTGGAGAGTGGCAGCAGGGGCAGACGACCGGGATAGGCGATCCGCCCCAGAGCCGCCACGGGGTCTCGACTACCCAGCACCATGGCCACATCATTGACGGACTCGAGCGCACCGTTGCCGCTGAAGACTCCACAGACCGTGATCACCTGAACCCTCACACGACAGAGCTGCTGGAGAATCTCAGCGATGCCGATCGCCATCTCTCCACCTCCGCTGTAACCAACGAGGACGATGCGGGACGCCTGATGAGGCATGAAGCCAATCGAATCGAGGCGACGGGCGATCTTCAACGCCAGCTCATAGTTCATCACCGGTCCATAACGTCGATCCGAGGAGATTCCGACCTTGATGACGTTGTTCGCCTGCACGCAGAAGGCGCAGATGAAACGAACCAGACCATTGGGGTGATGCTCCTGCAGAGCGAACAGCCGCTGCCAGAACCATCCGGCGAAGGTGGTCGTACGCAGTCCGACGTTGGTGATCGTGTAGGCCTCAATCCCTTTCACGAGCATCGTGTCATCCGTAATCGACTCCTGCAGACAGTCAAGAAATTCACTCACCCGCGGTGGATGACTCTCTTCGCTCTGATGGATTCCATCGAGGTAAACGACATAGTGACGATGCTGACCAGAACCCTCACGTTCTGAGGCAAATAGTTGCCGGGGGTCCGGAAGGCCATGCATCCAGCCTTCCCAGAACACGAAATCCACCATCACCGAATACACGCCGACCAGGGCGACCACCACGACCAGCACGCTTCCGAACCAGGTCAGCAGTTCCAGTAACGATTCGGGTTGCAACAGCGAAGCCGCATCCCTGCGGACGGCAGTCAGACCCAGCAGCCCGAGCATGGCAACACAGACCAAGGCCACCACCAGCCAACGACGCACATGGCGAAGACGACGGCGCTGATGCTGAACAGCCGCGACTGTTTCTGTCGAAGCGGACCCTGTCATGGCGACGTCAGGGCTGAGACCTCTGTGGCGAGCATGGCGTAGCTAGTGCGCCAACGCTGGGCGAAGAGCAAGCCCACCAGGAGCAGTGCGAGCACGAAACCAGGGAGCGCCACCACCAAACTCGTCTCCAGGGGAATGTTGTAAACCGCCTGAAGCAGCAGCATCACATTGAGATGGATCCAGGCCAGCAAGGTCACTGCAATCAGATCACTGACGTAAGGAGCAGCTGCCAGCACATAAAACAAACCGGGCCACATGGCTGCACCCATGTGATTGGCAAAGGTGATCGGCTGTAGAGGGACACCTTCCAGAAGCATCAGCATCAAGCTGTGGCAGAGGATTCCCAGGAGAAAAGCCAGGCTGAGCACGAGCGCATCAACGATCATGTGCATCAGGATCTGCATCGGAGTCAGACGGTTGGCGAGCAACGCAAACAGATGCGAAGCGGACATCGACAATCCAACGCCGATCAGCAGACCAACACCAGAGTCCATGGCCAGCAGCAGCTGCCCCATCGACTCAAGAGATGCCAACAACTGGTCAGCCATTGGCTTCAAGCCTGACGCAGATGGGGACGATTAACGATCCAAATCACCATGATCGAAAGCACGGCGCAATAGAAGCACCAGACCGAATTGAAGGTTGCGCTGTACGTCGCCCACGTCAGGAAGATCGACACGAAAATCAGCGCGCCGAACAATTTCACCGCCTTGTCTCTGACGGCCAGAAGCGGCAAAACAATAAAGCCCCAATACACCAACTCACCGACAGGTTCAGTGTTGACAAAGTTGTGAAAGATGCTGCGCAGACTGGCAATGTCGTAGAGAAGTCGACCATTGCTGTGAACCGCTGGCTGAATCGCCGGCGGGTTGAAGAGCATGGGCAGATAGAACGCGATCCCGAGAACCGTGGCCACAATCGCAACCCACTTCAAGCGGCGTTGCAATCCCTTGGAGTCGGTACTGCGGCTAATCGACCACGCGCTCCACGGAATCCAGATCATCCAGAAGCAGTAGGCGAAGAAGAGAAAGCCGAGACCACCAATCGTTGCAAGAGGTTCGATGTTTCCGCCGTCGATGGCTGTCCACTCGAGGCCCTCGACAAATTGCTGAACACCGAAGAAGAACGGCACCAGGGCGAGAGGCTTGTAGTCAGGCCGCTCATGACGCGTGGCCAGATGATGCGAATAAAGACCTAAAGGAACGAGCACGGCGGATGCCGTGAAACTTGCCGAAGCCGAAAAACACATGCGCGGCAGGACATGGATGACACTCAAAGTGTGCCCATCAGTACAGAACATGTCACTGTTCGTACCCCAATCAGTCACTCAGAAGCGTTCTCAGCAAAACATCGAGAGATTGGGGATGCGACATCAATTGCTGATGGGTGAAGACAGGAAGACTGCTCACGAGTCCACAAGGCAGATGGGCCTGCCATCCAGGGAAAACCATCAAATCCCAACGGCAGTAGTAACTGACGCAGTCCAATCTCTTGAGAACCTGAACATCATCATTGAGGGAACGCAACAGCGGACTGCCCCGTTTCATGTCGGCCAACCCGGCACAAAGCCACGAGGGAATCCACTGCGCCGTGACGGTACCCCGCTGCGGACTGCCAACACTCACAAAGCGACGGGTGCGTCGGGCACCGTCCAGCTGCTGCAGCCAGACTCGCCCGATGATGCCGCCCATCGAAAAACCAAGCAGGTCCACCTCAACGTCGCTACCCCAGCGCTGACGGATGTGATCGTCGAGTTGTTCCGCCAGGATGCGCAAGGGAACAGCGCCTAAGCGGTGCGGAAGATGAGGAACCAGAAGCGGAACCTCATGCTCCTCCAAGCGACGGACCAATCGACGAAACAGATGCGGCGTATCCCAGAGGCCATGCACAAGAACCAGCGGTCTCCGCAATCGAGAAGGCACCGTGGTGGTCATCTCATAACGGCTTGCGGCGCCAGCGCTCAAGGCTCACCGTACCTGCGAAACCTGGGATGGGTGCATGACATTTGCTCAGCCAAAGATGCATCGGCAAAGCTCCATAGATCCCCTCAAGCTCCTCAAACATGCGCTCACTGAAATGTTCGATGGTGTAGCAGGTGATCTCGGCAGCAAGACGCTGCAAAGCCTGAACTCCCAAGCTGTAATCAGCGGTTGCCGCCAGCGAGTCAGCAGAGGCCGACTGACTCAGATCAAGATGCAGCTCCAGATCAACGCGAAACCACTGACCGTGTTCACGCTCATGGTCAAGAACCCCCACATGGGCCCAAAGGCGAAGATTATCGACTCTGATGATGTCCAAAGGATGAGTGACGTTGCTCATCCCTCCAAGTCCACATGGCTGAAGCGACGTGCGCCCGAGGCATAGTCGGCAGCGGTATGGCCATCACCACGCAATCGATAGCGATAGGTCACCAACCCTTCCAAACCGACAGGTCCCCTTGGAGGCAGAGTCTGGGTCGAGATGCCCACTTCCGCGCCGAATCCGTAGCGAAAGCCGTCTGCGAAGCGAGTGGAACAGTTGTGATAGACACCGGCGCTATCGACTGAGCGCAGGAATCGCTCGGCAGTGGAGACGTTACGGGTTGCAATCGCCTCGGTATGACGCGAGCCGTAGCGACGGATGTGTTCAAGAGCTGCAGCGAGATCATCCACAACACGAACGGACAGGGTCAACGCCAAATATTCCGTGCTCCAGTCTGCGTCGGCCGCGGCCTCACTGATCCCGAGAGAGCAAGCGCCTGGATCACCGAGCAGCCGCACACCTTCGGCCTGGAAAGCAGGGATGGCCTTTTCCAGGAATATCTCGGCAATATCGGCATGAACCAGCAAAGTCTCCATTGCATTGCAGGCAGCCGGGTATTGCACTTTGCTGTCCAGGGCAATGGCCACAGCCTGATCTGGGTCCGCCTCGGCATCCACATACAGATGACACACCCCATCGGCATGGCCGAGCACGGGAATACGGGTGTTGTCCTGAATGAAGCGCACCAGTTCGTTGCTGCCCCTGGGAATGATCAGATCCACCAATCCCTCAAGCCGCAGCAAAGCAAGGCTGTCTTCACGGGTGGTGAGCAGAGCGAGGGCCTCGGAGGATACCGATGTGGCGACGAGGCCTTGCTGCAGCGCTGCCATCACCGCCTTGTTGGTGCACTCAGCTTCACGTCCTCCCTTGAGGATCGCCCCGTTACCTGAGCGGATGGCCAACGAAGCGATCTGAATCACAGCATCAGGACGGGCTTCGAAGATCACACCCACGACCCCGAGGGGAACGCTGACGCGTTCCAGCACAAGGCCGTCATCCAGTTCCCGATGCAACTGGCGTCGACCGAGGGGGTCAGCAAGCTCTGCCAGCTGTCGAACCCCGGCAATCGCACCTTCAAGCTTGACGTCATCGAGCTTGAGGCGGGCCATCAATGCCGAAGCCAGACCGTTTTGCTCAGCGTTTTCAAGGTCAACCTGGTTCGCGGCAACGATGGCGCCGGTGTTGGCACGGAGTGACTCCGCCATGGCCAGCAGCGCCTCCCGGCGCTGGTCATCGCTGGTCAGCCCCAGATCAGTGGCAGCACGGCGCAGGCCCGCCGCCAAAGACAGAAGCTCCGGGGAGGGGTCTGGAACGGCCTGCACGGGCAACATCTCAAAACGGCTTCCATCATCCCGCCTGGGGCGACGGAGAAAGCAGCAACCGTTGCATCGCCAGGCGAGCAGCACCGAGACGACCTGCGCCATTACCCAGGGCACACGCCTTAATTTGCAGGCCCTCGCGACTCACCGACTGAACACGGGTGGCGACCTCCTGACGCACCGCAGGAAGGAAATGCTCACTGGCACCAGCTAGCCCGCCCCCCACCAGCACCAACTGGGGCGTGAACAGATAAACCAGCGAGCTGATCCCCGTACCCAGAAGCTGGCCGTAGCGCTCCCAATGCTCCCTGGCCTGAACATCCCCACGGGATGCAGCCATGGCCAACGAAGACGGCTCAGCACCACTGAGTCGCTTCAGCCCGGCGATGCTCGCGAACTGTTCCAGAGAACCCCTGTTGCCGCTGTTGCACTCAGGTCCATCGGGAAACAGCGTGATCAGACCTGGTTCCGCGGCGGCTCCGTTGTGCCCTGTGAACAACTGACCCCCAAGCATCACACCTCCACCAACGCCGGTTCCGAGAGTGAGCAACACCACGTCGCTGCAGCCCTGAGCTGCGCCTTTCCAGGCCTCACCCACGAGAGCGCAATTACCGTCGTTGGCGAGGGTGACCCTTTTCTGGAGGCGTGATTCAAGCCAAGCGGCCAGTGGGACCTCTTCCCAGCCCGGCAGATTGATGCAAACGCGGGCCACCCGCGCTTCAGCATCCATGGGCCCCGGCAAACCAATCCCCACCACCGAAGCCAGACCATCAGGGTCAACGCTCCTAATGGCCTCGACAATCTCCACACAAACCGATCCGGGCGTAGCGGGTTGGGGTGTTGGTCGCTGGTGCTCTTCCAGCAACTCCCCTTCAAAGCTGAACAGACCAAGCTTGATCGCAGTTCCACCGAGATCAACACCCAGAACGCACCGATCTGCAACTCCTTCAGCCACTGATTGAGCCATCAATCAGAACCGCATGAACAGTTGAAGCTGACTTTGCCAAGTGCCCTGGCTATCGACCGATCCAGACAAACTCATGTTTGGGTTGAGTTGATACGTCACAGTTCCCTGCGGGGCGATGTCATTGCGGTTGGGGGCAGCCAGCACGGAAAAATCGAAGCGATCTGTGATGGACAAGCCCACATCCGTCACGAGAGCGAGCTGGGGTGGAACCTGACCAGAAACACGCTCCTCTTCATTCTGAACAACGGGACTGACGTAAGTCGGATAGAGGGCGAACTGCAGCCTCTGGTTGAAGGCGTCGGTCAAGGTACCCAGAACAGGGGACAGCAAGGATTGACCAAGCACGGCGGCCAGAGCTGTGCCGGCTCCGGCTCCGGAAAGACCCGCCAATGAGTTACCACCGATCAGCGCCATCAACTGCGGCTGGGGTAGCGAAGGTGAACTGCGCAGTTGGATGTTCTGCGCCAAACGATCAGCTGGACCGCTTGCGGCGAGCATCACTTTGATCAGCCTGAGCTGTCCTCCAGCTCCGAGGTTGCCGAGACCGTTGGAATCAAACACCGATGTAGAGAAAGCGTTGTTGTCATCGTTGTTGATGGTCACGTTGTCGGAAACCCTGGTAACCATGGCGATATCCACGTAGGGAATCAGCCCGAGGGCTGGAGTGAATACAGCGACGTTCGCAGCACTGCGATCAAGGCTGAAGGTTGTGGTGAACATGGACACCCGTCCAGACAGCAGCTGCACGACGCCCTGCAGCTCCAGGCTTTGGTCAAGGGCACCATTGACGCTGAGAAGACCTTGCGTGGTGAACGTGGCCAGGGGCTGCACCTCGACTTTCAGCTTGGGACCAAGCGTGAGGCGCAGGTCACGGAATCCGATGAAAGGAAGCTTGGGCAGAGAGGCCTTGATCGAGCGGCTGGTCGCCGCCTCCACATCAGCCCCCCGCAGCACCAGAGGCTCTTTGAAGTCCCACTGATCCTCGATCAGTTCATCAATGGAGACTGCCTTGGTGGAGCCAGAGTTTCGAGACTGTGGATTTCTGACGCGGGAAAGCAGGGAGCGGTTCGGGCGAATCGCTCCGTGACTGACCTCAAGAATTCCGCCAATCTGTGGGTTCACCACAGCTCCGGTGAGCATCAGGTCAGCGCCAACCTCGACATCGGCATTCGGAATTTTGATGCTTGCCTTTTCGAGCTGGATGCGTAGTGGATTGGGCTCGGAATAGGGGCGTAGAAGCGCCAGGGCACCACTGCCTTTGAGCTGACCACCCGAACCGAAACGACCCTTGAGCGACTGCACTTCCAGCCGATCAAAGTCGAAGACCATGGAGCCGTTGACTTTGGCAAGGCTCTGGCCCTGAGCCTTAAAGGCAGCATCCTTGATCACGATGTAGCCGTTGGCCTTCGGCGCTCGAAGCGTGCCGCCGAGCAACAGGCGAAGATCCACATCACCCTTGTCCCAAGACACGGTGTCATTGGTCAGCCCGGTGAGAAAGTTCAGGCCATCGCCAAGACTCACGATGCGGACATCAAGCGGCTGATCAGCAGCAAAGGGAATCCTGCCGGTGACGGTTACGGGCTCTGTGGAGGTCTCGGAGACGAGAGCCAGATCCAGCTTGAGAGCCTGATCGCTGAGCAGCACCTGGCCGCGTTTCAACGCAATCGGGTTGGGGCCGAGGCGTGCATCCTCGAGAACCAGCTCGCTACTGATCGCTGCCTTGGAACCATCGAGGCGGTAGGTCCCCCTCATACCCAGTGCTCCCAGCAGTGACCTCGGCACGGGAGCGACGAGGGCCAAGAGGCTGAAGGGGAAGTGAGCAAAGGAGAACTGCCCCTCTCCTCCCTGCAGTGGACCTTCAATCCGTGCAGTGAAGGGTTTCACCTGCAAGGCGTAATCCGCATCCTCACCCTCGATCCAAAGATGACCTCGGGCCTTGAGATCAAGATTGAGACGACTGAGCCGAGGACCGGTCAGATCGATCACCGCATCCACTTGCCCGCGGAGATCCTCAAGACGGAATGGTTCCCGTTCACGGTTCTGCAGACGCGCTTGCAGCAATGCCGTCCGGGCGTTCCGCAGGGCCTCCAGTTGCCCATCGAGATTGCCGCCGAATGTCTTGATCAGCAGCGTGCCCAGATCGGATGCTGAGCCCTGCTCTGAGGGAGCATCCTTGTTCAACCTGGGCAGGCTGAGAGCACTGTTGCTGAGCCAGCGTGCGCTCAGTCCCCTCGCCACAGCCTGTCCCTTGAAAAAGCCATCAAGCTGTCCTTCGGCATCCACGGTGATCTGGCCCGTATCCGGCGGCAGAAGTTCGCTCGTGATGGCATAACGACGGTCCGCGTAACGGCCCGTGAGCAGTATCTGCTGCAGCTGCAAGCCCATGATTCCAGGGCGACTGATGCTCAGATCGCCCGTCATGGCGAGCGGTTGCAGTCCGAGAGTGCCGTCACCACTCAAACGGCCATAAACCCCTTCCCAGCGTTGCCTAGGGGGAAGCGCCAGTTCCAGTCCATCGACCGTTAAATCAGTGGCTGTCCATCGGTAACCGGCAGGCGTTCCACGGAGCTGCAGATCCCCCTTGCGGCGACGCAGCATCACATCAGTGGGAAGCCAGTTCGCACCAAGCCGGGCCTCAAGAGATCCAGCAATGACTGATCCCACCGAAGCCATCGACAGCACACCACCGCCGCCGGTGCGACCGAGGAAGGTTCCACTCCAGTCCTCCATGAGGCGCACAGCACCCGCCCGCGGATGATTCACGGCAAGGCGCAGATCAGGTCGCAATGCATCGAGAGGACCAAGAACCCGACCGGATGCAGCAATCGTTCCATCCATCTCAGTGCCCAGAAGAGGACCCAGACGCTTGAGGGGATAGGAGTCAAGCCGTAGATCGGCCTCCAATGGACCGGGTTTCAGCCCACCTGCACCAAGGCTGAGCGGCATCCTGGCGCTGGCGGTGAAATCAGGACTGCGGAACTTCTCAAGCTCCAGCAGTCCTGATTGCGCAGTCCAACCAGCCTGCAGCGACCATGCTTCAAGCAAGGGATTACTGGCCTGAGCCATGTCCAGAGACAACTCAGGCTTTAACGATGCACCGCTCAACTGGAGCTTTCCCTTCAAGGGAGCTGCCGTACCGAGCAGAGGCGAGACGAGAGGAAGGCGCTTCCAGGCGGGCCCCGCCAGCTCAAGCCGCTGGGTGGCGACCTGCAGCTGAGGATGCAGGGCCCCTTTGGCCTTCACATCCACACCAGGCGCTTGAAGAACAAACCGATCCAGCGTTGCCGACCAGTCCTGGCGGTCCCGCCAATCGGCACTCAGCTGAGCTGCAAGGCGAAGAGGTCCGTCCAACGGAATGGAGTCAGGCAAGGCCCAGAGCCCATTGACGCGCAGATTCGGTTGAGACCAATCACCCTCGAGCCGAAACGCCAGATTGCGGTTCTCATCCAGTTCCTTGAGGGCTGCCTTCAGAGCAAAGGTGCGGTTGAGACGCACGTTGCCGCCCAGGGAAGCCACATAGGGCCCGTAAGTCCATCGACTGTTCGCGACTTTGAGCGTGTCCCCGCGACAACTGACTCGCAACTGCGGAGACTCCAGCCTGTGCTCCATGGCCTGGCCACTGAACTGCGCTCTCTGCAGAGACAGCCCGCCGCTGCAGTTGGCTTGTCCTCCACGCCAACCCAGGCGCAGATTGCCACCAAGCTGCCCCTGCATCTGAACGGGGAGCTTCAACGGCAACAGGCCCTGATAGCGAGCCAACTGAATCCGTTCCAGCTGGGTGGTGAGCTCAAATTCCGGGCGGACCCAACGGCCTCGTGCCTTGACGGTGATACGCCCCCTGTCTGGGAGCACGAGCTTGAGCACGCCATCAGCCCTGTGCTCATCAAGACGGATGCCGGTCCAACCAGCAGCTGTCAAGCTGAGACCCGCAGAGTCGATCTTGATCCTGGCGGGGTCGCTGAAACGCACCTGCAGATCCAAGCGGGGTGGGTCGCCTTGCTCTGGGAAGGGTCCTGGAACCCAGTAATGGCCCTGGTCATTACGCCGTAGATCGAGCTGAGCTCCTCTGACCCGCACCGTGAGAACGGGCTTGAATCGCAGAAGACTGGCGAAGGGATCGAGGCCGATGGTGAGGCGCTGAATCTCTGCAGTCGACTGATCAAGTGGACCTTTGCGGACCTGAACAGGACCTAGCGCAAGTCCCTGCAGACCCAGGCCGCGATAGCGACCGATGCTGACGGGGTGACCAAGAGGCTTGGAGATCTGAGCCTCGATGTCTGGACGCAGCCGCTGAAACAGCGAACTGGCCCAGTGATCGGCGGCAAACCACACCACTACCCCACCGATGAGGGATCCACCCAAAACAGACAGGACGAGCCTGTTACGCCGCATGCTGGTTGGACCTCCTCGCATCGATGCCCGTCAATACGCCGGAGGTCGACGCAATATAAGGACCACATTCCGAGCAGACCAGCCCATGCCACTTGAGGAATTGCTCTCCACCTCCAGCATCTGGCTCGCCAAAGGCGGGCTGGCGCTGTTTGGCTTGACCCTGATCGCCTTCATCGCCCGCTGGGGGGTTCGTTTCCGACTGGTGGGAGTGAGCAGCTTCACGCTGCTGTTGTCGGCCAGCTGCTGGGCTTTTGGTCTCAGCTATACACCCAGCGTCAGCGTGGAGGGAGCATTGCGAGCCCCGGTGGTTTTTGACAATGGTGATGATCTGGTGGTGGCTCAGGCCCAGGCCGATTTTCCAGACGAAGCGATCGCACCGACCCTGCAGCAATTGGCGGGGAATGTTCGTCCTGGCGGCCGCAACAGCCCTGAGGTGACTGTTCGATTACGTCAACTCCAGCCTGCGGGTGAAGGAGCTTCCAGATCAGTGGTTCTGGGCGAAACCGTTCGCGACTTCCGAGCCGAATGAGACCAGAGGATCCATTACAGGAGCTACCCCAGGGCCTGCGCGATGAACTGAAACAGCTGCTGGCTTCCGGCATCACCACCTGGGGGCAGCTGCAGTCTCTGGACGAGCTGCAAATCAGTCGACTGGCCTCCAGCGGTCGGGCGTCAGCACGCAATCTCAGACGGCTGCAAGGCATGGCCGATCTGGCCTGCGCGTTGGACCTGGCCCCTCAGGATGCTGCCCTGCTGATGCACGCAGGACTGGCCACCGTGACAGCGATCGCTGGGGCCACCCCACAGGACGTGCTCACCCGCACCGGACGACTGGAACGTCAGTTGCGAAGCGGACGGCCCCCGGTTGTGGATCTTGCCGTGGCCCGCCGCTGGATCCTCCGTGCCAAGGAGAGGCAAAACACGAACTGACCGTCCAGACCAGCAAGCTCCGTCTCACCCGTTTCAAATGAGGGACAGATTCGGACAGAGGTTCCGATGCGTTTCCTCAACAACCTCAGATTCGCAACAGTTGCCGCAGTTTCAACCCTGCTTGCGGTGAGCCCTTTCAGTCAGGCCCAGTCGTCTCTTTTGGAAAGCGTTAAGCGCAATCCCGGTGAAGCCCAGGCACTCTGCCAACAGTTCAAATCCATCAATGCCCAAGGGGAGTCGGCACTTTCCAGCCAATCCATTGCTGTGATTGCTGGCCAACGCAACCTCAACAAGACGGAAGCTGAAATTGTGGCGACCTACGTGATCGGACTCAATTGCCCGGATGTTCGCTGATGCGTCACTGATCACTCGCGACGGCGTTGAGCTGGTCTCGCGAGTGTGGCGACCCTGCGGAGATGGCCCCTGGCCTGCGCTGTTGATGCGACAGCCCTATGGCAAGTCCATCGCTTCAACTGTCACGCTCCCTCACCCTGAGTGGTGGTGCAGTCACGGCTTTGTTGTGGTCGTTCAGGATGTGCGCGGCCAGGGAGCGTCGGGAGGACATTTCCGCGGCTTCTCCCAGGAAGCGCACGACACAGCCGACACCTTGAGTTGGCTGAGGCAAAGGCCAGAGGTCAATGGTCGAGTCGGGATGTACGGCTTCTCCTATCAAGGCCTGACCCAACTGCTGGCGCCTTCGGAGTGCCCACCACCCGATTGCCTGGCACCGGCGATGTGCGGCCTGGACGAACGGGACCACTGGAGTTGCGACGGCAACGCCCACTGGTGGCATCTGGGGCTGGGTTGGGGCTTGCAGCTGGCCAGTCTCCAAGCCAAAAGGCGGGGAGACCATCAGGCCTGGAACGAGATGCGACGCAGCCTTGAAGACGGCAGCTATCTGAGTGAAGGCATGTCGATGCTTGAACACCACGATCCCGAGGGCATGGCCCTGCGCTGGCTCAAGCAAAGCCCCGAACGGGACAGCGACTGGATCCAACACTCCATGCCACATCGATGGCTGCAGCAACCGATGCTGTTACTTGGGGGCTGGTGGGATCCCCATCTCCGCGGCGTGATTGCTCTTGCGGAACAAGCCAGAGCGGCGGGAGGGCGACCTGAACTCCACATCGGCCCTGCCACCCATCTGCAGTGGTGGGCAGAGAGCAGCGAACTGCTGCTGAAGTTCTTCCAGCGGCATCTGATCGACTCTCCCAGCGACTGCGCCCCCCCACACAGTGCGGATGACATCGTCGTCTGGCTGTGGGACCAAGTCAGCGACAGCTGGTGCGGAGCAGACGATCTGAGTCCAGCATCGATCAACCCCCTATCCCCGGTCTCCTCACAACCTTTCGATCAGCAACGGTGGCATCTCTGCAGTCGAGGCCTCGCCTGCCTTGACCCAGAAGAAGGACAGATCCTTGACGCAGCATCTGACCATGGCGGCAAGGTGGTGATCGTGCATGACCCATGGCGGCCTGTACCCGCCATCGGTGGGCATCTCAGCCCAAGCGCCGGCCCCTGCGATCGAGCATCCCTTGATCGTCGCAGTGACGTGGCGGTGTTCACCGGTGAACCCCTTAAGGGCGCCCTGCCCCTGCAGGGCAAGCCGAAGCTCAAACTTCACGTCTGCGCAGACCAGCCTGGATTTGATCTTTGTGTGGCCTTGTCGCGATTGCCTCGGGGCAAGAACACGGTGCAACAGCTCTCAACCGGGATGCTGCGAATCCGCGGACAGCAAGCCCTCGAGCTCTGTGAACGGGAGCTAGACCTTCAGCCGCTGCTTGCCACGCTCGAACCCGGCGACAGGCTGCGTTTATCGATTGCAGGAGCCGCCTGGCCAGCCATTGCCATCAACCCTGGGCATGAGGCCGTGGCCTGCAGCGCACCCAGTGCCGATTGCCGTGTGATCAGCATCGAGTTGCATCTTGAGATGGCTCAGTTGTGGATGCTGCCTCTGCTGGCGCCCCAACACCTGGGAACTCCGGCAGACTGATTCGACCGTTCTGACGATTGCCGTGAAGTTCACCTCCTGTCTTCTGGCCGCTGCCATGGCCACCTGCACTGTGGAGATGATCCCTGCGGCAGGCGTCCGAGCAGAGATCCAGGTTGCACAGGCCCTCAATGCGCCGCGGACCAATCTCACTCCAAGCCAAGCCCAAAACGCCGCCAAAGAACTGCTCACATCGATCCAAGCGAAGAACGCGCAGGGGATTTACAAGTTGTTGGCGACGCCCCTGAAATCAGCCACCAGCGTGGAAGCCATCAGCCAGCGGCTTCAAAGCGCGCCCATGATCGAATCCTTCCGAGTGGTCTCGGTCAATCCAGGTCTTGACGACACGACCGTGGAAACCGTGGCCATCACCAACAGCGGCACCCGTGAACTGCCTCTGTTACTGGTGCTCGATGACGACGGACAACTGCTGGCCTGGAAGTGGGTCGAGACGGTGCTCCCGATCGAACAGACCGCACTGAAGTTTGTGCAAGATCTGGATGCCGGTCGTTGGATCGCAGCCCGGTATTACCTGGACCTCGACTTTCAAAAGGAGATCTCCCCAGCTGACCTCAAACGCAAGTGGTCGAAGCTGGAGCGGGTTCTCGGAGGGGTGAAGAGCATCAAGAGCGCGCTTGCAGCCTCGAGCAGCAGTGAGCAGCAACTGGTGTTGGTCACGATTGAATTCGGCAACATGACCGACAACCTCTTTGTGATCTTCAACCGCCAAGGGCGGATCATCAACGTCGACTTCTCAGCAGATCTGGTCTGAAATCCCTGGCAGGAAAGGAGTTTGAGCAGGCTTTCCGCTTAAGCTCCCGGCCTACGAAAGCTCCGTCGTCATGACCATCACTGTGCAGGACTGGATGGTTGAGGATGCCCAGCGACTGGCGGAGTGTCGTCACGACCACCCCTTCTCCATTCTCGGCCCTCAATCGCAAGACAACGGTGGCTGGGTCATCCGTGTCTGGATGCCCGAAGCCGACAACGTGACTCTTCTGACCGGTTCAGAGGAGATCGCTATGGCAACTCCACACCATCCCTGGATCTTCGAAACCGAGGTCAATCGCAACCCAGGGAGTACTTACAGGGTGCGCGTGAACCGTGGAGGAATCACCCATGAACAGCATGATCCGTGGGCCTTCCGTCAGGAATGGATGGGCGAAATGGATCGCCATCTGTTCGCGGAGGGGAATCACCATCACATCTGGCGGCGCATGGGTGCCCATCGCTGCGATCAAGACGGCGTCCAGGGTGTGATGTTCTGCCTGTGGGCTCCCAACGCCCGCAGCGTCAGCGTGATCGGCGATCTCAATAGCTGGGATGGTCGACAGCACCCCATGCAACAGCGCCTGGGAGGGATCTGGGAGCTGTTCCTCCCCGGAATAGCTGAAGGAGAGCTCTACAAATACGAAATCCGAACCCAGGACGGCCACTGCTACCAAAAGGCCGATCCCTACGGCTTCCAGCACGAAGTGCGTCCAGACACAAGCTCCCTGGTGAGCCATCTCGATGGTTTCAACTGGACGGACAGCAGCTGGATGCAGACGCGCGACAGCAGCAATGTGCTGGACCAGCCGATCTCTGTGTATGAGATGCACCTTGGCAGCTGGATTCACGCCTCCGCGGAAGAGCCTTTCATTGAGGCCGATGGCAGTGCCAGGCCACCGGTTCCCGCAGCAGATCTCAAACCAGGTGCTCGCCTGCTCACCTATCCGGAACTGGCTGATCGCCTGATTCCCTACGTCAAGGAGAGGGGCTTCACGCACATCGAACTGATGCCGATCACCGAGCATCCATTTGATGGCTCCTGGGGTTACCAGGTCACTGGCTGGTATGCCCCGACCAGCCGCTACGGAACCCCTGATGAATTCCGGGGTTTTGTCGATCGATGCCACGCCGAGGGCATCGGCGTGATCATCGACTGGGTGCCAGGTCACTTCCCCCGTGACAGTCACGGTTTGGCCTTTTTTGATGGCTGCCACTTGTATGAGCACGCCGATCCACGCATCGGCGAGCACAAGGAATGGGGCACGCTGATCTTCAACTACAGCCGCAATGAAGTTCGCAACTTTCTTGTGGCCAACCTGGTGTTCTGGTTCGACCAGTTCCACATCGACGGCATCCGGGTGGATGCGGTGGCCTCCATGCTCTACCGCGACTACCTGCGGCCGGACGGCGAATGGCTACCCAATGAGAACGGCGGCCGTGAGAACACTGAAGCGGTGCGTTTCCTTCAGCAGGCCAATCACGTGCTCTTCCAGCATTTCCCAGGAGCACTGTCGATTGCGGAGGAATCCACCACCTGGCCGATGGTGACCCAGCCCACCGACATCGGGGGCCTTGGCTTCAACCTGAAATGGAACATGGGTTGGATGCACGACATGCTCGATTACTTCGAGCTGGATCCCTGGTTCCGACAGTTTCATCAGAACAACATCACTTTCTCGATTTGGTACACCTACACCGAGAATTTCATGCTTGCCCTAAGCCACGATGAAGTGGTGCATGGCAAGAGTCATCTCCTGCACAAGATGCCTGGAGACGACTGGCAGAAATATGCGAACACGCGCGCTCTTCTGGCCTACATGTGGACTCACCCAGGCAAGAAAACCATCTTCATGGGCATGGAATTCGGTCAGCGAGCCGAATGGAATGTGTGGGGCGATCTGCAATGGGATCTGCTGAACCACGAACCGCATCAAGGGCTTCAACTCCTGGTGGGCGATCTCAATGCTCTTTACAAGGCCGAACCTGCTTTATGGAGGGATGACTTCGATCAGTTCGGCTTCCAATGGATCGATTGCAACGACAATCGCCATTCAGTGATCAGCTTCATGCGCAGGGAAAGCAGCAGCGGAACCTGGCTGGTGGTGGTTGCCAATTTCACTCCTCAGAGTCATTCCCACTACAGAGTGGGCGTGCCACTGGCGGGCTTCTACGAGGAGATTTTCAACACAGATGCAGCCAAATACGGCGGCAGCAACCTGGGCAACATGGGAGGCAAACCCACCGATGAGTGGGGCATTCATGGATACGAGAACTCTCTCGATCTGTGCCTGCCACCGCTAAGCCTGATGGTGTTCAGACACGATCCGAAACGCAGCTTGAGCGCTCTTGAGCAAACCGAGAGCGTCTGAAACCAGGCGAACGATGTGACGAACAGCTCAGCATGCCTGGAATCCAGCGCTTCTGCACAGTTTCTTCAGGTAGGTTTCCGACTGATTTGATTTCGGCTTGATGAGCAACTCTCTGCCTCTGTTACTGCGTGCAGCCCGTGGTGAAGCGGTGGAGCGTCCTCCGGTCTGGATGATGCGTCAGGCCGGCCGTTACATGAAGATCTACCGCGACCTGAGGGACAAGTACCCCAGCTTTCGCGAGCGCTCTGAAAATCCAGACCTCTCCTACGAGATCTCGATGCAACCCTTCAGGGCCTTCAAGCCAGACGGGGTGATCTTGTTCTCCGACATCCTCACGCCTCTTCCTGGCATGGGAATCGACTTCGACATCATCGAGAGCAAAGGGCCTCAGATCGGTGATCCGATCCGCAATCTCGACCAGGTCAATGCTCTGCGACCCTTGATTCCCAGCGAATCCATGCCCTTTGTGGGCGAAGTGCTGGGTCGTTTACGTGAGAGCGTCGGCAATGAGGCGGCTGTGCTGGGTTTCGTTGGTGCTCCCTGGACGCTGGCTGCCTACGTGGTGGAAGGCAAAAGCAGCAAAAACTATGCGGTGATCAAGGCCATGGCCTTCCGTGAGCCCGAATTGCTGCACAAACTGCTCGACCATTTCGCCGAGTCCATTGCCAACTACCTGCGCTATCAGATCGATTCCGGGGCACAAGTGGTGCAGATGTTCGACTCTTGGGCAGGGCAACTCAGCCCAGCCGACTACGACGTCTTCGCGGCTCCTTACCAGAAAAAGGTGGTCGACCTGGTCAAGCAGACCCATCCCGATACCCCGTTCATCCTCTATATCTCCGGCAGCGCCGGCGTGATCGAACGGATGGCCCAGACCGGTGTGGACATCATCTCCCTCGACTGGACCGTGGACATGGCAGAGGCCTGTGCACGCCTGCCTGAACACATCGGTGTACAAGGCAATGTTGATCCCGGCCTGCTGTTCGGAACCCCGCAGGCCATCGAAGCCCGAATCGATGACTGCGTTCGTAAGGCCAGAGGTCGCCGCCACATCCTGAACCTTGGCCATGGAATTCTTCCCGGCACACCCGAGGAGAATGGAGCTGCCTTCTTCACAGCAGGCAAGAGCGTGATGGACCGCGTTGGGGCTCTCGCTTGAGTCAGACCACAACTCCGTCGCGCATCCTGATCACGGGTGCCAGCGGCTGCGTCGGGCAATACACCACTTCATGGCTGCTGGAGAACAGCGACGCAGAGCTGCTGCTCTGGCTGCGTGATCCCAGCAAACTCACTGCGGTTTCCGCGGATCATCCGCGGATCCAACTGCTGGTGGGCGACCTTCGCGAAGCTGATCGATTCGCATCTGAGCTGGCCCGTGTGCACCGCGTGATCCACACAGCCACTGCCTGGGGGGATCCCGAACGGGCTCAGCAGGTGAATGTTGTGGCCGTGAAGCGAATGCTGTCACTGCTCAATCCATCCTTGATCGAGCAAATCACCTATTTCTCAACAGCCAGCATCCTGGATCGGCATCTGCAGCCCCTCACCGAAGCACTGGCCTACGGCACTGAATACATCCAGACCAAAGCCCAGTGCCTGAAAGATTTAGAGGAGCATCCTCTCGCCGAGAAAATTGTCGCCGTCTTCCCCACCCTGGTGTTCGGAGGCCGAGTCGACGGCAGCAGTCCTTTCCCCACCAGCTACCTCACCGAAGGCCTCGCAGAAGCCAGCAAATGGCTCTGGCTGGCTCGATTCCTTCGGGCCGATGCCAGCTTCCACTTCATCCACGCAGCAGACATCGCTGCGATTTGCGGCTATCTCGCCACCCATCCCCATCAACGCAACCCGGAGCCCGGCCAGGGAGCTGTGCGCAGAATTGTGATGGGACAGAAGGCCATCAGCGTGAATGAAGCAGTGGCCAGCCTCTGCCGCTGGCGTGGGATTCGACGAACTCCTGGTATCCCGCTCTGGCCCTGGTTGATCGAAACACTGATCAAGGTGCTGCCGATCGAGGTCAATGCCTGGGATCGCTTTTCCATTCGTCAGCGCCATTTCATTCACGAACCCGTGACCCAGCCAGAGCGCTTCGGCGTCAAAAGCCATGCCGCAGATCTTGAATCGGTCTTGCTGGATTCAGGTTTACCGAAACGGGGATCACCCTGAGATACGCCTATAATGAGGCAACTTCAACAGTCGTCATGCTGAAGAGCCTTAAATCGATTTTCTACACCGCCCTCGCTTTTGTGCTGGCCTGCACCGTGGGTGTTGCTTCCGCAAGTGCCGCCACCGTTGAGGTGAAGCTTGGCGCAGATTCAGGAATGCTGGCGTTCGAGCCCAGCTCGGTCACGATCAAAGCCGGTGACACCGTCAAGTTCGTCAACAACAAGATGGCCCCTCACAACGCCGTCTTTGAAGGTCACGACGAATACAGCCACCCAGACCTGGCCTTCTCCCCAGGCGAATCCTGGGAAGAAACCTTCAGTGAAGCCGGTACTTACGACTTCTATTGCGAGCCCCACCGCGGTGCTGGCATGGTTGGCCAAGTGATCGTCGAGTGATTTGTTCAGACAACACCTGATTTTTCAGGTTTCAACATATTCAGACCCCAGATTGTCAACGTTCAACCTGGGGTCTTTTCTTGTTGTTGATGATGGATAGGTTTGGCATAGAGATGAACGCCAAGGGATGCCAAACCCTGCTTCTGCACTGGCACTGATCCTCAGCCTCTGCCTCACTCTCGGAGCGGCTCTGCCGGTAAGAGCCATGACTGACGCTGACCTGTCTCATGGAGCCCAGCTGTTCTCGACCAACTGTGCTGCCTGCCATATGGGTGGCGGCAATGTGATCAGAGCCACTCGCACCCTGAGCCAGGCTGACTTGCAGGCCTACCTCGATTCCTACAGCCAGCATCCGATTGAAGCCATCGAGCATCAGATCGAAAACGGCAAAAATGCCATGCCTTCCTACGAAGGCAAGCTGAGTCTCACGGAAATCGATGATGTCGCTGCATTCGTCGAAAAACAGGCCGAAAAAGGATGGTCACGATGAGCAGAGAAGCATTGAGTGCCTTTGTGCATGCGCTGGAACACAGTGAATCGCTCAGACGACAACTGCATGGCTGCTCAGATGATGCTGAGATTGTGGCTTTGGCAAGAAGTCTTGACTTCGCTTTGAATCGTGCCGACCTGGTCGCAGACGATCAGATGTCAAAGATGGAGAGCTGGTTCAGCCGCAGTGCTCTGGGAATCAGAACGCACGGCAGCACAGACTGACCCTTTATGGCCTAGGCCATGCCAGTCGTCACCCTGCTGAGCGACTTCGTTGATGGAACATCGATGGCGCTCAGCGAAGACACCGAGGCGCCAAGTCTCAATCACTACATGATCCGCAACCCAGGTCAACTCTGGGCAGGCATGCAACAACGACGGCTAGCGAGAAGCCTCACTCGCCGCCGAAGGGGACCTGGAACGCTGTATTACGCGCCGACAGAGACTGCCCAGGCTTACGTCAATGCCTACCTACAGAGCGAGACGGGGTCGAGCGAAGAACAAGAGCAGCAGCACGCCATGCAGACCAGTGGCGTCGAAATCGCACCCCATGTGGGAGAAGCGATGGAGCGCAAAGCACTGTTCAGCCGCCAGCAACGCAACCTCACCCGCCAGGCGCAAGCCAAAGGCTTTGGCCGAACACAAGCCGCGTCAGGAAAGTAGCAACCGACACACTTTTAACTTCCTTTAAGGATTTCAGGTGGGTGCTTTCCGGTGTCCTGCTGATCACCGAAAGTGCATTCGCTCGAGAATGCTCATGAACGACACCGTTCACAACCGTCGCGGGACCAGCCTGAAGTGGGAAACCAACGGAGAACTGGCTGGAGCCGATCTGCGCAACATCCTGCATCGACTTCAGGAAGCCGACCCCAACGCTCAGGGGTTGAATCAATGCGACCTGATTGATCGACCACAACAGAAGTAACTGAACTTGCCGGGACGCCGACCGTCAACAACTGAGATCAGAGCAGCTCGGCCATACGATCCACACTGGATCCGATGCATTCGACCACATATCCCTCCAACCCCTGATCATCACGGCCTGGCCTGAGCCTGAAGAGATAGGCATTCACCCAGGCCGTTTCGGCGTTATTGACCTCGTGACCGCGATCGACAAAACCAGGTTTCTGATCAAACAGGTGTAACAGAATCGACAGCACATCCTGCCGGGACAGACATTCAGGATCGATCAAGGGCAGCTGATCCCTGATCTCAAGAAACGAGATCGCAGCCGAATAATCGAAATCCTCAGGCACCACAACCGACATCAGCACCGCCTCGATGCTGGGATGGTAGATGCGACAGACACAACGACTCTCCGTCAGCCATGAGCATTGAAGCCAACGACCGCCACCACTGGATCGAAGAGATCGCGTTTCTTGAAGCCCGCCTGAATGGCAGTCAGGGAGACATCGACAAGGAGGATCGTGCCGCCTGTGAGGAAGCCCTCAAAGCAGCAAAAGTCAATCTTGCGGCCTGTCGCTGAGACGGCCTTACGACCGAAGGGTGTGGCACGGAGAGACAAAACTCTGCCGCTTCGCGAAGAGCTGCTTGCGAGGTCTTGAAGCACTCTGCAGACGAATCGTTTCAGACAAGAGCTTGGCCTGCAGCGACTTCTGACGGTTCTCTTGATCACGCCAGTACTGCTGAAGCGTGCGCGGCCAGTACTCAGACACACGATCCAGCTTGGGGGTCTTTTCGCCGGAGATATTGATCACGGACATGCAGCTCACCATCAATGAGGTCATCTCCAACCCCTAGCCAGAGACGAACGGAGTGGCAGCAATAACGTCACTGATACTTGGACGTTATCTGCCAGCTGACCTTGTCGCATCCATGTCGCTTTTCAGCTCACAGCAGGGAAGTTGCTGGTGATACTGGGCGGGTTCACGCATCGCCCAGTACTCATCGACCACACCAAGAAGGTGAGCACCGATCCGAGTCAGCCATGACCGTATCTTCATCCCTTCATCCTGCCGAACAGAGGACGATTCAGCCACGGATGCCAGCCTGCCGGTCAGGGTTACTGAGTCTGCGATCGGACTCTGACTGTTCAATCCATTGCCTCCACTCCGAAGCTGTGGTTGGCGACACAGACTCAACCAGAGCGTTGTCGGTCCAGTAGTCGGGTGAATCGAGAATCCCCAGATGCAGGGGACAGGACGGGGCAGCCTTCACAACCCACTCCTTCAGATTTGCTTAACCATGGCTCAGGTCTCGATTGCGATGCAACTGCGCGAAACACAGAAAATTCTGACGACCAGCCTGGCGCGAAGACCAAAGAAAACCTGGAGTAGGAGCCACTGAATAGGTCCTCTTCACACCCTTTCAGGAGGAGCTGCAGAAACGTGATGGCCTCAACGATGCAACGAGCCCTGGCCATGGGGGTTGGTATCGGAATCGCCAGCGCCAGCATCGGCACAGCCTCCGCCTGCACAAGTTTCACCTTGAGAGGCAATGACGGTGGAATGGTGTATGGCCGAACCATGGAATTCGCCCAACCACTGAACAGCGAGGCCGTGCTGATCCAACGCGGCACCCTGATCCAAGGAGCCGGGCCATCAGGCCAGGAGGGGAGTGGTCTGAGTTGGACAAGCCGGTACGCGGTGATAGGCCTGAACGCCGTAGGAGTCAACGACGCGCTCGTCGATGGCATGAATGAGAAGGGAATGGCAGGAGGATTGCTGTATTTCGAGGGCTACGCACAGTTTCAAAACGTTCCAGCCAATCAAAGCGATCGCTCGATTGCCAGCTGGCAATTACTCGCTTATGTCCTGAGCAATTTTGAATCCATTGCCGAAGTCAAACAGTCGCTCCCGAGTGTTCTGGTGAATGGATCAGTCCTGCAGGCCTTTGGAAGAAGCGTTCCAATTCACATGATCCTGCACGATCCCGAAGGCAACAGCCTCTCTGTGGAATACATCAAAGGGGAGCTGAACATGCTCGATAACCCGACCAATGTTTACACCAACTCCCCACCGCTTCCCTATCAACTGATTGCAGCAGGTAACTACGGCAACCTCAACGCCATGCCTCCGGAAGAGATCACCGTGAATGGGCTGGCATTACCTCCTGTCAGCGCAGGTGCAGGATTGCTGGGCTTACCAGGCGATTTCCTCTCCACATCAAGGTTTATCAAGGCATTGACCTTCAGCAGAAATGCACCCACCAATCTGAGTTCAGCCGAGCAGGTGGGGACAGCATTCCATCTGCTCAACCAATTCGATTTACCTCCGGGAAGCCAGGGCATTCCTGCTGGAGGCGGATTTGGAGGAGGTGGCTCGAAAGCCACCTATGAAATTACGGAGTGGTCAGTCGTCTCCGACCAGAAAAACGGCACCTATTCCATCAAAACGTTTGAGAATCCCGATATCAGACAGATGCGCTTTGCAGATATGCCTCTATCGGGTGGAGCCATCAAAGTAATGGCACTTGATCAACCGCAAAAGATCACCATTCTGAGGCCTTAAAAGAGGCTGACGAGTTCTTTTTCAAGATTCAAGCCAAGAACACAGTGGCCCTGAAATTCCAGGGACCAATCAAGTTGCATCTCTACAAAATCAACTTCAAATACTGAAAAAAGAAAATCCAACTCAAATGCTGCTTATTCAGGCTGACGGGCCGCAGTGAGCACAGCCAGATAGAGATCTTCGTCAACCTCACGGATGTCGTACTCGGAGGGCATGGCGCCGTGATGATGTTCATGAACCACGGTCCAGCACATCCTCTCCAGGTCAGAGGGCGACGGTCCATAGAGCTCTCGAACTCTGGCCACCAGCGTCGTGACCAGAGTCGGGTTAACAGGGGTTCCATCCACCTTGATCGCTGCATGATTCGGTGGACCCTACCGATCCGGATCGGTTGACCGCATGCTGGCGTGCAGACCGAACCAACTGGATCGGTTCCCCCTGGCTCGAGCAGGGATAAGACCCATACGGTGACAGCAGTACCAACGGACTCATGCAACCCACGGCCGAACAATTCACTGAGAAGGCCTGGGCCGCGATCCTCTCGGCCCAGAACCTGGCCCAGAAGCGACGCCATCAGCAACTGGAGACCGAACATCTGATGCTGGCACTTCTCGAACAGGACGGACTAGCCAGTCGCATTCTCGAAAAAGCCGGTGTGACGCCATCCGCTCTGCAGAGCAACCTGGAAGCCCATCTCAGTCAGCAACCGGCGCTGCAGTCTCCGCCGGAATCCGTTTACCTGGGTAAAGGTCTTAACGCCCTGCTGGATCGTTCCGAATCTCTCAAGCAGGGGTACGGAGACAGCTATATCTCCATCGAACACCTGCTGCTCGCATTAGCAGAGGATTCCCGCTGCGGACAACGCCTGCTCAGCCAGGTGGGTGCCGACGCCAAAGCCCTGAAAACCGCCATTGATGCCGTGCGCGGCAGCCAGACCGTGACCGACCAAAACCCAGAAGCAACCTACGAATCACTAGAGAAATACGGACGTGATCTCACGGCGGCAGCCCGCGACGGCAAGCTTGATCCTGTGATCGGCCGCGACGAGGAGATCCGCCGCACCATTCAGATCCTCAGCCGCAGAACCAAGAACAACCCTGTGCTGATCGGCGAGCCGGGGGTTGGCAAGACCGCCATTGTCGAAGGCCTCGCTCAGCGCATCGTCAACGGCGATGTTCCTCAGGCGCTGCAGAACCGACAGCTCATCGCCCTCGACATGGGGGCCCTGATCGCCGGGGCCAAATATCGCGGCGAATTCGAGGAACGGCTCAAAGCGGTTCTCAAGGAAGTCACCGACTCCGAAGGACAGATCGTTCTGTTCATCGATGAGATCCACACGGTGGTTGGGGCCGGCGCCGCAGGTGGCGCCATGGATGCAAGCAACTTGCTCAAACCGATGCTGGCTCGAGGTGAACTGCGCTGCATCGGCGCCACAACACTCGACGAACATCGTCAGCACATCGAAAAGGATCCAGCTCTGGAACGTCGCTTCCAGCAGGTGCTCGTAGACCAACCCTCGGTGGAGGACACGATCTCGATCCTGCGCGGACTGAAAGAACGCTACGAAGTGCACCACGGTGTTCGCATTGCCGACAGCGCACTGGTGGCTGCCGCCGTGCTCAGCAGCCGCTACATCGCCGACCGTTTTCTGCCGGATAAGGCCATCGATCTGGTGGATGAATCCGCCGCACGACTGAAGATGGAGATCACCTCCAAACCGGAGGAGATCGATGAAATCGATCGCAAGATCCTGCAACTTGAGATGGAGAAACTCTCGCTCGGCCGAGAATCCGATGCCGCCAGCCAGGAGCGGCTGGAGAAGCTCGAGCGAGAACTCGCGGAACTCTCGGAACAGCAGAGCACTCTCAATGCTCAATGGCAGCAGGAGAAGGGAGCGATTGATGAGCTCTCCAACCTCAAGGAAGAGATCGAGCGTGTGCAGCTGCAGGTGGACCAGGCCAAGCGCAATTATGACCTCAACAAGGCAGCTGAGCTTGAGTACGGAACACTGGCCACACTGCAGAAGCAGCTGGCAGAGAAAGAGGCCGCACTGAGCGAAGACGACGACAACGGTCAGGAGAAGTCGCTGCTGCGTGAGGAGGTCACCGAAGACGACATCGCCGAGGTGATCGCCAAATGGACCGGTATTCCTGTGGCCAAGCTTGTGCAATCGGAGATGGCCAAGCTGCTCGGTCTCGAGAACCAGCTGCACGAGCGAGTGGTGGGTCAGCAGCAGGCCGTCACCGCGGTCGCCGATGCGATTCAACGTTCACGTGCCGGGCTCAGTGATCCCCACAGACCGATCGCCAGTTTCCTGTTCCTCGGTCCCACCGGTGTTGGCAAAACCGAGCTGTCCAAGGCCCTGGCAGCACAGCTGTTTGACAGTGAAGACGCGATGGTTCGCATCGACATGAGTGAATACATGGAGAAGCACACGGTCAGTCGTCTGATCGGTGCTCCTCCTGGATACGTCGGCTATGAGGCGGGAGGACAGCTCACTGAAGCCGTGCGCCGTCGCCCTTACGCCGTGATCCTGTTCGACGAAGTGGAAAAAGCGCACCCCGATGTGTTCAACGTGATGCTGCAGATCCTGGATGACGGTCGCGTCACCGATGGTCAGGGCAGAACAGTGGATTTCACCAATGCCGTGCTGATCCTCACCAGCAACATCGGCAGCCAGTCGATCCTGGATCTCGGCGGCGATGACGGGCAGCACGACGAAATGGAACGGCGGGTGAATGACGCCCTTCGCGGTCATTTCCGTCCTGAATTCCTCAATCGGCTCGATGATCAGATCATCTTCCACAGCCTGCGCAGAGACGAACTACGCCAGATCGTGAGTCTGCAGGTGAACCGCCTGCGTCAACGTCTCATGGAGCGCAAGCTCGGTCTGAGCATCAGCGACAACGCCACCGATTGGCTTGCCAATGCTGGATATGACCCGGTGTACGGCGCCCGTCCGCTCAAGCGTGCCATCCAGCGTGAACTGGAAACACCAATTGCCAAAGCCATTCTGGCCGGACGTTACGGCGACGGAGATGACGTCACTGTGGATGTGCAGCCGACCAGCGGCAACGAAGAGCAACTGAAACTGGTGCTGAGCTGATCACTGACCCGATTGGTTCGCAGTGCCGAACCAATCGGGCAGAGCCTCATAACAAGCGCCATTTGCCTGGTTCTCACGCGCCTCCACTTTCCAGCAGCAGCTGCGGCCGGAATCACGTTCTTGCAACAGGGTGTTGGCCCAACCCCACACCAACCGCGCAGTGGCTTCCATCCCAACGTTGTCCATCACCCGCAGATCCAGAGCACCTTGCTCATGCAGGGTCTGCCATTGCTGCATCAACGGATCATCAGCATTCACCAAAAAGGTGTGATCGAACTGGTGACTGAGCTGCTTCTCCAGGGGCCTGAGACTGGAGAAATCCACGACAAACCCACATGGGTCGAGGTGGGTCGCGGCGAACCACACGGTGAAACTACGGCTGTAGCCGTGGACAAATCGACAATGTCCTGGATGCTGCCACTGTCGATGGCAACAGGGGTACCCCTCGAAATGCTTGCTGCAGGTGTGACCAGCGGAGGGCAGAGGCATCGGGCGGAGAAGAGGGACGGCACTGCGGCAGGATTCTTCCTGTCTACATCTGCAGCACACGCAGACCGATGCAGCCCCTCACCTCAGCCTTCATTGATCAGCTCCGTTTCAATGACGCGGGCCTGATCCCCGCGATCGCCCAGGACTGGCTGGATGGTGCCGTGCTGATGGTGGCCTGGATGAACAGGCACTCCATCGACCTCACCCTGAGCAGCGGTGAGGTCCATTACTGGAGCCGCTCTCGCCAAGAGCTTTGGCACAAAGGCGCCACCAGCGGCCACACCCAGAAAGTGAGAAGCATCCGTTACGACTGTGATGCGGATGTGATTTTGGTCTCGATCGAACAGACCGGTGATGTGGCCTGCCACACCGGCGCTCGCAGCTGCTTCTACGAAGACAGCGACCAGCGTGCCCCGGGCGGAGCTGACGCGCTTCCGCCTCCGGCGGATGCCTGCACGGAGTTGATGCGCGTGATCGAAGGCCGCCGAGATCACCCGGAGGAAGGCAGCTACACCAACAAACTGCTGAAGGAAGGTGACAACAGCATCCTCAAAAAAATCGGGGAGGAGAGTGCGGAATTTGTAATGGCTTGCAAGGACGACAACGCCGACGAGATCGCTGGAGAAGCGGCCGACATCCTCTTCCATCTGCAAGTGGCCCTAGCCCATCACGGTGTGAGCTGGCGCCAAGTGCAGGAAGTCTTGGCGGCCAGGCGTGGAGCCCCGCGCAGACATTGATCAAGATGGACGGGGATCAAGGTGTGCAGGGAGACTCAGAACTGATCACCACTTCATCTCCAAGCTGCACCGTTTTGAGCAGGTCAGTCATCACCTTCTGATCCACGTTGATGCAGCCACCGGTGATCGACTGCCCCACCCGGCTGGGATCGTTAGTGCCATGAATCGCGAAGCTATACCAACGGAATTTGCCGTCGTAAGTGTTGAAACGGAACGGCTGAGGCGTGGCAGGCACAGGCGCCAGGCTGATGTATCCATCGCCGTACTCCCCCGTTTCACCATCACCCTTGAAATCGATTGAACTCATGTTGTGAAAGAGGTTCTCGCGCAGATAGGTCTCAGTCTTTCCGGACTCCTTCACCAAAGCGGGATCCATCAGGAAGCGATCCTTACTGAGGATGGCGTTCACGCGAAAGGTGCCCAGCGGAGTCCAGCCCTCTTCAAACGTTGTTCCAGCGCAGGCGATACCGTTGCGGCCGTAGCCAACCTTGAAGCGACGCTCTTCCCGTCCCTGATTGAGCTCTCCCGTGCTGGCGGAGGGATCGGCAGCATCCAACTGAATGCGAATGCTGTCTTTGGAGGTCCGTCCGTCTCTGGAAAGAGGGCCTGAGGAACCACATCCGGCAACCGAAACGAGCACAAAGCTCATGAGCAGTGAACGCATCAGGCTGCGTGAGCACAGCAAGGTCGCAATCCTCAAGTCCAGCAATCGATGACTGCAGGCAGCATGCCGAGTTTTGAGCGGCCTGTCAGAAGCTTGAAGCGTGCGTCAAAAGCATCATCATTGCTCTGCGGCATCGGCAGGATTGAAGGGCTCACCGAAACGGCTGGGCTGGTCACGCAACCAGTTCAGCGTGCTGCGATCCCCGGCGGATGGAGCGAGCACAGGCGAGGCTCCTTGCACCGGAGCAAGGGCATCAGCCGGATCAACGCTGTGCCCCCAGAGACCAAAGGCATGGCCCAACTCATGCAACGCGGTGGCCTGCAGGGACTGCGCCCTCAGCTCCGGCGAGACCAGCACGGTCACGCCTGGTTCCAGTCGCCAGATGTCTGCGCGACGCACTTCCAGCAGTTGCAGCACAGCACGACCATTACTGGCTCTCCAGCCCCCCGCCAACTTGCGCCGCGGCGGCCGACGGCGTTCCACCCGAATGTGAGCACGGTTGCGATCACTCACCCGCGTGATCGGCAACAGAGGCATCCATTGACCCAAAGCAGCATCAATGGCATTCAGCCAGCGTCGCTCCCATCGATCCGCCAGCTCACCAGCAGCAGGCTCGACCCAGACACACCAGCGAGGCAGAGATGGAATCCCGAAAGCCGTGGTCGCCAAACGTGCCCCATATCCAGGTGCTGTTTCGGCAGCCGCAGCAATGAAGGGCTGACCATCCAGCTTGCGAACTTGCTGAACCGGTGGACAGGGGTCATCAAGCATCGAACTCGTTACTCAAGCAGCGGGAAGACCAACACCCCTGGCCATCAGTGTGGCGAGCATCGGAACCAGGGCAAATCCCACCAGCTCCACATTGATGATCCAGCCAAGACGGGTTGCTAGCGCCTCGCCCACCTTGGGCAACTCGCCCTTGCGGAGCGGAAGTGCCCAGAGGATGTAGGTGACAGTGGGATAGAGCGACAGCCCACCCACACTCAGATAAAGGCCGACTTTCCACCAAAACAGTGGGTTTTCGGTGTAAAACTCGCTGCCCTGACCGAAATAGAGCACCCGCAGAATTCCAGTCACCAGCAGAGCCAGTGCTGCAATTCCGTAAATGATGTCGGTGATCACCATGGCCGTGGCAGTCCTGCGATCCGGATCAGGACGAATCAGCCGGCGCTCCACCACCAATGCTGCGAAGCAGAGCATGAAGCTCAGGTAGTGGACGTAAGCCACTCCAGCACTCTTGGCAATCTCCGGAGTCAGCGCAGAGGCCAGCAACATGAGCTCGAATCATTTGTTGCTGGCGACAGTAGCGGCTGAGAGGAAGCCTGCGTCGCTTTCACGGGGAAGGTCTGCACAACCAATTCAAGGCAAATATGAAGCGAAACGAATCACACTATGAACAAAACTTGAATTCGGTACAAATTCAGAATTACGTCTGAAATGTGAATTCCGCAGTCTTCATTACACGCACCAAATAAAAAGGCTTTCGCCCTAGGTTCAATAAACCTGGCAACCATGTGATGGTGAGTTCACTGAGTGCATTTCTAGGCGAAATCGGCAGACATCAACTATTGACTCCTGAACAGGAGTTAACGATGGGGCGCAAAGTTCAAGCGATGGTCGCTCTGAACGAGCGCTGTCAGCTTGCCGGCGGAAGTGGACCCGCATGTGTTTACAACGATGAAGAGAAGCGGACGATTAAGCGGGGAGAAAGAGCCAAAAATCAGATGATCACGTCCAACCTCAGGTTGGTCGTGAATCTTGCGAAGCGATACCAGGGCAAGGGACTTGACCTACTGGATCTGATTCAGGAAGGCACCCTTGGACTCACACGCGCCGTCGAAAAATACGACCCAACGCGTGGTCACCGTTTTTCCACCTATGCCTACTGGTGGATTCGTCAGGGCTTGAACCGCGCTCTTTCAACGCAGAGCCGCACCATTCGTATTCCCGTGAATGTGAATGAAAAACTCACCAAACTTCGTGCTGCCAAGGCTCGACTGATGCAGAGCAATGGCTTGCCTCCAACATCAGAACAACTGGCGGAGTCGATGCAAATCTCCCTCAGCGAAGTGGAAGATCTGCTGGGTTGTGAATTACGCAGTGTGACGGTCAGCCTTCAGGGGGTCGTGAAGTCAAAATCTGATCCTTCAGAGCTGGTTGACGTTCTCCCTAGCGATGAAATTCCACCGATGGAACGGGCGGAAATCGCTGAAAGGACTGCTTCGGCCTGGAAGCTGTTGGACAAATCCAATCTCACGCCCAAAGAACGGACGGTCGTGATGCTGAGATTCGGCCTCGATGGCAGCCATGAATGGCGCACATTGGCTGAGGTAGCCCGGCACATGAACTGCAGCCGTGAGTACTGCTGCCAAGTGGTGCAACGCGCCCTGCGCAAACTGCGCAAAACCGGCATCCAACACGGCCTTGTCGAGATGAGCATCTGAACGGGAACCCACCCCCCGGAGATTCGGCTCACCTCATGGCATATTCGCCTGGAGGGGTGAGATTCTTAAGGCTGACCGCGTAACCGCCATCGCCATGACATCGAGCTCCCCTTCAGGCACCACGGAGTTCAACGCCGGGTTCAACGGTGAGGTAGTGGATGCCGAAGTGCTCGACAGTGAAGTCATCGATGAGTCTGCCTTTCGGCAACTGCTGAAGCGGGCTGGACGATCGATTGCTCGCCCAGCCCTTGAAGCGCTGGAGATGATGCTTGATCCGGCAACGCCTCCTCAAGCCAGGTTCACCCTGCTGGCAGCGCTCACTTACCTTCTCGTCCCCACAGACCTCATCCCGGATCTGTTGCCGGTGGCTGGTTTCAGTGATGACCTGGTGGCCATCACCGCAGTCATGGGTCTGTGCCGGAATCACATCACTCCCGAGATCAGGCAACGGGCGCAACGCAAACTGGATCAATGGTTCCCGATCCACCGCCCATGAGCCGCTGGTCACGTGACTTAGAGGACGACCTTGCAGCACTGCTGAAGGACTGGCTCAAGCAGCAAGGGCGTACCCAGTCGGACCTCCGCCGCAGCCTCAGAGCGACATCCACCCGGATGCCAGCCCTGATGGAAGTACTGCAAAGAGAGCATGTCCTTGGGGGCATGCCTCGATTAGCAGCCCGGCTCTGCTCGATCGAAGCTGAGTGGGCCGCTGATCCAGGAGCACCTGCGCATGAGGGTTCAGGCTCCAGCCCCGCTCAGACCAATGCCGATCCCTTCGGTCAGTTGGATCTGCTGCTGAGAGAAATTAGAGACGACTGCACCGGCTGAACACGATCGCAGGCAACATGGGAATATCGATTTGATTCTCCATGGCATCCGTCCCGCAACGACTGCTCGGCGTCAGCCTCCTCACCGCTGTCAGCGTGACGCTTCCTCAAGCCGCGATGGCTCAATCAGAGGTCTGGTTGCTGGGCCCCAACAGCCGCACCGGTGAACAGAGCACCGTGGTTCCCACGGACTGCGTCGAAGCAGCGGATGGATCGATCACCTGCAACACCAAGATCGAGAATCCCCCTGGCGACACACCCGCCAAGCCTTACTTCAACCCGTTCAGCAGCAACTGAGCACCGTGATTCAATCCCGCCGCAAACGTCGAAGTTTCCTGCAATGGGTTGATGCGGGTGAAAAGCAGGTCGCCATCCTGCTCACCGCAATCACTGCTGTTGTGATCGCGGCTTCGATCGTGCAGCTCACAATCCGGGTTGCGTTGTCGCTGATCACCAATGAACAGGATTCCTACTGGCTCGGTGATGGTCTGATTCGCATCCTTGGCGATCTGCTGACCGTACTCATCGCCCTTGAAGTGCTGCAGAACATCACCAGTTACCTGCGTCGCCATGTCGTGCAGATCGAACTGGTGCTAGTCACCGCACTCACAGCCGTCGCCAGAAAAGTCATTGTGCTGCCCAAAGGTGCGGAAGATAAGCCTCAGCTATTGATCGGCCTTGGTGTCTCCACTATCGCGTTGGCGGGGGCTTACTGGCTCGTCAAACGATCGAATGAACCCGATACTCGCCCGGACTCTCATTCCAGTAGAGAGCGAGCCATACCGTTCCAGGATCAGCATCCGTCCTCTCAACCCGATGACGCCGACCGGCTGGAAGCATCAGCTGATCCCCAACGCTGAGTTCAATCCATTCCTCTGGATCTTCAAGACGCAGGCGAGCGCTCCCTTTCAACAGGGTGAGCCACTCATTCTCTGTCTGTTGATACCAGAAACCATCAGGACTGCGCGATCCATTGGAGCTGATTCTCATCAGCCTCCAATCCCGGCCTGAACACAACTCCTCCTCGGATTCCTGCCCTGAAGCTGAAGGTGCCTCCGCCAGCAGATTCGATCGACGTGGCGACTCAACACTCGGCTCTCCCCAGCGTCGGCCGATGCTGTATCCCCAAGACCGGGCGAGTTGCACAACCGCATTGTGATCAGAGCATGAGGCCAACTGACGACGTCGTTCCGGATCAGCATCAAGACTGCTGACTAATGCGTTGAGCTGTTGAACCTTCAACAGAAAACGCTGGAGATCCTCTTCCGCCATCAGATCAGGAACAACTGTTGTGATCCTGACAACCCGCAGATTCAGATCAAGCCATTGGCTTGCACCAAGGCAGACTGAAATCACCGGCTGATGGACGATGAGAACTCTGCTGGCAGGGGCCCTGATGCTGATCGCACTGCTTTGGCAGAGTTCAAGCGCCTGGGGCCTAAGTGGATCAGGAGCGCAACTCTTTGATCTGCATTGCGCTGGATGTCATCCCAACGGTGGCAACATCATTCGTCGAGGACGAACACTAAAGCTCAAGGCTCTCGAAAAACGAGAGCTCAACAATGCTCAAGCGATCGCGCAGATTGCCCGTGAAGGGATTGGCCAAATGAGCGGTTATGCCGATGTTCTAGGAGAAGGGAATGACGTCGTGGTTGCCGACTGGATCTGGCAGCAGGCTCAGAATGCCTGGATCCAGGGATAAACATCCAGATGAGTCCAGATTCCCTCTCGCCAATAGACATCTGCTTCCAGCAGAGCTCGCACAGTTGATTCACTGTCGGACTCAAAGACTGCGAAAACGTGTGTACTGCCAACAGTCGGTCCGAGAGTGATCAATGTCCCACTTTCCTTGAGGGCTTTAAGCCGCTCGAGATGCTCATCGCGAAACGGAGCTCTTTTTTCCAATGCGTTGTCGCAATAAGTCCCCCAGAGAACGAAGCGGGCCATAGTTTCACCTCCGGTTAAAAAAATCTGCGCCGAATGGTTGACGCATACTGCACATTAAGCGCTATGTTCAGAAGGTAGATTGTTTTTATGATGATGCTCACTGGTGCTGAACTCCTTGCAAAGGTCAAGGATTTAGGTGACGTCTCCAAGACAGACCTGGCTACTGCCTGTGGGTATGTCTCAAAAAAGAAGGATGGTTCTGATCGCGTTAACTTCACAGCTTTCTATGAAGCTCTTCTCAATGCCAAGGGCATTGAACTTGGCGGTGGTTCCGCTGGTATTGGCAAGGGTGGTCGCAAGCTTTCCTACGTTGCAACTGTCCAAGGAAACGGCAACTTGTTGATCGGCAAGGCTTACACCGCCATGCTTGATCTCAAGCCTGGTGATGAGTTCGAGATCAAGCTGGGGCGCAAACAGATCCGCCTCGTTCCCGTTGGTGGCACAGACGAAGACGAAGAGTGATTTTCAGCCGGCTGCTGCACGCAGTTCACGGCAAAATTCACCTGCTTCCGCCGCTGCGCAACCTTGTTGTGCAGCGGCGATTCTTTTGACTAAGGCACTGCCAACAATGGCTCCATCGGCGCCCCATGCCCTCACCTGACGGACCTGATCAGGACCGGAGATTCCAAATCCCACAGCAACAGGACCGGCTTCACATCGCTTCAGAGAAGTAACTAATTGGCCGACACGTTCTTGAAGACTTGATCGTTCTCCGGTGACACCCGTCACAGAAACCAAATAGGTGAACCCACGGCTGGAAGCAGCAATGCGCTCCATCCGCTGTTCAGGTGTCGTGGGAGCCACAAGCAAAACAAGATCAAGGCCATGTTGTGCTGCAAGTGGAGACAAACGTTCCGCTTCCTCAAGGGGGAGATCAGGCACAACCAACCCAGAAACACCAGCGGCGGCAGCTTCAGAAAAAAAGCGTTCCGCGCCTCGATTCAGCAGTGGGTTGCTGTAGGTGAACAGCACAACCGGCATGGTGAGTTGTTCACGTAATCCACTCAACATCTCCAGCACTTTTGCCGGAGTTGTGTTTTGTTCAAGAGCTCGGTGAGCTGCAGCCTGGATCACTGGTCCATCCGCCAGAGGATCGCTGTAAGGAATGCCAAGCTCCACCACATCAGCTCCATGGCTCTGAAGACTGATCAATACTTCAGCTGTACTCTTCAAATCAGGATCACCAGCCATCACAAAAGGCATCAGTGCCAGACGCTGCTCACTGGCGGTCTTCACAAAGACCTCTGCAATGCGTGAGGACAGCTCTGCCACGGATTCTGAAACTGTGATGCAGGCGAGCCTAAAGGTCGACTGAAACTACTCAGAGGCCTGAGTGGTCTCCTCTTCAGCAATGGAGGCCATCAGTGCCTGCTGCTGCTCGGGAGTCATGGCATCAAACCGCTCCTGCAGCTGTTGAGCGGTGAGCTGGTCGTAACCGCTGCGATAGCGACGGCGTTGCTGCATATAGGTCATCCGCCCCGTCACCACTCTGAACAGATAGGAGCTGGTCCAAATCACCACAACCACAACCAGAAGCGCCTCAGCGGCAATACCCGCAGAAAACCCCTCTAATCCAAGAGCTTCAAACAGCCAGTAGCCCAAACCACCAGCCAGCAGAAGGCCAAGGCCAAGTTTCAGGACACCGGCACGCGTCAAGGATCAGACCTCACCCTGACCGCTGAAGCGGAGATTAAGGAATGGAGCAAACACAATCAATCCAGGAAAAAACAGGAACACCAGGGAATAGATCCCCAAACGCTCGTATTTACCCATCACGGTCCAGCGACGTGTCATCCAGGCATAAAGCAGGAGAGGGACGACGACCAGGTAGGCACCACCTAGAGCCACATAGGCTCCGATCACGAGCAAGGTATCCAAGGAAACCGCGTTGAGGAGAGTCTCCATGGTTTGCAGAATGGGCCTTCTGGGGGGAATCTAGAATGCCATCACGGTGCCGGTGGCTCGTGGGGGCGTGGCGGAATCGGTAGACGCACGCGACTTAAAATCGTTTGGGATGAAAATCCTGTGGGGGTTCAAGTCCCCCCGCCCCCACCACCGGCAGTGAAAGAAGTCCTTTCGTCATGGGCATTCCAGATCACCCTCATTCACTTCGCAAACATGAGGGTGTTTCGTTCATATCAACTGTGGCGATCTCCAACGCACAGCTGGGCGAAGAATCTGCAGGACTCATGCGTTGAGCTGATCCAAACTCAACAACCGAATTCAATGCTCCAGGGGAGGGTTTCTCCTCCATGAAATAAGACAGGCCATTCAGTCTCTGGCAGTGACTCTTCACCTGTTGGCGGTGAAGGAGGTTCACGCAGCTTGAGAGGAACCTGTTGATCACGTCGAACCAGGGTGACAGTGTCTTCGTTTAAGGGGAGTCTGTAAAAGTTGGGCCCATGTTCACTGGCAAAGCCTTCGAGTCGACCCAAAGCATTCTCCTGCTCGAAAATCACGGCATAACTCTCCAATGCATGAAGGGCATTGAAGATGCCTGCACAACCACAGGATGACTCCTTGCCGGAGCGGGGATGGGGAGCGGAATCCGTGCCAAGGAAGAAGCAGGGCAGACCACTCGTTGCAGCCTTCACCAACGCCCTTCGATGGCATTCCCTCTTCACGACCGGAAGACAATAAAAGTCACTGCGTAGCCCACCCATGAACATGGCGTTGCGGTTGAGATGCAGATGATGCGGAGTGATTGTGGCGGCGATGCGGTCATCACCACTCTGATAAGCATCTCGGATATAGATCGCCGATTCCTCGGTAGTGATGTGCTCAAGCACGATCCGCAACCGAGGATGGCGCTGGCGCAACGGTTTCAGATGCCGTTCGATGAACAGGGCTTCACGGTCGAAGACATCAACATCAGGGTCCGTGACCTCACCGTGAATCAGCAGGGGCATGTCGATGGCCTCCATGCAGGTCAACACCGATGAGATCCTGGACAGATCACTGACACCGGCTGCTGAATTGGTGGTTGCATTCGCGGGATAAAGCTTGGCCGCTCGGAACACATCCTGAGCGAATCCCCTCGCCAGCTCATCGGGATCGAGATCGTCTGTGAGATAAGCCGTCATCAGCGGCTCGAAGCTGATCCCCTCAGGCAGAAACTCAAGAATCCTGCTGCGATAGGCCTCCGCTGCATCCACCGATGTCACCGGTGGGCGCAGGTTGGGCATCACGATGGCCCGGGCAAAGGTTCTGGCTGTGGCAGGCAGCACAGCCCGCAGCATGGCTCCATCCCTGAGGTGCACATGCCAGTCATCCGGACGGCGAAGCACCAGGGACGTTGGAACCTCCGCCAAGTCAGACCTCCTGAAGGACAGGGAGCTCCCCCACCGCACGACGCAAAATCTCTTTCCGATCTTCGCTCACATGATTCTCAGGCAGAAGCTCAAGCAGCTTCAGCTTCTCGAGGCGATTGCGTGTGGAGCCGTTCATCACAACCAGATAAACAGACCGGCCCACTTCAACAGCTTCCTTAATGGCGTTTTCAAGGGCCAATGATGCAGTCACTCCGAGATGGGAGACCTCCGTCAGGTCGAACAGAACGGCTTCGCAGTCTTCAATAGCGTTGTGTTCTCGGCTGATGGTCTTGGCCACACCGAAGATCATTGGACCTGTGAGCTGGAACAGCAACAGCCGTCCTCCCGCCTGATCCAGCAGTGCTTGCTGATCCTCAGGAAGTTCAACGTCATCGTCGGTCGTACTGATGGTTTTGACACCCCGTGCCTGCAGGGCCGTCATCCGTTCAATGGTGAGGACATTGGCCACGAACACACCGATGAACACGGCCCAGATCAGGTCAACCAGCACGGTGAGTGCAATCACCCCATAGGTGATGCATGCCGCCTTGATCGAAAGGTGGTGAGCACGCTGAAGGAAGCTCCAATCGATGATGTCGAAACCCACCTTCAAAGCGATTCCTGCCAGCACCGCCAGAGGAATTTGCGCTGCCAGCGGCGCTGCCAGCAGGATCACCAGCATCAGGATCAGGGCCCGGACGATCCCGGACAGAGCCGAGCGGCCCCCCGCCTGAATATTGACCACGGTGCCCATGGTGGCTCCAGCTCCTGGCAGTCCACCGAACAGACCCGACATCACATTGCCGAGGCCCTGGCCAATCAGTTCCTTATTGGAATCGTGCTCCGTACGGGTGAGGCTGTCTGCCACCACCGAGGTGAGCAGGGCATCGATGCATCCCAGCATGCCGAGCACGGCACCATTCACCACCATCAACCGGATCTGATCACCTGAAAAGGTCGGTGGATTGAAACTGGGAAATTCGGCTGTGAATTCAGGAATCCTGCGCAGTTCAACGTCACCGAAGAGCGTGAGCGACAACAGAGTCCCCACCACAAGAGCCAGCAGCTGAGGAGGGCAGAAGCGCTTCAACTGCTCGGGTGTGAACCAAAGGATCAACAAGGTGATCACGGCCAGTCCCAGCTCAAGAGGCTGAACACCCGACAACAACGCGGGGAGAGAACTCAGAGTCCCGATCACACCGCCGGGAGGGCTGCTCTGTCCCAGAAAGGGAGCGAGCTGCAAAATGACCAGAATCACACCAATCCCGGACATGAAGCCCGAGATCACCGTGTAGGGCATCATCGTGATGTAGCGGCCCAGACGGAAGAATCCAAACAGGATCTGGAACACGCCAGCCAGCACCACCACAGTGAAGGCCATGGCCAGTGCAGTGCCCTTGTCGGGAATCTGGCTTGTGAAACTGAGAATGACGGCGGTGAACACCACCGTCATGGGACCCGTCGGCTCGGAAATCAGTGTGGGAGTGCCACCGAAGAGCGATGCCACCAGGCCAATGATCACAGCGCCCCAAAGTCCGGCAGCGGCTCCCGCGCCGGAGGCCACGCCGAAGGCGAGGGCCATCGGCAACGCCACGACGGCTGCCGTCACACCACCGAAAACATCCCCGCGAACGTTGCGTGTACTGATGTGATTCAGAAGCATGCCAGACCGTTTCGAATGTGGCGGAATGCTAATTCCCTGTCAGCGCAATGGACTGAATCCGTGCAGGCTCGTTCCCTTATGAGAACTGGGTGGCATCGCACAATGAGAGCAGGCTGCGACGCACGATGCCCGAGTTTCTGACATCCGCCCTGGAGGTCCTCATCGGGATCGGCCTGTTGTTTGCAGGGGGAGAAGTTTTCGTCCAGGGAGCGGTGACGCTCTCGTTGATTTTCGGAATCCCTCAACTGGTGATCGGACTCACTGTCGTGTCGATCGGAACCAGTGCTCCTGAACTGTTCGTGAGTATCAATTCCGTTTTGCGTGGATTGGATTCCCTGGCCGTGAGCAACGTGGTGGGCAGCAACATCTTCAATGTGATGGTGGTGCTAGGCAGCAGTGCTGTGGTGATGCCACTGCGCGTCGAAAGCCGTCTCGTTCGCAGGGATGTGCCGTTAATGATCGCGGTGTCCGCGGCGGTCTGGGGCATGGCCTCGGCTGGGAGGGTGACCTGGCAGTCGGGCGTGGCACTACTGCTGGCCCTGGTGATCAACTCAATCTGGGAAATCCGCACAGCCCGAGAGGAGCCAGCAGGTGTTGAAGGAGCCGAACCCGATGTGAATCCCGACCAGGGCAAGCGCGGCATCCTCAAAGCGGTGTTGTCACTGTTACTGGGAATTCTGCTGCTGGGTATTGGGTCGCGGGTTCTCGTCAGCGGTGCCAGCGGCGCCGCTGCTTATCTGGGCGTCAGTGAAGCGGTGATTGGACTCACGATCGTGTCCGCCGGCACCTCAATGCCCGAATTGATCACCTCTCTGGTGGCTGCCATCAAGGGCCGAACCGATCTGGCAATCGGCAATGTTGTGGGCAGCAACCTGCTCAACCAGCTGCTCGTACTGGGCGCTAGTTCCGTGGCAGCGGCTGGCGCCGGCGGTTTGCAGGTGAGTCCCTTGCTGATTCAGCGCGACATGCCGGTCATGGTGCTGACCGCACTGGCCTGCATGCCAATCTTCTGGACCAAAGGCCAGATCACCCGACTGGAAGGGGGAATCCTGCTGGCCCTGTACGTGTTTTACGTGGTTGATCAGGTGCTGCCTCGCACATTGCCCACCTGGCAGGACGAATTCCGACTGGTGATGCTTTGCCTCGTGGTTCCAGCTGTAGTTGTCGTGATCGTTGTTCAAGCTGGTCTGTACTGGCGACAGCTACAACGCAAGCGTCTCAAAGAGCCCAATGAGCTGAGCTGAATTGAGAGATCTCGCTTTGGGAGCGATGTCACAACATCGCGAACATTCGTAAATGAAAGGCTGACTGCATCCTGAATGCTGTCCATCCTTGGAGGACGTTGCGCGGCTTGCCGATGCTCGAGCTGCTTCCACCTCTCAACGATAAAAATCTTCCCTGGCTGGATGTCATCCATCCAATCGTTGTTCACTTCGTGATCGCAATGGCGCTGATCACCGTGGTATTTGATCTGATTGGAGTCATCACCAACAAACGCAATCTATTTGAAGTCAGCTTTTGGAATCTTGTGGTGGCGACCATTGCAATCTTCGTCGCCATTATCTTCGGCCAAATTGAAGCGGGCCTGGCCAACCCCTATGGAGCTTCCAGAGACATTTTGAATTACCACAGCACGATCGGCTGGTCGCTCGCCGGTGTGCTTGGTCTTTTCACAGGCTGGCGCTATGTGGTGAGACAAAAGGATCCAACTCGGCTGCCTGCAGGTTTTCTCGTACTCGATGGTGTGCTCGCCACGCTCGTTTTTTGCCAGGTGTATCTGGGAGACATGCTCGTTTGGATTTACGGACTGCACACTGTGCCTGTGGTTGATGCAATCCGCAGTGGAGCGGTGTCATGAACTCTGAGAAATTCTTCCAACTGATCGCGATTCCTTCTCCCATCAACCAGATCGCAGACCAGCTCGGGGCCAATGATCTTCCCTACAGGATTCCAATCCATCCGAACCTGGTTCACTTCACAATCGGATTGTTCGCAATCGGCATTGCTTTCGATTTCGCAGGTGCGTTCTATTCACTGGAAAAAAGGATCTTCCGTTTCCTGGCATTACCTGTGACGCGCACCGGCTTTCATGACGTGGGCTGGTACAACGTTTTGGCCTGCAGCGTGATCACTTTTTTCACGGTGGCCGCCGGCTTCTACGAAATGCTCCTGGCCGTACCGCTGCCAGGGGAGATTCGCACCGTGATCGGACAAAACGCCATCAACACAATGATCTGGCATGCCATCGGCGGCGTGGCCCTGCTGCTGATCATCGTGGTGATGACCATCTGGCGGGGATATCAACGCTTCGTATGGCGCAAAGACTTCGGTCGAGAAGTGACCTGGCTGTATCTCTTCTGTGGAGCAACAATCCTGCTTGTGATGGGCGTGCATGGAAGTCTTGGTGCCTGGCTTGCCAGTGAGTTCGGCGTACACATCACGGCAGATCAACTTTTAGCTGCCGGGGCAGATCTCAAGGAGTCGCTTCCATGACATCGACTCGCCGAATGAATCAAAAACGCTTTCCAGTCAAGCTGTTCCTGACAATCCTGATCGCGACAGCCATTGATCTTCTGGCAAGCATTCAGATCTCACGTTGGGCTTACGGATGGCTCCCGATCCCAGCCTCCTCTGCCGCACCTTATGTGGATGATCTTTTCAGTCTGGAAGTAGGAATCGGAGCATTTATCTTCATCGGCTGCGTTGGATTCATCATCTGGTCCGTTTTATTCAGTCGTGCCGAAAAATATGACGAAAGTGATGGTCTGCCAATTGAGGGCAACACGAAACTAGAAATCATATGGACCGTGATTCCATTCTTCGTTGTCATGGCTCTGGCCTTTTATTCAATTCACGTCAACGAAACACTGGCCACTCTTGGTCCAAAACAAAAATATGACGTTGCCATCAATCAGGCACCCGAAGCCGTTGCCACTCTGGATGTCACTCGTGAGGTCGGACCCATCGAAGTGATTTCGAGGCAATGGTCCTGGGAGTTCATCTATCCAAGTGGAGTTCGCAGTTCCGAGCTGCATCTTCCTGTGAATTTGAGAGCGAATTTTCTATTGAGTTCTAAGGACGTCATTCACAGCTTCTATATCCCAGCCTTCCGTCTCAAACAGGACATCATTCCAGGCAGCGTGATTTCCTACAGCCTCACACCCACAAAAGAAGGACGCTTCCGGCTGCGCGATGCAATGTTTAGCGGCGCTTATTTCTCCCAGAACCAGACCGATGTGATCGTTGAATCGGAAGAGAACTACGACGCATGGCTGACAAGAACCGCCAAGCGCCCGATGGTGAAGGGACTGAGCCCAGGCACCACTCTCTACGAAAAACGCCTCAAGGAAGGTGACCGGGGCTGGGCCACGGTTGCTCCAGCGCCCCCTCCCATGGTCAACGACCCCGGCAATCCCGAAGCGCCCCACGACTCCTGAAACGATGACGCTCACTAATTACGACCCGAGGGTGCTCAAGGCTCCCCACCCCGTTCCAGGAGCTCCGGACAACTGGAAGCGCTTCTTCAGCTTCAATACCGACGCCAAGGTCATCGGCATTCAATACATCGGTCTCTCCCTGCTCTTTTTGCTTCTGGGTGGGTTACTGGCCATGGTCATGCGCGGGGAATTGATCACGCCACCTGCTGATCTAGTCGACCCGAGTGTCTACAACGGTCTCTACACAATGCACGGAACAGTGATGCTGTTCCTGTTTCTGTTTCCGGTTCTGAACGGCTTCAACAACCTGTTAATCCCCACCATGATCGGTGCTCCCGACATGGCTTTTCCCAAGCTCAATGCCGCGGCCTTCTGGCTGGTACCTGTGTTTGCTGTCGTGCTGCTGAGCAGCTTCTTCGTGCCGGGCGGACCAGCTTCATCGGGATGGTGGTCTTATCCACCCATGAGCATTCAGAACCCACTCGGACATTTCATCAATGGTGAATTTCTCTGGATCCTTGCTGTAGCAATTTCGGGGGTGTCTTCGATCATGGGAGCCGTCAATTTCGTCACCACAATCATTCGAATGCGGGCTCCGGGCATGGGATATTTCCGCATGCCGGTGTTTGTGTGGACCGCATGGGCAGCGCAGACCCTTCAGCTGATTGGTCTTCCGGCACTCACCGGTGGAGCCATCATGCTCCTGTTCGATCTCAGTTTCGGGACCAGTTTTTTCAAGCCTGAAGGAGGTGGAGACCCCGTCCTTTACCAGCACTTCTTCTGGTTCTATTCACATCCCGCGGTGTACGTGATGGTGCTTCCCGTGTTCGGCATCTTCTCGGAGCTGATCACGGTGTATTCACGTAAGCCTCTGTTCGGCTACAAGTTCGTAGCGCTGGCCTCCTTCATCATCACCTTCCTGGGACTGATTGTCTGGGTACACCACATGTTCTACACGGGAACTCCTCAGTGGATGCGCAATCTGTTCATGATCACCACAATGCTGATCGCTGTGCCCACTGGTGTCAAAGTGTTCGCCTGGCTGGGAACGCTTTGGGGAGGAAAAATCCGTCTCACCACACCGATGCTGTTTGTGCTGGGAGGCCTGGTGAATTTCATTTTCGGAGGTATTACAGGCGTCATGCTTGGCACGGTTCCGATTGATATCCACGTCGGCAATACTTACTTCGTTGTTGCTCATTTTCATTACATCATCTTCAACACCATTGGATTCGGAGTCTTCGCGGGAATTTACCACTGGTTTCCGAAATTTACCGGTCGCATGTACTACGAGGGATTGGGAAAAGTTCATTTCACTCTCACCTTCATCGGTGCCACGCTCAACTGGCTTCCTCTTCACTGGGCAGGCCTCTACGGCATGCCTCGACGGGTTGCCTCCTATGACCCCGAATTCGCTCTCTGGAATGTGATCGCGAGCATCGGAGCCTTTATGCTTGGAGTGGCTTCTATCCCCTTCATTCTTAACATCGTCAGCTCTTGGGCGAGGGGTGCCAAAGCCCCCGCCAATCCCTGGAGAGCAATCGGCCTGGAGTGGTTACTTCCCTCACCGCCTCCTGCTGAAAATTTCGAAGACGATATTCCCACTGTGATCAGCGAGCCCTATGGCTATGGCCTAGGAAAACCCCTTGTAGAAGACGAAGATTTCTATATCAGACGTTCTATGGAGGCCTAAGTAATGACCAGCACCAATGCTGAATTACCACTGAAGCATGTACCCGGACACATCCAACATGACGGGCACAATCTCACTGGCTTTATCATATTTCTCTGCTCGGAAAGCATCATCTTCCTGGCATTTTTTATCGGCTATGCGCTACTGAAGATTACCAGTCCCGAATGGTTACCTGATGGCGTCGAAGGCCTGGAAACCAGGATGCCTCTCATCAACACGGTCATTCTCGTAAGCTCCAGCTTTGTGGCTTATTTTGCCGAGCGCTATCTCCACAAAGAGAATCTCTGGGGATTCCGGGCCATGTGGTTACTCACGATGGCCATGGGCAGCTACTTCGTCTACGGGCAGTATGTCGAATGGTCGGAGCTGAAATTCGGCCTGGGCAGTGGAGTTTTCGGTGGAACGTTTTATTTACTGACCGGATTTCATGGCCTACATGTAATCACAGGAATTCTACTGATGGGCCTGATGCTGGCGCGCTCCTTCCGCCCAAACAACTATGCCAAAGGTGATATGGGTGTCACCGCAGTGAGCCTGTTCTGGCATTTTGTGGATGTGATCTGGATCATCCTTTATGTCCTGATTTATGTGTGGCAGCGAACCAGCTGATCGCCGTTTGTATCACTTAGTCCTCAACGACATCAGCCAAATATGATCATCGACGACCGCCATTACGACATCATCATCGTCGGAAGTGGTGCAGGCGGAGGAACTCTTGCAGGAGCGCTCACTCGCCAGGGCAGAAGCGTTCTGTTGTTGGAGCGGGGTGCAGCGATGGCACTCAGTGATCAGAACGTGGCCGATGTGGATCTACTGCGCAAGGATCGCTATCACCCCAAAGATGAACGATGGTTCGGTCCTGACGGAGACCCGTTTGCTCCTCAGACGTCCTACAGCCTCGGTGGCAACACCAAGATCTGGGGAGCCGTGCTGGAACGCATGCGCGAGCAAGATTTCGGTGACCTGCCGCTCCAAGAGGGTGTGTCACCGGCCTGGCCTTTCGATTACGCCCATCTAGCGCCCTATTACGACCAAGCCGAGACGCTCTACCGGGTTCACGGTCAAGCCCATGTTGACCCGACAGAGCCTTCACGTCGCAAGGACTTCGATCATGCACCGCGGCCGGTCGTGCCCTTCCTTGAACAGCTTCGCGAAGGACTTCAACGCCATGGCTGCAAGCCGTATGACCTACCGCTCAGCTGGTCTGAAAGCGAGGAGGATCCCAGTGGTGACGCCCAACTCTTCGGCCTGGACAATGCCGAGCAAAGCAAGCTGGACATCCGAACGATGGCCAAGGTCCTGCGGTTGCACGTGAACCCGAGCGGACGAGAGGTGAAGAGAGTTGAGACCGATGTGGACGGCGAGATCTGGCTGTTCTCGTCTGATCTGGTCGTCCTGGCGGCCGGTGCGATTAACACTCCGGTCATCCTGCTGCGGTCCGGCAGTGAACGGCATCCCCGTGGTCTCAGCAACAAGTCCGACCAGGTGGGCCGAAACCTGATGAATATTCAGCTCACCTCAATCCTGCAGCGTTCCGCAGAAGCCAACAGCGGTCGCTACGCCCGCTCCTTGGGCATTAACGACTACTACTGGGGAGACAAAAATGTGAATTTCCCCCTTGGGCACATTCAGTCGGCAGGCGGTGTTCTGCAGGACGCACTCTTTGCGGAGTCACCGCCAGTATTGTCGCTGATCAGCAAATTAATTCCTGATTTCGGCCTCGAGCGACTGGCATCGCGATCAGTGGCCTGGTGGGCCATGACCGAAGTGCTTCCCGATGCGGAAAACAAGGTATGGCTCAACAAGGAACAGATCCGCATCAATTATCTCCACAACAATTTGGAGGCTCACGACCGACTTGTTTATCGCTGGATCGACACGCTCAAAAGTGTGGAGGCCGATCCGGTCACCAAGGTGGTGACCTCAGAGCCCGTACATCCCCGTGGTGAAGCACCTCTCAGTGTGGTGGGCTACGCCTGCGGGACCTGTCGCATGGGTGAGGATCCCATCGCATCCGTTGTGGACGCAGATGGCAAGTGCCATGACCTAGAGAACGTCTATATCGCCGACAACAGTGTGTTCCCAAGCTGCCCCAGTGTGGGGCCCGGCCTCACCACAATCGCTATGGCATTGCGCATGGCCGAGACACTGCACCAACGGCTTCAGCACTGATCCTCGAAGCTCTGATCATGAACCGATCGGCTCATCGAGGAACAGTGATGCGTGATTAGCCCATAGTCACGAACTCTTCCGACACCGTGGGATGCAGAGCCATCGTGCGGTCAAAGTCGGACTTGGTCGCTCCCATCCCAACCGCGATCGCTGCCATCTGAATGATCTCAGCGGCATGCTCACCAACCATATGGCAACCCAGCACTCGCTCGGTTTCCGCTTCAATCACAAGCTTGAGTAGGCAGCGGGGGCCGCGCTTCGGCAGTGCCTGCGCCATGGAACGGAACCGGGCTCTGTGAATCACGACGCCATCGGCGCCGTACTGAGCGATGGCGTTTTCTTCCGACAATCCCACCGTTGCCAGCTCAGGCTGACTGAACACGGCACTGGCCACCAGCTCATGGTCCACCTGACGCGGACGGCCTCCAAAAATGCTGTCAGCGAAGGCGCGACCCTCATCAATCGCGACTGGCGTGAGGCAGATGCGATCAGTCACATCACCGACGGCGAACACATGGGAGACGTTGGTGCGCTGATCAGCATCGACAGGAATGCGATTCCCCTGAGTCGAGACGCCCGCTGCATCAAGATTGAGTCCCTTCAGGAAAGGCCGGCGTCCTGTGGCAAGCAGCACCCCGCCACAGGCGATGCGATCTCCACGATCCGTGCGCACCACGAGATCTCCCGGCGTTCCCTCAATACTTTCAGGACTTGTTGTGAACTGAAGATTCACGCCCTTCTCCGCCATACCTTCTTGAACCACTCCAGCCAGTTCGGCGTCGAAGCCCCGCAGCAGATACTCACGCCGCACAAGCTGGGTGACTTCAACACCAAGACCGCTGAGGATGCCGGCGAATTCGCAGGCGATGAAGCCAGCACCCACCACAACCATCCGCTCAGGGAAACGTTCCAACAGAAACATGTCGTCGCTGACCCAGCCCAGCTCGACTCCCTGAATATCAGGTCGCTGAGGGCGACCACCGACACCGATAAGCACCCTCTCAGCCTGCAGGCGGTGCTGCGGGTCACCACCGGGATCCGTCGAGACAAGGATGTGATGGTCGTCCTCGAACCGGCCCCAGCCTTGGATCAGGGTGACTCCGGCCTTCGCCAGAAATTCAATGTGCATGGCATTGAGGCGATCCACCTCAGCACGCACATTGGCCAGCAACTGTGCTGAATCAATCCGGACCTCAGAAGGATGGACGCCATAACTGGAGGCCTCCTCCATCTGCTCCGCCATCTGGGATCCATACACCAGCAATTTCTTGGGGACACAGCCCCTGATCACACAGGTGCCACCAACGCGGTCACCCTCCACGATGGCCACGCGAGCACCATGACGTGCCGCCCGCTTGGCAGCCGCCAAGCCACCGGAACCAGCACCAAGCACCACAAGATCAAACGACTGATCCACCGCAGCTGACGTTCAACTACCAACCATTCTGATGGGTTTGGTTTCCAGCTCTTCACAGGGTGCGATTCAGATCAGCAAACCAAACAATCGCTGAGATCCGCATAGGGTTGAGTCAATCGAGACCTGGAGTCCGGTGTGCATCTGCCTCGCTACGACCGGATTCCTGATCATGACGATGACCACAGCCTGATTGAAGTCAGGGTGAGTGATCTCCAGCCCACGCAAATGTGCGTTGGGCTGGCGGAAGTTCACAGCCGTCAGAAAGACTTCAGCCAGGAAAGCAAGAGAGAACGTCTCGAGTATCTGCGCGGCAAGCCCGTGCCCCTGGTGCGCAACCGCCTTGGGCAGCTCTGGATGGTGGATCGACACCATCGCCTGAGGGCACTGCTGGAGATGGATCCCGACGTCACCACCTATGGCTACGTGATCGCAGAGCTTGAAAGCGACAGCCGCGATACAGCCTTGCTGGCCCTGCAGGATCGGGGCTGGCTCTATCTCCATGACGGACGCGGCAACGGTCCCTGGGAACCCTCGAAGCTGCCCCATTCACTGCTGGGCCTTGAAGACGACCCCTACCGCAGCCTCGTCTGGAAACTCAAGAAGGAAGGCCTGATCAAACCACAGCGCTTAATCCCGTATCACGAGTTCCGCTGGGGGGCATGGCTGCGAACTCGCCCTCTGCCGCCGTTCAGTTCCTCCCAGCTGGACCCTGCTCTGCCAGCATCCCGGCGACTGGCTCAGTCTCGAGCTGCAGCTCATCTGGCCGGCTGGACCGGCGGAAACTGAACCAATCAGCAATGACGAACAAACGGTCGACGTGCGGTTCCCATCAGTGGTGAGCAAGGGAGGAAGCGTCACGATCCACGATCGTCGTTCAGGCAAGAATGATTTCAGCCGATGCGATCGACATGGTCTCGCATGCAGGCGTTTCCTCAAGCCACAGTCAGCGCTTGCGGCGTGAATCGATCTGAAGCAAATCACGCACCCTCTGCACCTGACTGGCCAGCTGTGGATCAGTGCCGAGCTTTTTTTCCACCTGCTCAATGGCGTACATCACCGTGGTGTGATCCTTACCGCCGAAGGTTTCACCGATGCGCGGCAGGCTAAGGCCGGTGCCCTGACGCATCAGGAACATGCCCACCTGTCGGGCCTGACTGACGGCCCGGCGACGACTGCTGCTGCGCATGTCATCCGCAGTCACCCCGAAGACCTCTGACACCTTGTCGATCACCTGCTGAGGTGTGACGTCAACACCCTGGCCGCTGGGATCCAGCATGGGAGCAACCGATTCAACGGTCATCGGCATCCCTGTGATCGAGGAAAAGGCGACCGCCCTCGTGAGCGCTCCCTCCAGCTCACGGATGTTGGAGGTGAAACGGCCAGAGATGTACTGAATCAGATCTCTCGGCAAGGCAACACGTTCCTGTTCGGCCTTTTTCTGAAGAATCGCCATGCGCGTCTCCAGGTCCGGAGCCTGAATATCAGCGATCAAACCCATGGAGAAGCGCGAGATCAGACGTTCCTGCAGTCGAGGGATCTGGCTAGGGGGACGATCGCTCGCGATCACAATCTGTCGACCTGCCTCATGCAGCGCGTTGAAGGTATGGAAGAACTCTTCCTGCGTGTATTCCTTTCCCTCGATGAACTGAATGTCATCAACAAGGATGAGATCAGCGGCCCGGTAACGATCGCGAAAGGCCTGCATGCCGTCTTTGCGGATCGCCACGATCAGGTCGTTGGTGAAGGTCTCAGTGGAGACATAGAACACCTTGGCCTCAGGATCGATCTCGAGGCGGTAATGGCCGATGGCCTGCATGAGGTGGGTCTTACCGAGGCCGACCCCTCCACAGATGAACAGCGGATTGAATTCGCGACCCGGGGCCTCAGCGACAGCGAGGGCAGCGGCATGGGCCATGCGGCTGTTAGGCCCCACGACAAATCGGTTGAACACATACCGCATGTTCAGCCCGGGCAGACGTCGGGGCGCCTTCTTCACTGGGGTTGGGGGCGCTAAAGGAGCCGGCACCGCTGCAGCTGAAGCTGCAGCCGTGACAGCTTCAGCTGCCGAACCTGCCTGGAGGTCCTCGGCATCACGCGCCAGAACCGACACCGTCACAGGCTGACCAATGATTTCACCAGCCACGTCCGCGATGGTGCTCGCGTAGTTCTTGCGCAACCAGTTACTGGCAAAGCTGTTGGGCGCCAGCAATATCAGAGTCCCCTCCCTGAATCCACTGCACTGGGCAGGGCGGATCCAGGTCTCGAAGGTCGGCTTGCTGAGGTTGCTCTGAAGGGCCTGCTGAACCTTGCTCCAAAGCTCACTGCCCGTCAGCACTACACCCTCCGAATCACGGTGGCTGAATCTACGCACTCCAGGCCGATCGGTCCGTCTTTAATGAGGTGCTGACGACATCACAGATCTTCATGGCCTCCGCCATCCAGCGTCCACTGCAGCGCGCACTCACGCTCATCGGCGTCGGCCTCATCGGCTCCAGTCTCAGCGGCTGCGGAACCGCCTGGAAGCAACGCATCGGACTGGATCAGGCCCCTGCCAGCGACCCCTTACCGGAGGTCAGCGATGGCCCCCGCTCAGCCCCCCTTCAACCGGGGAAAAACATCATTGTTGAAGCGGTGGATCGGGTCGGTCCCTCAGTGGTGCGAATCGATACGGTGAAACGTGTCGTGAACCCGCTTGGCAACCTCTTCGGCGGCAGAGCACCGATCCAGCAACAGGCGGGTCAGGGATCCGGATTCATCACGCGTTCTGACGGGCTGATCTTCACGAACGCACACGTTGTGGAGGGCGCGGACCAGGTCTCAGTGACACTGCCCGACGGTCGCAGCTTCAGCGGTCGCGTTCTTGGCAGTGACGCACTCACGGACATCGCTGTGGTGCGGGTGGTTGCCGACAAACTGCCGGTCGCTCCCCTCGGCAATTCCAACAATCTCAAGCCCGGGGAATGGGCCATCGCCATCGGCAATCCCCTTGGCCTCAACAACACGGTGACAGCTGGGATCATCAGCGCCGTGGATCGCACCAATGCCATCGGAGAGGGGCAGAGAGTGCCCTATATCCAGACCGATGCTGCCGTTAATCCGGGCAACAGCGGCGGGCCGCTGATCAACGCCGCTGGTCAGGTGATCGGCATCAACACCGCCATCAAAAAGGCCCCCGGAGCCGGCTTGAGTTTTGCCATCCCGATCAATCTGGCCAAGCGAATCGCGCAGCAGATCATCAGTACCGGCCAGGCGTCTCACCCCTTCATTGGCGTCCGTCTCCAGAGCCTCACACCCCAGCTCGCTAAGGAGATCAATGCCGCGGCCAACAGCAATCTGTGCACGGTGCCTGAATTGAACGGCGTGGTGGTGATCGAAGTGGTGGAGAACAGCCCTGCTGCAGAGGGCGGATTCCGCCCCTGCGACCTGATCCGTGAAGTGAACGGCACCAAAGTGCAGGATCCTTCCCAGGTGCAGCTGGCAGTCGACCGGGGCCGTGTCGGCCAGGCCATGCCCATCATTGTTGAGCGCGATGGCGAAAGCCTCGAGCTGATGGTGAAACCTGAGGAACTCCCGCGGCAGCAGTAATCCTTGGCGGGCTGACCCGATGACCGAGCCCATCCTGGTGGTGATGACCCGCTGGCCTGCCAGCGGGCGTTGCAAACGTCGCCTTGCAAGCACGCTGGGGTCTTCGCAGGCTGCAGGGATCCAGGCGCGGCTGATCGCTCACACCCTGGCAGTGGCCCAAGGTCTTGCCAGAGATGGAACGCTCAGATTGCACATCGCCATCAGCGGTGCCGGCTCAAGAGCCTGCCGTCGCTGGCTCGCCTCGATTCCTGAGGCCAGCATCAGCGCACAGGGAAGAGGAGATCTTGGCAACCGCATGCGCAGGGAGGTGTTGAGGGCACGTTCCACTGACCCTGCGGCTCCGGTGATCCTGATCGGCACGGATCTTCCCGACCTGGCCGCAAGAGATCTGATCAGGGCTATCGAGCTTCTTCGCCAGTCACCACTGGTGATCGGACCATCACGGGATGGTGGCTACTGGCTGTTCGGTCTGTCGGCAACGGCACCAGGAGCACCCCGCTGGCCCTTTCATTCGATCCCGTGGGGTAGCGACCAGGTCTTTGGCCTCACTTGGCAGCGAGCCTGCCAGCGCGGTCTGAAGGCGGCACAGCTCGACATACGCAATGACATCGACCAGCTCGAGGATCTTGAGGGATGGCTGGCATGACCAGGCAAGAAGCTCTGAGCGTGGTCATCCCCTGCCTCAATGAGGCAGAACGGCTGCCGTTGCTGCTGGCGGACTTGCAGTGCGTTGGGAGCGGACTGCAGATTCTGCTAGCGGATGGGGGGAGCAGCGATGCCACATCGGAGATCGCAGGCTTGGCCGGTGCTCATCTGATCAAAATTCATCCCGCTGGCCGTGGCCGTCAACTGCGCGCCGCAGCGGCTCAGGCCCATGGCGACTGGTTGCTGTTCTTGCATGCAGATAGTCGTCTTCCCCTTCAATGGTTCAGGGGGGTCAGCCCGCTACTGCAAACCTCTGCCGCAGCAGCTAACGCCTGGTATTTCGATTTTCGAATTGCTCCCTCCACTGCGTCGCGACGTCTGCTGGAGCAGGCTGTGGCCTTGCGCAGTCGCTGGCTACAGCGTCCCTACGGTGATCAAGGGCTGCTGCTGCATCGAGAGCTTTATCACCGTTGCGGCGGCTTTGCCGAGCTGCCGCTGATGGAGGATCTGGATCTGGTGGAGCGCCTGAGCCGCATCGCTGATCTCAAGCGGATAGGCCTGCCACTGACCACCGATGGCCGACGTTGGCAAGACGACGGAGTCCTACGGCGCAGCTGGCGTAATGCATGGCTGCGTCGGCGCTGGAAGCAGGGCGAGTCTGCGGAGCGGCTAGCCGAGGATTACTACGGCACTCAGTTCGCGTACCAGAAACCGCAGCGATGACCATTGGGCTCAAGGTCCCAGCCCAGACGTTGATAGAAAGGCAGGACCCCTGGGTCGGCGAACAAGGTGGCGCGTTCAGTCCCAAGAGCGCGCAGAGCATCGAGGATGTAATCCATCAGCTGACTGCCGAGACCGGAGCCCTGGTACAGGGGGTGAACAGCAACATCCCAGATAGTCGCTTCGAGCACCCCGTCGCCTGTGCAGCGCGCAAAACCCACCAAACGTGGGATCCGGGCATCGTGGCGCCAGAGACCAACCCGGATCAGGCTGTTGTCGAGAGCCTTGCGAACCCGTCGGACAGGTCGCCGGCTCCAGCCCACCGCTTCCAGAAGCTGCTCCAACTCCACCAAATCAAAGGGTCGGTGCTGGCTGAACACCAGAGTGAGCTGGCTGGCAGGGGTCGCACACAGCTTCGCCTGATCGCCATAAATCACTTGCAGTGTCTCTGGCGTAAGGGAAGGGTCGTCGATCACTGACGATGCTGCATTGTCACGATCCTGGCGCACGGAAGGTGCGGAAGGCGGCAAGGTGGATGAGCAAGTTCTGCACAGATGCCTGCAAGTCAACTGCTGATAGCTGTTCATGGCTGGCTTTTGAGCAAGCAGGTCTGGTCGCCTCTTGCCGCATGCTGGAAAGAACGCCATCCAGAGATTGAGCTCTGGTGCCCCGATCTACCTGGCTTCGGGGATGCGGAGCGCCCTTCAGGACTGCTTCCCAACTTGTCGGCCTACGGCCGCTGGCTGGCGGACGACGCCATTCACAGAGCGAAGGGACGACCCTTCGTGCTGTTGGGCCACTCACTCGGCGGCAGCGTGGTGCTGCATGCCGAAGCACATCTGCGACGACAGAAACAGACCGATTTATTGGGCGTTGTTCTGCTGGCAGCAGGGGGAGGGATCTATCAGCCACGGCCCTTTCGTCGACTGCGCGGCTTCGGGAAGTTGATTCTGGAGCTGCTTCCCGATGGCCTGGCTCAGCTACCAGCACCCCTTGGAACCCTTGGACCGTTCAAGGCCGAGCGGCGGGCTGCCCGCGGACTGCTGGTGAACAGCACCAGCCGGGGCGCGGTTCGAGAGCTGCCTGGATTGGTGTCTGACCTAGCCGTCGACAGCCTCTGGATCAGTGGCGACAACGATCAGGTGATGGAACCTGGCTATGTGCGCCATCTGGCGGCTTACAGCCCTGGGCATGACTATCGCCAGATCGCTGGCTGTGGCCACCTGCCGATGCAAGAGAAGCCGGAGATTCTGAGCGACATCCTGTCCAGCTGGATTGAGGCTCAGAGCCTGGCAAGACCCCGTTCCTGAAGCTCGGCGAGTTCGGCATAGAGACCGCCCTGAGCGCGCAACTGCAGATGGGTTCCCTGCTCGATCAAACGGCCACGACGCAGAACGAGGATCCGATCGGCGGCCTCAACGGTGGCCAGACGGTGCGCAATCACCACGGCGGTTCGGCGTTCCAGCAAGCGGTCGAGATCTCTTTGCAAGGTGGCTTCCGTGGAAGGATCCATGAAGGCGGTGGCCTCATCCATCACAAGCACATTGGGATTGCGAATCGCCACCCGAGCCACAGCAAGCAGTTGACGTTCTCCAGAGCTGAGGTTGCCACCGCGCTCGCGCAGCTCCGTGTCCAGCCCTTGAGGAAGCCGGCCCAGCAGTGAGCTGAGGCCGAGATCTCTGCAAACCTCCTTGAGCTGCTTGTCATCGATCTCCCGGTCGAGTCGGAGGTTGTCACCGACGCTGCCACTGAACAGAAAGGTGTCCTGGAGAACCACCCCCAGCTGGCGACGGAGATCCGCCAGAGAAAGGCTGCGGATGTCGCGTCCATCGAGAAGAATCCGGCCCTGCTGGGGCTCATAAAGCCTGCAGAGCAAGCGGATCACCGTGGTCTTTCCGGAACCGGTGGGGCCCACCAACGCCACATGCTCACCGGGCGCAAGCCTGAAGCTCAGATCCTGAAGAATCGGCTCATCAGGTCGATAGGCGAAATGAACACCTTCAAACACGACTTCGCCGCGGGCTGACGGCATCACCTGCCGCGGAGCAGGCAAGGTTTCAATAGGCGATTCCTTGGTGTTGCCAGGGCCCGCAAGGGTGTGATCTCGAATTTCCAGTGGCTCCTCGAGCAGTTCTCCGATGCGCTCAACCGCGGTCAAGCCACCCTGAATCTGGGTAAAGCGCTCGGCCATCTGCCTCAGCGGATCAAACAGCCGCTGTGAATAGAGGATGAACGTTGTGAGGATGCCCAGCCCCATTGCCCCGGAGGTGACCATCCAGCCCCCCAGAGCCAGCACAATCGCCACCGCTCCGAGGGAAACCCACTCCAGGAATGCGGAGATGCTGCTGTCAAACAAAATCGTTCCATTCACCGCCTCGCGATAGGCCAGGCCGGTGCGTTGGAAACGGTCACCGTTGAAGGCTTCACGGCGAAACATCTGAACCACGTCCAGACCTTGCAGATTTTCCTGAAAATCTGCATTCAGCTGCGACAGCTCCTCACGCACCCGATAGTTGGCTTTGCGGTAGCGCCCCTGCAACCAGAGCACGACCAGGGTCACCGGAACCTGAGACACGAGCAAGAGCAGCCCGAGTCGCCATTCGATCAACAACATGGTCACCGCAATCACGGTGAGCGTGACCAGATCACCAAGAACGCCAACAGCCCCGCTGCCAAACACCTCAGCCAGTGCATCAACATCACTGGTGAGGCGCGTGAGCAACTTGCCTACCGGCATGCGGTCATGGAACCGCAGGGAAAGATCCATCGCATGGGCGAACAGATCACGGCGAATTCTGGCTGTGAGTCGCTGCCCGACGGATTGGATGTTGTAGCTCTGCACCCCCTGTAGAGCCAGACGCACCAGCACAGAAATCAGCAGAGCACCAATGATCAGCCGCAGGGCCAGGGTGCTGTCGAGGGGCTGCAGGATCGGAGCGACCGCCTCGTTGGTGGCACCGGAGACGGTGCGCAGAATCGAGATGGCCTGACCGACAAGCAGCGGCTGAATCGCGCCGGCGAGCGCCACCGGAATCAGCAGAATCAGGGTGAGCAGCAGACGACGACGGTCGCGTCCGAGGTAGCGCCCCAGTCGACTGATGCGCTGAAGATCGGAACCGGCCATCAGGTCGTGCTCACCATCTCTCTCTTGGGAGCATCCATCGCCTCAATCACCTGTTGCAGCTCTCCCTGATCCAAGCGCAGCGAAAGCGGATGGCCCACGAGTCGGGCTGTGGTGTGGAAGAGGTCTTCAATCGCCACCAAACCGTTATCCCTGAGGGTTCGTCCTGTGGCGACCAGGTCGACAATTGCTTCGGCGATTCCTGTGATTGGACCAAGCTCCACGGATCCTGTGAGGTGCACCAGCTCAACCGGGAGATCGATGGAATCGAAATACTGCCTGGCACAACGGGTGAATTTGCTGGCCACACGGCAATGCGGCGGCAGGTCGGTGGGTCTCTGGTAACCACTGCTCGACTTGACGGCAACGGACATACGACAGCCGCCGAAGCCAAGATCGACGAGGTGCGCCACAGGCATCTGGTGCTCGCGCAGCACGTCGTAACCAACCACACCGAGCTGGGCTTGCCCATAAGCCACGTAAACCGGCACATCACCGTTCCGGACCAGCAGAGCTCTGGCCCGGCCACAGACCGAAGGCACCATCAGCTGGCGGTTGTCGGGATCCAAGACCGCCGAAAAATCAAGACCGGCAAGCTTGAAACGTTCCACGGACTCCCGCAGCAGCGCGCCCTTGGCCAGTGCAACGGTGATCATGGAAGCTTGCATCGCCCAAAACTTTAACGATGGGCCACCCCTGTCAGAGCGACGGAATCAAGCCACTGCCAGTCCTGCAGGACAACGTCGTCTGGATCTGGGCAAGGGGACGCGAGGCGGTCGTCGTCGATCCCGCTGTCGCCGAACCAGTGAGGCAATGGCTGGTGGATCGAAAGCTAGAGCTCGCCGCCGTCCTGCAGACCCATCACCATGCAGACCACATCGGCGGCACACCCGATCTGTTGCGGCAATGGCCTTCAGCTGCGGTGATCGCAGCAGCAGCCGATCAGGAGCGGATTCCTTTCCAGACGGTGTCGGTCGAGCCGGGCATGCAGCTCGAGCTGCTCGGACAGCCCATTTCAGTGATCGACGTGCGAGCCCATACCCGGGCGCATCTGGCTTATGTCCTACCCCAGGGGTGCTCACCGGAGCTTCCGACGCCAGTGCTGTTCTGTGGCGACACCCTGTTCGGGGCAGGCTGCGGACGCCTATTCGAAGGATCAGCCGAAGACATGCATCTGGCCCTCAAACGCCTGCAAGATCTCCCGGACGACACCATCGTTCATTGCGCTCACGAGTACACCGAAGGCAACCTGCGCTGGGCCCATGCCCTCAGACCAGATGATCAGGCCATCGCCGCACGCCTGAGCACAGTCCAAGACCTGCGCAGCCGTGGAAGTCTGTCCCTGCCCAGCACCATGGGTGAGGAGCGGCGCACCAACCTGTTTTTGCGAGCATGTTCAGTGCAAGAGCTGCGTGAACTCAGGCTTCACAAGGACAGCTGGAGCGGCTGAACAGAGATCAACTGGCTCGGGTCAGCAGGGCGCGTCGCTGAGGGTGCAGCAAAACCGATGAACCGGGCTGAAGACGCAGACGACAGGTCTGGCCGCGTACATAGTCCTCGGAAAGCGGTCTCAGCAGCCGCAGCTGCCGGTCACCGCTCTTCACCCTGTACATCCAGCTGTGGCCAAGGAACTCGCGCCCCACAACCTGATCCTCACCGTTGGCATCCTCCAGCAGCGCGATGGCTTCGGGAGCGACCAAAACAGTTGCCTCCTCTGGCAGGGCATCGGCCTGAAGGTCGCCAGGTCTCTCCAGATCACCCAGAGGGCAGCGCAGACAACCGCCGGCAGCATCGTTCCAAACCGGCAGAACATTGCGCTGAAGCACAAAGCTGCCGACGAAAGGAGTTGCCGGTGATTCCACCAGCTCCTTCGGGCTGGCGCACTGATGCAGCCGTCCGTCGCGCAGCACAGCCACCCGACTGCAAATGGCCAGGGCTTCCTCCGGGTCATGGGTGACCAACACACCGCTGGCGTTGCAGGCACTGAGAACAGATGGCAGTTCACTGCGCAGGCGCAGCCGAACCTCCACGTCCAGGTTGGAGAAGGGTTCATCAAGCAGCACCACCGATGGCGCCGGTGCCAGAGCTCTCGCTAACGCCAGGCGTTGACGCTGACCGCCGGAAAGCTCATGGGGATATCGCTCTTTCAACCGTTCCAGGCCCAGCAGCTCCAGCAGCCAGGTCGCCCGCCCTGTGTCCTGCCCGCCGCGAAGACCAAAACAGGTGTTGGCCCAGGCATTCAGGTGAGGGAACAGGGCATAGTCCTGAAACACCATGCCCACTCCACGGCGTTCGGCGGCCAGCGAGCGCTGAGGGCTGGCCACCTCGCGGCCATGAAGGCGAATGCTGCCGCGGATTGGTCTTTCAAAACCGGCGATCAATCTCAGAAGGGTGGTCTTGCCGCAGCCGGAGGGGCCCAGCAACCCCACGAGTTCACCGCCCTGCAGGCTGAGATTGATGTCCTGAAGAGTCCACTCCGCTCCAGAAGCGTCATAGCTGTGCCAGAGACCGTCGATCTCCACCGGAGGGGACTCCATCGACACGAAGCGCGAAAATGCAGCCCCATTGTGATCCCTCTTGATGTCAACCACCACCCATCAAGCCGTCACCACACCTGACGCACCTGCTCCGGTCGGGCCATACAACCAGGCCGTGCAGGCTGGCGGATGGCTCTATTGCTCTGGCCAGATCCCTCTTGACCCAGCCACCGGAGCAATGGTGGGTGGCGGCGATGTGGAAGCTGAAACAAGGCAAGTGCTGCGCAATCTGAAGGCCGTTCTGAGCGCTGCAGGAACTGAGGCCGCCAAGGTCGTGCGGACCACGGTGTATCTGGTCGATCTCGCCGATTTTCAGGCGGTTAATGCGATCTATGCCGAAATGTTCGGAAGCGGTGTGAGCCCTGCCAGGGCCTGCGTTCAGGTCGCAGCACTGCCCAAGGGCTCCAAGGTGGAGATCGACTGCATCGCCTGGCTTGGATGAAGCGATCCCGCGGTTTCATAAGTTAAGAGATGCACCGAGCGACCTTCATGGCCCAGGCCAAGCTGACCATCGGCGAACTGGAAGCGGGCTATCCCCTGTACTGCAAGGCGTTAAGACGGCTGCTCAAGGAAGGTCGAGAAGTCAAGGACATCGAAAAAACCGTGTGCTGGGGCCATCTGGAGACGCTGAACCGCTGCCTTCCAGGGCGTTACAAGGCACCCTCCTACCTGATGGCATTGATCAAGAGAGATCTTGAGCAGCCCACTCCGAGGTGAGCAGTGCTCAGACGGCTCCGTCGGTCAGTGGCTTGGAAGGATCGGCTCCCTCCACTTCCCCCTGGAACACACGACTGGCAAACACATCCTCAGCTTCGATCGTGATCAAGGCTTCACGACTGAGAGGTTGACCGCGGCGAGAGAACAAGCGGTTGGCATGCCGCAGTCGCAGACGATCGAGGGCATTGCGGATTGAACGTGCATTAGCGAAGAACGGCAATTGACGCCGCCTGCTGATGTAGCTCTCAAAAGCTTCAACGGCTGCTTCGCTGAATTGATACTGCTGTTGTTCCAGCAACAGTTGAGCAATCGCCATCAATTCACACTGGCTGTAATCAGGGAAGTCGATGTGGTGAGCAACCCTTGAGGAAAGTCCTGGATTGGATTGATAAAACGCTGTCATCCGATCTTTGTAACCGGCAAAGATCACCACAAGATCATTGCGCTGACTCTCCATCTCCTGCAGAAGAATCTCAATCGCTTCAGCTCCATAATCTCTCTCATTTCCCGGTTTGTAGAGGTAGTAAGCCTCGTCAATGAACAGGACGCCTCCCTGGGCGCGTTTGATCATCTCTTTGGTTTTCGGGGCCGTGTGCCCCACATATTGACCAACAAGGTCATCTCTGGTGACGGTGATCACATGGCCTTTGCGCAGGTAGCCGAGGCGATGAAGAATCTGCGACATCTTCTGCGCAACAGTTGTTTTTCCGGTTCCTGGTTGACCGGTGAACGACATGTGCAGGCTGGGCGCTTTGCTGAGCAGATCCAGGGACTGACGAGCCTGGTCCACCAACAGCAAAGCGGCGATCTCACGGATTCTGGTTTTGACCGGCAGCAGACCGATCAGCTCGGTGTCTAAGTGCTCGAGGACCTCTCCGACTCCCGAAGCAATAAAACTGGCCTCAAGATCAATCGATGAGTCCATCAATCGCCGCGGCGAAGGCGTGATCTGAATCGCTAAGGCTCGCATCCTCCGCGTCCTCATCAGGGCGCAAAGTGATGTTCACATAGGTTTTCCCAAAGCTGATGTCGGGATAACGCTTGCTCAGTTCACTGAATTCACCGAGCCGATCAAGAAAATCACGGGTTGAGCTATAGCTCTCGAACTCGAATCGCTTCTCCAGACAGACCGGTCGCTTGCGTTCGTTCCAAGCTGCCATCAACAACCTCGAGGCTTCTCCGAAACCTAAAGGAGAGCCACCCGCTGGCAGCCCATCAGGCGTTCTGACCAAGCAGACGCATAGGCATGGTTGGCTGCCTGCTGCTCCGGATCCTGGGTATCGAGAGGATTGGGCATCGTGCCGGCGATCGCTGCGTTGGTGACACAGAACATCGACTTCTGGAAGCTGATGCAGATCTGAACATGGGCATCCGCCTGGGCACGACCGTGATGGTCGTACCAGCGGCTGAGCTCCTCGGGAAGGTTCCGGTACATATCCGACATGCACAGGCTGGGAGGAATTCCAGCTCCCATACTCGGCAAAGGATCGGCGTAAAGAGCTCCGTATTTGAACAGGCTCTGGTCGGCCGCGATCTGGCGAGCCTGAGCGTTGTACGACACCGTTCCCAGAAATGGCATCCCTCGAAAGAACACCGCCTCCACATAGGGAACTGCAACATCCACTAGGAAGGTGAGACCAGCTTCTGGGGGGAGAATCCAGACGGACTCTCCGCCCACCATGACCTCGTAGGTGATGGGATTACCTGCGGCCGTCACCAGACCATCACGGATGTGGTGAACCACATCCAGCACACAGGCCACTTCCCCGATGCGATAGCGGCGTGCCAGATCGATGAAGATGTCACTCATCACCCGCCAGAACAGGCCGAGCGCATAGATCGTCGTCATTGACCGGATCGCCTCCGGCGCGAATCCCGGATAGAGGGTGTTCACCAAACGCAGAAGCGGATCCCGCTTGGAGCGCAGGGCAATCACGCGGCGGCATACATCCTGGAAGGGCTCTGAATCGAAATAGGCATCCATCCCACCGGTGCCATGCCAGAACATCGCCTTCTGGCAGTACTCGGCATATTCGAAATTGATGCGGTCGCCCATCAGGTGCTCCCAGAGGCGCTTGGCAGTCAACCCTTCGTGAAAGAAGCGGAACACCGGGAACGGGTTGAGAAGCTGGGTCTTACCCTGATGAACCAGGTTGCAGCTGTAGGCATCCAGCACGAGGCCATAGCTCTCCAGCACGTTGACCACCTGCAGCAGATGATCAGGGGTGTCAGCAAGAAGCGGTGTATCCGAGAGCAGGCGCCTGATCAGTTCCTCCTGATCGGGGAGCGTGGGTTCAGTGGCTTGAGGTCGGGCAGTGGTGGTCATGAGAGCCCTCCAGGCTGGACCAGTGTGGCGAGTTCACTGAGCTGGGCGGTGGCTGGCTGGCTCAGGCCCACGAGCAGATTGGGAACGACACCAAGCAGAAGGATCAGCAAAGACATCGAAAGAGCAGGAATCTGCTGAGCGAAAGGAACCTGATTGAGAATCTTTGGATTCTGATTGGCGCCGGGAGCCACCGCAAGACGACCGAAGAAGGCACGGTTCACCAGCAGCAAGAAGTACACAGCTGTGAGACCTGAACCGACCATGGACAGAAGGGTGGCCACAGGGAACATTTCGAAACTGCCCTTGAACACCAGGAACTCGGAAATGAAGCCGGCCATGCCGGGGATGCCTGCACTGGCCATGACACCGATGATCATCAGAGTGCCAGTGAGTGGCAGACCACGCTGAGGATTCAGCAGCCCCCTCAGCACATTCAGATCACGGGTGCCGGTGCGTTCATAAACGACACCCACCGCAAGGAAGAGAACCGCTGAGATCAAACCGTGACTGACCATCTGAAACAGAGCACCAATCAGCGCGAGGGGGGTGGCCGCAGCGGCGGCGAGCAACACATAGCCCATATGGCCCACGGAGCTGTAGGCCACCATCCGCTTCATATCGGTCTGGGCAATGGCTGCCAGCGATCCATACAGCACTGAAACGGCAGCCCAGCCAGCCAGCCATGGAGCGGCCACGGACCAGGCCTCCGGGAAAAGGCCGAGGCAGAAACGCAGAAGGCCATAGGTGCCCAGCTTGAGCAAGACCCCGGCCAGCAGTACTGAAACTGGCGTGGACGCCTCGGTGTGCGCATCTGGAAGCCAGGTGTGGAAAGGGAAAAGGGGAATCTTGATCCCGAAGCCGATCAGCAGACAGGTCATCAGGACCAGCTGGCTGGTCAATCCCATCTGAGTCGTGAGGATCGGGCGAATTCCGAAATCAACGCTTCCCGTGACTAAGGCGATCCCCAGGAAGGCCGCCAGAATCAGCACGCCGGACACGGCGGTGACAATCAAGAACTTGGTGGAGGCATAGGCCCTGTTGGCGCCACCCCAGATGGCGATGAGCAGCCAGAGAGGAATCAGTTCCAGTTCATAGAACAGGAAGAAGAGCAGAAGGTTCTGAGCAAGAAAGGCTCCATTCACAGCTCCACTGATCACCAGCAGAAGGGCGAAATACACGCGGGGGCGATTCTCAACTGAGCGCGAGGCAGCTGCTGCCACGAGGCAGAGCACCCCATTCATCAGCACCAGCGGGAGCGACAGACCATCAACTCCGAGGCTGAATTCCAGGCCCATCTGCGGAAGCCAGGGAAGAATCTCCATCAGCTGCTGGCCGGGCTCGACAGCCGAAAAGGGGATCAGCAGACCAAAACTGAGCAGGCACTGGACCGCGAGGGTGACCAGGGTGAAGGTCCGACTGCGACCGACACTCTCAGAATTATCGGAACTGTCTGCATCCGGCAGAACACAGATCAACAATGCGCCCAGGAAGGGGATCAGAAGAAGAATCGTCAGCATGATGACCTCACTGCAGAACCCAGCTCAGAGACATGAGCAGCAGCACGATGGCGCCGATCACGGTGAGCACATACGACTGGGTCTGACCACTGATGCTCAGCTTCAGGCCTTCGGCACTCGACAGGGAGAAGCGTGCCAAACCATGCAGCACGCCATCGACGACATTGCGGTCAAACCAGCCGGCGAGCTGCGAGAAGGTGGCCACCACATTGACAATGGTGACTCGGTAAAAACGCTCGGTGTAGAAGTCGTAGGCGAGCAGATCCTGAAACCAGCGAAGAATCGGATTGAGCGAGCGTGACCAGGCTTTGTTGAGCGGAACGAGAGCCCCGACAATCAACCCGGCAGCACCACTCGACACCACCAGAGCAGCCGCCCAGAAGGGGAAGGCCAGCAGACCATCGAGGGATTCCAGACGGATCAGCAGGAACGGCGTCAGCACAACGATCACGGTGAGAGCCACCATCGGCAGCGCCATCTGCCAGTTGATCTCAGCGGCTCGACGGGTCTTGGCAAGTGATGGACCAAGGAACACCAGGCGGAACACCCGGGTGAGGTTCAACGCTGTGAGGGCATTGGTGATCAGAAATACCGGCACGAACACCACAGCTCTGGCTCCGACCAACTCCACAGCTTGGGCAAGGCAGAGGAATCCACCGAGTGGAAGCAATCCAACGAGCCCAGCGCCACCAACCAGAAAGGCGCCTGTCGTGGCGGGCATACGACTGGCCAAACCGCCGAGCTCGGTGATGTCCTGACAATTGGTCGAGGCGATCACCCCACCGACACTCATCGACAGGAGAGCCTTCGACACGGCGTGGGCATAGAGCAGCAGCAATGCCAGCACGGGCACCTGCAGAGAAATGGCAATGAACACCAGACCGAGATAAGCCGTCGTGGAGTACGACAGCGTGCGCTTGATATCAACCTGGGCAATCGAAACAAGGGAACCGCCGACGGCGCTGATCGTGCCAATCACCTGAAGCACCACGAGAGTCACAGGCGCGTGCTGCAACAGGGGCATGACCTTGAGCAGCACGATCGCTCCACAGGTCACCACAACGGAATTGCGCAGAATCGAGGCAGGGTTCGGACCCTCCATGGCCTCATCAAGCCAGAGGTGCATGGGGAACTGGGCACACTTGCCGGTTGGTCCTGCCACCAGTCCAAGACCGAGCAGAGTTGCAGCCAATGGCGTCAGGGTGTCCTGGGCCGACCAGCTGTAGAGATCATCGAAGCTCGTAACGCCTGACCAGGCGGTGAGGGCCACCACACTCATCAACAACATCACGTCACCGACGCGTTTGGTTAGAAACGCGTCGCGGGCTGCAGTGACCACCAACGGCTGGGCATACCAGAAGCCCACCAGCAGATAGGTCGACAGGGTGAGCATCTCCAGAAGGAAATAGCTCTGAAATAACGAATCGCTCAGCACAACTCCCGACATCGCTCCCTCGAAGAAACCGAGCAGGGCAAAGAAGCGAGCTAGCGCCCATTCCTTGTCGAGGTACCCCAGCGAATAGATCTGGGAGAGAAGGCTCAGGCCAGTGATCAGCTCAAGAGCGGAAACATTGGTGAGCGAAAGGCTGAAACTGATCTCAAGATTGAGATCACCCACAGTCAGCCAGGGCATGCCGATCAAGGCAGGACCGTTGGCCATGACCTCCCTGAGCACAAGACTGCCGTGAACCACGGCCAGCAGGGTTAGCAGGATATTGAGATACGCCGGAGGTCGATGGGCATCTCGACGGAACCATCCGAAGGCCCAGGGAAGGGACACCAGCATCCCGGCGAATCCATAAAGAGGAATCAACCAGGCGGTCTGAAGAGGCAGCGAAAGAGCTGTAGTCAAAAGCAACGAGACCTGAAGGGCAGTTGTGGTTCGTGTTGGCCGGGGAATCTAGTCCGAAATGATGCAGAGAGACGTTATTGATCAACTACGCCTTCGCACATTGGTCGGCACAAGCGCAGGCTCCACTTCCTGATGGGGACGGGCAATGATGTGGGCCGCCACGAGGCCGTCGCCCACACGCTCACAAGCATCAGCACCTGCACGCACCGCGGCGTTCACGGCACCGGTCTCACCGCGCACCATCACCGTGACGTAGCCGCCACCGACATATTCACGGCTGATCAGCTGCACTTCGGCAGCCTTCGTCATGGCGTCGGCAGCCTCGATGGCTGGCACCATGCCGCGGGTTTCAATCATGCCGAGGGCCACCCCCTGCACAGACGGCTCAGGAGAGGCTGCGACGGACTTGGAGGCGCGACCAGAGCCTGATGAGCCTGAAGACGATGAAGCGCGACGGCTGCTGCTACTCCGTGCCGCCACAGCACGGCTGGAGCCAGACCTTGCAGTGGTGCTGCGACGGGTGGTTGTAGAGCGACTGCTCGCGACCGGAGTCACATCCACAGTGGCTTTAGAGGCTGCCGAATCAGCCGTCGAGGAAACCGCTTTGGATGCAGAACTGGTTGCGGCCCCAGCGGAGGCCTGACCTGAGGCCTTGGCCGTCGTTGAAGTGGTCGAAGCTGCAGCAGCGGCTGCGGAAGAGCGACGACGGGGAGCTGGGGATGCCATGGGGAAAAGTTCTGATGGATGAAATGGAGGGACGGGAAGCGATCAGTTACCCATCCGGCATCCAGTGGTCGATGATTCCACCGATCGTCAGATCCGTGAGCACGGAGCTGTTGGGACATGCAAAACGGGCTGCAGAACCACTGGCGGTGAAAACCCAGTTGCCCTCTCGCGCTCCGACAGGGTCAACAGCAACCAGCTGCTTGCCCTTGTTGTTCTGGAGAATGCGCAGGTGCATGTGATCCAACCCCCCCAGGCGGTAAGAGCAGACCAGTGTCCCCATCACCTGCATGATCTCCATCAGGTCTTCTCTCCTGGCTTGGTGGAGGGGGATGGCTTGGAGGCTGCAGGAGCTGAAGGGGATGCCGACGACGGTTTGGGTGGATCGGGCTCCCAGTGGTCAATGATGCCCACGATGGTGAGATCACTGGGGTAAGACTTGCTGCCTGCAGCTTCGCGGGCGGCGGAACTGCTGACGCAGATCACCCAGTCGCCGGGCTTGGCCCCGACTGCATCGACAGCCACTTTCTTGGTGCTGCCGTCCAGAACCACCTGGAGATGCTTGTGCTCGAAATCCGGAATCCGGTTGGTTGAAACGAGCGGCTTCAGGACCTTGACAATCAGCATGGTCAGTGAGCCTCCTGCTGGACGGGATCGAGTGTGGAACCTACCGCCACCGCCGGGAGAGGCTGGTCACGGTCGCGAATGGTGAGAAGCGTGTGGAGCAGACCTTCGCTGACGAGCGCTGAATAACGCTCATCGATGGCCTTCTGAATTCGATGGCAATCGGCAATGGCACGCTCCCGCGCACCGGGCACCTTGCCTGAATAATCGAAACGCACCACGACCGGAATTGGCAGATCACGGGCGACATTGAGTCCCTTGAAGATTTTCACTCCGACATCAAGATCAGGAGCGCCTTGTTCAACAGTGTCGAGGTGAGCGAAATAGGTGAGGTTGCGCAGATGCACCTCCTTAAAGCCGATGCCGACACCGATGAAGCGCTCTGCATGGCCGGCGTCGGGATAAGCGCCGTGATGAAGCGATCGAACGTAATCCTGCTGGGAGATGTTGCTGACAAGCAATCGTGTGATGAACCGCACCATGCCTTCATCGGGGGCGGATGACACATGGGTCTGAACAGCGGCCTGGACAGCATCCCTGGCCTGCTGCACCGTGAGCGGGGCAGTGCTTTCGTAAAGCGATCTGGCACAGAGCCACTGATCCAGTCGGATCTCTCCGTCCTGATCAGGCACATGAACACGAATGGCATCGGTGTCGGTGTCCAGACCGATCAGAAGCAAATCGACAGAAGCACCACAGCAGAAGCTGTTTTCAACAGCTTCACGGAAGTCATGCAGACGCTGAAGTCCTGAGGATGCGGCCAGAGCGTCGTCGCTGCCATGGGCTGCACAACCCTGATGCGTTGGATCAAGGGAACTGAAGTGATAAGCCACCACCTTCAGGTAACGGGTTGGCGCATGCGCCTCATTCGGAACCTGCTCACGAAAACGGCGATGTTCGGTCTTGATCCAGCGATTGACCGTGTTCTCAACATCGAACATGGCTCCGGCATGGGAGCGCCGGCGCACAGCACTGAAAGGGATCCTCAGCGCATAGGCAATTGTGTGAGCCAGGCGACCATCGGCGCAGGGTGTGACGTCCAGCAGATGAAAACCGCAGTCGAGGAGGAACGCATTGAATTCCTCCGAAGCCCGGCTGCCTGACGCGGCTTCCAGGGGGTCGTCCTGGAAAAAACGTTCACTGAACAGCTGGTGGGACTGGAAGACGCACCATGCAAACAATGCGCGCATGTCGAGAGGTCTCACCCACGACTTCTCAAGGATGTGATCCGGAAGATCGAAACCCAATTCGGCGCGGGCCAGCCGCTGAGCCTGGGCCAGGAAGTCTTGTTCGTGCTGCAGAGCAGAGACCTGCTTCAACAGAGGCACAATCCGATCGAAACGGCCCTTCACCTCCAGCTCGTAAGCCTTGAGGCGTTCATTGGCCGACTGGTCGGTCAGCGGATGGGACTCCACCGACCAGGGAAGGGATGTTCTGCTGAGATTGACGGCAACTGACGTTCGAAGTTCTCCACGCTTCACCCAGCCGGGCTGCTGGGGAGTGGGACGACGACGGTCAGCCTGGGAACGGATGCGTCCGCCTGAGACGGAACCGCCCTTCGGCAAAGCAGCCTTGCCAGATTTCGTCAGGGCCTGGCGGCGCAGAAGAGCCGACTGTCGTGCTGTGCTGCCGGAGGGCGAGCTGACCTCCCCTGATGAGAAGGTTTCAGCATTGGCAGTGTCTTGAGCCAGTGAGGCCTGGAGCTGGCGCCGGGTGGGAGCAGTGGGCGCAAGAGGTCGCCCGCCACGGGAAGGCATGGAGCGAACCATTTGCGAATCAGCCCCTTGCGCCGCCAGAGACGGTGATCAGAGAGCCTTTGTCGGTGTTGCCATGGGATCCGGTCACACGGCAGACAGGCCACTCGGCTTGCTCATTTCGCTTGCGTTCGAAGGGAGCCATCGCACCCATGGGACCAGGACGGCTGGGGTTGCGCCGGCGGGCTGAAGCACCTTCGGTACCGGTGACATGCTCGCCACGGTCCCAGTCATCTCCAGTGACCTTGGTGGAGGAGCCCTCACCCGTCACCCGGGAGGTTGGCTCATCAGCAGGTTCACTGACAACGGCCACAGTGGGCTGGAAGTGCCGGCGCTGAAAATCGCGGTTGTCGAAGCGGAACTGCTCGGTGCCGGTGACCTTGCCGCCGGCCATGTCAAAAGGGCCGGTGATTCGATTGCCTTGTTCATAGGACGTTCCAGTGACGGAACCCTGAGCATCACGCTGCTGTTGAGCAGCGCGAGCTGGTGACGTGACGCTGAAACGGGTCCAGGCAGCACCTTCAGGCGATTGACCATGGGTGTCTGTGCCGGCCGGAGCCTCTGCACCACAGGCTGCAGCCAATTGGTCAGCACCCACGTAGGGAGTGCCGGTCACCGCTTCACAGGCACCACGCTGATCGCCGGTCATCACTCCGCCGACTCCGGGCTGAATGCCGGTCATGGCGGCTGAAGGTGTTCCAGGACGGACAGGTGTGCGTTCTCTGATCGCCTGAACTGCGGGAGTTCCGCAATGCTGGCCTGCTTGCTCAAGCCCGGCGTAGGGCGTTCCGGTCACGGCTTGACAGCTGCCAGGCTCATCACCGGTGACACGCTCGGAACGGCCCGTGCGGGTCCCGCTCACAACCTGATTGCGGTTGGTGATGCTGAAACCGACCTTGGCGGCCTCGGGGTCAGGTTTTGCTCCGCAGAAAGAATTGACCTGCTCAGAGCTGATGTACTGATCACCGGTCACGCGGTGGCAGGATCCGAACTCATCTCCAGTCACCTGGGAGGAACGGCCAACCAAGGTGCCTGTCACTCCCGTTCCTGAAAGAGTGGCGGACAGACCGACCTTTGCGGCTGGGCGACCATCGGGGAGGGGATCTGAACCGAGGTACTGATCTCCGGTGAGGCTGCGGTTCGCTCCGGCTTCATCGCCGGTGACGCTGGCGGAACGTCCAACCATCACACCACTCACAGGGCGGCCCTCCAAGGTGAGACTGTGTCCGACCTTGCGAGGGGATGGGTTGGACCCACCGCAGTAGGCAGCGGACTGATTGGCGGAAATGTATTCCGTGCCTGTCACGCTTTTGCAAGTGCCCGGCTCATCGCCAGTGACCTTGCCCGATCGACCGACCTCATTACCGGTCACACGATTGCCATGACTGGTGGCAGTCACTCTCACCTTGGCAGGTGTTGTGGGCTCGGGGGCTTGCTGACAGAAGGTCTGGAAGACCTCAGCGCCCAAGTACTCAGTGCCTGTGATGGAGCGACAGGTGCTGGCCTCATTACCGGTGGTCTTCACCGAGCGGTTGGCCTGGGTCCCGGTCACGGTCTGTCCGGATGGCGTCGTGCTTTCTCCCACTTTCCAGTGAGCATCAGCGGCGGCAGCCTGCTTGGCACCGTGGCGGTTGGGTCCGGTGGGACGGGTAACGCCAGCGTTCTGCTTGCGGATTGCACCGGCTTTGGCCCGCAGCTCGCGCACCTGCTGAGCGATCTCCCGGCTGGAGAGATCAGGATTGGCCTGACGGGCCACAGCGGCTGCGCTGGTGGGCTGCTTACCAGCGGTTTTGCCATGTTTTGACATGGCATCACGACGCGCCAGCACCAGGGCACGGCTGGGATTTTCGATGGAACGCCTCTTTGGGGTGACTGAGCGGCGCTCAAGACCGGCACGGCGATCACCGGAGCGCGATGTCAGCTCAACGGTGACGGCTGGACGATCAACTTTTTCAGCAGCAACAACCGGTGCAGGGGCCGGAGCTTCACGGGCCACATCTGCACGGTTGCGGTCGCGGCTGGATGCTGCGGTCTTGCCGCGGCGAGACAGGGCTTCACGACGGGACAGAACCAGATCGCGACTGGGGTTGCGCAGCGCCTTCGCGTTTGAGGAGTGGGAGCGTGCGGGCGTCCGAGTGAGTGAGGCCGCACGTTCGGGAGCTGCCGCTACAGGAGCAGTCACCGCTGGTTCGTTCACTGCCGTGACTTCCGTACGGGTGGGACGAGCATCGGTCGCAGTGCGCACGCGGTTGTTACCACCGGCGGCGGCAGACGCCTTCTTACCGGAGGTCGTCAGCGCTTTGCGGCGCTCAAGTGCGAGTTCTCGACTGGAAAGTCTTGCCATGTCCGCCCGGTGAAGTCGTCGAAGAGCTGGGAGCTGATGCTCCCGAAAAAAATCTGGAGCCCTGAACTCAGATCAGGGCTCGGAACCAAAGGTTCGAAGGATCAGCGTCCTTCGAAAACCACGAAGCAAGCACCCTGGCTCTGGGTGTAAGCGTCGTAACCGACGATGCGCACGTGGTGGTCGGGGTAGGCGCGATGGCAAGCCTCGAGCTCACTCACAACAACATTGAGGTCCTTCTCACCAAAGAAGGGCAGCTTCCAATAAGACCAATAGGTGGCCATGGAGTTGCTGGGATGGACGTGCTCGATGAGCGGGCTCCAACCCTGGGCAATGATGTAGGCGATCTGGTCGTAGATCTCGTCCTGGGTCATCGGCGGAAGAAAGCCGAAGGTCTCCAGGGTGGCGACTGTTTTGTAGTCACCCACGGTGCTCTGGAAAGGCATGGGGATCCTGGGTGTAAGTAAAAAAGGTGGCCGGTTCAATCAACCGGCCGTGGTTGCGATCAGTTCTGAACGTCGAGCTTGTCGACGGTGTCGAACTCGAACTTGATCTCCTTCCAGGTCTCGAGGGCGATCGCCAGCTCAGGGCTGTGCTTGCCGGCTTCCATAAGGATGTCGCGGCTTTCTTTCTCGATCTCGCGACCGGCATTGCGTGCCTTGACGCAGGCCTCGAGGGCCACACGGTTGGCAGCAGCACCTGCAGCGGAGCCCCAGGGGTGACCGTGGGTACCACCACCGAACTGCAGAACGGAGTCGTCACCGAAGATCGCCACCAGTGCAGGCATGTGCCACACGTGGATACCACCGGAAGCAACTGCAAACACGCCAGGCATGGAACCCCAGTCCTGATCGAAGAAGTTGCCGCGGCTGCGGTCTTCAGGCACGAATGATTCGCGCAGCTGGTCGATGTAGCCGAGGGTGGTCTGACGATCACCTTCGAGCTTGCCGACCACGGTGCCGGTGTGAAGCTGGTCACCACCAGACAGACGCAGACACTTGGCGAGAACGCGGAAGTGGATGCCGTGCTTGGGATGACGGTCGATCACCGCGTGCATTGCACGGTGAATGTGCAGCAACATGCCGTTTTTGCGGCACCACTTCGACAGACCGGTGTTGGCAGTAAAGCCACCGGTGATGAAGTCATGCATCACGATCGGCATACCGAGTTCCTTGGCGAACTCAGCGCGTTCGTACATCTCCTCGGGAGTGTTGGCGGTCACGTTGAGGTAGTGACCCTTGCGCTCGCCGGTCTCCTGCTCAGACAGCTTGATGGCTTCGGCAACGAACTCGAAACGGTTCTGCCAACGCTGGAAAGGCTGGGAGTTGATGTTCTCGTCGTCTTTGGTGAAGTCCAGACCACCACGCAGGCACTCATAGACCACACGGCCGTAGTTCTTACCGCTCAGGCCGAGCTTCGGCTTGATGGTGCAACCCAGCAGAGGACGGCCGTACTTGTTCATCCGGTCGCGCTCGACACAGATACCGTTCGGGGGGCCGTAGCAGCTCTTGATGAAAGCGATCGGGAAGCGAATGTCCTCGAGACGCAGGTGACGCAGAGCCTTGAAGCCGAAGACGTTACCGACCAATGAGGTCAGAACGTTGGTGATGGAACCCTCTTCGAACAGATCGAGGGGGTAGGCGATGAAGGCATAGAAGGATTCCTTGTCTCCAGGGACATCCTCAATGCGGTAGCAGCGGCCCTTGTAGAAATCGAGATCGGTAAGGAGCTCGGACCACACGGTGGACCATGTACCCGTGGACGATTCAGCAGCCACAGCAGCGGCAACCTCTTCCTTGGGCACACCTTCCTGGCCGGTGCACTTAAAGCAGGCCAGCAGGTCAGTGTCTAGGGGAACGTAATCAGGAGTCCAGTAAGTGTCCCTGTACTCCTTTACCCCGGCGTCGTACTTCTTGCTCATGAGAAAACTCCGTTAAGTCGTTGAAGGCGGGTGAGTCGTTGAAACCTCAAAATTTCAGAGGTTCAGACGAACTCAGTCCTTCTGACCAAGGAAGTTGCCGTTGCCCAGTGCAGGCTCCACTTCGCGGTGGGGGCGGGCAATGATGTGAGCAGCAACGAGGCCGTCGCCAACGCGCTCGCAAGCATCGGCGCCAGCACGCACAGCAGCGTTCACAGCACCGGTTTCGCCGCGCACCAGAACGGTGACATAACCGCCACCGACGAACTCACGACCGATCAGGCGCACTTCGGCTGCCTTGGTCATGGCGTCAGCCGCTTCAATCGCAGGAACGAGGCCGCGTGTCTCGATCATGCCGAGAGCGATGCCCATGGTTTCGTTTGCCATTACCTACCGGGAATAGGGGGGGGATGTTCGCCGGTGAGATTGCTCTGCCAATGGGCGCCCCGTCAAGAGCTAATGCGCTTTCTCGGGATCACTGTCCGTAGTGAACCTGATAAGCCCTGCTGATCACCCTGTCAGGGACTGATCTAAAGAACTGTGCGCTCCGAAGTCAGCACGCCAACACATGCAGTGGCAAGACCGAAAAAGGTCCATAGCGTTAACAACGGGAATTTGAAAATCCGGTTTTTCCGGGTGGGATGTTCAACCTCTTCAGGTTTCCAGTGACGACTGAGGCTCAAAAGACTTACACCTGATCACACACAATGGTGCTCCAATCCAGGAGCAGCGCTTTGCGCACGCTGATCATCGCCAGCGGAAATCCACAGAAGGTTGCTGAGATCGAAACGATGCTTGGCCCAATCAACGTGTCGGTGCAGCGCCAACCATCCGATCTGGATGTTGAGGAGACCGGCAGTACGTATCTGGAGAATGCACGGCTCAAGGCCATTGCCGCGGCTGCAAGAACAGGTTGCTGGGCTCTGGCGGATGATTCCGGACTTGAAGTGGATGCCCTCGATGGAGCTCCAGGGCTCTACACCGCACGGCTTGCCTCCAGTAATGAGGAAAAACTCTCCAAGCTCATGCAGGCGATGGCGGACGTGCCTTATCGCAGTGCCCGCTTCAGAAGCGCCATGGTGCTCTGCTCACCCGATGGAGTCTGCGATGAGCAGGCGGAAGGGATCTGCTGGGGTGAGCTTCTGTCTGCACCGGCCTATCCAGGAGGCGGGATTGAATCGTTGTTCTGGGTGCGCGAGGCCGGCTGCAGTTATGGAGAACTGAACACCTCCCAGCTGTCCAAACTTGGGAGTCGAGGCAAGGCCGCGCGCGCTCTGGCACCAGGTCTGCGCAGAAGACTGGACCTGGACTGAACGCTCAGCTCCGCGCGGCGCGTCGATTCACCAAATCAATCGCACGCATGGCTGCAGCCGCGGCCTCCTCCACATCACCCTCCCGTCCAGCGAGCGTGAGACGTCCGAAAGCTCCCACGGCCTTCACATCGACAAGCGTGATATTGGATGCCTTCTCCGCTTCATTCGCGGCAATCAAGACGTAACCAGCAGGCTCGGTCTCCAGGATGAACATGCTCATTCCTGCCTCGATCATCGAACCACGCCGGTTCTGACGGTTGATCAAGACAGCATGATCTGGAGTGATCGCACGAATCACTTCAGTCCAACTCACCTCAGCGGGTGTTCGCTGGTCAACCGAGCTGCCAATGGCCTCCAGCACAACATCACCGGAATGGAGCACTGTGCTCTGGTCTCGGTGATACAGGGCCATCGAACCGAAGGCTCTTTCCACCACCATCTGTCCGAGGCGAACATTGCTGGCCTTCAAAGCAATGTCGGTCACCCGATGAACAGCCATACCAGGCGAAACCTCCATCCATAGGCAGGCATCCCCTGGAATCGGCAAAAAACCCTGACTCACCGTTCCCATGTAGGCGGCCAACTGTGGCTGCAGTGAATCGATAAACACATGGGTGCGCAGCTCGATTGACTGCACAAGACTGTTTTTCCGACTGAGCCGAGACGACTCCGAGTCAGTCGTAACAACGCAGCTCGCTCCGCTGACAGAGGGATTAACCTCCGTACCAGTGACGAGAGCGCTTCCGCCAACCCGCCGCTCTCTGGCGTCGAAGCCGGCGAGACGATTCATGGCGCGGATCTTACCGGATGCCGATCGGCAAACAGCGTGCAGGTGCTTGCACTGCCCCACACAGCCGATAACTTCGGGCCAATCGTCCTGTGAGCCATGGCTTCCGCCCGTCGAAAATCAGAGGAACCTGGCCAGCTTTCCACTGAACTCAACGCCGAACAGGCCCTGGGTCTGGTCAGCTACAGCCTGATGCAGCGTCTTGCCGGCGAAGGCCAGGCCGAGATGCCCTGGCTGGAGACTGATGACAGCAGCCATGCCGGCATGGTGCGCAAGCTTCGCCAGAGACTGGAACTCACCGCCCTGGCCGTGGATAGCGGAGCTCCCTTAACGACGACTGAAGTCACCTATTTACTCGGGGCTCGACCAGGCACGGAATCTGTCGAAAGGGGAGGCCTGACAGCGCGGCGCGTCAGTCGCAATGTCTGGCGCCTGAGCCGGATGGACAACTCGGATGGGCGTGGCAGCGGCAGCTTCGCTGATGATCGCTTCCGCCGCCGACTCTGAATCCCACTGATCAGGACTTCGGCTTCTCATCCGCCTTGGCATCGGCGCTGTCATCGGCAACATCGATGCAGACCGTTGTAGATGCCAGCTGTTCACGCGCCGCGAGCAGCGGAGCAGCCTTGCCCTTCAGTTGCTCAGCCGCTTCTGCCAGGGTCAGGTCCTTGTTCTTGCTGACTTCAGCAACGGCTTTGCGGAAGAGATCCACCTGATCTCGATACTCCTTCACTTCGGCCTTTTCAAGCTGACCCTCAGCTTTGTTGAGAGCAGAGAGAGCGCCTTTGAGCTTGTCTCCCGCCTGTTGAGCATCCGCCACGGTGGAATCAGGAGTGAGACCGTTGACCTGCTCCACGGCAGCGTCAACGTCGGCCTGAGCGGCACAGACGGCTTCAACACCATGAACGACCTTCACCTCATCGTTCTCCGCCTTCTTCTCAGCCGACTGACAGGCCACAAGTGCCAGGCCCAGCGCAAGAGCGGCAGGGAAAACACGCAGAGAAGACATCAGTAGATCTGAGGCGGTCGTCGAAATGTACCCAGATCCACCATTTCCGACCGCAAACGATCCCAAAGAGTTTCAGACACTTGCACCGTTGAGCCGATCCGGAGTCATGGTGAAGGGAAGGACAGCTCTGGAATCCCGATGGGCGCCAATCTGCGTAAGGAATCTGGACCCCGGGAGGTGTTCTGTGGGCTGACATCGATCGTCTGGCTGCATCGACGCATGCCCGATGCCTTTTTTCTGGTGGTGGGGTCGCGCACCTGCGCCCATCTCATCCAGAGCGCAGCGGGCGTGATGATCTTTGCTGAGCCCAGATTCGGCACAGCCATCCTCAATGAACGAGACCTGGCAGGCCTGGCTGATGCCCACGACGAACTGGACCGTGTGGCTCGTGAGTTGCTGGCACGACGCCCCGAGATCCGCACTCTCTTCCTCGTGGGTTCCTGCCCAAGCGAGGTGATCAAGCTCGATCTTGCCCGCGCCTCCGAACGCCTCAACGAGGAATTACAAGGCAGGGTTCGTGTGGTGAACTACTCCGGAAGCGGAATCGAAACCACATTCACAGAGGGAGAGGACGGCGCCCTGTCAGCCCTGGTGCCCTTTCTGCCGAGCACCGACAAGCGCCAGCTTCTGCTTGCGGGAACCCTGGCTGATGCGGTGGAGGACCGCTTGGTTCACCTGTTCGCCCGTCTCGGAATTGAGACTGTGTGCAGTCTTCCACCAAGACAGTCCACGGAATTGCCAGGTGTGGGTCCAGGAACCACCGTGCTGCTCACCCAGCCCTTTCTGAGCAACACCGCACGCTTGCTGAAGGAACGGGGCGCCAAGGTGCTGAGTTCACCGTTTCCGCTCGGGGCGGAGGGCAGCCGCCGATGGATGGAGACAGCCTGCAGGGATTTCAACCTGCCTGGAGATCGGGTTGCTGCAGTGCTGGATCCTCTGGAAGAGAGAGCGCGCATGGCGCTTGCACCCCACAGGGCGGAACTCACTGGGAAACGCATCGTGCTGCTGCCGGAATCGCAGCTTGAAATCCCCCTTGCACGCTTTCTGCAGCGCGAGTGCGGCATGGAATTGGTGGAGGTCGGCACGCCTTATCTCAACCGCGAACAGATGGCGCCGGAACTGGAACTGCTGCCGGAGGGCACCGACGTGACGGAGGGTCAGCACGTGGAGCAGCAGCTCGACCGTGTTCGCGATCAGCACCCGGATCTTGTGGTGTGCGGGATGGGACTGGCCAACCCCTTGGAAGCGGAAGGCATCACCACCAAATGGTCGATCGAACTCGTGTTCAGCCCGATCCACGGCATCGATCAAGCCGGAGATCTGGCCGAATTGTTCTCACGCCCGTTACGCAGGAGGCAACTCATCCATCCAGCACTGCATCCACAGACCTCGAATCCTTCCATCCACGCCTGATTCCCATGCAACTGACGCTCTGGACGTACGAAGGACCACCGCATGTGGGGGCCATGCGCATCGCCGCCTCGATGCGCGGCGTGCACTACGTGCTGCATGCGCCTCAAGGTGACACCTATGCCGACCTTCTGTTCACGATGATCGAACGGCGCGGGCAGCGCCCACCGGTGACTTACACCACCTTTCAGGCACGCGACCTGGGAGGCGACACAGCCGAACTGGTGAAGCGCACAGTGCGTGAAGCGGCAGAACGTTTCCGTCCGGATGCACTGCTGGTGGGTGAAAGCTGCACCGCTGAACTGATTCAGGATCAACCGGGCGCCCTGGCTCAGGGCATGGGACTGAGCATGCCCGTTGTAACCCTGGAACTACCCGCGTACAGCAAAAAGGAGAACTGGGGAGCGGCAGAAACGCTTTACCAGCTTGTGCGCAATCTGCTGAAGCCCCAGGTACCTGATCAGCCGCAGCATGATCCCAAGGCCTGGATGGCCGTCGGCCGGCGACCTCGGGTCAATCTGATCGGTCCGTCCCTGCTGGGATTTCGATGCCGTGATGACGTGCTCGAAATCCAGAGACTGCTCACCGTGCATGGCATCGATGTCGGAGTGGTCGCACCGCTGGGAGCGGAGGTCAGCGATATCCAGCGAATCCCCCAGGCAGATCTGAATGTGTGCCTCTATCCGGAGATCGCCGAATCGAGCTGCAGCTGGCTTGAACGCAGCTTCGGAATGCCCTTCACACGCACGGTGCCAATCGGCGTCGGTGCCACCCACGACTTCCTGGTGGAGTTGCACACGCTGCTGGGGATGGATCCACCCACAGGAGAGGAAGGTTATCGCTGTTCAAGGCTTCCCTGGTATTCGGAATCCGTTGATTCCACCTACCTCACAGGTAAGCGGGTGTTCATTTTTGGCGACGGCTGTCACGCCCTTGCGGCAGCTCGCATCTGCAGTGAGGAGCTTGGATTCAAAGTGGTTGGCCTTGGCACCTACAGCCGCGAGATGGCGCGGTCGGTCCGAGCGGCTGCCAAGGAGCTTGGCCTTGAAGCCCTGATCAGCGATGACTATCTGGAGGTCGAGGCGGCCATGGCCGACGCCGCTCCCGAGCTGGTGCTTGGAACCCAGATGGAACGACACAGCGCCAAGCGATTGGGAATCCCTTGCGCCGTGATCAGCACGCCGATGCATGTGCAGGACGTTCCTGCTCGCAACAGCCCTCAGATGGGATGGGAAGGCGCCAACGTGATTTTCGACGCCTGGGTGCATCCGCTGATGATGGGCCTTGAGGAACATCTGATCGGCATGTTCCGCCATGACTTTGAGTTTGTGGACGGACATCAGAGCCACCTGGGTCATCGCGGCGGGACAGATCAAGCCGCCGAAGAGCACAGCCCATCCCCCGTGGTCATGAGCCATGAAGAGCAAGGCCCGGTGTGGACTGCCGACGGCGAGGCGGAACTGAAAAAAATTCCCTTCTTTGTGCGTGGCAAGGTGCGCCGAAACACCGAAACCTATGCACGCCAGGAGGGGCGCCTGGAGATCAGCAGCGAAACGCTCTATGACGCAAAAGCCCACTACAAGGCATGAGCAAATTCACTCATTTCTTTTAATCAATCCAAAGAAAATACGAGGGTCAAGCATTTCTGAAATGAAGGATCTTTTATTTCTTGGTGAATATCAGCCGGGATGCATGTGTTGCTGTTGAATGAGATTGATCCCTTTTGCAAAGGTCCTGCATGACCACGACCCTGACGCGGCCAGCTGACGGAGAAGGCAGTGTGCAGGTCCTTCAGGACCCGTCGCTGAACATCCAGGAGGAGACCCTGGTGATTGCCGTTTACGGCAAGGGCGGGATCGGCAAATCCACCACCTCCTCCAATCTTTCAGCCGCCTTCTCAAAACTGGGCAAACGGGTGCTGCAGATCGGCTGCGACCCGAAACATGACAGCACCTTCACGCTCACGCACAAGATGGTGCCAACGGTGATTGACATCCTTGAGGAGGTGGACTTCCACAGCGAAGAGCTACGGCCCGAGGATTTCGTGTTCACCGGATTCAACGGCGTGCAGTGCGTTGAGAGTGGCGGCCCACCGGCAGGCACGGGCTGCGGTGGCTATGTCACGGGGCAAACCGTGAAACTCCTTAAGGAGCACCATCTGCTGGAAGACACCGATGTGGTGATTTTCGATGTGCTCGGGGATGTGGTTTGCGGGGGATTTGCTGCACCGCTGCAGCATGCGAACTACTGCCTAATCGTGACCGCCAATGATTTCGATTCGATCTTTGCGATGAATCGGATCGTCCAGGCGATCCAGGCCAAAGCCAAGAACTACAAAGTGCGGCTGGGAGGTGTTGTCGCCAACCGATCGGCAGACACCGATCAGATCGATAAGTTCAATGAGCGCACTGGTCTGCGAACCATGGCTCACTTCAAGGATGTGGATGCCATTCGCCGCTCCCGCCTGAAGAAGTGCACCATCTTTGAGATGGACGACGACGACGAGGCAGTGCAAGCCTGTCGACAGGAATATCTCAACCTTGCACAGAACATGCTCGACAAGGTCGAACCCCTCGAAGCCGTCTCATTGAAGGATCGCGAAATCTTCGACCTGCTTGGATTTGACTGAGCTTTAGGTTCTGGCGCCCAGCCCGACCAACCCCATCGACAGCTCCCAGACCCTGCTGGCGGTCTGGGAGTCGGTGACCTTGTCGGACAAGTCCTGACTGAACTGCTGTCCGTTTTTCTTCTGACGGTTGCCCCAGCTCCAATGCACCCCAGATTCTGCAAAATCTGGATCAGCAACCACCTGGGCAACACGATCACCCGCCAGCGGCTGGGAGACATAGCCACCGGTGATGTTCTTCTGAAACCAAGGAAAGATTTTTCTGAACAGCCTTGGGGCGTTGCGGAAGAGCGGAGTGTCGGCAACACACCCTGGGTAGAGCGAGGTGAAACTGATGCCGGTTTCGGCGTGAAAGCGCCGGTGCAGTTCCTGCGTGGTAATCATGTTGCAGAGCTTGCTGTCCTTGTAAGCCTTCCCGGGCTTGAAGGACTTGCCGCTGGCCATCGAAACAGGATCTTTGAAACCGGCCTCAAAGCCGGAGAGATCACCGAGATCGGCAGGAGCAGGAATCGGAATTTTGCCTCCAAGCTCCTTAGAATTCGCAGTGACCGTGCCAAGAATCACCACACGGCGAGAGGGGTGTGTCGAGGCCCTGAGACGCTGCATCAGCAACTGAATCAGCAAGAAATGGCCGAAGTGATTGGTGGCCATCGAGATCTCATAACCCTGGGGTGAGCGTTCTGGCTGTTTCAGCTTCGGCTTGTAGACGGCAGCGTTGCAGACCAAGGCATCGATCTGGTCGGGCAGTCCCTCCACCGCCTGGCGGACACTCGCCAGATCACCAAGATCCATCAGCACGTGCTTCAACCGCTCAGTGGGCAGGTCGAGCTCATCGGCAGCGGCGGCGGCACGCTGAGGAGAACGGTTGGCCGTGATCACAGTCCAGCCCTGTTGCACAAGAGCACATGTGGCATTCAGACCGACCCCGGATGTGGTTCCGGTGATCAGAACAGTGCCTGGAACGGGCATCGCGGGGGATCTGTGCAGATCGCTCAGTCTGCCGCTCAGACCATGCGTACAACCGCCACCGGTCACGAATCTCTGCGGGCAGCTGTCAGCCCAGAGAAAAGACCGTCAGCGCAAGACCGTTAGCGCCAAATCACCCGTAAGCGATTGGGAGCAATCCATTGCTCCTGCTCATCCATCAAACGTTCGTCGCCACCGAGGGTGAACAGGGTGTCAAAGCGATGTTGCAGCCCTTGCAGCTTGGTGGCTTCCACATCCACCACAGCCGCAAGCTCTCCATGGCGGTCGAGCCGCTCTTGATATGCCATCGACAACCGCACAACACTCACCACGCCGAGGAAGATCAGACCACCCTTTACGGCAAGCGCCAGGGCACTGCACAGCAGTTCCCTTCGATCATTCTGCTGCTGAAGCAAGGCCGCCAGAGAGGCGGCATCAGGAGCTGACGAAACGGCTTTCTGCATGTCCGCTTGTAACGCGGCGTACCGTTCGTGCCAAGAGGCCCCTTAAAGCTCAGGCGCGATAGAGGCTCACGCAAAGGCGGATCGCGAGGATACCGGCGTGAGCAGCCACCACGAGAGCGATGAAGATTTCGGCCTGGGTAAGGGTGCTGACCATGACGGAAGCTTGAAACCTTTGCATTCTTTCCTGCGCAGACCTCGGGGCGCCATCATTCGCAAAGGCCTGTCACACCCGCATGGAAGCCTTGAGTCCTGATTCCCTGGTGACGATTGACGCAAAAGCGATCAGGACACTGAACCTGCAGGCGCTTTCAGCCTGGATGGAACGCCCTCTTCAGGAGCTGCTCGATGCCGGAGCTGTCTTGGAATTGCGTTACGACTGGCCCCGTGAGGTCAATGACCCAAGAGAGCTGAGCGAATGTCCTGAACCTCGGCTGTGGGCTCTGCGTGCAGACGCGCACTACCCCTGGCTGCCTTTGTTGCTGGATCGGACCGGCGGAAGCCTGGCTCAACATGTGGCGATGTTGGTTCCCCACGATTTCAGCCCCAGCGAAGGCATCCGTTTCGACCCCCAGGCCCTTGAGATCTGGATCACTCACCGGCTGATGCTTCTAGATCAGCATGGGGCAGATGCGGGGATTCCTGGACATCAACGCGGCAATCTTTCCTTGATGGCGGCAAGCCTTGGCTTCGAGTTGGATGGGGGGTTCTGGGAGCTGCTGGACCAGGCGCGATGACCCCGAGGAGAGCCGGATTTCAATGGTGCTGCCTAATGCTGGCGGGGGTTCTTCTCCAGGGCTGCTTGAGGAGATCTCCAGCAGAGCAAGCCCTCACAGCACAAGCCTCCATCCCTGCCGCGATTTCAGAATCACAGCCACAGGAACCTCCACCACCAGGGCAGCTCGGCCCAACCCCAGAGCTCATTGCCAATCTGAGCCAAGCGCCTCTCTCTTTGTCGGCTCGACGCACTGAAGACGAACGTCACGATGGAGAACGCCTCTGGAAACTTGAGCTTCATCAAGACGATCGACGTCTGGCCAGCTGGGAGGCCGTGAGCGGGTTTGCTTCGAGCCAATCACTCGATCGCCGCTGGTCTCCCGGCAATGGAGCCCCCCTGCCTTCGGGCAACTACTCCTTGGGTCTGCCTGAAGCCTTGGGAGACGACATCTGGCTCACCCTGACGCCACGCTTCGAAACGACCCGCTCCGGCTTGGGCATCCATGGTTGCAACCCCGGCAGTGGCTGCGTCTGTCTTCCAGATCGCACCTCACTGGAGGCACTCGCAAGTTGGGTACAAACATTCCAGATCCAGTCACTGACCGTGGTGAACTAAGCCTTCAAAGAAGACAGCACGCAGGATGCGCACAATCCACGTGTGGTTCACACAACTCCAGCACCGCGAGACGCTTCCTAAAACCAGATGGAATTCATTGGATCGATGGACGCCAACATCTGGATGGTTATTGGCTTTTTGTTAGCTGCCTACTCAGTGGTGGCGAACGATTCGCTCCAGACACTCGGCACTTACATCTCATCCAACAAAAAACGCACTCCCAAGGTGGTGCAGATGATTTTCATCTGCACCGTCACGATCTTCGTGCTGATGCTCGGCTGGTCCATCAACGGCGGCGACCCTGCTTGGGGACGGCTGGCAAACTTCCCGACTCCTGAAACTTTCACCTGGGCCTACATCATTCCTCCGATTGCGGTGCTGGGGCTGACCGCCTGGGGCGCACCCGTCAGCACATCCTTCCTGGTGCTTTCCGCATTTGTTCCCAAGAACATCCCAAAACTTCTCGAAAGTTCTCTGGCTGGTTATGTCCTGGCGTTCTGTCTCGGACTGGCGGCCTGGGGTCTTGGAATGTGGCTACTGGAGCGTTGGGTGTTCCGGCGGACCCAGGAAGGCAAGGATTTCAACAAGGTTTGGTATGGCCTTCAGTGGTCCTCCACCGGCTTCCTCTGGAGCATGTGGATGGTGCAGGATCTCGCCAACATTTTCGTCTTCCTTCCCCGCGAGCTTGGATTATTTCCGATGCTGGTCTGCACCGCCATCCTCTGCATCGGACTGTGTGTGCTCGTCGCCATCGGCGGTGGTCCGATTCAGGGTGTGCTTCGCAGCAAAACCAACACCACTGATCTGCGGTCGGCCACGGTGATCGACTTCATGTTCGGACTTTGCCTGCTGTACAAGGCATTTCTCAGCAGCTTCCCGTTAAGCACAACGTGGGTGTTCCTGGGTTTGCTGGGTGGTCGTGAAATCGCCCTTCGCATCAAAGAACAGGAATTTGAATCCGCCTTCACCAACCGATCCGGAGGCAGTCTCGGCAAGATCGTCGGCAGCGATCTCTGGAAAGCGTCCATCGGCGTGATTGTCAGCCTGGTGATCGCTCTTGGCCTTCAGCCTCTGATCGTCTGGACTGGGGGCTGAGTTCAGTTCAGGGAGAGCGCGAGGGCGATGGCCCTGCGACCGCTGTCGATGGCTAGCACCAATGCCAGAAGCCGTAAGAGCCAGGCCAGCATTCCCGGCCTGACCCGATCCAGGCGGGATGCGGTCCACTGGGCCGAAACAGCAGCAACGCCTCCGAGCAGCAACCCCATCGAAGCCAGTCCCCGGCCCTCCTGCAGAAACTGGAGCGAGGCTGCACTGGCCGAACAGGCCACGGCCAACGTACTCAGTCGAATCGCCTGACGGATGGGCATCGACAGTCCACTCACCATCAGGGGCACCATCAACAGCCCTCCGCCCAGTCCAAGCAGTCCTCCGGACAGACCCGCCACAGCACCGACCGCAGACAACCCCCAGGGAGATGGACCCTGCCCATCACTCGGCTGAGATGCTTCACGATCGGCTCGGATTGAGCCGGCCAACACCAGATACAGCAAGGCCTGCAGAGCCAAGAGGTGCCAGCCGGCAACCAGACCACCCAGACGACTGAAGATCATTGCAGTCGCAAAAGCCGTCAGGCCAATCACCATGGCAGGTTTCAGCGGCAAGGAACGGCTCCGCCAATGGGTGTAACTGCCGCCGATCGCCGTCGGCACGATGGCAAACGTGCTCGTTGCCAGCGCTTGGTGGGGGCTGAGCCCCATCCAGAGCAGAAGAGGCGCGAAGATCAGACCACCACCGATTCCCAGCAGACCGGCCAGAGCTCCTGCCAGGAGTCCCAATGGCACGGCCAACAGCACATCCGCCAATGTCATCGCCGCCATGACGCTGCCAGCATCCTGCCGGTCCGAGCACTCACGCCACAGTCGCCTGCTGCCCAATCTCACGCTCAACGGCGCCGAACATATGGCCTTGGATGCCCTGCTGCTTGAGCAGTGCTGGACAAGGGGGCAGAAGCAACCGGTGCTGCGCTTCTACGGTTGGAGCCGGCCATCCCTCTCCCTGGGCAGGCATCAACGGGACATTCCAGAGCCTTGGCGAAACCTTGCCAGGACAGGTGAGCTGGATCTGCTACGCCGCCCTAGTGGTGGCGGTGCCGTGCTCCATGCCGGTGGTCTGACCTACGCACTGGTGTGGCCTGAAGCACCGCGACAGAAGCGGGAGGCTTATCTGCAGGTGAACCACTGGCTCACCGCAGGCTTCGCAAAACTGGGCGTCAGTCTCAATCCAGGCGTCGCCCCTGCAGAGGCCGGCGCCGTGAACTGCTTCGCCCGTTCCACAGCGGCCGACCTTGTCGACAGTCAGGGAACCAAACGCATTGGCAGTGCCCAGTTCTGGCAGCACGGCCATCTTCTGCAGCACGGTGAAATCCCTCTCAACTCACCGGCGGATCTCTGGCGAACCGTGTTCGGAACCGACCCTCCGCAATGGAGGCCAGCCGCGCCCGATGCCTCGGCAGTCGAAACGGCGCTGATCTCCAGTTTCAGCGAGGGGCTGTCAAATTACGACTGGACTGATCAGCCCCTGAGCAGCGAAGAATGCACCTTGATGCAGCAAGGTGCTGAGCGTTATCGACTGGATGCTTCAGCACTTTGATCATCAAGAAGCCCTGAGGCACGCATACTCTTCACCACCTGGGCCAGGGGCATTCCGAACGGATAAGTGTTGGAGCGGCGTGCCGCCGTGAGCATGGCCTCCGGCAGTTTCACGGATAAACCCTTAAGAACGGCTTCGCCCAGATCACTGCGATCAAGCGTTCCGTCGGGCAAACCGGCAGGGCCGAGCACCAGCAGACGCCCCTGCTCCGTCTCTTCCAGAGCAAGGACCGCCTCCCAGAGTGGTGCTGCCTGCTTGATCGAGGGCAAACGCTCAAGGGGCTGAAGATGATCAGCGATGGTCTGGCGATCCCATTGCTGAACAGGTAGGTCCTTAAGTGGCTGATCCGTGATGAAGCCAATCCATCGACCGCCGCGACAGACAAGCACCCAGTCCGGGATGCAGGGATCGTCGCTGTCCACCGCTCCCAGACGCAACTTGCTGAGACTGCGCAGACTCTGATCCGCCTCCACCACGCGGAAGCGACGGGAGGTCGCCGGTCCAACGGTTTCCCGCTTGAGCACCTGTTGCAGGGCCAGGGTCTGGGTCTGACTTCGGGACGCGCTCATTCCGAACCAGCCGAGAAGCACGAGCCACAGTCCAGCGAATCCACCTCCCCTAAGCACAATCCAGAACCCGATCACCAAGGCGAGGAGAGATAGGAAACGACCACTGGCGGTCGCCACCTGGATGCCTCGACGTTGACTGCCGGTCCACTGCCAGACAAGGGATTTGAGAATCAAGCCGCCATCCAGCGGCAACCCCGGCAGCAGGTTGAACAGCGCCAGCACCAGATTGAGCCCCCCGAGCTGAGCCACAAGATTTCCCAGTAGGGGGCTGACATGTTCAGCGGAGTGGACACTGAACAGCAACACAGCTCCAAGGATCAGACTCACCGCCGGACCGGCGGCAGCCACCCTGAGCGAGCCCATCGCCGTGGAGCATTCCCGTTCCACCCGAGCGACTCCACCCATCAAAAACAGGGTGATGCTGCTCACCTTCACTCCCTCGCGCAGGGCCACAAGGGAATGGCCAAGCTCATGCAACAGCACGGACACAAACAACAGCAGCGCAGTGAGAAGCCCCATGGACCAGCTGATCCAATCAGCACCGGCTGCGGCAGGCAGTTTGGCGACCTGCTGCTGAAAGGCCATGGTGAACAACACCAGAACAATGAACCAACTGGGATGGACCCTCAGAGGGATCCCACCGATTCGCATCAGTTGCCAGCCATCACCCAAATGATTTTCCGGCGGGCTGGCCGGCAGTGTTAGCTCAATCCTAGAAAGGAGATCCAATGCTGCTCCCTCATGGTCGATCAGGGCCTGTCTCTCAAGATCTGCGGCCTGACCGACTGCGATCAGGCCTGTGAGATCGCCGCCATGGGAGTGGATGCGATCGGCGTGATCGGAGTGACGGACACGCCGCGTTTCGTAGAGCCGAATCAACGTAGGGCCATCTTTCAGAGACTGACCCAGGAACATCCCTTACTGAAGCGGGTCTGGGTCGTGGCAGACCCCAGCAATGAACTCCTGGCATCGGCACTGTCGGGGGAAGGACAGCCCTCGGTGGTGCAGCTGCACGGGGAGGAATCGCCACAACGATGCGCAGAGCTGCGTTGGCTGTATCCCGCCATCAAGTGGTGGAAAGCCCTACGCCTGCGTGGGGAGGAGGATCTCAACGGCATCGACGCCTATGCCGCCAGCGTGGATGCCCTGCTTCTGGATGCCTGGAGCCCGAAGCAGTTGGGAGGGACGGGGCATCGCCTCGATCCTGCCTGGCTTGAGCGGCTGGAGATGCGGATCTGCCGCGACCTTCCCTGGTGGCTGGCTGGAGGGATCAGCGCTGAGTGGGTCCCAACACTGGTGCATCAAGTGAGCCCCTTTGGTCTGGACGCGTCCAGCCGCCTGGAGCACAGTCCGGGGGTGAAGGATCTCCGTCGTGTCGAAGCACTCGTTCAGGCCGTCAGGGTCAATTCGGGCAACCGGGGATAGGTTGAATCTCCCTTCAACAGCACCCATGTTCCGGGCTACGTCACTTTGCCTCACCCTGATGGCGGCAGTCCCATTCGGGGCTTCAGCCCAGGGCATGCTGCCGGGATGCCGACTGGAGAACGGCAGTCTTCAATGTGTGCCAGGCCTGACGGCAAGCCCTGAAAAGCAGATTCAGGTGCTCGATGGAGAGATCGACCAGGGGCTTCAGCAGGAGGGACATCTGCAGCAGGCGATCCAAGGACTGCAACGCTTTGTGCTGGTAGGAGAGGCCAGGGAAGGTGCGCTGCTGAAAGCGGAACTGCAACTTCAGGGAGCTGACGTGGATGAACTTGATGTCCACTGGTACCGACGCAGTGGCCAGGGGAACTGGACGCTGGTGGAATCGGGCTCAGGCCACAGCTATCAAGTCGGCCCGCAGGACCGAAACGAAAGGCTGATGGCTGTGCTGGTGGTGCGCGGCCGTGACGGCAACGTTCAACGAATCAGCAGCAACGTGATCGGTCCGATCAGCAATTGAACGATTGGGGTGCTGCTTCAGGCACCCCACGACCTACGCAGCAAGCGAGCGGATCAGATCAGTTACTTAGCAGAGCTTCCTGCTGGCGCACAAGCTCAAAGAATTCCTGCTTGAGGCTGGGATCATGACGGAAGTCACCCCGGACCACGGAGTTGACCATGCTGGTCTGAGGCTCCTTCACACCACGCCATTTCATGCAGTAGTGCTGAGCCTTGATGATGATCCCGAGGCCCTTGGGCTCGCAGAGTTTCTCGATTTCGTCTGCAAGGATCATCACTGCCTCCTCCTGGATGTGAGGCCTTGAGAACACCCAGTCCGCGACGCGGGTGAATTTGGAGAGACCGATCACTCGGGCACCTGGCTTAATGCCGACCCAGCAGTTGCCCATGATTGGCACAAAGTGGTGAGAGCAAGCGGAACGGACGGTGAGAGGTCCAACGGTATAGATCTCATCGAGCTGCTTCACGTTCGGGAAGCTGGCCACCTTGGGTTGTTGGTGATAGCGCCCCTTGAAGACCTCTTGGATATACATCTTGGCGACCCGTTCGGCCGTCTCTTCGGTGTTGTGGTCGTTCTCGATATCAATCACGAGGCTGTGCAGAAGATCACGGAAGCGATCTGCCACTTCCATCTGAAGCTCCTCTAATTCTCCAGGGAGAATGTGATCGGCGATGTTGTCATTGGCGAGGAATGAAGCCCCACGCTCACGCAGACGCTCACGAATCACCTCGGAGATCTTGGCGTCAGTAAGAGCGAACTGACCACGGCCCTTACTCAGTGACGCATGCGAACTCAGTTGACTGAGCGCTGCGGCAGTAGTTCCGTTAGTGGAAGTAGGAAGTGTAGAAGTCATCTCTTTCAGAAGTCAGAAAGCGCCTGTAGCTGGCATGAGGGTTAAATCCTCAACAACCTGAGTGGCAGGTTGCTGGGCCAAGTGAAGAAGAGCGGCAGCGGCCTGATTGACGGGCAGCATGGCACGTCGGTCGAAGTCACTGTCCACGGTCGGGGAGTCCCAGAGGGAGGTATCGACCGCACCAAGCGTGAGAGTGCAGGCACGAATGCCATGAGCACGTTCTTCCTCACCCAGGCAGCGAGTGAAACTCGCCAGAGCAGCTTTGACGGTGCAGTACGCCCCCCAACCGGGAAAAGCATTTCTGGACGCATGGCTACTCACGTTGATCACCAATCCACCCGCAGGCCTCATGGCAGGAACAACAGCGGAACAAACCTGGAAAACACTGGTGAGATTGAGTTGAATCAACCAGTCCCAGCGGTCTAGAGGCATCTCCAGCAATTCTCCGGTCCAGGCAGCACCGGCATTGTTGATGAGCACTGAAGGGCGAAGACCCTGATTCAGCAATTCACCAATGCCGGGAGCGATGGCGGATGAGTCGGTGAGATCGATCGCCTTGTAGGCGACACGAACACCACCAGCACTCAGTTCCGACTCGAGAGACTGCAACGCAGCCTCACTGCGGGACACAAGAAGCAAATCCCACCCCGCCTCAGCAAAAGCCTTGGCAGCGGCATGACCGATTCCACGTGATGCGCCGGTGATCAGAACGGAAGGCAAGAAATCCGTGCAATCCGGAGCACCCTAGGCAGCGAAACCTCCTTCCGGCGAGGTGGCGTCGAGGAAACGCCCCATGGCCCTGAATTTCATGTAGCGCTGATCCCTCAGATCATCGACGGACAAAGCCAGCAGATCGTCGAGATGGCGATTCAGTGCTGCCCTCAGCGTCTCACCTGCTTCAAGGGGAGCCCAATTGTTACCACCAGCTGGCTCAGGCAAAACTTCGTCGACCACACCAAGGCTGAGCAGATCCTTGCCGGTGATCCGCAACGCAGCCGCAGCCTCGGAAGCCTTCGCCGCATCACGCCAAAGAATCGAGGCGCAGGCCTCAGGGCTGGCCACGGTATAAACGCTGTGCTCAAACATGATCAGCCGGTCGGCGACTCCGATTCCGAGTGCACCGCCGGAGCCCCCCTCACCGATCACCGTGGCGACGATGGGAACCCGCAGGCTGAACATCTCGCGCAGATTCACGGCAATGGCCTCACCCTGCCCCTGCTCCTCCGCCAACAGACCGGCATAAGCCCCGGGCGTATCGATGAAGGCCAAAATCGGCAGACCAAAGCGGTTGGCATGCTCCATCAGGCGCAGAGCTTTTCGATAGCCACCCGGAGTGGCCATACCGAAATTCCGCGCCACGTTCTCCTTGGTGTCACGCCCCTTCTGATGGCCGATCAGAAGAACCGATCGTTCCCCTAGCCGTCCGATCCCACCAATCAGTGCCTGGTCATCACTGCCACGGCGATCACCATGCAATTCAACCCAGTCATCACAGAACATCTGGATGAAATCGAGTGTGCTTGGCCGATGAGGATGCCGGGCAACCTGAATTTTCTGAGCCGGGCTCAGGGAACGAAAAATCTCATCACGACGGCGTGCTGCAAGCGTTTCCAACTGCAGCAGTTGCTGGCTGACGTCGACCTCTGAATCTCTTGCCAGCTGACGGATCTGCTCGATCTGCTGTTCGAGCTCCACCAGCGGTTTCTCGAAATCAAGCAGGGGGCGACGTGCCATTGAGGAAGGGGAAAACGACTTCAGACAACAACAGCCTGAGGCTGTCCTTGGAGATTGAGGGTGGAGAAACCGTGACGGACCGATGCAGCGCCGATGAAATCCATCTTCTCCAGCGTGATGTTGTTACGCCCCCAGCTGAAATTGGTGTGACACTCCTCGAATTCAAGCAGCATCGCCTCCGCGAAGCAGGCGAACATCTGGCGCTGAGGTTTGTCCATCTCAGCGATTTCCATCATGGTCCAGCCGATGTCGCTGCCGAATTCAACAATGCCTCCCTTCAGCACATGTACGCCTTCACAGGCGACCTTGGCATCGAGATTCTTCGGATAGCCCCCATCGATCATCAGACAGGGTTTGCGCAGCGTGGCTGAATCAATTTCAAGCGTGCGCGGCATACTCGCGACCCAGACCACGACATCAGCCTCAGGGAGTGCCTCTTCAAGGGTGAGGATCCTTCCACCACCAAGTTCCGACTGGAGATCCTTGAGGGGCTGCTGCTGACGTGCGACCAGCAGCAGCTCAGCAACACCCGTGCGGTGGGACAGCCAACGGCAGACAGCACTACCAATATCTCCGGTGGCACCGACCACGGCAACCTTGGCTTTGGAGAGATCGATGCCCAGAAGAGGAGCGTTGTTCTCAACCTGGCGACTGATCACCCAGGCTGTGTGGGTGTTGCCCGTGGTGAAACGCTCCCACTCCAGGGTTGTGCTGCGCACATGCTGATGCTGGAGAAGGTTGAAGTTCTCAAAAATGATCGACGTAAAGCCGCCGAGAGCTGTGATGTTGATGCCCTTTTTCTGAGCAAGCTCCATGGCGTTGAGCACTTTGCGCCTAGCCGTTTTGAAGCGACTCAGCATCTCAGGCACAAAGCAGGAATCGATGTAGGCACCGGAGATGGTCTTGCCAGTGGCACTTGTGACCTCAACGTTTTCCACGAGCTGGGGAGGCGCACTGCACCAGACGTCGAGATCGCCTCCGGCGATGTGATCGAATCCGAGATCTGAGGCCTTGCGCCTCGCCGCCTCAAAGCTGGTGGAGTGCCCGATCAGACCAAACATTTACTGCCGACGGTCGTACGTGTACGCATTGAACTCAATCTCACCCTGATTAGGGCTGTTCACTCATGTTCCCATGAAGGCAGTCTTGAAGGAAAACGTGCCTGTGCTTGAACCGGACTTCAACCTTCCAAACGGGGCTTAGAAGGCTCATGTCCGTCAGGGGTCAGAGAGCGGCGGCTGCCATACGAGCAATTTCACGCATGTTGAAGCCAATCTCGCTGAGAGCTTCCTGATAACCGATCAGAAAATCTTCGATCAGATCTTCCTTCTCCATATGGAGAGTGGCGGCATCAGAAGCAACCTGGTCGAGCATGGAGCGGATCAGTGGAAGATTCTCCTTGTTGGCAGCAAAGAGCTCTTCCTTACTTGCCTCAAAATTGTTCTTCAACCACAGTTCCCCGTAGTTGAGATGGAGATATTCATCCTTGACGACACCCTCAGTAATCTTGCGAGCGAAGGGGTCAGCAACTGGGATGTAGATATGATACGCGGAGATAGCGAAAGCTTCAATCAGAAGTGCCTGAATCAATAAACAGGTCACGACTTTGTCTTCTTTCAGAGCTTTCTGAAAATTCTGATGAAGAGGCCCAAAGAACTCTTTGGCAAAAGGCATGTCTGCGGTCACACCAAGGTTCCGACCGCATGACGTGAAGCCCTTCATGTGCTTCATTTCCATCTTCGCCAGTTTGGCGAGTTCGTCTTTGTTTTCTGGGATCAACGTTCCCAGGGCCATGTAGTTGTCGTAGGCCTCCTGCTCACCTTCAATCACGATCGCATTGATGCGGCTGTAGGCGTCCTTGTAGGCCTCAGTGGTGAAGTCAGGCAATTGCTCTGCCGATGCATCCCGCTCGTCAAGGACGGCGACCTCGGGGCTGACGGGAGTCGGCATAAATCTTTCCGTAACGTTCAACGCGGTTGAGTGTAACCAGTGTTGCCGAAATTGGATGTTCGATTGATGGAGTTCAGATACGTCGCTGATCTCCACAAGGTGGCCAACTGGAGGCCATCAGGCTTGTGAAGAGTCGATGCCAATGAGCCACAAGCGCAGTCTCCAACTGACTTCCAAGCCTCGTGTCCGCGCCTCGACTATCCCCGACAACACCGGAGCGGCTGAGGTCGGCGGTGAACCAGGCGAGGGGGGCGGGACCTTCAAGGCTCCAGCCTTCAGGAGGAGTGGCTGCCGCCTTCTCGCTGGCATGGTCACCATCGAGCGGCCTCTGTTCGCCGACCAGAGAGGGCTCAAGCGCCAGCATCAGACTGGTCTCAGCCAGCCCCGCATGCAATCCATTCGCCAGCTCATCAGCAGGCACGAGGGACTTGAGTTCTGAAACTCCACTCCAGAGAAAACAGGGAAGAACGGCCATTGAGGGAGTTTCAGCTGCCAGTTCTCGGGCGGCGGTTTGCAATAGACCGATCTGACCGCCATGGGCGTTGAACAACACCAAGCGCTTCACACCCTGGTCCGCGAGCTGTTGACCAACTTCCTTGACAAGCCGAATCAGCAGTTCAGCACTGAGGCTGAGTGTTCCTGGAAAGCCGCGATGTTCAGGTGAAAGACCGATCGCCTGAGTTGGCAGAGCCCAGATCGGCATCTCTTCGGGAAGCCCTTCCAGCACGCGATCCAGAATGCGTTGCGCGAACAGCGCATCCGTGAGCAGGGGGAGCTGAGGACCATGCTGCTCGAAAGCGCCGAATGGCCAGACAAGGGTTGAACCGCTCCGCTGCAGTGACAGAGAAGCCTCCGGCCAAGGCATGCAGCCCAGCCGGCTGGAGTTTTGTCCACCATCGACGCTCATCCTGAATCAACCTCCTGCTGTCAGACTGACCTGCCAAGGACTATGGGTTCCATGGCAGGAACAGAACGTCAGAATTCCCGACTGGATGGTGGCAAAGCTGCTGCGGCTTCGGCGCAGCCGCCACGAAAACCGCTTCAGGTGATGCATATCAGCAAGCGGGAAGAGCAGGAACGCCTGCGCAAAGAAGCGGACGAGGCCCGTGCCGCCGCAGATGCGGCAGCGATGCGTGCCGCACAGCTCGAGCAGGTTGCACTTGCAGCAGAAGGTGGCCAGTCGGTTGCTCCCAGCCCCCCTGCGCCTCCCAGAGGGCCACAAACATCTGCCGCTCCATCGCGCGATGCCGACGACGATGATCTGGCTGGAATGACCATGGCCGATCTCCTTGGCCCTGCTGATGCAGGACGCAAACTGAGCAATGCGCCCACTGAATCATCCACTGCAGCAAGCCGCAGCGTTGACGATTTTGATTTCGATGAAGATGCCTTCCTCGCAGCGCTCGATGCCAATGAGCCAGTAGGCACAACCGGTGAGGTGGTCACTGGCACCGTGATTGCAATGGAAAGTGATGGTGTCTATGTCGATATCGGCGGCAAGGCTCCCGGCTTCATGCCCAAAAGCGAATGTGGGCTTGGGGTCATCACCAATCTGAAGGAACGCTTTCCCAAGGGGCTCGAGATTGAGGTACTGGTCACCCGTGAACAGAACGCCGATGGCATGGTCACCATCAGCTGCCGTGCCTTAGCTCTGCGCAAAAGCTGGGACAAGGTCAAGCAGCTCGCCAAGGACGGCAAGGTGGCTCAGGTCAAAATCACCGGTTTCAATCGAGGGGGTGTTACTTGCGACCTCGAAGGATTAAGGGGCTTCATTCCCAGATCACAGCTTCAAGAGGGTGAAAACCACGAAGCACTGGTTGGCAAGACTCTTGGCGTCGCTTTCCTGGAGGTCAACTCCGAGACCCGCAAACTGGTCCTGTCCGAGAAGCGCGCTGCAACGGCCGCCCGTTTTTCAGAGCTTGAGGTGGGGCAGCTGGTGGAAGGTCAGGTGGCCTCGATCAAGCCCTATGGACTGTTCATCGATCTGGGAGGCGTCAGTGGACTGCTGCATCAGTCCGTGATCACCGGAGGCAGTCTGCGCTCACTGCGCGAGGTCTTCGGTCAGGGCGACACCGTGAAGGCTCTGATCACCGAGCTTGATCCCGGTCGAGGCCGGATCGCACTCAACACTGCCCTACTGGAAGGCCAACCAGGGGAACTTCTCGTCGACAAGGACACCGTCATGGCCGAGGCTGCCGATCGAGCCAACAGAGCCCGTAACGTCCTCAGGCAGCAGGAACAGTCAGCTGGATGATCACAGCTTCCATGTCTGCCGGTGACGCCGGCCCCCAGTCCCGGACCGATCGTCAGGCCGACTGGGAGCTGGACTTTTATTCAAGGCCCATCCTCGAAAAGGATGGGAAGAAGCGCTGGGAGCTGCTGATCATCAGCACCCCGGAGATCAACAGCAACGAATGCTTCCGCTTCGAGAAGCTCTGTCCGGCAAGCGAGGTGAATTCCACCTGGTTGGCCGCTGCCCTGCGCGAAGCCTTGGCCGAGGCTGAAGAGCAGGGTTGGAAGCCACCGCAGAGACTGCGCGCCTGGCGCAGTGCCATGAGAACGATGGTGCAGCGTGCGGCGGCTGAACTGCTGCTGGAAGTGGTATCGAGCAGGCGCACCTATGCCCTACTCGACTGGCTGGATGAACGAGAGCGGACGCTGTACCCACAGGAAGAGGGCTTCATGGCAGGCCCCCTTGCTCTGCCGCCGTCCCCTGTTGAAACCCCACCTTTGCCCTTGCCCGAAGCCGTGCGGGGCGACGCCTGGACCTGGGCTGGGCTGCCCGTCGGCAGCTTGAAGGATGCGAATGATTGGCCTCTTGGCTTTAACGGTCTGCTGCCGGTCCCCCCCTCTCTCGAGGCAAATCTTGAAGTTCCCGGGCTGCGTCTGTTCAGTCGCACCAGAGCCCTTGCCCTCGCAGGTTGGCTCGGAGGGCTGGAACCCGTGCGGTTGCGTGTGAGCTCCCGCCAGCTGATCCTTGACGCTGGTCAAGACGACTCCTGGCTGGTCAGTGATCTGAGCCAACAGGAAGCCGAGCAGATCGCCGCAGCGCTCGAAGCGTCGTGCCTCAACCTGCATGGCCTTCAATTCATCGCTGTGCAGAGTGCTCCTGAGAGTGAACGGTTCGAAGGCTTCTGGATGCTGAGGGATCAGCCGCAACCATGAGCTCCGCTCAGGGAGCAAATCCTGGCGCTGAGAGAGAGGATCCTCTCGCTCAGCCCGACAGCCGCTTCAACACCCTGCCGGGCTGGACATGGGTGGGCTGTTATGGCGGTTACTACCTCACAGCAGATCAACTGGATAACGCTGGCTTTGAGCATGGGTTCTTCACCCGCCGCTGGCAGGGTCGTGGTCCCGACGAGCTAGCGACCTACCTGTCCTGCGGTGTCTCCGTTCATCGCCCCCAGCAAGTCCATGGGAACGTCGTGCTTGAGGCCTCCGCTGCGGCAGCAGCACCATGGCCCGATGCCGACGGCCTAGTGAGCGATCGCGGAGGGCAGAGCCTCTGGGTCTGTGGAGCCGACTGCACTCCGGTTCTGCTCGCTGATCCCAAAAGCGGGCACGTTGCCGCATGCCATGCCGGCTGGCGAGGCGTGGCCAGCCGTATCCTTCCCGAGGCCATCGCCAGGCTTGAGCAACGAGGCGCCTGCAGAGAGCAGCTGATCGTCGCCCTCGGACCAGCGGTCAGTGGTGAGCGCTATCAAGTGGAGCAGTCAGTGGCCCTTCAGGTGGGTGAGGCATTGGCAGCCGAACCCAGATCACTAGAGGAGCTACAGAGGCAAGCCGTGATTGATCCCGATCCCGAGCAAGGTCACTGCCGATTGGACATCCGACAAGCGGCCCTGCAGCAACTGAAAGCCGAAGGGATTAACCACACCAGGATCAGCACATGTCCGCTCTGCACAGTCGCTGAGCCCAGCCTGTTTCACTCCTGGCGGCGTGATCAGGTGAAGGCGGTTCAGTGGAGTGGAATCGTTGGACAAGCTGCGATCTGAATTCCGCCGGCATCAGTTCGATATCGGCGCCAGCAGACGCAATGCAACCGCTTCAGCAGCACGGATGCCATCGATCGCTGCTGAAAGGATCCCGCCCGCGTAACCGGCACCCTCACCGGCAGGCGTGAGACCGAGCACATTGAGCGACTCCAGCCGATCATCCCGAGGGATGCGCAACGGCGAAGAGGTACGGGTCTCGACCCCCGTCAGAACGGCATCGGGGTGGTCGTAACCGGAGATTTTCTGACTGAAAGCCGGCAGAGCTTCCCTCAGGGCCACCACCATCGGTTGCGGCAGAAGCTCGGCAAGGTCTGAGGGTTGGACCCCAGGTTGATAAGAGGGGCGAATCGATCCGAGAGACGTGGATGGCCTTCCTGCCACAAAGTCCTCCTGTCGCTGCACCGGGGCGCTGTAGTCCTCACCGCCGAGCTGGAAAGCGAGAGATTCAAGTTCACGCTGAAACACCAGGCCCGCAAGTGGATCCCCTGGCCAGCGCTCATGGGCCTCCAGGTCTGCATCCGACACAGGGATCACCAGCCCGCTGTTGGCGTTGCGTTCGTTGCGGGAATGCTGGCTCATGCCATTGGTCACAACACGACCTGGTTCGGAGGTCGCACCCACCACAAACCCACCGGGGCACATACAGAAGCTGTAGACGCAGCGGCCATTGGTTGCGTGATGCACCAGCTTGTATTCAGCGGCTCCAAGCAAGGGATGGCCAGCGGCATCTCCCCAGCGGGCGTTGTCGATCAGCGACTGCGGATGCTCGATCCGAAGACCAATCGCGAAGGGCTTCCGCTCCATGGCAACACCGATCCGATCCAACATCGCGAAGGTGTCCCTCGCCGAATGTCCAGGAGCTAGAACCACCTGACTGCAGTCAAGACGGCTGCCATCGGCGAGTTGCAGACCAGTGATCCGCATCGACTTGCCGTCGCTGGCGTGGGTCGGTTCCAGCAAAAGTTGTTCCACGCGGGAACCGAAGCGGACCTCACCGCCAAGAGCCTCAATCTGAGCGCGCAACCCCCTCACCACTGTCGCCAGCTTGAAGGTGCCGATATGGGGTCGGTGACGGGTCAGGATGTCGCGATTGGCGCCACAGTTCACCAGTTCCTCCAGCACTTTGCGGCCGTAATGGACGGGATCGCTCACCTGGCTGTAAAGCTTGCCATCGGAAAAGGTTCCAGCCCCCCCTTCGCCGAACTGCACATTGGATTCGGGCTTGAACGTCGATTGACGACGCCAGAATCCGAACGTGTCCCGGCTTCTCTGCTTCACCGCCTGTCCGCGCTCCAGCAACAGTGGGCAAAATCCCATCTGCGCGAGCAGCAGTGCTGCGAAATAACCACAGGGTCCTGCCCCAATCACCACAGGCCGCGCCCCTGACGCATCAACCGCACTGGAAGGAGCACGGGCAACAAATCGGTAGGACTCATCAGGACTGCGACGAATGCGCCGGTCAGCCGAACGACGACGCAGCAATGCTTTCTCGCCCCGTACCTGAACATCCACGCTGTAGATGATCCGGATTCGATCCCGACGACGGGCATCAATGCTCTGCTTCACCAACTGATGGGAGATCAGTTGCTCGCGAGGCACTCGCAGGCAACGCAGAACAGCCTGCTCAAGATCATCCTCCGTATGGTCCAGCTCCAGTCGAAGCTCGCTCAGGCGCAGCACGAGCTCTCTCCTTTCGCGACCCCTGATACAAACACTACCGAGCGGAGATCAGAACGATTGTTCGCCCCCCTAAGGGGACTGCTCTGTTGGGTCGTCCTTGGTCTCAGCTTCGGGGCTGCCACCCTGAATCGCCAGCGAAAGCAGCCCGGCAAACAGCAGCAGACTGCCGATGCCGATCGCGAGAGAACGGTTGCCAGACGCCGCGTCACCCCAAATGGCCGTGCTCAAAAAAGCTGCGCCCAGAAGCACACAGGGCACCATGACAATTCCTGAGGCAATGCGGTTGCGTGCCATCTCAGGCTCCGGGACAAGTGACCTGGGCCAGACCTTCACTCACCAGCGCCGATCCCAGATCAAGGTCATCTCCGATCGGAGTGACCCTGGCCAGCAGGACACCATCTGCACTGCCCTCCGGCCGCAGATTCACCCTTCGGCGACGGGGAAGCGCACGACGCATCCAATCCTGCGCTTGCTGCTCATCCTCGGGGTCCACCTGAACACAAGCCAGTTGCACGCTGTAATTACGATTGCGGTCACCAATCTGAAGCAGCGTTGCCGAGCGCACCTGCAGAACCTCGGCGGCAAAAGCCTGGGTAGGCAGCACGAGCAACAGCATCAGGCTGAAGACAGCTGCAATGAGAATGCCGACTCTCACTGGCCTCCTGGATTAGAGGCAGAACGACCTGAGTCCTGGAACGCCAACTCAGGATGGGCCGGCAGACCCACCATCTGGGCATTGCTGCAACCGGGTGGAACCATCGGGTAGCAATTCTCACCCCGACGAACATGCACATCCACCAGGGTTGGATGCGGTGAGGCGAACGCTTCCGCGAGTCGGGTGTGGAGATCATTGCGCTCAACGATCTTCATCCCCTCCACGCCAAATGCCTTAGCCAGAGCTTCGAAGTCGGGCATGCCACCCAGCATGTCCGAGGCGGAATAACGCTCTTCGTAGAAACTCTCCTGCCACTGACGAACCATCCCCTGCCAGTGATTGTTCACGATCACCACCTTCACCGGAAGCCTGTATTGAGCGAGAGTGCCCAGCTCCTGGATGTTCATCAGCACACTGGCATCTCCAGCTATGCAGACCACCTGTCGATCAGGACACGCGACCTGGGCACCAAGAGCTGCAGGCATCCCGTACCCCATCGTCCCCAGTCCGGCGCTACTGATCCAGCCACGTGGACCATTGCGCAGGTACTGAGCAGCCCACATCTGATGCTGTCCCACATCCGTCGTGACGATGGCGCCGGGGGCCAGATCACGGACAGCCATCAGCACTTCCTGGGGGTAGATGGGCCCTTCCTGAGGAGGAATCGAGAGGGGGTAACGCTGTTTCCACTCGCGGATCCTCTCCAACCAGATGCTGGTCTGAGGTTCGGAGGAACGGCGCAGACTCAGATCCACCAGCGCGGCAAGGCTGGTGCCGACATCACCGAGAACGGCGACATCAGGGCGCCTGTTCTTGCCGATCTCAGCCGGATCGATCTCGAAATGAATCACCCGGGCATGCGGGGCGAAGGTATCGAGCTTGCCGGTCACCCGGTCATCAAAGCGAGCACCGACAGCAATCAGCAAATCGCAATCGGTTACAGCAAAATTGGCGTAGGCCGTGCCGTGCATGCCCAGCATGCCCAGCGCCAGCGGGTGGTTCTCGTCAAAGGCGCCCTTACCCATCAACGTCGTGGTGACGGGAATCTGGTAGCGCTCTGCGAGCACGGCGATGCTGTCGTGAGCGGATGAGGCAATTGCACCGCCCCCCACGTAGAGGAGAGGGCGCTGGGCTTCGGCGATCAGGTCAAGTGCTGCCTCGATCGACTGGCAATCAGGCGCTGGAGTGGAGCCGAACCCAGCAGGAACGACGGATCCTGGCTGAACCGGGATGTAATCAAACTCCTCCTGGCCAACATCCTTAGGGATATCAATCAGAACGGGACCGGGTCGACCCGAGGCGGCAATGTGAAAGGCCTGGGCAACCACCGAACCGAGATCTGCGGGGTTTCGCACAACCCATGAATGTTTCACGATCGGCAAGGTGATGCCGAAGATGTCGGTTTCCTGGAAGGCATCGGTTCCAATCGCCGTCCTCGGAACCTGACCGGTGATCACCACCATCGGCACAGAATCCATCTGGGCGGTGGCAATGCCCGTGACCAGGTTGGTCGCCCCAGGACCGGACGTTCCGAAGCACACACCGACTCTGCCGGTCGCACGCGCATAGGCATCAGCCGCATGGGTTCCGCCTTGTTCATGACGCACGAGGAAGTGACGCAACCAACCCTCGCTCTCTGCCACATGCAGGGCGTCGTAGATCGGAAGAATGGCGCCACCTGGGTAGCCGAAAATCGTATCCACACCGTGCAGGCGCAGAGCATCCATCAAGGCCTGGGCTCCGCTCATCCGGCGACTTCCATCACTGTTGGACGCTGTGTCGGCCGTGGGAGCGGAGATCAGCGTCACTGTGTCGTCACGGGGAACTGACCCTCAAGATTAAGGGCCGGCCTGTCGGTTTGCCGGCGTTTAAAGCAGTCCGAGCGCATGCAGCGGACCCTGGCCACTGATGATCTCGAGCAGAAACGCGGAGAAGCCCAGCATGGCCAGTCGCCCGTTCCAGACTTCGGAACTGTTGTTCCAGCCCCACTCCCATTTCTCCTGGGGATACAGCTTCACCTTGGTGGGCAGTTCAGCTGCCGCATCAAGGCTGACTTCAGGGCCTTCAAGGCTGGTGACCACAAGATCAGCCAATCCCTCGATGAAGCGGGGATAGGTGTCGAGAGCACGAACGCGACGGAAATTCACCACACCGGACTCGGTGGCGAGTTCGCGGTACTCGATGTCAATTTCCTCCAGCGTTTCGATGTGCTCGCTGACAAAGCTGATCGGAACCACGACAAGGTCGTTGATTTTGGCTTTGCCGAGCTCTTCGAGGGCTTCTTCGGTGTAAGGCTTCAGCCACTCGACCGGACCCACACGGCTTTGATAAGCGAGGGTGTGAGGGTTGTCGTGACCCAGAAGCTCCTCGAGCCTCTTCATGATCAGAGCCGTGCAGGCCTCGATTTCCTGTTGATAAGGATCACCGGCTTCTTCGACATAACTCTTCGGTACGCCATGGGCACTGAAGAAGACATGAGCCTTGTGGGGGTCATCGCTATTGCGCACTTCCTCAGCGATCAACTCAGCCATCGCGGTGACGTAGCCAGGGTGGTCAAACCAGCTGCGGATGCAGCGGATTGGCAGCTTCTCGAAGACACCATCCCCCTGACGCAGGCGCTGGAGCTCCCGGAAACTTGAACCACTGGTGCTGATGGAGAAGTGTGGGTAAAGCGGCAGCACAACCACCTGATCCATTCCGTCGGCCTTGATATCCGCAACGGCAGACTCTGTGAAGGGGTGCCAGTAGCGCATGGCCACGTAGCTGGTGGCCTCGATACCCCTTTGCCGCAGCAGGCTCTGCAACTCTCGAGCCTGCTGCTCGGTGATCCGACGCAGTGGAGAACCGCCACCGATGGAGCGGTAGGCGCTCTGTGACTTGCCGCTGCGAAGGGTGCTGATCAACCAAGCGAGAGGTTTCTGCAGAGCTGGAATCGGCAGCCGGATGATCTCCGGATCCGCAAAGAGATTGAAAAGAAAGGGACCTACGTCCTGAATCCGCTCAGGGCCACCCAGATTGAGCAGTACGACACCGACCCGAGCCATGTCTGGAAACGATTGCAGGGGTTGAGAGTAACCCGCGTTAACGGCATCTTGACGATGTCCTGAAGGAAAGGATGACTCCCAGCGAGCCTCTTGAAGAGATCAGGCGAAATTCGAATGCAGCGCTGGCCTCGATCGGCATCGGCTTACGTATCGAATGTCGCGGTCGCCGGTTAAACCTGCGTGGCTTGTTACCTGGGCGTGAAAAACCCGGCCAGCGATCGGTGCAACGTCTCAGCCTCGGCCTTGAGAACGACAGGGATGGATTGCGCGAAGCCGAGCAGATCGCTCGGGTGATCGATGCCCAGCTCAAGCGCAACCAGTTTCGATGGGAGCAGTGGATCAAGGCGCCTGTGCAAACGGCGACCACATCCGGCGCTGCAGCTGGAACGAGCCATCTGCTGGATCAGCAACTCCAGACCTTCGAGCAAGCCTTTTTTGCTGATCCACGACGGCGACGCTCACCTGCTGGCAGTCGAACCACATGGACAGGTGCCTACAACCCCTACCTGCGACGACTGCGCACTCTGGCCGGCAAGGACATGGGCCGAATCGGCGCCAAGCTGCTGCTTCAGACCCTGCACAGCTACCCCGATGGAAGCCGCAGTCGCCAGCAATGCAGCACAGCCCTGGGCAGCCTGGCCAGGCACCTGGAACTGGAACTGCCCGAGAACTGGCGAGCAGAGGCGGCCGGCTATGGCCTGCATCGAGCCCGCTTCCGCCAGCTCCCCAGCGACCAGCAAATTCTCGAGAGCATCCTGCGGATTCCCAATCCACGCTGGCGACTGGCCTATGGCCTGATGGCCACCTATGGCCTTCGCAACCATGAAGTGTTCTTCAGCGACCTCTCCGCACTGAGCGACGGGGGAGATCGCGTGATCCGGGTCTTGCCCACCACCAAAACGGGTGAGCATCAGGTTTGGCCTTTCAACCCGGAGTGGGTCGAGCGGTTCGACCTTCTGAAACTTGGACGTGAGCCGCAGGCGCTGCCGGTGATCAGCACTGATCTGAGGACAACGACCCTGCAGCAGGTGGGACGCCGGGTCACCGAGCAATTTCGGCGCTACGACCTTCCCCTCACCCCTTATGACCTGCGCCATGCCTGGGCAGTGAGAACCATCCACATCGGTTTACCTGACACGGTTTCCGCGAGAATGATGGGCCACTCCGTGGCCATTCACACCCGCACCTATCACCACTGGATCACCCGGCGCGATCAGCAGCAGGCTGTGGACGCGGCCCTGGCACGACAACAGGCGTCATGAGGGATCATTAACCCAGGCTGGCCATGCAATTGCTGACAACACCTTGGTTTGGATTGCGCGAACGCATCCAGATGTCAACGCACTATCGGCTTTCGCTGCCGCAGAACGCCTCACTTCAACGTCAGGATGAACGCTCTGGATGACGCCCCTCTCATCCATTCCTGATCCTGATGACCTCGTTTCTGCGGCCCCTGGCCTATCGCTACCGCTGGATCTACGACACGGTCACGGCGATCTCATCACTGAGTGTGGGTGGAGTCGAGCAACTCCGCAGCCTGGGGCTGGAGGCACTGCAGTCGAGGCTTGAGAGCGGTGCGCCTGTGCTGGATCTCTGCTGCGGCAGCGGTGAGGCCGCAGCACCCTGGTTGGCGGCCGGCTTCAGTGTCACAGGGCTTGATCTCTCTCCGCTCGCCCTGACTCTCGCCGCCCGACGCCACCCAGGCCTGAAGCGAGTGGAGGGATTGGCCGAGGAACCACCGTTCCAAGATGAAAGCTTTCATGCCATTCAGCTGAGCGTTGCGCTGCATGAATTTCCGCGCCGAGAACGCGAGCTGGTGCTGCGCCAGAGCTTGCGCCTGTTGAAACCAGGTGGCTGGCTGGTGATTGTGGATCTGCACCCCGCAGGACCATGGCTGCGACTGCCGCAACAACTGTTCTGCGCCTTGTTTGAAACCGATACGGCCACGTCCATGCTGGAGGACGACCTGCCGTCTCAGCTGCAGAAGCTCGGTTTCACTGCGGTGAAGCAGGAGTTACTGGCAGGGCAGGCCCTGCAGCGGCTCACCGCGGCACGACCAAGCATTGACGCACCTTCTCCATGAGCAACAGCAATCTCGACCAGACGGCAGCGGAACTGGGCATGGGAGGAAAGCTTGCACCAGAGCAGGACGATGCCGGCTACCGAAAGCGCATGGAACGACGCCAACAGGTGCAACGCCAGCGCGTCGAGGAGCGCAACAAGGAGAAGGGACTGATCCTGGTGTTCACCGGCCACGGCAAGGGCAAAACAACGGCAGGCCTGGGGCTTGTGCTTCGCACCCTCGGCCACGGCGAACGGGTGGCGGTTGTGCAATTCATCAAGGGTGGTTGGGAGCCAGGCGAAGCCAGGGCGCTACAAGCGTTCGGCGACCAGATCAGCTGGCATGCACTGGGGGAGGGATTTACCTGGGAAACCCAAGACCGCCAGCGTGATCAGCAACTGGTCACAGAGGCCTGGCAAACCGCCCTGGACCACCTACGTGACGAGCGCATCAAGCTGGTTCTGCTGGATGAACTCAATGTGGCCATCAAGCTGGGCTACATCGAACCAGACACCGTGATCGCTGGCCTGAGGGAGCGACCTGAGCTGTGCCATGTGGCCGTCACTGGACGCGGAGCACCGGCATCACTGATCGATGCAGCCGACCTCGTGACGGAAATGACCTTGAGCAAACACCCATTCAGAGAGCAGGGTGTGAAAGCTCAGGCTGGCATCGAGTACTGAAGCTCAGCCCTGATCCAGATCGCGTCTGATCAAACCCGACGCAGCAGTCAGCACCGACAGACCACTCACCAGAAGAGCACGATGAACAATGGGATCACGCCAGCAGGACGGATCCTGACTAGCGCGATCCAAAGCGGAGAGGGTAAGGCGTGCCATCACCGAACTGCGTCCACCGTTCTCGTCAGACATGGGGGCTTTGACGTTTCCCTATCCAAGCGGCTCCGCTGCGTACGCGCCAGTGGCGGGACCGTCCGATCCTGGTTGCTACTGTCAGCTGGATCAGGTGGATGAATGGCCTACGCGCGTGCACTCCTGAAACTCAGCGGAGAGGCGCTGATGGGAGACCAGGGCTACGGAATCGATCCCGCCATCGTGCAGTCCATCGCTGAAGACGTTGCCAAGGTGATCGCTGGCGGCACCCAGCTGGCGATTGTGGTGGGCGGAGGAAACATCTTCCGAGGCCTGAAAGGGTCGGCCGCCGGAATGGATCGAGCCACAGCGGATTACGTGGGCATGCTGGCCACCGTGATGAATGCGATCACGCTCCAGGACGGACTGGAGCGCGCAGGTGTACCAACCCGAGTGCAGACCGCCATTGGCATGCAGGAAGTCGCCGAGCCTTACATCCGCCGTAAAGCCATCCGCCATCTCGAGAAAGGACGTGTGGTGGTCTTCGGCGCTGGTTGCGGTAATCCCTTCTTCACCACCGACACCACGGCAGCTCTGCGGGCAGCCGAGATCAATGCGGATGTGGTGTTCAAGGCCACCAAGGTGGATGGTGTCTATGACAAGGATCCCGCCATCCATGCCGATGCCGTGAAACAGGAGCACCTCACCTACCAGCAGGTTCTGAGCGGTGAACTCGCCGTGATGGACAGCACGGCCATCGCTCTTTGCAAAGACAACAACATCCCGATTGTTGTTTTCAATCTGTTTGAACCTGGCAACATCGGCAAAGCCGTGGCTGGAGAGCCGATCGGTTCCCGGATCAACAACTGACAAGCGTTATGTCGAAGCAAGACCTCGAAGCGAGCATGCAGAAGTCGGTGGAATCCACCCAACGCATGTTCAACACCATCCGAACAGGACGGGCCAACTCGTCTCTGCTCGATCGCATCTCGGTGGAGTACTACGGCGCCGACACGCCACTGAAATCGTTAGCCACGCTGACCACACCGGACTCACAGACCATCCAGATCCAGCCCTTCGACATCAGCTCGCTGGCGGGAATTGAGAAGGCGATCGCCATGAGCGAACTGGGCTTCACCCCCAACAACGACGGCAAAATCATCCGCATTAACGTGCCACCACTCACCGAGGAGCGGCGCAAGGAGTTCTGCAAGCTCGCCTCCAAATATGCCGAGGAAGGAAAGGTTGCCCTGCGCAACATCCGCCGCGACGCCATCGACAAAATCAAGAAGCAGGAAAAAGAGGGTGAGTTTTCCGAGGATCAAAGCCGTGACGAACAGGAAACCATCCAGAAAACTCTCGAGAAGTTCATCGCACAGCTGGAGAAGCACTTGGCCGATAAGGAGGCCGACATCCTCAAGGTGTGATTACAACTGACGTTGCCGTGATTGGTGCCGGAGCTGCCGGCACTTCAGCTGCTTTTCACCTTGCTCACGCAGGGCATTCCGTCACCATTCTCGAAGCGGAGACCCGGGCCCAGATCAAGCCCTGCGGTGGAGGTATGGCCTCCTCTGTGCAGAACTGGTTCCCTTTCGACCTCAGCCCTGCGGTTGATGATGTCATCCGTCAGGTCGACTTCAGCTGGTGTCTGGAGGATCCGGTTGTCGCCGAACTTCCCGGTGAGGCACCGTTCTGGATTGTGAGGCGTGAGCATCTGGATTCCTTGTTGCTTGAGCAGGCCGTGAGCGCTGGTGCCACCGTTCAGCGACCATGTCATGTGACGGCGCTCGATCGCACCGGCGAGTGCTGGACGCTCACAGCGGAACAGGGGACAACTGTGAAGGCCCGAGCCGTGGTGATCGCTGATGGCTCAGGGTCTCCCTGGCCGCAACAAGTCGGCGTCGGCCCGAGCTCGCTGCACATGGCAAGCACACTCTCGGTTCGTCTGGAAGGGCTGGGAACGCTCGCTCCTGGAACGGCACGTTTCGAATTCGGTCTTGTGCACCACGGGTTTGCCTGGGCTTTTCCGCTGGCAGATGGGATCAATGTGGGAGTGGGCACCTTCATCGGTCGTGATGTCACCGATTCGGAGGCGATCCTGAATGCACTGCTCCCTGACCTTGGCTTTGCAGCCGACGCAGGTCTTAGGCAGCAGGCCAATCTGAGGGTCTGGAACGGTCACAGCCCGCTCCATGCCGACGGGGTGGTGGCGGTTGGCGATGCCGCATCTCTCTGCGACCCCTTCCTTGCAGAGGGGTTGCGACCAGCTCTAATGAGCGGCTGCGAAGCCGCAAAGCACCTGGACCACTGGCTGAAGGGCGACGAACAATCGTTAAAGGGCTACTCCAAGGCGATGCGACAGCGCTGGGGCGACTCCATGGCATGGGGTCGTCGAATTGCCCAGGTGTTTTACCGCTTCCCCGGTGTGGGCTATCAGCTAGGGGTCAAACGGCCGACAGCTCCCAGACGGATCGCCCAGATCCTCTCCGGAGAGATGGGCTATGGCGATATCGCTCAGCGGGTCATTCGCCGGCTGCTGCTGCAGCGCAGCTAGAGATCGAAGGCCAGCTGCTGCACCGATGGATCACTATCGAAGGCCAGCTGCTGCACCGATGGATCACTAACGCGGCGACGTGATCGTCGTCGGGATGGTGCCGGCAAACCAGCCCGCCTGGAGCCATGCCGCCGCTGAATCGCATCGGCATGGCGGTCAAAGCCAGCTGAATGCCTGATCGCGAAGATCCGCTCCTTGGCCTGTCTTGCTGAATCGGCACAATCCACAATCGGCATAACGCCGTTGAGCGCCCAGGGTTCATGAAGATGCACCGTGGGAATGTCCGCCAGTTCAGGGCACCAGCGGCGGATGAACACGCCGTCCTGATCGTGATCACGACCCTGCTTGATCGGGTTGTAGATCCGGATCGTGTTGATGGAGGTGCTGCCCGACTGCATCTGGCATTGACTCCAGTGAATCCCCGGTTCGTAATCCACAAACTGACGGGCGAGGTGCAGGCCGCTGTCCCTCCAGGGCAACCAGAGGTTGTAGCTCGCAAACGACATCAACATTGCCCGCATCCGGAAGTTGATCCAGCCATTGGCCCTCAGAGCCCGCATGCAGGCATCCACAAAAGGCACTCCGGTTCGGCCTTCCGCCCAGGCCGATAGACGCTCGGCATCAGGATCTCGGAGATCACGCATGAAAGGGTGAAAGTCCTGCCACTCGATTGAGGGTTGATCCTCAAGCTTCTGGATGAAATGACAGTGCCAGTGAAGCCTCGACCCAAAACTGCGCGCCCCACGTCCCCGGCTTGCACGACTGCGCTGAAGAACCTCACGCATGGACAGGCAACCCCAGGTGAGATAAGTCGAGAGCCTGGAACATCCTGTGAAGGCCCTGTTCGGACTGGAGATGGATTGGCAGTACTGCCCCACCCGTTGGTCCAGGAAATGCTCGAGTTCGTTCAGACCGGCATGACGGCCACCATGCTGGCGATGAGGGCATGGATCAGGCTCGAGTCCCAGGTCAGCAGCCGAAGGCACTTCACCGGTTGAGACCCCCTGCAGTGGCTCGAGACGGGTGGGAGCAGGCGTGATCGGTTCCGCCATGCGCTCTTCCCAGCGCCGGGCCCATCCACCACGTGTCCGCAACGGGCGGATCACACCGAACTGCGGAATCTCTCGCCAGGGAATGCTGCGCTCCCTGGCCCACGCCGCGACCCGCCTGTCTCTGGCGTAGGTCCAGTCATTACCAGTCTCTTCATGACTCCAGAGGCCCGACACTCCGAGCTGACGCCTGGCACGCTCAAGCACTGTCACTGCATCCCCGCAGCGAATGACCAGCGGCTGGCCAAGAGCAGCCATGGCCTGCTGAAGGTCGAGCAGAGCTTCCCTGCAGAACTCCCACTGACGACCTGAGACATCCTGCTGGCGCCAAAGATCAGGCTCAACGATGTAAAGAGGCAGCACGTCTCCAAGAGCCAGTGCCTGGATCAGTGGCCTGTGATCCTCGAGCCGCAAGTCACGCTTGAACCAAACCAGCTGCAACGCCATCGATTGCGGAACAGCTCCAAAACACTCTCAAGAAACTAGTCAGATTGAGATCAGGCTTGGGGTGCAATCTTCAGATCACGCAGACGGGCGTCGACTGAGGCCAGAAGCTCGACGGCAAACATGGGCGACTCCTGAACGGCAAACAGAAATTTCTCGCGGTTCATCTCGATCAGGCGGCAATCGGTTTCAGCCTTTGCCGTGCCCAGTCGACGATGGCCTTCCATCACCAACGCACCGGCACCAAACACATTGCCAGCTTCGATCAGTTCATATCCCTGCTGGCCGTTTTCATTGGTCCAGCTCAGTCGGAGTCTGCCCTCAAGCACACCGAACATCGACGCACCAGGCTCGTCAGCCTTGAAGATCACGTCGCCAGTATGAGCGCCATGCACCTCACTCTTCTGAGCAAGGGCACGCATGGTGTCGAGGAGAGCATTCACGGAGAAACAGTCAGAGACGACAGGACGATCAGGCTCTGGTCAGTGACAGGGCAGATCCGAAGCCGCACCGCACCTCTTCCTGAGTAAGTCGGCCGTCATGATCTGCATCCAGAGCATCAAACACAGCATCACTGCCCAGCCATTCATCACGCGTGATGCAGCCGTCACCGTTCATGTCATTCAGCATGAAGATCTCCTGCACGGCATGACCGAAAGCCTGACCACCCTCAAGTTCCGCGAGTCGATGGGCCAGCATGCTTTCAAGCGTTTCAATCGCTTTGCTGAAGCCCTTGATGCCTTCACCAAGTTTGTCTGTGGCCATCCGATCAGAGGCCATCAGGCTGTCGAACTGCTCCTTGTCGACGTGGATCTGAGGCTCACTGTTTGAGGGGTTTGTCGCATCGAGTTTGCGATTGAGAATGGCCTCACTGGAACGCAGCTGATCCAGCAACTTGGGTGAAATGGTGAGCAGATCGCAACCGGCAAGCTCGGTGATTTCATCAAGGTTGCGAAAACTAGCCCCCATCACCTCAGTCTTGTAGCCGTAGGCCTTGAAGTAGTTGAAGATTCTGGTGACAGACAAGACACCGGGGTCCTCCGGACCGGGATAAGAATCCCTTCCTGTCTCGGCTTTGTACCAGTCGAGGATGCGGCCAACGAACGGCGAAACGAGAGTCACGCCTGCTTCAGCGCAGGCCGCCGCCTGAGCAAAGCCAAACAGGAGCGTGAGATTGCAGTGAATGCCTTCCCTCTCAAGCACTTCAGCAGCTTTGATACCCTCCCAGGTGGAGGCGATCTTGATCAACACGCGATCATTACTGATGCCGGCGTCGTTGTAAAGGCGAACCAGCTTGCGACCCTTTTCAATCGTGGCGGCAGTGTCGTAACTGAGCCGAGCATCAACCTCGGTGGACACACGGCGGGGCACGATCTTGAGGATTTCCTTGCCGAAAATCACGCTGATCTCATCGAGCGCCTCGCGCACCACCGTCTCAACGGGTGCACTATCGCCGATCAGATGACGGGAGGATCGCAGGGCCTCATCGATCAGACTTTGATAAGCAGGGATCTGAGCAGCAGCAAGAATCAGGGATGGATTCGTGGTGGCATCCCGTGGTGTGAATTTGCGAATTGCTTCAAGATCACCCGTATCCGCCACCACAACGGTCATCGCAGAGAGCTGCTCAAGAAGAGTTGCCATGTCTCTAAAGGCTTGTTGCTTGTAACGTAGCGGCGTTTTCAGAGCTGGCATCCCACCGAAAGCTCAACGGGACGAGGCACTTCCACCACTTCAACCTGGTTGCGCCGAAGCTGGAGTACGCGCCGTGCTGGGCGGAATCTTTTCAATCACCAACAGACCATCAATGATTGATTTCGCAACCGGAAGAGCCACCGTGGATCCATAGGCGTTGTCTCCCTGGGGCTCATCCACGACCACCAACACGACGTAGCGCGGATCATCAACGGGGAGAGTCGCCACAAAACTGCAGATCAGAGCGCCGGGAACATAAACGCCGTTCAAAGCCTTCTGAGCGGTGCCCGTCTTGCCACCGATGCGGTATCCCGGTGTTCTGACGCCCTTGCCGCTTCCTTTCTCCACCACTGATTCCATCCAAGCCATCACAGTTCGCGTGACCTCAGGTTTCAGCAGTGGCTTGCCTTGTCGTGATCCAGGTGGAGCCAACGCATCGCCGGCTCTCAGCCCTCGGGTGATATGGGGGCTCACCAGACGGCCGCCGTTGGCGAGCAAGGCATGCAGCTGCACCAACTTCAACGGTGTCAGTGAGAATCCCTGCCCAAACGACGCCGTTGCCGGCTCGATCGGCTGGGTGGTGAACTGCTCCTTGGTCTTGAGCTGACCGGCAACGGCACCGGGGAGGTCGGTGTCGGGCCGTGCATCCAGGCCAAGTCGACTCAACCAGTCCCAGTACGTCGAGGAGGGCAGCTTGCGCATGGCCTGGACCATGCCGACGTTGCTGGACACTTGCAGCACCGTGGCAAAGTCGATCAAACCGTTGGCTCGACGGTCGTGATTGTTAATCGGCCACCCGCCGATCGTGACAGAACCGCTGTCCTGAACACGTCCTGTGGTCTGAATCGCATTTTCCTGAAGAGCCAGCGCCAGGTTGATGGGCTTGAAGGTGGATCCGGGTTCATAGAGATCCTGTACGGACCATTCCCGGAAACGACCTGCCGGAAAACTCCAGTAGCTGTTCGGGTCGTAAGTGGGCACCGATGCCAATGCCAGCAACTCACCGTTGGTGACGTCCATGACAATGGCTACTCCTTTCTGGGCTTTCCAGGTTTTGATCTGAGCAGCCAGGGCCTTTGCAGCAACGGCCTGAAGACGCGCATCGAGCGTGAGCTGCAGTCGCAGATCATCCCCAAAGAACACTCCGGCGTCCAGATTGTCGGGCAACGGAGTGCCATCGGCTCCTCGACGAAGACTTCGGGCCTGTTCATGGCGCTGAAGTTCGTCATGTCGGCTTTGTTCAAGCCCTGCCTGAGGCTCACGATCCTGATTGAGAAAGCCGACCACATTGGCGAACAAATCACCCTGGGGATACACGCGGTAGGGATAGGACTCAAGGTCAACGCCGGAGATGCCAGCGGAGCGGATTGTTGATGCAGTTTCTGGATCAAGCCCCTCGATCAACTTGATCCCGGAAGGACGGTCTCCGATTCGCTGAAGGATCTCCGCCTCGGTGAGGGTCAGTAACGGAGCTAAACGTGCCGCAACATCGGCAGGGGGGCGAATCAGAGTCGGGGCATCGCCGGGAAGATTGAAGTAACGCGGATGCAGCCAGAGTCGGTAGCGCTCTTCGTCAAGAGCAACAAGACGCCCGGTGCGATCAACAATGGGGCGACGGGTCCCCAGCGGCTGCGTGCGCTGGGTCTGCACTGAACGCGCACGAGCCTCGAGCTCGCTGGCCTGAAACACCTGCAGCCAGGCCATTCGTCCCATCAAGCCGACAAGGCCTAGACACAGCAGCGCGAAGACAGATCGCATGCGTCCGGCCGGGACTGGCTCCAAAGGCACAACTCTCCTGCGCTGACGGCCGGCTCCTGGCCGTGAAGACTTGGCGGAACGGCCCATGAATCAGTAGCCGTGATGAATGGTGCGCTCCAGGAGCGAACCGAGCATGGCCAGGTGGTCGATCCCTGGCTTGGTGGAAGCCGATGAGGGACGGTCGAGATACACCAGATTGGCCACCGTGGTGGGCACCATCTGCTTGGGGGTCTGAGAGCGCTCCAACAAATGACGTTCGAGCATGGCCGTGGATTCGGTCAGCCGATGGGCCTGCTCCCTGGTCATCTCAAGCTGACGGAAGGCGAGGGTCCACCGATGCTGCCAATGCAGCGTGAGCCCACTGAGGACAAGGACTGCCGCGAAGACTCCAATCAGGCTGCCGTCTGCCGTGCGGTGTAAACCGGCCAGTAGAGGGGACTTGCGTGCAACACGACGTGCGGAGAGCGATCCCTGAATGACCTCGAACGGACGTCTTGAGGCCGGACGTCTTGAGGCAGGACGTTGCGCGGAAGACGGTTGTGACTGCGGAACCGCGACCACGGACAAGGATGATCAATGCGCCAGTGAACCATCTGAGAGAGGACACCGCAAGCCTGAAACCTTGACCAGGACTGAAGATTGGCTCAGCTCCCCAACAACACAAGATTCAGGAAGGTCACGCCGTTCCAGAGTGCGTGCATCACCACGCAAGGAAGCAGCCGGCCGGTGCTGAGACGGAGCAGGCCAAGGCCGAGTCCGAGCACCAAAAGCGGAGCCAGTTCACCGATGCTGAGATGAGCGACTGCAAAGACCAGAGCACTCACCAGCACGCCTCCTAATCGACCGAGAGACTGGCCAAGCACAGGCAACAGCACACCGCGGAAGATGGTTTCTTCAAACAGCGGCGCCAGAACCACAGCCGTGAGAGACAGCAGCAACAAGGCGAGGGGGTCCTGACTATTGAGGACGATCTCAAGCAATGGGTTGCTGCCTCCCTGATCCCCGATCACACGAGTGATCAACCAACCGGTCAGAACAACGGGAGGCAAAACCATCAGCCAGCCTCGGCCCCCCTGAAGCAGGGCCCTAGCAACAGGCTGAATCCGCCACTGCAGCCATCCTTGCGGAGGCCTCTGTGCACGGTCCAGCTGCCCCAGCTGCTGACGCAAGATCAGCAGGGGAGGTGCCGCCAGGGCGACATAACCCAGAAAAACATTGATGCCCTGCGTCAGAGGTGCAGAAAGACCGCGCGTTAATGCCGAGGAGATCGGAATGACCAACAGAGGCATCAACACCTCACCGAGCACCACGAAACCGCCCGCCACCAGCAGAACCATGTCCAGAACACCGAGAGGAGGGGCAAGCAGAGCTGGCCAGGAGGGCAGTCGGCGTCGCAGCAATTGCCATAGATGGCGCAACAGCAAAAGTCCACCGAGCAGCAGGGCCAGCAGGGGAAGCAGCCCACTGATCACCAACCGGCGGGCAGCCCTTGTCGCCAAGGCCTGATCGAGACAGCTCTCCTCGTCACCACCCAGTGCTTCACAGGCGAGTCGACGGGTTAGCGGGTCGGCAGTCAGGAGCAGCAGCCTGGAACGCTCATCCGCTGAGACATTGCGCTTATCGCCTTCCGCGAGCGCTCTCTGAAGCTGCCGCAGATCACTGGATTCGAGATCCAATTGCTGGAGACTGCGCCGATGCTCGGGATCCGTCTCCAGGGCAGTGAACAAAATTTTCTGGCGGTCATCCAACCGCTCCAGCGGAATTTGCCGCAGGCTGTTGAGCAGGGAATCGGAGGCATCTGTTCCAAGCAGAAGGGATCGCAGAGGCGGGGGAATCTGCGGTTCTGCCAGCAACGTCAGTTCCTGTTGCTCCAGCGACAATGCAGGCGCAACAGAGGGTTTAGCGAAACTGTCCACCAGCCCTAGGGCCCAGATCGTGGTAGCCAGGACCAGCGACAAAATGGCAAGCAGCACCTTCCAAGACGAGGCCGCCGTTGATCGTCCGGAAGGTGGGCTGGTCACACAGAGCGGGCAATTGCCTTGAATTCTCGTCGGTAGGGCTGCCACAGCCGATGAAGAGTTCACCCTGGGCACGCTCATACGATGGCGGCGCTCTTTCAGCATGTAGCGGTGCCCCTGCGTCTTCTCCTCGTTCGCCACGGTCTCAGCAGCTTCAATGTGGAGCGGAGGATCCAGGGGCGAGACGATCTCTCCACACTCACTGCTTCAGGACAGGAGCAGGCTCGCCGGCTCGGGCAGGCGCTTGTCGATGTCCCCATTCAGGCGGTTTACAGCTCTCCGCTGAAACGGGCTGCATCCACAGCAGCGGGAATCCTCGAGAGCCGGGACGACAAACTGGAACCAAGCTTCGATGACGGCCTGCTGGAGATTGATCTCGAGCCGTGGAGTGGGCTGACTGCGGCCGAACGATCGGAACGCTTCCCAGAGGACTTCGCCACCTGGAAACAGAAACCGGAAGCTCTGGAGTTAATCAGAAAGGACGGGAGCCGTTATCGCCCTTACGAGGAGTTGATGAAGCAGGCCCGACGATTCCTGGAGGAATTGGTCAGGCGGCATCCCGTGAACAGTGATGACACCGTGCTGCTGGTGGGGCACAACGCCATCCTGCGCTGCCTGATCGTGAGCCTGCTGGAAGATCCGGAACGGGGCTTCCGTCGACTCCGCCTCGACAATGCTTCACTCTCGATTTTCAATCTCAGCCCATGCGAAAACGGCTATCAGGTGCAGATCGAGTGCCTGAACAGCACCGCGCACCTCGACCCTCCACTTCCTGCCAAAGGCGCAGGATCACGACTCATCCTTGTGCGACATGGCGAAACGAACTGGAATCGAGAAGGTCGCTTCCAAGGACAGATCGACATCCCTCTGAACAGCAATGGTCATGCTCAGGCGGAGGCTGCGAGGAGCTTTCTGCAAGACGTGTCCTTGCAAAAGGCCTACAGCAGTTCAATGTCACGCCCACGCGAGACAGCTGAAGGCATCCTGAAATCTCACCCAGGTATCTCCATCACGCTCACGGACGGACTCATGGAAATCGGTCATGGCCTCTGGGAGGGCAAGCTTGAATCGGAAATCAGCGCCGATTGGGGAGATCTGCTGGAGGAGTGGAAACGCTCACCCGACACAGTGCAGATGCCTGAAGGGGAAACAATCCAAGACGTCTGGAATCGCTCCGTTGACAGCTGGAACGCCATTGCATCCAGTCTCGAAGCCACGGAAACCGCCCTGGTGGTGGCCCATGACGCTGTGAATAAAACAATCCTCTGCCACCTGCTGGGGCTCAGTCCTGCTGACATCTGGGCCGTCAAACAGGGCAACGGAGGCGTCACGGTGGTCGACATGCCATCCGAACCAGGCCAGCCTGCAGTGGTTGCCTGCCTGAACCTCACCTCCCACCTCGGCGGTGTGCTCGATCGCACGGCGGCCGGAGCGCTCTAACACTGAATCGATGACCGAGATGATCCTGCTTGACCCCGTGAGGGTGCTGGTCGGGCCCGACCAGCCGCTGCAGGAACAGGGTGCAGCCCTGCTGCGCGAGGGACGTCTCGAGGCATTCGGCGACCAGGCCCGCGAAGCGGCTCGAACAGCGGGAATCGGCTCGACTGCTGCAGGACATCAGCTGCTTGCTCCATGCCTGGTCGATGTTCATTCCCTGCTGCCGGAGCCGTTCCAGGGCCAAGGCGAAACTCTGGAAAGCCTGGTGCGATCGGCCGCTGCAGGCGGTTATGGACAGCTTGCTTTGCTACCTGAGGCATCAGGGAACCGACGGGAACTGCCAGATCGACTTCGCGGATTTCAGCGATCCGACTGTGACGTGACTGTCCATCTCTGGGGAGGCTTCAGCCAGGGCGGGCAGGGCGAACAACTGACTCCCCATGCCGATCTGATCGAGGCAGGTGCCGTTGGCCTCTCGGATGGCAACAACATGCCGCCGGTTCCCTTGCTCGACCGCGCCTTTACCCTCGGAGAATCAGGGTTATCACCTGTTCTGATCCCACCCCTTGATGCCGTTCTGCGCGGGGAGGGCCTGTTGCGGGAAGGCCCCGAAGCACTACGGGCTGGCTGGCCCACCGATCCTCTCAGCAGCGAAACGCTGCCCCTCAGCCAGCTCGCTCAGCTTCAACAGGAGCACCCAGAGCGCAAGCTGACGCTGATGGGTTTGTCCACCGCCGCAGGAGTTGGTCTGCTGAAGCAAATGAGCTTGCGTCCTGCCGCGACCGTGAGCTGGTGGCACGTGCTGACGAGTAACAGTTCCAGTGCAGCCACGGCAGCCTCATGGTTTGTGTCACCGTCCCTGGGCAACAGAACAGATCGTGAGGCATTGGTCGAAGGCCTCAGCGAGGGCCTGATCCAGGCGATCGCTGTCCATGCATCACCGCTTGATGATGAAGAGTGCCTGCTGCCTCCTGATCAGCGCCAACGTGGGATCGCCGGTCATCAACACGTGCTTCCCTCCCTCTGGCAAACGCTTGTGGTGTCGAGCGGCTGGACACCTGAACGGCTCTGGGACGTGCTCAGCTTCGGGCCCTCCCGACTCCTGGGGGTTGAAGAGGAGTGTCTGACACAGGGAAGCAATCGCTGGCTTCTGTTTGACCCCGATTTGACCTGGAGACCCACGCGATCAGATCCATGGGCTTCGAAGGCCGCCAATCAGCCCTGCCTCGACCAGCCGTTAAGTGGACGCGTTGTGCAATGCGGGCTCAGGACCCCAGCGTTCCCAACCGATTGAGAGGCCAGAACCGCCAGAGCGCTCGGCCAATGATTTGGTCTTCAGGCAAGAAAGGACCTCCTGGCCAATAGCGGCCATCCCAGCTGTTGCTGCGGTTGTCACCAAGCGCGAGCACGTGCCCTTCAGGCACCGTCACATTCAGCGTGCGGCAGAGGCTCATCCCTTGTTCATCAACAGGGCAATACTTGGTCACATAGGGCTCATCCACGGGATCTCCATTCACGCGGACTTCACCTCGCGGGTTCACGGAGACCTGGTCTCCACCCACAGCGACAACCCGCTTGATGTAGGCATCGCATGCAGGATGGCTCAGGCCGGGGATCAGTCCCAGAAGAGGAAAGTTGGCCAGGGCACACCGGAACGTGGGGGGAGATCCAGCGGTTTTCAATGCTGGATCAAAAGCATGCGGTGAGTTGAACACCACAATTTCGCCGCGCTTGGGCCCTCGTCTGGCATAGGAGAGTTTTTCCACGAGCAGCCTGTCCTGGATCTGCAGACCAGGCAGCATCGAACCGGAAGGGATGAAGCGTGCTTCAGCCACGTAATGACGGATCCCGAGATACAGGGCCAGAGTGAAGATCACAGGCCCCCAGAAATCCCAGAACGGATGTCCTTTTTGGCCCTGTGACTGGGAGGGAGCCGCAGACGAATCCGATGGAGAATCAGCTTGTGAAGGCGAAGCGTCGTGCTGGGCGTCTGGCAACGGAAACCTTGCTGACCTTGGATCATCCAAGATAGGCCTGATGGCGATGGCCTCCTAGCCTCAGCTGAGAACGCTCACACCCATGGTCAGACCTCGGTGGCAAGGTGTGAAACCCTCCGCAAGCCGTCGCTTCTGGCTTGGCTGGGACCGATTGGTCGCGGGGATTGCAGCTCTGAACCTCGCCTGGGTCGTCTTCGACGTGACCTATGTGCCGCTGCGCAACTTCTGGCTGCAGCGCACTCTGTTTCCCCTGCCTTCGATCAGCCTTGCAGTTCCCCTGCCCTGGCTGCCTGACATCACACCCTTGTATGACCCGGTGAAGGGAATTGAGCCTCATCAGGACACTGAGGCCTACATCCAACATTTTCAGCGCTTGGAACGCACTGCCGCGGCCAGTGGTATCAACAGCCCTGCAGCCAAGCAGCTGCGTTTGGAAATGGTGGTGCGCAACAGTCAGCTGATCGATGAAAACCCTTTTGTCAGCTCCAACAAAACGGGAACGCTGGAGAAACTCAAAAGTCGCCTGAGGGCCAGGGCAGGCATGGATTCAGCCAAACAATCTGCCGCCCATCTGCTGGGAGACCGCTACCTCACGGATGAACGATGGGCAGCGGAACGAAGGTTCTGGCGCAACAGCATTCTTCCCCTTGCTTCCACGAATTACTGGCGCGGCACGGATGAAAACGGGCAGCCGATCGATCTGTCATGGAGGATCGATCTTCCTTTCCAGATTCTCTTCATGCTGGACATCATGCTGCGCGCCATTCGGCTGAAGCAGCGCTATCCCGCCATCGCCTGGAGAGATGCACTGCTGCGTCGATGGATTGATTTGCCACTGCTGATTCCGTTCTGGAGGCTGCTGCGCGTCGTCCCCGTTGCAGAGCGCCTGTCCAGCACACGCATGATCCAACTGGAACCCCTGAGAGCCGCTGTGAGCCGCGGCGTGGTCGCAGTACTCGCTCTCGAGTTGTTCGAAGTGATCACACTGCGCATCCTTGATGCTGCGCAGGATGCGGTGCGCTCACCCCATTGGCCCGACAAGATCCGTCGTCTCTGCAGCCATCAGAGCATCGAATCGGAGGGAGAGAGGGAGCTCGCTGAACTGCTGCGCCTCTGGCTTCCATTGGTGTTGACCCAGGTCGGGCCAGGCATGCGACCCCAGCTGGTTGCCTTGGTGAGTCATGCTCTGCGACGCAACCTTGAAGACAAAGCAATCCCAACGCCGCTGCGAGCACTGCCTGGGATTGACAAAGCCGAACATCAGCTCAGCCTTCAGCTCTCGACAGGCCTCGTTGACTCTCTGTTGAATCTCTCCCGCAACGCAGGCGATCGTTTTGCACAGAAGGATCCGGTGCTTCAGGAACTGGGAATTCAGACCATCGACCGATTCTGGGAGGAACTAGCGAAAACTCTTGAGCAAGGTCCAGTTCTTGAACGCAGCCAGGAACTCGTGGCGGCTTTTCTCGAAGATTTCAAGAGAAGCAGCATGAATCAACTGCGATTCCAGAAGGATGTCGATGAACTGATCACGGAGCTCGATGGATTGAACTTCAGTTCAGAAGCAGCTCAGACCAAGCCTCGGGCTTGAAGCCAACCAGAAATCGACCGTCCGGGCATTGCACAAAAGGACGCTTGATCAGCTTTCCATCGGCAGCCAATGCTTGAAGGGCCTGATCATCGGTCATGGCTTTGACCGCATCAGCACCAAGGGCCCTGTAGCTCTGTCCACTGGTGTTGAACAAGGGCTTGACCTGGCCAAACTGCCGATAAGCCTGATGCAGAAGATCAGATGAAGGAGGAACGAGCGTGATGTCGATCACCTCGTAATTGAGCCCTTCATTTTCAAGCCACAAAAGCGCTTTGCGGCAAGTGCTGCAACGGGAATAACTGAAGACTGTGAAACCGGCCACAATTATTGGTTCAGCAGGCTTTTCACAGCACCAATAAGGCTGTTGGAGCCTTGACCAACTCCATCTCCGGGACGTGAACGGATGGTCACATCGCCGTTCACCGTCGTGCGGCAGCTGAGTCGGTAATTGGCTGGTCGATCCGCCAGATAAACCTCTTCAACATCACTGAGAGGAGAAAGGTTCTGAGCTCCCTCAAGAACTTCGACGACGCAAGTTCCGCATTGACCGACACCACCGCAATTGTTGAGGTTGTTCAGACCTTTGTAAGGGTTGACACCAGCCGAGAGAGCCGCTTTGCGCAGGTTGGCACCCTCAATACAGCCAATTTGCTGGCCTTCCTGCTCAAAACGGATGGTGGGCACGGATCTTTTACATCAAAGTGTTGCTTAATTTACAAGCCTCATGGTTGCAACCGAGGATCTGCCGCCAACTCCTGCAGAGCGAGGTGTTCATTCTGAAGCGATGACTGATCAGGCGGAAGCCGCCTGAACGCAGGTCTCCAGAAGGGGCTGAACCGCATCCACGTCGCGCCAACCGCCGATCTCGGTCACACGACCTTCCATGTTTTTGTAAGTGCGAAAAAATTCAGCGACGTCCTCAAGCTGACTCGGCGCGATCTGAACAATGCTCTGAATGGCCTGCTGACGTGGGTCAGCCACAGGCACACAAAGAATTTTGCCGTCGTAATGGCCCATATCGGTCATATCAAGCACCCCAATCGGTCTTGCCTGAATCAGACATCCAGCGAAGGTGGGTTCCGCCATGATCACCATGGCATCAAGAGGCGATCCATCCTCAGCCAGGGTGTTGGGAATGAAGCCGTAATCAAATGGATATCTGACCGATGAATGCAGAACTCGGTCGAGGGCCATGACCCCAGCTTCTTCGAAGTATTCGTACTTGTTGCTGCTTCCCGCTGGGATCTCAACGATCAGATTCACCAGTCCTGGAGACGGAGATGGGGTAAGAGCCCTGAGATCCATAACTCTCCTGAACAGTGACGGAGGAGTGGGTGGGGCGATCGGTCAGCACAGCGGCCAATGGAATGCCTAGCCCTGTAACGGCGAGAGTGAACCCGAGAACAGCAAGAGCAGGGATGGCCACGAACTGCGCTGCATGCGCAGGGTGTCTGGGGGCAGGCTCAGGGTCCATTCAGTGGTGGTCGGGGACATCCCAGACTTCATGCGAAGTGCTCAGAAGTCGTTCAGGACGTCCGAAGACGGCCTTAAGGGAGATTGAGCTGTGAATCCGAAGAATCAAAACTCATCTGCATTCTGACACCACTGCAAGTCTTATGCAGCAGGACGTTCCTGCCGATCACGACGGGAGGCAAGATCAGATGGAGCTTCAGGGAGGCCATCAAGGCGGGCCCTGATCAGTCGCAACTCATCGAGAATTGCTCCAAGCACTTGCTGCGTAGCCGTGGAGGGTGAGTTGAGAACCTCAACGGTGACCTCCTTGATCCGCAAGACATCCTTGGCAAATCGAGCAACCTCGTTGGGATGGAACAGAAGCGGATCTTTCTGATCGCTTCTGTATTCAGGATTGAGCTTGCGGGGATTAAAAACAGGGTTGAGGTTGCGCGGATCGGTGTTGGTGTAGCGATACACAGATGCACGCGATCGATTCAACGACTTCTGAACATCGTCGATTCCAACCAACGCATCCGACTGAGAAAGAACAGCGGCAGCATCACTCCGAAAATCCGAAGATTCACTCACGGCCGGTACTGAAACGTCTAACGACCGAGGAAACATGAGACAGCGCTGGGACAGCTTGGATTTGGCAGACCATAGCAGCTGAGACTCAGGACGCCAGCATCGATCACAGCAAAAGTGACAGTTCCCCGATCGACCGTTTTCTTGGCGGTGATAGCTTCCTGACCCCCTCTATAAATTCCTGTCATGCGCGTCTCCCGCCTGTCGCTGGTGACGTTAAGGAACGTACCCGCTGACGCTGAAATCCCGTCTCATCAACTGCTTGTTCGAGGTGGTTACATCAGACGCGTTGGACCAGGCATCTATGCCTACCTCCCCTTGATGTGGCGGGTGCTGCGCAAAATCAGCACGATTGTTCGTGACGAGCTTGACAGCCTCGGTGCACTTGAAACGCTGCTTCCCCAGCTCCAACCCGCCGAACCATGGGAACGCAGCGGTCGATGGCAGGGCTACACCGCTGGCGAGGGCATCATGTTCCACCTGGAGGATCGCCAGGGCCGACGCGTGGGCCTTGGCCCCACCCATGAGGAGGTCGTCACGGAGCTCGCTGGGGAGCTGCTGCGCTCCTACAAACAACTGCCCGTCACGCTTTATCAGATTCAGACCAAATTCCGCGACGAGATCAGGCCTCGTTTCGGGCTGATGCGCAGTCGGGAATTCATCATGAAGGACGCCTACTCCTTCCATGCCGACGAAGCGGATCTGGAGCAGACCTATGCACTGATGGCCGGGGCCTATGCCCGCATCTTCAAGCGGTGCGGCCTCAACGCCGTGGGAGTGGATGCCGACAGCGGCGCTATTGGAGGAGCTGCGTCCCAGGAATTCATGGTGATGGCGAATGCAGGCGAGGACCTGATTCTCTCCACGCCAGATGGGAGCTATGCCGCCAATCAAGAGAAAGCGGTGTCACATCCGTGCCCAGCAGAAGCACTGCCTCCTGGCGAGGAACGAAGCCTTGACACGCCTGGACAGGCAACGATTGAGGACCTCTGCTCTGCCAACGACCTCTCCCCATCTCAGACCGTCAAGGTGCTGGTGCTGCTGGCCCGCCTCGACGATGGTCGAGAGCAACCGTTGCTGGTCAGCCTGCGAGGAGACCAGGAGCTGAATGACGTCAAGTTGACGAATGCCGTGACCCAGCGGATGGGGTCCTCCGCACTGGAGATTGCACCGATCAACTCAGAGCAACTCCGGAAGCAGGGTCTTGCATCCCTGCCCTTCGGCTCGATCGGGCCCGATCTTTCCGACAGCACACTGAAGGAGTCGCGAAGCTGGGAAACCCGATTTGAACGCCTGGCGGACCCAACCGCCCTGGATCTTGAGCGCTTCGTCTGTGGTGCCAACAACGCCGATCAGCATCGCTGGGGAGCGACGTGGAGCTCCATGCCCGCTCAGATCCAAGCTGATCTGCGCAATGCCAGAGCCGGAGATCGGTCTCTCCACAACCAGGAGCAGATCCTTGAGGAGCGGAGGGGCATTGAGGTGGGCCACATCTTCCAGCTCGGCAGCAAATACTCCGACGCACTCGAGGCTCGCTTCACCGACAAGGAAGGCAAACAAGCGTCGCTGCTGATGGGCTGCTACGGCATCGGCATCTCCCGCCTCGCCCAAGCGGCAGTGGAACAGCATCACGATGACGCGGGGATCTGCTGGCCAGTGAGCATTGCGCCCTTCCAGGTCATCGTTGTTGTCGCGAACGTGCAGGACGCGACACAGCTGGCCCTTGGAGAGTCTCTCTACGGATCGCTGCAATCCGCAGGAGTTGATGTCCTCCTGGATGACCGCAGCGAACGTGCCGGAGTCAAATTCAAAGACGCCGATCTGATTGGAATCCCCTGGCGGGTCGTTGTCGGTCGCGAAGCCGAAGCCGGACGGGTCGAAGTGGTGGAGCGCTCCACCCGCTCAAACAGCACCATGTCGCATCAGGACGCATTGACCCAAGTGCTCAAGGCCGTCCAAGCTCGCCCCATGGTCTAGCGAGCGATGCTTCGCCTTAAAGTTCATCAAAATTTTCCTGTTATGCGAATAGAGCTGCAACGCCTCAGCCGCCAACTCAGGGGGTTCACCTTGGCCCTATGCCTTGGCCTGACCCTGATGCTCTCCGCCTGTGGCGACAGCATTTCAACGATGACTGGCGATTACGTCGAAGACACAGTGGCCGTTGTTCAGTCGCTGCAGACCACGCTTGCACTCCCCTCTGATGCTGAAGGATTACAGGAGTCGGAGCAGGCAGCCCATGACCTCATTAATGACTACATGTCGAGGTATCGACCAAGGCCCCGGATCAATGGCCTCAGCTCCTTTACCACCATGCAGACAGCCCTGAATTCTCTGCAAGGTCACTACAACACCTACACCAACCGTCCGGTACCGGAAGCACTGCGGACTCGTGTTGAAAAGGAGTTGAGCAAAGCCGAGAAATCCGCTCTCCGAGGCACCTGACCAGCTCAATCCGGGAGGCGTTTCAGAATCCAATCACAATTTCGCAACTCTCTTTGACCTCAGGCAGGTGAATCTGAGAGAGTTCCGGATTGTGCAGAATGGCGGCTTCGGGCCGCGGTGTCTTTGGCCAATGTTGTCGTCATCGGTGCGCAGTGGGGTGACGAAGGGAAGGGAAAGATCACAGATCTCCTCAGCCGTTCCGCTGATGTCGTTGTTCGCTATCAGGGCGGAGTCAACGCTGGCCACACCATCGTTGTGGACGATCAGGTTCTGAAGCTTCACCTGATTCCCTCTGGAATTCTTTATCCCGACACCGTTTGTCTGATCGGTTCAGGAACCGTCGTCGATCCCAAAGTGATGCTTGGCGAACTCGACATGTTGATCGAGAACGGGATCGACATCGCTGGGCTGAAGCTGTCCTCCACGGCGCATGTGACCATGCCCTACCACCGCCTGCTCGACCAGGCGATGGAGAAGCAGCGCGGCGATCGACGCATCGGCACCACGGGACGGGGCATCGGTCCCACCTACGCGGATAAATCTCAGAGAAGCGGCATTCGGGTCATCGATCTTCTCGACGAAGCACGTCTGCGTGACCGCCTTGAAGGCCCACTGAAGGAGAAGAACCAGCTTCTGCAGACCATCTATGACATGGAACCGCTCGATGCGGAAGCGGTGATCAGTGAATATCTGGCCTACGGCAAACGGCTGGCTCCCCATGTGGTGGACTGCACCCGCGAGATTCACAAGGCAGCACGCGGTCGCAAAAACATTCTCTTCGAGGGCGCACAGGGAACCCTGCTCGACCTTGACCACGGCACTTATCCCTATGTGACGTCTTCCAACCCTGTGTCAGGCGGCGCCTGCATTGGGGCTGGCGTGGGTCCGACCCTGATCGACCGAGTGATCGGTGTGGCCAAGGCCTACACAACCAGAGTTGGGGAAGGGCCATTCCCCACCGAACTCGATGGCAGCCTCAATGATCATCTCTGCGACCGAGGTGGTGAGTTCGGCACCACCACCGGCCGCCGCCGCCGCTGCGGTTGGTTTGACGGTGTGATCGGACGGTACGCCGTTGGCGTGAACGGCCTGGATTGCCTGGCCGTCACCAAGCTCGATGTGCTGGACGAACTCGACGAACTTCAGGTTTGTGTGGCCTATGAACTGGATGGGGAAAGGATCGAATACTTCCCCTCCTGCGCAGAGGCGTTCGCACGCTGTCAACCGATTTTCGAAACGCTCCCGGGCTGGCAGTGTTCAACCGCTGAATGCCGCACGCTTGAGGATCTCCCCGAGAAAGCCATGGCGTACCTGCGCTTCCTGGCCGATCTGATGGAGGTTCCGATCGCCATCGTGTCACTGGGTGCCGGTCGCGATCAGACCATCGTTGTTGAGGATCCAATCCACGGTCCAAAACGGGCACTGCTCAGTGCCTGATTCCGGCAGAGCCCATCAGGCGTAAGACTGCCGCAGTCAACACCATTTTGTTCATGGCCGATTCCTCCCGTTTCCAGCCCAACGCGTCCCTGGATGTGGTGGGAATCGGCAACGCCATCGTGGATGTACTGGTCCAGACAAAAGACGGTTTTCTCAGTGAGCACGGACTGCAGAAAGGAGGAATGTGCCTGATCGATGAACAGCAGGCAGAAGCTCTTTACAAGTCCAGTGGTCCTGGACTGGAAACCTCCGGCGGATCGGTCGCCAACACCATGGTCGGCATCGCTCAGCTTGGCGGCCGAACCGGGTTCATCGGTCGGGTGCGAGATGACCAGCTTGGATCGATCTTCAGCCACGACATTCGTGCCGTAGGAACTCGATTTGAGACCCCCTCCGCCACCACAGGCGCGACCACCGCACGCTGTCTCATTTATGTGACACCGGACGCAGAGCGCACGATGTGCACCTTCCTCGGTGCATCAACTCAGCTTGAGCCGGAGGATCTCGACCTTTCCATGGTCAAGGAGACGAAAGTGCTCTACCTCGAGGGCTACCTCTGGGATAGCCCTGCTGCCAAAAGGGCCTTCATTGCGGCCGCGGAGGCTTGCCGTGCCGCCGGCGGGAAAGTCGCGCTATCCCTCTCCGATGGCTTCTGCGTGGATCGCCACAGAGAAAGCTTTCTCGAGCTGGTGAACGGTCATGTCGATGTGCTGTTCGCCAATGAAGTGGAGATCAAATCCCTCTACCAAACCGAAGACTTCGACACCGCAATCGAGAAGGTCCGCGGTTGTTGCTCGGTGACGGCGGTGACACGCGGAAGCGACGGTTCCGTTGTTCTCAGCGGCGATCAGCGCTGGGACATCGGAACCTACGGTCTCGGCGAACTGGTTGACACCACTGGTGCCGGTGATCTCTACGCCGGAGGATTTCTGCATGCCTTCACCCAGGGCCATTCACTGGAGCGCTGCGGTCAGCTGGGAGCACTGTGTGCCGGTCAGATCGTCACCCAGCTGGGAGCTCGTTCCCAGGTCTCGCTTCCAGAGCTGCAGAAGCAGCATCTGGACTGAGAGCACCCAGCGCCCACGCCGCATAGGCTGCTCCAGCCTGTGCGGCCATCAGGAGAATTTCGGGAGTGTCGTAGCTGTGCAGTGCCTCCAGAGCTGAAAGCAGCTCTTCCAGTCGATCAGAGCTTGTCTTGATCAGCAACTGCACTTCCTCCGCACGCTCAATCTTCCCCTGCCAGCGGTAGCAGGACTGCACTGTCATCGAGGTGATACAAGCAGCCAACCGACGGGTGATCAATTGCTCAGCAAGCGCATCGGCCTTGATCTGATCAGCCTCCGTGGTGAGGACCACTCTCAGGTCCGTTGACATGGGCATCCAGCTGTCGACACAACTGCTTCACGCTATGAACCACGTCAACTCCGGGCATCGGGTTGGGTCGTTTCAGCTTCCAGAGACGAATGGACTGGCGACGGGCCAGATCACTCCAGAGTTGATCCGCAGCTCCACCCGACTGACGACAAAGCACATCGCTGATCTGCCAGCGACGGCAGAGTGCCGCTTCCAACCCCCCAGTGCGATCACCGGTCCCAGGCCTCAACACAGCCAGCCGTTCGCCAGACAAGCCCGCAAGACCAGCCTGGCGGATGGCTTCAGGTGTGGGCAGGACCCTGGCATGAACCAAGGCTCCTGCCAGCCTGGCTGCCGTCGCTGCGGCGGCCAGCTGCCGCGCGCCGACGGCAAGAAGCAGATGGTGGCCCGCAAGAGCACAGTCCGAGAGATCACTAACTGTTGCGAGCAGTGATTCATCCGACACGGCGTGGTCAGGCCGTTCGAACCGAAGCAGCGGCAGATTGCACCTGGAGCAGGCCAACTGGAGTTGAGCACTGATCTGCAGAGCGAAGGGATGGGTCGCGTCCAGGACCAATGTCACACCCCTCGCCGCCAGATGTTGCTCGAGAGGGTCTTGAGATGGGAATGGCCCCACATGCAGGTCATCCAGATGCATACCGGCATAAGCCCTTGCCGCAGCTGCACTGACAACACTGATACTGACGCGGTGACCAGACTCCAGCAGAGTCCTCGCGATTCCTGGTCCCTCGCCGGTTCCGGCAAAGACCAGCACATGGTTCTGGCGATTCCGCCAGCGGTGCATCAGGATGGCGCTCACCGACCAGGCCGAGGATGAATCACTGCGTACTTGAGGTGGATGTTCTTCAGGCTCCCACCCTGCGATACACCCAAGACAATCAGACGCCAATCGCTGAAATGGAGGTTGGTTTTGATGCGTTGCGTCCCGATGATCCCAGAGGTCAACTGAAGGTGGTGGGATGGGGCAATCTTGCCCAGGATCTGCAAAATCGCGTGCAGGTGGGCCAGCGCCTACTTATCGAGGGCAGGCTTCGGATGAACACGGTGCCCCGTCAGGACGGCACCAAGGAAAAACGCGCTGAATTCACGCTCGCCCGGATGCACCCGGTCTCGGCTGGTGCAGGCTCCACAGCTCCAGCCCAACCTGCAGCGTCAGCTCCTGCGAAACGGACTGAAGCTGCTGCTGCGCCCGCAGCTGCGCAAGAGCCTGCAGCGCAGTGGAATACCGCGCCGTTGGTTCCAGACACGGATGACATCCCGTTCTGAACCACAGCAAATTCTGTTCAGCGCTGATCGGCGCCGTAGCTGAAATGCTCTGAGGCACGCTGTAACAGCTGGCCCAGCTCACGCTCGAGTGCGGCAAGGTCCAGGCGGAATTCCTGCCATCGCCCCCGGTCAATCTGTTCCAGCAACCAGGCCCTGTCCTGCTCAAGCTGCTGAATCAGCGCCGTTGCATCCTCCATTGCGTTCTGATCCTGGTCTTGCGCTCGGGTGCTGTCCATCAACTGCGGCCGCAGGCCCATCCATCCTGAACCCCGCACGGTCAGAATGGCGCCACTTCCAATGCCGCATGAACGATCTGCTCTCGCCAGGAAGCCTGGTCACCATCGCCGGAGGTGTGCTCACCGTGGTGGGTGCTGTGGCCTACGGGACCGGCGCCGCCAACTTGAGCCTTCCGACAATTTTTTACGGCATTCCGATCCTGCTTGGTGGACTGGCCTTGAAGTCATCGGAATTACCACCGGCCAAGCGCGTCACGCCAAAAGCGCAATTCAAAGGAGAACGTGAGGCTGCCACTCCAGAACTGGGAAAACTTCTCGGCGATGTCACGCGTTGGCGCTATGGCCAGAAAGCCCATCTGGAAAGCTCTCTGGAATCTCTCAAGCTCTGGGATGAAGACAACCCTCCTCAGCTGCTGGAGATTGAGGAGATCATTCAAAGCGGCCATTACGGACTGCGATTGCGTTTCGCCTGCGAGGCCGTTCCTCTTGAGATCTGGCAGGAGCGAAGAGACCGACTGAGCCGCTTTTTTGCCAAGGGCCTCGAGGCAACCATCAAACCTCTGAGTGGAGACCGACTGGATTTGCTGCTTCTGCCAGTGGGTGTGTCGACATCGGATCAGCAAGGTGAATCCGGAGAAGTAGCGAATGGATGATGCCCTCAGGGTCTCTGTTCTGAGTGAGGCTCTTCCGTATATCCAGCGATTCGCAGGCCGCAGGATCGTGGTCAAGTACGGCGGTGCAGCCATGGCCCATGCCGAACTGCAATCCGCCGTATTCAGAGACCTGGCGTTGCTCTGCAGTGTCGGAGTTCAGCCGGTTGTTGTGCACGGCGGTGGGCCAGAGATCAATCACTGGTTGAAGCGACTGGCCATCGCGCCGGAATTCAGAGACGGTTTGCGTGTGACCGACCCTGAAACGATGGACGTGGTGGAAATGGTCCTGGTCGGGCGAGTCAACAAACAGATCGTGAACGGACTCAACCGACTTGGCGCCAAAGCGGTCGGCCTGAGCGGCAGTGACGACAGTCTGGTTGAAGCCCGCGCCTGGGGAGATGGCAGCCACGGGATGGTCGGCGATGTGGCCAAGGTCAACCCCGACGTGCTCGAAGCCCTGCTGGAACGCGGTTATGTGCCCGTGATCTCCAGCGTGGCCGCCAATCCCGATGGAGTGGCCCACAACATCAACGCCGACACGGTGGCTGGCGAAGTTGCTGCCTCCCTGCAAGCCGAAAAGCTGATCTTGCTGACCGATACTCCAGGCATCCTGCGCAACCGAGAGGATCCAGGGTCTCTGATCCGTCAGCTGAAGCTTTCAGAAGCCAGGCAGTTGATTCACGAGGGCGTAGTGGCCGGGGGGATGACACCTAAGACCGAATGCTGCATCAGAGCTCTCGCCCAGGGAGTTTCCGCTGCCCACATCGTGGATGGGCGCGTTGCCCATGCCCTGCTGCTGGAAGTGTTCACCGATGCAGGCATCGGCACCATGGTGGTGGGACGCAGCTGAGGGATGAGCACAGGGCTTGCGGCAGCCGAACGGGCACTCGAACGGGGTGATTACGGCCTGTGCCTACGCCTGCTGGAACCGCTCGCCGCCGCCAACCCGATCACTGAACCCGAAGGAGCTGCCATCCGCATGGTGATGGTGACGGCCTGGATGGGACAGGGCGATGAACGCAAAGCGATCGCCACCTGTCGTCTGCTCACACGCTGCAAGGATCCTGATCTACGCAACCGGGCTCGTCAGTTGCTGAGTGTGCTCGAGGCTCCAAGCCTTGAGCGTCCTGCTCGCTGGTCGATGCAGTTACCGACGCTGGACATGGCTCCCCGCATGGGGAAAGGGAGCCCCAGCAGCAGCCGACGGCGCAAGCCCACTCCACCCCCTCCTCCACCAACCGGTCCCACCCAGGCCCCATCAGCAGGTTTTGCCGTGCTGGTTCTGACAGTGCTGCTCGGGCTGACCTTGTTGCTCAGCGGATGCGTGCGCGTCAAAGCAGAGATTGATCTGGCGGGTCCCGATCGCCTGGCGATGAGCTGGCGGATCAACAGCCTCAGTGGCCACAGTCTTCCCTGGCAGCAGAACTTCGCCAAGGCGCTGCGTACCGAAGGCCTGAACTGGACAGTGCAGAAAGACCGAACGGGCTCTCTCAACCTGATCAGCCCCACCCTGGGATCCGACCAGGCCGCCAGGCTGATGCGCAGCAGTGTGGAGCTGGCTGGACGCAGCGCGGGCGTGACCCTTCCCAAACCCGACCTGTCAATCGTGGAGAGAAACTGGTTGATCGGAGTGCAGCAGCAACTGAATCTGCGCCTGGACCTCTCACCCCTCGGCGAGTTCCCCGCAGGAGATCTGCAGGTCAGCATCACCCCTGTCCATGACCTCCAACAGGTCAACAGCAGTCCCATGACCGGTCGGTTGAAGGGGGATGTTCTGCTCTGGGTCCTCGACAGCGGCAGCGTCAATCAACTGCAGATCCGCCGCTGGCAGTGGAGCCCGCTCGGGCTTGGCACTGTGCTGATCGGACTGCTGCTGCTGCTGAGTTTTCTGCTGCAGTCCATGCGCGTGCGACTCGGCTTCGGCTATCCCGAGCTGCCGTCCTGATTCAAAGCTGCAGAGGATCCGGGTCAACGGCAAGGGAAACATCTTTGGGGAGCCCTTCCCAAAGACCGGTACCGGGGGGCAGGGGGATCTCACTGTCCTGGGGACCATGGAGAAGCAGCTGCCAGCGACTGCGGCCCGCCACCCGAGCCACAGGCGCAGGTGCAGGACCCAGCAGTTGCCAGCCTGCAGCGGCACAGCCTGCACGGATCCGTTCAGCCAGCAGGGTTCCCGCAGTCGCCGTATCGCTCGCGGACTCTCCCGAAAGGCGAATCAGGCAAGCCCGCGCGAAGGGAACCAATCCGGCTTCGCGGCGCAGGGTCGATTCCTCCTCCAGAAAACGTTCGTAACGACCATCCACCAGGTGTCGGATCACTGGGTGGTCAGGGCTGTAGGTCTGAACCAGCACCTCACCGGGCTTTTCCGCGCGCCCAGCCCGGCCAGCGAGTTGAAGCAGAAGTTGCAGGCACTGCTCTCCAGCCCTCAGATCGGGTCGATGCAAAAGACCATCGGCGGCAAGCACTGCTGCCAGAGTCACGCGTGGCAGGTCCATCCCCTTGGCCAGCATCTGCGTTCCGACCAGCACATCGGCCTCACCCTCCGCAAACTGGTCCAGCAGTCTGCGGTGGCCATCACGACCGCCTGTGGTGTCGCGATCGAACCGCAGCAGTCGCAGGTCACTGAGTTCCTCGCCAAGACGCTCCAACACCCGTTGTGTGCCTGCACCAAAGGGTTTGAACGCCAGGGAACCGCATGACGAGCATGCGGGTGTTATGGGTGCTCGATGGTCACACCAATGACAGCGCAGCCACTGCTGCGCGCCCCGACTGCCGTGAACCGTGAGAGGAACGTCGCAATGGGGACACATCACCACCTCTCCGCAGCTGCGACAGCTCAGAAAGGTGCTGTATCCACGCCTCGGCACCAGCACGACAGCCTGCTCCCCTTTCTCTGGGAGCTGTGCCAGCCGATCCATCAGGGCACGACTGATCAAGCGTTTATTGCCCTCTGCTAATTCATGCCGCATATCGATGATCCGGACAGGTGGCAGTGGCTGGCTGGAAATCCGCGAGCGCAGCCGTGCAAGAACCAAAGATCCGTGAGGCTGGAGACGACTCCAACTCTCGAGCGAAGGTGTCGCGCTGCCAAGCAGCAGACGGCCGCCCTGCAGCTTGACCCGCTCTGAAGCCATGACCCTGGCGTGATAGCAGGGCATGGGTGAGTCCTGCTTGTAGGAGTTGTCATGTTCTTCATCCAGCACCAAAAGGCCTAGCGGGCGCAGGGGAAGAAACACAGCGGAGCGCGTGCCCACCACCACCACGGGATCGCCGCTCTCGAGACAGCGACGCCAGGTGCGAACCCGCTCACGGGGGGTACAACCGCTGTGATATTCCAGAACCCTCTCTCCGAAACGATGACGGCAACGATCCACGAGCTGGGGAATCAGGCCGATCTCGGGAGTGAGCAGCAGAACGTGACGGCCAGCCACCAGCTCTGCTGCTGCCAGCTGCAAGTAGACCTCGGTCTTGCCGGAGCCGGTGATGCCCCAGAGCAGCAGACCTCCACCCTCAGGAAGTGATTGAAACCTGTCGACCACAGACTGTTGCTCATCGGTTAGCGAGCGCGGTGACTCCAGCTCAGCAGCCCTGGCTGCTGACTGGTCTGATGCACGAGGGCCGCTCTCCGATTTGCGTTGCCGGCGGATCAGGCCCTTGCTCTCCAGGCTCTTGACCGTGCCCGACTGAAACCCCTCCGCCAGCAGGTCACGCTGCCAGGCGCCACCGCCTCGGCGTTCGAGCTCTGTAAGCAGTGCGCTCTGCCTGGTGGCCTTCGGAAGAGCAGAGGGATCAGCAGCCTCAAGCCGCTCAATCCACCAGAGCTGGCGCAAGGCAGGGGCAGAACCGGGCCGTTGGCCCAGCCATCCCGGAGGCAATGCCGCCTTGAGCATGCGAAAGGGACTGGTATGACAAAGGACCGCCATCGCATCGAGCCATGACCGCCAGGATGGGTCGACTGCAGCGCGCTGCACCAGCTCTTCAACGGGGTTGAGCTGTAGACCATCGCTGTCAGCAGAATTCGCCTCTGCTGTGATCAATCGGCAGCCCGTGACCAACCCCTGCAGTCGACGACCTCGCAGCCGGACCGCCACAAGATCACCCAATCCCACGCCGAGACTCAGGCTGTCGCAATAGCTAAAAGTACGCCCGTCACGACCGGCCTCCAGCCAGACATCGACTTCCGAGAATGACTGCGCGGCAGGAGGACTGGAGGATTGGTTAACAGGGGTTGCCGACATCACATGTTTTTCTTAAGATACAGATGTTGGACAGCTCAACAGCTGTTGTCGGAACAGAGCAGAGTTCCGTCCAGTGGGAAGACACGAAGCTCGAGCCAGGGTTCATCCCGTCGGCCGACCGGTCTGCGAACGCCCCTGACAGCCCTGCCCCAGCCCAAAGCCCACCAATTGATTCTCGATCACTTCTTAGTCGTCTACCCCTCTGTTTGGGGCAGATCTGTAAGCCGTGATGCGCCTCCAGGCCGAGCTTGGTTGCGTTTTAGTTGACTGCGTTAGTTCCGTACACCCTCACCATCCCAATCCCCATGAGTCCTGCTGCGAGCAAGTCAGCTCAGCCCACCGCTGCAGCGCCCAAGACGGCCTCTTCCAAAGCGGCGGCGTCCAAGGCGGCTCCATCCATCGTGATGCTGGCGGATTCCAAAGGTCTGGCGAAGGGTGTGAGCAAGAAGACCAAGTCGGAGTCCAAGACTTCAACTGCAAAGTCGTCTGCAACGAAGGCCGCCGCGAAATCGAAACCGGCCACCAAGAGCAGCGCAGCCAAGAGCGGGACAGCAGCCAAAAGCACAACAGCTGCCAAGACGACCAAGACAACGAAAAGCGCAAAAACCTCTGCTGCGGCAACTAGTGCCAAGAGCAAGGCCGCTGTCAAGCCCGCTGATCTTGATGCTGCCGCTGATCAGTTGCTGGCCAAGACCTCCGGCAACCCTTCTGCAAGCAAGGAGGAGAAAGCCAAAGCAGACGCCAAGGCAAAGGTTTTGGCGAGCATCAAAGTTGGCCCCAAAGGGGTCTACACCGAAGATTCCATCAGGGTTTACCTGCAGGAGATCGGCAGGATCCGCCTGTTGCGCCCAGACGAAGAAATCGAACTGGCCAGAAAAATCGCCGATCTTCTCTACCTCGAGGAGCTGGCGGCTCAGTTCGAAAGCGACAACGGCCGCGAACCTGACAACAAGGAGTGGGCGGCATTGGTGGAGATGCCGTTGATTCGTTTCCGCCGCCGACTGATGCTCGGCCGTCGGGCCAAGGAAAAAATGGTTCAGTCGAACCTGCGTCTTGTGGTGTCAATCGCCAAGAAATACATGAATCGGGGCCTGAGCTTCCAGGACCTCATCCAGGAAGGCAGTCTGGGCCTGATTCGTGCCGCGGAGAAATTTGACCACGAGAAGGGCTACAAATTCTCCACTTACGCCACTTGGTGGATTCGCCAGGCCATCACACGGGCCATCGCTGATCAGAGTCGAACGATTCGCCTCCCGGTTCACCTCTACGAGACCATTTCCCGCATCAAGAAGACCACCAAAGTCCTCAGCCAGGAGTTTGGCCGCAAACCGACGGAAGAAGAGATCGCAGAATCAATGGAAATGACCATTGAAAAGCTGCGCTTCATCGCCAAGAGCGCCCAGCTTCCGATCTCCCTTGAGACTCCCATTGGCAAAGAAGAGGATTCCCGCCTTGGCGACTTCATCGAAGCCGACATCGAGAATCCGGAGCAGGACGTCGCCAAAAACCTCTTACGTGAGGATCTGGAAGGCGTGCTGGCCACCCTCAGTCCGAGAGAGCGCGACGTTCTACGCCTGCGTTATGGCCTTGATGATGGACGCATGAAAACCCTTGAGGAGATCGGCCAGATCTTTGATGTCACCCGTGAGCGGATCCGCCAGATCGAAGCCAAGGCATTGCGCAAGCTGAGGCATCCCAACCGGAACGGGGTCCTGAAGGAATACATCAAGTGATTGCATCACAGCAGCTCTCAGATCAATAAAAAAGGAGGCCATTGGCCTCCTTTTTTATTGGAATCTTCCTCAGGCCTCAACCATTCAGTGCGACTCAATGCTGTCGGTAAATTCCTGAAATGCCTTCTTCAAGCGCTCAACGGGCGTTTCCGATGGAGGACATTCCTGGTTCGTGGAACGGGTATAGGCCTGAAGAATGCGTGCTTCAGGTTCTAGCAGTGCTGCGACTGCAGCCTTAAGCATCACAACATTGCGCTGAGGCGTTAAGCCAGCCAGATAGGAGTGCAGGGACCACGGTCCTGAGTCATCCTGCTTTTCCAGCCGCAGGGGCCGGATCAACTGATAAGCCCGATCGCCATCGGAATCAGTGGTCTGCCTGAGGCGTGCCACCAGCATCACCCCGCTCGTTAGCAAGACCAGTCGAATCGATCCCTCACTCAACAAAGGCAAGAAAGGTACCGATTCATCCGCCTGAGCCAAAGAGGAGCCGGCGGATGACTGGCTCAGCTTCACCCCGTTGACCACAGGACCAGGCATTGCGACCCTCGAAAACGCCTAGATCGTAAAGCTGCTCGCCTTGGAGAGTGGGCGATGCCGCTGAGCTGGAAGGCCTGGAAGCGACCGCGGGCCTGCATTCTGTGAAATCTTGAACGGAACTGGGCCTTCGACTCCGTAGGCTGAATGGCTGTTTCAACGTGCCCATGGCTCTCGAGCAACTGCGCATCGCCTCCCGCCGCAGCCAGCTGGCCATGGTGCAGACCAACTGGGTGAAAGCCGAACTAGAGAAAGCACACCCAGGCCTGGCGATCTCGGTGGAGGCCATGGCCACTCAGGGCGACAAAATCCTGGATGTGGCCCTGGCGAAAATCGGCGACAAGGGCCTGTTCACCAAGGAACTGGAGGCCCAGATGCTGGTGGGTCGAGCGGAGATCGCCGTGCATTCGCTCAAGGATCTACCCACCAACCTGCCCGATGGTCTGATGCTCGGTTGCATCACAGAGCGGGAAGATCCCGCGGATGCCCTGGTTGTGAACAGCAAGAACGCTGATTACACCCTGGAAACACTGCCGGAGGGATCCGTCGTCGGCACCAGCTCATTGCGCAGATTGGCTCAGCTGCGGTACCACTTCCCCCATCTTCAGTTCAAGGACGTTCGCGGCAACGTCATTACCCGACTCGAGAAACTGGATGCTGGTGGCTACGACTGCCTGATCCTCGCGGCGGCAGGCCTGAGTCGACTCGGATTCGGAGATCGGATCCACCAAATCATTCCTGGCCACATCTCACTCCATGCCGTGGGACAGGGAGCACTGGGCATTGAATGTGTCACAGACAACAAAGATGTTCTCAACATCATTCAAGTGCTTGAGCATGGCCCCACCAGCGGACGATGCCTGGCGGAGCGGGCTTTCCTCCGGGAACTTGAAGGCGGCTGCCAGGTGCCGATCGGAGTGAACAGCCGCATTGATGGCCATGAACTGGTGCTCACCGGGATGGTGGCCAGCTTGGATGGCAAGCGAATGATCCGTGATGAACGCCGTGGCCCCCTCGGCAATCCTGAGGATGTGGGCCTGAAGCTCGCAGCAGACCTGAAATCTCAAGGTGCAGGCGAGATCCTGAAGGAAATCTTTGCCTCGGTTCGCCCCGAAGCCTGACAAAAATCAGCGGGTGATCATCACTGGCGTGCCCACGTCCACCAGCTCGTAAAGCTTCTGGACGTGGGCATTGAGCATGCGGACGCAGCCATTAGACACCGCCGCGCGGATTTTCACCCAATGAGGCCAGGGGGTTCCATGAATTCCGAATTGGTTGGGTCCCTGCTGTAGGAAGCCGATCCAGCGATGCCCAAGTGGGCTCGCAGGCCCTGTCACAGGATGAACCCGGCCGGATTTCGTGCTTTCGTACTGAGGATTGACAAGCTTGGTCTCGACCCGGAACACACCCGTCGGAGTTGGAGTCTTGGGATCACCAATCGCCACAGGCCAGCGCCCGATGGACTCACCAGCGCGGATCACACTGATGCGTCGCTGCTTGAGATCGAGGTGAATGCTGGTCTCAGCATTCACGGAATGCACTGTCGCTGAAGCAAACAACGGTGTCTGCAGCTGAGGCGAAGCAACCGCTGGACCCGATGCAGCCAGAGCCAAGGAAACGGCCCCAAAAGCCGCCAGGGAAGAACAGCCAACGCACTTGAGACGCATTACTAGACAGCCAAGACTCACTGGTCTCAACGTATCCACTGGTCGGAGGAAAAACCGCACACCAGTGGAGGACTTTCTGAAGAAACCTCTTCAATCCATCACTGACTGCAGCAAAGCCTGCGGCGTCCCGCCTCTTCAGGGCAGCACCGAAAAGGCAAACCAGAGCAGACAAACAGCAAAGGCAAGATTGATGAGATGGCGTCCTGCTCTCAGATGCTGAGGATTGCGCTCACGGTCAAAAAGATGCAACACCGCGGCCTGCAGCATGTAGATGCCGAACACCAGGATGAGCGAACCAAGAGTCATGGTTCCCCAGTCCAGACACGAGGCGACCAAAGCGACCACACCCCAGGCGAGATTGGCGAATCCCACCTCGATCTGGAAATCATTGCGCTTGCCGAGATCCCAGCCCATCCGCACCGCATCGCTGCGATGAAACACGGCATGACGGACGAATGACAACAGCCCCACACCACCAACTGACCAGAGCGCTACCCACTGAACGGCAGCAGCAATCTGGCCTGAAGACAGGGCATTAAATCCAAAGAAGAGACCGATGCCACCCACAATCCAGGTGACTTGCATCAGCACCTTGGCAATCCGGGGATGGGTGGGCAGCATCATGTTGAACTCGCAGAACGCGTAGATCAATCCACGAGCTTGGGATCGATCTCAGCCAGATAACGAGCCTCACAGGTCTTGATGATCTCAATGGCTTTGTCGGTACCGAAGAATCCGTTCACGGTGCAGGTTCCTGGCTTCTTCAGATCCTTGTAATGCTCCCAGTAATAGGTGGTTTCCTTTTTCCAGTGATCACCAAGATCCTCAAAGCTCTTGATGTGATCCATGCGCTTGTCATCAGCCAGCACAGCGATGACTTTGTCATCAACCTCACCACCATCATCAAAGGTCATGATGCCGATGATTCGAGCTTCAACGATCGAACCTGGCACCAGAGGCTCAGTGACATTGACGATCTCAATATCAAGTGGATCTCCGTCCTCATCCCAGGTCCGAGGAATGCAGCCGTAAGCGAAGGGATAGGCCAGAGAGGAATAACCAACCCGATCCAACTTCAGATGACCGGTCTCGGTGATCAGCTCGTACTTGTTGATCGTGTTCGAGTTGAGCTCCACGATCGTGTTCAGACGCAACTCGGATTCGTCAGCAAAGGCCGGCAGCACATGCAGCAGGTTCGGCATGCTGCGGCTCGGAGCCTGGTCGAGATTGGCCATGGAAGACGGCGTTCGGAGCGGTGATATTACGAGCACGTCTCAACGCAGGCTGATTCAGCACAAAGCTCGGGCCAGAGGGTTAAGCCCGGATGGTGAACAACCGCTCCAGCTTCGCTTCCAGGTAGTTCAAGAAGGGATCACTTGAGAGAGATCGGCCGGAGACCTGCTCGACGAGCTGTTCAGCATTGAGGGCTCGCCCGATGGGATGGACGTTGTCTCGAAGCCAACCGAGCATGACACTGAGATCACCACGGCGAACATGCTCTTCGGGAGACCCAATCGCCGACGTCATTGCCTCGCTCAACTGCGCGCTCACCAGGTGCCCAAGCAGATAGGAGGGGAAATAACCAAACAGACCTTCGCTCCAGTGCACATCCTGGAGGCAGCCCTGCGCATCATCTGCAGGGGTGACCCCCAGCAATTCGCGATAACGACGGTTCCATTCGCTCGGGAGATCCTCCACCGGCAGACCCTCTTCCAGCAGAGCCAGCTCAAGATCGGTTCGCACAAGGATGTGAAGTCCGTAGCTGAGTTCATCCGCTTCCACCCGGTTGCAACCGGGTGCCACCGGATTCATCGCCTTCCACAGATCCGACGACGATCCCAGAGGTGCACCCGCAGCGGCAAAGCGTTCCCACCAGAGTTCTGCAAAGGGTTGACTGCGGGCTACCCGGTTTTCCCAGAACAGCGACTGACTTTCATGCACGGCCATCGACGTGGCCTGACCGAGAGGCCAGGCGAACCACTGATGCGCAGAGGTCGGCAGTCCCTGCTCGTACAACGAATGGCCCCACTCATGGGCTGTGGCCAGAAAACAGGACAAAGGCTGACCAGCCACCACACGCGTGGTGATGCGGAAGTCACGAGGACCCAATGTGATTGAAAAGGGGTGTGGCGACGCCGCGACGCATGTGATCCCTTTGTCCCTGCCCCAGTCGCTGAGGAGCTGATCACAGAGTTGCTGCTGAGTCGATGCGGGCAAGTCCCAGCTGAGAGACGACGGTCTTGGACTGCCCTTGAGTTGCTCCAACAACTCAGGCAAACGTCTACGCAGCGGCGCGAACAGATCCCGAAGCCGCTGAAGCGTGAGGTCAGGCTCAAACGGCTGCGCGAGGGTTTCCCAGCAACTTCGCGGTTCTGCCAGCTGACGGGCCTGTTCCTGCCGCAGCTCCACCATCAGACGAAGAGCTGGTGCAAACAGACCAAAGTCAGAAGTCCTGCGGGCCTGTTGCCAAAGGTCGTAACCCTGGGATTTTGCAGTGGCCAGAGCACTGACAAGATCAGGATCCAGTGCCTGCTGCCGCTGGAGATCCTGCTCAAGCAGATCCAGGTTGCGGGCCTGGCCAGTGACAATCTCAGGGGGATCTCCACTGTTGGAGCGGGTTCGCCACTCATCACGGGCTTCCGCGATCAGCTCCGCATAGTGCTCAGAGCTCTGGCGTGCATGGAGCTGGCGAGCCAGCAGAGCCAGTTGCTCACCCCGCCAAGCTGCACCACCGCTTGGCATTCGGGTGTTTTGATCCCAGTAGAGCGTCCTGGTTATGGAATCCATAACCTGGGTTTCGTGAAGGTGCGAGCCAAGACGATCCCAAGCCGTTGTCCCGGCAGCCATTGGCTTCATCGATCTAAAAAGACCTTAACCAGCTTCCAGATCGGAGCACAGAGACCAGAACGGAAATGCCTGATCGATCTGGCTTCAAGCCATCAACCGTCAGGACAACTCCTGATCTTCACTTGCACTGGAATCAGGTTCCCCACCTTCAGCTCGCAGAGCCCTCTCGAGGGCATTGACCTGGGCTGTTCGTTCAGGGGATTCAACAATGACGTTGACTTTTCGGACAGCGACGAGCTTGCGCCATAGCAGAGCGATCAGCCAGGAGGCCGTAGCGAAAACTGCTGCGAAATACAGGAGTCGCATGATCTCCCAAGATCCGGCGGGAACGCTGTTCTAATTGAAACGGCGGTTCAAGGGCGGAGTCGAGATCGACAGTCCGCTTATGGCAGCTCTCCATCGTCTTCAGGAGAGCTGCTCTCCTGATCCCTTTGTTCCTCGAGCGTTAGCCGTTTCAACTGGCGCTGGGCATCCTGGCGCCTGAACAGCTCGTGAAATCGATTGATCAGATAGTCGACGTCTGTCATGAACCAAGCCCTGCTTCGCAAGCTGACCGCACACTCAACACATTGTCCCGCGGATCTGGCGATTGGTTCAGTCCTTGCGGCAATAGCCACCGCCCATGGGGTTCCAACCAGACGGACAGTTCTCATCCATCGCCGGGCGCAGGGTGTAGCTCATCAATCCAAGAGCGCTGCACTTGCCGTTTGACATATCGATGTAACCCATCGGGCACTCAGCAGTGAGTTTCTTGACCACGCGTTGCGCCCTTGCCGGAAGCGGTGAAACGCTGACCATGGGAACAAGAATCAGCAGAGGCCAGGCCAGTCTGTTGAACATCGAATGACCAGAACCGCTGCTCACGCTCCAGGCTAGAGCTGAAGTTCAACGATGATGTCCAATGGCAGCACTGCTCAGCCTTCAGGAACGCGAAGACCTTCGCGCCAATCTGACGCAGTGGCAGGTGGGGGATGAGCGCCTCAAGCGCCAGTGGCAGTTCAGCGATTTCAGTGAGGCATTCGCCTTCATGACCAGAGTTGCCCTGCTGGCGGAATCGATGCAGCACCATCCCAACTGGAGCAACGTCTACAACCGGGTGACGATCGAACTGACCACGCACGACCTGGGAGGGCTCAGCAATCTGGATGCCGAGCTGGCGCGATCCATCGACGCCTTGCTGTAAGCCGCTGCCAGAATGATTTTTAGGCAGGTACTTTTCCTATGACATCCAGCGTGAAACGAGCCGCTGTGCCGGTAACGATTCTCACTGGCTTTCTTGGAGCAGGGAAAACGACGCTTTTGAACCACATCCTGAGCAATCAGGAGGGTCTGAAAACAGCTGTTCTCGTGAATGAATTCGGGGAGATCGGCATCGACAACGAGTTGGTGGTGAGCACCAACGAAGACATGGTCGAACTGAGCAACGGTTGCATCTGCTGCTCCATTAACGGCGAGCTACTCGAGGCCGTTGACCGCATCCTCAACAGACCCAAACCGGTCGAGTACCTGGTGGTGGAAACCACAGGCCTGGCTGATCCGCTGCCCGTTGCCATGACGTTCCTAGGCAGCGAGCTGCGTGATTTGACGAGGCTCGACTCGATCATCACCTTGATTGATGCTGAGAACTTCGGAGCAGAGGCCATTGCCAGTGAAGTCGGCCGATCACAAGTGATCTATGGCGACATCCTGATGCTCAACAAGACCGATCTTGTCGATGAAGGGCGCGTGAAGGATGTCGAACAACAGCTGCGCGACGTCAAAAAGGATGCACGCATCCTGCACTCAGTACAGGGGGATGTACCGCTGCCCCTTCTCCTGAGCGTGGGTCTGTTCGAATCCGACCGAGTGGTGAACGAAAGCCATGACCATGAGCATGACCACGGTCACAGCCACCATGACCATGACCACGGCCACAGTCACCACGACCATGGGCACAGCCATGACCACGACCACGACCATGACCATGGGCACAGTCACCACGACCATGGGCACAGCCATGACCACGGATCCGCGGATCATCTGGCCATCGAAGGCTTCACGTCACTGTCCTTCTCAAGCAGTGATCCCTTTGATCTAAGAGCCTTTCAGAATTTTCTCGACAACCAGCTGCCTGAAAGCGTTTTTAGAGCCAAAGGAATCCTCTGGTTCAAGGAAAGCGAACGACGTCACGTATTCCATCTAGCAGGCAAACGCTTCTCAATCGACGACAGCGACTGGACCGGAACCCGCAAGAACCAACTGGTGCTGATCGGCCGTGGACTCGACCATGACGCCCTGAGACATCAGCTTCAAGAATGCGTTGTCGTGCCTGTTGATCAGTAAGTGCAGGCGAAGTTGCCCCGTATTCAGCAAACACGATTAGGGTGGCATGCAATGAGGAGAGGGCATGGTTGAAGTTCTCGCGGCAGGTGGTCTGTTAATGGCTCTGGCGCTTGCCTTCTGGCTGCTGCTCGATTCCGATGACGACAACGGTGGTGGTGGCTTGATGGAACCCGCCCTTGTTCCGATCCCAGTACGTCGCAGTGATCGCTGAACAGCACGTTTGAATTTGATTCACTGCTCAAACCCTCGCTTTGCTGAGGGTTTTTTTATGCATGCAGCCAAGTTATTGAATACCCTTCTCAAAAATGCAGCTGCGCCTGTTTTGCCAGCCTTCCTTCCTCGACGCATCAGATTCGGTCTGGATGGAAATCCCCACCCTGGCTGGATTCAAGCAACAGACCCGAAAGCGTGCTCAGCCCCTGAACACCCGTCGTTGCCAGTAATTAAAACGTGAACAGCGACAGATCTTCCACGGCAGACCCTCTGGATCAAGGAGTTCTCGCCAGGACACGCCGCATGGTGTCAGGCCGCTTTTTGCTGGTCGCGGGAGCCGTTGCGATTGCGTTCCTTGCCCTGCTGCCGGTCATCGGTTTGCTGGGCGAAGGCCTGCGAGGCTTCAGCACGGGAAACGCCAGTCTGGGCCCAGACGGACTGCTTCAAATCCGTGGAACGGTCGTGCTCCTGCTCGGCACGAGCCTTGTGGGAGGGGTGATCGGTACCGCCAACGGCTGGCTGCTGGCGAACTGTCGTTTCCCAGGTCGCCGCTGGCTGCGGATCGCCCAGCTGCTACCGCTGGCCAATCCGTCGTATCTACTGGCGGCGACTCTGGTGGATATCGGCAGTCTGGAGGGAATCACCATCAACGGGATGGGATGGGGAATCGCGGTGATGGCGCTCACCACCTACCCCTATGTGTTCTTGCTCAGCACCGAAAGCTTCACCATCTGTGGACGCCGGCAGCTGGAAGCCTGCCGCTCACTAGGAGTGGGGCCATGGAACAGTTTCCGCCGGATTGCACTACCCATGGCCCTACCAGCAATCGGAGCCGGCATTGCCCTGATGGGCATGGAGGTCGTGAATGAGCTTGGGGCCGTGGAACTGCTTGGCATTCCCAGCCTGTCGGCCGGAATCGTTCAGGCCTGGAGGATGGAAGGCAATCCCACGGGAGCTGTGGGACTCGCCCTGATCACCCTCTGCATCGTGCTGATCCTTCTGTTCGGAGAACGTCGCCTGCGCAGCCGCAGCCGACGCTGGTCCGAAGGGGTCGCAGGAGGAGAATCTCCGGCATGGATGCTGAGCGGCGGACGGGCCTTCTCAGCCCAGGTGCTTGGAGCGATCCCGCCGCTGATCACAATTGGCATTCCGTTGGTGTGGGGCGGAATGAACTGGCAGCAGTTGGCCACCGGCCTGACACCCGAATTGCTGCTGCTCACCCTGCGCACTCTGGGACTCGCGCTGGCAGCGACCCTGCTGGCGGGCGTAGCAGCCCTGTTGCTGGCCATTGCCAAACGCTGGAGTCGTGCCAGATGGCTCAGAGGTGTGACGTTTCTGGCGGGCATGGGATATGCGATTCCGGGCGCTGTTCTGGCGCTCGCCCTGCTGGTGATTGGCGGACCCTGGCAACTGTCTCCAATCCTGCTTCTCCTCTGGGGATACAGCGACCGCTTCCTCGCAGTGAATAAGGGTGGAATTGATGCAGCTCTGGAGAGGCTTTCTCCCAGCCTTGACGAAGCGGCAACAGGGCTGGGCTTGCGTTGGCCGGCCGTGCTCAGACGGGTTCACCTGCCACTTCTACGAGGCCCAATCCTTGTTGGCAGCCTGCTGGTGTTCGTGGACACCGTGAAGGAGCTTCCGCTCACATTCGCGCTACGACCTTTCGATTTCGACACGCTCGCTGTGAGGGTTTATCAGTACGCAGGCGATGAACGACTGGCTGCTGCTCTCTGGCCGGCACTGATGATCCTGGTTCTGGGTCTGATTGCTTCATCAGCCCTGGTTCCCCGATTGGATCGGGATACGGAGTAATTGCCGAGCTCAGAAGGCGAATCGCTCGGGAGCACAGTCCGGTCCATGCCGCGGTGCCAGAACGGACAGCCAGCTGCTCTGCAAAGGGTGAAAACCATCGTCACTCACCAGCACCAGCGAAATTCGACCGTCTTTCATCACCGGCCCCCAGGTCATGCCCTCCCAGTTGGCTGATGGCAGAGCAGCTGATGGCAGACCGTCGGCCAACAGATCCCAGCTTTGCATCGCTTGAATCGGCGGAGCTGACGGTGACTTGCTTCCCGGCAGACGCAGAACCTGAAGATGGGCAGACCAACCAGCTGGCAAAGCAAAACTGCGCAACAGGCCAAGAACTGCTGCATCACCATCAAGGGCCAGTAGTTCGGTCAAACCGAGCTTCCGACTGGTCGATGCACCTGCAGGTCCAATCTCGAATCTGCCAAGGGGCTCGAGCCGCTGATCCGGACCGGGGCGGAGACGAGCGATCCGCACCCAGTCCTTGTCCTGCTGTGCCCTGTCCTGAATCAGTGGAGCTTCGGCTGCCATCACCAGATCACCGGATGCCATCTGCGTGAGCGCTTCAGGTCCTCGATTGGAGGCAAGTCCCTGCCCCTCCCTCTCTTGCCAATCAGCAAGGAGCGGGACCTCGCGCTGCAGGCGTCCGTTCAAGAGGTTGTAACGCTGCAGTCCTGCCCTTCTCTGAGGGCTTCGACGCCCCTCACTGACAATCCAGACCTGATGGCCATTAAGCACCAGGCCCTCACCGTCAAAGTCAGCCGGCAGAGGTGCCCCCTTTCGATCCCTCAACAGCAGACGTCGACCACCCTTCAGCGATGCCTGCTCACCCTGCAACAGACGGCTCAGGCCAGTGAAAGAAACCAAATAGCCAGTGGTTGCGTCGCTCAGTAACCAGAGGCGGTCATGCTTTCGCTGATAGGCCACAGCGGAGAAGCCACCCACACGCGCTCCATCCAATCCTCGGTCTGGGAGTTCAACGTTGTGAATCAATTCCCAGCCAGCCGCCAGAGGGCAGGGAAGTGCCTGTGCTGGCGATGGTAAAGCCGGCAAGACTGTGACCATCATGGTTTTAGGTGCCAGGGTCGACTGGAACATCATCACCACCACAGCCACAGCCGGCAGGCATTCCGCTTAACGGTTGTGCTCAATGCCTGCCTGAGCGGTTTGCAGATCGCCGTGGGGATTGGCTTCGGATCGATCGCATTGATCGGCGATGCCCTGCACAACGTCGGTGACGTGATGGGCCTCCTGTTGGGCTGGGGCGCGGAAAGCCTGAGCCAGAAACCTGCAAAGGGGCGATTCAGTTATGGATTCGGACGCTCGACCCAGCTGGCAGCCGTCGCCAACGCCGTGTTGATCCTGATGGCCTCCGCGGTGGTCTGCGTGGAATCCGTCCAACGGTTCCGTCAACCAGAGCTAGTGGTGGCCTGGCCGGTCGCCATTGCCGCAGGCGCTGGTCTGTTCGTGAACCTGGTCTCTGCCCGTCTATTCGGTTCCGATCATCATGGGGATCTGAACCGTCGCGCAGCAGCTCTTCACCTCCTTGGCGATGCAGCCGTCTCCGCTGCGGTGCTGCTGAGCGCGTTGGTCGCCGGAATCACCGGCTGGAGATGGATTGATCCACTCACAGGTCTTGGAGTCGGGCTGAGCGTGGGATGGCTCGGAATCATGTTGCTGCGCGATGGTCTGGCCGAATTGATGGATGAGGTTCCCCATCGGATCGATCCGGCAGCCGTTCTGGCCGATCTGCAAGCCATGCCTGGCGTGCAGGGTGTCCACCACCTGCACATTTGGTCCATCGGCGGAACGCGCATTGCCCTCACTGTTCACCTCCAAAGGGCTGCTGACCTGAGCCACCAGGATCCGCAGCTGCTGAGCAAAGTCAGGCAAGCGATGCGCCAGAAGGGCATCGAGCACTGCACTGTTCAGCTGGAAGAGCCCGGCGAAGACTGCGGGGAAGCGCTCAGCTGATCCCAACGATCGGCAATCAGCCGGTCCAGCTTCACACCTGCCGCGGCGAGCAGATCCGCAAGAGTGACCACAAGGCGATAACTGAGTGCCACTGCAAGCAGTGCTGCCTCCGGCACGGACGAACCCAGGCGCAGAAGCAACACTGCCTCAAACACACCCAAACCCCCTGGAGCAGCAGGGACTACAAGTCCTGTGGCCCACGCCAGGGCAAAGGCTGCCATCCAGTGGCCAATCGGCAGCACCGAGGTCAGCCCGAACACCTGAATGCAGCACCAGAAACCAGAGAAGCGTGAGGCGATGAACACCAGCTCGGCCATCAGCGGTGCCCAGGGATAAACATCACGCCCACTGCCCAGCTGTTCCAGAGGAGGCAAGGAGCCCAGATCAGGATCAGAGCGGTTGAGTTGCCTTAAACGGCTGCGTTCAAGCCTGCAGAGCAAAGGTTCTCTCCAGCGTGGCAACAGCAGCAAAGCGGGGAGCGGTGTCAGCAAGGCCAGGCCGTTCTGCCAGCCACCGAAGGGGACCCAGAGCAGGGCAGCCACCGCCATCAACATGGGCTCAAGCAAAACGGACACAAGTGCCGGCCCCGTACCAATGGAAGGCCCCAAGGTCCGCACACGCTGAAGGAAATGCCACACTCCGCCGGGCAAGTATTTGAGCAAATTGCTGCTCAAGTACAGAGAAACAAGCGGTGTTGAACCTGAGCCATGGCCCAGCCATCGCACCAGAACCTGCCAAGCACCCGCATTCGCAACCAAACTCAGCCAACTGAGGCCGAGAGCAAGCACAAGCCACCACCAGCCCTCAGACGTGATCGACAAAGAGCGCAGTCCTACGGCATGACCCGCCAGCGCCCAGCCCACAAATCCGAGCGTGATCAGGGTGATCCACAGCTTCAGGCCTCCGGGGGGCTTCACCGACAGCAGGGATCGGAAACGCTTCAGCATGTCCACTCCTGCTGGGCATTGAACTCAAGGGTGTCCTGGGAAAGCTGCTGCCAGAGATTTTCCGGAGAGAGACCGGCGCGCTGTGCAAGCTGCTGAAGGGCATCCCGCTCGGGCTTCAAGGACTGGGTTCCATCCGGCTTCAACACCTGCTTAGCCGCCAGCTCGCCCCATGGAGTGTGGAGGACTCCTCCACGACGCGGCAGCACCCAGCGCCCCTGACGCCGTTCGCGCAGTCCCAGCGTTGGACTATCCCTCCACCAGATCCGGCGCAGATCCGCTGCCTGATCAGGAAGCACCAGGGCCGTGACGGCAGTTCCTGGACGACCCTTCTTCATCTGCAACGGACAACAGGCCACGTCTAAGGCACCCGCATCACGCAGCTGCTGGATCAGCCATGCCAAGGCTTCAGCCGACACATCATCAATCCAAGCCTCCTGAATGATCAGGTCCTGCCAACGGGGCTGGCTGGTTTCAACAGGAGGCTGAGGGTGCTGGCGAATGAGGCGCAACAGGTTGGGACGGTCCAGCTGACGATGGCCAAGGCCAGTTCCCACCAGCTCTGGAGCCAACTGATCTGGCCATCCGAACCCATCAGCAAGCACTGCCATCAAAGCCAGACCGGTCGGAGTTGTGAGCTCAGCTTCCGGCCAGTCATCGCCCCAGCGCAGTTGCACACCATGACGTCGCGCCAGCTCGAGAACTGCTGGAGCAGGGACCGGCAACCGCCCGTGAGCTGTGGCAACTGAGCCCCGTCCCGCTGGAGGGGGGACGCACCAGATCGACAGCGGCTGGAGATGCTCCATGGCAGCGCAGACACCAACCACATCCACCAAGCTGTCAATGGCTCCAACTTCGTGGAAATGCACCTGGTCAGCGGGAATGCCGTGAACGGCTGCTTCAGCGTCAGCGAGAGCCGTAAACACTTTCAGCACCCGCGCCTGCAATGAAGGAGCAAGCACGGCATTGCCGATCCTTTGGCGCAACTCGCCCCAGTGTCGATGCGATGGATGGGGGTCTCGCCCTTCAACATCCACACGGAGTCCACGCAAACCGCCGTTTCGCGCCTCCTCAACACGGAGCACATAGGCGTTCTCAAAGCCAAGCTCCCGCAGAGGGGCATGAATCACCTCAGGGGGGACCCCCAGATCAAGACAGGCCGCCAGCAGCATGTCTCCGGCCAGACCAGTGGGACAGTCCACCACGTAGGCAGCGGCATTGCCAGGGGTCATGTCAGCTCCGGATCGAGGCCCTCCAGCAGCCTGTCCGCGATGACATCCAGATCCTCAAGACGCTTTTTCAAAAGCTGTTCCACCTCACGTCGAGCACGGCGCTGCTCGCGTTGCGCGGTGGCCACATCCTGACCTGACAATCCCCAGATCCTGCCGAGCAGTGCCCGATCATCAGCCCCGCCACGAGCGGATCCCTCCAGGAGGGTCTCAGCCACCATCCCTGCCTGAAGGACACGACTCCAGCGGCGCAGGTCTTCCAGGGGTAATCGAACCTGATCCGGAAGCTCGAATTCGGTGGCTCCATTGCTACGCAGCCCTGCTTCCAGACAGGGACGTGTGCCCACCAGAACGCGACGCACCTTCATCTCCTCCTCACGCGCAACCAGCCAGTGACCTGCCTCATGGCGCGCCACCCGTCGCAGACGCATCTTTCCACCAGGGAGAGCTTCAGCCAGAAGATGCCCGCCCATTCCCTCCAACTGCGAGGCATCGATGGTGAGTCCAAGCAAGCCGCCACCCACGAGCAGAGCGATCCAGGCAGGCGAGAGACCTACGAGCGGTCCGAACACCGCGAGCCCTGTGCAACCGGCCACCGCCAAACCGGCAGTGGTACTGGAGACCGGAGAGGCATTCATCAGCTGCTAGCCGTCCGACTGCGGTCTGCGGGGCGGCGGGAGGCACCACCACGCCCCTTGCCACCACGGGTGGGCATCGGTGCGATCACCTCGGCGGACTGAACTTGAAGCATCTGTCCCTGGCGACGCACGTCGAGGCTGACAAAATGGCGCAGGTGCGCAAGCTCAATCTCACCACTGAGTTGCAACTTGAACGGCAAGGGCCGAAAGCCATCAGCGCGGGGTTGCTGACGCACCTTGACCACAACCTCCGAAGCTTCCGGCTTCGTATAGATGAGCTCGCCCCTGATCGAGAAATAATCGTCACCTTCAGGCAACGCATCGATGGATGTGTCACCAGATTCCGTCTCCGCATCCGAAGCTGAAAGAGTGCTCGGCTCCCAGATTCCAGCGATCTGGAGATGCAACTGACCGGCCTCCCTGCACCGCGGGTACACCACCCAGAGGTGAGGCTTGCCCATATCGAGATGACGGCGCATCAACGTCAGCATGCGGCCCAGAACAACGGCATCAATCTCATGGCCGTCGCCATCAATCAAGTGGCCACGGGTTCTCTGATCTTCAGATTCGGGCCGGAATAGTCCGCGCACGACGCCGATTGCCCGGTACTGCAGCGGCTCGGTCACCGCGGGAATGGGATGGTCGCGCATCAGATTCAGGGGCATCCACTGGCCCGCGGCAACTCTAGCCAGCTTCGACAAAGAGCCTCAGACTGGTCGGGCGTTCCCACGACACGGTGCCGGGTTACAGCCGTCAAACAACGGAAACTCTGGCCAAGCTGGGCGCAGTCGCCTGCCTTTGTTTGATCGCAGGCTGGATGGTGACCCAGATCTGGCCCGAGACGCCCTCTGCAAACACTCTCCAGAGCCAGTCCTCCGACAGCGACGTCTCAGGGCTGGAGATTCTCAAAATCCAGGTTCAGGATCATCCGAGCGACTGGCGCTGGGCACTGTTGCTGGCTCGCACACACTACGAGAACGGAAATCGCGAAGCAGCGGTTCGCACCCTGAGACCTTTGCAGCGACTTCACCCCGATCGGCTTGAGGTGATGACCCTATGGGCTCTTCTCGCGCAGGAGACCGACCAGGTCACAGAGCCAATGAAGCAATTGAACAAACGTTTCGACTCCCTGCCAGCTGAACGGCGACTGAAACTGGGGTTGTTGTTGGCCGATCTCGAGCGCTTGTCCGGAGAATCAAAAGCTGCTGCCAATCGCTATCGCAATCTGATCAACGACAACCCCAAACGACCTGAACCATTACTGGCATTTGCCCTGTTGAAACGGGATCAAGGTCGAGGAGACGATGCCATCGCTCTGCTGCGCAAAGCCATGCCCTTGAGCAAAAATCTGGCCTCAACGGGTATGGATCTCGAGACACTTGAACTGCGCTGGGCGCTCGAAGCGGCTCGCAATCGACCGGCAAGCCCAGGCCCTAAGGCTGTGACAACTCCCTGAGTGCCTCATCAATGGCATCAACTGGATCGGTGGCATCGTTCATGGACGTTGCTTGACGCAGAGACCGCATCAACTCCATGGGATTCGTGACATCAAGCACCGATCCCTTCTGCTTGGATTCACCTGGAAGAGTATTGAAGATATCGCGGTCTTCGTTGCGCTCGAGCACAGTCGGCTGAGACATCGTGGTCTGAGACTGAGCAGCAGGGCCAACCGAAAGCAAGCCGCTGCAGATAGCGAACGCCAGACCAGAGGTCACACGGAGCGATTGCATGAGATCAAATGCTCGGTTCCGGGTGATGCTAAGGGTCTCCAATCAGGTGCCTCAGGGTCTCAGTGCAGATCGCAAGCTGGAATGTCAATTCGATTCGCACGCGACTGGATCACGTCCTCCGCTGGTTGGATCAGAGCGGGGTTGATCTGCTGGCCCTTCAGGAGACCAAGGTTGATGATCCGCTCTTTCCGCTCGAGCCCTTCCGCTCAAGGGGTTACGAGGTCAGCTTCCATGGTCAGAAGTCGTACAACGGCGTGGCCCTGATCAGCCGGCAGCCTCTGGAAGATGTGCGCTTGGGGTTCATGGGAGAACTGGAGGCTGATCCTGAAGCGGAAGAACTGAGCCAGCAGAAGAGGGTAATCAGTGCTCTGGTGGATGGGATCCGGGTGGTCAACCTCTACGTGCCAAACGGCTCCAGCCTCCAATCCGAGAAATACGACTACAAACTGAAGTGGCTCTCATGCCTTGAGAGATATCTGCGGGCAGTTCAGACCAGGGATGAGCCCCTCTGCATGGTGGGTGATTTCAACATCGGACCGGAAGCCAAAGACCTGCATGACCCTGATCGTCTCAGCGGCGGAATCATGGCTTCAGACGCCGAACGCAACGCCCTTGCTCAAGCGCTTGGAGATGATCTCAAAGACGCCTTCCGGCTGTTCGAATCGGGCAGCGGTCACTGGAGCTGGTGGGACTACCGCAGCGGTGCATGGAACCGCAACAGCGGCTGGAGAATTGATCACATCTATCTCAGCTCCGACCTGCAGGAGCTTGCCCTGAGCTGCCAGATCGACAAACAGGAGCGCGACCGCGAGCAACCCAGCGACCATGCACCCGTGGTCGTTGACCTCTCCTGGGAGCTGGAGGAGGAGTGCGAGGACGATCCGGACAGCTTCGGCATGGATTAAGCCACAGGCTGTTTCCAAGCAATCTGATCGCAAAAAGGCGCTTCCCAGGCGCTGTTGCTTCGTTCTGAAGCAAGGGAGGGCAAGTTCATGCTCGATCCGTCACAGTCTTAAACAAGCCGTTCTTGCGCAGGTGATGCAACGCCGCATGAGGCTGAAAATCGGCTCAAATCCAGGTCAGACGCTGTTCATAGACGGGTTGATCAGGAGCTTGATCACGATGCCGAGGCTGGTATCACAAGTTCCGGAATCCGCTCTTCGTACACAGATCAGCCGTTTTGGCACGTTCTTGGGTCAGGATGTGGCACGGTTTGCATCGGCCCTTTGGCATCCGCCCCCGTGACAGCACCAAGCTTGAACACCAGTCGCTCCCAGGAGCTCTTCAGTGCCGCCCAGGCTCTGATGCCTGGTGGCGTGAGCTCCCCAGTGCGTGCATTCAAATCTGTGGGTGGCCAGCCGATCGTCTTCGATCGGGTCAAGGGCGCTTACGCCTGGGACGTTGATGACAACAAATACATCGACTACATCGGCAGTTGGGGACCCGCGATCTGCGGTCATGCCCATCCAGAAGTAATCAGTGCGCTGCAGGAAACGATTGAGAAGGGCACCAGCTTCGGAGCTCCCTGCGCACTTGAAAACACATTGGCGGAGATGGTGATCGACGCCGTCCCCAGTGTGGAGATGGTTCGCTTCGTGAACAGCGGCACCGAAGCCTGCATGGCTGTGCTCCGTCTCATGCGCGCCTTCACAGGTCGCGACAAGGTCATCAAGTTCGAAGGTTGCTACCACGGCCACGCGGACATGTTCTTGGTGAAGGCCGGTTCCGGTGTGGCCACCCTCGGCCTGCCTGACTCACCTGGCGTCCCCCGCAGCACCACCGCCAATACCCTGACCGCGCCTTACAACGATCTGGAGGCCGTCAAGCAGTTATTCGCTGAAAACCCTGATGCCATTTCAGGTGTCATCCTTGAACCCATCGTTGGCAATGCAGGGTTTATCCAGCCTGAGCCTGGTTTCCTCGAGGGTTTACGCGAACTCACCAAGGAAAACGGCGCTCTGCTCGTCTTTGACGAAGTCATGACAGGCTTCCGCATCAGTTACGGCGGAGCCCAGGCCCATTTCGGCGTGACCCCTGACCTCACCACCATGGGCAAGGTGATCGGTGGAGGTCTTCCCGTAGGGGCCTACGGCGGTCGACGCGAAATCATGGAGATGGTGGCTCCTGCAGGCCCCATGTACCAGGCCGGCACCCTGAGCGGAAATCCCCTTGCCATGACGGCGGGCATCAAGACACTTGAGCTTCTGAAACAGCCCGGTAGCTACGAAAAGCTCACCGCCACCACTGAAAAACTGGTCGCTGGCATCAAGGAAGCAGCAACCTCTGCAGGCCTTCCGATCACGAGTGGAAGTGTGAGCGCCATGTTCGGCTTCTTCCTCTGCGAAGGACCTGTACGCAACTTTGAAGAAGCGAAGGCAACAGACGCTGAACGCTTTGGCAAACTGCATCGCGCCATGCTTGAGCGTGGTGTTTATCTAGCTCCGTCAGCCTTCGAAGCAGGGTTCACCTCCCTTGCCCATTCGGACGCAGACATCGAAGCCACGATTCAGGCGTTCCGCGACAGCTTCGCTGCGATCGCCTAAAGCCTGAATCTGGGTCACTGCCGATGCCACATTCCAGCATCGGCATGGGCAACCAGTTCCAAAAGGCGTTGATCGGGCTGACCCTCGTGGTTGCATCACTGCAGACCCAGGTGAAGCCTGTGGTGACACCGTGAGCTTGGATCCTGCCAATAACCTTTATCCAACATTTATCGCAGGTGGCTCGCGGAGCCAAGGCATCATTCCTGGCCGACCACTTGACGTTCTTGCTTTGGAACTGGGTCGAACCAGTTTCAGCCCAACCATCAACCCTTTGGCTGAGTCACGAGTGAGCGATTGAATTAAATGATTCCTTTGATGTTTCAGAAATCTTGCAAATTGAACCAGTCGTGCAATGGCTTATCAATCCAGGTGGTGAGGGCGAAGTTCCAGGAATCTGGGCCGGAGGCTTACAGATCAATTTGAGTCTCTAAAATTCAGCGATAATTCTCGAACTGAAGAGGCACATCCAGCTCATCCTCTTTTGACCGCAACAACTGAATCACCTGCTGGAGATCATCCTTACTCTTGCCTGTCACCCTGAGACTGTCTCCCTGAATCGCCACGGTGACTTTCTTAAGCTCGTCACGGACAATTTTGCTCATTTTCTTAGCAAGTTCCTGACTGAGTCCCTTCTTCAATTGAACGGTCTGCTGCACACGATTCCCACCCACTGTCTCCGCCGTCTGGAAATCAAAGATCTTCAAAGAGAGATTTCTCTTTGTCGCCTTGGCTCGCAGAATATCTTCAACAGCTTGAAGAGTCATGTCACTGGCCGTAGTGATCACAATCGCGGCGTCTTCAAGATCGATCTCTGTACCAGAATCCTTAAGGTCATAGCGCTGAGAAACGTCCCTACGAACTTGATCAAGCGTATTCACCAACTCCTGACGGTCAAAATCAGAGACCACATCAAATGAATACGAAGCCATTGAACAATCGTTAGTGGTTAAAGGTTAGCAACGCTCTTGAAGCCGCTCTTAACAGGAGATCTAACAACAGACGGATAGCCATAAAAGCGTCACTTCAATCAGCAACTCCGTTCCAAACCCCGCTTCAGGCAGCCAGAAGGACAACGGACGCAGACGACTTAGCGATCCAGTTGGGTTAATCGCGTCGATCGAGAGTCGATCACTATCGTTTCAACCGCGATTGCCTTGATTGTGTTCATCACGGACTTTCTCACCCAGACAGCCTCGGCGCCCTATGCCTTGTCGCTCGTGTTCTCGGGAGCTGTAGTGATCGCCAGCATCATTCCCCTGGGTGCTGCCCGTTCACAGGCGGACTTCACCCTGGACGACATGAAAGCTCCGAGGGCCATGTTCGAACGCCTTCCAGACTGGGGGAAACGAGCCAGCTGGGCCCATCAGAACAGCTTCGAAGCGTTCAGCCTGCATGCTCCAGCAGCACTTCTAGCCCTGATCGCCGTGCTGCAAATCGGAGAGCTTCAGGGCCTTGCCATCCCCGCAGCTCTGCTCCAGCCCGTGCTGCGTCTGATTTATTTGCCGGCCTATGTGGCTAATGTTCCGCCCCTGAGAGGACTGTGCTGGGCCGGTGCTCTGCTTTGCACCGGAATCCTCTACATCGAAGGAGTCAGAGCTCTACTAGCTGCCTAATCCTTGCCTTGCTGGAATTGCTTCAGAGCAGCCAGCAGTGAAGCAGGTGACTGAGGATCGACCATCAGCACGCTGCCGGCCGGCGAGTCAGCCATGCGCTGCCCCATGGCCATCCAGTTTTCAGCCAGCATCAGCCGTACTGCCTCTTCCGCTTCCGGGCTCTCAGACAGTGCCCTGGCCATGACGCGTGCCGCTTCGGACTTCGCTTCAGCCATCACACCTTGCTGCTTCGCCTGGGCTTCGGCCTCCAGCAGAATTGCCTCCTTCTGGGCACGTGCGTCAAGCACGAGAGCCTCCGCACGGCCACGCGCCTCATTCAACTGGGCTTCCTTTTCTCCTTCGGAACGCAGAATCGCAGCGCGCTTCTCCCGTTCGGCAGTCATCTGAGCCTCCATCGCTTGCTTAACGCCGGGCGAAGGATTGATGTCGCGCATTTCAACGCGAGTCACTTTCACACCCCATGGATCGGTGGCCTCATCAAGCTCCTTCAACAGCAGCTCATTCACCTCACTGCGAGTGGTGAAGGTCTGGTCGAGATCCAGCTTGCCCATCTCGGCACGAATCTGGGTTAACACCAGATTCACCATCGCTGCCTGCAGATTGTCCACTGCGTAATACGCCTGGGAATGCTCGAGCAACTGCCAGTACACCACCGCATCGACCTCGATGGAGACGTTGTCTCGCGTGATGCAGAGCTGGGGGGGGATATCCAGAACCCGTTCCTTGAGCGACTCATGACTCACCACCCGTTCGACAACGGGAATCACGACAGAGAGCCCAGGCTGCAACTCACGGTCGAACTTGCCAAGCCGCTCGACGAGACGCGAGCGGCCTCCGCTGGTGACCTTGACGCTGCCACTTCCCAGAAGTGCGATCAGGATCAGTGCAGGCAGGCTCAGCAGCGCTTCCATGACGAATAGATGTCTGAAGCGACGCTAGTCCCCAAAGTGAGGGGAAGCAGCCACCAGACATGCCACCTCTTTGGAGTCCTTTGATCTGGTTGCTGTTGGCTGGTGTTCTGCTGGTGGTGGAGCTGGTGCAGCCCAGTTTCGATGGCTTGATGTTTGGCGTCTTCGCCGGTCTTGTCGTGTCCGTACTGACAGCCTTGCTGCCGCTGCAGGTTTGGATTCAGATCTTCCTGTTCATTCTGATCACAGTGCTGGGAACGCTTTGGCTGAGCAAGTGGTCTGCGCAACGCAATCCACGGCCCGGAGGGCGACTGCTGAAAGACAACACAGCCGAGGTCCTGGCCCCGATTCAGCCCGGAGGAGAAGGCAGGGTTCGCTGGCATGGCCAGAGCTGGGCTGCCAGTTCACTGGATATCGAGACTCCTCTGCAGGCCGGAGATCGCGTGCTTGTGATCAGCAGGGAGGGAACCAGGCTCCAGGTTCTGCCAACCCCGCCTTCGCCTTGAACATCAGTCAAAAAAGAGCAGGCTGACCACCTTGCCCATGTCTTCGGCATTACGACAGCTGGCAAGCAATGTCTCGCTGTCATGGAAAGCCAGGCAAATCAGTTGGTCACAACGACTGATGATGTCCTGGTTGCAGAGGCTGCTGGCCATCGGCAAGGGCAGATCGTCGTGTTCGGGCTTTTCAATCAGGTGCAGAACCGTCTCCAACTGATCACGGATCTCTGGCCCTTGGCGACTCAGACTCTGCGGCAGAAGCACCGTGAGCTTGGAGGCATCCACAGCCAGGACGCCTCGAATTACGGCTGCATTGACCCCCTGCGCACCTGATGTGACGAGAGAGTGGCCTTCCTGAGCAAGCGATCGGGCGATCAGCTCGATCAGGTGGATGGCGACCACGGGAACATGACGACTTCCGAGGATGGCAATCCTCCTTGCTCCCTTGTCTTGGAGCAAGGCCAATTCCTGGGCAAGGGTGTCGACCCTGTCCATTGCAGGAAGATCAAGGGATCGGCTCAATGACTACCTGCGAGCGTTCCTAGACGCTAGCAGCGGTGAACCCTGTCGGGACCATCACTTTGAGCCGATCACAAGGTGTTCCAGTCCCACGGCACTGAGCAGGTCTGCAAGCCGGCAGTGTTCTTCCACAAGACGGAAGGCATAAGTCGCTTTCACCGCTTCGTGCAGTCGAACGTGACCGAACGCCTGCTCGATCACTTCAACGGTCCCGAGTGTGTCCTGCTCGACCTTGAGCAGGGGAACTTCCAGTTCATCCGCTCGACTGATCAACTGAGGGAGTGGATCTCCAGCACCGGTCAAAATCAGACATTGCGTGGAAGCCTCCAGGGCTGCCAGCTGGATATCGGTGCGATCTGCTCCTGTCACCACAGCCATGTTGCGGCGGCGGCGGAAGAACTCCATTGCTGAATTCACATTCATCGCCCCGATGCTGAGAGTCTCCACCAACAGGTCGAGCTTCTCTCTGCAGCAGATCACCCGAGCATCGAGGCGACGCACGAGTTCTCCCACCGTGACGCTGCGCAGTAGAGGAGAACGGGGCATCACACCAAACACCTTGATGCCAAGCGCCTGAAGAGACGGCACGACATCACGTTCCAGGCTTTCCACATCATCAGGAGTGACTGCGTTCAGCACCACCCCGCGGAGTCGATCACCGAGCTGCTGGCTGGCCGCCAGCAACGCATCGACGCTGCGACTGTCTTCCCAAAGATGCACGAGCACCACCGGTGCGTCGAGATCGCGGGCCAGTTGCACCAAACTCAGGCCGTAGAGCAAACCCTCATGGAGATTGCCGGCGGCTTCCAGCAGGGTGACACTGTTTTCTGACTGCTCAAGACTGGTCCTGAGTTGCTCAAGACCTTCTCCAGCAGCCAAGGTTCCCTTCGCAAGCCGTTGCTGTGCAGTCTCGGGAGATAGGAGATGCAGAGAGGGGATTAGGTCCTGATGAGGAAGACCGAGGGTCTCTCCGACGAAACGGACATCGTCATCAATTAACGGCGAAGGCGGAACGCCTTGATCAGACTCCCAGTCCAGACTTGTGGCAAGCGGTTTTCCAAAAAGAACCCGAATGCCGACCGAGCGCAGATGCCTTGCAACCCCGAGCACTAGGGCGGACTTGCCGCTGAAGGGTTCACAGGATCCGATCAGCAGCGTTGAGCCCATCAGGGAGATCTGAGGTTAATTCCCACAATTTAAGGGGAACCATCCTCCTCGATCTGCTCGAGCAACAACCACTGCCAGAAGCTGTCCGGCAGATCCTGACGGCCAGCTTCCACAACTTGCATCAGCCAATCGAGCAGTTGATGCGCAGGGCATTCGAACGGATACAGCTGATCACCCTGTTCCTGAAATCGCAACTCACAGCGGCACGTCTGCAGCGGGGCATTGGCAGGACTCCAGGTCAGCAGGTATCGATGGGGCTGAGAACCACTGCGGATACGCTCGCCATCGAACTGGCCGAGGGGCAGTTGTTCAAGAGCATGCCTGAGGGACTGCTCTCGACGAAGCCCCCCGCAATAAGGAGCGAACAGCGCCAGTTGAGCGTCACTGGACGGACTGGACAACGTCATACCGTCGAGCTGTTCCAAGCATGCACCAGTTCACCGCCATGGCCCAGCCTTTGCGAAGGACCTCCGACTCAAGCTCCATGGCAGAGACCTGGTCAGGTCGCAGGGTGGGAATCACTGGAGCAGGAGGTGAACTGGGTCGTGCACTCACGCGCCGACTCAGACAAAAGGGCGCCTGGGTCGTTGCTCTGAGTCATCGCCCTAAGCCAACGGAACTGAACAGTCTGACCGGACCACAGGAGTGGGTTTGCTGGAACTGCGGAAAGGAAGAGGAACTCGATCCCACCCTGAGGGGTCTCGATCTACTTGTGCTCAACCACGGCATCAACCCCGGAGGCGACCAGAGCCCCGAGAGCCTAAACAACGCACTTGAGATCAATGCCCTCAGCCAATGGAGGCTTCTGCAGCGCTTTGAGCAGCTGGAGAGGAACCTCCAGCAAGACTCATATCCACCGGAACTGTGGGTGAACACATCGGAAGCCGAGATCCAACCGGCCCTGAGCCCTGCTTATGAACTGAGCAAGCGCTTGATCGGCCAACTCGTCAGCCTGCGCTGGAGTGCGCCGCGTCAGCAACGGACCAGGCTGCCGACCCTACGCAAGCTGGTGCTCGGTCCGTTCCGTTCTGACCTCAATCCGATCGGTGTGATGTCAGCTGATTTCGTGGCAGGTCAGATTCTTTGGCAAGCCGACTTGGGACTGCCACTGATCATCGTGACCCCCAATCCACTTACCTTGCTGGCGATGCCTTTGGTTGAGCTGGGACGGTTGACCTACAACCGACTGTTGTGGGCTAATCGCCACGATCCGTGAGGATCTCGCATCCGTCGGATGTCACGACAATCGTGTGTTCCCACTGCGCGGACAGGCTGCCATCGCGGGTGACCACAGTCCAGCGGTCCTTGAGCGTGCGACAGGCTTTGCTGCCGGCGTTCAGGATCGGTTCCACAGCCAGGGTCATGCCAGGACGCAACTTCACGTTCGGCAGAACGTCCGTTCGGAAGTTGAACACGGAAGGTTCTTCGTGGAGATTGCGGCCAACACCATGACCCGTGTAGTCCTCCACCACACTGAAACCACCTTCATGGACACGATCCTCAACGGCTCCAGCGATATCGAGCAGCGTGTTCCCCGAGCGGATCTGAGCCAATCCGGCCATCAATGATTCCTGAGCCACCTTGCTGAGGGCTGCCGCCTGATCACTGACCTCTCCCACACAGATGGTGACGCAGCTGTCGCCGTGATAGCCCTCGTAAAAGGCTCCCGTGTCCACTTTGAGCAAATCGCCGGCATGAATCACCTTCCTGTTGTTGGGGATGCCGTGCACCACCTCATCGTTGATGCTGGAACAAATGCTGGCGGGGAACCCGTGGTATCCCTTGAAACTTGGGGTTGCTCCCATTTCCCTGATGCGCCGCTCGGCATGGGCATCCAGATCGGCGGTGGTCTGACCGGGCTCGACCATCTCCATGATTTCCCGGAGCACAGTCGCCACGATGCGACTGGCCTTGGCCATGATTTTCAGCTCTCTCGCCGACTTGATCTCCACTCCCCGACGCTGCTGGATGCGCGGGCCTGTGGCAGTCACGCTGCCGGTTTTGGTTGAAGCAAGCAGATCAGCGAACAAGTTCATCGGTGATTCCTTCGGGCAGTCCCGACGTCCTGCTGTCACGCTATCAATGGTGACGAGCTAATGCCGGTGGCTCTCTGGATGGCACGACTGCGGCGCTGGCACAGCAGGGTGGCGCCTTTGGTTCTTCTGCCGTTGATGACCACAGTCATCACAGGTCTGAGCTACCGGGTGGCGCGCGATTGGTTCGGAGTGAGTCGAGACAGCGCCCACTGGCTGATGAGCCTGCATGAAGGGGAATGGCTGGGACCGCAGCTTGAACCCGTCGTGGTTGTTCTCAATGCACTGGGAGTGCTCTGGATGTTGATCACCGGGGGAGGAATGATGTTGCAGTCCTGGAGAAACGCTTGGAAGAAACGCTCAGTAGACGGCGGGCCGGCAGGGTAAGCTGGTTGTTTGGCGTGATTACCCGGAGCTGGGATGGCAGCGGACCAGAAAGACACATCTGCACAAGACAGCGCAGACGTCACAAGCACTGAGAACGAGTCCCCGAAGACTGCTGCTCCAGCCGCAAAGAAGGCTGCACGCCTCAAACCTGCTGAGCTGATCAGAGAGTTTGAGCAAGCGCAGCAGAAAACCGACCTTCCCGACATCTATGTCGGGGACACTGTTCGTGTCGGCGTTCGCATCAGCGAGGGCAATAAGGAACGCGTCCAGCCCTACGAAGGAGTGGTGATCGCCAAGCGTCACGGCGGGGTCAATCAGACCATCACGGTCCGTCGGATCTTTCAGGGCATCGGCGTTGAAAGAGTCTTTATGCTGCATAGTCCTCAAGTTGCCTCCATCAAGGTGGAGCGCCGCGGTAAGGTACGTCGGGCGAAGCTTTTCTATCTGCGGGAACGGGTGGGCAAGGCCACCCGCGTGAAGCAGCGCTTCGATCGCTGAGGCTTAGGCCTCGTTCAATCCAATGCCATCGCCTTTGTGATGGTCGAGGGGCCCATCGCCTTGCGCCGTTAGTTCAGTTGGTAGAACGCAGGTCTCCAAAACCTGATGTCGGGGGTTCAAGTCCTCCACGGCGCGTCCGATGGCCCCTTCTGCAGTTTCCTAGTTTCGAGCATGGAGTTGGATCTTCAACCTGGTGATGTGGTCAAGGTCCTCGAATCAGCCGCCCTCGGCTGGGTTCGTGCCCGTGTCATTCGCGTCAAATCCGGAGGACGTGTGGTCGTGCAAAGCGACCAGGGCCGTGAGTTCACTGCCCGTGGCAATCAAGTTCGCTTAATTGAGCCTGCAGGTTTCCGTCCCTGACCAAGCTGAATTCATCCCTTCATGGGATCACTGAGGCCGGTGGCTGCTGCCACCGGTTTTTTATGGCGTCCGCGGGTGTGCTGTCGGCATGAATCGTTGTTGGTGGTTGAGCAAAGATTCAAGTCCGATTCAGAACGCTGCCAGAGCTTGAAAAAGAACCCATGCTCTGCATGCCATCGACACGAGGGATCCATTGAGCGGAATCTGAAACACGAACGGATCGCAACGGCTGGTGGCAATCCAGGCGTGGTGGGTTCTGAAGCCAGTTGTTCAGAACCCGACCAACGCGCTTATTGACGGAGGGCAGGGCAACAGTCGATACTTTCGATGTCGCGCGAGCGACACAGATCAGATTCCAACGGACGAGCACCGTCGATCTGAATCCGATCTGGGACCGTAGTTCAACCGGTTAGAGCACCGCCCTGTCACGGCGGAAGTTGCGGGTTCGAATCCCGTCGGTCCCGTTCTTCATCCCGAGCCCCGCAATGGTGCGTGTTCGTCTGGCCCCAAGTCCAACGGGCACTCTCCACATTGGAACGGCGAGAACAGCGGTCTTCAACTGGTTGTTCGCGCGACACCAGAAGGGTCAGTTCCTGCTGAGAATTGAGGACACTGACAAGGAGCGCTCCAAGCCGGAATTCACCGCGAACATCCTCGATGGACTGGCCTGGCTAGGCATCGACTGGGATGAAGATCCCACGATTCAGAGCGAGCGGGTCAACGAGCATCGCGCTGCCATCCAGCTGTTGCTCGACCGCGGCCTCGCCTATCGCTGTTACGCCAGCGAAGAGGAGCTCGCAAGCATGCGAGAGGCCCAGAAAGCTCAGAACAAAGCACCTCGCTACGACAATCGACATCGGCAGCTCACGGCCGAGCAGGAGGCGTCGTTCCAAGCCGAGGGCCGTGAAGCGGTGATCCGCTTCCGGATCGACGACAGTGAAGAGATTCAGTGGCGTGACCTTGTCCGAGGGCCAATGCATTGGCGCGGAGCTGATCTCGGCGGTGACATGGTCATTGCCCGACGTGCTCCAGCCGATCAGATCGGAGACCCTCTTTACAACCTTGTGGTGGTGGTCGATGACGCGTCCATGGCGATCACGCATGTGATCCGAGGCGAGGACCATATTGCCAACACCGCCAAGCAACTTCTGCTTTACCAGGCTCTCGAGCTAGCCGCGCCGGTCTTTGCCCACACCCCGCTGATCCTCAATGCCGAGGGACGCAAACTCTCCAAGCGTGACGGCGTCACATCGATCAATGATTTCCGGTCCATGGGTTACACGGCGGAAGCGATCGCCAACTACATGACCCTGCTGGGCTGGTCCGTTCCCGAAGGCATGGGGGAACGCTTCACCCTCCCGCAGGCAGCCGAGGTGTTCAGCTTCGATCGAGTGAACAAAGCAGGTGCGCGTTTCGACTGGGACAAGCTCAACTGGCTCAATGCACAGGTTCTGCATGGCCTCACACCGCAGCAACTGCTGGATGACATCTCGCCGCTCTGGAGAGAGCAGGGATGGAACCTGCCTGAGGACGTGAGCTGGGGCCTGGCTTTATGCGAACTGCTCGGCCCTTCTCTCACCCTGCTGAAAGACGGCATTGACCAGGCACAACCCTTTTTTGTTTGCCCTGAGCTTGAGGACGATGGCCTCAAGCAACTGGAAGCCGATGGAGCCAAGGTCGCGATCGGTCAGCTTTTGGAATCACTGGAGAGTGATCCATGGGACGGCAGTGACACCGCAGAGGCTCAGTCACTGCTTGCAGATGCCGCAAACAAAGCCGGCGTAAAAAAGGGCGTTTTGATGAAATCGTTGCGTGCTGCTCTACTAGGCCGTCTCCAGGGGCCGGATCTGATCACGACCTGGTCATTGCTGGCCAGGATCGGGCAAGACCTGCCCCGGCTCAAGCGCTGCCTCACCTGACGCCTCAGGCTCGGATTGAATCAAACCCAAAACGCGTGCCAGGGGTTGGGCTGTCAGACCCTGGAATCCCACAGTCATCAGGATCGTAAGGAACACCAGACCCTGAAGTCGTCCTGCGCCGAGAATCCCGGCCTGCTCAAGACGAATCGAAAACAGGGATGCCACGGCGGCCGTGACAATTCCTCGCGGCGCCAGCCATCCCATGAACAGGCGTTGGCGCCAGTCCAATGGCAATCCAATCGTGGCCACGCCCACTGCCGCCGGACGCACCAGCAGCATCAGGACCAGAACACAACTGATACCTCCCCAACCCAGCGGACTGAGTTCAGCCCACGACACATCAGCCGCCAGCAGCGGGAACAGCATGGTGATCGCCAATCTGGCCAATTCGCGGATCAGCTCGTCGAGCTGTGCCGCCTGTGTTGAGGGACGACGGCCCACCACAACGCCTGCAGCGACTGATGCCGGCAAACCGGACTCGGGTAACAGCCATTCGCAAATGGCAAACATCAGAAACAGAACGCCAAGGGTCAACTGCAGCCGTAAGCCCACGGCATGCTCTGAAGGCAAACGTCTCAACAGCTCCGCCAGCAGCCATCCAACCGCAACTCCGATCAGTACCCCACCACCGAGGCGCGACAGCAGACCAATCGCAAGACCTCTCCAGCCGTAGAGATCGCCAAGCAACAGCTCAAGCAGCAGCAGCGCCAGAACGGCTCCCACAGGCTCGAGCACCAGTCCCTCCGCTTCGAGAACATCCCCAAGGGGAGGAGCCAGGCGAATCTGTTGCACGATTGGCGTGACCACCGTGGGCCCCGTTCCCAACACGATGGCGCTGTAGACGGCAGCTACGGACCATCCCAGTCCGGCCAGCCAATGCGCTGCCAGGATTCCCGCACCCAGCGACAGCAACAAACGCAGCACGGAAATCCGCAACACGGTCGCCTTGATGGTGTCGCCGGGCAAGCGCAGATTCAGCCCTCCATCAAACAAAACGAGACTGACAAGCAGGCCAACGGTTGTCTCAAGCCCCTCTCCCAGGTCCAGAGGCTCCACAAGGCCGAGGCCAGAACGTCCAATCAGCAGTCCTGACAACAGCAACAGCACCACCCCTGGCAGTCCTGACAGGGCGGCGAGCAATCGCGCACCGGCCCCGGCAAACACCGTGATGCCCCAGAGCAGTCCGAGCCTCTCAGGCGTCATCGATGGATGCGAATTGCGGTTCCACACGCACGCCGATGATCGCTTCGGGACGGATCACCAGATATTCCCCTTCGAGATCGCCGAGTGGGATGTTGACGAAAGCCTGACCACTCCCGCCGTTAACCAGACCCTGATACCACTCTTGGAATGTCTCGAGAGTCGGGAAATGCACCACCTCTGTTTGACCTCCCGAGAGATGAAGCGAAATCTTGTAGCGGCGAGGGGTGCGTGTCATCAGCGAACCGTACAGGCCCAGGGGAAAAGCTGGCTCCCCGCAGCCATATAGAGCGGGTGACGAGGTTGCCCGCTGCGGGTGGTTCCGATCACGAGAGGAGGAGCCCCCTGCAGACGCACAGCCAGAGCCTTGGCGAGCATCAGCAGCACCTGCTGATCACGGCAGTGCAGGGAGCCCGACGCACCCCAACCCAACCAGAGGTCGCAGGTGGGTGAGCGGGACCATCTCTCAAACCAGCGCGTCAGCACGTGGTCGGAATGCTGCCCCACGGGATCACTGCAACGACGCAAAGCCGTTGGGGATGCTGAGATCCTCCCGAACAGATTGAGGACCACCAGCTGGTGATAGCCCCAGTTTCGAGCAAAACCCTGAAGTCGCCTCAGCGTGGGGTCATCACGACCAGCATCGGCCAAAGAAGGATTGAGACCAACAAACAGGAGCTCCCTGCAGGGGTCAGTCTGCGACGGCCTGCGGATTGAACGACGCAGCACCCAGCGGTAATGGCCACAGGGGCTGAACGCAACATCAGCCGTTGAGCAGGGCAAGTGCAGCTTCAAGAATCCTGCCGCTGGCTCGACCATCTCCGAAGGGGTTCACAGCCCTGGCCATCTGTTCATAGGCCTTCGGATCATCGAGGAGGCGTGAAGCCTCACGGGCAATCGAGTCACTGTCGGTCCCGATCAATCGAGCGGTGCCGGCATCCACAGCCTCGGGGCGTTCAGTCGTGCGACGCAGCACCAGCACCGGCTTTCCCAACGCAGGGGCTTCCTCCTGGAGGCCACCGGAGTCGGTGAGTAAGAGTGTGCACCCTTTCATCGCAGCGACCAGCCGGTCGTAGTCCAGAGGCTCGCTCAGGACCACCCTGGGATGGTCGCCGAGCAAGGCACGCAGAGGCTCGCGAACCGTGGGATTCCGATGCAGGGGCAATAACAGAATCGTGTCCGGATGACTGTCAAGCACCTGAAGCATCCCCGCGGCGATGCTGTTCAGTCGCTCACCCCAGTTCTCGCGGCGATGGACCGTGGCCAGAATCACGCGCTGATTGGCCCAGTCGATGGGCAGATCAGAGAGTGCCGGTGCCTGCTCAGCCATGCGCAGCAGCGCATCGATCACCGTGTTACCAGTGACCATCACACGACCAACCACACCGGAGGCGTTCAAGTTGGCTTCCGAGCGCTCCGTGGGAGCGAAATGCAACTGGGCAACTTGGGAGATCAGACGGCGATTGGCCTCTTCTGGGAAGGGGTCTAAAAGATTGTCTGTTCGCAGACCGGCCTCCACATGGCCAACCGGAATCTGCTCATAAAAGGCAGCTAGGGCTGCTGCGAAGGCCGTGGTGGTGTCTCCCTGAACAAGCACCAACCCCGGGGGGAACGCCTGGAAGTCATCGCGGAGGCCCTGAAGAGCCGCGCAGGTCACATGGGTGAGGGTCTGGCGCGGCGCCATCAGATCAAGGTCCTGATCGGCCTTCAACTGAAAGAGATCCATCACCTGCGTGACCATCTCACGATGCTGTCCAGTCAGAACCACCCGTGTTTCGAGAGCTGAACAGCCTCGAAATTCCTGAATGACTGGGGCAAGCTTGATGGCTTCCGGGCGGGTGCCAAGGACGATGGTGACGCGGGGCCTGGCAGCCATAAACCGTGTGTTAATGGAGAAATCCTAAGCGGGTTTCACACACCTCCCAGCAAGCGTTCACTTGCCATTAGCCCAGCTTTGGCGAAGCTGATCGAAGACGTCCAGAACTTGTGTGAGCAAGCCGATCTTTCCACCGGGCTTTCCCACTGGTGCCGTCTCCACACCAGGGCATCCATCACCAGCAGCCGCAGCGATCAGCGACGCGAAGGATGAGGCGCCCAGCCTGGAGCAAATTGTGCGCATCGCCCATGACAAAGGACATTCAGACGTTCATCTTGGCGTCGGTGAACGTCCTCGATACAGGGCCCGGGGCGAGATGCTGACGACTGAGTGGCCCTGCTCAACTCAGCAAACCTTCCAACGCTGGCTGAAGGAAATCCTGACCCCGCAGCAGATCGATGATTTCCATCAGATCAAGGAATTCGATGGGGCCCATGCGTTTCCCTTCGTGCGCGTGCGCATCAACCTTCTGGACTCTCTGCGTGGGCCAGCGATGGTTCTACGGCTCATTCCCCAGACGATCCTGACCCTTGAGCAACTCAAACTGCCCGATGTTCTACGTGAGCTGTCCTCACGCCCCAAGGGTCTCGTCCTGATCACCGGCCCGACCGGATCCGGGAAAAGCACAACGCTTGCGGCGATGATCGATTGGATCAATCGAAACCAGAATCGACACATCCTCACCATTGAGGACCCGGTCGAATTCGTGCACACAAGCCAGCGGTCACTGATCCGACATCGGGAGGTCGGACTGCACACCCTGAAATTTCACAACGCTCTGAAAGCGGCACTGCGTGAAGATCCCGACGTCATCCTCGTCGGTGAGATCCGCGACCAGGAAACACTGAGTACAGCGCTGGAGGCCTCTCAAACCGGGCATCTGGTGTTTGGAACACTGCACACCAACTCCGCGGTCAAAACCGTGGAGAGGGTGCTCGGCATGTTCCCGCCTGAGGACCAGGAGAGCGTGCGGCGTTCTCTGTCGGAGTCTTTGCTCGGTGTGATCTCACAGGGTCTGATTCGCACCACGGATGGAAAGCGGGCGGCCTTCCATGACATCCTGATCAACACGGAGGCCTGCAAGGACTACATCCAGCGGGGAGCCCTGGATGAAGTGGAAGAAATCATGGAACGAAGTGGTTTCGACGGCATGATCACCGCCAATCAATGCCTGCAAAATCTTGTGGAAGAGGAGAGAGTCGAAGCGGACCAGGCTGTGGCTCAGAGCCTGAAACCGAATGAACTGGCTCAGGCCCTGAGGGGACGGGGGTAATGATCACACCCTGCCGTCAGGCGGCAGGCATACCAGTGGTTGAAACCCTGATCACAAACAGAGTTGCAAGCGCAATCGATAAACCGAGCATGGCCAGGCGGCCATTCCAGATTTCAGCCTGGGGCGTGAATCCCCTGCGCCAGGCATTCAATTCACCGGAATCAACCTCCTCAACGTTGTTCTGCTGGCGCGTCTCGGCCTTGATCGACATCACCGGAGTGCAAGTCGCGACACCCTATGCAGTGAACCTCAGAAAGGCGGATTCGATTGATACAGGGGAGCGCAGTTTTCGAGAGCCCAGCGTGCTGAAACGCCTAGAGCCAAAGAGCTGGAGATCGCTTCGGCGTTCAGCCGCCCAAGGGCAGCAGCCCCCACCATTGCGGCGTTGTCGGTGCAGTAGCTCAGCGGCGCTAGGTGTACATCAACCCCCTGTTCAGCACCTCTTCTATTCATGCATTCACGCAACCGTTGATTGGCCGCCACTCCACCCACCATCACCAGTGTGGACAGGCCGAGATCAGAGCAGCATCGGAGGCTGCGATCGACCAACACATCCACAACAACTTGCTGGAAGCTGGCGGCCAGATCAGCCAGGGGAAAGGGTTCGTCCCAACAGCGACAAGCCTCCACCTGACGAAGCATCGCCGTTTTCAGGCCGCTGAATGAGAAGTCGTAGGGGTAGAACCCACCTCCGGGTTTTGAAACTCGGCCTTTCGGCAAGCTGAAACGGCTGACATCCCCCTGAACGGCAGCGGCCTGGATCGCAGGCCCTCCTGGGTATGCAAGTCCCAACAGACGGGCGACCTTGTCAAAGGCTTCCCCAGCGGCGTCGTCATGACTGCGACCGAGGCGCTCCAACACTCCCGTCGCATCGACGTGAATCAGTTCCGTATGTCCGCCGCTCACCAGTAAAACGAGATAGGGCGGCGCTGGCGGGGATAACGCCAGCCGAACCGAGGCCAGATGGGCTTCGAGATGGTGAATGGCGATGAACGGCCGGCGATGAAGCGCTGCCAGGGTGCGGCCCGTCACGGAACCCACCATCAAGGCCCCGACCAGACCTGGAGTGACAGTGGCTGCCACCGCATCCAGATCGCTGATCGACAGTCCCGCTTCATTGAGCGATTGCTCGATCAAGTGGGGGAGGGCTTCCACATGCCGACGTGAGGCGATCTCCGGCACCACGCCGCCCCATTGGGCGTGCTCCTCGATCTGAGACGCAATCCGATGCGACAGAACCCTCAGGCGACCGACGCTGTGCTCCACAACAGCCGCGGCAGACTCGTCACAACTTGTTTCGAGGGCTAGGACCTTGGCCATGCAGGTCAACAGCCTCCACTACTGTCCATTTGATACATCCTGCCTCTCCAGGGCAGGTTCAACAGGAACCGTTCCGATGCGTCGTTTCTTCGCCCTCGCGCTGTCGGCCCTGCTGGTATTCGGCTTCGCACCGGTCGCCAGAGCTGATGTTGCAGGACTGACTCCCTGTTCTGAAAGTGCACGATTCCAGCAACGTGCCAGTGCAGCCTCAACGCCACAGGCTGTCGCTCGCTTCAAGATGTACAGCAAGGCCTCCTGCGGTGAAGATGGTCTTCCTCATCTGATCGTTGACGGTCGCTGGAACCATGCTGGTGATTTCGTGCTTCCCGGGCTGATGTTCCTATACATCACAGGAACCATTGGCTGGGCTGGTCGTGACTACCTCAAAGCCATTCGTGGTCGCAAGGACCAGAACATGCTCGAGATTCAGCTGGACATGAAATTGGCCTTGAACTCTGTTGTCAAAGCAGCAACATGGCCTGTTGCTGCCATTGCAGAGTTCAACAGTGGCAAGCTGACTGAAAGTGATTCGAAAATCACAGTTTCACCCCGCTGATTAAAAGATCTCATCTCTCTGAACTGTTCAACGATGAAAAAATTTCTCTCCACTGCACCTGTGGTTGCCGCCATCTGGTTCACGTTGACTGCGGGCATCCTGATCGAGTGGAACAGATTCTTCCCAGACCTGCTGTTCCACCCGCTCTGATCGCTCAGGCCTCGGCAAGCTCCATCAACCGCTCTAGATCCATCAGAGCGGTTTCCAGGTCATCGTTGATGACAACAGCATCGAATTCCTGCTGAGCTTGGAGTTCAGTTCTGGCGCGATCCAAGCGCTTCGCAATCGCGGCTTCCATCTCGGTGCCGCGGCCGCGGATTCGTTGTTCGAGCTCTTCAAAACTTGGAGGTGCAAGAAAGATTTGCAGAGCTTCAGGGAAGCTACGACGCACCTGACGAGCACCTTCGAGTTCAATTTCCAGCAAGACAGGAGTGCCTAGCTCAAGTCTCTCCGTTACCGGTTGCTTGGGTGTTCCGTAGCAGTTGCCGGCGAATTCAGCCCACTCCAGCAACCCTCCCTCGCTGACCAGTTGGTCAAACGATTCACGCGAGTGAAAGAAGTAATGAACACCATCCTGTTCACCCTCTCTTGGAGCACGGGTGGTGGCGGAAACCGAAAGCCAGAGCTGGGGATGACGCTCGAGTAGGCGTGCCACCAGAGTCCCTTTGCCAACGCCGCTTGGGCCTGTGAGCAAAGCGAGCCTGGCGCGGCGGTCGATCGTTGCCATGGCTTGTGTGCGGTCAAGCAGCAGGGTAGGAAGGCACCCCAATCGAAAGGCCACCCGTCAGCGATGGCGAAGAGCACGCTTCAGGTGATGGACCTCACCAGCCTTCGGGCGGTGCTGGCAGATCTGCGAGCACAGATCATTCCAAGTCGCTTTGAAAAAGCACAACAACCCAATCAGCAGAGCCTGCAGCTGGGCTTCAGAACCCTCAAGGGAATGGTCTGGCTGGAACTCAGCTGGCAGGCAGACGCCGCCAGATTGGTTCAGATTCCACCACCGAGTCGGATTGGAAGTGGCAGCACTCTGGCTCAACAGGTTCAACACGGACTCAGGCAGCTGGCCCTGGTGGACCTGGAGCAGCGAAACTTTGAGAGGGTTGTGCTGTTTCATTTCGCTCCACGCCCTGGCGAGGTGAGCGTGCGCACTTTGGTCCTGGAGCTGATGGGACGTCACAGCAATGTGCTGCTGCTCGATGACCAGAAACGGATCACCGCCATTGCCAGGCAGGTCAGACAGCACCAGTCACGGGTCCGTCCGCTCAGCACTGGGGACCCCTATCTCCCACCACCGGCACTGCAGAGCCTGCCGCCAAGCTGCGAGGAACCGTTCGAACAATGGCGGCGCAGACTGACCTTGGTGCCGGTCGGTCTCGGCAAAGCGCTGCGCGACACCTATCAAGGCATCAGCCCCGCGCTAACGAAGCAACTCATCAACTTCTCCTCGAAGGATCAGGCACCGATACCGCTCTCAGCCAGCACTCCTGTCGAAGAGATCAGCGACAAGCAATGGCAATTGCTTCATACGCGCTGGAGGCGATGGCTGAACCAACTCAGTTGTGACGACTTCATCCTTCAGCTGGATGAGGCTGGCGGCTATCGCGTCTGGAACGACCCGGCCGACTCATCGAGCAACAGCGAATCACTCAGCCTGCGTCTAGGGCTCTATTACCGGAAGCATCTCAACGAGCGACAACTGCTGAAAGAAAGCCAGGACCTGCAACAACTTCTGGAACAGAGCCGACAACGAGAACAGGCTCAGCGCCTCGAGCAGGTCCAGCGGCTGAAGGCCACTGGCGGCGCCGATGATCTGCAACGTCAGGCCGATGCCATTCTCTGTCAGGCCGCTCCTGACAGGGGAAGCATTGAGCAGGCCCAGAAGCTTTACCAACGGGCGAAGCGACTGCGCAGGTCCATTCCCTTAATCGAAGAGCGACTGGTCCACCACGATCAACGCCTCGCACTAATTGACGGCAGCGCAGGCTTTCTGGCAGACCTGATGCAGGCGGACTGGGACGAGGCCGGCGACCGCAACCAACAATTGCTTGAGCTGAAGGTTGAACTGGAGGAACTGCTCACCCCTCGCCGTCGCCGTCGCCGTAGCGGTCCGCCACCGGGGCAACCTCAGCCACTGGAGATCCGCTCACAGCATGGACTGGTGATTCAGGTGGGGCGTAACCACCGCCAGAACGAATGGATCAGCCTGCGTCAAGCTCGTGCAGGGGACCTCTGGTTTCACGCGCAGGAGTGTCCAGGCAGCCACGTGGTGCTGAAGGCCTCAGAAGCGGCCGCTGGCGAACCAGACCTGCAGCTTGCGGCAGACCTTGCCGCCTGGTTCAGCCGGGCGAAAGGCAATCGACGTGTGCCGGTGGTCATGACTGGAGTGGAACATCTACAGAGAATCCCGGGCACTGCTCCAGGAACCGTGAGACATCGTCAAGCCGAGTTGGTCTGGGCGGAACCGGACCGTGCACAGAAAGCCCTTGAAGCTTGGGAACCCCTAGCCTGACACCAGCAAACTGCTCGCTCACCTCTGACGCCGATCACGCCTGAAGAGTCCCCGAAGCTGTCACCGCCGCCGCCGATTCGGATCGGAGTTCAGGCCGGTCCCCCCAACGACGTGGAAATGCCTCTGGTCGACCACCTGGAGGAGCTTCGTCAGAGAGTGCTGCGCAGTCTTGCCGCAGTGGTTGTCTGTGCCTTGGCCTGCCTTGTGGCGGTGCGTCCTCTGGTCAGAATTCTGGAAGAGCCTGCTGGTTCGATCCGCTTCCTGCAACTGGCTCCTGGCGAATTTTTGTTCGTGTCGTTCAAAGTTGCCGGCTATGCAGGACTCACGCTGGCACTGCCCTACGTGCTGTATCAGGGGCTGGCCTTTGTTCTGCCAGGCCTGACCCAAGGAGAGCGCCGGTTGATTGCGCCGTCGGTAGCTGGATCAGCCGTTCTGTTTCTGGCCGGCCTTGCCTTTGCCTGGTGGGCTCTAGTGCCTGCTGCGCTGAATTTTCTCGTCAGCTACGGCGCCGATGTTGTGGAGCCCATCTGGTCGATTGAGCGCTATCTGGACTTCGTGCTCTTGCTGATGCTGTCGACGGGACTGGCCTTTCAGCTGCCTGTTCTGCAGCTTCTTTTGGGAGTCTTCGGCCTGGTCAACTGGCAACGCATGCTTTCAGCATGGCGCTGGGTCGTGTTGATCTCAGCCCTTGCCGGCGCTGTCCTGACGCCGTCGACAGACCCGGTCACCATGTTGCTGCTGGCTGGGGCGATCACCGCTCTGTACCTGATCGGAGTGCTTCTTGTCGCAGCGGTTCAACGGTTCAGAGCAGAAACTCCTCCAGAGTCCCCTCCCCCTGCAGCTGCAGACTAAGCGCCTTTCCAAGTCGCGGCTTGTCCCGCGTCGTGAGCAACCAGTCCCGGACAGTCTCAGCTTCCCCCAGTCGATTCACAATTTCCAAGACTTCCGCGAGATGAGCCCGGTAGTCAGGCTCATCCAATGGGAAGGACTGTTGCTCGAGATAGGCCCACATGACCTGGAAGTACATCCGTCTGCGCCTGGTGACCAGCTGCAAGTCGTAGCTGGCTTGCCAGCGAGAGCGCAAAAGGTCGATAACTTCATCGACGCTCAGAGGGCGCGACTCCAGCGGGGAGGAGTGATCAGTGCGCACTGAACAAGACCTTGAACATCAATGAAAATCCAGTCTCCGCAAAGTGTGACATGACCTAATAGAGCCCATAATGGGCCCCATCCAGTGCCCAACGAACGTCAGATATGACTCAGATGCCAGCCGCTGATGTGCCCGGAATGGGCCGCAGGCAGTTCATGAATCTGCTGACCTTCGGCTCCGTGACCGGCGTCGCCCTCGGAGCGCTCTATCCGGTGGTGAATTACTTCATTCCTCCACGGGCTGCAGGAAGCGGCGGAGGCACCAGTGCCAAGGATGAGCTCGGTAACCCCGTAACACTCAGCGGCTGGCTCAGTGACCACCCCACAGGTGACCGCAGCCTTGTTCAGGGTCTGAAGGGTGATCCCACGTATTTGATCGTTGAAGGGGAAGATGCCATCGGCAGTTATGGCATCAATGCCATCTGCACCCACCTGGGCTGTGTTGTGCCCTGGAACAGTGGCGCCAACAAGTTCATGTGCCCTTGTCATGGCAGCCAATACGACGCCACCGGCAAAGTTGTGAGAGGTCCGGCGCCACTCTCACTGGCCCTGGCCAATGTGAGCGTTGAGGACGACAACGTTTTCGTGAGCCAATGGACCGAAACCGACTTCCGAACAGGTGAGAAGCCCTGGTGGGGCTGATCAAGAACCTTTTGCCCACCGATCTCTCCCGAAACACGCCTCCGATGCGCCGCATTCTCCCCTCACTTTTCGCAGCCCTGATCCTGGGCCTTGCCGTGTTCACGGCTCCAACAAGCAGCTGGGCTTACCCCTTCTGGGCTCAGCAGAACTACGCCTCGCCAAGAGAAGCCACTGGCAAAATCGTGTGTGCTAACTGCCACCTCGCCAAGAAAATCACCCAGGCAGAGGTTCCTCAATCCGTTCTTCCTGACACGGTCTTTAAGGCGGCAGTGAAAATTCCTTATGAGCAAGGGCTCCAGGAAATCGGAGCCGACGGCAGCGATGTTGGCTTACAGGTCGGAGCTGTCATCCAGCTTCCCGATGGCTTCACCCTGGCCCCACAGGACCGCTGGACCGATGAGATCAAGGAGGAAACCGAAGGTGTTTATTTCACGCAGTACAGCGACGATCAACCCAACATTCTTCTTGTAGGTCCGATTCCAGGTGATCAGCACCAGGAAATCGTCTTCCCTGTCCTTTCACCGGATCCAGCCACAGATAGCAACATCCACTTCGGCAAATATCAGATCTTCGTTGGGGGTAACCGAGGCCGTGGCCAGGTTTATCCGACCGGAGAAAAGAGCAACAACACCGTTTACACCTCTCCCGCTACTGGAACCGTCTCATCAATTGAAGACGGCGACAATGGGGCCAAGATCGTCAGCATCGCTAGCGCGGACGGCGAGACCGCCACTGAAACCATTCCCGTGGGTCCTGCTCTGGTTGTCGGAGTCGGAGACGCCATTGAAGCGGGTACTCCCCTGACCGACGATCCAAATGTGGGTGGTTTCGGACAGGTTGATGCTGAAGTTGTGCTTCAGAACCCCGTTCGGATTTATGGTCTGTTGGCGTTCTTCGCAGCTGTTTCGCTGGCCCAGATCATGTTGGTTCTGAAGAAGAAGCAGATTGAGAAGGTGCAAGCCGCTGAGGGTGTCTGAGCTCAGTGTTGATCCCTGCAATTTTCACCTCCCCCGGGCCCGAGCTGTTTCAGCTCGGGCCTTTCGTACTGCGTTGGTATGGACTGCTGATTGCAGTTGCCGTCTTGATCGGACTCAATCTCTCCAGCTGGCTGGCGCGACAGCGCGGCCTAGATGCCAATCTGATCAGTGACCTGCTGCCAATCCTTGTGCTGGCAGCAGTCATCGGTGCGAGAGCGTATTACGTCGCCTTCGAATGGGATTCCTACCAACGCTCATGGTGGGATGCCTTCGCAATCTGGAAAGGAGGCATTGCTATCCATGGAGCTCTCCTAGGGGGATCGCTGGCGGTGATTTTGTTCTGCCGTTGGCGACGGGTGTCGTTCTGGAATGTTTTGGACGTGTTGGTGCCCTCGGTGGTGTTGGGACAAGCCATTGGCCGCTGGGGGAACTTTTTCAATTCAGAAGCGTTTGGAGTCCCCACCGATCTGCCATGGAAACTTTTTATTCCCGCAGCAAACCGGCCAGGTGTTTTCAAAACTGCTGAATTCTTCCACCCCACATTTCTCTACGAATCCATCTGGAACATTGGACTCTTTGTGTTGTTAATGGTGCTTTTCCGGCTCGGCCGCCAAAACAAAATTTCCCTGCCATCAGGAGCTCTCAGCTGCATCTATCTGCTCAGCTACAGCCTTGGCCGCATCTGGATCGAAGGGCTGAGGATCGACCCGCTCTGCCTCGGCGGACAACCTCCGTTCTGTGATGGTGGCCTGCGTATTGCTCAGCTGATGAGTCTCAGTTTAATGGCCATCGCTGGCTTGGGGCTGTTCTGGCTGTATGGACGCAAGTCGCCACTTCCGGATCCCGGACTCAAAAAGGCAGACCCTTCATGAGCAAGATCTCGATCGTGGGTGCTGGCCCGGGAGCACCTGATCTACTGACCCGCCGTGCCGAAGACCGCATTGCCCATGCTGATGTTCTGATCTGGACTGACTCACTCGTATCGCCCCAGATCGCGGATCTTGCGCCGGCCGGCTGCGAAAAGATCCGCACCAGCACGCTCACGCTTGAACAGGTTCTTCCCCTGATGATCGAGCGTGTGAGCAGCGGGAAGAACGTGGTGCGTCTTCACGATGGTGACCCCTGTCTCTACGGAGCGCTCAGCGAGCAGGTCAGCGGGCTTGCCGATGCAGGAATCGAAGTGGAAGTGGTTCCTGGCATCAGCGCCTATCAGGCAACCGCCTCGGCTCTCAAAGCGGAATTGACCATCCCAGGCCTTGTGCAAACCATCGTGCTAAGCCGCAGCGGAGGCCGAACCGGCGTTCCGGAACGCGAAGAGCTGAGACACCTGGCCAGCCTGAGAGCCTCGCTCTGCCTCTACCTCAGCGCCCGCCATGTGGACGAGGTCCAGTCGACGCTGCTTGAGCATTACCCCGCAGACACCCCGGTCGCCATCGGATACCGGGTCAGCTGGCCTGATGAATCGCTTGATCTGGTGCCTCTCGATCAGATGGCAAAGGTCACACATGATCGCAATCTGATTCGCACCACGCTGTATGTGATCAGTCCGGCCTTTCGTTCAACCAATCTGCGATCAAAGCTCTATTCGCCTGATCATGACCACTTGTTCCGGCCCAAGCGGTAAACAATCCGGACAGGTGGTGTTTTAAGATTGAACGATCGGGCGATTAGCACAGTGGTAGCGCACTTCCTTCACACGGAAGGGGTCACTGGTTCGAATCCAGTATCGCCCATGCTCCTCAAACCCTTGCTTTTCAGGGTTTTCATCTCATTATCAAGCGCAGTTTTCGGGCGGCATCAGCATTAACGAAGGCCAGAGAAACCGGACATTAAAGAATCATCAGAGAGATTAATGATCTCACATTCGAGATTCAAAGCACAGGATCTGATGCATCTCAAACGATGCGGTCTTGGCCGTCTTCAGTTGTCACTCCTGTCGTTGAGCTGTGATCACGCTTCAGCGATCAGAAACCTGCTTCATGCACAGCTGCTAACAGCACAGTTCCAACTACATTCAGTGCATCAGATTTCTGTTGTCATGGCAAAGGGCTACTGGATCAGCACCGGCACGATTCACACACCACTGGCCATGGTCCCCTACATCAGTCGACTCACGGAATGGCTCCCCAGCGTCGGGGCCAAATTCCTGGTGCGCGATGTTCAATGTGATGTTCGTGAAGGCACCCCTGGTTCTTTGAATGTGATCATCGAGTTCCCATCTCTCCAGTCAGCCATATCGGCCTATGAGTCAGCGGACTATCAATCTCTGATTGAGCTACGCACACCCCACTCGGAGCTCACCCTGTCGATCTCAGAAGAATTAGTTGCCTAGATCTTCAAGGTGTTGATCACTACGGATGTTTTGAAGACTTTCGTGCAAAATCAACTCGTCTTCGGGTCATCAACCGGAGATGCGTCGAACCAAGGAGGGGTGGGACCCTCCTTTTTTCTTGGCTCATGAGCAACACTTGGCATCGCGACTGAAGTCAATCCGCAGTTCCGTGAGTGGATACGCCAAGATCTGCGTACTTACTGAGTCATTCGATGCTTCGAATGAAGAATCCGATTCTGCAAAGAATCTGGGCGATCATCACTTGGCGATGGCGCATGCAGATCGCCCTCAATGCGCCTTTTGCGCTGCTCTGGGTTGCTGATAAAACCAATCCAGCAGTGCATGCTTTCAACATGACTGCTCTCTCAGCAGTGCATGCTGAATGGCTGGCACCGATGATTGGCATTGCTTGAAGTTTCAACGCGCAGCTCCAATCAGCGTTGACGAATCAGCGTTGACGGAGCGTGAGCATCCAGAGCCAGATGGCGAACAATGTCCCAACGGGAATCACGATCACAAGCAGCTGAGCAATCACCAGATTGCGAACGTCTGGGTCCATGTTCAGAAGGGGATGACAAGCGACCAGCGTTTGCGTCTGTACCGCCAACGCTTGCCTGAGTTCTCCGCCTCTGGCACTTCACCTGCCAAAAATCCTTTCGGATCTTCAGGGTTGTCGCTGACTTCAGCAGCACCCTCCTTCGGCACTTCGTGACCAACAAAATGATGGGCTTCTTGCTTGCAAAACCGCACTGGATTTTGCGAAGTGCTGGTCCACAGACCAGTTCTGCGGATGCTGTATTGACCAGCGGAGTCAGCCCAGTGATGACAGGCCCGCGAGGCTGACTCCGGCGACTCATAGCGGCCCAGAGCCCCGATGAAGTGGATGAGATTGGGGATCTGAGTGTCCACCAGAGCAGCCAGCAAAAGTTGCGTGATCCGGCTTGATTTCATCATGCTGAACTCCCGCTCACACGATCACCGAAAACCTGCATGCCATGGGAGGAAAGAATGAATTCCGATGTGGCAACTGTCTCTGTGTGCTTCGTGGCACTGACAGAACTGAAAATCGAGCTTAATTTCACTGCAACGAATTCAGTGAGGGTCGGATGTGGTTGTCGGATTCCGAGCAGGCGAAAGATGGAGCAACCGTCTCAACCCTGCAGGAGATCGGTGACCTGCTCCGTCAGGCCCGCGAAGCACAGGGCCTGAGCTGCGATCAACTGGCTCAATCTTTAAAGATGGGCAGCGAACAGTTACAGGCTCTGGAGACTGGTGAACTGGAGAAACTTCCAGAACCGGTTTTTATCAAAGCGATGACCCGCAGGGTCGCTTCCAAGCTCGGCCTCGATGGCGACTCCCTGATCAGCAGACTTCAAGACGTTCTGCCAGCGCCCAAGACCACGACCAACCTGTCCGGTGCTCCTGGTGGTGCTGATGCCAAAAGCGGTGTCGCCAATGGTCGGATCTCGACGAGTTCGGAAAGCAGCAAAAGGCCTGTGATGCCTTGGCAACGCCTGGCCCTGGCCGCTCTGGCGATCGGCGCTGTCACCGGTGGAGCGATGGTGGTGGCCAGTCAGCGTCGCTCCGTTGAGCTTGCCTCCATGAAGGCTGTCACGGTGGTGGAACAACCCACTGCGACACCCCCTCAACCCGTTTCACCCGAGAAGAAGTCCTCAGGACAGATCTCCATCAGCAGCCCAGAACCAAGCTGGGTCTCAATCCGTAATGGCGAAGGCGTGGTTGTGTACGAGGGAACCCTCTCTGAGAACAAAATCCTCCCTGCAGATTCACAACTGGAGATCCTCCCCGGACGTCCTGACCTGGTTTTGATCAGTGAGGGAGACGCTGCACCGAAGCCCCTCGGACCCATCGATCAGGTGCGCTGGTACAAACTCAATCCTGAACTCTGATCTTGAGGCGCAGACCGGTGACATCCCTCACCAGAGCTGCACAACTCTCGAGACTCCACTGTTCAAGGCTGAGGTTCTGATTCACGAGCTCCGGCACCAGCTCCAGGATCAGATCACTGCCTTTCACTTCGGCTTTCAACGTGTGAACCACGGGATCGGGGCGTCGATCCAGCGCAGCGGCCAAACGCAGTAACAACGCCATCTCTGACACTGTCCTGCGGTTATCCCGGGTCTGAAGCGCCTGCCAGGACTCATGACGCTTCTTGGGAAGACTGCGGCGGTGATAACGGGCGATAGCCGCGATCATCAGATGTTCGGATTCGGAATAACCCAGCAGCTCACCGTGGCGAATGAGATACCAGGAATGCTTGTGATAAGCACTCAGGTTGATGTGCTGACCACAGGCATGAAGCATGGCTGCAGCCCAGAGGAGATCCCGGCCGGATCCGTCATCACGGTGCAAGGTCTTGTGGGTGCTGTCGTAGAGAGTGAGTGCGTGACTAGCAACCCGCTCGGCACGGGCCTGATTGACCGCAAAACGTTGCACCTGATGGACCACGGTGCGCTGGCGGATACTGCTTTGAAAACTGAAGCGGTCTTCGAGAAGGCCATGGCGCAGCATCCAATCCACGATCAACCCTTCGCGCAACGCCCGCTCGCTCAGAACCAGTTCATCCACTCCGAGCATCTGCATGGTGGTTTGCAGGATGAGCGAACCCGGCACGATAATTTCCGCGCGCCGATCGTTGATGGCCGCCAGACCACGGCGCTGCTCCGGTGTCATGACGGCCAAACGGTCCACGACACGGTTCAGGCGCTGCCTTGAAACCTTGTATCCATGCAGCTTGAGCGGTGGCCGGTCGTCTTCGCTAGCGGCCAACGCACCGATAGCCATTGCCGTGCCGCTGGTCGCGACAAGCACCGGAGTCTCTCCCGGCTTGATCCGTCGGTGCACCTTGTCCACGGCCGGTTCCAGCGAGCCCTGGATGAACGCCTGCAGGAATGAGCGACGTTGGGGAGGGATCGGATCATCCTTGACGAAATCCCGCTGCAGCCTCACGGCACCGACGCGTGTGCTGGTGAGTGCGCGGGCGTCCCGACCGTCCGCCAGGATCAGCTCCGTGGAGCCTCCGCCGATATCGAGCACCAGATGGGGACGATCGCCGAAAGGCATGCCCGACAACACGCCCAGGTAGATCAGTCTTGCCTCCTCCGGACCACTGACCAGATCCACATCCAGGTCGAGTTCATCTTTGATGGTTTGAAGGAAGTCCCTCCCGTTTGGTGCCTCTCGTACAGCACTGGTCGCTGCGACAACGACCTGCTCCACCTGATGGCTTACAGCCAGCTCGCGAAAACGGCGAAGGCTCTCCAACCCTCTGGTCATCGCTTCAGGGGTCAGTTCACCGGTCTCGGGGTCTCTTTCCCCCAGACGGGTATTGGACTTTTCGGCCAGATCGATGCTGAACGTTCCCAATGCCACATCCACCGAAGCCACGAGCATGTGGGTGGAATTGGTACCCACGTCAATTGCGGCAACGGTTCTGACTTTTGGCGATCCACCCGGATCACGATGCGATGACTGTCTCGCCGTCTGATTGCTGGGGTCCACCGCGGCCGCTGGGGAAGACTCGGCACCTGACATGGCGCACCGTGATGGAGACGGGCCCACTCTGCCATCGGTGCTCCGGGCCGGGTGGCCGCTGATTAAGGTTCCGAAAATTCAAGCTTCGGGTTCTGCGCACGTGACTGGCACGACCTTTTCTCGCGTCATGTCGCCCTGGGTGGCACTACTGCGATGGAACAAGCCGACTGGTCGCCTGATCCTTCTCGTGCCAGCGGGCTGGAGTTTGTGGCTCGCGCCGGACGCCCCGCCCCCTGCAGCACTGATCGTGCAGATCCTGATCGGCGGCCTGGCCGTGAGCGGAGCCGGTTGCATCGCCAATGACCTCTGGGACCAGAGGATTGACAAAGAGGTCGAACGCACACGCCAACGTCCCCTCGCCAGCGGTGCATTGAACCGGAGCCAGGCGAATGCTGCGCTCGTCCTGCTGCTGGCTCTATCCCTGGGGGTCGTGCTCAGCCTGTCGTCCCAGATGCTGATGTGCCTGCAACTGGCCGTCCTAGCCCTCCCCCCGATCCTGATCTACCCATCCGCAAAGCGCTGGTTTCCATTCCCTCAGGCACTGCTGGCCATCTGCTGGGGCTTTGCGGTGCTGATCCCCTGGGCTGCCTTCACAGGCGGCATCAGCCCGTCGATCCCCCTGATCGGATGCTGGTGTTCCACCCTGTGCTGGACCTTCAGCTTCGACACGGTCTACGCCATGGCCGACCGTCCTGATGACAAGCGGCTCGGCCTGCGCAGCAGCGCATTGACGCTCGGACGCAACGCCATCCGAACCGTGCGAGCGGGATATGGGCTCACAGCAGCGTCGCTGGCTATTGCCGCTGCAGCAGCTGATGTGGGGATCGTTTTCTGGCCCTTCTGGGTGATTGCCACCATTGGTTTGTGGCGCTCCACACAAACCCTGCAAGCCAGTGAACAACAGCCAGCAGCGGTCTACGCCCGCCATTTCGGACGTCAGGTCCAGATCGGTACGTTGCTGCTCATCGGCCTTGTGCTTTCACGTCTGGTCTGATGCCTCAATCCGCACATCCCTGGTCATTACCCAGTCCTTTGCAGGTGGGCGACAGCGTCACCATTGCTGCTCCAAGCTCGGCGGTCTGCGATGAAGCCAGCCTGCATGCAGGGATCGCCGTGCTCGAGTCATGGGGGCTAAGTGTGAAAACCCCGACCTGTCTGGGGCGGCACTGGGGCTATCTGGCAGGACGCGACAGCGAACGATCCAGCGACCTGTCTGCTGATGCGGGGAGCCCACTGCTGGCCTGTGCCCGAGGGGGCTGGGGAGCCGCCCGTCTTCTGGAACATGGCATTCCCTGGAAGGAAGGGTGGTTTCTTGGATTCTCCGATGTCACGGCCTTGCTCTGCAGCCGCATGGCAAGCGGCTTTGGAGGCGGCATCCATGGACCATTGGTCACAACGCTGGCTGGCGAACCTGCATGGAGCCAACAGCGTCTTCATGATCTGCTGTTTGGGCATCCAGTTGCGTCCCTTCAAGGGAGGAGCTGGGCTGAAGGCACGGGATCTGGGCCATTGATCACGGTGAATCTCACGGTGGCATCCCACCTGGTCGGCAGCCGTCACTTACCCGATCTGCGTGGCGCAATCCTGGTGATCGAAGACGTGGGTGAAGCTCCCTACCGCCTGGATCGAATGCTCACCCACTGGCGGTTGATAGGCGTTCTCCAGAATCTGGCAGGCCTTGGATTCGGTCGCTTCAGCGGTTGCGATGACGCAGAGAACAGCGATCCAGCTCGCACGTTCAGCCTGGAGCAGGTTTTGCGAGAACGCACTCAAGACCTGGGGTGTCCTGTGGTTGCGGATTTACCCGTGGGTCACGGGAACGGAGGCAATGCGGCTCTGCCGTTGGGCGTTCGCGCCCAATTGGATGGCATCAACGCCACCCTGACTCTGCAGCTGCCGACTCAACGCTGAGCAAGAACAGCCTCCGCCACGGTGAGATCGAATGGCGTGGTGACCTTGATGTTGGCTGGTCCAGCATCCAGCACCCTGACTGGCCATCCCAGGCGTTCAAACAAGGAGGCATCGTCAGTGACCGACCAACCGAGAGCCCTGGCCTGCGCATGGCCTTCCCGCAGGGCAGCAACAGCAAAACCCTGGGGCGTCTGTGCGGCCCAAAGCTCAGCCCGGTCCGGTGTTTCAGTGATGAGTCCCCCTCCATCCACACGCTTGATCGTGTCGGTGACCGGTGTCGCAGCGATCACCGCATCACCACCAAGAACCGCTGCAGCGCAGCGGTTAAACAGGTTGGGATCAACCAGACAGCGGGCACCGTCATGGATCAAGACATGCCGCGCTTCCCCGGGTAATGCGACCAAGCCTCGCTCCACCGATTCCTGGCGTGTGCTGCCACCTTCGATCCAGGCAACAGGCTTGGGTGCTCCCTGCAGAAGGGGGGCAATCTCGTTCTGATCTGCAGGCTGACCGATCACCCCGATCCAATCGATGGCTTCAGCCGCAAACGCCGACCGCAGGGTCCAGGCGAGCAGCGGCCTGCCCCGAAGAAGAAGAAGCAGTTTGTTGCGATCAGCTCCCATACGCCGGCCGCTGCCCGCTGCGGCAATCAACAGATGCACAAGCGACTCCTGCTGCCAGCAGTCTGAAACGGCCTCCATACAATCAGCTCGCACCACCTGTGCTGCTGCTTCATGCGCGTTCTCGCTCTCAGCCCCGGAAGCCTTCAGCAACAGCTCGAGCGCCTGCCGGCTCTCGCTGCTACCGCTGATCAGCTTGAAGCAAGCCTTCAGGTGGCCTGCGATCCATCCCATCGCGGGTTATGGACCATGCTTCCGGCGGTGAAGAAAGTGATTCCCTTCCCCTTCGAGGCGGATCCGAATCTGTCGGATTGGGCCAATCTTCTGGGACTGGTCAGGGAACCTGACTTCCAGGCATGCCTCAATTTCGCCACCGGAAGGCAGGTGAATTTAATGCTGTCAATGAGCCATATCCCCATGCGGGTGGCCACGGAAGGCTTCGCCAGTACGGCCTCCGCCACGGTGGAATCAGGCTGGACACCACAGAAGCTTGAAGCTTTTCTGTCCCCGATGGGCGTTTCTCTGAATGCTGATGCCTTCCGCCTCAGCCTGCCTGCGGATGCCATGGAGAAAGCCCGCAGTGCTCAGCCATCAGGGGATGGCCCCCTTCTGCTGCTAGCCCCAGGCGCATTCCCTGGTGACTGGCCTCAGGAACGCTGGGCGTCACTCCCGGAGACCATCCGCAACAAGCTGCCCCAATTGCGCAGCCTTGTTCTGCCGACCAACCTGCCCATCGCCGAGCGAGCCGCTGCAGTGGCCTGCGCTGATGTCGTGCTCAGCAGTTGTTCCCTAACCCAGTTGATGGCCACCTACTGCGGGCTGCCTCTGGTTGCCTTGGGCGCCAAAGCGGACCAGCTTCCCGAAAGAGAGATGATTCGCAGACTTGATCGCGAGGATCTGTCCTCACTCACGGTCTCCGACGTGATGCAAGCTCTCGGCTTCTGATGATGCGCTCCCGGCGGAGCAGACGACACGATCTACTCAGTGGCCGTAGCCGTCAACTGAGACACCTCGCAAGGCCCTGGTTACTGCCAGGTCTCGCACTGACCGTGTTGGTCCTCGGCGGAGCCATCGGTTACCGAATCACCGAAGGATGGGATTGGGGAGATTGCCTCTGGATGGTGCTGATCACGATCAGCACCATTGGCTACGGAGAAGTGGAGCCTCTGTCCCAGCCAGGGCGGTTGGTCACGGTGTTGATCATTGCCGGAGGACTGCTGGTTGTTCAGCTCTCGATTCAGCGCGTGCTGGGGTTGTCAGAATCCGGATACTTCCGTCAGGTACGGGAGCTGAGGTTTCGCCGGATGCTGCGGCGCATGCAAGACCACGTCATTCTTTGCGGCTACGGCAGGATCGGTCGTGAGATCGGTGAGCAGCTGCTCCTCGAACAAGCACCGGTGCTCGTGGTCGAACTTGACCCCTTGCGAAAACAAGCTGCTGAAGAACGCGGACTCCAAGTGCTCCAGGCCGACGCCACCCTGGACGAAACCTTGATGGAGGCAGGGCTCGATCGTTGCCGAAGCCTGGTGACCGCACTACCGAGCAATGCAGCCAATCTCTACGTAATCCTGAGCGCCCGGGGACTTGAGCAGCGCTGTCGTCTGATCGCGCGGGCTGACAGCGAGGAAGCGGCGGCGAAACTTGAACTGGCAGGCGCCAGTGTGGTGGTGAGCCCTTACGTGGCCGGTGGTCGGCTGATGGCGACGACGGCCCTGCGCCCACTGGCGGTCGACTTCACGGATCTACTGGCGGGATCCGACTGCGAAATCGAAGAATTCCGCCTCAGTGAAGACCCCCGACTGATGAGTCAGATCGCCCACCGCAGCCTGCAGGACCTTGACTTGGCACGACGCACCGGAGCCATGGTGCTCGCCATCCGTGATAACAACACCCTGTTGGCCAACCCCAATGGCGAAGTCACCTTGGCCCCAGGACAGATGCTTGTGGTGATGGGAAGCAAGCAGCAACTGCAAGATCTTCGTCAAATTCTTGGCGATGCCATTGACGAGGTGGAAACGATGCGAGGCATGCAAACGAATGAATGAAAGCTGGTCCTGCAGGTCCGTACGATCAGCGGATCACAGGTCCTTGCATGAGCAGCATCCGCACCCTTGATGGCCAGATCGCTCTGGTAACCGGCGCCAGCCGTGGAATCGGTCGCGCCGTTGCCCTCGCCCTGGCTGAGGCGGGTGCGGAAGTGGTCGTGAACTATTCCAGCTCACCTGATGCAGCCGATGCGGTGGTCAATGAGATCAAGGAAGCTGGTGGTCAGGCCTATGCCCTTCAGGCCAACGTTGCCGAGGAGGACGCGGTCAACGGCCTGGTCAAGTCCGTGATCGAGCGGAGTGGCCGGATCGACGTCTTGGTCAATAACGCTGGCATCACCCGCGACGGTCTGCTGATGCGGATGAAGACCGAAGACTGGCAAGCCGTCATCAATTTGAACCTGAGTGGTGTCTTCCTCTGCACCAGGGCGGTGACCCGCCCAATGCTCAAGCAGAAAAGTGGGCGGATCATCAACATCACCTCTGTCGTTGGCCTGATGGGCAATGCTGGACAGTCCAATTACGCCGCAGCCAAAGCCGGCGTCGTGGGGTTCACCAGAAGCACCGCCAAGGAGATGGCCAGCCGTGGCATCACCGTGAATGCCGTGGCTCCGGGCTTCATCGCCACCGACATGACCAAGGACCTGGATGCGGAAGGCATTCTCGCGGCCATCCCCCTGGGTCAATTCGGAACCCCGGAACAGGTCGCAGGGACTGTGCGGTTTCTGGCAGCTGACCCTGCTGCGGCCTACATCACCGGTCAGGTTCTGCAGGTTGACGGCGGCATGGTGATGGGCTGAGGAAGGTCAGCTGCGGCCTGCTGCGTTAAGGCTCAAGAGGTTGACCCAATTCATCCCTCAATTTGCGGATCCGCTGCAGCAATCTGAATCTGCGGCTGCGCTCTGTTGCGGTAAGAAAGATCCGCAACGGCACGTAGACCAAGGCCATGATCCCGGCCAGACCGGCCAGCAGAACAAAGAACAGTGCTCCTGAATTGGCCATGGTTCAACGCTAACGAGCGCAGCCCCCTCCAGCAGAGATCAGCGCCCGATGATTCGGCTTTCCCCACTTCCAGCAGGAAGTCAAGAGTCCTGTCGTTGTGGGACATTGACGAGCGGGTAAGTGTCGATCATGGCCAAGCTTCTCAGTTTTTCGGATGAATCTCGCGCTGCGCTGGAGCGAGGGATGAATGCTCTCGCCGATGCAGTCCGCGTGACTATTGGTCCACGCGGTCGCAACGTGGTGCTTGAGAAGTCATTCGGAGCACCCGACATCATCAATGACGGCGACACGATTGCGAAGGAGATCGAGCTCGAGGATCCCTTCGAAAACATCGGCGCCAAACTGATCCAGCAGGTGGCGTCCAAGACCAAAGACAAAGCCGGAGATGGCACCACCACAGCGACCGTGCTGGCGCAAGCCATGGTGGAGGAAGGTCTGCGCAACACGGCAGCAGGAGCCAGTCCGATCGAACTTCGCCGTGGCATGGAAGCGGCGGTTGAACATGTGGTTAAAGGTCTTGCTGAGCGAAGCCAGGCCGTCGGCGGAGATGCCATCCGTCAGGTGGCCACGGTCAGCGCCGGCGGCGATGAAGAGGTGGGTCAGATGGTCAAAGAAGCGATGGATAAGGTCAGCGTCGACGGAGTGATCACCGTCGAAGAATCCAAATCGCTGGCCACTGAGCTCGATGTCACTGAGGGCATGGCCTTCGACCGTGGCTACAGCTCCCCTTATTTCGTCACCGACGGTGACCGCCAGATCTGCGAATTCGACAACGCACTGCTGTTGCTCACTGACCGCAAAGTGAGTGCAGTGGCCGACCTGGTACCGGTTCTCGAAGCCGTTCAGCAGTCCGGCTCTCCCCTGGTGGTTCTGGCCGAAGAGGTTGACGGGGAAGCTCTGGCAACCCTGGTGGTCAACAAAAACCGCGGCGTTCTGCAGGTCGCTGCTGTGCGTGCTCCATCATTTGGCGAGCGCCGCAAAGCAGCACTGGCAGACATCGCCATCCTCACCGGCGGCACAGTGATCAGCGAAGACCGGGCGATGACCCTCGAGAAGGTCACACTCGCCGATCTCGGCCGCGCCCGCAGAATCACGATCAGCAAGGAAAGCACCACGATCGTCGCTGGCGAGGAAAGCCGAGACGCAGTGGCAGAGCGTGTGGCCTCCATTCGCCGTGAACTCGACAACACCGAGTCGGAGTACGACCGCGAAAAGCTCACCGAACGCATTGCCAAACTCGCTGGTGGCGTTGCCGTGATCAAGGTGGGAGCACCCACCGAAACTGAGCTCAAAAACCGCAAGCTGCGCATCGAGGATGCCCTGAATGCCACCAGAGCCGCCGTTGAGGAAGGCATTGTTGCCGGGGGTGGCTCCACATTGCTGCAACTAGCAGGAACCCTTGATTCCGTTGCTGCTGAGCTGCAAGGTGATCAGCGAACGGGCGTGGAGATTGTCCAGCGCGCCCTGAGTGCTCCCCTCAAGCAGATCGCCATCAATGCCGGCGCGAACGGGGATATCGTCGTGGAGCAGGTGCAACGCTCCGGGCAGGGATTCAATGCCGTGTCGGGCAACTACGAGGATCTACTTCTGGCGGGCATCCTTGATGCCGCCAAGGTGGTCCGCCTTGGACTTCAGGACGCTGTTTCGATTGCATCACTGCTGATCACAACTGAAGTGGTTGTGGCCGACAAACCTGAGCCCGCTGCTCCGCCAGCAGCAGGCGGTGATCCCATGGGTGGCATGGGCGGCATGGGTGGAATGGGCGGTATGGGAATGCCCGGAATGATGTAAAGCGTCAACGCACGTCTGGTTCTGCTCAGAGAGCCTGAACCAGGCGTGCGTGAATCCGACAAACTGCCAGTGCTTCCCGCGGGGGCTTGCTGCAGAGATGGCCCAGCTCTCTGTTCAGAGCCTGGAGCTCACCCATTGGTAAACCTGCAACAGGCAGAGCCAAAACCAGTCCGCCGACCATCGCCGGGAGGGAAATCAGGCGCAACACGGCATGAGTCTCGCGGGACTCAGACAGTCTGCCTTTTCAGGTGCCCGCAATAGGCCGCCACCTGGAGATCAACACCTGTAATGGCTGTCCCAACAACAACCGCGTCCGCGCCACCATCGATGGCATCGGCTGCGATGACAGCCGAAGCGATGCCTCCCTCGCACACCAAAAGGGTTGAAGAAGGAAGCTGCTCTCTCAAGGGATGTAACAGGTTCATGGCCGGCGGAGACAGCTGAGCGGTGTCTTCCGTGTAGCCAAACAGGGTCGTTCCAACCCAATCACATCCCAGAGCCGCAGCCCTCAGACCGTTTTCAACACTGTCGACATCCGCCATCAAAGTTGCACCAAACTCTGTTCTCGCTTGCTCGATCAGCATCTCAAGCTCTTGGCCCGAGGGCCGCTTGCGGGCGGTGGCATCCAGCGCAATCACATCGGCACCGGCAGCCCAGACAGCCCTGATGTCCTCCCAACGAGGCGTGATGTAGATGGGACTGTCAGGGAAGGAGCGTTTCCAGAGGCCCACGATCAGAGCATCCGGGCAACGCTCCCGAACCGCTCCGATGTGCTCCGGGCTCTCAAGCCTCACCCCGACGGCACCATTGCGAAGACTGGCTTCTGCCATGGCGGCGATCACATCGGGATGACGCATGGGAGAACCCTCTGGGGCTTGAACCGAAACGATCAAGCCGCCCTGGAGATGGTCCCGGGACAAGCGATTCTCTGACGAGACGACCATGACGTCTCAGGACGCTTTGGGCAGATCATGCTCGCTGACAGGCGTCAGCCAGCGGCGCAGCCGTTGAGGACCGGCCGCTGGAACTGGGCGAAGACTCGGGGCCGGTGTGGCGGGACTGATCTCAGGATCCACCACACGACCCACGTCATCCAGACAGTTTTTCAACAACGCGCTGAAACGATTCACCCCAGGACTCGGGGTCTCAGATTCCACAGCTGATGTTGCTTCGGGTTTGGCCTCAGGCGCATCAGGAGCTGCAGGAGATTCAGGCGAAGCGATCGGAGCAACCTCAGCCACTGGCTGTGCCATGGATGGTGGCGAACAGTCTTCAGAAGGCAGCAAACCCTCCGGCAGGGAGTCGACACCAAAGCGATGAACCCACTGCTGTTCCAACCGGGTCAACAACGATTGATCGTCCTGTTGCAGCGCCTCTTCAATCAATTGCTGAAGGCTGATCTGACGAGGGTCCTGATGCTGGTAAGGGGAATGGTTCACGGAATCAGGCAAGCTTGCGATTGAGCAGAGGGCGGATCAGGAGGAACAAGGCGGCCGTCAGCAGCGTTAACACCAGAAGGCAGGTGGTGCCGGTAACGGATCCGTAGGGCGCTTCCAACAGAACCGATGACAGATCAAGCGGGCCGGCATACGCGGCACGAATGGGTTCAATCGCGAAGGTAAGGGGATTTAGCGATGCAAGCCAGCCCAGCCAGGGAGGCATGAAACTCAAAGGGGCCAATGCCGTGCTCGCGAATAGCAGGGGCAGGTTGGCCACAAAGATCACCGCAATCAGTTCGATGTGACCCGGCAGGGCAAAGGCCAGTCCGAGGCTCAATGCTGTGACTGCGAACACCAGCAGCAGCAACGTGACCATCACCAGCAGCAAACCAGCCGCGCCTGGCCACCCATAACCGAGCAGAGATGCCGTGAACATGATCGCCAGGCTCTGCACAAGACTCAAGGTCGTGATGTAAATCACAGAGGCCAGAACAATCGAACTGCGACTGCGCAGCGGAGCGACCAAAAGGCGGTTCAGAAAACCGAATTCACGGTCGAACATCACTGGAAGCCCTGCATTGAGCGCAGCACTGAACGCGGTGAACACAATCACCCCCGCTCCGAGAAAACGCCCATAGCTCATGCCTCCCGGCAGCAGTCCCTCAGGTGCACGTGAGAACAGTGCACCAAACAGAACCAGCCAGATCAATGGCTGAAGCACACCGGCCACCAACGTGGATGGCCGCCGTTGCAGCTGAAGGAACAAACGTCGCGTGAGAGCGAGGGTTTCCTGCAGAAGCTCGGCAATCGCCGAGCCGTTGTCGGAGTTGGAGGGATTTGTACCGAGGGCAGGACTGGTCATTGACAAGACGGAAACTGAAAGAACATCAGGGGAGGCATCAACGCATCGACTGGCGTCGCTCTTGCTTGGGATCGCGTTGACCAGCCACGGCAAGCTCGGCATCCATCAGCGTGCGGCCCGTGGCCTGCAGATACACATCGTCGAGGCTGGGACGACTCTGTGACAGGGAAAACACTTCGAAAGCCTCGCTCGCCAACCGTTGCTTCAGCGCTGCAAGGACATGCTCACCATCGACAACGAGATTGAGTGAATAACCCTGAGCGCGATTAATCACGATCCGTCTGACGCCGTCCACCACTTCGAGAAGTTGACGAACGTGTTCCGCTTCCGGCTGGTCACTGAATTCGCGCACTCTCAAAGTCACCCGATCTCCACCGAGCTCACGTTTCAGGGCTTCTGGGGCACCCTCGGCGATCACACGACCGGCATCGATGATCGCCATCCGATCAGCAAGTGCTTCCACTTCCTCGAGATAATGGCTGCTCAGCAGAATCGTGGTCCCCTGATCGCGAAGGTCTCGAAGCACCTCCCAAATCACAGCGCGACTTTCGATATCGAGACCGACCGTCGGCTCATCCAGAACAAGAAGCTGCGGTTGATGGAGCAATCCCGAAGCCAGATCCAGGCGACGTCGCATGCCGCCCGAGTAGGTGCCGCAGCGACGATCAATCCAGTCACCCATCGACATCCGATCCACCAGTTGATCAATCCGGTTGTTCCGGTCCTGACGCGGCAGATGGTAAAGATCACCTTGGAGTGCCAGGAGTTCGCGCCCAGTGAGGATCTTGTCAATCGCCACCTCCTGAGCCACGTACCCCATCAGTTGACGAACCGTTCGAGGCTCCTGAAGCGCGTCCACCCCAGCAACAACGACACGTCCTTGGTCAGGGGCAAGCAGTGTGGCCAGGATGCGAAGTGCGGTGGTCTTTCCAGCTCCATTCGGCCCCAGCAATCCGTAAAGGCAGCCTGAGGGAACCGACAGGCTGAGTCCGCTCAGAGCCGAAACGGTCCCATAGGACTTTTCCAGTTGATCCAGCTCAAGCAGTGACATCCGCCCATAGAAACAATCCTTTGAAATCTAGGAAGCAATCCCAGGGAATCCTGCACTCAGCGTCATCAGCCATCCCCTCAGCTGCAGATCGAACAGAGAAGCAGCATGAAGACGGCTGATGATCAGCAACAAGCAGATCCCGAACAGATAAAGAATCGACCAGCGAAACAGCCCTTTGGCTCGATCAATGCTGTCAGGCTCTTCGGCGAGTTTGCCGATCATCTGCAGCAAACGTCCGTTGAACGGAAGCAGCAGCAGGCCATAGAACAATCCTCCCTCCGGCAGTGCCCAGATCCCGAGCATGCTGATCAACACGGTTGCCCAGCCATAACGGCGAATGGCGCGAGCTGTCACCACAGACCCCTTCACCACAGGCAGCATGGGAATGCCGACGGCTCGGTAGTCATCGCGCAGAAGCAGGGCCAAAGCCCAGAAATGCGCCGGCGTCCAAACCATCACGAGCGCGAAGAGCCACCAGCCGCTCAGTCCCACATGTCCGGTGGCTGCCGCTGCGCCCACCAAAGGAGGAATGGCACCAGCGACACCGCCAACCACGATGTTCTGGGGTGTTCTTGGCTTGAGCAGGGCTGTGTACAGCAAGACATAGCTGCAGAGCCCAAGCAACGACAGCCCTGCGGCGAGACAGTTCACACCACTGACCAGCAGCGTTGCCGCCGCCAGGGTGCAGGAGATTGCACCGATAAAAGCAGCTGTTGGCGACAGTCGACCCGAGGGCAACGCACGGCCGCTGGTGCGCTGCATGCGGCCATCAAGTTCCTGCTCCCATAGGCAGTTGAGGACTCCTGCGGCTGCGGCCGCAAGCGCTCCACCACCGAGGGTGCAGACCAGCCGCGGAGAGGAAAGTGGCCAGCCCTCGGTCAGAGCCATACCCCCGAGTGTCGTGGCCAACAACAGAGGGATCAGTCGCGGTTTGGCCACCTCAAGCCAGGGAGGCAGCTTGATGCGCTTGCGCGATGGAACAACCTGTTCGCGCGTGAGTGGAGCCGAGGGTGCAGCTGTGGTGGAACTAGCCATGACAGGCCTCCAGGGCGGAAGAGTCGAGAACGACGGGCAGTGGATCTGATGAAGCTGGTTGACGCCTGCAGGTCAGGCCGGCGAGAACGGCAACCAGAAGACAAGCCACGAGCTGATGAGCCACGGTCACTGCGGGCTGTGAAAGGCCAAGACGCAGCGTTGTGACACCAAGGCCGATCTGCGTGCCCACCAGCAAAGGAGCTGCCAGCAGAAGCGGCCACTGCTCTCGACCCCAGCGACCACTGAGCAAGGCCACCAGCACGAACAGCAGCACACAAAGAGCAGCCGGCGTGGCCGCGGCACGATGCCAAGACAGCCATTGACAGGACTGGCCAGCCTCAAGACAGCGCTGTGAGGCCCAGGACGTGGCCATGCCAGCACCCAGAAGGCACTGAGCTGAAACCGCCAGCACACTGAATGAACCGAGAACGATCCACCAGCGAGGGGCCGCAATGGACTGGGGGGATGCGAGCAGAGTCTGGGTGAGACCACTGACCGTGATCACCAGCATGAGAGCCAAGGCCAGATGAGCCGTGACCACGCCGGAAGGCAACAGCTTCAACACCGTGAGCGCTCCAAGGCCTCCCTGCAGCACAACCATCAGCACCAGAAGCGCGCTGAGCGGCAGCAACCATCCGGGCAGATCGCGGCGATACCACCACACGACTGACATCTGCACAAGAAGTGCCACACCGACAACAAAGGCATCGAGACGGTGAAACCATTCGAGGAAGACCTGGACGTTCATCTGCCGACCAGGCAGCAGACTGCCGTAACAAAGAGGCCAATCAGGGCAGGCAAGACCTGCCTCCATGACCCTCGTCGCTCCGCCGATCACCACCAGAGCCACAAGGGCCACCACGAGATGGGCAGCCAACTGAGCCAGGCGAAGACGAATCGGATTGATAGACGATGCAGTCAACGCAAACTCCTTAATGGAGATGGTTATCCACGGAACGTAGCCGTCTGAATCAGAACGGCACGATGTGTAGCCGACTGCAACATCTGCAATCTCAGACTTGATGCGACTTTGCTGACAAGAGAGCCCTGGAACTCAGAAAAGCCGAAGGATTTTCAGGCTTGCTTAACAATCAACGCGTGGTGATTATTAACCAACCTCCATAGCCTGAAGAGACACAAGTTGAGGTCCGGGGTGCCCATCCCCTCAGCAATTCTCACCCTGGTCTTAGGAATGCTCCTCGTCCTCGGGGGGCTGTGGATCGGTCAGAACATCAACCTTCTTCCAGTTGATGCCAGTGCCAACGCGCCGATTTACGACGAGTTGTTTCGCGTTTTGTTCAGTATCGGCACAATCCTTTTCGTAGGAATAGTCGGATTAATTCTTTTCAGTCTTGTGCATTTCCGTCGCCGCCCCGGACAGCTCGGCGATGGATTGGCTTTAGAGGGAAATCTTCCACTTGAAGTGTTCTGGACTGCAGTACCGGCAATCGTCGTTCTTTTTGTTGGTCTCTACAGCTACGACATTTACGAACGCATGGGTGGGATGGTTCCACTCGGCCATGGCAACCATGGTTCGGAGACAGTGGTTGATGAGCGCGTCTGGGGTGGCATCGGCTCGACGCAGGACTCCCAGACAGCCACGACGGCGGGGATCCCGCCCCTGCCCATCGAGGTGACAGCGATGCAGTTCGCATTCCTCTTCCATTACCCCGACGGTGACTTCATTTCCGGAGAAATGCATGTGCCTGTCGACCGACCCGTTTCACTGCGGATGGAGGCCAAGGACGTGATTCATGCCTTCTGGATTCCGGAATTTCGCCTGAAGCAGGACGTGATCCCCGGACAGCCGACGGTGCTCGACTTCACCCCAACCCGCACTGGCAGTTACTCGATCGTATGCGCAGAGCTCTGCGGCCCTTACCACGGAGGCATGCGCTCGAGCGTCGTGGTCGACAGCGCCGATGACTTCGACACCTGGCTCCAGTCCAACCGAAAGCTCCCCGCTGCTGAAGCATGACAATCACAGCTCCCCAACAAACAGCGCCTGCGTCACCTTCTCTGCAGCCAACGGGATGGCTTCGCTATCTGAGCTTCAGCGTCGACCACAAGGTGATCGGTCTGCAGTATCTCGTGTGCGGATTTGCCTTCTATCTGGTTGGTGGCGCCATGGCAGGCGCGATCCGAACCGAACTGCTGAGTCCGGTTTCAGACTTCATGGCCAGGGATGTTTACAACCAGATCCTCACCCTGCACGGGACGGTGATGATCTTTCTCTGGATCGTTCCGGTGGTCAACGGAGCCTTCGGAAATTATCTGATTCCCTTCTATGTGGGCGCCAGGGATATGGCCTATCCCAGGCTGAATGCGGTTGCCTTTTGGCTGATTCCTCCAGCAGGACTGATGCTTATCAGCAGCTATTTCATCACGGGTGCTGCCCAGTCGGGCTGGACAGCGTATCCACCGCTCAGCATCACAACGCCTGCTACCGGTCAGATCATCTGGATTCTGAGTGTTCTGCTTCTGGGTGGAAGTTCAATCTTCGGCGGCATTAATTTCATCGCCACAATCCTCAAGCTCCGGCGTCCTGGGCTGAAGCTGATGCAGCTTCCGATGTACTGCTGGGCGATGCTTGGCACCAGCATTCTCGTGGTTCTCTCCACTCCAGTTCTTGCTGGCACACTCATTATGTTGAGCTTCGATATTGTTGCTCACACAGGTTTCTTTAATCCTGGAATGGGCGGGAATGTTGTCGTTTACCAACACCTTTTCTGGTTTTATTCTCACCCAGCTGTTTACATCATGGTGCTGCCTGCCTTTGGCCTGGTGAGTGAAATTCTTCCGGTTCACTGCCGAAAGCCTCTGTTCGGATACACAACCATGGTGTATTCGATCATGGCCATTGTTGGTCTTGGATTGGTGGTATGGGCTCACCACATGTTCACCAGTGGCACTCCACCCTGGATGCGTCTGTTCTTCACGATTGCGACAGCCTTCATTGCGGTTCCGACTGGAATCAAGTTCTTCAATTGGCTGGCAACACTCTGGGGAGGTCGAATCAGTTTGAACAGTGCTGTGCTGTTTTCCTGTGGCTTCATTGTGAACTTCGTGCTCGGAGGAATCACTGGTGTCGCACTGGCACAGGTTCCGTTTGACGTTCACGTTCATGACACCTACTTCGTTGTTGCCCATTTCCACTACATCGTCTATGGAGGCTCGGTGTTTGTGATTTTCGCTTCGATCTATCACTGGTACCCCAAAATCATCGGACGCATGCTCGATGAGCATCTCGGGCGTTTGCATTTCCTGCTGACCTTCGTTGGCTTCAACCTCTGCTTTGCTCCCCAGCACTGGCTTGGCCTGAACGGCATGCCTCGACGGGTTGCCGAATACGACCCGCAGTTTGAGCTCGTCAACCAGATCAGCAGCGCAGGAGCACTGTTGATGGCCATCAGCACCCTTCCTTTCCTCTGGAATGTGATCGCCAGCGCCTTTTACGGTGCCATCGCAGGCGATAACCCCTGGAGAGCACTCACTCCTGAGTGGCTGACATCATCACCACCACCGGTTGAGAACTGGAAAGGAGATCCCCCTCTGGTGACCCATCCCTACGGCTACGGCACCCCCGCCGACGAAATCGATCTGAACTCCGCCAGCGGCAGTGATCTTTGGAGAAGCGGTCAATGACATCCCTCACTCCTCAAAATGCTCAGCTTGATCACATTGATAATCACGGAGCAGAGCACGGGGCTGAACATCCGGATCACCGCATGTTTGGCCTGGCCGCATTCCTCGTGGCTGATGCCATGACCTTCGCAGGCTTCTTCGCCGCTTATCTCACCTTCAAGGCAGTCAATCCGTTGATGCCAGGTGCGATTTATGAGCTTGAACTGCCGTTGCCAACACTCAACACCATTCTGCTGTTGGTGAGCAGTGCAACCTTTCACCGCGCTGGCGTGAATCTGCGCAGACAGAACAACGAACGCTGCCGGCTTTGGCTGATGCTGACTGCCGGTCTCGGTCTGGCCTTTCTCGCCAGCCAGATGGTGGAGTACTTCACTTTGCCCTTTGGCCTCACGGACAATCTCTATGCCAGCACCTTTTACGCCCTCACCGGCTTCCACGGTCTGCACGTCACGCTGGGGACCCTGATGATCCTGATTGTGTGGTGGCAATGCCGCACACCTTCAGGTCGTGTCAGCGCCAGCAATCATTTTCCGCTCGAGGCCGCCGAGCTCTACTGGCATTTCGTGGATGGAATCTGGGTCATTCTTTTTGTGATTCTGTACCTGATCTAACGAGCATCGAAATCGAATCAAGTGAAAGAACTTCGACGTAATCCTTGCCCGGGTTGCAGTCTGGAGTCAGAATTGATGTGTCTTTTCCGATAGACATGCTGGTTGGAGAGGAATTACTGAACAAGGCGCGAGCTCTCAGCAACCGCCCTGAAGATGAAATCGCCCGAGGTTGCGGTTATGTCGGTCCGAGTGGCCGCCTGATGCGCAAAAGTTTTTACAGAGCCCTGGTGGAAGCCAAGGGGTACAAACTTCCCTCCAGCAATGGTGGTTCAGGCGGAGGCAGCCGAGGACGTCAGGCCGAGTTCCGCACACGCGTTCATGGCAACGGCAATCTTCTGATCGGCCACGCCTACACCAAACGCCTTGATCTTGTTCCTGGCCAGGAATTCAAGATTGAGCTGAACAAGGATTCCGGCACGATCACGCTTCTGCCGCTGGCCGAATCCAGCTGACTCAATCATCCCTGACTGTTCAGTCAGGGCATCGATCATCCAAGGGGATCAGCCAAAGCATTCACCCAAGGAGACAGCGATCAGCTGTTCCTTGGGTTTGTTGTTTCCGGCGGTTTTGTTCAAGCGATGGCAGGAGGATCCTGGCCTTCATCGATGCTGGCGCTGAATGCAATCAGCTCGATTCCACTGAACAGGAAGCTGATGCCGACCAGCGTTCCGAGCACCCATAGCAGACCCCAGAACTTAAGGGTGACGATGAGCAAGCCCAGGATGAAGGTGATGACGCCGTTGGCAATCGCCCATCCAGCGCCGGGCTGACCGTTGTTGGCCAGTCCGTTGAAGAAGGCCACGACACCCTCCACAAGGAAGACGATGCCGATGGCCAAGGCAAATGCAGCAACTTGCTCTGCGGCTTCACCGGGATCACGGAAGTTACCGATCATCGAGCCGCCGGCCACGATGAACAACGTGGACACCACCAAACGCCAGAAGCAAATCCAACGCCCCATCCGACCGGAACGAGCAAGGTTGCTGATCCAGCCGACCACACCGCCGACGAGAAACAGCACGGCAATCACACCTGTGGTCCAGAACGAAGCGATGACTGGGAAAATCAGGGCCAGGACGCCCAAGACAATCAGCAGAATGCCCTCTGCGATTGAGAAGGCTTTGAAGGTGCCCAGAGATTCAGAGCGGTCCTCGGAATTCATGAACAGTTCAGAGTGAACAACATCCGAAAGGTATTGAGACCTCACAAATCCCGCCATGGTTTGTGGACGCCGGTCAACCCCAGCCGTGCTCTGCAAGCCAGGCAGCGCTGACCGGGGGTGTTTTGTCTTGGGGGCCACCGGCACTGATCAGCCGCTCCGTGTAGCGAGCCAGCAGATCGATCTCGAGATTCACCTCATCACCCACCTGCAGATCACGCAGGGCAGTCACCGACCACGTGTGGGGAATCACGGCCAGCCAGAACCGTGCACCTGCATCAGCACAACCCGCCACCGTAAGGCTGATGCCATTCACCGCAACACTGGCTTTATCGCAGATGTAGCGACCGAAGTCCGCATCCCGCCAGCGCAGTTCCAGATGCCATGACTGAGGCAGAGACTCCACGGCGACCACTTCACCGATGCCATCCACATGGCCGCTCACAAGATGTCCGCCCAAACGGTCGGACAGACGCAGTGCAGGTTCGAGATTCACCGATCCTCCTCCGGCGGCCTTCGCACCCAGGGTGGTGCGCTGCAGCGTCTCCTCACTCACATCCGCCAGAAAGCCGTCACCCACCAGTGAAGCCACCGTGAGGCAGACACCGTCGACGGCGACGCTGTCACCAAGCTGCAGTGGAGAGAACGCGCTGCAGCCCTCGACGAGCAGAGCACGACCACGTCGCTCGACCTGACCGACCGCCTGGACCAACCCCGTGAACATTGCCCATCTCCATCCCCTCTGCACTGGTCATAATCGAGAGAGCGGCGGAGCCGTACTTGATCGAGATGAGCGTGGCGGGAATCGCCCTGGATGCCAGCAGCCGCAGTCCGATCGTGCTGCTGCGGGACCCATCCCGAAGTCGCCAGGTGCCGATCTGGATTGATCAGGCTCAGGCGCACAACATCATGGCTGGCCTCAATGACTCGCCTCAGCCCAGACCCCTCAGCCACGACTTGATGGCTGCATTGCTCGACGCAGGGGGATTGCAGCTGGAGCGGGTGATCATTCACGCGATTGAAGACAGCACCTTCAGGGCCGTCCTACGCCTTTGCGACAGCGATAGCGACACCACGATGGCCGAAACAGATGACCTTGATGCTGCTGTGGACGCGGATGACAACCTCCTTGAGATCGATGCACGCCCTAGTGATGCGATCGCACTGGCCATCCGCACCGGCAGCAGCATCTGGATGCTTGAGGAGGTCGTTGCGGAAGCCTCGATTGCCGTGGATGCCGAAGCGGATGCAGAGGATCGCGATGAATTCCGTCGCTTCCTCGACGGGATCAGTCCCGCAGCCCTGGGACGACACCTGGAATCACGCCAGCCGGGGGACCCCAGAGACGCCCAGGGCGACACCCCGGCCCCTTGAGCAGCACACTCCCCCGGCCTGTTCTGCGTCGCTCATTTGGCGATGGAGCCGATGTGAGCCTGTTCACGCTCGGCACCATGCGCGCCCTCCAGTCTCCGGAGCAGATGCTGCAGGTGTTACGCGCAACTATTGCGGCTGGCATCAACCATCTCGAGACAGCACCTGCCTATGGGCCCGCTGAAGCTTTTCTGGGCAAGGCCCTGGCACAACTCAACAAGGAAGGCTCAGCACCTGCCGACGGTGGCTGGGTGATCACCAGCAAGCTGCTTCCCGGACAGAGTTTTCAGGCTGGGCGCAAGGCTCTCGAGGCCAGCCTCGGCAGGCTCGGGATCGACACCCTGGACAATCTGGCCATTCATGGCCTGAACCTGGACAGCCATCTCGACTGGGTGCTCTCCGGCGAGGGAGCCCGGCTGATCGACTGGGCCCTCACAAGTGGCAAGGTCCGCCAGGTGGGCTTCAGCAGCCACGGGTCCAATGCTCTGATCGAGCGTGCAATCGCCAGTGACCGCTTTCGGTTCTGTTGCCTGCATCTGCATCTACTAGACCCAACGCGCATGCCTCTGGCACAGCGAGCTCTGGAGCAGTCAATGGGCGTACTTGCGATTTCACCAGCAGACAAGGGTGGTCGCCTGCAGGCACCGAGTGATCTTCTCAAAGCTGACTGCAGTCCCTTCCAGCCCCTGCAGCTGGCTTATCGCTTTCTGCTCGCAGCTGGCATCAGCACACTCACCGTGGGAGCCCAGAGCGCCGCAGACCTCAAACTGGCTCGATCACTCGCATCCAGCGACGGTCCATTGGATCTCGAGGAGCAAAGGGCGCTCGCACAGCTTGAGCAGCTGCGGGAGAGTCGTCTGGGGCATGAGCTCTGCGGCCAGTGCCGTGCCTGCCTGCCATGCCCCAATGACGTTCCAATCCCAGAGCTACTGAGGTTGCGCAATCTTGCCCATGGCCATGACCTGATGGAATTCGCCGGGGAGCGCTACAACCTGATCGGCCGGGCCGGGCACTGGTGGGAAACGGTGGATGCGAGCCAATGCGACCGCTGCGGTGACTGCCTACCGCGCTGCCCGCACCAGCTGCCAATCCCCGAGCTGCTGGCGGAGACCCATCGACTGCTGGCAGCCGCGCCGCGACGGCGGCTATGGGGCTGACGCCTCCCAGAGCTGCTGCAAACGTTGCTGCTCGGCAGCATCGGGTGGCAACAGCATCCAGCTTTGTTCCCAGACCGATTGCTGCGGAAGCACGAGAGGGCGCAGTCGCAGCGGAATCCGAGCTTGCGCTCCAACAAGCTCCCCCCTGGGCAGTGGCGGAATCCAGCCCTGTGCCAACAAACGAGACAGCAACGGTTGCTTCCAGACCTTCAGCACCCATTCCTGGGGAATGGGTTCAGCGGTCTGGGAAGGCCGAACCAGCAGCGTCCAATGCAGTGGTGCGCCTTGCTCTGGCAGCACAGCCGTGAGCCTGGGATCACGCTGGAGGGTCGCCATGCAGCGCTGCAGAGGCAGCACGGCAACCCTGGCATCGCCCTGCAGCAGCCAGTTCATGCCGAAACGGTCATCAAAACTGAGAGCCGACGCACGCAGGCGACGCAAGGCATGGCCATCTCCCATTCTCTCGGCGAGAGAGATCAGCAATCTCGGGCTGGAAGGCAGCAGCAGCTTGCCCTTGAGCTCTGGGTCGAGCAAAGCGTCCCAACCAGCCTCCAGCGCTGGAGATGTCTTGCCATCACGCCGAATCACCATGACCCACGGGCTGAAGGCCACCGGCAACAGCAGGTTCTTCCAAGCCAGAGGAGCCTCGTTGAGGAAGCGTTGGCCAAGGGGGCCGATCCTCGACTGAAGAGCCTCAGCAGCGATCGCCTGCAAACGCTCAGGGCTGATCACCGACAACCAGCCGTCGTTCAAAGCCAACAGGTCCGTTGGCGACGGCCACGGACTCTCTAAAGCAGTCGCCCCTGAAAGCGCATGGAAATGCCAGGGGCCCGGCAGATCACGACGCCAAATGGACGGCAGAGTTTCTGGTGATGCTCGCAGCGTGGGAACCGATCCTCCCCGGCTGCAGCCGCTGAGCCCGGCAGCAGCTGTCACAGCAGCGAACTGGAGAAACCGACGACGGTTCAACAATGGCGCCGGGACGACAACAGGCTTCATGCTCCGAACCTACGGGGCGACAGTGCCTGCATGACCAGCCGCGAGCAACTGATCGACGGCCCGATCACAGGACTGCACGAGAGTGTCAACGGAAACCCCTCTCCATTGAGCCAGGAGAGCCAGGCCACCGGCACCAACTCCTTCCTTCACGTGGCCCTGCTCGAAGTCGCGCAGGCGCGCGTGGCGGCTCGCAGAGAATCGCAGGCCAGCGGCATAAGCCTGCAGTGAAACGGAGTAGTGCTGCTCCACATTGCTGAGCAGCGTGATCAAGGAAGAGTCAGATGTTCCAGCCTGCAGACGCTCCGCGGCAAGCCATGCAGTCGTTCCGATCAGAACCCGATCGCAGAGCTGCTGACGACGCTCAACGGGAACCGCATGAAGCGCCAGCGCAAGCACCGCAGCCATCTGACTGCCACCGGCAAGCAGAACGGGCTGATCCGCATCGAGCATCCCGATTAACAGCCCTGTGGCAAGGGCCTGAAAAGGATCACCCACGGCCGCGAGCAAGGCCTGTGCATCGATGCTTGGGGGGCCAGGCAGGCGAGACAGACCCTCGCTCACCAGCTGCTGCTTGAGCGCCATGGGGGGATGCAAAGCACTGCCACTGACGAGTGCCTGAACAGGCAACCCCAGCCCCGTCAACACGGCCAGGGCTGTGGTGGTGCCGCCAGGAACACATTCCGCCAGCAGCAGTGGACGACGCAGTCGTTCCCCAAGGCGCCGACCACGATCCAACAGCTGCTGCACCCGTTTGGGCTGCATCGCACGGCCGCTGGAGACGCACCCAGCCAGACCGGAAGCTGGATCTTCAAAGCGGAGATGGGGAAACTGCGGTGGCATCGGCAATCCGAGAGCTGCAATCTGCGGATCGAGACCGAGCTGCTGGCAGACCACCCAGCTGATCAAGGCTGGTGACACCCCCGCTGGGAGAAGTGGCAGGCACCAGAGCGGAGGCACGGATGGTCCCCTCAGCAGCAGTTCCGCATCGGCCAGTGCCGTTGTACGGCGTGCTGCTGGAGTGCAGCCCGCCGCGGAGATTCCCGGTTGTTCGGCGGTCCTTGTGGACGCGAGCACCAACAATAGATCCGGCAGCGGTTGCGCAGGGTCAGACCAGAGGCTTGCAAAGCGAGTTGCTTGAACCGTGGCGGGCGAGCCGGTCAGACGACGCACCCCAAACGGAGGGTCAGAGGGGGTCGAGGGCGACCAGTCCATGAAGCAGCGGTGGAGGGTCAGGGACGGGGGCCTGCAACCGGGGGAAAATCCAGTAGGCCAGTGCGTGGAGAGCGAGGACGTACACCAGTTGCTGAATGAGCACAAGAGCGAGCGCCATCAGTTGAACCAGCAACAGATCAGGTGCAAGCGGTAACTGCAGCAATTCCAGCAGCCTGTCCAGCAGCCCTGCACCAGCTCGGGTGATGATCACCCAAAGGTTTTCACCCACCAACAGAGAAAGCGCAACAACCCTTACAAGGAATCCGGCAGCACCGATCAGCAGGCCGATACCCCAGCTCAGCCACCAGCTGCAGCGATGCAGCCAGCACCAGCCGAGCCAAATGGACAGGAGGCCATAGGGAAAAAGCATCAAGGGTCCACGCACCGGCCCCATCAACGCGATCAGCAAAAGAATCGCCACGGCTAGGCCCTCGACCCCGGCACGGGCACCTCGACGGACCGCCAGCAGGGCGAGTGGCAGAGGCAAGGCAAGGCGGAACAGAGCTCCACCAACCGGGAGGTAATAGAGCGCCAGCCAGATCAAAGCAGCCGCGGCCGCCAGATAGGAGGATTCCATCATCCGCAGGGCCTGGCGATGGCTGAGGGCTGGTCGCATCAGGAAGCAGGCTTCGGCTGGAGGTTGGAGGACTGATTCCGATCGCTGGCGGGCACTTTTTCGATGGTCTCCACCTCAAAACCAATGCCAGCTCGGCGAAGAGCCTCCGTGACTCCCTCCGCAGGAGCAGCTGGATCTGCTGCTGAGAGGCGAATCATGATGCGATAAGGCAGGGTGCGCTCCGGAGTGGATCTCGGCTTAGGGCTATGGGTCGCAACTGCCGGTGCTGGCGATTGTTCACGTTCGGATTTGCGTTCGGACTCGTCGGACTCGGTCGCGTCCCCATCCTTGCTGACACTGGCGGTTGGCTTGTCGTTCTCGTTGACCTTGGACTGCTGCTCGCCCTTGTCGGCAACCACGCTGGTGTCTGGATCGGCCTTGGCGCCAGCTGGGCTGACATCCCCAGCCTGAGAGTCAAAGCTTTCAGACAGTCGCTGGCCGAATGGTGTGCCATCACAGGCCTGCAGCAGCATCAGCAAGGGCAACAACGACCGAACGAACAGCCTGATGCCCATCAGGAATCGGCAGGGCGAATCACGCGCACGGCACTGGCACGCAACCGACCTGACTTCGTTGTGGCGGGAGGCCTCTTGGCCGCAGGCTTCTTGGCTGCGGGCTTTTTGGCTGCGGGCTTTTTGGCTGCGGGCTTTTTGGCGGCAGGTTTCTTGGTAGTGGAAGCCTTACGGCCACCCTTCTTGCTGGCGGCCTTGGCCTCCAGCAGCTCCACCGCCTGCTCGAGGGTGATGTCGTCAGCACCCTTGCCTTCAGGAAGTGAGGCATTGACCTTGCCCTGCTTCACATAGAGACCGTAGGGGCCGTCATAGACCTGAACCGATTCATCACTGCCCTCAGGCTTACCGAGATCCTTAAGCGCAGTCCGACCTCCTCGACCACGCTTGGGCATGGCCAGCAACTCAAGAGCACGGGTCAATCCCACTGCGAGGACATCGTCATCGCCCTTCAGCGAGCGGTAGTCCTTCTCACTCTTGCCCTTGTCCCAAACCACGTAGGGGCCGAAACGACCCAGTCCAGCCTGAACCCTGCCACCGTCAGGGTGCTCTCCCAGCAGCCTGGGCAGCCGCAGCAGCCCCAGAGCATCATCGAGGCTGAGATCCTCTGGCTTCACTCCCTTGGGCAGCGATGCACGCTTGGGCTTGGGGTTCTCATCACTCACCTGCCCGCGCTGCACATAGGGACCGTATTGACCAAACAGCAGATAAACAAGATCTCCGGTTTCCGGATCTTCACCTAAGGCCTCAGGCCCATCAGCCTTCTGCTTGAGGATGAGCTCGGCCTGATCGTGATCGAGATCGGCGGGGGTGATCTCACGCGGAAGGGTGGCCTTGATCAGCTCCTCCTCACCGTCGTCTCCAACACGTTTGGCTTCGAGATAAGCACCAAAGCGGCCGATTCTGACCACACAGGGAAGGCCCTCGAGGTCGATCGTGCGTGAGGCACCAGGGTCGATATCGCCCTCCCGCAGGTGCACCTGGGATTCCAACCCCTCGTTGCCCTTGTAGAAGCTCTCTAGATAAGGCAGCCACTGCACCTTTCCGTGAGAGATCTCATCAAGGGTGTTCTCCATCCTGGCGGTGAAGGAGGTGTCAACCAGATCGGGGAAGTGCTCCTCGAGCAGAGCCGTTACCGCAAAAGCGGTGAAGCTCGGCGTGAGTGAATTGTTCTGGAGCGCGGCATAGCCGCGATCCACGATCGTGCCAATGATCGAGGCGTAGGTGGAGGGCCTACCGATCCCCTCCTTCTCGAGCATCTTGACCAGGGACGCTTCTGAGAACCGTGCCGGAGGCTGGGTCTGGTGGCCGAGCGCCTCAACGTCTTTGAGCTTGGGAGAATCCCCCTGCTTGAGCGCTGGCAACAACACTTCCTGGCCTTCCAGGGCCGCATCGGGATCATCACTGCCCTCCACGTAGGCACGGAAGAAACCAGGAAAATCGATGCGCTTTCCATTGGCACGGAACACCGCATCAGCAGCACTCAGATCAACCGACAGCATGGTGAGGCGGGCCTCAGCCATCTGGCTGGCGACGGTGCGCTTCCAGATCAGCTCGTAGAGAGCGAGATCCCTGCCATCGAGACCTGTCTCCTGTGGAGCACGAAAACTCTCACCGGCAGGACGAATCGCTTCATGCGCCTCCTGTGCATTGCGGGCCTTGGTGCTGAACTGCCTGGCCCCCTTGCTCAGATAATCCTTGCCGTAACGCGATTCCACGCAGCTGCGGGCAGCGCTGATCGCCTGATCAGAGAGATGCACCGAATCGGTGCGCATGTAGGTGATGAAACCACGCTCATACAGACCCTGCGCACATCGCATGGTTTCCCTGGCAGAAAGCCGAAGCTTGCGGTTTGACTCTTGCTGCAGGGTGCTGGTTGTGAACGGCGGAACGGGCCGTCGCACCGTGGGTTTTTCCTCCACAGACGTGACGCTCCATGCCACCGACTGAACGGTTTCGGAGAGCGTCAGGGCATCGCTTTCACTCAGAAGGCGGACCTTGCTCCCGGCCTTGAGCTCGCCGGTGTTTTCATCAAAATCATTGCCGGTGGCAATGCGCTGCCCCTCCAGGTGGGTGAGCTTGGCGTCAAAACGACTGCCGGCCTGCTCGAGACCAGCCTTGAGGTCCCAGTAACTGCCGCTGCGGAATGCCCGACGTGCACGTTCCCGTTGCACCAGCAGACGCACAGCCACGGACTGCACACGTCCCGCGGACAGGCCCCAGGCCACCTTCTTCCACAACAGAGGCGACAGGGTGTATCCCACCAGACGGTCCAGGATGCGTCGCGTCTCCTGGGCATGCACGAGTTCCATATCCAGCTCACGGGTCTGGTCAAGAGCCCGGCCAATCGCCTCCTTGGTGATCTCGTGAAACACCATGCGTTTCACCGGAACCTTCGGTGCAAGCAGCTGCAACAGATGCCAGCTGATGCTTTCACCCTCTCGGTCTTCATCAGTCGCCAACAAAAGCTGGTCAGCACCTTTAAGAGCGTCCTTCAGCTCCTTGACCGTTTTTTTCTTGTCCTTCGGCACCACGTAAAGGGGCTCGAAATCAGACTCGGTGTTCACGCCGAGATTGGCCCACTTCTGGCCCTTTTGCGCTGCTGGAATCTCACTGGCGTTGTTCGGGAGATCGCGCACATGCCCCATGGAGGCTTCCACCCGGAAGTCCTTGGGAAGGAATCCACGGATGGTGCGGGCCTTGGTGGGGCTCTCAACGATGACCAGGGTGTGCGCCAAAAGAGGGCAGATAACCGTTCCCTTCTTTATCGCACCGCCGCTCCAGTTGCAGCGAATACGCGCGATGCCACAAGGAGGAACGGAAGCGCGGCTAAAGTCGCCCGAACCGCTCTGCCCTGCGCGCGCCATGCCCGAGATGGGTGCCTTGCTTCTCGACACCCAGCCTTTGGCAGCGCCGGGTGATCTTCTCAATCTTGCGCTGAACGCCGGTGCGATTGCCCCGGAAGGAGCAGTTCTGCTGGCGATGCTGGCCACCCTGCTGGTGGATCTGGCAGGAGAAAAAGTCTCTGTGCGCTGGGTCCCACCCATTTGTTACGCCGGTCTGGGCACAGCTCTGGTGTTGCTTGCCCTGCAGTGGAACGCTCCACTGGAGCCATCGTTCCTGGGCGCATTTCTTTCCGATCACCTGGCGATTGCCTTCAGGGCCGTCGTGGCTTGCTCAACTCTGCTCTCCTTGCTGATCAGCTGGAGGTATGCCGAACAGGGAGGAACCCCTGTTGGTGAATACGCCGCCATCCTTCTAGCAGCAACGCTTGGGGGCATGTTGCTCTGCGGTGCCACCGATTTGGTGAGCATTTTTGTGTCTCTGGAAACGCTGTCGGTCGCCAGTTACCTGCTCTCCGGGTACATGAAACGCGATGCGCGCAGTTCGGAAGCAGCGCTGAAATATTTGCTGGTGGGTTCTGCCGCAGCTGCGGTGTTTCTTTACGGCTCCTCACTGCTTTATGGACTCAGCGGCTCCACCAGCCTGGAAGCGATCGGGCAGTCACTGCTGACCAGTCCGACCCCTCTAGCTGCTCTGGCACTGGTGTTCGTGTTGGCAACCGTGGCGTTCAAGATCGCTGCAGTGCCTTTTCACCAGTGGACACCAGACGTCTACGAAGGATCACCAACACCGGTGGTCGCCTTTCTGTCTGTGGGTTCAAAAGCCGCCGGTTTCGCCTTGGCTCTGCGCATCCTGGTGGGCTGTTTCGGCAGTTTCGACACGCAGTGGAAGCTGCTGTTCACCGTTCTGGCGGTGCTCAGCATGACCCTCGGCAATGTCGTTGCGCTCGCCCAGACCTCGATGAAACGCATGCTGGCCTACAGCTCCATCGGTCAGGCCGGCTTCGTGATGATCGGCTTGGTGTGCGGCACCGAGGACGGTTTCGCCGCCATGGTCCTCTATATGGCGGCCTACCTGTTCATGAACTTGGGGGCCTTTGCCTGCATCATCCTGTTCTCGATTCGCACCGGCAGTGATCGCATCTCCGATTACGCCGGTCTCTATCAGAAAGATCCTCTGATCACGCTTGGGCTCAGTCTCTGCCTGCTGTCACTGGGAGGCATCCCACCGATGCTGGGTTTCTTCGGCAAGATCTATCTCTTCTTTGCGGGCTGGGCTGATCACCAGTATCTGCTGGTGGTGGTGGGACTGATCACCTCAGTGGTGTCGATCTACTACTACATCGGAGTGATCAAGATGATGGTGGTCAAGGAGCCCCAGGAAGCCTCCGATGCAGTGAAGTCCTATCCGCCAATCCAGTGGAACACCATTGGACTGCCTCCACTGCGTGTGGCACTGGTGACCTGCGTGGTGGTCACCGCAGTGGGTGGAATCCTCTCCAATCCGCTCTTCCAGTGGGCCAATGATGCGGTGGCAGGAACCCCGATCCTGCAACAAGCGATCGCCAATGCCTCCGGAGCCACCCTTGGCTGACGGAGCGGCGGCTCAACGCTCCCCCGTTGCTGAATTGCGCGGAGTCGACAAGATCTATGGAAGCGGAGCTGGCCTGGTCAGAGCTCTTGATCAACTTGATCTAACCGTGCGCAAAGGCGACTATCTCGCCGTGATGGGTGCCAGCGGCTCCGGCAAAAGCACTGCGATGAACATTCTGGGCTGCCTCGACCGCCCGAGCAGCGGCTCCTATCACCTCAATGGGAGTGCAGTGGAGGAGCTTGATGACGATGCCCTTGCGGATCTGCGCAATCAACAGCTGGGTTTCGTGTTTCAGCAATTCCATCTACTGCCTCACGCGACGGCTCTCGAGAACGTGATGCTGCCGATGATCTACGCAGGGCTTTCACCCCAGCAGAGACGGGACAAAGCCAGAGAAGCGCTGGACCGTGTGGGCCTTGGGGAAAGGATGCAGAACAAGCCGAATCAACTTTCCGGCGGTCAACAGCAAAGAGTGGCCATTGCGAGGGCCATCATCAACCAGCCTGCTCTTCTTCTGGCCGATGAACCCACAGGCGCCCTCGACTCACGCACCACGGATGACGTACTGAATCTGTTCGATGCCCTGCACGACCAGGGCATCACGCTGGTGCTGGTCACCCATGAAGATGATGTGGCTGCTCGTGCCGAACGGGTGGTCCATTTCCGTGACGGCCGAGTTGAGCGCTCTGATTAGGCTGGTTCGTGGGTGTACTGGATTGCATGGTCTCCACAGCCACGCCGAAGACCAGGCTGCTGCTCGTCGATGACGAGGCTCGTCTGACGGAACTCCTGAAAATGGAACTGGAGGTTGAGGGGTATGAAGTGGATGTGGCCGCTGATGGAGCCACGGGCCTGATCCGGGCCCGCACGGAACCATCTCCTGACCTGATTGTTCTGGACTGGAATCTTCCAGATTTCAGCGGTGTGGACATCTGCCAGCGAATCCGCAGCAGCGCCATCACCACACCGATCCTGATGCTCACCGGCCACGACGATGTGGCTGATCGTGTGACAGCTCTGGATGCTGGGGTCGACGACTATCTGGTGAAGCCTTTTTCGATTGAGGAATTAATGGCACGACTGCGGGCCATGCAACGACGTGCCAGCACGTTCTCTGCAGGGTCTGGCGACGGAGATCATCCTGAAACAATTCAGGTTGCAGACCTGGTGATGAACACCAGCACAAGGGATGTGACCCGTTCAGGCCAGTTCATCCAGCTGTCCGTGAAGGAATACGAGTTACTCAATTTCCTGATGCGTGGTCAGGGGAAAGTGCTCGAACGCTCTGAAATCATGCGCGGAGTCTGGGGTGAGAACTTCTACGGCGACGACAATCTGCTCGATGTCTACATCCGCTATTTGCGCCAAAAGATCGAATCAAGTGAACGCGCAACCTTGATTCACACCGTCAGAGGTGTGGGTTTCATCTTGCGAGAAGAGCGTCAGGCTCAGACGTCTGAATCTTGAGAACGCTCGAGACTGGTCATCAGTTGCCCCACCAGCAGTGACACGGCATCGGCGCCAGAAGCAGTGAGCGGATTGAGGTCCAGATCGCCAGGGTCAACAGCCACCCAGCCGCCGGCCTCAGGCCGACGCAGTTCAAAATGCAGATGAGGTCCCGTACTGAGGCCGGTGCTGCCCACACGGCCGATCACCTCACCCTGGCGAACCTTCTCGCCGGACTTCACGTAGATCTCTGAAAGATGTCCGTACAGGGTCCGGCGTTTGGACTGGGCATGATCCAGCTCCACAGCAATGCCATAACCACCCGCCAGCCCGCTGCTCAGAACGGTTCCTGACAACGCAGCGACCACCGGGGTCCCTTCAGGAGCAGCCAGATCCTTGCCGGCATGCATCAACCATCTCCCGATGATCGGATGGATCCTCCAGCCGAAGTCACTTGTGGTGATTGCTGAACCGATGATCGGGAACAGCAGCTTGCGATCGCCGTTGCCAGAGATCGAAGCCGGTCGGGGAGATACTGCAAACACCGTCTCAAGACGGAACGTTGCAGAGGAGCCTGCCAGCAAAGCCTTCACCGGTACTGAAATCGGAGGAAGCGGTGTGCCATCAAAACCGCGTCTGGACAAGCCGGTCAGCGTTTCATCACGGCCTTTCCAGACAACGCGCGGTTGCAGGCGATAACTCCGGAGGCGCACGGCCACACCGCTGCTGCATTCCTGCTTCGACAGCGCACCGCTTCGGCAGGCCTGCTGGAAGGCTGGAACATCAATGGGTCGGGACTGTTCCCCGGTTTGAATCTGGCGCCGCTCGAGCGGTGTGATGACACGGTTTCGCTCTAGGGACTCCAGCGAACGGTCGAAGCTGAGCGGCGGCGGCAGCGGCTTCAGCTCAGGGGGGGGCACTGGCCCCTGCAGGGCAGGAATGGACAGCAGAACCGATGCGGCAAGCCAACGCAGAACCAACGGATCAAGACGGTCTCATCGATCGAGACTCTAGAGATCCTGATCAGGACTGTCTGTCCAACGGGTCCAGCTGGTCCTCCGGGTCCCCTGTTCCAGAAGCAGACGTCCGTCCATACCGATACCTCGCACTTGCCAGGACTCTCCCGTGCCTGGATCAGCCACCGATGCAGCCCAGAGACGCTGCTCGGCCTGACGGACCACCATGTTGGGCTCAAGCGCCAACTCGCAGGCGCGGTCGAGTGCGCGAAGCACGGCTCCTTGCCAGATCCTCAGCCGACATTTCCCTGAACAAAGCAGTTGCCGCAGGGAGATCGCTCCAGGAGGAACCGGATTATTCACATTGAGCCCGACGCCGATTCGTGCCAGACGGACCCGACTGCCGCGGAAGACCAGAGTGGGCAGCACACCGGCCAGCTTGCGGGACTCAATCATCAGATCATTGGGCCACTTGATGGACACCTTCAGGCCGGTGGACTCGACCTGCTCCGCCAGGGCAAGTGCCACAGTGAGACCGAACAACCCCGTTGAGCATTGCTGCTGAGGCCAGGGGAGAGCCGCACTCAACCAGACACCGCCCATCGGCGCCATCCAGCGGCGTCCGTACTGTCCATGACCACGGATCTGATGGTCAGCCAACACAGCACGAGGAGAGAGTCCAGACCAGGGCTGCTGCACCAACCATTGAGACAACTCACTCTCGGTGCTGGCACAGACGCCCAAACGCCTCAGCCACCAAGCGTCATGCCCATGGAGGCGTAAATCGTGCAGCAGTCGCCCACGTCCCGTACGCACCAAGGTCAATAGTGCTGCTCCCACCAGGGATACAGTCGAGCGACAGCGTTCTCCAGATCCTCGACCGGACGGACAAGAGCCAGCCGCAGCCACCCACGACCCGCATCACCAAAACCGGAACCAGGGGTCAGCGCTACGCCGCAGTGCTCCAGCATCTCAGCCGCAAGCTGTTCGTCGCTCCAGCCCTTGGCACTCGCCCATTCCGGAATTGGCATCCAGAGGTAAAGAGCCATGGATGGCATCGGCACGGTCCAACCGAGATCAGCCAAAGCCTGTCGCATGCGATCGCGGCGCTGGCGATAAACGGGCAGGAGACGTGATGGCCAGTCGGCATGTTGATCCAGCGCCACCACTGCGCCCCGCTGAAGGGCCTGGCACTGGTTGAAATCAACGACACCTTTCAGCTGGCGCAATGCGCTGATCAATGGAGCAGCTCCCACCGCAAACGCCAACCGGAATCCCCCGAGACACCAGCCCTTGGACAGAGAGAAGAATTCAATTCCCCGCTCCCGCCAATGGGGGCAGCGCAGCAGAGACGGGGCATCACCCTCCAACGCCAGATCCACATAAGGGTTGTCGTGGGCCAGCACTAGATCGTGTTGAACCGAACGGTGCATGGCCTCGTCAAGCCAGGCCTGCTCTCCGGTGCAGGCGGTGGGGTTGTGAGGAAAACCGAGCACCATCAGACGCAACTGCTGCCATTGCTCTGCGGAGAGCGTGTCGAAGTCTGGAGCCCAATCCCGCTCAGCTGTGAGTGGAAGGGTGTAGATGTCTGCATCCGCCAGTTCCAGGCCACCGCGGTGAGAGGGGTAGGAGGGGTCAAGAATCAGAGCCGAATCACCGGGATCAAGAACGGCAAGAGGCAGATGCGCCGTACCTTCCTGCGATCCCACCAAGAGGAGCACTTCCGTCTCCGCATCCACTGGAACACCGAATCGATGCTGAACCCATGCGGCAGCAGCACGCCTGAACGATTGTGTTCCTGCATGGAGGCAGTAGGAGGCGCTGGAGGGATGCTCAAGCACCTCGGCCATCGCTTTCACGGCAGCGACTGGTGGCGCCAGATCAGTGGAGCCGAGAGACAGGTCAATCAGGGCCTGATGCTGCTGCCTTTCGCTGTCGACATAGGCCGACTTGCGCCGGTCATTGCGATCAAAGACACCGCTACCGAGCCTTGCGAGGCGATCAGAGGTGATCATCCGGAAAGGTCTTCGGTTGAGGGCGGGTGATCACGACGGATGACCACAACTCCGTGATCAGATCTTGTCAATGGATCGGCGGAGCTCTTCAAGGTCGTTGTCGACCTCAGACACGTTCACCGGCTGAACAGCATCTGCCTTGCCCTGGTCAGCTGCAGGCAATGCAACGGCTTCGGGGCCGCCGGCCAGTTGCTGGCGAAGGGCTGCAAGATCATCATCAACATCATCTCCACCCTCAAGGGCTGCGAACTGGCTCTCCAGATCAGCTCCTGCCAGTTCAGCCGCGGCCTGACTGCTGGCTTCCATCGCCTGAACCTTGTCCTCCATCCGCTCAAAGGCGGCCATGGCGGAATTACTGCCCATATTCCCCACGGCACTCTGGAGCTGTTGCTGAGCCTTGGCCGCCTGGGCCCTGGCCTTGAGCATGTCCTTTTTGGTGCGCGCCTCGGCAATTTTGCCCTCAAGTGCCACAAGACTCTTCTTGAGGGTTTCCACCTGAGCGTCCTGACCTTGGACCTGCTTGGCCAGAGAGGCAGAGGTCTCCTGGAATGTTTTGCGCCGGGTGAGTGCCTCTCGGGCCAGATCCTCTTCGTTCTTCTTGAGAGCGAGCTCTGCCCGTTCGTACCAGGTACGAGCCTGGGATTCCGCTTGATCGGCCTGATTGCGAAGGCGCTTCTGACTGGCGATCGCCATGGCAACAGCCTGGCGCAGCTTCACCAAATCCTCCTGCATGTCCGCCACGGACTGGTCGAGAATCTTGACGGGATCCTCGGCCTTGCTCACGAGATCGTTGACATTGGCGCGCAGCAGTCGGCTGAGCCGGTCGAAGAAACCCATGGATCGGGGCGAGCAGCAGCCTGAGGGTAGCGAGCAAATCAACAGTGCCTGCCTAAGGTCGTCTCAAATCGGCAATTGGCATGGGTCGGGCCCCGAAATCGCAGCGACGCCGCTTCGGGAAGGGTGAGGTGCTCATGCCACCTGAACCGGCACCCGTTCAGGCGATCAGCGGATGTCTGGAGGCTCTCCAAAGCAGCTGGAGGCAGGAGGGTTCACTGGCTGCGCTCTGGCAAGACTGGCCGAAACTGTCGGGCGATCCACTCTCCAGCCATTGCCAACCGCTAGCCCTGCGGAGCGGAATGCTGACTGTGGGAGCCAGCCATCCCCAGTGGCGCCAGGCCTTGCTGTACAGCAAACCGCAGCTGCTCGCAGCCATTCGTGCCGCAGGCCATCCCGTGCGCGATCTGCGGATTCAGCAACACCATCCTGCGCCGCGTCAGCTGGTCGGAGATCCACTCGAGGAGTGGAAACGCCATCCCAGTCGTATTGATGTGCATGGCATCGCGCCATGTCCACGTTGTGGAACGCCCTCTCCCATGGGAGAGATGGCCCAGTGGGGCCATTGCAGTTTCTGCCGCCGTATCGAGCTGAGCGAATTGTCGGAACCGGGTGAACGCGATCAGTAGCGCTCGGGTCGTGGTCTTGTCCAGGTGAGATCGACCCCCTGATCACGAAGATCCGCAGCACGCTGCTCAAATCGAGACCTATCCAAACGCCACAACTCGTAGATGCCGGCGCTCCCCAGTTTTTGCGGCTTAAGGCCCTGCCAGTGCTGCTTGGCTGCCGTCCCCTTGTTGATAACAACCAGAACCGAGGGCGACGCATCGACCTCCGTGCGAGGCAAGCCCTGGAAACCTTGTCGCTGCTCACGACTAAGACGATCAGCGATGTTGATGAACGCAGATTTTGATTGGCCTTCGTAGAGCACCACCTGGTCTGTGTAGAAATGGAGTGAAGGCTTGAGCACACCGACCATCGCCAGGGGTTCCCCAGGCCGGCGTTGAGCCACAACCTGTTGTGCGACCTGGCGGACCGGCAGCTGACGAACCCGGTCCCCAAGCTGGATCATCGGCACGAGTGCAATGAGCTGAAACAGCACCATGGGTCCCTGCCAAGCCAGCAGTCGTCCGGGCACAGCGCCCCAGAAACTCCTGGTTCCAAGCAGGACGGCAACCACGAAACACACCGCAGCCCTGATCACCAAGCCACTCGCCAGCAGCTCAGCCGGCAGGGTGGGCATCTCCGGATCCTGAATCAGTGGAATCCAGAGGGGCGATGCCAGCAGACCAGCCGACAGGATCACTGTGCAAAGCGCCGTTGAACACCAAGCAATCCACAAACCCTTGCGTTGCTGAAGAGACGTGGGAAGAGCGGTCAAAGCGATCAGCAAGGCGGCGGCAGGTGTGGCAGGAAGCCAATAGCTGGGCAACTTGGTTGCCGCTGCAGTGAACAGCAGAAACACCGCCAGCAACCAGCAGCCGGCGAAATGACCGAGGCTGTCGCGGACGGGAATGCGCCGCAAGGAAGCACCTCCCGCGAAATCGGCAATCACCCGTCCCAACCCGAAGACCAGCAGCGGGGTGAAGGGAAATGACGCCACCACCAGCACAGGCCCGAAAAACCACCAGGGCTGCAGATGGTCGTTTACCACGCTGGTGAGGCGCTGAAGATTGTGATATCCGAAAAAGCTGTCCCAGAAAGGCTGTCCCTCCACCAGCAGCTCAGCTGCATACCAAGGAAGACTGATCAGGCCTGTGATCACAAGTCCTTGCACAGGCCTCAGAGACGTCCACAATCCTGAGAGATCCCGGCGAATGAAGGCGAACAGCACCAGGGTGATGCCTGTGAGCACAACCGCCACCGGGCCCTTGGTCAGCACGGCGAAGGCCAGAACAATCCAGGCCAGCCACCAACGCCGACCCGATCCACTCGCATAGCAGCGCCATTGGCAGAGCAGGCTGAGAGCGAGCATCCCAGTGAGCAACGAATCACTGACAGCGGTTCTGCTCCAGATCAGCACCAGCGGAGACAGGCCAAAAGCCAGGGATGCGGCGATGGCCGTCCGACGCGGAAACGAATCGCCCCGCACTGGATAACGCAGCAGGGTGTCCCCAAGAGCGAGCATGGTCAGCACCGAGGCCAGGGCTGAAGGCAAACGGGCCGCCCAAGTGCCGAGCGGGTCCCAGACACTCCCTACCGGCAAGGCATATCCCAGACCCATCAGCCAGTACACCAGGGGTGGTTTGTCGAACCGGGGCAACCCGTTGACCCTGGGTGTGAGCCAGTCACCGGTCTCCGCCATGGCGCGAGCCGACGCCGCGAACAATGGAGGCGTTTCATCAACGAGACCGGTGCTGCCGAGCTTCCAGCAGAAGATCGCCACTGCCAGCACAAGGATGAGCAGCATTCCATGCCGTCGCTGCCGAACGGTTGGCAGAACGACCGAAGAAGTCGGGGCTGATGAATCCGCTGTCATCAGGAGATGGTGCCATCTCCTGGTGTCAGCCCCCTGCGGATCCAGGCTTCGACCCGAGTGGCCAATCCCTCCTGACTCGCGCAGCGCTCAACCCAGCGCCGGCAGGCAACACGGTCGATAGCCGAAGCCTGAAGTGTTGCTTGAGCCAGAGCTTCCCGATCATCGGGAGCCACCAGCCAACCGGTTTCGCCGTTCTGAATAATCTCTCCAGGACCACCGCGGTCGTAGGCGATCACCGGCACACCACAGGCCAAGGCCTCAACAACAACATTGCCGTAAGCCTCGTTCCACTTCGGTGTGTTGAGCAGCGCTCTGCAACCGCCAAGTTCACGCTGCAGCTCAGCGGTGGGCTTGAAGCCGCACCACTCAATTGTTCCTGCTGGAACAGCACTCTCCACTCGCCTGGCATAGGCGTCGTCCTCGACCAGCCCCCAAACACGCAGTGTCTCACCAAGCTGAGCCGCAACCGATGCCGCATCCTCAAGCCCCTTTTCAGGCGCCACTCGTCCGGCCCAGCCCAGTGGACCATCCGTTGTGAGCTGCAGCTGATACCGGGAGAGATCAAAACCATTACCCACCACTTCAGGTGGCTTAATCAGGGCGAAGTCGTCGGCCTGCCGACAGGTATGAAAGGCGAGGCGACGCTGATCCCAGCGCGCCAGATCGGCCACAGCACAGTCCATCACCGCAGACACGGAGCCCATGCTCACCAGGTGAAAAATCTTCGGCTCGACGTGGGGAGTCAGCCATAACGGCAGCCAGTCGTATCCAAAGTTGAGCAGTGCATCAACATCGCAGGCCAGTTCAAGCGCCCGATCCCAAAGTCGAGGCAGCACAGCATCACGAGGAATCTGCATCGGAGCGTTCCGGTCCGCATGCTGCCAACTCGGCTGATCAACACCCGCAACGGTGTGGAGGGTCACTCGTTCATCCTTCACCGGTGAAGAGGAGCCTTCAGGGGCAACGAGGTGCAGATGATGGTCACGCTGGGCAAGGCCCTTCACCAACGATCCCAGCGTGAGCTCAACACCACCGCCCCGGCCGCTGCCGAGCTGTCCGACGGGTGTGCTCACCAGCACAAGAGTTAGAGGACGATCGATCATGCCTTCAGGTCTCCAGGACGCGTGATCGACGCCGATACCCAGGGCTCCCAGAGGCGCTGTCGCTGACTCACCAACAGCACAGAGATCAGCACCAACAGCACTGCCAACCACTGCAGGGTGTCGAGGCGTTCTCCCAGCAACACTCCCCCGGAGGCGAGTGCAAACACTGGCGTCAGGAAGCCCAGCGTGCTGAAACCGGTGAGGTCCTCGCGGTTCGCGAACCAGAAAAACAGGGAATAGGCCAGAGCACTGCCAAGAAGCGACGCATAGGCCATCTGAGCCCAGTCGAGGACCGACCAAGCTGGGATCAGAGCTGTGCTGGCGTCGAGACCATGCCAGACGAGCAGAGGCACTCCACCCAACACCATGTGCCACCCGGTAACCGCCACGGGATCACTGTTTTTGCAGGCGAAGCGACACAGCACAGTGCCCAGAGCCATCGCCAGTGCCGCCAGCAGCATCCAGCCCGTGCCGTCCTGCCAGCCGGTCTGCAGATCGGAAAGATCAGCCTGCAACCACCAGTGCTGGAGCAGCGGTGCCGGGACCCCAAGACAGACGATGCCGGACAGTCCGACCACAAGGCCAATCCAGCCGATCGGATTGATCGACTCTGCGAACAGCCAGCGCGCGAGCAGAGCCACGATCAAGGGCTGCGAATCGATCAAGACTGATCCGAGGCCTGCACCAGTGCCCTGTAGCCCTTTGGCCAGAAAAAACTGGAAGAGGATTGCATCCACGAGAGTGAACACCAGAAACCAGCCACGATCAGCAGGATCAACGCTCAGCCGCCTCCCCAAAAAAGGCACAGCGATCAGCAGCACGATGCCAGCAGGAAGCAGACGCAGACAGGCCACCAAAGGAGCCCCGCCCGACTCCACCAGAGGGGCCATGGCCGCCATTGCGGTACCCCACAGAGCGAAGGGCAACACCATCAGCAGCCCGCGCTGCAGGGTCGTCATGGAAATAGGCCGACAGGGTCCTTTTTAAGATCCGGCGAGTTGAACAGAGGATCATGGGGTGGCTGTGGCGCCGCAAGTCCAAACGCCGCATGGCGCGCATCGTCATTGAGGGCGCGATCAGTGGCTCGACACGACGCAGGGTGCTGAAGGCTCTGCGCGACGTGCAGGAGCGGGAGTTTCCAGCTCTCCTGCTGCGCATCGACAGTCCCGGGGGGACAGTCGGCGACAGTCAGGAAATCCATGCAGCTCTGCTGCGGCTGCGCGAAAAAGGCTGCAAGGTTGTGGCCAGCTTCGGCAACATTTCTGCCTCAGGAGGTGTGTATGTCGGTGTGGCAGCCGATTCGATCGTGGCCAATCCCGGCACGATCACCGGCTCGATCGGTGTGATTCTGCGGGGCAACAACCTCTCGGAACTGCTGGCGAAAGTCGGTGTCCGCTTCGAAACCGTGAAGAGCGGTGCTTTCAAGGACATTCTTTCCCCTGATAGGGCCCTCAGTCCGGAGGAGCGCGAGCTTCTCCAAAGCCTGATCGACAGCAGTTACGACCAGTTCGTGGGCGCCGTTGCCGAGGGCCGTGGGTTGGACAAGGACAAGGTCCGAACCTTCGCTGATGGGCGGGTGTTCAGTGGAGCACAGGCCAAAGATCTCGGCCTTGTTGATGAACTAGGCGACGAGGAACAGGCTCGATTGGTGGCAGCCCGTTTGGCTGAGCTTGATGAAGAGCGCTGCCGGCCAGTGACCCTTGGTAAGCCGCGCAAGCGTCTCCTGCAGGGCTTACCTGGATCAAGCCTGCTGCTGCGACTCGATCAGTTACTGACCACGGAACTTGAGCTCAGCGGCCAACCCCTCTGGATGTACAGACCATGACAGCCCCCCGGCTGTTGCGAGGTCTGCGCGGTGCCACCACCTGCGCTGATAACAGCGCAGACGCCATTCGAGAGGCTGTTACCGAGCTGGTGGATGCCCTGATGGATCAGAACGCTTTGGATCCCGAACAGCTGGTCTCGGTGACTTTCTCCGCGACCTCCGACCTGGACGCCAGCTTTCCCGCAGCGGCGGCGCGGCACCGATCAGGTTGGGAGGACGTCGCCCTTCTGGATGTGCAGCAGATGGTTGTCCCGGGGGATCTTGCACGTTGCATCCGGCTACTCGCCCACGCCTGGATTCCTGCTGATCGGCAGCTGCACCATCCGTACCTGAGGACAGCCGCACGTCTGCGCCCGGACCGATCTGGTCACAACTGACAGATCAGGGGCCGACCCCCGAAGCACCTGCATTCGGGAGATTCTCAGGACAATCCGTTCACGACTCACGGCATTCGCGCCGACTGCTCCGGAATCACGATGAAACGACTTTTTCCTCCCACTTCAAAACTCAGTGCTGGTGTGACAGCTCTGATCGGCTGCGGAATCATCAGCGGAGCGGCTCTGCTGCCAAGCTTGATCAAGCCTGCCGTTGCACAGAACACACCTTCCCTTCTGGAATTCAGATGGGATACAGACGCTGGTTATCGCAAGCTCTACTTCGTACAAAGCAGCCAACGCCGAAGTGATCGCTCGGAGTACTACTTCATGCTGCGCAAGAAGGATCGCAAGACCGCGATCCTCAAGCTAAGCATCACTGTTCCCAGTTATTTCGATGCAAAAATCCGTCCGGAAGCTTTATCCCTTTGCAAGATGAAGATGGGAGGAGTGCTCGCTCGAAGCAAATGCACAGAAGTTCTTCCGGCGGTGTTTGAAGTCAACGAGAAACAAACGGCCATAGAAGTTTTTCCTGACACTCCGATACCGACTGGCGGCACCTACGCCGTCGTGATGAACGTCTTCAACCCGAGCCAGGGGGGAATGTTCCAGTTCAATGCCCTGGCGCAAGCCCCCGGAGACGTTCCCATATCTGGCTACCTCGGCAGCTGGCTTGTGGATATCGACTGACCCCGGCTGATAAACTCGCTCCTTGACGAAAGGCCGGGTGCCGGAAAAATTCCATGACGAAACGAACCCTCGGAGGCACAAGTCGCAAGCGCAGGCGCGTTTCCGGTTTCAGAGTGCGCATGCGTACGCACACTGGACGTCGCGTGATTCGCAGCCGCCGCAAGCGCGGACGCTCACGCCTGTCCGTTTGATTCGTTCGGATTGCTGCGATGGTTTTGCCGGCATCCATGCGTCTGCGCGGCCATCGCTGTTTTGACCATCTGCATCGGAAAGGCAAACGCTTCAACGGCACCTTGATGGTGCTGAGAAGGGCATCAGCCCACAATTCCTTGCTCAAACGACCGGCGACTCCGAAGGGGTCGGTCAGCCCGAGCAGTCCTGCAACCTGCCGAGTGGCTGTGGTGATCAGCAGCAAGGTGAGTAAGCGCGCCGTGATCAGGAATCGATTGAGGCGACGCCTGCACGATCATCTGCGTTCAAGATTCGAACACGCACCAGAACACGCCAGCGCCTGGCTTCTGGTCAGTTTGAAGCCTGGAGCAGCCACAGAGGATCACGACTTGCTGGAAGAATGCGACAGATTGCTTGTACAGGCGGGCCTGAAGTCATGACCAGCTCAATACAGGAAGAAACCTTCTACGAGGGCGGCCCTGCGAAAGGAGATCTCATCTTCAACGTTCTTTTGGGCTTCACCCTGATTGGCCTGCCATTCACCGTGGGGGCCATCGTGAGGACTCTGTGGCTGCGCTTCCGCATCACCAGTCGACGGGTCTCCGTAAGCGGCGGCTGGATGGGCAAGGACCGCAGCCAGGTGGTCTACAGCCAGATCCGCGAGGTGCGCTGCGTACCCCGTGGTTTTGGCGCATGGGGAGACATGGTTCTCGTGCTCACGGATGGATCACGACTGGAGCTTCGTTCGATGCCGAACTTCCGTGAGGTCGAGACCTACATCCAGGAACGCATCAAGAGCAGGCCCGAATCCAACGGTTCCAGCACTGACAGCATTCCAAGCAAAGGCTTCGCTGCCTAATCCTGAACGTCAACGCAACGGCCTCGACGCTGTTGCACACTGGCATCACCCTTCACCGCCCATCGGAACGCCATCGTGATCGGTTACATCTCCGACAATCTGCTGCTGCCGATCCTGGATTTCTTCTATGGACTGGTGCCCAGCTACGGGCTCGCGATCGTGGCTCTCACGGTGGTGATCCGCCTGGCTCTGTTTCCGCTCAGCGCAGGATCCATCCGCAGCGCACGGCGCATGCGCATCGCCCAGCCGGTGATGCAGAAGCGGCAGGCCGAGATCAAGTCTCGCTTTGCCAGCAACCCTCAGAAACAGCAGGAGGAGCTGGGCAAATTAATGAAGGAGTTCGGCAGCCCGCTGGCTGGTTGCCTGCCCCTCTTGGTGCAGATGCCGATCCTGTTTGCGTTGTTCGCCACGCTGCGTGGGTCACCGTTCGCGGACGTTCCCTACACCCTCAATCTCAAAGTGCTGCCCGCCGAGCAAATCGCGGCGGTGGAGCCAAAACCGTTCAGCAGTGCGAGCCATTCGATCTTCGTCACGGAGACTGATCACGTCCCCGTGATCGCCAGCCTGCCCGGTGGAACCAAGATCGGCACCGGTGACAGCGTCCAGATCCAGCTCCAGACCAAAAGCGGAGAGGCGTTCTCAGAGGTCTTGGACGAGGTCGAGAACGGCAAGTCTTTCCTTCCTGATTGGACGGTCACCAAAGGCGAATCGATCGTGTCGGTCTCCGAAGCCGGAGAGATCACAGCGCTGGCTCCCGGTGACGCGACCGTTGAAGGCAAGATCCCCGGTCTGGCCGCCCGCAGCGGTTTCCTGTTCATCAAGGCTCTTGGACAGGTGGGCTTCTACACCGACGGAGCCGTCAACTGGGATATCGCCATCCTCGTGGGCTCCTTTGGTCTGAGCCTGTTCATTTCCCAGCTGCTGTCGGGGATGGGCATGCCTGCGAATCCGCAGCAGTCCACAGCCAACAAGATCACCCCGGTGATGATCACGGGAATGTTTCTGTTCTTCCCTCTGCCGGCGGGCGTTCTGCTTTACATGGTGATCGCCAATATCTTCCAGGCTTTGCAGACCTTCCTGCTGACTCGTGAAGCTTTACCGGACAATCTGCAGGCCATCCTGGACGAACAGCTCAAGCAGCAACCCGCACCAGCCGCCGCCGGTGGTTTTCCTGGAAGCCGCTTGCCTTTCGAGCCAAAGGGCGGCAACAAATGATTCCCGGCCTTGAGCCGGTACCGCTCAGGGAGCTACAAGCTCTGGGAACCTCCAGGGTCTGGTCAGTGGATGGTCAACTCGATGAGATGCCCAGCCTCACACCCGTGCGAGGCACTCTCAGGGCAGAACATCTCGGCAACCTCCTCGAGGTTGAAGGTTCAGTGCAGACCATCGTCTGCCTGCGCTGCGACCGTTGTCTCGGTCATTTCAACCAACAGCTCAACGCTGTCTCCAAGGAACTGATCTGGCTGGGCCAGGAACCGAGCGACGATCATCTCGCCGAAGCAGGGCTCGACCCGACGTCTCCCGATGGCCTTATGGAGTGCCTGAACCCACGCGCTGATTTCGAACCGGAACGCTGGGTGTTCGAACAGCTCAGCCTTCAGATGTCAGTCGTCAATCGCTGCGGGGAGCATTGCCCAGGAATGCCGCAAACACCATCGGACGCTTCCTCAACCAGCAAGGAGATAACTCCTGATCCCCGCTGGCAGGCCCTGAAGGATCTGCAGGCGTCGATGCAACACAACGGGACAAACCATGACCGATAACTGGATCGCACAGCTGGATCTCTTGATCCGGTCAGGCACACCGTTGATTTGGATCCGCAGCCATGAGGAAGAGCGCGTGGAAACGCTGCTGCGCCAGACCTCGGAGCGACTTCCCGATCGCACACTGACCTGCTGGGATTTCGTGGGAGGCCTCAGTGGCGCCTTGGGCCAGGAACAGCTGGGTGCCCGACAGCCGATGGCGGTGCTGCAGTGGCTACAGGAGCGCTCCCCTTCCAGTCCAACCCTGCTGCTGCTCAAGGATGTGCACCGGTTCTGTGAAGACCCGGGAATCGCCCGCATGCTGCGGAACCTTGCCAGCCAACTGCGAACCACGCCACACACCTTGATCGTGACCTGCGGGCAATGGACGCCCCCAGCCGACCTGGATGAAGCCCTCACGCTGATGGACCTTCCCTTGCCCCAGGAACAGGAGTTGCGAACACTGTTGGCCAACATCGCCAGAGCCAGCGGTCGGGCCCTGGAGGCTGATGTGCTCGAGGAACTCACTCATGCCTGCTGCGGCCTGAGCGAAGCAAGGGTGAGGCATGTGGCCGCCAAAGCACTCGCACAACGTGGATCACTCAGCCGCGAGGACCTGGTGGATGTGTTGGAGGAGAAACGGCTTTCCCTGGCCCGCAGCGAAGTGCTGGAGTTCTGCCGAACCGATGCAACACCTGGCGACATCGGCGGGCTCGAAACACTCAAGCATTGGCTTGATCAACGACACAGAGCCTTCAACGACGATGCACGCCGCTTCGGACTTCCCCTGCCTCGAGGAGTGCTCCTGGTGGGACCTCAGGGCACCGGCAAGTCCCTCACAGCCAGAGCAATCGCCCATAGCTGGTCGATGCCTCTTCTTCGACTGGATGTGGGCCGACTCTTCTCCGGACTGGTTGGAGCCAGTGAAGCCAGAACCCGCGACATGATTCAGCGGGCGGAAGCGATGGCGCCCTGCGTTCTCTGGATCGATGAGATCGACAAGGGATTTGGCAATGACAGCCGCAGTGACGGAGGCACCAGTCAGCGTGTTCTGGCCACCGTGCTCACCTGGATGGCAGAGAAACGCTCTGCGGTGTTTGTGGTGGCCACAGCGAACGGTGTGGAGCGTTTACCAGCGGAGCTACTGCGTAAGGGACGATTTGATGAAATTTTCCTGCTGGATCTGCCGTCAAGAGAGGAGCGTCTGAGCATCCTCAGCCTTCACCTGCAACGGCGTCGCCCTGGCCTCAATCTACCGCTTTCAACCGTGGTCGATCGCACGGACGGCTATTCCGGCGCTGAATTGGAACAGGTGGTGATTGAAGCGATGCACCTTGCCTTCGCCGAAATCCGTGAACTCACGGAAAGCGACATGATCCTGGCGGCATCGCAACTTGTGCCCCTGTCACGCACGGCTAGAGAGCAAATGGAAAGCCTCAAGCAATGGGCCAGCGCCGGGCGAGCCAGACCCGCATCATTGCGAGCCGTAACGAACCCTGACGCGGCGTAACAATCCACCCCCTCAACCCGAGACGAACCCAGTCAGGCTCCGTAAGTTCCAGGAACTGCCGAAAGACCGGAATTGAACCGTTCCTCTGAACTCACCACCCAATTGGCAGCGGCCTGCCTTGGAGCCGGGGTGATCACCACGGTTGCCGTCGCTCAAGGCCAGAACCCAGTCACAGCTCTCGGAATCACCCTGTTCTCAGCCGTGGCGGCTGTGATGGTTGGCCAGGTTTTCTGAGCGCAAACAGAGCGCTGACAGCGGACGCCTAGGCTGCCGGCGCGATCATCCGAACCCCTGTGCTCGATCAGCGTCTGGTGCGAGAGAACCCTGAGCTGATTGCGACTCAGCTGGGGCGCAGAGGCCTGAATGTAGATCTCAGCCCTCTGCAGCAGATCGCACAGCATCAAAGGGATCTCGAACAAGAGCGCAGCAATCTGCAGGCGGAGGGCAACCGCATCGGCAAGGATGTCGGGCAAAAAATCAAAGCCGGTGCCGATCCCAAGGGGGCCGAAGTCGCCGATCTGCGTCAGCAAGGCAACGCCATCAAGCAGAAGGTGTCCGTTCTCGAGGACGAGGAGAAGCAGCTTGCCTCACGCTTGAAGGAACAGCTGCTCACCTTTCCCAACCTGCCATCGACCGACAGCCCTGATGGCAAGGATGAAAACGACAACATCGAAGTGCGCAGCTGGGGCAACCCACGCCAACAAGAGGGCTTGGAAGAGCATTGGGCCATCGCTGACCGTCTTGGCTTGCTGGACAGCGAGCGATCCGTGCGGATTGCCCAGAGCCGATTTGTGACCCTGTTCGGCCAGGGCGCTCGCCTGGAGCGAGCTCTGATCAACTTCATGCTCGACCTGCATGGCAGCAAGGGCTACCGAGAGGTGCTTCCACCTGTACTGGTGAATAGCGCCAGTCTCACAGGATCAGGGCAGCTGCCGAAGTTTGCCGAGGAGAGCTTCCGATGTGCTGAGGACGATCTCTGGCTAACGCCCACGGCAGAAGTTCCTGTCACCTCTCTGCATCGCGACGAAATCATTCCAGGAGATCAACTGCCTCTGAAGTACGTGGCCTACAGCCCGTGCTTCCGCAGGGAAGCGGGGAGTTACGGCCGAGACACCCGAGGACTGATCCGCTTGCACCAGTTCAACAAAGTGGAGCTGTACTGGTTTGTGCACCCCGACCACTCAGCGGAAGCTCACGCGCAGATCACGGCGGATGCGGAGGCGGTGCTTCAGGCTCTGGAACTGCCTTACCGGGTGCTGGAACTCTGCACAGGTGATCTGGGATTTTCCGCGTCGCGCACCTACGACCTTGAAGTGTGGCTCGCAGGCGCCGGTGCCTACCGGGAGATCTCCAGTTGTAGCGTCTGCGGTGATTTCCAGGCACGGCGTTCCTCGATCCGCACCAAGGAAGGGAAAGTGACCCGTCTGGTGCACACCCTGAATGGCAGTGGTCTGGCGATCGGCCGCACCATGGCAGCTCTGCTTGAAAACGGTCAGCAGCCCGATGGAAGTGTGTTGCTGCCTCAGGCACTCGTGCCTTACTTCGGTGGGGACAGAATCCAGCCAGAATGAGCCGACTGAAACGGGTTCTATGAACGTTCTGGCCTCACTGCTGGCTCTGGGGCTGTTGATCGTCATTCATGAAGCGGGCCATTTCCTGGCTGCCCGACTGCAGGGCATTCGCGTCAACGGCTTTTCCGTGGGATTTGGGCCGGCCTTGCTCAAAACCGAGCAGGGGGGCGTGACCTACGCCCTGCGATTGCTCCCCCTGGGTGGATTCGTTTCATTCCCCGAAGACGATGAAGAGAGCGACATTCCCAAAGATGATCCGGATCTACTGCGTAACCGGCCGATTCCTCAGCAAATCTTGGTGATCAGCGCTGGCGTGCTGGCCAATCTGCTGCTGGCCTGGTTGGTTCTTGTGGGACACACCGCCACCACTGGAGTTCCTGGAGAACCAGGACCAGGCGTAATGGTGATGAGCGTGCAAGGCGGTGAACCGGCAGCTCTCTCTGGACTCAAACCTGGCGACCGCATCCTGTCGATCGACGCCATTGATCTCGGCCGTGGAGAGCCGGCCGTCCAGGCCGCCGTCGACCCGATCCGCAACAGCCCTGGTCAGCCGCTCAAGTTGCAGGTATTGCGTAACGATGTGCTCACGCCGCTCCAGCTGACGCCAGCCGACCAGCAGGGTGTCGGTCGTATCGGCGCCCAGCTTCAGGAAGTCGTCAGCGGCTCCACCCGTCCCGTGCGCTCGCTGCTGGAAGCGATCAGCGTGTCTAGCCAACAGTTCGGCGGGCTCTTCAGCAGAACGGTGTCGGGCTATGCAGGCTTGTTCACCAATTTCGGTGCCACCGCTCAGCAGGTTTCAGGCCCCGTGAAAATTGTGGAAATGGGAGCACAGCTCTCGAGCCAGGGAGGCTCGGGTCTCGCCCTGTTTCTGGCGCTGATCTCGATCAACCTGGCCGTCCTTAACGCCTTGCCCCTGCCGCTGCTCGATGGCGGACAGCTGGTGTTTCTCCTGCTCGAAGGTCTGCGCGGACGCCCACTGCCGGAACGGTTTCAGCTGGCTGTGATGCAGTCCAGCCTGCTGTTGGTGCTCGGCCTCAGTGTGTTGCTGATCGTGCGTGACACGAGCCAGTTACCTGTGGTGCGTCAATTGATTGGCCAATGAAACTGTATGGTTGCTGATTGAACTGCTCCTTTTCACTCGCTGCATGGCCAAGAAGTCGATGATCGCCCGCGATGCGAAGCGCAAGAAGATGGTTGAGCGCTTCTCAGCCAAGCGGACTGCCCTGATGGCCGCCTTCAACGCAGCGCAGGACCCCATGGAGCGCCTTGAGATCCATCGCAAGATCCAGGCACTTCCCCGCAACAGTGCACCCACCCGCATGCGCAACCGCTGCTGGGCCACGGGCAAACCCAGGGGTGTTTATCGCGACTTTGGGCTTTGCCGCAATCAACTGCGCGAGCGTGCCCACAAAGGGGAGCTTCCTGGCGTGGTGAAGTCCAGCTGGTGATTTGTCGAGAGTTTGCTCAAAAGTGATGCAGTTGAGGAGGTGTTTGAACACCTCCTTTTTTGATGGATGTCACAGAGCGATTCGAATTGGATTCAGTGGGATTGACGTTTCAATCCTGTGAAGTGCCAGAATCAACCTTGACAGAAAGACATAAACAACAGTGCAAGGTCAGACACAGTCGATCTCCTTTGACGGTCGGGAGATTCGGTTGACCACGGGGCGGTATGCCCCCCAGGCCGGTGGCTCGGTGATGATCGAATGCGGTGACACTTCGGTGCTCGTCACAGCCACCCAATCCAAAGGGCGCGAAGGCATCGATTTCCTTCCCCTCATCTGCGACTACGAAGAGCGCCTTTACGCAGCAGGGCGCATTCCAGGAAGTTTCATGCGCCGCGAGGGCAGACCTCCCGAGCGCGCCACACTGATCTGCCGTTTGATCGACAGGCCGATGCGGCCTCTCTTCCCCAGCTGGATGAGAGACGACATCCAAATCGTGGCCACCTGCATGTCTCTCGATGAGCGCGTCCCTGCGGATGTGCTGTCGGTGACTGGCGCTTCAATGGCAACACTGTTGGCGGGCATTCCTTTCCAGGGACCGATGGCCGCGGTACGGGTCGGCCTCCTGGGCGACGACTTTGTGCTCAACCCCAGCTTCCGAGAGATCGAACGCGGAGATCTCGATCTGGTCGTGGCAGGCACCCCTGATGGTGTGGTGATGGTGGAGGCCGGGGCGAATCAGCTGCCTGAAGGGGATGTGATTGAAGCGATCGACTTCGGGTACGAAGCGGTCTGTGAGCTGATCAAGGCTCAGGAATCGATCCTTAAAGACGCTGGAATCGAGCAGGTGAAGCCCGAGGCTCCCAGCGAAGACACCACCCTGCCGGTTTATCTGGAGAAGGCTTGCAGTAAGTCGATTGGCGATGTGCTCAGCCAATTTGATCAAAGCAAAGCTGAGCGCGACGAAAAGCTCGATGCCATCCGTGATCAAACAGGGGAAACCATTGATGGCCTGAAGGACTCCGACCCTGTCCGTCAGCTGGTTTCAGGCAACGGCAAAGCACTGCCCACCAGCTTCAAAGCCCTGACCAAGAAGCTGATGCGTCAGCAGATCGTCAAGGACGGCAAGCGTGTTGACGGCAGAAGTCTCGATCAGGTGCGTCCGATCAGCGCGGCCGCCGGCGTGCTGCCTAAGCGAGTGCATGGCTCTGGCCTGTTCCAGCGCGGCCTCACGCAGGTGCTGTCGACCGCAACCCTGGGCACACCCAGCGATGCCCAGGAGATGGACGATCTCAACCCCAACACGGAGAAGACCTACCTCCATCACTACAACTTCCCTCCCTACTCGGTGGGCGAGACCAAACCGATGCGCTCCCCTGGCCGGCGCGAAATCGGCCATGGAGCTCTTGCCGAACGGGCCATCTTGCCCGTGCTGCCAGCGAAGGACACCTTCCCCTATGTGGTGAGGGTGGTGAGTGAGGTGCTGAGTTCCAATGGCTCCACCTCAATGGGTTCGGTGTGCGGGAGCACCCTGGCCCTGATGGACGCCGGAGTGCCCTTGAAAGCACCCGTCAGCGGCGCCGCCATGGGTCTGATCAAAGAGGGCAAAGAGGTTCGAATCCTCACCGATATCCAGGGCATCGAGGACTTCCTCGGCGACATGGACTTCAAGGTGGCCGGCACCGACAAGGGCATCACCGCCCTGCAGATGGACATGAAGATCACCGGTCTGGAGATCAAAACCATTGCCGAGGCCATCAACCAGGCGCGTCCTGCCCGTCTCCACATCCTCGAAAAGATGTTGGAGGCGATTGACACCCCCCGTGATGGCATGTCACCCCATGCCCCTCGCCTGCTCAGCTTCCGCATTGACCCGGAACTGATCGGCACCGTGATTGGTCCTGGTGGCCGCACGATCAAAGGCATCACCGAGCGCACCAACACCAAGATCGATATCGAAGACAGCGGCATTGTCACCATCGCGTCCCATGACGGTGCGGCGGCTGACGAAGCTCAGAAGATCATCGAAGGTCTCACCCGCAAGGTGAATGAGGGCGAGGTGTTCAGCGGTTCGATCACCCGGATCATTCCAATCGGCGCCTTTGTGGAGATCCTTCCTGGCAAGGAGGGCATGATCCACATCTCCCAGCTGTCAGAGGCTCGGGTCGAGAAGGTGGAAGACGTGGTGAAGGTGGGCGACGAGGTCACCGTTCGTGTCCGCGAAATCGACAACCGCGGCCGGATCAACTTGACCCTGCGCGGTGTACCCCAGAACGGCGAAGACACGGAGCCGGAACCTGCTCCAACACCTGTTGCGCCCCTCTCCTGAGGGGTCGCCTCAGACCTGAAAACCAGGATCGATTGTCTGCATGGCCCCTGCCGCTCGCTTTTCAAGCGCGGCATGGGCTTTTCCATGGCTGGCAATCAGACAACCCGCCTGACGCACATCACCGGTGTTGTAAGAGAGCGGTCGACCGTCCGCATGGGTGAAGGCACCACCAGCCGCCAGCAAGACGGCCTCAGGGGCTGCCATATCCCAGTCTTTGGGAGCACTCTTGCCTGAGAGCGAGATGTAGAGATCGGTCTCACCGCGCAGGATGGTGGCCACCTTGCAGCCCACACTGCCGACTGCCTTGGAGCCGGCGAGAGGCAGAGCCGCGATCAGTCGCTCGAGGCGATCATCCCGATGACTGCGACTCGCCACCATGATCAGTTCGCCCTCAGCACTGCGGTCGCTGAAGCGCACGGGGCTGCGCTGACCGGTCCGATCTTCACACCAGCTGCCATCACCCACCAGACCGAACCACAGCTCATCCGCCTCCGGAAGCAACACCACACCCAGCACCGGACGCTGACCCTGCACCAGCGCCAGATGCACCGCATATTCACCAGTGCCTTGCAAAAAATCCTTGGTGCCATCCAGAGGATCGAGAATCCAGAGCCATTCAGCAGGCAATGGCTCGCCCTCCGTGAGTTGCTCCTTGGCCGTCTCCTCGCTGAGCAAGGTCCAACCAGCATCAGGAAACGCTGCATGCAGACCCTCCAGCAACCATTGATTCACGGCCAGATCCGCCGCAGACACAGGTCCCTCACCACCATGGTCAACACTCAGTGCCCGTGAAAAGCCATGGGGAGGCTGCTCACCGCGGGCATAGGCCCGCAGGATGTCTGCAGCTCCCCAGCAGAGAGGGCGCAGTGCCTCTAGGAGGCTGTCCTGACTGATGCCGGCAGGCAGGTTCATCGCAGTCGGCATCATGGAGTGATCTGGGCGGAGCCATTGTGAAGCAGCGCGCCGAACCGGAAGCTGGTGTTCTGTATCTGGTTGGCACACCGATCGGTCATTTGGGTGACCTTTCACCGAGAGCACGGGCACTGCTCATCGCCGTAGACACAATTGCCTGCGAAGACACCCGCCATAGCGGACAACTGCTCACAGCCCTGGGATCGAAAGCGCGCCGCTGCAGCTTTCATCAGCACAACACGCACAGCCGCATTCCCCAGTTGCTGAATGAACTCAGCAGCGGCCACAGCGTTGCCGTGATTAGCGATGCCGGATTACCCGGGATCAGTGACCCTGGAGAAGACCTTGTAGCTGCAGCACGACAAGCCGGCCATGCCGTGATCTGCATTCCCGGCCCCTGCGCTGCCACCACAGCGCTGGTCAGCAGTGGCCTTCCCAGTGGCCGCTTTTGCTTTGAAGGGTTTCTGCCTGCCAAGGGGCGCGAGCGACGCGAACGATTGGCAGCAGTGGTCGCCGAACAACGCACCACCGTGCTTTACGAGGCCCCCCATCGCATGCTGAAACTGCTGGAAGAACTCCAGGAACTCTGTGGTGATCAACGGGCTCTGCAGGTGACCCGTGAACTGACCAAGCGACATGAACAACAGGTGGGACCAACCGTGATCGCGGCCCTGACGCATTTCAAAGAACACCCTCCCCAGGGTGAATTCACCCTGGTGCTGGGTGGGGCTCCGCAACAGGAGCAAGTCGCCATGAATGACGCTCAATGCCGCGAGCAACTGGCAGCACTGATCGAGCAAGGCATGAAGCCCGGTGATGCAGCGAAGGATCTGGCCAAGAGCGCCGGACGATCACGACGCGAGCTCTACGCACTACTGCATGAGGAGCAGAAACAGGCAGACTGAGCAAAGTTTCGCGGAACCCGCGGCATGTTGCTGCGCCTGAGACTGCTGCTGATCACCCTGGGCGGCAGTGTCGCCTTGCTTGTCGTGCTTTGCCTTGGAGCACAGAACCTGAGTGAGCGCTACAGGCTGAAACTGGGCGTTGGCACGACAGCCCCACTCCCTGCAGGGTTCATTGTTGGCGTCAGCACTGTGCTGGGAGTGATCAGCGGTGGCAGCCTCGCAGTGGTGTTAATGCCGAACTCACAACGTTGAATCAGGCGTCGAGTGAATACAGGGCGCCTTCGAGCAGGAGGCGGGTGATCCCCCTGGCTAGCAGGTGGCGAGACGTGCTCTCAAACACCTTCGTATCAGGAACCTTGATCACGCGCTGACTGCGTCCGCACTGACGCTTTGCAGAGCGTGGGCTGGAATACAGGCAGAGGGCCTGGCGGACCAGCTCCTCGGGATTCAGGACACCCAATTCAGGGAACTCACTGAGCGGCCTTGGATCCAGCTCAACGGTCTTGTCCACCAGCATGTACACACTGTCGGGGAGCACGCCGGCGGCAAAAGGTCGACAGCTGACCTGCTCCCTGCTGACTTGCGGCAGATCCACAGGCAGAACGGCGATCTCCTGAAAGGCATCATCCGATGGCCCATCGAAGGCCTCGTCATCCCCGACATCATCAGCATCGTCGCCTCCAAAATCGTCGGCATCATCAAGGGCGAGCGGCGCACTGCCATCGCCGTCTTCTGCCTCCAACTGCTCAGGCTCAACAAGCCGTTCAGAGGGTTGCTTACCAGGACCATTTGCAGCTTCAGGCAGCTCAGGCGCAGCCAGGGGATCAGCCTCGGGTGTGGTTGTGGCAGCGCGAGCGCGCACTGACTTGAGTTCGTCGTATTGCTCTGGAGTCAGCAGAGCGCGAACCGTGCGGCTGACCGTGTTGGGACTGCATCCGTAAAACGCAGCGAGGGCAGCGCTGGACTCGCCGGCGCGATAACGGACTAAAAGCTCATGCTTTTGACTGTCAGTAAGCCGGCTGGGTGCCATGGAGCAATTTGAGCAGCCTTCAACCTTAGATGCAGCTCTTTGGTTTGACTGCAAGAATGCCCAGAAGGCTCCCTTAGCTCAGCTGGATAGAGCAACTGCCTTCTAAGCAGTCGGTCGATGGTTCGAATCCATCAGGGGGCGTGAGTTACAGCAAGGGTTCTCAGCGACGCCGGGAGCCCTTTTTGATTGGTTGACACTTTTCGTGGCCCAAAGTGTGGCCCAAACCGCCTTATCGTCGAGAAGAACAGGCTGGTTGGTCCAGCGGATTTCCAGGGTTGATGGGCAATGCCAAAAGCCACCGCAGCAGAAACCGCCGCTCGCGTCGAGCAACTCCAGCTGATGATCCTGGAGGGGACGACAACAACCGAGTGTTTGGCATATGCCGGACAAACATGGGGGGTCCGTCGCTCTCTGAGTTACGAGCTACTCAAGCGGGCCTGGCAGCAGATCAAGCTCGACATCGATAAGACCGGAATTGATCGACAGGAGCTTCTGTCGTGGTCTATCCAGATGCTGATGGCAGCCACTGGTCAGGCGATTAAGCAGAAGAATCCTGGAGCGGTTGTGAGTTGCGTACGTCAGCTGGATTGGATGACTGGGTTGGGGGTCAACTCAACAGCCGGACACCGCTTCCAGCGGAGTCGGTCTTGACGCAGCGTTTTAAAAAACCACACACCTGCTCTTGAATCACAGCATTCATCGCTGTACGGTCACACACCCCCTCGTAGGTCGCATGAAGCCAGAAGCGATTACTGAGCCACGGTTCCCGCAAAACCCCGAGTCACAGGTGCTCCGGAAGACGTACAACGACCTGCGGAAGACAGCAATCAGCATTAACCGCAGTCGTGGTCAGATCAGGGCAGATCGAGACAGGCAGCTCGCGATCGTCGTCGAACAGCAGGAGAGGCTCAGAGCTTTTGCTGAGCAGTCAGGCCTTTTGTTTCAACAGAAAGCTGAGCTGAACAAAATCCTGAAGCAATATGCCGAGTCACTCGAGGTTGTTGAGCGTGCTGGCGACGATCTCGAACTTGCCATGGAGGATTTCAAGGGCGGTCTCGCAAGCTGGCAGAAGCTGTTTGCAGCTTTCAGCCGGTTCATGTCATTCCTTCGGAATTCCCGCCAAGGTGCGCGTACCGCTCCCAAGGTGATTACCGATGGGTCTGGCCAGTGATCTCAAGGCAGCAGTAGCGGCGGTCAACGAGACCGATCGAAAGCTCGCACGCCTCGTTGGTCAACACATCGAAGACACTGCAGCAGGCCTGCAGGAGCTTCGTAGTGCCATCGAAGCGAAACAACTCGCGCCTGCACACTTCCGGTCGCTGCCACCGGCATCAGCACAGGAGCTTCAAAGCCTCAAGATTCCTGAGCTGAGAGCAATTGCCACCCGCATGAATCTGCCAGGCCGGAGCAAAGCCAAACGCAAGGCAGACATCGTCGATTTCCTTGTGCGCAATAATGCGCCGATGGCACCTTCTTATGAGCAGCTGCTGGCTTTTTGGGTTGAGCATCAATAAAAACAATCTTTCGTAGCTGTTTTTCAGGTCCGCAGGCGAATGATCCGGCATAACGCCATCTAAGCCCTGGAAACGATGCAGGGGCCAGGAATGAACCCAAAGAGATTCGCATCGTTGTCGAAATCCGCATCTCCAGAGCTAATTTCAAATTCTTATCCCACAAACGGTTTTGCTGCCGTCGTGAGTTGGATTCGCTGCTAGGGCTCGGGGTTAACAGCAGCAACTATGGTCGATTCGGCAGGCTACGCTGAATTTCCGTACTGTGATTGTTTAAAAACCTTGGTATTGTTAGAGATGGTTTTATTGACGAAAATCAGTTGACACATAAAACTGCAATTTTTTATCTTCTAATAACAATATTAGCAACAGTTCCTGCGGTCCAAGCTCATGGTGGAGGCTTAAATTCCCAGGGATGCCATACAAACAAATCGAATGGTAACTATCACTGTCACCGTGGTGACGACAACTCTTCAAGTCAAACAGCTAGGTTCGTGAAAGAACCAGTCAGGTTGGTTTCTGTAGGAGATGGCGACACCATACGCGTCATAGACAAGGTGGGGAAGAAAATCACAATTAGGTTGGCTTGTATTGATGCGCCAGAAACTTCTCAACGCAGAAGTGGCGATTGGTCAACAAAAACTCTTCAGGAGCTGATAAGCAATCAAAAACTCTTTATAAAAACGCAGGCAAAGGATAGATATGGCCGCACAGTAGCGGAAGTCTACGTAAATTCAAAGAATATCAATCTTCAACTTGTACGCATTGGAGCTGCTTATGCCTACCGAAAATATTTAAATCAGTGTGATCAATCCGCGTATATTTATGCAGAAGACAAAGCGCGTCAATTAAATCTGGGCATTTGGGGGATTTATATGCCTAATGAAAAGCCGTGGGAGCACCGTCAATTAAGACGAAAATAAATCAAACCAAATTTCTGGTTGGGATAGCAGTGGCTTGGGATCGCCTTAGGAGCATTTTGGAATAAAGGGCGTTTTTGATCTCCTTAAAAATCTAATTTCTATCCTTCTCCTCGCTTTATCGTCTTTGTTTTTTGCCGGTGAAAAGCGTCCATCTATATTAATAGTACTACCTGCCGAGAGAACTCTAAAACCTATATTATTAACCCCTCGTTTTGTCAATATGTTACTTATTTTGTCTTGTACAGCCATCGCTCTCAAAAACCCTAAATCAATATTGCTCCCTGGTATTACTTTGCTCATATCCTTAGCTTCAAATCCTTTCACAAGTGCCATATCTATATTTCCACCAGGCGTGCTAGGCCTACCGTCCGTATGTCCGACAATTTCAATAGTATCTATTCCGTAGCATTTAATTGTACTTTCTATATTTGGGATTGCCTTTGCTTTAAGAGTGTCCTCGAAGTTTTGACTCAGAATAAAACTACCAGTCCTGAATCTATAGTCTTCCGTATCTTCTAGACTTATTATTGGCGGCTTGGCATTCATTGCTCTCAAGATTGTGCTTACGGCTATGAAGAGAAAGGTAATCATCAATGTACTCGAAAGCATGTCTGTCATTGGCATCCAGGTGACATGATCCTTCTGCGAACTAATTTTAAATCTCTTTTTCATTCTCTAGTTTCAATATCTCGAAGTCTTTGGTCTAATTCCTCCATCTGCGATAGACCTCGCTTGATTTCAATCGCATCTTGCTCTTGCCTCTTAAGCGTCTCTATAAATTCTTCTGATTGGGACGAGAGGTCTTTGATTTCTTTTTTATAGGCATCTATGGTCGACTCACTAGACTGAATAATTTTATCGGTGATGATTGAGTATTTGATGACTAGTTGCGTGAGATTTTCATTGAGTTGAGAAAGCTTACTGTCTGTTTTTGCTCGCATGCTAAGCCATGTCATTCCTCTTTTCTGTATTCCTTCTACTGCTTCTACTGCTGAGCTTAAATGTTGAGTCGATGAATTAACTGTGAACCTCATCAGGTCAGAATGTTCGCCAAGAGCTTTATATGATTCATCTAAATTCTCAAGAGATTTTTCTTGCATTGAATTCGAGGATTCAATGTATGAAGACAAAGTATTTATTTCTTGCTTAAGTTCCTTCGCTGAATCAAGTAAATACCCAGAAGCCTGTCCAAGCAAGCGTGTGTGATCTATAAACATCTCACAGCTATTCGAGAATTCCGTTGCGAATCCACTGGCCGACAGTGCGTCGGACGCACCAGCAAAGAGCTTGCCAGCTGCTTCCAACTTGGTTGCCCCATCTGTTATCGCCATTACAAAACGAGCCGTTTCATCGACTTGATCGGAAAGCTTGCATACAAGTTTTTCAATGGACCTGTTGATCGAAAATTCAATACTCTTTCCTACATGATCCGAAAATGCACTTAAGTATTCCGTTAAGTATGTCTCCATTCTTTCCATCGATTCACCAACTAACGAGTAGCAGCGACAATTGGACTGGACTACTTGCTCAAGATATCCAGTTAAAAGTTGTTCAAGCACGACCTTTGTTCTTGATATCCCCAGCAATATGCCCAAAATCCATACACAACTACTCAAAAATATTCCCAAGAGACTTGTCGCAAAGGCTGCTCCCATTGCTGGAAATAATTCTGAAAAGCCTTCAATCAGTCCTTTTTGATTCGATATTCCTTCGCCTGTCAACAATAAATCCGACAAGCCGCTCATATTAGCTATTAGTCCCCAGAATGTTCCAATTAATCCTAGGGTTATTAAAAAGCCTGGGCCTCCTTGAAGAAGCTCATCCATTTGCTCAAAGGTCCATTTAACCTTTCCTAATCTAATTACAGGAAATCGTGCGATTTCACTTTGTACAATTGCTTCTGAATCTACACTTTCTATTCTTTCAGCTGCGTTAGCATATCTCGTTCGACAATCTGAAGCTAGCCTCTCCATTCCATTCTGACTATTTATGCAATCAATTGAGGTTCTAAGGCTTTCTTCTAATTTTCGTCTTAGAGTTTTGGTCTTAGATGTTGCATAAATTCCAGAAAGAATAATCGCAGCAAAAACTGTTGCCTGTAATCCAATTATTACGAGGCCTATTTCTGAAATATTGGAGTATAGATTTTCCATTTACTCATCATAAAAATCTGCTTTAGTCCGTAGTTTCTCCTCAAGCGGTGGAAAGTAGGTCTCGCCTGTTTTGCTTACGTGAGCTATATATAGTTCTAATAATCGTATTCTAAATTCATCGTCGGCTTCGTTTTTGACTTTTGTGTTCGGCGCGTTTGCTCTAAACCACCGTAACGGATTACCGATTTCGTCGACTACAGGTGGGACAACCTCTATCCCATCATCAGCAGTTTCTTCAACGCCATATTCAGTAGCGCTTTCGGGCATGGGCTGAAGCTTCTTTATCTCATCTGCACTCAAGCACTTGCTTTTTCTTGCCGATTCAATAAGTCCTCGATATAAGACTCCATCATTTAGTAAGCCCCAGTCTTGCTGTTCGTATAAATCTATTGGTGCTTCAAATAATTCCTTATCGGCTAAATTTTCGAATAAATCTTTAACTTTTTTTTGAATCTCGACAGTCCGTTCGCCAAGTGGACGCCATGCTTGTTGATTTGTCATTGCTGTTCTCCCGTAGATCTAGTCTCTTGAGCACGCCTTTCTCTCTGTTGCTTAAGTGCTAATGGTAAATTTTCTTGGTACGACTGCAAGAGTTCCATCCTGTATCTCAGCAGCCTTGTGTTGTAAGACATTTTCATTTCCTTGGTTAGAGATAAGCCCCATAGGAATAAGGTTGCAAAAAAGCTTAGAATTACGCTTATAGCCATCCAAAATAGTGAAGTTCCTATTTCGGATATTCGACTTGGATCGTTTAGTTTTTCCCAGAATTGAAGTGTAGCTTGGCTGACAACATCTTGGCCTGATCTGATTTCAACAGTGTCATCATCATTTAATTTGAATTTATCTTTGAACACTTTGGGGAATTCTTCTTGAAGCATGTTGACTGCTGGTAATGTCCCTATTTTTGAATTTGTGGTCGCGATTATTTCTTGAAGTTTGTCAGCTTGCTTTAGGTCTATCGCTAGCTGGGCATCTGCTCTGTTGCAAACTCCCGGAATCCCTGATACACCTCCATACTTCTCAAGTATTTGATTGTTTGTTAAGCCTATAAGCGACGTTTTCTGGGCATAAGTCCCATAAGCTTGCACATACAAGGTTTCATATGTTTGTGGTTGCAGCTCTTTACTTGTGGTCCTGATCTTGTTTTGAAGTGGCTCACATGAGTTTTGCAGGTTAATTAGTTTTGGATTTGAGAGTGTTTGAAGCTCACTCAATTTATCCTGCCTCTTTTGTATTTGCTCTTGCAGGGTCTGGGCTGCGAACTCCTTTGCTATTCCCTCTTTGTTGACAAGAATATCGAAACCAATTCCCGACGCGGCTGTCTTGGCCACAGAAAGAAAAATAAATCCGGCAAGGCCACAATTGGCTATGAACGATTTCCCTTTAGCCCTGTTAGCTCCTGTTTTTCCGCATCCATTCGAAAAAACCATAAGCCCTAAAGATGCGCCTATGGCTGCTGGCATTGCGACAGGGCCAAGAATATTTATTAGTGCGAACTGGACGAAGGGAACTGTGCTGACAGCATCCCATAATGTACTTCCTGCCATTGTATTGGCAGCTCTATTGCAGCTGTCATCAAAACTTTTTGTTCCGTAGCAGTCTCCACGCATACTGCGAGCTGTAGGCCAGAAAAAATCTCTTATTTTTGCTCTTTTGCTTTCAAAACGTCTATTTACTACGTCCTCTTTAAGTGGGGCTATATTTAATTCGTTAGTGCTGGTGGTATAAAGAGCTTGGGTGTCATTTGCCGCTTTTACTAGGTACGACAGGTCGGGTTGTCCTTCTATCCATCGGGTTAATTGGATTGGAAATACCCTTACGGTTTCCTCGTAATGACGTGGTGATTGTCCCAATTATTTTCTCCTCCTGTAGAGAATATTTGTCTGTTTTTTATATGTCTGATCGTTTTCGGGTCCCTTTGTCAAGTGCAGAACTTGGCTATGCGGTATCGGTATCATCACGTTTTCGTCCTCAACCAGACGACTGCCTACAGCAGAACCGATAGCAATACGACTACGACCTTTCATTGGCTGCTTGTGTCTGCAGACACACTCGTTGAAACGGTAGTGAAGGCGCATCCCCCAAACGAGTGAAAACGGGCTGGAGACAATGCCCCAGGCCCGTGCGTGGACTTGCCATAAGGCGGTTTGAGACATCAGCGCTTCACTGTCGTCGGCATGCCAAACAAGGACCACCCACTTGTTGATCGCCATGCACCGAAGAACGGTATCGGCTGGTTGCTGAACGATCAGGAGCAAAAGGTCTGCATCTTTACCAACGCGAATCCAACGGCACACGCGCAGTGGGTTGTTGTTGAGATCAGACCGCTAAGGGGTGGAGGTCAGCCCGTGGTTCGCAGGATGCTCAGGCACAACGCCATTCGAAAGACCCTGGAGCAGCTACAGGGAGGCACCCCCAACGTCATCGATGTTTGATCAGCAAGCAGACTGACTGAAACGATCGCAGTCATATGGCTTTTCAAACAGGTCATCGCAGGGGTCAAGTCTGGGATGACGTTCAGACGCTGAACAAGATCATCCACAACACCCGCTTCAACCTGACAGGCAAGTCAGAGCGCGAGTTTGAACTCGCTTTCATGTCCTCAGTCAATGCCAATGCCGACCGCGTGAACGGACAGATAATGTCCCAAGTGGACAAGGACACGACCGTTCGCAGCGTTTACCTCTTTGGCAAGAAGCACCGGCCTGACCTCACGATCAACGATGACGGCATCGCGATCGAAATCAAATACCTCTCAGGCAGCTTGGATGGCTTGAAGCAGGCCATCGGTCAAAGCATCTTTTATCGGGTGCGGTATCGCTTCGTGATGAACGTGTTCGTCATCGCCGAGAAGTACAAGGAGACCTACCTCAAGGGCGCAAACGAAGAGGAGAAGGACCTGGAAGAGATCTTTCAAGACCTCAGCAGCGAAATGAACATCTTCAGCTACATCGTTCCGGCGTTTACGCCCGGACCAAACGTCAAGGCGTTGCTGGCATGGAATGACATCGAATCCTGAGAAACTGCCTCGGACAATTTTTTATCCGAGGTTGCACTAACCCCAGTTCCTGCAAAGGGTTGTGAGGAATTGAGGCCTCGCTCGGATACTTGCGGATCAGCAACGCCGAAGGTTGCTCCCAGCTCTAGCTCCACTTTGTTTTTTTGAATTGAGGTCTGAGGTTGATCGACAGGACCCGTTGCCTTTGCTGGGGTTTAGCCAACCTCGGATGGTTCCTCTGATCCGAGGTCATCCGAGGTTGCTGTCCGTCTCCAGCGGCGTGGCTGCTTACGCCCCTTCACCGTCTGCTGGTGTTTGTCCAGTTCGAAGCCCAGCTCACGCAGAGCCTCCGCCACCTTGCGCTGCATCCCCGTTTGGATCTTTCCTATCTCGGTGCAGATCTCTGCCCCGATGATGGCCTCATCGGTGGTGAACTCATGGTGAGGACCATTGTTCCGCCAACCCAAACCTTCGATCCACTTCCGTAGTGGTTCGGTGAAGACGTTCTCCACCATGAACCCGGCATTGCGTCGTGCTGATTCGGCTTCGTTCTCAGGGCTAAGCATTGGCAGCCGCCCCGCCTCATAGGCGAGATGGCCAGCCTTCCAAATGCGGTCACGGTCGCGGCGCACAAGATCCAGGTCCAGATGCTCCCCGGCAGCAAGGCCGGTGGGGATCACCCAGAAACGACGGTTGCCGGTTGGATCGCGCAGGAAGTCCGTGTTGTTGACACTGGCCACGAAGATCGAGCCCCGTGGCTCTTTCGATAACCCCTTGCCGTAGGGCTTGCGATAGCGACAAACCTTGTCGGTGATCATCGCTTTCAGATCCCCCGCCTCCTTACCGGCGGTGAGAGTTTCCAGCTCGGCCAGCTCAATCAGCCAGCTCGTTCCGATGATCATCATCAGGTCTTTGTTGTTGTGCTGCTTGGTGGAGCAGTACCAGTCCTTATGCCCGCAGAGCCTCTCCAGCCAGGTGCTCTTCTTCTCTCCCTGCTCCCCTTTCAGGGTCAGGCAGTAGTCCATCTGTGAGCCAGGGTTTTGCACCCGCTGCACTGCACCAATGACCATGCCAGCGAGCATGTCGTCGTACAGCGGATCGCCAGTGCCCAGGTAGGTCGTCGCCAGCGTGTCAATGTCTGCAGGCTTGATGTCGTCATCGTCCAGCAATCTGTCGAGATATTCCCGGATTGGGTGGTAGCCATTGCCCATGGCGGCGAAGAGCATCGCGTCGATAGCGGCGTTCTTGCTGATCCCGATGTCGGCCTGGCTCAGTTGCACGTACAACAGATTCACCAGTTCTTCCGGCACCTCTCTGCCGTCGAACTCCATCATTTCGGTGAGCCAGTTGAAGCGAAGCCGCTCCTTCCATGTGGTGCTGAACAGCAGGGCTAGCTGGCCCACCGTTGGCTTGGAGATTTCCCCCTCCTCCCCTTCTCTGAGCTGATCAACGGGTAAGTCGATCGCGGAGCCGTTGGGTGAGGGTTGGTCGCACTCTGGTGAAGATGGCGAAACCGCCCCAGCTGACGTGTTGATCGCGCTTGTATCTCCACTCCCCTGTGCGCTCTCCGGGTTGGAGATCAGGTGGGTAGAAGGTGCTGCCTTTGAAGCATCGGATGGTTTCGCCATCGGTGTGGATCTGACAAACAGTGTTTTCGTTGCGCCCACAGATCGGGCAGTGAGCTAATCGCATCCAGTTACCGCGCGAAGTGCTCACGGTGCGGTGTGCCCCTGCTGCTGGTTTGGGGTAGTCCCGTTCCTGTTCGACGATGTAGTCGCACCATTGCGATGGGAGTGGGGCCAGCGCCTCCGGGCCTTGGCCATCGGGCCAGCAATAGTTGCCGCCGGTGTAGTGGCGACCAACAACGACCATCTGGGAGCCGTTGTGAAGAGCGAACTGGTCTACTCCCTCGCCTTTCTGCAGGACCTCCTTGCCTTCCTTGACCGGAGGCTTGGTGGGGTCTTTGCCGCAGTACTGCTTCGGGAGCACACGGCGCTGTTCTGGCGTTGGCCGCCAGATCAACTTGAACCTGTGGGGATCGTTGTCGCGATTAATCCGCCAGGTATTGGTCAGCTCAGGATCCAGCAGGTCAAGAGTGAGCAACCGCTCAATGGCGGTGATGCCATCAACATCCGCGCAAACGAGGTGATCCATGGCGATGCCGATGGACTTCAGCCCTCGCCAACTTTTGAGCCGCTCTATCGACACGCCGGGTTTGTTGGGCCAATCCGTCAAGAAAGGTCCTTTCCATTCCTTGCCATTGCCAATAGGCAGCAGCCTGTCTGTCTTGCTGAGTGGTTCGAGCCGCTGAAAAATCTCGGCGGTGATCATGGCCACCTCCGCTCTGGGCCACGGATTGGGCCACACCAACCCCTGAGGGCCATCCCAACGTCAGTCTCTGAGGGGTGTTTGGGTTGTGTGCACGACTGCTCCGATGGCAGTGGGTCACCTAAATTGGGCTCATCCTTGGCAGGGAGTGAGCGCCACGCAAATTGTGTGGGGCTCATTTTTATGCCCCCACCTGTTCGCGGATGACCTCAGCGGCTGTGCGCTGAATCATTCCACGCCAGGCGAGCTTTTCGCGCACGCTGCGCACCTCCCAGAGGTAGGCGCTGTTGCTGCTGAAGCCCACTTGGTAATGGATGCCCTCCTCGAGGACATCGCCGCGAAGGCGTTTCAGGGTTCGCTCTGACACACCGCAGGCGATCGCAGCCTGTGGCGTTCGAAGCCATTGTTCTTCGGGCATGGGGCAGACGCACCGTTAGGTGCGTGGGGTGCCATCCCAGTGCTCATGGAGCAGAAGTTCCTTTTGAAGGACGCGGGCGAATTTCAGAAAACGCTCGCGCCCCTTCCGCGTTTCATCGGAACCTTTCCAGACGTAATTGCTGAGGTTGATCCTCTGTCGGGTACGTCGTCGGACCCACGCCTCGGCAGCCGCGTAATCGACACCATCAGGTGGAGTCAGATGCTGTCGAGTCGGAATGGGCCGATGGGGAGCCTGCAACTCCATGAGTTGTAGATGACTTGATCAGGCGCTCCACCGGACCGCGCGCAGCGACTACCCGACTTCACAAAAAAACGATGACACATGTCATGCCACGTCGCAACATTTGCGCGCAGTGATAGCCAGCGAATGTCCTAGCAGCTTCAGGCAGATTGCAGGGCTTCGTTGTACTTCTTGCCAGCCTCTTCCAGCTCCTTTTTGTTAACCCAGCTCGAATAATATTTGAGATGCGTTTCAACACTATGGCCCATAAATGCCGCTGCCTGACTGTAATGAAGCGGGCGGCTTGAATATTTATGCGCCCTCCATGCCCAACCATGCCGCAATCCATACGGTCGCAATCCTGGATTCCTCTTAACTAATTGCTGCCAGGGCTTGTATCGCTGAAGGATTTGGGCGTAAGCAGCACCCACCTCCCGGTAACTATTGCGCTCGGCCACACGATCAATCTGGGTTTTTACGGGGCGGGGGAGGCCAATTCGACCAGAAAGGAAGAGTTGAGCAACCCTGCGGGCTTCGCCGGGCTGCCCCTTCAGATCGAGGCCCAAGGCGAGGCGCTCCTCCTTCTCTGCCGCGGACTGCAGGGCACGAAAGTCCCTCTTCAGCTCGCCGCCCACATAAACGTCTCCGCTTTCATCAACATCGAGCAGGCAAATCTCGCCCTCGCGCAACCCGAAGAATCCGAGCATTGCGGTCATCAGCCAAAGCTGCTCCTTGCCATCCGCGAGCATCCGCTCCAGCAGCCAACTGAAGTCCTCAGGCATTACAGGGACAGTCGGTTGCTTTTTCTTCTTCCCGGTAGTGGGAGGTGATCCCACTAGCTCCTGACGCTTGGCCGTCGACAACGGCATCCAGCGCGCCGGAAATCCCAGGTCGTCGCAGCAGAACAACAGGAAGGCGCTCACATCCTGCAGTTGGCGCTTCCGGCCTTGGCCACCGGGAGGACAATCCGCAAAATGCAGCGCGGCATAGCGACGCATCAAACCTGGACCATCGGTAACCCTGGGCTTGCTGGCCATCACCTCCCGAACTCGCCGCAGCCGGGTCCGCAGATCACTGAGAGTGCTGCTGCGCCGGTTAGAGCGTGACTCGAAGAATCGGTCGCTGGCCGCATTCCAATCCACCTGCTTGGTGGCCTTCGTGGTGCCGGTGCTGTGGACGGTCAGCTCAGTGCGCGCGGCGACGGCTTTGTCCCAGTCCATGCCGCCATCGAGATATTCCCGAAGCTGGGCCACGGCCTCAAGCATCAGCCGGGCATTCTTGCTGGCCCAAATAATGTCGAGCTTGGTGCTGCGCCTGCTGCGGTCTTCCAGGATCTGAACGAGCTGGGCCCGGCCACGGCTTTCCCTGAGGCTCCAGCCCTTACCGTGCTCGGCCTTAAGAGTGCGACGCAGGGCCTGCTCCCAGACGGCAACTGCTTTTTTCTTCTGCTCCGCCACTGTGGCCCAAATGCTCGGGTGTGGCCCAAAGTGTGGCCCAAATAGTCAGGACACGCCATGACACGCTTGGACAACGTGTGGCCCAAATTCGGAAGACCTCAGCCGCGACAGAGGTTCTGGGCAGTGATTTCAGTCCATTATGCAAATCGATTGAACGTATGACTAACTGCCTTCTAAGCAGTCGGTCGATGGTTCGAATCCATCAGGGGGCGTCAGTCGTTACGGGGTTTTCGGGAATACCGGGAACCCTTTTTTTTGCCTGCCCGAGGCTGCTCTCACGTTGCACTCAACCAGCAAGCAGTAATAGCTAAATAAGAGAAAAGCCATTGGAACGATATGGAGTGGCACCAAACCGCTAACTGCATTGAAGAGAGACTTCAAACCATTCAGCGAATGCACAGGTTGAATGGAATTTCAGAACTGATGGCACTGGCTGATTACTGCACCAAACACAAATTAACGACTAAGTGCATCACAAAAGAAGAGCACGATGCCCTTATCGACCTAGAAAATGGCGATGGAGCATGGGTTCTCCATCGGAATGGAGGAATCAGACTGAAGATCACATCTGAATCAGGAGAAGTCATTCTTAGCCTTCGCATTGAAGACAACATTTGGAATGGCTATGCCGAGCATGTAGCCGACTGGCATCAGTTAGCTGAAAACGCCAAAGCACTATTCCAAATTCCATCCAAGAACTAAAAAACCGGCGAGTCAGCGAAGATCAGAGACCCCAAGAGCAAGAAGAGATTCACAGCCAACAGAATAAAGAGGTCGAAGACATCAAGCCACTCGCAGGCAATGACTAAAATCTAAGTCTTGAGACACGTTTTACCCCAGTTGAACACCAAGACCCAAAAGAAAACAGCTCCTCCCAACGCCACCTTCCAGGTATGACTGGAGAAGAAACCATCTCTTTCAATCTTCTTTGCCTTATTTTCATCGGTACCATAATTAGCCGCAAGAGTATGCACAAGACCGTACAACTGCAGACAAACAGCAAGGCCTACAATTCTTGCAATTTCCGCAAACAATTGGTTCATGACAGGCCTGGCATTACAGAAAGACTACCAAGCAAGCAACAAAGCTGATTAAAAAAGTGCAGATCAATGACCACAAAAAGACTGATACTGACCGCTTTATCTCTGGGCGTACTCGTGGGCCTACTGGCAATCGCTCAAGGAATGATGACCAACACCAGTGAACAGAACGAAGCGATGCCGGCGACAGAAGCATTTAACTCAAAATAGTACCCAGAGAGAATGGCAACAATTCACCCCACTAACTTCATCAAATAACACTGGTCAATGATCTGCTGCAATCAATAACGGTAGCGCTTAGCCACTTCACCCTTACCTTTGGCTCCTTGCTTATTCTGCCAGACGCTTGTGATAACTTTTTTATTTTCATAACCGAGGATTTGGTTGATCGCGCTGTCTGTTCTGCACCAGCGGGCAGTGACTTGATGATCAATCATTTCAAGACCCTTCTGATCCTCCTCCACAAGAGCAGCGAAAAAATCAATCTGGAATGCTCTTGTTTCTGCGCGAAACTTTTCGGCATCTCTATAAGAGCTTAAATCTTCCTTGTCGATTTCACTCAAAGCGAGTTCCAACTCTTTGGCTCTGTCGACTGGTTGAGCTGGCTGCTCATCTCTGAAGCTAGTAATCGTAACTTCAGCTCGCTTCATTCTCCACTTTTCGCAGGCTTGTTTTGCTTTCTGCTCAGACGAATAAAAGCATCCCACAAGACTGATCGAAAGCAGAGTGATGAGCAGCGATTTCATCATTGGCTCGATGAACAAGCAAGACCTTTACTCTTGCATTCAGCTTACCAAAGCGATACGAGTGAGGCCTACATTATTATCATTGCGGCTTCACTGAATACTTGCTCTTTCATTTAAAGTTAATTCAACAAATGTATTAGAAATATTGCCTTCATCGTGGTGACGTTCCATTCAGAACGCATCAGTTGATGCGCAATGGTGGTCGCTGAGGAACTGGGAAAACCGTCCAAGCATGTTCGCCTTCAGGACCTTGCACGAGACAAGGGATGAGGCCAATTGGCTGTGCTCAGACATGGAGAGGCAAGGCTGTGATTGGACAAACCAGGCTGTATTGCAGCAAAGGTGAAGGATTCCGCCTCGTTGAAGTGCCAACGGAACAAGCATCCATCGAAGCCAAAAGGCAACAAGCAAGGCTGGCAAGTTGACGTACAACAAAAACAACCGGAAGCACCGCAGGCGACCAATTCAGCACATCGACCTAAAACCAGGCGTGATAGAAGACCAGCCTCAATTGAGAGCAATCATTCCCAACATCCATCCTCGAGACGATCAACCTGTCTTCAAAGCCTCAACCGATGACAGCCGTGTGCGGGCACGTCTGGGAATGATGGTGTTTTGGGTTCTGGCGCTGCAAAGACACCCACAAGAAAGATCACCAGTTCTGACCTATGGGGTGTGCGACCGAACCAGAAGCGCTTTATCGCTTCAATAACGCAGGACCTTGAGCACACTGAAACGTCATGCTGACCTGCACTGAGCATGCGATGGAAAGCCTCTACCACAAGCGCAACAGGGCGACTGCCCTGCATGCGCAAAAACTCCTTCAAAGGCCACGCTGGCCAAAGGCGCAACATTTGACCATTTACAAACCGTTACGGTTCGACTATTTTGTTAATAATCTAAAGTTGATATCAGATGGTCAGCTCGCAAAGCTCAGCCCAAGCGGCGTCAACCTTGAACTACGAAGAGCTCTTAGAAGAAATGGAAAAACTCGATATCGCAGACCTACTCTTGATTCACCGCCGAGTCGCGATGCGATGAGTCCATTTTTTAAAGCATCTTAATATCAAGAAATCGCATCAATTTTAGCCATTTCAAGGTGAGCATTATATAGAAATTGTAATAATCTCGTCGAGCAAATGATGGCGCCAATTAATTCACTTTCAGGATTACATGATTTAATTCAACTTACGGATGGGTTGAATGTTGCTGAAATGATTCGTACTAGATATGCGCTGAGATGCAATTCGCTGCAAAAGAGCAAGGATACCATTTATGTCTTGAACGGTTAATGATGATCAGCGCGTTACTTTCGAATCAAAAGTTAGTGCAAGTCTGATCACAACAGCTACTGATGTTGGAGGGGGTGACAGAGACAGTGCTCAGGCGGAATCCGCAGGAAATCCTTCTAGTCCTTAAAACAGGAGGATGAGTCACCGAACTCAGCTGAGTTCCGTGACATCAGGATTTAGCTGCAACACACCAGCTGAACAAGGGGTGCTTCAACAGCAGCTCAACCTCGGACCGTGGTCTTTTGATTGTGCTTAACAGGTCGCTGACGGCTTTTCAGAGCCTTCAGCATCCCCTTCTCAAGAGACGTCAGCTTGGGAGAGGTCTCGTGCATCGCAGCCCTAGCACGCTCCTTAGCGGCATCCATAAACCTCTCAGTCTTGTCCTTCGCTTCAAAAGCCATGGTCTTCCAACGGTCCTCCATCAAAAGTTACACACACAACACGACGGTGTCCGCAAATCCATCCAATCTTCTCGGACTGAAGTTGACAAACTGCCTTAGCAGCCATCTGATCCGTCTGACGTTGAGCCATGAGGCCTAACCAGCTGCCATAAGAAAGTCCTGGCAACCAACAAAGTTTGGCCACTCAAGTCAGAGGATGGCATACAAAACAATCCACACGCTCCTCGAACAACATACGAAGCACAGTTAAGGCCAGAGGCTCAATCAAGAGCGAGGCCCAAAACTATGACTATCCATCCACAAAACATTCATAAGCTTGATGTGAACATAATGCACAGCAAGCCAATGCAGCAAAGTCAAGTGGGGTTCTCAGACACCCGATTCATCCATAACTAAGTGTCAAGATGGCTCGACCTGAGAGGATGCCTCTCGCTGAATCTCTGCACGACGCCACTTGACCCAAGCCTGACCGAGAATGGTCGCCTTTTGGGTATCGACACGACCAAGATCAGCATTGCCAGGAAATTGACGCCTTTCTGCGGCAAGCAGCTCTTCTTTTTCGTCGTTGGTCAGCATGAGGATCAACTCTTGAAGCATCTCACTGTAGAGAAAAGATGAAGCATGCCTGCCAAACAACAGCACTCAATCTTTGAATAGGTTCTAATGCTTATGGCCCTTTCCAAATTCAGACCTTAGAAAACACCTACGCCTTTGGCGACAGCAGGTTGTGAGGTTCTGAACAGCAAAGCTGGAGAGCCATGCCATCAAGCAATAACCGACCTCCCTTTATCGGGGTCAAAGCAGGAGACTTGGTTCTCGTGCAGTCAACGCTCAATCCTGACCCAACTGATACTGACTGGTGGATGGGATGGATTGTTGGCAATCCAGATCAATTCAATGAGATTCACGGCGTGAAGATATTGGCTGTTGTCGATACCGACAGTGGGGAGCTTCGGCATGTCAATGCCGAACAGACCACACGATTAAGCCTTGCGGGCATGGAGCAGAACAAAGTCGTGCCACTGGTCAGAGGATGAGCTTGAATAACGTTCAATGAGCAGACAGCAAGAGCAAAATAACAAGCATTATCCAGGCCTCCCAAACTTAATTTCAGGAATCGTGCTTCTCATTACCCCGTCATCTCTAATGGTTGATTCAGGTCAAAAAGGCTAGGAACAACAAACACTATTAACACAGTCATTCGGAAGATGTATGGAGAAAGCACCCTTCAAAAGCTCATCAAAATTCCACGCTTCAGAACAAACATGACAACTAGATAATCTGCAAAAATTTAAATGAATTCAATCAAATCTTCGATGCAACCGGATTACCCCCAATCTGAAATGGGAAGAGACTGCTTCCTTGGAAGGAGTTCCACCAGAAATCCATTCAGATCGCCAAAGAGTGTCATCATGAACTTGGAATCACACGACCCCAACAGGGGCTACGCGGCTCTCACTCCAAGCCGGTATGGGATCCAATGTCAGACGTCTGGCAATCTGATCAAGCCCCAAGCTGACCTCCTCACTTGAGATGTCGAAGCTTGAGCATTGGATCAAGAGCGAATCATCCTTGGGTTGACGTGCGTCATCAGCCCCCCACCAGAGCTCATCAGCACTGATCGAATGATCCACGTGATTGTGTGAGCTGAGGCAACAGGAAGCAGATCCAAGAAGACATCATCATGGAGTTGCAGAGGGGCGAGGACCCTGTGGCGTCCAACACTCAGCCTTTAGCAGGGCTCACCGAAAGCCAACGCCTTGGACTACGTGATGTCCTACTGGATGTCAGCAAAGCCAGAGCCTGGTCATGGGAGCTTCCAGTGCTCCTGAGAGATCGATGCTGGTTGCGACTCGATCGCATACGACTCAGCGAGCTAATGCGATATATCCCTCCTGATGGACGCGAGGAGGCGCCTGAGCTGATGCATTACCAGCAACTGATGGCGCAAGGCATCGATCCGCTACTAGCCCAACAGAATTGTTGGCTGGAATTTGGGATGGAAGATTGTCAACGGGCTCTGCATGCCTACTGGCAAAGTCGCGACAGAACAAACCATGGCTGGTCAGCGCAACGGTATCGGCAGCTTGTAAGCCTTTACCGTGACCAGATTGAACGAGGTCTACCGTCAGTTCCGATGCTGATCCTGGCGCGCAGGGAAACTGATGAAGAACATCAAATCCACTGGATCACGCGCACGACTCAGACCAAAGACCTCGTCAACATAAGGCCCTTTCACCTCTGAGACAGATTCGTATTGCGACCATCAAGATCTTCACAACTGTGAATCTGTCGCACTTGAACAACGTCTAGTAGAGAACAACAGAACAGATTGAGAGAGGGCTTGGCTCAGACCTAGTCGCCAGAACGATGAATTGCTGTTTAAAAACTCAGCGGGAGTACCGCACAGACAGAAGAGCAATCAAATGCTACAACTTTACGTATGAAGACGCTCATGCGCGGTCAAAGCGCAGTGTTAATCAATGACAGAAGAAGAGATGATTCCATGAGGCCAAGTTTCTACGAATTTAAAGCCAACTATGACGGACAGCCAGAGCAATGGAGAAAAAGACTCATGGCAATTTATGTGACCGATCAAGACGCAGCCGTCGCTGCATGGACACTGATCATGTCGATGGATGATTTAATGCTGGAAGTTGAAGAAACCGCCACTTTTCTAGATCAGATCTACTCCAAAAAATAAATACTCAACAATCAACGCAAACTAATGAAGGTATCAATAAAGCATCACATGTCACCCAAGACATTTAAGAAAAGATTAGCGTCGTTGATTCATTTTACTTGGGGCTTGATTCTGGCAGCTGTCTTATTACTGACATCGCCCGCTAGCGCGAGTGCAACTACGCAAAAATACAACATCGTTACCGATGAATTCTATGGGCTCAATGCAGAACGAATCTTACTTGTTCCCGTTGCTGATGCAGCCGATCAAACCGTGCTGATGACGGGCAAATGCCCAAGCAGGGCACCAAGTGACCTCTATCTTGAAGACGGTCCAGAGAATGCCAAAGAAAAATGGTTTGTTGTTACTGAAAAGGATCATATTGAACCCGATCAAACAATATGCCTGTCAGGGAATTTACCAGCTTGGTTCGAAAAAATATCATCACTTTATTAGATTCAGTATCAATCAGAACAAGCATGACAATCCATCAAACAAACCCTCCAACTTGGTGCTCATCGGTCCAATGCGCCACTGAATATGCGATCAAAAAAAGAATAGAAAGAACCATCAACGCCTTCGCCAAGACGCAAGGAGATATGGTGATGGCTCCAATCATGGGGCGTTGGGCAATCCGTAGCTAAAGAGTAGGAGAGACGATCATGTCACCATGGCAAAAAGGACAACATTCCTTTCGGATTTCAAAGCCTTTATCAACAAAGGCAACGTCGTCGACTTAGCCGTTGCTGTGATCATCGCAGGTGCATTCGGGAAGGTGGTTAATGCAACTGTCAAGTTAATCATGACCAATGCACTTGAACCAGCATTGGAAAAAGCGAATGTTCAATCCTTAGCACAATTACCAGGGGGAGAAATTATTGTGGCGACGATTAATTTTATTGTCATTGCTTTTGCATGCTTTATTGTTGTGAGAGTTGTTGAAAAAATGAAGCGTCAAGAAGAAGTCGTTGAATCATCAAAGCCTGACCCCCAATCTCAACTGGCATCAGCTATCACACGCCTAACCGAAGTCATGGAAGAGCGCTCTTCCTGAGATTGAAATCATTGATGGTTGATCATCAACATCAAAGGCTTCTGAAAGGACATAAGACATTTACAACGTCATGTCTTCAAGCTCAGCGGCTGTTATGCAGCCTTACGTCGTCGCAAAGGCAAGTTTGGAATGGAGCGCTTGAAAGTCTCGACCTTCTCGTCCAACCTCTTCCTTGCTGAGGCCAGTAGGGCCTCGCTTACCCAGAAGCTGTAAAGCTGGACAGCGGTCACAAATAGGACGGCGCCAACGATACCAAGACAAGGCCTGACAGTTTGCTTAGATCCATTGAGCAACACATGCATCCCTCTACTCAATAGACATGATCCTTGGGTCTGTCAGCATTCCCGCTGGTCCAGTCGCGAATCGTTAATCCCGCCGGATGTTTGGGATCGAGCAGTCAAGCTAGTATTGACCAGGAATGTCTTATGCGCTCAGCCATAGATCTTACTCATGGCCATTGAAATATCATCATGAATCATGATCTCAATGAAGAGCTCAATTCACGCTCAATTGAATTAGAAAAATTATCAAAGATGCTTCCAGACGATCGAATCGCAAGAATTGTCTGGTTGAGAATCCAAAACGATTTAGAGGAAAAAGATAGCCTTATCTATGGAATACAATACTGCATATCAAACATTTATTATTTCATCAAGACACAGATTCAAGAGGACGCACAAACTCGCTCTGCGCTTGTTGACTGCAGAGAACTGATTGAACACTTGGGATGGAAGCCTGAGGATGCATTCGCCCAAGACAACTCAAAAACTATTTTTATAGACTACATCAAAGAAGTTGTGGCAATGTACACAGACACTCGACAACATCATTGCGAAGAAGCCCAGTGCATCCTGGCAATGAACATGATTCACATGGTTTTAAAAGACATTGAATACGTCATCAAAAAAAGACCCGCCCAAGAGAAGCGCCTGCTACCAGCGATAAAAATTGCGGCTCATTTGAGAAATCAAATGCTGGATATTTTCGGGTATAACCCCACAAAGACAGACGATAATTTCTCACAAAAAGGAGAAAATTGAAAGGCATAGCACTTTTCGCGGCAATGGCCTGCCTCGCTATATGATCTAAAATGATCTGCAGCATAACCCTACTGTTGTGAACGATACTTTCAATATCCCAATGAAACCTGGCCATCAATGAAGATCACCATTTACGGAGGGCCGCAAACGCGTGCATCAATGCCCAGGTGGTACCTGGAAGAGAAAGGAATTCCCTATGAACTCGTCGACATCGCTCTGAGTTCTGGTCAGAACTTACAAGCCGACTTTCTTTCGGTGAACCCTTTTGGGAAACTTCCGGCAATGTGCGACCAGTCGGTTAAAGATGCAGAAGGAAGGCCGACCACCTTGTTCGAATCAGGTGCCATTCTGCTTCACCTTGCCGAACATCACGGCAGAGAAGCGACGACTGCATCTGAAAAGTCACTGATCAGCCAGTGGACTCATTTCGCTAATTCGACTCTAGCTTTTGCCATTTTTGTGCCAGACCAAAAAGCGAAAGTACTCCCAAGACTGCTGAAGCAGCTCAACATGCAGCTGTCAAAGGGCTTTCTCGTCGGGAATACTTGGGGTGCTGCTGACTGTGCGGTGACAGCTTATCTTGCCTACATCAAACTATTTTTTCCGAATGAAGATCTCAGCCCTTATCCGCAGATTGACTTACTCATCGAGGAGACCAAACAAAGACCTGCCTACAAAAAAGTTATGGGAATCGGTTAAGCCATTCCAAAGTTCTTTCAACTTATAAAAAGACAGCAGATATCAAGTGCATCAAACCAATCGACATCACAGAACGATGAATCTTGTTACGCGAGAAAGCACCATTTCTCATCCTCATCATCAGTTCTAGCAGTTTGAATACCGCAAAGCCTCGCGGTTAAAGATGAATCAATCACATCCAAAAACACCTGCAACATGGGTACTACCTGTTTCAATCGCCTTCACTGGTCTTTGCATCTTCGGAGCAGGCTTGGTGATCCACGAACCTTTAGAAAAAATCGCGACCCGTCAAAGCCACACCATCATCATCAAACAGGCAATGACTGAGCCTCTGGTCATCGGACCCAGCAAGCCATGATTAGCGGTTGAGTCCCTGTCATGGACAGGGCTGAAACTCAAAACAGCAAGACAGCCCGTTCATCGAGAACCATTGAACGAAGCAGCCGCAGAACAAGACCTCTCAATCAAACACTCACGCTCATCTGAGCTGAACAGACTTCGGTGCACTGTTATCCGCCCGAGGTTTCGCAGAACACAGTATAAATACTCATGGGCATTCATAATTGCTGGGATTCACCGGTTTAACGCACTGACGATCTGACAATGATTGCGTTTCTAGCCTTGTTCTGGGTGTTTGTGCTCGCGGTTTATTTCCGCTTCCGGGATGATGAGATGAACCCAGACAGCTGATGCTGATCGCCGTAGCCCTGCTGCTGCTTCTCTCTTTCTGCTTGTCAGACGGTGAGAGATAACCAACGGGTGCACCCCTTGATCGCATGCCAAGGGGATGCATCACTGTGTCTGAGCGAACAAAGCTGAAAACAACGAGAACTGCATGCATCAAACGCGATGATCAGAATGAAAAATAGAGATTGATCAATTCATGGCGAAGGGCTACTGGCTGGCAACAGGTACCCTCAACGATCGCAGAGGCTTCATGATTTATGCAGCCGCCGCCGAACCCTTTCTCCAGAAATGTGGGGCAAAAAATGTTTATCCGAGATGCGCATACTGACGGAAGAGAAGGGAACCCTGGCCATTTCACTGTTCTGATTGAATGTCCGAGCGTTGAAGCAGCGAAAGCGCGTATGCAGAGCTGAATATCAGGATAATTCGACTAAGAGCTAACAACAGCGAAGCCTGTTTCAGCATTCTTGAGGAAGGAGACAAGCTCGCCCACTGAGTTTGACGAAGAATCAGCGCCGTGAACGCAAGAAGTCAACTACGAATCCAAGAAGGTCATTTCACCATGCGTGAAGATACAAGTGATGCAGACTGATCAAGAACTTCATGCCATTTTGAAGACCTGATCGTGGTCTCGACAGGATGCGATTGGTCGTCTACAAAACAGCCGACACTGTGTTCCTCTGCAGTGTCGGACTAGACGGCAGGATTGTATTGAGACACTGAGAAGGGACTCATTCGAGCCTCCTAACAACCTTTAGCTCTGATGAATCTTAGTCTTCATCCATTCAATAATATCTTGTTCTAACCACACCACTGTCCGTGAACCAATTTGTATCTGCTTTGGAAAGCTACCTTTTTCCATGTGAGTATAAATAAACGTTTTGCCAACACCGGTCATCTCAATCACCTGTGAAAGCCTAAGGAACCGAGGTGCACCAGTTTCATTGACCAAAACGAAGGATATTCGATACGGACATGGGATAACTCAAGAGCTCAGGAGTTGATGACATCATGGCTTGGATGAGGATGACCGCCACGTGCGACTGCCCTGCCTTGTCCTTGATGAGAATGAGCAATACCAAGCTTATGCAGCCTTGAATGCTCTTCAATCTGATCTGTCAACTGCGCAGAGCCAGCACCAAATGCGGTGTAAATCCCATACAAGAGCGTTCCTAAGACCAAAACAGCCAAAGAGCCAATCATTAAATATGCAGAAAGATCTTGATTTGCAAGCTCCATGAATCCCTTTTGATGCTGACTGAATCTTGGCTGCGCAAAAAACTTGTGCTGTAACGATTGCTTCGCCAAACATTTACAATTAGCATCAATACAGCCCTTAAAGATTAACACTCACTCGTTAATTCCTTATACCCATATTGAGCGAATGCAACCAAGAGCAAGACAACACGATGCAGATCTACGTGAGCAAATGCGCGGCAAAAACATGCAAAAGTATGACTTCGACACTGCCGCTCGGCATTTTTCTCAAAAAAATAATCAACAGTCTCCCGGCGGGCTTTGGCGGCGAACTTCTACGAACATCGACGAACACTAAAATCGTTATGACGAGCGAAAGGGCCTTCGTGGCAAAGGAGCCGGTCAGTGAGTAGTCAATCTCTTGACTTTTGGCCACCGCAGATCAAGCCATGCAGCGCCGAGATCATGGCCATGAGCTGGCGCGACAACGAAAGCTCAATAGAGCATTGGCATCACCCATGGCTCAGCGAAGGAACCAACACCTGATGATTTGATCTCTGAATGATCAAACAAGGCTCAACAACAGCGCACTCGCGCCGTGACTGGCTGTACGATGAAGATGCTTAACCGCGTTTTAACCTTCAAAGCACGATCGAGCGACAGGCCACTGAAAGCAGGAGAAATAGATGAACCCAGACAAACAGCATCGCAAACTTGTGAAGCTCAAGCTGAAAGCAGAAGAGTGCTTAACGAGGGAGCAAGCTCAAAAAATCATTCGCAAAGCGGATAAAGCTCATAGAAAGCTCTCTGAGGGCCAGAACAAGGCTGCATAACGGTATCAAGGGCAACATCTTTCTGAGACCTTCGAACCGGTAAAGATGCGGGTCGACAGATGGGTTGATTGTGGTGACGATCGGTTGAGCTGCCACCGTCTCTGGTCCATGGACGAAACCACACTGGCAATGGAGGAGCATTGGCCCGTTGAGGAGCAGCTCAAACGAGTCAATCAAGCCTGTGATCAGATTGAACAGATCCTTGATGACCTTGTTCAGGACACGGCATGTTCCAATCATGCGATTCGCGATCTGCTGAGCACACTGTCAGAAGACTGGTCTGACAGCCAGCAACTGGAAGCCTGTTGATCGAGGCCAGTGCCGCACAAATGCAAGGCCTGGTGGCTCAATTCATTGCTTTGCATGCAGCATGCGATGCCGGGAGTTGAGACCAACAGATGCCAGGTTGTCAATCCAATCGTCGACAGGTTCGATTGGTCGTCTAACTGCGACTCCGATGCTTCCACTCAATGGCAGCATCGGACTAGGCGAAACCATGCGCACGCTGGGTTCCTAGCGGAGGCTGGCTTGAAGACCAGTCATGACACGACATCGGCAAGGCAGCAGAGAAGTAATACCTAATCCTTGTAAGTGCGTGTGTTTACTCTTTCCTTGGTCGTCGAACCAGGGTTAGACCAGAGGAAGAACAAACGTACTTCCATGCCAACTTATCCTCCCTTGGGGCCACCCACCTCAAACCTCATTGATGCAGCTTCGTCTTTTTTGTCGGTCCGACCTGGTCAGTTTGTCATCGTCAGAGAGCTAACTCATGCCAGTGAAAGAGTTGATATCGAAAAGAACTGGTGGCTTGGACAGGTGATTTTTTGCGAGGGATGGGAGAAACATTCAAGACTTCACTCGCTTTTTCAGGTCGCGGACGTTGATGACGGAGCCATTCGCTGGGTTCATCCGACCCAGGTGACCCACGTTCTGCACGGACTCGACGGAATTGGGCAGGAAGGCTGGGATGGGTTCGAGGATTAATTGATTCTCCGCAGCAGCTGCCAGAGAAAAAAAGGAGGCCTTCGCGGCCTCCGTCTACCTATCACCAAAGGAGAAGTGCTCGACGCCTCTCCTGCCTTCAGTATGTGTATCGCAAAGAACATGTGCCTGAGATCACATACTCATTGCCGAAGGGCGACGTGGTCTGGTAATGGGTTGGCGAAACCAGAAAGCTGTTAGCTCAACCTTTGAAGTCCTGCAACAGGGCCACAATCGACAGCCAAAGCATCATGTCCAGTGAGTGGGGGTGCAGCGTCAGCTCGACTGAAGGACCCTGGAGTGACTTTGAGAGAGCATCAGAGAAGAATGAGTTTGGAGACGATCACTTTAACGACGCACCGGGAGAGCATAGATCTAGATAGATCGCGAAGGATATTATTAATTTGCAGACTGAATTAGGCTATTAAGCAGAGCAATGGCTCAGACAAGAAATACATCGCCATGGCTTACAGACTGACGGTGTCTGTGTACCGGCAAAGCGATAGCAAAGCCCTTGTCATTTAAAAAGCTTGAACTGGCGATCACGTCGCATTCATGCACTTTGCGGCTGGTCCACAAGAGCTGCAGAGAATTCTTGAAAAGCAGCAGCTGCATCTGCCGGGCTTGAGTTGTATTTTAATTCCCATTGCTCAACCAAAGCACGCATGTCTTGCCACATATCGACCATGGCGAGTGGATTGAATCCGGAGGCTTGGGAAGAAGTCTTGGACATGGATGAACAATCGGCACCAGACCACCTCCTTCTAATTGATCAGCAGCGACACTGCTGATCGGCGATCGGCGGCAGCAAGAATCAGCGATCTCAGATCAAGGCGGCTCCTCGCCCCGCAAAGAGGCATGATCCAGAGAACTTCCGCCCTAATTCATGTCGCGAGCTACGCAACTCTTCAAAAAACTCGACAAATTGCTGAGCAAGCACGACACGTTTGGGGACAGCCCGGAAGCATTTGTCGATGAAATGCTTGACAAGCTTGATGATGAAATCAAGGCGATCCATGACAAAAACAAGCCGGAGCACTGGGCTGCGATCTATGTAGAGCGAGACCGCGCTCGCATCAAAACAGCCGTGCTCAACAAAGTGATGGACCGCAGCAGCTCGGGCTGAAACCAGAAGAGCGAGATGCTCATCGAACCTCTGCCCTCCTTGCATCAATGATCCGGGCCAGTTCCAGCATGTATCCAGCAGTACACCAGCGACCATGGCTACGAGCACGGTTTTCGACGTCTGAACGGATTTCTGCGGTTTCTGCCATCAGCAGATCTAATTCACTCTGAGGAAGCTCATAGAGCTCTTGAAGCTCCACCTCACGGCCCAACAGGTGACTACGAAACCATTTGCGCACCTGTTCCTGAAGCGGGATCTCCTGTGACATGCAACCGAAGCAGCAGAGACCAGTCTGACCATTGAACCCAGATTCAGGAATCAGCTCGCACGCTTCAAAAAGTTGCTCATTGAACCAGAGCTCGGTTTATTGATGCAGATGCGCACACTGAATGACTCGCGTTCTCAAAGACAATTGGCTTTCGCTTGCCATTGCAGGGCTGTCTCTCAGCGGCCTGCTTTGGCTTGAGCTCATCGCTGTTTAGGCCTAGCCCACTTCCGCTCACCGCAGACATAGGACACAATCGGTCATGACCAAGAGGGCTGTATGTGGGTCGCATTGCTTCTAACAGGACCAATCACACCGCCGATGCCACCCTTGGAAAGGCCAAACCCCATACCCAAACAACAACCAAACCTGCAAATAGACACCTTTCAATTAAACATTGATCAACAGAGATTTGATTGCTCAGCCGGAGCATTAGGCACGGGCAATAAAGCCCCGCATGCTTATACTCCGTCGAACAATCGCTTTGAAAGCGAGCTACAAATTCATGCTGCTCGTTGCAAAACCCGCTTCTAAGAAGGATGCCTAAATAGCGCAAACCGGTAAAAAATCAACCAAAATAATCAAACCAATGCAAAATCAGAGTGGCTCGTCCGGACCTGGCAAAGGCTTCCTATTCTTCCTTTGAGGCAACAAAGATTTCAAGGAACCAATCATGTCATTGGTCCTAGAAACGAAGATAAAACTGCCCAAAAAGAATACTGTTGCAATCACAAAAACAGTTGAAGTCAGCGCATCAAGTTCAAGATTTCCAATCACCAAACCATTCATGCTATACAGGCGGAAACAACTCAACATTGCGATGCATTAACAGTAACCTCCATCGCTGCGTCGAGGCAACATCGCAACAAACACCACTCCCTGGACGCTGGCAAAAGCAACAGTGATGACTGCGATTAGATCAAGACATCAAAACCAAGCTATCGAAATCAAGCTGCAGAGACCCAAACGGCATCAAAGCGAGTCGTCGAGCGCGATCATTGACTCAGCCCACGCACGACCATGCGTTGTTGCGGGTCGACCAGCGAGCCTGCAGGAGAACTGGATTTAGTCGGATCACTAGCCGTTACGGTAGACCTGTCTTCAAACACATCTCCAAGAACAACCAAAGCTAACGATGCGCCCTTCACTCCTGATTCTGCTCGCTCTGCTCGTGGCACCGAGTGCTGCCCTCGCCCAGAAAAAAATCCCCAAAGCTCAGGGACATAACCAATGCCCCCTGGGTTATGTCAACACACTTGGTACAACGTGTGTTTCACCGATCTACTATCAGGTTGCACCCACGAATGGAGAAGCCTGCAAGGAAGGGTGGATGAATATCGGAGCCGGCTATTGCAGAAAAAAGTGAGCTCCGATCAATCCTCAATCTTAATGACTAGTCCTTAGCAGAATCAAACATCCGTTGCTAGACGTCGACTAGTCAGCAACGGATCATCCATGAGACTTTTCTTCAAGTCTTCACTATTAATCGCGGCGGGAATGGTAGGGATGACAGCAACCACTGCGCATGCCCAACCCCGGACTATTTCCGAGTGCGCACAAACACTCACCGCACGAGGTTTTAATGTGATCGACAAAGATATTGATGATGGCCTCTACGAATTCGAAGCCATCAAACACAACCAAAAATGGGATGTAAAGATGGACCAACAATGCAACGTCTTATTAGAGCGAATCGACGACTAATTCTTACTCTCAAGACTATATTGGAACCAAAGCCAATAGGATTACCGCTGACAGCCTTACATTAATCCCAAAGAATGAAATAGGCCCCTGCTAACAAACACAAGGATGCAAATCGAAGTAAATGCCACGAGATTAATTGCTGCAATGTCGAAGACAATCGGACTACGCTCCGCCTTCTGAGAAACACCAGAAGAAAACGATTGATTGATATTGTCCCAATAGGCAATCACAAAACCTTTTTTGGCCGTAAGGCTTCCGCCACCAGTCAAGATTTGGCTTTGACCCTGACTTGCCAACTGTTGACGGTCGATCTTTTCAGCCTCACGCCTAAAAGCGTTTTGAAACCAGCTGACGTGACTGAAAAACCCGATCGTGAACCAAAAAATCAGTGAGACACCAATCAGAGCACTAAGAAAAACCATGCCGAAACGACTCGCTTGTATCAACTAACCAAATATCATCTTCTCAACGCAATCCAAGAGAGTGTCATATGAACCAGAGGCGAAAATCATTTATCAGGATGGGCGAGCAACCAAAAATTTTTAACAGGTCTTCGTATCAATTCTCCATTTCGTAAGGCGTCAAGCCGGCCTCCTTTCTTCGGTACACGCAATGGAAACCGATCAGGATTTCCCAGATGGCAACTGTGCTCGGTAATCGTCGGCAACAACATCCAGAAGCCCTAAGACATAGCGATCGCTCGCTCCAATGTCAGATTGAAGGGTCTGAAGACTCATGCGGATATCTTCGATCGCACTATTGATTTGATTTTCAAGCTGTGACTGGCTTGGCTGCCATTCTTCAGTCAATGAAGTTGACGAGGCAATTTTCAAATTTGTGGAATCTTGGTGCTTCGGAGGCATGGAACCTCGCCGTGGAGCCTGAGAATTCCGCGCTTGGTATGCCATGTTGATCCGTTTTGCTAAATCTTTTCATCGAAATCCCAGGAAGACTGTCAAATTGCTAACGATCGAACAGTGCATCGACGACGCAGCAGCAAGAACAGATCAGCAAAGCCCCAATAGACATGCGATTAGAACGCGCGACTGGGCTGGACGACCCGATTCAGCGGATCAAGAACCACGCTTGCGCCCAAGCACTTTTCTCGTCACCACACCGTCTTCCTTCTGATAGAGAACAAGGCGGTTCTCTTCCAATGTATTCAAACTCAGGATGCCTCTAGAACGATATTGACGATTAAATGGAACCACCCATGATGTACCCATTGCCATCACATAGATCAATTCTTGCTGATCAGCACTGATGCAAAAACGCACCTTCGAATCCTTATAAACACCAACATCGCTGACATACTCAGCTTTAAAAAAGTCACAACCCTGAGCACGTTGAAACTCGTCTTTGATATTGGCAAATGCAAAGCTGTTAAAACTGAGACCGAGCAGCGCCAAGACCCCAATCCCTGGGATGCATTTCATAAACCCTCACGCGTTACACAACAGAAGCAGCATGGCGCGTCATGGCAGCGATGCAAGCCGCTTTGAAGCCAGCAACTAGCGAAATAGCCGTGGCCAACAACGCATCCCAGAGCTGATCAGGGATTTCAATCGCTACTTGAGAGTGATCTGATCAATACATGCTGTTCTGAGCGGGGCAGTAATTTTTCGCCACCATTGAGATCAGTCTTGTCAACACGCGACTTCACAGAATCTGAGGACGCGAAGCCTCAATTCATTGATCCAGTGTTTCTCCAACATGCTCAGGCCAGCGTTGGGCCATGGTGGGAGGCTCGCATTCGTGCACTGATCAATCAGGATTGTGCTGAAGAAGCCGGTGCTCTGTTCAGAGAGTTCGAAACACCTGAAAAGGGCTTCTAACGTTGAGCGAACTGACCCCAGCTCAATCGTCCAGCCCACGCCTTGAATACTCACAAGCTGCTGAACCGCTCAACAAGAGGGAGAGCTGGGAAACTGATCTCAGACGATCCTGAACCAAGCAGATCGCAAAGACTTGCCATCCCAGCAAGTCGCGCTCATGATGCTCCTAATTGCAAGGATCCTTGATGAGCCACCGCCTCGTTCGTGCTCACAAGAGATTGATTGTCAAAATACAACAAAAGACTGGGCTTTCTGATTATCAGATCTTGTGGCTAGCTTTTGCGAAAGGGATCATCGTTGGCATCGTGCTCACGATTATTTTACTTTAAAAATCGACACGCATACTTCGATCTTCAACCATATCGTTCTACTTTTTTCTCCCAGCCTTTCACCCAGATGACAACAGACAATTCAGCATCTAATCCTAACAACAGTGAAATGAATAGAGCGCTGACTTACTCAGAAATGATGAACGAAGGCAGGCAGAATACGAAAGCCGAAAATCGAGGCCAGAAAGATCAACTTCATCAACGAGTGGAAGAACTTGAAAGAAAAGTGGAACACCTTCAGAACGTCATCCAACGCCAACTTCGCCTTGGCAGAATGACTGAGTAGGCAGCAAAAACCATCAAGGGATATATTAGACTGAAGGATTTTTCTTCAAAAAATCCAACCTTGGAACAAATAAACATCAAAGGGATTATCAGACAATGGAAGAGATTCTGAGAATAATTTAAAGACTTATGAATTTGCAGAACGAATGTTCAGGCTTATGCAATCAAGACTGTCGTAGGTCTCAACACCAGAGTCTGGATTGACGCCAGTAGCCCTCGAGCACATCTCCTCTCGTTGAGGGGCATCAATAATGGCTCCGGAAAAATCTGCTCCATCGATTGTCGTTGCCATAAAGAAGCTCTTGGTCAAAACGGCATCTCTAAAGTTCACATTGGTGAGGTTTGCCTCTTCAAAATGCGTTGCATAGGCGATACTGCCCTCAAGATTTGCTCCCTCGAGATCTGCTCTTTTCAGAGTCGCCACACTAAATAAGGCACCTCTCAGGTCAAGACCAGACAGGTCATAATTGGCCAAATCATATTTAACAAACTCCTTGGTGATCGGCTTTCCATCCTCATCTCGTTCGTAGAAAGGAAATTTTTCCTTGAAGGCCTCTGTGGCCTGATCGCTTCCCTGCAGACTTCGATCAAGCCCGAGATCTGGAAGACCTCCACCACTGGGATAAATCGCCAATGCCTTTGATGGCAGCATCAGCAGTGCGCCGAACAGAATCGCAACAAAGGATCGAACTAACGGCCTAACAATGCGATTAACTAATTTCATCAGGCACTCCTTTTATTGAAAAACCTAAGGCAAGCAAGTGCGGCACTTTGACAACATGACCCGCTGAGATGAAACAAATCGAGCAGTGACGAGCGAAAAATCTCACTACGCTGAATCTCATTGATCGCCTGCAAAGGACCAAGATGATGAATCAAAAATTGTGCGCAACGTAAGATAAATGGAGAGTTCTCTACCAAATTGGAAGATCAAACTCAGGCACTTCTTGCAGAACTGATTCGACAAGCTCTTATCAGAATCCACAGTGGCGAAGCAGGTGCCGACTCAGCACTTTACAGAGCTATCTACACTCTTCAGGAGCAAAATATCATCGAAAACATAGCATCAACTTTGCAATAAATTCCAATCTCCTCAATGATTGCAAAATGCAAGAAAAAAGCGAAAAAGAAGACAAAAACTCAATCTAAAAGCAAGATTCTAACCATCAGCTTACCAAATAAATATAGCCAGACACCAAATTCATGGAGAGCCAAATCAAAGCCGAGAAATAAACAGCAGCAAAGACAAACTCTTCAATAAATCCAAATGAATTCATGTGCTCAGTAAAGCGTTGCTCTACGGATAAATTGCATTGCAGCAAGTGCTCCTAAAAAGAAGACTGTTGGGATACCCAATGCATTCACGGCCAGAGTCCTAACGGTAAACACAGGGTATCCTCCATCTTTCCTTTTGAAAGGTGCCAATGGGCTATCGATCCACTCTTTACGATTCTGAATCGAAGGCACCCCAAAAAACTGTTTTCCCCAGACAAGAATTTCCCATCGGGTTAGCCAGAACGCTGTGCTGATGACTGAGAAGGCTATTGGGGAAGCAACCAATAGGATCTTGTAGTTGAACACAACAACAACGTCGTTTGCAACAGACTAGAAGGACGTCATGCTCTCTAAGTATTGATTGATGCACAATTTTGGCCTCAATGCGTCACCCGCATTGACTCATTTTTATCAATCAGATTGATAGCGGCAAGGTGATTTTTTCAGGGATCCATGCATCATTTGCACTACAAAACCGGGGAAATGAATCAATCCGCCTTGATTTGCATCGACAATGCCAATCCTGATGCGGCAATGAGCAACATACACATCAATTTCGACTCATGATTTTACGCACTGCCGATACAGATGTTTCAAGCAAAAGCTTCGTGCAGCTGAGACATTCGACCATCTTTAAGAAACATATTGGTTCATTGACAGACAAGAAATTGGGTCACCTGCTTAAGCAATTTCCTGATTGATCAAGGCACAACTTGAGCACAAGTCTGAAATAGCAAACCCAAGCCCACAGGCTTCTCTGCGCAGTGAGGGCATGACAGCCTTGGGTGAACAAAGACTCACGACCCGCCTGATAACCACATGGACAACACGCTGGTGTGTGGGCCTACAACCGGGTCAGCAACCGTGGTGCTGGCCCATGGTGCCGGCGCTGGCATGGAGAGTCCTTTTATGCAGCACATGGCCGAAGGACTTGCGCAGCAGGGGTGGCAGGTGATCCGCTTCGAATTTCCCTATATGGCCCAGCAGCGCGTCAGTGGTCGCAAAAGACCACCCAACAAAGCTGACATCCTGTTGCAGTGTTATGCCGAGCAACTCCAGTCTCTTCCTGCCAAGCAGCCGCTGATCATCGGAGGCAAATCCATGGGTGGGAGGATCGCCAGCCTGCTTGCCGATGCGTTGTGGAGCCAAAACAGGATTCTGGGATGCATCTGTCTGGGCTATCCCTTTCACCCTCTTGGCAAACCAGAGACATTGCGCGTGGAACATTTGCAGAATCTGCAAACGCCAACCCTGGTGATACAGGGAGAGCGGGATGCGATGGGCAACAGGAAGGACGTGAACAACTATGCGCTGTCAGAGCAAATACAACTCGCCTGGATGCCCGATGGTGATCACAGCTTCAAACCACGCAAACAATCAGGGCATAGCGAACTTCAGAACTTGAATCTGGCTGTTGAACACATGCATGACTTCCTCAGCAAGGTGGTGCAGCCAGCAAGCTGAGGGTGGTCCATCACGTCTGGTTGCCACCCAGCATGTCGTCGTACCCCTCGTAGGGGTTGTATTCCGCCCAGCCAGGACTGGCCTGATCCATTAGGCCGAACTCACCGTCAATCATGTCGGCCCGGGTGTTGCCATAAGGAACTGTGTTGCAAGTGATCCCACCACCCGCAACAGGCTTGCAGTCATCAAAACGCACCTGCCCCCGAACAGGATTGGCCAGACTGGTGCCGATCGTGACCAGAGCGACAACGCTCGTTAACAACACGCGCACGACGCTTGATGCATGGAACCCCATTGTGAATGGGATCGTGAGCAGTGGATCAAAGGCCTGCACAGAGGCGTTCACTGTCCCGCAATGTCTCAAAAACTTTCTGACCCCGTTGTTCACCAAGCTGCACCATCACCACTTCCGCCTGCACACCAAGCAGCAGGGTCTGGCAGGGATAGAGCTGGCGATCGGCGGCACGACGCTGCATCGCCTCAGTGAGCATCAGAGCTCGATCACAGCTGGGTGCATCAGCGCTCTTAAAACATGCCAAAAGAAGCGGACGCACTCCATCGAGAGACGCTGCATGACCCGGCGCTGCAACACTGCCAATCACAAGAGCAATCGTTCCAGACATCCATGCCCTGAGCAAATTGTTCAAGAGGTTGTTACCCAAGAGGTGTAAAAAGAGCAACGACTTGACGTGCTTCCAAGCATTCACAAACCAACTCTTGAGCTGGCCGCGAGAACAACTGAAAGAATGAGATCACTCGATCGATGATCGGATGTATACCGACTGGACCGCAGTCGCACTCTTACTGTTCACGGCTGTACCCCTGTTGGCTGTCGTGGCAGCAGCGGCATTTTTTATTTGGCAAAAGCGGAAATCACCGCTTTCTTGATGACCACTTCTTTGAGCTTTTCAGATCCCTCCTCGAGGGAGCCAACGACAGAACGCGCTGGGAATGTTGATGTTGTGGGAGAGGCGACAGGCCGAAGCACACCTCTGCCCAGACAGTCATGACAGGTCCGGAAGCGCTGCTCGCTGATGCGTTTAATTCCACTGCCTCCGCAGCTGGAGCAGATCGCCATGCCTGAACCAAAAAAACCAACTTCAGTGTGGAAGCCACAAGCGGCTGCGATCCCGAAGGATTCCTTAAGAATCTGGGTCATCCCAACATCCCTGCAGCGGCAGGGGTCGAGCCTGAATCTCTTGCAGCAGCTCGCAAGCCGATAAGGAGCAGTGCTCGTCGACCAAACCCAGCGAAGCGGCCAGCCATCCCACCACCTGCTGCGATGACCACTGCTTCTCCTGAAGAGGTGCCAACCCTTCGGCCTGTTCACGTTTGGAGAGCTTCTGCCCTTTCGAATCGCAAAGCAGCGGTGTGTGTCGATAGCTGGGCGATTGCTCCTCCAGAGAGGCGATCACCGCCTGCTGGGCAAGACACACGGCAGCCAAATCAGAGCCCCGAACCACCTCGGTGATACCCAGTGCCAGCTCGTCCACTGCCGTTGAAAGGTGATAGGCGATAAATCCATCGGCTCGGCGCAGAACCAGATCACCGCAGCGGGGTTCATCCACGGCCTTCACTTTCAGCCTCCAGGCAGGCAGACGTCCATCCTGCAGACCCCAGCCCCTTGCCATCTCCCTACAGGTTCCTGGATAGCGCCGACCGGCACCCAGCTGACGACGACTGCAGCGGCAGGGATACAGCAGCTGGTCACGCCGAAGTGCAGAGAGGCAGGAGTTGTATAGCCCGAGCCGCTGGCTCTGCATGATCACTGGACCATCCCAGTGCAATCCAAGCCATTGCAAGTCTTCGAGAGCTGAGTCGACCGCGCCAAGCCGGATGCGCGGAGTATCGAGATCATCAATCCGCAGCAACCATTCACCACCCTGAAGACGGGCCTGCAACCAGGAGATCAGCGCCGTGCGCAGGTTGCCCAGATGCAGGGGACCCGAGGGAGTCGGAGCGAAACGGCCGCGATAACCCAGGAGACGCTGTTGACGCCCCTGCTCAAAAACGGCCTGGAGACAATCAGGAAGGTCCACACAAGAAAGGGTGGCCCGAGAGGACCACCCCGATCAAGCGTTCAGGCAGTCAATCAGCCCTGAACACGATCCTTGAACATCTTGCCTGCGGTGAAAGCGGGCACGCGCTTGGCGGGGATCTTGATCTTTTCGCCGGTCTTGGGGTTCAGACCCTGACGGGCAGAGCGCTCACGAGGCTCAAAGGAACCGAAACCAAGGATGGAGACCTTTTTGCCCTCCACAACGGAATCGATGATGGTTTCGATGGCGGCATCCACCACCAGAGACACATCGGTCTTGGTGAGCTCGGTGCGGGCGGCAACCAGGTTGACGAGATCAGCTTTGTTCATTGGGTGGGGGAAAGTGGCGGAAGCGGTTGGATCGACGATGCGGAGGTCGACATCCGCACGGCTTCCCTAGGCGGGCTAATCGTATGGAGACAATCGCTGTGCTGCAACCGAAAAACACCGTGCCGCAATGCTTTCACCGAATCTCATGTGAATCAGACCGTGTCAAATGCTGCATTGGCCTGCTGATTCCAGCTGTTAAAGGGAGCCAGATGACTACCACGCAGAGCACCTAGACCAGCCCCAGAAGCCAGTGCCGGAGCGGCTTCTGAAGGAAGCCACCGGCATAATTGACGCAGACTGTGCTGCTGCCGAGGCCAGTGAAAGGTGCGCCGGTGCTGCAAAGGTGCCAATTGATCCTTGGCCACTGGCACAAGCAAACGTCCGCAGAACAGCACATTCACAGGCAGCGGCGCATGCACAACGGCATGACCAGGCGTAGGGCCTGGCGTCCAGAGCAGTCGCAGGCCTGAAGGCGTGACGGTCTCCTCGGAGAACGTTTCGAGCTGCTCAACGCCCGGCAACAGATAGGCCTCCTGTTCCTGGACGAGCACGGGCCATTGCATGCGCTGCTGCAAACTCCGCAAGCGTCCATGGCTCTCTCGACTGGTGAGAAGAATGCGGGCGCAACGGCCTTGCGCCAGTTCCCGCAGAGCCTCCAAGGTGGCTTCGCTGAGCGGCGGACAGTCGATCAAAACGGGCTCAGGGTCGACGTCGAGCCACCAGGACGAGCCACCACGACAGTCGCGGTTCGGCGGAAACAGCCAGAGATCAGGCCGGATTTGCACAGGCGGGCGGCCTGGCTCCAGCGAGGAGGTCATCACAGACACGATGAATCACCGGAGCTATCACTACTTTGAAGGCTTCACCCGCCTCCTGGGAGTGGATCTTTGAGCACGGTCCGGCGAGGCAAGCCTTGGCCTCTTGGCAGCAGCATCACCGCCGATGGTGTGAATTTCTCGGTGGCAGCGCCAGGTGCAAACCGGGTTGAACTGCTGATTTTCTCCACCGCTGAAGCCAGCAGTCCAGAGCAACTGATCGATCTCAACGACAGCAACCACCGCTCTGGCGATTACTGGCATGTGGAGGTGGAGGGACTGACGGCAGGTTGCTGCTATGGCTATCGAGTGTTCGGGCCGCTCGCACCGGGAGGCCATGGCTTCCGGCCCGCGAAGGTGCTGTTGGATCCGTGTGCTCGCGCGATCACGGGCTGGTCGATTTATCAACGCGAAGCCGCCACCGGTGCTTCACCGAACACCCATTGCTGCCTGAAAGGACTGGTCTGCGAACGGGACCGCTTCGATTTCGATGCGCATCCCAGACCTCGACACAGTTGGCAGCAGACGGTGATCTACGAGCTGCATATTGGAGGCTTCACCCAACGCAGCGACAGCGGCGTGGCTCCTGATCGACAGGGCAGCCTGCTGGGAGTGATCGACAAGATCCCGTATCTCAAGCAGTTGGGCGTCACCACGATCGAACTGCTGCCCGTGCAGGCCTTCGATCCCCAGGATGCGCCTCCTGGGCGAGACAACATCTGGGGCTACAGCCCACTGAGCTGGTTTGCTCCGCATCAGGGCTATGTGGGCGGCGGTGACCCCATGAAGGCCAGAGATCAGATGCGCGATCTGGTGGCGGCCTGTCACGACGCTGGCCTGGAGGTGTTGCTTGATGTTGTCTACAACCACACCACCGAAGGCAATGCTGATGGCCCCACCCTGAGCTGGCGTGGCTTCGCCGATCGCACCTACTACCACCAGACCGATAAGGGTGATTACCAAGACGTAAGTGGCTGTGGCAACACCATTGCCGCCCACCATCCGCTCAGCCGTGAACTGATTCTGGAGTCGCTGCGCTGCTGGGCACTGGAACTGGGAGTGGATGGCTTTCGCTTCGATCTCGGCATTGCCCTGAGTCGCGGCGAAGGTCTGAAGCCATTGGACAAACCCGCACTGTTCGAAGCGATGGAGGCTGACCCGCTACTCAGTGAGCTCAAGCTTGTGAGCGAGCCCTGGGACTGCGGTGGTCTCTATCGACTGAATGACTTCCCGGCTCGGCGCATCGGGACCTGGAACGGGCGGTTTCGTGATGCCTTGCGCAGCTTCTGGAAAGGCGACGATGACAGCACTTGGGCCATGGCACAGCGGCTGCGCAGCAGCCCTGATCTCTATGACGGCAAACCCGCAGGTTTAGGCAGCTCCGTGAATCTGCTCACGGCCCACGATGGTTTCACACTGATGGATCTGGTGAGCTTCAACAGGAAGCACAACCTCGCCAATGGTGAAGACAACCGCGACGGTGAAAATCACAACAACAGCTGGAATCACGGAGTTGAAGGTCCCAGCAGTGACCCTGCCATCACTGCTCTGCGCAAGCGTCAGCAACGCAACATGCTGAGCACCCTGCTGCTGGCGCGCGGCGTACCGATGCTGTTGATGGGCGACGAGGTTGGCCGCAGCCAGGGAGGCAACAACAACACCTGGTGCCAGGACACACCGCTCAGCTGGATGATCTGGTCCGAGGAGCACTGCGATACAGAGCTGCTCACCTTCGTGCAGCGACTGCTGCGGCTGCGCTCAGAGCTCGCCGAGCTGTTGAACCCAGTGATGAGCCACTACGAACCGCAACAGCAGCGACGCAACAGCGATCCCGATGGTTTGTGGCGCCAGTGGCATGGAGTGGAACTGGGCAAGCCCGACTGGGCCAGCTGGTCCCACTGCCTGGCAATGAGCCTGCATCGCGGCAAACGCGGAGCAGTTCTCTGGGCTGGCTTCAACGCTTACTTCAAGGCCATGCACTTTGATCTGCCCCAGCCGGCATCTCCCTGGCACCGCCTGATCGATACGGCCCTTCCTGCCGGTGAGGACCTTCCCCAGACCCTGGAACCTTGGAGTCCGGACGGCGTCCCCCTCGAAGCCCGAAGCCTGGTGGTGATGGTGGCTCGCGAGTACGCCGACAACATCAAGCTCTAAGAAGCAAGCCCAAAGGCCTGGAGCAATAAAACAAAGCGGGCGGCGGGAATCGAACCCGCATCATCAGCTTGGAAGGCTGAGGTTTTACCACTAAACTACGCCCGCATTGATACAAACGAACCAGATTCCAAAAGGGCGGAGCTGGTGCGGTCATATCCCCAAGCATTATGACGGTCAGCGAGCCCCCTCATTCGGATTGACCACTTCTGCAGCTCGCCCTGAGGGCTCCCGCCGCCGTCTGATGTTTTCGTATGGACTTGGAGACGCAGGGACCGGACTCGCCGCGACAACACTCGGTTTTTACCTGTTTCCCTTTTTCACTTGTGCAGCAGGCCTTCCAGCGTTCATTGCTGGCTCACTGCTCACGGTGATCAAAATCTGGGATGGCGTGAATGATCCGCTGATCGGCTGGATGAGCGATCACACCACAAGCCGGTGGGGGCCAAGACTTCCCTGGATGTTTGGGGCCGCCCTGCCGTTAGGCATCAGCTTGGCCGCCATGTGGTGGGTTCCAGAGGGAGACATCACCCAACGCACGCTGTATTACGTGCTGATGGCCATCCTGCTGATGACCGCTTACACAAGCGTGAATCTGCCCTTTGCCGCGCTCTCTACAGAACTCAGCCCAGACACTGCAATCCGAACCCGTCTCAACGCAGCTCGCTTTACCGGTTCCATCATCTCAGGAACGATGGGGTTGCTCGTTGCCTTTTTTGCTTTGCGCGAAGGCGGAGGCGGCTATGTCTTGATGGGACAAATCACTGGCACGATCGCTGCCTTAGCGACCTTGCTCTGCTGCTGGGGTTTGGCCCCCTATGCCAAAAAAGCTCAACAACCAAGTTGCAATAAGGAGCCTCTACGCAAACAACTTCATCGCATTCGCTCCAATTCCCGTTTTCTGATGGTGCTGGGGCTGTATCTGCTGCTGTGGTTTGGCCTCCAGCTCATGCAGGTTGTTGCACTGATCTGGCTTGTTCAAGTCATTCACGTTCCGGCAAGTATCGCCACCTTGCTCCTGCTCGCTTTCAACATTGCGGCCTTGATCGGACTCCAACTCTGGAGCGTGCTGTCCAACCGCCATGGGCGAATCAAGGCTCTCGGCTGGGGGTCGAGCATCTGGATCACCGCTTGCCTGCTCTCGATGGCCCTATCTCCAATCGCTGAAAACAGTGGCCGAAACGCTTTGATTCCCGTTGTCACACTGATCATGCTGGTTGGGCTGGGCGCATCAACGGCATACCTGATTCCTTGGTCTTTGCTTCCCGATGCGATCGATGCTGATCCAACACACCCCGCGGGTCTTTACACCGCATGGATGGTGTTCGGTCAAAAACTGATCATCGGGCTGAGCATGAGCGTGTTTGGCACATTGCTCTCTCTAACGGGATACATCTCCACCAAGAGTTGCGACGGAGCCTTAAATTTCGTCGAACAGCCTCAAACAGCTCTGATTGCCATCCGCCTTTGCATGGGCCTCATTCCAGCAGTTTTAGTGGCTCTGGGACTTGTGGTGATGCGACGCTGGCCTGACCGCGGCGCTCATCTGCAACGCGCATGATGTCTTCCCGCTTCCGAGCCCGCATCCAATCGCCCCGCTGGTTAAAGAGGCTGGGCAGCAGCTTGATCATTGGCGGTCAGGCAGTCACCGCCACCGCCAAGGGAAGGATTAATACTGTCGATCTGCTGGATCAACTCCAGGAAGCCGGACCTGGAAGCTTCCTCATCGTGATCATCACGGCACTGGCTGCGGGCACGGTGTTCAACATCCAGGTCGCCAAGGAACTCAGCAACATGGGCGCCAACTCCACGGTTGGCGGCGTCCTGGCGATTGGCCTGGCTCGTGAGATTGCCCCTCTGCTGACGGCCACCCTGCTCACAGGCAAGGTCGCGACCGCCTACGCGGCACAGCTGGGGACCATGAAGGTCACCGAACAGGTTGATGCCATCACAATGTTGCGCACCGACCCGGTGGAGTACCTGGTCGTTCCCCGCCTGATCGCCATGGTGGTGATGGCCCCAGTGCAGTGTCTGTTGTTCTTTGCTGTGGCAATCCTTGGAGGCCAGATCAGCAGCACTGAGATTTACCAGATTCCGCCCGCTGTGTTCTGGACCTCAGTGCGCACCTGGCTCGATCCTGACGATTTGCCGTTCATGCTGGTCAAAGCCTTGATTTTCGGCCTTCAAATTGCGGTGTTGTCCTGCGGCTGGGGCATGACCACCCAAGGAGGGCCGAAAGAGGTTGGCACCAGCACCACAGGTGCCGTGGTGATGATCCTGGTCACCGTGGCCCTGATGGACGTCTTCCTGACTCAGATCCTCTTCGGAGGCTGAAGCAACCTCTTAACTCCATGACCACAACACCCTCTGAACCTGACCAAAACAGCGTGAGCATCAGCTCCAGCCCCCGTCTGGCGCTGCTGATCATCGTCTTCAGCCTCTGCCTGCTGCCACTGCCGTTCAATCCATGGCCGACCGTGGTGGTGGGGCTGTTTGGTGTTTTCCTATTGGTGCAGACCTACAGCCTGCGGCTGGAATTCACTAACGACACGCTGGTGGTGTGGCGAGGCCAGCAGGAGCTGCGCAGCTTCCCTTACGCCGAATGGCAGAGCTGGCGACTGTTTGCCCCCTGGCTGCCAGGACTGTTTTATTTCCGCGAAATCAAGAGCATCCACTTCCTGCCGATCCTCTTCAACCCTGCTGAGCTGCGGCAACAGTTGGAACAACGGGTCGGCTCCCTGGAAACCCCGAAGCCCTAAGCCAAACCAACACTTGAACACAACGAGAACGTTGTGTTTGGGCCATGAGCCCCGCAATCCGCTGAAATGAGTTGAGGAGAAGCCGACCATGCCTGACGACAACGATCTGCCACTCCAGGACACGCCGCAATCCACAGAGGCAGCCAACGATGCATCCAGCGAGGCATCCCACGCCGCCAGCGAAGACGTGCAGCCTGCGTCTGAAACGCTGATCCAACTGGCCCTGGTGGATCTGCAGACGCGGCGCGACGGCCTCCAACAGGAGATTGAAAGCCTCCAACAGCGCAAGCAGCAACTGGAGAAAGACATGGCCGCCAGCTTTGCTGGCCAATCCGATGCAATCGCCAGACGTGTGAAGGGGTTTCAGGAGTATCTGGGTGGAGCCTTGCAGGGGCTGGCCCAGTCGGTGGAGACGCTGGAGCTAGTGGCGCAGCCTGTGGTGGTGAAGCCTTCACCACTGGATGCCCAGGCAGCCGAAGCCGCCGCCGAACAGGCCATGGCGAACAGCGGCGGCGCGCCGGCGCTGGCCGACACTTTCCGTCCTGACGAAGAGCTGATCCGAACCAACCTCAGGCGTTTTCTGGAGCAGCCCGACTTCTATGCCGAACCCTGGAAACTGCGCCGTAGCCTCGACGACAGCGACATCGCTGTACTCGAAGACTGGTTTTTCAATCAGGGCGGCAGGGGTGCTCAAGCCAGCCGCGGTAGTCGACCTCGCAACGTGCTGCTGGGGGCTGCCCTGATCGCCATCATCGGCGAGCTTTACGGCGATCAGTTCCAGACGCTGGTCCTAGCGGGACAACCCGAACGCCTCGGTGACTGGCGACGAGGCCTGCAGGATGCGCTCGGCCTGGGGCGGGAAGATTTCGGGCCCAGCAGCGGCATCGTGCTGTTTGAACGTGGAGATGCTCTTGTAGAGCGAGCCGACCGGCTGGAGGAGCGCGGTGAAGTGCCCCTGATCCTGATCGATGCAGCCGAACGGGTGGTGGATGTTCCCGTGCTTCAGTTCCCGCTCTGGCTGGCCTTTGCAGCCGGTCCAGGCGAAACCTACGACTACGAAGACGACCTGCTCTGATGCCCTTCTTCACGCTGCTGCTGGGTTACCTGCTCGGCTCCCTACCCAGCGGCTTCCTGGCCGGTCAATGGTGCAAGGGGATCGACCTACGCACCATCGGCTCCGGCTCTACCGGCGCCACCAATGTGCTGCGCAACGTGGGCAAAGGCCCTGCACTGGTTGTGTTCCTAGTGGATGTAGCCAAAGGAGCAGCTGCGGTTCTGATCGCTAGCGCCCTCACCCAGAACAATCCACTCAACGATTGGATCCAGGTGCTGGCCGGTCTTGCAGCCCTGGCCGGCCATATCTGGCCGGTATGGCTCGGCTTCAAAGGCGGCAAGGCCGTGGCCACCGGGCTTGGTTTGTTCCTAGGCCTGGCCTGGCCAGTGGGGCTGGCTTGCTTCGGGATGTTCATGGCCGTGTTCAGCCTCAGTCGGATCGTGTCACTCGCCAGCGTGGTGGCAGCGATCAGCCTGCCGCTGCTGATGGCCGCCGACTCAGGGAGCAACGCCAATCTTGTGGTGGCCCTGGTCGCGATGGCGCTGGTGCTTTGGCGACACCGCAGCAACATTCAACGGCTGATCAACGGCACCGAACCCAAGGTGGGCCTGAAATCTTGAGTGCAGCTGGTGTACCTGAGATGGTCTCCACAGGAGGCTCGCGTCAGTCCAACAGCTCCGTGCAGCAGGCAGAGAAGGCAGCAGTGGGGTCTGCTGACCTGGTGATCGGGCGACCGATCACCAGCTGACTGGCGCCGGCTGCAATCGCCTCAGCAGGACCCATCACCCGGGCCTGATCGCCCACTGCGGTTCCTTTCGGGCGAATGCCTGGCGTCACCAACGCAAATGGATTCGGGTGCTGTGAACGCAGAGCCGCGGCCTCTAAAGGTGAACACACACAGCCGCCGATGCCAGCAGTTGCCGAAAGCTGCGCTAACGCCGGCACGCGCTCGGCGATGCCCTGGCTGATGGCGAGTTCACGTTGCAAACGCTGCTCCTCCCAGCTGGTGAGCACCGTCACCGCCAACAGCGTTGGAGCATTGAGGCCAGCCTGCTGAGCACCCTCCACCGCTGCAGCCTGAGCCGCCTGCAACGCTTCGCTGCCGGCACAGGCATGCACCGTGATCAACTCCGCGCCCAGCGCCGCCGCACGACGACAGGAGCCGGCCATGGTGGCAGGGATGTCGTGGAATTTGAGATCGAGAAACACCCGCAGGCCCTGATCGCGCAGCTGCGCCACAACCTCAGGGCCAGCCTGGACGAACAGCTCCAGACCCACCTTCACCCAGCACAATCCCTCCACCTGAGTGGCAAAGGCCAAGGCCTGATCCGGGGCCATGCCGTCGAGGGCCACGATGATCCGATCGGCGGGATGGATCGCCATTAGCCCACCAGCCGGCGGAAGGTCTTCTTGCCGAGCTGGAGCACCTTGCCTTCGAGTTCAGCCGCCGAGGCGAACTCCTGATTCGGATCGGTGATCTTCTCCCCCTCCAGGCGAGCGGCGCCGCCTTTGATCTGACGCCGGGCCTCGCTGCTGCTGGCGCAGATGCCCACAGCACTGAGCAGATAAAACGCCTTGGCTGGAAAATTCACTGCCGAAAGAGAGGCTTCAGGCACATCCGCTCCGGCATCGCCGCCACTACTCACCAGGGTGGCCGCATCGCTCTGCGCTTTTTGGGCTGCCTCCATGCCATACCGGCTGGCGGTCACAGCCAGAGCCATCGCCTTCTGCTTCTCGCGTGCGTTATCCGGCAAATCCTGCGGACTCAGATCCGTCAGCAAGGTCACGTAGTCATCAATCGCGGCATCGCCGACCTTCTCGAGCTTGGAATACATCGACAGCGCGTCTTCCTCCAGACCCACCGTGTTGCCAAGGCTTTTGCTCATCTTCTGCACGCCATCCAGGCCGACCAGAATCGGCAGCAGCAACCCGAACTGGGTGCCCTTGTTGAAATGGCGCTGCAGATCGCGGCCCATGGCCACGTTGAACTTCTGATCAGTGCCGCCCAGCTCCACATCGGCATTCACAGCCACGGAGTCGTAGCCCTGCAGCAGCGGATAAAGGAATTCATGCAGGGCAATCGGTGCACCACTGCCGTAACGCTTGGAGAAATCGTCTTTGGCGAGCATCTGACCCACGGTGGCGGTACCCAACAAGCCAATGACCTGAGGGAGATCCAAACCTGCTAGCCACTCACTGTTACGGCGCACCTCCAGGCGGCCAGGGGTCTCGAAATCAAGCAGTGCCGTCTGCTTTGGCTGGCCCTGGCCGAGCTGAGCCAGATAGGTGGCGGCATTGGCCTCAACTTCTTCAGCGGTGAGCTGCACCCTTGTGGCGCTCTTGCCGGTGGGGTCGCCGATGCGGGCAGTGAAATCGCCGATGATCAACACTGCTGTATGCCCCGCATCTTGAAAAGCCCGCAGCTTGCGGAACAGGATGCTGTGGCCCAGATGGATATTGCTGCCAGTTGGGTCAATTCCCAACTTGATGCGCAGGGGCCGGCTCTCTTGCTCTGCCTGCCTCAGCCGCGCCGCCAGCGATTGATCGGCGTCATCACCATCGCCGGCTGGAAACAGATCGGCCATGCCACGCGACAGCCATGCCGGCAGAGACGGTGTCGAGGCCATGGGCGAGTGAGCGATTGCGGGCTGAATCGTACGGGCCGCCTCAGCTGGGTGGCTGTTCCAGCTGACTTTTCATCCGCTCCAGGGTGCCTTGCATCTGCTCAAACATCTGCTCCGGGGTGATCCCGAACTGGCCCAACTGACTGCGCAGCTGCTCCACCGTGAGCTTGGCCTGGAAGTCTTCCGACAGCTCAAAGCGTTTCATGAATACGCGGTAGCGCTCCATGAGCTCCTCCATCGTGTCGATGAACTTCTTTTTGCCCTCGCGGTCGAACTTGCCGTAATCGGAACCGAGCTGCATCAACTGCTGGTAGTCGCCGAACAGACGCTTGGCCTCCTCCTGCACGATGTCTGAGTCGAAGAACGCCATGGCCCACCGATCAACTGGCGTGATTCTGAACAATTTGAGCTCCCCGTAACAGTGCGGATCCACGCCCCCTGATTCGGGTCAACATGAATTGGTCAGCGGCAACGGCCTCGAGCCTCTCCCTTCCTTGGATCTCAGCGAACGGATCCCGTCTCTGCAGCAACGGTCACGCCAGGGCCACAGCCTGCTCAAGCGCAGTCGCACCGCCATCGCTTCGGCCGACCTTGTGCTGCTCAGCAGCTGGACGGCCTGGTTCGAAGGCCAGGGACCTCTGGTGGCGGCCTGCACCAGCGAGGACGACTGCCTGCTGAGGCTTCAACGCAGCGCGGCCAACCTGTTGCTGTGTACGGACACCCTCGAGGGCGGCAGTGGCACCAGCCTCGTGCGTCGGGCAAGAGACCACAACCCCGACATCAAGGTGTTGATACTGCTTCAGCGCCCCATCCCGCGCACGATCCTGGATGCCATCGATGCCCGCTGCCATGGGATCTGCTCGGCGCAGGCCACCGGAACGGGCACGGTGGCGGCAGCGCTCACGGCCATCGACACCGACGGGCAGTATCTCGATCCACTGATTAGTGGCGTGTTGCACCACAGCAGGCTGCGCTGCAGCGGCGATCAAGTGCCATTACAGGAACTCACCATGCGGGAAGAGGACGTGCTGCGCGGCCTCTGCCGAGGAATGACCAATCAGGAGATCGCCGACGCTTTAGTCGTGTCGATTGACACCGTGAAAACTCATGTCGGCAGCCTGCTACGCAAGTTGCCGGCCCGGGACCGAACCATGGCTGTTGTCACAGCATTTCGTGAGGGGCTGGTGCAGGTTCCCACCAGGCCGCCGCGCTGGACCTAGGGTCCTGGCCAGGCTGCAAGGGAGAAACGCGGCGATGGCTCGCCGGCACTGGCTCGATCCACTGGCCCGCAAGGTGCTCCAGGCCATGGGTGATCTACCCAAGGACTCCGTGCGCGTGGACACCAGCCCCTGGCCTGCAGAAGAAACAACGGTCGCTCCGAGTTGGTGCATCGACGTAAACAGGGCCACGGCGGAACAGTGGCGCCAGTTACCTGGCTGCAGCGAAGTGATGGTTGATCAGCTGCTGCGTTTACAGCAGGGCGGGGTGCAATTCAGCCAGATCGAGGATCTGGCTCAGCTGCTCGACATCTCGGAGAGTCTCTGCGAGCGGTGGAGACCCCATCTAATTTTCCGCTGGCACGGCGATGCCCCACAGTTACCCGAGCAGTCACCGCTTGATCTGAATGCCGCCAGCCCCACCCTGCTGGCCAAAACCCTCCCGTGGCCCGATGAGCGGCTGGAACGCCTGATCGCCGAACGACGGCGCGAACCGTTTCAGAACCTCGCGGATCTACAGGAGCGACTCTGCCTGCCCCCGGCGACGGTGGAGGCTTTGATCGGGCGTGTCCGCTTCGGGGCCAGACCAGCCGGCCCGAGCCTGCCGCCGCGAGGTTGACGGCAATGCCTTCCCCTCCTCGCCAGGGCAATCTTTTCGAGCAGCCCGCCCCTGCTTCTCATGAGAACGAACCTGCTGAATGGGCACTGAATGAGCAGCAGCTACAAAGCTGGCAGGAACGCATCCACAGCTTCCAGAGCCCTCTCTTTGAATCCAACAGCCCCAGACAAGAGCAAAGCAGCCTGTTCGGTAGTGAAGAGGCTGAAGCGGCCGGGGTTCAGCCTTTGTCGCTCAAACCACTGCCGCTGAGTTTCTGGCGCTGGCCGCAAAGCCCCCATCAAGGGGCGGCGTTGTACTGGGTCATGGATCGACCCGCCGGCCTGAAACACCCGATCCTGCTTTACATCGGAGAAACCATGGCGGCCGATCGGCGTTGGAAGGGGGAGCACGATTGCAAGGCTTACCTCGCGGCTTATCAGGAAGCCTGCGTGCACTGCGGTCTGAGCTGCAGAACCAGCATTCGTTTCTGGGGCGACGTGCCCAGAGCCACCAAGGCGCGGCGGCAGTTGGAACAGACCCTGATCCATCGCTGGCAGCCGCCGTTCAACAAGGAAACGCGCGATCGCTGGGCCACGCCGTTTCAAGCCGACTGAGCACAGCTCCTAGCATCGGTTCAGGCAACGGCTCAGGCATCAGCTCTCCATGAAAATCTCCCTCTCTCCGGCCACCCCTGAGGCCTGGAGTGGTTCGGTTCTGGCGCTCGGCATACCCCAGGACGATCCCCAAGGCCTGGTGGAGGCGATGGAACAGCGCTTCAACATTCAGCTGAAGCAGTGGCTGAAGCAGAAGCCCTTCACAGGCAAGAGCGGTGACTTAGCCAGCCTTCAATTGCTGCGCGGTGACTGCACCACCCTGGTGCTGCTGGGGCTGGGAGAGGCCGGATCCATCGAACGCGACAGCCTGCGCATGGCCGCAGCGGCCGCCGCCCGCGCAGCACAGGGGCAGGGAGGCTCCCTTGGGCTGTTGCTGCCGTGGGGATCCGTAGACCTCATCGCTGATGCCACTGCCGCTGCTGAAGCTGTGCGCCTGGCGCTCTACAGCGACTTGCGCTTTCGCAGCAAGCCCGAACCCAGCCCACGGCCGGAACAGGTGGAGCTGCTGGGCCAATGGCCAGCGGGCCTGACGCAGACGCTGGACACAGTTCATCCGATCTGCGCCGGCGTGGAGCTCGCCAGGGAACTGGTGGCGGCACCACCCAACAGCGTGACCCCGGAGGAACTGGCCCGCACCGCGGCAGCTCTGGCCCATGAGCATGGTCTTGAGCTCACCGTGCTGGAACGATCCGACTGCGAGGAGCGAGGCATGGGCTCTTACCTGTCGGTCTGCCAGGGCTCGGACATGGCTCCTAAATTCATCCACATCACTTATCGGCCCAGCGGAGTCGCCAAGAAACGACTGGTTCTGGTGGGCAAGGGACTCACCTTCGATTCCGGCGGATACAACCTCAAGGTCGGTGCCGCCCAGATCGACATGATGAAGTTCGACATGGGCGGAAGCGCGTCGGTCTTCGGAGCGATGCGCAGCATTGCTGAGCTGCGCCCTGCAGGAGTGGAGGTGCACATGGTGGTGGCCGCCTGCGAAAACATGATCAACGGCTCCGCGGTTCACCCCGGCGACATCGTCACGGCATCCAACGGCACCACAATCGAGATCAACAACACCGATGCGGAGGGACGCCTCACCCTCGCCGACGCCCTGGTGTATGCCTCCAAGCTCAAGCCCGACGCCATCGTTGATCTGGCAACGCTCACCGGTGCTTGCGTGGTCGCCCTCGGTGATGAGATCGCCGGACTCTGGACCCCGGATGATGCGCTCTCGAGTGATCTGGAAACCGCTGCAAGCGATGCCGGAGAAGGACTCTGGCGCATGCCGATGCACAGCTCCTATCGCAAAGGCCTCAAATCGCTGCTGGCCGATATGAAGAACACCGGACCTCGCCCCGGTGGATCGATCACCGCCGCTCTGTTCCTCAAAGAGTTCGTGGATGCCGGCATTCCCTGGGCCCACATCGACATTGCCGGAACGGTCTGGAGTGACAAAGGTCGCGGAATGAATCCCTCCGGCGCCACGGGCTACGGGGTCCGCACGCTGGTGAACTGGGTCATGAAACAGGCCTCAACCGCCGAGGCCTAAATTCACCTCTAAGCCGATCAAGCTGCATGGCCTCCAGCCCTCTTCGCTGGTATGTACGCGCCCAGCTGGGTGTTTTGCTATTGCCGGCAGGTCTATGCCTGTTCGGGGAGGCCGTCAGCCGCAGAACACTCCAGCTGGCAGGAAGCGACGGTGGTCCCTGGTGGTGGTACGGCACGCTCAGCCTGATCGCCATTAACGCGGGCGTAGGGCTGATGATCGAATCCGGACTGCTGCGTGGTTATCCCGGGCGCCAAAAAACAAGGCCAGAAACGCAGGATTGAGAAGCCGAATGATCTGAGTCTTCAGAGCCAGATCTCTCTCAGGACGCAGCAACCATCGTCAGAGAACGAGGATTTTCGAGCGCATGAATCTGCCAGCGTGCCCTCTCCGAACAACTGGCCATGACGCGCTCTAAATCGTCGGAAGCCTGTTTCGGGGATGGATACGGACCAACATGACGCGTCACGAGACCGTCTTTGATGGTCAGCAGATACATACAGACCTTTCACAACTCACTGCAGAATGGTACGCAGTCCAATCTGTATCGTCGATGGCGTAAAACCCGCACCTTCACTGAGAAGTCACTGAATCGGAGCGCAACGATCGCTACAGAATTTCCTCAGATTCCCGCAATCAAACCATCAGAAGTTGATGCGCCCCGCTGTCGACAACGATCATTTCGTCCAAGCATCTCCGCTGCGAGCTTGCTCACCCCAGACCTCATCGAGGCGTTTATCTCGTCCGCAAGCCCAGCGGTAGTACTTGTACTTCACTGAATTCAATTCGGCAAAATTCTGGTGGTAATCCTCAGCAGGCCAGAACTTTTCAAGAGGTTTGATCTCCACCTTGAGAGCGGATTCAAACACACCGAGCTCCTTGGCAGCTGCTGATTGACTGGCAAGAGCCTCCCTGGTCTGCTGATCATCACCGGTGAAAATCACCGGTCGGTAGGAGTCGCCGCGATCACAGAACTGACCTGCACCGTCGAGGGGATCCACATTGCGCCAATACGACTGGAGAAGCTTCGGATAACTGATCTTTTCGGAGTCAAACAGCACTTCCACCACCTCCTGATGCCCGGTGGTTTCAGCACTCACCTGGTTGTAAGTCGGCTCGGAAACACTGCCGCCGCTGTAGCCGCTTTCCACCGAGATCACTCCTGGAAGTTTCTCCAGATCACTCTCCATGCACCAGAAACAGCCCCCAGCCAGCACGGCGCTCTGCTCCTCAGCAAGCACTGAAGCAGGTGAGACCAGGAGCAGAGCTCCCACAACCATCGACAACAGGATCTGAATCACAAACGAGTTCAAGTAGACAGCTGATCGAGAATGGCGGCAGCAGCGCGATCGGTCACTCCCGGCTCCCCCAGCGTTTGGCGCAGCCGTTCATAGCCACTCAGCATCGTTTGGCGCGCTTCAGGGTTCTCCAACAGCGGAATGGCTTGGGCAAGCAACTGGTCGGCAGCAAAGTCTTCTTGCACAAATTCGGGAACCAGCCGCTCATTGAGGAGCAGGTTCACAGGCGAAATGTGATCCACATGGAAGCCCAACACATTGCGCGCCACCCAGGCCGTCAACCGGCTCACCCGGTACCCCACCACCTGGGGCACCCCTTGTAGAGCCAGCTCGATATTCACTGTTCCCGACTTTCCAAGCGCGAGATCCGCCGCGCTGAACAGGGCCGGTTTCAGCGCATCCGCATCAGCAGCTGGAATAACCCGTCCACGCACACCGGCGGCTTCAAGCCCTTCCTGCAGGTCACGCTCGAACCGACTGAGGCCTGCAGGAACCATCACCATCAACTGGGGATCACGTGCCTGCAAACGTGCAGCCACCTCAACAAGCGCAGGCATCAAATAGCGCAGCTCCTGGGGCCTGGATGCGGGCATCAGCAACAGCAGCCGTCCTTTCGGATCAAGACCGAGCTGTCGACAAGCCTCAGCACGGTCGGGCTTGCCTGCAGCAAGATCAAGCAGAGGATGACCAACCCAGGTGACCTGCGCACCATGGGATGCATAGAAGGATGCTTCCTGGGGGAAGATCGCCAGGATGCGATCGGTAAAAGACAAAAGGCTGCTCGTGCCGTTGTCATTCATACGCCAAGCCCATTCCTGTGGGGCGATGTAGTAGGTGATCGGCACCTCAGGCAATTTGCGGCGCAGACGCTTGCCCAGACGCACATTGGCGCCCATGTAGTCAATCAGCACCACTGCATCGGGAGGCCTGGCACTGAGCTGCTTATTGACACGCGACTGCAGCTTCAACGTCGGCACGACCTGGGGAAGATGCTCCAGCAGACCGATCGAACCCAGTGGAGCCGTATCGGCAAGCAGTTCCGCACCGGCTGCATGCATCCGTGGTCCCCCCAAGGCCAGCACCTCGAGATCGAGGCTCCTCAGGCGAGCTTGGCGATGAAGAGCCTGAACCAGAAGGCTTCCCTGAAGATCACCAGACACCTCACCGGTGCTGATCAGCACACGCACCATCAGCGGCCACCGACAGCAGGCATGGGGCCACGCCGTCCCTGACTGATCGATCCCTCGAGGAAGGAGCAGAGATGATCGGCAAGAGGCATCAGGGGCTGCTCACGGGCCAGCCGCAGACCCTCAGCGATGACGTGGTCTGAGCGATAGAGCAGTGCCCAAACATCCTGAAGCTGCTTGATTTCCTGACCCTGATCCTTGCGATCAAGTCCGCGCCTGCGCAGACCCACGCGGTTGAGGCCGCGCACCCTTCCAGGATGACCCTCAACAAGGCAATAGGGAGGCACATCCCTGTCCACTCTTGTCATGCCTCCAACCATGGCCATTCCGCCGATCTGCACGAACTGGTGGATTCCCAAGCATCCACCGATCACAGCCTTGTCCTCGATCAGAACATGACCGGCAACTTGGATGCCGTTGGACATCACGATGCCGTTGCCCAGAAGGCAGTTGTGTCCCAGATGGCAATAGGCCATCAACAGGTTGTGGTCGCCGATGCGGGTCTGCTCACCCTCGTCCGTCGCCCGGTTGATCGTGACGCATTCACGAATGGTGTTGTGATGTCCGATCACCACCTCTGTCGGAGCTCCCTTGTACTTGAGATCCTGAGGCTCCAGCCCGAGGCAAGCACCGGGGAAGATCTTGTTGTGGTCACCGATCACAAGTCGACCATCAAGCACCGCGTGAGGCCCGACCCAGGTGTTTGAGCCGATGCGAACATCAGGACCCACGACGGCACCAGGACCGATCACAACACCGGCGGCGAGCTCAGCACGAGAATCAACCACCGCAAGCGGATGAATCTGGGGAGGACGGTCCTCAGCAGTCACGGCGGGGGATCGCTGTTCACTCATCATGCTCAATCAACCAGCGAGAACATGAGCTCGCCTGAGCAGACCAGCTGACCATCCACAGTGGCCTCCGCCTTCACCTTGCCAAAACGCTTGCGTTTGAGACTCAGCAGCTCACAAGTGATCAGCAACTGATCACCTGGAATCACCGGACGGCGGAAGCGAACGCCATCGATACCAGCGAACACAAACAGACCTTTGGGCAGATCTGGCATCTGGGTGACGATCAGGCCACCCACCTGTGCCATGGCCTCAACGATCAACACCCCGGGCATTAACGGGCGCCCCGGGAAATGGCCCTGGAACTGAGGCTCATTGAGCGTGACGTTCTTGATGGCCACTGCTTTTTCACCGGGCACATGCTCCAGAACGCGATCCACAAGCGCGAAGGGATAGCGGTGGGGGAGCAGACCCATGATCTGCTCCGCGGTGAGCAGAGGCTGAGCTGCGGCGGTAGCGGAGGAGGAAGTCAAATCGTTTCAGCGCTGAGCATCGGATCGATCGGCCAAAACCGCTGCCAGGTCGGTATGCAGACCATGGGAGCCGCGGTAGACCAGCACCTGCGCCCGCGGAAAACCCACAAGGGCCAGATCACCGATCAGGTCCAGAAGCTTATGGCGCACCGGTTCATCGGGATAGCGCAGAGGTGGATTCAGCCATTGGTCGCCATCACAGACCAGGGCATTATCGAGGGCTCCACCTTGAATCAGCCCCGCTGCACGCAGTTGATCCACCTGCTCACGGAAGCCGAAGGTGCGGGCCGGAGCGATCTCTGCCACGAAGCTCTCTGGCGTCAGCTCCAGGGCACATTGCTGACGACCGATGGCCGGCTGGGGGAAATCAATCACACCCACCAGCATGAACTGCTCAGCTGGAGTAGCGGTGATCACACTGCTGCCTCGATGCAGAGCGATCGGTTGCTGCAGTTGCGGACGAGCGGGAGCAGGCGTTGATGCCGGAACAAGACCAGCCTCAGCGATGGCTTCCACCCATCCCTGAGAGGAGCCGTCCAAGAGGGGGATCTCGCTACCTTCAACTTCGAGATGCACGTGCGTAAGACCACAGCCGGCGATGGCTGCGAGCAGATGTTCCACCGTGGCGAGCTTGCGATCACCCAGCTCAAGGGTGGTGCAGAGCGGACTGTCTCGCACTTGCGAAGGCTCGAGCTTGAGCGGCTCACCGCCGTTTGCTGGCCAGCTCACCCAGACGCCCGGCTGAGACGAAGGCTGAAGGGTGACGGAGACCTGATCACCGCTGTGCAGGCCGATGCCGCTGCGGCGGGCTGGTCCCGCCAGGGTCCAGGCTCCGTCGTAATCATGAGGCAAAAAGCCCATCAGAATTTCCAGCCGACGCCCAGATTGAAGCGGTACTCACCAGTGAAGTTTTGACTGGCAACCTCCAGACGCAGTGGCCCAACGGGCGTGGTGACGATCACACCAACACCTGGAGAAACACCCGATCCAGGTTTGTCGAGCAGCTCGCCAGGTTTGCCGGGAACATTGGCTTGAGATCCGAAATCGGTACCTGCATCGATAAACACTTCGCCGGCGAAAATACTGAAGATGGGGAATCGGTATTCGATGGTTGCTTCTCCGAAACTGCGACCGACGGCCAAATCACAATCGAACCAGCCACGAACTGAATTGGATCCACCCATGCAGAAGGCTTCATAGGGAGGCAAATCACCAATTACGGTGCCAGCCTTAATTTGGAAAGCCAGTGCCTGAGGGCAGTTTTCTGGTTCACCCTCCTTGGGACGACAGCCTTTGGCGAACTTCAGCCATTTCACAGGAATGAAATGGGTGTAGCTGGTGCGAACGCGGTTAAAGGTTGGCGAGTTCTCTCCAATCGAAACGTATTGCTCAGTGCCAAAACTGAAGAAGTTACCTGAGGTCGGATTGCGACCGTCGTTCAATGTGTTGTAAGTGGTTGCAAGTCGAACACTCGCAAGAGTATTTCGATCGGCACAATTAAACGAGGTACAAATGACTTCGTTATTGTCTATTCGATCATTTTTAATCTTATCGCTGGGTATTCCATAGGGTCTAGTATCACCTGCATAATTAATCGGACGAACAGCCTGAAGATTTAGCCCAGCCAGAACCTGCCAGGGGACCTTCTTAAAAGGATCTCCACCATTGAGCGGACGGGAAAAAATCACGTTGCCGCCAAGACGTTCTAACGCGATTGAATCACCCTCGTAGTCAAACCAGCTGGTGCTGCCAAATTGCTCACTGGCTTCAGCAACATTATCAAATTTACTGTTAGCCGGATTGTTAGTGGAGTCAATTGAATAGGAATATTCAGAATTGCTGTTCTGATAATCGCGAAGACTGACAATATCTCCATTGTTCTGGCTCTGGAAGACCTGAGGAACTTCCCGGCTCAGGAACACGGAAGTCCGGAAAGAGGTGCGGTGACTGTCTCCTTTGATCCAGGGATCGGAGAAGGTGAGGTTAGCCAGCCCGCCGAACTGTCCGTAAGTGACATTGAGTGCCAGGTCCCAGGCACGCCCAAACAGATTGCTATCGGAAAGCTGAACCTGACCAAAGACGCCCTGACTTTGGCTGTAGCCAAGACCACCTGAAAGCGAACCAGTGGACTGCTCGACGATGCCGAGAACGATGGTGACGAAACCTGGCTCACCAGTCACAGGTCTCAAGGTCACCTTCACATCACTGAACAGCGAGGTGCCGTACAAACGCCGGATGTCGCTCTCGAGCTGATTGCGATTGAAGGGTTCGCCTGGCTTGATGGAGATCTCCCTACTCACAACCCAAGGCTTGGTCTTGCCGTTGATCGGCTCTCCTTTCTCGTTGGTGTCTTCCCCTTCCTTATTGATGAATTTCACCTCGATACCCGCCACGCTGCCGATCAGCACTTTCAGCTGCACGACTCCATCAGGACTCACCCTGGTGGGCCCACTCACACGGGCGAGTGAATAACCCTGATCGGCATACCACTTTTGCAGTTCCTTAATACGCAGCTGCAACTCATTCAGGTTGAGAGTGCGTCCGTAATCAGAACTGAAGGTGTCCTCGATTACCTGAGGCTCAATCTTGTTGTCTTCAGGCTCGAGAACAACCTGAGTCATCACAGGGTTGGGCACCACCTGAACCGCAAGCTGAACACCCAAGGGGCCGTTGACCGGCTCAATGCGCACGTCTGAGAACCATCCGGTGGCGTAAATGGCATCAAGATCAAGCTTCAACTCCTCCCTCGTCACCCGGCTACCGGGGCGTACACGCATGGCGTCGTAAGCAGCAAGTTCGAGACGTTCTTGCTCTGGATGTCCATCGATGCCCTCAATGATCACCTCGGTGATCAGCACCCTGGGCTGTTCAGGCCCTTCGTCAATGGGCTCGGCGACGGGAGTTGCAGCAGGGGCAGGGGTGACCTCGATCTGTTCGACCTCGATCTGCTCTTCCGTTATCTCTGTCTCTACACCATCTGAATCAACCGCTTCCGCCTCTCCATCCACCTGAATGTCTTCAACCTGCGCAGTCTCAATCTCTGTTCCCTCAGGCTCAGCCTGGGCTTGAGCCGGCAGGCCACTAATCAAGGGCAGAGCGAGGGCAAACCCCACTGCACCTCGCCGAACGGCGTTCTTGGTTCGGATGGAGGAGAAAGCGACCATTGGGGAGACGGAAGTCGGCCGATCCGGCCACAAACGTCGCTGAACTTAACTGCAGTTGCGGGGGGTCGGGCAGGCCCCTTGTACCCGTTTGCAGACCTCCCCGTAGGCCTCGATCACTCCACCTAGGTCCTTACGGAATCGGTCCTTGTCGAGGATGCGCTCCTCCGCATCCGTACACGACAGGTCCCAGAGCCGACAGGTGTCAGGGCTGATCTCATCAGCCACAAGCAGCTCACCGGCAGCATTCAGCCCAAGCTCAAGCTTGAAATCCACCAGATTCAAGCCGATTTCCTTGAAGAAAGGAATCAGCACCACATTGACTTTTCTGGCGAGAACCTCGATCCGCTCCCGCAGCTCGCTAGAGACCAGTCCCAGCAATGCCAGGCGAGCATCCGTCAGCAACGGATCACCAAGACCATCATCTTTGTAATACAGATCGAGCAAAGCCGGCTCAAGGACTGTGCCCTGGACAATCGGCGTCTCGCGACAAAGCGAGCCAGTCGCGATGTTGCGCAGCACCACCTCAACTGGAATCACCTCGACGCGCTGGACAACCATCCAAGTCTCCTCAGCGATTCCGCAGTAATGGGTGGGAATTCCCGCCCGCTCCAGCACTTCGAACAAACAGGCTGAAATCCTGCAGTTGAGACGCCCCTTGTCTGCCAGCTGAGCCTTTTTCTGAGCATTGAAAGCAGTGGCATCATTTTTGAACTCCACCAGAACTTGCTGGTCGTCTGAACCGGCATAAATGCGCTTGGCTTTGCCCTCGTAGAGAAGGTCGCCGTGGGGAATGGTCATGGCTGCTCGTTGACGCCGGTCGCGCCGGCTTCAGGTGATGGTGATTCTCCCAGCGCGGCGTGGCCACCCGGTGCCCGTGGAGAACGCAGTTCCTGCTGAAGCTGCTGGTGGTTCTCAAGAGACACTCCTGGCAGATCCTGATCAAGATCCAACAGAGTGAAGCGATCATCCACCCTGGTTGCCAGCCGCCGCAGACGTTCCCGGGGACGATCACCGCTGCCGCCACTGGCAAGCTCAAGCCGCAGCTGCAACCGCAGCAAGTCCTCCGCCTGGTTCCAGGCCTGTTCAGCCGCCGCCTGATCGAGAGCCGCTTCGATCAACGATGCGCTGCGTTCGGACTCCATCACACCCAGCAGTTCAGCCGCGAGACCCAGACGACGTGCCGCAATGACCCCTGTCGTCCGCCCGGCAAGCAAGGTGATCACAGCCTGATCGGGCTGCCCGGAGGCGATCTGCGCTTCGGCCAAAAGATCAAGAGCTGATCGAGTGGTGGGCATTCCTTGCCCATCCAGACCCACCACAAGCTGCTCCGCATCGAGCCTGGTGAGATCTCCTTCCGCCAAACGCAACAGCGCCAGGACAATGCGCTCCTGGTCCAATGCCGCACTGGCAGCCTGCCAGGACAACAGCAACCACTCCCGACGGCGAGGGCCTGGACCGGGTCCGTAGCGACTGAGGACCACCTGTGCGCTATCCGGCGCCTTGCAGGACATCAGAGCCCTGGCATTGGCCATCACCACATCAAACGTCTGCGGGGCTGGCGCAACCAGCATCAGTCGATCACGCAGCAACTGGAGACGTTCATTGGCTCCAAAGCTGGCCGACTGCTCGCAGGCCAGTTTCAGATCAGCAAGACCTCCTTCGATCAGCACAATCTCAAAGGCCTCCTGGGGCATTGGTGCTGCGGATTGGAGCGACACCGAGGAGCCAGGCCCTGCAGAGCCTGGCACCGCCGCCAAGAGAAGTGAAAGAGGCAGAGGGAGCAAACCCATGGGCCGGAAGGCGTTCAACAAAGATGGAACGATCTCTCCGCCATCAACAACAGCGGAGCGACGTTCAAACCTAAGGGCCTTAGCCCGAAACGCTTGCCTCCATGGCCCATTCCAGCTCCCGTCCTCAGACCCTGCCTCCGCTCCGTCATCTGCTGGTGGTGGGTGGTGGTGGCCGTGAACAGGCTTTGGCCTGGGCCTTGCGCCGCTGCCCAGGAGTTGAGGCTGTGTGGGTGACTCCTGGAAATGGAGGAACCGAAGACCTCGACGACTGCAAATCGCTAGCGGTTGGGGAACAGGATGCCGCGGGCCTGATCAAAGCCTGCAGGGAGCAGGCGATCGATCTAGTAGTGATCGGACCGGAAGCACCCCTGGCCGCCGGGGTGGCCGATCGTTTGCGAGAGGCAGGACTCGCGGTGTTTGGCCCCAGCGCCGAAGGAGCCCAACTGGAAGCGAGTAAGGCCTGGGCGAAGGCTTTGATGCACGAAGCCAAAATTCCCACCGCGGGGCACTGGACTGTCGCGAGCGCCAGTGAAGGGCTGGAGCTGCTGGAAGAGCTGCAACGACCCCTGGTGGTGAAAGCCGATGGCTTGGCAGCCGGCAAGGGAGTGACTGTCGCCGAAACCCTCGAAGAAACTGCCGCAGCGATCCGTGAGGCCTTTGCTGGACGCTTCGGCTCCGCAGGCGAGCGGCTGGTTCTGGAAGAACGCCTTCAAGGTCCTGAGGTGTCCGTTTTCGCTTTGTGCGATGGCGATCGCATGGTGCTGTTACCGCCGGCTCAAGACCACAAGCGTCTGCTCGAGGGCGATCGGGGACCGAACACTGGAGGCATGGGCGCCTACGCACCCGCTCCATTGCTTGATCAGGCCGGGCTCGATCAGGTGCAGCAGCTTGTGCTCGAACCCACTCTGCAGGCCCTGAGAGAACGGGGAATCCAGTACAGGGGAGTGATCTATGCCGGCCTGATGCTGACCCAGCAGGGGCCCCAGGTGATCGAATTCAACTGTCGCTTCGGTGATCCTGAATGCCAGACCCTGATGCCCCTGATGGGTCCTGAACTCGCGAAGGTTCTGCAGGCCTGCGCCTGCGGCTGCCTGGATCAGGCACCCGAACTGTCAGTTGCCAAAACATGCAGCGCTTGTGTTGTCGCAGCCGCTGAGGGCTATCCCGAGACTCCACGCAAGGGAGATCTGATTCAGCTGCAGCCTGATCCAAACCAACAGCGACAACTGTTTCATGCCGGTACACGTCGTCAGGACGATGGCCAGGTGATGACTTCCGGAGGACGGGTACTAACGCAGGTCGCCCAGGCGGCGGACTTTGATCAAGCCTTCGCCAGCGCCTACGCAGGACTCGCATTGGTGCGGTTCAACGGGATGCAGTTCCGTCGCGACATCGGTCACCAGGTGCGCCGGCCCTAGGCTAAGTCGATGTGATTCGGCGGAATGGCCAGCGATCCAGCCACGGCTCAGAACGAGGCCCCTGCGGAATGGGCAACTCCAATCGCCGGAGCTGAGCAAACAACCACGAGGGGGTTTTGGCCGCAGGCCCGCTCCTGGTGGGCCGAATTCAGCCTTCAGACCAAACTGCTAGCTGTGGCCACCCTGGTGGTGAGCCTGATGATGACGGGCATCACCTTCTTCGCGCTGAATGGAATTCAGCGCGACACGGCGATGAACGACACCCGTTATGCGAGGGATCTAGGCCTGCTGCTGGCGGGCAATGTCAGCGAGCTGGTGGCTGAAGGTCGTGATCGCGAACTCGCCAATGTCACGGAAACCTTCTGGCGCTCGAGCAGAAGCCTCCGCTACATCTTTTTCGCCGACCCTGACGGCATTGTCTATCTGGGTATTCCCGTCAGCGGCAGTGATGATGCCAGCAATGCAGATCTGCGCCTGAGCCGGCGTCTGGAACTGCCTGATGAACTGCGCAACCGAACTCAGAATCCGTTGGTCCGCCAGCACATGACGCCCCAGGGGCAAGTCACGGATGTGTTCGTGCCGCTGGTGGAGAACAACAACTACCTCGGCGTGCTGGCTCTTGGCGTCAACCCTAATGAGACAGCTCTCGCCAGTGCCGCCCTCACCCGTGAGGTCACGGTGGCTGTGTTCATCTCAATCTGGGTTCTGGTGATTCTGGGCGCTGTTTTTAACGCGCTGACCATCACGCGTCCGGTCAAGGAGCTATTGAGAGGCGTCCGATCAATTGGTGATGGTGACTTCCGCGCTCGCATCGGCCTACCGATGGGTGGCGAATTGGGAGAACTGTTGGATGGCTTCAACGCCATGGCCTCACAGCTGCAGGACTATGACGCCGCGAACATCGAAGAACTACAGGCAGCTCAGGTCAAACAGGCGTCGCTGATCGCCACCATGGCCGACGGCGCGGTGCTGCTCGACGGTGATGGTCGCATCGTGCTCGTCAACCCGACGGCGCGACGCTTGTTCCGCTGGGAAGGTCGCAATCTCGAAGGCCAAGACTTTCTCAATGAGCTGCCGGAACTGCTGTCCGTTGAATTGCATGATCCGCTCGATGCCGTGTTCTCCAAGCAAACAGACACCAACGAGCTGCGCAGCAGTGTTGGCGATCCACCGAGGACCCTGCGTTTCGTGATCCAGGCGGTGCGCGAACCCAGCGGCGACACCCTCAAGGGCATCGCCGTCACCATCCAGGACCTCACACGGGAAGTTGAGCTGAATGCCGCTCAGAGCCGTTTCATCAGCAACGTCTCCCACGAACTACGCACACCGTTGTTCAACATCAAGAGTTACGTGGAGACTCTCCACGACATGGGAGACCAGCTCAGCGAAGAGGATCGAAAAGAATTTCTGGGCGTTGCCAATTCGGAGACAGATCGCCTCACCCGACTCGTGAACGACGTTCTCGATCTGTCCAGGCTGGAATCCAATCGCGTTGTGCAGTTTTCTCCAGTCGATCTCCGTCCTGGCCTGGAGCAAGCCCTGCGCAGCTATCAACTCAACGCGAGCGACAAGCAGGTTGAGCTGAGCCTGGAAGCTGACCGCGACCTCCCCGATGTTCTGGGTAACTGGGACCTGATCCTGCAGGTGCTCGACAATCTGATCGGCAATGCTCTGAAGTTCAGTCGCAGCGGCGGACGATTAACGGTCAGGGCTTACACCTGGCCAGACAGCTGTCAGATGACACCTTCGGAAGCAGAGATCCACAGCAACGATGGGCCCACCTGCACCCTGAGTTCACCATTGCCGAAGATCCGGGTTGAAGTCTGTGACACCGGCTATGGCATCAGTGAAGAAAGCCAGCAACGCATCTTTGAGCGCTTTTACCGGGTTGAGAATGCTGTTCACACCGAGGTGGGCACTGGCCTTGGACTGTCGATCGTTCGAGGCATCCTCGAAAAACACGGCAGCATGATCTCAATGGCCAGTGAGCCTGACGTTGGCACCACATTTTGGTTTGAGCTGCCGCTAGCTCAGGAAGACCCTGAGGAGTTGAGGTGGAAAGCTGAACGCCAAAGTGACGACGAACGCCTGGCTTTGACGCAGAACACAGAAAGCTGATCAGGCGTCGGGAGCGACGCCGCGTGCAATGCGCGCGAGTTCACTGCGCTCATCACTGCTGACCCGATTCGGCACCCCAGAAATGATCCGTTCAAAGTTGGAGAAGGAATCCTTGATCTGCGGACCGTTGCCGGTGATCACGAATTCACGGATGCCCTTGTCATGCCAGGAACCACGCATCTTGAACACGTTGACTGCGCGGGCCATTTCTCCACGGATCTCCACGTACTGCAACAGCAAAATCGTGTCGGTAATGGTGGAGATGTGCGAGTCAGTAATCGAATGGCTGCCCATGAACTCCTCGGAGGTGTTCGTGAAGAAGCCAGCGATTTCTTCCTGTTTCGCGTATCCGGTCACGCCGATGACGAATTGACGGAAGGCGTTATGGCTGACGCCGCGAGCGAGAGCAGACAAGGAGTCAATCGCCATCCGTGAAGGCTTGAACTGACTGATCTCCGTCTTGATGATCTGCAGGTGATCCTCGAGGCCCGTCGATTCCGGATAAGCGCAGATGATCTTGAGCAGACCGTCCTGCTCCATCTGTTCGAAATCGATGCCCCAGCTGGTGCCGTTACGGAGCAGCTGAGCACGCGACTCCTCATAAGCGAACAAGATGGCGCGTTCTTTATTGCGGCAAGCATCCTCGATGAAATTCGAGACCAGCAGGGTCTTTCCAGTACCCGTGGCTCCGGTGGCGAGAATGATCGAGTCTTTGAAGAATCCCCCGCCGCACATCTCATCGAGACGGGGAACGCCCGAACTGATCCGCACATTGGAGGAGCGCTGGGTGAGTTGCATGGCACCAAGCGGAAAGATGCTGATCCCATGCGCACCCATCGTGAATGGGAACTCTCCCTTCATGTGCGTGGTGCCGCGCAGCTTGAGAATCTCCACGGTGCGCCGCCGGCGTTCTCCTTCGAGCACATTGCGCAGAATCACCACGTTGTCAGAGACGAACTCTTCAACCCCATAGCGAGCAATCGGCCCATATTCGTCGATGCGCTCTGTGGTCATCACGGTGGTGACCCCGATTTCCTTGAGACGAGCAATCAAACGGAAGATCTCGCGACGGACAACGAACACTGCGTCGTATTGCTGAAACACCGCGGTGATCGAATCGATCGCCACCCGTTTCGCCTTGTATTTGCGAATGGCGTAGTTGATCCGCTCGATCAGACCAGACAGGTCGAAACTTCCGGCCACATCCTGACCATCGGGATCGGGAGAAGCATCAAGGATGAACAGCTTGTCCTGTTCAACCATCTCCTGCAGATTCCAACCGAAGCTGGCGGCATTGCGGAGGATATCGAGCGGCGACTCTTCGAAGGTGACAAAGATCCCTGGTTCGTCGAAGTGGGCGACGCCGTTGTGCAGAAAATGAAGAGAGAAAACCGTTTTGCCAGTACCGGAGGTACCGCTGATCAGCGTGCTGCGACCGATAGGAAGGCCGCCATGACACACATCATCAAAACCTTCGATCCCTGTCGGAAGCTTCTGAACCTGCATCTGTGGAGAACCACTGGAGCTGGAGATCTGCATAACGACGCTCTTATGGCTGCAAGGTAAGGAAAAAACGAGTCATCACCTGCGAGTGCACGGGCAGGCTTAAGAATCTGATTCGCCTGTCTCCGCCTCTTCCAACGCATCCATCAACGATGAGGTGAGGTTGTTATCGGTGAGTTCGTCGTAGAGAAGGTCCAAACCGATCAGCACCCGCTCGCGATCGGACAAATCGCCGATGATCCGACGCACCGGTGGCGGGAGGATCTTGGACAGAGTCGGTGTCGCGAGGATTTTGTCCTCCTCCGCCAACTGCGGGTTTTTGAGCACATCAATCACTTTCAGGGCATAGACGCCTTTGAACTCCGTCTCGAGGATGTTGCGCAGAGTCTTGAGCGCCCTCATGGAGTTCGGCGTGTTGCCGGCCACGTAGAGCTTGAGGATGTAAGTCTTGCGTGGGCTCATGGGGCCACCTCCGGATCGGTGAGAACGCGACGTTCCCCGGCCGCGGGTGTCAGGGAGACCTCAGGAGGGATCGAACGTCGATACATCTCGCAGAGGTGAGCCATGACATCGAGCAGAGCGAGGCGATAGTCCTGAAGAAAATCGTTTTTATGCCCTTCAAGTCTGAGCTGCTTCCAGAAGTCGTCAATGAGATTCATGTGGATCTCCACAGCTCGGGTGATGGGCAGATCACCGAAAAAGGCTGTGTTCACGAAACTCTCCAGTGCCTGGTTGGCCGCAGCCGGATCCCTGAAGTAGCTGATCAACAGGTCCCGGTAAGTGCGCTGCAGCGACTGAACAAGGTCCCGCTGCTCATCAGGAGGCAGATTGGCAAGAAAGCGCGAGGGGTCTCGCTTGTAGAAGACGCCCAGATAGCCGAGGCGCTCCTGCAGACGACTGGACAGCTTCCAGGCACTGCCTTCCATCGCAGGCATGGCGTTCTGTTCAGCACCGTCTTCGGGCCTGGCATCCTTTTGGCCCTGGCGCAGGAAGCGTGAAATGGAAGCATCAACGTTGTACCCAAGCTGCTCCAGCTGATCTCCAGGCAGATGGAGCTCTTCAGGGTGGTAATCCACGCGACCCATCAACTCACCCACCACCACGGCGGGGAACAACAAACCCTCGCTGCTGAGGGCTTCACGGGTCTTGTCGTCCAGCAAGCACTGCTCAATGACAACGGCATCCACCGCTTCGCGCTGGCGGGAAAGCAGTTCCACAACACCCTGACCAGATTCGACGGCACCGAGATCCACGGGTGAGTAGCGATTCACCGGCAGCCATTGGCAACAGACCTCAACGAGATCTCTCGTTTGAAGCAGCAAAGCGATCGTGAGTGCCGGACGAGCCATCCACCGCGACAAGGTCCTGAGCTGAATCTTGACGAAAGGGACTAAGAAGACCGAGGATCTTTGTTTGTCTTTCGATTGCGGTTCAGGCCAAATCGGCTTGTCCGAGCCTGACCGCGTCCCTCAGCACATGGCCGAAACCAGCTCCACAACCTCTGCAGCTCCCGAAACAGGGTCTTACGCGATCGTCGAGGCCTCCGGTCAGCAGTTCTGGCTGCAGGCCAATCGTTACTACGATCTCGACCGGCTCAATGCTGAGGTCGACGCAACCGTCACCCTCGACAACGTTCTTTTGGTGAAGGATTCCAAGGGCACAACTCTTGGCAAGCCTTATGTCAAGGACGCCAGTGTTGAGCTGAAGGTGATGGCGCACCGCCGCGGCCCCAAGGTGATCGTTTACAAAATGCGCCCCAAAAAGAAGACCCGTCGCAAGAATGGTCATCGTCAGGAGCTGACCAGAGTCATGGTTCAGTCGATTTCCGTCAGTGGCAAAGCCATCAGCTGATCATCCAGATCCACCTCAACGAACGTTCTCCTCTTCAAAATCCTCCCCATGGCTCATAAGAAAGGCACAGGTTCAACACGTAACGGCCGCGATTCCAATTCCAAGCGTCTCGGCGTGAAGGCTTACGGCGGAGAATCCGTCACCGCCGGCTCCATCCTGATCCGTCAGCGCGGCACCTCAGTGCTGCCTGGAGTCAATGTGGGTCACGGCAAAGATGACACTCTCTTTGCTCTAACCGATGGCGTCGTAAAGTTCGAGACGATTAAGCGCGGTCTGCGCAATCGCAAGCGCATCAACATCACAGCGGCGGTCTGACCAGAACGACTTCTCCCGTCACGGGCTCCGCTCCGAGCTCAGCGCCAGACGGGTTGTCAACACAAGACCAATCACAGTGAGCCCCAGAACAACCCATGTTCTGGGGCTTTGTTCATGCAGGGCATCCGCAAGTTCCAGAGGCAGAGCGAGACCGAGCACCCCGACAAGCAACCACTCGCCCCAGCGGCGTCCAACCCAGGTGGCCCAGGCCGCTACAAGGATCAAAGCGGCGTAGAGCCCCGAAACCAAGGCCAGACGCATCAGACGTGTTGGGCCCAGCAGGGTTCCCTTCGCTGCCAGCGAAGAAAGGAATTGACGGTCCGCATTCCCCCAGGTTTCGGCGAAATCAGAGAGTTCGGCGTAATGAACATCACCAAACACGGCGGCCAGGCTGATCGCGAACAGAGCCCCGGCGAGCAGCAGCTTCTTGATCACAATTAAGCGAACCAGCAAGCGCCCTTGTCCGGCGATCTGTGCCATCGATCGTTTCGGCTAGACGTTCTCAAGCGGACGGTAGACCCTTGTTGTGATCAGCAAGGGATGAAACAGCTCGAGGAAACGACTCTGAAGGCAGAGGAAAAAGTCCTCCACCAACTGCGGTTCATCGAAATGGAAGGGGTACTCACCGTCATGCCCTTTGAAGAAATACCAGTTGAGTAGTGCCCGACCGCCGGGAGTGAGGCGGCGGTGAAACTCCATGAGCTGCGCCGAGGGGTCGGGGAGGTGTTCCAACACATCAAGGCAAACCACCGTGTCGAAACGCCGCCCCGGAAGGCTGTCGAGATCGCGATGGACACTCACACGCTCCTGAAGTCCCAGACGGAATGCACGATCCTGCACGAATGCACGGTTCTGTGGATTGAGATCGACAAACCAGACATGCCGAACGCTCTCCAGCCCCGCTGCAGCCAGAGCATGCGTTCCGATCCCGCCTCCAAAATCAAGCACGTCACCATGCGCAAACTGCTGCTGCAGCCGCAAGGTGTCGGCGATGTAGTCGGCACTGCTGAGATGCCATGCTGCCAATTCGAACAAATGGCCCGTGCCAACGGTGTCCTCATAGAAATCAGCAGCTCGCTCGGGGTCAAAAGCTCCCGGATGCATCGCCGCCAGATCCTCCGTGCTCTGGGGCAATCGCTCGGCAACATCCGCCGCTGAGAGCGACAGATAAGACGCCAGATGCTCCTTCACGGAGAAGCCATTCTCGAGAAACTCCTGAATATCCACAGCAGCGGAGGCATTAAGTGGCTGCATGAAGCTTCAGGACGCGACCGGGCAAACCTACGTGCGAGCCCACTGATGCCAAAGGCAAAGTGCCACAGTCGACAGCTGGACATGGCTTGCACCTTGACTGCGCCTATCGGCTTCGCCGTCATTGACAAGCCTGCTGGGCTCACCTCCCATGCCTGCGTCGCACGCATTAGGCGGCTGCTGGGCATCCGCAGGGTTGGTCATGGCGGCACTCTGGATCCAGCGGTGACAGGCGTGCTGCCGATCGCCGTGGGACAGGCGACACGACTGTTGCCGTACCTACCTGGTGAGAAAACCTATCGAGGCGTGATCCAGCTAGGGATCAGCACCAACACCGACGACCTGCAAGGTGAGGAACTGTCCAGACAATCCGTCCCCGATCTGGCCTCAGAAACACTGGATCAGACACTCAGTCTGTTCCGCGGCGCCATTCGCCAACAGCCCCCTCAGGTTTCAGCGGTCCACGTGGATGGTGAGCGTGCTTATGCCAGGGCCCGTCGCGGCGAGCAGATGGAGCTTGCAGCACGGTCTGTGACCATTCATCAACTGCATCTCTTGGCATGGGATGCTGCACTAGCCCAGTTGAGCGTGGAGGTGCACTGCTCAGCAGGCACCTACATCCGTTCACTGGCCAGAGATCTCGGAGCAGCACTCGGATGCGGAGGTTGTCTGGCCAGTCTCAGGCGGACCCAGGCCCTCGGCTTCCATGACCACCAGGCGGTACCTCTGCCTGATGCTCCAGACGTGGTCGGCCAAGGCGAAATCACCTTGCTTCGGCCGGAGCTGGCCTTGCCTCATCTGCCTCAGCGCCTGCTCACTGCGAGCGAACAGCTGGACTGGAGCTGTGGGCGCAGGATCACTCCTGGCATCAGCGGCACGGCGGATGCTGTGGTCATTCTCAGTGAGGGTGGGCGCATGCTCGGACTCGGCGTGCCCGATGCAGAAGATGGTCTGAAACCGAAGGTGGTGTTTGAAGCTCGGGGCTGATGCTGCAACCTCAGTAATTTGCTTTGAAGCAGACGGACGCCGAAGCATCCGATGGCAGGCCACAGCAAATGGTCCCAGATCAAACGCACCAAGGCGGTGGTGGATGCCAAGCGAGGTGCTGTGTTCACCCGGATCGGACGCGAAATCACGGTGGCTGCACGCCAGGGCAGTGACCCCGATGGCAACTTCCAGCTGCGCACCGCGATCGTCAAGGCCAAGGCCGCTGGCGTACCAGCGAGCAATATCGAACGTGCCATCGCCAAAGGCTCTGGCAAGGCTGGTGACACGCAACAGCTTGAATCAATCCGCTACGAGGGTTATGGCCCGGGCGGAGTGGCTGTGTTGGTGGAGGCACTGAGCGACAACCGCAACCGCACAGCAGCGGCTGTGCGGTTGGCGTTCAGCAAACACGGCGGCCACCTCGGTGAAAGCGGATGCGTGAGTTATCTCTTCCAGCACCGCAGTGAAGTAACCCTCCAGGACCCAGTCATTGATGAGGAGGCATTACTGGAATGCCTGCTCAATCTGGAGGCCGATGGTTATGAACTCAGAAGCGGCGAAGAGGCCTTGATCCATGGTCCCTTTGAAGCACTCGAATCCCTCCAGAACGGACTCCGCGATCAAGGCTGGGGAGTCTTGGAATGGTCACACTGCTGGCACCCTCTCACTCAGGTGAGACCGGACAATGAAGACAACATCCAACAGTGTCTGAAGTTGCTGGATGCCTTGGAGGACCTCGACGACATCTGCAATGTCAGCGCGAACCTCGAATTGAAGAACGAACTGAGGGATGAGCTGAGCGAGTGATTGGATCAAAGCCACCGCCACCGGGAGTGGCGATCAGCAATCGATCCCCTGCATCGACCTGAAGCTCCACGCAACCATCCAGCACCTGCACAGTTCCATCAGCACGGGTTAACAGAGCCGTTCCCGTTGCACCCGGTTCTCCACCGGTCAGACCAAAAGGGGCGACGGTCCTGGAACCAGACAACAACGCTGCAGTCATCGGTTCCAGAAAGCGGAACTCCCTCACAAGGCCGTCTCCTCCTCGCCAGCGACCAGCTCCACCGCTGCCTCGGCGGAAGCCGAAACGTTCCAACCTCACTGGATATCTCTGCTCGAGAATCTCCGGGTCCGTGAGCCTGGAGTTGGTCATATGCGTCTGTACACCGCTTGATCCAGAGAAACCCTTGCCTGCTCCTCCGCCTCCGGCGATGGTCTCGTAGTACTGCCGACGCCCGTCACCGAAGGTGAGGTTGTTCATCGTGCCCTGGCCCGCGGCCATCACCCCGAGCGACGCAAAAAGCAGATTGCAGAGAGCCTGCGAGGTTTCCACATTGCCGCCGACCACTGCGGCCGGTGCGCTGGGGTTGAGCAGGGATTCCTCCGGGACAATCAGGGTTAATGGCCGAAAACATCCGGCATTCAGGGGAATCGGCTCCTGAACCAGACAACGGATCACATACAGAACCGCAGCCTTGGTCACCGCCAATGGAGCATGGAAATTGTGCATGCCCTGGGGACTTGTCCCACGGAAATCGAGCAAGACTTGTTGCCGTTTCCGATCGACCGTCAAGGCCAGCTTGAGCTTGGCACCGTTATCGAGCGCAACCTCAAAGGTCCTGTCCTCAAAGCAGCCGATCAGCCTCTGAACGGTTCGCGCCGCATGATCCTGAACGTGCTGGAGATAGCGCCGAACACGCTGGCGGCCCTCAAGCTGCAGCAGCTGATCGAACAGTTCAGTCCCCAGATGATTGGCGGCTGCCTGGGCCTGAAGATCTGCCCAGAGCAGTTCGGGGTCTCTGGGAGGTGAGCTGACCCGCTCCAGACACTGATTCCAGGCCGAACGATCCGGCGTTCCCCGTGGGTTCAAGAAGTGATTGCGCACCAGCAGACCTTCCTCCTCAATGCTGGAGCTGAAGGGAGGCATCGAACCTGGTGTCAGCCCGCCTACATCCGCGTGGTGCCCGCGACAGGCCACAAAGGCGAAGGGATCGGGGTCTCCCTCCACGAAGCAGGGTGTGATCGCGGTGATGTCGGGCAAGTGGGTGCCACCGTGGAATGGATCGTTGCTGATCACGGTGTCTCCGGCCGACAACGCAGGCCTCTCCCCTTGGCGGATCTGACCGAGAAGATCCTCAACCGCATCACCCATCGAACCCAGGTGCACGGGAATATGAGGAGCGTTGGCGACAAGCGCCCCCTGTGCATCGAACAGCGCACAGGAGAAATCCATCCGCTCCCGCATATTCACGGAACGACTGGTCTGACGCAGCCGCTCTCCCATGCGCTCAGCAATTTGCATGAAACGGTGATGGAAGAGGCTGAGATCAACAGGATCCGGGTCCGAGTGCTGGTCGGAACTCACTGCACTGGCATCCGCCCCGGCAGAGGAGCGTTCAGCGGCAAGCCTCGATGAAGCCTCGAGCAGCACACTGCCGTCAACCAGCAGCCGGGCCGTCCAACCTGACTCCAGGACGATGGCCGCCGTGGGGTCCAGGATGAGCGCGGGCCCCGATAGAGGCTGATCGCGCTTCAATTGCAAGCGCTCCAGCACAGGCACCTCACACCAACCCTGCTCTCTGCAATGAACGCGAGCACGCTGAACCATGGTTGATCGAGCAACCGATGCAGTGGCTGCGGTTCCATGACCTTCAAAGGTTGATGGCGAGGAGCTCTCCGCGATCGCATCCAGCACCTCCACCTCGAGGCGTTCGGCGATCAGAGGAGCAGTGCGAGGCGGCGCATAGCCAAACCGACGTTGATGCGCCTGGTCAAACAAGCTTTCCAGCTGATCCTGATCCAGCTCTTCCACAGCTGAGACCAGGGAGAGCATCAGCCCTTGTTCCGAAGAGGCATCGCGCAGCTCAAGCCTGATCTGATGCTCTGGTGTTGTTGTGGAAGCTGCCGTGAGCTTCTGCAGATCCAGGAACGCCGTGTTCAGATCCGACCTGACCATGGCGGGCAGCTGAGCGAGCAGATCAGCATCCAGAGGACGGCGGATCGACCGCTGATGCAGCTGACGCTGACGGGCCTGCCCAAGGCCATAGGCCGAGAGCACACCCGCCAGAGGATGCAACAGCACCTGACCCAGCCCCAGAGATTCGGCCAAGCGACAAGCCAGCTGCCCTGCGGCACCGCCGTAGGCAATCAGTGCCCCTCCACGGATGTCATGCCCACGGAACAGCGACACGTGGCGGATCGCTCCCGCCATCGCCTCGACAGCGAGGTCAAGAGCACCTTCGGCCAGCTGCTCAGGAGCCTGACCCAGTTGCGATGAAAGCGCCTGGAACTGATCCCGGGTCGCCTGAAGATCAGGAGTCTGATCGCGGTCCGGTCCGAACACCGCCGGGAAGGCAGTCACCTGAAGCCGGCCCAGCAGCAAATGACAATCCGTGATGGCCAGAGGTCCACCTCGGCGGTAGCAGGCTGGGCCTGGGTCAGCACCTGCCGAGCGTGGACCCACCATGAGGCGACCGCCATCGCCACTGACAATCGATCCCCCTCCTGCCGCCACGGTGTGGATCGGCAGCCGCGACGCTGTCAGCTGAAATCCGGCAATCTCCGTTTCAGCACTCCGTTCCCACTCCCGGTCGGCAGCGCCCGCCGGCAGGCAAAACACATCCGTGCTCGTGCCCCCCATATCCACACCCACCAGGGCGGAAGCACCAAGGCCAGCTTGTTGAGCGGCAGCAACAGCTCCGACCATGCCGCCGGCCGGACCCGACAGGATCGTGTCTTTGGCAAGCAGCGAACTGGGGTGCTGCAAAGCCCCACTGGATGTCATGACCCGCAATCGGGTCTGATCCCCCAAAGCGGCTTGGACCTGTGCCAGGTAGGCGGACAGCACAGGCCTGACGGCAGCCTCCACCAGCGTGGTTTGTCCTCTGGGAACCAGGCGCGGCAATGGGCTGGCCTCATGGGAACAGACCACCGTCTTGAACCCCGCGGTGCGCACCAGCTTCGCCAGAGCCTTTTCATGCACAGGATCACGCCAGGCATGCATCAGAGCGATGGCACAAGAGCGGATCCCGGCCTTGCGATGACGCCCAAGCCTCTGCATGAACCCATCGTCGAGCCGCAGTGCTTCCAACTCCCTCCCTTCCGCATCCAGACGACAGGGGACCTCTTCAACGGCGGCCAGCAGCGAAGGTGGCTCGGGAATTGCCAACGCAAAAAGATGCTGACGGTGCTGGTCACCGATCAGCAACAGGTCCTCCAGACCGCGATTGGTCACAAGCAACACAGGCTCACCAGCTGCCTCAAGCAGTGCATTCGTGGCCACGGTGGTGCCCAACCGCAGTTCCTCGATCAATCCAGGATCAATCCGCTGCTCCGGAGTGAGTCCCATCAATTCGCGCATGGCCGCAACAGCCGGATCTCCGGGAGCGTCCGGCTGCTCCGACAGCACCTTGCGCACCAACAGCTGGCCAGAAGGATGACGTGCCACCAGATCGGTGAAGGTGCCGCCACGGTCAATCCAGAACTGCCAGCGGTTCAAGACAACAGCGGAAGATGGGCACCGGCCGCATCATCGACCCAGAGATGCACGCTTGAGTGGCTTTGCAGCCAGCTGGCGGGAACGTCGGCACTACAAGGGTTCAGCAACGCTGTGCGCAGAATCTCCGCCTTGGCCGCTCCGGTCACGATCAGATGGATCTCATCGGCAGCAAGAATCTCATCCAGACCAAGGGTGATGGCCTGCTCAGGCACCTCTTCGGAGTTTCCCCCGAAAGCACTGGCATTCTGAATTCGCGTAGCTTGCTGCAACGTCACCACGCGGCAGCGACTGCCGGCTGGAGATGGCGGCTCATTGAAACCCACGTGACCGTTACCACCTAGGCCCAGCAGCTGAAGGCCGATCCCCCCTGCGTGATGCAGCGCAGATCCATAGCGTCTCGCCTCCTCGGCAGGATCTTTGGCCGTTCCATCCGGCAGCTGCAACTGGCAGGGAGAAAGCTCGAGATGACAACCCAACTGGGCATGCATATAGGCGGCGAAGCTGCGGCTATCACCTGGCGGCAGGCCAACGTATTCATCAAGGTTGAAACTCAGCCAGCAGCGCTTCAACTGTTCAAGCTGCGGCGCCGGCCATGTCATCAAACGCTGAACCAGGGCCGCGTAAAAGGGTTCCATGGTCCTTCCGGTCGCCATTCCCAACGGCTTGAAGCGCTCATGGTCAAGGGCCGTGGCGAGATAGGCAGCGACATGATCCACAATCGCCTCCATCAATGCGCGCGGATCCGGGCGGTGCTGCACCGCACATCTGGACAGAAACTGGGGCACGCAACGATCGCGGCAGGTCAACCCATCAAGGCTGGCTCCGAACCGGCCCTGAATGCCACTGATGGGTCATCAGCCGGTCGGTACGGCCTGATCGTTGCCCCGCGGTAGTAGTGATGGAGAATTTCACGGAAATCAGCGCCCTGACTGGCCAGACCGTGGGCTCCCCACTGGCTCATGCCCACACCGTGGCCATAACCCTGGCCTTCTGCTTCCAGCACAATCGTGCCGCGAGAAGTTCTTGGAGTTGTTCCAGCGGGGATCAATGAGGCTCGGCGCGAGCTGAGTGGAGGAGGAGGCAAGGGGGGTGCTGCCATGACGCGACCAGCTGGACCCTGATCAGCCACTCCGCTGAGACCGCTGGCGGAATCACGCCAGAGTCCGATCAGCTGCGGCGGTGATTCCGAACCATGATCGACAGGATCGATGGACTCGATTGCATCTCCTCGGTCTCCCTGCAGCAGGGAAAAGCTCACCATCGTGCTCTTCAAGCCCAGGCGCTGTCGCAGTTGACGACCCGTGAGCACCAATGATCCAAGCGGACCTTGAATCCGCGCTGAACGCACCCTGCCGGTGGAGCTGGTGCTGAGCACACTCAACCGCTCCAGTCCGCCAGTCTCCTCAAAGCGGCGGCGTAGATCACCGGCCTCGAAACGCTGGTTCCAGCGATGCACAGGACTGTGCTGGTCGTGATCTTGAACGCTCACGAGGTAGGGGAGCTGGTTTTGCCAAACCTCGCCACTCGGCTCAGTGGATCCCCCTGAACTGCTGTGAAAAACAGCATTGATCAAACGGCCGCCATGCACCAGAACCAGCGAGCGCGTTGTGGCAACCGCTTCCCTAGTTCTTGGAGTTTCAGATTCGATTCCCTTGTAGACCTGGCTGCTCACCGTGGCCTTCACATCGAAATCCGCCTTGCGTCCTCGTTGGCGAAGGGCGTAGGTCCGAGCAGCGACGGCCTGAGCTTGCAGAGCTGCCAGAGGCCACTTTGCTGGCATCTCACTGCCCACAACACTGGGAAGATACGTCTCGATACCCAGCTGATTGATCGCCTGGATCCTGCCGCCGCGGACCAGCAGCAGCAGATCACCGCGATAGCGGCGGCGCCCGAGCCAGATACCGCGAGGATCAGTCGTGCTGATCCGAAGCGAGGCATGGCCATGGGAGCGGCCCTCCGCGATCGTCAGCCGACCATCCCGCAAGCGAACCTGCAGACGCTGGAGGCGGCGTTCGTTATTGGCGAGGCCGTGCACCAGCAGGGGCTGATCGCCATCGGCGCGCAGGATCAACTCCGAACCTTCGGCCACCAACACACGCATCTGCGGCTCCTGAGCGGTCACCGCAGTCCTGGCTTCAGCAACCAGAGCAACCACGACAACTGGCAGCATCAGAGCTACTCCAGCAGCAGCCCGACCGATGGAGATGTGCAGAACCACTCGGGAGGCCAATGGTTGCTCAGTGTGCCCCGCCCAGCGGACTGCAGCCAGGCCTTCATGGCAGATTGACCATTGAGCCCACCATGCCGTGCAGGTCACCTTTCTGGGCACCAGTTCTGGAGTCCCAACCAGAGCCCGCAACGTTTCAGCGGTGGCCGTGCGACTGGCTCAGCGCTCGGAACTGTGGTTGTTCGACTGTGGTGAAGGAACCCAGCATCAGTTCCTGCGCAGTGATCTGAGGCTGTCGCAGCTGCGCAGGATCTTCATCACGCACATGCACGGTGACCACGTTTTCGGTCTTCCAGGCCTGCTGGCCAGTCTTGGCCTGAGCGGCAGCAGTGGTGGGGTGGATCTATACGGACCCGATCCGCTCGAGAGCTATCTGGAGGGGGTGTTGCGAACCAGCTCAACCAGGATTGGCTATCCCCTCGAGGTGCACCAGGTCCGCAGTGCCGCTGAAGCGAATCGGATCGTTTTTGAGGACGCAGATCTCACCGTGCGGGCCACACCGCTGCACCATCGCGTTCCTGCCTATGCCTATCGCGTTGAGGAAAAACCGAAGCCGGGCCGCTTTGACATCAAAAAAGCACAGGAGTTGGCGATCCCCCCCGGGCCGGTTTATGCCTCCCTGAAGCGGGGGGAAACCGTCACCCTGGAGGATGGACGGCGGATCGACGGCAGAACGCTGTGCGGGCCGGAAAGAGCCGGAGCAAGCTTTGTTTACTGCACGGACACCGTGTTCTGCGAAGCAGCCGTGAGCCTGGCGAAGGGTGCAGACCTGCTCATTCACGAATCCACCTTTTCCCATGCGGAGGCCGACATGGCCTTCCAGCGTCAGCACTCCACCAGCACGATGGCAGCCCAGACCGCGGCTGAAGCGGGTGTCGGCCAACTTGTGCTCACCCATCTCAGCCCCCGATATGCGCCTGGAAACGCAGTGACAGCAGACGATCTACTGGCAGAAGCCAAAGCAATTTTCCCGAACACGGTCTTAGCGAAAGACTTCCTCTGCCTCGATGTGACCGCTTCATCACAAACTACATGCTGCAACAGTTCGTGATCGGTGGAGCCTGAACAGCGTCACTTTGATACTGCAGCGTGATACAAGAGCTTGGTGCGCTGTATCCATCAGTCTCTGGCATCCTTCATGGTTCCTTTTCTCTCCAACCTGCGACAGTCGCTGAGCCGACTGCTGATCGTCCTGCCGGTGCTGGCTGTCTTGTGGATCAGCTCCCCCGCTCAGGCCGCCCAGTGGGATGCCGAGACACTGACCGTTCCTTCCGACCCTGAAGGCACCGCAGTGACCTTCAGCGAACAGCAGGTCAAGGCGGGACGCAAAGTGTTCAACACCAGCTGCGGCACATGCCATGCCGGCGGCATCACCAAGACCAACCAAAACGTTGGCCTCGATCCTGAGACCCTGGCATTGGCCACACCATCGCGCGACAACATCGCCGCGCTGGTGGACTACATGCAGGACCCCACCTCCTACGACGGCGAGTACAGCATTGCCGATCTTCACCCCAGCATGCGCAGCCGTGACCTTTATCCGGCGATGCGTGATCTCACCGATGAAGATCTAGAGCTGATGTCGGCCTACATCCTCGTAGCACCGAAAGTTCTCGGCCAGGAATGGGGCGGCGGCAAGATTTACTTCTGATTCACATGGATCGATCCGGTCAACGCCGGATCGATCAACTGAACTGATTGGACAACATGTGGGCCTTCAGGGCGCAAGATTGCCCGGATCCATGGATCTAGGTCGACGGCTGTACCACCACTCCTGCATCTCAGCCGTGAAGCGCATGGGGAAAAGAGTGAGCACAGTGACCGTTGGTCTCGATCCAGGCTGAAGCAGTTCAACGGAATAAGACGGGCAACGACGCGAACCGAGATCAGCAACAAAGCGACGGCCCACACGGCGCCAGCTTGGCTCCTTGCTGCGCCATGCCAGCCGACAACAGGGCCAGGGAAGTTCTTCGCGGTCGTAGAGACGGCAGCAAGGCCCAATCACTCGAAAGCTGTACTGGCCTCCAGGACTGGTGTGAACCGATCCATGATCAAGCAACCGTTCCACCTCAGGTCTCAGCGGTGCAGCGGGAACGGCGGTCATCGGCAAGAGAGCCACGTGGCACCACACTGACAGCAAAAAGCCACCCCCGCGGGGAGGTGGCAATGAACCCTGTCGTCAGGACTTGGGATCAAAAGTCCTGAAGCTCAGTAGAGCTCTTCCTCAGCATGGGTCTTGATGGTGCAGTCGGAGGTGGGGTAGGCCACGCAAGTCAGCACGAATCCTGCTTCGATCTGATCGTCGTCAAGGAAGCTCTGGTCGGACTGATCAACAGTTCCCGAGGTGATCTTGCCTGCACAGGTGGAGCAGGCACCCGCACGGCAGGAATAAGGCAGGTCAATGCCTTGCTCTTCAGCGGCATCGAGGATGTACTGATCGTCGGGAACCTCAATGGTCTTGTTGAGACCCTCGCTTTCGGCGACCAGGGTGACCTTGTAAGAAGCCATGGATAGAGTGAATTTGCAGAGGCTCGTAACAAACGAGCCTGCCGGACTGATCATTTCTACATCGTCTGGGCGTCAAGGCACACGCTTGAATGCCTGTTTCGGTGTAAGGCCAATCAAAACAGAAGAATTTATAAGGCTCGCTTATCAAGGCTAGCGCCGAATCTCGAGCAAGCCCCATCGACCTTGCTCGGCAAGCGGCTCAACCGACCAGCCCAGGCTCCCCAGCACTTCTGTGAGCCTCGGTGCCTGTTCCACCAGCAGGCCACTCAGCAGCCCCCGCCCCCCAGGCCGGAGCACCGATTGAAAGTGAGGAGCAAGAGCCTCAATCACGGGAGCAAGGATGTTGCAGAGAAGCAAATCTGCAGGCTGACCCTCAAGCAGCGTCGCCAGCACCTCTACCGACCCCTGGCTCACCCTGAGCGCATCCACAGAACGGCCATTCAAAACTGCGTTGTCGGTCGTTGCTCTGACAGCCAGGGAATCGGTGTCGACAGACAGTACTTGACGAGCCCCAAGCCCGAGTGCCGCAAGTCCAAGCACTCCACTTCCGCAACCCAGATCCGCAACCCTCAATCCTGCGGGGGGCTGTTGCTCAAGCGCTTCAAGGCAGAGGCGGGTGGTGGGATGACTGCCGGTCCCGAATGCACTGCCTGGATCCATCTTCAAGACAAGCCTTTGAGCATGCTCGATAGGCACATCAAGCCAGGCCGGCAGGATGAGCAGCCTCTCACCCACAGGGTCTGGCTGCCAGTGCTGTTTCCAGCTGAGACTCCAGTCTTCATCAGCCAGTTCATCCCAAACCGGCTGAGCCAGAGCGAGGCCGAAGGTTTCAGCCAGAGGGATCAGGCTGCTGATTAGCTCAGATCGCTGGTCTTCAGGCCATTCATGGGCCGGCAACCAGGCCAGAAGAGTGCGTTGATCAGGCGTCTCAGGTGCATGTTGTGTGGCCACCCGGTGTACACCGAGAACGTTCAGCTTCCAGAGAAGCGACTCCTCCAGCTCAGTCTGAACCGGCAGAGACAAACGCCACCACATCACAGCGTGACGGGATGGGCTTCCTGAATCCCGTTGATGCCGTTGATGGTGGCCAGAAGCGCAGGCGGAATCGGGTCATCAATACTGAGCACCATCACGGCGTCTCCCCTCACAATCCTCCGCCCCACCTGCATTGAGGCGATGTTCACGTTGTGTTCACCCAGAAGCGATCCGAGATGGCCAATGATTCCAGGCATATCCCGATGGCGGGTGAACAACATGTGTCGGCTCGGCGGCACATTCACCGGGAATTCGTCGATGGTGGTGACCCGCAGTTCACCATCCGCGAATACCGCACCGGTCACACTGTGACCACCCTGTCCACCGCGGGTGGTGAGCTGCAAGGACCCCCCCGCAAAATCGCGGCTGGCATCGTCCTTAACCTCCAGCACGTGAATGCCGCGCCCCTTGGCCTCGAGAGAGGCATTGACGTAGTTGATGCGCTCTCCGAGAGCGCTGGTGAGCAGTCCCTTGAGTGCTGCCACCACAAGGGGCTGGGAGGGATGGTTTGCGAACTCACCCTGAAGACGCACCTCCAGTTCCTGCACCTGGCCACCGCTCAGCTGACTCACGAGTAGGCCGAGGGTTTCGGCGAGCTGCAGATGGGGTTTGAGGCGCTCCATGATCTCGGCGCTGAGACCTGGAATATTGACGGCACTGCGAGCTGGGAGTCCAAGCAGCACATCGCGGATCTGCTCAGCCACATCGGTGGCCACATTTTCCTGGGCTTCCTCGGTGGAAGCCCCGAGGTGAGGCGTCAACACCAGCCCGCGCTCGACTGCACGCAGTGGAGAGTCCTGGTCCAAAGGCTCAGAGGCGAAGACATCCAAACCGGCACCGGCAATCACACCGTTATCAATGGCTTCGGCGATGGCAGCCTCATCAACAATGCCTCCCCGAGCACAGTTCACGATCCTGGCCGTCGATTTCATTGAGCGGAGCAGTTCCGCATTCACGAGATTTTCGGTATCGGGCGTTCTGGGAATGTGCAGCGTGATGTAGTCGGCCTGACGGAACAGATCCTCCAGGGTCGTGAGTCGAACCTGCATCTGCTGAGCCCGGTCAGCGGAGATGAAGGGATCGAACGCGATCACCTCCATCCCCATCGCCTTGGCAACCTTGGCGACGTGTGAGCCGATTTTGCCCAGACCCACAACCCCAAGAACCTTTTTGTAGAGCTCATTGCCCACATATTTCTTGCGGTCCCAGGCACCGGCTCGCATCGATGCATGCGCCTGAGGCACGTGGCGAGACAGAGACAACAACAAGGCCAGGGCATGCTCCGCAGCCGCGATCGTGTTGCCCTCGGGTGAATTCACAACCAGCACACCTCTCTGGGTGGCGGCAGGAACGTCAACGTTGTCGACCCCCACGCCTGCCCGACCAATGATGCGCAGACGGTCCGCCGCCTCGATCACATCGGCAGTGACCTGAGTGCCCGATCGAATCATCAGAGCGTCATAGTCACCGATGATTGACTTGAGCTCGTCCTGAGACAGGCCTGTCCGCTGGTCCACCTGGGCAACCTGCCCGAGGATGTCGATCCCAGCCTGATCAATGGGGTCTGAAACAAGAACTTTGGTCATCCAGCGGCGGAGAGAAAGCCGTTCAGAAGTTTAGAGATCGGTCCGAACATCACTGCTGGACAGGGAGATTGACGTGCTCCGAAGCCAAGCTTCCCCCTGAAGTCCTGAACTTCCGTGGAGAATGGCTGTCCGCACCGCTCCGCTTATGCCTGTCTGCGTCCTGGTGCTCAAAGAACGCGCCGCCGCCGAGACTCTTGTCCAGGACCTTGAAGAGTCCGGTAAACCGCTCATCCGAGTTGTGCTGGTCGCGCCGGAAGCGGCTGAAGGGACTGAAGCGGGCCGCCTCAAGGCGGAGCAGATTGAACAGGTCGATCTGCTGAACCCGAGCATGGCCCGCAGCCGCCGCCAGCGTTCCATGTCTCGTTGGTTGATGCCCTTCGGCTTCATGGCTGGGCTGACCTTCACTCAGATCACCACGCTCGATACCTTTGCGCGCTTCGGTGCTGTTGGAGAAGCACTGATCGGCGGCCTGCTCGGCATGGGGTCAGGATTGATGGGGAGCTACGCCGCGGCAGCAAGTGTTCCCTCCGACAATGAGGACGGAGTCCGGATCCTGCGCAACCGGCATAACGAGCGGTTCTGGTTGCTGCTGCTCGAGACCCCAGCAGGGATTGAAGTTCCCTGGCAACTCGTTCAGAAAGTTCGTCCTCAGCAAGTGGTCCGCCTGAGTGAGCTGTGAGTCTTCCCCGTGAGACGTTGATCGAAGGGCTCGCTGAGCCAGAGGCCATGCATCGCCTGATCGAACGGGCGGAAGACGTGCTGCGCACCTGGCAACCGAGCTGGAGCAGCTTTTTAAGCGGACCTGAACTGGAGGACTCGCGCCGCCTCGAATCGCTCACTGAACTGCGAGTGGTCCGCGACGGTGGAAGACCAGGCACCGAACGCTGTCGTCTCCAGCTCAGTCGCAGCGATCAGGAACTGCCACTTGAACCGACTCCAATCTCTGGATTGAGGCTTGAGGGCAATTTCCTGTTTGATCGGGCTGAACCGCAAGACATGCGCCAGGCCCTGATGGATCTTGGTGTGAAAGCTGATGAACTTGGCGATCTCTGGCTTCGGGGAGATCGTGGCGCCCAGGCCGTCTGCACACCAGAGGCCGCACTTCATCTCAACGGCCTGACCGGACAAGTGCGCGACGTCATGCTGACCGTAGAGGCGGTGAGCATCGACGGCTTGCAATGGCCCGCCCAAAGACTGCCAAAGCAATTGACCAGCGTGGAGGCATCCTGCCGCCTGGATGCCATCGCCTCAGCGGGTTTCGGACTGTCACGCTCCAAGGTGATTCGTCAGATCAAGGATGGAAAGCTGCGGCTCAACTGGCATCCCGTCCGGCAGGCGAGTCGTGAGCTGAAAGTCGGCGACCGACTCCAGCTTCAGGACCGTGGAAGCGTGGAGGTTTTAAATCTCGAAACCACCAAACGCGATCGCTGGCGAGTGGAGATGCTGCGCCGGTGAGCTGCTAACTTCAGTCGCATCCGGTTGGCAAGCGCTCAACCGTCACCGCAGATCCTCTGAAGGGTGAAAATGCGGGCGATTAGCTCAGAGGTAGAGCACTACCTTGACACGGTAGGAGTCACTGGTTCGATTCCAGTATCGCCCACTTCCCTCGTGAGCAGAGAACGAAAAGCATGACCTTGAGTGTCGTGGTCGGACTCGGACGCTCTGGAATCGGGGCAGCCCGTCTTCTCAAGGCCCAGGGATCTGAGGTGGTGGTTCTCGAGAAAGCTGAGAACGACGCTTGCACGCGAAAATCCGCGGAGCTCAGACAGCAGGGCATTGATGTCCAGCTCGGACAACCTCTGGAGATCTCCAGTTTCGAGCCCTGGCTCGATGAGATCGATCAGGTAGTGATCAGTCCTGGCATCGCCTGGACTCATCCAACTCTCGAGGCGTTACGAACCCGGGGAGTTCCAGTGAAGGGAGAAATGGCTCTGGCCTGGGAGACCCTCAAAAAACATCCCTGGATTGGCATCACCGGTACCAATGGGAAGACCACCGTGACCCATCTCCTCCACCACGTGCTCAAGCATGGGGGGTTAAAGGCTCCTATGGCCGGGAATGTGGGGTATTCCGCCGCAGAACTGGCTCTGGGTTGCCTTGAAGGCTCCAGCCCTCTGCCCGACTGGGTGGTCATGGAGATGAGCAGCTATCAGATTGAAGCGGCCAACGACATCGCTCCGCGCATCGGGATCTGGACGACGCTGACCCCTGACCACCTGGAGCGACATGGATCGTTAGACGCCTATCGAGCGATCAAGCGCGGACTGCTTGAACGGTCCCAGCTGGCAATTCTCAATGGCGATGACCCTGATATCAGCCGAACTCGCGGCGGCTGGGGAGAAACCCAAGTGAGCTGGGTCAGCACCGGCCAGAGGTGCTCAGACAGCGCCAGCGATCGGTTGAACTTGAGTGATGACGGCTGGGTCTGCGCAGGAGAGCGAAAGCTCTTCTGCGCCAATGCTCTCGCCATGCCTGGAAAGCACAACCTTCAGAACATGCTTTTGGTTACTGCAGCGGCTCTCGAGGCTGGGTTACCCCCGGAAACCATTGAATCAGCGTTGCGCTGCTTCGATGGGGTTCCCCATCGACTCGAATCGCTTGGAACCGTTCAAGGCGTTGCTGTTTTCAACGACAGCAAGGCAACCAACTACGACGCAGCTGCCGTGGGTCTGCAGTCCGTACCCAATCCGGTCGTGTTGCTAGCAGGAGGTCAGACCAAGCAAGGCGACGCTGAGCATTGGCTGCAACTTCTGAAGGAGCGCAGCAGCGCTGTTGTGCTGTTTGGCGCCGGAGCAGACGAGCTGCGCGGCCTGATCGAAGCATCTGCCTTCCCCGGTACTGTCAGCACGCATCGAGACCTGGATGAGGCTGTTCCGCACGCTCTGGAACTAGCCCGACAGCAGCAGGCTGCAAGCCTTCTGTTGTCGCCTGCATGCGCCAGCTTTGATCAGTACTCCGATTTTGAAGCTCGTGGCAATCACTTCCGGAAGCTGATCGAAACGAATCGATCAACCTAGTCTGGGAAAAATTTTGTAGAACGCGTGGCCTACTGGCTGATGAAAAGTGAACCCGATGTTTACGGGATTCATCATCTTGAGCAGGAGCAGACAACTCTCTGGGACGGGATTCGCAATTACCAGGCGCGTAATTTCATGCGCACGATGGCTGTTGGCGATCAGGCCTTCTTCTATCACTCCAATTGCAAGCCCCCTGGGATCATCGGCCTGATGGAGGTGACGGAAACAGGACTGGTAGATCCCACTCAATTCGATCCATCATCGAAATATCACGACCCTGCGTCGAAACCCGAGGCACCACGCTGGGACTGCGTGCGGCTGGCCTATCGAGGCAGATTTCAAGACATCTTGAGTCTTGAGGACTTGCGTCAGTCCTATCAACCAGAAGAACTAGCCGTCGTTCGACGAGGCAATCGACTGTCGATTCTTCCTGTGGATGACCGAATCGCCCAAGACCTCCTCAAGCGACTTGGCTCAATTCAATGAACCAAGGGAACATCGCCTGACAGAGCGAATTCCTCTCACAACAATCATTCCCAGAGCCTGGGTCGGTTTCGGCCAGGCTCCCTGGCGCTTTGTGGGCCTCACAGCTCTGATGCTGATCACTGTCACAGGACTGAGTTTGATCTCTAAGGATCTTCAGCAGGGAGATGGCTGGTGGCAGACAACCATCAGCGATGCGCTCTTTCTTACAACGATTCCTACGACTCTCCTAGCAGTTGTTGCCTTGCTGCGCCTGGCCGACCAACTGCTTCCTTCGATCCAAACGGCAAAACAGGAGAAGCCTGCCCAGGAGCGTCAACAACTGCGATGGATCTTCCGGCAAACAGCCGCCCTAGTGCTACTGGAAGGGGTGATCCTGATCGGAGGCCTGAATTCCATCAGGATCATCGGCGCACTGATTGCCAGGCAGAGCGGCGCGCTCTCGACTCTGGTTCTGATCGCTGGAGCACTTGCACTGAGCCTCTGGACCCTGAGCCAGATCCTGGCCCTTCCTCTTCTGATCCATCACGGTCATCGTCCACTGGCAGCGATGGAACATAGTCGCCGGCTGGTTCAGACCAATCGGCTGAAAGTTCTGGCGCTGCTTGGTCTACTGATCGGGGTCAACCTGATTGGCCTGATGGGAGCCTTCATCGGCCTGCTACTGAGTCTCCCGTTCAGCGCCTTACTGCTGATGGCAAGTTGCCGGACTCAGACGCCCTGGGTCAGGGATTCTCGACGGAACATGTTGCCCACATAAAGGCGCGTGATTTCTCTTGACTCCACTCCGTGCTGAATCAGGAATCCGGCCAGAGCGGCCTGAACCAGGCGGTATTGATCCCAGTTCGGGCAGCGCTCAATGAACGCAACCATGGCTTGCTGCAGGGGCTGAGGAAGCTCGGACTGAAAGCTCACTGCTGACTCCTCAGCAGCAGTGGCCGCCTCGACAACCTGGTCTGGTGCTGATGCCTGAGCCTGCTGTAACTGATCGGCCAAATGCATGCAAACGCTTCGAATGCCAACTAGTTCTCCACAGATGCCGGCCCGAGTCAAGAAGCAGCTCAGGAGCAATTCCCACTGACTCTCCCAGTGAGACTTCAGCCGCCAGAACCATTTCCAGCAAGCGATCTCCTCCCCTAGTTGCGAAAGAGCCATCGGCGTGATTCGTCAACCAAAACCGACCCCCTGAATCCGGTTTTCCACAGACGTCGGCCATACCAACCCAGATGCTCTGAAGCCTGTGGAAAACACCCCTTCCAGCGTGGGAAAGACCGGGGGAAAATCAATGAAGAGCCATTGATTAGCCGCTCTAATCTTTACTGCTGTCCCACACCGTTCTCATCGCCTCGGCGATGGCCTGCGCAGCAGGGTCAGGCCAGCAGACTTCCAGGCCACGAGCCTGAACACCATCACCGCGGCAGATACCCCGAAGCGACCAGCGCGAACGATCACCTTCAAGGCAAGCCCACCAACTGCCACGCTCCAATTCCACGCTGATGGATTCCTCCGCCATGAGCTGATCGCAAATAGAGCGATGTTGATCTGTCAGATCAGTGATGAGTGAAGCCAGCTCGCAGGCCTCACTCTCCTTGAGTTCGAGAGCCCAGTGTTCTCCACCAATGAGGACGGAAAACACTGAGCGGGTCGGGTCCCTAGACAATCTCCAGCCCGGGCCCTCCTGTTGAATCATCCAGGAAGGAGATCAGGCTGATCCTGTTCGTCACTCAGTTCAACGATGGCGCGTTGCACAGGCTTCACGCTGGACTCTTCAAGCAGACCATCGAAATCGTCGAAGCGACGCTGCTTGGCACGGAAAGCAATCCGAACAGTGGTCAGATAACGATTGCTGGACTGACGGATCAGGCTTTCACCGCGCTTGGCGAGATCCTGATGATCGACTCCGGCAGAGAGCATGCAAACAACGCGAGAATCCTGAATTCTAAGTGAGCAGATCGCTGTGGAAAGGAACATGCATGGGATAGCTGCGTTGCGGACGCCCTGGAACCCTCAGAACGATCTGGCGACCCAGCCCCATCGCTGCCAGAGGTCGACGTAAATAACTGAGTAGTGCGCTCACCTCCTCGAGGTGCTGCGCGTCCACACACTCGATACGGATGCTGCCCCAGCTGCGTGACATCCTGCAGTCTCGAAGCGGTTCGAGCTCAGCCTCGATCTGCGGATCCTCCCGATAAAAGGAAAACACCAACCGTCTTAAGCGATCCATCGTTACTCCCCGTAGCCTCGACCTGACTCCAACCTGCCCATAGCGGTGGTTCAGCCCCTCGCTGCCGAACAAAACCTTCAGGTTTCCGACGCGTCTTACAACGTCGGCACCCTGGCGATCGACCTAGGAAGCACCACCACGGTGGTGGCGTTTCAGTCTGCTGAGCGATCTGAAATAGATCTGCTCGATCTACCTGCCATTACCCGAGAAACGGGAGCGATCCCATCGCTGATCTGGGCGGAGGATGCGGTCTCAGGTCCTGCGCTGGTCGGGCTTGAGGTGCTGGAAAACGGCCTGCATGAACGCGATGCCCCTCAGCTCCACCGCGACTTCAAGCGTTGGATCGGCATGGCATCAGATCCGCAGAGTGCCGAGAGACGGCTCAGCCCGGAACAGGCTGGCGCGCGGCTTCTGACTGAAATCTGGAAGCGGATGCCCCCTGAACTCAGCATCGAACGCCTGGTGCTGACAGCCCCCGTGGATCAGGGCTCCGGCTATCGCGACTGGCTTCTCAAAGCCTGCGAACCGATGCAGGTTGCAGAGATCGCCCTGGTGGACGAGCCAACGGCAGCTGCACTCGGCGCTGGCCTGGAAGCTGGATCCAAGCTTTTAGTAGTCGATCTCGGTGGAGGAACTCTGGATCTTTCCCTGGTCGCTCTCGAGGGAGGTGAAGGTCGTGCTGCCCCAGTGGCACAGCTCCTGCGCTTCCGCGGCCAGGACCTCACCAACAGCCGTCAGACACTTCGTCAGGCCAAAGTGCTCGGCAAAGCTGGCATCAACCTGGGTGGCAGGGATCTTGATCGCTGGATTCTCGACGAACTCTGTCCAGAGGGCCTGCCGGAAGAAGGCAATGGTCTGATGGCTCTGCTGAATGCGGCGGAACGCCTCAAATGTCGCCTTAGCGATCCCAATATCCTCAATCGGGAGAGCCTTACAGAAACAGCCAATAGCCCTGATCTTGACGCGCCGAGCAAGCTCTCGATGGATCGACACAAGTTCAGTCGACTGCTCCAGGACCGAGGGCTGTTTGACGCCCTTGAAGGACTGCTTAACAAGACCTTGCGTGATGCGGAACTCAACGGCTGTCCTGCCGAAAATCTCGATGGTGTCGTTGTGGTCGGAGGGGGCGCCCATCTTCCCCAGTTGCGCGATTGGCTCACCGAGAAGCTTGCGCCCACACCACTGCTGACACCGCCGCCAATGGAGGCGGTGGCCTGCGGCGCCTTGAGCCTCACTCCAGGAGTTCGCATGCAGGACCTGCTGCAGCGGGGAATTTCACTGCGCTGCTGGAACCAACGCAGCAACACCCATCACTGGCATCCCCTGTTCCTGCCGGGTCAGCCCTGGCCCTCCAGCAAGCCGTTGGAATTGATCTTGAGCGCCAGTGGTCCAGACCAGCAATCACTTGAGCTGGTGCTTGGAGAATCCAGGGGAGAGACGAGACATGAAGTAGTGATGATCAATGGACTGCCCAAGGTCATTGAAAAAACCGATGGATGGGATGACGTCACAAGGCGGCCAGACACCGCCTGTGAGCTCCCCCTGAACCCTCCTGGACAACCTGGAGAAGATTGCTTGAAACTTCGTTTCCATCTCAATGATCAGGCGGAACTGATCCTGGAGGGAGAGGATTTGCGGACCGGAGAAAGCCTGGACCCGAGACCACTCGGGACCGTGCGGTGATCGTGCCGTCCACAAGAACGTGTGTGTTGGCGACAACATTTATAGAAAGGACTCTGTCGTTCCCTGACCACCCTTGGCGCTGCGTCGCCATCTCCCAAGATTTTGGCTGATCGCCACACTGGGTGGTGTCGCAGCCCTTTGTGGTTATGCGTACTGGTGGGAACAGCAGTTACCGGGTCGCCTGCGTGAAGCAGCTTCACGGGAAGATCTTGAGGCCTGCCTGCGCTATGGCGAACAGCTGGCAGCATTGCGATGGCTGGACCGGGAAGCACCCAGTGAACAGGCGGTCTGCCGTCGCCGCCAGGCTGAACTTGCCTGGAAAGGAGGTGACAGCAGTCAAGCACTCACCCTGCAGTCACAGCTTGTTAATTCGAATGTGGGCAGCGAAGAGCAGCGACGCAAGGATCGATCCAGATTGCTCCTGTGGCGCCAGACCCTGCGTGAGCGGGCATTGGATCAGTTCCGAGCGGGAGATCTCAAACTGGCCCTCACCACCCTCCAGCCTCTGGAACACAAGGGCCAGAGGCCGGGAACACAGCTGAGCGACAGCCTGCGCGAGACCTGGAACCGCAACCAAGTCGATCACGAGCGGCTGAGGGACAAAGTGCAACGACAGCAGTGGTGGGAAGCACTAAGCGTGCTGAATCAACTGGACCACCCCTGGTGGCAGGACCATGCCCTACCTCTTCGCAGGCAGGTGGAGGAAGCCATCCAGAATCTGCGCGATCGGCAGGAACATCACAGCCATGGGGCTCTACCGGCTCACACGGTGGATCCTGAACGTCTGAATACAGCTGTCGAAGAACGGCTATCCAGCGGCATGGATCCGTGGAGTGCCTTCGTTGCCGGGTGTGCTGATCTGGGCGGCGTTCTTGTTGAGGAAGGACCAGAGAGCCTCTGTAAGGCGAAGAGACGATGAAGACCGTGAGCAGGGAGGAAATTCAGTTCTCCGCCTGAACACTCCTCAGAAAAACGCCTTCTTCCCCATCAATATCCAGCAGCCTGAGCTCGATGGTTTCGGTCCGCCGCGTGGGAACGGATCGACCGCAGAAATCAGGCTGAATCGGCAGCTCCCGATGGCCGCGGTCCACCATCACCAGCAGCATCACCCTGCGGGGCCGTCCCCAGGCCTGGATCGCTTCCAGCGCAGCACGCACGGTTCGGCCGGTAAAAATCACGTCATCAACCAACAACACATCACGACCTTCGACACTCACCGGCAGCTCAGTCGCCTGCACAGGCCTCATGGCCACTCGCTCGAGATCATCGCGATGGAAGGTCGGATCGAGCGTGCCCTGGGCAATCGCCTTACCGCTCTGCTCTTGAAGGAATCGCGCCAGCACTGCTGACAACTGAACGCCACGGGTGGGAATTCCCAACAGCAGCAACTGCTCGACCTCTCCCACGCATTCAAGAACCTGGGAAGCCAGGCGCGACAGAGTTCTGCCGACGTCCTCGGCTGAAAGGATCTCGATCCGCTCACTGTTCCCAGACGTCACCATGACCGATGCAGTGGGATAGATGACTGTATGTCGGATATCACCTGTCAGATCCGCAAAAGCTGACCATCGTCAGCACAGGAGTTCACCAGGGGCGGGATCCGGGGGTAGCTTATGAATCTAGAGAAGACCTTAAGAACGGATAGAGCTGAGTGAACGTTGCCGATCGCCATACAGGACGACCAAGCAGGGAGCGATCCATTGCTCCCGTTGTTCTGGCGATCCTGGACGGGTGGGGCGAACGCAGCGACACGGACCACAACGCCATCCGAGCTGCCAGCACTCCTGTGATGGATGCGCTGCGTCACGCCTATCCCCAGACACTGATCCAGGCGAGCGGCTCCCATGTGGGATTACCTGATGGACAAATGGGTAATTCCGAAGTCGGGCACCTCACCATCGGCGCGGGCAGGATCATCCGCCAGGAACTCGTGCGGATCGGCGACACGGTTCGCGACAACCAGTTGCGTGCTGTTCCGAAACTGCGTGAACTGGCCGAACGCCTGCGTGCAAGCAACGGCACGCTTCACCTGCTGGGCCTCTGCTCGGACGGTGGTGTGCACAGCCATGTGGATCACCTCTGTGGACTCCTGCGATGGGCAGCCGACGAAGGCCTGAAACATGTGGCGATCCATGCGATCACCGACGGACGTGACACCCCCACTCAGAGTGCTCCGGCTTATCTGAAACAAGTCGAGGAGGCCATTCAGGCCAGTGGAGTGGGTGAAGTCGCCAGCCTCTGCGGTCGCTACTGGGCCATGGACCGCGATCGCCGCTGGGAACGCACAGCCCGCGCGCATGAACTGCTCACCTCTCCTGACGTTCCGGTGAGCCAGATGTCAGCCGCTGAGGCACTGCAGGCCAGTTACGACAGCGGCATCACCGATGAGTTCGTGGAACCTACGCGTTTACAGGCAACCCATCTCAACGATGGCGATGCCTTACTGATGTTCAACTTCAGACCTGACAGAGCTCGTCAGATCATTCAGTGCCTGGCCAGAACGGATTTCTCTGATTTTGAGCGCCCTCATCAGCCTCGGCTGGATGTGGTCACGTTCACGCAGTACGAGGCTGGCCTCCCCGTGGAGGTTGCATTCCCACCCGAGTCCCTGGATGACCTGCTGGGCCAGGTGGTGGCATCACGAGGACTGCGCCAATACAGAACAGCAGAGACCGAAAAATACCCCCACGTCACCTACTTCATGAATGGTGGTGTTGAGCAGCCTCTCGAGGGGGAAGACCGCCATCTGGTGCCCTCTCCGCGGGTGGCCACCTATGACCAGGCCCCTGCCATGAACGCTGAAACCCTCACCGTGAGCTGCATTGAAGCCATCGAGAAGGGGATTTATTCCCTGGTGGTGATCAATTACGCCAATCCAGACATGGTTGGACACACCGGCGTGATGGAAGCCGCAACTGAGGCGATTCAAACGGTTGACCATTGCATCGGACGGTTGCTCGATGCCGTGGGACGCATGGGAGGAACGATGATCATCACTGCAGACCATGGCAACGCCGAGCGAATGCAAGGCGATGACGGTCAAGCCTGGACGGCCCACACCACCAATCCTGTGCCGTTAATCCTCGTGGAGGGAGAACGCAGAAAACTGCGCGGCATGGGCAATGCAATCCGCCTGCGGGATAACGGCGGGCTGGCTGACATCGCACCCACTCTTCTGCAGCTGCTCGATCTCGAGAAACCCGATGCCATGACCGGCAGCACCCTGATCGAACCAATCGAGACACCTGTGCCCTCCACCGCTCTCCTGCCACAACCGGTCTGATCGGCTCGGACATAAGATCTGCCCATGATTACCACCGTTCTTTCCTGGATCTGGATCGGCAGCGGCCTTTTGCTGATCCTGTTTGTGCTGCTGCACAGCCCCAAGGGTGATGGCATGGGTGGGCTCGCCGCCAGTGGTAGTACGTCGTTTACCAGTGCCAGCAGCGCTGAAGCGACTCTCAACCGCATCACCTGGACCACCCTGGCCATCTTTCTGACGCTGGCTGTGATCCTGAGTGCCGGCTGGCTGAACTAAATCAGCAGGGCCGACAACAACAGGTCCAAGCGGATCGCGACTTAATGAAACTGGGGAGAACCAATCCTTTCCGGATAGGCCTCTTCACCGTGCTCACGCACATCAACGCCAAGGTTTTCAGCCTCTTCCGTCACTAGGAACGGAAGGCCAAGACCTCGTAAGACTCCTGCGATCAGCAGTGTCCCAAGGGCCGCCAACCCATAGGCCACAAGCACAACCTGAAACTGATCAACAATCAAGCCAACTCTGCCCTTCTCAGCAAAAACCTGGGCTGCGGGGTGAGTGGCGATCAGCTCAGTGCTAGCGAAGACACCGGTCAGAATCGCGCCGACTGTGCCACCGACACCGTGGACGGCAAAGGTGTCGAGGGAATCATCAAAACGCAGCGAAACCTTGAGCTGCACAGAGCAATAACAAAGCAGACCAGTGATCGCACCGATCGCCATCCCAGCCCCCGGCGTGACAAACCCAGCTGCTGGGGTGATGCCCACCAGACCGGCCACAGCCCCGGTCGCCATACCGACAGCAGTGGGCTTGCCATCACGCCATGTTTCGATCAATGACCAAGCAACCAAGCCAGTTGCTGCAGAGATATGCGTCGTAGTGAAGGGGAGTTCCGCACCACTGACACTCAGCTGACTACCGCCGTTGAAACCGAACCAGCCAAACCAGAGCAGACCAGTGCCGAGCAAGATCTGAGTCACATCGTGAGGTGGGCGCACCGAATTGGGCCACTGCTTGCGCCAGCCAACAAGGCCAGCAAGCAAGAGAGCAGAAACACCAGAGCTGATATGCACCACCGTGCCTCCAGCGAAATCAAGGTCTTTCCCAAGGCAACCACCTCCCCAGACCATATGAGCAAGAGGGGCATACACCACCAGGAGCCACACGGGGGTGAAGACGCACCAGAAGCGAAAACTGATCCTCTCCACCAAGGCCCCTGAAATCAGAGCCGGAGTGATGATCGCGAACATGCCCTGAAAGAGAGCGAAGCTGAGGCCAGGTATCGCCAGGCCAGGCCAAATATCAGGGACGTTCTCCAACATGGCGAAGGAGAAGGGATTGCCAATGACGGCATTCAGAGCTCCGCCGTCGGAGAAGGCAAGACTGAATCCGAAGCTGACCCACACCAGCGTGGCGATGCCCATCATCACGAAGCTCATCGCCATCGTGTTGAGCACATTGCGAGCTTGAACGAATCCTCCGTAGAAAAACGCCAATCCAGGAGTCATCAGCAGCACAAGTGCCGCCGAGGTGAGGATCAGAGTGTTGTCGGCAGCCGAAAGTGAGGCATCACCTGCGTACGCAGGCAGCAGGGCAGAACTCAGCAGCTGAAATGCTGGAACCACCAAAAGGGCGATCAAAAATCGCCTCAGACGAGGCTGAAACACGTATTTTCAGTAACCCTCGATACCATTTCAGACCATCTGCGCCAAAAACTGTTCACTGCGAACATTTTGAGAGGCGTGGAGATTGGAGGCGTCCAGAACCGAGACGTCGACAAAAGCGCCACGTGCCGCCTGAATTCAATCCCGAGCTGGCAACAAAAAAGCCCCGCAACAGCGGGGCTTAACAAGCCGCCGAGGCGGCTTTGATCGAGAAGCTGCGACTCAGTAGTCGAAATCGCCACCGCCCATGCCGCCACCGGCTGGTGCGGCGTCTTTTTTCTCGGGCATGTCAGCAACGATGCATTCGGTGGTCAGCACCATGCCTGCGATTGACGCAGCGTTCTGCAGACCGGAACGCGTCACCTTGGCGGGATCGACAATGCCGGCAGCCAGCATGTCGACATAGTCACCGTTGGCCGCGTTGTAGCCATCATTGAAGTTCTTGGCCTTCACGTTTTCAGCCACAACAGCACCGTTGACACCTGCGTTCTCAGCGATGCGCATCAGTGGTGCAGTCAGAGCGGCAGCCACAATGTTGGCTCCGATCAGCTCCTCTCCCTCCAGGCTGGACGATGCCCACTGCTCGAGTGTGGGAGCCAGGTGAGCCAGGGTGGTGCCACCTCCAGGAACGATGCCTTCTTCAACAGCAGCCTTGGTTGCGTTGATGGCATCCTCAAGCCGAAGCTTCTTGTCCTTCATCTCGGTTTCGGTGGCAGCACCCACCTTCACCACAGCAACACCACCGGCGAGCTTGGCCAGTCGCTCCTGAAGCTTCTCCTTGTCGTAGGTGGACTCGGTTTCGTCCATCTGCTTACGAATCTGCTCACAACGCGCTTTCACTGCCACGTCATTGCCTTCGGCCACGATCGTTGTGGTGTCCTTGTTGATGGTCACGCGACGGGCAGTGCCAAGCATCTCGATCTTGGCGTTCTCAAGCTTCAGACCGGCGTCTTCAGTGATCAATTGACCATTGGTCAGCACAGCCATGTCTTCCAGCATGGCCTTGCGGCGGTCACCAAAACCGGGGGCCTTCACCGCAGCCACATTCAAGACACCGCGCAGACGGTTCACCACCAAAGTGGCAAGAGCTTCCTTCTCGATGTCCTCAGCGATGATCAGCAGAGGCTTGCCAGTGCGAGCAATCTGCTCGAGCACGGGTACGAGATCCTGCACGAGGCCGATCTTTTTGTCGGTGAGCAGGATATAGGGCTCGTCCAGGACGGCTTCCATTCGCTCAGTGTCGGTGGCGAAATAGGGAGAGATGTATCCCTTGTCAAAGCGCATTCCCTCGGTGACCTCCAGCTCGGTGGTCATCGACTTGCCCTCTTCCAGGGAAATCACACCTTCCTTGCCAACTTTGTCCATGGCGTCGGCGATCATCCGACCCACTTCCTCGTCGTTACCAGCGGAAATGGTGCCCACCTGGGCGATGGCATTGCTATCGGCAATCGGCTTGGCGTTTTCTTTGATCTTGTCGACCAGAAAATCCGACGCTTTGTCGATGCCCTTTTTCAGGGTGATGGCATTGGCACCGGCAGCAACGTTGCGCAGGCCAGCCTTGACCATGGCATGGGCAAGAACGGTCGCAGTGGTGGTGCCGTCACCAGCTGCGTCATTGGTCTTGGATGCAGCCTGACGAATCAGAGCAACACCAGTGTTCTCGATGTGGTCTTCGAGTTCGATCTCTTTGGCGATGGTGACACCGTCATTGATGATCTGGGGAGCACCGAACTTCTTTTCAAGAACAACGTTGCGACCTTTAGGGCCGAGAGTCACAGCAACGGACTCGGCCAGGATGTCAATGCCCTTTTCAAGAGCGCGGCGAGCGTTCTCGTTGTAAATGATGCGCTTGGCCATGGGGGCGGAAATGGATGGAAAGGAATAGTTGGTGACTACCGACCTGTCTCAGGCGCGTGGCAGTCAGGAGCCGGTCAGTTGACGATGGCGAGAATGTCCTTCTCGGACAGGAGCACGAACTCATCGCTTCCGAGCTTGATGTCGGTGCCTGCGTACTTGCTGTAGAGGACCTTGTCGCCGACACCTACTTCAGGAGACTGGCGGGAACCGTCGTCGTTGCGCTTACCAGGGCCAACTTGAACAACTTCGCCCACCTGAGGCTTTTCCTTCGCGGTGTCGGGGAGCAGGATGCCGCCGGAGGTTTTCTCCTCGGATTCTGAAACCTTGACGAAAACGCGATCGCCGAGGGGCTTAACAGTGGAGACGCTGAGAGAAACAGCTGCCATGGGTTCTTGCAGGAGCAGGGACAGTGCGCCGAAGCGCCGATGCGACTCGAGCTGGCACTCAAGGTCGTCGAGTGCCAACCTATGTCCGGGTTCTGCACTTCGGCCACGGGACAAGCGTGCGGGTGACCGAACCACTCCCCCCTCTCTCGCGACGGTGGTATCGTTGCCCCGCTCAGGAAGGGATAGCTCTAGACGCTTCCCTCTCACACCCCCTTACTTATGGCCGCTGCTGCTCCCGCCTCCGCCGGTACCAAGGGCGTTGTCCGCCAGGTGATTGGCCCGGTTCTGGACGTGGAATTTCCCGCCGGCAAGCTGCCCAAAATTCTCAACGCTCTCCGCATCGAAGGCACCAATACCGCCGGGCAGGCGGTTGCTTTGACCGCTGAAGTCCAACAGCTGTTGGGCGATCACCGTGTTCGCGCCGTTTCCATGAGTGCCACCGACGGACTTGTCCGTGGCATGGAGGCCCTCGATACAGGTGCACCGATTTCAGTGCCCGTCGGCGAAGGAACCCTTGGCCGCATCTTCAATGTTCTCGGCGAGCCTGTCGATGAACAGGGGCCGGTTAAATCCAATACGACAGCTCCGATCCACCGTTCAGCTCCCAAACTGACTGAACTGGAAACGAAGCCCAAGGTCTTTGAGACCGGCATCAAGGTGATTGACCTCCTGGCTCCCTATCGCCAGGGCGGAAAAGTGGGTCTTTTCGGTGGTGCCGGCGTCGGCAAAACCGTGCTGATCCAGGAACTGATTAACAACATCGCCAAGGAACACGGTGGTGTTTCCGTGTTCGGCGGTGTGGGTGAGCGCACCCGTGAGGGCAACGACCTTTACGAGGAATTCAAGGATTCAGGCGTGATCAACGCCGATGACCTCTCCAAGTCCAAGGTGGCGCTCTGCTACGGGCAGATGAACGAGCCTCCCGGCGCTCGCATGCGTGTGGGCCTCTCAGCTCTGACGATGGCCGAGCATTTCCGTGACGTGAACAAGCAGGACGTGCTGCTGTTCATTGACAACATCTTCCGTTTCGTTCAGGCCGGTTCGGAGGTGTCCGCACTGCTCGGACGGATGCCTTCCGCTGTTGGATACCAACCAACGCTCGGAACTGACGTGGGCGAACTTCAGGAGCGAATCACCTCCACTCTGGAAGGTTCCATCACCTCGATCCAGGCGGTTTACGTCCCTGCGGATGACCTGACTGACCCAGCTCCCGCGACCACCTTCGCTCACCTGGACGCCACCACGGTGCTGAACCGTGGCCTCGCGTCCAAGGGCATCTATCCCGCTGTTGACCCGCTCGACTCCACCAGCACCATGCTTCAGCCCGCTGTTGTGGGCGACGAGCACTACCGCACAGCTCGCAGCGTGCAGTCCACGCTTCAGCGCTACAAAGAGCTGCAGGACATCATCGCGATTCTCGGTCTCGACGAACTCTCAGAGGACGATCGCCGTACCGTTGACCGTGCTCGCAAGATCGAGAAATTCCTCTCTCAGCCTTTCTTTGTGGCTGAGATCTTCACCGGCATGTCCGGCAAGTACGTGAAGCTCGAGGAAACCATCAGTGGTTTCAACCAGATTCTTGCTGGTGAACTGGATCACCTTCCTGAACAGGCTTTCTACCTCGTTGGCAACATCGACGAAGTCAAGGCCAAGGCTGCAAAGATGGCCGAAGAAGCCAAGTGATGGCATCTGGGGCATGAAATTCATGCCCCAGTCCCTTTCATTTTGAGCCCAAGCTTTTAACCCAAACACTCCATATCCATGTCCCTCACCCTCCGCGTGCTGGCACCAGACCAGAGCGTGTTCGATGGCTCTGCTGATGAGGTCATTCTCCCCAGCACCACTGGGCAGCTGGGCATTCTTCCCGGCCACGTTTCACTTCTTGCAGCGCTTGATGTGGGCGTTTTGCGTGTCCGTGCGGACGGCGGCTGGAAATCCATCGCCCTGATGGGTGGGTTTGCGGAAGTGGAAGCGGATGATGTCACCGTGTTGGTGAACTCCGCTGAACTGGGAAGCTCGATTGATGGCAGTTCTGCTGAAAGCGAACTGCAGGCTGCACGTAGCGCAGTCAGCAAATTGGAAGGCCAGCCAACCTCGCCTGAAAAAGTGAAGGCCCAACAGAGCCTTAACCGCGCAAGAGCTCGTGCACAAGCAGCTATGAACCAGAAATAATTTAGCAACCAAAAAATCTTCATGATCAATTTAACCGGGAGATATTCCCGGTTTTTATGCATTAATTTCAGGCAATAGACTTTGATACTATGCTAGTTCTCTTAATATCAATCAGCAGCCTTGTCAGTTAGAGACATGCATTAAAGCCTGCCGCCAAGATGCCTAAAGCATCATCAACGAAGAACAAGTTACAAAGATTTTGCCACCCTTCTCATCAACACGATTACCAATACTCTAACCCCAAGAAAAAATCAACTGATATTCTTAGTCGAACAAGCGGCAAGAATCTTGATCCGAATAGAAAAAGCAGATCAGAATAAGCAAGCCTCTATACAGCAAGAGCTCATACGAGACGCGGCAAGCTTGGCATATAGTTTTAGAAAACAGGCCTGAAACTCATGAGCAACCACCAGCCATAAAAGTGATTACCAATGAGACCCTTCAACTCAAAGGATCTCTTATTCACGCAATTCTCGGCAATAGGCAATAAAATAATCAAAAGCCATTCAAAATTACTACGCATGAAATCTAAACTGAAACTTGGCTTAGCGCTTAGCACATTTATAATTTGTGGGTGCGTCACAACTTCGCCATCCTTAACTGCAGAGACTGACATATCAGACTTTTACGAAAAAGCAGCTCCTAACGAAAACAGCAGCAAAGCCATTGAATTTACGTTTACTGCATTTGGTGACTCGGGATGGGCAAAAACACATACAAGCCGGCCAATCTATGAAGGCGGCTTTAAACAAGCCTTTAAGCGATTTGACCCTAACAAAACCACACTTGGAGACATTAATTACATTAACTGGGAAACAAGCATTGGCACACATTGCGAGCAATTCTGGAGCAAGTTATCTCCTAGCACCTATGCATTCTTAACACACCCCAAAGAACTTGAAGATACCATTGACCTTGGATTCAATGTTATTGGATTGGCTAACAATCATACCTTTGACTGCCTTCGCTCAAAAGAAGGCAACGGACCATTGCAAACCTATAATTTCGTCAAATCAATTCGAAGCCAAAATCCAAACATTGCCCTGAGTGGAGTTTACGAACAAAGGTTTCAAGAACCCATACAGAGCAATATCAAAACAAAACAAGGGATAGTCCCAATCACATTTGCGAGTGCTTATGTAGGAGGCAGCCAAAGCCATTGTGCAAATATGCTCTGTGTACTCAATTTGGGAGCAATCAAAAAGTCTTTTACTGACACGAGCAGGCTTAGAATTCTCGCCTTACACAGCTGGGATAAAGCAACTCACGCTAGGTTAAAAGCTGTATTAACAACCATGATTCAAGAAAATATGATTGATATTGGCATAGGATCTGGTCCTCATATCAAGGAGCAGATTAAAATCGTAAAAACAAGCCAAGGAAATAAGATACTGGCAACAAGCCTTGGCAATTTCATTCATCCAAGCCTTTCAGCGCAAGCAAAAAATGTAGCTCTTCAATCAATCTGGAGCTTTAATGAACAAACAAAAACCTTCAAGCTTCTAGAAGCAAATGGGATAAAGATCAGCTGCGACGGAGGCGAGTGCGTCAACAAAGGCAGGCAACGTGTCTTTTAAACATTATTCTGAACATTCATCTTGCCCAGAAATATTTCTGGATCCAGTGCGATTCCCTTTGGATCTCTAATCTCAAAATGGAGATGAGGACCAGTACTTCGCCCAGTATTTCCCATTTTTGCGATCACATCACCCCGAATAACAGCCTCACCAACTCGAACAAGAACCTCATCGCAATGCGCATAACGAGTCCTGTACCCATCAGGATGCTGAATTTCGACCATCAGCCCATAGGCACCTAAATACTCTGCGAAAACCACACGCCCAAACCGTGAAGCATGAATTGCTGTTCCAATGTGATTAGCAATATCAATTCCTGAATGATGCCGAGACCAGCGTGGCCCAAAGCCCGAGGTGAAAACACCTGAAGCAGGTAGAGAATAGGCCTTCAGCGACAACTCATTCAGGTAGTCGGCAAAGGATGCAAACGAACAGACTTGAGCAAGTGAATCGGGCGCCTCTCCAAAGCTTGCAGCAGCCCAAGCAGATTCAAGCAGCGAGGCAGAAGCAACTTCGACTGCGGCAGACTCATTAAAACAATGCTGCTCAAACAAAGCGACCATGGATCGCTTATTCAATAGTGGGGAAGAAGCCTGAAATACATTTTTCCCGCTCTTGCCGAGGAGGTCTGATCTCTCAGAATTCTGAATCCTTAATGGAGCGAGTCTGTTCAAAATCTCCATGCTTGATGTCACTGCGAATGTTGCAGAGGAGAGCCCAAGCGCGAGAAAAGAAGAGAAAGAAATCAACCCATTAAAAATATTTCGTGAGAGTGTAACAGACTATTGCGGAGATCCGACGTTCAAATTCGCGAGGATTGGTGATCAATATCACCATCGAAGAATCAAGCAATCATTCTGATGAATGGCGGCATCAAAACCCACTCATCGAAGACCCACCTTGAAGCAACACACTATTCCAGGCTGCAGGCAACAAGAGCCAAGCATCGCCGCAAACAATCAATTCAAATCAGCGTCGAGCAGGCATTCCGAATCATCCAATCGTTGCGACAAAGACTGCATGAAAATCTCCCTAAAAACGATTTCTCGACATAAAAAAAGCAGGCAATTGATTGCCTGCTGAACTCGACACAATGCTGATTGAGCTGAATCAAGCGGTACCGCAGAAGGTCACATCGGGGAACTTGAGCTTGGCATCGTCCAGACTCTTGCCCTTGCCCTCTTCCTGCCAGTAATTGATCACTTCAGTGGCTTTGTTCAACACCTCAACACGTTCGTTATCCGTGATCCAAGACTTGCCTTCGAGCTCACTTTTGAGAGTTTCCCAGGCGTCTTCACGAGGCCAGAAGAAATAGGCCGTCAAAGGACTGGGCCCGCCACCAACAATTTGATCAACGGCAAGCGCCACGTTGTCGGGCAACCAGAGAATCTTCAGCAGGAAGCGTCCCTCATCAGCCTTCGGGGTGTATCCCGATGGCACACCATCAGCATCGATCGTGGCTGATGCCAATGCAGCACTGCCGCCACGCATCACTGGACGACCTTCCTTCGGCTCCTGCTGCTGATCGGCCTCTGCGCTCTTAGGAGTCTCCGTGCTCTGAGGAGCCTGATCAGCTGCTGCTGCCTCGGTAGCGACCTCTTGGTCGACGGCAGCGCCTTCGGAAACCGTCATGGTGTCAGCGCTCAAGAATCAAGGACAAAGAACTAACCTACCAGCCGCCAAAACCCATCCCCCTGGACCGGCACGCATCCACCAGCCAGCTTCTGCTGTTCGATATCGACGGAGTGATCCGTGATGTGTCTGGCAGTTATCGCAAAGCCCTCCAGGCAACCGTTGAGCACTACAGCGGCTGGCTGCCGGCTCCGGCCTGCATTGATGCTCTCAAGGGCGAAGGACGCTGGAACAACGACTGGGATGCAAGCCTCGAGCTGCTGCGCAGGCACGGCACATCACTGCCAGCCAGGCACGACCTGATCGATGTCTTCAGCAATTTCTATTTTGGCGGCGATCCCGATGGCGATCCAGGCGCATGGACGGGGTACATCAGCGATGAACCCTTACGGGTACAACGCGACTTCTTTACCGCGCTGGACCAGAACGGCTGGGGTTGGGGTTTCGTGAGTGGCGCGGAACCTCCCTCGGCACGCTTCGTGCTGCAGCAGCGTCTGGAACTGGTCAATCCCCCCCTGATCGCCATGGGCGATGCCCCTGACAAACCTGACCCCACAGGTCTTGTGCAACTCAGCGACAGACTTTTACCCCGTCGCAGTGGAGGCGTTGTCGCCTACCTGGGTGACACGGTTGCTGATGTTCAGACTGTTCTCAACGCCAGAACCCAACGACCCGATCGGCAGTGGATCAGTCTCGCAGTGTCACCACCACATCTTCTGCCCGGAAGTCAGGAACGAAGCGCTTATGAGCAGCAGCTGATGTCCGCCGGTGCGGATCTGATCCTGCCCAGTACTGAAGCAGCGATCCAATGGTCGAAGGGCAGCCAAGGAGCTGACAGCCATGGGCACTCAGCGTCCATTCGCTGACGCAGTCCGACCGTTAGCGCTCCATGTCTGCAACCGCCTTGAGAGCTCCGGCAGTGAGTACTTCATGACCACAGGAGACGTCCTCAAGGTCCCTGACCGCGACATCGTCCTCAATGCGGATACCGATCCCCTTCCAGCGCTCGTCAATCGCAGGCTGTCCTTCGGGAACCGCAAGACGGTCACTGATGTAGAGACCAGGCTCCACCGTTAGGACGATGCCTGGTTCCAGCTGCACATGATGCTCGCCGAGCCGATAGGCACCGACGTCGTGAACATCCAGCCCGAGCCAGTGGCCAGTTCGATGCATGTACAGATGCCGGTAGCTTCCCTGCTCGATCAAGCCATCCACCTCTCCCACCAACAGTCCCAGATCCACAAGACCCTGCACCAGAACATGCACAGCCGCGTCATGCACGTCCTCGGCGGTGTGACCGGGTTTGACCATGGCAATCGCTGCTTCCTGTGCCTCAAGCACCAGGGAATAAAGCTCCCGCTGCTCTCCACTGAAACGGCCGCTCACCGGAAATGTCCGTGTGATGTCGCCGTTGTAGTAGTCGCGGAGGGAGCAGCCGGCGTCAATGAGCAGGAGATCCCCGTCCTGTAGGACTGCACTGTTGTCGATGTAGTGCAGCACGCAGGCGTTGTCGCCGCCGGCAACGATCGAGCCGTAGGCGGCTCCACGGGCTCCCAGCTCGAGGAAATGCTGTTCGATCAGAGCCTGAATTGTCCGCTCGGTCATTCCGGGATGCACGGCAGCCCTGGCCAGCTCATGGGCGGAGGCGGAGATCCTGCACGCCTCACGGAGCCGTTCCAGCTCAGCGGGTTGCTTGCGCAAGCGCATCCGATGCAGCAGCGGGCAGGGCGCCACCAGAGCCTGTGCGGCACTGCCGGTGCGTGAAACCCGATCGAGCTGCGCACCCCACGAACGCAACACCAGAGGTTCGATCGATGGATGACTACCAACACGAAAGGCGATGCCTTCCGCACCATCGAGGTACTGAGGAAGCAGGGCATCGAGCTCCACGCGCGGATGGGAGAGATCAGCTCCGAAGCGCTCCACCGCACCCTCACAACCCCAGCGCCGACCGGTCCAGACCTCAGCAGCAGGCTCGCGGGGATTCACGAAGAGCACAAACCGCTCACCCTCAGGGCGATGTGGCAGGAACAGGGCCACGGCATCGGGCTCATCAAACCCTGTCAGATACCAGAAATCGCTGTTCTGGCGAAACGGCCACTCCGTATCCGCATGGTGTGTGACCAGCGTCGCGGCAGGGATCACCGCGGCGACCCCGCCCAGTTCAGCCAGGAACCGCTCACGCCGATCCGCGAACAGCTGAGCATCAAAAACAGGGGCGAGATCAGCCACGACAGAGACAGGGCACCGGAGAAACGTCAGGATGGCAGTCAAAGCGCCCGAGCATGACCTCCGACCTGCTGATCCTTCTCTTGTTGGTGGTGGTGGTGCTGACCGGATCCGCCCTCTGCTCCGGAGTGGAAGCAGCGCTGCTCACCGTGAATCCGGTGCGCGTGCATGAACTTGCAGCCCGGCCGAAACCGGTAGCCGGAGCACGCAGGCTGGCCCAGCTAAGGCTGCGTCTGGGTCGGACTCTGTCGGTGCTGGCAATCACCAACAACGGCTTCAACATCTTCGGAAGCCTGATGCTCGGTGGCTACGCCTCCTGGGTGTTCACGGAAAAGATGGACGCGGGCAATGGAGCTCTGGCTCTGTTCTCGGTCAGCCTCACGGTTCTGGTGATCCTGCTTGGGGAGATCCTGCCCAAAGCGATCGGAAGCCGCCTGGCATTGCCGGTCTCCCTGGCAAGCGCTCCGGTTCTGCATTGGCTGGGCGTGATCATGCGACCACTGGTGCTACTGCTGGAGCGACTGCTTCCGGCGATTACCGAAGAGAGTGAGATCAGCACGGATGAGGAAGAGATCCGGCTGCTGGCAAAACTCGGATCTCAGAAAGGGCAGATCGAGGCCGATGAAGCCGCAATGATCTCCAAGGTCTTCCTGCTCAATGACCTCACTGCGCGTGATCTGATGACACCGCGAGTGGCAGCTCCAACACTGGATGGCGCCTGCAACATCGAGAAGTTGCGTGTTGAACTGCTTGAAAACGAAGCGCAGTGGTGGGTGGTCCTGGGTGACGCGGTGGACAAGGTTCTAGGCGTCGCCAACCGTGACCGTTTGCTGAGCGCCCTGGTGCGCAACAAGGGACATCTCACGCCAGCCGATCTCAGTGAGCCGGCTGAGTTCGTTCCCGAAATGATCCGAGCCGACCGCCTGCTGACCGGCTTCCATCGCGACAACAGCGGTGTACGGGTCGTGGTGGATGAATTCGGTGGCTTCGTTGGCGTGATTGGCCCGGAGGCCGTACTGGCCGTTCTGGCCGGCTGGTGGAGAAAGACCTCAGGCGAGGTAGCGCCATGAGGGCCATGGAGGATCGCTGCAGAGATCTGCTGCAGGGTTGGAGAGACAAGCTTGAACTGAATCGGCGCGAACAGGGTCTTCTGGCCGGCGCGCTCCAGCTTCTGGATCGCCAGCTTGAACGCCTGGATCAAAGCAGGCTTCGGATCTCGGTCTTCGGCCGAGTGGGCGTCGGCAAGTCCAGCTTGGTGAATGCCCTGGTCGGTCAGCAGCTGATGGCCACGGATGTGGCCCACGGCTGCACGCGTCAGCAGCAGGCCGTGGCTTGGCCAAGAACTGTTCCAGGCCTGCTGATCGTCGAACTGGTCGACACCCCTGGCATCGACGAAGTGGATGGTCCGGCTCGGGCCCGACTGGCGGCCAGGGTGGCGCTGCATGCCGATCTGGTGCTTCTCGTACTGGACGGCGACATCACACGTGTGGAACTTGAGGCCCTGGATACGCTCCAGACCATGGGCAAGCCGGTGTTGACGGTGCTGAACCGCAGCGATTGCTGGCCAGAGGATCAACTACCGGATCTGCTGCGCAGCATCCACAGCCGACTTCCAGCAGGACTGCCGACTCCACTGGCGGTGTCCGCCGCACCGCGCCGGGCTGTTCAACTGAGCGATGGCCGCATCCGCAGCCGTGAGCAACCGGCCGACGTGGACGCACTGGCGAGCGGTCTCAGCCGTCTGCTTGAACAACACGGTCAGAGCCTGCTGTTGCTGAACAGCCTGAAGCAGGCCACACGCATTCAGCAACAGCTGGAGACAGGCAGATTGCAGCGACGCCGGAGGGAAGCCCAGGGACTGATCGGGCGCTACGCCGCGCTCAAGGCCACCGGCGTTGCTGCCAACCCGCTGCTGCTTTTGGATCTGGCTGGGGGATTCGCCTGTGATGCGGCCCTTGTCCGCCAGCTTTGCTCTCTGTATGGCCTTCCTCTTGGGGGACCAGCGGCCCGCAAATTGATCCGCCAACTGAGTGGACAGAACGCTCTGCTGGGGGGAGCACAGCTGGGGCTCCAGGTCGTCTTGGGCGCGTTGCGCCAGCTGTTGCTGCTGGCCGCACCCTTCAGTGCTGGCCTGACACTGGCCCCTGCCGCACCCGTGGCCCTGGCCCAGGCGGCACTGGCCGTGCACACGACACGACGCACTGGTCGGATGACGGCACGCTGGCTACTGGAGGAACGGGGCCGAGGGCGCCGACTTCAGCCAGGGCCAGCCACTCTGATGCGACGGCTTGCACAGTCGGATCACGGCATCGTCGAGCTGATGCAGGAGTGGCCCCAGCAGCAGACACGTCCACCGCTGCCCTCGCTGTTGCCCTGACCATGGCGACAACGGCCAGAGCTGAGATTGCACTGCTCGGAACCAGTGCCGACCCTCCGACCGTGGGCCATCAGGCGCTGCTGGAAGGACTGTTAACCCAGTTTGACCGAGTCGCCACATGGGCCAGTGACAACCCGATGAAACGCCATGACGCCGATCTTGCTCAGCGTTTTGACCTGCTGAAAACCCTGGTTGAGTCGATCGCGAGCCCCCGGCTTCAACTGGCCCAGGAGCTGAGCAGCCCCTTTGCCGTTACAACACTGAAACGAGCCAGCGAACGTTGGCCTGACCACCGCCTCTGTTTTGTCGTGGGAAGCGATCTCGCTCAACAGATCCCAGCATGGAAAGAGTCTCAGCGCATGTTGCAGCAATGCAATCTCGGCATCGTGCCCCGTGAGGGATGGCCCCTGGAACCGTGCACTTTGGAGACCCTTCGCCAGATGGGTGCAGCTGCGCGAGTGCTGCCTCTGGTGATTCCCGCGGCTGCCAGTTCACAGGTGAAACAAAAGCAGAAACGACATCAGGTGCCGGAATGCCTCTGGCCGCTGCTGCTGAAGCACAATCTTTATGGCTTCAATGCCACCAACCCTTGAGTGCCGATGCGCGTTGCCCTGGCCCAGATCAATCCTGTTGTGGGCGACCTGCTGGGCAATGCCACCCGCATTTTGCAAGGCCTCGACAGCCTGATCGAGACCACGGGCCGCCAACCGGACCTGCTGGTCACGCCCGAGCTCTCGCTCTGGGGGTATCCACCAAGGGATCTTCTCTTCAGCCCCACGCACCTGCAACGGCAACGGGAGGCCCTCGACACGCTCCGCAGTGGCCTGGCCGCCCGTCAGTCGGACATCGCGCTTCTGGTGGGAGTCGCTGATCCAGCAGACGATGCCTTGCATCCTGCGCTGTACAACGCCATCACCCTCGTGCAAGTCGGCGGTGATCAGGTGGTGGCCCGAAAGCAACTTCTGCCCAGTTACGACGTCTTTGACGAAACGCGTTATTTCAGGCCAAGCCATGGAGCTGGACAGATCACACTCCATAACGGAGACCGCAACTGGCGACTGGGGATCACCATCTGCGAAGACCTGTGGGTCGACCAAGAACTACATGGCCGTCGCCTCGTGGGACCAGACCCTGTGGCCGATCTGATTCCCGCGCGGATCGATGCACTCATCAACTGCTCAGCCTCACCCTTTGGCCGCCGAAAGGCTGCCCTGCGGCGTCAGTTGGCCGCACGTGCGGCGCAGCGCCTTGGCTGCCCAGTGGTTTACGTCAATCAGGTGGGAGGTAATGACGAACTGGTGTTCGACGGAGCCAGCTTCGTGATGGGCAGCAACTGCGAGACGCCGCTTTTGCAGCTTCCGGTCTGCCGTGAAGCGATACAGATCTGGAATGCCACAGACAGGGCACCATCGGCAGCCAATCAATCAACCGCGACGCAGCGAATCCAGGCTGAACAGCAGGAGATGGAAGCGCTGTTCCGCACTCTGGTGATTGGAGTGAAGGACTATGCCGGCAAATGTGGCTTCCAGAACGTCCTGCTCGGCCTGAGTGGAGGCATCGACTCAGCGCTGGTGGCGGTGATCGCTGCCGCGGCCCTCGGGTCCGATCAGGTGCAAACTCTGCTGATGCCATCTCCGTGGAGTTCGGAAGCTTCACTCGCAGATGCCCTCAACCTTGCGGATCGACTGGGAATCGCCCACACCATCGTTCCGATCGAAACCCTGATGGATGGTTTCCAGACGACATTGACCCCAGCCCTGGAGAGCGTTCCCTCAGGGGTGACAGCCGAAAATCTGCAGTCGCGCATCCGCGGCACTCTGCTGATGGCCATGGCCAATCAGCAGGGACAGCTACTGCTCACCACCGGGAACAAATCGGAGCTCGCAGTGGGCTACTGCACCCTCTATGGCGATATGAACGGCGGCCTGGCCGTGATCGGTGATCTGTACAAATCAACCGTGTTTGCGTTGTGCCAATGGATCGACAGCAGCGAGGCAAGCCTGTGCCGCCAGCAACTGGCACTCCCTGCCGAGGGAGCGCTGATCGGCAGCGCAATCCTCGAGAAACCTCCCAGTGCCGAACTGCGGCCAGATCAGAAAGACAGTGACTCACTCCCCGACTACGACCGTCTTGACCTCCTGCTGATCGACATGATCGAACACCGTCTTAGCGGGCAGCAACTGATAACTGCTGGCCACAATCCTGCAGAGGTGCAACGGATCGAGAGCCTGTTCAGAAGGGCTGAATTCAAGCGCAGACAGGCAGCACCGTTGCTGAAGGTGAGTGCCCAGGCCTTCGGCAGTGGCTGGCGGCTGCCGATCGCCGCCGTCTGAGCCACATTGAAGAGACGACTCCGTCCTCCATGGCCCATTCCGTTCTGACGGCCCCGATGGCCAGTATCGGGGTCCCCACTGAGATCAAGGCCGATGAACAGCGTGTGGCGCTCACCCCGGATGCGGTCCGCGAACTGGTAACCCACGGCCTTGAGGTGCGGATTCAGAACGGAGCCGGGGCCGGGGCAGGCATTAGTGACGACGCTTTTGCAGCGGCAGGAGCCAGGCTTGTGAATCGCGAGGAAGCCTGGGCGGCTCACCTGGTGGTGAAAGTGAAGGAGCCGCAGCCGGAGGAGTTCAGTCTTCTGCGGGACGACATGGTGCTGTTCACCTACCTGCATCTGGCGGCTTACAGCCAGGTGGGAGAGGCCCTTCTGGATGCCGGCACCACAGGTGTGGCCTACGAAACGGTGCAGTTGGAGAACGGAAGCCTGCCGCTACTGGCCCCGATGAGCGAAATCGCAGGACGACTCGCTGCGCAGGTGGGAGCAAGGCTTCTGGAACGGCCCAATGGCGGCCGCGGCGTCTTGATGGGTGGTTGCACCGGCGTGCGTCCGGCCCGCGTTGTGGTGCTGGGAGCCGGCACGGTGGGCTGGAATGCGGCACGACTCGCTGCCGCGATGGATGCCGAGGTGCTGCTTCTGGATCGCTCCCCCGAGCGGTTACGCAGCCTTGAGGCCGACCGCCGTGGGCGGCTGATCAGCATGGTCAGCAGTCGTGGACTACTGGAGCGTTTGGTACCGACCGCGGATCTGCTGATCGGTGCGGTGCTGACCCCTGGCGGCCGGGCACCGACTCTGGTGGATGAGGAGATGGTCAAGCAGATGACGCCGGGATCAGCAATCGTCGACGTCGCTGTTGACCAGGGAGGGTGTGTGGCCACGAGCCGTGAAACCACGCACACGGATCCAACGGTGTTCATCCACGGCGTGCAGCACTATGCCGTTGGCAACATGCCCGGGGCCGTGCCCTTCACCTCCACCGAAGCTCTGGTGAGCGTGACCCTGCCCTACATCCTCGGCATCGCAGGCCGAGGCCTCGAGGAGGCCGTCACCGAGCGTCCAGAACTGCTCTCGGGTCTGAACACTGTCAAGGGAGCGGTCTGCCATCCAGGAGTCGCCAAAGCTCTGGGGGTTCCACCGCGCCACCCGATGGCCTGCCTGCGCTGATCGTTCAGTCCAGTGAGCGGATGTAGAGCCACTCCCCTGTCGCCACTCCATTTCGTCTGCGGAACAGCGAGTGTTCCTTCAACACGTGGCGTTGCCCACCGGCGCTGAAGACGGCCTCGAAACGCACGGTTCCCTCAAGATCATCCGAACATCCAGCCTCAGAGGCCAGCACCTTGAGGCCATGCCATCGGGTCTGGCGGCAACTGGCCCGCAGCTCTCGCCTTCGCTCAGCAGCTGCACTGGCGGCAACAGGGTGGGTGGCGATCAGATAATCCACCTCCGAGAGCGCGTAAGCGGAGTAGCGGGATCGCATCAATTGTTCGGCGGTCTCCGCCTTCAGCCTGCCTCGGTGAAGCGGTCCGCAGCACTGAAGCAGTGGATCTCCGCTTCCACATGGACAGGGACGGTCTCCGGAATTTGCAAAGCCCAGTGCCATCAATTCAGCTCCTGCATGGAGGGCAGAGGTCGAACGAGAGACGCCGTGGCGATGCCCTCGCGCAGGGCGGTCACCAGGCCCGCGGCTTCTGCGTAGGAACCGGCTTTCAGGATCTGATTCCCACAACCCAGAGCCTCTGCACTGACCGACAGCACGCCTGGATTGTTCACCGCGATCACAGGAACGCCACGTTCCAGGCTGGCAAGCACAGCCTCCCCTCCAAGCGCACCATCCGGCACCACAACGGCACCCAGCTGGTCGGCGACGAGATCATCTCCAGCCATCGAACAGCCTGAGGACAGATCCAGCAGATCAGGCGCCCTGCTCAGACCCACCAACACACAGGCAAGAAAGGTGTAGCCGAGTTCCTCCCCTGCAGCACGGGGATCAAGGTCAACGTCGAGGGGCAGGGCCTCCAGCGCTGGCGCGTGAGCGCAGGGAATCTGCAGATGCCGAACCAGCAGATGACTGATCACCGCTTCAGCGCCGGCGAGAGCATCGACACCCGTGCCGTGGCGATAGGCCGCCAACGTCTCAGTGTCCAGCTCGTCGGGGAATCGAGCCACCACTGCAATGGCGGTAGACCCTGCCGCCTTAAGGCGCTCTGCCGCTCTCAGGAGCGTATCGGGTCGATCCAAAGTCCCCCAGCTTGTGCCGCTGTCGCCGGCAGCCAGATGCACACCCAGAGGCTCATCAGTGCGGACCACCGCGTTGATATCAAGGCCAAGACTGGCCCTGCAGCCCTCCGCCACCTGACGATGTCGCAGCAGCAGGTCCGATTCGATGCCGGCATCCAGCAACAGGCCGATGCGCTGACTGCGCCTCGGGCGCAGTCCCCAGGCAGCTGCGGCAAAACGATCGAGGCTGTAACCCTCCACATAGTGAATGCGTGGATCACGCCAGTACAACGAGGCTCCATTGATCACATTGGGATGGGTGATCAGGCAACCGCTGGCTGCTGCCAACAGGCGGGCACTTGGCAGGGCATCGCCAGCGAACCCACCGATCTCACAGCCGATACCCGTCGGCACAACCATCAGCGTGGGCAACGGCGCAGCGAAGACCGTCATGGGTTGATCAGCACGGCTTCGACCTCAAGCGCAACCTGGGATGTTTCAGCGGAGCGTTGGATGGAGGTGATCGCCCAGCGCAACGGCTCACCCTCCCGTTGAAGCTGCTCGAGAACCCAGGAGCGAAGATCGTCGATAGCGCACAACTCGGGACTGATCAGCGACAACCTCCTGAAACTGAGCTTCATGACCAAAAGGCAAAGACCGAAAACAAATCAGGTGCCATCGCTGTGATCCTCGCAACCGATCCACTGCGCAAGTTTCAGGCCTCAGTGCTCGGGTTGACCGGTGCATTCGAGCAAGCCAGCAACACCGACAAACACTCTTTCCTCAAACAGATGTGAGAGAGGCACTGGAGAAGCTGCATTCCAGCAGCGGCAAAGAGCTGCGCGGCATGGATTACGACAGCTTCATGGAACTGCTGAACGCCGAGGCTTGAAAACATCCCTGCTGAGAGATGAACAGAACCCTGTTGAAGAATCAGCTCTGATACTGACCGAACTGAGCCTGATACAGGGCATCCTCCTGGCCAGCCACCGCCATGAGGTCACTACGAGGGAAGGAAACGCAGAGAAGAGCGAAGCCCTCATTGCGCAGATCCTCCTTGACCCCCATCGCATCAGGCTGGTGAACCTCACCCTCTTGGATGCGTGCAGCACAGGTGGTGCAGACTCCCGCGCAACAGGAACTGGGCACGGGCACTTCGGCCTCTTCAGCAGCGGACAACACGGTCTGGTTGTCACGGCACTGAAAATGGTGACGCTGGCCATCAAGCTCAAGGGTGATGGCATAAACAGCAGATGTGGTGTCGCTCATCTTTCTTGGAACACTCCCAACGATGGCTTCTGCTCAGCGTAGAGGCCGCCTGAATCCACCTCAGCGTCCTTGCATCAGCGCTGGCAAAAAAAAGCCGGCCTCATGGCCGGCTGAAAAATAAAGAGATGAGGCATCAGTCCGCAAGCGGATCAAGCCATTGCAGCGGCGCCACCCACAACCTCAAGAATTTCCTGCGTAATCGCCGCCTGACGCGCCTTGTTGTAATCAAGGGTGAGCGTCTTAGCGAGAGCCTTGGCGTTATCGCTGGCATTGTTCATCGCCATCATTCGGCTTGCAAGCTCAGAGGCTGCAGCCTCCTGAAGAGATCTCAGCAGCTGGTTCTGCAGGTAAAGGGGCAGAAGGGCATTGAGCAATTGGTCAGGGCTCTGCTCAAACACAATGTCCGAAGGCAGCTGGGGCTGGGTATTACCCGGCCCTGCTCCCGATTCAACCCGGAGCTCTCCGTCTTTGGTCGTGAGACGGAAAATCTCGTCATCAGCCTCAGCAATCCCCTGAGGATCAAGGGGGAGCAGAGTCTGAACAACAGGGTTACAGCTCACCAGGTTGATGAACTTGGTGTAGATGATCTCAACACGATCGGTGCTCTCGGAGAGGAACTCAGCGAACACCTCATTGGCGATCGATCCTGCTTCATCAGCTGTCGGGACCTGCTCAAGACCAGTGAAGGTGGCCTGAATGGGGTAGCTCCGATTCGTGAAATAGCTGATGGCTTTACGACCGATCAACACCAGATCAACCTTGTACCCCTTGCCCTGAAGCTCAGCAAAACGCGTCTCAGTGCGTTTGATGATGTTGGCGTTGTAGCCGCCACAGAGACCTCGGTCGCCGGTGACAGCAACCAGGGTGATGGTCTCGACATTGCGCTGCTCGAGAAGGGGAGCATCGGCATCTTCGAAACGCATACGTGCCTGGAGGTTTTCAAGCAAACGAGCGAGCCGATCCGCAAAGGGGCGACTGCGCAGGACCTGCTCCTGAGCACGACGAACCTTGGCCGCAGCCACGAGACGCATGGCCTCAGTGATCTTGCGGGTGTTCTTGACAGATTTGATCCGATCTCGGATCTCCTTCAGATTTGCCATGTCTCAGGGCCTCAGTTGGCGGAAGCCAACATGGTGGAGGTGACTTCGGAAATAGCCTCCTTGAGAATGGTTTCCGCCTCAGGGCTGAGCACCTTCTCGTCCTGAACCTTCTTGATGAACTCAGGCTTGTTGCTCTTCAGGTACTCGCGGAGCTCCCGGGAGAACTGAACCACCTGATCCTCGGGGACATCATCAATCAGGCCCTTAACGCCTGCATAAACAATGGCGACCTGCTCAGCCAGAATCAGTGGACTGAACTGAGGCTGCTTGAGAAGCTCGCGAAGACGCTTGCCGCGTCCGAGCTGTTTCTGCGTTGCTGCATCAAGATCGGAAGCGAACTGCGAGAACGCAGCCAGCTCATCGAACTGAGCGAGCTCAAGCTTGAGGGTGCCAGCAATTTTCTTGATGGCCTTGGTCTGGGCAGCACCACCAACTCGGCTCACTGAAATACCCACGTTGATGGCAGGACGCAGACCCGAGTTGAACAAATCGGAACTGAGGAACACCTGACCATCGGTGATCGAAATCACATTGGTGGGGATGTAGGCGGAAACGTCACCAGCCTGGGTCTCAATAATCGGCAGAGCCGTCATGGAACCCTTGCCCATGGCATCGGAAAGCTTGGCAGCTCGCTCGAGCAAACGGCTGTGGCAATAGAACACGTCGCCGGGGTAGGCCTCACGTCCGGGCGGACGACGGAGCAGCAACGACATCTGGCGGTAAGCCTGAGCTTGCTTGGAGAGGTCGTCGTAAATGACCAGGGTGGCCTTGCCCTTGTACATGAAGGCTTCAGCGATCGAAGCACCCGTGTATGGAGCGAGATATTGCAGTGCAGCAGGATCGGAGGCGTTTGCAGCAACGATCACCGTGTAATCCAGTGCGCCGCGCTCTCGCAGAACCTCCGTCACCTGGGCGACGTTTGCAGCTTTCTGACCAATGGCGACATACACACAGATCACGTCCTGATCGGCCTGATTCAGGATGGTGTCGATCGCGATAGCAGACTTGCCGGTCTGGCGGTCACCAATGATCAGCTCACGCTGGCCTCGGCCGATGGGAATCATCGCGTCGATGGCGGTGATGCCGGTCTGCATGGGCTCATGCACCGACTTGCGCTGAATGATGCCCGGAGCGGGAGACTCAATCAGACGAGTCTCAGTCGTTGCGAGATCACCTTTGCCGTCGAGAGGAACTCCAAGGGAATTCACGACACGACCCAGCAGAGCATCGCCGACAGGAACCGATGCGATCTTGCCGGTTGCACGGACGGTGCTGCCCTCCTGAATGCCGAGACCTTCACCCATCAGCAAGGCGCCGACATTGTCATCCTCGAGATTGAGGGCAATGCCTTCAGTGCCGTCTTCAAATTCAACGAGTTCACCGGCCATCACCTCTTGGAGGCCGTAAACGCGGGCGATGCCATCACCCACCTGCAGGACAGAACCAACGTTGCTGACAGATACAGACTTGTCGTAGTCCTCAATCTGCTGTTTGAGAATCGCGCTGATCTCGTCGGGACGGATGGAAACCATGGCTGGTAAACCCTTTGACGGGGAATAAGAGAAAAATCTGAAGGGTGAAGAAAAAAACGGTCAGCCCGCCTTAGCAAGCGAGAGACCGAGTCGCCTTACTTGGCCGGAAAGACTAGCGTCGATGACCTGAGAGCCCACATTGATCACGAAGCCGCCAATCAGGCTCGGATCGATGGTGAGGTCAATCTCAACGGACCCGCTGCCGACCATGGACTGAACCTTGGCGGTCAGAGATGCCTTTTGAGTGTCTGTCAGGGCCTGAGCCGAGCGGACATGGGCCAGCGAAATCTTGCGGGATTCGCGGTAAAGCTCGAGATACCGACTCAGAACGGCATCAAAAGCGGTGAGGCGGTAGCGATCGGCCAGGACCTTGAGCAGATTCAGCAATGAAGGCTGGATCTGCTCGCTCAGGAGCTGCTCAAGGGCTTTTTTCTTGGCCGTTGGCTCAAGCACCGGAGAGGTCATGGCATCTCGCAGTGACTCACTGCTGTCCCAGAGAGCAATGAGCTCCTTGCACTGGGCTGCCACGTCATCAGACTCATTGCGAGCATTGGTCACTTGCAACAACGCTTCGGCGTAAGGGGTGGCCAAGGTATTGAGAAGGGGCATCAGGCATCCTCCAGATTGTTGATGGAGGCGTCGATGAGACGGGCTTGAGCCGAAGCATCGAGACGTCCGGGCAGGTCGGCCATCACTTTGTCGATGGCGGCCAGAGCAGCTTCACGCCGTAGCTCCTCGGTCAGACGAGCACCTTCGGCGTTCAGATCAGCAAGGGCATCCTGCTTGAGGGCAGCCATTGCCGCGATGGTTCGCTGCTCACCGTCCGTACGGATGGCTTGTGCCCTGGCGTGGCCATCGGCACGGATCTTCTCAGCTTTTTCTTTGGCAGAACCGAGGTCGGCCTGCGCCTTACTCAGCTCTGTGGTGGCAGTTTTGAGCCTGTTTTCAGCATCGTTCAATTCCTTAAGAATCGATTCACGACGACGCTCAAGAATGCCGCCAAGCAATCCCTTAAGGAAGTAGACGAGCAACCCGATGACAATGACCAGATTGATCAGGTTTGTCTCAAGGGGATTGAGGTTGATCGCGAAACCACCCTCTGCAGCAAACAAGGTGACAAGAGACATCATGAAACAGCCAGCAGACGTTGAATGATCTTTGTGCTGAACTCATCGACCTTGCCCATCAGCTGCGACTGAGCCTGCTCTCGCTGTGCCTCAATCTCCCGACGGGCTTGTTCCCTCGTGCGATTGGCATCGGCTTCAGTTGTCGCGATGGCCTCGCGATACAGATTGTCGACCTCCTGCTCAGCTTCGAGGATGGCGGCCTGAGCGGCCTGGCGAGCGCCTCGGAGTTGTTCAGTGAGTTCAGCCTCAAGACGCTGGACTTGCTCAAGCTTTTGCTTGGCATCAGCAAGGCTTGTGGAGATGTAACCCTCACGATCTTCCACGACCTTGCCGACCGGCCGGAAGAAGAGGGAATTGAGCAGGAAGGTCAGGAGAACCACCTGGACTGCCATTAAAGGCAAGGTGGCATCGAGGTCAAAAAGACCTCCCTCCGGCACCGCTGCTTCAGCAAGCAGAAGCCAGGTCATGAAAAAGGAGCGCTGAGGAAAAGCTGATGAAGAGGAGAAGGATCACACCTGGGAGCAGCCATCAAGCTGAGGGAGCTCCCAGGAAATGGATCAACCGGCGAAGGGGTTGGCGAACAGAAGCACCAGAGCCACAACCAGGCCGTAGATCGTCAGCGACTCCATGAATGCCAGAGAAAGCAGCAGGGTGCCGCGGATCTTGCCTTCAGCTTCAGGCTGGCGGGCAATACCTTCAACAGCACCTTGGGAAGCGCTGCCCTGACCGATACCAGGGCCGATAGCCGCCAGGCCAACAGCCAGGCCAGCAGCAACGACGGAAGCTGCGGAAGTAATGGAATCCATGTTGAGAGCGTTGGGGGGGGGATGCGCAGTAGCGCTGAGCAAATGAAGTGGGGATTGGTTCCCCCTGCGCAGGGACACTCTCTGTTGCAAGAGAGCGGGCCCGAGTCATGAGCGTCGGACCTACGCGCAGAAGTGTTTAGCAGATCGCCTTAACGGCGAGCATTTGTCACCTAGTGGTGTTCATGCAGACCTTCGCCGATATAGAAGGCAGCCAATGTCGCGAAAATCAGAGCCTGGATCGCACTGGTGAACAGTCCAAGCAGCATCACAGGCAGAGGAACGATGAGAGGAACCAGATAAACAAGAACTCCAACCGCAAGTTCATCTGCCAGGATGTTTCCGAAAAGTCGGAAAGACAGTGAAAGTGGTTTTGTGAACTCCTCAATGATCTTGAAGGGGAGCATGATCGGAGTTGGCTCTACATAGAGCTCAAAAAATCTCAGACCCTTTTTGCTCAATCCCGCATAGAAGTAAGCGAGAGAGACGAGCAGAGCCATCGCCACTGTGGTGTTGATGTCTGCCGTAGGAGCACCCAGTTCACCTTCAGGAAGTTCAAAAACTTTCCAAGGAATCAGAGCGCCACCCCAATTGCTCACAAAAATGAACAGGAACAGGGTTCCAATGAAGGGCAGCCACTCTCGATAATATTTTTCTCCGATCTGATCACGAGCGAGATCACGCAGATAATCCCAGAGGAATTCGAGCAGGTTCTGCACGCCTCTTGGGTCGCGATCCAACTTGCGCGTACCAACAAGGACGAGAGCAAGGAGAGCGCCGATCAGGATCCAGGAACTCAGAAAGACCTGGCCGTGAAGATTGAGGTTGCCGATCTGCCAATACAGATGGTTCCCGACCTCCAGTTCAGCGAAAGGCAGTGTGAAAGGCAGCAAAGCCATTGAAAGCAGAAGGGGATGCGCGAGCTCAGCCGTCAATGACGGTCTGAAGAATCAAGGCGGGTTTATAGAGAAGGAAGCCGATGAAAGCAGGAAGGATCTCAAGCTGAGGGAACTTGGCCGCTGCAACAACGAGCAGCACAGGCACAACCAGCTGAAACCGACCCACTTGACGGGAACCTCCGCCGAGCCGAGCCACGCTGCGGGCGAGGAGGCGCAGGTAGAGAACACCAGCGCAAGAACCCACCAACAGGCTGCGGGCAACCATGGCGTCGAAACCAACTAGAGCGACAAGAACCGCAACTAGTGAAACCGCCAGAGTGGCCAGCATCAGGCGCCGTTGAAGTCTGGCGTAGTCGGCCATTCCAGAATCGATCGCAACGGTTGCCGCGGGTGATTCTGTGGGGTCGTTAGCCAGCAAACAGTGCCTGAGGAAGCGCGCGGAATCTATCACGCGTTTTCTCGCGCTCAGGTTCTGGAAGCTTCCAGAAGCAGCAGCCGGCGCGACAAGAGACCTCTTGCCACTGAAACGGTCTCAGGCCCGAGGTTGAGGTCACCCAAAGCCGTTTTGGGCTGGCGCTCAACAGCTTCAAGCAATGCCAGCTCGGATGCCGAGAGAGCAATCGGCTCCAGATCCGGACCCAAAAGGCTGGAGGAAGGCCAACCCCATAAACACGACTGTCGCCGACCAATGGCCTGGAGCAAGGCTGAATCGTCCTCCCAGCGGTTGGATTGCACGGGTTGCTTGGCCACAAAGAACTCGAAATGACTGATCTCAGGGTCGAGGTCTTCAACCAGCAGCCACTGTTCACGCTCAGGGAGCATGGCTGCACGCTCCAGCAGTTCACCTGACAGCAAACGGCTCAGATCCCATACGGCGGGATTCGAGAAGCCGGCGAACTGAAGTCCGGCGGCTTCGATCAGGTCGAACAGGCGCCTGAGGTCGTAACTGGTCTCCTGCGGATGGAGGTACATATCAGCGAAATTCGAATCGGCAGCGGTATCGATCAGCCAACGCTGCTCATAGTTCTGGCGCAGACGATTGCCCTCAGGCAAAACCTGAAAGAGTTCACGGCCAAGACGCAGACCTTCGGCTCCGCTACCAGCACCCAATCGGCACAACGCACGCTGGGTTCGATGAATCTCCCAACGTCCCCCATCGGCGTAGAGGAACAAGTGGATCAATCCTGTGTCTGCCAACAGCGAACCCAGAGCCTTCATTCCCGCCAGCGGCTCGCGCAGGTGATGCAGAACGCCCACGGAATTGATGTAGTCAAAGGGGCCCTCACCCTTGAGATCGAGAAGACTGCGCTGCTCCTGACGCAACGCATCCACCTGATCCGCGGCACCGGATCGCTGCAAGCGTTCACGGGCTACTTCAAGAGCTCCCGCACTGATATCCACCGCCAGGATCTGCGCTCCTGGATTGAGGTGACAGAGGTAATCCGTGCTGACGCCCGTCCCACAACCCGCATCAAGAATTCGCAGAGAAGCCGCTGGATCAGCCTGCGATGGCACTGCACCATGCACTGCTGCCAGAACGCTTTCATGGCACCAGCGCCAGTTGTAGCCGGGAGGCGGTCCGTCCTGAAGCGGATCCCCCGGATATGGGAACCGGTCATAAAAGTCACTCACCACAGGGGTGGCGGCATCCGAGGGCTTGGGGTTCATCGGCGCGTCGGTTTCCGATCTCATTATTCGGTCTGAACCATTTCAGGGTGGGCATCGAAAACGGGTCTGAAGGAGCAACCCCTGCAAACATTTGTTCATGCCTGTTCGAGAGCCCTCGGGACGAGCCGTAACGTGGCCGAATCCGGCTTGCTCCCGTTCATGACCGTGACCGCCAGCAGCGGCAGCCCAAGGGTTTCCCCACAGCTGTTCGACACCCTGCCGCTCTCCAGCGTTCGTCAGGCGGAACAACAGGACCGTTTCCCTGACGGGGGCGAACTCGACACGTTGATCACATTCTTCCGCAGCGGCAATGACCGCCTGGAAGCTTCAAAGATCATCGCCAGCAACGCTGAAGCGATCGTCGCCCGCGCGGCCAACAGAATTTTTGTCGGAGGAACTCCACTTTCGTTCCTCGAGGCGCCACTCAGCACAGGCGAAGTGTCCCGGGCACAGGCCGTCGATACCGCCCCGCTGGCGGCTGACCAGGCCGCCTTCGAACAATCCGTGCGCACCTTCACGGGTGACAGCAGCATCACCAAGCGCGGCAATTTCTTCACCCGGCTCCTTGATGTCGGCGGCGGCGATGCCGATGTACGCGTCGTTCTGCCCACGGGTTTCACCGCCATCAGCGTGGCCAAGTACGGCCCTGCATTCATGCGCAAATCGGTGCGCGACCTGGGCTGGTTTCTTCGCTATGTGGGCTACGCATTGGTGGCCGGAGACCCAAGCATCCTTGCGGTGAATACGCGCGGACTGCGCGACATCCTTCTCAAGAACTGTTCTCTGACCGCCACCAATGTGGCCCTTCAGGAGATGCGAGGAGCCTGCGCAGAGCTGCTTCGGGAGCGCCCAGAGGCCCGCCGACTCACCATCGACTGCTTCAACGTGCTCCTGAAGGAACTCGCCATTGCGACGCCTTCCACAAAACAGAAGCTCGGCAGCCGTGTCAGCCAAGGGCTTCAGCTCCCAGCGATCTACGCCCTGGCATCCGAATCAGCACAGCGTTTCGAAATGCGCCCTGGCCTGTCCGGAGCGGAGAAAACTGAAATCATTCGAGCCGCCTACAGACAGGTCTTTGAGCGCGACATCGCCAAGGGCTACTCCCAGACCCCCTGTCGTTCAGAAGCCAGCCAGCTGGTGCAGGGCAAGATTTCAATGCGGGAATTCATCCGCGCGCTGGGCCGAAGCAAGGAATACCGGAATCAGTTTTACGGACCCTTTGTCAACAGCCGGGTGGTGGAACTGGCCTACCGCCATTTCCTTGGACGCGGCATCAGCTCGCTCGAGGAATTCCGCAAAGCCTTTTCGATCGTCAGCGACCAGGGACTGAACGGTCTGATTGATGTGATCGTGAACAGCAGCGAATATGCGCAAACTTTTGGTGAGGAGACTGTTCCTTACTTGCGCGACCTGGGTGAAGAGGCACAGGAGAGTGCTGGCTGGGGATCGAACCGCCGTTTGTTCCGCTTCAGCGCACCGTTCGAGGGAGCACCCCAATACGTCACGCTGTATGCCTCTTACCGCCAGCCTCTCGCTGATCAGCATGTTTACGGCGGCGGCAATGATCCCGTCGGCAATCAGTACGGAGCGATCTTCCCTTCAGACACGGCTTCGGTGACGACGCGTCCCGCACCCTTCAGCTATGACACCCGCCGCCTGCTGGTGAGCAATGGCATGGCGCAACCGGGACAAATGGACAGTCCTCAGTTCCGGGGCAGCCGGCCTCGCAAGGTGGGACCGCGAGTGGTTCGACTCCAGCAGATCTCCACAGGCGGTTCGGCGCTTCCACGCCGCGGCGGCCAGCCGAGTATTCGCAACACCGAATCCTCAACCCAGGCGGTGATCAAAGCCGTCTACATCCAGGTGCTTGGCAACTCCGGCTACGAAGGAGAACGCCTCAACTCCCAGGAAGCCCGTCTGGAAAACGGAGACATCAGCCTCCGCGACTTCATCCGTAGCGTGGCTCGCTCGGATGCCTTTCGCCGTCGCTACTGGGAAGGCCTTTACATCGCCAAGTCCATCGAAGTGATGCACCGCCGCCTTCTGGGCAGGCCCACCTTCGGTCGCTGGGAGATCGATGCTCTCTTCGACACCGCAGCTCGCCGAGGGTTTTATGGCTTGGTCGATGCCTTGATCGACAGCAAGGACTACAGCGACTGCTTCGGTGAAGACACCGTTCCATACGAACGCTTCATTACGCCCAAAGACCTGACCACCCGTCGTGCTCCGGGATTACGCAGGGCATTGGATCCCTCGATCGGGGCCAGAGTCAACGTGTCAATGACTCCACGGCCAGAAGCGATCCGTCGAGAAGCACTCCGAACGACCGGTGACGTCACCAAGAGAAATATCGCTGACAAGAGTCAGCGCAGCCGCTTCGGCGGAAAGTGGACAGCCGACATCAGCGGCTTCACTCCCCCTGAACAGCTGGCCGCTTTCATGCTTCGGCGCTCATCCGGTTCCGCAGCCACGCTGAACCAGTGGTCCCGTCCATCCCAGTCCAACCGTGGACAAGCTGGGCTTCAGGCGGCACTTCCTCTTGGCGATGCCAGTGGTTACAAGCGACGCGAGGGCCTTCCCACCCAGGCATCCCTCGCGCGGGTGTCTAGTGAATCCGAGCTGCGCGAGATCCTTGATGCGACTTACCGACAACTGTTGAATCGCGTGCCACTGGAAACAGAGCGCCTGACGTCAGCGGAGTCATTACTCAGAAATGGGCAGATTGATCTCGATGGCTTCGTCGAATCAGTTGCCCTGAGCGAACCCTTCCAGGATCGACTCTCGCGGATGGCGCCACTTCGTGCTGCCACCGCAGCTAGCCTTGCTCTGCTTGGAAGAGCCTCCACCCCATCGGAGACCAGCCGTTTCCTCCAGGTGAGAGCTGAATCTGGCCAACCGACTGCCGTGCGCAATCTGCTGGAACTCCGCGCCGAAACCGGTTCTGAGCCTTCGGATGTACCTGGGCTCAGCACACTGAGTTCACGCAGTGGCGTGCCGCAGTCAACCATCACTCGAACGGCAAGTCTCTACGGCGGCAATGCGGGCCTGACCCCACGACCCGATCAAGCACTCTGAACATTACGTTCAAAAGAAAGTTTTACTGTCAAAGAACATCAATTAACGTAAAAGTCAGAGTGACTAACTCCTCCTAGTTTGTGCTGGCTGTTTATAAAAAAGAACCTCAATAAACAACAAGAAGTTCAAACAGCGCAGGGCACACTGGCAATGAAGATCTGTTACCAGGACACAGACTCTCCAGATCGCTGCCTGAGAATTAAGAAGGCAGATGTGTCCCTCGCCTTGCGAGGAGCATGCATTCCACAACGGAAGATCAACAGATACAACATCTGATGGCATTCCGACTCGGATCTCCGCGATTCGAGGCACTGCGGCCCTTAAGCTGCTTCACGATCTCAATCGAGATCACCACACCACTCACCGGATATCGGCCTCCTACGGGTGGCTGCTTGCTTCGAGGTAGAACTGCATGAGCATCGTCTCCAACTCGATCATCAACGCGGACGCCGAAGCCCGCTATCTGAGTCCAGGAGAACTGGACCAGATCAAGGCGTTCGTCAGCGGAGGCCAACGTCGCCTGCGAGTCGCTCAGGTTCTCAGCGAGAGCCGTGAACGCATCGTCAAGACTGCAGGCGGACAGCTCTTTCAGAAGCGTCCTGATGTCATCTCTCCTGGCGGCAACGCCTACGGAGAAGCCATGACCGCAACATGTCTGCGGGACATGGACTACTACCTCCGTCTTGTGACCTACGGCGTAGTCGCTGGTGACGTGACCCCGATCGAGGAGATCGGCGTGATCGGAGCCCGTGAGCTCTACCGATCCCTCGGAACTCCCCTCGAGGCCATGGCTGAAGCCGTTCGTGAGATGAAAACCGTGGCAATGGGCATCCTTAGTGGTGCTGATGCCGAGGAAGCCGGCTTCTACTTCGACTACGTGGTGGGCGCTCTCGCCTGATCACCGGAACCAACGCCCCTTCACGTCACTCCTGAGTCCATGCAAGACGCGATCACCAACGTCATCAACAAGTCCGACGTCCAAGGTCTCTACCTGGATACGGCATCCATGAGCAACCTCGAGAGCTACTTCGCAAGCGGTGAGCTGCGCGTGAAGGCTGCCGCAACCATCAGTGCGAATGCTTCCGCCATCATCCGCGATGCTGTGGCCAAGGCTCTCCTGTACTCGGACATCACCCGTCCTGGTGGCAACATGTACACCACTCGCCGCTATGCAGCCTGCATCCGCGATCTGGATTACTACCTGCGTTACTCCACCTACGCCATGCTCGCTGGCGACACCTCGATTCTTGACGAGCGTGTGCTCAATGGCCTGAAAGAGACCTACAACTCCCTGGGAGTCCCCATCGGAGCAACCGTTCAGGCGATTCAGGCCATGAAAGAGGTCACCGCCTCACTGGTTGGCCCTGATGCTGGCAACGAAATGGGTGTGTACTTCGACTACATCTGTTCCGGTCTCGGCAACTGAGCCCCATGCGGTTGTTCAAAGTCACCGCCTGCATCCCCAGCCCTGAGAAGGTTCGGACGCAGCGCGAATTGCAGAACACCTTCTTCACCAAGTGGGTTCCCTACGACAGCTGGTTCGCTGAACAACAGCGCATCCAGAAACAGGGTGGACGCATTATCAAGGTGGAGCTCTGCACCGGCGGGCAACAGGTCAACGTCGGCAACTGAAATTCAATTCAAAGGTGTGTTCAAACCCGGCCTCTGGTCGGGTTTTTTGTTGTGATCCCTTGGCAAACCGGCCTAAGGACGGCTCAATACATGCAACACCTCCGATCGTTTTGAGCAGCCCCACCGTGATCTCCAAAAGGAGTCGATCCTCACGTCAGGGCACCCTGCGGGAACAGCAGAAGGCTGCTGCTGGATCCAAGCCTTTCTGGGAGCGGTTTCTTCCGCTCGACTGGTCGCTCTGGCCTGCGGAAGCACGCCTGCTGCTGACACTCACGGCCATCTGGAGCCTGGCAGGCCTGCTGGTGCTCGCGTCAGCCAGCTGGTGGGTCGCGGCCCGTGAACAAGGAGAAGGGGCGTACTACGTCAAAAGGCAGCTGGTGTGGATGGCCGCCAGCTGGAGCCTGATGTCATTCACCGCATCGATCAATTTGCGGCGCTGGTTGAAATGGGCGGGGCCCGCACTCTGGATTGGCTGCCTATTGATTGCAGCGACTCTGGTGATGGGAACCACCGTGAACGGCGCCAGCCGCTGGCTGGTGATCGGCCCAATTCAGATTCAGCCTTCCGAACTCGTGAAACCGTTTGTCGTGCTGCAAGCTGCAAACCTGTTTGCACACTGGAAACGGACCGGGCTGGATCAGAAGCTGCTTTGGCTGAGCAGTTTTGGAATTCTGGTGCTGCTGATTCTCAAGCAACCCAACCTGAGCACAGCTGCGTTAAGCGGCCTTCTGATCTGGCTGATGGCCTTCTCAGCAGGACTTCCGCTGTTTCAGCTGTTCGGGACGGCCATCGGAGGAGCACTGCTGGGCACCGCCAGCATCCTGATCAACGAATACCAACGTCTACGCGTGATCTCCTTTCTGAATCCATGGAAGGATCCGCAGGGTGATGGATATCAACTCATTCAAAGCTTGCTGGCGATTGGCTCGGGCGGGGTTTTCGGCCAGGGCTTTGGTCTCTCGACTCAGAAACTTCAATATCTGCCGATTCAGAGCACCGACTTCATCTTCGCGGTCTACGCCGAAGAATTCGGTCTGGTGGGCTCCTTGCTGCTGCTTCTCTTCCTGATGTTGATCGGCTATTTGGGACTGCGCGTTGCCCTCCGATGCCGCAGCAATCAGGCCAGGCTCGTTGCCATCGGTTGCGCGGCACTCCTGGTAGGCCAATCGGTGATGAACGTGGCCGTGGCATCCGGAGCCATGCCAACCACCGGACTGCCACTGCCGCTGGTGAGCTATGGAGGCAACTCACTGCTTTCGAGTTTGATGATCGTCGGACTTCTGATCCGCTGCTCTCTGGAATCCACAGGCTTGATCGGTGGGCGGGGCCAAGCTCAACGACTGGCATCGGATCAACGCCGTTCACGCCCTGATCGATAGGCTGAACTCCGAGTTTTTCTGAACCGGCTTCACCATCGCCTTCCTCGACCTGGCACTGTCCGATCTGGCCCGAAGCGGTGAAGACCTACTGAATCATGCACTTCAGCAGCCTGGTCCGCTCAGTCTTGGTGCTGTTCTGGTCGTGGGAGCCCTCACCAGCCTTGGACCGTGCTCACTGTCGCTGCTGCCGGTGACGCTGGCGTACCTGGCCGGATTTGAAAGCGATCAACCTGCTTGGCAACGAAGTCTTGCCTTTTGCGGAGGCATCGTGGGGGCCCTGGTGATGCTGGGCAGCCTGAGCGGACTGCTGGGTGGCATTTACGGTCAGGTACCTGGTCTGATCCCCACCCTGGTTGCGTTGCTGGCCGTGGTGATGGGGCTCAACCTGCTTGGAGTTGTGCGACTGCCCCTGCCGGCAGGCCCGGATCCCAATGCCTGGAGCCGCAAGGTGCCAGCACCGCTGGCACCGATTGCCGCTGGCCTGGCCTTCGGTCTTGCCGCTTCTCCCTGCACTACCCCTGTGTTGGCCGTTCTGCTGGGCTGGATTGCCAGCAGTGGCAACGCAATCACAGGACTGGTTTATCTCAGCAGCTTCGGAATCGGCCAGGTGCTGCCTTTGCTCCTTGCTGGAAGCATGGCGGCGTCCCTTCCCAAGCTGATGGCGATGCGCTCGATCAGTCGCTGGATCCCCAGCATCAGTGGTGTCGTGCTGCTCACGATCGGCACGCTCACTTTGCTGACGAGGCTGGTCTAAGCATGCGTTTGTTTAAACGACTGCTGGCACTGCTCTCGAGCCTGCGTCTGGCCATTCTGCTGTTGCTGCTGATTGCACTGGCCAGTGCCGTAGGCACGATCATCCCTCAGCAAGAAGCACCTGAGCTCTACCTGGAACGCTTCAATGCCGACCCATGGCTGGGATTGATCAACGGAAACCTGATGCTGCAAGTGCAGCTCAATCACGTTTACTCAAGCGTCTGGTTTCTCTCACTGTTGGCACTGCTCGGGCTGGCACTCACCTTGTGCAGCTGGAGGCGTCAATGGCCGTCACTGAAGGCGGCTCTGCGCTGGACGGATTATTCCCGCCCACGCCAACTGAGCAAACTGGCCCTGGCAGAGACCGTCACCTGCAGCGACAGCAGCGCCGCACTGAATGATCTGGCCTTAGAGCTCAGGGAACAGGGCTGGAACGTGAGACAGCAGAACGGTCGACTCGCCGCCCGACGAGGCGTCATCGGTCGCGTGGGTCCTTTGCTGGTTCATACAGGTCTGGTCCTGCTGCTGATTGGAGCAGCCTGGGGTGCACTGGCAGGACAACGGCTGGAGCGATTTCTCGCCCCTGGACGCTCACTTGATCTGCTGAGTCCAGCCGGCGAAAACAGACTGAGCCTCACCCTGCAGGATTTCGCCATTGAGAGAGATCCCGCCGGCCGACCGGAACAATTCAGCTCGACCTTGCTGCTCAGCCCTCAAGGGAATCAACAAGAGGAACGCACGATCAGCGTGAATCATCCGTTGCGATATCAGGGCATCACCGTTTACCAAGCGGACTGGTCGCTGGCGACGATCACTGTGCAGCTTGGCCGCAGCCCCTTGCTGCAACTGCCATTAAGCAACTTCCCAGAACTGGGCGACCAGATCTGGGGACTCGTGCTCCCCACACGTCCAGATGGGAGTGAACCCGTGTTCCTCAGCACCGGCAGTGAACAAGGTCCGGTGCAGGTGTTTGATTCAGACGGAAGTTTGATCACCAATCTCAGGCCCGGTGGAGACGGGGCTGAGGTGCGAGGACTGCCGCTGAGAGTGGTCGAGATCATGCCGGCCAGCGGCCTGCTGCTCAAGCGTGATCCAGGCGTGCCACTGGTTTATGCAGGCTTTGCGATCACGCTGCTAGGGGGTGGGCTGAGCATGGTGGCCACACGTCAGATCTGGGCTGTTGCTGAGACACAGCAAGCCAAGCTTCACGTCGGCGGCCTTTGCAATCGAAACCTTGCGGGCTTTGCCACAGAGCTTCCCCTGCTCATTAACAGGGTTGGCGCTCTCCATGGCTGACGCGCACCACGGTGTGTACGTTTCCGCGGGGATAGAAATCAGCCTCCAACTGCATCCAAACCGGATCGCAAGCCTCAACCAAGTCATCGAGGATGCGATTGGCGACCTCTTCGTGGGAGATGGTGCGATTCCTGTAACTGTTCACGTAGAGCTTGATGGCCTTCAGCTCAACGACCCGAGGCCCAGGTTGATACAGAAGTCGCAGCACAGCGAAATCGGGGTAACCAGAGAAAGGACAGAGACAGGTGAATTCCGGCAGCTCGATCGAGACCTCATAGGCACGGCCTTGGCGAGGATTCTCAAAACAGATCAGCTCTGCATCGGCAATGGCCCGTTCCCCATAAAGGGGAGTGCGGGTGGTCTCCGCGGGGGATGCACTCATGGTCGAGAGACGACACAACGGTTTGTGAAGACCTTAAAACCCGACATGAGTGTCGCAAGCGCAGAACAAAGCTTGGAAATTCACGATTTCGAGCCTTGATTCATTCCAAACTGTTCACCATGAACAACATTTATGCGGTAGTAATGCATTGAAGGACAAATCGTTGGGCTCGGGCCTGCTCTTACAGACCTCTTCAGCCGGAAGTAGCCACCCGCGTGGCGAAGCAACGCTCCTTCCCACGAAGCGGTCCCGATCAACGATCGGAGCACTCACCACCCTCTTCGAGGCCACTCCTATGACCACGACACAACGCACCTATCGCGGCATCCCCTACAACCCGGCGCAGCATGAGCGCCTAAGCCCAGCCAGGGTTGATCACACCTATCGCGGTCAGCACTACGACGCGCCTCTTTGCCATGCAGCGGCGGCTGAGTCAACCGTGGAACTCCATTACCGCGGCAGCGTTTATCAGCACCGCCGCGAGCAGGCCAAGAAGCCACTCAACTCCTGATTCGGTATCAACGCGTACATCCGTAAAAGCATCGGCAAGCCGTAATGGGGATGTCGACTGAGGCTTCTACATGGATCTCCGCTTGCTCGCTGAAGGCCCTTCCTTCCGGTTGGTCCCAGCCAGCGTTCATGGAATCCTCTGGCTTCAGACCCATTTCGAATCCGAGCACTGGGAACTCCTCGCCGAAGGTCACGTGATTGTGAGTCGGACGGACGCTGAAACACTGATGCTTGACGCCTCCGCAGCCGGCCTGAGCATGAATCCACTTCCTTCCCTGATCCCTACCCAACACGCCTGAGCTCTTAGCTTTTCCAAAGCCGGATAACAGCAATGAAAAAAGTCGAAGCGATCATCCGCCCTTTCAAGCTTGAAGACGTCAAGCTGGCATTGGTGAATGCGGGAATCGTCGGGATGACCGTGAGCGAAGTCCGTGGTTTCGGCCGCCAGAAAGGGCAGGTTGAGCGTTATCGCGGTTCGGAATTCACAGTGGAATTCCTGCAGAAGCTCAAGATCGAGGTGGTCATCGACGATGCTCGTGTTGACACCGTGGTCAATGCCATTGCCGAAGCCGCGAAGACAGGTGAAATCGGAGACGGCAAGATCTTTATCTCACCGGTTGACACCGTGGTTCGGATTCGTACAGGCGATCGCGACGGATCAGCGCTCTGAATCAGATGCTGCTGCCATCACTCACCCAAGGTTGCTGAGACCACATTCTCAATCATTGGAGTGTCGACCTCGTGGTCGATGTACGAGGTCAACCACAGCAGATATTCATGGTTACCGGCTGGTCCGGTCAGGGGAGAAGCCACCAGCCCCGATGGCTTCCAGCCAAGCGGCTGAGCTGCTTCGATCACGTCAGTAATGGCATCAATGTGGGCCGCTGGGTCACGCACCACACCGCCTTTACCGACCCTCTGCCGTCCAACCTCAAACTGAGGTTTCACCAACACGATGGCCTCGCAGTCCTTGGCATCAAGACCCTCAGTGATCATCAGACCACGCAGAGCTGGAAGGACTAACGAGAGAGAGATGAACGACACATCGGCCACGGCCAGTGTCGGGCGTTGATCGGCTTCCCCATACAACTCCTCGGCTGTCAGACGCCTCAAGTTGGTCCGTTCACGCAAGACCACCCGCTCATCGGTGCGCAGGCTCCAGGCGGTCTGGCCGTAACCGACATCAATGCCATAGACACGGCTAGCGCCGTGCTGCAGCAAGCAATCGGTAAAACCACCAGTTGAGATTCCACCATCGAGACAGACGCGTCCGTTCACCTCAACGGGGAAGACCTGCAAAGCGCCCAACAACTTGTCTCCACCCCTTGAAACGAATCGCGGCGGTTGCTCCACCTGAACCAGCGACTCTTCCGCCACTTCCTGGCCGGGCTTCTCAAGACGCTGTCCATGAACATCACGAACCTTGCCGGCACGAATCAATCGCTGGGCCTGCTGGCGTGATGAAGCCAGGCCCAAAGTGAGCAGATGCAGATCCAGTCGGCGTTTACGAGCCATTTCTTCATAAAAGCAGAGGCAAAATCCGAACAAACCTGCGTGGTTCTCCCAGGAACCCAGACAACTCCTTGAGGATCGATCCGAACCGCAACACGGTTATGTCCGCCAAGCAGCAGCCACGGCACCGCCGCAGCCCTCTCAACGTGGTGGAACTCCTGCATCCCGGAACCTTCGTCACCATCGAAAATCACCCCAACGATCTCCCCCCCTTCCAAGTGATCGAATGTCGAGGTGGACGCTGCACGGTTCGACAACAAGCGTGGGGACAGCACGTGCAATGGGAAGTGGAACATCGGCGCCTGCGTTCTGCCTGAGAACCTGGAAACGAACCTGCGTCACCGTATGGTCGAGGATTGACCGTTTGTCTGCGATCCCTTGATCGAGCGCTACACCTTGCCCGAAATGGGCGCGATCTGGACCGATCAGGCCAAGTACCAGAGCTGGCTTGATGTTGAAGTGGCTGCCTGTGAGGCCAACTGCAGCCTGGGACGCGTTCCCAACGAAGCCATGGAGGACATCCGCAGCAAGTCGGCTTTTGAGCCAGCACGGATCCTCGAAATCGAAGCGGAAGTGCGTCACGACGTGATCGCCTTTCTCACCAACGTCAACGAGCACGTCGGCGATGCAGGTCGCTACATCCACGTAGGGATGACCAGCAGCGATGTGCTGGACACCGGTTTGGCCTTGCAGCTCAAGGCTTCCGTCGTTCTGCTGAGGAAGGAACTCAGCGCTCTTGACGCGGCCATCACCAAACTGGCGTCTGAACACAAGTCCACCGTGATGATCGGTCGTTCCCATGCCATTCATGGTGAACCGATCACATTTGGCTTCAAGTTGGCTGGCTGGCTGGCCGAGACCCGCCGCAATGCCGAGCGACTCGAACGGCTGGAGCGGGATGTGGCCGTGGGTCAGGTGAGCGGAGCCATGGGCACCTATGCCAACACTGACCCAGAGGTGGAACGTCTCACCTGCGATCGGCTGGGCCTCACCCCCGATACCGCGAGCACCCAGGTGATCTCTCGCGATCGACATGCGGATTATGTCCAGACCCTGGCACTGATCGGCGCCTCACTGGATCGCTTTTCCACTGAAATCCGCAACCTTCAGCGGACGGACGTGCTCGAGGTGGAAGAGAGCTTTGCCAAAGGTCAGAAAGGCAGCTCGGCCATGCCGCACAAACGCAACCCCATTCGCAGTGAACGCATCAGCGGTCTGGCCAGAGTGCTGCGCAGCTATGTCGTCGCCGCATTGGAGAATGTGGCGCTCTGGCATGAGCGGGATATCAGCCACAGCTCAACCGAGCGAATGATGCTCCCCGACTGCTCGGTGACACTGCATTTCATGCTGCGGGAGATGACAGCTGTGGTGGCAGGTCTAGGGGTGTACCCAGGAAACATGCTCCGCAATATGAACGTGTACGGCGGCGTGGTGTTCAGCCAGCGGGTGCTGCTCGGGCTGGTGGATGCAGGTATGAGCAGGGAAGATGCCTATCGAGTGGTGCAGCGCAATGCTCACAGCGCCTGGAATAACGATGGGGGGGATTTCCGCCGCAACCTTGAAGCTGACCCCGAAGTCACAGCCAAGCTGAGCCCCCAGCAACTAGACGATTGCTTCAGCACCGATCTACACCAGGCAAATCTGGGGGTGATCTGGGAACGCCTGGGGCTTTGAGGCCTGGTCTGAACCATGTTCTGGACCCCCTATGCAGACTGGATTTACGTGGTCGTCAGCGTCAGCGGCATGCTGCTGATCATTGTCCTCGTGCTCAGACCCGGAGCGGGTCCACGTTCTTAACGCATTCACCTGCCCTGCGATGTCAGAAGCGACCAGGATCGAACACGACAGCATGGGGGCCGTGGAAGTCCCCGCAGAGGCTCTCTGGGGAGCGCAAACACAACGGTCTCTGAAGAACTTCGACATTGCGGACGACCTCATGCCTGCGGAGCTGATTCATGCCCTCGCCCGCATCAAACAGGCCGCAGCAAGCGTGAATGCCCGCCTCGGCGTCATCAGTGAGAGCGACTGTGCCGCCATCGCGACGGCGGCTTCAGCAATTGCAGACGGTCAGCATGATGATCAGTTCCCCTTGCGCGTCTGGCAAACCGGCAGCGGCACACAGACGAATATGAACGTCAATGAGGTGATCAGCAACCTGGCGGCTCAGGCTGCGGGTGAGCCGCTTGGCAGCCACCGGCCGGTGCACCCCAATGACCATGTCAACCGTTCCCAATCCACAAACGATGCCTTCCCTGCGGCAATTCACGTGGCAGCCGCCGCAGGTGTCGAACATCGACTGCTTCCTGAACTCGATCGATTGATCGATGTTTTCGCAGCCAAAACCGAGCTCTGGAAAGACCTTGTGAAGATCGGCCGCACCCATCTGCAAGATGCGGTTCCGCTCACCCTTGGACAGGAGGCATCAGCGTGGCGCGACCAGATCGCGGCCGCCCGCGCTCGCGTTGCATGCAGTCTCGCGGAGGTCTATCCATTGCCACTCGGCGGCACCGCGGTGGGAACGGGCCTGAATGCTCCCGATGGTTTCGCCGAACAGGCTGCTCAGGAACTGGCGCAACTCACAGGACTCGCTTTCAGCTCAGCCCCCAACAAATTTGCTGTGATGGCAAGCCACGACGGGCTAGTCCATACGATGGCACAACTGCGCCTGCTTGCCGGGAGCTTGCTGAAGATCGCCAATGACATCCGCCTTCTGGCCTGTGGTCCGCGCGCAGGACTCGCAGAGTTGCATCTGCCCGAGAACGAGCCGGGAAGTTCAATCATGCCGGGCAAAGTGAACCCAACCCAGTGCGAAGCGATGGCCATGGTTTGCACTCAGGTGATCGGCCTGGATGCTGCAGTGGCGATGGCCGGAGCTGGCGGCCACCTACAGATGAATGTCTACAAGCCGCTGATCGGCTTCAATCTGCTTCGCTCGATCACCCTGCTCACGGATTCCTGCCGCTGCTTCCGTGTGGCCATGGTCGAGGGAATCGAACCGAACAGGGCCAGGATTCAGCGTGATGTTGAGCAGTCCCTCATGCTGGTGACACCTCTGGCTCCGATGATCGGGTACGACAAGGCCAGTTCAATTGCGAAATACGCCCATGAGCAGGGTCTGAGCTTGCGCGATGCGGCTCTGGACCTTGGCTATGTCAGCGCTGAGGACTTCGACCGCATCGTCGATCCCGCTGACATGGCACGTCAGCAGGGCTGAAGAAACCGCTATCAGGCGGCCCGTTCCGTAGCGGGATTGAGACCCTCTGACTCCGCTGCGGCAGCCTTCTGCAGATCGTCAGCTTCAGCAACAGGAAAACGGTTGATCGCCTTGAGGGCCTGACGGGCATGGCCGCGTAGCTGCTCACTGATCGCTTCGCAGTAGGGAACCTGTGCCAACAGATCCACCGTGCGGCGCATGATCCGCACCACATCACCTTCATCCAGAGAGGTGTTGGCAATCAGGTCATTCCAGGCCGTGCCACTGGCCCATGCCGCCACCAGTCCCATCAGCTCGGGCTCCCACCAGGCCGGGACAACAACCTGATGACGTTCCTGTGCGCGCAGCAACTCACGGCGCAGACCGGAGAGGTCGTGCAGTGCCTCCTCGGCAAGGGGTGGCGCTGGGAATCCGCTCCAGAGGTCCGGACGGTTCACCTCCGTGCTGATCGCTTCAAACACGGCGGCCAGCTCTGACGGCGGCAGATCATCAAGGTGACCGCTCATCAGGGCCAGACCAAGCCAGAGTTCGTTGTCGCCACGGAGAGCCGCCACGGTGCGACCGATCTCCGTGGGTTCGAGCTCATCAAGAGCTGCGAAGTGCTGAAGGATCTCCATCAGAGCGAGAAAGGTCTCCCAGTGACGGTTGGCGCGATGGTGAAGCAGTTGCTGCCGCTCGGCGATCTCCAGCTCCAAGTCCTCCATGCGCCGGCGGTGCTTCTTAAGTTGCTTGCGATCTCCCCAGCGATGGGCGGGGTGAGCTTCGAGATCGGCTTCAAGGGTCTGCACCGTCTGCGCCTGGGAGAGCACTTCTCCTGCCAGGTCGTACTGAGGGGTCGTCATGTCATGGCGCTGAGCCATATGCCCCACTGCCAGAGCCAAACCACCGCTGCTCTGATCCCCATGGCGGAGCTCACCGGAACGACCGAGTTCTGGAGCTAAGACGCCATCCACTTGCAGACAGCTCAGCTCCGCATGCAGGCTCACCACCGCCTGACAGGGCAACATCAACCAAACGTTGTCGATGGTGAGGCAGAGCAGCAGCGGGAACTGTCCTGGTCCCTCGCACTTCTCCACGATCACCGCCGGAGTCACGCCACCACGCAGTTGCGGGGCCTTCAGGCTGACCAGCGTTCCGACGCTCGCAAACTGCAGAGCCAGCGTGAGCTCATGCGCCAGGGTTTCCTCGGCCTGTTGCTGAAGGATGCGCATCAGTCGGCGCTCTTCGCGCAGGCGCCCACGCCGTTTTTCGTAGTCCTCGAAGTCTTCCCACGGCACATCACCCGCCGACCCCTGCAACTGCCCAAGCTGCAGACGCAACTGCTCAAGGATCTCCTCCTCCTCGACCAAGTCCAGGCTGGCCAGGTAGCGGCCGAAGCTGCGTTCCACCAGCTCGCGCGCCTTGGCCAGATCATGGCGCTGCAGCAGGTTGAGGACCATCCCATAACTGGGGGTGAACTGGCTCACCAGCGGATCTGGAGGACTCGTTGCCAGCTGACCGGCTTCGCGCACTCCTTCAAAACGGCTCTGCACCGTGACCACATAGCCCTGGGAGTCGAGTCCACGCCGTCCTGCTCGACCAGCCATCTGCAAAAACTCACTGGCCATCAAGGGGCGATGGCCACGCTCTGTGCGTTTGGACAGTGACGCAATCACTGTGGTGCGCGCGGGCATATTGATGCCCGCCGCCAGTGTTTCTGTGGCAAAAACCACCTTCACCAGACCTTGCTGGAACAACTCCTCAATCAGCTCCTTCCAGGCCGGGAGGACTCCTGCATGGTGCGCAGCGATGCCACGCAGCAGGGCATCAGCGTGAATGCCATCGCGAACAGCTTCAGGATTGGCTGAGGTGTAGGCGTTGAGACGCTCACGGATTCGGGCCTGCTCCGCCTCGGTCACCAAGCACTGCACCCCCAGGTCGCGAACGGCCTTATCGCAACCACGACGACTGAAGATGAAGTAGATGGCTGGCAACATGTCGCGCTCGGCCATCTGGGCCACCACAAAGCTGATCGGTGGCGGTTCGGGCTGCGGAGGCCTGGGGGAACGGCCCTTGCGCTTGTGTCCCTTGGGAGCTCGCCAGACCTTGCAGTTGGGATGAAGGCCTGTGCCCTGCTCATTGAGCAACGGGTGCAGCCCCTTGGCACTGCAGAAACCGAAATGCAATGGCACAGGCCGAAAGTCACTCAGCACAAGCGTGGTGGGACCGTGCACCTTTTCGATCCAATCAGTGAGCTGCCCGGCATTGGCCACCGTGGCCGAGAGCGCCACGAGCTGGACAGGCGGCGGTGAGTGAATGATTGATTCCTCCCAAACGGTGCCGCGCTGAGAGTCATTCATGTAGTGGCACTCATCCAGCACCACGGCCTCCACATCGGCGAGTGGATCGTCATGCTCGTCCGCCTCGGCATAGAGCATGTTCCGGAAGATCTCCGTGGTCATCACCACGATTGAGGCATCCCTGTTAACGCTCAGATCACCGGTCATCAGGCCCACGTTCTCCGCACCGAATTGCTCTCGGAAATCGCGCAGCTTCTGGTTGGAGAGAGCTTTCAGTGGTGTGGTGTAAAAAACTTTCTGGCCATGTGCCATGGCGCGATGGATGGCGTACTCACCGATCAAGGTTTTTCCAGATCCTGTGGGCGCACTGACCACCACGGAATGGCCTTGGTTCAGAGCGTCGATCGCCTCCAGCTGAAAGTCATCCAGCGGAAAAGGAAACAACTGCGACGGATCCGGCGACCCTCCCTGCACGGGCTCTGAAGGCTGGTTGTCTTGATCCGCCATGAGTCAATCCTAGGGACGCCGCCAAAAGGGCAGTGCATCCCCAACACGATCGGCTTGGACCGAGACTGCATGCATGAGCACTCCTCCGGCCCGTCGCCGTCAGCTGCGCACCTGGTCGCCTGCCGGGAAGCAGGAGCTTGTCCAGGCCGTCACCGCTGGTTCGGCATGTGGCCCGGAGCTGTTTGACCTGGCGAGCAACGATTATCTGAGCCTCTGCCGGCATCCTTCCCTGATCGCCGCGGCCGAGGCGCAATTGCGATGCAGCGGCGTGGGAGCAGGCGGCTCACGGCTGGTGAGCGGCAGCCGCCCTGTGCATGACCAATTGGAGTCAGAGCTGGCGCAATGGCTCGGCCGCGACAAAGTGTTGCTGTTCCCAAGCGGGTTTCAGGCCAATCTTGCGGCGGTTAAAGCCCTGGCGAACAGGCACACCACCGTTGTCGCGGATCGGCTGATTCATCACTCATTGCTGGTGGGCGTGCAAGCCAGCGGTGCCCGACTCCGGCGTTTTGTCCACAACGATCTTGAATCGCTGGAGCGTCTGATGCTGCGCTGTCGCAGCGAGCATCCAGACGCGCACCTGCTGGTGATCACTGAAAGCCTGTTCAGCATGGAAGGCACCAGTCCAAGGGTGCATGAGCTGGCAACACTCTGCGAGCGCCATAACGCGAGCCTGCTCCTGGATGAGGCCCATGCCCTCGGTGTACTTGGCGAAGGAGGCCGTGGCCTCGGCTTTGGAGAACGGAGAGTGACGATGCTCAGCGGCACCTTCGGCAAGGCTTTCGGCAGCGGCGGAGCCTTCCTGGCCTGCAATGGCGAGCTTGGAGAGCAATTGCTTCAGGAAAGCGGAGCCTTCCGATACACAACTGCACTGGCACCACCCCTGGCTGCTGCAGCTCTTGCCGCTCTGGAGCTGATGCGGAACAACCCCGACTGGGGCCAGACACTGGTTCAACGCAGCAACACCTGGCGTGACCGCCTCGTCGAAGCAGGCTGGGCGCGACCGACAGGTGGCGGGCCGATCGTGCCACTGCTCGTTGGAGAGGATCAGCGATGTCTGAATTTGCAACGCCATCTCGAACTCTCGGGCCTTTTCACCGCTGCAATCCGCCCACCCACCGTTCCGGAAGGCAGTGCCCGGCTACGTCTGGTTCTGCATCGCCTCCTTCCCGATGAGACATTGGAATCACTGCTGAGGGCCCTGTCAGATGGCCGCGTTTCCTGATGAAACAGGTCATCGCCATGCATGGCTGGAGCAGCGACAGCACAGCTTGGGCTGCATGGGAGCGTCATTTCAGCCATCGCGGCTGGCTCTGGCAAAGCGGCGAACGCGGCTACGGCAACAGGCGATCTTGCAATCCAAACTGGGCAGAGCCAGCCAGCGGCGGCACAAACCCATGCAAGGCCAGGCAGCGCAGGGTCGTGATCGCCCATTCCCTCGGCCCCCATCTGCTGGAACCCTCTGTGCTGAACCAGGCCACGGATGTGGTGCTGCTCGCCAGCTTCGGGCGATTCGTTCCGCAGGGACCGGAGGGGAGGGCGTTGCGCACTGGCCTTCGGGGCATGCAGAACGCGATCGGCAGTCCCGGTGAGGCCAAGATGCTCAGAACCTTCCTGAAACGCGCAGCGCAACCCGCTGATGTGTGCGGTCTGCCACCTGGACCGGAACAGCACGGACTCTCCCAGCGTGGGAGGGACTGTCTAAAAGATGATCTTGAGCGCCTGATCAAAACCTCGGGCCTGCCAACGGGCCTGCCAAAAACCGCCCGTGTGCTGGTGGTGGATGGGATGGATGATGCGATCGTTGCACCGGCAGCAAGCCGTGAACACCTTTTAGCCCTCACGAGCCACCTGCAGAAAGCGCCCGAGCAATGGCAGCTCCAGGATGTCGGTCACGCACTGCTGGTCCCGGATCTGCTCGTGCGGGTCCAGCAGTGGCTGGATCACAACAGTCGAGCAAACTGATGGCCCCCATCGACAACTGGGGCGACAAAGTCCTCAGCCGTTTCGATCAGTCGGCGCAGAACTACAACGCCTCAGCAACGCTGCAGCATGCTGTGGCCGGTCAGCTGGCGAACCATTGCAGACAACAGGCCGTCCCCAGAGGACTGTGGGTCGACCTCGGCAGCGGCACCGGACACCTGGCTGAGGCGCTGGAAGCCCGGCACCCAGGGCAACGTGTGCTGCGTGTGGACGGCAGCGAGGCCATGCTTCGCCAACAACCGCTCTCCTCCACAACCCAGCAATGGGATCTGAGAGGACCGTTGCCACGATGGCCTGAGGCTCCCAGTCTGCTGGCATCAAGCTTCTGTCTGCACTGGTTACCGACACCCGGTGAGGTGATCCGGCATTGGCTGCATCAGCTGGCTCCGGGGGGATGGTTGGCGGTAGCACTGCCGGTCAAAGGTTGCTTCCCTCAGTGGCATCGGGCCGCGGAAACCACCGGCATCCCCTGCACAGCTCTTGCCTTCCCAGAGATGGAAGCCTTGCTCCGATGGGTCAGGGCGGATCAGATCAGGATGCGGGAAGACATGCACTGCAATGCTGTAGCTCCAACCCTGCCCAAGCTGCTGAAACCGCTGCGCAAGGTTGGAGCGGACTGCAGCACGCAGCCGTCGCTGCCGGTTCGAGACTGGCGCACACTGCAGCAGGCCTGGCCCGATCATGATGGTGCGGGACAGCTCAGACTCACCTGGGTGATCCAGTTGCTGCTGATCCAACGATGAGACCGAGCTCAGCTGCACTGCGCCTTGTGGTCTGCGGCACCGACACGGATGTGGGCAAAACAGTGGTCAGTGCACTGCTGGTCCAGGGGCTGAATGCTGTGTATTGGAAACCGGTGCAGAGCGGTCTGGAGGACGGCGGTGATCGTGAGCGGGTGGTGGAGCTGATCGACCTTCCCTCCGATCGCTGGATTGCTGAGACCTATGCCTTCCAGGCAGCTGTTTCACCCCATTGGGCAGCGGAACTCGAAAACAGACGCCTAGATCCGACGCAACTGACGCTTCCAGCTACGGGGACCAGGCCACTGGTGGTGGAGACCGCCGGAGGACTACATGTCCCACTCACTCGCTCCTGGCAGCAGATCGATCAGCTGCAGGAGTGGATGCTGCCCGTTGTTCTGGTGGCCCGCAGCGGGCTGGGCACACTGAATCACACCCTGCTCAGTCTTGAAGCGCTACGCAACCGCAAGATCCCTGTGGTCGGCTTGATTCTGAATGGGCCTGCCCATGCCGACAATCCGCGAACTCTCAGTGAGATCGGCGATGTTCCTGTGCTGGCGGAACTGCCCCCCTTGCATCCTCTCAACGCGGAAACTCTGCGCCATGCATGGTGCAACCAGGGCCTCGGCCCTAAGTTCGAGGCATTTGCGAACCATCCGGACAACCGATGACAAGCCGTCAGACCTGGGCCACAGTGGCCGTTGCGCTCCTCTGCGGCGGCATCCTCGTGCTGTTCACCGATGTTGAAGTGCAGCTTGTGCGCTGGTTCAACTGCGGGCCGATCGCAACCCTCGGAGAACAAGACAGCAAGGTCTGCGAGTAGAGAGCTCAGGCAGTGATTTCAACCCATGGGTCGAGATCTCAAAGGGCATCTGCCCATCAGTAGGGCCACGTGGCGCACGGCCATGGACAGAGTCCATCCCTGACGAAGCTGTTCATGAATCTGTTCAATCTGGGAGGGTGACCAGCCACGCATTTCAAGCCGCGCCTTGATCGAGGGCCATCCACCTTCAAAAAAAATGCTTCGACAACCATCGCTGCCAGGTCCACAGCGAGGGCGCTGCAAAGCCGGCTCCACAAATCGATTGGATGTTGACCGCACTCGATGGTTGTCTGTCTGATTCATGGCCATAGCTGGCCTCGCAATCCTGCGCCCATGATGACCACAGGCCTTCAAGCGTGCCCAGTGTCACGGAACCATCACCCCAACCTCTGGCCACCCTTCACGTCGATCACCACCACGCCGGCTCTGGAGCAGGTGGTACGCGGTGAAGGGGCCCTGCTCTATCGAGCTGAAGGACCACCACTGATTGATGCGATCAGCAGCTGGTGGGTCACGCTTCACGGCCATGCCAACCCGGTGGTTGCTGCTGCAATCGCCGAGCAGGCCGCCACGCTTGAGCAGGTGATTTTCGCGGAATTCACCCATCCTCAAGCGGAACGACTGGCATCACGCCTGGCCCAGCGAACTGGACTGGATCGTGTTTTCTTCTCGGACAACGGCTCCACCGCGGTGGAAGTAGCCCTCAAAACAGCCGTGCAGTGGTGGCACAACCGCGGCGAACCACGCCAGCAACTCATCGCATTCGATGGGGCTTATCACGGCGACACCTTCGGAGCGATGGCGGTCGGAGCACGCAGTCTGTTTAGTGAACCGTTCGATCCAATGCTGTTTCCGGTGCGACGGGTTCCCTGGCCCCAGACCCACTGGAATGACCAAACGGTAGAAGCCAGTGAACAGAGGGCTCTTGATGACCTGGCACTGGCTCTGAAAACGCCCACCGCGGCGGTGATTCTCGAACCGCTCATCCAGGGTGCTGGCGGCATGCGCATGGTTCGGCCTCAGTTTCTGCAGGCCGTGGAACAACAGGTCAGGCGCGCCGGCAGCCTGCTGATCGCCGATGAGGTCCTCGCCGGTTTTGGTCGTTGCGGCCGCCTGCTGGCATCCCAGCGAGCGGGAATCCAGCCGGATCTGGTGGCACTATCCAAAGGACTCACCGCCGGATTCCTGCCGATGGGCATCACGATGGCCAGCGAAGCAATCTTTCAGGAATTCCTCGGCAGCGATCCAACCAAAACCCTGTGGCATGGTCACAGCTTCACGGCCAACCCACTCGGCTGCGCAGCGGCCAATGCAAGCTTGGATTTGCTCGAAGCGGACCCTGCCTGTCATGAGCAGTTCGAACAACGCCATCAGGTCAGGCTGGAGCGATTGGCCGACCATCCCAGGGTGCAACGCGTCAGGCTCTGCGGCACCATCGCCGCCTTTGATCTCGTCACCGACGGTGAGCAGGGGTATCTCAATCCTGCAGGCAAGGTGCTCCGCGGCCTCGTGAGAGATCAGGGCGTGCTGATCCGTCCCCTCGGGGATGTGGTTTATCTGCTGCCGCCGCTCTGCATTAGCGACGACCAGCTGGATCAGTGCTACGACGCTCTGCACAGTGGGCTTGATGCTCTGCCTGGCCGATGAGCCCTGGTCGAAACCACTGATGCTCACGGACCAAGACGGAGTGCAGCTTCCACATCCTCTCGGGTCAGGCCATAGGGGTAGGAACAGGAGCGGGTTGGCTGCTCCGAAGTCCAGATCACTCCAAGATCCTGCTGATCGAGCTTCAGCAGTGCACTCCAGGCTGGCTGCTCCCAGACCCAGTCGCAGGGGTCCTGATCACTGCGGGTGGCGCCCAGCGACTGCAACCACTGCTCAAGTGCCCGCAGGGAATGCTGGTTGAGCGGCGTGTCCGCTGAAGGAAGTGATGCCATCGGAATCACCGGGCTGCGCATCCATGAGCTGAGTCTGCTCCTCCACTAGCCAACTCGGCTGCACCTGAAGTTCAAGTCCTCGGCTCCAGGCCACACCAACGCCAAGCAGCAGACAGAGCAGCAAAGACCCCAGCAACAAGAGCAGTGAGAGCCATTCACCACCGGAGAGGGGACGACGCTGACCGATCGCATGAGGAACCGGCAGGGAAGGCATCACGCTCTGCTGTATCGCGTCCCTTTCCCGCAGCGCAGCGTCGTACACACGACGACGACGTGGATCGGCGAGCTGCTCATACGCTTCTCGCAGCAGCCGAAATTGGCGAGCCGCATCCTGTGCCGGCAAACGGGTGGTGTCTGGATGCACCGCCTTGCTCAAGCGACGGAAGGCCTGGCGCAAAGCATCAGCATCAGCACTGCGAGAGACACCCAGTCGCTCGTAATAGGTGATGTCTTGAGCCTGAGGGGCCATTGCGTTGAGCAGCACCTGGGCATCAACGCCATTCTAGAAAGGTGTGACGGTTAGGCCGCCATGCCGGACACATCGCCGTTCGCCAATCCGGGACCCGAGCTCTGGAAATTGCTCGGATGGAGCCCTGATGCCGGACAGCTAAGACAGTTCATTGAGCTTCAGCAGCTGCTTGAAGACTGGAACAGCCGCGTCAATCTCACCCGGCTGGTGGAGGGGGAAGATTTCTGGATTGCTCAGGTTTTTGACAGCCTCTGGCCTCTGTTACCCGAGCTGATGAGCCCAGACACTGCTCGCCGCTGCATCGATGTGGGCACAGGCGGAGGCTTCCCTGGCCTGGCTGTGGCCATTGCTCTTCCAGGCGCTGAGCTGACCCTGGTGGATTCAGTGGGACGCAAGACCGCTGCCGTGGCTGCAATGGCGAAGTCGATGGGCTTCGGCGATCGGGTGCTGGTCCGCACAGAACGGGTGGAACTCACGGGTCAGGATCCCAGCTGTCGAGGCACGTTTGATCTTGCGATGGCCCGTGCCGTGGGCGCAGCTCCGGTGGTGGCGGAATACCTCGTGCCGTTGTTGCGCAGGAGCGGAGAGGGCTTGCTCTATCGCGGGCGCTGGCACGACACGGATGACATGGCGCTCCAATCAGCACTGAAGCCGCTGAAAGCTCGCTCTCTAAGGCTGCAACGTATGGAACTGCCCTGCGAGCGAGGAGCTCGCACCCTGGTCAGGATTGGTCCTGAAGCGGCAACACCCAGGGCCTACCCACGGGCCACAGGCATGCCCAGCAAAATGCCCCTCGGGGTTCAAGCCGACGACAGTCGCTCCTGAGCAGCGCCGCCCGCCCGCTCACGCAGGCTGCGCAGAAGGCTGGGAATACGGTCCCTCCAGGGACTGTCATTCAAAACCGACAACAGCAGCTCCTCACTCACGCTGGCATCAAGCGCATCGGCATTGGCTCCCGGAAACCAATGACCGGCACGACCCAGCAAGCCGTAACGCGCCTTGACGAAGCCCTCCAGATCCCATGCCTCAAGCAGGTTGTGCAGCCAAAGCAGCATCGGCAGGTTGATCTCCCCTGGCGTGTCCTGCCATTCGGGCAATCCCTCTCTCCAACTTGTCAGCCATGAGGCACCAAGGGCATCGCATTCCGCAAGTCGAAGGCGAGATTCGATCGGCGCCACCAACTCCTCCGCCTGATCCAGCAGGGAAACCGCCTCGAGATGCAGATCAAGGTCTTGGGGACGTGCAGCACCAACGCTCAACGTGTGCACCCGCGAATCACGGAGGCAGAAGAGATCATTGAACACAATCGGATGCAAGGGTTGCGTGAGCTCCAGCAGGCGGGGACCGGGGGTGTGCAGGTGCCCTCCCTTATCGGTGGGACTGATGATGAACACGCCCATGTCCTGACGACTGGCTGCTGCGATCGCCGGCTCGTTGTCCTGACGGATGAAGTACCAGTGCAGGTTCACGTAATCGAAAACGCCCGCTTCGATGGCATCAACAATGAGATCGGTGTCTCCATGGGTGGAGAAGCCCACATGACCGATCCGGCCTTGGGCCTGCCAGCGACGCACGACATCAAGGCAGCCTCCGGGTCGGATCGTCTGATCGAGATGGGAATGGAGATTGATGCCATGAATCGACAGCAGATCCACACGATCCACATCGAGACGGGTGAAGGACAGTTCAAGATCAGCTTCGAAAAGCGCCGCATCTGACTGAGGTGGAACCTTGGTCTGCAGGATTCGCGATGGATCCGGACAATCCGGCAGGGCCCAACCGAGCTGTCGCTCTGAACTGCCGTAGTGGCGGGCGGTTTCCACATGATGAAAACCCGTCTGCACTGCTCGTTTCAGGGTGCTGCGCAACAACTGCTGGGATTGAGCTGTGATTGCATCGGCCTCAAGATCACTCCAGCTCTGCTGAAAGCGCATGCCTCCCAGTGACAGCACTGGCATTGAAATCTCGGTGCGCCCGAAGCGACGGGTTGGCAGACCGGAACTCCCCATCAGCCGTGATGAGTGTTGCGAGGAAGCTGACGACGTGGTCGAGCTGGCGACGGAACACCCATCGGCAGCAGTTCCTGGGCATCCAGCTGACGCTTGAGCCCTGGCAGATCATTAAAAGCAACCCAGTGGATGCAGTCCACAGGACAGGTCTCGATCGCTTCCTGGATGCAATCAGAGGTATCTCCATCCTGACGAACTGCCCTGGAGCGCCCGAGATGAGGCTCAATCACAAAGGTGTTCGTGGCCACATGCGCGCAGTAACGGCAACCAATACAGGCCGCTTCATCAACCCACACCGCCTTGGGCTGAAGCCTGCCGCCCAGGACAGGCTCCAATCCTGTCCGCTCGTCTTGATCAAAAGACGTTGCGACATAGGCGACAGCCGCTGGATTCTTCACAGGATCAACCTTCTGGACAAAAGACCTGGTTCAGGCGTCCCAACGGGTCACCACCAGCTCGATAGATCCATCCTGGCAATCACGCTGCTCTGTGACATCAAAACCTTCATGACGCGTGGCTTCCAGCACTGACCTCAGTGCATAGCGCTGCGTCAGACGGGAGAGAAAACGCTCAACAGGCACAGGCTGACGCCACAGGTCCAGATCAGTGACGAACTCGTAGGCATGATTCGATTCGTTCCATCGGAACCCGAAGTCGGCACCACCGTCAACGGCGACTGCCAGCTCAGCTTCGACGGTCTGCCCTTTGTAACCACGCACGGTCTGCTGACTGTCGCCGGGCGTGTAGCCCAGATCCTCGAGAGCTCCACGCAGCGGAGCCAGCTGACGGAGTTCGGTTTTAACAGTACTGAAATGAGACATCAGGAAGGCTCGACGGACTGGGACTGGGACTGAGTGACGGGCTGGGTCGAAGTGAAAGCTTCGGAAGTGGGCTGGCGTCGTTCAACAGTGCCTAGCGCTGTTTCAAGACGATCCGTGAGTTGCAGGCAGGCTTCACCGGTGACCCCTTCAACCCGCTCTTCAACACGACCATCGGGGCGAATGCGAAATCGCACTGTGCGCTGAGGCATGCTCCATCACAGAATTAAACGCATGTTAAGGGGAAGTGATAGGAGCCGGAGTTCCCTGTTACGTGATCGGATCAGATCAACAGACCTTCGTCCAGCAGAGTCTGAAGACGATCCACGAGCTCGGGATTATCGAGCTGCTCAAGGGCAGTGCGGGCTTCATCACGCACCGTTGTTTCACGATCCTGAAGCAGAGCTGCCACGAAAGCTTCAACCATCTCATCCTGACGGGGTTTCACAAGCTGATCGTGAAGCCGTCCCAGGGCCCAGATGCAGTTGCTGCGCACAACGGGTTCACTGTCGATCTTCAGGCTCAGCAGCAGCTGACCTGCCGCGAGATCAGCCTTCACTGGAGAGGTGCTGCCGGCCTCCGCGAGTGACACAGAAGCCCAAAGACGCACGGATGCCACATCCACCTGCAGGGCCCTGATCAATGGATTGAGCACGGGCGCATCCGGGTAATTACCAAGACTCCAGGCCGTGGCCTTACGGACGTAAGCATTGCTGTCGAGCTGCAGAAGCCGCAGCAGAGCTTCCACAGCCTGCAGGGAAGGGTTCCGACCCAGTGCGTAAACAGCACTCATCCGCACCACTGGACAGGTTTCATCGAGCAGTGGCAGGAGCAGGGGAACAGCACGGGGGTCGCGATGTTCACAGAACACCCTTAGTCCCTGAAGGCGCTGGTCATGCCCCTGCTTGAGCCATTCCAGGCCCTCATCACAAGCTCGAACCGCCTCTAGGGCATCGCCTTCCGGATCATCCGGGGCAATCTCATCGAGGGGATCGCCCATGAGCTCTGCGGCGAGTTCACGCGCCAGCACATCAGGATCGATGGCCAGCTCAGCCATGAGGTCCTCGTTCTGGATGCTGGATGAATCGCCCATCAACCGATCGTAATCTCAGCTGATCGGAGCAGGCGCCAGCATGTCGCCTGGGAGCCAGATGCGAGCGCTCACAGCGACAAGGGCCAGCGCGAACAGTGCCACGATCAAGATGGGAAGCAAGGTGCTGCGGAAAAAAGCCAAATCGCTGCCGGATGTCTGAGCATTGTGACTGGCGCCCGATCAGACCGGAGCAGCGGATCGTCCTGTCCAGCGCAGAAGCATCCAAGACACCACTGCCAGAACCATGCCGAACCAACCCATCAGCTGCTGATGCAACAGGAATGCGCCTGATCCAAGCAAAGCTCCGAACAGCAACCCCGAACTGAATAGAAAACGAGCCAGCAGATCCGAGAGGGATTCTGATGCGGTCGCCTCAAGGCCACGGCGCCACTGGCTCCAGCCAGGTCCCGGAGGACGAACCTTCAGCACAAACCGTTCCAGAACAGCCGGGGACTCCGGCGGGGTCAACAGCATCACCGTGATCCAGACCACCGCCGTGAAGCCTGTGGTCACCATCAATCGTTCTCCATAGTCAGCGATCTGAAGCAGAGGAACCACCGAGGTCACCAGGCCCACCACAAACCCGCAGAGCATGGCGGCCAGCTCGGCTGCGGCATTGATCCGCCACCAGAACCAGCGCAGCACGAGGACGACACCCGGGCCGGTGCCGATGGCGATCACCAGCCGGAACACCGTGCCGATGCTGTCACTGATCAACGCGGTGACCACACCCAGCACCAGCAGCAACACACTCATCAGCTGACCCACCAACAGAAGCTCCCGCTGAGAAGCATTGGGCCGCAGGAAGCGCTGATACAGATCGTGAGTGAGGTAACTCGCTCCCCAGTTGACGGATGTACTCACGGTGCTCATGAAGGCAGCCACCAGAGAGACCACCACCAGTCCGAGCACCACCGGGGGCAGAAACTGAACCGCGAGTGTCGGATAGCTGAGTTCCCAGTCGGCCTGGTCAGGAAGCAGCACCAGGGCCGCCAGGGCCACAATCACCCAGAGCCAACTGCGCAGCAGGTAGTTGACCACCAGAAACACCCAGCCTGCGAGCCGCGCCTGCTGTTCATCCTTGGTGGCCAGCATCCGTTGGATGAACTCACCACCGCCGTCACTGCGGCGGAAACTCCACCACTGCACGGTGAGATAAGCCAGAAAGGTGGAGACACTGATCCCCGCACCGCCGATCCAGTCGAAACCATCGGAGCCCCAGCGCCAGGGCACGATCGACAACAGTTCAGGGCGGCCCAGCGCATCCAACTGATCCAGCAGTGATTGCATTCCCCCGGCTGCATGAACAGCAGCCCACGCCACAGCACCTGCCCCCAGCAGTGCCAGCAGGAGCTGAATGAAATCGGTGATCACCACGGCCCACAATCCACCGGCAACGGTGTAAGCGAGCACCAGGGCGGCCACGATGATCAGCAGCACCAACGTGTCGGAGAGGCCACCGGCTGCCTGAATCGGCTGATCGGAGACGATGCCCAGTGCCGCGACCACCTTGCGCATAGCGAGGAAGGCATAACCGATGCCGATGCAGTTCACCGGTAACGCCAGCAGAAAAGCCTTGATACCGCGTAGCCAGGCAGCGGCAGGGCCTCCATATCGCAGCTCCGTGAATGCGGCATCAGTGAGCACGCCGCTGCGTCGCCATAACGGTGCAAACACCACGGCCATCGCCACGTGCGCCAGCCCAAAGCCCCACCACTCCCAGTTCGCCGCAAGGCCCCGCGTGCCCACGATTCCCGCAACATAAAGAGGGGTATCGATCGAAAACGTGGTGGCCGCCATTGACGCACCGGCGAGCCAGCCGCTGAGCCGCCGGCCTGCCACGAAGTAATCGTCCTCACCGCGATTGCGTCGCGCCAACCAGAGACCGAGGGCCAGCGTGGCCGCCAGATACACGATCAGAATGATCCAGTCGATCGGAGCCATGGAGGCGCGCAGATCGTCGCAGTCTCCCTTACTTCTGTCGCGATCGCCTCAGTTGACCACAAGCCGCATCCTGATCAAGGCCTCTGCTGGAGCGCAGGCTGACAGCGACGCCACGACGTTCCAGCACGCGGCGAAATCCCTCGATGCGTTCACGTGATGGCCGCTGAAACTCCTCTTCCTCAATTGGGTTGTAGGCAATCAGATTGACGTGACTCTGAAAGCCGCCGACACGATCAGCCAGTTCCTCGGCATGCTCCGGGCGGTCATTGAGTTGTCCAAGCAGGATGTATTCGAAGCTCACCCGCCGGCCGGTGACCTCCAGATAGTGGCGGCAGTCGTCGAGCAGAGCGTCATAGGGATAGGCCTTGGCGGTGGGGATGAGATCTTCCCGCAGCTGCTGATTGGGCGCGTGCAGACTCACCGCCAGGGTGAATTGAGCTCTGCCGAGAGTTTCAATGGCCAACTCAGCAAGCTGAGGCAAAGTTTTTGGCACGCCAACGGTGCTCACCGTGATCCGGCGCTGGCCGATGCCCAAATCATCATTGAGACAGCGGATCGCCTCCAGCACTGCACGGCTGTTGAGCAGAGGTTCGCCCATTCCCATGAACACAATGTGAGAAGGACGGCGATCCATCACCTCCCGCACACTGAGCACCTGGTCGACGATCTCATGGGTCCGCAATGAACGCTGCAGCCCATCTTTTCCCGTGGCACAAAAACGGCAGGCCATTGGGCAGCCCACCTGACTGGACACACAAACGGTCAGACGTTGGTCCGTGGGAATACCCACAGTTTCAATGGTTTCACCGTCATCAGTGGCCAAAAGCAACTTGGTGGTGGCATCGGAAGCCACAGAGCGATGCACCTCTTTCAGGCGACCGATGCTCACCCCCTGATCGTTGAGCGTGGCTCGCCAGGCCTTGGGCAGAACAGTGATGTCATCCAAGGAGTGTGCACCCTTGGAATAAAGCCAGTCGTGAAGCTGACGTCCGCGGAAGGCTTTCTGCCCCTGGGACACCACCCAGTCCTGGAGCTCGGCTGCGCTGCAACCGAGCAGAGCTTTGCTCACCAGATCAGAAGACCGTGTCCAAGCTTGATTTCCACCGCAAGTAAGGCAATGAAACCGAGCATGGCCATCCGTCCATTCAGACGCTCGGTGTGAGTGTGGAACCCATACCGAGGCAGACGACGAACGGGAATCGTGGTGGGTTCAAGCATGGACAGAGCCGGCTTCAGCGCACAGTTTGAAAGGGACAGGGTGATGGACGCGAAGGCGACCACAGATTTCACTCATCGCTGAGAAGTCCCTCCTCCTGAAGGCCCTCAACCGCTTCAGCATCGACCACCTGCTCTTCCTTCAGCTCATTGTCAGCATCAGGGCGGGCAAAGGCGGCGAAGTTGGCACCCCCCTCGATGCCATGACGGCTGCGGGTGGCCTCAAGATCGGCATCACTCGGGTCATCCAGAACCGCAGTGGCATCTTTGACGGGAGCTGCAGGCATGTCGACGGTGTAGTCCGGACGGAGGTTCTGCATACGGCGGTAACCGACGGGGTCCTCGGCAAGGATGTCGGGATGGGGACCGGCTTCGGCACGAAGCTCCTCTTCGAAGCCACTGAAACCGGTGCCTGCAGGAATCAGACGGCCGATGATCACATTCTCCTTGAGACCACGGAGCCAGTCGCTCTTGCCCTCGATGGCAGCTTCAGTCAGAACCCGTGTTGTCTCCTGGAAGGAAGCAGCGGAGATGAAGCTGTCGGTGTTGAGGGAGGCTTTGGTGATCCCCAGCAGAACCGGGGTGAATTCGGCGGGAGCTCCGCCAGTGATCGACATCGCCTGATTGGTGTCCTCCACCTGACGAAGCTCAATCAACTCACCAGGCAACAAGGTGGTGTCGCCCGCATCCTCGACCCGCACTTTGCTGGTCATCTGACGCACAATCACCTCGATGTGCTTGTCATCGATTGACACGCCCTGGGATTTGTAGACGTTCTGAACCTCCGTCACCAGACGATGCTGCAGGTTGGCGATTGCCTCCTGGGCAGCATCCATCAACGGCTTGCGGCTGCGGAGATCCTCGAAGAAACACTCCAGCAGCTCATGGGGGTTGATCGGACCGTCCGTCAACAGCTCGCCGGCCGTCACTTGCTGGCCATCGTTGACCATCACATTGCGGCCCAGCAGGATCGGATACTCGCCGATGGCATCGTCGGTCTCGATGACTGTCACCACAGTCGTTTCGTCATCTTCGCCCTGCTTGATCTCAACGGTGCCGGGCTTTTTGCAGAGGATCGCTGACTCCCGCGGGCGCCGGGCTTCCAGCAGCTCTTCGATTCGGGGCAGACCCTGAACAATGTCACCGGTCTTCTGACGTTCAAACACCAGCAGTGCAAGACCGTCTCCCCGCTGCACCAGATCGCCATCGCGGACGTGCAGGAGGGAATCCGGTGAAATCATGTAGGGACGCCCCAAGCGCAGCGTCACGGACTTGGCATCCACCTGTTCCACCTCGCCGCAACAATCAGCGGGCTGACCTTCGGCGAGAAGATCACCGTCAACAATGCGCTGACCCACCGTCACCGCAGGCTTGGCGGACGTGCTGATGGTCACGGTGTCTTCCGCGCGCTCAACAATCAGGCGGCGCACCGGCTCACTTTCAGTGGCTTCAGGCATCTGGGCGACACCCTCCTGCTTGCAGAGGATTTGCGTGGTGGCCACCACGTCACCAGCCTTGATCGACTGACCGTCCTCAATCTGGAGTTCGGTGTGGGTGGAACCGTGACTGGAATCGGAAATCGTGTCGCGGCGGACCAGGATGCTCTCCAGGATCACGAGCTGAAGGCGCTCGATCGTCTTGGCACGCCTGTCAGGCACGCGTTCCACATCCACCGTCATCTGCGGCGTGGTGTCGAATGTTTCGAGCATCAGCTGTGTGCGCAACAGCTCCACACCCTCAACGGACTTCACCAGCTCGTTGTCTTTGAACGACAGGCGTTGGGTTGCCTTCAGGCCGAGATGAGGACCATTCGGCTGCTTGACATGTCCAAGATCAGGGAGCTGTGCCTCATTGGGGATGGTGTATTCCTCAACTGGACGCAGCAGCAGACCTGAGCCTTCTGGGGTTTCAACGGTCTGCACGTACACCATGGCGTCGGTGCTGATGCCCTTGGCGATCGGTTCACCGGGATTGACCATCACACCGTCACCGGTGAAACGCTCAAGAGCTTTTTTCTCAGTGCAGAGATGAAAGCTGCCGCTGCGCACGATGATCTCGCGCAGGATGTCGTTTTTCTGAGTGACGGTGACGATGCCAGCCGTCTGGCTGAAGATGTCTTTCACCACCTCAGTGCCGGCTTCGATCCACTGACCGTCAGTGATCATCAACAGGGAGATGTCCTTGTTGATCTCATGGGTTTCCTGAGGAATCCAGAGCAGGGTTCCGCCCTTGTTGACCTCGTAGCCGTTCTTGGCAGATCGGGCTTTCTTGATGGCGAGACCAGGAGCGAAACGCACCAGTCCACCGGTCTGGGTGCGGAAGCGATCGTCGTTGAGTTCGGCGACAACTTCGCCACTGCCGATTTTGCTGCCGGGGATCGTGTTGAGGCGGTATCGGGTGCCGTCTTTGGCCTCCAGATTCCAGATCTCACCAGCGTGGGTGGATTCACCCTGCAACTTGAAGTCACGCAAGGTCATCGACGTGGTGACAATCTGCACCTCACGTGAATCTCCAAGGGCTTCACGCAGGCGGACGGCACCGCCGTACTCACTGGCCTGACTGGCTTCCGCGAGCACCTGAGCTTCCGTGACCTGAGCGCCAGCAGTGACCACAGGCTGGGCATTGGGGGGAAGGTTGTACACATCCCCGGCGAGCACCCACATCCTTCCGAGACGCTGTGCTTTATGCGTGATGTTGCCCTGGCGGTCGGTGACTTCCCTGGGCTGAATCGTGGGGTCGTAGCTGACCTGTCCAGCCAGATCACAGATCACGTCCTTGGTGGCCTTCTCAACGCTCTTCTTGACTGCACCAGCAGCGATCTGAGCGACGGTCACGTCCGTGGCGATCTCCTGGCCGTTGTCCACAAACAGCAGCGAACCGCTGGTGATCTCGATCTTCTGAGCCTTGCCCTTGCCGGAGGGATTGATGGTGAGCTTGAAATCAGCTTCAGCCTGCTGGGCGTCAACCCCATGGGGGGTGCGGTAAGGACGCACGCGTGATTTCGCACCGAACTCAACGGTGCCCTCAACCTTGGAGCGGACCACGCCGGATTCGGCGGTTGACACACCACCGGTGTGGAACGTTCTCATGGTGAGCTGCGTTCCTGGCTCACCAATCGACTGAGCAGCGATGATGCCGACGGCTTCGCCGAGATCCACCAGCTCGTTGTGTGCCAGTGCCCAGCCGTAGCACTTGCGGCAAACCGAGCGGTTGGCTTCACAAGTGAGCGGTGAGCGGACGCTCACGGCCTCCACCCCGGCCTTCTGGATCCGCTGCGAGAGGGGGGGATCGATTTCGGTGTTGCGCTCGGCAAGCACCTCACCCTCGCCATTCACTACTTGATCAGCAGTGAGACGACCCACCAGACGATTACCGAACTTGCCGTTCTCTGCCTTCACCACGATCCGACGCATCGTGCCGCAGTCGTCCTCGCGCACGATCACGTCCTGGGCGACGTCCACCAGCCGGCGTGTGAGATAGCCGGAGTCAGCTGTCCGCAGTGCCGTATCCACCAGACCCTTACGGGCGCCATAGGAGGAGATGACGTATTCGGTGACGGTCAGGCCTTCACGGAAGTTGGTACGGATCGGAAGGTCAATGATCTCCCCCTGAGGGTTGGCCATCAGGCCACGCATGCCAACCAGCTGGCGCACCTGGGACATGTTGCCCCGAGCACCGGAGTTGGCCATCATCCACACCGAATTGAGTGGATCGTTCTGGTTGAAGTTCTTCTTGACCGCATCCACCAGACGCTCGTTGGTCTCCGTCCAGGTGTCGATGACCTTGGTATGACGTTCAACTTCGGTGATCACACCAAGGCGATAAGACTCCTCAGTGGCCGTGATCAACTCTTCCGCCTCTCCTAGAAGATCCTGCTTCGCTTCGGGGACCTTCAGATCATCCACAGAAATGGACACCGCAGCCTGAGTGGCGTATTTGAAGCCAAGATCCTTGAGCTGGTCTGCCATGGCAGACGTGGCCGCCGTGCCGTGATGCTTGAAAGCCCAGGCAACCAGTTGCTTAAGGCCCTTCTTATCAACCACATGGTTTCGGAAGGGTGGGGGAGTTTTGGCTAGGGCACGCGCCGCCTGAGCGGCGGCGGCGGCGGCCTTAGCGGCCTTGGCAGCCTTGGAAGACTTGGAGGATTTACGGGATTTGGAAGGAGTGGAGGTCATGACAGCGCTGAGAAATCGTGTTGTTGGAGTAGGTCGGTCTTGATCGTTCAGGTGGCTGCCACTGCATCAATGATGGTGTGATTCATCACCACACGGCCCACGGTGGTGAGGATGTAGCGGCTGATCAGAGCTCCGTCTTCATCAAAACGATCACGGCGGTAAGTCCACTGCTCAAGCCTCGTGCCGTCGGAGAGGGTTTCACTGCTCAGGGGCTCGTCTCGCTCGTCGTCGTCCTCAACCTCACCGTTGAAGCGAACCCAGACCCACTCATGCAGTCCGAGACGATTGTCTTCCAGAGCATGAATGACGTCCTCTAAACCAGAGAACGTGCGACTACGGTCCCCGAATTCAATCGGACTCATCTGCGGCTGAAGCGCCGTGAGGTAGTACGTACCGAGCACCATGTCCTGCGATGGCGTGATGATCGGTTCGCCGGTGGCGGGAGAGAGAATGTTGTTACTCGCCAGCATCAGCATGCGGGCCTCGGTCTGGGCTTCGATCGCCAGGGGCACGTGAACAGCCATCTGGTCACCGTCGAAGTCAGCGTTGAACGCAGGGCAGACGAGAGGATGGAGCTGGATGGCACGGCCATCCACCAATTTGGGCTCAAAAGCCTGAATGCCGAGTCGGTGCAGAGTCGGTGCTCGGTTGAGCATGATCGGATGCCCCTCGATCACCTCCTGAAGGACCTGCATCACCTCGTCATCCGCACGCTGGATGAGCTTCTTGGCGGCCTTGATGTTGTTAACGATGTTCTGACGGATCAGACGATGGATCACGAACGGCTGGAACAGCTCGATCGCCATCTCCTTCGGCAGGCCGCATTGATGCATCTTCAGTTTCGGACCCACCACAATCACGGAACGACCGGAGTAGTCGACACGCTTGCCGAGCAGGTTCTGACGGAAGCGACCTTGCTTGCCCTCAATGATGTCGCTGAGTGACTTCAGAGGACGGTTGTTGGCACCGACGACGGTGCGACCACGGCGGCCGTTGTCGATCAGGGCATCCACGGCCTCCTGCAGCATCCGCTTTTCATTGCGGACGATGATCTCTGGGGCAAGGATCTCCTGCAAACGCGCAAGCCTGTTGTTGCGGTTGATCACCCGGCGATAGAGATCATTGAGATCTGAGGTGGCGAAACGACCACCATCCAGCTGCACCATCGGGCGCAGATCAGGAGGAATCACCGGAATCACATCGAGCACCATCCACTCGGGACGTGCATTGGTGGCAATGAAGTTGTCGATGACGCGCAAGCGCTTGATCAGCTTGGCGCGCTTCTGACCTTTGCTGCTGGCGATGTCCTCACGCAGCTGTTCAGCCACCTCATTCAAGGTGAGATCTTCGAGCAGCTGCTTCAGTGCTTCCGCACCGATACCGACCACCGGCTCGTTCTCAATCTCAGAATCCTCGGCATAGATCTCATCCTCGATCTCCAGCCACTCATCCTCAGTAAGCAACTGCTTGTACTTGAGATCCTTGTGATCACCGGCATCCAGCACCACGTAGCAGTTGAAGTAGACAATCTGCTCCACATCGCGCAGAGGCATATCCAGCAGGATTGCCACGTAGCTGGGGATGCCCTTCAGATACCAAACATGCGAGACAGGGGCTGCAAGCTTGATGAAGCCCATGCGGTGCCTGCGCACCCGGCTTTCAGTGACCTCAACGCCACAGCGCTCACAGACAATGCCGCGGTGACGCACCCGCTTGTATTTGCCGCAATGGCATTCCCAGTCTTTGGAAGGACCGAAGATCTTTTCACAGAACAGCCCGTCCATCTCGGGCTTGAGGGTTCGGTAGTTGATGGTCTCAGGCTTGGTGACCTCGCCCACCACCTGGCCATTGGGCAAGGTGCGCTGACCCCACTCCATCACCCGATCAGGTGAGGCGAGTGTGATCTTGACGTAATCGAAGTGGTTCTCGGTCCGGAGGTTGCTGTTGGTCATTGACGGTTAAGGAAGAGGGAGCGGTTTGTCGGTTCGTTCGTTGATCCGTCAGTCCTCGTCGTAGTCAGCGACACCCAGAGATTCGTAGGTAGGCCGACTGGGGGTGCTGCGACGTGGATTCACGTCCTGCATCAGGTCCACTTCCTTGCCTTCATCGGTGAACACGGCAATGTCAAGACCCAGCGACTGAAGCTCGCGCATCAGCACCTTGAACGATTCCGGCGTCCCAGGGCGGGGGATCGGCTTGCCTTTAACGATGGCGTTGAGAGCCTCGTTGCGTCCCTGCATGTCGTCGGACTTGACAGTCAGCAGCTCTTGGAGGGTGTAAGCGGCGCCGTAGGCCTCGAGAGCCCACACCTCCATCTCTCCGAGACGCTGACCACCCTGCTGGGCCTTGCCCCCCAGAGGTTGCTGGGTGACCAGGGAGTAGGGGCCGGTTGAGCGGGCATGGATCTTGTCGTCCACCAGGTGAACCAGCTTGAGGAAATGGGAGTAACCCACCGCCACAGGCTGATCAAAAGGCTCACCGGTGCGGCCATCGATCAGCTGAAGCTTGCCGGGGTCATCCGGGTTGTAGATCCACTCCTTCCCAGGCTGTTTGGCCGCTGTCTTCAAAAAGGTTTCGACGGTTTGCTGGGACATTTCAGGGCCATACATCTCATCGAAGGGCACGACCTTCACTCGGCAGTCGAGATTGGAAGCGGCCCAACCCATCAGGAGCTCGAACACCTGGCCGACATTCATTCGGCTGGGAACGCCGAGAGGATTCAACACGATGTCCACAGGAGTGCCATCGGGGAGGTATGGCATGTCCTCACGCGGGAGGATGCGGCTGATGATTCCCTTGTTGCCATGGCGGCCGGCCATCTTGTCGCCAACCTGGATCTTGCGGCGTTGAGCCACATACACACGCACCACCATGTTGGCGCCGGGGGGCAGCTCATCACCCTGTTCGCGGGTGTAAATGCGTACATCCACGACACGTCCACGTTCGGTGCTGGGCACCCTCAGTGAGTTGTCACGCACGTCACGGGCTTTTTCACCGAAGATTGCGCGCAGCAGTTTCTCCTCAGGGGGCTGATCGGATTCACCCTTCGGCGTCACCTTGCCGACAAGAATGTCGCCGCTCTCCACAAATGCACCGATGCGGATGATGCCCATCTCATCGAGGTTGCCGAGGCTTTCCTCTGCAACGTTGGGAATCTCTCGGGTGATCTCCTCTGGCCCCAGCTTGGTCTGACGAGCCTCGATCTCGTACTTCTCGATGTGCACCGAGGTGTAGAGGTCGTCGTTGACCAGGCGCTCACTCACAAGGATTGCGTCCTCGTAGTTGTAACCCTCCCAGGGCATGTAAGCGATCAAGACGTTCTGACCAAGAGCGATCTCACCGCCTTCACAGGCGGAACCATCGGCAAGCACCTGACCCACGATCACCGGGTCTCCCTGGCGAACAATCGGACGCTGGTTCAGACAGGTGTCCTGATTAGAACGCTGGTACTTCTGGAGGAAATGGGTGTGTTCGAGACCTTCTTCGTCCTGCACCACAATCGCGGTGGCATCAACGAAGGTGACGGTGCCATTCACCCTGGAGATCGGGACCATCCCCGAGTCGCGGGCAACCTGGGTTTCCAGGCCTGTTCCGACCAGCGGACGCTCCGGACGCAACAGCGGCACAGCCTGACGCTGCATGTTGGAGCCCATCAATGCGCGGTTGGCGTCGTCGTGCTCCAGGAAAGGGATCAAGGAGGTAGCAACAGAGATCACCTGCACGGGTGAGAGCTGCACGTAGTCCACTTGCTCGGGGGGGACCTTCTCAAAATCCTGCCTGTATCGGACAGGGATCAGATCAGCGAGGATCGTTCCGTCGCTGTCGGTCGCCACATCTCCAGGGGCGACACGACATTCGTCCTCAAGATCAGCCGACAGATAAATCGGATCACCCTGCTTGAGCACCCGCCCCTCCTCGACTTTCCAGAAGGGGGTTTCGATGAAACCGTATTCATTCACCCGGGCGTGGGTGGCAAGTGAATTGATGAGGCCGGCGTTAGGGCCTTCAGGCGTCTCGATCGGGCAGAGACGGCCGTAGTGAGAAGGATGGATATCACGCACAGCAAAGCCTGCACGCTCCCGGGTCAGACCTCCTGGACCAAGAGCTGAAATACGACGCTTGTGCGTGAGTTCAGCCAATGGATTCGTTTGATCCATGAACTGACTCAGCTGACTGGAGCCGAAGAACTCCTTGATGGCTGCGACGAGCGGCTTGGGATTGACCAGCTGGGCAGGGGTGAGCGAGTCGGTCTCACCGACCGTCATCCGTTCCTTGATGATTCGCTCAAGGCGGTTCAGACCAACACGCACCTGGTTCTGAAGCAGCTCACCCACGGAGCGGACCCGGCGATTACCCAGATGATCGATGTCATCGAGGCTGGCACCACCAACATCCAGCTCAAGATTGATCAGATAATCAAGGGTGGACAGCACATCCTCATGGGTGAGGGTGCGCACGGAGTCTGGAATCGTGAGACGGAGCTTCTTATTGATCTTGTAGCGACCCACTCGACCGAGGTCGTAGCGCTTGGGATCAAAGAAACGGGTCTGCAGAAGCTGCTGTCCCCCACTGACTGATGGCGGCTCACCCGGGCGCAGCTTTTTGTAGAGCTCAAGCAAAGCCTGATCCTCAGAGCTGATGCCCTCGTCGTTGGCGGCTTCAATCGACTTTTTGTAGTACTCCGGATGCCGGAGCTTGTCGATCACATCGTTGTCCGACAGGCCCATGGCACGCATGAGCACGTGAGCGTTGATCTTGCGGGTCTTATCAACCCGAACGTGCAGAAGATCGTTCTTATCGGTCTCAAACTTCAGCCAAGCTCCACGATTCGGGATGACGCTGGCGTTGTAGGTGCGACGTCCGTTCTTGTCCATTTCATCTTTGAAATAGACCCCAGGGCTGCGCACGATCTGGTTCACGATCACGCGCTCTGCGCCGTTGATGATGAACGTCCCCCGCTCCGTCATCAATGGCAGCTCGCCAATGAACACCTCTTGTTCCTTGATCTCGCCGGTCTCCTTGTTGACCAGACGGCAGGTCACATACATCTGTGAAGCAAACGTCGCATCACGACGCTTGGCCTCTTCCACGTCGTGGCGAGGGCGCTTCAGCCGGTACTCGCTACCGACGAAATGGAGCTCAAGCTTGCCGGTGTAATCGGTAATCGGCGAGAAGCTTTCAAGCTCCTCAATTAGACCTCTCTCAAGAAACCACTTGAAACTGGCACGCTGTACCTCCACCAGATCGGGCAGATAGGTGGCGGTCTTGGCGACCTGAATCGCGCTGCTGCTCATGCGGAGACCTGCAGGTATCGGAGGGGACAGTGGGGCCTGAAGGAGGCAGCCGGTTCAACCATGGAGTGAGCTTTCAACCAAAACAGCGGCTGCCGCCCCTTAGGCAGGGACGACCTCCGCAATTGCTGGCTTCAGAAGACTCGGGTCAGAACAGCTGACGTCGTCAATGCACCGGACGGTAATGGACGCTTCGGGAGCCCAAGCACAGAAAACCATGCTTGGCCAGGCCAATAAGTCATCTTACACTTTCGTGCTTCCGCAACCTCCAAGGTCAGGGAAGCCTGAACAGACGCCTTGCATTGGCAGTGCTGTCCTGAGCGACCTGCTCAAGCGACTGCTGGCGTAGTTCGGCAACACGTGTGGCCACCGAAGCCACAAACGCAGGCTCATTGCGTTTGCCCCGACGAGGCACCGGCGCCAAGAACGGACAATCGGTCTCCACCAGGAAGCGATCCTGAGGAACCTCCCGCGCACAGTCATGGGTCGGCACCGCCTTAGGGAATGTCACGGTGCCGCTAAAGCTGATGTAGAGCCCCAGCTCCAAAAACTGGTGCATCTCCTCCGGGGTTCCTCCCCAGCAATGCATCACGCCGGCCGGACAACGTCCTTCGAGCCGTCGCGCACGCAGTTCCGTCAACATCGGCTCTGCCGCATCGCGGCAATGGATGATCACCGGCAGGTTGAGCTCCACAGCAAGATCGAGCTGGGGTCGCAGGATCGCAAGCTGCTCATCCAAATTCTTGTCTCGGAAAAGATCTAGACCGAGCTCGCCGATGGCCACCACCCGACTGTCATCGAGTGCTGCCAGGCGCAATACATCGGGTGTGTCCTGACTCCAGTGTTTGGTATCCAATGGATGAACACCTACGGAGTAACGCATCTCCGGAAATCGATCCGCCAGCGAGCGGATGGCCGGGATCTCACTCGGCTCGACACAGGCATGAAGGAGCGACGTCACACCGGCCCCCCGCCAACGTTCGGCGACAGCCTCAAGATCCTCTTCGAAGGTTCGAAAGACGATGTGACAGTGGCTGTCGATTAACACCGGAGTGGCCATCGGATCCTGAAACGCGCCTTCGGGATCCATTTTGCAGGGATTGAGTGCTTAGACCCGATCCGGACATCGCGAGTCAGCCCGCAGCAGGAGCTGGATCAATCGCTTTTTTCACGGCAACCGTCAGCCTCGCTTTCTGGTGAGCGCCGGTATTGCGGTGGAGCACGCCACGCTTGACAGCCTTATCGATCTTGCTGAAAGCAGCATTCATGCTGGTCTGAACACCGGCTTTCGCTTCGTCGCCGGGTGTGGCGGTGTAAGCGTCACAGGCACTCAGGCAACGCTTCATCAGAGTGCGCATGGCCGATTTATAGGCCTTGTTCTCGAGGCGATTGCGCTCAGCGATCTCAACGCGCTTCTTTGAGGACTTGTTATTGGCCACAGAGGCGGATTTCTCATCGACAATTCATAACCTTAACTCAGGACCACTTGGCTCCCCATCGAGGTCCTACGCAGTGGCCCTAGCGTGAAGAGACCTGATGACGGGCGTTGATGACCACCCTGAGCACGGAGCCAGCGGCGAGCGGTCTGCCCAGGTGCCTCGAGAGCGCAGCCGGGGCTGAGCAACAGCTCGATCGGATTTCAACCCGCACCACTGGTCAGGCCCAGAGGGAGGCGACTGCAACGGTCGAAGCCATCATCGAACGCGTCCGCCATGAAGGTGACCGTGCCCTGATTGCGCTGACTGAACAGTTCGACGGTTTCCGTCCGGAACCATTGCGCGTTCCCGCGATTGAGCTGCAACAAGCCTGGGAGAGCAGCCCGGCAAATCTGAGAGACGCCCTGGAACTCGCCCATCGTCGGATCCAGGATTTTCACCAGCGTCAGAAGCCTCAGGATCTTGATGTGCAAGGCGTTCATGGCGAACGACTGGGACGGCGATGGCGACCGGTGCAGGCCGCAGGTCTTTATGTGCCTGGCGGGCGGGCCTCCTACCCCAGCACGGTGCTGATGAATGCAGTGCCTGCAAGAGCAGCCGGTGTGGAAAAAGTGGTGATGGTCACTCCAGCAGGACGGACTGGACAGGTGAACCGCACAGTGTTGGCGGCAGCACACCTGGCAGGGGTGCAAGAGGTCTATCGAATCGGTGGCGCCCAGGCGGTCGCGGCTCTTGCCCTGGGCACCGAAACCATCCCCCGCGTCGATGTCATCAGTGGTCCAGGAAATCTCTACGTGACCCTCGCCAAAAAGCTGGTCTACGGGCAGGTCGGAATTGATTCCCTCGCTGGCCCCAGCGAAGTGCTGGTCATCGCCGACGGCTCGGCCAGCGTTGCTCAGGTCGCTTCGGATCTTCTGGCGCAGGCAGAACACGATCCACTGGCTGCCGCCATCCTGCTCACCACGTCCCAGTCTCTGGCTGATGCCCTGCCTGTGGAGCTCGAAGCTCAACTCAGCAGGCATCCCCGTGAGGCCATTTGCAGGAAATCCCTCGGTGAGTGGGGGCTGGTCGTGGTCTGCGACAACCTTGAAACCTGCGCACGCCTCAGCGATCGATTTGCACCGGAACACCTGGAGCTGCTTGTGGAGCGACCGCGGATGTTGGCGGATCGCATTCAGCAGGCAGGCGCCATTTTCATCGGTCCCTGGAGCCCGGAAGCGGTCGGTGATTATCTAGCCGGCCCCAATCACACCCTGCCCACGTGCGGTTCGGCGCGTTACAGCGGCGCTCTGAGCGTGGAAACCTTCATGCGCCACACCTCAATGATCGAATTCAGCCGGGAAGCCCTCGAAGCCACGGGCGGAGCTGTGGTGGAACTCGCCGACAGCGAAGGACTGCACAGCCACGCGAATTCGGTGAAGGTCCGGCTGGACTGACGATCAGCCGGCTTTGTCTAATCGACGAACACCGGCCACGCCGTCGTTCACTTCACCAACGAGCACCTCATCAGCGAGGTTCACAAACAAACCGTTCTCCAGCACACCGGGGATGTTGTTAATGCTTCGTTCCAGATCCACAGGATTGGTGATCCCTGCTTCGAAGCGAACATCCAGCACGAGATTGCCCTGATCGGTCACCACGGGACCGGCCTTGCGATGAGCCATGCGCAGTTCGGCTTGTCCATTCATCGCGGCCAACTGTTGTTGGACCTGACGCCAGGCTCCCGGCAGAACCTCAACGGGCAGAAGAAATTCAAGATTCAGGCGGTCCACCAGCTTGGTGGAGTCCACAACAACAACGAAACGTTCAGCGCGAGCCGCGACAAGCTTCTCCTGGACGTGACATGCACCGCCGCCCTTGATTAGCTGGAACGCAGGATCCACCTCATCGGCACCATCGATGGCCAGATCGATCCGATCCACAGCATTCAGGCTGCGCAGGGGGATACCAAGCTCTGCAGCAAGCACCTCACCTTGAAACGACGTGGTGACACCGACGATGTCCTTGAGCTGTCCGGATGCCAGGCGCTGCCCGAGACCCTTGATCATCAGAGCTGCAGTGGAACCCGATCCCAGCCCCACGATCATGCCGTCACGGAACTGTTCAACCGCCGCTTCTGCGACGGCCTGTTTCATCTGGTTCTGAAGATCTGACATCGCTCAGGTTTAAACCGGCGAGACCGTAGCAAGGGTTTCAGCCGAATCCCGGCAAAGGTTCAGGTTTGACAGGCAGCTGAAGGTCTTTTTCACCACGGATGATCTGCAGTGTGAGCGGCTGATGGATCTCAGCCTGATCGACTTGCTGAAGCAGTGTTTGGGGATCATCCACAGGAACCTCTCCTGCCTTGACCACCAAATCACCGCGACGCAGGCCGGCTCGCTGAGCAGGACTATCAGGCAGAACAGACTGAACCAGAGCACCGGAACGTTCAGGCAGCTCAACCAGGGCATTGGGATCGCGGTTGTGCTCCCTGGCGATTCTGGCCGTGAGAGGAATTAATTGAAGGCCGAGATAGGGATGAACGACCTCTCCGGCCTGTTGCAGCTGTTCAGCAACACGGCTCGCCAGATTGATGGGAATCGCGAAGCCAAGTCCCGCTCCAGGGCCAGATCGCACCAGGGTGTTGATGCCGATCACGCGACCATCAGCATTCACCAGGGGACCACCAGAGTTTCCAGGATTAATCGCCGCATCGGTCTGGATCAGATCGAGACGCTTGTCGTTGAAACCGAGGCTGCTGATGTTGCGATGCAAGCTGCTGACAATTCCGAGGGTGACGGTTCGCTCGAGGCCATAGGGCGTGCCCAGAGCAATGGCCCAGTCACCGACATCCAGCGCATCGGAGTCACCGAGCCTGGCCGGCTTAGGAGACTCACCACCCTCCAGCCGAACCAGCGCCAGATCCGTGACTGGATCACGCCCGATCACAACACCATCGCGTTGATCACCGTCGGCCAGGGTGACATTGACCTCCTCCACCTGCTCCACAACGTGGGCATTGGTGAGCACCAACCCCTCCCGGTCGATCACAACTCCGGAACCCTGACCACGCTGACGCTCCGGTCCATAGCCGGGCTCTCCGAGCAAATCCCTCAGCAGCGGGTCGATCAGATTGGGATCAAAGGGCTGGCGCTCCACGACCCGCTCCGTATCGATTCGGACCACTGCCGGAGCAACGTTGCGCACTGCATCTGCGACAAAACTGTGAGTGCCGGGAAGTGCATTGGCTGCAAGCACCCTGGCCGGCAGGACAATGAATGACAGAGCAATGGAAAGGGTTCCCAACCACCTGAGAACCCATTGCTTGGACAATCGGCCAGGAACCACAGACAAGAGCGAAATAACTGCGCTCACGCTAAGGGGGCCAATCAGAACATTTGGGCTGAATCAACGAGAGCGAATCCAGAATTGGGGTCATTCACCAGAAGAGCTGTGCAGAGTCGGCCTTCCTTTGGCCGATAGGAGCTCAGCCGCAGGGATTGATCAAAACGACAGGATGATCCTGATCGGGCAGGTTTCCAATGGGTCGAACTGGTCGCATCGGTCAGCCGTGCCTAGTGGTGTGATCAAACCGATCCGACGGTGTCATCACCATGCGCCTGATCCAGAAGGCCGCAACCGGCATGCTCGCTCTGTCCACAATCGCCCTTGTGGGCTGTCAGAACGAGAAGCCTGCAGCGGATAACTCCAGCCAGAGTTCCTCAGCGAAGAGTGTCTATGACACCGGCAAGCTGAAAGCTGTGGTCATTGGTGATTCATTGCCGATGGTCAAGAAGGACGGCGACAACTACGACGGGCTGTCATTCGTGGTTCTCGAAGCAATTCGGGATCAGATCAATGTGTCGCCGAAGAAAAAAGATTTAGACGTCAGCATTGAGCCAGTCGCTGCAAGTTCCGCCCGCGACGGCCTGGACATGATCCGCTCCGGAGCTGCTGACATCGCCTGCGGTGTTGCCTTCACCTGGCAGAGACAGCGCTCACTGACCTACACACTGCCGTTCTCCGTAGGCGGCGTGAGGCTCCTGGCCCCAGCGGGCATCGATGGCACTCCCAAGAGCCTGAACGGCAAAACGGTCGGTGTCGTGAAAGACAGCATGGCGGCCAACGTGCTGGCGGCATCGGTGGATGACGCCAATTTCCAGTTTTTCGACACGCCTGATCAAGCTCTGGCTGCCGTCAAGGACGGCAGCGTTGAGATTCTTGGCGGCGACAGTCTTTGGCTGAGAGCGAATAAGGCTGCGACGGCACCGGAAGCCTCATTGGTGCCTGACAGGCCCTATGCCCGCTCCGGAGTGGGTTGCGTGGTGGCTGATACCACTCCCCATCTGCTCAACATCAGCAATCTGGGCATCGGCCGTCTGCTCTCGGGATACATCAACGACGACGACGGAGTCCGCTCGGCCATCAACACCTGGATCGGCACTGGCAGCACCGTGGGCCTGAAGGACGAACAAATCAACCGCTTCTTCACGATCGTGCTCTCCACTGCCGCTGAATTCAATCCGCAGTCCTGACCTTGATTTCTGATTGATCCATCGTTTCTCTCAACCATGAACAAGACAAGCCTTCTCACCTTCGCCGCCGTTCTGGCAACAAGTGCGGTGCTCTGTGAATCGTCCAGAGCCGCCGTGCACAACGAACCCGATCTGGGCAACTCTCTCGAACAACGCATCGAGCGCATGAGTCCTGAGGCCTGGGCCGTCATGCAACGCAATGGCGTTCTGACTGACGAGGAGATCGCTCGTGCCTGGGGCAACGGCGGCGGCCGGGCCTGGGGCAATGGCGGCGGAGTCCGGCGACGGGCTTGGGGCAATGGTGGCGGCGGCTTTGCCAACGGCTACCGCGGTGGATTCGCCAACTGGTGAATCATTCCGATTACGGCCCGATCGGCCTGCTGGTGATCCAATCGACGTCGCTCTGCAACCTCGACTGCAGCTACTGCTACCTGCCGGATCGCCAGCGGCGCAACGTGTTCAACCTTCAGCAGCAGCTACCACTGCTGCTGGAGAGAGTTTATGAAAGCCCGTTCTGGGGGCCCCATCTCTCGATCCTCTGGCACGCCGGTGAGCCGCTGACGCTACCGACCAGCTTCTATGACCAGGCCAGCGCGATCATCCAGCGCCAGACCGCCGGCCTGCAAGAGCAAGGTGTGGTGATCGAACAACACCTGCAAACCAACGCAACGCTCATCAACGAAGACTGGTGCGACTGCTTTGTGCGCAACAAGATTGTGGTTGGAGTGAGTGTCGACGGGCCTGAGTACATTCACAACAGCCACCGACGCTTCAGGAACGGCAAGGGTTCTTACGCCCAGACCATGCGCGGTATCCGCACACTGCGCGAGCGCGGCATCAACTTCCATGCGATTGCCGTGCTGACCGCTGATGCTCTGGAGCAACCAGAGCTGATGTACACCTTCTTTCGTGATGAAGGGATTCATCAACTCGGTTTCAACGTGGAAGAGCAGGAGGGAGTACACACCAGCTCGTCCATGCAGGGCCTGTTGAAGGAAAGGCTTTATCGAAACTTCCTTTCAAGGTTCTGGGCCTGCAATGAAAAGGATGGTTTCCCTCTTCAGGTGCGTGAGTTCGATCAGGTGATGGGCATGATCGCCGGAGGCCAACGCCTACTGCAAAACGAGATGAACCGTCCCTACGCCATTCTCAGCGTGGACGCCAAAGGAAACTTCTCAACCTTCGATCCAGAACTGCTGTCGGTCGAAACCGAACGCTATGGCCTGTTCAATCTGGGCAACATCCGCGATGTGTCGCTGATGGAAGCCACCCAGACAGAGCCGTTTCAAAAACTGCTTCGTGACATGTCTTCCGGGATGATGCGATGCAAACAAGAGTGCGAGTACTACGGGTTCTGCGGTGGTGGAACCGGCAGCAATAAGTATTGGGAGCACGGCAGTCTGGATGCCACAGAAACCTGTGCGTGTCGTTTTTCCAGTCAGATCCCCGTGGATGTGCTGCTGGAGAAGCTGGAAACAGCAGCCGGCCACTGAGCGACGCATCGGATCAAAAGGTGAGCGAACTCCACACGGAAATTGGGGGGGTTGGCAATCCTTTAAAATGAAATCACGGCCCGGTGAGATCCTCTCTCCGGGAGGGTGATCAACGCATCCACCATCGGGCCTGAGCCCGAGACCACCCTTCCCGCGCCCTTGCCTCATCCACTTCTTCCGGATCTCATTTCTTTGGCCAAGGCCACGGCTGAAAGCCATGGATTTGCACTGGTTAGTGCCCAAGTACTGACCCATTTGCAGCCGATGACTCTGCAGGTGCAGATCCGACGCGGCAATGGAGATGACGTTTCCCTGGATGACTGCGCTGGTTTCAGTGCACCAATGGGAGAGGCCATCGAAGCCTCTGCTTTGCTCACGGAGGCCTATGTTCTGGAGATCAGCAGCCCCGGGATTGGGGACAGGCTCCAGTCGGACAGGGATTTTCAGACCTTCCGGAGCTATCCCATTGATGTCGTCCATCAGGACGACGAAGGCAGGGAGCAGCGTTTGTCGGGAACCCTGCTGGAACGCACCGAAGACCACGTGCAAATCAACATGCGCGGCCGGGTCAAACGGATCCCGAGGGATTCAGTGATCAGCGTTGAACTCACAAGCCCCACAGGCTGAACAGATCACAACCGCTCCCGATTTTCCTCTCCTTCACTCCTCCTCGTCACCGCCATGGCACTCGTTCTTCTTCCCGGCCTCACCAACCTGATTGATGACATCAGTGAGGAGAAGAAGCTTCCTCCTCAGGTGGTTGAAGCCGCTTTGCGGGAAGCACTGCTCAAGGGCTATGAGCGCTACCGCCGCACTTTGTATCTGGGCATCGGGGAAGACCCGTTCGACGAGGAATACTTCAGTAATTTCGACGTCGCTCTCGATCTGGAAGAAGAGGGCTACAGGGTGCTCGCCAGCAAGATCATCGTGGAGGAGGTTGAGAGCGAAGACCATCAGATCGCACTGGCTGAAGTGATGCAGGTGGCTGAAGACGCCCAGGCTGGAGACACGGTTGTCCTGGATGTCACACCCGAGAAAGAGGATTTCGGCCGCATGGCTGCGGCCACAACCAAGCAGGTGTTGGCCCAGAAGCTGCGTGATCAACAGCGGCGGATGATTCAAGAGGAATTCGCCGACCTTGAAGATCCAGTCCTGACGGCCCGAGTGATCCGCTTTGAACGCCAGTCCGTGATCATGGCTGTGAGTTCAGGCCTGGGGCGCCCTGAAGTGGAAGCGGAGCTTCCTCGTCGTGATCAGCTACCCAATGACAACTATCGCGCTAACGCCACCTTCAAAGTCTTCCTCAAAGAGGTCAGCGAGGTGCCAAGGCGAGGTCCTCAGCTGTTCGTGAGCCGAGCCAATGCCGGTCTTGTGGTGTATCTCTTTGAAAATGAGGTGCCGGAAATCCAAGAAGGATCCGTGCGCATCGTTGCCGTAGCGAGGGAAGCCAATCCCCCTTCACGGTCTGTGGGTCCCCGCACCAAAGTTGCCGTGGACAGCATCGAACGCGAGGTGGATCCTGTCGGAGCCTGCATCGGCGCCCGCGGCTCCAGGATTCAACAGGTGGTGAATGAACTCCGCGGAGAGAAAATCGATGTGATCCGCTGGTCACAGGATCCTGGCCAGTACATCGCCAACTCGCTCAGTCCCGCAAGAGTTGATGTCGTTCGGCTTGTCGACCCCGTCGGTCAACATGCCCACGTGCTGGTTCCCCCGGATCAGTTGAGCCTGGCGATTGGGCGCGAAGGTCAGAATGTGCGGTTGGCAGCACGACTGACCGGCTGGAAGATCGACATTAAAAACGCGAGCGAATACGACCAGGCCGCCGAGGATGCCGTTGTTTCGGAACTGATCGCCCAACGCGAGCAGGAGGAGGCCCTGCAGCAAGAAGCCGAGGAAAGACTCGCTGCTGAGCAGGCCGCCAGAGCGGAAGAAGATGCCCGCCTGCGCGAGCTCTATCCCCTGCCGGAAGACGAGGAGGAGTACGGCGAACAGTCGGACGAAGCAATGGCTGATGCTGACGTTTACGAGGAGTCAGCTGAATCAGAGGCCGCTGACTCAGAGCCATCGGACGCTGCCACAGGCCAGGAAGAGGGTGAGACTGAAGAGGTGGCTAGTGATTCCAACGAGGAAGGAACCCGGTGAACACCTCACGCCCTGTCCTGCGTCGGTGTGTCGCCTGCCGAGAGCTGTTTGATCGCAGCATTCTTTGGCGGGTCATCCGCGACCATCGGGACGGGGTTCTCCTGGATCAGGGCATGGGTCGTTCGGCCTATCTCTGTCGTAAGGAGAGCTGTCTTGAGGAAGCACAGCGCCGAAAACGCCTGCACAAAGCCCTGCGATGCCAGGTGCCCGACAGCGCGATTGAGGAGCTGAGAACGCGGCTGAAACCAAACAAGGAATCAGCCGCTGAGGCAAGATGAACACTGGCCCCACCTTGTGTGGTGCCCCGAGCACCACGTGCCCGGACCGACCGGAGACCTGAATGACCAGCAGCGGCAAAGTCAGAATCTATGAGCTGTCCAAGGACCTTGGCCTGGACAACAAAGACGTGCTGGATGCCGCTGAGAAGCTGTCCATTGCGGCCAAGAGCCACAGCAGCTCGATCAGCGAATCCGAGGCAGGCAAGATCCGCACGATGTTGAAGAGCGGTGGTGCTCCCCGTCCTGCTGCAGCTCCCTCGAAACCCTCACCAGGGAAGTCAATCCTTTCGGTGAAGAAGGCCGCCGGCGTTGAAGCCTCTGCACCAGTCAAGCCAGCACAGCCGAAACCGGCTCCTGCTCCAGCAGCACCCACCCGTGCTGCAGCTTCGCCCCAGCGACCGCCTGCAAGGCCCGCCGCTCCTGCAAAACCTGCAGCACCTCAGGCCGGTGCGCCCTCGAAAACAACGGCGCAAAAACCCGTAGCTCCACCACAAACACTGGTTCGCAAGGAACCCCCTCTGAAGCAGCCTGCTCAGAAACCGGTTGAACGCCAATCTCAGGCACCCCAGCAGCCGACACCTCGACCCGCTGCTGCCCCAGCACCAAATCGCACGGCCAGCAGGCCAACCGCGCCGCCGTCCAGACCCAGTGCGCCCTCACCCTCAACAGCAGCGAAACCCCGCAATACGGCGCCGATCCGTCGGGCACCAAGCGAAGGAGGTGCGCGCCCAACTCCACCACCACCGGGACGGCCCCAGCCCAAATCACCGGTGAACCGAACGGTGCCAGCCCCGCAGAGGCCGGCCAAGCCTGAACTGGTTGGACGCCCCCAACCGAAGCGGCCTGGAACAGGTGCCCCCCCAAGACCAGGGGCTCCCCGACCCGGAGCTCCCGCTGGTCAGCGCACCGGCTCACCCCAGCGGCCAGCTGGAGCACAACGTCCAGGCGCACCCACTCGACCGGGTTCACCATCTGGCCGCCCAGGTGCCGGACGCCCCGGAAGCACCCTTGAGTTGGTGGGCAAGCCGATCCGTCGCGACAGCACTAGCAACCGCGGTGAAGGAGGGCGGCCTGGTGCGGGGCCTCGCAGTGGAGCTGGCTCCAATCGACCTGCAATGCCGCCCGGCATGCGTAAGCCGGTGGCTCCCGGTGAGCTCATGCAACTGCAGAAGCCCACGGGTCGACCAGCCGTACCGCCACCGCGCCGTCCCGATGGCACTCCTGTCTCTCCCCGTGGGGATGGCCCCAAGGCCACACCACCGGTTAATCGGCCAACCCCCTCTCCTGCAACGGCCCCACGTCGTCCGGGCTTCCGTCCTGGAGCAGGTCCTGGCGGACAACGACGCCCCGGCCGCCCCGACTGGGATGACAGTGCAAAGCTCGAGGCACTGCGCAATCGCTCTCCTCAGAAGCAACGCCAGAAGGTCCACATCATCGGCGAAAACGATGATTCGCTGGCAGCGCAGACCGGTGGTTTTGCCGGTGAACAGGAAAACATGGTGTTGTCGGCGAGCCTTGCTCGTCCCGCCAAACCCAAATCCCAGCAGAGAACCACACCCAAACCTGTGGCGGCCATGCGCAAGCGGCGCAAGGAAACCGCTCGCCAGCGTCAGCGCCGCAGGGCCATGGAGTTGCGTGCAGCACGAGAAGCCAAGCAAGTGCGGCCGGAGATGATTGTTGTGCCGGAGGACAACCTCACGGTTCAGGAGCTCGCCGACATGCTCAGCGTGGAGAGCTCAGAAATCATCAAATCCCTCTTCTTCAAGGGGATTATCGCCACGGTCACCCAGACCCTGGATATGCCAACGATCGAAACGGTGGCCGAGGAATTCGGTGTGCCGGTCCTTCAAGACGACGTTGAGGAAGCGGCCAAGAAGACCGTCGAGATGATCGAAGAAGCAGATCGGGAACACCTGATCCGACGTCCACCCGTGGTGACCGTGATGGGCCACGTTGATCACGGCAAAACAAGTCTTCTGGATGCGATCCGCAAAGCAAGGGTCGCCGCTGGAGAAGCCGGTGGAATCACCCAGCACATCGGTGCTTATCAGGTCGAGATCGAACACAACAACTCAGCGCGCAAGCTCACCTTCCTGGATACGCCTGGTCACGAAGCCTTTACGGCCATGCGTGCAAGGGGAACCAAGGTTACGGACGTCGCTGTTCTGGTGGTGGCAGCCGATGACGGTGTCCGCCCGCAGACGCTGGAAGCCATCAGCCACGCCCGCGCTGCAGAAGTGCCGATCGTGGTGGCCATCAACAAGATCGACAAGGAAGGAGCCTCTCCTGACCGCGTCAAGCAGGAGTTGTCTGAACAAAACCTGCTTGCAGAGGAGTGGGGCGGCGATGTGGTGATGGTGCCTGTGAGCGCCATCAAGGGAGAGAACATCGACAAGCTGCTGGAAATGCTGCTGCTGGTCACCGAAGTGGAAGACCTGCAGGCCAATCCCGATCGCATGGCCCGCGGCACGGTGATCGAAGCGCACCTCGACAAGGCCAAAGGTCCTGTGGCCACGCTCCTGGTTCAGAACGGCACATTGCGCACAGGTGATGTGGTGGCAGCTGGGCCAGTGCTTGGAAAAGTACGGGCGATGGTCGACGATGCGGGAATGCGTCTGAAGGACGCCGGTCCCTCCTTCGCAGTGGAAGCTCTCGGCTTCAGCGAGGTCCCCACCGCCGGCGATGAATTCGAGGTCTACGCAGATGAGAAGTCCGCACGGGCCGTTGTCGGCGATCGAGCCTCCGACGCCCGAGCGACCCGCCTCGCCCAGCAAATGGCGTCTCGCAGGGTTTCGCTCACGGCAATGTCTGGACAGGCCAATGAAGGAGAACTCAAGGAGCTCAACCTCATCCTCAAAGCCGACGTCCAGGGTTCTGTGGAAGCCATTCTCGGTTCTCTGGAGCAGCTGCCCAAGGACGAAGTCCAAGTGCGAGTTCTGCTTTCAGCACCTGGGGAAGTCACCGAGACCGATGTGGACCTCGCAGCTGCTTCCGGAGCCGTGATTATTGGCTTCAACACCTCGATGGCTTCAGGCGCCAGAAAGGCTGCTGATGCCAACAGCGTGGATGTCCGTGATTACGACGTGATCTACAAGCTGCTGGAAGACATCCAGTTGGCGATGGAAGGTCTTCTCGAACCCGAGCTTGTCGAGGAAGCCCTGGGTGAAGCTGAAGTCCGCGCCGTGTTCACCATTGGCAAGAGTGCTGTGGCCGGTTGTTATGTCACGACTGGCAAAATTCAGCGCAACTGCAAGGTTCGGGTCCACCGCGGCAAGGAGATTGTCTATGCCGGCGATCTCGACTCACTGCGTCGCAACAAAGACGACGTCAAGGAAGTGGCCACTGGTTTCGAGTGTGGTGTGGGCACCGATCGTTTCGCTAACTGGCAAGAAGGCGATCGCATCGAAGCCTTCAAGATGGTCACTCAGCGCCGCAAGCTCACCACCTGATGATCAGCCGCCGAGAGCCACTGCTCTGGCTTCAGTTGATGGCGCTAGCCGTCATTCCTCTGGAGCTCGAGCTGATGCGGCTCATCTTGGCCGGACCTGCATACGGTCCGGTCCCAGCTCTCGAGCGTCTGCTGATCTGGGGCCTGGCTGTCGTCGCACCCGGCGTGCTGCTGTGGCGGCGCTCCGCGGACTGGGCATCACTGCTCCTGGTTCGCATTGCGCCTGCCAAGCGAAGTCTTGATCAATGCCGCATCAGCGCCATTCAGCAGCCACTTGGCCTGAAAGCAGCTTTGATCATCGGCATTGCGCTGTTACTGCCGCTGTTTTGGTGGGTCGACCAATCGGCTCTGTTGGTCGTGAACTTCTCGCCCACGCAGAACAGCAGCCGGCTGACGGCGTTGCTGCTGGCTGGACCGTTGCTAACACTCATCCTCTGGCAATGGCAACAGCTCTTCCAGGCCATCTGGCTGTTGACGCGCAGCGACCAGAGCTTCACAGACCTCAAACCAATCATCCCTGCCGAGCTGCAGACCACCCACCTGTCCCTTGGCCTTGGGCTGCTGCAACCGCCGCTTCTGGAATGGGAGGCCGCAGAGAAACCTGGACAGCCATCAAAGGCATCACTCAGAGACGAGAGCGAAGACGAACTCAAGCCATCAGCAGCTGATCCAGCGCCTGATCCCCAAACTGATCCTGCTGAAACCGATGCTGATGAGGTCCTCGTGGAGGACTTGCCTGAAACGAACAACGAGGATCAAGAGGTCATCTCAGCAGACGATCAAGACGCGGATGACGCAGTGGCCTCTATTGACGTCGAAGCCATCGACGTTGAACAAGAGCTCCTCAAAGAGCCCGACGACGACAATCAGAATGGCGAGGGCACTGCAGACAGCGATGTCGCCGGCAGTAATGCTGAAACTGATCAGCAATCAACTCAGCAACCAGCTCTCGATTCAGAACCGAGCTCCCAACCAGAATCCGCAGAGACGGCAGCCAATTCAAACTTACCTGAAAAGAGCTCGGAAAAGAGCAAAATCAGCTCTGCAGAAAACGACGATGAAACAGCTTCAGCCGTCGCCCCGATCGCGATCGAACCAGAGCAATCCCCCGAAGAGGACCACAGCCCCGACCTGAATGGCCAGGTCAGTCCCGACATCACTGGTGCCAGCACTGATGCTGAAGCTCATCACGAAGAGGCCGAGACCTCCGGAAGCGAACAAGGCGATCCAGAGCAACCGTCGCAGCCCACGCCAGGGGGTGCGTGATTCACGCAGCAGCCGTTCCCGCATGGCCGGGTCCAACCCCTGATCTCCCTCGGGTTCAGCGCTCAAAAGCTGTTTGCGTGAACCTGAATGTTAATTTCCTAAGGTCGCCGATGTAGCTCAGCCGGTAGAGCAACGCTTTCGTAAAGCGTGGGTCGCCTGTTCAAGTCAGGTCATCGGCTTCGGTGTTGAACCCTGTTGCAGTCGAAGATTTCGGCTGGAACAGGTTTTTTTGACGCCCAACCAAAACAGCTCAGCCCGCAGCCTCTCCTGAAATTTCAGCGCAAAGGTTGGTAGCTCCGGATTATTCCTTCTGAAACGTATTTAGATCTGTCAAGCAACACCACAAACCAGCTGGTTTGTGACGCCTATGTCATGAACCTGTGCAACGCAAGCAGGCGGGAGCGCTAAAACGGCAACCTTTCGAAATGCTGGGGCTTTAGATTTCCTTTAGATTTGGCCCAACGTTGTTTCTGGGCCCCGCCCTTCGACTCATGGCCAAGAGTAAAAAAGAATTGGCGTTTCTTGGTGGCACGTTCCTGTTCGGACTTGGAGCCCTGGAAGTGTGCCTTCGATTCGGAGGGTTCTAAACGAACACAATCAAGACACCCACTCAGATATCGTCTGTCGGCAATGAGCACGAAGCAAGTTTGCTCGCATCCAAAAAGCCCCGCATTGGCGGGGCAAGGATTCACGAAATCCGATCACTGAAATCAGATTGTGCAATCCACCAGCTTGGTGGGTGACATGTGTGCCGACGTGACATCACAACCCTCAGACGAAGCAGCAAAAGAATGCTGTGCGTCATGAAGACGACGAGCTTTGAGCTCTTTTTCTTTGATCATTGCGAGGGTGTTCATTAGAACCTCCTACAGCGCCTCAAACCCCGTTGCCTGTTTGAGATCGAACTGCGCCCTTCTTAGGGCCAACGTGTTCCAACCTTAATCGATCCAGTGGGACATGTAGAGGTGAATGCCGAACAACTTGTCCCGGGAAGACCGCACTGCCCACAAGAGCACGATTCAAGCCCCATAAGTGCCATAGGTCATGGCTCCAAGCATTGGAGAGCCTGCTGGAGAGCAACGCCAAGCGCGATGCACACACCTCCTGGAAGCGTCGGCGGACAAAGACCACACAAGGGCACCAACTGAATCCAGACAATGGACAGCAGCGCCATCAAGGCAACGCGTCCTCACTGGCTGGGAATCATGGATTGCGGATGATGGCCTGTTCAGACGGTTTCCCGTTATGGTCACCGCTGCAGGAATGGATTCAATGGGCGACTACACCGTTGCAATTTGGGCCACCATCGGGCTTGTTGTGGTGTTCACGGTGCCAGTCGTCTGGCAATTCATGCAACCCAACGACGATGACTTCGGTGATCTGACCAAGCGTCGCAAATAAACGTTGCCTGTGACTTCACAGGACAGCTGATCCCCATAGAGACAACGGAAGCAATCGTTGAGAATTTAAGTAGCAACCTCAATGAGCTCAAAGCTCAAGCAAACTTCAAGCATTCCCATGTACTGCGCTGATCTGCACATAGATTTCGATTAAGGCCAGACATTAAACAAGTCACTCTCCTGACAGCCAAAACAATGCACTCAAGGAGCGAGCCAATAAAAAGAAAATGATGCTAATTTATATCAATTTACTACTTTATCGTCTTTCTGAATTCAATCAAGAAAACACTCATTATTGTTTAAAATTTGACCGCTGCCGAATTAGTTTTCAAGCTGAGACTTCCTGCCTTTGGAATGGCTGTGCTTTGAAGACAGCTGCAACAAACTCGATGCTTTTTCCTGTTCTTCAACTTTCGCCAAACGATTCACAAGATCCCAGGTGTCTTGAGCAGACATTTCACCATCTGCTTCCCACTCCAAAGAAGACAAGTCAGAGGGAGACATCGCGCGGAAGACGGCTTCACAACTTAATGGAAGGACTGCTGGAATCCAGCATTACAACAGCAATCAAATCTTTAATGATTTGGAAGTTGGTACTGGCGAATACGATCACGCTTGATTTTGGCTGAATGAACTCTCCCCAGCGCTCGTTGCCAAAAGCTGTGGCAAAAGCACGACCTTCCGACAATCCAGAAAAACTCATCAAACGATTTAGAGCAGTGACGTCATTGCATTCGTTGAGTCGTTGGCTCAGCTTGTGATGCACAGAGCAGCAGACAACCAACCGTTGAAAAGCTCAGAACAATTCGTGAATCCTTAGATCGGAAATCTTTGCGTCACTCGAACCTGAACAGGTGAGCGCCAACAATCAGACTGCGCTCACCATTGACGAGTTCATGGAGTCGGGCAGCTTGTCCAGCCGCAAAATCAGTCAACTACGTCGCAGTCACATGCGCGATGCCACCTTGGATGAGGTGTTCATTGTGCTCAGTATTGGAGCAAGCCTGATCTCGACCCTGGGCCTGCTTGCTAACAGCTCTGCAGTGGTCATCGGCGGCATGGTGGTGGCGCCATGGATCATGCCTCTCAGGGCGGCAGCCTTCGCCATCCTGCTGGGGGAAGTAAGGCTGCTGGGTCGATCTCTGCGCACTCTGCTGGTGGGGGTTTTGAGCACCACGCTGCTCTCCTTTCTGCTCGGTTCAGTCACTGGCTTGCCACAGTTCGGCACTGAGGTTCTGGCCAGGACCTCGCCCAATTTGCTTGATCTGGGAATCGCACTCGTGGCAGGAGGTCTAGCGACCTATGCGAAGTTGCGAAGCGATGCCGTGAGTTCGCTGGCGGGAACGGCAATCGCCGTGGCTCTAGTGCCTCCTGTCTGCGTGATGGGACTGTTGCTGTCTCACCAGAGCTGGAGTGATGCCCGCGGAGCTGGATTGCTTTTCGCCACCAATCTTCTGGGAATTCTCACGGGCGGGTTGGTCCTGATGGCCTGGAAAGACCCCGAATTCCGCCATGAACTGATCCGAAGTCGACTCAGTGTGGCCAGCTTCACACTCACAGGCCTGTTGCTGATTCCACTGGGAGGCAGCTTCATCGGATTACTGACTCAAGCCAATCGAGAAAATAGGCAATCCATGGTGGAACAAACGGTTCGTAAATTTCTTGTCAATGAAACTCTGACCTTCAGCGATTCGGAATTAGTTGATGTGGAGCATGTTGACATTGACTGGAAAACAACCAAAACAGGTAAGAATAAAGAAGAAGGAATTATTCGGATCATTGTTCGTGTGACGGATCCCGACCTTCCGAGCTACAAACAGGTCACCTTGGTACAAGAGGAGATCAACAAACTCTTACAGAGTAATTACCAGCTTGTCGTCCAACGCACCGCTGTTGATGTGGTTGGGCCGAAAAAAGTGATTCCTGCTGCTCAGGAATTCGAGCAGCCTGAGATCGAACGACCCTCACCAATCAAACAGGCTGAGACTGGCCAGCCCGAAAACAATCCGCTGTCACAACATTCCGGCAATGCGTTCGATGCCCCATGACAGTCTTTCTGAGTGGACACCATCTTCTTGCCAGTTGTTGAAGGGATTACAGGACGCAACCTTCAGCAAATCATCCGGAATCTGATGCCATCCATGCATTGATTCCGGCCATAAACTCGGCAGATGAACCCGACCGGACGCCGAACTTTTCTAAGGCTGATCGCTGGCGCAGCTCTTTCAGGCGGCATCCTGGATGGCCTGTCGCGAAAGACCGGATCACAACAGCTGGGCTCAGTCTCCACTCAGACCCTTGGCGGGTTGAAACTGGGCTTGATCAGCGACCTCAACGGTTCCTACGGAAGCACGAGTTACAGCAGGGCCGTTGAGCGTGGAGTGGCGTTGCTGTTGCGGCAACAACCCGACCTCGTGCTTTGTGCTGGAGACATGGTGGCTGGCCAAAAAAGATCGCTAACCAACAGCCAGCTCAAGGAGATGTGGGCTGGTCTTGAACAAACGGTTCGAGCACCGCTTCAACAAGCAGGGATTCCTTTGCTCCCCGCCATTGGCAATCACGATGGATCGAGTCAACAAGATCAAGGAGGCTGGATCTACGGGCGTGAGCGCCAGCAGGCTGGTCTGTTCTGGCACGGGAATCGCGGAGATCTGCAATCCGGGTTCATTCAAAGCGAGCGATTTCCCTTTCAGTACGTATGGAGACGTCCTGGACTGTTTTTGGTCGTAATCGATGCCTCTTCAGCCAACGTTGATTTTTCACAACGACGATGGATCGAGGCAGCATTGATCTCCACCCATCGCCAACCTGACGATCTCTGCCTGGTGATGGGCCATCTGCCGCTCACTGCCTTCAGCGAAGGACGGGCGCGCTCTGGAGAATGCATCGCCAATCCTCAGGAGCTAGCCGGTTTGATGCGAAGGGGAAGGGTTGATCTGGTGATCTCGGGTCACCACCACGCCTGGTACCCCTCTGAATCACTGGGTTTACGGCTGCTAAGCCTGGGAGCAATGGGCAGCGGACCACGCCGGATCATAGGCAGCAGTGTGACTTCACCACCATCTCTGACGCTTCTTGAGTGGTCTCGACCCTCGAAGCTGATTCGGGAAACGACCATTGATCTCAACACCATGCAGCCCATGGACAGTGATGGTCTCCCTGCCCAGGTGAGTGTTTCTGGTTTTCCCGTGGCTCGCCGCAGAAGCCTGCTATGGCAAAGCGGATCACTGAATGACTGATCTGAGAGCTCACTGACCGACCAGGCAGCCAGCAAAAAGCCCCCTCGTGAGAGGGGGCTTTCCGATTCAGTTGACCTGAATCGTTTGTTGATTCCAGATCAACCGATGGCGGGAGCTTGCAGAGCCACAGGAGTGGACTCAGCAGCAGCCAGGTCGAGGGGGAAGTTGTGAGCGTTGCGCTCGTGCATGACTTCCATGCCGAGGTTGGCGCGGTTCAGCACATCAGCCCAGGTGTTCAGGACGCGGCCCTGACCATCAAGGATGGACTGGTTGAAGTTGAAACCGTTCAGGTTGAAGGCCATGGTTGACACGCCAAGGGCGGTGAACCAGATGCCGACAACGGGCCAGGCAGCCAGGAAGAAGTGCAGGCTACGGCTGTTGTTGAACGACGCGTATTGGAAGATCAGGCGACCGAAGTAACCGTGGGCAGCCACGATGTTGTAGGTCTCTTCCTCTTGGCCGAACTTGTAGCCGTAGTTCTGGGACTCGCTCTCGGTTGTTTCACGAACCAAGGAGGAGGTCACCAGTGAACCGTGCATGGCGGAGAACAGTGAACCACCGAAGACGCCAGCCACACCAAGCATGTGGAAGGGGTGCATCAGGATGTTGTGCTCGGCCTGGAACACCAACATGAAGTTGAAGGTGCCGGAGATGCCCAGGGGCATGCCGTCAGAGAAGGAACCCTGACCGAAGGGGTAAACCAGGAACACGGCGGAGGCAGCAGCCACAGGTGCGCTGTAAGCAACGCAGATCCAGGGGCGCATGCCGAGGCGGTAGGAGAGTTCCCACTCGCGACCCATGTAGCAGAAGATGCCGATCAGGAAGTGAAAGACAACCAGCTGGTAAGGACCGCCGTTGTACAGCCACTCGTCGAGAGAAGCAGCTTCCCAGATGGGATAGAAGTGAAGGCCGATGGCATTCGAGGAGGGAACAACAGCACCAGAGATGATGTTGTTGCCATAGATCAGGGAGCCAGCAACGGGCTCACGGATGCCGTCGATGTCGACGGGGGGTGCTGCGATGAACGCAACGATGAAACAGGTGGTGGCAGCCAGCAGGGTGGGGATCATCAGCACACCGAACCAGCCCACATAGAGGCGGTTGTTGGTGGAGGTGACCCACTCGCAGAACTGCTGCCAGCCATTAGCGCCGGAGCGCTGCTGAATGGTGGTGGTCATGAGAACGGGAAAGAATGTCTCCGAGGAGACGGTTACGGAAGGGCAGGAAGCCCTGCCAAGCGTGATTGTAAAGCAACATTGCGCAAGATGTCGCTTGCTTTATGAAGCCGACGTGAAGAACCATTGAGACCTCGCTCAGGCGCGACCCGCCCAAAGCCAAAGCCCCTAAAGGATCACTTAAGGTTCTCAGGTTGTGTCTCAGGAGACGCCTGTGGTCCTCATTCGTTGGTTGATCGCAGGACAGCGTCTTGAGGAAACCGTTCCCACCAAGGCAGCGCGCCACAGGCGTCATGAACTGGAATCTCAGGGCGCAGTCGTTTACTGGAGTGAACGACTGGTCGAAACTGGCTGAACACCCACACTGAATCAATCCATAACGCCGCGGCCATGCATCCGTCTTCAGCCCCCGCCGTTCGATCGCTGGCCATGGCTCTGACCGCCGTCATGACAGCGGCTCTGACCAGTGCCTGCCAGAAACGGGCTGACACTCAACCATCAACAAACATCAGTCGCGACGCGCAAATCAGCGAGCTGCAAAACCGTGTCGACCAGCTTGAACGACGAGTCAGCAAAAACATGCCTGGTAGTGACGACAGGGGAGAGCGTGTCCCACCCGGGCCGATCAAATCCATCACCTTCCGCAGCGGCACCGCCGACGATCGGCTGAGGATCTATTGGGAAAATGGCAAGGTCAGCAGCTTGCCCTGCACGCTCGAGCAGGGCACATGGGCCTGTGGATAAGCATCTCTAGGGAGTGAATCGGATCCCCAGTCACAGCGAGACATGCCTTCCCACTCCCGAGAAACACCATTGACGAACCATGGGCATCAGGCTGTGAGCGCAGACAGGAAAACCATGAACCGACTGCTGACAGCCGCCACCGGGCTTGCGCTCTGCCTGGGAGGCATCGGTGCTGTGCAAGCTGCACCCTCTTTGCCAGTCGCCCAGCCGAAGGCAGCGAACCTCGCAAGGATGCGAGCGGAGTCTTTGAACGGTGGGCTCGCGTCTTACCGCGCCGCAGCATGCATGTATGAGACAGGGGCAAGCTCATGCCTGATCTCCAAATCGGATCAGGGTTTTCTGTTCGGTTTCCTCGGCGGCCCACCAGGCTGGCAGCAGCAATCACCCCCGCGTCCCACTTTGGAAACGAGAGTGCTCGTCTCACAAGACGGAGAGCGAATCCTGGCTGTTCCTTACAACGGTCCGATCCCCTAATCCCCGGTCAACAGACCACAACGGATTAGTTGACAGACGCTGTTGCTCTGTCTCCGATAGAAGGGTCTTAACCAAGGTCATGAACCTCTCTTCAGTAACCGCCCTGGCTGTGATCGCTGGGACAGGCGCTTTTACAGGCGCCCCAGTCATGGCACAGGCACCAGTGCCAGCATCCCAGGTGCGTGCCTTAAATCTGGCGCGCAACACAGCTGTGACCGAGAACGGTGGGCTCAGCGTCTACCGCCCCCAGCCCTGCATGTTCAAGACCAGCTCGGGCGGCGGAGATTGTCTTGTCGATGACTCTCCCAGTGGTTACACCTACAGCTTCCTTGGTGGAGATCCGGGCTGGCCTGAGGACGGCAGCGATGCCACCACGGAAACCGAAATTCAGATTGCTCCAGACGGTCGCAGTGTCCTCAGCATCATTTACAACGGGTCGCCGCGCTGATTCCCGTTCAGCAAAAGAGCAAGGGCCTCTGTCCAGCTCTGGGACAGGGGCCATTCCTCACGGCTCGTGAGGCTGAGGGCAATGGCCTTTTCCGCGTAAGCCGCTTCATTGATGAAGACAGGGATGGATCCGTCCGGCCCCTCATAGGTAATGGTTGTTCCCTGAGCTGAAACAAACAGCGGATCACCGCAGCGAAGGGGGATCCAATCGCGGTCCTGAAGCTGCGGGTGAATCAGTGCAGCCGCCTCACCTGAAGCATCTCGCGGCAGATCAAGGCTTTTGAGGTGACGGTGGAGCACCAGCTTCTTTGGGTAACAGGCTTGGCCTGAGACGACTTTCGCAATGGCCTCAAACACCGCCTGAAGCGCCAGCTGCGTCTGTTGAACGATGTCATGCCTACGAACACTTTGAGGCACTGGCCCCACTTCAATCACAAGTCCGCAAGGCCAACGCTCCACCATGAAGCCCTGTTGCGCGACATCGGCTTCATGCAGATAGACCTGTAGCCCCAGCGATGACTGGACCAGCGCAGCTAGGGCCAGGTCAGCTGGCCTGCGGCCGTACACCACCAGGCAGTTACCCATCGCAGCTGTGGTGCTGTGCAGGTCAACCACCAGGTCACAGGGTGTTTGGCCCTCAGGCCCGAACATGCGCTGCAGTTCCAGGGCTCTCAGCATTTCACGATCGCACTGCTCGGGGTTGGTCGCGCTTTGCTGCAGGAGATCGGGACGGAAGGAACGATTGAGATCGCGATCGCAATAACGACGACCCACGGCGCGGGCCTCCGGATTACCAATCACTGTTTGAACGACACATCCACACGCGTCAATTAGCTCCTTCTGAACAGCCCATTGCTCCAGAAGCCAGGGAGCATTGACTTCATTGCCGTGGGTACCAGCCACCACCAGCACTCGGGGGCTTGCCATCAGGTCGCTGCACTCATCCACAGCCTGAAGGACAATGCCTTGAAACGGAACCGTGATGTCGATTCCTCCACTGATCGTTCGCAGTGTGCGAAAGGGCTGGCAGTGGCAGTGGCAACGCCTGATGACAGGGCTAGGGCCCGCGGATGACCAGGGCAACTACCAAAGGCCAGACAGCGCTCCGATGCAAACGTCGGTCCCGGAGGCAGAGGATCTGCAGGAGCGAGCCCCAAACCGACGACCTCGGCTGCTGATCGGACGCAGCTGTCCGTGGGCACACCGCACCTGGCTGATGGTGAAGCTGCGAGGTCTTGAAAGCAGTCTTGAGGTGATCACCGCCAAGGCTGACCACGAGGAGGGACGATGGCGACTGGATCCCAGCTGGCTGGGCTGCACCAGCCTGTTGGAGCTGTATCGCCGCTGTGGGGCGGAACCCAGTCTGCGAGCGACGGTGCCGGTGCTGGTGGATCCTGGCCGCAACGAACAACAGCAGCCACGGCTTCTCGGCAACGACAGCACGCCACTCACCTTGGCTCTGAATCGCTGGCCTACAGCACCTGAAGCCCCCGACCTGGCTCCTGTCAGCCTGCAGGAACGGATTGAAAGCTGGCAGGAGCTTCTACAGCCAGCGGTGAACGACGGGGTTTACCGCTGCGGCTTTGCCCGGAATCAGTCGGCCTATGACCAGGCAAGTGCCGCCATGGCTGATGCTCTTGAGGAGATTGAACGAAGTCTTAGCAAGGAGGGGCCATGGCTTTGCGGTACAACCCTGACCCTTGCCGACGTCCGCCTGTTCCCAAGCCTGATTCGCTGGGAGGCTGTCTACGCCCCCCTGTTCGGATGCAGCGCAAAACCCCTTTGGATGCTGCCTGAACTGTGGAAATGGCGACAACGGTTCATGGCTTTGCCTGGAGTGGAGGCCACCTGCGACGCTGCAGCCTGGCGCCATGACTACTTCGGCGCCCTCTTTCCTCTGAATCCCGGCGGAATCGTTCCGCAAGGCCCGAAGCTGAGCACACTGGTGAACAGCACCATTCCCCAGCCATGACAACCGCCGATCCCCAGTTCGACGGAATGTATGGACCTTTCACCATTACGTCGACGGATAGAGAGGAGGTTCAGCGTTACAGGATCTGTCTGCTGGTCAGCGGCATCTCGCTGAGCGCCGGGCTGCTGCAGTGGTGGCTGGTGGGGGGGCATTGGGCCTGGCTTTGGCTTCTGCCTCTAGGCGTCAGCCTCGGGCTGGCCCTGCAGTGGATTCATATTTATCTGCGACCGCTGCATCAAGCGCTGCAGCTGTTTTGGCTGCTTGGCTGTCTGGGGTGGCTGGTGCTGATGCTTCAAACATCAGCCCATGAAGCCCTCGACACGCTGGCGATCCAACCCCGATGGCTCCTGGCCATTGGACCGATGTTTGCAGCTCTTACCGGGATCGGCTTCAAGGAATTCTTCTGCTTTCGTCGTCCGGAGGCCGTGGGCCTCACATTGCTCCTTCCCATAGCTCTTCTGGGACGGCTGCTGGGGCTGATTGGCAACGGCGCCTGCGGAATGTTGGTGCTGGTCGCCGGGCTGCTGCTGGTCGTGCTCGCCGTGCGGAAATTCGGCATGGAGGCAGCAGCTGATGTTGGAGACAAGAGCGTGTTTGCTTATCTAGACGCCCAGCGCGAGGAAGCAGGCTCGTGAGTCTGATCAGCCTGGTTGGTGCTTCCAAAGATTTCGGCATCCGAACCCTGTTCGAGGACCTCACGCTGCATATCCGTGAAGGGGACAGGGTTGGATTGATCGGACCGAATGGAGCCGGTAAATCCACTCTTCTGCGGGTTCTGTCAGGAAAGGAACCACTTGGAGGCGGAGAGCGGCGCTGTTCCTCCCGTCTGAGAATTGAGCTGGTTGGTCAGGACAGCACGGTGGAGCCTGGGCTCACCGTGCTGGAACAGGTGCTGGCCGGCTGTGGAGAAAAGCGGGAGCTCCTGCTGCGCTTCAGCGCCGTCTCTGAGGCGGTGGCCCAGTCTCCTGACGACACAACGCTGATGCGAGAACTCGGTGCTCTGAGCGAACGCATGGACGAGGAGGGAGCCTGGGGGCTTGAGCAACAGTGCCAGGAAGTGCTGCAGCGCCTGGGAATCAGCGATCTACACCGCCCGGTGGAGGATTTATCCGGGGGCTATCGCAAGCGAGTGGGCCTGGCCTCGGCACTGGTTGCCGGCCCAGATGTGCTTCTCCTGGACGAACCGACAAACCATCTGGATGCAGCGGCTGTGGAATGGCTGCAGAGCTGGTTGGATCGGTACCCAGGAGCTGTGGTGCTCGTCACCCACGACCGTTATGTGCTCGACCGTGTGACACGCCGAATTGTGGAAGTGGAGAGGGGACAGGCCTCCAGCATTGATGGCAATTACAGCGCTTATCTGCAGCGCAAAGCTGACCAGGAGGTCTCAGAAGCCGCTGAAGCTGCCCGATTCAAGAGCGTGATGCGACGGGAACTGGCCTGGCTGCGTCAGGGCCCCAAGGCGCGGAGCACCAAGCAGAAAGCTCGCATTCAGCGAATCGAGGAGATGCGGGCAGCACCCCCGAAAACCAATCGCAGCCAACTGGAGATGAGCAGCGTCAGCCGTCGGATCGGCAAGCTCGCGATCGAAGCTGAGCAACTGACGGTCACCGCTGATGGCCAGGTCGACGGCCCGGTCCTTCTGAAGGATTTCACCTACAGCTTCAGTCCCGAGGATCGGGTCGGCATCATCGGACCCAATGGCAGCGGCAAATCCACCCTGCTGGACCTGATCGCCGGACGGCGGCAAGCCACTGCTGGCAGTCTCCGCCTTGGAGAAACAGTGCATCTCGGCTATCTCGATCAGCACACCGATGCACTCACAGAAGGGCGTGGACTCGAGCGCAAGGTGATCGAATTCGTCGAAGAGGCCGCATCTCGAATTGATTTAGGAGGAGAGCAACTGAGTGCCTCCCAGCTGTTGGAGCGATTTCTATTCCCGCCCGCTCAGCAGCACAGTCCGCTCAGCAAGTTGTCAGGAGGGGAGCGACGACGGCTGAGTCTGTGTCGAATGCTGATTCAGGCTCCCAACGTTTTGCTGCTGGATGAACCCACCAACGATCTCGATGTTCAAACGCTGAGCGTTCTGGAAGATCTGCTCGAAGACTTTCGCGGCTGTGTGGTGGTGGTTTCTCACGACCGCTACTTTCTGGATCGAACCGTCGATCGTCTGTTCTGCTTCGAGCAAGGACGTCTGCAGCGTTTTGAAGGCAACTACAGCGCCTTTCTTGACCATCGCCGGAACCAAGAAAAGAGTGCCGCGGCTGAAGGCAACCGCAATCGCTCCAATGAGGAGCAAACCAGCAAAGAGCTGGCTTCGAAGAACCAGGGTCCACGTCGACGCAGTTTCAAGGAATCACGAGAACTGGAATCACTGGAACATGAACTACCTCAGATGGAGCAGCGCAAAGCAGACCTCGAGCAAGCCATCTCCAGCGGCCAAGGCGATCTCACCAGCCTGAGCCACGATTTGGCCAGCCTGCTGGAAGCGCTCGAAACCAGTGAAGAACGCTGGCTGGAACTCAGTGAACTGGTTCCCTGAGAGAACGGCGACGACGACGAGGATGCGTCAGTTCTCCGCCAGGGTCACCAACCAGACCCACGTTGGAGTTCATTAAGGGAACAGGACAACTCAATGGCGTGGAGGGGCGACCACTCCACGGCGCTGGTCTCACTGCTTGACCAGAGGCTTCGGCCAGTTTCATCACGGTGGGGCGGTAATCGTCCGCTGAGCGATGCAAGGCCATCTGGTCACCCATGCGACGCAGGTAAAGATCATGCGACCAAAAAATCTGGTTGTGCTCGAAGGCCTCGCAGGCGGCCTGTAGTGAGCTGAAGCGCTGACTCACCAGCCCTGAAGGAGCACATTGCTTCCACTCAAGAACCTCCTGAAAGCTCAGACCGCAACGCCATTGACGCTGTTCTGAGAGATAGCAGAAGTTCTCCGGACCATTGATCCAGAACATGCGGCCCTCTTCATCCATGAAGTGGCGCCCCTGTCGTTGCCTGATTCGCACCATGACCACGAACCCTTTCTTCTTTGCTGGTAGCCGAGGTCACCCGACCAAGTCATGAGTGTTGATACGGAAACGAGGTCTGATGTCTGGCAGCTGGCAGCACGGCGCAACGGCCGTATGGTGTGGGCGTCGACATTGGTTGGGACACGCCAACGACTCCATGAAATCCATCGACGAACACATCAAGAAGGACCAGAGCGAGCTCGAAGCTGCCAAGGCAGAGGGCAACGATGCCAAGGTTCGCCACTTCAGCGAAGAGCTTGAGTCCCTGCAGGACTACAAGAAGGAGCATCCCGGCGACAGCCACGATCCCACTCCCATTGAGCTCTATTGCGAAAACAACCCGGAAGCTGATGAGTGCCGCGTTTATGACGACTGAATCGTGCGCTGCGCAATCAACTCAACAAAAAAGCGGGGATCAAACCCCGCTTTTTTGTTGAGCAGCCACGATCAAGAGCTCGGCATGGTGAACCATGCCGCGTGGGTCACTGATCTTCGTTGAAATCGGCAGGGCTGCCTGTGAGGCTGCACACCACGGCTTCCTCTGGCTTCATGGCATGCACTCCAGCAATTGGACGACCGCGACGGCGCAGGGCCTCGATTTGCTGGGGCGTTTGACAGCGAGCGATCAACTGGCCCTGGGTGTCGAAACAGGTGAAGAAGGTCATCGGACGTTCTCTCATTGTTCCCGTTATCGCCATCCAACGCTGAACGCACAAGTCTTCGTGGGAGCCCGAACACGCTTCTCGACAAATGGATGAAGTCAATGGATGAAACAAATGGCTCAGACGCCCAGTTCGATCCAGACCTGATTCAACAGATCTTTCAGTCCTTGACCCATCACAGCTGAAATCAACAGTGGCCTCCGACCACTTTCTTGTTCCAGAGCCTCCACTAATGCGTCGCGACCCGACTCATCCAGAAGCTCAAGCTTGTTCACCACGAGCAAGCGCTGACGATCCACCAGGCCATGGCCATAAGCCTCTAACTCCTTCTCCACCACCTTTAGATCACCCAGTGGATCATCCGCCCCTCCATCCACGACGTGAATCAGCAGGCGGGTGCGCTCGATGTGGCGAAGAAAATCATGCCCGAGTCCGGCACCCTGGGCGGCACCGGCAATCAGGCCAGGAATATCGGCAAAGACCGTGCCATCTCCGGTCGGACGGCGCACCACACCGAGATTGGGCACCAAGGTTGTGAAGGGGTAATCGGCGATCTTGGGACGGGCTGCAGACAAGACGCTGATCAACGTGCTTTTGCCGGCATTGGGCAAACCGATGATTCCGACCTCGGCCAGCAGCTTCAATTCAAGCTGGAGAGGCCACTCCTCTCCGTCGCGACCTTCAGTGCACTTTTCGGGCGCACGGTTGCGGTTGCTCAGATAGTGGGCATTTCCCAGACCGCCGCGGCCTCCGAACGCCACCATGAGCTGCTCTCCAGGCGCGGTCAGATCACCCATGAGGATGCCGGTGGTGAGATGTCGCACCTCCGTTCCGCAGGGAACATGAATGACCAGAGGCTGGCCAGACGCACCGGTGCAGCGATTGGGGCCGCCCCGACGACCATCAGTGCCTGCAAACAGTCGCTTGTACTTGAAATCCAGCAGCGTCTGAAGATTCGAGTCAGCCTCGAGGACCACGTGGGATCCATGCCCCCCATCCCCACCTGAGGGACCACCGGCTGGAACGTACTTCTCACGACGGAAGGCCACGATGCCATCACCGCCACGGCCGCCACGGACGGTGATGCGCGCCTGGTCGATGAACTGCACGAAAAGCTTCGATCGGGACCAGTCACCAACCCTAGGATCGCGAGGCACGGGAGATTGAGCTTGGCCGGCGTTCGCTTCGAGGCGCTCAGCAAGAGCTATCCAGGTCGTGGTGGGGGGGGGCCCGTCGAGGTGATTCGTGACCTCTCACTGTCGATTGAAGATGGTGAATTTCTGGTTCTGGTCGGTCCTTCCGGCTGCGGTAAGAGCACCTTGCTCAGGCTGATGGCAGGCCTTGAGACACCCAGTGCAGGTGAAATCCTGGTGGGGCAGCAAGCTGTAACCAAGCTGAGGCCTGCCAAGCGCAATGTGGCGATGGTGTTCCAGAGCTATGCGCTGTATCCGCATCTCAGCGTTCGCGACAACCTCGGGTTCGGACTGCGTCGCAGCCGCCGCCGCCGTGCCATCGAGCAGCTCCATGACCAATTGCATCGCAGCACACGCGAGCTGCCGCGCCTGCTTCAAGTCCGATCTGAACGGGAAGCGAAGGTGGAACATCGGGTGCTGGAGGTGGCCCGGGCTCTCGAATTAGATCAGCTGCTGGATCGACGGCCCAAGGAGTTATCCGGTGGTCAGAAACAACGGGTGGCGCTCGGGAGAGCCATGGCGCGTCAGCCGGATGTCTTTCTGATGGACGAACCGCTGAGCAATCTCGATGCCAAGCTGCGCGGCAGCACCCGTACTCGCATCGTGGACCTCCAGCGTCAGCTGGGGACCACCACTCTTTACGTGACCCACGACCAGGTGGAGGCCATGACCATGGGTCACCGGATCGCCGTGCTCAATCACGGGCGGCTTCAGCAACTGGGCACACCGATGGAGCTCTACCGCTGGCCATCAAACCTGTTTGTGGCCCAGTTCATCGGCAGCCCTCCCATGAATGTGCTGCCAGTCCAGGTGGGTCGCAGCCAGACACTCCACCTGGGCGAACGCCGGGTGAGTGTGGAGGGTCCCCTCAGTGCTGCACTGGCAGGTTTCGAGGGCCAACGGCTCCATGGAGGCATTCGTCCCGAAAATCTCAAGGTGGCACCTGCCACCAACCGAAACCTGCAAGCAGACGTCAGTCACAGTGAAGTGCTGGGCAACGAACAGCTGATCACTTGCAGGCTGCTCGATGGGGAGCACTTGGTACAGGTCAGGGCAGATCCAGGTCTCAGAGCAATACCAGGCAGTCGCATTCATCTCGATGCTGATCCCCATGGATGGCGCCTATTTGACGACCAGGGGGACGCCATTCCGATGCCGACACCCCCATCAGAACGAGACGACACACCGGTGCTTCCCGATCTGACCTGAAGCGAAGCCCTCTTCAGCGCACCCAGATGACACTGCATCCAGCGCCACCATCACCCTGCTCAGCATCCAGCACACGCTCCACGTAGTCCAGTGAAGCCAACCAGTCGCGCAAGCCACGTTTGAGGCGACCGGTGCCGATGCCATGGATCACCCAGACAGGGCCATTTGCCCCTCGCAGAACATCGTCAACAGCAGCCTCAGCTTCATGCACACGCATGCCCCGCACATCAATTGTGTTGCGTGAGGTCCGCACCTCAGCAGCGCCACTGCCTCGGCGCGCCTTGATCTGAACCACGGGTGCTGGAGGTTCAGGTTTGCGTCCATCAAGACTCTCCACAGCTGAAAGCTCAACGGTGCTTCGCATCACCCCACAGCGCACATTCAGCTGCAAGCCATCGTCGGAAACAGCCAGTACCTCAGCAGCTTTGCCGAGTGCCAGCACACGGATGCGATCACCCACCTGAGGGCGCCAACCCAGATGCTGTCGTCGCTCTGGCTCAGGTCGATGACGGTCTTCGAGCTTGCGCAGACGCTGACCGGCTTTCCGTGCCGTTTCACCATCGGCCTGATCGTCACGGAGACGACGGATGAGTTGCCGTACTTCCTTCTGCCCTGAGCGAATCGAGGTCTCGAGGCGCTGCCTGCCCCGTTCCTGCCGTTCAGCGGAATGTTGTTTCTGTGTCTCCCAACGCTTCAGCAGTTCTTCATGCAGCAGTTCAGTTCGGGCCAAGAGGGCAGCTGCATCCTCGGCAGCAGCCTGCTGACGCTGACGTTGTTCCTCTAGTCCACGGATCACAGTGTTGGCCTCCCCATCCCCGCGTGGTGAGAGAAGGCTGCGAGCTTGATCAATCACCCCGGCATCTAGACCGAGCCGCGTGGCGATGGCGAGAGCATTGCTTCGACCAGGAATTCCCCAGAGCAAGTGGTACGTCGGAGAGAGGCTTTCACTATCGAAAGCAACCGACGCATTCTCAAAACGGGGATCGTTGTACTTGAGAGCCTTGAGCTCACCGAAATGGGTCGTGGCCACGGTGAGCCTTGCACGATCGGCCAGCTCACGTAACAAAGCCGTGGCCAGAGCACTGCCTTCGCTGGGATCCGTACCGGCTCCCACTTCATCAAGCAGCACCAGAGCAGGAGCTGGGCCCGAGCCGATCGACTCCAGGATGCGACTGATGCGCTTGATATGGCCACTAAAGGTGGACAAGCTCTGCTGCAGTGATTGCTCATCGCCGATATCAGCAAGAACCTGGGCACACCAAGGCAGGGTTGGGCTGCCAGTGCAGGGGAGCCAGAGCCCTGCACGTGCCATCAGTGCAGCAAGCCCAAGACTTTTGAGCGTGACGGTCTTGCCACCGGTGTTTGGCCCCGTGATCGCAACCACCCTCAGAGAAGCCGAGACATCAACGCTGACGGGAACGACCGATGGCCCCTGCTCTTTGCGCTCCTGCCACACCAGCAGAGGATGACGCAGATTCTGCAGTGTGAACGGAGCATCACTTGCGGCCTCGAGCCGAGGGGGAACAGCACCCAGCCACTGCCCGTAACGACCTCGTGCCAGAGCCACGTCTAGCTCCAATAGCACCGCCATCAGTGCGAGCAAACCATCGACCTGCTCAGCAACAGCAGCACTGAGTTCGGCGAGAACACGCTGCTCCTCCTCACGGATCCTGCCGTCGAGATCCGCCAACCGATTCCCCAGATCGACAACCGACTTGGGCTCCACGAACACTGTGCTGCCCGAGGCGGAACTGTCATGAACCATGCCCGGGCACTGGCCACCAGCTCCAGCTTTCACAGCGAGCACAGGTCGTCCATGCCGCTGAGCGATCACCGTGTCCTGAAGATGTGCTGCCCAGCGCCGGATCACATCCTGCAATTTGTCGCGCCTGCGTGACCGCAGCTCTTGCCATTGCCGACGGAGTCCCTCCAGCGAGGCACTGGCGCGATCGGCGACGCGACCTCCTTCTTCAATGGCGAACTTCAGGCGTTGTTCCAGCTCCGGCAAGGTGGCCACATCCGAGAGCAGAGCAGTGCACACCGGCCTGAGCTCAGGATCATCGATCTGTCGGCGCAGACGACGCGCTGCAGCCAGGGTGTCGGCAACTGCGAGCAGCTCCTCACCGGAGGCAACACCTCCCTTGCTGCAACGCAGCAGAATCAGATCAAGATCAGCCACCCCTTGGAAGCTGAGGCCTCCATCTAAAAGGCCGTCCAGGCTTGCCATCTCCTGCGTTTTCGCCTGAAGGATGAGGCTTTCAGGAAGAGATTCCGGCAGTAAACCTTGGCAGCAGTGACGTCGCCCCTGGAGCGTGCTGGTGAAGCTGGAGAGATGCTGGCAGAGGCGCGGCCACTCGAGCAGCTCCAGCGTTTCTACAAGAGCGGACATCAATCGGGCTGAGCGACTCCAGGTTGATTGGTGGGGATTCCCCCTGGAGGCTCATAGAGCATCTCCAACCAGTTGCCTTCGGGATCGCGTAGGTAAAAGGATGCCGTGCCGTCGCGATGGTCATGAACACCACCCACCGCGACACCTGAAGCCTTCAAGCGGTCATGAACCACATCCACATCTGCGCGATCGCGGAAATGGAAGGCGAAATGGGGACCTGCAGCCTTGTATTTAGGCCCCAGCAAAGCCAGACCATCGCGGGAATCACCAGCTTCGAGGTAGCACCAGTCGTTGGCCTCCCAAACCATGCGCATGCCAAGGCCGGTGTAAAAACTCACAGCTCGTTCCATGTCGCTGACGCGGATGGCGACATGACCAAGGCGCTGCACGGCAGACATGAACGATCTCATTCAGCCCACATATTCTGTAGGTCGCAGACCCCGGAGCGGTGGCCTGACTGTGAATTCAATCCAGGAACGGATCGAAAGCCCTCAGAAACGAACGAGTGCTCAGGCAACCCACACCAGAGACAGCCAATCTCAGCTCCTGGTCAACAAGATCATCCCTGCTTTAACCATTCAGCGGCATCGCAAGCGTGATAAGTGAGGATCAGATCAGCTCCAGCCCTTTTAAAGCTGAGCAGCGTCTCGAGAACCACGGCTCGCTCATCAATCCATCCCTTCTCGGCCGCTGCCTTGACCATCGAATATTCACCACTGACGTTGTAGGCAGCGATGGGCAGCTCCGACTCCAAACGGAGACGATGAATGATGTCGAGGTAAGCAAGACCTGGCTTCACCATCATGATGTCGGCCCCTTCCTGTTCATCGAGCTGGGCCTCGGTGATGGCTTCCCTGGCATTGGCAGGATCCATCTGATAGGTGTCCTTGTTTTTAGGAATCGGCTTGCTAGCCGTCGCGCGCGGGGCTGAATCCAGTGCTTCGCGAAAGGGGCCGTAATAAGCGGATGAATATTTAGCCGTATAGCTGATCACACCGACGTGCTCAAAGCCTTCATCGTCAAGGGCTTCGCGGATGGCACCGACTCGACCATCCATCATGTCGCTGGGCCCGATGAGATCAGCACCTGCACGGGCCTGCATCACAGCCTGTTTGCAAAGCTGCTCAATGGTTTCATCGTTGAGCACAACGCCTTGCTCACTCACGATGCCGTCATGGCCATCGCAGGAATAAGGATCCAGGGCGACATCCGTCATGATCGCCATCTCAGGGATCTCCTGCTTCAGCTGGCGGATTGCACGAGGGATCAGACCATTTTCGTTAAAGCACTCAGCCCCGTCCTCGGTTTTAAGTCCTTCAGCCACCTTGGGGAAAAGCACCACGCAACGGATGCCCAGATCCCAGGCACGTTTCACCTCACCAGTGAGTTGATCAAGGCTCCAGCGACTGGCGCCCGGCATGGCGCCAATCGGCTCCACTCCAGCACCTTCATGCACAAACAACGGATAAATGAAATCTGCTGGGGAAAGACTGTTTTCACGGACCATGGCTCGCAACGCCGGCGAGCGGCGCAGGCGACGCGGGCGGTAAGTGAGGTCCATCAGCAGCCTTGATCGGTGCAGGAGATCGTAAGCGTCAACAGCCGTCAGGGTCTCAAAGACGAGCGCTCTGTAGCCAGTCGCTACGGGGATCGTCGGTTCGGGCTTCTCTGAGCTGCTCCAGCAGATTGCGCTGCTGATCCGACCATTGGCTGGGCCACTGCACGCTGAGATTGAGGAGCAGATCACCACGTCCGGCTTTCAAGGGCCAACCTTTCCCTTTCAGACGCAGGCTCCTGCCAGGCGATGTACCGGCGGGAATCGAAACCTCAGCCTCACCGTCAGGTGTCATGACCTTCACCAGGCCACCGAGAGCAAGCTCATCAATGGAGACGGGCAGGTCCGCACGTAGCTGATCACCATCGAGACGCCAGACCGGGTGCGTTTGCACCTCGAGATTGAGATAGAGATCTCCGCGGCGTCCGGTTCCCGGCTGCAAATTCCCCTTGCCTTTGAGCCGAAGCTTGGATCCTGTTTTGACCCCGGCAGGGATCCTGACTTGAACCCTCTCATCATTCACAGAGAGAGTTCGCTCAGCACCGCGGAAAGCCTCGGCGAAGGTCACTTTCACACTGGCTTCAGCATCGAGATTCAAAGGAGTCCTCGAGGCCCCTCGGGGGAAACCACCACCGCCGGCGAAACCTCCCCCAGGAAAGCCACCACCAGGGAAACCACCGCCGGCGAATCCGCCTGGAGCGCCTCCAAAGCCTGCATTACCAGGGCCACCGAAACGACCCAGCAGGTCATTGATGAAATCGTCGAAGTTGCCGTAGCGGCCAAAATCAACATCAAACCCTCCGGCACCCGCTCCAGCACCAGGAGCTCCGGCCTGATTCCAGTACTGACCAAACTGTTCATATCTGCGGCGCTTATCCGGATCGGAAAGCACCTCATAGGCTTCGCTCACCTCCTTGAATTTGGCCTCAGCATTGGCATCACCGGGATTCACATCGGGGTGATATTGACGCGCCAACTTGCGAAAAGCCCGCTTGATCGCATCGGCATCAGCACTGCGCTCTACCCCGAGCACCTTGAAGTAATCGCGGTATCCACTGCCGGCCATGGTGATCGCTGCGCTCCAAGAGCTCCGATTGGTCTCAGTGTCCCAGTTCCGTCCGGGGTTCGGCACCGATGAAGGAGGCCGGATGCCCGTACGTGGGAACGCACGTACATTTCGCAAATGCTCAAAGTTCTTCTGCTTGGCGCACTCAGCAGCCTCAACATCGCCTTCATTGGCAGTGGCACAGCCAAAGCAGGTCCCGATCCCGGCGCTCTGGCTGACTTTCTGAGCCGAACCAAGGTCATTTATTACGGATCCTGGCGCTGCCCGGCATGTCAGTACCAAGCACGACTATTCGGCGATGCGGCAATCCGTCTTCCCTACGTGGAATGCGGGAAACCCGAGGAACTACCGATCCAAGCGGCTGCCTGCAAACAAGAGGAAATCCGGGCTTATCCCACCTGGATCCTGCCCAACGGTGAGCGACGGGAAGGTGTGCAATCCCTGGAGGGCCTAAGGATCTGGTCTGGAATGCCCGAGACCCCCTAACACGATGACCGCGAGCAGGCGTTCCCTGATCAACGGCTTTCAATGGCGACACTGGCGGGGAGATCTCACAGGTGGTGTCACTGCTGCAGTCGTGGCACTGCCACTGGCCCTGGCGTTCGGCAATGCAGCGCTAGGCCCGGGAGGGGCGATTTACGGTCTCTACGGAGCGATTATCACAGGCTTTTTTGCAGCACTGTTTGGCGGAACACCGGCCCAAGTGAGCGGACCGACAGGCCCGATGAGTGTCACGGTGGCAGGTGTGGTCAGCAGTCTCGCGGCAGTCGGAGCGAGCCGGGAGCTCAGCCAGGGAGACATGCTTGCCATGGTGATGGCCGCGGTGGTTCTTGGAGGATTACTGCAGATCCTGATGGGGGTGCTTCGCCTCGGGCGATACATCACTCTGGTTCCCTATTCCGTGGTCTCCGGGTTCATGTCGGGGATCGGCGTGATCATTCTGTGCCTCCAGATTGGCCCTCTGTTGGGGATCAGTAGCCAGGGAGGAGTGGTGTCCTCGCTGCAAATGGTGAGCAGCAATTTCACGCCCAACCCCGCTGCAGTGGCGGTGGGCATCGCGACACTGGTGGTGGTGTTCGCCGCACCACGACGGGTGACCAAAGTGATCCCCTCACCATTGTTGGGGCTTCTGCTGATCACGCCACTCGCGCTGTGGCTATTTCCAGAAGACCTACCACGCATCGGTTCGATCCCTGAAGGAGGACTGAGCTTCAGCGCTCCGAACTGGAGCAACCACCTCCCGCTCTTGCTCAAAGCGGGGTTGGTGCTTGCTGTGCTCGGAGCGATTGACTCGTTACTCACATCGCTAGTGGCTGACAACATCAGCCAAACCCGCCATCGATCAGACCGGGAACTGGTGGGTCAAGGCATTGCCAACAGCATCTCAGGACTGTTCAGCGGGCTCCCAGGTGCAGGGGCAACGATGAGAACGGTGATCAACATCCGATCAGGCGGACGAACACCCCTTTCAGGCATGACGCACTCCGTGGTGCTGCTTGTCTTGTTGTTAGGAGCCGGACCTCTTGCCGAAGGCATCCCAACAGCACTGCTGGCGGGAATCCTGATCAAGGTCGGGCTGGACATCATCGACTGGGGCTTCCTGCTTCGAGCACACAGGCTGTCGTTCAAAACGGCACTGGTGATGTGGGGAGTTCTCTTGATGACAGTGTTTTGGGATCTCATCGGGGCCGTTCTTGTAGGAATGTTCGTGGCCAATTTGCTAACGATTGAATCGCTGACGAATCATCAGCTCGGCAACATGAACACCGGAACGGGACATCTGACGACCCAAGAGCAGGGTTTAATGAAACGCTGTGGTGATGATCTGATTCTGTTCCGAATGCAAGGCCCGCTAAGTTTCGGCGCAGCGAAGGGAATCAGTGAACGAATGATGCTGGTAAGGAAATACAAAGTGCTACTTCTTGACATCACAGATGTGCCACATCTAGGCGTCACAGCAAGCCTTGCCATCGAGAGAATGGTTAAAGAGGCTGAACGACAGCAGCGCAGAGTACTGGTGACGGGGGCAAGCGGAAAAGTCAAACAAAGGCTGGCGCAATTTGGGATCAAACATCTCATCGACGAAAGACTTGAAGCTTTAGGTCAAGCAGCGGACTGGATCAACAAGACAAACAACTGACTCGAGAAAACGAATAAAACTCCTTTTAAGACAGGACAAACAATCAAGAACAGAAGAGATACTGGAAACTCATCAATGCAGAACAATGAAAATCCATAGAGAGAAAATAATAACAATTTGAGACGAAAATGCAAAGATCAGGAATAAAGTCTTCCGGCCAATTACGACTGCCTAAACCACAAATCAAACCAATAACAATCGATACACCGTCACGTAAAAACGTCGCAGGCGATAAGGCAAGAGAAGGATAAAGTTTTTGCCAGAGAAGAAGGCAACCATGGCCTTGGCAGGTAAGCAAACCCTGGAAGCATTTATCGACTACATCGAATCCGATTCACTGAATCGCAAGAAATGGCTGCAGCGCGTCAGAGAGGCTGGATTCGATCAGGCATTGTCGGAATACCGTGAAATGGCATCGCCAAAAGGGATGCCGTTGCAGATGTGACGAGAGCCGTGCTAAAAACAGCAAGGTCAACACAAAATGTCACAAGCTTGTAGCAAAATTACAGGCAAGCGTGTCACATACAACCAAGAAGCGCGTCAAAAGCGGGAACAACCTTGGCCGGAAGCAAGGATGATGATCCAGTTATCCAATTCCTATGGCTTTCACGATTTTCTTTGCAACATCAACGGGCAAAACGGAAGATATTGCCGATCGCCTGAAGGAACTTCTGGGGACTGATGCCAAAGATGTAGACAGCATCAGCGGTGTCGACGAATTGGCTTCTGCAGAAGCTCTCGTCTGCTGCATTCCAACTTGGAACACAGGTGCCGATGAAGCACGTTCAGGTACAGCCTGGGACGACCTGATTACTGAAATTCCTGGTCAAGATTTCGCTGGTAAGCCCGTTGCGATTCTTGGATTGGGCGACTCCTCAGGTTACGGCGACTATTTCTGTGACGCCATGGAAGAGCTGTATAGCGCATTCCAAAAATCTGGCGCAAAACTGATCGGTCAAGTATCTCCTGAAGGTTATACCTTTGATGAGTCAAAGAGTGTGATCGACGGTAAGTTCTGTGGACTGCCTATTGACGAAGACAACGAGTCTGAACTCACCGACCAACGCCTGTCTTCTTGGGTTGCGCAAATCAATTCAGAAGCCTGATCATCGATCAGAAAATAAATAAAAAGCGCCTTCGGGCGCTTTTTTTATTGCTTATTAGCGGTGTACCCAATCGACTCTGATTTCTTTACGCTGATTTAGGAATTTATCGATCGACATTGCCGCAATGCAACCATCCGAGCAAGCAACAACGGCCTGCTTAAAAGGGGTATTGCGAATATCGCCAATCGCCCAAACACCATCCAATCCAGTCATCATGTCATCGTTGACTTGAACACCACCTTCTTCAGTCAGAGGAATCTGACCATGCAAGTAATCGGTAATTGGCAAACTACCAGATGAATAAACAAAGACACCATTCACATCTAATTGAGTATCTTCGTCATTACCTGATTCTTGGAGCTTAACAGCAGTTACCCCAGAATCGTCACCATCCACAGAAGTCAACCGTGTTCGCTTCCAGTGCTTCACGTTTGGCGCAGATTGAAGCTGAGAGAGACCAGTACAATTTGTATTTGGCTTACTGTTCGTGATCCAATGAACAGTCGAAGCAAATTTGGTTAAAACAAGAGCCTCATCAATGGCCTCCTGATTGGACCCGTAAACTGCAACTTGCTGATTTTTATAAAATGCACCATCACACGTGGCGCAGTAACTGACACCTCGACCAAGAAACTGATCTTCACCGGGAAGTGTTGATGTGCGTCCCATTGCTCCAGTTGCTAGAACAAGAGTTTTCCCTTTAAAGGTTCCTTCAGGGGTATAAACTGTTTTTTCAGAGCCGGATAAGTCAATTCCATAGACTTGAACCTGCTGATAATTTGCACCATAACTAATTGCCTGATCTCTCATTGTTTTGAGCAAATCAGCACCAGAAGTATCTGCTGGAACGCCAGGATAATTTGCAATTTTATGGGTAATTGCAAGGGCACCAACGGCTGGATTTTTATCTAAAATATAAGTCTTCAATGAAGAGCGCGCTGTGTAGAGGGCACAGGCGCAACCAGCTGGACCACCGCCAACAATGATGACATCAGCTTCGAAAATATCCGACATAATTAACTCCGAGCGAGAGAAGTAAAGTCATTGGAACTAAGCTCACGGTCAATCCATGGACCAGGAACCATTTGAATGAATGCTGTAATCAATTGGGCTACATGTTGAGATTGGTCAAACTGAAAGAAATGGCGACCTTTTTCCATGCAAACAAATCGATCTCCAGATTTTAGCGATTTAGACCATCGGTCGCGTGAATTAGTGTCAACGACAAAATCGCTTTCACCATTCAAAACAAATGTTGGGACCTCTTTAGGTGTATTTAAATCTGGAATATGCTGCTGATTAACAATAGAACCTTGAGTAAATTCATTGTCTAAACATTTTGCCAAAAGGCAAGGAAGCACCTCAACAGCACGAGGATTTTGATGGGAGAAGAGCAAAGACGACAAATGTCTCAAAATGGCTTGCCTTGAAGATGGCAATTGACTCCGCATGTCCAAGTAGTGAGAGGACCAGTGGTTGGCTGAGAGGGTATCAACAGAAAGCAGTGTAAGGGATTTTACCAGGTCAGGGTACTTTTCTGCGAAAAGACAAGCAACCGTGCCACTGATACCGTGGCCAACCAGGTGCATCGGCTCAGGAGACGCCACAAGCGTCTGACGAAGCAGGTCATGCACCGTGGCAACAGAGCAAGACTCATCAAGATCATGCTGGAAGGACCAACGCTGTACAGAGAAGGTCCGACTTAATAATTGAGCAACACGCTTATTGAGGCAATGCAAGGTCGGCTGCAGATCAATCCAAAGGACCTTGTCTTGAGGCATATGTTGCACCATTTCATTTAGTTTGAAAGAGTGCAGCACTGGCATGCAGGCACAACTAACAAGCCGTCGTATAAAATGGAATCACGCTAAGTAGACAATACGACTATGCCAAGGGGGTTGCCATAGAAATCGAACCTTGGGAAATCCTCTGTTTCAGGTGTTTGATGAGCTTCTGATCAATCTTGTCGGCAGATTGCTCAAGACAGATCAGAGATTGATAAGCACTGTCAGAGATGAATCCAGCACATGTTGTCTCAAGGTATAAATCAACCACCTTGGAATGAGTGGCGAGCAATTCAGATTGACTACTAGACAAGAGAGCAACACGCAATCCTTAAGCAAACCTAAACGCATAGAGGCTAGCTTTCGGGTATCAGATGAATCACGCGGAGGGGTCTTATCAAGCAGGTCGCCAATTGGCCATACGATGACACCAGACGCACCGAACGCAGCAGAAGGGATCGAAACATCTTGAAGCTCAGGCTACGCAAGGATCAAGCAAGCATCAAAAGGGCTCTAGTTGTACATCTATGGTGTACAACAACTCGTTGCGTCAACATTCAATGATTCAAGACAACAAGTCTCAATCAAGGGTAAGGAAAAAATAGACAAAAAAAAGCCCCTTAAACAGGGGCCTTTGCAGTGAACTGACCGTAAGAAAGAATCAGTTGATTTTTGCCTTATCCATGGATTCAAAAGCATTCACAACGCTCTTGAAGTTGAAACCCATGCCCCTGAGAGCATGCCAGAGATGTCCCTGAAGGAAGAAGAAGGCAAGATAGAAGTGAGTGTTCGCCAACCACGCACGAGCCGTGTGTGCATCTCCCGAAAGAGTGGACGTGTCGGTGAAGTAAGGGGAGAAAGCGAAATTCAGTTTCAAAGGAGCGCCATACAATTCGACGGGATAAATCGTCGTATTTTGAGCGCACCAGATCGCTGTCACAAAACCCATCAGTGCGATGCCCGCGAGTGAGTAAGAAAGGATCGACTCACCGTTGTAAATCAGGACTTTTTTGAAAGGACCGAAGGGGGAACTGATGATATGCCAAACGCCACCGATCGTGAGAATGAACGCAAGAACAGCATGACCACCCATCACATCTTCCAAACTACTGATCGTCAGGAAGTTGGTCTGATAGCCCCAGACCATGCCGAGATCAATATTGGGCTCAACAGTACGAACTGCTCCAAGTGAGGCATCGTAAATGCCGTGGACTCGAGCCCATTCAACGAAGGCGATGACACCCAAACCAAGGAAAATCAGGTGATGACCAAGGATAAAAGTGAGCTTCTTGGGATCATCCCAGCTGAAATCGAACTTTTTGGCGCGTCCAGTTGCTTCGGAAAGATCCTTAGGAGCACGAAGAGTATGCCAAATACCAGCAGCACCCAGAACTGCGGAGGAAACAAGGTGCGTAGCAGCCACCACAATCAGGGGCTGTGAGTCGACGATGACTCCACCATCCCCAACACCGAGCCCCAAACCAGCCAGGTGAGGAATCAAAATCAAACCCTGCTCACCCATCGGCAGGGAGCCGTCGTATCGAGCGAGTTCAAAAAGCGTGAATGCTCCGGCCCAGAACATGATGAGACCGGCATGTGCAGCATGCGCAGCGATGAAAGAGCCGGAGCGCTTCGCTACTCCAGAATTTCCCGCCCACCAGTCATAAGAGACTGATGAATTTCCATACGATTGCATTGGGAAAATGAAAGGCATTCACAACCTAATAACCGATCAATTTGCTCTAATCGTCCGTTAACAATAGTTTTCAAGCTAAAAATTTATGAGACAGGCTTTAAATCCTTTTTTAACCCGAGCTCGTAGCGTATGACAGCCGCGCTAACGGAACGTCACGAAAAAAAGCGAAAGCTTGTGAAAAGTAAATATTGCTAGGTGGAATGACTTCAGTGCTGTAGGAACGAGAGACGCCATACCTTAAGAGCAGCAAAACATGACCTAGAGCCAGGACGAGGGAATGATCATGAGGCTAGAAAAATACTGTCGGCAGTCACAAATGATCAAGAATTTAAACAGCTTCAATGACAATGAGAAGCAAAAGAATTGATGTGAACCAAATCTGAATGATGGCCATTGGAGCCCAAGCCGCAAAGACCAGGATTGGCAAAATACACACGCCAAGTTAAAACAAATAAGACAAGAAAGATGTATGAAATATAAAAAATAGATCAAAAAACAGCGTCAACTTTGCAAGCAAGCAACTAGGTAGAAATACAGGATTCAAAATCTACCGTGGGAACAATCATTACTAACACAGAAAGATCGATTAAAAGCCGATAATCGAACATCTGATAATCCACAAATGTCAGTGAGTTCATCGAATCAAATATCTCGACGACTAGGGCCAAGTGGGGGTTGGCGAAGTAAACGTGTGAGAATTGCTATGGCACTAAGGCAACAGGGATGGTCTTACAAAACAATCTCAGAACATCTATTTGTGTCACCAAAATCGATCATGCGCGATATTAAATGCTTTGTCATTAATCCAAGAAATTTACCTCGACCTTGAAAGGCCGAGTCTATGGATTAAAAACAAAAAAAGTTGGAATTGATTGATTAACAATCAAAACCATGAAGCCAAACATCTTGGAGGAAGTCAAGAACGGATTGAGGAGTTGTCAGCCCGACAACTCCTTAATCCAGATGCCGGTGCCCACCTGCATCATACTCAAAACAGCCATAAAGACTGATAGAGCAGCGATTATCCAAGTCGCAAACTAATTGTGAACGAGAAGCAAGCGAAGATCTCAACATTTTTAACAGAGCTGAGAATCATCAAGTTCAAGCGAAGGGGTTAGATGCTACAAAAACTAAAAATAAGTCGGCAGTGGCACCGATCGATCTGGTTTCAGCCGCTGATAAAACTCACTAAGTCTCATGCGGGCAAAGACTAAAACCAAACAGACAGGCATATTGAAGAATGGTCGACAACAAGTCTGTCATCACTCACACATTGAGTCGATGCATCACAACACGACAAATAAGATAGTCGAAAAAGAATATGCAAGAAGCAGGCTAGAAGATAGGAATATCGACAAATTATGTAACTAGATCCTTCAAACAGAGCATTTAGAAAACACAATGCTCCTCTCTATTCAAGTGAAGCATTGTGCAGAAAATCTAGGATTAGCTGTATGCCTTAGCAATCAGAGGACCAGCCTGATCATCAGTCAGAACAGGAGTCACTTCCCAATCAAGATATTCTGCCCATTCAGCAGCATGTTCATAACATGCATCAGCATTATCTGCCTCGACTAAGATCCAACCTTCGACGGAACCTGGGGCATGAAAGCGCTTCCAAGATTGACAGGCTGGGAAAGGCGCTCCTGTTGATAAAAACTTCTTAGCTGCAATCTCATGATATCCAGTCTTAAAAGACCAATGCATCAAAAAAGTCATAAGAAAAAAAATTGACATGAACAGGATCGCACAAAATCAGCAAAAAAGATAGTTGTGAACGGATCTGAATTGTCACTATCAATACAACCCACGCAAGTCACAAGGGCATACAAGCCAATGAATCAATCGAGGTCACTCAAACAATGACAACACAAACAAGCCAACCCCAAAAGCAAGGAATAGTCCAAGCGCAACAAACACGTTATTGATGCAACCCGATCACTCTAAGTAGAAACACTTATCTAGCGCGAGGCACTAAGCCAAGGTTTGATACCTGCAAGTTCACCATATGCAAACATTTGCAATCAAGAAACAGCAGAGGAGCTGTGCTGTAGGCACACAAAAAATCAGAAACCCAAGAATTTAAGGTTCAACGCTGGAAAACCATCCAGCGGTCTGACCTAATTTAAACAAACAGAGATAGGATTGATTGACAAAGATCAATCTTCGGGATTAGCCTTCGATACTACGTTCAAGAGGTAGAATATCCTCATCAGAAGAATCCTTGGATATTGTTGGAACTGGTATTGCGACTTTAGCCTTTGCTTTTTTAATCGTAAATGGAGGAACTGCAAATGATGGAATTGGCACACGCACAGAGAATTGGCTAGTTCCTACAGGCACATTATTAATAGAACCTATTCTAGGACGATTAGGCAGCACTTCTTCGCCAGAAGCATCATAGATAAACGCAAAAACATCAACATCCTTGATCAAACTTTTAGCAGTACTTTTAATCTCACCATCCAATATATAGCACCCTGAACGATAGCCTTTTGGCTGTTTAGAGGCAGGATCAGCAGTATCACATTTCACGAGGTCAAGCTGGCTTAATTCAAGATCGAGCGATTCGGCAGAAGGAACAACAGCAAAAAAAGACAAGCAAAAGATAAAAATAATTGACAGAATAGTGTTTTTCATAAACATCATGATAAATACAATCTCTTGTGCACAATGCTGCATATCAAGGAAAATAGCAAACGCAAATTAGCAAAGACATGTATCGATTGTATCACTGAGATCGCAATACGACAAGAAGAGCAGCACGTAAAATCTAATCACTTGATTAAAATCAATCCAGTAAGATCATTACGTTTGCATGCATAGATCTAGAATGATCAGAATGTTCAGAACAAGCTGTCAAACTCTGATTGAATCATTGAACAAAAATAACGTAGGCAATCTCACAAGAAGGAAAATTCTAGATGTCAACAAAACAAGTATTCAAAGAGAGATTCGATTATTGTTTTGAATAGAAGCCACGCCGCTCAACACATCTCTTGAATCGCTTGGATTCATATAACCAAAACTTTTCTTTATCGAGAACAAAGCCCTCGGCCAAGGCAATCGCAACGACATGATCTTCATTATTCGCCTGAGCGATTTTTTGCTGAAGAGTCGCATCATCCTTGAGCCTAGAAAGGAAAGCACAAAGATCTTGTTCTGACTGCTGACACTGCTGAAATCTCCCCATATAAAAGGGCATTGTCTCGCGAGAGTTCATAAACAGATCGAAAGGAATCTCAAGATACAAGCAATTGACAAGCCAATTACAAACAAATAACTATCTTAAATTAAGATAGTTACATCAACTGTTTAGCTTTATTGAATAAGTTAAATTTAAAACTCAGCGACAGCGGTGGGAACAGACGCAACCAAGAGCAAGCTATTTTTAAGCTTTAAGCAAAAACAAGACAGACTGACTTAGGTCTTACAAACGAAACAATCAGAAATTTCAGCGTATATCTTCATTTGACAAGATTAATAGTCCATCGACGACCACCCATTCGATCGTCTTCAGAATAACAATTAGCCAGTAAAACTCCACTAGCACTACGCACTATACATTCAAGACCATCTTTAGTTGTAACAAAGCTAGAAGCATTGGGGCAGACAAGATGCTTCGAACCACTACTCATAGCTTTAACAATATGCGTCCAAATAAGATCAATATTTTCGTCAGTAGGGGTAGCAAAATGCATCAAGACATTTATAAACTAAGTTTATACTAGACAAACTAACGACTCACGCAATGTACTGATGGTCACAACAGGTGGGGCTTATGAACGAACCTGCACTAAAAACATCGTTCAAGCCTTAGTTAATACAAACAAGTCAATTAAATTCTGCGAAATGACTGCTTTAAAGTCATGACACTATTTATTTTTTAATCCGCGAGGCAATATCCATATAATCAAAACCGTCTAAATCATCAATGTCCTGTGGTGCAAAGCCCTGTGGTTGAACAGTTTTGGCCATACTCAAGAACTCACTGATGTAACCGCGTCGGAGGGTACGCGCAGGAATGCGCTTAGGAGAAAGGTCGCTAATGGTTGAAAGCTCAAGTGCAGTCATTATAGAACTTCATGAATTCATACGAAGAAGGCTTTTCCGCGCATCGGACTTAGAGCGGAAACTGGAGCACAACAAAGTCCACGACGACAGCGGGCTCAAGAGCTGAGGGCAAAATCAAGGCGCTCTAAACAGCTGATCGTCGCGCCAATAAAATCTCAAATTACCGCAAGAGTGAGGTCAACTCGTAATCATTTTAGACGCGGAGACTTACAATAAAATCAGGATTAGCTGATTAGACAACATCACTAAGGGCATATCGCAAAAACTTGAAGACAGAAATCGGACTCAACGTCATCCAAATTTCATACAACGTCAGGCGATCTGATGACACAAAGCACTGGGATTCATAGATCCGATTAAATCTATCGTGACGAATCGATTGATCTCGTCGCTGCTCAAGTTGCCTTTGCTGATGCGCAAAGTCTTCCTGAGCAGCAACGGCCTCATCAATGACCAGGAACCAGCTTTCACCACCTTTCAGAGCTTTAGAGAGCCACTGAAACAAACTACTGATCAGAGAAAGTAATTTTTGCATCTAACCAAAAAGACATCTGATCATAAGACCCGTTCTTCGCTCTCCTTAGTGCTCAGCAACACATGGGTGGAGAATTGACCGTTGCTATTGATGACTTCGGTTCGAGAATCGTCGGGTGAACACGCGAATCATGCTGATCTACGCTGGCATTTTTATTGCAGGCTTTCTATTCGTCTCAACAGGACTGGCTTACGACACATTCTGAGCAATGGTCAAAAACCGAATTTAGTGCTGATAGCAATCCATGCAATGTGTCGTCAAACAGTGAAGACTATTCTATATAATCTGTGAATTTTGAGATGACGACACATCCAATAGCAACGCTACTAATAACAAGTGACTACTATTTAGAAAGAAAGTGCTACCCGCAACGAATAGGAATCAACACATGGATCGTTCAAAGCAACATAACTATCCAAGAACTGTCTATGACAATGCCTGGGAAGATCTAAGTGTGATGTACGAAAGCTGGAAAACAGTCCACGGAATCGATCGACAGTTCTGCATCGATATGCTCCACAAATTTGCCAACTATCTTGAACATGAAAAACACTAGAATTAACGCAAATACAAAATTTTAATTATCAATAAAACGAAGGTTTTGTCATCAATTTGATAACATTTAAGTGCAAGATTGATTACAAGATCAGAGAACTCAAATAATCAAAAAGTTCCTCAAGTTGAAATTAAGGCTGACAAACAGACACCGTAAAGAAAGCCACTGCAAAGCAGACCAAAAGCCCAGCATACGGACCTGAGGAGTGAGATATTTACAAGATAAGAAACAAGATAAATAGCTCGAAGGATTGGATGCGCAAATGCAACAACAACCGCAAAAGCTGGAAGCAGAAGACCATTCAAGACGACAAGAATAGCCAGGATAGTTGCCGGAGCATGCAGAGAGAATGATTCAAAACTATTTTGCTGAGCCCAGCTGGCTCTTTTCCCCCAGGCGGGATAACGATCAAACATTGCGCGTAGAGACGAAAGATCACTCATCTCAAACTGAGCTTTAAAGCGAGCCACATAAAGCGGCGCAATACTCAAAATCACCATTCCAAATGACAGAACAAGCGACCACACGTAAGGCGCCACTTCAGCGTGAGGGGAAAACTGTGCCAAGAACATTGATTAAAAATTTAAATTGATGTATTCCAATCCATCATCCTAATGAGCATCGTTCGTTAAAACAAGTTGTTGTATTAGCGCCTATGCAGTAATACTGAAGCTGATGCTGGTCAACGCGAGAACCTCTATTGCCTCTTGACGCATCATTGATTCTCGGTTGTTCAACACAAGTCACCAAAATCGGGAATGCTCCCGTATTGAGCCTTAGAGATCATCACATGAGATGTTCAGGCTGTGTGAGGCCACAATGAATTGCATTCAAGCCACGAACTCACTAGCCTGATCAAAAAGATGTCCAGCGCGTGCTCATCAACCCGAACGAACTTCCGCTTAAGCAAGCAGCTGACCGATGCCAAGCGCTGTTAAGCAGCAAAAAAGTTTTGGTTTGTAGTAAGAACAGATTAACACTGACTGCTTTATGTCTTTGCACGCCTATTCTACAATCACTGATTGGTGGGGCAACCACTGAAGAGGAAGGACTAGACTTACAGCTAAAATTCAACCCTGATCTTTTGATTACAAGTGAAGACCTTGAGAAGGGATATGGTATTCGTCTTGTAGAAAGAGTCAAAACCCACAGTCCCAAAATTACTGCCCTGATTTTTCTAGGGCGAGAAACAACTGATGTTGTCCATGAAGCGATGGATGCTGGAGCAGATGGAGTTATGTTCATGTCATCGGTGGGATCAGGGCATGGAGACTTCATTAATGCACTGACCACGACAAACAATGGTGGTGTCTATTATCCGAAATCAGTTCGTACAGCCGCTACAGCAACGATCAAACAACCTCCTGAGCTCATCGATCCATTGTCTGAGCGCGAGCGTGAGGTTCTGCGCTGCATTATCCAAGGGATGAAAAATTCTGAAATCGCAGAATCGTTATTCTTGTCTTCAGAAACAATCAAAAGTCATGTCAGTACTACAATCCAGAAGCTAGGAGTTAGAGATCGAACTCAAGCTGCTGTTTTTGCTCTCACTCATGGTTTGGTCGAAGTCGATATTTAAGTTCTGACCAACCTGATATCACTCAGTAAGGGCAACGACTCTCTTGAGGGCATGAATCAATCTTGAACAGTCTTGCGATGACGTCTGCCATTCGAGCAACCAAGCCACTCGCAACAGACGCATTGAACTCTTAGAGTATTTGTACTTAGTTCAACTCTATGACGAGCTCAAATCTGCTTGTTCTATTCGTCAGCTTTTCGACAGCCTGCCTCGTTCTGAGCATTTACAAAATCAACCAGACAGCTCAGTGAGTTGTCGCAAATGATTCTCCGGACAAAGTTCTGGCTGTGAAAGCCAGGCTTGTCTCAAAGCCAGCCCTCATCGGTCACTCCAAAAGATCAAGCGAAGTCGCCCAGCGCGATCACCAGATTGACGGTCGCGCCCCAGAGGTCTTTACATTTCGCAATAGCTTGCGTAAACTTCTGTAAATGACTCGACCACCATGTTTGGAACAACTGATCTCCTGGTTCTTGTAGTGAGTTTTGGGGCAGCCTGCTTCACGCTCAGTCTCTACAAAAGCGCTAAAGCAACGTCCTGAGAATTCAAAGCAATCTGCGTAGCAGTGAACCACTGTTGCAGCTCTTCACCCTGGCTAACGATGGCTATATTAAAGATAATTACAGAATTATCTTAAAAACCTGCTAAATAATTACTTACGGTTTGCGACCGAGAATTAATCAACCTCATCGTCAATATCGCAAATTAAGGGATTATAGTTTTACAATTCCGTAAACATATGATCTGGGTGATTACAGTGGTTACTTGAAATCAGTCAATACCAAACTAAAGATTCAAAAATTGCATCATCAATCAGCTAGGCAGGTGTGATTCTGCCTAAACGAGCAAAAACCACCGTTTCGCCAGAGATCTAATCAGCAAGCCAACGCGTGATCAGCGTCCCTTCATAAATATGGCCAGAAGCCTCAACAATTGGCTTGGTCTGCGGATTCATGAAAATGTCATACAGAACATTTTCCGGCCCTTGAAATATGACGGTTGCCCTTTTTGGGTTTTCCTGAGAAACACCGAGATAGAAAATCTTGACACCCATTTCTGAGAACATGACCTGCTGCTCAGGCGCTTCCATATAGGCTTTGTATTCTTGGAAGGTATTGCTGAGCTCGAAATCGAGAACAGTGGTTTCGATCATTGCTAATTAGACCAAAAGTTGATTCAGCCAAGGATATGCAGTGAGAGCTGTGATGGCATCGAACCAGTCAGATCAGCAGTCATCGCGTCGTCCAAGAAGGCTGCACTCGCCAACGCTATCAAGTGGAAGCAGCTCTGGAACCAATCCCAGCAAGCATCTGCGTGTGAAGCAGAGGCTGACCAAAGCTGAATGCCCTGTGCTTGAACTATTGAGCAACCAGGTTGCTGCGGCATGAGGAGAAATTGTTATCCCACCTTGACTGTTCCCGAGGCAACTCTAGAACTCTGGAAGAGGCACGATTCGAATGGAAATCCACACTGCCCATGCCGAACCAATTGGTGAATTTATCCATGAGGGAGATCACAAGCCATTTCGCGCTTTAGCATGTCCAATTGGCCCCAGCTGCAGACTTACAAGTCAAACAGCACCAATCCAAAAAGAGTAAAGCCGAGCGACACAAAACGCTGGCATGTCATTGTCGAGTCATCAGTCAAATCTGAGATTTCGCAGTGGCGAAAGAAAGAGTCTCCAGTCAAAAAGAAGTGTCAACAGGTGTGGTGATCTCAATTCAGATGCATCCATAAGCTCTGTAGCAAATTTCAAGTGAGGTCACAAAAACTGAGAGCATTTCAGCCTTGATTTTGCTTTTGATACATCGGAATGCATTCATTTTTATTGAACAACCCAAACTAATTTTCAAGCTAAAGAGACAGGATTGGGAACAATGAAGTCAGCAATACCTTGATCATTAAATTTTGGCAAAAATCACCGAGGTCTTCCTCTTAAGCGCTGCACCAGGCAATTCCCCTCATCGAGCAAGCTGGCGTTGGTTGGTCGAGAAACCAAGAAAAGGACACCTCTCGATCCTTTTGGATTCGTTGCAAACTGCCACCTCAACCGTTCGAAGATCAAAACCGTATTGAGAAGCTTCAGATACGAGGGCAACAGCAGGGAAAGGCGATGATCGAACGGCACTCGGCATCGATTGATGGCATCTAAGTTCTTCCATGTTCACCATGAGTTTCGGGCCGGGAAAGCCCAGCAATGGTGGGAGACAGCTCAGAAAGCCATGGCTCCAGGAGGAGGCTGGGATGAGGCAGTCGCGAATAATTTGAAGGATGGTTTCTATAACCATTGCTTCTGCCCGGTTGGTCCAGAAGGACCTGCGTTCTGCATCTGGGAAGTGCGTGAGGACATCACTGCGCAGCAGTTCCAGGATTTCATCGACGGTCCAAACGGTGTGAACTTTGGACTTGGAGCATGGATGAATATCTGCAAAGAGATCAACGTCGAACTGGCTGGGAATCCCCCTTATCCGCGCAAGTTCTGAGCAACATCAGGACTATGGCCTGGATCTGTTCCATCTAGGCCTTCACAAGGCTTCTTGGTCGATCAGACATCCGATCTCTTCTGCTCGCTCTGAGCTGCGAAGACGAAACGTGAGCTCAGGCTCTAGCGAACCGAATCAAAGGTGATTCCCATCACTCTGGTCAGCACGAGATAGCCGCCCCAAGCGATCACGTTCAGACCGATCGCCCAGAACCAGACCGTTTTGGTTGTTTGGCTGGTGTCCTCATCCATGAGTCATTAGCTCGTCATCCCATGAGCACAACACCATGCTCAACATCACGGCTCAGGCTGCAGCCTGCTCTGTTGTGTTGCGAAGAACTTTCTCTTGTAGTTGCTGAACAGCGCAAAGGGCCTCGTGGGCAGGCCACCCATGCTTGTTCATCAGCTCCTCCACCAGATAGTCGGGAGAGTTGGAGATTCGAGCGTTGAGATCAGCCACAGCCCTGTCGTCACGGGCTAGTGCATCGAGTCGGAGTGATCGAAGTTTTTGAAGACTTGGCTGATTCATCCCCACACTTTGCCTGTTGGTGGTTCCTGACCACCATCAAATGACTGTGGAACACAGCTCAAGTGGCCGCTCCATAGTGTGATGATCTCTGCCCAGACACTCTGATGGGGGCCTTCCAGCCCCCGCGAGTCAATTGGGTGATAAGGCTGACTTCACCCCATCTCCCTTAAGGGTCAGGCAGCAACAGGGGCTGCTTGACGGGAGAAACGAACGATGTTGTTCGCAGTTACGGGTTTGCTCTTACCGAGCAGGCTTCAGTCACCCTCCTTATGCCCCGTCGAAACCATTGCAGCCCCGAGAAGGGGGAATGGAGCTGAGCGGAATCGAACCGCTGTCCGAAACACTGGTGTGGATCACCTAGTCCGGTCGAGACCGGACGTTGTCATTCTGACAGCAGTGGTGAAGCGGAGCAGGAAGTCTTGGGGAGTGGGTACCGACATGCGCCGCAGTTGATTCATGGCGTCGCCGTGTTGCCCCAAGGTCTCGAGGAGATCGGCAGCCAGGAATTGCAGACACTCGGCGCCAAAGAGGTCACACCATTACGTCGTGCCGCAGCATTTCAAGCCGACATGGCCTGCTTCTACAGGCTTCACCTGCAATGCCGGCTGCCCTTCAGGTTGTTGCGGGAGATGGCACGCTTCCGCTGCGACGGTCGCGATTCGCTTTACGACGGAGTTCAGCAGGCCCTCGACTGGGAACGCTGGCTGCATCCGTCGATGAGCTTTCGGGTGGATGTGACCGGAACTGCTCCCGGGCTGAACCACAGCCACTTCACGGCGCTCCAAGTGAAAAATGCCTTGATTGATCGCCAGCGTGATCTATGGGGGGAGCGGTCGTCGATCGATCTGGACGAACCCGATCTCTGCCTGCATGTTCACCTGCATCGTGGTGATGCGAGCCTGAGCCTGGATGGCAGCGGCGGCAGCCTGCACCGCAGGGGATACCGAGCCGCCGTGGGGGTGGCTCCACTGAAAGAGAACCTTGCCGCAGGGCTGATCAGACTGACTGGCTGGGACGGAAGCACCCCACTCATCGATCCCTGCTGCGGTTCAGGAACGCTGCTGATTGAAGCTGCCGCGACGGCACTGCAGCGATTCCCTGCTCTGCATCGCAACTTCCTCCTGGAGTCATGGGCGGATTTCGATCCAGATCTGTGGCAGGCAGAACAACACAGAGCCCAGAAACGGCAGCAGCCCGTCAACAATCCACCACGAATCCTGGGCTATGAGCAGGACTCAAAGATTGCCCAACAGGCACGCGACAACATCAGCGCAGCGGGTCTGGAGGACGTGATCGAAATCGTTGAAGCCGATTTCAGGGATGCACCGGCTCCGGAGGCAGACCACGGCGTGGTGGTCTGCAATCCGCCCTATGGGGTGCGACTGGGCCACACCACTGAGCTCCAAGAGCTCTACAGAGAGCTCGGAGCAGTGTTGAAAAAAGATTACGGCGGCTGGGATCTGTGGCTGCTCAGCGGCAATCGAGAATTAACCGGAGCTCTGCGCCTCAAAGCAAAGCGCAGAATCCCCGTGAACAACGGTGGATTGGATTGCCGCTGGCTGCACTACGAGCTGAACAGGCGCTCATCGGATCCAGTCCTTCAGGGGAACTGAACACAGACGATTCATTTACCGAGAACAGCCCTCGTGGTTCGCATCAGACCTTCCAGTGTCTGAGGCAGATACGGCCCTTTGGCGAGCTGACCGCCAATCCGCAGGCTGAATCCGGCTACCACCACATTGAGGATCGCCATCGCCAGCAGCGCTTGGATCAACGACCAACCCCAGGATTCCAGCATCCACACCAGTAGGGCGGCTTCAACAGCCACAAGGGCGAGCAGCATCAGCGTGCCCCCCATGGCAAGAAACACACCGCCACTGATCAGGCGCCGTTTCTCGCGATCCACCTCCTGCAAAGCAATACGGACATGCAGATCCATGACTGAGCCTGCGAGTGCTGTGACCCGGGCGGCAGCGCCAAGTCCTCTGGAGCGCGATTGCTCCGAACGGGGCAGTTCACTCATGAGGATCTCCGTCCACCGGTCAGTAGGGCACCCACCAGAATCCCTACACCAGCAGCAACCGCCAGTGACATCAGGGGTCTGTCGCGCACCGGTTTCTCAAGCTTCGGCCTAAGAGTGCGGTTGAGCTCATCGAGCAGATGCTCAAGCTGCTCCTCCAGCGGATCAAGGTTGTCAGCGAAGTTGCGGGTGCGATCTCCGGCCTGATGGAGCAACTCCTCAAGCTGAACAGTGACAAGGCTCGCTGCCCGGTCGCTCTGGGCAGAAATCAGATGAACCACCTCATCGAAACTGCCGCGGGTGGCTTCAAGTGCTTGATGGGTGACTTCAGGCCAGCGCTTTTGGATCTCTGGCAAGAGACTCTCAAAGCGATCCCGAAAGCGGTAGGCCAGATCCTGGGTGTCCGCAGGCGCATCGGCTGATGAGGGTGCTGAATCCATGGCGATCCTGACGGCCTACCGCAGGGTAGGGGTGGTAACTCTGAGATGACACCCATTGGCATTGATGGGCCATCAGTTGCGCTACGCCCTGTTGGAGCATTTAGGGGCCCCGGATGACCCGGGCGGCTGCCACCTCGATCTGTTGCTCGAGGACGGAGACAGCTGCCGCAGCTGGCGCTTGGAGGCAATTCCGCAATTGGACGGTCCTGCGGTGCAAGCCACACCGTTGCCCCCGCACAGACTGGTATGGCTCGATCGGGAGGCAGCTTCCGTATCCGGCAACAGGGGTTGGGCACGTCGCGTCGTGGCAGGCGCAATGCAAAGCGCCTTGCCCGCTGATCCCAATCAACCCATCCAGGTGGCGCTTGAAGGAATGGATGTGATTGGCCTGAGCGAACCGGTTGTTCTGGAAATCACAGCAGAGCGATGCCGCATGCGCACGCCATAGGACAGCTGCACTGCAAACAGCACTTGAGCTTTTTCAAGGCTCCGCTAATTTCAGACGGCTGACAGCCGTTGCCCCTGTTGGTCCACATCAATCAGGTCGGGCTGACACAGTTCAAGTCCTTCGGGGGAGCGATGAGCATCCCCCTGGAACCCGGTTTCACGGTGGTGACCGGGCCGAACGGTTCTGGCAAGAGCAACATCCTCGATGGAGTGCTGTTCTGTCTTGGCCTGGCCAACAGCAAAGGGATGCGTGCCGATCGCCTGCCTGATCTGGTCAATAGCAATGTGCTGAAGGCCGGCAAATCAGCAGAAACGACAGTGAGTGTTCGTTTCGACCTTTCTGAATGGCAGCCTGACGCCGCCGAGGAAGGACTGGAACCCCCTGAGGAGGGTCCTTGGATCCGTTCAGATCAGACGGAATGGACCGTCACGCGCAAGTTGCGGGTGATGCCAGGAGGCTCCTACAGCAGTAGCTACAGCGCGGACGGGGTCCCGTGCAACCTCCAGCAATTGCAAACCCAGCTGCGCCGACTGCGCATCGACCCTGAGGGCAGCAATGTGGTGATGCAGGGGGACGTGACCCGCATCGTTTCGATGAGCAACCGCGATCGGCGTGGCCTGATCGATGAGCTGGCCGGTGTGGCGCTGTTCGACACCCGCATTGAACAGACCCGGCGCAAGCTCGATGAGGTGCAGGAGCGCCAGGAGCGTTGCCGCATCGTTGAGCAGGAACTGCTGACGGCCCGACAGCGGCTTGAAAAAGACTGCGCCAAAGCCAGGGCTTATCAGGAACTCAAGGACCAGCTCCAACAGGGCCGCAGGCAGGAGCTGGTGTTGGCCTTCGAAGCGGCTCAGGCTGAGCGCCGACGCCTTCAGCAGCGCCAAGAACAGCTCAGCGCCAAGGAGGAGAGCGATGCCCGCTCGATCGAGCAACGCGATCTCAGCCTTCAGGATGCGGCGGGACGACTGCAGACCCTGCAGGAGAGCGTCAAAGCCCTCGGCGAAGACCAGCTGCTGAGTGTGCAGGCAGAGCTGGCGGGGCTGGATCCACAGAGCCGCGAACTGGAACGACAGGCAAGCCAGCATCAGCAGGAGGGAGAACGCCTGCAGGGACTGCGCCATCAGCTGCAAGCTCGCCGCGGCCAGCTGCAGGCTGAAACAGAAGACCTGCGCCTCAACACCAACAACGGCTTGCTGGAGAAAGCCGAGCAGGACTGCAGAGATGCCGAAGCAGCCGTGGAGCTCTCCCGGCGGCGGCTGGGAGAAGTGGCAGGCCGATCAGGCACCTGGCTTGAAGAGCAAAAGCAGCGCTCCGGCCAACGCCAGGAGCTTCAAGGTCGCGTCACACCGCTTCAGGAGGAACGCCAACAGCTGCTGGAACGGCTCCGGCAGGACGAAGAGCGACAACTGGAGCTGGAACAGGACAGAGATCAGGACGGGGCGGAAGATCAGCGGGTCCAGACCCTGCTGGAGCAGCTCGAGCAGGAGTGGCAGACGCTGCTGGAGTCGATTCGCAGCGGCAGAGAGCAACTTCAGCAACTGCTGGAGTCGGTCGCGATCCAGCAACGCACCCGTTCCAGACTCGAGCAGGAACAGACACGGCTCGAGCGCGACATTGCCCGCCACGACAGCCGTCGGGAAGCCCTTCAGGAAAGCAGGGGCACTGGCGCACTGAGGCTGCTGCTCGAATCGGGCCTGGAAGGAATTCATGGCCATGTTGCGCAGCTTGGTGAAGTTGATGAACGCCATCGCCTGGCCCTTGAAGTGGCTGCCGGCGCAAGGATGGCTCAGGTGGTGGTGGACGATGACCGCATTGCGGCTCGCGCGATTGATCTGCTGAAAAGTCGCCGCGCCGGTCGACTCACCTTCCTGCCGCTCAACAAGATCCGAGCTCCTGGCGCGGGAGCGATGGCTGCCACGGCTCGTGGACGCCGTCCCCAGGCGGATGAAGGGAGTGGCCTGATGGGACGCGCTGTCGACCTGATTCGCTACGAAGCGATTTATGCAGACGTGTTCGCCTACGTCTTCGGTGACACTCAGGTGTTCAGCGATCTGAACAGTGCCAGACAATTCCTGGGCCGTTCACGGGCCGTCACCCTCGAGGGTGAATTGCTTGAAAAAAGTGGGGCGATGACCGGCGGAAGCTTCTCGCAGCGCGGAGGCGGGCTGAGCTTCGGTGCCAGCAGTGATGGCGATGAAGCGGCCCCCCTGCGTCAGCGACTGCTGGAGCTGGGAGAGAGCCTGGCCGCCTGTCGACGGGAAGAACAGAGGCTGGTGGAGGCCGTGGATCAGCAGCGACCCACATTGCGGCAGCTGGAACAGCGCCAGGCCGCTCTGGAAGCAGAACGACAGGCTGCCAAGCGTTCCCATGGACCACTGCTTGAACGCGTGCAGCAGCGTCAGCGCAAACTCAGCGAGCTGCAGCAAGCCCAGCAGAAACACCGCCTCAGGCTGGATCAGCTCGAAACGAGCCTGAACCCGCTGCAAACGCAACTCAATCAGCTCAATTCCCAGGAATCCAGCCTCGAAGCCAGTGGTGATGCTGAAGGCTGGCAAGCTCTGCAGCAGGACCTAGAGCGGGTGGATTCTGGTCTTGAGGCCGCACGGCAGCAACGCGATGCACTGCTGCAGAAAGAACGCGACCGACAGCTCTCACAACAGAGGCTCGGAGATCAGCAGCAGGCGATTGAGCGGGAGGAAACATCGCTTCAGCAGGCGGTTCAGGCTCTCTCGGAAGCGCATGGCCGGTGGCGTGAGCAGCAACAGGCGTTGAAGACCCGCAGGGATGCACTGGAAACTCAGCAGCAGGAACTGCAAACCCGATTCGGGGAAGAACGACGCGCCAGAGATGAAGCCGAGGCTGCCGTCGCTGAACAGCGGCAAGCACTGCAGCAGGCCCGCTGGGAACTGGAGCGCCTTCGCGAGGAGCGCAGCTCACTCGAGGAGCAGCTGCGCAACGGCGGGCTGCGCTTAGAAGAGCTGCGGGCAACGCTGCCTGATCCCCTGCCGGAGATCACCGACGAGCTGCGTGAAAGTGGTCTGGAGAGCCTTCAGGAACGCCTGCAGCAATTGCAGTTGCGGATGGAAGCCCTGGAACCGGTCAACATGCTGGCCCTGGAAGAACTAGAAGAACTTGAACAACGTCTGGGAGACCTGGGCGAACGGCTGGATGTACTCAGCCAAGAGCGGGAAGAGCTGCTGCTGAGGATTGAAACCGTGGCCACGCTGCGTCAGGAAGCCTTCATGGAAGCCTTTGAGGCGGTCGACAGCCATTTCCGCGAAATCTTCGCCAGCCTTTCTGATGGCGATGGCAAGCTTCAACTCGACAATCCAGACGATCCGCTCGAGGGTGGCCTCACACTCGTGGCCCATCCCAAGGGCAAAGCCGTCAGACGCTTGGCGGCAATGTCTGGTGGAGAGAAGTCGCTCACCGCACTCAGCTTTCTATTCGCTCTGCAGCGCTTCCGCCCATCGCCGTTCTATGCGCTCGATGAGGTGGACAGCTTCCTAGATGGCGTCAATGTGGAACGTCTGGCGGCCCTGATTGCCCGCCAGGCTGAACAGGCTCAGTTCCTGGTGGTGAGCCACCGCCGCCCCATGATCGGAGCTTCCACTCGCACCATTGGCGTGACCCAGGCCCGCGGTGCCCACACTCAGGTGGTGGGACTTCCCGATGCAGCCTGAACAGCCAGCGCGGGGTCCTTGCGCCAAAATGTCACGCATCCCTCCGGCTGAGGCCCGCGGTTGAGCTTGTCGTCAACTCCGAATGACCCCCTGGCGAACGTGCCCAGTGACCGCCTCTGGTTGAGGTCGGAACTGATGGGTACGCAGGTCATCACCCGCGACAGCGGACGTCGCCTGGGCGTTGTGGGAGAAGTGGTCGTAGATATTGACCGCCGTGAAGTGGTGGCCCTGGGATTGCGCGACAACCCGCTCACCAGGTTCCTGCCTGGCCTACCGCGCTGGATGCCCCTCGACCGCATCCGCCAGGTGGGGGATGTGATCCTTGTCGACTCAGCCGACTCCCTGAGCGAAGGCTTTTCCGCTGATCGTTACAGCCGCATCATCAATTGCCAGGTCATCACGGAATCAGGGCAGCAACTCGGCCGAGTCCTGGGCTTCTCGTTCGACATCGAAACCGGTGAACTAACCACCCTGGTGATGGGGGCTTTGGGTGTGCCACTGCTGGGTGAAGGGGTACTGAGCACCTGGGAGATTCCGGTCGACGAGATCGTCAGCAGCGGTGCTGACCGGATCATCGTTTACGAGGGCGCCGAAGACAAACTCAAACAGCTCAATAGTGGATTCCTGGAAAAGCTGGGAGTGGGAGGTGCCAGCTGGGAGGAGCAGGAGAGGGAGCGCTACCGCCTCAATGTTGTGCCCGTCGAGAACCAACTGAGCTCTGGTCAGCCAGCTGAAACGGCACCACGCCAACTTGAGGCCTCTCAGAGCGAACGATTTGAGGCCGAACAGCCGGAACTGGAATATGTGGAGCTGGAACAGCCACGGGGACAGGAGATGCGCCGGCGCCGCTACCTGGATGAACTCTCCATCGATGAACCCGAGCCCTACAGGGAGCCAGAGCGCTATTCCAGGCGCGAGCCGGAGCTTGACGATCGTCGTTACCGGACTCAAGACCAGGACGAACGGGCTTATCGAGAGCCCGAGCCCTCCCGCTATGCAAACCCCATCAGCGAACGCGATCCATCCGGCTATGGAGAACGTCCTCGCTATGACGAGCGTCCCCGTCCGGCGTCCCGACGCCCTGTGGAACGCCCCGGAGCGCCACTGGATGTGGAACCGATGGAGATGCAATCCATTGAGCGCCAACCCCTAGACCTGGAGCCGAAAGCACGCGAACCATGGAATAACGAGCCACCCGAGCAGGCTTCCGGCGAGCCTGTTGAAGATCCCTGGTGAATCAATCAGGGCAGCGCAAGAGTCTGATCAGAACAATCCGTTCAGGAATGAGCACCATCCTTGAACTGCAGTGACGCGCTGTTGACGCAGTAGCGCTGTCCCGTGGGTGCTGGTCCATCGCTGAAGACGTGTCCCAGATGCGAATCACAGCGTGCACAGAGGATTTCTCTGCGCACCATTCCATGGCTGAAATCTTCCTTGGTGACGATGGCCCCGGAACTGACTCCCTGCCAGAAACTGGGCCAACCGGTACCGGATTCAAATTTGGTGCTGGAACTGAACAAAGGGGTATCGCAACAGATGCAGTGGTAGACGCCGTCGCCCTTGTGATTCCAGTAAGCACCGGTGAAGGCCCGTTCAGTGCCTCCGCGGCGAGCCACCTGGAATTGCTCAGGAGTCAGCTGCTGCTTCCACTCCTCAGGGGAGCGTTCAATGCGATCGCTACCGGATGTTGATGGAGTGGTCATGCACTGATCAGAGCTGCGTATCAAAAGCTAGTCGGAAAGAGCCTTTGGCAGCAGGCTCCTCACCTCTTCAGCTAAAGCCGCCACCGCTCCCGGCTGTCCCCGCAGCGCCCTGAGATCCTCGCGCTGACCCTGCAGCCGCTCAGGTTGCTGCAACCAGCCCAATGCCTCGGCTGCGATCTGCTCGGGTGTGATGGCGCCAACCCGCTCAGGAACCACCATCCGGCCTGCGGAAATATTCGGCCAGGCCAGCAGACCATGGTTTCTCATCCTCCAGGCGCTGAGCAGAAGGCCGATCAGTCGCCGTAGTCCAGGCAAGCGAGCCAACAGGCCCATCCAACCGTCCCAGGCCTGCATCACACCCAGATGCTGGGTGGGCACCAGCACAATCATGGGCACTCCCAAAGCTCCCAGTTCAGCCGTGTTGGCACCCACCGTGGTGAGTGCCAGTGAGCATTGACTCAGCACTCCGTGGGCAGGCGGGTCCTCCTGCAGATGGATGAGTGTGCCGGCCTCGGTCAGCAGGCGCCTCCAGGGCCAGCCATCCCCGGGGGGGAGCACCTCGCTGACACCGGCCGTATACCCCTCCGCGATGCGATTGGCAGGGCCTAAGTAACGGAGCAGGTCCTCAGCACTGGTAGTGGGTGCAACGGGCAAAAGAAATCGACAGCCTGGGCGTTTCGCCCTCAATCGATCGGCGGTTTCAAACAGAAAAGGAACACCCACGCTGAGTTTGGCTGGCTTGGATCCCGGCAGCAGCGCAACCCATTCCCCTTCAGGCAAAGGATCGCTTGCTCTGGCATGGCTGGACAGGTCGGCCATCAGATCGCCCACAACCCTGCAACGCGAACGAAAGCGCTTCGGCAACTGCTGCTGCACCTCCGGAGCCATCGCCGCAATGCGGTCATTCCAACGAGGCCAACGGGCCACCCATTCGGCGTAGGTGATGTGTCGATAACCCAGTCGTGCGGAGAGCAACACACTCCAGAACTGATCGCCACCGAGAAAGACCACCACTCCTTGAGCGGGCCAATGACCGAACCGAGCCGGATGAAGCAACAGAGACCAGAACTGAGCCGCAGGAATAATGCGATCAAACTGCTGCCAGCGGCCGGCAGCCTCAGCTTCCATACCTGTGGCGTTGGGGCATGGCACCAGCACCAACCTCAGGCCGAGAGGCGAATGCATGGCTCTGGGTCTGAGCAGCAATTGTTGGTGCAGCTGTTCCGCCAACGGGCGAACCCAGGTGCTCAGCTCGCCGGGTCCGTTGGACACGAACACCACAGAGAGCGTTGGATCCGTGGATCGGAACGTCAAGCGAAGCGGATCAGCTTTTGGAAGAGAAATGCGGATGGCGAGACTTGAACTCGCAAGGCCGAAGCCACACGCCCCTCAAACGTGCGTGTCTACCAATTCCACCACATCCGCGTGGTCGATTCAGCCCCTCGGGCTTCATCGGGGATCGATCATACCGGCTGGGGTGCCCGTTAATGCTCTCCCGGCTGACCCCTCAGGGAAGGGATGAACGCCCACGCACGGACACTGATACGATCCGCCCTGGCTTGGTAACTGCGGGATGCCCATCGGCAAGGTGCTGATCGCCAACCGCGGCGAAATTGCTCTCAGAATTCTGAGGAGCTGCCGGGAGATGGGGATCGCCACGGTTGCGGTTTACAGCACCGTTGATCGCAACGCTCTCCACGTTCAACTGGCAGATGAGGCGGTTTGTGTTGGCGAAGGCCCCAGCAACCGCAGCTATCTGAACGTTCCCAACATTCTTGCGGCAGCTACCTCCAGGGGCGTTGACGCCATCCATCCCGGCTACGGGTTTCTGGCCGAAAACGACAAGTTCGCGGAAATGTGCCGCGACCACGGCCTCATCTTTGTGGGACCTTCACCCCACGCGATCCGCTCGATGGGCGATAAGTCCACCGCCAAAACCACCATGCAATCGGTGGGTGTTCCCACCGTTCCCGGCAGCGAAGGTTTGCTTTCAGGAACCAAGGAAGCGGCTGAACTCGCAGCCAGCATGGGTTACCCCGTGATGATCAAGGCCACGGCCGGTGGCGGAGGCCGTGGCATGCGCCTCGTCCAGAGTCCTGATCAGCTCGACACGCTCTTCAAGGCAGCACAGGGGGAGGCAGAAGCAGCCTTCGGGAACCCTGGGCTGTACATGGAGAAATTCATCGACCGCCCGCGTCACGTTGAAGTGCAGGTGTTGGCCGATCGCCACGGCAACGTCGTTCATCTCGGCGAACGTGACTGCTCGATTCAGCGCCGCCACCAGAAACTGCTGGAAGAGGCGCCCAGCCCTGCCCTTGACCCTGAGCTGCGTCGACGCATGGGCGAAGCGGCTGTGGCTGCAGCACGCAGCATTGACTATGAGGGCGCCGGAACCGTCGAGTTCCTGCTGGACCGCAGCGGTGGGTTCTATTTCATGGAAATGAACACCCGCATCCAGGTGGAGCACCCTGTCACTGAGATGGTCACAGGCGTTGACCTCATCACTGAGCAACTGCGCATCGCCGGAGGCGAGCCGATCAGCGTTCTTCAAAAAGACATTCAGTTGCGTGGTCACGCGATCGAGTGCCGCATCAATGCAGAGGATGCACGCCACAACTTCCGCCCCGCACCGGGACGGATCACCGGTTGGTTACCCCCTGGAGGTCCTGGAGTGCGCGTCGACAGTCACGTGTACACCGGTTACGACATCCCACCCTTTTACGACTCTCTGATCGGCAAGCTGATCGTTTGGGGAACTGATCGCACCCATGCGTTGTCACGCATGAAGCGAGCCCTCAATGAATGCGCCGTCACGGGGATCCCCACAACGGTCGACTTCCACCTGGAGATGATCGAACGACCGGAATTCATCAACGGCGACGTCCACACCAAATTCGTTGAACAGGAAATGCTCCCCTGACCTTGACCTGAACAAGGGCCGATCAAGCGATGGCTTGGGAACGCATCAGCATCTGTGAAAGCACACCCTGCTGACCCACCAACAGCTCACGCATGAGGCTGACCAAGCCGAGCCAGATGACCGGTGTTACATCCACACCGCCGATCGGTGCCACAACACGGCGTGTGAGGGCCAGCACAGGCTCTGTCAGCCAGATCACCACAGCCCAGACCCCCGACTTGGAGTCGGCCTTGGGATACCAGGTGAGCACGATCCGCATCAGAAACATCAAGCTCCATGCGGCCAGCAGCAGACCCAGGATCAGATGCACTGTCGGCAGAACCTGAAGCAGGGTCGGCGTCACAAAGCTCAAAGCAACGGGATCAGCATCGTAGAAAGTCGCCAACGATCCCTAAGATCGCTCTTGCCTTGAATCCAGGGTTTGGTTCCGGCCCGATCGCTATGACTCCCTCCCTCACCAATTTCCTTCTCAGCCTGGTCGCGGGTGCCGTGATCGTGGTGGTGCCTGCTTCCATCGCACTGTTCCTGTTCAGCCAAACCGACCAGGTGGACCGAAAGCTCTGAAGGGACTGGCGCGCTTCGTAAACTTGAATCAACAGTTCCCGGTTTCGAAGAATCCGGTGAACGCTTTTCGAGGTCCTAATCGTGGTTAACGCCAGTCTTAATTGGGCCAGCATCGTTGGCATCGTGCTGGCCGTTGGCGGCGCAATGCTGTATTTCATGCGCAGCTTCAAGCCTGCGCTCGCCCGCGATTACGACGTTTTTTTTGCAGCCATCGGCCTGCTCTGCGGCGGAATTCTCTTCTTCCAGGGCTGGAGACTTGACCCGATTCTCCAGTTCGGACAGTTTTTGTTGGCCGGCACAACGGTTTTCTTCGCCTACGAGAGCGTTCGTTTGCGAGGAATCTCAGCAGAGCAAGCACGCCGCTCGGCCTACTTCGATGACGAACCGCCCGCCAGGGGGCAAGCCCCGGGAATGCGCGGCGGTTACGACGACTCCTACGACAGCTTCGACGAACCTCAGCCACTGAGACGCCGCTTCGCAGGCCAGGAATTTGACCGCAATGAAGGCCAGGAGGACGACTTCTACCGCCCACGCCGAAATTCCAGAGCAGCGATTCCTGAGCAAGCCGCAAGTCGACGACGTGGCAGGCCTGAAGAACCCTCCAGCTGGAGGCAGGACAGCGAGCAGGATCGCCGCATGGCCCGCTTCGGCAATCGAGACGACGACCGCCCATCCACGGGCCCCAGCTTCGGTGATCGCCGTAATCAGCGGGAGGATCAGCGACGCGGCAGCAGGCCCAGCGCGGCTTCTACCCGCGAAGGAGGACCTTCAACCGCCTCGCCTCGTGCATCTTCCGCTCGCACAGCCTCCCCTCGCCCAACCGAGGAGTCACAGGCATCAGTGTCCCGTTCGCCTTTTATCAATCGCTCAGCAGCGACAACACCGCCTGGAGTTCCGCAGGGGACACCGTTCCGTCAAGCTGCTGAAGATGCGGCCTACAGCCCAAGTAGACGTCAGCCTGGCCAGGGGACCCCGCCCGACACGCGTCCCCAGGATTCAGGACGAACGCCTCCCCGCAGTTCGCGTCCACGGGACAACAGCTCCCGCTTCGACGACTGATCCGCTCCCCTGCGCTGCTGCTGCTGCTGATTGGTCTGCTGATGGCCGGGTGTAGCGGCAGAACTCAGCGGGCACCAAGTTCCCTTCTGCCTGAACAGCAGCAGCAGCCGGCCCTCAGTGGAGACGGCAGCAAGCTGGCAGTGATTGTTGACCAGCGCGGCAGACCGACCGTGCAGTTAAAGAACCTTCGTGGCGGCGGTCGTCTGCAGCTGCGCCATCTCAACGGGCAACAGCCCCACAGCTCTCCTTCCCTGAGTTGGAACGGTCGCTATCTGGCGGTGATCATTCAGCGCGGCAACCGACGGCTTGTTTTGATCGAAGACCGACTCAGTGGCCGAGCCCATCCGCTTCGCCTCCCCTCAGGTCGCACTCCCGTGCGACTGAGCCTCTCGCCCGATGGACGTCAGCTAGCGGTGCAAACCGCCGATCGAGGACGTTGGCAGGTGGAACTGCTTGATCTCAGCGGACTGCTCGAACCGGATCGACGCGGTGGGCTACGCCGCTCAAATCCGGCAGAGCTTCAGCCATGAGAGCTCAATGGCCGCGATTGATGGCACTGCTGCTTGGGCTTTGCCTGATGGGCTGTGGTCCATCCGGTCTACGCCCCGAGCGTGGCATCAGCAGTGCCCTGCAGCGCAGTTCAGACAGCCGGCGATGGCCCTCCATGGGCAACCGCTGGTTGGCGTCCATCGCCAGTCGCAACGGTCGGGAACGCGTCGAGCTTGTGGATCTACGCAACGGTCAGCCGGTGCCGCTGCCTGGCCTCAATCAGGCGGATGCACAGCCGATCAGTGTCAGCGTCAGCGCTGATGGCAATCGCATTGCCCTGATCCGCAGCCGAGATGGACGCACAGAACTGATGCTCTACCGCCGTGGTGTGGGAATCCTGCAACGCTTACCCGTTGAACCCGCAGGAGTTCCCAGAGAGGTCAGCCTGGATGGGTCAGGACGTCTCCTTGCTGTGCAGGTGAGCCGCCAGGGGCGATGGGATGTGGATCTGATCCGTTTACCTTGACCAACGATTGACGCTCAGGGAACCAGACCAGACCAATGCAGGAAGGTGTCGTGGCTCAGCGCTTCCACAAGCAGCACTGAAAGAAAGCCGATCATGGCGAAACGGCCATTGACACGCTCTGCATAGCCGCTCCAGCCGAATGCAGGAACATCACTTGTGGTTGCTGAGGGTGTCTGGTCGGCAGGAGCCTCAGGCGGCTTCGCTGAGTCGGTCTCGGAAGTCATCGGGGATCAAACGCGGCCAAATTCATAGCCTGCCGCGGGAAGCAGACGCCATCCTCCCTTGCCATCGAGTTCAAGAACCGTGTCATGGAACTCTCGAAGAGTTGGCCTGTGGCCAACACTGATGAATGAAATTTCACGTCGGCAAAGCAGTTCATAAAGATGCCGTTCCGTAGCGACGTCCAGAGCGCTGGTTGCTTCATCAAGCACCACCATGTGCGGAGCATTGAGCAGCAACCGGGCAAAGGCGAGACGCTGCTGCTCGCCAAGAGACAACAGGCGCGGCCAGTCCTGCTTCACATCCAGATCGGGATAGCGGTTAACCAGATCAGGCAGCCGCACTTCCTGGAGAACGGAGCGGAACTGATCAGCATCAAAGCGATCGGGCTGGAGTGGATAGGCCAGCTGTTCACGCAGGGAACCCAGCAGCATGTAGGGCTTCTGGGGGATAAAGAGCATGTCGCCGGCAGGAGGACGTTCCAGATGACCGTCACCACTGACCGGCCAGAGTCCACTCGCCAACCGCAGGAATGATGTCTTGCCGCAACCTGAAGGACCCACCACCAGCAGCCGCTGGCGGGCCTCCATGCTGAGGCTGAGGTCTTTGATCAGAACCCGGTCGCTCTGAGGAGGCACCAGATCAACATGACTGAGCAGTAGCCGACTGGCCTCGACCTCCTTGGCGTCATGAAGAGTGCCGAGTTGATCGTCTTCACTGCGGTGCGTGATCTCATCAACCCTTCCCTGGAATCCCTCCAGTCGGGAAATGCTGGCTGAAAAGGCTGCCAGACGATCAATGTTGTTGACGATATAGCTGACTGAAAAAAGCACCTGAGAGAAGGCGATGCTGGCCTGTCCGAAAACACCAAAATCAACCTCTTTAGCGAAGTAAATGGGTGCGATAACCAGCCAAGGGAGAAAGCGAGAAAAGTAATCGTAAGAACGCTGAATCACACTGATCAGCGCCTCCCAGATAATCAGTCGGTTGTAGTTGCTGATAGCGCCGTCCAGTCGGCGGTTGGCCTCCTTCCCCTCTTGCTTTTCGCCGCCATAAAAGGCAATCGACTCGGCGTTATCGCGGATATGGACGAGCCCATAACGGAAGTCGGCTTCCAGCTTGAGCTGCTGATAATTCAAGGCCACCAGCTTGCGACTGGCATAAACAATGAGAGTGGTTCCAACGACGGAGTAAACGATCAGCAGCTGGGCAAGACGACCATTAATTCCCCACAGCACAAGGATGAAACTGAAGAAGGTGAGCAGAGCCGTGATCACCTCCACAACAACACTCAAGCTGGTGATCGTGAAACTGCGGGTATCGTCAGCAATCCGTTGATCAGGGTTATCGATATCAGAAGCGTTCTCATCGTTGGGATTGAGAACGTAGTAAGCACGATTGGAGAGATAGCGACCCAGTAGACGCGAGCTGAGCCAGCGCCTCCACATCAAACCCACCTTGGGGATCAGATAGCTCTGCACCGCGCGAATCGGCAGCGCAAGCACCAGGCAGAACGCATAGATGGCGACGATGTTCCAGAAACTTGAAACGTCGTAGGCAACCAGTGCATTCTCGATATTGCGGGCGATATAGCTGATGCCGACGTTGATGCCGTTGATCACCAGAATCAGCAGAGCGATCACACCAAGCAGCAACCAGGGAAGCCAACGGCCTTGCCGGAGTTTGCTGCGGAACGCAATGAAGAAACCGGCTCCTGCCAGCGAGCAAGCGAGCACGACCGGACCAATCCAGCCTGACCAGATCGATCGAACGATCTCATCGACTCCGGGGAGAAAGCGATCCTGCAGTGTCGGGATCAATTGATCCGTCAGGGCCACAACGAGCGTGAGCAACCCGAGCGTGACTCCGATCACCACAAGCAGCAGTGAGAGCACCAGCAATAAGAACTGCCAGGTGCGAGTTTCCTCCACAGGGAGGAAATAGGGCTGGGCCAGGCGCTGCAGCTTGCCCAGCTGCGCACCCAGTCCCTGGGCAGGACGCCGAGGGGTGGTTGTCATGGAGTCATTCTCACTGAATCTGGATCAACCGGGGGGCCAATCCAGTGCGCGACCTCCGATCACGTGCACATGCAGATGAAACACGGTCTGACCGGCGGCGGCACCGCTATTGATCACCGTTCGCCAATCCTTGAGCCCCTCCTGCTTGGCCACTCGGGCCGCAACAAGCAGTAGATGTCCAAGCAGAGCAGCGTGCTCTTCGCCGACATCCTGGAGACCCACAAGCGGTTCACGTGGGATCACGAGTACGTGAACGGGAGCCTGGGGAGCGATGTCGCGAAAGGCGAGGCAATGCTCATCGCTATAGACCTCATCGCAGGGAATCTCACCCCGCAGGATGCGAGAAAAGATCGTGTCCTCGGCCATGGCAAAGGGGCTGGGGGGGGGCAGGTAATGGGACAGGCAGGGCATCAGATCCATGCACCGCTCATCAGTTCAATGCTGGCACGCTGCCTCAGTGCGTCACTGCTCGGTTTCGACGCCATTCCTGTGACCGTCGAGGTGGATCTGGCTCCAGGGTTACCAGGGCTGCAGCTGGTGGGCTTGCCCGATACCGCCATTCAGGAGTCAAGGGAGCGTGTGAGGGCCGCTTTGCGCAACAGCGGATTTCGCGGCCCTCTCGTGAGAGTGGTGGTGAACCTGGCACCTGCAGATCTGCGCAAGGAAGGTCCCGCATTCGACCTCCCCATCGCGTTGGCTTTGCTTGTGGCGAGTGGACAGCTCGATGCACCTGTACTCAATGGGCTTTGGTGTGCCGGAGAGCTGGGGCTCGATGGCAGCATCAGGCCCTGCCGCGGGATCCTGGCCATCGCCTGCCAGGCGGCTGAGCAAGACGCCCGCGCCCTTGCCGTCTCGGCAGGTGATGCGGCCGAGGCCTCCCTGGTAACCGGCCTGCTGATCCGCAGCGCATCCACACTTCAAGAGCTCGTGGACCTTCTTCGCAGTGGCCCAACTGGAGCGCATCAACGCGGCAGACAGTCCGCACAACCAGCCATTCAGCAATCCGCTCCAGCCTCTGAATCAACCGAGCAACTGCTGCACCTTCCCGGACAAGATCTCGCTCGTCAGGGACTCGCCATCGCTGCTGCCGGCGGTCATCATCTGTTGTTGGTGGGTCCGCCTGGATGCGGCAAAACAGTTCTGGCCCATCAGTTGCCCTCTCTGCTTCCTCCTCTGGAAAGGGAAGAAGCCCTGGAAATCACCCGCCTGCATTCGATTGCCGGACTCATCCGCGGAAAAGGGCAGCTGATCCAGCAACGACCCTTTCGAAGCCCACACCACAGCGCAACAGCTGCCGCATTGCTTGGAGGGGGTGCCCATCCCCGACCAGGAGAACTCAGCCTTGCCCACGGTGGAGTGTTGTTCCTGGATGAACTGACCGAATTCCCTCGATCAGTGCTCGACCAGCTGCGCCAGCCCCTCGAGGAGGGCGTGATCTGGTTGAGCAGAGCAAGGCTCAGCTGCCGCTTCCCCAGCCGGGTGACCCTGGTCGCTGCCGCCAATCCCTGTCCTTGTGGATGGTCAGGCGATCGCCGCTGCATCTGCAGTGAGCTGAAACGTCGTCGCTACTGGGGGCGGCTATCAGGACCACTGCTCGACCGGATGGATCTACAGTTGAAACTCGAACCAGCAGAGCCCGACAGTTTGCGGCGAAGCATGACTGAGGAGACTCCTGCGCAGGATCCGACATTCAACGCGGCCTCTATTCATCGCGCCAGGGTGCGAATGCGTGAGCGCAATCCTGATGGTCTGACCAACCGGGAACTGAATGCCGAGGGCCTGCAGCGTCATGGACGGTTCAGGCCAGACACCATCGGCCACTGGGAGGAGGTGATCCGGGCACGACGTTTGAGCATGCGCAGCGGACTACGTCTGCTTCGGGTTGCCAGGACAGTGGCTGACCTCCGTGCCAGTGACCAGGTGTCCATTGAGAATCTGGCCTCTGCCCTTCGTTTCAGGAGTTTCGATGTTGCTGAGCCATGGAGCTGACCAGGGCCCAGACAACACCAGGCTCAACTGGTCATCGAGCTGACCTGGGATCATCCCGATAAGGCTGAGGTCCGATGGCCGGAGGAACGGTCATCTTCTCCTCTCTGGGATTTCCCATGGCATGGGAAAGGGTTTCAGCCATCCAGGAGCGGAATGCATTGATTGAGCGACCCATGGTGTTGATTCCTCATCTCTTCCTTCAGTCTCGACAGGACAGAGGAGGAAGCCAACAGGCCGAAATACGGGTTTTTGGCCCTTGTTCAAAAACTAAAACTGCACCACCAACCCGCTGAGACGTTGATCGACTCAGCGGCCGAATCGGATTCAGCGACGGCGGCGACGCTGCTGAGCTTTGCGCTTGTACTTCTCGATCGGTGTTTCGTGGTGACGCAGACGCTTGAGGTCAGCGAAGATTCCAGCCTTGGAGACCTGACGCTTGAAGCGACGCAACGCCGATTCGATGCCTTCGTTTTCGCCGACCGTGACCTGAGTCATTCAACAAGCAAGAGATTTCCAGCGCACTAACCTAGCAAGTGACCTCAAGGGGTCTATTCGGTTTGTTCAGGGACAGCTGTCTCAGCCGCACTTTCTGAATCCGACTGAACGCCGTCGCGATACACATAGAGATGTCCGAGGGTGCGCTTACCGTATTGACGGCGCATCAGCCGCCAACCGGGCTCGAGCTTCAGTTGAACGAAATTGTTGCCGAAGCCGCCTGCCCGAGCCACCAAAAAAGTGGGTTCCGATGGATTACGCGTTGGCACAGCCATCAACTGAACGTCATTCGCCGACTTGATCACCGTTAGGCGATAGCTGGTGCCCAGGTCGTCAGCGCCGATGCGCAGCGAATAACCGTTGCCGTCGATATAGCGATTGCAGATACCCGTGAAATCAAAGGTTGCCAGCAACGGATCCACCACTCCTGGAGCCACTCCACTCACCGAGTAGCAGGGGCGAGCACTCGTGCGTTGCTCGTAGATATTCAGCTGGGATCGTTCACCGGAACCGATCGGAGCCGAGACCAAAACAAATTTGGTTTCATCGACCTCAGCGGTTGTGAACAGGGAGCCCTGAGCACGCACCGAGGAGATCAGTCCTGTGGCGACAGTGGCACCGAATACCGAGAGAGCGGCAGCGGCGATCCGTAAACGGGCCATCGAAGCAAAAGAATGTGCCTGGATCGTAAAAGTGCCGAGGCTCTTCGGCTGCCTCGATCAGGCCGGTTTGTTGAGTCGAATCGCAACCAGAAGTGACCCAACCGTGGCCGGGAGTGTCAGCCCGAGGATCCATCGGGTGAGCGTGACACCCAGATCGGGATCGCCATAGGCGAGTTCAAACACACTTCCTGTGGCAGCGATGCCGAGCACACAGGCCAGGGCCAGGAACAGCCCTGCAAGGGGTTTCATCGGCATGGAATCAGGGGATGGAACGCACGTCAGACGACTGAAAGCCATGGTCCTTCAGCTCTTTGCTGAGCTCACTGGCGTCGGTCACCCGATCGACGAACAACACACCAGTGAGGTGATCCATTTCATGCTGAATGCAGCGAGCCATCAGGCCATCAGCCTTCATCGTGCGCGGGCGACCCATCTCATCGCGGAAGCCCACCTGCACTGCACTGGGTCTCACCACATTGAGATACACGCCGGGAATGCTGAGGCATCCCTCCTCGTAGGTGTCGAGGCTTGCACTGGCCGACACGACCTCAGGATTGATCAACACCAGTGGCGGAGTCGTGGAATTCTCCGGATCGAGATCGATCACCAGCAACTGCTGGTGAATCCCAACTTGAGGAGCAGCTAGGCCGATCCCCCGAGCGGTGTACATGCTGCGCAGCATGTCCCGAACCAGATCCCTCACCGACTCATCAACCTTGCCGATCCGACGGGCATCAACCCTCAGCGCCTCATCACCCATGGTGTGGATCTGAAGCGGAGGCGTGTCTAAGACCTTCTTGGGCACTGCCACCGAGGAGCTGGTCTTCTCCGCAGAACGTGCCAACTGGGCGAAGCTCCTGGCCAAGGTCTCAAACTCCGTCCGATCTGTGCTGATCTTAGGCAGTCTCCTCTGAGCATCGGATTGCAGTCATGAGCCGTCCCCAGCCCCTGTCCGCAAGGACTGCCCTCGGACGCCTACCGGTTTTGAAATCACCACGGATCGTGGGCAACTGGGTGCTCTGGCTGGAGCAGAGACCTCATGAAAAAGGACGGACCACAGCCATGATCCGCCCCTGGCTCCAGACCGATGCAACAGCGAAGGAACTGACGGCAGCACCCGCCAACCTGCGCTGCCGAATTCATGAATACGGCGGTGGGGCCATGGCCGTGGCCCTGATGGGAGACGAACTACTACTGACCTGGATCGACGACGGCGACGGCTGTCTATGGCAGCAGACCTGGCATGGATTGGGCAGTGAGGATTGCTCAGCCCTCAAAGCGGAGGCACAACCGATTCGCATCAGCGCACCTGGCGCATGGGCCCTGGGAGGAGGCCTGATTGATCAAACACGGCTGCGCTGGTTGGGAGTGATGGAGTGCAACGGCCGTGACCAGCTGGTGAGCGTTGCCCTGAGTCAGAGCGATCAACATCCCCAGGTGCTTCACACAGCCGATGATTTCGTCGGCTATCCAGCGCTCAGCGCGGATGGAAGCCAGCTGGCCTGGGTGGAATGGCGACAGCCCGCCATGCCCTGGGATGCGAGCGAGCTTCGTTGCGCCTGCCTCTCGCCAGAGGGGCAGCTGATGCGGGTGCAGACGCTGGCCGGGAGCCGACCGGAAGCTGAGCAGGCCATCTCCGTGTTTCAACCCCTGTGGCAACCCGACGGCAGCCTGATCGTTGCCGAAGACAGCAGTGGTTGGTGGAACCTGATGCGGCTTGCCGATCCCGCCAGCGGAAAGCGCCACTGGGAGCGTCCATGGCCCATGCAGGCGGAAACCGCCATGCCCCAGTGGGTGTTTGGCATGAGCACCAGTGCCTGGGATGGCGAGCAGCTACTGGCAGCGATTTGCTCTGAAGGACGCTGGGAGCTGAAGCAGCTGAGAAGCGACGGCACGGTCCTCAATCTGGATCAGCCCTTCGATGATCTGGCCGATCTCCATGCCGACGCAGGACGGGCCGTGGTGATCGCCAGCAGCTCCCAGATCGGCCAGGGTCTGCTGGAGCTGGAGTTGAGCACCGGTGATTGGCAGCACACTCCAGCCGGCGAGGCCGCACTACCGATCGAAGCCATCAGCAGCGCCGAACCGTTGTGGTTTGAAGGCGCCGGCAACCTACGCACTCATGCCTGGTACTACCCGCCCCTGGGTGGAGCCAGCAGCGAAACGCCCTTACTCGTAAAAAGCCATAGCGGACCAACCGCCATGGCTGGCCGCGGCCTCAACCTTGGCATCCAGTTCTGGACAACCCGAGGCTGGGGAGTCGTGGATGTCAATTACGGAGGGTCCACCGGATTCGGGCGGGCTTACCGGGAGAGACTGAACAGCGCCTGGGGGGTCGTGGACGTGCAGGACTGCGCCTCCGCTGCAATGGCTCTAGTGGAGGCAGGCCAGGCCCATCCGCACAAGATCGCCATCGAAGGAGGTAGCGCCGGTGGATTCACCACCCTGGCCTGCCTCTGCTTCACCGATGTGTTCCGGGCAGGAGCATGCCGCTACGCCGTCAGCGACCTCACCTCTCTGGCTTCGGAGACACACCGCTTTGAGGCCCGCTATCTCGACTCGCTTGTGGGGGCCTGGCCTGAGGAGCGGGCCCGCTATGAGCAGCGCTCACCGCTCCAGCATGCGCAATCCATTCGCTGCCCAGTGATCTTTTTCCAGGGTCTGCAGGACAAGGTGGTGGTGCCGGAACAAACGGAACGCATGGCCGCCGCTCTAAGCAGCAATGGGCTTCCTGTCGAGGTGCAGACCTTTGCAGAGGAAGGTCATGGCTTCCGCGACAGTGCCGTGAAGGTGCAGGTTCTGGAGGCAACGGAGCGTTTCTTCCGTCGTCAGCTCGGGCTCTGATCCGCCTGACCGTAGTGAAGGCCGCGGAACTGGGCATGCACCGCTTGCATCTGCTGCGTGGACAGCAGCGGGGGCTCCCCCAACTGCAGAGCCTGCAGATACATCCGCGCCAGGGTCTCCACCTCAACCGCCACTCGTAATGCGGACTCCAGATCTTTCCCCAGCGTCACCATTCCGTGCCTGGCCAGCAGACAAGCATTGCGTTGGGCCAGAGCATTCACCACGTTGTCGGAGAGTTCCTTCGTCCCGAAAGTGGCGTAGGGAGCACAACGAATCTCATCACCACCAGCTACGGCAACCATGTAGTGAAATGCAGGAATGCCGCGGTCATGGCAGGCCAATGCCGTGGCATGAATCGGGTGGCAATGAAGCACCGCCATGGCTTCGGGGCGGCAGCTGAGCACATCCGCATGAAGACGCCATTCCGACGACGGTCGCCGCTGCTTCTCTTTCAGGGGTTGTCCAGACAGATCCAGTGCCACCAGATCACCAACCTCCATCTGTTCATAAGGAAGGGAACTGGGAGTGACCAAAATCCCCTCCTCAATCCGAACCGAGAGGTTGCCGGAAGTGCCCTGATTGAGGCCTGTGCCATTCATGCGGCGCGCCACAGTCACCAGCTGCTGACGCAGCGCCTGATCATCGAAGCGATCAGCCACAGCCATACAGACTCTTCAGCCCCTCCTCACTGGCATCCGCCACACCCCGATCGGTAATCAGCGCAGTGACAAGCCGGGCAGGCGTCACATCAAAGGCAGGGTTGAAGCCATCACTGCCATTGGGTGTGAGCTGCACCTGAGCCAGAGTGCCTGCCGCTGGTCCATCGAGCAGACGGCCCTGAATTGCCGTGACCTCCTGGGGGGAGCGGGCTTCGATCGGGATCTCCGCCACCCCGTCATCCAGGCTCCAGTCGATGGTTGATGCGGGGAGCGCCACATAGAACGGCACCGCGTTGTCATAAGCCGCCAGGGCCTTCAGATAGGTCCCGATCTTGTTGCAGACATCTCCACGGCGGGTGGTGCGATCCGTTCCCACAATCACCGCATCCACTTCACCGTTCTGCATCAGGTGACCTCCAGCGTTGTCCACGATCACGGTGTGGGGAACTCCTTCTCTGCCGAGCTCGTAGGCCGTGAGCGATGCACCCTGGTTGCGGGGTCGGGTCTCATCCACCCAGACATGAAGATCAAGACCGGCGCGTCGGGCCTTGTAGATCGGGGCTAATGCCGTACCCCAGTCAACCGTGGCAAGCCAGCCAGCATTGCAGTGGGTCAACACCTGAAAAGGCTTGTTCTTGCGGACTTCTGGCCTGGCCGCCGCGAGCCGCTGAATGATCTCGAGGCCGTGGTCACCGATGGCGGAGCACATGGCCACATCCTCATCAGCGATCAAACCGGCCTCCTCCCGAGCGGCAACTGCCCTTTTCGCCGGAGGCAACGCCAACACACGATCACGCACACGCTCCAGCGCCCAGCGCAGATTCACAGCTGTGGGGCGCGTGGCATTGAGTTGGTCAAATGCCGCCGCCAGGGCTGCATCACTGGCGTCATTCTGCAAAGCCAGCATCAGGCCATAGGCACCGGTCACCCCGATCAACGGAGCGCCACGAACCACCATGGTGCTGATGGCCGCAGCCGCCTGCTCACAGCTGCTGAGGGAGCGGGTGCCGAAGCGATGGGGCAACTGGGTCTGATCAATCACCCAGACCGAGCGACCGTCCGGTTCCAGTCCGATGGTGCGCCAGGCCTGGCCATCAATATTCATCCGGATCGCGTCGATAGACCTGGGCCAATCTGCCTGTCCGCTTCACAGCATCCCCACGAAGCACGCAACCCGTGATGGCAGCGACTCATGGCCAAGGCCATGCTCATGGCTCAGGAATTGTCACGGAAAAATGTGATCACGCCCTGCAGCTCATCGGCGAAGCGATCGATCTCCGCCATCGTCGTGATGAAGCTGAGACTGGCGCGGGCTGAACCGGTGACTTGATAGTGGCGGTGCAGTGGCTGACAGCAGTGATGTCCGCTGCGAATGCAGATCCCAGCAAGATCGAGCATGGCGGCGATGTCGTTCGCATGAACACCATCCACAAGAAAGGTGGCGAGAGCACCACGACCAGGCTGTTGCTGAGGCGTCGGGCCAAGAATGCGCAGACCGTCAATCGCCTGCAGACGATTGAACAGATGCAGCGTGAGTTGCGCTTCCCAAGCTGCGATGTTCTCAAGACCGATCTGCTCGAGATAGTTGAGCGCAGCGCCCATCCCCACGGCCTCACCAATGGCGGGCGTGCCGGCCTCGAACTTGTACGGAAGATCGGCCCAGGTGCTGTGATCCAGATACACGTCCTGAATCATTTCTCCACCGCCAAGGAAAGGCGGCATCGACTCCAGCAGGGCTTCTTTCGCCCAGAGGAAACCCATCCCGGTGGGTCCACAGAGCTTGTGCGATGAACCCACCAGGAAATCAGCTCCCAAAGCCGACACCGAGGTGCGTTGATGAGCAAGGCTCTGACAGGCATCCACCAGCACCAATGCACCGGCTGCATGTGCTGCCGGAATCACCAGCTCCAGAGGGTTACAACAACCCAGGGTGTTGCTGATGTGCACAAGGCTGACCAGTCGTGTGCGATCGCTGAGTTTGGAACGGAAATCGTCAAGATCCAGTTCACCTGTTTCGGTGACCCCGGCATGGCGCAGGACACAGCCCGTTCGCTGAGCCAGGAGTTGCCAGGGCACCAGGTTGCTGTGGTGCTCCATCAATGTGAGCAGAATCTCATCCCCTTCACGCAGATTGGCGTTACCCCAGCTGCGGGCTACGAGGTTGATGGCCTCCGTGGCATTGCGGGTGAACACAATCTCCTGAGGACCAGCTGCTCCGACAAAGGCGGCGGTGGTGGTGCGTGCCGCCTCAAAATCCTCGGTAGCCCTGGCACTGAGCTGGTGTGCACCTCGATGCACATTGGCGTTATCACAGGCGTAGTAGGCCTGCAGCGCTTCGAGAACCACCCGGGGTTTCTGGCTCGTGGCGGCGTGATCGAGATAGATCAGAGGGTCGCCCTGAGACGATCGCTGATCAAGAATCGGGAAATCAGAACGAGTCCGTTCCGCTAGAGAGACGCCGGTATCACGAGACAGTGTGGTCATAGGGGTCGAGAGGGGTCAGCGATCGCTCCGGAAGCCATCCAGGCCTTGGCAGCTCCTGGCAGGCGATCGACCACTTCGCAACAGAAACCTCTGAGTAGCAGTGCAGCTGCTTCGTCGCCGTCAACTCCTCGACTCCGAAGGTAGAAAAGTTCCTCCTGCTGCAGCTGGCTGATCGTGGCGCCATGTGCGCACTTCACATCGTCGGCAATGATTTCAAGCTCAGGCTTGGCGTCAACACGCGCACGCCGCGACAGCAGCAGACTGCGACTGAGTTGGGCTGCATCCGTCCGCTGTGCCGCTCTGGGCACCTGAATAGCACCGTTGAAAATGCTGTGGGAACGATCAGCCGCAACAGCTTTCTGCAACTGATCAAGCTCACCCTCAGGACCACCGAAACGCATGCTGCTGTGCGTCGCGAATTGTTCGTCAGCTGTTGTCAACGAGAGGCCATGGATGCCTGTGGTGGCCTGCCCCTCTAGTTGCAGCACACGCGGTTCGAGGCGCCCGAATCTCCAGCCTCGACAAACGCTGGTCAACGCATAGTGGCTGCGAGGCTCCTGTTCGATAGCAAGGTGCGCCATCAGCGACGCGTCACCGTTGCCACTAGCAAGAACACCGTGATTCAACCGCGCGTCTTGCCCCAGATGCACCTCCAGCACATGGCTATGAGCGCATTGCCCATCAGATGATGAGGATCCTGATGGGAAGACCTCCAGAAGCTCCAGCTCCGCATTCGACTCCAGCAGCAACAACACCCGGGTGGCAGTCAGACCAGCCCCGGTGGCAAGCACAAGTTCCAGAGCGGAGACCTTGCCGCAAACCCGCAGAGCGAGAACGTGCTGGCTGTGAGCATGATTGAGCTCAACGGGCCAGGCCTCGGCACAGCCGCAGTGATCCAGGGTCTGACCGAGGTGACGATTCAGCTCAGCATCAGTGAGCGGGGTCACGCCCTCCGGAAGCGAAACACCGTCCAGAGGATCCATCTGTCCTCCGAGCACAAGCCGCGTCACACCGTCTGACACCTCAGGCATCAAGGGGTTGGAGGTCTCGCTGACCTCGGGAAGTGTGGCTAAGACCTCAAGACGTTTGAGATCGGTGAGTCGCCAGGCTTCCTGTTTACGAGTGGGCAGTCCCAGCCGTTGGAGGGCTTCCCGTCCTCGCTGCTGCACCGGTGCCAGCACACTGCTCACCATGATCAGGCCACTCCCTCGGCGGCGAGCTGCTTATCAACCCAGTCGTAACCAGTTTTCTCCAGCTCGATAGCCAGATCACGGCCGCCGGTGCGCAGGATGCGGCCAGCGGCCATCACATGCACGTAATCGGGGGTGATTTCATCGAGCAATCGCTGGTAATGCGTGATCAGGATCGTGGCGTTCTGCTCACTGGAGAGCTGATTCACACCACCAGCCACGATGCGCAGAGCGTCGATATCCAGACCGGAATCGGTTTCATCCAGGATCGCTACCACCGGTTCCAGCAGTGCCATCTGCAGGATTTCATTGCGCTTCTTCTCACCACCGGAGAAGCCCTGGTTGACGCTGCGCTCGAGGAATGCAGGATCCATCTGCACCACCTTGAGCTTCTCGCGCACGTGGTCTTCAAAGTCGAAGGTGTCGAGTTCTTCCTGACCCCGCTTTTCGCGCCTGGCGTTGGTGGACACGCGCAGAAATTCCAGATTGCTGACGCCGGGGATCTCAACTGGGTATTGAAAGCTCAGGAACACACCAAGCCGAGCACGTTCTTCTGCCTCCAGTGCGAACAGGTCTTCTCCGCGGTAACGAACACTGCCGCCGGTGACCTGATAAGCGGGATGGCCGGCCAGAACTTTGGAGAGGGTGCTTTTACCGCTGCCGTTTCGGCCCATGATCGCGTGAATTTCACCGGCTCTGATCTGCAGATTCACGCCTTTGAGGATGGGTTGATCCTCTACAGATGCATGCAGATCATTGATGTCGAGAAGAAGCTCAGCGTCGGGGCGAATCACAGTTAAAACAGAACAGGGAAGATGATCGTCAGAAATTGAGCCTGAAAGGAGGGTTCAACCCACAGACCCTTCAAGCTTCAGGGCCAGAAGTTTGTCGGCTTCGGCGGCAAACTCCATCGGCAGCTGGTTGAACACATCACGGCAGAAACCACTGACCATCATCGAGACGGCCTCCTCGAACCCGATGCCGCGGCTCTGCAAATAGAAGAGCTGATCTTCTGAGATTCGGCAGGTGCTGGCCTCATGCTCCACCGCAGATTCAGGCTGCTGAGAGCGGATATAGGGGTAGGTGTTGGCTGCAGCTTGATCTCCGATCAACATCGAATCGCACTGGCTGTAATTGCGCGCACCTTTTGCCGCAGGTCCGATCTGCACCAGTCCGCGGTAACTATTACTGGAATTGCCGGCACTGATCCCTTTGCTGACGATGGTGGAACGGGTCCGTGCACCGATATGCACCATTTTTGTGCCGGTATCAGCCTGCTGTTTGTTATTGGTGAGCGCTACTGAATAAAATTCACCAACAGAATCTGCCCCCTGCAGCAAACAACTGGGATACTTCCAAGTAATCGCTGAACCGGTCTCCACCTGAGTCCAGCTGATGCGACTGCGTGCGCCACGACACTGACCGCGTTTGGTCACAAAGTTGTAGATACCGCCAACGCCGTTCTCGTCACCGGCGTACCAGTTCTGAACGGTGGAATATTTGATCGATGCATCATCAAGTGTCACCAGTTCAACCACCGCCGCATGGAGCTGATTGGTATCGAACATCGGGGCAGTGCAACCCTCGAGGTAACTCACGGAAGCACCTTCCTCCGCCACGATCAGGGTGCGCTCGAACTGTCCAGTATCTCCTGAATTGATCCGGAAATAGGTGGAAAGCTCCATCGGACATTCGACACCTTTGGGAATGAATACAAAGGAGCCATCACTAAAAACAGCGGAGTTGAGAGCTGCAAAATAATTATCGTTACTTGGCACAACAGAGCCGAGATATCGCTCAATCAATTCTGGATGATCTTTAACAGCTTCACTAAAGGAACAGAACACAACTCCATGCTCAGCAAGCTTTTCCTTGTAAGTGGTGGCAATGGAAACACTGTCAAAAACGGCGTCAACAGCAACGTTGCTCAGGCGTTTCTGTTCACTCAGAGGAATCCCGAGTTTGTCGAAGGTCTCAAGCAGCTTGGGGTCAACTTCTTCGAGTGAGCTCTTTTTAACCTGCTGCTTGGGAGCTGCGTAATAAACGATGTCTTGATAATCAATCGGGTCGTAACCCAGCTCAGCCCAGTCAGGCTCTTCGAGTGTGAGCCAATGCCGGAAAGCCTTGAGACGGAAGCGAAGAAGAAACTCAGGCTCTTCTTTCTTGCTGGAGATGAGTCGCACGATCTCCTCGCTGAGGCCCTTGGAGATCTTTTCAGTCTCGATATCAGTAACAAATCCGTACTTGTACGGCTGGCTAACGAGATCTCGCGTGGAAGTGGACGTCATGAACAAAGAGCTCCCGCCAGGTCGTTTTTGTGACGGGCCAGCTCCTTCAGAACTGTGGCCAGAACATCACGATCACCAAAGGAGGAAGTATTGGTGCGTTTCGCGCCGGTCTCAGCGATATTGCGAATGACGTCCAATATCTCCGTGGTTGGCTCTTGATTGCCGGCGAGGGCTTCAGTCATGGCGGCGAACGTTGGCAAGAGTGTCGGAGCCAGGGAGATACGAAACAAAATGGTTTCGTATTTGGAGCCTAGAGCACGGATCCATCACCCGACCATGTGACCATTGTGACGGACGTCGGTTCTAACCGGAAAACCCTGCCGGCGCGGCGCCACCAGAAAACGATGCCCAGACAGGCACCACCTCCCCCTGGGTCAGGTCGTGATCGCCTCGGCATCCAGAGCCGCTTTTAGGAACAGTTGATCCAGGCGATCACCCAATGGAAGCCTGGACTGACATCAATGGATGCATGCCGTTGTCACCAACAGAGGCGGTTACCGCCCTGATCCAGTGCGAAGAATCAAGAGCAAGCAGTTCGGCGGACGTTGCAGCGACCAAGCCTTGTTCTGAGATCATTCTCCACGCCTGCCGCGGCATGACCCAAGGCAATTGGCGCGTTCCCGTGGCATGGTGAAACCATCACCCCGATCTCATGGGCGCGTCAGCTCAGGCTCCCACTCGTGAAGCAACGCTCACCTTGCTCCTGCGGCAGGGTGAGATCAGTGCTGGTGCTCTGGCCAACGAACTGGGGATCTCTGTTCAGGCGATGCGCCGTCATCTGCGCACACTGGAAGAAGAAGGGCTGGTCGAAGCGAGCTCGATCACGGCTGGACCGGGTCGGCCTTCCAACCAATGGAGACTCACGCAGCAAGGCCATCAACACTTTCCAGATGGCAGCGACACCTTTGCGCTGAATCTGCTCGAGTCGATGGCGACAAGCCTGCCGCCTGAGACCTTGGCAACCCTGCTCGAACGACAGGCCCACGAGAAAGCCCATCAGTACAGGCACCAAGTCGGCGAAGGACCGCTTGAACAACGCATTCGCAGATTGGTCAGCCTGCGCAGCAATGAAGGGTATGTCAGCGAAATGGTGCAAGCAGAGAACGGGCACGGCTGGTGCATCAATGAATTTCATTGCTCCGTCCAGAGAATCGCTGAAGAATTTCCGGCTGTCTGCGACCAGGAACTTCAACTGATTCGGATGACATTCCCTGACTGTCGGGTGGAAAGAGTGCACTGGAGGCTGGAATCAGGACATTCCTGCGGTTTTCAGATCAGCCCATCAGGCACGACGTCCAACGAATCCACACCCGGATCCCAACTGTGAGCGTGGATCCAGCGCCGGTTTCAGGCCCATTGGACCGGCAGCAGATCGAACGCATCGACGCCACGCTTCTGCCCGCCGTCGACCGCCACCTTCTGCGGCTGCAGGCCCACTGTCTGGCGACGTTTAAGCAGATCGCCATGCCGCTGCAGCAAGGGCCTTTGCCAACGCGGGATCACTGGCAGGACTGGTGTGATTGCCAGCCTCAGCTGGCCAACGATGCGGACTTCCGGGAACAGCTGATGATGCAGTTCACAGTGATTGCGAGCCAGCTTGAAGAGCTCGCCAGGCAGCTGCAGCTCACTCCACTCGAGCTCCAGCTCAACGATTTGATCCAACACGCCGAAGCAAACAGCCGTCAGCGCTTGTCGAGCTTGGAGTGAACCGATTGCTGGATGCACTCCGAACATCGCGAACCGATCGCTCTCCTGCGATCATCCAAGAGAGACCGTCCGCAGCCGATGACCCTGGACATCCCCGACGCGCCGACATTCTTTCGACTGAGCTGCGGAAGCTGGCGTTCTCAACGGAGCGTGCATCACCTTTTGCACCGCCGCAGCGAAGCAGGCGGCTCGCTCATCGTGGTCGAAGACCTGGAACTGAATGATGAACGTTTGCTGGCCATGGCACGCCAGCACCAGCAGGACCCTGGACTGATCATTGGCGGCAGCTACGTGCGCTGGAGCGCCTCGATGGCCTGGGACCGCGATGGCGATGCTCACGACGGTGAAACCTGCTTCGCGTTGATCGGAGACAGTGAGACCGCTCGCTCCGGCACCATGCTCCGGGATCAGGGCTACGCAGAAAAAGCGCCAGCGACGTCGACCTTTGAGATGGACGACCGGGATGGGCTGATTCTCTGCACGAGCTACGAAATGATGACCGTCTGGGAACGCTTTAGTTTCTCCGGCCCGGACGTGCGTATTCGTTCCAGCACCGTTGAGGGACTATCCAACAACGCGTCTTTCTGCGTGGAAACCAGGCTCAAAAACGACAGCTCAACCACCGGCTCGCAAGGGATGACAGCGCTCGTATCACCCTTCGGCTGGTAAGTGTCCTCTGTTACGGACTGTGAGTAGGCCGGAGGCCGCAAGGGAGTGTGATGACTCCCACTTATACGATCCAGCCAGTGTGTTCCGACTCGAGTGGCCATTCCTCTTCTTCAGTACGCACCAACCACGCAAAACAATCGCGTCGCAGCTCTCAGCGTTGCTTCTGAAGAAACCCAGCGTTCCCTTCAGATGGACATCTCGATGGACGCTGACAACATCGAGACGGTGATCGAGTCGGCTTACCGCCAGATCTTCTTTCACGCGTTCAAGAGCGACCGCGACAGCTTCCTGGAATCACAGCTGCGTGATGGGCAGATCACCGTTCGCGACTTCATCCGCGGGTTGTGTCTCTCGGACACTTTTAAAAGAACGTTTTACGGCTTCAACTCGAACTACAAAGTGGTTCGTCACCTTGTCCAGAAAATTCTGGGACGCAAGACCCACGGTCGCTCCGAGGAGATCTCCTGGTCGATTGTGATTGCGACCAAGGGCGTCGAAGGCATCGTGGATGCTCTTCTCGACAGTGAGGAATATCTCGACGCCTTCGGCTACGACAACGTTCCCTTCCAACGCAATCGCGTACTTCCCGGAAGGGAGTTGGGTGAGACACCCTTCAATATCACCACCCCTCGCTACGACGAGTACTACCGGGGAATTCTCGGTTTCCCCAAGATCATCTACACCGGCAAAGCCAAGAGCCTTCCGGCACGCGCCAACCGCTCCCGTGGTGGTTTCAGCGAAGATTATCTGCCTTGGGTTCGAGGCATGGCCGTCGCAGGCTCAGCCTCTCCCGAAGGCAACCTCGAAATGGATTATCTCTCGAAAGTTCCTTACCGCAGCATCGGCCGCTGAATCGCGTCCCCAGGCGAAGATGTTTGAGCGGAGTCCCCTGTGGGGCTCCGCTTTTTTGTCTGCAGCGTGAGACCTGAAATGGATGCGGGATAGGCAGCTCATGCAGTCAGAAGATGCTGACCACGAGCGATCAAGCTCCCTGAAAACCGGGACTTTCCAGCAAACTGATCCCAAAGAAACCCGGTAGCCCGACCGTGACGCAAGCCATCACATCCCTCGCCCGCATGACCCTGCGTCAGCTGCGTCAGATGGCCAGTGATCTCGGCGTTACTCTCTACAGCCGCAAGAGCAAGGAAGACCTGGTCTCCGCGATTGCCGAAAAGCAGGAACGTCGTGGCGGTGATCTCAAGGCCATCGAAGCGGAACTCAATCCACCCTCGCGCCCCTCGTCCGAGACCCGCGTTGTCTTCCTCCCCAGAGACCCCCAGTGGGCTTATGTGTTCTGGGAGATCTCAGACGACGACCGTCGCCGCGCTCAAAGCGAAGGCGCCGCACACCTGAATCTTCGTCTGGCTGATGTCACAGGCCTGCAGGACGGCTCGGCGCACCCCCACACCCTCCAGGAAGTGCCTGTCGATAGTCACAGCACCGAGTGGTACCTGCCCGTTCCTCTCTGCGACCGCGACTATCGCGTTGAACTCGGCTTCCGCGCGGGCAGCCAATGGATCTCTCTGGCCTTCTCGTCTGTAGCCAGGGTTCCGGCCCTCCACCCCAGCGACCAGATCCTCGATCAGTTCGTACCTTTCAGCCTCGAAACCGCTGCTCCATCACCGGCACCAGTCAGCACACCCAGCTTCGAGCCCACCGACAGCGGCTTGCACGAGCGTCTCTATCAGAGTGCAACCACCCACTTCCGCAGCCGCCGAGTCGGTTCAGAAGTTCTGCACGAACAGGACTCACTCTCCGGGGATCAGCGTGGTCTCAGTGATTCCGGGGCTGGCTTATGGGCAAGCGGCCTCAATGAGTCGGGTCTCGGAGGAGTGGCCCCTCGCCAGCGCACCTTCTGGCTGGTGGCTGATGCGGAGCTGATTGTTTACGGCGCCACTGATCCTTCCGCCCGCCTGACCATCGGAGGAGAGGAAGTGCCTCTCTCCAGCGATGGAACCTTCCGCATCCAGGTTCCCTTCCGTGACGGCGAGCAGACCTACGCCGTTGAAGCGATCGCTGCGGATGGTGAGCAGAAGCGCAACATCACGCTCAACTTCGAGCGCGTCACCCCTGAAGACAACAGCAACCCTGCCAGCGAAGCCAAAACTGAGTGGTTCTGATCCTGTGGGAGTGAACCGAAAAGCCCTGCGCTGGATTGTGGCCATTACCCCCGTTGCAGGGGCCGTCGCATTCCCGGTTCTTGTGCCTCTCACGATGGCAAAAGTCGGGATCGGTGCTGGTGTTGGCCTGGCACTCGTGCTCAGCAGCCTCTGGTTTGTGGGGATGCTGAAAACGTCTGAAATGCCTCACTGACGGATTCGTCAGCAAGATGGTGGGTGGTGGAACACTGCCAGCAGCCGAAACCCAGCAGGTGCTGAACAGGCTGCTGAAACATGTTCATCGACTTGGCTTATTGCCCCTGCTGACACCAGTGTTGCTGGGCTGCAGCCAGGCAGGCCAAGTGGTGGGAGCAGGCATGCCTGATCTGCCCTTGCCGCAAAACTTCCAGCTGCACTTCAATCATCGAGACAGTGGGCGATACCGCAATCCGCTGAACGGCGACTGGCGTAACGGCGACAACCTCGAGGAACAATTGATCAGACAGATCAATGCGGCCAATGAGGAAGTGCTGATGGCCATTCAGGAACTGACACTTCCGCAGATCGCCAACGCGCTGATTCGAGCCAAGCATCGAGGGGTCCGCGTTCAGGTGGTGCTGGAAAACAACTACAGCAAGCCTTGGTCAGGAGAGCATCCAAGCGATTTATCAGCTCACAGCAGGCGAAGGCAGCAGCGATTGCAACAACTGGCAGACAGCAATCGTGACGGCAGGCTCACTGCTGAGGAACGATTGGCTGGCGATGCCATCGCACTCCTAAAGCGCGCTGGCATACCGATGATCGGTGACAGCGAAGACGGCAGCCGAGGCAGTGGCCTGATGCATCACAAATTCGTTGTGGTGGATCGATCTCTGGTGATCACAGGCAGTGCCAACTTCACCAGCTCAGGCATGCATGGTGATGCGGGAGCGTCACGCAGCCGCGGCAATATCAATCACCTACTGAGCATCCGAAGCTCCGAACTAGCTGGGTTATTCCGAGCAGAGTTTGAACAGATGTGGGGCGATGGTCCAGGAGGCGAACAGAACAGTCAATTCGGACGTGGCAAAGACAACCGAGGCTTGAAGGCTGTTCGAGTGAATGGAATAACAATGCACGTGCTGTTTGCTCCTCACTCAAAGAAAAGCCCAGAACATGGACTGATCCTGATCCGTGAGCAGCTGGCTGCAGCGAAGCGGAGTATCGACATGGCGCTGTTTGTGTTTTCAGACCAAAGCCTGACCAATGTTTTGGCAGAGCAAATGAATGCTGGCATCGATATTCGACTCCTAGCGGATCCAAGCTTCGCAAGCCGCTCTTTTTCAGAGGTGCTTGATCTGCTGGGAGTGGAACTCCCCGACCGTTTTTGCAAACTTGAGGCAGACAATCGGCCTCTCAAAACGCCACTGCAAACTGTCGGCACGCCGAGACTGGCAAGGGGTGACAAGTTGCACCACAAGTTCGCGGTGATCGACAACAAAACTGTGATCACAGGCAGCTTCAACTGGTCACCGGCTGCCGCTCACACCAATGATGAAACCCTGCTGGTCATCCACTCACCCAAGCTTGCTGCTAACTTCACTCGTGAGATGAATCGGATGTGGCGCAGTGCTGAGCTAGGGATCACGCCGCGAATACAACGGAAGCTGGATCGGCAGCGAGTCAGGTGCGGGAGTGGAGTTCAAAGGCATTGAAAACGATTTAACCTTGAAATCAAAAGAAAAGAACTCATTTCAATACCTGCAATATATCCAGACCTAGATAGGCTTGAGATTATTCGCAGTCTTGACAATTACTTCAAGAGGAATTGACCAGCCATCGAGAGTAATTTTTCGCTGAGTGATGGGATGGATAATTGTTGTCCATCTATTAGCACGATTACAAAAAACCTTATACGCTTCGCCAAAACTGACTACGTCATCGCAATATGTGCCGCTTAACCCATCACGCGGTTCACCTTTATAAACAAGGAGAACCCCAGAAGAAGAACCCCTCTTTGGAGTCCCATAAAGAAGCCACCTCTCGTGGATGCATTGATTACTGATATAGCTTTCATGATTGACAATTTTTAGGTCAATATAATCGCCTTTAGATAAATCCTTTGGCACCAAATAGTAGCCACTTGGCACCTTAATGCTAAGCCTAAGAATAGCATCTTGGACTCTATAAGCTTCATTCATCTTAGGCTTTAAGGATATGCATCTTTCATGCCATTTTCTAGCCGGCTCTGCGGTCAATGCACGCTCAGCAGTAACCGTCGATACACCAAAAACGCTAATGCATAGAAAACCAAAGAAGATTGATAATTGCTTCATCAGCAGAGCACCTGTAGCTACTAATAACGGAAGTGTTTTACAATCTTAAGCTTACCATCTATCAATTCTTCTCCCAATATTTGATTCGTTGCTTTTTCTACTTCGCAGAAACGTACATTTCCAGGATCAGGATTATCCCATTCCTTGCAAGCTTCCTTAGCCTCATACATTGATGGATACTTACAGCCTACTAGTCCTAGCAAAAGAAGGAAGACTGATAATTTCTTCATTGGTAGAGCGTATGTTGTCCTATCGTAACTCATTGGAAAATGACAGAAAAGCGTGAATACACTGAAACCTATTTTTTATACATTTTAAGCCTTGGCTTGACTAAACTTCAAAGGCACTAGTTAAGGCACACAGCATTATCGCTCACAAGTTATACCAAAGTGTTAATCCCTCAGCATTACTTGCTACCCCTCGAATAAATCCAACCACGAAAATGAAGGGAAGAATAGGCATCACTAAACCCTCTCTCCTAACTGTCAAACCCTCTTCACTTTGCTTTTTTGATAACGGTGAATACCATAAAGGTAGTAAATGGGAAATATCTCATCTGACTACTGTCCGGTACAAAGGCAAGCACTGTTATTGCTAAAAAAAGACAGCACAGAACCAGTTCAGCCAGTTGGGATACTGCTGGTTATCCACTCACCCATGCTTGCTGCCCATTTCACTCGTGAAATGAATCGGATGTGGCGAAGTGCTGAGCTAGGGATAACACCACAAATACAACGCAAACTCGACCGCCAACGGTTCAAGTGCGGGGATGGGACGGAGAAAGTTGATTAAAGGTCGATAAAATAATTTTAAATATCAAATCCGGAGAAATTGAAATCGTTAACCACAAGACCTCATCGCATACTTGCCGAGCCAAGTTGTTTTCTGCTTTCCACCTAGGAGAAAAGAACTTTTGCCAACTCTCCGCATAGCCAGGCAAAGTGAATCTGCCCCAGATCACTTGTCGACTGGTTCAAAATAAATACAGAAGATCCCAAGAAAGACTTATGAAAAGCTCAGACGTATCTCCATCAGAACTTTCATCAAAAGAGACAGTGATCGGCATAAATTAATTACCTAAAAATTTTCCAAATGACGATGCCAGATCCATCATTTTAACGACATCAATTAGCAGCATAGATGTTAGCAGAATGCTGATAATGGCAACTCCCAGAGGGATCGGATTTTTTTTGCGAATAACCCAACAGTCTCTGACAATAAGCGCAAAAAATGAAATGTTGACAATGTAGAGAATGTTCAGTATGAATATGCCAAATACTTTTGAAACAAAAAGCGCGCTAATAACTAGCGAAATCATCGACAATGTCTGAGCAGTCTCAAGTTTTTTGATACTTAGGACATAGTCCTTAAGCAATCCCCTCGCTATATCAGACGTTTTTGAAGTTGGGCTAGGCTCAGTCACGTTACTTGTTAAAAATTTAATTTAACACGCGTCTTCTGCATATTTATAGACAGTTGAAAAAACTTTGCTTATAAGGAATAGTGCTCGTAAAATCTTGATGCGCCATTTCCGGATCAAGTCTGTCCGATCTGCTCCTTTACCCCGTCTACGAACAGAAGCGAAAGCGGCAGCGAACCAAGTACGGGAGTGGGTGGAGATGGCTTAAGAAAGCATGGATGCAAAAAACAATAAGTCTTTACTGATCAAAGACTCACGACAGCAAAGTCACAAGATTGACATTATATGCTAAATTAACACTCTTCTCAAAGATCAAATCGATAAAAACTACATGAAGATGCTTCGAATTACCCTGCTAGCAATACTTATGACAAGCTCATCAGTAAAAGCAGCTTGCAACAAAGAGACTTACAGGGAAGCAAAGATTAGATGTGCAAGCAGTTTAAAACAAGACTGCATACTGAATGTTTACACTGCGATTGAAGGCATAGGCGCAGCCACTGACGCATTGGAATGCTCTTTAGGAGATTTTGGAGAAGCCATGGAAATGACCGTCGAAGATGAAACACCATCCCAATCTCAACCTAATACCAACCCAAAAGTACCCAGAAGAGGAACCGCAACGTCACCAACGACAACCCAACCTGGATCCTTTCAAGGAATTGCACCATTTGGACAAAACAACTCCAATATCCCAACTATGCAAATACCAGGAAATCAATATCCAAGTGCACTACCTCCACATGTAGTGGAAATGATGAACAAAATGCAGCAGACATACGCGCCAAGTCAAACCCAAGTTTCATGCCAAGGAGTCACAACATCAGCATTGACGGGTTTCGACCAAAGCGGGAATAAATCTATAAAGTCAAAACTGGAAAAGTTTGATGTAGTACAGATCGTCAAATCCCAACAGAATGGAGGTAGGACTTATTTCCTTTCCACAAATGGATTTTGGTATGATGCCGGGTATATTAAAAAGACTGCACAGTGCAATCTTTAATATCAAATCACTAACGAACCTTGACCAATAAATAGTACTTCGATTGGAGGGCAATTGCTTCCTGTTTTTTCATCTAAGCAGAGCAGCAGTCGGCATCTGCTCTTGTCCTGATCGGTAAGCCCAAACCGCTGCACCACCCGATGAGCATGAGTCACCCTTGGCTGCCTCTTCTCCTCTGCCAGTGACCTGAGGGCATCGAGCAGATCCTGATCTCGACCCTCCACCAATGGGCGTTATCGGTTGAGTTAGAGGTCCAAATCCCCCTGCTAGGCATCCCGCCAAATCACAGCGGAGACGGCTTTTCCCCTGGCTTGCGCGACTGGATCATCAAAGCGTCCGAGGCGATTGATGCAATAGTCCCTCCCATCCAGCCTCAACCTAACTTGGAGAGCACCGTTGTTGTCCCTAACCCTCGGTGGCTTCTTCAACATCCCTCTCCCTTGCATGGGATTAGGGCTTAGGGCTGACACTCCTCAGAAGCCAAGCCAGATCCATTGATCCAGTAGCCCTTCGTAGCCCTTGGGTGTCTCGAAGAGAGATCCAGTGCCCTTTTGGCTTGGGTTCTGGCTTATGGACTCAGGAGAATCCTGAGCATCCCTGAGCGATTCCTTCAAAACGACTGCAACAACAAACCGTCAGCACACCACCCCTCGCCCGCGGCGACAAGTTGCACCACAAGTTCGCGGTGATCGACAACAAAACTGTGATCACAGGCAGCTTCAACTGGTCACCGGCTGCCGCACACACCAACTATCAACACTAGGATCACGAACATTAAATCAAGTTTGACATGAATTTAAAGATTATTTTGATACTACTTGCTTCATCAGGTCTTGTGATTACATCACAATCAACTGCAAGTGCTTGCGAAAAACCAAATCCAGGCAAATACTGGCTTGGATGGGGTGAAGCCAGATTAATCGTCCCATCATCAGGAAGACCTTACCAGACTTTCAGGGGGCAGAATCATGACTTACCAGGAAAATACTGCAAGTCAGGAGACAACTCTGGAGTAACACGACAAGAGGAAAATGGAAAAATATGGGCTTACACTAAAAGTCCAGACTGATTAAAAAATTGTTGAAGAAAGCTAGCGAAAACTTCCAATCTCCACTGAAAGGCAAAAAGGCATTTCACTTTTGAAATGAATCGGATGTGGCGAAGTGGCGCATGCTGGGAGTCGCCATCAGCTAAGAATCGGCATGTGGATCGTTGGCATCAACTTAAATTTTGTTCATGGGCTTTTTGATATTGAGACATATCTTCAGTTCTGATTTTTTTACTGAGTTGCAATAACCGCTCTAATGGAAGAAGCTCCAACGGATATAAGCAAAATAGTATCAACACCAATCTTACTTACCAAGCACAATAATCACCAAAGCTATTAGGACCTTTTCGTACGGCGCTGACACGTTTTCCATCACCTATTAGAAAAATCGTCTTGCCTGACATTCTCGCTTCTTCACAGACCGCAAAGCCATTCATGCCAGCATTTAGCGTGATCCTCGACGGGCATGCTCCGCTCATCCCGTTGATAATCTCCATCAGGCTGCTGCCCACCTGGTAGCGGTCGAGATGTCCGCCCGCGCATGCCTGCACTGGAGATGGTTTTGCCAGGCTGATCGATCCAAGGGCAATAAAAAAGAGCATGAGAGTTTTCATAATGTGTTTTCTCTGGAGTAGCTAAGTAATTTTTTAGGTTAACAGATGTCATCTCAATTAACGTCACGCTCTTTTAGCTGAAACCCTGCTGGTCATTGAGTCACCCATGCTCGCTGCTCACTTCACACGCGAAATGGACCGAATGTGGCGAAGTGCTGAGCTGGGAATCACACCACGAATACAACGCAAGCTTGATCGGCAGCGAGTCAGATGCGGGAGTGGGGTGGAAAGAAGCTAAGAGGCAAGGGTTACAGTGGAAGTATTCTCCAATAAGCAAATGAAAGTCCTATTTTCATTACTTGCATCGGCGGTAGCAATAAGTCTCTACCTACCCGCGGAAGCCAGCAAAGCAAAGCCAGCGGATATTGAAACGCTTGATCAAATCTGGCAGCAATACGATATCCCTTGCAGGCAGGGAGACCAAAATGCTTGCCTACTAAGAGACCAATATCATATGACAATCAAACAGAATTTCCCCAATGCAGTTCGCGCCATGTGCCCACCAGATATGAAAAGAACCTGGTTTGAAACTGGTCGAAAAGCCATGGCAGCTGGCTGCATGCTGCCTTGATTATTGCCCTGAGAAAAATTCAATCATCTATTTTGCATGATTAAAACTACAATCATAGGAAGCTTTAGCTGGTAACCCTCTGCTGCACACAGCAACGACGGAAAATCACCGGTCGTACACTCACCCCATAGCGCCACTGTTCCAGCATAGACATAACTTTTTGCATATAAATAAATGATCGCCAAAAACACAGAAACTTCTATTCATGGGAAATAGCAATCATCGAATCTGACTCCCAACTCCTCCCCTACAAGGGTTCCTATCATTACCATTGACTGACCTTTGTTAAAGCGTTGGTACGACTTATCTGATCTGTTTATCGTGCACCTGACCGAGCCGCCAAGAAATTCCCCATCCGTCATCTGAAAGAGAATAGCTTTTTCATTGAATGGAATATCATCAATAATACCAGCATATCCAGTTACCCTGATTCTTTTTCCTTTAAGCTGATCTTCGGCACGTGCACTATTTCGATCAAATTCACTGGATATTTGCCTAACAGACATGGACAAATCATATTGCCTGAGCTCCTTAACCTTTGCAACACGTTTCTGCTCTGCTTCGATTGCTTTTTTGTCAGCAATCCTTTGAGATTTGATCTTTTCCAAGCGTTCATTCTCGGCACGCTCTGCATTACGTTTCGCCGCTTCTGCGCTTTCTTGTTTAGCGATTTGAACTCTAATTTTTCTTTCATTAGCGATAGGCATCGATTCACTAATGCTGTCTCCAATTCCAAAGGTAATTGAGAACATAAAGAAATAACCAATAAGGCTTAGTATTTTCCTTAAAGCCGGCCGGCCCTCGGAAGAACTCTTCCATATCAAAACAGGCAAACCAATGAGGCTTGACAGGAATACTGGAAACGCTATAATATTTAAAGACTCAAAAACCTGTGCCTTTGAAACAACAATTCCACAAACTAGTCCGATGATTATTACAACAGGAATTCGGGTCGATCTTCGCTGGAATAAATCAAAAAACTGTTTCAATTGATCCATTACCGATCGAAAAGGGTTGCGTCAATATACGTGACTAAGCTCAAGTCATGGACTAAGAAAGCTCGGAACGTAAAGACTCTATTTATAGAGTAGCTACCAATGAAACAATGCCATCAATAAGCCAGACAAACCAAACGGAAATAATCACGAAATCCTGCTGGTCATTCACTCACCCAAGATTGCCGCTCATTTCACTCATGAGATGAATCGGATGTGGCGAAGTGCTGAGCTAGGGATCACGCCGCACATCCAACGCAAACTGGATCGGCAGCAAGCCAAATGTGGGAGCGGGGTGGAGAGGAGCTGAGATTGTCAGGACTGAGGCGCAATTGACTTGGATGCTGACTCAAGACTCAGCAGTACTTGATTTTGATAACCAGTCAAATGGATCAGAACAACACTCCAAATCATCTAAGGAGTCTGAAAGTGACTGAGCGCGTTGACTCAGATAGAGCAACAGCTGCCTGAAATAGTCAGAATCAGCAAAGCAACGCTTGACCACCAATGAGTCGCCCACAGTCAGACCTGTGGAGAGGGGCAAAGGAACTTTTTTGCCATGGAAATTCCCAATCGTATGAACTGTGACGTAACTGATCGTCACCTGATCTTCAGTTCGTCCCTCCCAACGACTGACCTCATGCCGAACTGCTCCAACAGTTGAACGTTGAAAGCCCAATCCTTTCAGATGATGTTGGATCTTGGGGAATGCACCATCAGGCAATGATAAAACAGGGAAATCTTGTAGATCATCTAACTTCAACTCTACTTTGCGTTGCAACAGTGGATGCTGCTGATCAACCAAAAAAACAGATGGGTAACGAGTAAGGTTAATCACAACAAACTCATCATCATCAACTGGCACATCCGGATAACAACCCAGCCACGCATCCAAGATGGATTCCCTAAGGAGTGCCAATGGATGGCTCACATTCAAAAAGTTAGACGGCCCACATACCCAAGGCTGGGGCAGTTCATTTAAATAATCAGAACCAACTCCATAAACAGCATCTATTCTCATCGACTTGCCATAAGCCCAGCGATAAAGCTGATGCACTTTACGCTCAGCATTCAGAAGAGATAGGTCACCACTTAAGCTCCACTCTCCTTCTAACTTACAAGGATCCAGATCGAGAAACTCCGCAACGGATTTAGCATTTCGAGAAACTGTTGCTTGATTGCAATTCAAACCTAAAGCTGCATCCTTACCAGAACGCAGCCAAATCAGATAATCGAGACACGAAAGACGAAAAACGTCAAACATTAGTCAATGTCAAGAAGTGACAAAACTTCAAATATCACTGAAGCGATTAAATACTAGAGGCAAGGTAAAACTCCAGGGAATTTATGCAAAAGACGCATAGACCTGAATTGAAAAGCATGAATAGCCTTAGCCAACGATATCCAGATTTTATCAAAAACTATCACGCAAGCAATAGACATGCCTGTATAGGCTAAACACGTTAAACATCAAGCAGTCACCACAAATGACTTAGAATTAAGGTACAAATTTTCATCATATTGCGCAAAAGCGATGAGACAAGATGCTGAAAATAGAACATTTCATCACCAGTAATCAAGCAACCTCTGTAAATCCTTCAAGGAAAATACGAACCTGAAGTTAGAAGCCGAAAGAGCGAATTTTCCTCTGCAAATTGGTGATTTCGCAGCATCGCCTGGCCACGATCAAGATCAACTCCTCACAAAGACGCCAGATGATGCTGCAAACCCTTCGGGGATTTGAGCGAATCTGGCTCAACTCAGACATTGATCAATCCAGACAATGGCTTAAAAGAAATCTCACTCCAGCTCAAAGATCAATCACTGAACTGCGTTTCTGAAATCGTCGACATGACCGATCTCAGGTCAGAATGCCGCGACGTGATGGGCCATCCCCGTGAGACTGCCACTGTTCTTTTTGGGCTTGGCCTTGCTGCTGCCCTCAACAGCTCAAGCCAAGCCCAAAAAGGTTCCTTTCCCGACCAGGGAAGAACTGCGTTCACTCCAGCTACTGGCCTATAGCTGTTCGCGCGCCAACGACCAGGAGAGCTGTAGCAAGACTCGCAGCCTTGCCGATCCGCTTATGGACAATCCCAGACTATCGGCTGCCTGCAAAGACACCGTCTGGGAATTGGTTCAGGCCTCACAGGTGGTCACCACCAACAGCTTCCAGCGCCGCGACAGTATCGATCGACCGGCACGCCGTCTGACGTTGGTCTGTTCAGCACCCGAGAAACCGAAGCAACCTGCTGCACCAGCCAAGACTTAAGTGCTCAAACACCTTCTGTTCCTGCTCATAAAGAGAGAGGGCCGGGGCTGGGGTGATTGATCTCCATCACGCTTCAGAAGCCTTGACGCCTGAAAAGTAGCTGCGACAACTGGTCGCGCCGACAACCCTGAACAGCATCTGGCGTGTAAAGGTTCCCGGTATCCGCTCCCGTCAGGGATGACCGCCTCCGCCTCGGCAGAACCCGCTCCAATCTTCGTGCGGCTCGAAGCCCCTTTCACCGACCAGAAGCCGGGCACCTCCGGATTGCGCAAAAGCAGTGCTCAGTTTGAACAACCGCACTATCTCGAAAGTTTCGTTGAGGCTGTGTTTCGCACCCTTCCGGGCGTGCAAGGAGGCACGTTGGTGCTCGGAGGCGATGGCCGTTACGGCAATCTGCGTGCCATCAATGTGATCCTGCGCATGGCCGCAGCCCATGGCCTGAGCAAGGTGATCATCACCACCGATGGCATTCTCTCCACGCCGGCCGCGTCCAACCTGATCCGCAAACGCGAGGCCATTGGCGGAATCATCCTTTCAGCCAGCCACAATCCAGGCGGCCCCAATGGCGATTTCGGAGTGAAGGTGAATGGAGCCAACGGTGGCCCCACACCAGGATCCTTCACCGATGCGGTGTTCGAGTGCACCAAGTCACTGGAGCAATACGCCATTGTTGAAGCTCCCGAGCTGAGTCTCGGGACTCCAGGAACACACCACATCGGTGCCATGGAGGTTGAGATCATCGATGGTGTCGATGACTTTGTGGCATTGATGCAGCAACTGTTCGATTTCGATCAGATCAGGGGTCTGCTGGGCAACGATTTCCCGCTGGCCTTCGACGCGATGCACGCTGTCACGGGTCCCTACGCCAAACGTGTCTTCGAGGATCTGCTGGGAGCACCAGCCGGCAGCGTGCGCAATGGCATTCCACTTGAAGATTTCGGCGGCGGGCATCCGGATCCCAACCTCACGTACGCCCATGATCTGGCGGATCTTCTCCTCAAGGGAGACGACTACCGCTTCGGTGCAGCCTGCGACGGTGACGGCGACCGCAACATGATCCTCGGTCACCACTGTTTCGTGAATCCCAGCGACAGCCTGGCCGTCCTCACGGCCAATGCCACCCTGGCTCCGGCCTATGCCTCAGGCCTGGCAGGCGTCGCGCGCTCCATGCCCACCAGCTCCGCTGTTGATGTGGTGGCGAAGGAACTGGGCATTGAATGCTTCGAGACGCCAACCGGCTGGAAGTTCTTCGGAAATCTGTTGGATGCCGGCCGCATCACGCTCTGCGGCGAAGAAAGTTTCGGCACCGGCAGCAACCACGTGCGTGAAAAAGACGGTCTTTGGGCCGTGCTGTTCTGGTTGCAGATCCTCGCAGTGCGTCGTTGCAGCGTGGCGGACATCATGAGCAGCCACTGGGAGCGCTTTGGGCGGCACTACTACTCACGTCATGACTATGAGGCAGTGCCCACCGATGCAGCCCATGGTTTGTATGACCGTCTCGAAGGCCTCCTGCCTGGTCTGATCGGCCAACCCTTCGCCGGTCGCACCATCACTGGGGCCGACAATTTCAGTTACACCGACCCTGTGGACCAATCGGTCACCCAGGGCCAGGGCCTGCGCATCCTTTTGGAGGACGGCAGCCGCGTTGTCGTGCGCCTCTCTGGCACTGGAACCAAGGGAGCCACCATCCGGGTGTATCTCGAGAGCTATGTGCCCAGCAGTGGTGATCTCCATCAGGATCCCCAGATCGCCTTGGCCGACATGATCAGCAGCATCAACTCGCTGGCGGAGATTCAGCAGCGCACAGGAATGGACTGCCCCACCGTGATCACCTGAGCGTCAGCGACGCCGCTGCCCCCGCCAAGTCGTCTTCTGCGAGCGATACTCCTCCTCGGATGCACTCTCCTGGAGCTGACGCATGCTCTCGATCGATGAGCCAAACATCATGGCGGAGGCGATCACGACGCCTCGGAGATAAAGCAATCTGGTGCGAGGGATCTCGGCCGGTGTATTGCGAATGAATGTGCCGAGAAAAATCGTGAGGATGACGCCGATGCCGGCACCGATGAAGGAAGCCCAGAGCACCTTGAAACCGTTGAATCCAGAAGGGGCAGCGTTGCAGGATTGGGGCTTCAGATCGCGTCTCATGAGCTACTCAGTCTCGGGTCCTGCGTAGGCCCAAGCAGAGACTTGAGAACGACATAAAACACCGGCACAACGAAGAGCGACAGAACGGTGGCAATCAACAGACCACCAAACACAACTGCTCCGAGGGACGTCTGACTACGGGCGCCAGCACCACTGGCGAAGACGAGCGGCATGAACCCGAACAGTGAGGAAATCGCTGTCATCAAGATCGGCCTGAGGCGGGAACCTGCAGCAAAATGTGCAGCCTCCAGTGCATCGGCACCAGCCTGCATCCGCTGATTCGCCATATCCACGATCAGGATTCCGTTGCCAGCAGCCAGGCCGATCAACATCACCAGACCCACCTGGGCATAGACATTGAGCACCTCACCTCGCAAGGCCAGGAAGGCGAGTGCTCCCAGCATGGCTGTCGGTACCGTCATCAGAATGATCAGCGGATCGGAATAGCTTTCGTATTGCGCCGACAGCACCAGATACACCGCCAGGATGCCAAGCGCAAAGATCACCACCGCCAAAGCACCGGCCTTCACTTCCTCACGAGAAATCCCAGTCCAGTCGAAGCTGAGGCCCTGCGGATTGATGGTCTCAAAGATCCCCTTCATCGCTGTAATCGCCTGACCAGAGCTCTTGCCGGCCGCAGGCGTCCCTTCGATCTTGATGGCTCGATAGAGATTGAAGTGAGGCACCACCGTGGGGCCGAGCGTTTCACGCACGCTGAAAAACTCCGCGAGCGAAATCAGATCACCGTTAGAGCTTTTGACGTACAAGGCTGAAAGGCGCTCGGAAGTCGCACGGCTTTCAGCATCAGCCTGCACATAGACACGACGTACTTTGCCCTCCTGAAAAGTGTCGTTCACATAGAGGCCGCCGAAATTGATGCTGAAGGTCTGCATGGCAGCTCCGAAGTCAACGTCAACCGCGGCCATGCGATCGCGATCCACCTGAATCTCGATCTGTGGCGATTCAGGAGCGAACAGCGTATAGACACGGTTGAGATCGGGATCTGCGTTACCCGCCTGGATCAGTCGCCCTGCCGTGCCATAAAAATCAGCCAGGCTGTAGGCCCCACCACTCTGATCGAGAAGCTGAAACTCGAATCCACCGCCAGTGCCATAGCCAGGGATGGCCGGAGGTTCAACAACAAACACCCTGGCACCATCCACCGAACGGGCGAGCTTCTGATTGAGCCTCTCCACGATCGCGCCCACGGTCTGATCCCGTTGCTTTCGCTCGGACCAGTTCCTGGTGCCAAAGAAGAACAGTCCCTTGTTGGGACTGTTGCCATCCAGGCTTGCACCGCTAAACACTGATGCCGCAGTGATGTTCTTTTCCGTACGCAGTACGGCAGCCACCTGCTGGTTAATCGCTTCAGTGACCTGGGTGGAGACGCCCTCCGGCGCTTGCACCACGCCAATTGCATAACCCTGATCTTCGATCGGCACAAACCCGCCGGGAATGGCCCGAAAAGCAACGGCCGTGAGCAGGATGCCGATGCCGAGGATGCTCATCACCAGTCGGCGACGACCGAGAGCCCACTCCAAAGCGGAGGCGTAGCGGCTCTCCATCACGGCATAAGCGCTGTTGAACTTGGCGAAAATGATCGGTGTGAACCAACCCAGGGTGAGGCCTAGAGCTGGATAGAGCGTTACTGGAATGACCCGACTGACCCCCACAAGAATCAAGCCGGTCATGGCTCCACCAAAGGTGCAAGGCAGTGTGAGCGGTCGATCGATCAAGCGCCCCAGCAGCAGACCAATCAAGGCACCAACAGCCATCGGGATCAGCACCAGAGGTGCTCCAGCACCGACCACCAGCAATCCATACACAAAACCGATCACCGTGCCGGCGATGGCATAGCTCCGCCGTCCGGGATCCTTTGACTCACGCGCCAGCAGCAGTGCTGACAACATCGGTGAGAAGGTGAGAGCGTTGAAGGTGGAGATGGCGATCGAAAAGATCACCGTGGCTGCGAACTGTTTGTAGATCGTTCCTGTCGCGCCAGGGAAAAACAGAACTGGCAGGAACACTGCGAACTTCACCAGCGAGGTGGCGATGATCGCTGAGAACAGCTCGTCCATGGTGGCTTTCGCTGCCTGCAAGGCCGTCATCCCCTCCGATTTTTTGGTGGAGGTGTCCTCGATCACGGTGATCGCATCGTCGACCACGAGACCCGTGGCCAGCACCAGACCGAACAGCGTCAGCTGATTCAGGGAAAAGCCGAAGCCAAGGACCAGGCCAAAGGTGCCGATCAATGCCACAGGGATTGCGATCCCCGGAACAAGCGTGGCCTTCCAGTTCTGAAGAAACAGAAAAAGAATCAGAACCACCAGCACCACCGCGTCCCGCAGGGAATTCACCACGCCCTGGATGGAGGCGCTGATGAAGTCGGTGTTGTCGTAGATCTTCTCCATCTTCATGCCCACAGGCATGGTCGTCTCAAAGTTGGCCAACACCTGCTTCACGCCGTCGGAGACCTCGAGAGCATTACTGCCCGAGAGCTGATAAACAGCCAAACCAACAGACGGAACACCCTGAAGATCGGTCGCGCTGACGGCATAGGACTCACCACCAAGTTGGACGCTGCCCACATCTCGGAGGCGCACCAACCCTCCCTCCTCAGCGGTTCGCACCACCATCTGCTCGAATTCCTCAACGCTGCGCAGGCGGCCCTGCAATTGCACGGTGAAGGTGAACTGCTGCCCTTTCGGGGAAGGCTCACCACCAACCTGGCCGGCGGCGACAAGACGATTCTGACTGGACAACTGGTTGACCACATCGGTGGAGGTGAGGCCAAAACTGGTGAGCTTGTCGGGGTCAAGCCACAGCCGAAACGCCAGTTTTCGATTGCCGAAGTAGGTGAGGTCGCCGACACCGCTCACCCGCTTGATGGCATCGGTGAGATTCAAATCCAGCAGCCCACTGATCGTCTCAGCGCTGTAGGTGATCTGGTCAGGATCCGCGCTGCCAAAGTTGTAAACGAGCAGAATCGAGTTAGACGCTTTATTGACGCTCACGCCGGCCTTGCGCACCTCCTCAGGGAGTTGCGGTTCTGCCAGAGCCACACGGTTCTGAACATTGACCTGGTTGATGTCACCGTTGGTGCCGCTGGCGAAAGCCACATCAATGGAGCTGACCCCGTCGGCGGAACTGTTGGACTTGATGAAGTCCATGTTCTCGACACCGTTGATCTGCTGCTCAAGAACACTGGTGACACCCTCCTCAACAGAGACGGCATCGGCACCGGTGTAGTTGGCCCTCACCTTGACGGTGGGAGGAGCGATGTCCGGGAGGTTTTCGATCGGAAGAATTGGAATCGCAATCAATCCCACGATCACGATCAGGATGCTGCAAACCGTTGTGAGAACGGGCCTGGTAATGAAATTATTAGAGGCGGACATGACTCAGTCGCTCAGTTCTGCACCTTCACCGGCACACCGTGACGCAGGCTCAGAAGATTGCTGGTGATCACGTTCTGGCCCAGCTTCAAACCTTTGGTGACCGGATAACGATTGTTCTGGAGGGAACCGAGATTGACCGGCGTTTGCAGCGCAAACAGGGTGGCGGAAGGAATCATTCCCCGGTCAATTCCCCGTTTGATCCTGGCCAGATCAGCCTTACCAGGCTGCGCTTCAAGCTCTTTGAGAGTGCCAAGACGGAACACAAAACTCTGACCGGACGTCTGCGTCACGGCAGCGAAGGGAACGGATGGCTGCTGACGGGAGTCGAGCTGAACCCTGGTCCGCAACCTCTGACCGTTGCGCAGCTTGCCATCTGGATTGGGAAATTGAGCCCTCACCAGAAGGGCCTGGGTTCCGGAGTTGATCCCAGGATCAACCGACATCACCGAGCTGCTTGCCATCACCTCATTGCGACCCGGAAGACTGAGCAACACCGGTAGACCCACCCTGATGCGACTGGCATAGGTCGACGGCACCTCCACCCTGGCCTCCAGGATGTTGTTTCGAATCAACTTGGTGAATGGGTCGCCATTTCTCACCACATCCCCGACCTGAACGGAGACGTCCGCCACTGTTCCAGCGATCGGTGACTGCAGATTGCTGTAAGCCAGCGTGGCCTCCTGAGCTCTGACCTCTTCTCGCGAGGCGATATAAATTGCGCGCCGCTGATCACGCTCGGAGGCTTCCGCGGCACCAAGCGGCACCAAAAATTCATAGCGTTTCAGCTCCAGCAGATCCCTCTGCTCTTTGGCTTTCAACCCGGCCAGTTTGGCCTGCTCCTGAGCTTGATCAAGGGTCATGAGCAACTGACCTGCAGTCACCCGATCTCCCTGAGTGATCTTCAATTCAATGATCCGGCCTGATGCCTGAGCCGCAAGCTGAACCAGATCGCCGGCCTCCAGGGTGCTGACTGTGTCGACATCCTCCGTGAACACAGCCTCGCTGACAGCGGCCTTCTTCACTTCTGGAAGGGGCCTCTGCGCATCGCCACCCTTACCGCAGGCAGCGAGCATGAAGGCCGTCAGGGCCAAGGGGATCAGGTGTCGGTTGAGACGCACAGTCAAGACTCTGTCGGCCGCATTATGACGGCGCTCTTGATGCCAAAGGCTCAACTTGAGCAAGAATCGTCTCACCGGGAATCGACGCCGTGGGCGGACCTCTGAAACAGGATCTGTTCAGCCATCACGGCGAAGCAGCTCGGCAGCGGCAGGCTCCCCTCGCCGATCGCCTGCGGCCGCGCAATCTCGATGAATTCGTGGGTCAAGCAGCAATCCTTGCGGAGGGTCGCCTGCTGCGGCGAGCTATCTCAGCCGATCGTGTCGGCAATCTGATCCTGCATGGCCCGCCGGGAGTCGGAAAGACCACCCTGGCACGAATCATTGCCAACCACACACGAGCCCATTTCAGCTCTCTCAATGCCGTGCTGGCGGGCGTAAAAGACTTGCGCTCCGAAGTGACCTATGCAAGTCAGCGACTTGAACGCCATGGGCTGCGCACCATCCTGTTTATCGATGAGGTGCATCGCTTCAACAGCGCCCAGCAGGATGCATTACTGCCATGGGTGGAGAACGGCACACTCACCCTGATCGGTGCCACGACAGAAAACCCCTTTTTCGAAGTCAACAAGGCACTGGTCAGTCGGTCCAGGTTGTTCCGTCTGCAGAGCTTGGGCCCGGACGACCTCAGTCGTTTGCTGATGACTGCGCTGCATGACAAAGAGCGTGGCTATGGCGACCGTCATGTAGAGATCAGCGCTGAGGCCTCGGCCCATCTCGTCAATGTGGCGGGAGGTGACGCACGCAGCCTGCTCAATGCACTTGAGCTCGCAGTGGAAAGCACCCCTGAAAATCAGGATGGCGTGATCGCCATCGACCTTGGCATTGCTGAGGAATCCATTCAGCAGCGCGCCGTGCTCTACGACAAGCAGGGTGATGCGCACTTCGACACGATCAGCGCATTCATCAAATCCCTGAGGGGCTCGGACGCCGACGCAGCACTGTTCTGGCTGGCACGGATGATTGAAGCCGGTGAAAACCCCCGTTTCATTTTCCGGCGCATGCTGATCTCAGCTGGGGAAGACGTGGGCCTCGCGGACCCCCAGGCCGTGGTGGTGGTCGAAGCCTGCGCCGCGGCCTTTGAGCGCATCGGACTGCCGGAGGGACTGTATCCATTGGCCCAGGCAGCTCTCTACCTGGCATGCACTGAAAAAAGCAACAGCACCAGCGGCATGTTCGAAGCACTACGTCAGGTGCGTGAAGCACAGCGTCAGGAAGTGCCTGCCCATTTGCGCGACGCCAACCGCGATGGCGATGCCTTTGGTGACGGCAAGGGCTATCGCTACCCCCACGCTTTTCGTGAACACTGGGTGGCTCAGCAGTATTTGCCCAGTGCCCTTCAGGGTGAAGCCTTCTGGTCACCGAGTCGCCAGGGCTGGGAAGGACAACGACGCGAACGGATGCTGGAACGGCGCGCTGCTCAGCTCGCAGCCTCAGCTGAGGCTGTCGACGAACACCCTCTGTTGGTGAGCAGCGGACCGGAGCAACCACAGCTGGAGCGGTGGCTGCAACGTCAACTGTCCGTGGATGGCGAACGACAGCAGGAGCTGCGGCAGAAACTTTGGTCCGATCTCAGCTGGCAACGCACGGATCGCGTATTGATCCTTGGCGGGCGTTCGCTGCTCTGGTCGCTTGATCCCCTCGGAGCCGTGGCCGAAGGAGGACTCACGATTCTCTGTGCATCTTCAACAGAACAGCGACGACTGGGAGCACAGCTGCAGTTGCTTGATCCTCTCAATCATCCGGCCATGCTGGCCGATGCTTCCGACCTGGAACGACTGAGCCCGGACCACCAGTTCGAAGTGGTAGGCGGGCGGCTGAATCAGGAGGATCTCAATGGTCCTGACTTTGAAACGTTCTGGGCCCGGGTGAGCTCCCGCTCGACAAGCGGCGCTCAACTGAGGCTGTTGCTGAGTGAACCCCAACTTGGGCCAGCTGGGGGACTGCTCGAGCTGCTCATCAGTGAAAAGAAAGCGAGCACATCGATGTCATCACTGCAGACCCTGGCTGCTCTGGAATCCATCTGGCTGAGCCAAGAGGAACAGCGTCAGAGGCTACTGAGCCAGCTTGAGCGCTGCGGCTGGGTCACGAACCAGAGCAGCTGGCAAGAATCCCTGAAGCTCTCGGTTGAGCCGAGCCTGATCGAACGATGGCTCGGAGAAGACCGTCCTTACCGAAAGGCTCTTGAAAAAACCGGTGAAGCCAGTGAAACCGAACTATCAGAGCTGCGCCGAGAACTTTTACAGCAACGTGGCAACTATCTCCCCCAGAGTCTTCGTCACTGGCGAATCGAAGGTCGACTGGCCTGACACCTTCCATCAAAAGCTGTCATAAAAAAAGCTCCGGCAAAGCCGGAGCTGAAAGAAGAAAGTTGATGAACCCGCGAGGGTTCCCAACAATCACCAGAGGCCGCGAACAGGAGCGGTACGAACAGGCTCAGCGGGGAGGATCTGGTTGGCCTGCACGCATGCGGGCAGGAACACATACCAGGACAGCAGGGATGTGGACTGATCGCCACTGAGACCGTCCTTACAAACGTTCTGAGCACCGTCAGAAACGCCGTTGTCATTCAGACGGAAATCAACGGGCAGCTGCCTCATGATGCCGGCAGAGGAGATTTCTCCATCAGCTGCATCGAGGATGATGGCGGAGCGAAGAGCGACCACGGCGGTCTTCTTCTTCTGCCAGTAGGGGAAGTAGCTGCGAGTCTGGTCGTCCAGGAACTTCACGCCATCGGCGGAGTACAGGAAGCGAGAAACACCAACCAGATCTACGTCGTAGCTCTTGGTCATGCCCTCTTGGATTTCATCAGCAGTCCAACCGGAGTTGTTGATGCCAGCTTCAAGAGCACGGTCAGTGATTTCGCCATCGTTGAAGAACTTGGCGAAAGATGAGGCTTTGGTGGTCCAGACAGCGCCACCTGAGACCCAACGCACAGGGCGCTGAGTGCCAGCTTCAGCGGCGACAGCCAGAGTGGAAATGGAAGCGGCGGCGAGAGCGCCGGCTGCAAAACGGGTGAACACGGACGGCGAGAAAAGACGTCTTTTTAATCCTATCCATAGGAAAAAGACTTGCCAACAAAATCATCGCCTAAAAGCGCAGATGAGGACAAATTCGCCTCACAAGGACCACCTCAGCAAGACTCATGCATCTCAGTAGATGCATGGATCTCGCAGCGAAGCGTCGATGTTGATTCCTTCATTCAGTCGAGTCCATCCCAAACAGCATTCATGTCGATTGAGCTGAAGATTGTTCACGCTGCGCAGAGCAGACAGTCCTGCAGGAATTCCTTCTCGGACACGACAACCCCAAGTCGCCATTCCGCCTGAGACCACAACTGGGCAGCAACCTTGAGATTCAAACCTTGATGCACAGCAGTGCGAAGGTTGGAGCCCACCTCCCAAAAGCCAAGATCCTGCGCTAACGAACCTTGTTGCCACTTGATCGCAGCCTCCTTCAGCAGCCATCGGTCCAACACCTGCTGTCGCAGCTGGTCGCCTTCCAGCTCCATCAACTCACCCTGCTCGAACTCGGTGAAAAAACGGCGCACTAAGGCCGCCGCCGCATGGAGCTTTCGATCGGCACGCTCCAGGTCAACTCCAATGGGCTGTTGAGACCAACCCAGCAGACAGGCATCAGCACAGTGGCTGAGGCTGACATAACCCCACTCATCCGGAAGCTGAGGTGGAGCACCCGATGGTGCGGTCAGCGGCACCTCCAAAGGGTCAACACCGTGCAGGGTCGAGAGACAACTGCGCATCCAGCCGCGTGAGGCTAGGAACTGCTGTGCCCGAGACGCCGTCAGCCCTGCGGCACAAGCGCGCTCCTGGCTGCTCACAACAAGGTCGCCAGCCGGAGCATCAAGACCGATCTGCTGCATCCACAACGCAGTTACGCTGCCGCCGACAGTCCGGTTATCCATGACTCTGCAGATCGGCGATCCCGCCCCTGACTTCACACTTCCAGATGAGAACGGCGAGCCCCTCACGCTTTCATCTCTGAAAGGACAGCGAGTGGTGATCTATTTCTATCCCAAGGATGCGACGCCAGGCTGCACCAAAGAAGCTTGCAACTTCCGCGACCGCTGGAGCGATCTCAAGGCCAATGGCATCAAGGTGCTGGGCATCAGCAAAGACAACGCTGCATCGCACACACGCTTCATTGCCAAGCAAGAACTCCCCTTTACCCTGCTCACCGACGAAGAACCATGCGTAGTGGCCAGCAGCTACGAAAGCTACGGCCTGAAGAAATTCATGGGCCGTGAATTCATGGGAATGATGCGTCACACCTTCGTGGTGGATGCTGAGGGCAATATTGAGTTGATCTACAGAAAGGTCAAAGCCGATTCAATGGCTGATCAAGTGCTGAGCGATCTGGGGCTGGGCTGACCAGCTTCACCAGCGACTGCATCACCAGTTCAGGGGCATGATTCAGCTCAAGCCCCTGGGTCTGCAGAGCTTGCACCAGCAGCGGAGCATCACCGCCGCAGAGCCAAAGCGGAGAAGGATCAAGGTCCTGGGCTCGGAGAATCAAACCAACAAGACTTTCGATCACTCCCCGGCGCATCGCCTCACACGAATCCCTGGGGAACGACAGGCCATCGCAGGAATCCTGCCTCTGGTCGTCAGGATCTTTCAGCGCCTGAGTGCCTGCTGCCATGGCCTGCAACTGCAGCCTCAATCCGGCCGCAAGCCAGCCGCCATTGAAGGCACCGTCTGCAGTCACGCGCGTGAGGCTGAGCACGGTGCCAGCATCAACAACCATCAATGGGCCAGCCTCTGCTGACTGGGTCCAGGCGCCCCATCCCGCCAGCGCCCTGTCAATGCCAAGCCAGTCAGGCACATTGCGAAGCGGAATCGCATCCAGGCAGAGACGCCTGTCTGGCCTGAGCACGGAATGGGCAGGTACAGGTCCCACTGCCGCCCATGAACAAAGTGGTGGAGATCCCTCCAACAGCGACAGTTGCGGCTGGGAATGGCTGTAGCTCCAGACACCGCTCCTGGATTGCTCGGCCCAGTGCCAGCGACTATTGCCGATCAGCAGACAGCGCTGCTCAGAGGCCATGGTCAGATGCCATCGCCCATCACTCCGGGCACGTGGATTCCGCACTCCTGACGCTGTCCACCGAAGCGGGTGCCGCGGCCCTCAGACTCAAGGCCGTCTGGAGCACTGGAATGCCAGTCGCCAACCGTGGAATACCCCTGATCGAAGAGCGGATGCTGAGGCAGGTCATGCTCCTGCATGTAATAGAAGACATCCCGATTGGTCCAACGCAACAAGGGGCGTAGAGACAGACGCTCACGAATCGGATCGAGCACGGTCATGGTCTTGCGCAGCTCTGTCTGGCCGCGTCGCACACCACTGGCCCAGCAGCTCACCTCGCGTCCACTCAGTGCTTCCTCCAGCGGCTCCACTTTGCGGAGACGCAGATACAGATCGAGGTCCTGCTCTCGTCCGGTCTCCCAGAGCCTGCCGTGGACTGCTTCCATGCGGGCAGGAGACATCGAAGACTGCGCCACAACGAGCCGAGTGCCCAGTCGCTCGCAGAGAGTGCTGGCATAGCGATAGGTCTCTGCGGGCAGATATCCCGTGTCCACCCAGATCACAGGCACGGTCTCTCCTCCGGAGAGGCGGCTGAGCATGTGCAGCAAGACAGACGACTGAATCCCAAAGCTGGTGGTCATCGCGAAGCCAGACCCGAATCGATTGAGTGCCCACTGCAGACGCTGCAGAGGCTCCAGCGGCTCCAGCTCCGCGCGCAGGGTTTCGAGACCGGCAGCCGCCGTGCCGGAATCCACACCACCAGCGGTGCTGATCATGTCTTTGGTGCCCTGGCTCATGCACTCCATCCTCCAATGCCGAGGTGACCACAGGTCTGCCTATGGTTTCAACACGCACCAGAGAATGCCTTGACTCCCCCTGCCAGCGGGCAAATTCAACCGATCGTGGTGATCGGTGGTGGATTTGCCGGATTGTCAACGGCGCTTGCCTTCAGTCGCCTGCATCCAAGACCAGCGGTCGTGCTGATCGAACCTCGTGACCGCTTCGTCTTCGTTCCCCTGCTCTACGAATTAATGAGCGGAGAGCTGAAGGGATGGGAGGTTGCACCTGACTACGCATCATTGCTGCAGGGACATGGAATCAGTCACCTGCAAGACCGTGCCAGCTCCATCGACCTCGATGCCCGGTCCGTCACCACAGCATCGGGGCGCGCCCTGCATTACAGCCAGCTTGTGATCGCCACAGGTGCACAACCCGAAGACTTTGGAATCCAAGGAGTCCGGGACAACGCCCTGAATTTCCATACCCTCTCTGATTTACAACCTCTGCAGGAGCGAGTGCAGGAGCTGCGTCGGCGCCCATCTGGCACGAGCTCCCTGGTGATTGCTGGTGCGGGTGCCACTGGGGTTGAACTGGCTTGCAAGCTCGTGGACATGCTCAACGGTGCCGCCACAGTGCAACTCGTTGAGCTCGGTGATCAGATCCTGCCGAGATCGAAAGCCTTTAACAGGGAGCAGGCCGAGAAAGCCTTGAAGAAGCGTGGTGTCACGGTTCACCTCAACACCAAAGTGGAGTCTGTGACAGCGACTTCGGTGATGCTGAGCGGAGCACAGGGCTCGTCCCAGCAGAATCATGACGGACTGATCTGGACCGCAGGCAGCCGTCCGAGCATTCCTGACATCTCTCCCAAGTTGGAGCTCCATCAGGGGCGACTGCCAGTGACTGAATCGCTCCGCCTGCAGGGTTATCCGGAGGTTCTGGCTCTCGGAGATATTGCTGTGAATCCTGATGCCGATGAGCTTTCCAGCTGGCCTCATTCGGCTCAGGCAGCCATCCAGCAAGGTCAATTTGCAGCTCAGGAGCTGAAGGCAAAGCTGCGGGACCGTGATGCAAACACTTTTGTGTTCAATGATCTCGGCGAAATGCTCAGCCTCGGCATTGGCGATGCCTCGATCACCGGTCTAGGCCTCACCCTTGCCGGTCCTCTGGCCTTCAAGCTACGCCGACTGACCTATCTAACCCGGTTACCAGGTCTATCGCTGGGGCTTCGCGCAGCCGGAGCCTGGCTGGTCAGTCCTTGAAACAGGCTCACCTGGCAGGAAGAACCAGGGGGCTGCGTCCATCACAGCTCAAACAGCTGGATCGTCTCAGCCATCGTCGCCACCCCGATGAGTCCGGCGCCGACGTTTTCACGCTGGAGCGGCTTGCCGAGCTGGCTGTGAAGCTCGAGGAAACACTGCATCTGCTGATCGACGACCGTGGCGTCTGCCGACTGCTTTGGATTGGCCCTCTTGGAGAATCCGATCGACTGGACCGACATCTTCAGGGCGGCTCCAGGCGCCGCCCCAGGCAATGGCGCCTGATCAGCACGCTGCATGAACGGCGTTCTCCGGAGCTGGTCCCTGATGGTCGCGATGCGGTGATCGCCCTGGATGTTCAGCCGGAGTCGTGGCTGCGTTATCAGGCAGTGATCTCTACCAGTGGCATCCGTTCCGGTGCTCTCTGGGTTCCAAATCCCCAAGCAGAGAGCGGCTGGAGTTGTGGCGAAACGGGCGATCTAACGATGCTCTGCCACTGCGACACCCCTGCGGGGCAAGGAGATCCGCATGGCGAACCCTTTCAGTCAGGGCAGGAGCACACGGCAACGGTGGACCAGGTGCTGCTGCTCACGCTCACCGGCACGGACCCAGCACGGAACGAGCGTGAGCTGGCCGAACTGGAAGGGTTGGCCCGCAGTGCCGGTGCAAAAACAGTTGCCGTCTGCCGCCAGCGTCAGGGACAGATCAATCCCCAGACCCTCTGGGGCACAGGCAAACTGCAAGAGGCTGCTCTGGACATCCGCAAGCACGGCGCCACGCTCGTGATCACCGACAGAGAGCTCACCCCTGTTCAAGCCAGGAACCTGGAGCGGCTACTGGACAGTCCCGTCATGGATCGCAGCGAGCTGATCCTCGACATCTTTGCCCAGCGGGCCTCCAGTGCTGCAGGTCGCCTGCAAGTGGAACTGGCCCAACTCCGCTACAGACTGCCAAGACTTGCCGGACGCGGATTGAGCCTGTCTCGGCAGGGGGGTGGCATTGGCACCCGCGGACCTGGAGAAACCCAGCTTGAAAAAGACAAGCGTGCCATCAGCCGACGCATCGAACACCTGGGCCGGGAATTGCGCCAGCTGGGAGCACACCGAGCCCGGCTGAGAGAGCGACGTCAGGACATTCCCGGTGTGGCTCTCGTTGGGTATACGAATGCCGGCAAGTCATCGATGCTCAATGCGCTGTGTGATCGCGCTCAAGGAGGCCCTGTCCAAGCCGAAAATATTCTGTTCGCGACCCTCGATCCCACGACACGTCGGCTCTGCTTGCCAAGGGCTGGAGCAGCACCCCGCGAGCTGTTGATCACCGACACGGTGGGATTTATCCGTGAACTGCCGGCCCCTCTGATGCAAGCCTTCATGGCCACGCTGGAGGAAACCCGCAATGCAGACCAGCTCCTGCTGGTGGTGGATCTCGGAGATCCCGATTGGCAGGGACAACTCAAAGCCGTGCACTCCATCCTCGACAGTCTTGGCTGTAAGCAGCCCAGACAGGTGCTGGCCAACCAGATCGACCGATGTGATGCAGGAGCTTTGCAGCGGATCCGTGAACTGGAGCCCGAAGCCCTCTACCTCTCCGCCACGCAGGGGACAGGCCTGAAGGGTCTGCGAACATGGCTTGAACAGACGTTCTGGGAGTCCACACCAGAAACAGTCAGCCCACCTGTCACGGAGCCAACAGGCGCACCCCCCAATGGTTGAGCTCAGTGCCGCTCTGCAGAACGGAGACGCTCTGGTCACGCTCGCTGTGCTGTTGATCGCGGTGGCCCTGTTCATCAGCGGAGCCATGGCGCCAGAGCTGGTGGGGCTGCTCAGTGTCTCGCTGCTGATGATTGGCGGAGTACTGACCCCTCTACAGGCCCTGAGCGGCTTCGGCAGCCCTGCACTGATCACGCTGATGGGACTGTTCGCCGTTTCAGCAGCCCTGTTCCGCAGCGGCGCCCTTGATCGCCTGAGAGAACTGATTGCCTCCGAACGCATCCGTACTCCCAGGCGCATGGTGGGTCTGCTGACCCTGGTGGTGGCACCGATCTCTGGCGTGGTGCCCAACACCCCGATTGTGGCCAGCCTGCTTCCGGTGCTCGAGACCTGGTGCCAAAAGCGAGGGATCGCACCATCCAGGGTTCTGCTGCCTCTGTCATTCGCCACACTGCTGGGCGGCACCCTGACCCTGCTGGGCAGCTCCGTGAATCTGCTGGCCAGTGACGTCAGCCAACAACTGGGCTATGGGTCCCTAGATCTCTTCAGCTTCAGCGCCATCGGCGTGCCGGTCTGGCTCGCCGGAGCGAGCTACATGCTGCTTGCCCCTCGCGCCCTGCTGCCAGACCGAAATGTGCCCGATGATCAGCTCAGCACCAACCAGTCGCTGACTGGATACTTCACCGAAGTCACCATCCCAGGTTCGTCCTCGCTTGTCGGACAGACGCTGAGGCACAGCAGGCTGCAACGTCGCTTCGATGTCGACGTTCTCGAGCTGCAGAGAGGTGGCGAGCGAATCCTTCCACCCCTGGCCGACCGCTGCATCGAGGCGGAAGACCGCCTATTGCTGAGGGTCACACGCGCAGATCTGCTTCGCCTGCAACAGGACCACACGATTCAGCTGGCCTCCGCCAATCGTCCTCCCGCTGATCATCTCGACATCGTCAACGCCGAGCCAGCCCTGTCCAGCGAAGGCGCAGACGGTCAGAAAACCGTGGAAGTTCTGCTGCCGGCTGGGTCCACATTGGCTGGTGCAAGTCTGCGGGAGCTGCGCTTTCGACAACGCCATAACGCAACCGTGCTTGCACTCCGCCGAGGTCAGCAAACGGTTCAGGAGCGACTTGGCCAGGCCGTTCTGCGTGAGGGCGATGTGCTGCTGCTGCAAGCCCCTCTGGATGCGATCCGAGGGCTTCAGGCCAGCAACGATCTGCTGGTGCTCGACCAGCTTGAAAACGATTTACCCACGATCCGTCGCAAGCCTCAGGCCGTGACCATTACGGCTCTGATGCTGCTGGTGCCCACAGTCACCGACGTGCCCCTGGTTGCCGCAGTGCTGATGGCCGTTGTGCTGCTGGTGCTGATGGGATGCCTAAGAACAGGAGAGGTTCAGCGCTCGATCAGACTGGATGTGATTCTTCTGCTCGGATCTCTTTCCAGCTTCAGTGTGGCTCTGCAGACCAGTGGCTTGGCCAATGCCATGGCATCCGACATGGAGAGGCTGCTCCTGAACTGGCCGGCTTACTGGGCGTTACTGGTGATTTTTCTGGCCACCAATCTGATTACCAGCGTGATGAGCAACGCCGCCTCGGTGGCACTGCTGGTTCCTGTGGCCACGCAGCTCGCGCCTTCTCTGAGTCTTACCCCCCAGGATCTGTTGCTCACTGTGCTGTTTGGAGCCAGTCAGTCGTTTCTCACTCCGATGGGATACCAGACCAACCTGATGGTTTTCGGACCAGGGCGTTACCGCTTCTTCGATGTGGCTCGCTACGGAGCCGGTCTCACGTTGCTGATGACCTTCCTGGTTCCAGGACTGATCCTTGCCCAGGCGGGAGGAGGCTAAGCGCATGGCACTGCCTCGGGCCATTCATCGCACTCAGGCTTGGTACCGGCGCCTCACCGTGCCCCAGTTCACGGTGGTGACGGGATTGCTGGTGATCACCCTCGGGACACTGCTGCTGTCCAGCCCGCTCTGCTCCAGCACGAGTGTCGGACTCTGGGAAGCCTTGTTTACAGCAACCTCCGCGGTCACCGTGACAGGCCTCACCGTGATCGACGTCGGCAAGGATCTGACCGTCGTCGGCCAAGGCGTTCTGGCGGTCATGATCCTGGTGGGAGGCCTCGGACTGATGGCGATCACCACCTTCCTGCAGGGATTTGTGGTGCGGGGAGCTTCCCTACGACGTCGCCTGGATCGTGGCCAGACCCTCGATCAATTCGGCGTGGGTGGCGTCGGCGGCACGTTCAGAAGCATTGCCCTCACTGCAGCGGTGCTGATCATGGTGGGCGCCGTTGTGCTCTACACCTACGGTTTTTCAGACCTTCCTGCGGGTGGAGAAAGGCTGTGGGCATCGGTGTTTCACAGCATCTCGGCCTACAACAACGCGGGGTTCGGCCTCTGGAACGACAGCCTCGAGAGCTACCGAACAAATCGGGTGGTGAATGCCGTGATCATGCTGCTGATCGTTCTGGGTGGACTCGGCTGGCGTGTGACCAGCGATCTCTGGAGCAACCGTCAACGACTTAAACGCCGCAATCTCAGTCTTCACACACGACTGGTGCTAAGAACCTCGATTCTGCTGATCCTGATCGGGACCTTCGGGCTACTGCTGACTGAATCCCTCTCCAAAGGGCACATCCTCACCACGATGGGCTGGCCTGAGCGGCTGATGAGCGCCCTCTTCGAATCCGTGAGTGCTCGCACAGCGGGCTTCACCACTGTTCCACTCTCCGAACACAGTGTTTCCGACTCCGGACTCTTGCTGCTGATGGCCCTGATGTTCATCGGAGCCAGCCCTGGAGGCACTGGTGGAGGCATCAAGACCACCACGGTGGCAGCACTGATGGCCGCCACGCGATCCACACTTCGCGGTCAGGATGATGTCGTCATCCGGCATCGTCAGATTCCCGACAAGGTGGTGCTGAGGGCCGTGAGCATCGTGATGGCATCGCTGATGTTTGTGCTGGTGATGGCACTGCTTCTTGCCCTCACCACCAATCAGAACGGCGAAGAGCCACTCACCTTCCTGGAACTTCTGTTCACTTGCATCTCAGCCTTTGCCACCGTGGGGATGGATCTGGGCGTCACTGAACAGCTCGGGCGCTTTGGTCAGCTGATCCTGGTGGTGGGAATGTTTGTGGGCCGACTGGGGATCCTGCTGCTGCTGAGTGCCATCTGGGAGAGCTTCGACCGAAACCAGCTGCAGCGCCAGAATCGGATTGGTTATCCCCGTGAGGATCTCTATGTCTGAACGCGACTCGTTGGGGCTCATGCCATGAGGGATTGGTGGCACTGGTCGCCTGCTGAAGACAGCGACCCCCGCAGCTTTGGCATCGTGGGCGTCGGACGCTTCGGCAGTGCTGTTTGCCGCCAGTTGATGCAGAGCGGAGCAGACGTGCTTGCTGTGGATCGTTCCCCGAAGGCGATCGAGGAACTCCGGCAACTCGAGCCGTCGATCGAAGCAAGGGTCCTCGACTGCACCGACGAGGAATCGCTCAGGGAAGCCGGCATCCTCGACATGGACACCGTGGTCGTGGCGATCAGCGAACCGATCGAAGCCAGCATCACAGCCACCCTGATCGCCAAAGACAGCGAGGGCACTCGAGTGCGCCGGGTGATTGCGAGGGCCACCAGCGATCTGCACGAAAAAATGCTGAAACGCGTTGGTGCCGACCGCGTGGTGTTTCCTTCGCGGATGCAAGGAGAGCGCCTGGGTCTTGAACTAGTTCGTCCCAATCTGATGGAGCGGTTGGAGCTCGACGAGCTCAACTCAATCGAGGAGATCAAAGTGCCGGAGCGCTTTGTTGGACTCTCACTGCGCGATCTCAACCTGCGTAAGAACTACCGCGTCAATGTGCTGGCAGCCGGCCCGGCTGCCGACCTGATGGTGAATCCACCCGCAACACACGTTCTGATGGAAGGCCACGTTCTGGTGGTGATGGGTTTGACGGATGACCTCCAGAACCTCCCCCGCACCTGAGCGGAATCATGCGCGTTCTCGGGCTAATGAGCGGCACCAGCGCCGATGGAGTGGATGCCGTTCTTGCTGAGTTCAGTGGACGATCAAGCCGCCCACGCTGGACCCTGATCCACAGCGCTTTCTGCCCTTATCCCTCAGATCTACGCAAGCGCATGCTGGCCGTGGCCCAGGGTGAAGCAGCGCCTGCAGCGGCCTTTCTAGAACTGGCTGAAGCGATCACTGATCATCAGGCAAAGGCTGCTGAAGCATGCGATCCCGATCGTTCAGCCAGCCTCGTTGGCTGCCATGGTCAAACCATCTGGCACCGCCCACCTGACTGCGACACAAGAGGCCAGAGCCGGCGTGGGAGCAGCTGGCAGATGCTTCAGGGTCCGCTGCTCGCACGAATACTGCAGCGACCTGTGGTGTACGACTTCCGAGCCGCCGACTTGGCTCTGGGAGGGCAGGGTGCACCCCTGGTACCCATGGCTGATGCGGCTCTGATCGGCAGGATCAAAGGCTGGCGGGCACTGCTGAATCTCGGCGGCATCGCCAACATCACCCTGATTCCCCCATCACGCGGTCCAGACCGGAAACAACCTGTGCTCGGCTGGGACTGCGGCCCCGCCAACAGCCTGATTGACCTGGCGATGACCGTCTTTAGCGATGGGAAAGAGCGCTGTGACATGAACGGAGCCATGGCTGCGCTGGGGCAGGTGATGGATGAGCCGCTGACGAGCTGGCTCCGTGAGCCCTATTTCCTGAAGAGAGCACCGAAGTCGACCGGTCGGGAGCTGTTCGGTCGCAAGGATCTGGAACGGAGGCTGAGCGAGCTTCAACCGGCCTGCCCCGAAGACCAGATGGCGACACTCACAGCGTTGACAGCTGCAGTGGTCGCTCAGGATCTACAGCATCTGAGCGATCTCGACCTTCCCCTGCCAGTAGAGATGGTGGTGGCCGGTGGAGGGCGCCGCAACAGAACTCTGATGCGGGAATTGCAGGCGCGTTGCCATGGCCTCAGAGTGCACCCAAGCGACGAGCTGGGACTGCCATGCGAGACCCGCGAAGCCCTGGTGTTCGCGCTGCTGGCCTGGTGGCATCACCGCAATCATCCAGGCAATGCGCCATCGATCACTGGAGCTCAACGCAGCTGTGTTCTGGGGGTCCGCGCCGAACCGGCCTGAACCCTCTCAACCGGGTCGGTGCAACCGCAACCGCCTGGGAGCGCCCCGGAGTCGACGAGGCTGCTGCGCCTCGAGAGCTGAACGCAATCGCTCCGTGGATGTCGGAGCTGGGACCACTGAGGAACCCGCCTGCTCCAGCCTCTGAACTCCCTGCTGAATCAACACTTTGGCCATGTTGCTGACGGTTCGGGACTCCTGCTCAGCAAGAGCCGTGAGACGAAGACAGAGATCTTCGGGCAGAACCACCTGAATCCGGGGCGATTTCGGCTTCCCGCTGGATGAGGTTTGGCGGGTCGCCACGAACCGTGAGGCAGAGATACCTAAAAGTGTACTGAGATGCGCAAGGGTAGTATCCAGCACTATGATGCGGTCATCGATTCACCCCTTCCACGCGGCTCATCACCCCAGGACTGCACATCAACGATTCCGCCAGGACTGCCATGCCACGCACAACCAGCCAGGCCCCCAGCACCCGCCAGCCAGCCCCTCGCAACCGAAGGGCTGGCGGCTCGCGTCGATCCCGCCGTGCCGCTGAAAACAGCGATGTACTGGTCTCGGCTGTGATTAGTTCCTATCTGCTCACACACCTGCACCATGTGCTGCAGCGAGCTGAATACGGAGCTGTCCAGGAAGGAAGGATGTCCCAGGCGGCCAACTATGCGCAGCTCCGCAAGGTTCTCTGCATGGATGCGCGCAGCATGGAGGATGCCTCCGCAGCCGGCCTCAAGGAAGCCGATCTCGACCAGGCTGCCTAACAGAGAAGGTCCATGGGCGCTCAGGGCGGGCATGGATAGGGTTGATGGAGATGGTGGTGCGCCATGAGCAACGCTGCAGAGCTCTACGCAAAAATCGAACAGGACCGGGATCTGACACGCGCCTTGTTCAGGCAGGCTCTTCAGAATCCTGACGGGGCCGTTCAGACCATCTGTCAGGTGGGAGAACAGATGAACCTTTCAGTGACCCATGACGAGGTCAAGGCGTTCATCAACAGCCTGGATGACGAACTCAGCAAACAGTGGCTGGTCAAAGCGAGGGGCGGTCTCTGATCAGTTGGCTGGACTGGCTGGGTGAAGCCGGAACAGGCAGACGATCCCTGCTACCACCTCCCCCGGCCCAGCTGAAGAACAACCAGTAACTCACCAGAGCCAGCCCTGCGGCCACTACCAGGGCGGCGACCTGCTCCAGCCTTCGCATCAACGCAGCTTCTCTCTATGAGCACAGTCTGCCCACACCTCGACGCGAGATGATTGAGTTTCTCCGCGTCTTCGCCGGTGCTGCGACTCGAGCACGTCAGCAAGATCTATCCCACAGGGGAAGTGCTTCGGGACGTCACCTGGGAGATCAAACCAGGTGATCGCATTGGCCTTGTGGGTGTCAACGGCGCAGGCAAATCGACTCAGATGCGGTTGATCGCGGGCCATGAAGAGCCGACCAGCGGCTCGGTCGTTCGCCAGGGGGAACCACGCATCGCATTCCTGCAGCAGGAATTCGATGTCGACCCCAATCGCTCAGTGCGGCAGGAACTCTTTCAGGCGTTTGGGGAAGCCGCCACGGTGCTGAACCGCCAGCGCGAAGTCGAGGAGGCAATGGGCTCTGACCAAGCAGCTGAAAATCCCGACCACCTCGATGAGTTGATCCACGAGCTGGGACAACTGCAAAACCGATTCGAAGCCCTGCATGGCTACGAACTGGATGCCCGCATCGACAAGCTGCTGCCCACGATCGGCTTCACGCCAGACAGTGCGGAGTGTCAGGTCGGAGACTATTCGGGTGGCTGGCAGATGCGCATCGCCCTCGGCAAGATTCTTCTTCAGGAACCGGATCTACTGCTGCTCGATGAGCCGACCAACCACCTGGATGTGGAAACAATCCAGTGGCTTGAGGGCTATCTGCAAGAACAAACAGCAGCCCTGGTGGTCATCAGTCACGATCGAACCTTTCTCGATCGCGTCTGCAACCAGATCGTCGCCACCGAAAGGGGAATCTCCAGAAGTTATCTCGGCAATTACACCGCGCATCTGGAACAGAAGCAGCTGGAAAAGGAGGCGACTCAGGCGGCCTTCGACCGTCAGCAGAAGGAGATCGCAACCCAGCAGGCCTACATCGATCGATTCAGAGCCAGTGCCACGCGAAGCACCCAGGCCAAGAGCAGGGAAAAACAGCTCGACAAGGTGGAGCTGGTGGACGCTCCGATCGAAAGCGTTGGCGGACCAAGTTTCCGGTTCCCGGATGCACCCCGGTCCGGCGCCCAAGTCGCTCTGATGGAGAACCTCACCCACAGCTACGGCGACCAAATCCTCTTTCTCGGAGCGGAACTCGAGGTGGAGCGAGGGGATCGCATTGCTTTTGTCGGGCCGAACGGAGCGGGCAAATCCACGCTTCTGCGACTGATCATGGGGATGGAGTCACCGGACGAGGGCTCGGCCCGCCTAGGCGAACACAACGTGATCGCGCGTTATTTCGAACAAAACCAGGCAGAGGCTCTGGACCTGAGCAAAACCGTGATCGACACCATGTTTGAAGCGGTACCGGACTGGACGCAGACCCAGGTGCGCTCGCTGCTGGGCAGCTTTTGCTTCAGCAACGACACCGTCTTTAAAGAGGTCGGCAAGCTCAGCGGTGGCGAGAAGGCACGGCTTGCACTGGCCCTGATGCTGCTGACACCTTGCAATCTCCTGGTGTTGGACGAGCCCACCAACCATCTCGACATCCCAGCCAAGCAGATGCTGGAAGACGCTCTCTGCGCCTACGAGGGAGCGGCACTGCTCGTCTCTCACGATCGGTATTTCATCTCCCGTGTGGCCAATCGCATCGTTGAGCTGCGGGATGGCGAACTCGTGCTTTATCGAGGGGACTACTCCTATTACGTTGAAAAGAAAGCCGAGGAGAAAGAGGCCGCCGAAGCCGCCCTCAGGCAGGCGCAACAGGACGCAAAGAGAAAAGCCAAACGCGAGAAGCAGAAAGAGCGAGACGCGAAACGTAAAAGTGCGGCATGAGTCCAATCCAGCGGCACGCAAGACGAAACTTCACGAACTGTTAGGCAGGAAGACTTATTTCGCTTTACCCGCCCTGAACGTGTGCATAGGCTGACATCACCGATCCCGGCACTCGATGAGAAACGCTGAAATTCAGTCCGCCGGTATCCAAGACATCAAACTGAGCAGCCCCAATCCAGCAGGCGACCATGAGCAGACATGGGATGCCGTGGAAACCTATTTCGAGTGCATCACCACATGCTCCCTAGACGATGGTGAATGCATCACACGCTGCGTTGAGCAACTGAAGGATGCGGATGACGCCTGACCCAGATCAGGGCATCTTCAGAGCACGCATCTCAACGGGCCTCACCGTTACTGGCAGTTGCCTTCCCTGTCGCTGCACGCTGAGGATCAGTGGCTGACCAACACCGCTGCGATCAATGGCTGTCACCACTTCAGCTGGATTACGCACGGCCTGTCCGCCCACTGACACGATGACATCGTTGACCTGAAGGCCGGCCAGAGCTCCTGGTCCACCAGGCATCACCGAGCGGACAACTGCGCCGGGTGGCACGGTCCCGCCAGGCGTTGACGCTGGAATCGTCGACAAACCGATCCCCACCATGGGGTGACTGGCTCGTCCCTGGTTCACCAGCTGCAAGGCGATCGTTTTGGCCCTGTTGATCGGGATCGCGAATCCAAGGCCTGCGCCAGGACCCGAGCGCACCAATGTGTTGATCCCCACGACCTCACCCGCGGAATTGAGCAAAGGGCCACCGGAGTTCCCGGGGTTGATTGCCGCATCGGTCTGAATCAGATCCAGACGTTTGCCCTGGATTCCAAGCTGGGACACGTTCCTGTTGAGGTTGCTCACGATTCCCAGGGTCACGGTGTTCTCAAGCCCGAAAGGATTACCGACAGCGATGGCCCAGTCGCCAACACGCAACCGATCCGAATCGCCAAGCGGAGCGGTTGGCCAGAGACCTCCTCCCTGGAGCTTCACGACCGCGAGATCGGTCACCGAGTCCTGACCCACCACCTGGCCGGACACGCGTCTGCCATCAGGCAATCCCACCATCACCCGATCCGTGTTCTCAACGACATGGGCGTTGGTCAGTACCAGTCCCTGCCCATCGAAGATCACACCACTGCCCTGACCACGTTCGACTCGGGCTCTGGGGGCCACCGAGCCCTGCAAGCCGAAGAATCGCTGAAAGAAGGGATCCATTAACAGTCCATCTGGCAACCCAGATCCACGGGCTGTTCGCACCGTTCGCTGCGTTTCCAGCGTGACCACTGCAGGACCGCTTTTCGCCACGGCCGCTGCCACAAAGGATTGAGCTGCCAGACCCGCTGAAGCTGGAACCTGAGGTGCGGCCACAGCACCCCGCTGCGGTAAGACCAGCCCAACCGGAGCTGCCAACGACAGCCCCATCATCAAAGGCACGACCCTGCGGCGGACACGCGTCACCGGAGCCGGCTTCTTGACAGAAATGGTGGGTGCCACAGCCATGGAGAGGGCAATGAGGAATGTCGAGAAACTGACCTTAATGAGGTCAATCCACTGCGGATAGGGGGGCTCTCCCTTGATTCCATGACCAGATGCAACCAAACAATGCGCCATGAACGAGCACAACTGGGCGAGCAATAGCGATGATGGGGGGCAAGAGAGGGTGTGTCCCAGCTCGACAACCGCCGTCATCCCATGATCAGCAGTCTTTTTCCCCTGATTTACGGATTGGTCTTCCTGGCCTTGCTGTGGCAAGCCTTCCGGGTGATGGGACGCGGATTCAGCGCAGCTGTGCGTTCTCCAGGAACGACTGAAACCCCTTCAGACCGAACGGGCAAAGTGACCATTCACCCGGAACTGCTCGATGGTGATGGCCGATTGACCGAGGAGGACCTACTTACCGTTCGATTCAGTGGTGAAGATGAGGCTGGCGAACCTGGTGTGCGCCCCAATGAATAGGTTAGGTAAGAAAGCTGCGCGGCAGCTCGACTCGGACTCGTAGGGGGAACCTCCTGTTGGATCAAAGAACACGGATCGTTGCCGCGGTGATCAAATCCGTGAAACTCCCTCCCCGCTTTCGACTGCGCCTTCTCAAGGAAGATCCTGTGCGGTTGGAACTCAGCCTGACGCCCGCCTACGGCAAGGATCCAATCCAGGTGGGGCTGGTGGAATCACTCGATCTTGTCGCTCGACGCGACCGCGAAGGGCGAATCCCCAGGGATCTTCAGGGCACCTGGGACTGGACTGTCAGGCATGGCCAGGTCAGCACCGGTGGCTGGAACCCCTACTTAAAAGAAGCCCTGCAGACGATGTTCGAGACAGGACTGCCTGCGATCGTCTACGAGGAACTCACCGGAGAGGATTACCACCCGGTTGATGGGGCTCGCCACGTGCGCTGACCGCCCTCAGGCTGCTGGCACGGTCTCCCTTCGGCAGCTCGTCACGTGTAACGCCGTGCCAACAGATACAGCCAAGCCGGTCAAGATCGGGGTAAAAAACTCTGGACCGGCCTTTAAGGATTTCTTCATGGCCACGCTGAAACATCGCAGCGCACCGCTCATCCGCTTGCTCACTGCAATGGGAGCATTGACCAGCATTTTGCTGCTGGGGATACTCAACTTCGTCAGCTGACGCCGATCGTCGCCCTTGGGTTCCTTTCCCATTGATGGTCTTCTGCCTGAGCTCTGCGCTCGACTCCACAGCTCAGGAACGCTGATCCTTCAGGCACCACCTGGAGCAGGCAAGACCACCCGAGTTCCTCTGGCATTGATGGGAGAACTCGTTGACGCTCCGCGAGCTGAGGGACGCATCCTGCTGATTGAGCCGCGACGACTGGCGGCCAAAGCGGCAGCAACACGACTGGCTGAGTCCATCGGCGAACCAGTGGGCAAACGCGTGGGGTACTCAGTCCGCAACGAACAGCAACGCTCAGACGCCACGACCATCGAAGCCATCACTGACGGGCTGTTCCTGCGGCGTCTTCAGTCACAGCCCGACCTACCTGGGGTGGCAGTTGTGATCTTCGATGAATTCCACGAGCGCCGCCGCGACAGTGACGTGGCCCTTGCACTACTGCGAGAAGCCAGACGCCTGCTGAGGCCGGATCTCAAGCTGCTGCTGATGTCAGCGACCCTCCAGCTCGAGGCGCTGAGTGCTCAATTCGATGCTGCTGACACGCTCACCAGTCAGGGAAAAGCGTTCCCGGTGGAGACACGCCACTGCCCGCCTCGCAACAAAGAGCAGCTTGAAACGCATGTGCTCAGGGCGCTTGAGGAGGAATTGATCGAGCTCGAACAGGGTCGGCACACGGGAGACACTCCCCCTGGGGTGCTCGTCTTTCTCCCCGGTCTGCGTGAGATCGAACGGTGCAGGCAGAAGCTCATGGGAGTGCAGCATCTGCAGAACTGGCAGGTGCTGACACTGCATGGCCAGCTCTCCCTCAAACTTCAGACCGAAATCCTCAGGTCCTGCGACCAGCGCTGGCAGGGACGCATTGTGCTGTCGACATCCATCGCGGAAAGCTCTCTCACCCTGGATGGCATACGCCTTGTGGTGGACGCAGGATTGAATCGCCACACGCGTTTTGATCCAGGCACCGGCATGGAGGGGTTGGTGACCGTGCCAGCCAGCGTTGCCAGCGCGGATCAGAGGCGGGGACGAGCCGGTCGGCAGGGACCCGGACGCTGCGTGCGCCTTTGGTCAGCGGCTGACGAGCAACGCCGACCAGCCCAAGACCCTCCGGAACTGCAACGGGCCGATCCACAACCCACCGTTCTTGACCTGGCGCAGTGGGGTGCTGGTCTGGGAGAAGAGCTCGACTGGCTGGAGCCACCACCAAAACCACTGTTCCAGGAAGGGCAGCAACAGCTAAAGCAGCTAAAACTGCTGACGGATCAGGGGCGGATCACAGCCATTGGCCAACAAGTGGCAGCGTTCGGCATGCACCCAAGGCTGGGGCTGATGTTGATCCAAGCGAGGCGTTGGGGACTTGAAGCACTGGCCTGCGATCTGGCTGCGCTACTGAGTGAACGGGATCTCCCCGGAAGCCGGGATCATGGATGTGACATCGGCCATCGTCTGCAGCGGCTGAGAGACACAGCGCGCTCCAATCGACACGACGGCCTCGGCAGCATGCGCCAGCAGAGCCGGCAGTGGCAAAGACAGCTGCGTGGGATCAAGCCACCAGAGACGCCGTTGGCCTTGAACGACCCAGAGGACCTCGCTGTCGCCCGGCTGATCGCCACGGCATTCCCCGAGTGGCTTGCCCTGGCTCGACCAGAACGACCAGGAGCATTCCTGCTGCGACAGGGTCGTGGCGCTCTACTGCCAACATCAGACCCCTTGTGCAGCGCCGAGGCCCTGGCCATCGCCCGACTTGATCTCAAGGAGCGCGATGCACGCATTCGCCTGGCAGTGCCCATCAGCCGTCGTTATCTCGAAGACATCGCCTCTGAACAGGGGGAGTGGCACGAAAAGGTCGTGTGGAACGACAAACAGCAGGGACTCCGCGCTGAGCGAGTGCTGAACCTTGGTGCGATCGAATTGCAGCGCCAGCAGCTGCCCCGCCCCTCGGCCGATCTGGTGAGCCATGCGTTGCTGCAGCACCTTCGCGACCATGGCCTCAACCCTCTCCCTTGGACTGAACGCTGCGAACAGCTGCGTCGGCGCCTTCAGATCGCCCACATCCACCTGGGAGGGCCATGGCCCAATCGCACACTCCAAGAACTGCAGAGAGCACCTGAGCTCTGGATCAAAGAGGCCAGCCTGAGCTGCAGGAGCTGGCAAGACCTGAACAGCGACGACCTGATCGAAGCGTTGTGGAGTGATCTCAGCTGGGCACAGCGACGGGAACTGGACACCTTGCTTCCCGAGCGGCTGAGGATTCCGAGCGGCAGAGACGCCAGAGTGACTTACGGAGATGACGACGCCGTGCTGTCGGTGAAGCTGCAAGAAATGTTCGGCAGCAGCCAGGGACCGATCCTTCTGAACGGAGCATTGCCGGTGACCCTTGAACTGCTGTCCCCAGCTGGCCGTCCCTTGCAGCGCACCAAGGACCTTGCGGGCTTCTGGGCCGGCAGCTACGACGACGTGCGTCGTGAGATGCGCGGCCGGTACCCGAAACACCCGTGGCCGGAATCACCGATGACAGCTGCTCCCACTAGCAAGTCAAAGAAGTGGTCGTAATGTCGCATTCACGACAGGCAACAAAACTCCATTGTTTGTTACATTGGCTGAAGTCACGGATCACGACCCATGTCTGACAACGCAACCCGCTTCGGCTTCGTCAACTTTGCTGAAACCTGGAATGGCCGCCTGGCCATGATGGGCTTCGTCATCGGCCTGGGTACCGAGCTGCTCACCGGCCAGGGCATCCTGTCCCAGATCGGCCTCGGTTGATCGCGAGATCACCCACTGAAAGCGATAAGCACTCCAAAACCCCTACGGCATGCCGGTGGGGTTTTTCAATGTCTGCCGTCGCTGCGAGAGAGTATGCAGAGTTGTTCTCTGCCCTTGCCCCGTTTCTTCGCCGGCAATCGCCGCGATGGTGCCAGGTTGCTGAGCAGTGCACTGGTGCTTCTGTCGATCGGGCTGACCCAGCTGGACCAGCAATGGGGCCGCATCCTCAGTGTGATCGCTGGTGCTATCTGCATCTACTGGGGTTTCGCCTATCGCCGCCTTGATCGCTAACGCTATCCCCAGCTACTCCGTCAAGGAGCTCAACAGCGCTGTCGGCTCACTGCTCGAGCGTGGTTTCGCCCCCCGTTTTCTGGTCCAGGGCAGTGCATCACGACCCCAGGTCAAAAAGGGACATCTCTGGATGAACCTCACCGATGGGGAGGCCACCATCACGGTGGTCTGCTGGGCCTCACGGTTAAACCAGCTCGATTACGTGCCGGCGGACGGAGACGGCATCACGGTGGTGGGAAAGCTGAATTTCTGGGCGGCACGAGCCAGTCTCGCCGTACAGGCCATCGACATCCGCCCGAGTCTCTCCACCGTGGAGCGACGCTTTGAAGCTGTCAAAGCGCTGCTGGCATCAGAAGGGTTGATTGATCCAGCAGCTCGAAGACAGCTGCCGTTAGTCCCAACTCGAATTGCGCTGTTAACGAGCGTGCCCAGTTCAGCCTTGGCGGACATGCTGAGAACAGCCAGAGAGCGATGGCCACTGGCCGAGCTGCTGATTGTTCCAATCCCAGTTCAGGGCTCCGTCGCTCCACAAATCTGCGCAGCACTGGAGCAACTCAACCAGGTGCAACCTCAGTTGAAGCTGGATGCTCTGGTTCTGGCCAGAGGAGGAGGAAGCCGAGAGGATCTCATGGTGTTCGACGACGAACAGGTCTGTCGTGCCATTGCCTCTTTCTGCTGTCCGGTCGTGACAGGTCTGGGGCACGAAGACGACCTCACCGTGGCCGATCTGGTGGCGGATCACCGAGCTGCCACCCCCACCGCGGCGATCGTCAGCCTCTTTCCGAGTCGAGACTCAGCCTTGCAAACAGTCCGGCAGCAACGTTTGCAGTTGGTTCAACAACAACAATGGCGTTTCAAACGAGAACGAGAGCGGCTGCGGCAGAAGCATCAACTGCTGCAAAGTGTTCAGCCACAAACTGTGCTGCAGCGCAGTCGACTGCAGTTGGATCAACGCCAGCAACTACTGAAGGCCCTCTCACCAGATCGCTGGTTGAGGCGAGGTTTTGCCAAGGTGATGCAGCTCAACGGCACAGTGCTGGAGTCGGTGAGTGAAGCCAAGCCCAATGACGATCTGGTGATTCAGCTTCGAGATGGGCAGATCGGCGTGACTGTCCAATCCGTTCAGGCCAACATTGGATCCCCTTGACCCAGACGAAACCCTCTGAATTGATGCCAACGCCCACTTTTCTCCATGCCGAAAAAATCCCAAACGATCAAGAACGATCCACAGGCGACTTGGCGCAAGCAAGCTGAAGCACTGAACTATGAGGAGGCGCTTCAGGCTCTCGACCTGCTCCTAGCAAGACTTCAGGATGAAGCTCTACCGTTATCCGAACTTCAGAGCAGTTATCAACGAGCAGAGATTTATCTGAATCGATGTGAACAACTCCTCAGCCAAACAGAACAGAATATTCTTCAACTCAATCAAGAAACATTGACCACTGAGACCTTTGAGCAGCGGAATGATGCGTAGTGTTCTGATCTGGAGCTATATGTTTCTGGCCGTGCTGGGTGCCGTCTTGCCCTGGCAAGCCAATCTGGAATTCATGCAGACGGGAACGGGCTCAGGCTTCGATCTCAGTGGCTTCATCAGGGATGCCAATCTGACTGCAGCGTCACGATCCCTCAGCCGCGATCTGATCATCGGCGCCACGGCATTCACCATCTGGATCACCATTGAAGGGCGCCGTTTGCAGGTCAAACGCTGGTGGGTCTCCTTGCTGCTCTGCGTAACCGTGTCGTTTGCCTGCGGTGGACCCTTCTTTCTGCATTTGCGTGAACGCCGTCTTGTGGAGCTTGAAAAAGAGAATCAACCGATCGATCCAATGCCTGAGTGACCAAGCCAACCAGATCCGCCTCAGTTTTCTACATCTTCCGCAGTCACATCAATCGTGACAGAACTGGCAGGGGTTGAATCAACTTCAACCTTCGAGTTAGCAACACTGGAGGTATCGGCTGTTGAAAAAGAAGACCCACAAACAGCACAAACTGGGGTTGCCTGCAACGATGCTGAACCGCAGTTGGGACAAACCTGCATTCGGCTTTGCAACACCTTCCAGCCAATCCAACCCACACCCCCAAGGATCACAGGGAGTGTCAGCAGAACTAAGGCCACTCCGCCAATCACATCGATCAATGCTCTACCGAGAGGCGTCGGCAGCAACAACAAGAGGGCCAGGAGCCAGACCAGAGGAGGCAGTCGACCCATATCAACCAAATCCCGTTGAATGAATGATCTCTATGATCTCTGATTCAGGTCAATCTGGAACGACAGGAAAGAACGGATCACCGCCCTTCTTCATACGCATATTGGCCAGCTCCACACTCCAGCACTGTCCGAAATAAATCACAACGCCAACCATCCAGATCCACAATGTCAACACAAGGACTCCGCCGATAACGCCATAGGCTTGAAATCGAGACCCCAGTGACAAAACACTTCGACTGACAGCAAGATTGAGGATTGTCAGCAAAAACCCGATCAGTAAGGAGCCAGGAATCAATGGCACAAAAGGAACTTTTCGACTTGGAAGCAAGAACTGCAACAACAAAGCCATGCCTGAGAAACCCAGAAAAGGAATCAACAATCGACCAAACTGAAGCACAGGCAAATCAGGAAAAATATCAGTTAGCCAGGGCAAGGAGCGAGCCAGCTCATCAACAAACGCCGCCGGTGCCATTCGCAGATTGACGCTGATTTGATCAACAACGATGAGAAGGCCTATCAAAATCACAACGAAAAAGGCTTCGATTCTCACCCGCACAAAGCGATAAGCCTGAGCTCCAAGCGGCAATACATCAGGCAATGGCTGCAACACATCACGCCATAAACGGTCAGCTCCACGCTGCAATGTCAAATAAACATTGCCAGCAGTGACCAACAAAACGGCTGCACCAAGGAGGCCAGCACCAAATCCCTGGGAAACAAGTTGCTGAAGAGTTTGGCGAATGATCTCAACCGCAGGAGGCGGAAGTACACCGCCGACATAGATCAGAATTTGATCATCAAGGTTCGGCTGCCGTCCCAGAAGCCAGGACGCCAAAGACAATGAAATCAGCAGAATCGGGAAGATTGACTGAAGTGTGTAGTAAGCGAAAGCGGCACTGAGATCAACACAATCAAAAGACGCCCAACGCAGACAAGCCCTCCAAAGAGAGCGGCAAATTTGACGAATCGACAGCATCTCCGCCATGAATTCTGTCAAAGTTATCGATCCAAACTAGCGCGCCAAGGCACAAAAAAAGCCACCCCTCAAGGGTGGCTTTCTTCGCATCACATGCGTGATAGAAATGTTTTACCTGGCATCGAGCTATTTTCTCAGGGGGCTACCCCCCAAATATCGTCGCCGCTGCTGCGTTTCACAACCGAGTTCGAGATGGATCGGAGTGGTTCCACAACGCTATGGACACCAGGATAGAAAACATTCCCAAGGTTGAACCCTGAGAACTGCATAGGACATCACCAACAACTTTCATCGTTGATCATGCGTCTGAATCGAATAAATCATCGCCTCAGGCAAGAACCAAATCATGGTCAAGCCCTCGGTCTATTAGTACTCCTCCGCTGCATCCATTACTGGACTTCGACGTAGAGCCTATCAACGGGTGTTCTTCCCGTGACCTTACTGGGTTACCCCATGGGAATACTCATCTTGAGGTGGGCTTCCCACTTAGATGCTTTCAGCGGTTATCCACTCCGCACATGGCTACCCAGCGTTTACCGTTGGCACGATAACTGGTACACCAGAGGTGCGTTCCTCCCGGTCCTCTCGTACTAGGGAGAAATCCTCTCAATATTCCTACGCATACACCGGATATGGACCGAACTGTCTCACGACGTTCTGAACCCAGCTCGCGTACCGCTTTAATGGGCGAACAGCCCAACCCTTGGGACCGACTTCAGCCCCAGGTTGCGATGAGCCGACATCGAGGTGCCAAACCTCCCCGTCGATGTGAACTCTTGGGGGAGATCAGCCTGTTATCCCTAGAGTAACTTTTATCCGTTGAGCGACGGCCCTTCCACTCAGAACCGTCGGATCACTAAAACCGACTTTCGTCCCTGTTCGACTTGTAGGTCTCACAGTCAAGCTTCCTTCTGCTTTTGCACTCGTCAGCTGATTTCCAACCAGCCTGAGGAAACCTTTGTGCGCCTCCGTTACCTTTTAGGAGGCGACCGCCCCAGTCAAACTGCCCACCTGATACTGTCCGCTCCCCGGATAACGGGTGAACGTTAGAACCCTAGCTCTGAAAGAGTGGTATCTCACCATTGACTCCCTAGTACCCACGAGCACTAGATCAACGTCTCCCACCTATCCTGCGCATTCAGAGCCCGGGCACAATACCAAGCTACAGTAAAGCTTCATAGGGTCTTTCTGTCCGGGTGTATGTAGTCCGCATCTTCACAGACAATTCTATTTCGCCGAGCCTCTCTCCGAGACAGCGCCCTGATCGTTACGCCTTTCGTGCGGGTCGGAACTTACCCGACAAGGAATTTCGCTACCTTAGGACCGTTATAGTTACGGCCGCCGTTCACCGGGGCTTCAGTCGCCAGCTTCGCTTACGCTGACCGGCTTCCTTAACCTTCCGGCACTGGGCAGGCGTCAGCCCCCATACATCGTCTTGCGACTTAGCGGAGACCTGTGTTTTTGGTAAACAGTCGCCAGGGCCTTTTCACTGCGACCACCTTGCGGTGGCACCCCTTCTCCCGAAGTTACGGGGCTAATTTGCCGAGTTCCTTAGAGAGAGTTACCTCGCGCACCTCGGTATTCTCTACCACCCCACCTGTGTCGGTTTCGGGTACTGGCAGTTATGCCTTAACGGGTATAGAGCTTTTCTTGGAAGCATGACATCACCGACTTCGCTGCCGTAGCAGCTCGTACTCACGCCTCAGCTCGGAACGTTTTCGCCGCTCCTCATAGCCTCGAACGCTTGAACCAGTAACCAACGTCTGGCTCGGCTAGCCTTCTCCGTCCCTCTTCCCAAAACATAACCGGTACAGGAATGTTGACCTGTTATCCATCGACTACGCCTTTCGGCCTGACCTTAGGACCAGACTAACCCTCCGCGGACGAGCCTGCCGGAGGAACCCTTAGGGTTTCGGTGCATGGGATTCTCACCCATGTTTTCGCTACTCAAGCCGACATTCTCACTTCCATGCAGTCCACGCCCGCTCACGCTAACGCTTCGCCCCACATAGAACGCTCCCCTACCATAAATCCGCAGCTTCGGTACAACGCTTAGCCCCGTTCATTTTCGGCGCAGGATCGCTCGACCAGTGAGCTATTACGCACTCCTTTGAGGATGGCTGCTTCTAGGCAAACCTCCTGGTTGTCTGGGCAATCCCACCTCCTTTATCACTTAGCGTTGATTTGGGGACCTTAGCTGGCGGTCTGGGCTGTTTCCCTCTCGACCATGGAGCTTATCCCCCACAGTCTGACTGCCTCGCTACACACAGGGTATTCAGAGTTCATCTCGATTTGGTACCGCTCTCGCAGCCCGCACCGAAATGGTGGCTTTACCCCCCTGCTGGAGCACGAGACGCTACGCCTCAACGTATTTCGGGGAGAACCAGCTAGCTCCGGGTTCGATTGGCATTTCACCGCTAACCACAGCTCATCCAGTGACTTTTCAACGTCAGTTGGTTGGGACCTCCACTTGGTATCACCCAAGCTTCATCCTGGCCATGGTTAGATCACCCGGGTTCGGGTCTATAAATACTGACAAACGCCCTATTCAGACTCGCTTTCGCTATGGCTCCACCATTTCCGGTTTAACCCGCCAGTACCTATAAGTCGCCGGCTCATTCTTCAACAGGCACACGGTCACCCGATAAGTCGGGCTCCCATTGCTTGTAAGCTCACGGTTTCATGTTCTATTTCACTCCCCTCCCGGGGTTCTTTTCACCTTTCCCTCGCGGTACTGTTTCGCTATCGGTCACACAGTAGTACTTAGCCTTACGAGGTGGTCCTCGCGGATTCACACGGAATTTCACGTGCTCCGTGCTACTCGGGATACAGCTAGGTCAGTTCAGTTTTCGTGTACGGGGCTTTCACCTTCTTTGGCGTGTCTTTCAAACACTTCCACTAACATCCCTTTTCCACATTGCTGTCCCACAACCCCGATGGTCGAAACCATCGGTTTAGGCTCTTCCCCGTTCGCTCGCCGCTACTCAGGGAGTCGTTTTTACTTTCCTTTCCTCCAGCTACTAAGATGTTTCAGTTCGCTGGGTTGGCTCGTGCCAGCCTATGGATTCAGCTGGCCGTTCTAAGGGTTGCCCCATTCGGAAATTCCCGGATCAAAGCGTGTTTCCAGCTCCCCGAGACTTATCGCAGGTAACCACGTCCTTCATCGCCTCTGTGTGCCAAGGTATCCGCCGTGAGCTCTTTGTAGCTTGACCATTTAATCTCCAAAACGCTTGCTGTCGTTGAAACAGATTCTGAACGATTCATTGCTGAATCAATCATCAAACTCCCAATTGCTCGACACAATTAGAAGAACGTTATGGAGTCTCGGCTCTTGCTCAAGAATTGACATCATCCTAAAAAAGAATGATGCATCCATGAGAGATGCTTTATTCTTACAGACTTTTTCCTATGCAGTTGTCAAGGTTCTGCTAGACATCAAACTGCTTAAACAGTTCGAGCCCAGCATCTTATCAACCAAAAGATCATGATAATTCACGTCATTTCGGAATGACAGGAAGCTGGGGTCATGCCAGCGGACACATCTAAATCACATCACATTCGAGTTCACCTTCCATCATTCAGAAGATGGAGATTGAGTTCGATCAGTGGAGGTTAGGAGACTCGAACTCCTGACATCCTGCTTGCAAAGCAGGCGCTCTACCAACTGAGCTAAACCCCCAACACCGAATGGGCCATCCTGGACTTGAACCAGGGACCTCACCCTTATCAGGGGTGCGCTCTAACCACCTGAGCTAATGGCCCAGGAAGACTCAACCCTTGTGGGATGTGACCTAGACAAAGTTTAGGAACTGAAAATTTCCATCAAGCAATCCATATCTCTATGTATTCTTGACTTCAAAATTGAGGTACCGATCGACCTAAGGTGACAGGATTTCGGCCTAAGAATTAAGTACTCAGACATCAAAATCATTGTTTGTCTCCCTGTTAGGAGGTGATCCAGCCGCACCTTCCGGTACGGCTACCTTGTTACGACTTCACCCCAGTCATCAGCCCCACCTTCGACGTCCTCCTCCACAAGGGTTGGAGTAACGGCTTCGGGCGTGGCCAACTTCCATGGTGTGACGGGCGGTGTGTACAAGGCCCGGGAACGTATTCACCGCAGTATGCTGACCTGCGATTACTAGCGATTCCTCCTTCACGTAGGCGAGTTGCAGCCTACGATCTGAACTGAGCCACGGTTTATGAGATTTGCTTGTCCTCGCGAACTTGCTGCTCTTTGTCCGTAGCATTGTAGTACGTGTGTAGCCCAGGATGTAAGGGGCATGATGACTTGACGTCATCCACACCTTCCTCCGGTTTATCACCGGCGGTCTCTCTAGAGTGCCCAACTAAATGCTGGCAACTAAAGACGTGGGTTGCGCTCGTTGCGGGACTTAACCCAACATCTCACGACACGAGCTGACGACAGCCATGCACCACCTGTCACTGCGTTCCCGAGGGCACTCTCTCGTTTCCAAGAGATTCGCAGGATGTCAAACCCTGGTAAGGTTCTTCGCGTTGCATCGAATTAAACCACATACTCCACCGCTTGTGCGGGCCCCCGTCAATTCCTTTGAGTTTCACACTTGCGTGCGTACTCCCCAGGCGGAACACTTAACGCGTTGGCTACGACACCGAGGGGGTCGATTCCCCCGACACCTAGTGTTCATCGTTTACGGCCAGGACTACAGGGGTATCTAATCCCTTTCGCTCCCCTGGCTTTCGTCCATGAGCGTCAGTTATGGCCCAGCAGAGCGCCTTCGCCACTGGTGTTCTTCCCGATATCTACGCATTTCACCGCTACACCGGGAATTCCCTCTGCCCCTACCACACTCAAGCCCAACAGTTTCCACTGCCATGATGGAGTTAAGCTCCACGTTTTAACAGCAGACTTGAAAGGCCGCCTGCGGACGCTTTACGCCCAATAATTCCGGATAACGCTTGCCACTCCCGTATTACCGCGGCTGCTGGCACGGAATTAGCCGTGGCTTATTCCTCAAGTACCGTCAGATCTTCTTCCTTGAGAAAAGAGGTTTACAGCCCAGAGGCCTTCATCCCTCACGCGGCGTTGCTCCGTCAGGCTTTCGCCCATTGCGGAAAATTCCCCACTGCTGCCTCCCGTAGGAGTCTGGGCCGTGTCTCAGTCCCAGTGTGGCTGATCATCCTCTCAGACCAGCTACTGATCGATGCCTTGGTGAGCTCTTACCTCACCAACTAGCTAATCAGACGCGGGCTCATCCTCAGGCGAAATTCATTTCACCTCTCGGCATATGGGGTATTAGCGGCCGTTTCCAGCCGTTATCCCCCTCCTGAGGGCAGATTCCCACGCGTTACTCACCCGTCCGCCACTAACCCGAAGGTTCGTTCGACTTGCATGTGTTAAGCACGCCGCCAGCGTTCATCCTGAGCCAGGATCAAACTCTCCGTTGTAGATCAAGTCCTCTTAAAGGCTTTCACCTCTTCAACTTGATTTGCTTTACCCACTCATCAGCACTGGCGCACTGATTGCAGTTAAAACCACCTTCCTCTGACAGAAGGGTTCTTAAGAGTGCACTTAGAATCTCTCCCTCGTGACTTTCCAGGATCTCAGATCCGGTCGTTGCTCCACAACGCGCACACCGACAACATCAAAAGCTCGTGAAAACTTCTAATCTTGTAAGCACGTTGCTTCTTTGCAACTAAAAATTGTTGACGGGACCTCACACTTACATCGCTATATCATCAAGCTCAATCACCAAACCTTTCAGCTCAGCAATCAAAACTCGACGCGATGAAAGCGTCAGTTCCTAAACTTTTCGATTGTCCAGGTTCTGCCGTCGCGTTCCCTCTCAGGAACGGTTGGCGGTGCGGTCTCGCGACCGCTTGTGAAACCTACAACACCGTGGGATCGCTCCCTCTTGGCCTTGTAAGCACCCCTAAACATTACAAGCTCGCGCTCTTCATGCTCAGTGACTGCGCTCCAGGCTTCCGCCTGCCGCGCAGTCCAAAAACATAACTCACAAACACCCCCTGACGCAACTGATCAGCCAATCAGGGAAGCAGCAACGACTCTCCCCAGGGCCTGAGACGCTCAAGTTCAGCCTGCGAACTCGCTGCGATCACAGGAAAACTGACATCGGAAAGATCTTGTCCAGGCGTCAGCGCCGCCGGATCGTGATCAAGCCATTGCAGGGGACAGCCCAATTCGCTGAGAACCAGCCAGGCTGCTGCCAGATCCCAGATCTTGGGTGTGGCCTCCAGGGCTGCAACGGTCTGTCCCATGGCGACGCTGACCAGATTCAGGCTGGCAACACCAAGCAAGCGAATTTTTCCGGGGAAAGGATCCTGATGCCGGCGTTGCAGCACCCGAATTGCTCGACTACAGAGCGAAACACAGGTACTGCCTGACTGAAGACGAGTCTCTGGAGAAAGAGCTTTGCCGTTGCGCCAGGCTCCTCGCCCGCGAATCGCCACAATCCGTTGACGCAGAGAGGGGATGTCCAGAAAAGCCTCAGTCGGTCGGCCGTCGACAAAACGAGCCACAGAAATCGCCCAATAAGGGATTCCGGCAGCGAAATTGGTGGTGCCGTCGAGAGGATCTACGACCCAGAAGGCAGAGGAAGATGGACATGCTTTCTCTCCCTCCTCACTGAGGGTGAATTCAGCGGGAGCCAGTGCAGAGAGACCATTGACCAACGCCTCATCGCTCCATCGGTCACAAGCGGTGATCAAGGATCCATCTGCCTTGGTATCGGAAACGATGTTTCCGAAATCCTGTCTTTGCCGATCTGCGACCATGTCGAGCAGCTGATGAACGGCAAGTAACTGCTGGGGGTTGAGGAATCTTGAGGTCAACGTTGCCTCATCATCAAGATCCCAGCAGAGAAGCTTGGCAGGCGGGTATAAGCGGAGTTGGCTCGATCGGAAACTCTTCTATCGATAATGATTGAGATTTTTCGGCGGGTAAATCCAAACGCGGACAGGACGCAACCTCATCCAGTCCGGTATACCTCCTCAACTCGGCAATGGTGATGTTGTAATCAACAAGAGCGTCAACATAACGAAGCTGAGCTCTTGTGAGATCCCTCTGATTATCAACCACCTCACGCTGCGTCGCTACACCTGCCTGGAATCGAAGCCTGGCGAGACGCAACGCTTCTCGCTGAGATAACACTTCTCGAGAAGTTGTACGGATTGCTTGTTGGTTGTCTCGTAGATCGTAGAAGCTTTGCTCAACTTGAAGGCGAATTTTTCCACGTTGATCGGCAAATTCATAAGCACTTGCATCGGCAGCCTGCTTGTTTCGTCGATACTGAGCACGAGCGCGTCCCCCATCAAAAATATTCCAAGTTGCCGCAAGACCGACGGTATTGTCAGCGGTCCAACCGTAGGCATCAGTATTAACGGGAGGGACAGCTCTGGCCTGACCCTGGAATCTCTGTGCATTAAAATTATTAAAGATACTTAGGACTGGCTGCACACCAGACAAAGCAGCATTTGCATTGCTATTATTAATTGAAATATCAAGAATAATTTGATCGAGCTCTTCTCGGAAGGCATAGGCCGCAACGATACTTTCCTGAAGTGATGGCTGCCAAATCCCAACAACTCGTGAGGGCGAAGCGGCAGTCGGAGTTACATCCTGCGGCAAATCAGTAATCCTTGCCAAGTCCCGACGGGATCGGGCCTGGAAATTAAGATTACCGGTCAGAATATCTTGGTCTCGAGCAAGTTGAGTTTCAGCTTCAAGCACTTCGAGCTTGGTTGCGACTCCTGCCTGATAACGAGCCCGTGCATCTCGCAAGCTAATTAGAGAAGCAGCCACAGACTGCTTACCAACATTCACCTGTTCGTCATAGCGCTGGAGATCGTAATAGGCAGTCGCCGCAGATAGGCGAAGATCTCTGAGAGCGATGAGGTAAGAGTCTCGAGATTTCTCAAAAGTATCGCGTGCTGAGGCAATCTCAGGAACACGGCCAGGATCAATTAAATTCCAATTCAGCTGAGCAGCGAAATTGGCCGTGGAAATTTTACTTTTAGTGAGGGTTCCGCTCTGCCCAGAAGCGAAAGATTGCTGTTCACCAGCCAGGTATTGAGGCAGACCGTTAGCGGTGAGATTGAGAGTTGGATACCAACTGGCGATCGCTGCTCTCAAGCTCGACTTAGCCTGCTGAACCTGGAGAGCCACAGCTTTCAACCCTGGATTGTTGACTTCAGCCAGCTGTTCAACTTCAGCGAGCGTGAGCGGTCTGAGCTCTCGAATGCGCACCTGACCCGGCTGATTGGGCAGAGCAAGGCTCGGTGATGCGTTCAGTGAATCGAGGGTGTCCGGCAGTGTTGTTGCTGCTGGAGGCAAAACTGAGGGGTCTGCCTGAGGCCTGGATCCCTTCAGTTCAATGGCCGTCGGCAGAGTGCTCTGATCGATCAGAGCAGCACCGTTGTCTGAGGACGCTTCCAAAGACTCTTGAGCGGAAGCAACTCCAGCGAGATGAAAGGGCGCAAAGCCTGCAATCAGAAAAAGGCTTGCAGCTGTCCGGCGCACATTGAATCCAGTTCTAGGAGAACTTTAGGTGGTTTTTTCTAGATCACCGAGCACTGCAGCCACGATGTCAGCTGCTCCATGAACAATCCGAATCGGGACAGGAAGTTGTGCCTGAACCTGGTCCAAAGTCATGTCATCGAGGAATACAGGCTGGCCCTGCCGCAACATCACTGATGGCAACAGCAACTGATCCCCCAGGTCCTGATCCTTGAGGCCATCCAGCAAATCCTGACCAGTCAACAGACCGGTGACCACCTGATCCTGTCCCCAGTAGGGACTAGGAAGACCATGCATCTGCAGGCAGACGCCTTCAATCCCGTTGAGGCGCTCAGTGACGGTCTCCAGAGCCTTATCGACGAGACGACCCACCACCCAGCTGCTGCGCAGCGGCGCAACAACACGCTCTGGCAATGATTCCGTGGCCTCATCCAGCGACTCGAGGAACGCCCGGATCGTTCCCACACCATTTTCTTGCTGAGGGAGATCCTCGTAGCTGACGCGAGGGGGAAGGGGACGACCCGCAATCAGATACCACTCATCCGACAGCCAAACAAAACGACTGCCGAAACGCCCTTGGAACTCCGACTGCAGCGGTTCCACTGCATCAATCACCCTCGAGGCATCTTCAGGGGTGACGGCCCGCAACCCATCACCAGGCGGTCGGAAGCGTGTCAGGCCCACCGGCACCACTGCCGCTGAAAGCACAGCAGGCCACTCAACACCTGCAAAACGAGCGAGATCGCACAGGGTGTTGACGAGTGCATCACCGTCATTGAGACCTGGACACACCACCACCTGCGCATGAATCTGCAACTTGCGCTGCGCAAACCACTCCAGCTGCTGCAGCAGCTTTCCTGCTCGTGGATTCTCGAGAAGAGTGGAGCGCAGATCGGGGTCTGTTGCATGCACTGACACGAAAAGCGGTGTCAGCCGTTGCTGCTCAATCCGCTCCCAATCGGCATCACTCAGGTTGGTGAGAGTGAGATAGGAGCCGTAAAGAAAGCTGAGTCGATAATCGTCATCTTTGAGGTAAAGACTGTCTCGATGGCCAGGCGGCTGCTGGTCGATAAAGCAGAAGGGGCAACGGTTGGTGCATTGACGAAGGCCATCAAAGAGAGCTTCGGTGAAACCAAGCCCCAAACCATCGTCGGCATCCTTCTCCAACTCGACGCAATGCAGCTCACCGGCGCTGTCACGAATCTCAAGCGTCAGCTCCTCCTCAACAATGAGGTAGCGGTAATCAATGAGATCTCGGGGACGGACTCCATTGATGCTGAGCAGCTGATCTCCTGGTTCAAATCCCAGTTCCTCTCCAATGGAACCTGACTCGACTGAAGCCACAACCGCAGGTTCTGGCTGTCGTGAGGGGCTTGCAGGATCCAGAGCCGTGACAGCAACTCCTGCGGAAGGCTCATTCCACACAGCAAGGAGGCAACTCCTCTCAGTTTGGGCCGGCGGCGGACCACCAGACCAGCAGTAACACTCCGAAAAGGAGTCGGTAGATCACAAAAATCCAGGTGCTGTGACGTTGCAGGTATTTCAACAGCCAGTCGATGGCCAGCCAGGAGACCACTGCTGCAGACACAATTCCAATCAACAGAGGGAGCGGACCACCGGCGCTGGGCTCGCTGAATGCATCTTTCAATTGCACCAAACCAGCCAGGGTGATGGCTGGAATCCCCAGCAGAAATGAAAATCGGGCCGCATCCGGACGCTTCCAGCTGTCGAACAGCGAGGCGGTGAGCGTGCTTCCTGATCTGGATACCCCAGGGATCAGAGCGAGCACCTGCGCCAGACCCACCACCAGGCCATCACGCCCTTGCACCTGATCGAGTCGCTTGAGGCGCGGGCCAAGCTTCTCTGCCAGGGCGAGTAGCAACGCCATCACAATCGAAACGACGGCGATCACCGGTTCGCTGCGCAGAGGAGACGTCTCATAACCAGGCCAGAACAATTTGATGCCAAGCCCCACCACCAGGATCGGCACGGTGCCAATGGCCATTGCAATCCCCAGGCGGGCTTCCGGCTCACGCCACTGACCTCTCCGCAAGGCAGCGCTGATGCCCTTCCAAACCCCCACAAGGTCGTCGCGGAAGTATCCGATCACCGCAACGATGCTGCCCAGCTGGATCACCGCTGTGGCCGACACACCGGGGTCCTGCCAGCCGGCTAGAGCGGGCACCACCTTCAGATGGGCCGTGCTGCTGATCGGCAGAAACTCAGTCAGCCCCTGAACAACTCCCAGGACGATATTTCTCCAGATGGCCTCGAGCAGTCCGGGTTCTGACACGTCTGGCGTCCTGAACACAAGTTTGAAGACGCTATCGCCAGGCCCAACGTCCGATGACATCAGACGCCTCACAAAAACGCTCAATGAGGCGCAAATCTTCTATGGTCACATTCCTTTCTTCACGTTCAGGCGGGGGTGGATCCTTGTTCAGTGGGCTGATACGCAACCAAGCCCTTGCTGAGCCGGTCCAGCCGATCGCTCTTGGAAGGGTTGGATTGCCCTTCTGGGCATCGATGCTCGTGGTGCTGCCTGTCTTTGTGCAGGCTCCATGGGTGCGTGAACAGCCCTTCAGCTCCTGCCTGTTCGGTTTTGTGCTCCTTTCAGTGGGCGTGATCACCCATTCGATCGCACCCAGTCGATGGAAGGACTTCGGCGCTCTGCTGGTTGGCTTCAGTGGCAGCTGGCTGGCTGGCAGCCTTTTCTGGGGTTGGCTTGCTTGCCACCCAGTACTTCATCTCCCTGTGGAAGCGTTTGCCTTGCCTCTGGCAATCACCGGCCTGCAAACGCGATGGCGTCTTGGATGTGCCTTCTATTTAGCTTCGCTGCTAGGCACAGCTTTCACGGATCTGGCCATGGCACTCACCGGTGTGATGGCCCTCTGGCCTGCGGTGATTGCAGCATCCCCTACAGAAGCCTCTGTTCTCCTCCAGGACGCAGCGGCCTTCGTGCTGACGCCAAGCTCTCTGCTGACGGTGAGCGCTTCAGGAATCATCATTTTTCAGCTTGTTCAGTACTGCAGATCTCGCAGCAGCCTGTCCATGGCGTCAGATCGAGGCTGGGCTGTAGCAGCGGCAGTGCTGTTCACAACCCTCTTGATTGATGGCTTGTTTCTGTCGCTGTCTCTGCTTGCGCCAGAACTCAGCGGCCTGGTCTGAAACGAACTGCAAAAAACTGCGACCCCTTGCAACTGATCCCGGCAATTGCACTTGTATGGTTTGCAAGCCGGCAGTGCCGGTAATCATCCCGTTCCGATCTTCTAGACGGAGAGTTCCATGAAGCGTCTGCTGTCCTGGCTGACAGGCATTCTTGTGATGGCAGGCCTGCTGATGGGCCTGTTGCTACCCGCGAGCGTTCAGGCGGCTGACATCCGCAACGTGGCTGACGACAAAATCGCCGAACGTGGCGAAAAGGTGGATCTCAACAATTCCTCCGTCCGTCGCTTCCAGCAGTTCCCTGGCATGTATCCCACCCTCGCCGGCAAGATCGTGCTGGGTGGCCCCTACGACAGTGTGAATGACGTTCTTTCGCTGGATCTCACCGATCGGCAGAAAGAGCTGTTCGAGAAGTATCGCGACAATTTCACGGTGACCGAACCATCGATTGCTCTCAACGAGGGTTTCGATCGGATCAATGATGGCCAGTACCGCTGAGGCAGCTCACTGAAAACGCCGATCTCCACTGATTGGATTGCTCAGATTGCGGTCAAACCGCCGGACAACCCGGCGGTTTTTTGGTGCTGACATGAGACCCTTGGGCACTGGCAACGAACCCATCCCCTCAGGTCCCTGGGACGTCGTGGTGGTTGGTGCTGGAGCCGCAGGCCTGATGACCTGCCTTGAGCTGCCAGACGGGCTGCGAGTGCTGCTGGTCAACCGAAACACCAGCCAGCGCTCATCGAGCCGATGGGCCCAGGGCGGGATCGCATCCGTCACTCGTCGCGATGACCACAGCGGCAGCCATGCGACAGACACCATCCACGCCGGCGCAGGTCTTTGCGACGGCGATGCTGTTCGTCTGCTCGTTGAACAGGCACCGCACTGTGTCGACAGGCTGCTCGAGCTGGGGATGGATTTCGATCGGAACAGCGACGGGAGCCTGGCCACAACCCTCGAGGCTGCGCACAGTCATCACCGTGTGCTGCATGTCCAGGACCGAACCGGCCATGCTCTGGTCGATGTGCTTCGGCAGCATGCCGAGCAGAGGCCTGGGTTGCTGCATCGGCGGGGTGTTCGCGTCAGCCAGCTCTGGGTGGAGAACGGACACTGCTGCGGCGTCCAGGTTCTTGACGGGTGCAGGCTGCAATGGATTCGATCGAGAGCCGTGGTCCTCGCCACTGGAGGCGGAGGGCACCTCTACACCAACACCACCAATCCAGCTCAAGCCGCAGGAGAGGGCATCGCCCTGGCCTGGGCTGCAGGGGCCGCGGTTGAAGATCTTGAGTTCGTTCAATTTCATCCCACAGCTCTGAAGCTTCCCGGAGCTCCCTGTTTTCTGATCTCCGAGGCCGTGCGAGGAGAAGGAGGACGACTCGTGGACGCCGCGGGAAACAGTCCGGTCACTGACCTGCCAGGGGCTGATCTCGCTCCGAGAGACCAGGTGAGCCGTGCACTCTTGAAAAGCATGCGCCTCCAGGGCATCGATCACATCGGCCTGGACCTTTCAGAGATCCCCCGCGACCAGGCTGAGCGCCGCTTCCCCACCATTCTTGAGCGCTGTCGCAACCACAATCTCAATCCTCTTGAGCAACCAATCCCTGTGGCGCCTGCAGCCCACTACTGGATGGGAGGCGTAGCAACGGACCTCAATGCCGCGACATCGCTGCCAGGCCTCTACGCAGTTGGGGAGGCGGCCTGCACCGGGCTGCACGGTGCCAATCGTCTGGCGAGCAACTCCCTGATGGAATGCCTCGTCTTTGCTCGCCAACTGGGAGCGATCGACCTGCCAGCTGTTTCAGAGGATGAAAGAGAACACTGGAGGAACCGGGGATACAGCATCAGCACCAGTGAGATCCATGCCCGCAGCAACACCAGCATCGGGGAGCTCACGCGCAGCATCGATCAGCTGAGTGAACAGTGCTGGGATGTGGCAGGAGTCAATCGCTCCCGAGCGGGGATGCAGACACTGCTGCAGATGACCAGAAGTGCCATGAGTCCGCTGGAGCGGGAAGAACTGCTGTGCGTCGTTCATCGCCAATCCCATCAGCAATTGCTGGAACTGGAGGAGCCCAGTCGCCAGGAACTGAACCTGCTACTCGATCTCATCCATCGTCAGCGCACCACTGCCCTGCTCCTGGAAGCCTGTCTGTTTAGAACCGAAAGTCGGGGAGGACATTTCCGCAGTGATGCCCCCTGCTCCCTTCCCCAGTGGCGCCGACACAGTCGGCAGGTGAAGGGAGAAGGGATTCAGACCCGCAGCGTCACTGAATAACCAACAGTCGTAGCAGACAGTGGGCTACTCAGAGGTGGAAGGGCCTTCAGAAGTTGGTGTCTCCCTTGAAGCCGGACAAACCTGCAAGGGTTTTCAGATCTTTGACGCCTGAATCAAGCTTTCCATTGATCTCCCAGGTGGGGAAGCCTTCGATCTTCTTGCTCTGGCAGAGGGCGCGTTGACTGTTCTGACCATCCTCAGCACATTCAACGACGTTGAGCTTTTTGGCAGCTTCTAAACCGAAGTCCTCCTTCTGCTCATGACAGTGAGGACACCAGTAGGCGCTGTACATGACAGCTCCCATGGAGGTGAGATGTTCAGCCAGCGCGACCTTGGCAGGAGTGCTTTCGGTCGTCACAAGCGGAGGTGCACCAGGGCCGGTCACGGCAGCTTCGGGGCGTTCAGGGTCCAGAACCGAGGCCCAGATCAGACTGCCGAGCAACACTGCCAAAGCCAGGAGAATGCCCCGAAAGAACAACTGTGAGGGGTCGTCCCATCCACCGCCGATCATGGAAAGGATCAGCAACAGAATCGACAACGTCGCTGAAAGCACACAGAAAAAACAGAAAGCCTGAATCTTGAAGACCATCAAGCCCAGCAGCACCAAGCTGAAGACAGCCATTCCCAGGGAAACAGTGAACAGTCCCCACCAGGTGCGCCGGGACAGATCACTGCGGTTCTCCATCAACCCCGGCAGCAACGGCACAAGAGCCATCACCAGAACAGCGAGGTAAGCCAGCAGACCGGCAAAGGACAACGGAATGCTGAAGCCATCCGTCTGAACAAGGGTTCCCCAGGGGCTATTCAGGACTGTGTCGCACCCATCTCCGCCCATCGGGCAGGTGAAGTCACCGAACATCCCCCAACGCTTAAGGGTGATCGAAGCGGTATCGATCACCCCGACGGTTGCCAGCACCGCCATGCTGATGCGTGCCCATTTGAAGCCCTGATCCTGACGACGTCGGCTGGTGAGTCGGGTGGTGCCCATGCGCACGAAACTGATTGCTGAAATTTTGGCAGCAATCAGCACGAGATTTATGGTGAAAGTTGATGCGTCGTGCCCATGTCACCGGACCAAGCTCCCGGACGCGACATGGTCAGCACACGCCCGACCGTGGCTTTCGCCCATTTGGGATGCGAAAAGAACCGGGTCGATACTGAACACATGCTCGGTCTGCTGACGCGAGCGGGCTATGGCGTCAGCAGTGACGAAAGTGACGCCAACGTGGTGGTGGTCAACACCTGCAGCTTCATCCAGGAAGCCCGGGAAGAATCAGTCCGCACACTGGTGGGACTCGCTGAGCAAGGCAAGGAACTGATCATCGCCGGCTGCCTGGCACAACATTTTCAGGAGGAGCTGCTCGAGTCCCTGCCGGAAGCCAAAGCCATTGTGGGCACTGGCGATTACCAGCACATCGTGGAAGTGCTTGAGCGGGTCGAAGCTGGAGAACGCGTCAATCGGGTCAGCAAAAACCCGACGTTCGTCGGCGATGAAACACTGCCCAGATATCGCACCACTGGCGAAGCGGTTGCCTATCTCAAAGTGGCCGAAGGTTGCGACTATCGCTGCGCGTTTTGCATCATTCCGCATCTACGCGGAAATCAGCGTTCAAGAACGATCGAATCAATCGTTGCAGAAGCCCATCAACTGGCGGAACAGGGCGTTCAGGAACTGATTCTGATCAGCCAGATCACCACCAATTACGGGCTGGACATCTACGGCCGTCCTCGGCTTGCAGACCTGCTCAGGGCCCTCGGCGAAGTGGAGATTCCCTGGATTCGGGTTCATTACGCCTACCCCACAGGCCTGACTCCTGAGGTGATCTCCGCTTATAGGGATGTCCCTAACGTTCTTCCCTATCTCGATCTGCCTCTCCAGCACAGCCACCCCAAAGTGCTGAGAGCCATGAACCGTCCCTGGCAGGCGGATGTCAACGAACGATTGATGAGTCAGTTGCGGGAGCAGCTGCCGGATGCCGTGATGCGCACCACGCTGATCGTGGGCTTCCCCGGTGAAACAGAGGAGCAATTTGACCACCTGGCTGGGTTCCTTGAAAGCCAGCGATTCGATCACGTTGGGGTGTTCACTTATTCAGCAGAGGAAGGGACCGCTGCGGCCAAGCTCCCGAATCCCGTACCAGCCGAGATTGCCACCGCCAGGAAAGATCGGCTGATGACCCTGCAACAACCGATCTCAGCCGAAGCCAACACCCGCTGGGTGGGACGCACCGTGGATGTCCTGATCGAGCAGCACAACCCGACCACAGGAGCCATGATCGGACGCTGCGCTCGCTTCGCACCTGAGGTGGATGGCGAAGTGCAGGTTCAGCCTCGTGCTGACGGCTTGCAAGCACAACCGGGAACCATGGTTCCAGTACGAATCAACGGAGCCGACATCTACGACCTGAGCGGCGAGATCGTGGGGGCAAGCGAGATGGTTGCGTCAGCTCGCAGCAGCCATTGAGCCACCCTTCATCACATGCACGCCAACGCATTATTTTCCTAATCGCATCCGGCTTGAGCACTGCCGGTTCCTTCGCAGGGATCACGGCCAAAGGCTGGATCCTGATGGATGAAACCAAAGCACCCATGGTGCTGGCGCTGAATTTTGCCGCACTCTCCCTACCCACAATTTTGGTAAGCGGGCCGGCAGGCGTGCGCACCGATCGCGTTGGCTGTGAGCGGGTGTTAATCCAGGCACAGTGGGCACTGCTATGCGCAAGCCTGCTTGGAGCGATTTCCATCCCGATCTTCGACGGACAAGCACAGGTCTTGATGCTGCTGGCCAGCACCTTGCTGGTGGGCATTGCCGGTGCCTATGAACTCACGGCTCGCAATAAGTACTGCGCTCTGCTGGTGGACGACAACTCCGAGCTGGCGCCCTTCCTGACGAGCTTCTCGGTGGTCTTCAACGTCGGCAAGCTAGTGGGCCCCCTTCTGGGGGGCCTACTGATCACTCTGGCGGGTTCGGCCACGGCGCTCACTCTGGATGCAGCCACTTATCTGTTCCCGATCGCCAGTGTGATCTGGCTGCTGAATCCGAAAACGGAACTGGAGGAGCGCAGTGCTCCTGGGAAAAAGGCGTCGTTACGGGTGGCCTGGCGGGAATGCGGCAGCACCCTGAGGCACGTGCTGATGTTCACCGGCTTGATGTGTGTGGTGGGGTTCTTCCACCCTGGACTTGGGCCCTTGATCGCCGCTCGTGAGCTCGGGAATGCACCGATGGATCTTGCAGCTTTCACCAGCGTTCTGGCCCTGGGAAGCATTGCTGGTGGACTGCTGCTGCAACGCAACAGTCATCGTTTCTGCCGAAGACCCTCTCTGACCCTGGCAGGGTTTGCATTAGTCACCGCCGTGGCTCAGCTGGGGATGGCCATTGGAGGTGATGTGCCCTTCTTGCTTGCCATGACTCTCTTAATCGGAGCAGGTACCGCAGGGCTTCTGAGCAGCAGCAATTTGATCACCCAGGTGGGTTCGAGCCAGATCCTGCGCGGGCGGATGGCGGGTCTTGGTCAAATTGCCTTTCTGGGTGGCGGTGGGCTCAGTGGTCTGATCGCCGCGCAAGTCACCGTCACTTTTGGTCTTCAGGCGACCTTCGCCATCAGCGGCACTCTCGGCATTGTTCTGGCGCTGCTTGAGATCTGGCGCCGCGGCGGGTCTGTGCTGACTGAAGTCAGATCAATTTGATTCGGCGCAGAACAAAACTGATCGTCACAGCAGTTGCCAGTCCGGCTCCGACCAAACCCACGTAGATGAGGACGCCCATCACTGTCAAAGATTGCAAGCCCTATTACATCAGACATCAGGCCTGGAATTACCCAATCCCCCTTAAGCTTCTGCACAACGAAATCAAATAGAAACGGAAGGTTCTGTCCGCAGGGTCGACCGCACGTCACAGACAGACCAACTTGCTCGCCTCGGATCATGCGCACCCTCTTTATCTATCCCCTCTTCCCGAAGACCTTCTGGAGTTACGAGAAGATTCTGGAGCTGGTGAATCGCAAGGTGTTGCTTCCCCCGCTGGGGTTAGTGACGGTAGCGGCGCTGCTTCCCCAGGAATGGGACATGAAGTTGGTGGACCGCAACGTGCGGGAGATCACTGAAGACGAATGGAACTGGGCCGAACTTGTGGTGATCTCGGGAATGATCGTCCAAAAGGACGATATGCAGATTCAGATCGCCGAGGCCAAGCGCCGTGGAATTCCAGTTGCTGTAGGAGGCCCCTACGCCAGTTCCACTCCGGATGCGCCTGAAATCGATCAGGCCGACTTCAAAGTGCTCGATGAGGGGGAAATCACCCTGCCATTGTTCATCGAAGCGATCCAGCGAGGTGACAGCGGCGGACGTTTCAGTGCTGAAGGTGACAAGCCTGATGTGACCTCCACTCCCATCCCTCGCTTTGATCTGCTGCAGCTCGAGGCCTATGACTCGATGAGCGTTCAGTTCTCGAGGGGTTGTCCGTTCAATTGCGAGTTCTGCGACATCATCGTTCTCTACGGACGCAAGCCACGCACGAAAAAACCGGAACAGCTGATCGCTGAGCTTCAGTATCTGCATGACCTCGGCTGGAGGCGATCGATCTTCCTAGTCGATGACAACTTCATCGGCAATAAGCGCAACGCCAAGCAGCTGCTCCCCCAAATCAGACAGTTTCAGGAAGAGCGCGGCTATCCCTTCAGCTTCGCGACTGAGGCCTCGGTGGACCTGGCCGACGACGAGGAGATGATGCGCATGATGCACGAAGCGCGTTTTGAGAGTGTGTTTCTCGGCATCGAAACTCCCGACGAGGCGAGTCTCGAAACCTCCAGAAAACTTCAGAACACCCGCAACCCTCTGGATGCTGCCGTTGACAGGATCACCGCAAACGGCATCCGTGTGATGGCAGGTTTCATCATCGGTTTCGACGGTGAAAAAGACGGCGCCGGCCGACGCATCGTTGAGTTCGTGACCAGAACCGGAATCCCGGCGGCGATGATGGGCATGCTGCAGGCCCTTCCGAATACAGCGCTTTGGCATCGCCTTGAGAAAGAGGGCCGACTGATCCAGGACAAGTCCGCCGCCAAGGGTGTGAACCAGACCAACCTGCTCAATTTCAAACCCACCCGCCCCATCCGGGACATCGCCAACGAATACGTGGATGCCTTCTGTGCGCTCTACGAACCCAACGCATACATGGATCGGGTTTACTCCTACTACCTGAAGATGGGAGCTCCCCGCTGGAAGGGCACATCAAAACTGCCCACCTGGACTGATATCAGAGCTTTATCCATTGTGGTTTGGAGACAGGGAATCAAGCGGGACACTCGCAGTCGCTTCTGGCGTTACATGCTCAGCATGGCTCGACGCAATCCAGCCATGTTGGAGCAATTCCTGGTGGTGCTCGCCCACAACGAACACTTCCTTGAGTACCGCGCGATCGTTCAACGCGAAATTCGCGAACAGCTGGAATCTCTCCCTCCCGAAGAACCCAGTACATCCCGCGAACTGATGACGGCCTGAACTGATTCAGTCCTGCGTGTAGGCCACTCCCGCTTTCAGGCAGGCTTCTGCTTTTTGCAACTCTCGGCCGAGATACAGAGCATGATCCAGACGGCTGACGGGACGAGTTCCATCAGCCTCGGTCAGCGCAATGCCCAACTCCTTTGCGGTTCTGCCACGGAAGCTTTTGCTCGGCTGACGGGGGCCACCGCCACGGCAGGCGAGAACCTCTCCTGTTTCAGGGTCAGTCGCACGGCCTCGCTCATCAAGATCATTGCTGTAATGCTCAGCGACGAGCTCGCCGGCCTCGGCATCCAGCTTGATCAGGAAGTAACCAGACGGGTCGAGCTCGATGAATCGCTGCGAGAGCTGATCATCAAGTGAGGAGGTGCCTTCTGCCATTGTCACACCTTACAAATGATCGCCTCAGGCCATCAATTCAGGCGGCTTGCTGCGGAAGGGAAGCTCGTCATTGATGGCCTCGATCTCCTCTTCCATCAGACCATTCGCCCTCGGTAGCCAGGAACGGATCAAACCATCCATACGCGGTTCATACCAACGATGCAGGCTGGTCCGGGCTTGAGCCACAAAACCACGTCGGCGCTTGTGACTGCCACCCGCTCCTGGATCAAAGCTGTGCAGGCCCCGACGCAGAGCCCACTCGATCGGAGCGTAATAACAGACCTCAAAATGCAGGCAATCGATCTCTTCTTCACTGCCCCAGTAGCGCCCCCAGAGATGGGACTCATCCTGAATGCAAAGAGACATCGCTACAGGCTCAACGGGATCTCCGCGGTGGGCACTAAACAGCACCACATGCCTTGCCAGAGCGGGGTCCACCAGTCGATCAAAAAATGTGCTCTGAAGATATTTGCTCCCCCAAGGGCCCCAACGGGCGCAATGCTGCTCGTAAAAGGAATGCATCCGCTCCAGCAGCTCAGGCGTGAGTTCTGGTCCGGTCAATGGGGTCACGACCAGTCCTGACTGATTGACCGCCTTGCGTTCCCGCTTGATATTGCGCCTCTGATTGGCATTGAAGCTTGCGAGATAATCGGAAAAATCCTTCTGCCCTTCTGCAGACCAAAGACTCTGGTGATTCACCCATGCCGCACAGCCCGCAGCTTCCGCCAAGGGCTGCCAGAGAGGGTCCACGTAGAGAAAGTTGCAGCTGAGAATGTTGTTGCGAGCAGCAAACTCATCAATCAGCCGCAACATCATGACTGTGATGTCCTGCGCATCTTCATCGGGATGGATATGGAAGCGATAGCCCTGAACGGGGCTGACGGGGCTCATGCCGATCAGCTTGGGGTAGTAGCGCAGTCCCAAATCACCTGCCAGGCGTGCGAAAGACTGATCGAAAATGAATTCGCCATAGCTGTGACCCTTGAGATAAAGAGGAGCGATGGCAATCAGGCTCTCTTCGCCCCTCCAAAGCGACAGGTGCAGTGGCTGCCAGCCCTGATCCGGAGCCACACTGCCTGAGAGTTCCAGGGCTTCCAGCCAGGACCAGCGATAGAACGGGCTCACTTGTTCTGCGAGCAAGTCCTCCCATTGCGACTGGGGAATCTCATGGATGCTGCGATGCCAACGAGCCGTGAGCGATGCCATCCAGGGCCAATTGAAACGCCTCGGCAATGACACTAACCAGCGCAACCCCAAGGGGAGACAATGAAGACGCGATTGGGCCGTGGTCATGCCCAAATGGACTCGGCACAACCTGAGATGGGCCACAGCTCTGTTGCTCTCGCCGCTGCTTCTGGAGGTGAGCTCCTGGCATCAAAACGCCAAAGCGGGGCTGTTCCAGCCGTTGATTCAGCTGTTACAACCACGGATTGAACGCCAGCTTGTGAGCGAATGCCTTCAGCTGGCTGAACAGGCTCTGGATGGCGTTGCTGCCGAAATCGCTCCGAAAAGCTGGTTGAACAGCGCTGTCGAGCAGCCCTGCCGGAGACTGGCCCGCCCTGTGAGTGAATGTCTGATCAGAGAAACCAGCCGCAGTGGCAGAGAGCTGGGAGTGTTGACAGAACTCCTGAGAGGCAGAGTCGGCGACGACGCGCGTGCGGTGATCAGGCGTTGCCTGGCCTCCCTGACTGGTCTGTCCCAATCCAGCCTGAATCAGAGTCCCGTTCTGGAACTGATGGAGCGATTCCGTCGGTAATGCACCAGGAGTTCATGGTCTGCGAGGGAACGCGCCTCCACCAGACTCCACGCCTGCGAAGACGCCAGCGACGCTGGTAGTGGAGTGTCCGACTGCAGCAACCAGTTGAAGGATCCGCCCAGGATCCTTGGACTCAAGGTCAGTTGCAACTCATCAACCGCATCCTGGGCGAAGAAAGAGTGAGTCAAAACAGCGCCACCAAGTAGGACCAGCCGGAACCAGCCTTTGGAGGCCAGATCGTTCAGCGTTTCGCTCCAGCAGGACGACAACCGACAACAGGACTGGAAGCCAGGAGCAGACCCGTCGCATCCAGACAGCAGATGACGTTCGAAAGGTTGCTGGAAAAAAGGCCACTCCAGAGGAAATCCAACCTCACGACTGACCACCAACGCTGCTGGCTGAGGCGAGCGTCCTTGGACTTGACGCTGGTTCAGCAGATCACGATCACGAATCACACAACTGGAGTGATGGGCTCTGAGTGTGCCCGCTCCAATCAGGGCTGCATCACTCCAGGCGAGCGCCTCCTCAAGGACACGACGATCAGCCGATCCACCGAGCTGAGCAGCTCCTCCGCTCGGTGGAGCCAGACGACCATCAAGACTGACAGCCAGCACCAGACGAACCGTGGGGCGCTGCAGCGATGAGGAGAATTCAGACAGGAAGCGCTGCCTCAAGCGCCGAAGGAGTCATCTCCAGTTGTGGAACTTCGGCATAAACCTCAGCCGCATTGTTAGGGCTTTCCTGGAGGCGCACTTTGTGGAGATTGGCACCAATCGCCTTGATGGGAGAAGAGAGGCGATCGGCGATATGAAGGGCGATATTTTCAGCGGTGGGGACGCATTCAGCGAAAAAGGGCACATCCTTATTCAGGAATGTGTGATCAAACGGCTCGACCACAAGGTCGTCCACGAGGCGTTGCAGCGCGGAAAGATCGCAGACCATGCCTGAGCGCGGATCGATGGAGCCTCGCACCGTGACATCCACCAGATAGTTGTGACCATGACCGTGGGGACGTGCGCACTTGCCGTAGATGCGCTCGTTCTCGTCCTGGCTGAGTTCAGGTCTTGCCAGACGATGGGCAGCAGCGAAATGGGTGCGGATCGTGAGAAAGGCGTCCATGGGATGTCCGAGATAGTCGGCCCAGAGGCCTGGTTGTTCGTAAAGGCGCAATGCCGTGATGGGCAGATGGGGACTCAGACGAGCCCAAATCTGCCGGACGATGGCCTCAGTGGTGGGTAGACAACCCTCCGGCTTGGACACATCGAATTCGGGCCAGGCATCGTTGAGAAAGCGAAAGTCGAGCTGACCGGTGACCTCGCTGCGGATGGCGTGCTTCACCTCCGAGAGATTGAGCACCATGCCATGCGAATCAAGGCCACCGGCCATCGAAACGATCAGCTCATAGTTGTGACCATGCCCAGGAGCCAGTGCACAGGGGCCGAAGCGCGCGGCATTGTCATCAGCGGACAATTCAGGCAACCAGTACCGGTGGCTTGCACTGAAACAGGCACGTCGTGTGATGACGCAGCCACGTCCGCGGCCATGACGTGCAATTGACTTCATTTCAGTCATGTGACGGTCCGGCCAGAGGGCATCCTAATGAGCTAACGGCAATTCCGAGTCATGGCGGAGACCACTCCAACCCTGCGGCAGCGTCTGGGAGGACGCAGTCTCTATCTCGTGGGCATGATGGGCAGCGGCAAAACCAGCACCGGCAGGCCTTTGGCGGAGAGGCTGGGGTATGGATTCGTCGACGCGGATGCGGTGATCGAACAAGTGGCTGGCTGCACCATCTCCGAAATCTTTGAACGTGATGGTGAAGAGGAATTCCGCAGCCTCGAAACGCAGGTGATGCGGTCCATCAGCGAACGTCATTCCCTTGTCGTGGCGACCGGTGGCGGCGTTGTCACCCGGACCGAAAACTGGGGAATGATGCACCAGGGCATTGTGATCTGGCTCGATGTCGAACGCCGTCAGCTGCTGCAACGCCTGCAGAGCGACACCACGCAACGGCCGCTGCTGATGACAGGGGATCCTGCCGAAACACTTGACGAGATTCTCAAGCAGCGACGCCCTCTGTACGACGAGGCAGATCTCACAGTGGTGATCGAATCCGAATCAGCCGACGTCGTTGCAGACGGCATCATTCAGCTGCTGCCGGAATTAATCAAGGATCCACCCAAAGAACGTCCGGAATGAGGCTCAGGAGCCGGGTGGATCGAGACGCACCGCATACCACTGCAGAGCGATGCCAGGCGAGATTTCCAGTTCACAGGCTGTATCCAACAGGCGCAGTGCAGCTTGTTCCGGGCTCTCGCAACTGCTGAGATCCGAAGGCCAGGGGTCCAGATCCTGCAGTCGGCCGGCAAGCCATGTCAGGGTGTCGGCCGCTGTGAGCAGCTGTTCAGGTTCGCCTGGCACCAACACCACGTAGTGATCGAGGGATCGAATCAGAGGGTCGGACATGGCAAAAGCGTTGTTGACACTGCTGATCACCATGCTGCTGCAGCTTGTGTCAGTCCAGTCCGCCGCCGCGGCCAGTGATCGTGGAATCAGCTTCCTTGAGCAGCGTTTCGAAAGCTGGCCGCAATGGTCCCTGCCGGCACCTCTGCCTCGCCCCCGCGCCAAACAAGACCTGATCTATCCCGACTGGTTTTCAGGGACATGGGAAGTGACCAGTGAGGCACTGGATGATTCAGGCCAACCCATTCCCAACGATCCCCCCCTGGTGCACGAGGTTCGTTTCCTGCGCAACCGTCGCAGCGAACTCATCGGTGACCGCCCTTTCAACGCCGCCGCAGTGGGGAAAGCACTGCTTGGCGAGCAATTGCTGTCGGTCGAACAGGACTCCAACCAGGTGAACCGTCAGCTAGCGAGGTTTCGAGACGATGTGTTGCTCGAAACCACCGTGATTGGCCGGCGAGAGACGAGCCCGAAAGAGACCACTGATTTTTTCAGCGATGAACTCGTCCTACAGATCCTGCACGGACCGGGGGCGCCGAGACTGAGCCGGATTGAGACTCTCACGCACTATGTGCGCTGTGGAGAAGACATCTGCGCCGACCAGCGTCAGGTCAGCCATGCAGGGCCCGGACTCAAAACCGATCAAACGCTGGAGGGACGCAGCAGCCGTTTCAGACTGACGCTCAGACCACTGGCGCTGGAGCAAGGTTGATCAGCCGGGTCTCCAGTTGATCGCGCCAGCGAAACAGATTCTGAAGACGTGGATGATCACTGATCCCTGGAACCCCTCGGCCGGCGAGTGATTCTCCCGAGGAAGCAGGAAAACGCAGCAGCGACAACTGGGCAGCAACCGCAAGATCCGCAAGGCTGATGCCATCTCCAACCAGATAGCCATTGAGATCCACGCCATCGGCGACGGCGCACAGACTGCTGAGCATCGACGCTCTCTGCTCCTGACCAAGCAATTCTCCAAGACTGCTGAGCCAACCACCTGGCAGACCCGACATCACCTGGCGCACTGGTGAGGGGACATCATCGGGAAGCAGCACGTCGCGCAGCTGAGCATCATCGGCAGCCGCCTGCACAAGCGCAGCCCTGACGGCAGCAGCAAGAGTGGTGTCGGCCCAATCCTCAATCAGCTGCATCTGAGCACGCTGGCGAGGATCCGCTGGAATCAAAGCTGGCTCAGGCCTGAGTTCCTCCAGATATCGGCAGATGGCACTGGAATCGGACACCACCTCATCCCCATCCACAAGAACAGGGACCTGCCGCTGACCGGAAAGACGGAAGAGTGAAATCTGACCGATACCAGGCGTGACCTCAACCTCGCGAAAACTGAGTCCCTTGGCTTGCAAGGCCATCCGCACCTTGAGGCAGAAAGCCGAGTGACGAAACTGATGAAGCTCCAGCATGTCCAAGCCAGGTCAGGCGCTGGAACGGTAGCCATTCAGATCTGCTCCTCGCCATCGGATCTGGAGCAGCCATCACGACTGACCCCCACCTAGCTCAGAATCCCCTCGGCATTGTTCGACCACTGGACAGCGAGACATTCTTCTTCTGTATTTGCTCCAGATAGACTGAAATGTGTCAACAAGGTCTTCTTATTGAGAACTTGCTGCTTGTCATTGAGTGCCCTCTCCTCTGCCGCAAGTCACAGCCATTCGGGAAGCACCGGCGGAGTCCCCAAGACACCCTGCAATAACTGGCCATGAAAGAATTTTTCATCAACGTGACGCGCTACCCGCGCTACTTGATCGCTTTCAGCCTGGGTGTGATCAATTCAGTCGCAGAACCACTCGCACGTCGTCGCAGCAATCCGGTCACTGCCGTCGCCCTAATCGGCGCTCTGATCAGTGGGTTCCTCAGTCTGAGCTTTGTCCTGCGTGCCATGGTGTCTTCAGCACCGCAGAGCTGACATGGCCCCGGGACGTCGGGTTGAACGCGTGGCAGCCCTCATCCGGAGAGAGATCAGTGAGCTGCTGATCAACGGCATCCGCGATGAGCGCGTGCATCAGGGCATGGTGAGCATCACGAACGTTGAGGTCAGCGGCGACCTTCAGCACTGCAAAATTTTTGTCAGCGTGCTGGCGGACGACGAAGCTCGCATAGAGGTTATGGATGGTCTCCAGGCCGCCAGTGGCTACCTCAGGGGGGAACTGGGTCGTCGTCTGCAGATGAGACGAGCGCCTGAAGTGGTGTTTCAGCTCGACCGCGGCCTCGAGAAGGGGACGTCCGTTCTGCACCTGCTCGGAGAACTGGAGCGAGAGCGAGAGGTGAAGGGCAGCCCCCCCGCCGGCAGCGACGACGCCGAGTCTTCAGACTTCAATGACTGAGGCTGAGCGTCGCCAGTCTGTGGCCAGGCTTTTGGTCATCCGTGCCAGCGGCCATCGCGAAGACCGGCAGAGGCAGTACCCACGTTGGGAGCACTGCAACCGTGAACTGCAGCGGCTGCTGAAGTCGGGAGTTGGCGGGGTGATCCTGCTGGGTGGCACAGCCACGGAGCTGCAGCAGCGATGTCGAACGCTCCGCAGCTGGAGCGACAGCGAAGACCTGCTGCTCTGCGCCGACGTGGAAGAGGGAATTGGCCAGAGATTTCCTGGTGCTTCCTGGTTGGCTCCACCGATGGCGCTGGGCCGGCTGCATCAAACCAACCCGAAACAGGCTCTAGAGCTGGCTGAGCGTTACGGCCGCACAACCGGGGAGCAGGCGCAACGTTGCGGTCTCAACTGGGTGCTCGCTCCAGTCTGCGATGTGAACAGCAATCCTGAAAACCCTGTGATCAATGTGAGGGCATGGGGCGATCAACCTGAGTCCGTTGCGGATCTCGTGGCAGCGTTTCAACGTGGCCTTGATTCCGCTGGTGTTCTCGGCTGCGCCAAGCACTTTCCCGGTCACGGCGATACATACCAGGATTCCCACCTGGAGCTTCCTCTGATCAATCACGGACGCAGCCGGCTCGACCAGGTGGAACTGGTGCCATTCCGGAGATTGATCGACTCGGGAATCGCCAGTGTGATGACAGCACATCTACTGATTCCGGCCCTGGACGACTCGCAGCCGGCGACCTTGTCGCACGCGGTGCTGACAGATCTGCTGCGATCAGAGCTTGGTTTCACTGGCCTTGTCGTCACCGACGCACTGGTGATGGAGGCAATCAGCAGAACGACAGGTCCTGGAGAAGCCGCGGTTCAGGCCTTTGCTGCTGGAGCCGATCTGATCCTAATGCCCGCTGATGCCGATGCGGCGATTGATGCAATCTGTGCAGCACTGGCAGAGGGAAGGATCCCTGAGTCCCGCCTGGAGGAGTCACTGAAGCGACGCACAGAAGCCTTGCATCGCTGCGAAAAGCCCTGCTTCAGCGACAACGAGGTTGAGTTCGAAACAGCAACAGACCGAGCGTTGTGCATGGAACTGATCGACAGCTCACTGGAGGTGCAGGGCCCACTGCTTTCACAACATCGTGATCAAACCGGTAGGGCCTTGATCCGGGTGGATGGCGTTCTCCCCTGCCCATTCCTGCATGCCAGTGCTGCGGCGATCACCACACCCGAACGCCATGGATACAAAACTCTGATCTGCCACGACAGGGGGATTGAGCCCTGGAGCACCGAGAAATTCTCCGCCGGGCCGCTTGACCTGGAGCGACTGGGAGAGGGGCCCGTGTTCCTGCAGTTGTTTCTGCGCGGCAATCCATTCCGCGCCGGCCAGCAGCGCCAAGAATCCTGGGCTGAAGCCATCCAGCAGTTGCTGGGAGTTGAGCGCCTATCGGGCTTGGCGGTCTATGGCTGTCCCTACCGGTGGGACTCTCTGCGCAAACTCATCCCGGACAGCATTCCTGCGGGGTACAGCCCGGGTCAGATGCCTGACGCACAGCAGCAGCTCTTGAATCGGATGTGGGGTTTGAAGGAGGAGGCGCACGAACGCCAAGACTTCACCGACTAAACAAACGAAGCCTGTCGAAACCGCAGCGTTGGAACCGCCTTAGCCTCTGCGGCAGTGCTCATCACCAACATGCTCAGCCTCTCGATGATCGTGCGCGATGAGGAAGCGCGGATCGAGGACTGCCTCAAGTCTGTCAAGGACTTCGCGGATGAGATGGTTCTTCTCGATACCGGCTCAGTGGATCGCACCATCGCCCTGGCAGAGGCCTGCGGCGCTCGGGTGGAACGGATGGATTGGCCAGGAGACTTTGCGCCGGCACGCAATGCGGCCCTAGAGCTCGTGAAGGGTGACTGGGTGCTGGTACTCGATGCCGACGAAGAGCTCCGCTCAGAAGCAATCCCGCAGCTCAAAGCCTTGATGGCACAGCCGGATGTGCTGGTGATCAATCTGCTGCGACACGAACTGGGAGCCGCAATGGCTCCCTACTCCAACGTGAGCCGCCTGTTTCGCCGACATCCACGACTGCGATGGAGCAAGCCTTATCACTCGATGATCGACGAGAGCGTGGATGCGCTGCTCAAGCAGGAGCCCGGCTGGCGGATTGCCAACTGCACCGAACCAGCTCTGCTGCATGAGGGGTATCGACCGGATCTGCTGGCTGGATCGGATAAGGCGGACAGGCTGCGTCAATCGATGGAGAGCTGGCTGAAAGACCAGCCCAATGACCCCTATGCCTGCGCCAAGCTCGGTGCTCTGGAGGTGAGCGACGGCAACCGGGACAGGGGGCTCAAGCTTCTTCGCCACGGCCTGGAGCAATTGCCCGAGGGCGATGGCAGCAGTGCTGAACGCTATGAACTGCTGCTCAATCTCGGAATCGCGCTGGCTTCAGAAGACAGCGAAGCTGCCGTGAAGTGCTATCGAGAAGCGCTTCAACAACCGTTGGAGACCCGTCTGAGCCTGGGTGCGCGTCTCAACCTGGCGGCCTTGCTGATGCAGCGCAACGAACTGGAGGAAGCCATTCAGCTCACCACAACAGCCTGTCAACGGGCGCCCGAAGTGGCACTCGCCTGGTACAACCTGGGGCTGATGGAGCGCCGTCGTGGCGATCTGCTGGCTGCGATCAAGGCTTACGAGCGATCCCTGAGCGTGAATCCCTCCCACGCGGAAAGCCATCAGAACCTTGCCGTGGCCAGGCTGATGGGGGGTGATATCGATGGTGCACGCACAGGCTTCCGACAGGCCATCGCGCTGCTGCGCGCACAGGAGCGACAGGGAGAAGCCAACGCCCTGCATGCCCAGGTGCATGGACTGGTGAAGCTGGACGATGAGGCCAGCGCATGAGCGCCGATCACACCCAGCCTTTACTGGGAACCACGGTGGTGATCACACGCGCCCGTGAACAGCAGAGCGAAGGCCGCAGGCTGCTGCAGTCGCTTGGTGCAAGGGTTCTCGACCTACCGGCTCTGGAAATCGGCCCGCCTGACAGCTGGGCTCCGCTCGACGATGCCCTCGCTGACCTGGAGAACTTTCACTGGTTGATTGTCTCCAGTGCCAACGGTGTGGACGCGGTGGAGTCGCGGCTGCAGCTCAGGGGACAGGGTCTGATGCAACGCCCCGAGAGTCTCAAGATTGCAGCCGTGGGACGGAAGACCGCTCAGCGTTTGGAAGAACTTGGGGCACCGGCCGATTTCATACCGCCCACATTCGTGGCCGACAGCCTGATTGATCATTTCCCTGTGTCTGGCTGGGGGTTGAGAATCCTGCTGCCGCGGGTGCAAAGCGGCGGACGCACTCTTCTGGCAGAAGCCTTCGGAGAAGCCGGCTCAAGGGTGGTGGAGGTGGCGGCCTACGAATCCCGCTGCCCAACATCCATTCCGGCAGACACCCTGAAAGCACTGGAGAATGGAGAGGTCGACGTGATCAGTTTCAGCAGCGGAAAAACCGTCACCCACACCGTGCAGCTGCTGGCGGATGCCCTCGGACATTCAGACATTGAGCAGCTGTTCAAAAAGCCTGCAGTGGTTTCAATCGGCCCACAAACCAGCCAACGCTGCAGAGAACTACTGGGCAGAGTGGATCAGGAGGCGACACCTCACGACATGGAGGGACTGGTACAGGCCTGCGTTCAGGCAATGCAGAGTCGCTGAGATTCTCTGGAGATTGAAAGACTCAAACAACCTCGATCCAGATCGATGCTGTTCACGGTCCAACCGATCGGCAGCAGGGCCGCAGCATCACCGGGGCAACGGCCGCGGGGTCCAACGCAGACCGTCCCTGAGACCTCAGAGAGGCTGACAAGCGCTCGCAGTTCAGCACCGACGGCCACCACACCCCTCACCTTGAAATCTGGACCAGCTGCCGCGTTCGGATCGACCTGAGAGGTCATGGCCGTCGAGCTGACCATGGTGGGCGCGAAAGGGTCAGCCCGACCCTCCGGCACCGATGACAAGACCTGTTCACGAGTGGGCAGGGGAATCAGGCCAGTAGCAAGTGAGGAAGGCCTGGACAAAGAGATCTCTGCCGGAGGCTGATGAGACGGCAGCGCCTCGGCTGATGGCGCTTTGTTGTCTTCCTGTCCACATCCGCTAAGGCCACCTAGAACGACAACCGAAAGCAAAGACGCCCAAGAGACTGAGGCCGAGATACGGGAGGCCGTCACCTCAGCTCTGCGCTGCGTATCCGCTTTCCACCAGATCGCGGAATCGGTCAAGGTTGGCCTGAAGTTCCTTCGTCACGATTCCACCAAGAATGCTGGGTTCCATCAAGGGGGCCAGAACACCTGGCAGTTCATAGGTCACGCTGAGCTTCACGGCAGTGAGCTGAGGTTGTTCGGCGTAGAAGCGCACCCCTCCTTTGGTGGGCAGACCTCCGACCGATTCCCAATGGAGTTGCTGAGCTTCAACCCTCTGAGTGATTCGGGCCTTCCAATGAAAACGGAAACCCTGTGCTGCCAGTGTCCAGTCGGTGAGGTCGGGATCATCGAGGGTTTTAACGGATTGGATCCAGCGCATCCATTTGGGCATCGCCTCCAGATCGCTCCAGACATGCCAAACCTGATCAACGGGAGCCTTGACTTCAGTGGTTACGGAATGTTCGAGCCAACGTCCCATCGATTCAAGCCACTGCGGTGTTCACGGCAAGTCGAGCCGGTTGCCCCAGGATGGCAGCAGCGGCCAGATGTCCGCTCATGGTGGCTCCTTCCATGGAGTCGATGTAATCCTGGCGGGTGTAGCTCCCTGCCAGATAAAAATTGCTGATCGGCGTGCTCTGGTCAGGTCGGTAAGGCTCCATTCCTGGCGCTTCCCTGTAGAGAGACTGCGCCAGCTTCACCACATTGCTCCAGGTGAGTTTGAGATTTGCGGCGGATGGAAACAGCTCTCGAACCTGACGATCGGTGTGCTCAACGATGTCTTTAACAGACTTGCGCATCCAAGGGTCACCAGGCGTCAGCACACACTGCAGCAGCGAACCCTCACCTTGTTTGCGGTAATCCTCGGGACTCGCCAAAGCAAGATCCGCGAAACAGCTGAAGTCGGCATCTGCGGTGTAAAGCAAGTTGTTCAGACCGGCGGGGTGACTGAGGTCGCCACGACTCTCGCCCTTGCTCTCACCGAGTTCCGTAACCCAACCGTCGTAACGCAACTGGACAGTGGCAACAGGCACCGCCTCGAGATGATGAATGGCCTCGAATTGAGGAAAACGACTCCATTCCTCTGGAAGCAAACGCTGGATGCCCGGCACGTCACAAGCGGCCAGGTAGGCATCGGCAACAACATGCTGTTCGCCATCAGGGGTGCTCAACTTCAGGCCCGTGACCTCCGGTTGATCCCCGTCACTGAACTCAACCTGCTTCACAGGGTGGCGGAGATGCAGCTTGCCACCACGCTGCTGGATGTAATCGAGAATGGGACCCGTCAGCCAACGATGGGGTGATCCTTTGAGCAGATTGAGCTTGGAGGCCTCAGTTTTGGCCGCGAACATCATGAAGATGGTCAGCATGCATCGGGCCGAAATCGTTTCGCAATCGATAAAACCAAGTGCGTAAGCAATCGGGTTCCACATCCTGCGAATGCTCTCTGGGCTGCCGCCATGGCCGACGAACCAGTCTTGAAAACTGACTGAATCGAGCGCTCGAATGGTTCGCATCGCGCCTTCGTAATCGACCAGACCTCGAACGATCGGACTGGTGCCGAGAGCTAGAGCATTGCGCAGTTTGTCGATCCAACCCAGCTGGGGGGTGGTGAAAAAGGCTTTAAGCCCGTTGAAAGGGGCACCGATGGGGAATCGAAAATCCAGTTCCCGCAGGTCACCACCCTGATTAACAAACAAATGGGTGTGATCCTTGGGCAAGAGATTGTCGAAAGCACCCACCTTGCGCATCAACGCGAACAGGTTCGCGTAATTGAAAAAGAAAACATGCAACCCCATCTCGATGTGGTTGCCATCCGGGTCCACCCAGCTGCCCACCTTTCCGCCCATGAAAGGACGAGCCTCATAGAGATTCACCTCATGGCCTGCATCCACCAAATCCACAGCAGCGGAGAGGCCAGCCAGCCCAGAACCCACAATCGCGACCCGCACCGTCATCAGTGCAACTGCGAGGACTCTATGAATTGATCAGGCTCAACTGCTTTAGGCAGAACAAGCGAAGGGTTCATAAAGTGAACGCAGGATCCAGTGCTAGTGCCTCCGATGTCCAGCATCGAAACCACAACTGAGACCGCGACAGCCAGTGAGTCTCATACCGCAAGAGACGGAAAAGGCATCTTGATTACAGGGCCTGCCATGCAGCAGCTGGCCAGACTTTGCAGCGATCAAGGAAGCCAGCAGGTTCTGAGGGTGGGCGTGCGCTCTGGAGGCTGCAGCGGCATGAGCTACACGATGGATTTTGTCCCTGCGACAGACATTCAGAACGACGATGAGCGATATCAATACGAAGCACCCGATGGCGCCTGTTTTGAAGTGATCTGTGATCCCAAAAGCCTGCTCTACATCTACGGAATGCAATTGGACTTCAGCACTGCGCTGATCGGCGGGGGCTTCAATTTCACCAACCCCAACGCCACTCAGACCTGCGGCTGCGGAAGCTCCTTCGCCGTTTGATCCATCGAGGAGCATCAAGCTGCTGTGGGAATCTGAAGGCATTGCCCGACCGATCAGCACTCCATGGAGTCCAGCCAGGAAAGTCTCTTCCAGCAGGCGATGAACCGTTACCAGCAAGGAGCTCCTGCGCAGGAGTTGCTCGCTGATTTTGAGACCATCACCGCAGCGGCCCCTCGCCAGTCAGCAGGCTGGACGTGTCTGGCATGGCTGCAGTTACTGAATGATCAGTCAGAAGAAGCTCTGCGTTCTGCTCGGATGGCCGTCAAGCTGAATAATCAGGATCCTCAGGCCCGCATCAATCTGTGTCTGGCGATGCTGGAAACCAAAGCCAAAGGCGTCAGGGATCAGATTGAAGTGGTTCAGCAGGTGCTGGCACTTGCACCCGAAGTGGGAGCTGAGCTGAAGGAATCCATTGACGACGGTCTCAAACGCCGACCGGAGTGGCCGGCACTGCTCAAGGTGAAGGCCTGGCTGGAGCTCTGACGTGGGCCGACTGCTGCTACTCAGCAACGGCCATGGGGAGGATCTATCTGGTGCGCTGCTTGGACAGGCACTCCAGTGCGAAGGCCATGCAGTGGACGCTCTTCCTCTTGTGGGCAAAGGACAGCCTTATCGGGACGCAGGCATCGCACTGATCGGAGGCACCCAGGAATTCAGCACGGGTGGCCTGGGTTACACCAGCTTGCGTGGTCGACTAACCGAGCTGTTGCAAGGACAGGTGGTCTATCTGCTGCGACGCCTGCTGAGGTTGCTGCGTATCGCCGGGCGCTACGACCAAGTGGTGGTGATTGGCGATGTGATTCCAGTGATGGCCGCCTGGCTCTGCAGACGGCCTGTCACGACATACCTCGTGGCCTACTCAAGTCACTATGAGGGGAAATTACGCCTGCCCTGGCCGTGCGCTGAGTGCTTGCGCAGCCCTCGTTTTCAGGCCGTGTTCAGCCGCGATCAGCTCAGTGCAGACGATCTGAGCTCACAGCTGCGCAAGCCAGTCATGTTTCTGGGCAATCCGTTCATGGATCCGATCCTGAGGGACGATCGTCGCTTGCCACAGGCACGCCGACGACTGGGACTGCTGCCAGGAAGCCGCCGACCTGAACTGGAGCACAACCTGGTGCTTCTGCTGAGAGTGGTGGAACAACTACCGGCACCTTTGCTGAGCAGTGGTGAGCTTCAGCTTGAGCTGGCATTGGTGTCCTCACTTTCCGACACTGCACTGTCAGCGCTGATTGACCCCATCGGCTGGAGCCTTCAAAAGGCCGACAACGGACCAACAACCCTGCTGTTTCGCAACGCCCATCGGGTACAGATCCACCGGGGTGGATTCGGAGCAGTCCTGCACAGTTCCGATCTGCTGCTGTGCATGGCAGGAACGGCAGCGGAACAGGCCGTGGGTCTGGCCCGACCGGTGCTGCAGTTGGTGGGTCGAGGTCCTCAGTTCACTGCAGGATTTGCGGAAGCCCAGCGCCGTCTGTTGGGTCCAACCGTGTTCTGTGCAGATGGCGAGGTGGGCGCACCAGCCACCCTTGAACGCACAGCTGCACTAGCCCTCGAGCTCCTGGAGCGCAGCCATCTTGATCAACAGCTACGGCGACGCTGCCATGACGAAGCACTCAACCGCCTCGGCAAAGCCGGCGGCGGCAGCAGGATGGCGGCATCGATCTCTCAGCTGCTGCAGCCGTCCGAATGAGTGAGCCGAACTCCGAACCCGCCTGGAAACGCTGGCTGGATCGCATCCTTGTCCTGAATGTCTTCCTGGTCATAGCTGGGGCTGGATGGTTCGCTGTTGCAGTGATTGGCAGCAGTCAGGGCCTGGAGGCGCCGATGACATTGTTCATGCGCCTGTGGGAACCCCTGTTCACACCAGCCATCGGCCTGCTGATGGGCGCAGCCGTGCTCAGCGGTTGCTGGAGCTGGTGGCAACGTCGAGTGCAACGGGCAGAGTCGGGCAGAGGAAGTTGAAACCAAGCGCCTCGAGGCGACTTGAACTCACGAACTGCCCCTCCAGAACAACCTTGGAGCCATCACCCAGCAGCAGCTGCAGCATCGGACCTGGCACCGGCAGAAGACTTGGTCTACCGAGACAACGGCCAAGACTTCCTGCAAAGACAGCCATGGTCACAGGGTCGGGAGCCACAGCGTTGATCACGCCAGACCAGGAGTCCGTTTCCAAGGAACTCTGAATAATCCTGCATAAGTCGCCACGTTCAATCCAGCTCATCCACTGCTGACCGGAGCCGATCGGGCCGCCGAAGCCGGCGCGGAACACCGGCAACATTTTGGCGAGAGCCCCTCCCTGGGAGGACAACACAATGCCGATTCGCAGCACAACGAGCCGAGTTGCTGCGGGCTTTTCAGCGGCAGCCTGCTCCCACTTCTGACACAGACGGGCCAGAAAATCCTGCCCAACGGAGCTGCTCTCCTCAAAGCGTCCATCAAGACTGGTGCCGAAATAGCCAACAGCTGAGGCATTCACCAGCACGGATGGAGGCTTGGCCAGCGTGGCCAGGGCACTCACAAGATGACGGGTGGTCTCAAGACGACTGGACTCGAGGGTTTCAAGGTGCTGAACAGTCCAGCGCTGTTCAGCGATCGGTTCACCAGCGAGATTCACAACGCCATCACTGGCGGCCAACGCATCATGCAGAGGCGTGGAGTCAGACCAGCTAGATGCCACAGCTGGATCCACCTGAATCCATTGAAGACGTCCTGCAACGTCTGAGGGGAAGGCCGCCGGAGAGGCACGGCGACTGACGATAGTGAGTTGATGACCGGCAGCCTGCAGAACGGGAATCAGACCACGACCAACCAAGCCCGTGCATCCAATCAGCAGAAGGCGCATTGCAACGGCGGCGTCAAGTGCTCGAGGTTAGGAAGCGACGGAGGGATCAGTGTCTTCAACGGGCAAGGTGAGATTCATCTTGCGCGCCATGGGCACCAGCGCAAAGCCCTGGATGAAGAGGCCAAACAGCACCACGGCCAGAGCCAGCGGAGGCATCTCCACACCCCAGCCCACACCCGGAGTCGACCAGGCCTTGATGGCCATCGCGATGGGGACGGCGCCGCGCAGGCCTGCCCAACACACAAAAATCCGTTCGCCATGGCTGAAGGGCGTCCGCCAGAGAAGGGTCTGCACCATCAGCAAGCGCACGAGCTGCATCACCAGAAACAGCACGAAAGCCAGGCCGACGGCGTGAACCACATCCTGAGGATTCACCACAAGCCCCATGCAGAGAAACAGCAGGAGCTCGGCCATTTTTGCGTAGCTGGAATGGGCTTCCTCCAGGCCGTTCTGGTCAAGATCGGCACTGTTGCCAAGCACCAGCCCTGCGACGTAGGCCGCGAGCAACGGACTACCGCCCAGCAGCGAAGTGCCACCGCTGAGCACCATCAGCAAGGCGAGGCTGACCACCGGCAGCATCGAGGTCTGATTCAGCCCCATGCGTGTTCCCAGCAACTGCACCGTGAGACTGCCGCCGAGGAAACCGATCAGCATCCCGAGCAGGAACTGACGGATCAGATCCGTCACCAGCAAACCAGCGCCGACGCCCTCACCAGCGGCCAGTGCCAGAGCTAGTCCAGCAAGCACGACAGCAATGGGGTCGTTGAACCCGGATTCGCACTCGATCAGATCGGTGAGCGGCTTCGGCAATCGGCCCTGCAGCGGACGGAGCAGAGCCAGAACAGCAGAAGCATCGGTGCTCGCGACCATGGCCCCAACGAAAAGACTGCGCGGGAGGAGGGCGGTGCTCGACTCCGTTCCTTGCGCCAGACCGAAGCCGAAGACCACCAACGTGATCAGTGCTGCCGTGATCAGCACACCGATGGTGGCCAGACGAGCCGCTGGGCGAATCACTCCACGCACCTGCTGCCAGTTGGTGGTGAGACCTCCGAAAAACAACACCAGCACAAGAGCTGCTTCAGTGATCTGCTTGGCCGTATCAAGACTCAGCAGTGTGATTTCATGACTGCCGGGAACAACCACTACGTGATTTTCAATCAGCAGACCGAGCAGCAGCACCATGAGGATTCCAGGAACCCTCACCCGGGCCGCAAGGTCATCCAGCAGAACTGAGACCAGCAGCAACCCGCCGAATGCCACCAGATAAAGCGAGAGGCCGTTGTCCAAACCAACTGCGGAAGTGGTCTTGAAGGGTTCTAGCCTGAGCTGCGAATAACGACCCGTGATGGCAGAGACAGAGTCGAGCCCTGCAGCAGCTGCCAAGCCACCCGCTCCCCTAAAAAAAGGTGCGTTGGTGCGGGTCAACCGAGCGGCCTATGCCGGCAGTGTTGAATCCGGAGCCAGCGATCCTTATCCACCGGCTTACATCTTCGATGGTCCTGGAGAATTGTTGGTGGTGAAGGGCGACTACGGGCAGGTCCGCTGGCGGCGTCCGGTACCCGATGTCTGGTTGCGCATCGATCAGCTCGAGCCTTTCGCCTGAGGATTGAGCGATTCCTCAACTGTGGTGATCGCGGCGGGCACCGACTGAACAGCCTCAGGAAGTCGCCAGATGGCTCCACCAAGAACAGCTGCGAGCGATTCAAGGCTCACCAGAATGGGATGTTGCCCATGTCGCTCGACTGCAGCTGAGGCCACCGAGGACGCAGACCAGGGATTCCAGCCCGCCAGCAGAACCACGCTGCGATAAGCGCTAGGCCAGGGACTTTCTGAGTTGGAAGCCTCCAGCAGCTCGAAATGGTGAGCAGCCTCAGCCGGCCGATTGGTCAGGACCGCCAGCAGAGCCAGACTCCAGCGCGCAGAATCATCAGATGGATCCTGCTTGAGGCGCTCAAGAGCCGACCGCCGGAGCGGTGCTCGATAGCTGAAATGGCCGTCAAGCATGTGCTCGATCGCCACACTGCTGAAGACGGGATCGAGCCCTGCAGGTCCTTGCGCCAATCCTGCAGCGAGCCGAGGAAACCGCTGCTCGAAACCCTCGGGAACCGTTGAATCGATCCGTCGCTTCCAGAGCGAGTAACTGCCTCCCTGTGGACGCGGAAATACCTCCACCTCCTCAAAGAGCCCGCTCTTACGAACGGCCTGATCCAAGGAACGAGCAGACCTGCGGACCGAGCCCTGGTCACCTTCAGCAAGCAAGACCCAGTTGGCATGGTCCAACACGGGCTGGATGTGATCAGTGCTTCCGCCGAGCTGGCGACCCACCAACTGGCCTCCGTTGCGGCGGCCGTAGTAACTCACATTGTGCTGATTGAGATCAGGCGTACTGGGAACAACAATCAAGGTGATTGGATCAGCGACGGGATCCGCGCCACCAGCTTTCTCAACGATCGATCGCAGCGGATGCCGATTTCCTGGTTTCAGGCGTGCATATTGGGCAGTCCAAGCTGGTGCGATCGCAACCAGTGCTCCCGCAGTGAGAGCCAATCCAGGCAGCCAGGCTGATCGGGCAGGCCAGCGTTGACGGATCCACACGCCCCACTGCCACCAGCCGCGGCTCAGCAATACCAGCAATGGCGGCAACAACGGAGCCATGTAACGGGGGTCTTTGTTGGGGCTGAGATTGGTCACCAACCAACCCAGAAACAGCGTTCCCACCAACCAGCGCCAGGCATCCGCTTGATCCTGTTGATTGCTGAGCGTTGCCATCCGTGGTCTGAAACGCATCACGACCAGCAAGACAAGGCCAGCCAGCCCAATCCACAGCAGTGCCGGGCCGATCTGAAGGGGGACCTGACGCAAATACCAGAGCCAGCCCGACAAGCTGAAGACCCCCGGGTCACCCTCTCGGGCCGCGGACTCGATCACCGCTCGATTGGTGCCACCAAGGGTCGTGATCCAGTTATGCCGAAGCCAGGGGAACACTGAGAGCAAAACCAACATCAATCCCGCCAGCGCCTGCAGTCGCCGGCCCCGTCCGATGCGCTGGGCTGTCACAAGTGACCAACCCAGTGCAGGCAATAACACCAGAAGAGCGCTCTGTTTCACCAAAACCGAGAACGTCACAGCAAGCGCAGCCCAAAGGGCTTGCCACCAGTGACCTCCGCAACGCGGACTCCACCAAGCTCCCAGCCGCCAAAGCGCCAACGTGACCAAAGCGGTCAAGGGCAGTTCAAGCACGTAATCGCTCCTGAGTTCCAGCAGCATCGGTGCCAGGGCTACAGCCGAAGCAGCCAGCAAGGCGAATCCCCTGGCTGATCGTCTTGGGCGCAGAAACTGGAGTGCCCACCCGGCACTGGAGACCAGCAGCAAGCCATTCCAGAAGCTCAACGTCCATGCCGCTTCAGAAGGAGCGTCGCCAGCAACGGCCATCACCGTGCCGTTCACCAACGAGGCCAGAGGGGGGATCTTTGGCGAGAGGTCGAGGAGAGCGTTCCAGCCTTGCCAACCACCTCCTGCCAGAACGCCAAGAGCACGTCCATGGTCAAGCGCGCTGTTGAGGTAATCCGCCTGATCCCACGACGGCAAACCAGCGTGATGGCCCCACCACAGACGATCAGCAACGGTGGACAACAGCCAGATCAAGATCAGGCAGACACGGAACGGCCCAGCACCCATCAACCGATCTCCAACCTGCGTCGTTCCTGCTGAAGACGCTGTCGACGTTGACGAGCCTCCCGCAACATCTCCCGTCCGTCATGGAGATAGCTGTCGACGTAACCCATCGTGTAACGCTCCAGCTCCGCAACAGCATCTTCTACCTGAGAGAGGCAGTGATACACGCTTAGGCCAAAGCCTCGGGCCGATGGCGGAGTCGGCAGTGATTGAAACAGGCTCTTGACCTTGTCCAATCGGTTTCGACTCTGTTCCAGATAGCTGCAAAACGCCTCCATCAGATCATCGTCATAAGGATCTGCCGACAGAGCTTTCAGTTCCCCAGTGAAAGGATTAATCACCTGACCGAGCAGACGGTCAATCGGGGCGTAGACCTTCTGAAGCCAGGTGGACAGTGCCTGGTCTTCGCTGGCTCCCTGGCCTGATGCACGCCGTGCCGCCTGACTGGCACGGGCATTGCGGGCACCGCGGGCCCGTGCTTCCTCACGGGCAGACTCCGAGGATCCGTACTCGCGATCAAAACTTCGCCTGGCCTCCGGATCACCGATTTTCTCCCAGGCTGCATTGAGCATCAGGATTCGCTCTTCATCTCCTCCCGCATCGGGATGGTGTTGCTTCACTAAGCGTCGATAGGAAGCTTTGAGTTCGGCTTGGGTGGCATTGGATGTCACCTCGAGCACTGCATAGGGATCCTGGGGCTGATCCGAATGATCGAAAAATGCAGGGCTCAAAGCTGACCATCCCTGCGCGCCGGCAGAACAGATGCAGCACTGAACATCGGAGTCGAAAGATAACGCTCGCCGAAGCTGGCAAGAATCACCACGATTCGGCGACCGGCCATCGCTGAACGCTGGCCCAGCTTTAAGGCTGCTGCAACAGCTGCTCCGCTGCTCACTCCGCAGAGCAGTCCCTCCTCTCTGGCCAGACGCCGGCCAAGCTCCATGGCTTCCTCATCGGTCACAGCAATGACCTCATCGATGAGTTCCCGCTCCAGCACCGGAGGAACAAAGCCGGCACCGATTCCCTGGATGCGATGAGGACCCGCCGCTCCACCGGACAGCACCGAACTGGCAGCTGGCTCCACTGCAATCACCTGAAGATCCCGCTGCCGGCTACGCAGCACCCGGGCACAACCGGTGATGGTTCCTCCTGTCCCCACCCCCGCCACCAGGGCATCCAAACGCCCTTCGGTGTCCTGCCAGATTTCCTCCGCCGTTGACGCAGCATGTACAGCGGGATTGGCAGGGTTATCAAATTGCTGAAGCAGATACGCTCCAGGAATCTCGTCAACCAACTCCCTGGCGAGAGCAATCGCACCCTGCATCCCTTCATTGCCTGGCGTGAGCTGTAATTCCGCGCCATAAGCACGCAGCATTGATCTCCGCTCCGTGCTCATGGTGTCGGGCATGGTGAGAATGAGGCGATAACCGCGCGCTGCTGCAACCATCGCCAAAGCAATGCCGGTATTGCCGCTAGTTGGTTCCACCAGCACTGTGCTGCCAGGCTTAATTGTTCCGCTTTCCTCAGCGGCCTCAACCATGGCGCCTGCGATTCGGTCTTTGACCGAAGCAGTGGGGTTAAAGCTCTCAAGCTTGGCAACGATTTCAGCCTTGCAGCCGAAAGCCTGAGGAAGACGATTGAGCCGCACCAAAGGTGTACGACCTACCAACGCAGTGATATCAGAAGCGATCGGCATGCGTAGTGGGTGACTGGTGCTGCGTTAAATCCATCCAATCATTGAGAGGCTATCTCTATGGCCAGCCTCAAAGGTTGAATTGCGCAAGAGCCTGAGCAATTCTGTTCATCATATGCATCAAAGTTATTCGCAGTCGACAACAATCAAAACAATCAATAAAAAGCCCTCTCCTACAAGAGGGCTTTGAAATATGCAAGCTGAATCAGTGGATGAAGGATTACATTAAATAATCCTTCTATCACTCATCGCTAGGGTCAGAAACTGAAGGTGGTCTTCACCAGACCGCCGAACTGATTGAAGCTCTCACCCTGAGTGACGGAGCCCAGAGGACGACTCAGATAGAAAAGAGCTGGGGTCACAGAGATATTGTCGGTAACCTGGAACTGATACCAAAATTCCCAGGCATACTGACCATCGCGCGCCAGTTGCTCTTCAGCAGTGGAAGAGGAAATTCCATCAACGGCGTTGCCGGAGAGATCAATTCCAGTCACGAACGCTTGCTGGCCAACAGCCATACCTGCGTTGTTGCCCTTCAGGAAGACGTCACTCCACTGAAGACCCACATACCAGGACTGAGAGGTTGCAGAATCAAATTCGTAACCCAAAAGTGTGCTGTCGCTTGCGCCAGAAGTGGAGCTAAGTCCCCAACCTGCGCTGACAGAGGGGACCCAGCCGGATTGCTCAGGCTGCCACCAAGTACTCAACCCGAAACTGTTGGTATTCCCCAAAGTGCCCACATTTGCAGCCAAAGGCGTCCCGGTCGCTTCAAAGACAGATCCCCAATTCTTGGAGCTGTAGTTGTAAGCAGCGGCAAGTCCCCAGTTGCTATCGGCATAAGCGAGTTGAACAGTACCTGTGCCCGCAGCTCCGTCGGTTGCGATACCTCCGGATCTTGGATTACTGGAATTTCCGTTAGAGGAAACGTAGTTCGCGCTAATACTGAAACCATCGTTCGTCCACCAGACACCAGCACCAGCACCGAGATTCAGGCTGTAAGCACCTGGCGCACCTGCATAGGTGAAGTAATCAAGGATGGTATCTGAGGGATAAGCACTTGGCCAAACAGCCAGCATGTCGTCTTGGCGCACCTTGCCACCAGCTGTGATCGTGAAATCACTACCTACAGGGAATTGGTAGAAGAGACGATCAATTTTAAGGGTGTCACTCTCATCAAAAGCAACTTCCAAGCTGGAAGGTGTCAGGTAAGTACCGCCTAACGCACTGGAAATTCCGGTCGAGCCGTCAAAACCGAACGCAGTACCGGTGAAGTTGCCAGTCCTGATACGTGTACGCAGCAGATCTTTACCAGTGAAGCTGGTATCAAGATCAAGCTTATAGTCGTAATTAAAGGTGGTGGCGCCGAGTGAATAGTTGGCAATATCTGACATCTTTTCCCTGCCGCCAGGGCCTGTCAAAGCGTTGGATCTACCAAACTGTTTGTCGACCTTGGCATCGCCGCCATAGCTGTTGGAGCCGATCACAAAGGTGGCTGTTCCACTCATCTTTGTTGTGGTGGAGAACTGGGTTGCTTCCAGTTCGCCAACGCGGGCTTCCAGACCATCAACACGGCCCTTCACGATGGCGAGTTCTTTTTCGAACTCTTTCATCAGACGCTTGAGCTCGTCGGTCACTTCGGTGACGCGGTCGAGACAGGCGTTCAGCAGTGCAGCCGCTTCAAAGCGGGTCATTGCACGGTTGCCACGGAAAGTGCCGTTGGGATAACCGGCAACACAGCCGTAGCGCTCGATCAGGTTGCTAAGAGCCTGATAAGCCCAGTCAGTCGGAAAGACATCGTTGAACTGGTTGATGCTGGTGACCTGCTCAGAAGCAGCCGTGCCATGGGACACAGAGGCGTAATCAGAAACACCGGCAACATTGACTTCAGTCGCGCCAGCAGCCATCGGAGCCAGCAGGCCCAGGGCAGCAGGAGCAACCAGCAGTTGCTTGAACAATTTCATGGGGAAGGGTCCTCACACACAGAACCGGCGTATAAAACGCCACATTCAATTTGCTTGGTGTGCCAAGACAGTGAGCTAAGGGCTGTGACAGCACATCCCTTGACTGGTAGCCGGCGCTACCAAAATCAGTCCTTTGTGTAAGAACAGCCACCAAATCAGATCCCAATGCGAAGACACTGACGTTTACCAGCCCAAAAACGATGCCCCCACCTGGAAATCCAGCCGGGGGCTCTCGCCGGGTCCACTCTGGCGCGGAACCGATTGATCAGTCAGAAGAAAATGCCGTCAGCCGGCGTTCTCCGCGATCAGCAGACCCTGCATCAAAGAACTGGAACTCATGGACACCTCCTCCCGGATGGCTAAGTGAACGCCGGTAATGCCTTCGAAGCCACCCAGACCGCGAACGATCGAAAATGCCTTCACATCACTGCGATCAGGACACTTGAACCATAACGGAACCGCAAAGCCTGCGCTGTTATGGCTCCTCACCCTGTTCCTTTGGCTACCTGGTCTAGGAAACCAGCCACTGCGCGACTGGGATGAAGGCAGGGTCGCCAGCGTGGCTCGCTCCACAATCTCCCGATGGGATTGGGGGTCTGCCGGAGGCGACTGGTTGTTGGCCTGGAAATGGGACGAGGCTTATCTCAACAAGCCTCCTGGCCTGCACTGGCTGATCGGAGCATCCACTCAGTTCTTCGGCGACAACGAGTGGGCCGTGAGGCTGATGCCATGCCTGATCGCCAGCCTCGCCATCCCCTTGTTGCTGCTGCTGCGTCGTCAGCTGGGAGGTCATGGGGCAGAGAACAAGGCCATGCTTGCCGCCTTGATCTTGATGACGGTGATGCCCATGGCACGCCATGGGCGGCTAGCAATGCTGGACGGGAGCCTCGTGACCAGCGTTCTACTGCTTTGGACCGGTTGGCTTAGCAGCCGTTCTACGCCTTGGCATGGATTACTGGCAGGACTGGGAGCCACCGGAATCTTGATGCTGAAGGCGCCTGCACTGGTTGGGTTCGTGCTGGTCACAGCAGGTATTAGCGTCCTGGATCGGCGCCAAAGCAACTGGAGCGCCACTTCACTTCTCTGGGTTTGCGCAGGAATCAGCCCGGGGCTTGCCTGGCATATTTGGCACTTCGCTCAAAGAGGTAGTTCTGCGCTCGTGATGTGGGGCGGACAGGGCTTCAGTCGTGTAGCTGGTGTGGTGGGAGACAGCACCGGTGCTTTCATCATGCCGATCACTGAGGTGCTCGAGGGAGGCTGGCCATGGCTGCTCCTGCTTCCCCTTGGCATCAGGTTGGCCTGGCAACAGCGAAGTGACTCAGCTGGACGCTGGGAACTGGGTCTGATGATGGGAAGCGCTGCGCTGGTGCTGCCGCTGCGCAGCCAACTGCCCTGGTACAGCCACCTTCTCTGGCCTGCCATTGCTTTGCTCTGTGCCGAAGGTCTACATCACGTACTGGTCTCCGGCAGACCCCGATGGATTGTCAAAATTTGGCTGCTGATTGGAGCAGCTTTGCTGCTTGCAAGTTTGATCATATTTCTCAGCAGTAAGACCATGGCAGTACCGCGATTGGCTGTGGTCTGCGCCGGGAGCGGCCTCCTCTTGGGAGGCCAACAACTGATTCAAGCAACGCAACAACAGCGATGGCGTGGGCTCATCACACTGCTCATAGGGTGGGGTTCTGCCCTGCTTGCGCTTTGGCACAGCCAACTTTGGCTCTGGGAGCTGAATGAGAGCTGGGACCCTCGACCAGTTGCCAACGCAATCCGGGAGCTACCAGCCGACGCCAAGGTCGTCCTCGATGGACCCACACGACCGTCGATGGGCTGGTATGCGAATCGAAAAATGCTGCAGGACACTGACCAAATCCATGGCGAATACTGGGTAGTGAGTCAACAAGCTCCCAAGGGATGCGCAGTAGACGGGGCGGAACTGAAATCAAGTCAAGGGAAGGACCCTTGGCAGCTCTGGTACTGCCCATTCAATCCAGAGAACATCGAGGAAGGCCATGAAGGGCAATAGCCAATCGTTGAAACTGCCGAATCAACTCTGGCTAATCAGTCTTCTGATCGGATTACTGGGATGGAGCTGTTCTGCTACCCGACATTGGCTGCTGCAAAGCAACGCCTACGACCTGGGGCTTTTTGATCAATGGGCTTGGTTGGTGAGCAAGGGTCTGCCACCGGTATCGACGATGGAAGGAGTCCACCTCCTGGCAGATCACGCCGCTTGGTGGCTCTATCTGAGTGGCGCGCTCTACGCCATCCAACCGTCACTGGATTGGTTACTGGCTTCCCAGGCCCTGGCGTTGAGCTTCACAGCAATTCCGATCTGGATGCTCGCAGCTCAGGCGCGACTGCCACGCAAACTCTGCTGGCTGGCTTGTCTGCTGTGGTGGCTTCAACCAGTGGTCTTCAACTGCAATCTGTTTGATTTCCACCCGGAAGTGTGGGGGATGCCTGTGCTGGCACTTGCTCTCTGGGCTGAGAGGGCGGGTCGTCCAATCCTGTGGATCACGTTGCTGCTGAGTCTGCTGGGATTCAGAGACGGACTACTGCTGATCATTGCCGGCATGGCGATCGAACAAGCCTGGCGACGTCGCTGGCGCTGGAGCACAGCTGCCACCTTGGTGTCAGGAGGTTGGCTGTTGATGCTCAGCCGCTGGCTTTATCCCTGGCTGCGTCATGGCGAAGGACCCAAAGCAGCAGCACAGATGTTTGGACACCTAAATGGCAACCCGGTTGAGGTCCTCAGCAGTCTCGACTGGATCGGAGGAGCTTTTTACCTCCTGCTCCTTGCACTCCCATGCGGTGTTCTCTGGAAACGCACATCTTTACCGGTGTTGCTGATCGGATTGCCTCTGGTTGTTGTCAATCTGCTTTCTTCATCCAGCAGCTATCGCACGCTGATTCATCACTACAGCCTGCCGCTTGCTGTCATCGCCGTTGTTGCTGCCATCGACGGCCTTGCCGCAGGCGAGAGGAAAGGCCGATCCCTATCGCGCAAGCGCCGTTCTCTCATCGTGGGATGGGCAATTCTCTGCTGGCTGGCATTAGCCAAACCTTGGTTCTTCACGGGGCCTTACCTTGACCGGCTCGGCATGCGTCAGGACGCGACAGAAGCCATCAGCCTCGTGCCCTCTCGCGCACGCGTGTTGAGTACCAGTTACCTGGCACCTCATCTAACTCAACGCCAATGGATTGCCTTCCCGAAAAAACAATCCGAAAAACTGCTGACAACCGGCAACTGGAAGGCATTACTGCTGAATCCAGATGATGCCGGTTGGGGTTCAACCAAAACAATCCAGACAGACTTACTCAAGCAAGCGCATCGCAATGGCTGGAAATGCCGGAAGTGGTCTTCTGGCCTGGAACTCTGTCTGGCACCCGACGGAGCACAAGTGCCCCCGCTTCACAATGAATGAGCTTGTAATCGCCTTTGGCAAGCAATTCTTGAACCTGATCGCGAATTTTGATCTGCACACGTCGCTCATGTTTGAAAACTGGCGCCAAGGGTGTGTAGTAAACGGGGAAAGTAACGACATAGACCACTGAACGCACCGCAACCTTCCGATCCTTGAATTGCACTGAATTCGGGAAACGAATCAACTCTTCCCGCTGAGCCAAAAGCGCTGCATCCGCCGAGTCAAAGGGGAAGAAAAGCAAAGGCAAGCTGAGCGCAAAAAGAAATCTATTAAGACGTCTATTAAAGTATATCGCAATTGACAGGATTACTGGAATTAGTCTGTAACTCGCTTCGACCTCGGCGAAGCACCAATGCTCCGCCATGGCAATGAATTAGCTGATAGTCAAAGTCAGTCGTCAATATACGAACATAGTCTAGAATTTTGGCCTGCTGCTCTTTCTCTTTTTTGAAGACTGGTGCTAATGGTGAATAGTAGCCAGGGAATGTCACAACATATTCAACTGACTTTTGCAGACCCTTCCTGTCTATAAATCGCACAGACTGCGGGAAGCGGATCAATTCTTCTCTCTGGGCTAAAAGTGGGAGCAACGGTGTATCCGCTGCAACGCTGACTCCTTTTGGAACCTTTGCAAGCGCTTTCTTAGCTGCCTCGCGTCTCTCCAACATTGTTTGAGGAGAAACGTACGCCCAAGGGACAAAACTATCGGGAATAATTGCCGACAAACTCCGATGAGGATTACCGACGACAGTAAGAACCAGGCAGAGGCTTAGAGCTCCTGTCCACAAAGGACGACAACGTCGACGTTGCCATGCCTGTGGATGAGATTCCCACCACAGCACAGATCCCAGATAAAGGCCAGGAACAAGTGCCAATACATAACGCAAATTGATTGCCAAAGCCGTCTGTCCTTGGGAAACCAAAGCAACAAACAACGGTCCTGAAACCAAAAGCGCTGCATCCACCGAGACAAGGGGGACGAAAAACAAAGGCAAGCTGAGTGCCAACAAGAATCCAAGCGTTGCAAAAGGTGGAGATACCAACGCGAGTAACACTGCAAAAGGACGGCGCAAAATAGTGATCAATACACTGAAAGTTCCTCCTGAAGGGTCATCGACTAGGTGACCAAATTTCTCCGTCAGAAAACGATCAGCCAGTGAAGAGTCAACTGATGGCTGAATCCAACCTGTTACCAAGAGAACCCATGCAAATGAAGCAATCATCAAACCCAATCCCCACCAACGCACATCGGAACGACGCACCAACGCCCAGAAACCAAGGGAAAACAACAAAAGGCCACTGTCCTCGCGTACGAGCAACAAAAGAGAAGCCGAGATCAGCACCTGCCAAATTCGACGTTCAAGCAAGCCCTCGACCACCAAAAAACCCAACAAAGGCAACCAGATCAGGTCATGAAAATTTTCGAGAACAGGGCCAATCACAGCCCCACTTAGGAAATAAGCCAAAGTCAACCGTAAAGCGAGCTCTGCCGGCAAACGACGCGATGCAATGCGCCACAACAACAAACCAGCAACAGTGAGTGTCGACACCTGCACCAGTGGAAGTGCCAAGGCACCTAGTAATGCCACCAACGGGGAAACCGCCAACGTCAAAAAATTGGCATGTTGACCAAGATGCAGATAATTCACCCAGGGCAACGCACCCCCAACCTGTACCGGCCCTGAAAGAACTGATGAGAGACTGCTTTCAAATGGTCGACCTTGAGCTGTTGACCAAAGCTCTTGCAAAAACAGGGCTTGGTCATAACTGGCACTAAGACTCTCGAGGCGCCAAATCTGAAGAAGGAAAGTTAGAGCCCAGAAGCCCGAAGCAAGCCAAACGATGGATTTCCAATAATTGACTGAGTAGGAATCAGAGTTCTGCATCAGCAAGGTGAAAACACTTTAATCAAAACCAAATAATGGCAACAAGAATCAACCAATCATACCTCTATATTGCATTTCATAAAAAGTTTCGCCATCACGACCACCTAGAAACTACTCAATGAATCCTGCAAGTAATTATATGATTAGCATGGTCTCTGCATCAAGGGTAGGTGCTACGCAAGGCTGAACAGATACCCATAGTAGCAATACTCACACCACCGACTTTTAGAGGAGTTAGATCAGCAAATAGCTCTTTTAAAAGGTATTTCCATGGGGTAGAACTTCTTCAGGGAAGATGAAGGTTTCGTGCGGCTGGTCAGCCGTTGCCATCCAGGCACACAGACCTTCATTCAGAAGGATGTTCTTGGTGCAGAAGGTCTCAAATCGGGGATCTTGTGCATCGAGGATTTTCTTTGATTCGATGGCCTTGCCGCAGGCGAGCGACAAGGCCAATCTCTCATAACAGGATGGTCAATTCTCTACTGGCTGGCATTGGCCAAATCTTTTTTCGTCACTGAGCCTTACCTAGAACGACTCTGCATGCGTAAGGACGGAACAGAAGCAATCAGCCTCGTGTCACTTGACGCGCTTGTACTGAGCACTAGCTAACCAGTGTCTCACTCAGCCAACGCTAGTGGCTTCTATTCCCAAGGATCAGCCTAGAAACACCCCTGGGAAACAACCACCGGACGGCCATGGTGCTGAATCCCGATGATGCCGATTGGGGTTCAACCAGAACAATTCATACACAGTACTCAAGCAAGCGCATCGCAATGGCTGAAAATGCCGGAAGTGGTCTTCTGGCCTGGAACTCTGTCTGGCACCCGACGGAGCACAAGTGCCCCCGCTTCACAATGAATGAGCTTGTAATCGCCTTTGGCAAGCAATTCTTGAACCTGATCGCGAATTTTGATCTGCACACGTCGCTCATGTTTGAAAACTGGCGCCAAGGGTGTGTAGTAACCGGGGAAAGTAACGACATAGTCCACTGAACGCACCGCACCCTTCCGATCCTTGAATTGCACTGAATTCGGGAAACGAATCAACTCTTCCCGCTGAGCTAAAAGCGGAAGCAAAGGTGTATCCGCTGAAACACTTGCCCCATCTGGCACATAGGCCACCGCCTTCAGTGCTGCTTCGCGTCGGTGGAGCATGGTCTTCGGTGGGACATGAATCCAGGGAACAAAGCTGTCAGGAATCACCGCAGAGAAACTTCGGTGAGGGTTACCAACAATTGTGAGAACAAGCCCGAGAGTCACCGCACCAGTCCAGACCATGCGCACTTGGCGCTGATGCCAGGCCAGTGGGTGCGCTTGCCACCACAACACGGCGCCCAGATAGAGGCCAGGCACAAGAGCCAGGACGTAGCGCAGCGTGACGGCAAGAGCGGTGCGTCCTTGCGAAACAAGGGCAACAAACAGTGGTGCTGAGACCAGCAACAGAGCATCCAGGGAAAGAAGAGGGATGAATAGCAGCGGCAACGTGAGGGCAAGCACGAAACCGAGCGTGGCGCCAGGCGGTGAAACAAGTGCCTGAAGTACCGCCAGGGGCTCACGGAGCATCGCGAGCATCAGGGCAACCGTGCCTCGAGACGGATCCTCGACAAGATGACCAAACTTCTCTGCGAGGAAGCGATCAGCCAAAGAAGAATCCACAGCCGGTTGGATCCAACCTGTGATGAGCAAGACCCATCCCAACGATGCAAGCATCAGAGCAACGCCCCAATAACGCTCACGGGGGCGGCGCATTAGGGCCCACAGACCCAGAGAGAACAGAACCAGGCCGCTGTCCTCGCGCACCAGCAACAGGAACACAGCTGACAGCAAAACCTGCCACTGACGTCGTTCCATCAGGCCTTCCACCACGAGGAAACCAAGCAGAGGAATCCAGATCAGATCGTGAAAATTCTCAATCGCAGGACCGAGAACGGCCCCACTGAGGAAGTAGGCCACTGTGATCCTGAAGGCGACCTCAGAATCCAAACGGCGTGATGCGATTCGCCAAAGCAGCAGCCCAGCAGCAGTGAGGGCCGAAACCTGAACGAAGGGCAAGGCCCAGCGACCCATCAAAACCACCAACGGGGAGACCGTCAGAGTCAAGAAATTCGCGTGCTGACCAAGGTGGAGGTAATTCACCGAGGGGAGTGCACCATCACTCGTCACAGCTCCGGAAAGCACCGAAGACAAACTGCTTTCGAACGGTCGTCCCTGGGACGTTGACCAAAGCTCCTGAAGAAACAGAGCCTGGTCATAAGTGGCGCTGAGGCTCTCAAGGCGCCAAATCTGAATGAGAAAAGTGACCACCCAAAAGCCGCTGGCGAGCAGCAGTACAGATCTGGGCCAACTCACAGACCTCAGAGCGGGAGCGCGCATCGGATAACGGCTTGGTTCGGGGAATAAGGCCATTCAAAACCGGCCAATAAAAAAAGGATGCCCTTAGGCATCCTTTTGACGATCGGAAGGATCAACGTCTTGGAATCAGAGAGCGTTACCGCGAGGCAGAACCTCTTCAGGGAAGACGAAGTTTTCGTGCGGCTGGTCAGCCGGTGCCATCCAGGCACGCAGACCTTCATTCAGAAGGATGTTCTTGGTGTAGAAGGTCTCAAATTCGGGATCTTCTGCAGCGCGGATTTCCTGTGACACGAAGTCATAGGCGCGCAGGTTGAGGGCCAAACCGATGATGCCGATGGAGCTGGTCCACAGACCCATCACAGGCACGAACAGCATGAAGAAGTGCAGCCAGCGCTTGTTGGAGAAGGCGATACCAAAGATCTGACTCCAGAAGCGGTTGGCGGTGACCATCGAATAGGTCTCTTCTTCCTGGGTGGGCTCGAACGCCTTGAAGGTGTTGGCCTGCTCACCATCCTCAAACAAGGTGTTTTCCACCGTTGCACCGTGAATGGCGCAAAGCAGTGCACCGCCGAGGATGCCGGCGACGCCCATCATGTGGAAGGGGTTGAGGGTCCAGTTGTGGAAGCCCTGCAGGAAGAGGAGGAAGCGGAAGATCGCTGCCACACCGAAGGAGGGCGCGAAGAACCAGCTGCTCTGGCCGAGGGGGTACATCAGGAAGACACTGACGAACACCGCAATCGGGCCGGAGAAGGCGATGGCGTTGTAAGGGCGGATGCCGACCAGACGGGCAATCTCGAACTGACGCAGCATGAAGCCGATCAGTGCGAAAGCACCGTGCAGTGCAACGAAGGCCCAGAGGCCGCCGAGCTGACACCAGCGAACGAAATCACCCTGGGCTTCAGGGCCCCAGAGCAACAGAAGGCTGTGACCCATCGCATCAGCGGGGGTGGACACAGCAGCAGTCAGGAAGTTGCAACCTTCCAGGTACGACGAGGCAATGCCGTGGGTGTACCAGGAGGTGACAAAGGTGGTGCCTGTGAGCCAGCCACCGATGGCCAAGTAGGCCGTTGGGAAGAGAAGAATGCCGGACCAGCCGACAAAAACGAAGCGGTCGCGCTTGAGCCAGTCATCGAGGACGTCAAACCATCCCCGCTGTGGCGCGCGTCCTACAGCGATCGTCATGAGGGGAGCTTCATGAAGCGTTACGTGACGAGCCTAGTTGGAGTCAGCGATTCTGTGGGCACTGATTCAGAAAATGAGCGCGACATAAGTAGAAATGCCCATTACTACACCGCTGCCTTTCATTCGCGAAGATGAACGCAGTGAAGAGATCCAACCGTGTACGTGATTGAGCTGGCTCTGCGCATGAGCCCCATGCCCGTGTCCGTGCAGCGCAAGGAGCATGACGCTGCAGAGGGGCTCTATCAACAAGTGCGGACGGCCCTCGAGCAGGGGCAACCACGATTGCTCGAACTCACCTGCGAGAAGGTTGAAGGAAAACGGCTCAGTGTGCTGACCAGCGATTTGCTTGCGGTGCAGATTTACGAAAAAACAGCCGCAGCGGGTGGCAGCAAGCGCCCTGGCTTCTCTCTGGATGGCTGAACCTGCATGAGCTCGGATCAACAGACCGCGCGGGCAGGGCTGAGGTTCGAACGAGTGAGCTACAGCTGGCCCTGCGGCACAAAAGCTCTGGACCGCTGCAGTTTCGAGGTACCGGGCCCTGGACTTTGGATGCTCGTTGGCAGCAATGGCAGCGGCAAAAGCACCTTGTTCAGAATGATCAGCGGCCTGATCAGTCCTCAGTCGGGCCTTGTTTGCCATCACCTAAGACCAGCCCTGGTCTTCCAGAATCCAGACCATCAGTTGTTATTACCCAGCTGCGGCAGCGAGCTTCTGCTCAATCTGCCTCTCGGCTTGAGCCGTCATGAACAACGGCACAGAATCCATCGACTGATGGAGCAGGTCGGGCTTGCAGGGATGGCGGGCCGTCCGATTCACACCCTGAGCGGAGGGCAGAAGCAACGCCTGGCCATCGCCGGCGCGCTGGCCAGTGAAGCAACACTTCTGCTTCTCGATGAGCCAACAGCTCTGCTGGATCCCACCAGTCAGTCAGCCATCTTGAGCACGGTCCAACAGCTCTGCCACCGTTCCAGCTCTCCGTTAACAGCTCTCTGGATCACCCACCGACTAGGCGAGCTGGACCATGCTGATGGAGCTGCCCGGATGGAGCGAGGACGAGTCGGGGGATGGCAGAACGGTCCAGCGCTGCGAAGACGACTTGAACCCCTTGCCGGACGGCATGGCTGAGGGGTAGGTTCTCCACGTCACATTCCTCGGTAGCTCAGCGGTAGAGCGGTCGACTGTTAATCGATTGGTCGCAGGTTCGAATCCCGCCCGGGGAGTTTTGATCAACTTCATCACCACAACTCGGCGAGTTGTGGTGATTTTTTTTGAATCAATCTCAGGGACTATCGCCAGGCTGAACAGCTGAACGTCGAAAAAGCTGAATTGATGCCTTGGGAAATGCCTTGAAAAAAGGAATTTCCTTAACAGTTGCCCCCCGAAACCGAAGACTTTCTGTAGAGGCCGGACCTCCAACCCGAGTCGAAGTAAGCCAAAAACCTAGTGGCAGCAGCAGTTCTGAACCAAGAGATCCTGTTCACTCCCTTTAAGGACATCAATGCAAGCCACAAAGAACCTTGAGAGAATCTGTCAAGCAATGACGCGGCATACCCTCGTCCACCTTTTCCTCCGCTGCTCTGTCGATGAAGCCCTGCATCCTGCTAATCGAAGACGACCGGGACATGCGCGAACTGGTGAGTGGTCACCTTGAGCACAGTGGCTTCGACGTGCAAAGCGCCGACGATGGAATCAAAGGCCAGGCACTGGCGCTGCAGTACAGCCCAGATCTGATTCTGCTGGATCTGATGTTGCCCAAAGTCGATGGGCTCACCCTCTGTCAACGTCTTCGACGCGATGAGCGCACAGCGGCCATCCCGATCCTGATGCTCACGGCCCTGGGTGGAACCAAAGACAAAGTCAGTGGCTTCAATTCCGGAGCTGATGACTACTTGACCAAGCCCTTCGACCTGGAGGAGCTGCAAGTCAGGGTCAAGGCGTTGTTGCGCCGCAGCGATCGTGCACCGGTTGGAACAAGCAGCAACCATCACGAAATCCTCAGTTACGGTCCACTGACCTTGGTACCGGAACGGTTTGAGGCGATCTGGTTCGACCGACCTGTACGCCTCACGCACCTCGAATTTGAACTGCTGCACTGCCTGTTGCAGCGTCATGGTCAGACCGTCGCCCCCTCTCTCATTCTCAAAGAAGTCTGGGGATACGAGCCTGACGATGACATCGAAACCATCCGAGTGCATGTGCGCCACTTGCGCACCAAACTGGAGCCTGATCCGCGCAAACCGCGCTTCATCAAAACGGTTTACGGAGCCGGTTATTGCCTAGAGCTTCCGACTGGAGCTCAGCTTGAAGGTCTGCAAGACGTTTTGGCTCAGGCGCGCCAAGACCGTGAACAAAAAGATCAGGAGAGTCGCGCAAGCGCTTGACCAGACATTGATCAAGTTTCAATCAAATTGAGTAGCGCAACCTCCCAGGCCAGCCTGGGTTGAACAAACGACAAAAGATGCTGGCGCAAACGATCCAGCCTCTGCAAACGCTCAGGCTGACTGGATGCATTCCAGAGATGGTGCTGCCACCAGTTGATCATCCAGAGCTGCTGATCTCCTTCCAGCTGCTCTGTGACATCTCGCGCCAAGCCCAGAGCTTGCAAAGGCGTTGCGGGAAGGGTCTGGAGTCTTTGTCTGAGCTCTTCAGGAATGCTGGACCACATCCGCACGTGGTCCAGCAAAGCCCCAGGCGATCCACCAGCCAGGGCCAGGAGCTCTGGATGACTGGCCGCCAGGCCGAGTGCTTGCTCCCCTTGTCCTTCAGGCAATTGCGCCAGCACTGAACGCATGCACTCCTCGCTAAGGCGTGTAAAACGGATCTGCTGACATCGCGATCGGATGGTGGTCAGGAGTCGTTCCGGTGCAGCAGATAACAGGATCAATAGCCCATGCCCTGGCTCTTCAAGGGTCTTCAGCAGTGCGTTGGCGGCTCCCTCCGCCATGGCCTCAGGTTGTTCAAGAATCACCAAACCTCTCGGTGACTGCAAAGGCTGGCGGGCCAGAAATCTGCTTAGCTCTCGGATCTGCTCCAAGCGCACCTGCGGAGGAGTCCGCTTGCTCACGCCCAGTGACTCGGCTTCCGATCGTGGGATCAGACGACCCTGATGGTTGTAGGTGGGCTCCACCCAAAGCAAGTCGGGATGGTTGCGTTCTTCAAGACGCCGGCGTTCGCGCGGAGTGGAGTGACCTCCGCCCAACAAACCTTCCAGGAAACGGAGCGCTGCAAGACGTCGTCCCACCCCATCAGGGCCACTGAACAAATAGGCGGGAGCCAGTCGGCGGTTCTCCAGAGCCGCAACAAGGAGCCGTTGCGCCAGCGGCTGCCCCTGTAACTCGCCGAACAACATCTCAGTCACAGCAGTGCCTTTCCAAGCCAATCCCTCAGCCGTGTGCGAATGACCTGCTGCACTTGATCAGCGCTCTGATCCGCCGCCACCGCAGTCCAGTTTCGCTCAGCTGACAGCCGCTGGAATCCCTCGGCCACCCTGGCCAGGAAAGCCTCTCCTTCCGCTTCGATCCGATCATCGATGCAGGCACCGCGACGTTTGAGGCTCTCCTGCAGTGGCAGATCAAGCCAGAAGGTGAGATCCGGACTGACACCAGCCGTGGCGATCCGCTCCAGATCCAGGATGGTCTGCAGATCTAGTCCACGACCATCACCCTGATAGGCGATGGTGGAGCCGCTGAAACGATCGCTAAGAACCCAGTCCCCCCGATTCAGAGCAGGGCGAATCAAACGTTCCACATGCTGAGCGCGATCTGCGGCATAAAGCAGCAATTCGGCGGTGGGACTCGGAGCCGACTCGTCAGGTGGATTGAGCAGCAGCTCGCGCAACGCACGACCCAGGGGTGTGCCGCCAGGTTCACGCGTGAGATGGAGCGTCGCTCCGGAGGGCATCAGACCACTGTCTGGAAGCCAGTCGGCGAGCTGACGAAGCTGCGTGGTTTTGCCACAGCCATCGATGCCCTCAAGCACCAGAAAACGTCCAGCCATGATCAGCGGATACGCAGGCTGAGGGCATTGAGAACCACCGACACGGAGCTGAGGGCCATGAGCAGTGCCGCAAGCGGCGGAGACAAGAGCAGATTGAAGCCTGGCAACAGAACGCCTGCAGCAACTGGCAACGCGATCATGTTGTAGCCGAACGCCCAGAACAGGTTCTGGCGAATCTTGGCCATCGTGCGTCTAGCCAGAGTCAGGGCTTCCGGCAAAGCCTCGAGCCGATCACCAAGCAGCACCAGATCTGCGGTGTCCTGAGCAATCTGCGTACCGGTTCCCACGGCGATTCCCAGATCCGCCGCAGCCAAGGCGGGAGCATCATTGATGCCGTCCCCGACCATTCCCACAGTCTCGTTGGTGCGCCAGTGTTCGAGGCGCTCCAGCTTCTGATTCGGGAGAAGTTGCCATGCCAGTTCGTCAGCTGAAAAGCCAAGCATCTGACCGATTTTTTCGACGGCTTGACGGCGATCACCACTGAGCATCCCAACGGCCAGCCCTTGATCCCTGAGACGCTTCAGTGCAACGGGTGCGTCGGGCCTGAGGCGGTCATCAATCGCCACCACCCCCAGCGGCTGGGCATCGAGACCAACTGCCACGAGCGTCTGACCACGCTTGAGAGCTTGCTCAACCGCCTGTCGTTGCGTTTCGGACCACACCACACCTTCCTGCTGCAGCCATTCGGGAGAGCCAACACGCAGTTGTCCCTTCAGCGACTCGAGTGTGCCCTCCATGCCGAAACCTGGCAGGGTCCGACTGGCTGTGACCGGCAAAAGGGTGAGATTGAGCCTCTGAGCCTCCTGCAAGAGTGCATGAGCCAGAGGATGACGGCTGGTTTGTTCCAGACTCGCTGCCAGTTGGATGGTGCGGGAGGGATCGTCACTGGCCATCACCGCATCCACAAGCGGGCGACCAAGGGTGAGGGTTCCGGTCTTGTCAAAGACCATCCGCTGAATGGACGCGGACTGCTCGATCACATCGCCGCCTCTGAACAGCCAGCCCTGGCGTGCGGCAAGTCCTGAAGAGACCGTGATCACCGTGGGCGTTGCCAGACCAAGGGCACAGGGGCAGGCCACCACGAGCACGGCAATCGCCAGCTGAAGTCCAAGACCGAACGGTGTCTGAGCTCCGACGCCAAGGGCGCCATGAAGCGCAGCATCATGGCCATGATCCATGAGCACCACAGGAACTTCCAGGACCTGCGGCCAGAGACGACTGCCCAGCTGCCACCAAAACAGGAAGGTGATGAGCGCCAGGCTGACGACGCCGTAGCAAAAACGGCCCGCAACCCTGTCGGCCAGACCCTGAATGGGAGCTCGCCTGGCCTGAGCCTCCTCAACCAGGGCAATGATCCTGGCCAGGGCCGTGTCGCTGCCAACGCGCTGAACCTCCATCTCCAGATTGGCCTCGAGATTGAGGCAACCGGAACTGAGCTCCGTCCCTGGCTTGGCCTCGAGCGGCAGCGGTTCACCGGTGAGGCTCGACAAATCCACAGCAGAACAACCGTTCCGCACCACACCATCCACAGGAATTCTGTCTCCAGCGAGCAGCTGGATGCATTCGCCTGGCCGGAGCACAGCCACGGGAACCTCGCGAACCGTGTTGTCCGCCATCAATAGGCGAGCGCTATCGGGCTGGAGTGCAGCGAGCTCCTGAAGGGCTCTGCCCGTCCGCCGGCGGGCTCGCTCCTCAAGAAAACGCCCCAGCAGCACGAACCCGAGAAGCATCACGGGCTCATTGAAAAAACAAGGCCACCCCACCGAAGGCCAGATCAGCGCCACCAGACTCGCGAGGTAGGCACTGCCGACCCCAAGACTGACCAGGGTGTCCATGCTGGGCACACCGCTGCGAACCGCAGACCAGCCACTGATCAGGATCGGGCGACCAGGCCCGAGCAGAGCCACCGTGGCCAGGGCAGCATGGAAGCCGAGCGTGCCGATCACTGGCAATGAAAGCGTTCCAGCTTCGGCAAGGTGACCAAGCACCGACAGCAGCAGCAGCACAAGAGCGACCATCAGCTGTCGCCACTGCTGCCACCATCCCCGGGTCCGATCGGGCTCAGTTCCCTTGGCAAACAAACCGCTCTGACGGGGCTGTGCTGGAAAACCACGACCCTGCAGAGCCGCCAGCACGTCATCAAGCAACGGTTGCGACGACGATGTCGCCTCGCCATCGAGTCGAAGCCAGGCGCTGCGGGTCACAAGGTTGACACTGGCCTCCTGCACACCTGGCTGAGAGAGCAGCGTGCGCTCCACCGCGCGAACACACGCCCCACATTTCATTCCCTCGACATCGAGGAGAACCGCATGGGAGTGCGCGGTCGGGTCAAGTGGACGGGAAGACGCTGCTGACACTTCAACGGTTCACACCACTCCACGCTAGGCAGCACCTGTTGGGTTCAGGATGGTTTCATCCGTCCGGCTTTCCGTGCCACGCAGCAACCGCAACGACAACTTCATCGACAAGAGCTTCACGGTCATGGCCGACCTGATTGTGAAGCTGCTGCCGATCAATGCCCGGGCCAAGGAGGCCTATGTGTACTACCGCGATGGACTGTCTGCACAGAACGACGGTGATTACGCCGAAGCCCTCGAGAACTATGAGGAGAGCCTCAAGCTCGAGGAGAACCCGATCGATCGTGGAGAAACCCTCAAGAACATGGCGATCATCTATATGAGCAACGGCGAAGAAGACAGGGCCATCGAGACCTATCAACAGGCTCTTGATGAAAATCCCAAACAGCCGTCGTGTCTCAAAAACATGGGGCTGATCTACGAAAAACGCGGACGAATTGCCGAAGAAGAAGGTCGCCGCGATGAAGCAGACATCTGGCTCGACAAAGCCGCTGAAGCCTGGACGCAGGCAGTGCGTCTGAATCCAGGGGGCTATCTCGACATCGAGAACTGGCTCAAATCCAGTGGCCGCAGCAATGTCGACGTCTACTTCTGAGCCGTCGCAGGGGCTCAGGCCTCCTCCTCAGGGTTCACCCCGAGGCCCAACACGAGCGCTTCTGTGATGGACCCCGCCTCTAGCAGGTCTAGATCCAGACCGGAAGCGACCGGACCCAGGCCACTCCCACGAGGCACGACGGCTCTTCTGAAGCCCAGACGAACAGCCTCCTGCAGGCGCAACTCGAGCTGGCCCACCGGTCTCAGCTGACCTCCCAGGCCAAGTTCTCCGAGCAGAACGGTGCCAGCCGGCAGAGTCAGATCTCTGAAACTGGCCACCACCGCCGCGGCCACTCCCAGGTCTGCCGCGGGCTCCTCCACATCCAGGCCACCAGCCACGGCCAAATAGCAATCGAACCTTGAGAGTGGCAGGCCCATGTGCTTTTCGAGCACGGCCAGGATCTGATGCAGACGGTTGACGGCGATCCCAGTGGCAGTCCTTCGGGGACTGGCATAGCTGGTGGCACTGACTAGCGCTTGCAGATCGACCACCAACGGCCGGGTGCCTTCACAGGCAACGATCGTTGCCACACCATTGGCCCGCTCACCACTGAGGAATAGCTCACTGGGATTGCCAACCTCCTCCAGGCCCTGACCACGCATCTCAAACACCCCCAGCTCGTGGGTGGCACCAAACCGGTTCTTGACAGCCCGAAGCAGGCGATGGCTGGCGAAACGATCTCCTTCGAAGGTGAGCACCGCATCCACCAGGTGTTCCAACACCTTTGGACCGGCCAGCGCGCCTTCCTTCGTGACATGGCCCACAAGCAGCAACGCGGTGTTCTGACGCTTCGCCAGTCTCTGCAAGGCAGCCGCACATTCCCTCACCTGAGCGACGGACCCAGGTGCACTGGAGAGTTCGGCATCGTGCAAGGCCTGGATGCTGTCAATGACGGCCACATCTGGCCTCAGAGCTTCGAGTTCCTGCAGCACCAGCTCCAGATCCGTCTCCGCCAGCAATTGCAGATCACTGCTGTCAGCAGTGAGCCGCTGCCAGCGCAGCTTCACCTGCTGTGCAGATTCTTCGGCACTCACATAGAGCACCACACGATCCCGTGCAATGGCTGATGCGCTCTGCAACAGCAGTGTGCTCTTGCCAATCCCAGGATCTCCCCCCACCAGCACCAGTGATCCAGGGACCAGTCCGCCGCCAAGAACGCGATTGAGCTCCCCGTAACCACTGCCGATGCGCTGAAGGGGCTGATCGCCGAGGGATGCCATTGACGTGGAACGACGCGCCTTCGGTGCGGCGGCGGGATCGGCCCCGGAGCGACGGCGACGGCCGTCGTCCTTGGGCGCCGATTGCTCCACCAAAGAATTCCAGCTACCGCAGCTGCTACACCGCCCAAAGAACTGCCGTGTCTGGGCACCACAGCTCTGACAGACGTAGAGATTGGCCGATCGGGGCACGTCGAATGATGAAGAAAGTTGGCGCTACGTGAACGACTGAACCCGCTAATCACCTATTTGTGAGCACTATCTTCGCTCCTTGTCGGCGATATGACGGCCTCAGCACCCTCCACCTCTAAGGAAACCATCCTCGTAGTGGATGACGAGGCCAGTATCCGCAGGATCCTCGAAACCCGGCTCTCAATGATCGGGTACAACGTCGTCACGGCCTGCGACGGAACCGAGGCCCTGGAAAGCTTCCAGGAATGCAACCCGGATCTGGTCGTACTCGACGTGATGATGCCCAAGCTCGATGGCTACGGGGTCTGTCAGGAACTGCGCAAGGAGTCGGATGTTCCGATCGTGATGCTCACCGCTCTCGGCGATGTCGCTGACCGGATCACGGGCCTGGAGCTCGGGGCGGACGACTATGTGATCAAACCCTTCAGTCCGAAAGAGCTTGAGGCTCGGATCCGCTGCGTTTTGCGACGCGAGGAAAAAGAGCACGCTGCCGGCATCCCCAACTCCGGAGTGATCCAGGTCTCAGACCTGAAGATCGACACCAACAAGCGGCAGGTGTTCCGCAACGATGAGCGCATCCGTCTCACCGGGATGGAATTCAGTCTGCTTGAACTGCTCGTCAGCCGATCAGGCGAACCGTTCAGCCGCGGTGAGATCCTGAAGGAGGTCTGGGGTTACACCCCTGAACGCCACGTCGACACCCGGGTCGTGGATGTTCATATCTCACGTCTTCGTTCCAAATTGGAAGACGACCCAGCCAACCCCGAGCTGATCCTCACGGCTCGCGGCACCGGCTACTTGTTCCAGCGCATCGTCGATTCTGTTGCCTCCGAAGGATCCTGACCTCACCCCGGACGCTGCGCCGAGGATCAAAGCCCGCCGATCCAAGGCTGTTCGACGCCTTGTGATTTGGTATCGGCGCAATGCTGCAGTGACCACCCTGGTGGACACTGCAGCCACGTCAGCGAATGCCGCCGGGAATGTGGCAGGTTCCGTCACCTCCATGGCGGGAACTGTGGTGAACAGCGCCGGCAGCATGGCCGGCTCCGTGCTGCAACCCGTGATGGATCCCCTCCGACGCCTTCAGGGCGGGGTTCCAGGCGAAGAACTCGAGATCGACGACCGTGACCGTGTGTGGGTGGCCGTGGACGGAATGGGGGGTGACAACGCTCCTGTGCCGATTTTGGAGGGATGCCTCCAGGCCATCGAACGGCTGGCCGTGAAAATCCGCTTCGTCGGCGAAACGGACCGGGTGCTGGAAGCTGCCACCGCTGCAGGCCTGGATGACGCGTTGAATGCGGCCCTTGATGCTGGCCGGCTGGAACTGATCACCAGCGGCCCCTCCGTGGAAATGCATGAGGAGGCCACGGTGGTGCGCCGCAAACGCGACGCCAGCATCAACGTGGCCATGGATCTCGTGAAGCGAGGCGAGGCCCAAGCCGTTTACTCCGCAGGCAACTCCGGGGCTGTGATGGCTTCAGCCATCTTCCGGCTAGGACGACTGGCCGGCATCGACCGACCCGCCATCGGGGCCCTGTTTCCCACCAAAGATCCCGGCCAGCCAGTGCTGGTGCTCGACGTGGGAGCCAATATGGATTGCAAGCCCTCCTACCTGCACCAGTTCGCCCTGCTGGGAGACATCTACTGCAGAGATGTGCTGCAAGTAAACAAACCCAGGATCGGACTGCTCAACATCGGCGAGGAGGAATGCAAGGGCAACGATCTTTCCGTGCGCACCCATGAGCTGCTCATCGAAGAATCACGTCTGCACTTCGCCGGCAACTGTGAGGGGCGGGATGTGCTGTCGGGAGAGTTCGATGTGGTGGTCTGTGACGGCTTTACCGGCAATGTTCTGCTCAAGTTCCTTGAATCGGTTGGCAGCGTGCTGCTTGGCGTCCTCAGAGCCGAACTACCACGTGGACGTCGAGGCAAGGTGGGGTCTGCCTTCCTGCGCAGCAACCTCAAGCGCATCAAAAAGCGGTTGGACCATGCCGAACATGGCGGAGCACTGCTGCTGGGCGTGAACGGCATCTGCGTGATCGGCCACGGCAGCAGCAAAGCCTTGTCAGTGGTCAGCGCCTTGCGACTGGCCCATTCCGCCGCCAGTCATGGCGTAATGGATCATCTCGCCCAGCTGGGAGCTAAAGCCACCTCGCGAGCATGATCAACCCCCTTGCCTGACAGGCGTTCTGGCGGACTGTGATTGACTGACGCCACTGCTTGGACCCTCTTTTGGCTGGAGCATCACCGCACTCTCGAGGCGTCGCTCTGATCGGCAGCGGCAGTGCCCAGGCAGCCCAGGTGATCACCAACCATCAGCTGGGTCAGCGTGTGGAAACCAGCGATGAATGGATCCGCAGCCGTACAGGCATCTCCACGCGACGGGTGAGCAGTCCAGATCAACGCCTCAGCGACCTTGCAGCTGAGGCCGGTCGATCGGCTCTGGAGATGGCCGGTTGGTCCGCTAACAGCCTCGACTTGGTGTTGCTCGCGACCTCAACGCCAGATGATCTGTTTGGCTCAGCCCCGGCAGTGCAGGCCGCACTGGGTGCTTCGAATGCCGTGGCTTTTGATCTCACATCCGCCTGCAGCGGTTTTCTGTTTTCGCTGGTGACGGCCGCTCAGTATCTGCGCACAGGCGCCATGCGACGGGCTCTTGTGATCGGTGCTGATCAGTTGAGCCGTTTCGTGGACTGGGATGACCGCCGCAGCTGTGTGCTGTTCGGCGATGGTGCCGGTGCTGTCGCCCTTGAAGCCAGCGATGACGACGGACTCCTGGGGTTTCTGCTGCGCAGTGATGGGGCCCGCGGTGGGGTGCTGAACCTGCCTGCTCTCGACAGCGATGCACCCTTGGCAGACGATGCTCGCCATCGCCTGGGTGGCTACCGACCGATCGAGATGAATGGTCAGGAGGTCTACAAATTCGCCGTGCGCGAAGTGCCGGCGGTCTTGCAATGCCTGCTTGAACGCTGTGCGGTTAGCCCTGAAACAATCGACTGGCTACTCCTGCATCAAGCTAATCAGCGCATCCTCGATGCCGTCGCCGATCGCTTTGCGATTCCCAGGGCCAAAGTGCTGAGCAACCTGGCGCACTACGGCAACACCTCAGCGGCAACCATCCCTCTGGTTCTTGATGAAGCCGTGCGGAACGGCAAAATCCAGCCTGGACACCTCCTGGCAAGCAGTGGTTTTGGAGCTGGTCTGAGTTGGGGAGCAGCCCTATTGCGCTGGCAGGGTCCCGCCTAGGCTCCCAACACCGTTGCGCCACTGTGAATGTCGATCGCCTGGGTGTTCCCCGGTCAGGGGTCTCAGAAAACCGGCATGGCCGACCCCGTCCTCAGCCTGCCTGGCGCGGAGGAACGCTTCGCTCTGGCATCGAACCTGCTTGGCAGAGACCTTCTCAAGATCTGCCGGGGTGAAGGCTCAGATGCTGACAGCCCCTCCGATTTGAACGACACCCGGAACACCCAGCCAGCTCTGTTTGCGGTGGAATCGCTGATTGTGGATGAGTTGCTGCGCCAGGGCAGGCAACCCGACCTGGTGGCCGGACACAGCCTTGGCGAGCTGGTGGCGCTTTACGCGGCTGGTGTGTTCGATGCCGCCACCGGCCTGGAGCTGATGCAACGCCGATCGGAGCTGATGGCAAGTGCAGGAGGAGGCGCAATGACGGCAGTGATCGGTTTTGACCGCAGCCAACTGGAGACCCTTGTGGATGCCACTGAAGGTGTGGTGATTGCCAATGACAACAGTGATGCCCAGGTCGTGCTGTCAGGCAGCCCAGAGGCGGTGAACGCGCTGAGTGAAGCACTCACCTGCAAACGAGCCATTCCCCTCGCCGTCTCCGGAGCCTTTCATTCCCCCTTTATGGCGAAGGCGGCAGATGCCTTCGCGTCCCATCTCGACACTGTGGCCTTCGCAGATGCTCGCTTCCCGGTGTTCAGCAACACCGACCCCACCCCCAGCCGCGATGCCGGTGAACTGAAGCAACGACTGCGTCGCCAGATGACCACTGGCGTGCGTTGGCGGGAAACGATGGCGGCAATGACCTCATCGGGCGTGGACACCCTGGTTGAAATCGGTCCTGGCAACGTGCTCAGCGGTCTAGCCAAACGTGCCATGAAAGGGGTCACCACGTCGCAGCTGGCCAGCGTTGGCGACCTGGGTCTGTGAATGTGAGCAGCAACCTTGCAACCAACACCAGCGACCTGCAGCCACTGAAGGCGCCGCGACCAAGCCTCACCTACAGGCTGGTCAGTGGGCTACTGGTGTTTCCAGTGTTCAGGATGCTGTTCCGCGGACGCACCCGCGGCAACGGCAACGTGCCGATGGATGGCCCCCTGGTTGTTGTGGCGAACCATGGATCGCATCTCGATCCACCCTTGCTTGGCCATGCTCTGGGACGACCGGTGTCGTTCATGGCCAAAGCCGAGCTGTTCGGAATCCCGATCCTTGGCCATCTGATCCGAGCCTGCGGCGCCTACCCGGTCAAGCGTGGAGCGAGCGATCGTGAAGCCATTCGCACAGCCACCGCCAGACTCAACGATGGGTGGGCCATCGGCGTCTTTCTCGATGGAACCCGACAGTCGGATGGTCGCGTGAACCAGCCCATGCCAGGCGCAGCTCTGCTGGCGGCGAGGTCAGGAGCTCCGCTTCTGCCAGTCGCCATCCTCAACAGCCACAGAGCCCTGGGTACTGGTCGCAATCTGCCGCGCTTGGTGAAGCTTGAGATGCGAATTGGCACGCCCATTCCCGCACCAACCAGCAGGCGCAAACCTGACCTGGAGGCGACGACACGCGAACTGCAACGACGGATCAACGCCCTGCTCGATCATTGAGCACTGAAGAGCTGAGGCCAGTGTCTGCGAGCCCATGGCTTGAAATCCCGACCTGTGATCACCCAGGCAGCCGCGCGTAAGCCATCTCCAACACGCTTGCTCAGGCTTTCATCACGGCATTGGGGCCGACAGCTGACTGGAACACCTGTCAGCCGAATGCCACGGCTGCCAGCAACGATGCCGCCAACAGCCATCGCCCGTGGCAGATGGTCTTCGCTGGTGACCAGCAAGAGATGATGCACCCCATCCCTTTGCAGTTCGTCCACCAGCGACGTGAAATTTCCGAGCGTGTCCTTCGCCCTGTAATCCAATCGAACCCGGTCCTGCGTGAGACCGGCATCACGAACCAGAGACTGGGCATATTCAGGGTTGGTCCCCCCGCTCACGACCAAAGGCAGGTTCATCCGGCGCGCCAGATACAGACCCATCCGCTCACGATCAGCATCGCCACCGAGCACCAGAATGCGCTGGGGCTGATGATTGGTGAGAGCAGCTTCCGCGAAGGGGCGCAGGGGACCAGCTACAGCGGCTCCGGCCAGAACGGCTGCACAGAGCAGCAGCGAGCGACCACCAAACCCCATCAGACTGGCCCCACAGGGGAAGTGGGATAGATCGGCAGGACCGGGTCCCATGGACCTGGAAGGTCTCGGTCATGACACTCACGGCAGTAGCGCAGTAGTTGCCGCACATCCGCAGCAACATCAACAGCCATCTCAACAGCTGGAGCAGGCTGATCGCGCTCGCTGAGCAAGCGAGGGGATTCCAGTTCCTCCACCTCGGCCTTCACAATCCTGTAGCGGCCGGCGACCTGTCCCCTGCGGGGCAGTGTCTGCACAATCGAAAACGGCTGGTCGCGCTGCAGCTCCGGCAGCTGTTGATGAAGCCTTGGAGCCATTAAGGCGAAACTGCTTACACCGTGCAGTGGTGTCCCCAACTGCTGAGCCAGCGTCCTGGCCAAAACAACAGTGAGACGGGTGCCCGTAAATCCGCCCGGTCCTGTGGCCACAGCAAGCCTTCTGATATCTGCCCACTGATCAGCGGGCAACAGCTGCTGCAGCGAGATCACCAGCTCATTGGTGAGCGCGCGTCCAAGCGAGCGACAGATCACGCGGGCTTCCCCGATGGGGGCGTCTGCAGCCACCAGTGCAATCCCAAGAGTTTCTGTGGAGCTGTGCAGAGCGAGCAGCCAGTCGCTCATGTAGGCACCTCCTCACCGGGCCTGAGTCGACTCCAACGCCCTTGATCCAGTTGAAACGATCCACAGCCACGCACATCCCATTCGACACCGACCTGCCCGGCCGGCAAGTCCATCACGCTGATGTGGATTCGAGGATCCGCAGGCTTCAGATCAGGTGTCTCAGCGAGATGGGGGGCACCATGCTGACGCTCCACAGCGTGATAGGCCTGACAGCGGTCCACCCAGCGGCAGTCCACACAGATGCACATGCCCCCCCGCTCCAGTTCGTCATCCATTCTGACGGGAGATCGGGGCAGGCTGGCTGAAATCATCTGGCAGCGTTTGAAACCAGACAGCTGGCCGGTGCGGCCCACAGAGCTCCCGATGGGATCAGTGCTGGTGGGAGGGGCCGTTCGTGATGCATTCCTGGACAGGCTTTCTGATGCTCCTGACCTGGACCTGGTGGTGCCGGACAACGCCCTCAAGAGCACACGACAGCTGGCGCAGAAGCTTGGCGGGGCCTGCGTTGTCCTCGATGAGCAACGGGACATGGGCCGCCTCGTGCTGGGGGGATGGACAATCGATCTGGCCCGACAGGACGGGAAAACGCTGGAGGACGATCTGAACCGTCGCGATTACCGGCTGAATGCCATTGCCCTCAGCTTTGACGGCACCCCAAGGCTGCTCGATCCCACAGGTGGTCTTGAGGATCTGCAGGACGCCCGGGTGGTCGCGGTTAACGAAGCCAATCTTCAGGCGGATCCCCTGCGTTTGTTGCGAGGCCTGCGCCTGACCGCGGAACTGAATATGCGCCTGGACGCTCAGACGCTGAAGATGCTGCAGCGCAACCGTTCCCTGCTTCCCCGTGCAGCGCCGGAACGGATCCAGGCTGAACTGCTGCGGCTTGTCGCAGCACCTGCTGCCGACCGAGCCATGGCGACTCTTCTGGAACTGGAGCTGTTGAAGCCCTGGACGAGGCAGAGCTCAGCCACTGGTGATCAACAACCGCTCGGGGCGGCAAAGACAAGCGAACTGCTCACAGACAGCGAACGCCAGCAAGCCCTGCCGCTCGCAAGGCTCACCAGGCTGCTGCCGGATACCGGACTGAAAGAGCTTCGTTTCAGTCGCCGACAGCTGCAGCGCTGTGAACGGCTGCGTTATTGGATCCAGCGTTCAACAGCCAGCGGGGGATGTCCTTGTCCGGATGCTTTGACGGAGCCAGAACGATTACGGCTCCACATGGATCTTGAACAGGATTTACCTGCGCTCATCTTGACTTGGCCCGCAGCACTACAGCAGTCATGGCTGGAGCGCTGGAGAGACCCCCAGGACCCCCTCTTCCATCCACGGCCACCTCTCAATGGCACAGACCTGCAGGAAACCCTCCAGATTTCGCCTGGACCCACGTTGGGCGCTCTGATTCAACACTTGAGCCTTGAGCGTGCGTATGGTCGGGTTTCAACTCGCGAGCAGGCGCTGAACGCAGCCCGATCCTGGTTGTTCCACCAAGAGGTTCAGACAGACCCGAATGGGTCCTGTGATTAACTGCCCTTGCAGCGACGACAACGATCGGCCTGACACGCAGTCTTCCGTTTCCCTTCCCCGTTTCATGAGCGTGCGTCTTTACATCGGCAATTTGCCGCAGAATTTTGAGAGCAAAGAGCTTGAAGCTCAGCTCACCAGCGTTGGGGAGGGAATTCGCTTCAAGGCCGTTCTCGACCGTGAAACAGGTGCCTGCCGAGGCTTCGGCTTCGCGAACGTCGACGACGAAAAAGTCGCTGATGCCGTGATTGAACAGTTCAACGGCAAGGAACTCGGAGGGAATTCACTCCGTGTCGAACGCTCGGAGCGGCGCGACAGCAATGCCGGCGGCGGTGGGCGACGCGGACAGGCCAGTGGCCATGCACCGGGCTCAGCTCGCAAAGCTGTCAACAAGGTTGTTCACAGTGATGCCAAAGCCGAAGAGGCACCAGATCCCCGCTGGGCAGGTGAACTTTCCAAACTCAAGGAACTTCTTGGAAATCAGAAAACGGCTGTCTGAACAGTCGTTTGATCTGATCAGCATCACCGGTCATCTGAGATGACCGGTTTTTTTTGGCCTAAGCCGATTAGCGAGACTGAGCGAGGACAAAGGAGCGAGGAAGGTCAAGGAACTTGTTGAGCTTTCCCACGTAGGCGCGCTTGTTGAAGACGTCATAATCGTGGCGCTCGATCACATCCAAAATCCCCCTGTAGAGGCGTAGGGATGTCCAGACTGGCCATCGTGCATCGCGGGACAACCAGCGCACTCCAGCCTCAGAGCGATCAAACCACGCACGTGCGCGGCTCAGCTGAAACGCCATGAGATCCTTCCAGGCCTGATTGATGCGACCTGCCATCAGGTCATCTTCGGAATATCCGAAGTGCTCAAGATCTTCCAACGGCAGATAGATCCGACCACGACCGCGATCTTCTCCAACATCACGAAGAATATTGGTGAGCTGGTTGGCGATTCCAAGGGCAACTGCGGCATCTGACGTATCAGGACGATCGCTCCAAGGCGCAGAGCTGTAAGCCTGATCCAAACCCATGACCCCCTGAGTCATCAGGCCAACTGTTCCTGCAACCCTGTAGCAGTACAACCTGAGATCGTCGAAACGGGGGTAGCGAGTCCAGGTGAGATCCATGCGCTGTCCCTCGATCATGTCGAGATAGGGCTGAATGCTCTGAGGAAAGCGCTCGAGCGTGTCGACCATCACCGCATCGAGCTCATCCTCGACCTGTCCCTTGAACAGGTCGCGGGTTTTCAACTCCCAGCGATTCAGACGATCGGCCAGCTCCTCCACAGGACGAGCCTGAGCCTCAGGACTGTCCATGAGCTCATCGGTACGTCTGCACCAGACGTAGATCGCCCAGATTGCCCGACGCTTCTCATGGGGGAGCAGCAGCGTTCCGAGATAGAACGTTTTGGCCCACTCGGCGGTCTCCCGACGACAGGCCTCGAAGGCTGCGTCGAGGTCCGGAGCTGCGAGAGGCATGACTCAGGCCGAAACCGGCTCGATGGCTGGAGACGATGATGCCAGCTGATCGCTCTTACGGTCCACCGCCCCTGCACAGAGTTTGCCGCTGAGAACTGCACCTTCCATGGATGCGAGATAGCGCTGCATTGTGTAATCGCCCGCCAGGAAAAAGTTTTTGATCGGCGTGGTCTGATCCGGACGAAGCTGCTGGCAACCAGGCGTGGTTTTGTACACCGATAGAGGTGTCTTCACCACCTTGAATTTCCGCAGCGTGGCGGGGTTATCTCCACCGAAGTGAGTGGGGAACAACTTGTTGAGTTCACCCATCGTGGCCTCGATGATCTCTTCATCTGAACGTCCGATCCAGTCTTTGGCGGGAGCGAACACAAGCTCCAGCATCGACTTATCAGGGTCTTCGTACTCCTTGCAGGTGATGCTCATGTCGGCGTAGACGCTGAGCAGTGGCGAGCGGCTGAACAGCAGGTGATCAATATCGGTGAGCTTGCGATCGAACCAGAGATGCAGGTTGATCACAGGCACTCCACGCAGACCGTCGAGCTTTTTGAAAACGTCCATCTGCTTCCAAGGCTGCGGGAGCAGCAACTTGAAAGGGTCCACCGGTAGAGCACTGACGTAGGCATCGGCGGTGAGATCGAAGCTCTCCTTGCCCTTGATGCCACCGATGTGGAAGGCAGCCACAGTGCCATCGCCATTGAGCTTGATTTCACGCAGCGGGCAATCGAGGTGAACCTCACCGCCAAGCGATTCGATGTGCTCCACCATCGGCTGGCAGAGCCTCTCCGGCGGTGCTCCATCGAGGAAAGCCATCTTGGAGCCGTTCTTCTCCTGCAGGAAACGATTGAGGGCTGTGAGCACAACCGTGGCGGAGATTTCATCGGGGTCGATGAAATTCAGCGCCTTGCTCATCGCCAAGAACACTTCATCGTTCACCCGCTCGGGAATGTTGTGGACCCGCAGCCACTCGGTCCAGGAATACTTGTCGCACTCTTCGACATACCCCTGCCCCCGAAGCATCGCAGGCACAAGGCCCAGGCCGAAGCTGATTTTCTCTGGCCAGCTCAGCATGTCGTTGTTTCCCAGGATCGCGGCCACACCATTCACAGGGGCTGGCAGATCAGGAAAATCAAAGCGGCTGTAAGTGCCTGGTTCCTCCTGCTGATTGAAGATCATCGAATGACTCTTCCACTGCAGCCGGTCTTTGATGTTCAACTCTTTGAAGATCTGAAGCATGTTCGGGTAGGCCCCGAAAAAGATGTGGAGCCCGGTCTCATACCAGTCACCGTCCTCATCTTTCCAGGCTGCAACCTTGCCACCGAGCACGTCGCGAGCTTCGACCACGACGGGCGTATGGCCAGCATCGGCCAGATACTTGGCGCAGGAAAGACCTGCCAAACCGGCCCCCGCAATGGCGACACGCATGCTTCTGAACACAAGTTGAAAACAACCTTAAAAGGAGAGGTCTCCTCTCCGCTTCCTAAAGTCACTTGCAATACGCCTGCGCGGTGTTCGCATCGCTTCGCTTGATTCATGGCCGAGACCCTGCTGAAGAGCACCACCCGTCACGTGCGCCTGTTCACAGCGCGGGTCGAGAATGGTGATCTGATCGCCGACCCGAGTCAACTCACCCTCGACTTGGATCCCGACAACGAATTCGTCTGGTCTGACAGCACGGTCGAGACTGTCCAGCAACGCTTCCGCGAATTGGTCAAGAGCCATGACGGTCAAGCTCTGAATGACTACAACCTGCGTCGCATCGGCACGGAACTAGAAGGCTGCATCCGCGAGCTGCTGCAGGCCGGAAAGCTGAGTTACAACCCCGACTGCCGAGTCCTCAACTATTCGATGGGTCTTCCCAGAACGCCTGAACTGCTGTGAGTCGATCCCCCTACGACCGTTCCGGCTCCGGCTACGACCGGAGAAGCGGTGACCGACGCCGTGATGAGCCGCGCAGGGATGACCGCCGGGACGGCAGAGGATACGGAGGGCCACCTCCTCCGAAGAATGGTGGCAACGGCATGAGCTTGAACACGGCCACCATTGCTGTGCTGGCTGGGGTTCTGATTGTGGGAATCGGCATTGGCAGTGCCGTCACCAGCACCACTCAGGGCGACCAAGGCAACATCGCCAGCTCACAACAGCTGGACATGGCAGTGCCAGACCCCGAGTTCTGCAGGCAGTGGGGTGCCAGTGCCTTTGTGATGGATATCGAGATGTATACGACGCTGAATCCATCCAGCAGTTTTGTCACTCAGCCGACCCTGCAGCCTGGATGCGTGATTCGAAGAGAGAACTGGGCGGTGCTGCGCAAGGAAGGGGCGATCACCTCAGCGCAGGAGAGGGAATGCAAACAGCGGATGAACACCTTTGCCTACATCGGCTCAGTGCGTGACAAACCTGTTGTGCGTTGCGTTTACCAGACCGACATCACTCAGAACAAGTTCCTGACCCGAGGAGTGGCGGATGACACTGTCGGAATCACTCCGGAAGCCGATCAGTTCTGATCGATCTCCCCGGTTTGCTCAAAGCTGATGTCCTGAGGCACTGCGGCAGCCCTTCCCTGACGCAAGGGACTGTCAGCACTTGCAAAGACCGGCAATACATCTCGCCGGAAGGCTTCGGCTGCTCGGGAGCAATAGCGAGATGGGTTCGTGATCAACTTGAGCTGACGACGCACCTGAAGGTCGACGACGGTTGGGCGTAACAAGGTCCCGGCAGTGAGCTCACGCTCGATCGAGACCACTGGCAGGAAAGCCGCGCCCAGACCTGCCTGAACGGCATTTTTGATCGCTTCGAATGAGTTCAGTTCCATCTCAATCCGCAGCCGCTGAACATCCAATCCGGAGCGGCCGAGCAACTGATCAACCATCTTGCGAGTGGTCGACTGCGCATCCAGGCTCACAAAACCAAGCCGATAAAGGTCATCCTTGCTGAGCTCCACCAGACGCGCGAGGGGGTGCTTCACAGGCAGCACCAGAGCCAACTCGTCACTGGCATAAGGCACAACCTGCAGCAGTTCATTCAGTTCAGCTGGTAATTCACCACCGATGATCGCCAGATCGATCTGTCCATTAGCGACACTCCAGCCGGTACGCCGGGTGCTGTGCACATGCAGCTGCACGGCCACATCCGGGAATTTCTGGCGGAACAAACCGATCATGCGAGGCATGAGATAAGTCCCGGTGGTCTGGCTGGCGCCAACCAGCAAAGAGCCCCCCTTGAGGTCGTGAAGATCATCTAGCGCCCTGCACGCCTCATGACACTGACTGAGAATTCGATCGCAGTAGCTGAGCAGAAGGTGGCCCGCTTCTGTGAGCTGAGCCTTGCGACCGCCACGGTCGAACAGGGCAACCTCCAGCTGCTTCTCCAGATTCTGAATCTGCAGGCTCACCGCCGGCTGGGTCACATAAAGACTGTCGGCTGCCTTTTTGAAACTGCCCTCACTGACGATGGCCCGCAGGATGCGCAGCTGATCCAGGGTGAAGGGCAGATCGGCCATGGAAAGCTGCCCGAAAAACAGCAGAAGCCTAAAAACTGTAGGGGTCCCCTTCCCTGCCGAACGCCAGAATCACGGCTCTCGCAGCATCTCGTTGGCTGACGCAACAGCAGGCATCCATCACAGCAGCCTGGTGATGCTGGGGTTGCTCGTTGTTTTCGCAGTGATTCACAGCGGTGGCGCAGCCTTGCGAACACGGGCTGAGGCCAAGATCGGCGCGCGAGCCTGGCGGCTGGTGTTTGCAGCCCTGAGCATTCCCTCAGCCGTTGTGGTGATCGCTTACTTCCTGGCTCACCGCTATGACGGCATCCGGATCTGGAATCTTCAGGGTGTGCCAGGGATGGTGCCATCCATCTGGGTTGTGACAGCGATCAGTTTCCTGTTCCTCTACCCAGCCACCTACAACCTGCTGGAGATCCCTGCGGTGCTGAAGCCTCAGGTGCGTCTCTATGCCACAGGAATCATCCGGATCAGCCGACATCCTCAGGCTGTCGGTCAGATTCTTTGGTGCATGAGCCATGCACTCTGGATTGGAAGCAGCTTCATGCTGGTGACCTGTGCAGGTCTGATTGCGCATCATCTCTTTGCCGTCTGGCATGGCGACCGACGACTCAAAGCACGCTTCGGAGAAGCTTTCGACAGTCTTCAGGCCGAAACATCCGTGGTTCCGTTCGCCGCCGTGATCGATGGGCGCCAACAGCTGGTGTTGAGCGAGCTGGTCCGACCGGCTCAGCTGGGCATCGCCATCGCAGTCGGGGTGTTCTGGTGGGCGCACCGCTACATCCCCAGAGGAGGCATGGCCTTTCTGCACTCGCGTCTCGGAGAATTGTTGAACTGAGCTGCCTACACTCGCTACAAGCTGTTTTGCCTGGATGCCCTCGGCTGCCGACTCCGCCTGGTTGATTCCAGTGCTGCCCTTGTTCGGGGCCCTGATCACTGGTCTGGGTCTGATCAGCTTCAACCGCACAATCAACCGATTGCGAAAACCGGTGGCCGTGCTGCTGATCAGCTGCATTGGTGCTGCCGCAGTGATCAGTTATGCGGTGCTCTTGGAGCAACTGGGAGGCGCACCGCCGGTCGAACACCTGTTTATTTGGGCAAGCGCAGGGGATTTCATCCTGCCAATGGGCTACGTGGTCGACCCTCTTGCCGCAGTGATGCTGGCTCTGGTCACCACTGTGGCCTTGCTGGTGATGATCTACTCACACGGCTACATGGCGCACGACAAGAGCTACGTGCGCTTTTTCACCTACCTGGCCATCTTCAGCAGTTCGATGCTTGGACTGGTGGTGAGCCCCAACCTGCTCGAGATCTATGTGTTCTGGGAGTTGGTGGGCATGTCGTCCTATCTGCTGGTGGGCTTCTGGTACGACCGAGACGGCGCAGCACATGCCGCTCAGAAGGCTTTTGTGGTCAACAGGGTTGGTGACTTCGGCCTCTTGCTCGGCATCCTCGGTCTGTTCTGGGCTACAGGCAGTTTCGACTTCCAGGGAATCGCCGATGGGCTTTCAGCGGGAGTGAGCAGCGGCATCGTGCCGGGCTGGGCAGCTCTCCTTCTCTGTCTGTTTGTGTTCATGGGTCCGATGGCGAAATCGGCCCAGTTCCCTCTTCACGTCTGGCTGCCGGATGCGATGGAAGGTCCAACACCGATCTCGGCACTGATCCACGCCGCCACGATGGTGGCTGCCGGCGTGTTTTTGGTGGCACGTCTCGAACCGCTTTACAGCCAATTTCCGAGCGTGGGAGTGTTCATCGCAGTCACCGGCACGATCACCTGCTTTCTGGGAGCCTCGATCGCCCTCACCCAGATGGACCTCAAAAAGGGACTGGCCTACAGCACCGTGTCCCAGCTGGGCTACATGATGCTGGCCATGGGCTGTGGAGCCCCCGTTGCCGGCATGTTCCACCTGGTGACCCATGCCTTCTTCAAGGCGATGCTCTTCCTGGGGTCGGGATCAGTGATTCACGCCATGGAGGATGTGGTGGGACATGAACCTGTGCTCGCCCAGGACATGCGACTGATGGGCGGTCTGCGCAAAAAGATGCCGATCACAGCGATTACCTTCCTGATTGGCTGCATCGCCATCAGTGGCATCCCTCCACTGGCAGGCTTCTGGAGCAAAGACGAAATTCTTGGACAAGCCTTTGGCACATTTCCCATCCTCTGGGTGGTGGGCTTTCTCACCGCCGGCATGACCGCGTTTTACATGTTCCGGCTTTATTTCCTCACCTTCGAGGGAGACTTTCGCGGCAACGATGAGGCCATGCAGGCTCAGCTGATGGCTGCCGCAGGCAAGGCCGTGGATGAGGAACATGCCCACCATGCGGGCAGCCTGCATGAATCGCCATGGCCGATGACCCTGCCGCTGGTGGTGCTCGCGGTCCCCTCCGTCCTGATCGGTCTGCTCGGCACTCCCTGGAATAGCCGCTTTGCCGGACTTCTTGACCCCGAAGAAGCCCTTGAGATGGCGGAGCATTTCAGTTGGGGAGAATTCCTGCCTCTGGCAGGAGCCTCCGTTGCCATCTCCGTGATCGGAATCAGCGTGGCTGTGCTCGCCTATGCCCTGCGTCGAATCGATCTAGGTGAGCTGGTCGCAGCTCGCTTCCCAGCCGTTAATGCCTTCCTTGCCAACAAGTGGTATTTGGATGACATCAACGACAAGCTGTTCGTCCGCAGCAGCCGCAAAATTGCACGAGAGGTGCTGGAAGTTGACGCCAAAGTGGTTGATGGCGTCGTGAACCTCACCGGCCTGCTCACGCTGGGCAGCGGCGAAGGTCTCAAATACTTCGAAACCGGCCGCGCCCAGTTCTACGCCCTGATCGTGTTTGGTGGTGTCATTGGCCTGGTGGTGCTCTTTGGTGTGCTTGGCGGCCCGATTAATTGACCTCATCAAGTGCACAGTGCCTCATTCATCATCAAGCTGAGCAGCCCTCTGGGAGCTGCAACTCAGGAAGAAAGCTTCACTCAGTTTGGGCGGCATGATGAAGACCTCCTTCCGTTTCTGATCTGAAGTCTGCAGATCTCGATTGATTGTTCGAACTCGTGAAGCCTCCTCAACAAGGGAGCTTTTTTGTTGCTGAACCGACAGGTTCGTTATCTCTGAAAACAACGACCTTGTCGTGCTGAATCCAGCAAGGTGACAAGGCGGGAGCTGCACGGAAATGAAGATGAATGCACCGACCATGTCAACAACCTCAAACGTTGTGGTTGTTGAGGCGGTCAACGTTTTCCCGCTCTTCAGGGTTCTGGAGAGATCTGATCAGCAGATCAGCACATCAACCGGCTTATGTGTGTCAACGCCTATCGAGTCAGTGTCAGTACAGCCAGGATTTCTACACTCCGAACAGTGGTGAAAGGCCTTTTCGTTGCTGGAGTTTGCCGTCAGTGCTCCCTTTGACCCTGCAGCGGATATCGCAGCAGGAATCATTCCAGCTCAGTTCCCCTGGCTGAGTCTTTCCATCCTTTTCCCGATCGTGGGCGCGTTGATCGTCCCCTTCATCCCTGATCAGGGAGAAGGGCGACAAGTCCGCTGGTTCGCTCTGGGCATCGCGCTCGTCACCTTTCTGATCACGGTGGGGGCCTATCTGAGCGGTTATGACCCCAGCTTCAGCGGCCTGCAGCTCTCAGAACGGGTCAGCTGGCTACCAGATCTGGGACTGACGTGGGCCGTTGGGGCCGATGGCTTGTCCATGCCTCTGATCCTGCTCACCAGCTTCATCACCGCGCTGGCGGTCCTGGCCGCATGGCCGGTCACCTTCAAACCCAAGCTGTTCTTCTTTCTGATTCTGGCCATGGATGGCGGCCAGATCGCAGTGTTCGCAGTGCAGGACATGCTGTTGTTTTTCCTGGCCTGGGAACTGGAACTGCTGCCTGTTTACCTGTTGCTGGCCATCTGGGGGGGCAAGAGGCGTCAGTACGCTGCCACCAAGTTCATCCTCTACACGGCTGGCAGCTCGCTGTTCATCCTGCTTGCGGCTCTGGCCATGGGCTTCATGGGAGGCGGTACGCCCAACTTTGAGTACACCGTGCTGGCACAGAAGGGGTTCAGCACAGGATTTCAGTTGCTCTGTTACGCCGGTCTGCTGATCGCCTTCGGAGTCAAATTACCGATCGTTCCACTGCACACCTGGCTGCCGGATGCTCACGGTGAGGCGACAGCTCCAGTGCACATGCTGCTGGCGGGCATCCTGCTGAAAATGGGCGGCTATGCCCTGATGCGCTTCAACGCCGAAATGCTGCCTGAAGCGCATGCCCAATTCGCACCACTTCTGGTCGTGCTGGGTGTTGTCAACATCATTTACGCAGCCCTCACCTCCTTCGCTCAGCGCAACCTCAAACGAAAAATTGCCTACAGCTCTATCAGCCATATGGGCTTTGTGCTGATTGGCATCGGCAGTTTCAGCGCTCTAGGAACGAGTGGCGCGATGTTGCAGATGATCAGCCATGGCCTGATCGGGGCCAGCCTATTTTTCCTGGTGGGCGCCACCTATGACCGCACCCACACCCTGCAGCTCGATGAGATGGGTGGGGTGGGCCAGAAGATGCGGGTCATGTTTGCTCTGTGGACCGTCTGCTGCCTGGCGTCCCTCGCACTCCCGGGCATGAGTGGATTTGTCAGTGAATTGATGGTGTTCACAGGCTTCGCAACCGACGAGGCCTACACACTCAGCTTCAGGATCGTGATCGACGGACTCGCTGCAATCGGTGTGATCCTGACGCCGATCTATCTGCTCTCGATGTTGAGAGAAATTTTCTTTGGCAAGGAAAACGCACAGCTCACCACCAACACCAACCTGGTGGATGCGGAGCCCCGCGAGATCTACATCATCGGCTGTCTGCTGGTGCCGATCATCGGGATTGGTCTCTATCCGCGACTGATGACGGACAGCTACCGAACAGCGATCGAAGCACTGGTTGACCGAGATGTAGCCGCGATGGAGGTGATCAGCCGACCGACAGCACCTTTAATTCGTAGTGGCAGCCTGGCGCCAGCCATGCTCAAAGCGCCTCAGCTGATGCCTGGCAACGGATCCTGATCAATCACGCTGCTAGGGGCTGGCCCGGTCGATCCATCGCCGGTATTTTTCCTGAAGACGGCCACAGGCTGAGATGGATGCCGGGCTGAATCAGAGAGCCGATGCCGGTGCAAGGCTCGCGATTCGCCTGCTTCAGGACGCTGCTCAGCAGGGTGATCTTGATCCATGGGATGTGGATGTCATCGCTGTGGTCGATGGCTTTCTGGATCAGCTGAAACAACGGATCGAAGTTCCCCGCCAAGTTGAGGAAGCGTTGAAGCGACGCGGCGGAAGCTATGAGCGTGACCTGGCCGACAGCAGTGAAGCCTTCCTGGCAGCGTCAGTGCTGGTGGGACTCAAAGCAGAAGTGCTTGAAGCCAGCACGTTTCCTCCGCAACCAGAGGTTGAGGAGATGTTTGAGGCGGATTTTGCTGGCCAGGGATGGCTAGATCCAAGCTTCGACATCCCTCGCCACCCCGAGCGACACCTGCAACGCCGACCGGTGGCTCCACCACCGCTGCGGCGCCCGGTCACGCTGGGGGAGCTGATTGAACAACTGGAATCGATTGCAGAGCAGCTCGAATCAGACGAACTGGAAATGCGCCGACGCCAGCGTCAGAAGCGCTATTCCAACAAGGAAGCGATCGCTCAGGTGGCCGCCCTCGCTCACCGAGAGAAACTGCCGGAAACCACAGCAGCCATGGGCGTCTTTCTGAACGGCTGGGAAGCAGCCCTGCAATGGGTCAATTTCGAACACCTGGTGACTCAATGGAACGACATTGCCGACGACGACCTGGATAAGGACCGCGTAGGGGTGTTCTGGGCACTTCTGTTCCTGTCTTCACAAGGCCAGGTTGAGCTGGAGCAGATGGACTCGCTACACGGTCCGATCAGACTCAAACGGCTACTTGCTCCAGGCACCATGGCCCAGATGCCTCTGACCAGCCTGGACGTGCCAGCTGTCATGCCGGCCGAGGGAGCCGTGGCGGCTTAACCACACCCTTATGTTGGCTTATCCGTTGTAAGCCTGTTACGCCGATGAAGGCGATGATCCTGGCCGCGGGCAAGGGAACAAGGGTTCAGCCGATCACACATGTGATTCCCAAACCGATGATTCCAATCCTGCAGAAGCCAGTGATGGAATTCCTGCTGGAACTGCTCAAGGAGCATGGTTTCGCGGAGGTGATGGTCAATGTGTCCCACTTGGCCGAGGAGATCGAGAACTACTTCCGAGATGGCCAGCGATTTGGCGTGGAAATCGCTTATAGCTTCGAAGGCCGTATCGAAGATGGCGAACTGATCGGTGACGCTCTGGGCTCCGCTGGCGGGCTGAAGAAAATCCAGGATTTCCAGACGTTCTTCGACGACACCTTTGTCGTGTTGTGTGGCGATGCACTCATCGACCTTGATCTCACCGAAGCGGTGAGACGTCACCGGGAGAAAGGTGCCCTCGCCAGCCTGATCACCAAACGTGTTCCGAAGGAACAGGTCAGCAGCTATGGCGTTGTCGTGAGTGATGCGGAGGGACGCATTCAGGCCTTCCAGGAAAAGCCGAAGGTGGACGAAGCCCTGAGCGACACCATCAACACAGGCATCTATCTCTTCGAACCAGAGATTTTTGAGCACATCCCTTCGGGTGAGTCCTTCGACATCGGCTCGGATCTCTTCCCCAGGCTTGTGGAGGTCGGTGCACCGTTCTATGCCTTACCCATGGAGTTCGAATGGGTCGACATCGGCAAGGTCCCCGATTACTGGCGGGCGATCCGAAGTGTGCTTCAGGGTGATGTTCGCCAGGTGGGCATTCCTGGCAAAGAGGTTCGTCCTGGGGTCTACACCGGCCTGAATGTGGCGGCCAACTGGGACCGGATCGACGTTCAGGGCCCCGTCTATGTCGGTGGCATGACCAAGATCGAAGACGGAGCAACGCTGATCGGCCCCACGATGATCGGGCCCAGCTGCCACATCTGCGAAGGCGCCACAATCGATAATTCGATCATCTTCGATTACTCACGCATCGGTGCAGGCGTCCAGCTCGTCGAAAAACTGGTGTTCGGCCGTTACTGCGTTGGCAAAAATGGCGACCATTTCGATCTTCAGGAAGCTGCCCTCGACTGGTTGATCACCGATGCCCGGCGCCAGGATCTGGTTGAGCCCTCCCCTCAGCAGAAAGCGATGGCTGAACTGCTCGGGACTGACCTCACAACTGCTGCGAGCTGAGACCAGCTCGCTCCAGCACCTCAGGAATCCGCTCTTCCGCTCTCACGGCCATCACGTGGACGCCCTGAGCAATCCCGGCAAATTGCCGGACCTGCTCAGCCGCGATGGCGATGCCTTCGGCCGCAGGATCTGAGGCGGCATCCAGTCGCGCGATCAGGCTGTCTGGAATGTTGGCTCCAGGGACCTTCTGATTGATGAAACTGGCATTCCTCGCTGACTTGAGCAGAAACACCCCTGCCAGAACAGGCAGCTCCATCGGAGCCGCCATGTCACGGCAGAAACGCTCCAGCACCTGCGGATCCATCACCATTTGGGTCTGAACGAAACGAGCACCTGCTTCGCGTTTACGCTCCAGCCTGCGCTTGAGCCCCGACCAGCTGGCACAGTGCGGATCAGCGGCAGCTCCTGCAAATAAGGCTGTGGGGCCATCGGGCAGGCTCTCCTTCACAGGGTCCTCACCCCGGTTGAAAGAGCTGACTTGCTGCAGCAGCCGCACCGACTCCAGTTCATGCACCGGGCGAACGGAGGGTTGATCACCAGCCTTCACTGAATCCCCAGTGAGACACAGCAAATTACGGATACCGAGCGCATGGGCACCGAGCAGATCCGCCTGAATCCCAATGCGATTGCGATCACGCCCTGCCATTTGCAGCACAGGCTCAAGCCCTGCGTCCAACAGCAAGCGGCACACCGCAAGACTGCTCATGCGCATCACAGCGCGGCTGCCGTCAGTGACATTGATGGCCTGAACCCAGTCGCGCAGGAGATTGGCCATGGCCAAGGTATGACTGGGATCTCCCCCACGGGGTGGCATCACCTCAGCCGTGACGGTGACGGCACCAGCCTCAAGACTGCGCTGCAGCGCTGAACCCAAACCCTTCAAATGCTTCTGATGGCCACTATGGAAGATCGCCAGTCAGGAATGAATGCCTAGGATGGAGGTGGAAGAATCGTCGGTGTCCAGCATGGTGAATGGCGATGGACATGGGTCCTCGAACATCTCACTCTCGACACGGGAGGTCGAAATCATCGAACTGGTCGCAGAGGGATTGACCAACCAGGAGATTGCAGAGCGGCTCACCATCAGCAAACGGACGGTCGACAATCACGTCAGCAACGTCTTCACCAAGACTGGCTCCAAGAACAGAGTTGCCCTGCTCAATTGGGCCATGGATCACGGGAAAATCTGCCGTGATGGCTTCAACTGTTGCCTACTCCCGGAATCATCCGTTGACGCGTCCTGACTGCCAGCGGCAGAGGCACAGGCAGATCCATTAGGGAGCAACTGGCCAGAGAAAGGTCGAACAGCTCGGCATACGCGACACAGGCCTCCCGATCCAGTCCGATGAATCGCAGAATTCCGTCGTGGTCGTAGAGGCCGTGCACGAGTCACTTCACGATTCCCAATCCAAATCTAAAGGAAAACCAAAGACTCTTTCAAGGATCGTGGGGTGATTGTCTTAAGTCGACTCCAGACCTTGACGCTGTCTCATCTCCAGAGGCCAGCTTGAAATCGGCTGATAAGCCAGTGCTGCATTGCTCCAGAGCCCTTCGCCGGTGACCTCCCGACCACACCACTCGGGTTGGTCAACGAGATCTGAAGCGTCACTGAGCTCTACCTCCGCCAGCACCAGCGGTGCATTGTCTCCTTCAAAGCAATCCACCACCCACTCGCCACCGGGAAGCGACAAGGCAAACCGGGTCTTGATTAACCGATGGGGCGCAAGCGTCCAGAGGGCTTCGGAATCAGCAGGCGGCAGTTCGTATTCGAATTCATGACGCGCGATTCCCTCCGCGGGCGCCTTGAGCGTGAGCCAAGCTTTTCCATCCGCCCGAAGCCGCACCCGGACGGTGAAACCGTCCTCACTCAAGACCAGATAGCCCTGTCTGAGCTGCTGTGGCTCTCCTGCATGGGCACGCCAGCCAGACCCGGTCACCAGGAAACGGCGTTCGATCTCAAGGGGCATCGCTGAGCTTTCAGTTGGGCGAGGGCATCGTGTCCACCAGGCTCCCGGCCCAGTGCAACTTGCGTGAAAGGGTGCGGTAGTAAGAGGGCGACTGCTCCAGCTGAACCATCAGCGCATGATGGGGAGCCCTTTGAATCACGCAGCATTCACCAGGGCACAGCACCGGCCCACTGGCGCCGTCCTTCCAGAGCTTCACTGGCCGATATCCGTCTCCAAGTGGCCAGATCACCAATCTCGACCTGGGTGGAAGCACCACCGGACGACTGGACAGACTCATCGGACAGATGGGGCTCACGATGATGGCGTCAATTCCTGGGTGGAGGATGGGTCCTCCGGCGGCCATGGCGTAGCCGGTTGAACCGGTTGGAGTCGCCAGGATCAAACCATCTCCGCGGACCTGGTCAACCACTTCTCCGTCAATCTCCAGTTCAAGGGTGCAGGTGGGCGCAAGATCCTCCTGACAGGGACGCAGATACAAATCATTCAGAGCCCAATGACGCTCAATGTCATCCGCGGCCTGCCCCCCTTCTCCAGATACGGAACAGTTGAGGTCATCGGCTCGATTCACCACAGCCTGCAGCATCATGCGACGTTCCATCGCGAAATGGTCGTCCTGCAGGCGTCGCCACAGACCATCACGCCGAATCAGCCCTGGTTCATGGGTGAGGAAGCCCAGATGACCGCCGACGTTGAAACAGAGAATCGGCACGTCATAAACAGCCAGATGCCTTGCAGCACCAAGAACCGTGCCGTCACCTCCAAGCACCACCGCCAGGTCAGGGAGTTCCGGTTCCGACGCAAGCAGGCCTGGGAAGGGATCCGCGCTGAGACCGCTCATCGCCACAGACACAGTCACGCCAAGAGACTCGAGCGTCTTGGCACAGGCCTTGGCCTCTTTCAAAGCCAGAGGGCTTTCAGCCCTATAGATCAACCAGACCCGATGCAGACGCATGATGAGGGCGCCGGCCCTACCAGCGCAGAAGGTTGAAGCGTTCCATGTCCACTGTGACGCGATTGCGATAAAGCGACAAAAGAATGGCCAGGCCAACCGCCGCTTCCGCAGCAGCCACGGTGATCACGAACACTGAGAAAATCTGACCACGGATCAGCTGGCCATCCACATAGGAGGAGAACGCCATCAGATTGATGTTCACACCATTGAGCATCAGCTCGATGCTCATCAGCACCCTCACAGCATTACGACTGTTGATCAGCCCCCAGACGCCCGTGCAAAACAGCACTGCGGCAACAAGCAGATAGGCCTCGAGAGGAACGGAACCGGACAGCAGCTCGGAGAGCATGACAAGAAGGCAGGGAAAGGTCAGGAAGGTGGTTGATCAACCAGCAGGGGAGTCCGGGCCTTTTCAATCAGGCCTTGATCCGCAAGTTCACCAGTGCCTGGATCGACGGCCTGAACATCGCGTCGAGCCAGCACAATTGCTCCAATCATGGCCATCAGCAACAGAACTGAGGCCAGCTCAAAAGGAAGCAAATAATCGGTAAAGAGATGCTCACCGATTCGAACCGTGGCGTCTTCGCCAATTGGCTCTGGCCCTTCCGCCCATGGAGTTGTGAGGACGACCCTTGTTAACAAGGCGAAGAGGCCGGCACAGACGCCACCGGAAAGCAGGCGACGCAAGGTCAACCCTGGAATTGGAGCAAGGTCTTCCTTTTTGTTGACGAGCATGATCGCAAACAAGATCAGCACGTTCACAGCACCGACGTAGACCAGCACCTGGGCTGCAGCAACGAAACTGGCATTGAGCAACAGATACAAACCAGCCACTGCCAGGAACACGCCCCCAAGCAGAAAGGCCGAATAGACGATGTTGCTGAGCAACACCACCCCGAGAGCTCCCAGCACAACCACAGAGCTGAGCACCAGAAAGCAGATCAGTTGCGTTGACGCTGCGATCGTCATTCAGCACTCTCCTTGCGATCCGTTGACACCGTGGTCGATTCTCCCGCATCCACTGTTGAAACAGCTGCGGCTGACTTCATGGCAGCCAGCAGCTGATCGGGTCGCTGCCCAGCCCGTGGGCGATCGGGATCCACAACATGGGGATCGATTTCGCCGGCCGGAAGGTAAGCAAATTCCCGCAGAGGCAGAACTGATGGGTCGGTGGTCACGCTGGTAGGGAGACGCCCCAGTGCGACGTTGTCGTAGTTGAGGCTGTGACGGTCAAATGCCGCCAGCTCGTACTCCTCCGTCATCGAAAGGCAATTGGTGGGGCAGTACTCCACGCAATTTCCACAAAAAATGCACACCCCGAAATCAATCGAGTAATTCCTCAGTTCTTTCTTTTTGGTGGCCTTATTCATCACCCAATCCACCACGGGCAGATTGATCGGGCAGACGCGCACGCACACCTCACAGGCAATGCACTTATCAAACTCGTAATGGATGCGCCCGCGATACCTTTCCGAGGGGATCAGCTTCTCGTAGGGGTACTGCACCGTGACGGGACGGCGCTTCATATGGTCGAAGGTGACGGCCAGACCCTGAGTGAGATTGCGCGCCGCGTCGACGGCATCTCTGGTGTAGTCACCAACCTGTTTGAGAAAACCGAACATGGCCTGAGGGAGGGGAGACGGAGTGACCGCTGAGCAAGAGCCTAGGTAATTAAACCTAACCCCCGAAGGCGACCGGGAAGGCAAGTTTCAGCGCTGCGGTCACGAGCAAATTGACCAAAGCCAGTGGCAGCAGGAACTTCCAACCAAGATCAAGAAGCTGGTCAATGCGAACCCGCGGCGTCGACCAGCGCAACAGGATGGCAATGAAAACGAGCAGATAGGCCTTCAGCACGGTCATCACAATGCCTGTTGTGCCTGTGATCACCTGGACGAGAGGAGCATCGACCGATTGCCCCAGCCAGCCGGCCAGCCATTCCACCGGCAAAGGGAAGCCCCAGCCGCCGAGATAGAGCACCGAAACCAGCAGAGCTGACAGCACCAGATTGATGTAGCTGCCGAGGTAGAAGAGCGCGAACTTCATGCCGGCGTATTCGGTCTGATAACCGGCAACCAGCTCCTCTTCCGCTTCGGGGAGGTCGAACGGAAGGCGTTCACATTCCGCCAAAGCGCAGATCCAGAAAATCAGAAAGCCGACAGGTTGGCGCCAGATATTCCAGCTGAGGATTCCCGCACCGGTTTGCTGATCGACGATGTCGACGGTGCTGAGGGAATTGCTCATCATCACCACCGCAAGCACAGCGAGAGCGAGGGGAATCTCGTAGCTGATCGACTGTGCAGCTGCCCTGAGACCTCCAAGCAGGGAATATTTGTTGTTCGAGGCGTATCCGCTCATCAACAGGCCGATCGGCTGAACGCTGCTGAGAGAGATCCACAGAAAAATGCCTACACCCACATTGCTGATCAAAAGGTTCTGACCGAAGGGAACGATCAACCAGGACAGAATCACTGGAACAACGACCAGAACAGGGCCGAGCGTGAACAACAGACTGTCGGCCCTGGCGGGAATGATGTCTTCCTTCACCAGCAATTTGAGACCATCAGCCAAGGGCTGAAGAACACCAAGTGCCCCGGCATATTCAGGTCCGATGCGCTGCTGAACCGCTGCTGAGATCTTGCGTTCAAGCCAAACGGTGACGAGAACCCCCACCACTGCTGCAACAAGCACCAACAGCATGGGTAGTGGAAGCCAGATCAAGCGAGCTGCCTGCTCAGACAGTCCAAAGCCCTCGAGAGCTTGACTGAAACTTCGTTCCAGATCCAGGCCTGGACTGACCAGAGCCGGTGCGCTGGTGGCGAGGAAAGTCACCATGAGCAAAGGTGTGATGAATGTAACTTAAGTGGTGATGGTTGGAACTCGGGCCTCCAGTGGCGTCCATTGGCGCAGATCACTGCCTGTGTAGATCTGAGATGGCCGAAAGATTCGATTGGCACCAAGCTGTTCACGCCAGTGAGCCAGCCATCCGGCCACTCTTGCGATGGCAAAGACCGGCGTGAACAGGTCTCTGGGAATACCCAGCTTGCGGTAAACAAGTCCGGAATAGAAATCCACATTGGGATAAATCCCTTTTGGGCCGAGACGGGTTTCCGCCGCTGTCTCCAGAGCTCTGGCCACGTCGTACATCTCATCGTGACCAAAGCGTTCGAACATCTCTTCAGCGAGAGCCTGAAGAATCACCGCACGAGGATCTTTGACGCGGTATTCACGGTGACCGAATCCCATGATCTTGCGCTTGCTGGCCATGGCCTCATCGAGATAGCCTGCGGCCTGATCTGGTGTGCCGATCTCCTCGAGCATCGCCAGGACATCTTCATTGGCCCCGCCATGAAGGGGACCAGCCAGCGTGCCGACGGCTGAGGCGACGACCGCATAAGGATCGGTGAGTGTGCTGGCGGTGACGCGGGCACTGAAAGTGCTCGCATTGAGACTGTGCTCCGCATGCAGGATCAGGCACTGATCAAAGATCCTTGAGGCCATGGGATCCGGCTCACGCTCCATGAGCATGTAGAGAAAATTGGCGGAATACGCCAGATCGTCCCTGGGCTGAATGGGATCTTGGCCTTTACGGATCAGCTGAAAGGCGGCGACCATGGTCGGGATCTTGGCGATCAGCCGAACCACCGCGTCATAGATGTACTGAGGGTCGTCGATGGCACGACGTGAATAAAACAGACCCAAAGACGCTGCGCTGGACTGCAGAGCATCCATCGGATGCCCATCGGAGGGGAAGCACTTCATCATGTCCCTGACGCGGAAACTCACGCGTCGGTGCATCTGCACTTCGTCCTCAAAGTCGCGTAACTGCTGAGGAGTGGGCAATTGCCCCCAGATCAGCAGGTATGTGGTCTCCAGAAAGCTGCAGTGGTTGGCCAGATCGTCGACGGGATAGCCGCGATAGGACAGGCAGCCTGCATGACCATCAATGTCACAGATGGACGACTGGGTGGCAGGCACCCCCTCAAGTCCGGGGCGGAACACCAGACCCGTTCGCTCATGACGGATCTCGGCACCATCGTTCTGACTCACCAACCTCCGCTTCAGCGCAAGGGCAACTTAAACGGAGCGCGGGAGCAAAAGACGAGGCCTGAGTAATGCCTGCAGTTCAGCCTGACCCCGAGGATCGCTCAGGTCAGCCTGCCAACTGAGATGGCAGTATCCCGCCTTGCGCAAGCGCAGGCTGCTGGCGGGTGCTCCGATCAGCGTCGCCGCAAGAGTGCTCAGATCTGGCTCATGGCCAACCAACAGGCAACAGCCGGACACGCGGGAGACCAACGGCCACGGGTCACCGCCTGGCTCCAGGGCTGAATCCAGACGGATCGACTTCGCCAACCCAGCCTGGACCGCCAACTCAGCGGTCTGCCTGCATCGCCTGTAAGGACTGCTGATCAGTGTGTCCGCCTGAACATCCAGCCTCCGCAGTTGTCGGACAACCTCCAGAGTTCGCCGCATGCCGCGATCGGTCAGGGGGCGATCGGGATGATCACGGCCGCAGACCCGTTCTGCGGCAATGCCATGGCGCAGGAGAAGAAGATCAACCGAGCTGGAGTCGCGCACGCAGACGCAAGCTGCTCACACGTTCATCCTGAACGGAGGTGGCGTTCGGGTCAGCCCCAGCAGAGACAGCTAAACCTTTCACAGCTGGCAACAGTGATCGACCTGCCACCCCCTGCACCAGCTCCCAGGGTCGCCACTGACCCAGGTGCAAGCGGCTTGGCGCCGCAGCGAGTGCCAGTTGCTGAGACAGCACTGACTGACTCGCGAACTGCAGCTCCTGCAGCTGCTGCTGTCGCTGCATCAGGTCCCCACTCTCACCGCGACGGCGCAAACCATCGAGGGTCTCTGCCCACCAGTTCACACCGGTGTGCCGCTCCAGAGCGACAGCAAGTTCAGCTTGCAGCGACTCCTCTCCTCGACGTCGTTGACGAGCCAGACGGGTCCAGACCTGAACAGGTTGGCCTTCGCTGTCGAGAGTGGAGCCTGTCAACCCAAGCCCCTGAAGTCGCTGATCCACCACTTCGGGATCGGGACGATTCGGCCGGGTGCCTAACACCCAGCCCTGCGGCCCTTGCTGCCAAAGCATGGGCCCCTCATCGAGGCCGGCGACCGCAGCCGCGGCCCCGGTCGACAGGGATTCGATCGACTGCCGCAGAAGGGGAGCGATCCACTGAGCCAGGGGCTCATTGGCATCGGCAGCCAGAAGATCCGCAGGATTCGTGAGCAGAGCGACTGTCTCCGCATCACCACCGGCATCTCTAAGCAACACATCGCTGTCCGCCAGCTGAGACATCCGGGGAATCAGAGGCTCACGGAAGTGAACCACGGCATCAAGCGCCAGATCAGCGCCCTGCGGTGTCAGCGATGCCACCAGCCCCTGCAGGTCTTCACGGGCAGTGATCGCTGAGGGGACCCCCAGCCAGCGGTCCATCGCACCAGGGGTGGCAATCAGAACGGCAGCACCACGACCGAAGCTCTGCAGATCAGCCGCCAGAACAGGGTCTCCGAGCTGATGCTGACTGTCCAGTTGAGAGACATCCAGCGCCTGTTCAAGCACGCCTCGCCCTGAAGCCAGCAACAGCAGATCGTCGTCGATCAAGGCCGTGGCGATCGGTTGGGGATCTCTTCCCAGCAGGGCACCGCGACCGCTGATCAGTCCCATACCGCGGTAGCGGGAGATCTGCAGATCGGTGCCTGCCAGGCTTCGGGTCTGCCAGAAACGCTGCAGAAAGCGCTTGGCCCCATCTTCATCGCGGCTGGACAGTGCCAGGACCCAACCCTGCTTCGGTTGTTCCCCGGACTGCTGTGCAGGAGCGTCAAGCACTGCAAAGCTGACCTCGGGCCCGATCCAGCCGGCCAGCTCAGTGCTGAAGTCAAGGCCGGCCAGAGCAAAGGCACCATCTCTGAGCTGACGGGTGCTGTCATTCACCAGTTGGCGCTGGCGAACGGGCGCAACGGCCTGGGCGTAAGCAGGCACCTGACGCGAGTCGACCAGCCAGTGCAGCGTCAGGGCTGCATCACTTGGCATAAACCGTGCTGCGCGGGGCAGTTCAAGTGGCCGGTCCATGATCCGCAGCGGGCTCTGACGAGCCATCGCCCACCAAACACCCAGCGCCAGGGTGAGCAGCACCATCGCCACAGCGACCAGAGCCAACAGGAACGAGCGCCCTTTCATGAACAGGCGGTGAAGCACATGGTGCTCATCTTCTATCCATCCATGGTGCTGTGCCAGCCCAAAGCCAGACTGAAGCGATGAATGGACCCACCCCCAAACCCCTCAAAGCCAGCGAACTGAACGACTGGCTCAACGACAACACCGATCTGACCGTTGTGGATGTGCGGGAGCAGCAGGAACTGGTGATCGCTCCATTTCCGCACCCGGTAAAGCATCTGCCCCTCAGTGATGCTGAAAACTGGATGGGGAGCATTGATGACGTGCTGCCAAACGGTGGTTCGATCGTGGTGCTGTGCCATGCCGGTGTGCGCAGCTGGAATTTCGGTTGCTGGCTGCTCGAGAATCGACCATCCCTGGACGTCTGGAACCTTGAGGGTGGCATTGACGCCTGGAGCGTTGTGGTGGATCCCGCAGTGCCGCGCTACTGAACGCCCTGCCACTGATCAGCGCGCCAGTCAGCCGAACGGCATGCATTCATGACAGGAACCAATCTCCCTGACTGATTCTTCGTAAGATCGCGATCCGCAAGGTGATCTCCGTGAAGCCGCTGCCCCGAAGACAGCAGGAGGTTCTTCAGGCCACGGTCCACCACTATGTCGACACCATCGAACCGGTGGGCAGTCGCGCTTTAGTGCAGAGATTCGGAATCAAAGCGAGTTCGGCCACGGTGCGTTCGGCCATGGGAGCTCTGGAACAGCGTGGACTCCTGACCCAGCCACACACGTCAGCGGGTCGCGTGCCCAGCCCCCAGGGCTACCGCCACTATGTGGACTGCCTTCTGCCCGAACCCGGTGCGGGTGCCCATCACCTGGAGCGGGAATTGACCCAGCTGAGCCTGCGCTGGGCGGCACTGGATGACCTGCTGCTGCAGCTGGCACGCCGGCTGACGGATTTCACAGGTCTGATGAGCCTGATCAGCCCGCCGCAACGATCCCAGAGCAATCTCAGAACCATTCGCCTGGTGCGCAGTGAAGACCGCCTGCTGGTGATGCTCGTGGGCGATTCCAGCCAGGCCCATCACCTCAATCTGCGGCTGCCCCATGGCAGTGCCGGTCAGGTGGAAGCCTTAGAACGCTGGACCTCAGACCAACTGGTGCAGGCCGGAAAGCTGGACTGGAGCTGTCTGCCACAGCAGCTGCAATCCTGCGGAAGGGCACTTCAGGACGCGCTGGAGAACGGCAATCCCTTCCAACGCCCGATCGAGCAGGCACCGTTAGTGCATGGGGTGTCGCGGCTCGTGGCTGAACCCGAATTCAGTGACAGCGCCAGGGTGAGGCCTCTTCTCGACCTGATGGACAGTGACCCGGCAGCGTTTGTTCCCGCACCTGCCTGGTCCGACGGACGCGTCTGGATCGGCCAGGAGCATCCTGAGACAGCATTGAGCCGCTGCTCAGTCGTCCAGGCCAGCTATCGCAGCGGTGACGGAGGCGTGGGCCAGGTTGCCCTGATCGGCCCCATGCGGATGGCCTACGCGACCGCTCGTGCGGCCGTCAACTCCGTTGCTGTCACCCTGGAGCGCTTACTCAGCTGAGACATGCTCTGAATCTTCAGAGTGCGTCGCCAAGCTGCTCGGCGACCGTGTTCACATCCTTGTCACCACGACCAGAGCAGTTCAACACCACTTCAGTGCCATCCGCCAGCGTTGGACAGAGGGTCTCAAGCCAGGCGAATGCATGCGCTGTCTCGAGGGCAGGAATGATGCCCTCCAGTCGGCTCACCAGTTGAAGCGCCTGGAGCGCTTCAGCGTCGGTGACGGCGCCGTATTCGGCCCGGCCAATCTCGCGCAGGTAGCTGTGTTCAGGCCCAACTCCGGGGTAGTCCAGGCCGGCACTGATCGAATGAGCTTCCTGGACCTGCCCGTCCTGATCCTGCAGCAAAAGGCTCATGGCACCGTGAAGCACACCGACCCTGCCTTCCGTCATCGTGGCGGCATGACGGCCTGTGGCGACGCCATCACCGGCTGCCTCAACTCCGATCAGACGTACATCGCTGCACTCCACAAAGGGATGAAAAAGACCCATGGCGTTGGAACCCCCACCAACGCAAGCCATCAGCACATCCGGCAAACGACCGAACGCTTGCTGGCATTGGTCCCTGGCTTCCTCTCCGATCACTGCATGAAAGTCGCGAACCAACATTGGATAGGGGTGGGGGCCTGCCACTGACCCGAGGATGTAATGCGTGGTCTCCACATTCGTAACCCAGTCACGGATGGCCTCACTGGTGGCGTCCTTGAGCGTGGCGGTGCCGGCGGTCACAGGCTGAACGCTGGCACCAAGAAGACGCATGCGGAACACATTCAGAGCCTGACGGCGCATGTCTTCAGCACCCATGTACACCACACACTCCAAGCCGAAGCGAGCGCAGACCGTGGCCGTCGCGACCCCGTGCTGACCAGCTCCTGTTTCGGCAATGATTCGCTTTTTGCCCATTCGCAGGGCCAGCAACGCCTGCCCGAGCGCATTGTTGATTTTGTGGGCGCCGGTGTGGTTGAGATCCTCACGCTTCAACCAGATCCTGGGTCCGCCGTCACTGCGGCGGTAATGGGCTGTGAGCCGCTCAGCTTCATAGAGAGGTGTGGCCCTGCCCACGTAGTTGCGCAGCAGGCGGTTGAGCTCTGAGGTGAAAGCCGGATCTTTCCAGGCCTCAGCCGCGGCCGTCTCCAGCTCAGCCAGGGCAGGCATCAGCGTTTCAGGCACATACTGTCCACCGAAACGGCCGAAACGACCGGAGGAGGCAGGCCTGGAGCTGACGGCCAGATCCTGAGCGGTTGGCTTGGGTGGCAGGGTGCTGGTCAAGGTGCAGCTGACCGCGCGCGCGGCCTTTGAAGCGTTGGCTCAGCGTAAGCAGGCAATCACGCGATGCCGTGGATCACAGGCACTGATTTGAAGATTCCGGAACCCTGCCGTCCGCAGGGCCGCAGCCATATCGAGGCTGAAGTACTGCTCGATATAGGGCTCGGTGCTTTTGAGCAATGTGGCGACTGCCGCCGGAAGGCGCTGAAGCACGGAGGAGGCGGGATCCTGATCCACCATCACCAGAGCACCTCCTGGCCGCAACAACCGAGCAGCCTCCCCCAGCACGGCGTGGGTCGCATCCTGAGGCAGCTCATGGCAAACGAACTGAAGACTGATCAGGTCAAAGGACGCATCCGCCAGACCGGTGTCCTCCGCCGCTGCATGCAACCAGCCATCCACGAGTCCCTCCCGATCCCGCACACGAGCCACTGCGAGCATGTCGGGGGAAAGATCCAGGCCCTGAATCCGAGGTGCGGGCTCTTGGCGCTGCTCTGCCCGCTCAGCCAACCAGCTTGCGAGATACAACGTGCTCACTCCCACTGAACAGCCAAGATCGAGCACCTGATCAATGGATCCGTTCAGGAGCGGCGCCAAAGCGCGGTGGATCTCATTCCGCAGACGGGCCTGGGCCACAGACGGTGCCAGCGCCTCGTCCGGCCAGATGCGCAGGGCCATCGCATCGGTGGCTTGCTCAGCTTCGGCAGCAGCCTGCCAGCAGAGATTGCCCTGTTCATAGGCGTGAAAACGCGCCACGTAGTAGGCGGGCGGCACCAGGCCTGGAGTGATGCTGCTCGACAACAACGGTGCTGCAGCCTTCTTGAGTTCACGGCGACGGACTCTCCAGGGAATGCCGTTGCGTTCCGCCGTTCGGATAATCAACTGACGTGCCTGGAAAAACAGAGGACGCCTCAGCAGAGCAATACCGATCAAGTGTTCGATCCAGCGACCAAGGCCCTGGCTTGAGTCAGCCCATCGAGGCGTGGACGCTGAGTCGGTCATCACGAGAACGGCAGGATGGTGTCGGATGCGCAGAAGCGATGCCGAAAGGCGGGTGGCAGGAATTCAGCAACACAGACAGTCTGCAGCGGCCGAGCAGCCCCGAGAAGCAACCCACTGCGAAAGCCCAGCAAATCGTTCGGGTGCAGCCGACCCGTGGGGGGAAGGGCGGCAAGACCGTGACGGTGATCCGCGGTCTGGAGCTCAACCAAGAAGGACTCAAAGCACTGCTGAAGAAACTCAAGACACGTATCGGCAGCGGTGGCACCGCAAAAGACGGCTTGATCGAACTTCAGGGCGATCAGGTGGAGCTCGCGCTGGAACTGCTCAACAAAGAGGGATACCGTCCCAAGCGCGCTGGGGGCTGAAGCTGACCGAGGCTCAAAGAGATGCAAGTTGAGGGACAATGGCGGCCCCAGACCGCCGGATCCCAATGACCGCTTCGTCCAGCCACGGCCAGCTGACCAACCAGGGTGCTTCCACCAACATCGCCTGGCATCAGGCATCGGTTGATCGAGCAGCCCGCGCTGAACAACGGGGACACCGAAGCGCCATTCTCTGGTTCACAGGCCTGAGCGGTGCGGGCAAAAGCACGCTTGCCAACGCGGTCAATCAGGCCCTGTTCGAGCGAGGACTGAGCACCTATGTGCTCGACGGAGACAACATCCGCCATGGCCTCTGCAAGGACCTGGGATTTTCCGATGCCGACCGTGAGGAGAACATCCGCCGCATTGGTGAGGTCTCCAAACTGTTTTTGGATTCCGGTGCCATCGTTTTGACGGCATTCGTCTCGCCATTCCGTGCTGACCGCGACAAAGCGCGCAACTTGGTGAGCGACGGAGATTTCATCGAGATCTTCTGTGCCGCTGATCTGAATGTGTGCGAACAGCGCGACACCAAAGGCCTGTATGCGAAGGCACGTGCCGGCGACATCAAGGAGTTCACGGGAATCTCCAGCCCTTATGAAGCACCAGACACTCCGGAACTATGCGTCGACACCGGCGCAGCAGACCTGGCGCACTGCGTGGATCAGGTGGTGAACGAGCTGATCTCACGGAACATCATTCCTGCCCAGCGCTGACCTCGCTAACGACCGCATTGCTGACGACCGCGTGGATGCCCTGACGCTCTGCCCAGGCATCCACGAACGTCTTGAGGCAGCTGGCGACAGGCACCGCCAGCAGCAGACCTAACAACTCTCCAAGGCCGTAGAGGTCTCCAGCCTTCGCTCCCAGGGGCAGGGCAATCAGCAGCCAGGCCGGCTGCAAGCCCACGATGCTTCCCATCAAACGCGGCTGAATGACCTGGTCAACGATCTGACCGACCACGATCGCAGCCACCAGAGTCTCTAGGCCTGTACTGGGATCCTGAAAAGCGAGCAACCCGCTCACGGCGACGATTGTCAAAGCACTGGCGTAGGGGATCAGGGTTGTGAATCCGATCAGCACGGCGAACAGCACGCCATAGGGGATCTTGAGAAGGGTGAACACCACGATCTGACCCAAGGCCAGGATCAGCGCCAGCAGCACCTGCCCGCCGAAGTAGCCACGAAAGGTGCGAGCCAGGGTGCTGGTCACCAACGAACGCCAGGCATCCGGAAGCCAGCGGGCCAGACCCTTCGTGATCGATTCACCTCCGATCAGGAAGAACACCGCCAACACCAGCACGATCACCGTGTTGATCGTGGTGCCGAGTGTGGCCCCGAGAATGCTGAGCAAGCTCTGGCTGAGCTGGCTGGCCACGGAGCTTGCACGGGAGAGCAGATCACTGCTGAGATCACCAAACTCCGTGGGCAGACCACGGATTGCGGCCCACTCCTGGAGACGGTTCACCCACTCCTGGGCCGCCAAGAGCAATCCAGGCAGAGCATTGATCAACTGGCCAAGCTGCTCAATCAGCAGCGGCACCAGGGTCAGCGCAGCGAAGACCAATGCCCCGATCGTGGCGAGAGTGACAAGCACGATCGCCACCCAGCGGCGCATCCCTCGACCGGTGAGCCAGCGGCAGGGAATATCCAGCAGAAACGCAATCAGCGCGGCGGTGAGAAACAGTCCTGGGAAGGGAGCCAGTGGCAGGAGGAGCTGACGGATCACAAACAGGTTGAGGGTCAGCAACGGCAGCACCAATCCCCAGCGAATCCAGGCTGGCCAAGACGTCATGGCTTGAAGGAGGTGCAGATCAAAAGGAGCTCAGCTTGAAAACGGCACTCACCTCATGGCACCAAACATGCCGGCTGGCGGCAATAGCGAAGGTCGGCAATGGCCGGGGATCAAGTCATTCGCCCGAGATAGTCACAACTGCCCAGATCCTTCAGTCGGGCGTCCTTCTCAACGACCGTGTCATGAAGCTGCTGGCGGTAGGCCTCCAGACGTTCCGCCAGCGCACCACCCTCGACGGCAAGGATCTGTGCAGCCAGCAAGCCTGCATTCAGACCTCCGCCGATCGCCACCGTGGCCACGGGAATACCACCGGGCATCTGCACGATCGAATGCAATGAGTCGACGCCTGACAGTGCTTTGCTCTGCACCGGTACGCCAATCACAGGCAAGGTGGTCAGTGCGGCCACCATTCCAGGCAAATGAGCTGCGCCACCGGCACCGGCCACAATCACGGCCAGCCCACGCTGGCGAGCCTGCTGGGCGAAGCTGACCATCTCCAAAGGCGTGCGGTGCGCCGAGAGTACGCGTACCTCCACCGCCACCCCCAGCTGTTCCAGCACCTCGACGGCAGGGTGGAGGCTGGGGAGGTCGGAATCACTGCCCATGATGACGGCAACCCTGGGCACCGAACCTGGATCAATGGTGGGGGATGGCAACTCGGCCACAGGCAAGAACCGGAAGGACAGCGAGACTGCCATCGTCCCGCACCGGCCTGAGCCGGCCCAACCGCATGCGTCGGATCACCGATGTGCGTTTGCCCCAGCGACCCGGAAACCACGACCCTGCAGGTCTGTCCTGGCTCAGCCTGGATGATCGCAATCTGATCATCGCCGCTGGTCCGATGCCGGCCGGTGGGGCGATGGCCGGGGAAAGCTGGCATGGAGACAGGCTTAGTCGTCGGGGGATCGATCTGCAGATCAATGGGGGACTGGGCCTGGCCTTCACGGAGCTCACGCAACAGGATTTGCCGAAACTCCTGGAGTTGCTGGAGCTGCTTTGGCGCGATGGGGTCGAAGCGATCGCTCCAACCCTGGTCACCTGTGCTGTGGCCCCGCTACGCCAATCCCTGTCCGTACTCCGGCAGGCCCGTGACCGGCATCAAGCGGGCCGCTGCCAGCTGCTGGGAGCACACCTTGAGGGCCCGTTCCTTGCGGAAGCACGGCGGGGTGCACACCCGTTGGAGCACATCGCTGCCCCCAGCGTCGCGGCCCTAAAGACACGGATCGACGGATTTGAAACCGACATCAGCCTGATCACCCTGGCGCCGGAGCAACCGGGTGCTCAGGCGTTGATCAACGAACTCAAAGGGCTCGGCATCCATGTGGCTCTGGGTCACAGCACTGCAGATGCCGATCAGGCAGCCCTGGCGTTCCGACAGGGCGTCGAGATGATCACGCACGCTTTCAATGCCATGCCGGGACTGCACCACCGCGCTCCTGGGCCCTTGGGAGAAGCCTGCCGTCGCGGCGACATTGCGCTTGGGCTGATTGCCGACGGAGTGCATGTGCATCCCACCACTGCGGTGTTGTTGCAGAAGATGGCGGGGGATCAGCTGGTGCTGGTGAGTGATGCCCTGGCGCCCTACGGGCTGGCGGAGGGTGAACATCGCTGGGATGAGCGAGTGCTCTTGGTGAACAACGGAACCTGCCGACTAGAGGACGGCACCTTGGCCGGTGTGACCCTGCCGTTGCTCGAAGGCACCTGCCGTCTAGCCAGCTGGAGCGGTGATGCGGATGGTGCGATCTGGGCCTCCACCATGGCTCCCAGAGAAGTGCTGGCGGAACGCCTTGAAGACCCCTTGTTGATTGGAGATGGACTGGACGATCTGCTGCGCTGGGAATGGAACGAATCAGAACGAAAGCTGGCCTGGCGGCAGGCTGCTTAAGATTCCGCCGCTGCGAGTGAATTGATGGCCCCCGAGCAACTGCTGAATGACAAGCAGGCCGAGAAACAGGAAGTGAAGGGCTATTTCGAGACGACGGGATTCGATCGTTGGAACCGTATCTACAGCGATAGCGATGACGTCAATAAGGTCCAGCGCAATATCAGGATCGGACACCAGAAAACTGTTGATGAAGTCCTGGCCTGGATCGAGGAGAGTGGGCAGTTCAACAATGTGAGTTTCTGCGATGCCGGTTGCGGCGTCGGCAGTTTGAGCCTCCCCCTGGCGCGCATGGGAGCCGGCTTCATCAATGCCAGCGACATCTCTGAAGCCATGACCAAGGAAGCTGAGCGCCGGGCGCGTGATGCGGGCCTAGACATGGCCAAGCTCAATTTCGCCGCCAGTGATCTGGAAAGTCTCAGCGGCTCATTCCACACCGTGTGCTGCCTGGATGTGTTCATTCACTACCCCCAGGAAGCTGCTGAAGAGATGGTGCGGCACCTCTGCTCTCTCAGCGAACAACGCCTGATCGTGAGCTTCGCGCCCTACACGCCGCTCCTGGCAGCACTGAAAGGTATCGGCCAGTTATTCCCAGGCCCCAGCAAAACCACCCGCGCCTACACCCTCAAGGAGAAAGGGATTGTGGCGGCCGCGGAAGCCTGCGGCTTCAAACCCGTGCGACGCAGCCTCAACAAAGCGCCGTTCTACTTCTCCAGGCTGATCGAATTTCACAAGTCCTGAACAGCACCTCGAAAAGACCAGGGCTCAGGATCCGTCAGGACCCGAACTGACTGTGCAACTTGAGCAGCGCGTAGGGAGGGGTATCACTGACAAAGTCAGCAGACCCCACAGTGCCGCTGAAAGCGCCGCCCTGACCGATCAGGGTCGCCCCGTGATTGCTAGGGAACAAATCTCCGAGCGAGAGAGTCAATGTCCCTGATTCCAGGCTTGGTGTCACAGCGGCGCTGGACTGAAGCGAGCCAAGAGAACGGGTCTGGATATTGCCGTCCTTGAAGGTGAGGGTTCCCTGGGCATGGGTGAGGAACACGGTTTCGCCTTTGAGGACTCGTCGTTCAACCACCTGTTCAAGCCCATAGAAGGAACCATTCGCCTGTTCACACCCCTGCACTGCTCCGCCCAGCCGGGCCACGGCAAGTCGGTAGCTGACCGAATCACCCACCGACAGGACCGAATCACGATTGGCATCAATGAAGGTGCCTGATTCCACATTGCAGAACAGCACCTTGAGTTTTATGGCCTGCCGCTGATCGCCCCCAGAACCGCCGGTGGAACAGCCCGCGAGCAGACACAGCAGCGAGCCAACAACAACCGCGGAGACCGACCTGGGCATGGCATCAACCTCTGAACTCACTCGATGCTGACAAGTCTTGGCGAGTTTGAGCAGCATCAGAACGTTGATGGCGGCTCACAGCTGACATGCAGATCATCCAGCTGCAGACGCCAGGCATGGAGCCGATAGCCCCCGTCTCCCGGAGTGGCGACATCACTGATGCGCTGATTGTTCAGGTAGAGCGGATCACCAAGCAGGGGAGACCCCAGTTGCGCGAGATGGATGCGGATCTGATGAGGGCGACCCGTTGTGATCGCAACCTGCAGACGATCTCCCTGGGGACAGCGTTCCAGCAGCGTCAATTCGCTGTGGGCTTTCAGACGTCGCCGGATTAACCCATCCGCTGGGGGCAACGGTCCCCAGACCCAGCCCAGCAAGGGATGGGGCCGCTCGACCACATCCGTATTCACCGCAAGAGGCCTCCCGAACTCAAGCCCTGCGACACGCTGGGACCAGGCCTGATAGAGCTTTCGGGTTCCTGAGGACGGCTTAAAAGCTCGCGAAAGAGCGGCTCTGGTGGTGGGCTGGCGTGCACACACCTGCAATCCGGAGGTGAAGCGACCGAGGCGATGCACGGGTTTGGCAACCAGGGGGTCACCCAGCTGGCGACTGCGCTGATCCAAAAGAGTGGAGAGCGTGTGCTGCAGAAAGCCGCCACCGGGCATCACCGGCAGTCCGGACGGTTTGTTGATCACCAGCAGATCCCCGTCGTCATGCACAACCGACCAGATGTCGGGGATGGCCGGCTCGATCCATGGAGGACGGTGCCAGAGCAGTTCTGCCTGATCCGGCAGCGGTTGATCCTTGAGCAGAAGCGTTCCGTTGAGTTGGAGTTCACCAGCAGCGATTCGGCGAAGCCAGACGTCTTTGAAGGAGTGGCCGTAACGCTGAGCCATCAGCTCGCTGATCAGCGTGCCTTGATCGTCAGAGTGCGTGATGTCCCTGTACGTCCATCCCTGATTGAGTGCGGCTGGACGCCAACCTTCAGGCAAAGGCTCTGCCTGTTGGCCTGTCACTCCACCAAACGATGCTGCAAGGCGTAACGCACCAGCTCCGTTCGGCTGGAAGTGCCGGTTTTGATGAACAACCTGCTCACGTACTTCTCGACATTTCGGATTGATGTCTCCAGCTGACGAGCGATTTCCTTGTTCATCAATCCTTCCGCCACCAGTTGCAGAACACTGGATTCCCTTGGCGTGAAATTGTGCTGCACAGGGTCGCTGGATGGCAGTGCCTCCGCCTGAGCGAGCAGAGAGCGAATCTCCGTGATCTGTTTGGCCATCTGGCCCATGTCGGCATCAGCGAAGCGGGCTGCTTCCTGCAACAGTCGCTGCTGACGCTGAGCCACGTTGGTCACGCGCGCGACCAGCTCATCCGGGTCAAAGGGTTTGGGGATGTAATCGTCAACACCCGCCAGATAGCCCTGGGTGCGATCCGCCGTCATGCCCTTGGCAGTAAGAAAGATCACGGGTGTGCCGCCCAGACGCTCATCAGATCTGAGCTTGTTGAGCAGCCCATAACCATCGAGCCGGGGCATCATCACGTCGCTAATCACCACGTCAGGCAGCATCTGCTGCGCCTTGGCGAAACCATCCTCACCATCCACAGCCGTGGTGACATCAAATCCCTCATCCTCGAGGTAGGCCTGCACTGCTGAACGCAGCCCAGGTTCATCATCGACCAACAGCAGTCTCACCGTTGGCTGTTCGGACGGTGTGGGCTGTTCAGGCTGAGGGGCCTGGGAGGGTTGTTCGGGCTGGGAGGTTGTCAAGGCCTGACCTCATCTGGCCGGAATCTAGGGGCGTTAGGGCGCTGGCAACCGCAACACTTCCTGGGATTCGATCAGCTCAGTGGAATAACCGAGCTCTCTGGCCTTGTCCGCGAGACCGGCGGGATCTTGACCAGCAAGGTCGGGATGACAGGCCGCCCACCACACCAGATGGTCTTCGCGGGTGGACGCATGCCAAGGCCCCCCTGGATTGAGTTTGCGCACATAGATGGCTTCGGTGTCCCGTGTGACCCGCAGCGGCTCCTCTCGACTGCAGTTCACCGACTCGCTGGGAATCACCAGATTGTCGGCGGATTCCTGCCACAGCTTGAACCTGCGTATCTCAGGATCAGCAGGATCTCCCGAGACCGCAAAGATCCCCAGGGCGTACGCCTCAGCCCCCTCGCCCTGGTCCAGCACCACCAGATCAACCGGGCGCGATGCCTTCATTTGCTCCAGGATCTGCTCCCGATCGAACCCCTCAGCGACAGCGGGCTGAAAAGCTGCCGACGCCAGCAGACCCAAACTGAAGACCCAACGGATGGAGTGCATCGCGACAATCTGAGAGTCACACCATGCTGACCCCACACACCCACTTGAGCGCAGTGAAGTTGTGATCAACCTCGATCACCAGGCCACCACACCCTGTCATCCCTCAGTGATCCAGGCGATGGAGCCCTGGTGGCGCGAGCAGTGGGGCAATCCATCGAGCCGGCAACATCGGCTTGGTTTGACAGCCGCCGCTGCAATCGGCTCAGCCAGAGAACGGCTTGCGAGCAGCCTGAGGATCAGATCCGAGGAACTGATCTTCACCAGTGGCGCCACCGAAGCCAACAACCTGGCGCTGCTGGGCCATGCCAGGGCTCGCGCGCTCTCCGACGGTGGACCAGGCCATCTGGTCAGTGTGGCCAGTGAGCATCACGCGGTGCTCGACCCCCTTCTGCAGCTGAAGCATGAGGGATTTGAGATCACGTTATTGACTCCACAAAAGAACGGCCTGATCACGGAACAACAGCTGGAACAGGCCATTCAGCCCAACACCCAGCTGGTCAGTGTGATGGTGGCCAACAACGAGATCGGCGTGATCCAACCGATCCAGGCCCTGAGTGCCGTCTGCAGCAGCCACGGCATCACGATGCACACCGATGCGGCTCAGGCCTACGGGCATCTCCCTCTGGATGCCGAAGCACTGGGTTGTGCGTTGATCAGTCTCAGCGCACACAAATTCAATGGACCGAAAGGCATCGGCGCCCTGGTGGTGAGATCTGGCACGCAGCTACAACCGCTTCAGTGGGGTGGAGGACAGGAGCAGGGGCTGCGGGCGGGCACCTTACCGGTGCCCCTGATCATGGGCATGGCGGCTGCAGCCGTGCTGTCCATGCAAGACCTGGAGGACCGCCAGGCTCGACTCCAGGCTTTGAGAGATCAGCTGTGGGGAGGGCTCAAAGATCGCAATCCAACAATCCAGCTCAACGGGACGCTGCAACCTCGACTGGCCCATAACCTCAATCTCACAGTGCCCAACGTCTCAGGTAGTCGCCTGCATCGGGCACTGCGATCCCGACTGGCCTGCAGCAGTGGTTCTGCTTGCAGTCGCGGCGAACCCTCTCACGTTCTGCGATCCATTGGACGAAGCCGTCTTGAGGCGGAAGGATCCTTACGCCTGAGCCTGGGACGCGACACCACAGCGGCAGATATTGACGGCGCGATCGAGGTCATTACAACCGCAATTCAGACAATGACCCAGCGCTGAAACTCAAAGACGAGTAATACAACCTCTGGAAAAAAGTGTCAGAGAAGCTACCTTCCGCGCAAGTTCCCCAGTGATTCATGACTGAGACACCGGCCAAGCAGCGGCTTCACGTGCTTCAAGCCATTGAAGACGGATGGAATGCTTTCGCCAGAGCCCCATGGCCTTTGGTGCTGTTCACCCTGTTGGCTGGCAGCGTCTGGATTCTGTTTCAGATCATCGTGCGCGGAGCACACGCCTTAGCGAACGACAGCGTACCCATTGCTTATTTTCTCGTTGTTGCCATTGGCAGCACAGTGATCAGCCTCTGGGGAATCACGGGTCTGATCCGCGGAGCCTGGAAGTCGCTCAATGGAGCGAAGCCTTCGTTCTCTGACTTGGTGCGCTGGGACGGCAATGCAGCCGGACGTTTATTCATCAATCAGATCGTTCTTGCCATCATCGTTTCCATCATTGTTTTGGTGCTTCGGTGGCTCACCAATGAATTTTTTGCAGCAAGCACATTCGCCGGCTTCATCCCCCTGATTGCAGGGGTGGTGATTTTCATCTATCTCTCAGTCAACCAAAAACTTTTGCCTGCTATTGCACTTCTACAAACAGGCAATCCGGTTGAAAACATTCAGAAAGGCCAAAAGATTATTGATGCCACATGGTGGTGGATGCTTTTGCTGTTAATCGTCAACACGATTATTTTGACCTTCGGAATTATTCTCAATGGTGTTGGCCTGCTCGTTGCAAGTCCCGTTGTGATCTGTATCTCGCTGGCTGCTTATCGTCAGCTATTTGGCACTGATGATCAAACTGGTTTTCTCAACAGTTAAAAAGAGCTCAGAGCAACAAACGCTGCGACACCCAGCACTGCCAGCAGCAGCTGAGCAAGGCGACTGATCACAAGCCCTGCCACAACAGCCAGACCCACCACCGATCCCTGACGCAACGCTTCAAGCCACCCCAGATTCCGGGGTGGCTTTGTTGTGACCCAGGTTTCCACCAACGTTGCGCCCAGCCAGGGACCGAACAAGGCCCCCAGCAGTGGCCCACCGAACGGCAGAGCCGGCAGCAAACCCAGCACTCCCACAAGCAAACCCACACCGGCTCCCGCCGCAGACCAGCGACTGGCCTTCAGACGTGCAGATGCCAATCCAAGAGCAAGGAGATCAGCGATGAGACCCAAGCCGAACAACACCAGCGCCAGAACAAACTCAGGCCAGGCCTGAGCCCAACCCACAGCCGCCATCCAGACAAGGGATCCCACCGGCAACCAAATCAAGCCTGGAAGCAGGGGCAAAAACGAACCTGGAATCGACAGAAGCTGAACCAGCAGGGCAATCCACCAAACCCCATCACTCGTCCAAGCCCAGGTCATGCTTCAGAACTCGGCTCTGGGGGTCGGCGGCGGGCAATGCGCAACTTTGCGCTGCGACTGCGCGGATTGAGCTGCTGCTCTGACTCGTCTGCTCTCAATGGCTTCCGAGTGACGCGTTGCAGGCGATCGTCACTGAGAAAGGCCGTCTTCACACGCCGGTCCTCAAGGGAATGGAAACTGATGATTGCCAGCAGGCCATCAGGCTGGAGCCAGTCGGGGGCTTGTTGCAACAAGCGGTCCAGCACCGCCAGCTCATCATTGACCGCAACCCGCAGGGCCTGAAACGTGCGTGTGGCGGGATGAATCCGACCACGGCGGGCCTTGGGTGGATAACAGCCAGCCACCGCATAGGCCAGTGCCGCCGTGCCGGCATAGGCACCGCTGGCGTCCAGATCAGCCTTGATCCTGCGGGCAATCCTCCTCGACAAGCGCTCCTCTCCATAGGCGTAGATCAAATCCGCCAGATCTGATTCGTCCAGCCTTGCAATCAGTTCAGCCGCGGTTTCCCCTCCCCCAACTTGATCCATCCGCATATCGAGAGGACCATCCAGCCGAAAGCTGAATCCCCGCTGCGCCACATCCAGCTGAGGGCTGCTCACCCCAAGGTCGGCCAGGACCAATGCAACCGGGTGGGGAGGGGTGTAATCAGCGAAATTGGTCGCCACGATCGTGACGCGATCCCCATGGTGCTGAAGCCGCTCGGCAGCCGCCAAACGGGCAGTTTCATCGTGATCGAGCCCCAGCAGACGCAGCTGTGGATAGCGATCCAGCAACAAACCGCTGTGGCCACCACCACCCAACGTCGCATCAATGAACACGCCTGATTGGCACTGTTCACTGAGCTCTGCGGCCAGCGTTTGCATCAACGGTTCGGCCAGAACCGGCACATGCATGAAGCCCTGGGCGGGGCTGGATGGCAGATCGGGCATGGGTCCTTCCTAAGATCCAACGCACTTGCTCTGCCACGGCCCCATGACGCAGATGGAAACGCGCACGGAGCCGATGGTGGTCAACTTCGGCCCCCACCACCCCTCAATGCACGGGGTGTTGCGCCTTGTGGTGACTCTCGATGGAGAGGATGTCCTCGATTGCGAGCCGGTAATCGGCTACCTCCATCGCGGCATGGAGAAGATCGCCGAAAACCGAACGAACGTGATGTTCGTGCCCTACGTGAGCCGGATGGATTATGCGGCGGGCATGTTTTACGAAGCGATCGTCGTGAACGCCCCTGAAAGGCTCGCGAATATTCCTGTTCCGAAGCGGGCCAGTTACATCCGAGTGCTGATGCTGGAACTGAACCGCATCGCCAATCATCTGCTCTGGCTGGGTCCCTTCCTTGCTGATGTCGGCGCCCAGACGCCGTTTTTCTACATTTTCCGAGAGCGGGAGATGATCTACGACCTCTGGGAGGCGGCCACCGGTCAACGCCTGATCAACAACAACTACTTCCGCATCGGTGGTGTGGCAGCCGACCTGCCTTGGGGCTGGCTGGAAAAATGTCGCGACTTCTGTGACTGGTTCGGCCCCAAGATCGATGAATACGAAAAGCTGATCACCAACAATCCGATCTTCCGCCGGCGCATTGAGGGGCTAGGCGTGATCGGCAGGGAAGAAGCCATCAACTGGAGCCTTTCCGGCCCGATGCTGAGGGCCTCCGGAGTGCCGTGGGACCTGCGCAAGGTTGACCATTACGAGTGCTACGACGACTTCGACTGGGATGTGGTCTGGGAGAAAGAGGGCGACTGCTTCGCCCGTTACAGGGTTCGTGTCGAAGAAATGCGCCAATCCCTCAAGATTCTTCGCCAGGCCTGCGACATGATTCCTGGTGGTCCGACGGAAAACCTGGAGGCCAAACGCATGGCCGAGGGCAAAGACAGCGATTTTGCCGGCTTTGACTACCAGTACGTGGCCAAAAAGGTGGCACCCACCTTCAAGATCCCCAATGGCGAGCTCTACACCCGACTGGAGTCTGGGAAGGGCGAGATTGGCGTGTTCATTCAGGGCAACAACGACGTCACACCCTGGCGCTTCAAGATTCGTGCCGCAGACAGCAACAATCTGCAGATCCTTCCTCACATCCTGAAGGGACACAAGGTTGCCGACATCATGGCGATCCTTGGCTCCATCGATGTGATCATGGGATCAGTGGATCGCTAGAAACAATGCAGAATTTGCATTCAAAAGCAAGGCGGAGGCTGAAACGATAAAGTCCCGCAACTTGTCGGACTAGCTCGATGATTCGATCGTTACGCTCAGTCGTTAGCCAAAAGCGCCCTTTGGGCCGTGGCGAAGAACGACTTCTCGGGATCCTGCATCACCTCAGAGACCTCAAGCAGACATGGGAAAATAAAATGTCCGCGCAAAGCACTCTGGGCGAAATACAGAGTGAAATAGAGAGAATCGAGCAGGAAATAGAGAACATATCGCAATCAGCGCCGGAGAAAGTCTTAGATTTCAGCGAAGCATTCAAGCAAAGCAAGTCCATATTTTTTGCAGGCGGAGCGGTTGTCAGCCTTGGATTGGGGGTCGCACTGGCCAACAATCAGGACACAAAGGAGAACGCACCCTGGTTTTATTTCTTTGGGGCCGGCGCCGGCATCGCAGCCGTGGCGAAAACCAACGGCAGCATCAAACAAAGCCGCAGCGAATTTGAAAAAATCTCAACAAACCTCAGGGGGTTAAAAGACGAGCTGACACAAAAGAGACGTCTTTATTCAGAGACAAGCAAGTCATTTAGAGCGAATAACATCGCCCTGCCGGAGGTCACGCTCGGCACGGCCCTGCTGCCGTTGCAGTCCACACAAGTGCTCAACAAGTCGCTGCTTCTGCACACCGGCAACCTGGTGAAGCCTGCCAAGCTTCAGTCCGTAGCCCTAAGGGATCTCAGCAATGAAGCCGATTCCATTCTTGGGATGACACAAGAACTGGATGCCATCCCCGTCCTGCTCGCCCCCGACGAGATATCGATCTCTGAAAGCAGAGAAAGCAATGCAACGCTGCATGGAGAGGAGCGCAACCTCAAAGATGCCGTCAGTCGGTACGTTCAAACACTGGCTTCAATCTCCGACGAGGAAATAAACATTCCCGCCGTTCGACCCGACAGTGATCTCGGTAGAGCACTGCAAGCCGTGATTGATAACAACGAACTGATTTCGAAGCAAGTCGACGATAGTTCCGTCACGCTTGATCTCGAGGGAAACGATGCAACCCTCCAGCAGAATCTCCAAAGCTTCGAGCAACTGCACAGCGAGACGGAAAATGCGTCTCAGACTGCAATCCCACAACTGGAGCAAATTAATACAGAACTCAAGCAACTGTGTGATCGCTATCGTTTTGCAAGAACGACCTCGACCAACGCCCTCCACCTGAATTATCAAAAGGTCCTGAGTCGAGCCAATTGGTCATCAAGAAGCTTTTATTGCCCACGCACAATCTTGTCGAAGGACTACCTGCAGGGATTGATTCAGCTTGATTTTGACGAGGCACACAATGCCACGGCGGACGAACTGGTCGACGCCCTTCAATCCGACAGCTTCATCAACAGCCGATTGTCGAGCAAGCCCCAACTCTTGGAAGAACTCCTCAAGAGCCATACAGCAGTTCATGAGCTGATCAGCTCCTATCAATTAAACCCAGACACACGCGGCGCAATCAGAGTCGGAGCTGCTGCAGAACATATTGCTGATCAATTCAAGCAAGAGCTAAATCTCTTCAGGCAACGATTGGTCGAAGCACTAACGGGCAGCCCAAATGGATTTCTGGGCATCAGCGAATCTGCAAGAGTTTATTTTGATCCAGAGAGGGATCTTTGGTCATCACCCGTCCTGCCCTATACGTACACAACCTCCGAAGTTGAACAATACGGGCAAGTTAGGCGGACAGATGTCGACTTGCTGATCCCCCTCTGGGAGCACCTTTGGACCGAAAAAGCTGATTTCAGGAAGTCAGAGCTGTTTCGGACCAACGAGGCAATACAGAGGATGTCCGAAAAAGAGGGCGAAAAAATCAAGCAGATCGGCTATCAATTCCAAGCCGATCTCAGAGAAGTTCGCTCAAACATGTTGCTCGCCAAAGCCGATTTCGACGCAAAGCTAAAGGAGTTGTCGGAGTATGAGGATGACATTAAAGGCCTTGGCCTGATGGAGCAACAGCAAGAGGAAAAACTGAAAGCAGCGACACAGGAACTCGAGTCAACATCAACGGCTACGGCAGACAGCAACGCAGAGGGTTATGAATTTATCCTGATGCAAGAGCCAACCAATCAGCTCCTCCTCCGCCAGAGCGGTGTTCATGATCCGATTGATGTGGTCAAATCAACCGAACTTCTGATTGAAGGGGGCGCTGACAAAGGGGTCAAACGCCTCAATTATCTCGCAGAAGGCGAGGAGGTTCAGGAATGAGCTCATCGACATCAACAGGCATTAGCAGTTCAGAAGCAGCAAGAATCGCAAGAGATGCTGCAAACGAAGCTCTACGAAAGGCACAACTCTACACAGACCAAAAAGTCGACGAAATCATGAGAGACATCGATCAAATGAGTCGGGAGCTACAACGCTCCATTGAGACTCAGACAGCAGCAATTATTGCCAGCGTTGGCACCACAACCGCGGCTGTCATTTCCACCAAGGACGAGGTCGAACAAGCCAAGGGGCAAATCACACTACAACTCAGGAGTGAGCTTCAGCTCGAACTTGGCAGAAAGCTAAACGTCGCGAGATCAGCATCCTCCAAATTCAAGCAATTTTTCGAGGACATCAAATCTCGCTTTGACAAGTCACTACAGGGTGTATTTATTAACAGGAACGAATACGACGTTCGCTTTATTCAAATATTCGAAGAGTACGAGAAGAAAATTCGCACCATCGGAGAACATATTTTCCAGATCCGCGACGAAATCAAGCTCGTGGAAGAGGCAAGCTCTGAATCCCTTGAAACCATACACAGCTTGCCGCTGGAGGTGGATTTATATCGGCTCAAGCTCCGCAGCGAAGAACTTGACCAAACCATTCAACTCTTGGAAGCTTCACGGCTGCATGAGATCAAATCATCGCTTAGCAAGCTTCAGCTAGCTGCCGACTCCCTCAGCTTCAACAACCTGAATAGCAGCGATGACAGAATTGGGATTGAGGCGCTTCTGGTTAAATCCAACAACAATAAATCCGATTTGTTGATGGGTGCCGATGCTCAGCGCTCGCCAGGAGCATCTGTTCAGCTACAAAGTGAGCTCTTGGACAATGCTGACAATTGCTTGGACGAAAACCTACAGACCATTCTGGAACATGGCCTAGAGCAACGACAAACGAGAGATTTGAATAACCAGGAGTATCAAGAACTCCAAGAAGCCATTAACACGCTCAGTGAAGACGGCATCATTTCACCCGATGATGCAGCCTTTGCAGAAGCAGTCATCAACTCCAAAAACATTAAAACTTACGCTTAATTCATCTCATGACCTTATCCGAAGTTGCAGATCGCCTGATTCTCAATGGCTCTGTCGAAGGGAATGTCTTCCCAAAGGAAGAACGGGACGTTCTCTTTCCGCTGACCATCAAACCAGAGGCCCAGGACATCACTGTTCATGGATCCATTTATGCACGGGCCATCGACATTGAGCCTGGCAATGTTCTAGTCCATGGGCCCATCGCATCAAGAGGTGACATTCTTGTTCACCAGAATGCAGGAAGATTTCAAGCCATGGGAGGGATCACGACATTAAGCGGCCTCGTCATCGGACAGAAAAACCAATCAGCGAATCAATTGGTCCACAACTGTAATGAATGCAGAGGGTTAATTAAAGGCGATATTGTTTCCAACCAAAGTATTGTCCTGAACAACTGCGTTGTTTTCGGCAGCATTAAAGCCGTTAATTGCACCATAACAAACAGCATCATTCTCGGCACGGTTCATTGTGAAGATCACCTGACCATTCAAATGAGTAGTCTTGGCGGTTACGTCAGCCGGGAAGTGAACTTTGAGGGAGTCAATATGTTGTTCAATGCCTTGGGAGAAAGCAGAAACAGGCCCAATTTCCTTCCCTATGAAGACAGTGATGGGAGCATCATCTCTGCTTCCCTACATCTGTACTCGGCAGCTCGTGGAACGTGTGGAATGCGCATGACCACAGATCTCGCAAAACAACACACACTCAGCATTCTTTATCCAGATGTGGACTGGATCAATGTTCATGCGCAGACGAACGAAACCTCAGATCAAGACCCTGTCTATGCGGACACTTGGGTTCTGTCGCTTGGAGGTCGAATTGCCGACTACTCCAAGCTCAGTGATGCCACCAATACCTTAAGTGAACTGCTCAGAATTGGCTTTGAATTCAGTCACTACTCTCCAGAGGTGAAGCGACAGCAATTGGACAAGATCCGCCCTCAACTTACCGAAGGCGAGCGGGCCATTCTCGACTCAGTATGCATTTAAAGTAGATCATGAAAAACGTACAAATTTTCTTCTTTCTTTTCCTCAGCGTCATCTACTGGTTCTTGTGCGGTGGTCCAAATTTCTTTGACCACCCAGCATCCCTCGGATATTTCGCTCTGGGACTGGCATACATCAGTTGCATGATATGGACAGATTCACTGTTCAATCTATTCAACGGAGATCGATACACGTACGGTGCTGCAGTTAAAGGAATTGCCTTGGCTTTCGGGAGTCCGGCTGTCATCGTCATTGCATTTCTTGTCCGCGTTGACTCAAACCTGATCAACATCCCGACCTGGCTCAATAACATTGGAATTGGCGTTGCTCTGCTATGTTTTTTGCCAATATTATCCGTTCCAATGATGACAACCAACGCGGTTGATGCATTACCCAGTCAACAATCTCGTCGCGAGTACGACGACAAGTCGACCGTCTCCACTCCAAAGGACTGAAATCATGTTTGATTGGATCAAGGACCAATCCAAAGCTCTCTACATTGCGAGACCGGATCAAGCCTCAAACGAGCTGGTCTGGGCCCATCCCGACCGCTCAATCCCGCGTGGTGCAAAACTAACAGTCAGGAGCGACGAAATTGCACTGTTCTTCCGTGAAGGACAGTTCATTGGGGAGATCCTGCCAGGCACAGTCCTAATGGACACGGCCAACATTCCTTTCCTTGGCTCTCTGATCGACCAGTTCACTGGCGGCAACCAATTCATCACTGAGCTGTACTTTTGCAAGACGTCCGAAACACAAGTATCTCTCTACCAATCCAGCCTCGGTCAGTTCACGGATATCTTGTCGACCAATCTTGTTAATTTATACGGTGGGCTCGAATACAGCATTGTCGTCAAGAATCCAAAAGCATTAATCCTTGGCATAGGCGGGCAAAACATCAACACATCAGATTCGGCTACAGAGAAATTAAATGGTCGCGTCAATAACGTTTTACGCTCTGTTGTTGGTCAACTCTCGAGCTCGAATCAAATCACAGATATCACTTCAGGATCAAAAACTGAAGTTCTTGCAGATGCTGTGCAACAAAAGCTAAGCGAAGAGTTTCTACAGATGGGTGTGGGCTTGATGCGCATCATGAACCTTGTCATCTCGCTGGATCAAGAGAGCGAGGATCTGCTGAGAGAGTTTGGCAAGCAGCGTGCCGATCTACGTCTGCAGGAAATGGGGGCACAGGCTGCAACCCAAGAAGGCTTCGCTGAATACAACTTGATTCAGGGTCAGCGTCAGGCACTCGAAGGCTTGGGGGCAGGCATGGCAACAGGCAACAGCCCGATTTTGATGGGCGGTGGACTCGGTGGTGGAGGTCTTGGTGCGAATCTCACAACCCCGCCAAGAAGCCGAGTCACCACACAATCATCTTCATCCCGCTCACGGTCTGGGGGTGCAGCCATTCGGGGAGAACGAAAGTTTTTCTATGTTTTGGATGGGGTCGAACAAGGTCCAGTATCACCCCGCAATGTTGCGCTCATTGCACTCTCGAAAAACATCAGCCTCAGCGATCTACAAGTCCGTTCTGAGGACGATGCTCCAGGCGATAGTTTCGCCGCCGAATACGAGCCCTTAATCCGGGATGAATACAACCGCAGAAAACCCAGTTGATGACGAAATTGACCCAACAAAATTCCGTAAAACACAACAAGGTGTTTCATAACTGACTCCCTTTAATTCCGATTCTTCCCATGAGCTCTCTGCCTGACTACGAAACACTCAAAAGCGCTATTACAACATGCTGGGATCGCAGTAAGAGCAACAACAATTGGATTACATTTTTAGATTCGATCCCAAAAGCAGACAACACATCTGGCGCTAGGGAAGAGGAGAATGCGGAAGGCACTCAAGACAACAATCAAGAGCTCTTAACCTTTATTGCCAACACGGACTTGGTCGAAATTTTGTCCGAAGCAGATTTGCATGCTTCAGACCTACTCTCGACGACCGCTGATCGGCTTGGCGTGAAGTCCTGGCAACTCAGTGAATATGTTGAGCTACTCAAAGAGGAACTAAGCCTTACAAGCGATCAATACATCCGTTACGAAAAGGCAGAATCATCTGAAGCTTCACAGATCCCTGAACAGCCAGCCACCAGCTCATCCAGCACACCAGCACCAGCCGCTCCTGCTGAATCTCTGCCTGCAACAACAATTGACCCTGCTCAGTTGCTGCAAAACAATGCGCAACCAAAGTCTCAATCCCTGGTTCCACTACTTCTTTCGGGGATAGGAATTCTTTTACTCATCCTCATCGCGGTTCTATCCCAGAAGAACGAAAAAGCGTCACAGCTCAGTCAAGCCTCACAACCTGAAATGCAGGCGAGCAAACCAAGCAGTAGCTGGACTCCACCAAAACCAAAGCGGGAAGAACCCACAACACAAAATTCGGTCTATTTCCAGGGAATTGATCTACCCATAACCAATAAAATATGCAACAAGAAAGGCAGCTTCTGCATCTACAACCTCGCCAAACTTGTTGATGACGAAAAGGGCTCAGCTTATTACGAATTCCGCGAAATAAATAAAGGCAAACTTACCCAGATCAATGGCAGCATTTCGATTGGCAAGATTGAACGCATTAACAACATGCGGAAATTCACATTTGAGTGGGAGGATGATTTAAGAACCACGTCGCCTGAATTTGCTGCAGCAGGTTATTTCCGCCTGGATCAAGATACTGACAAGCGCAAATCTGGGATCCTCACGCGCTTTGTGACGACCCGCAGCTTTGGATCCAAGACACCTGTCGGGCAGGAAAACACATCTTACTTGTTTCCCCGGTGATTAAGTGAGAAGCGCTCTTGGCCTTTCCATTGGCTGCGATTTTGTCATCCTGAGGATACTCGCCGATACAAGGCCTGATCATCCGCAGGCAGATGCATTAGAGGTGAGTTACCCGCTTGGAGAAATCCAAGCCAGTGATCTCTATGGAATGAGGCATATCAACAACCGTACAACTCAGGCGTTGGGAACGAGGACAAGACGTTGGGTTGAAAAGATTTTGATCAATTGTGGCCTATGCAATTCATCAAACCTGATTGTTGTCGCCACACCAAGCCTTCTCCACAAAGAATCTGATCAGATTCGCCAGCGCGTTCTCCTCCAGGCGATCAATCAGCTACAACGCCTTAAGCAACTTCTAAACGTCTGGCCAGCCAGAGGAGATTGCACCAACCTCCTGATCTGATTTGAGAGCGCACTGATCTCACTGTGACAAGCCACCCAGATCGACCAGATGATTTCCTGATGACGACGCCAAGCTGGCTCAACCTCACAAGGACCGTGCGTTTCGGAGACACGGATGCAGCTGGAGTCATGCATTTCCATCAGCTGTTGCGCTGGTGCCATGAAGCATGGGAAGAGAGCCTGGAGCTCTATGGCATTGAAGCCAAAACGGTGTTCCCTGGATGTCGTGACCAGGAATGCTGGCCCGACACCGCACTCCCAGTGGTGCAGTGCAGCGCCAGCTTCAGAAAAGCTGTGCATGGTGGAGACCAACTGCTCGTGAGACTGAAACCAGAACGGATTGATCAGGGATGTTTTGAGGTTCACAGTCAATTTCTCTGCAACGACCAGGAAGTTGCCCATGGCTTGATCAGACACATGGCCATTGATGTGGCAACACGCCGACGTTGCCCGATACCAGAGGCCATCTCCCTCTGGCTTGAGGCTGCACAGATCGGGCAGATCAGAGAACTCTGAGCCATGCACCGAACAAAGCTCTTGCTCATCTCAGAGCGAGGCGTGACAGACCCCCGAGGCCGATGGCGACACAATTGCGACATCGGCAAGTTCAAGAATCGGCGCACAAATCAGCCATCTGCAACGCGTGCAGCCGTCAAAGAACACTGAAAAACTTTGCACCAAAGCTAATTTGTGGGTCATTTTCTTAATCCCGATGGATTTGAGAATTCTGATCGTTGCGTTGCCAATTCTTCTTGCCCTGAGCTGGGCCGGTTACAACATTGGCAGAGCTGCAATCGGCCAGCTTCAGAATGCGATCAAGCAATACAAAACCAATCAAACCTCCTAAAAAAATTCAACATCTGTATACCAACAAACCATTCATCACCCCTTAATCATTGAAGTTCTTCCTCAGCATTGTGAATATTTCAAGCCTCTTCATTGAGAATAGATTTTTTAGTTTCTCAGTTCGGAAGTGAAATAGCACAGATACGATGTTTGACACCTCTGCGGCATTTACAGCACCTTCAGACGTTGAAACAAGGTTTGAAACGACCTTTGAAACTACTGCTGCTTTTACCGCACCGTCTCATAACATCACGTCACCATCAGGTTTAGAGCCTTGTCTTGGTGGCGAACTGAGATTGCAAGCAATCTGGGTCGATGAAAAAGTCTGCGTCGGATGTCGATACTGCGCTCACGTGGCAACGAACACCTTTCTGATGGACGAAGACACTGGTAAGTGTCGAGCAATTCGCCAGGACGGCGATTCAACAATGGTGATTAACGAAGCAATCGACACCTGCCCCGTGGATTGCATTCACTGGATTAGCTTCGAGGAATTGATTGAAAAGAAAAAGGAAGCAATGATCAGAGCTGCTTATTAAGCAAATCACCCGACAACAAAAATACTTGTAAAGACTTTTACAATCCCAACAACAATTAAACCGGAAAGGATCACAAAAGACGGAATGATGTATCGGAACGCTTTATCTGAAGGACGTTCATACAAAACTTTCTCAGCGAACGACTTGGTCGGCCCGAAATTCAGATGATCTTCAATCGACATCATCATGTCGTTTGAAATCAACTTTTCCTGCCAATCATAAGAATATCGAGGAAATTCCTGATAAACAGGAGCCTCTCCAACAGCACGCCCAGGCAAAACTCTTGAAATCTCCAGTGGCACGGTGTCGTAACCAAACCTCTGCATGTACTCCTCACTATTGAGGACGAGATCAACAAAAGACTCAAATCCTTTCTCAGCGATAACAATCGAGTAAGTTAATTTTTCGCTGTTGTCTCGTACCTTGCGCCCTAAAGCTCTACCGATGACCTGCTCGACAAGTCGATAGTTATTGCTACATGACACATAACCGCGCATGAAACGGTCTGACAGCAACAGACCACGAATAAAATCTCTGACCGTGATTGAACCGTTTCTAAGCTGAGACTCGAGATAGCGATCCCTATCGCTACTCATTGCATGAAAATAAATCTGGCGATAACAGCGATTAATTACATCACCAGCGTTATCAACAACATCCCCTTCAATTGAGGGAGCAGCGATTGTGCTCACACGTATGTTTTGAGAGGTAGGCCGAAAGGGCCGAAGGGGAACCGGCAACGAAGAAACCCAGCAAAACTCAGAAAATTACCCTAAGAGTTTGTCGATATGCCAGGGGGAGAAACGGCAAACTAATTCACAATTCAGGCATCACTCCAGGGGCGTGGAATTAATTTGATACGAGCATCTGTGGCAAAGAGAACGTGTCCCTTTTGCGATTTCTGTGCTGGACCCATCAGCAGAGAAAAGGTCCGAGGCATCAGCGCATGCTGAATGCCCTGGTCACAGATCAGACATGAGCCATTGCCACCACAAGCTCCAATCGCTCAACTGGCAAATCCGTCAGGCATGCGGCAGTTGCCAGTGAATGAAATGAAACCGGTCCACCCCAAAAGTGATATTCACAACGAAACGATTGAGCAGACAATGCATCACTGAGCCACACATTCAGGGGTACTGAGTTAACGACTGAGCTGATTGATGTGCGCTCAACCAGTTCTGCCAACGCGCACGCTCCCACTTCCCTGAAGCAGAGCATTCCAGTTCCTGGCACTGAATCCAATGCAGAGGGCGTTCCGGTGCAGGCCATTCGGCCACCAAACGGCGTAAGCGGTCGAAACCATCCGAGGACACATCAGCAGACGACCAGCGAACAAGAGCCACCAGTCGTTCACCCCATTCACGATTGGCCAACCCCAGCAACAGCACGGCATCGAGCGGTAGTCCTTGCTTGCGGGCTTCGCTCAGAAGCCTCTGCTCAAGCTGTGAGGGAAACACCGTGACCCCACCTGAATGGATGGCGTCATCGATGCGTCCCAAAAGATGCAGCTGGGGATCCGTTGAAGAACCCTCAAGTGCCGCCAGATCAGCGGAATGCCACCAACCATTGGCGTCCGACAGTGCACGGAGGCCGCCCGTGCCATCAAGCCTGGCCACAGCCAGGCGGTCGCAGTGCACCGCCAGAGATCCCTGCTGATTCAGTCGCAGACGCACACCATCCAAGGGTCGTCCACAACCAGCTTCTCCCACCAGAAAATCAAGCGGCGCCTGGGCCGTCACCATCGCCGCTGTCTCCGTCGCGCCGTAACAGGGGGCAAGCCTGATGCCCAAGTCGCGCGATTGATCGGCCAGATCGGTTGGCAAGGCAGCACCACCAACCCAGATCACCGCCATCTCACCCAACCAGGAGCAACCACAGGGATCAGCCAGCAAACGCCGCAGCTGGGTGGGCACCAGCGAGAGCAGCATTGGACGCCGTTGCCAGCCGGGATGCTGAAGGCTGTGCTTGAGAAGCGAAGCCGGCTGTTTGATCAAGGAGGGGGAGATCCAGGCGTGATCTGCGCCCCACTGGCGGGCACGCCACCAAGGCATCAGACCGCTCACATGCTGAAACGGCAGAGGATTCCAAACCAGAGTTGAGGCTGGCTCCAAACCAATCGTCTGCAGCCACGACCCGCAGGCCTGGGCCGAGCGGTCCAGATTCGACAAGGGATGAAGACAGAGCTGTCGTCCACCGCTGCTGCCACCCGTTGACAACACCACCCCTGGCCCAGGAGGCCAATCAATGCCATCAACATCCGGAACTTGGCACTCCGGCTGAACTCCTGAAGGGAGCAGACGCACCCAAGCGCCATCGGCCAGGCCTGCCTCGAGAGTCGCAGCAGCCTGACCAGGCTGGGCAGGGTCACAGCGCAGATCCCTCAAACGGCTCATCAGCAGCCCAGCGCAGCCGCGGCCCACACCTGCTCAGGATCAGAGCTGAACAGGCGACCTTCAGGGCACCAACCTGGAGCCAGCCCTGGAGCCACGGGCGTGGGGCCTCGCTGCTGAAGCCCTGCCATCAATGCCAGCCAGCGAAAGCCGATCCCCGTTTCGAAGACGGTGCTGAGCATCAGCCGCGGCCGGCCTTCCTGCAACTGGCGCAACAGGAGTCTGGGATCTCCTTCCAATAGGGGGCGCCGCACCTGCCAGCCCTGCCACTGCTCCCGCAGAGCCGGATGCTTCAGCAGCGACTCATCCAGGGCGACAGGAACCCGCTTCGCCAAATCCTGCAGGCCTTGCAGATCGTCCACTGCCAGTGGCTGCTCCAGCCAGTCCAGACGGGGATCTCCCTCCAGAACTCCAGCCCATCGATCCGCCTCAGTCCGATCCCAGCCGGCATTGGCGTCCAGACGCAGATGAGCCTCGGGCGGCAGCCGGTCCAGAAGCCTGGAGAACAACAACCATTCCTGATCCAAGTCTGTGGCTGCCACCTTCCACTTCACAGTGAGGGGCTCACCCGCTGGATGCGTCACCAGCAATTGGTCCAGCATCGGCAGCATGGCCGGCCCAGCGGGCAGCAGACAGGCCGAACCCGGGGCAGGGAGCCAGGCCTGAACCACACCATCCAGCTCCGCCAGCGAAGCACCGAGCGCAAAGCCAACTTCAGCCGGCAGCGTCGGCAGCAGCGCTTCGAGCTGATCTCGCTCGCACTGCACAACCCCGGAGTTCTGCCATCGCGTTAGAGCTCTTGCGCAGACAGGACGCTGTTCTGGATCCAGCGGAGCCACTTCGCCCCAGCCCACCCGGCCGGAGAGCGCACAGGTCAGACGCAACAACCAACCCTCACGCTGCTGCCAAGCACCTGAAGCGGTCCGCAGCGGACGCAACAGGGAATAGGCATAGGAGCGGATCGCCAGTTGCAGCGTCATGGACTCAACCCGGCAGCAGAACAGGGGAGCCAAACCATGGACCCAGGCCTAGACCGATGCTCAGGCCGAGGCCATTCAGAGCCTGAAATCGCAAGGCCAGAAACTTGCTGCCTGTGATCCGTTCAGGCTCGTGATGATGCGTGCGAAGCAAGCGGATCAACGAGAAGGCCGCCGGTAACCCCAAGGCTCCCAGCAGAGCGGTGAGTGGCCAGTCGCCATGCAGCACAGGGGCCCATTCCAGAGCGAGGGTGCCTGCAACGAACCACGGCACCAAGGATGCTGCCCGCGCAGTACCCAGGCGCACGACTGGAGACTGCTTGCCATGCGCCGCATCCTGCTCAACCTGATGAAAATGCGAGCAGAACAACACCAAAGTTGTCGCCAGAGCAGGGCCGGAGCCGAGGACTAAAGCGGCGTCCCAGGGCACGACATCCGTTGAAGGGGAGATGACCAACAACGCGGCTGCAGTGGCGAAGGGCCCAAAAGCGAGCCAACACAGCGGTTCACCCAGGCCCTTGTAGCCGAGACGGAAGGGAGGTCCCTGGTAGAGATACCCGAGACCACAGCTCACCAGCACCAGCACCAGCACTGCAAGACTGCTCCTGAGTGCAATCCACAGCATCAGCATCAGTCCGATCAGCAGAGCAAGCGTGGCCAGCTGCTGAACAGGACGTGACCGACCGACCAGCGCCACGACCGAATGGGGCTTGCCCTGGTCATCGACGCCGGTCTCGGCATCAAAGAGGTCGTTGCTGAGGTTCTCCCAGATCAGCAGCAGCACCGCTGCCAACAGAAAAACGAAGCCCTGGAGCCAGCGCACCGGAAAGCCTGAACCCAGTCGCCATCCGGCCGCAAGCAGCACGGGCATCACCGCAACGGAGTACATCGGCCACTTGATCGCTGCCTTCCAGAGACGCCGGCGGTCATCGCCGCGGGAGTGAAGGGTTGCAACAGCCTGTGGATCTGGCATGGACTGGACTCGTGGAGCCCTCTTCAAGACTCATACATTTGAGCAGTAATCCATCGTCCTGCCGTCAAGATGTCGGCCGCGCCCCACGACAGTTCACCTGCGGTGCACTTCAGCGACCTGCTGGAGGGTGCGATGCGCGTGTGGGATCAGCGCCAGATGGACGACGGAGTCTTTGGCTTGGCAGTACCGCTGCAGGGGCTGGATCCACTGCTGCAGCTTGCTGATCTCGATGATGCCGATCCGTTCCGTTTCCTCTGGGATGGTGCACCAGGCCTTTGTCTTGCTGCAGCCGGCCGCTGCCATCACCTGGAGATGTCAGGTCCCCGTCGATTCGAACTGGCTCAGCGTTTCAGTGACATCACGCTCGGACGCATCCTCGAGGGAACGCCTGAAGCACCGGCTCAGGCCCGCTCGCGCATCCTGCTGGCCTTCTCCTTCTTCGAGCAGAGCGGAGAACTCCAGCCCCAGGGCAGCATGCCCTCGGTTCAGGCCGTTCTGCCTCGCTGGCAACTCAGTCGTCATGGACGGCACGGCTGGCTGCGTCTGCACGGCATTGCGCAACAGGCGAGTGATGTGCGCTCACTCGCGGAGTCGCTCTGGCTGATGGCAGAGAAGCTGCAGTCTTGGAGGAGCTGGCCAGGCCAGAGCTCCGGCAATCTGAGCGGCAGGATCACACCCGGCGACTGGGAACGGCGCTACACCACGGCGCTTCAACGAGGCCTGGAACTGGTGAACGGTGGTGAACTGCACAAGCTGGTTCTCGCCGTGCGCCACTCGGTGAGCCTGACCTCACCTCTGGACCCCTTGCTGTTGCTGAAACGCCTGCGCTACCAGCAAGCAGGCAGCTGCCGGTTCCTCTGGCAACGCAACCAGCAGGACAGCTTCTTCGGCGCTTCACCTGAGCGACTGCTGAGCTTGCGCAATGGGCAGCTGCGTTGCGATGCGCTTGCTGGCACTGCCGGACGCAACGACCACGCCACCTCACTGCTCAACTCCGACAAAGACCGGCGCGAGCATGAACTGGTGGTGCAGGCAATCACCGAGCATCTCAGCGCCCAAGGACTGCAGCCACGACGTCCGCGCAGTCCACAACTGGCCAGACACGGCCAGCTGATCCATCTGCATACCCCCATCACGACTCCGGCTCCGGGCCAATCGCCTCTTGCTCTGGCAGGTGTGCTCCATCCCACTCCAGCTGTGGCAGGCCTGCCCAGACGCGAGGCCATGAGCTGGTTGCGGAGCCTTGAGCCATTTGATCGTGATGGCTATGCAGCACCGATCGGCTGGATCGACAGCGCTGGGGATGCGGAACTGCGTGTGGCCATCCGCTGCGGCCATGCCCGCGGCACCCAGCTCGACCTCACGGCTGGAGCTGGACTTGTGCGCGGCTCAGTGGCCGAACGTGAACTGCAGGAAGTGGGGCTCAAGCTCACCGTGCTCGCCGATCAGCTGGATCTGGTATCGGGGGGCCGTTAAGAAGCGCAATTCTGTGATCAGAGCAGATCGCGCAGACGAGAGATCACCTGATCAGCCAGGGGCTGATTCATCAGTCGTTCCACCTCTCGGATCCCAGTGGGGCTGGTGACATTGATCTCGCTCAGCATGCCGCCGATCACATCGATGCCCACAAAAAACAACCCTTCGGCCCTCAGAGCAGGCGCCAGGGCTGCACAGATCTGGCGTTCCCGCTCACTGAGTTCTGTCGCTTCCGCTTGACCACCAACCGCCAGATTGCTGCGGAATTCTCCAGCGGCTGGCCGCCGATTGATGGCACCCAGCGGCTCACCATCCACCAACAAGATGCGCTTATCGCCCTCGCTCACAGAAGGAAGAAAACACTGAGCCATCACGGGCAGACGTTCCTGCTCTGTGACCAATTCCAGAAGAGCCTTGAGCCCAGGAGCCTGGGAAGAGACCCGGATCACTCCCAAACCTGCACGACCTCCCAGGGGTTTGAGCACGATCTCGCTGTGCGCTTGAGCAAACGACGTCAGCTCACTCACCCTGCCGGACACGAGTGTGGGGGCCATCCAGCGACTGAAACGCAAAGCGCCGAGCTTTTCATTCCAGGTGCGCAGCGAGTCGGGGCGGTTGAGAACACGAACCCCTGCCCGTTCTGCGACATCGAGAAGGTGGGTGGCGTAGAGATAGGCCTCATCAACCGGAGGGTCCTGGCGCATCCAGATCACCTGGAACGTGGCCAGCGGCAGCCGTTCTCGCTCGCCGGCAGTGATCCAGGGCTCAGGCTGAACCGGCATGGCCATCGCCAGAGGTTCATCACCAAGCGCGATCAGATCAGCCGGAGTACACGCCCAGACCTCCAGCTCAGACCTGGCGGCGGCCTGCATCAGCGCAGCGGTGGAATCCTTGGAGGGATTGATCCGATCCAGCGGATCCAGCACAAACAGGTGACGCATGAGCAGCGGTCCGGTCAGAGAACTCAGGAGAGCAGCGCGTCAAGTTCACCGGCACGCTCCAGAGCATGCAGTTCATCACAACCACCAATGTGTCGGTCGTCGATGAAGATCTGAGGAACGCTGCGGCGGCCATCGCCTCGGGCCGCCATGGCATCGCGAGCCGGCTCATCACCATCAACGGAAAACTCGGAGTAGAAGACGCCCTTGCGATCCAACAGCTGTTTGGCTCTGATGCAGAAAGGGCACGTCTGCCAGGTGTAAATCTCGACGCTCGGCATGGAGCCTTCATGACGGGACATCGATCTTATGCAGGCGCTCAGCCTGCAAACGGCGGGTGACCTGAGCATCCCGAACGGGAAGAGCCGAGATTCCGCACTGATAAGGTCGCGAAATCCGTTCAACGCACACCGTTGCTCGACCTCACCGACTTCAAGCGCGACCTCTCCGAGCTCACTGATCGCCTGGGCAATGCCCAGGACTGTCTTTGACGTTCCTGCACTGAACGCCAGACAACAAGACCTTGAGCAACTTGCTGCCCAGCCTGACTTCTGGGATGACCAACAGAACGCTCAGAAGCAAATGCGTCGCCTCGATGAGGTGAAGGCGCAGCTGCTGCAGTTAACGACCTGGCAGGGAGCTGTGTCCGATGCCCAGGCCACGCTCGAGCTCTATGACTTGGAGCCCGATGACGACATGCTCGCCGAGGCCCAGGGGGGCCTGGACCAACTGCGCAAAGATCTCGACCGCTGGGAGCTGGAGCGCCTGCTCAGCGGTGAGTACGACAAAGAAGGAGCCGTGCTCTCGATCAATGCCGGAGCTGGCGGCACAGATGCTCAGGACTGGGCCCAAATGCTGCTGCGCATGTACACCCGCTGGGCTGAAGACCATGACATGAAAGTCACGGTGAATGAGCTCAGCGAGGGCGAGGAAGCAGGAATCAAAAGCGCCACGATTGAAATTGAAGGGCGCTACGCCTACGGATACCTGCGCAATGAGAAAGGCACCCATCGTCTGGTGCGCATCTCTCCCTTCAACGCCAACGACAAGCGTCAGACCAGTTTCACAGGCATCGAGGTGATGCCGAAGCTCGAGGAGGAAGTCGAACTCGATATTCCCGAGAAAGACCTGGAGGTCACCACCAGCCGCTCGGGCGGCGCAGGTGGACAGAACGTCAACAAGGTGGAAACCGCCGTGCGCATCCTGCATGTGCCCACTGGACTGGCTGTGCGCTGCACCCAGGAGCGGTCCCAGCTTCAGAACAAGGAGAAAGCCATGGCCCAGCTCAAGGCCAAGCTGCTGGTGATCGCCCAAGAACAACGGGCCGCAGAGATCGCCGACATTCGAGGCGACATCGTGGAGGCCGCCTGGGGCAATCAGATCCGCAACTATGTCTTTCACCCCTATCAGATGGTCAAAGACCTGCGCACCCAGGAGGAAACCAACGATGTACAGGGCGTAATGAACGGCGATCTCGACCCCTTCATCCAGGCGCTGCTGCGCCAAGGTGTCGACAGCCCCGGACAGGATGAGGACAGCTGACCATGAGCTCAAAGGCCGACGACATCGAGACTTCGAGCAACAGCACTCCGACCACGCCACCTCCCAGCTTCGTGAAGCAGGCCATGCGCAACATGGTCCGCAAAGGCAGCAAGAGCCTGCTTCATCTAGGACTCACGGCAGCAGGGTTCATCGGCTTCATTCTTGTGGTCGCCTGGCTGGGGCGTCCAACGCTGCCCCAGTGAGCAGCGCACGGGCTTTTGCCATCGATCTGGCCTTCACCCCAGCGGAACAGCAGCTGATCCAGGCCGCAGAAGGAACAGAGGCCCATCAGCGTCTCAGCCAGGGAGACACCTGGGCCGCAACCCTGGATCTCTGGCTGCAACACCTGATCAGCATCGGTGGCGACACCACTCCCAGACAATTGCTGGGCTGTGAGGAAATTTGTCTCGGTCTGCAGTTTGTGGATGATGCCGAGATCACCGCTTTGAACGGACGCTGGAGAGACAAGCCCAGGGCCACCGATGTGTTGTCTTTTTCAGCCCTGGAAGCGGACATGCCTCCTGACGGCAGCTCCAGCGTTGAGCTGGGAGACATCATCGTGTCGGTCCCAACAGCAGAGCGTCAGGCGCTCGAGCAGGAGCACAGTCTGGAACGAGAGCTCTGCTGGCTGGTGAGCCACGGGCTGCTGCATCTGCTGGGATGGGATCATCCCGATGATTCGAGGCTGGAAGCGATGCTGCAATGCCAGGAGCAACTGGTTGCCATGGCCGGTATCGTTCAATCCCACGGTGAGATCAACTGTGAATCAGCAGATGAAATCACTCCGGACCCCTGACGATGGAGCTCCGTTGAGCGAGGAGATCAGCCAGCGCAGTACCCGACGTGCCCACCACGCTGCCCACAGAGGAGCCTGGAAAATCGCTGGCGACCTGCCGTCCAGCTTCCGCTATGCGGCTCAGGGACTGGGTTATGGCTTCATCAGCCAACGCAACTTCCGCATCCACCTGGGGATCGGCAGCGTTGTGTTCTTCCTGGGGCTGTGGCTTGAGTTACCAGCGATTCAGTTGGCCGTGCTGGTCTTGACTGTGGCGGCCGTGCTGGTGCTTGAGCTGCTCAATACAGCCATCGAATCTGTGGTGGATCTGGCCATCGGGCGGCGCTTCCACCCTCTGGCCAAAGTCGCCAAGGACTGTGCTGCAGCGGCGGTTCTGGTGGCAGCGATCAGTTCTCTTGTGATTGCTCTGCTGCTGGTGCTTCCGCCCCTGATTCTTCGCCTCGGCCTCTAAGCGATGCTGCTTGTCATTGACAACTACGACAGCTTCACCTTCAACCTGGTGCAGTACTTCGGCGAGTTAGCGGCTCAACACCCTCTAGCCGAGGATCTGCGTGTGGAACGCAACGATGCGCTCAGCGTTGCCCAGATCCGCGACCTCAGTCCCGATGCCATCCTGTTGTCGCCTGGGCCCGGAGATCCTGACCAAGCGGGGGTCTGCCTGGATGTGCTGAAGGAGTTATCACCCAACATTCCCACTCTGGGTGTCTGCCTGGGCCATCAGGCTCTGGCTCAGGCCTACGGGGGCAAGGTCGTGCGGGCGGCAGAACTGATGCATGGCAAAACTTCCCCGGTGTTGCATCGCGGTGAAGGCGTCTTCGCGGGACTGCCTCAGCCCCTCACCGCCACCCGCTATCACAGCTTGATTGCTGATCGCAGCAGTCTTCCGGACTGCCTGGAAGTCACTGCATGGCTGGAGGACGACACCGTGATGGGACTGCGTCATCGTGAGCATCACCATCTCCAGGGCGTGCAGTTCCATCCGGAAAGCGTGCTGACGGAGGCAGGACACAACCTGCTGGCCAACTTCCTACGTGTGGCTGAAGGACGCATTCAGCACTGCTAGCTTCCTGAGCCAGCAGGCATTCCCCCATGACCGTTTTCCTGAACAGACAGGGTCCTGGGCGGGCCATCGCCTTCCTGGCCGCATCCGCCATGGTGAGCGGAATCAGCTGCAGCGCTGTGCAGGCCGCAGGCGTTTCAATCACCAGCTATGGGCACAGCGCTCTGCTGATTCGTGGCGGCGGCCAGTCGGTGCTGGTGAACCCCTTCCGGGCCGTGGGCTGCGCTGCGGGACTCGCAGAACCGCGCGTCAGCGCCAACTTGACCCTTGCTAGCTCCGAACTCCCGGATGAAGGCGCACGGATTGGTGGTGGGACCTACCTCTCCAAGCCGGGTTCCTATCGCGTTGGCGGCATGGACCTGGAGGGATTTTCCGCTCCGCATGACCGCATGGGAGGACGTCGTTTCGGCAACGCCACGATCTGGCGCTGGCAGCAGGGAGGCTTGAGCTTTGCCCATCTGGGAGGAACGGCAGCCCCACTCAGCGGTGAAGACAAGGTGCTGTTGGGTCGCCCAGATGTGCTGATCATCGGCGTTGGAGGCGGAGCAAAGGTGTACAACGGCGAAGAAGCCGCTGAGGTGGTGAGGCAGCTGAATCCACGCCGGGTCATCCCCGTGCAATACGTGAATGGAGAGGCTCCGAGCGGCTGCGACCAGGGTGGGGTCCAGCCCTTTCTGGATGCGATGAGCGGAACACAGGTTCGAAAGGTTGGACCCAGCCTCTCGCTGCCTAGCAACCTGAACGACAGCACAGTGATCGAGGTGATGCGCTGAGGGGCCAATCAGCGCTCAAGCGTTCGGTAACACTCCCAGAACCTCTGCATTTGCGCCTGGGTGCCGATGCTCACGCGCAGAGAACCATCGAGCTGCGGCTTGCCGGCCATGGAGCGCACCAGGATGCCGGCACTGCACAGCTTTTGCTCCACCTCTTCGGCCGATCGCCGCGGCCATACCAGCAGGTAGTTACCTCCGTCGCAATGGAAGGCGGCACCAGCTTGCGTTAATTCCGTTACGAGATAGTCGCGAGCGCGTAACACCTCAGCCACATAGTGATCGGTGTAGGCCTGGTCAGACAGCGCAGCGAAAGCCGCCGTCACGGCAAGGCTGTTCACGTCGTAAGGACCGGTCACGCGGCAGACCCGATCGACCACATCGGCATGCCCGAACGCGAAACCGATGCGCAAACCCGCGAGTCCAGATGTCTTGGCGAGGGAACGCAGCACCAACAGATTGGAATGCAGCCCGAAATCGACCGTCGGCAACACGCTGTCTCCCGTGAAGGCCTCATAGAGCTCATCCACCACCACGAGCGTGTCGGGCGCGGACGCCGCCAACTCCAGCACATGCTCCACCGACAAGCGTGTACCGGTGGGGTTGTTGGGATTGCAAAGCATCAAAATCCGTGGTCGTCGCTCAAGAGAGTCGCGGATCTGCTGCAGCGGAAAGCGAAAACCTGGCAGGACATGGGGCACTGCTTCGACGACCATCCCCTGCATCCCGGCGCAAGGGGCGTAATAACCAAAGGTGGGACTTGTGGTGAGCAGGGTGTCTCCAGGGGCGCCATAGGCGTGAATCACCGCATGAATCGCTGCATCCACACCGTTGAAGAGCCCCACCTGTTCGATGGACAGGGGATAGGCGAGCCCGGCCGACGACGCCTGCAGATTGGCGATCACGGCCTCACGCAACCCGTCGTATTCCGGATAGACCGCAATCTGATCCGCCGGAAAGGCCCGCAGCGCCTCAGCAACCGCCGGGCTGGGACCAATCGTGTTCTCGTTGAAATCAAGCCGAAGCAAACCACGGCGCCCTTCCAGCGGTGCGCTGTATCCCCTGAGGCGCTCAACCTCAGGGCGTGCTGAAGGCGAAGGAATCGGTGCGGTCATACCCATCAACCTTGCCAACGAAGGTCAACCAACAAGCTATCGACCTCCATCTCATCCCAACAGTCGTGGCAATCATGCCGATGATGGGAACACTGCAGTCACCGGCCTGATGCCAGCCAGCTCAAGCGCATCCTCCTCAACAGACACATTCGCCGCGTTCGCGGAACACGTCGATTACTCCTTGCTGAGCCAACTCACACCGGATCCCGAAGCCACCGTCAACGGACACGATCACCAGGTGCGTCAGGTGCGATCTGGGCACTACGTGCCGGTTACACCAACACCTCTGCCAGCACCGCAGTACGTGGCACACAGCAACGAGCTGTTCAAAGAGCTGGGACTCAGTGATCAGTTGGCAGAGGATGACGGCTTCCAGCGATTGTTCTCCGGCGACATCAGCGTGAGTCGCGAGCCGATGCTCCCCTATGGATGGGCCACCGGTTATGCCTTGTCGATTTACGGCACTGAATACGATCAGCAATGTCCATTCGGCAATGGCAACGGATACGGCGACGGTCGTGCCATTTCCATCTTCGAGGGTCTCTTCCAGGAACGTCGCTGGGAAATGCAGCTAAAGGGCGGTGGACCAACGCCCTATTGCCGTGGCGCTGACGGTCGTGCCGTGCTGCGCTCCAGCGTGCGCGAATTTCTGGCCCAGGAGTTCATGCATGCCCTGGGGGTTCCCACGTCTCGCTCGCTGACGCTCTACGTCTCCCACGACGAGAACGTGCGTCGACCCTGGTACTCGGGCAACTCGCCATCGATGGACCCCGACATCCTGGTCGACAATCCAGCCGCGATCACCACACGCGTGGCGCCATCATTTCTACGCGTGGGTCAACTCGAGCTGTTTGCCAGACGCACCCGCAACAACAGCCACCCCAAGGCATTGAGTGAGCTGCAGATGATCGTGGAGCACCTCATCGATCGGAATTACCACGCGGAGATCGAGCCATCGTTGCCATGCAACGAACAGGTGGTGGAGTTGGCCAGGCTGTTCCGCGGACGCCTAACGGCATTAGTTGCTGACTGGATCCGTGTGGGGTACTGCCAGGGCAACTTCAACAGTGACAACTGCGCTGCCGGAGGGTTCACCCTTGATTACGGACCCTTCGGATTCTGCGAACTGTTCGACCCACGCTTTCAGCCCTGGACCGGTGGTGGCATGCATTTCAGCTTCTTCAATCAGCCGGCGGCGGCAGGCAAGAACTATCAGACGTTCGTGTCAGCCCTGAAACCGTTACTACAGGATCACCCGGAAGCCATGACTCGCCTCGAGAGCCTTGAGGAGGGGTTTAAAGCCGCGATGCAGGAGGCTCTCGACAGCATGTGGCAACGCAAGCTTGGCCTTGCCGACCACTCCCCAGAACTGGTGGGAGAGCTCCTGCAGTTATGCGTCGACTCAGCCGCGGACTACACGATGGTGTTCCGAGAGCTCTCAGCCATACCTGAACAGGTGGCAAACCTGAAGCGGAGCTTTTATCGACCCAGCGATCACCAGATTGATCAACGCTGGATGAATTGGTTGCAACAGTGGCGACATCAACTGGAACGCAACTGCGACCTGAGCGAGACATCCAGATCCATGCAGCTCACCAATCCCGCCATCACATGGCGTGAATGGCTGATTGCACCGGCTTATGAACAAGCAGCTCATGGTGACTACAGCCTGGTGCATGAGCTGCAGAAAGTCTTCGCCAAACCCTATGAATCCTTGCCTTTGGAATTAGCGGCCCGCTACGACCAACTGAAACCGGAGGAATTCTTCAACGCCGGAGGCATCTCTCACTACAGCTGTTCCTCATGAGCCACGGTCAAGCCAGGCAAGCAGCGTTCAGATCAAGTTGGAGAGTTGGGCCCTGTCCAATCCAGCCATCAGAGCCAGCAACAACAGCACGCGCGCTTTCTGGGGACTGAGCCGCCCGGCGGGCAAAAGGCCAAGACGGGCAAATTGCTCATCACCATGCACCGGCCCGGAACCACAGCGATTAGCCCTCAGCATGAGCGGCAGCGGCCCTGGCCAGTCTTCAAGAGCGCAGCGTTCAAGCGCCGATAGCTGGCCAGCCCCAGTGCCCGTGAACACCAGACCCCGGACGCCGGCCGAAAGCAGGGCAGGAATCAGGGCCGATGGAGGCTCGACGCAACCATGCAGGATCGCCACCTGGGGCCAGGTCTCGGCAAGCTGAAGGCCTGAGAAAGGAACAGGACGTGCTGGCTGCTCTGGAGGCAGGTGCACCCCCGCATCATCCACCCAACCCAAGGGGCCGACACCAGGGCTTTCAAAGGCACCAACCCCCTGAGTGGCGACCTTGGTGACCTCGCAGGCTGCATGGATCCAGCCATCCATCACCACAAGCACCCCCTGCCCACGGGACTCCGGCGCTATGGCCACCTGCATAGCCTGAAACAGATTGAGCGGACCATCAGCACTCAGTGCCGTTGCAGGCCGCATCGCCCCCACCAGAACCACCGGACGCGGGTCATCGATCAGCAACTGCAGCAACCAGGCGGTTTCCTCCAGCGTGTTGGTGCCATGGGTGATCACCACCCCCGCCAGATCAGGATCGACGGTCAACGCCTCGCGGATGCGCGCCACCAATCGGTGCCAGTGATCAAACGTCAGATCAGCACTGTCGACGTTGGCGATCTGCTCCACCTCAATTGCAGCAAGCTGCTTCAGCTGGGGCAGCGACTGCAACAACTCCTCAGCAGGGATGACGCCTGCTGAGTAGTGATTGAGGGAGGTCACGTCACTCGCTCGGCCGGCGATGGTGCCACCGGTGGCCAACAACAGGAGACGAGGCAGAGAGGAGACGCTCACTGGGGAACCACTCACATCCTCTCCAGAGTTGAGATTCCCAGCAGACCGAGTCCTGTTTTCAGCGTATCAGCGCTGAGACGGCAAAGGGCTAGACGCGAGGGCAGCGAAGCGGCGTCGGCCTTGAGCACCGGCACCTGGTCATAAAAGCGGTTGAACACCTGACTGAGCTCGAACAGATAGCTGCAGAGTCGATTGGGAAGTAGCTCCTCCTCCACCTCGGCAATCACGGCATCGAACTTGAGGAGTTCACGCACCAGAGCCCACTCCTGAGGCTCACTGAACTGCAGCTGAGCCGTTGAGACATCCAGATCACCACCCTTGCGGGCGATGCCGGCGATCCGCACCAGTGCATAGAGCAGGTAGGGAGCCGTATTGCCCTGGAGGGCCAGCATCCGATCAAACGAGAACTGGTAGTTGGTGATCCGGTTCTGACTGAGGTCGGCATATTTCACCGCCGCCAGGCCAACAGTGCTGGCCACATGATTGATGAAGTCTTCAGGCTCACTGCGCTCTTCGTCCTGGAGGCGCGAACGCAGGTCAGCTTCAGCGCGCTCCACCGCCTCATCGAGCAGATCGCGCAGACGCACGGTGTCACCGGCCCGGGTCTTGAGCTTCTTGCCGTCTTCTCCCTGCACCAACCCAAAGGGCACATGCTCCAGGCGAGAGCCATCGGGAATCCAGCCAGCCCGTTCGGCCACCTGGAACACTCCCGCAAAGTGATTGGCCTGACCGGAATCGGTCACGTAGATCACCCGGCGGGCTGCATCACCATCGGGAGCTGCAGCGAACCGATAACGAATCGCCGCCAGATCGGTTGTGGCGTAATTGAAGCCCCCATCACTCTTTTGCACGATCACCGGCAGCGGCTTGCCGTCCTTGCCGCTGACCCCTTCCAGGAAGACGCACTCTGCCCCGTCGTCAGTGACCAGCAGATCGACCTGCTTCAGCCCATCGATCACCGCCGGTAGGAAGGGGTTGTAAAACGACTCACCTCGTTCGCTGAGGCGAATGTCGAGCCGGTCGTAGATCTTCTGGAACTCGCGCCGCGACTGGTCACACAGGAGCCCCCAGGCTTTAAGCGACAGAGAATCCCCTCCCTGCAGCTTCACCACTTCCTCGCGGGATGTGATCTGAAACGCCTCGTCGTCATCAAAGCGTTTTTTGGCCTCCCTATAAAAGGCCACGAGGTCACCGAGGTCGATGGCATCGGCGGTCTCGAGCGCTTCAGGAGCCACCTGCTTGAGATGGGTGATCAGCATCCCGAACTGGGTGCCCCAGTCGCCCACATGGTTCAGCCGCAACACCGGGTGCCCACGAAACTCCAGCACCCGAGCCAAGGAGTCGCCGATGATCGTGGAGCGCAGATGCCCCACATGCATCTCCTTGGCGATGTTGGGACTGGAGAAGTCCACAACCACCGGCGCAGCACCCTGGGCAGGCGGCACGCCAAGCCGCTCATCGCCCAGGCGGGAGGCCACTTCCGCAGCCAGGCGCTCGGGTCGGATCGTGAGGTTGATGAAGCCAGGCCCAGCGATCTGCGGCTCCAGGCACAGCTCGGAGAACGCCGTATCCGCTTCCAGCTGCTCGACCATGGCCGTGGCGATCTGACGAGGCGCCTGCTTCAGCGGCTTGGCCAGTGGCAGAGCACCGTTGGACTGGAAATCCCCGAATTCGGGCTTGCTCGCTGGCGCCAGCTGAGGGTCCAAGCCAGCTTCCCCCGCCTCAGCCCAGGCCTCGGGGAACGCCCGTTGCATCGCACCGCGCAACTGTGTTTCAAGGGCGTTGGCGATGCGGAGCATGGACGGATCAATGGGCTTAGCAAGCCCTGATCATCCCCCGGCAGGTGCGAAACGCATACTCAGATCCAGCCAGCAGCTGCGCGTGACCGGAGCACTGGTGGAAATCAGATCGATGCCTGTGGCGGCATAGGCACGCAGATCACCGGGTTGAATCCCGGAGGCTTCGAGGACCACAGCCCCGGAGCCAGCCCGCTCCACCGCCAGCTGGCGCAACCTGGGCACCAAGCTGATCAGCTGCTCAGGCGTGAACTCATCCAGCAGCACAGCATCGGCTCCGGCAATTACGGCATTCGAAGCTTCCTGCTCCGTTTCCGCTTCCACAATCACCCGCGCCGGCCATGGAGCTGAGGCCCGCACAGCGGCAATCGCCGCTTCAACGCCGCCCGCCCAGGCCAGATGGTTTTCCTTGAGCATGGCGGCGTCATCCAGGCCCAGTCGATGATTGACACCCCCACCCATGCGCACGGCGTACTTCTCAAGTTCGCGCAGGCCTGGTGTCGTCTTGCGCGTGTCGGCAAGGCGCACACCGCTTCCCTGCAGTTCTCTCACCAGGGCCGCTGTGGCCGTGGCGATGCCAGAAAGACGCATCGCCAGATTCAGCGCCGTCCGTTCAGCCCCAACCAAGGCAGTGGCCTGACCGTCGAGTCGGAGCAGCTTGTCACCGGACTGCACCGCAGCACCATCGGGCACCAGGCACTCGGCCTCGAGCTTGGGATCCAACAGGCGAAACAGCTGTAGAGCAAGGCTGCCACCGCAGAAAACACCCTCCTGCTTCGCGATCCAGCTCGCCTGAGCCCGCCGTCCGCTCAGGGCCGGTGCGGTGAGATCGCCGCGGCCAAGATCCTCTGCCAGCCAGTGCTGAAGTTGCGCCTGAAGCCGGGGTGTCGTTAAAGGCTGCTCAACGTTCATCACTGCGGAACCACCCGCTCATAGGCCTGGATCCATCATGCGGGCACGACGGTTCGGGCCAGACCTGCAGCGCTTTATTGACCAACTTCATTTGCCAATGCAAAAGCGGGAAAAAATACGATCCAGAACTGATTCTGTGAGCTCTTCTCCTGTGATCTCGCCAAGGCTGTGAATGGCCTCACGCAGGTCAATCGTCCAGAAATCCCAGGGCAGTCCATCAGCGGCAACCTGCTCACTGCGATCAAGAGCAGCGGCCGCCATCCGTGCCAAATCAGCCTGTCGTTGGTTGAGCGCCAGCAGCAGGGAGCCGTCGCTGAGTGCGCCGCAACGCTCCAGAAGAGCCTGCACCAGCTGCGCTTCGCCAACACCTGTCACCGCAGAAAGATGCACATCGGCCGGAGCCGCAAGATCACTGAGATCAGCCTTGTTTCCCACCAGCAGATGGGGCACATCAACTGGGATCTGCTCTCGCAGCAGCTGATCCTCAGCGGTCCAGCCGTCAACGAGATCAAACAAAAGCACGACCAGGTCGGCACTGGCCAAAGCGTCGTGGCTGCGGGCAATGCCGAGCAGCTCAACGGCATCGTTGGTGCTGCGGATGCCGGCGGTATCGAGCAGCGTGATCGGAACGCCCTCCAGCACGATTTCGCTTTCCAGCAGGTCTCTTGTGGTTCCAGGCAGATCGGTCACGATGGCTCGCTCCCGCCGACTCAGCCGATTCAGAAGTGAACTCTTGCCAACGTTAGGCCTGCCGACGAGCGCCACACGCAGCCCCTGACGCAGGGCGATACTGCGCTCCCCATCCGCCACAAGTTGCAGCAGCTCGTCACGCACCGATTGCAAAGCTTTCAGCAAGGCCGGGCCATCGAGAGCTGGCAGATCCTCTTCAAAATCAACGCGGGCCTCCAGCTCACTGAGCTGATCCAACAGTCGTTCGCGCAACAGCTGGATCCGGCGCTGAATGCCGCCATCCACCCCCGCCATGGCCAACTGCGCAGCACGCTGACTGCGGGCAGCCACCAGATCACCGATCGCCTCAGCGCGCGTGAGATCGAGGCGCCCGTTCAGGACGGCTCTCTGACTGAATTCACCGGGCAATGCACGGCGAATCCCTGGCTGCTCGAGCACACGGGCCATCACCCGCTGCACTGCCATCACGCCGCCATGGCAGTGGATTTCCACCACGTCTTCAGCGGTGAAACTGCGCGGGGCCAGCATCAACAGCACCAGCACCTCATCGAGTCGCTCCACTCCATCGGCTGCCATTACGTGGCCGTAAAGCACCCGATGGCTCTCCCACAGCTGTGCACCAGGGAAGCAAGTGATCTCGCTCACCGCCCGTTGAGCATCAGGTCCTGACAGGCGAATCACCGCGATGCCGCCCTGGCCGGGCGCCACTGCTGTAGCCACGGCAGCAATCGTTTGCCTCTCCAGGTTGATCTCATGCATCGCAGTGCTACATCAGCCCCTACCCCACTCCCTACGATCACATCCTCCATGCGATGCGAGAACCGCCGACACTCCCATGGGCCGGATGCTGAGAAAGGCACATCGACGCCTGCAGCGAAGTCTGCAATGGATCTGGCAACAGGAAGGCACTCCAGGACAGCGCGCCCGTGGACTCGCAGCCGGCATCTTCTGCGGCTGCTTTCCGATTTTTGGCTTGCAGACACTGGTGGGAATCGCCCTGGCCAGTGTGGTGCGCGGGAACCATCTGCTGGCAGCCGCTGGCACCTGGATCAGCAATCCCTTCACCTATCTGCCGCTTTACTGGTTCAACTACCAGATCGGGGCTCTAATGCTCGGCCCGGGTCGCGCATGGCCAGGCTTCGACGCCCTTCAGCAGGATGGCTTCAGCCAATTGGGTTGGAGTGTGATCAGCCGTTTGCTGCTGGGCTCCAGCATCACAGGGGCCATCTGCGCGGCGCTGGGCTGGTGGCTCAGCCTGCGTTGGCTTCACCAGCAAGAGCGCAAACGCTGAATCTTGTCCGTTGAATCATCAAAGAGACGATCACGCCAGGTCAGCAACAGTTTCAGGGTCATCCAATTCATGGACTCGAACGCCGAAGTCATACCCACGCTCCGAACATCTCACTCACCAGCTCGAAGAACTCATCATTCAGAACTGACTTCACCAGTTGCCAGAAAGACTCCAACCAATGCCCAGGCATCGGGGGCATCAATGAGGGCATCCGCATTCGCAAGCGTTCTCAACGCAGCCTCGAGCTCATCACCTTGAAGCAGAAGTCGCTTGAAACCGAGAGTGATGTCAAGAAATGCCCTCATCCCCAACTGACGCGAGGTGATCGTCTCGACATTCAGGTGAACATTGACGAAGCCCGACTGCTGCATCAGCCTTCCAAGTTCACGGCCGATGCGTCGGTTTCCACCCTGCTTGGCCTGGGCTCGTGCCGCAGCCTGGGTGAAAGCACGAAACCCTTCAGGCTCCGGGACCAGAGTGAGCCAGTCGTCATCGATATCCATGATGCAAAGACAACCTCCGGGTTTCAGCAATCTCCGCACCTGATCGAGTGCCTTACTCGGTTGGTCAAGATGTTGAAAAAGAAGCCTTGCGTAGATGAAATCAAAACTGGCCTCTGGCAGTGGAGGTTGATAGACATCACCCCGCACGAAGTGGATGGTGTTCAGGCCGACGGCAACTGCTTCAGACTTCGCCTGCTCCAGCAGTGCCTCATTGAGATCCATCGCGGTGACACGACTGGATGGATGACTCTCAGCGATCAAACGCGTGATCACGCCAGGACCACAGGCAAGATCAAGTACATCAAGACCGTCTTTCAGACCCATGCGCCGAAGCAGCTGAAGTTCAAGCTCAGCAGATCGTCGAGCCTGCAACTGCAGGCGCTCCAGCTCTCCACTCTCTTCTCCCAGAGCAGCGAAGTCATAGGAGCCTGCGGAGGAATCGGACTGCATAGCCATGTATGAACTCAAGGGGATTGACTGAGCTGCCACAAACGATCTGTGGTTGTCGACAGACGCTCTGAAAGCACCATCGACAAATTACGCAGCATCAGCGCTGCCGCCTCGGGATGGGATCGGATGGCACGACGAAGAAAGTTCTGAGTCAGCACCAGGACGCGCAGGGAAGTGACTGCCACGACATCGGCACTGCGGCGCTGACGGCCGAGAAAGCCCATCTCTCCGAAAACCGAACCGGTCCGAAGCAGGGCAAGTGAAAGGCGCTCACCGTTGTCCTTCTGACGCCAAACCTCAGCGACCCCCTCCAGAACAACGAATAAATCCTGCTGGGGATCTCCCTGCCTCACCAAACGATCACCTGCCTGGCATGACAAAACAGTGCCTGTTTTCAGCAGTGCTCTCACCTGATCGTCCTGCATCCCCTGGAAAAGAGGAATCCCATTGTTCTGATCGCAGAGAGCGGCACCCACCTCATCCCAAAATTGATCCGGCTCCACCAACCGGTGATTCAACCCCTGATACGTCGCGCACAGCCTGGAGAAGAAGGCTCCATCACCCCAGCGATCCTCAGCGACTCGAGCATGGGGATGACGCATCAGAGGAGAGCGACTGATCTTCAGATGTGAGCCATCGTTGAGAGCCAGCAACATCGGCACCTGATAGCCAATCCCTGGCCAGTCAACCCCGGAGCAGAAACGCCGGTATCCCAGTTGCTCATAGAACTCCACCAAGCCTGGATTGGCGTGGCAGAGATCCAGACGGATTCCAGCCTGGATGGCATCTCCGTAACAGCGGTTGAACAGCAGTCCAAGCGCCGTGCCACCTCGGCACGCCGCCTGAACCATCAATCTCGAGGTGTAGGACATCGACTTCCAAGAGACATGCTCTAACAAGGGCATCAAAGCCCTTGCCATCACTCGGAGCTGACTGTCGGGGTCATCGAGATCACCAAGCAGATTCAGGCGCAGCGTGCCGACCAATTTGCCCTCAGGATCACGAAGGCCATACAACCGAGCCGCTATGTCGAGGGAGTCACGAATCCAGCGACGACGATGATCCGCATCTGGAGGAGACTTTCCCATCTCCTCCACATAAATTTCATATCGCAAGGAAAAGATCTCTTCCCGCTCCTCCTGAGACTGCGCCAGCACGACATGAACCTTGCCAAGGTCCGTCATTGCACTGAGGTCTTCACTGACCGGTTCGTGCAATGTCGATCACATCCGCCATAGAACGGATCTGATGCATAGTGCGCTGCAACTGATCAGCGCTGGCCAGCTCCAGCCGCAGATCTATACACGCCGGTCTTCCATGAGTGGTCTTGACACGGGCATCACTGACGTTGATGCATCCATCGGAGAGTCGCATCAGGATGTCCTTGAGGATGCCTACACGATCGATCACCTCAATGCGCAACTGGGCCGGAAACCGCTGACTTTTGCTCGCCAAAGCAGGATTCCAGCGCACAGGTAGTCGCCGTTCACTCGGAATCGCCTGCACGTTGGAGCAATCCTGACGATGCACAGTGATCCCGTGGTTGCCGAGGGCAACCGTGCCCAGAATCGGCTCTCCAGGAAGGGGACTGCAACAACCACCCAGACGGTAGTCGAGCCCTTCCACACCGAGGATCGGATCCTGTTGCTCATGAGTCGAGCGGGGAGTGGTGGTTTCGGCCTGCTGCACCAGCTGGCGGGCCACATCCTCATTGCTGAGCGGAGGCTCCGCGATCGTGGCCTGCAAGCGGATCTCCTCTCGCAGCCGATTGAGCACCTGATGCAGGGTGACGGCTCCGAAACCGAGGGCTGCAAGCAAGTCTTCAGTACTGAGGAGGTTGCATCGCTCTGCCACTCGCGTCATCGCATCACTGCTGAGCAGGGAGTCGAATCCGCTGCGACCAAGCTCACGCTCGAGCAGATCCTTGCCGCGCTCGATCGTTTCATCGCGATGGCTGCGCTTGTACCACTGACGGATGCGATTACGCGCCGTGGGTGTCGCCACGAAGTTGAGCCAGTCGAGGCTGGGATGCGCCGTCTTGCTCGTGAGCACATTCACAAAATCACCGTTCTGAAGCGGCGTCGACAGTGGAGAGAGTCGATCGTTAATGCGCACGCCATGGCAGTGGTTACCCACTTCCGAGTGAATGCGATAAGCAAAATCCACGGCCGTCGATCCCTTGCGCAAACCCAGCACGTCGCCTTTAGGAGTGAAGACGAACACCTCTTCATCGAAGAGATCTTCCTTAATCGAAGCGAGGTAGTCGTTGTGGTCGTCAGCTCCCCCCTCCTGCTGCCAATCAACAAGCTGCCGCAACCAGTTGAAGCGTTCTGTGTCTCCACCAGCGGCTGGTGAACCGCCCTCCTTGTATTTCCAGTGCGCGGCGATGCCGAACTCCGCCACCCGGTGCATGTCCAATGTTCGGATCTGCACTTCGATCGGACGATGACGTCCGATCACAGCCGTATGCAACGACTGATAGCCATTGGGCTTGGGCAAACCGATGTAGTCCTTGAAGCGCCCGGGAATGGGGCGGAAGGTGTCGTGAACAACCGCCAGAGCCCGATAACAAGCCTCAACACTGGGGGTGAGAATCCTCAGGGCCGCCACGTCGTAAATCTCGTGGAAGGCTTTTTGCTGCCGCTGCATCTTGGTCCAGATGCCGAAGAGGTGCTTGGGACGGCCACTCACCTCACAGTTCTCAAGCCCGACAGCTGCCAATCGATCACTGAGCAACTGAACGGTGACTCCTAAACGTTCCTCGCGCTCGCTGCGCTTGGTCGCAACTTCCTGCTGAATCTCCCTGAAGGCATCCGGCTCGAGCAACTTGAAGGACAGATCCTCCAGCTCCCATTTGAAGCGACCGATGCCAAGCCGATTGGCCAAAGGTGCATAAATCTCCCGCGTTTCACGGGCGATGCGCTGGCGCTTTTCCTCGCGCAACGCCCCAAGCGTGCGCATGTTGTGCAAGCGGTCTGCAAGCTTGACCAGCACAACTCGGATATCGCTGGCCATAGCCAGGAACATCTTGCGCAGGTTTTCAGCTTGAGCCTCAGTGCGATTGGTGAAGTGAAGACCTCCAAGCTTGGTGACTCCCTCCACCAGTTCCCGGACCTCCGGCCCGAAGTGACTCTCTAGCTGCTCAGGGGTAACGTCCGTGTCCTCCACCACATCGTGGAGGAAGCCTGCAGCAATCACACTGGCGCTGGCACCGATATCCCTGAGCAGATCAGCCACCGCCACAGGATGAACGATGTAAGGGTCCCCACTGGCTCGGAACTGGCCCTCATGCAGCTGAAACGCAAAATCGAAGGCCGCTGCGAGCAAAGCCTCTGAATCGGTGGGACAGCTATGACCAATTCCTGGCGGCACGTGATCGATGCACTCACGCAACCAGCCAGGCAGGTCAATGCCGTAATCGTCGGCTGAACGGATGGGCCGATCTCGCAGAGCCACCAGACCACAAGCCGGTGCAGCGGATCCGTTTCGGATCTGCACTTCAACCGTCTCGGAGGTGGCGTTGAGCATCCGACCCGACAGGTGAATCCATGGTATGTAGCCATGAGCACCTGCGCTTCGATTGCCATGACAACCGCGCCAGGGACTGTCCTGGAGCTCGAACAATTTCGGCTCCGTTACCCAGGAAGCCAGGCGTGGACCCTCGATGGGCTTGACCTGCGTCTGCACCCCGGCGAACGCCTTGCCCTCGTCGGTCCCTCCGGCTGCGGAAAGAGCACGGTGGCCAGGGCAGCACTGCAATTGCTGCCTGGAGGCAGCAATTGCGAAGGAGAACTGAGCCTGAACGGTCACGATCCCCGCAACCTCAGCCTTGCTGATCTGAGGAGATTGCGCGGTGAGTCGGTGGGACTGGTGTTTCAGGATCCGATGACACGCCTGAATCCACTCATGACCGTGGGTGGCCACCTACTGGACACCCTGAGTGCGCATCGGCCAGGCATGAACCATGCAGAACGTCTCCAGCGGGCCGAGGAGCTGCTGGAGCAAGTGGGCATCGGCGCCACTCGCTTCCGCGCTTACCCGCATGAGTTCAGCGGCGGCATGCGCCAGCGGCTGGCCATCGCCCTGGCCATCGCCCTGAGCCCACCCCTAGTGATTGCGGACGAACCCACCACAAGCCTGGATGTGGCCGTGGCAGGGCAGGTGATGGCTGCTCTGAGATCGGTGTGTGAGGAACTTGGTAGTGCTCTGTTGCTAATCACCCACGATCTGGCGATGGCCAATCGCTGGTGCGAACGCATGGCAGTGCTGGACGGTGGTCGCGTCGTGGAAATCAACCGCAGCGATGTGGTCCTGACCTATCCCAGCTCCAGAGTGGGACAACGGCTGCTGACCGCTGCCCGCGCTCGAGAAGGGGGCAGCACCCCTGAAGCACCCGACACCGACACGGTGCTGGCCGTGCAGGAATTGCGCTGCTGGCACAACCTGGGTGGTCCACCCTGGAATCCAACCTGGCTAAAAGCAGTAGACGGCATCAGCTTCCAGTTGCGAGAAGGAGAAACCCTGGGAGTAGTGGGAGGTTCTGGCTGTGGCAAAAGCACCCTCTGCCGTGCCCTGATGGGACTCACACCGATTCGTGGCGGCAGGGTGCAGCTGCTTGGCAAGGATCTGCTGAGGCTGCGGGGACGTGAAGCCCGCCAGGCGCGGCGCACCATTCAGATGGTGTTCCAGGACCCTCTGGCCTGCCTCAATCCAGCCATGTCGGTGGTGGATGCCATCGTCGATCCTCTGCGCATCCACAATCTGGCCTCACCAGCGGCAGCTCGAGAACAAGGCCGTCAGCTGATGGAACGCGTGGGGCTTGTACCCGCAGATCGTTATCAGAACCGCCTTCCCCGCCAGCTTTCCGGGGGCCAGCAGCAACGGGTGGCCATCGCCCGAGCCCTGGCCCTGAAACCCAAGGTGCTGATCTGCGATGAAAGCGTGAGCATGCTGGATGCCGAAATCCAGGCTGAGGTTCTGGCACTGCTTCGCCAGCTGCAGCAGGAGCTCGGGCTCGCCATGATTTTCATCACCCATGACCTTTCAGTGGCCAGTGGCTTCTGCCATCGACTGATCGTGCTCAATAAAGGACATGTCGTGGAAGAGGGACCTGGCGACCGACTGCTGCATCAACCGCAAGCTGAGATCACGCGAACACTCGTCGAAGCCTGTCCGCGCCTTCCCAACTGACAGTCGCCTGGCCACAGTGAAACCAACCGGATGATTACACCAGGCGTTCAATCAGGAGTTTTAGACATCAACCAAAACCCCTAATCAGTATTTGTAGAAAATAAAATCAAAGCCCAATTACTCGAACATGGTGCGTCGGCGCAAAGACCGATAAACCACACCACAGCCAACCAAAACTCATCCGAAAAACAAATCTGAAACAAGCAACAGCAACATAAACAACCGTATTTTGACTTGGACTCAAGAGCCTCAAATCCTTCATTTGAGGGATGGTAGGGAACAAGTATTGAAGGCTGCATGAGAGAGCGACGAATCGGGGAGAGGTCCAACAAAGTCAGATTCAGACACACTCTGAACGGCATGAGTTCTATCTGAATCACATCCCGTCGCTGCACTGGATCTGTACCTCTCATTCATGCCATGACGCCATCTGAGTCACTGCAGGTCTCAATCGGTGGGGACATTTGGTGGGGCGGCTTCACTGCCGACCTGGCCATTACCAATTCAAGTGATCAAGCGCTTGAAGACTGGACCATCAGCTTCACCAGTCGCCATCAACTCGACCCCAATGCCTGGGGAGTCGCTCTCGAAAGTGAGTCCTTGGATAACGGACTGATGCGCTACACGCTCACAGGCGCGGATTGGGGCAGTCGCATCCCAGCAGGAGCAACCATCAATGTTGGCTTCAACGGAACACAGGGCAGTGAGCTTGGGCGCGACGGCAGCCTGACCGAACAGATGCTGGTTTCAGAGGCTGGTTTGAACACCAGCACCAGCACCGACTCCAATCCCGACGACGCCATGACCATGGCCGAGATATCGATGAACGCTGCCGGAATGGACGACCATGCCGGCCACGATCACTCCATAAATCAGCACGCTGCCTCAGCAGGGGGTTACACGGATATCAACAGCTGGGGAAATTTCCATGACTCCAATCACAATTCCGAGCACAACGAATTGGTCGGAGGGCGCACTGCTATCACCACCGAAGCCTTGAAGGCTTACAACGGCCTGCGTGCGTTCGCAGGACTTGACGCTGTGGGTGTTGAAGCGGTTGGCGAATGGGCGTTTGCCAACGGCCTGACCAACAATTCACAAGCCTGGGGGAATGACACCAAAGGTGTCGGCCTTTGGTATGCCATGCAGGGAGCCAAGGTGGGCTGGATTGCAGATCAGGCCTATGACCCTCAGATCCTCGCCGACATCCAACGAACGGCACGACTGGGTTCCCAAGACGACGTCATGGGAATGGTGCATGAGTTTGGCCATGAGGGATTTGCCGACTACATCGAGCAATCCGAGCTCAGGAACAATTTCATTAACACCTTGAAAATGGAGCCCCATTACGGAGGCTGGATGCATGGTCGAACCCATGGATTTTTAGACATTGAAGGTGTAGCGATTGCCCACGACATCAATCACCTCACGGTTCTGGGATGGGATCAGGACCAACCGTTCATGAATGACACATTTGACTGGCCGCAATGGCCGGCACTAGATGTTTCCGATTCCACGGTGATCAACTACTACCAGGGAATTGTTTCGCTGGGTAATCCACTCGCTGAGAATCTGGAGGCGCTGTCAAGTCCTGGAGTCATCAATCCGGAGCCACAACCCGTTACTTTGCCAGGCCCCATTCTCCCCGATCCACAAACAGACGAAACTGATTTTTTAACAGGCGAGCCTGTCGATGTTGAAGTGAGTGGCGATCTCTGGTGGGGCGGATTCACTGCCTCTCTCACGGTGACGAATCAGAGCGAACAGCAACTTGACAACTGGTCGGTGAGCTTCAACAGCAACCACAGGTTTTATGGCGAATCCTGGGGCGTCGACGTAGCAACTGAACAACTTGATGGAGAGCTCTATCGCTACGAGCTCTCCGGCGCGGATTGGGGCTCATCGATCGGTGCTGGCCAATCCATGATGGTGGGATTCAATGCGCTCGCAGGCACGGATCTGGGCCGTAGCGGAGCGCTGAGCAAAGCCATGCTGTTGGCAGCAGGGAGCGAAATCACACCGCTTTAACAACATCTGCATCGACAACTTCTCAGCAGCAGCAAACGACCTCAGGCCAAAAGCCTCAACACATCAACCTGAATCATCCAAGCAATGCTTTACGGATGATTCAGGTTTTTCGCAGCTACTCGAAAGTCAAGACTGAAACGATCAACGCCGCCTAAGCACCATCAGTAATTTCTCCATCACCGGCGGAAGTGGAGATTCAAACAGCATCCGCTCACGGCTAATCGGGTGGTCGAGGCCGAGTTGGAAGGCATGCAGAGCCTGGCCCGGCAATTCAATGGGCAATTTGCGGCAGCGGCTGTAGGTGGGATCGCCCACCACCGGGTGATTGATGTGCGCGCAATGCACCCGAATCTGATGGGTGCGGCCAGTATCAAGCTTGAAACGCAGCAGCGAATAATCGCCGAGTCGCTCCTCCAGGTTCCAGTGCGTGCAGGCGTGCCGGCCATTGTCTCCACTGACAACCGCATATTTCTTGCGGTCGACCGGATGACGACCGATCGCTCCCACAATCGTGCCGCTGTCTCCTGTGGGCACACCATGCACCACCGCCAGATACTCCCTTGAAGCGATGCGTTGCTGAATCTGGCTCTGGAGGCGAACCAGAGCCTCCTGGCTCTTGGCAATCACGATGCAACCGGTGGTGTCCTTGTCGAGACGGTGCACGATTCCTGGACGCAGCTTGCCGCTGATGCCCGGCAGATCAGGGCAGTGATGCAGCAAACCATTCACGAGCGTGCCGTCTTTGTTGCCAGGCGCCGGATGCACGGTGAGACCAGCCGGTTTGTTGATCACGATCAAGTGCTCATCCTCAAACAGCACATCGAGATCCATCGGCTGCGGCTTCAGATATGGGAGCGGTTCAGGAGGCGGCATCCAAAGCTGCACCTCATCACCAGGCCGCAAGGGCGTCTTGGCCTTACCGGTCTTGCCGTTCACACGCACATAACCGGCATCAATGAATTTCTGAATGCGGGCACGGCTCTGCTCGGTGCGCTGACTCACCAGCCAACGGTCCAGCCGCATCGGCAGCGGCTTGGGATAGGTGAGCGACAGCAACTCCCCCTCGCCCTCACCGAACCCATCGGTGAACCTTTCTTCTGGCAGCGGAGGGCGACGCCAGGCAGGGCTCATGCCGGCAACTCCAAAGCGATGCTGCCCAACGCCGACTTACGGAAATCGTCCAGCAAGCGCTGGGCCATGCGCGCCGTGTCGGAAGAGGTATGGCGCTGGGCCACGGCCTGAAGCCAAAGGGCCGGGTCTTCGGTTTCACCGGACAAAGGCGTGCCATAACGCCCTTGCAACACAGCAAGCGCCACACCGGAAGACGGCTGCTGCTGCAGACCCATCAACAACCGCAAAAACGCCTGAGCAACCAGTTCGCCGTCATAGGCAGCCTGGCCGATGTCATCACAGAGGGCCAGATGCAACGCGGCCTGCTGATCATCAAGCCTGGGCGGCAATACTCCCGGCGCATCCAGCAGGTCGATGTCCTGGCCAAGGCGCACCCAACGCAGGGTGCGGGTGACACCAGCCCGGCGGGCACTGGCCACCACCTTCTGCTTCACCAGCCTGTTGATCAGCGCTGACTTCCCCACATTGGGGAAACCCAAGGTGAGTGCCCGTACCGGCCTGGGGCGCATGCCCCTGTTCCGCCGCCGTTCGTTCAGCTGATCGCCGGCACGAATCGCCGCCTGCTGCACCTGCTTGACCCCAGTGCCTGCCTTGGCATCACACCAAACTGTGCGCTGGCCCTGGCCCTTGAACCATGCCTCCCAGGCGGTTCGTGCCTCAGCAGTGACCATGTCTCGACGGTTGATCACCAGCAGATGCTGCTTGCCCTTGATCCAACGGCTGAGGTGGGGATGACCTGTGGCCAGGGGGATACGTGCATCGCGCACCTCAATCACCAGATCAACCTTGTCGAGATTGCGACGGAGCTGCTGCTCTGCCTTGGCGATGTGGCCGGGATACCACTGAATCGGTGGTGAGCTCACGGCACCACCAACACAGGGCAGGAAGCCAGCTGGAGAACCTGTGCGGCCGTGCTGCCGCTGTCGGATTCCAAATTCACACCCCTGGTTCCCATCACGATCACATCCACATTCAACTCATCAACCACATCACAGATCACCGAGGCCGGCTTACCACTGCGCTCGACCTCCAGAAAGATGACACCGGCCTGTTCACAGCGTTTACGGGTCTGGCTGAGCACCCCTGCAACTGCTTCATGGTCATGCTTCTTCCCGGTCACAAGCGGCAGAACCGACAGCAGCACAAGACGACTGCCATCACGGCGCGCGAGCTCCAGGGCCTTGCCCTCAGGCTCCAGGGCCTCACGGCTCGGATCGATCGGCAACAGCACGGTCTCGAACATTCAAACGACCTCCACCCCCCATTAAGCCAGTCCTAGCGCTGGGCCTGCAGAACTCGGGTTAATCTCTCCCCGTTTTCTTACCGCACCACACAACCCTCATGGCGAAGCGTTCCCTGGCCAGCCTCTCCGGCGCCGACCTCAGCGGAAAACGTGTTCTCGTGCGGGTCGATTTCAACGTACCCCTGAACGATGCCGGTGCGATCACCGATGACACCCGCATCCGTGCCGCGCTGCCCACCGTTAAGGACCTGATCGACAAGGGCGCCAAGGTGATCCTCTCCGCCCACTTCGGACGGCCCAAGGGTCAGGTGAATGACGCCATGCGTCTCACACCCGTTGCTGCCCGTCTGAGCGAACTGCTCGGCAAGCCTGTCTCCAAGACCGACAGCTGCATCGGACCTGACGCCGAAGCCAAGGTGAACGCCATGGCTGATGGCGACGTGGTTCTGCTGGAGAACGTGCGTTTCTTCGCGGAAGAAGAGAAGAACGAAGCTGGTTTCGCCGAAAAGCTGGCCGGACTGGCCGAGGTGTACGTGAACGACGCCTTCGGCGCCGCCCACCGTGCACACGCTTCCACTGAAGGCGTGACCAAGTTCCTCAAGCCCTCCGTGGCGGGCTTCCTGATGGAGAAGGAGCTTCAGTACTTGCAGGGTGCTGTTGACGATCCCAAGCGCCCTCTCGCCGCCATCGTGGGTGGCTCCAAGGTGAGCTCCAAAATCGGCGTGCTCGAAGCCCTGATCGACAAGTGCGACAAGGTGCTGATCGGCGGCGGCATGATCTTCACCTTCTACAAGGCTCGCGGTCTGTCAGTGGGCAAGAGCCTGGTGGAAGAAGACAAGCTGGAACTGGCCAAGGAGCTGGAAGCCAAAGCCAAGGCCAAGGGTGTGCAGCTGCTGCTGCCCACCGATGTTGTGCTGGCCGACAACTTCGCTCCCGACGCCAACAGTCAGATCGCTGACATCAACGCCATCCCGGATGGCTGGATGGGGCTGGACATCGGTCCTGACTCCATCAAGGTGTTCCAAGACGCACTCGCAGACTGCAAGACCGTGATCTGGAATGGCCCCATGGGCGTGTTCGAGTTCGACAAGTTCGCAGCCGGCACCAACGCCATCGCCACCACCCTGGCCGAGCTCAGCGGCAAAGGCTGCTGCACAATCATCGGCGGCGGTGATTCGGTTGCAGCAGTGGAGAAGGCGGGTCTGGCCGAGAAGATGTCGCACATCTCCACCGGCGGAGGAGCCAGCCTGGAACTGCTGGAAGGCAAGGTGCTGCCAGGCGTTTCTGCTCTCGACGCCGCCTGATTCACAAGTGCCAGACCAAGGGAGGAGCCTCAGCCCCTCCTCCCTCTGCCTTGCCAGCGAAAATCGGGCAAAGGCGTAAGCCCCAAGCGGCGACGCTCGGCATTCACGACCTCACGCCCCTGCTTCATCAGACGCCGGCGTGCCTGCTTCTGTTGCTTCATGCACGTCTTGCCAGCCTCAGGAGTCTGAGCACGCTGGAGGCAGCTCTGGCCGGACTTGAGCAGCGCAAGCCGTTGGTCGTAGCTGCGAATTCCCCAGTTGCGGCGGACCTGGAACAGTTGCTGCCTCTGACTTTGTGTGAGCTGTGATTCCGGCATCCGCCGGCCTGGAGCCGCTTCCGCGATTCCGCCGGACTGCTGCAAAGCAGCAGCTGTGAGGGCAGCGCAGGGAATCAGGAGTGCTTGTCGCCAGCGGTTGGTGAACGCCATGAAGACCATCAACAGTGAACGCACTCAGGTTGCTGCGAGTGTCGGGCCAGGATCTGACTCAAATGGCCTGCAACCATGACCGGATGTGATCTCACGCCCAAGAGCCGACTGGCCTTCATCGGCCTGGGAGCCCTGGGATTACCGATGGCGGTGAACCTTCAAGCCGCCGGTTATCCACTGCAGGTTCACACCCGCAGTCGGTTGGCGGAATCTGACCCCGATCTGACCGGAGCCTTGCCCGCAGCAAGCCCAGCAGCAGCAGTGAGTGGCTGTTCTGCACTGCTGCTCTGCGTCAGCGACGATGCTGCTGTGGATTCAGTGCTCTGGGGTGAACAGGGTGCAGGGCCCGCCCTGGAACAGGGCAGCCTCGTGATCGACTGCTCGACCATCAGCCCATCCACCGCCAAAGACATGGCTGAACGTCTCGCCAAACGAGACATTGCCTATATCGATGCTCCCGTCACCGGCGGCACGGAAGGAGCAAAGGCCGGCACACTCACCGTGCTCTGTGGTGGAGAGACTGCTGCAGTGAACAAGGCGCGAGGGCTGCTGGAGGTGATCGGAAGCTCAATCCACCATTTCGGCGACGTGGGCAGCGGACAGCAGGTCAAAGCGATCAACCAAGTGCTGGTGGCTGGCAGTTACGCCGCAGTAGCAGAAGCCATCACCCTCGGACAGCACTTGCAGCTGCCGATGCAGCAAGTGGTGAATGCACTGCGGCAGGGAGCTGCCGGCTCCTGGGCACTGGAGCATCGCTCCCAGGGCATGCTCGACGACGACTACCCGCTCGGCTTCAAGCTGGCACTGCATCACAAGGATCTCGGCATTGCACTCGACGCAGCGCTTCAGAAGGGCCTGAAGCTGCCGATCACCGAGGCTGTGCATGATCAGGAGCAGGCACTCATGGACGCTGGACTCGGGAATGCAGATGTGTCAGCACTGCGCCGAAGTCTTCCTGCGAACCCCTACCGATCTCAGCAGCTCAAGGGTTGAGCTTGCTCTTGTCGTCGACCACCTGTACGCGTTTGCTCACCGTGATCACCCCATCGGGATGCACCAGCAGGGCTGCCCAGGTCTGAATCCCAGGCTGAAAGGGAGCCTGAACCGACTTAAACAAGCCTCCACCACCGAGCGGTTCGAGCTGAACATCAGGGCTCTCCTGCACAAGAACCTGCTGGGCAGTCACCGGGGTGAGACCTCCGGCCAGCATGGCCTTGCCCAGGGGTTGATCCACCACCACATCCACGTCGTAACGACTGCCGGTGAGCACCGTGTCGGGAATCAACAATGAGATCGGCAGGGGCTTTTTGGAACTGGTGAGTACCGACTGATCACTGAGCACCTCCTGAGCAGTGATCAGGCCTGCTTCTGTGGAGAAAGCCAGGCGCTGATTGGCTTTAAAGGAATAGCTGAGCCCATCCTGCTGGCGGGTGCCGCTCACAGCCAGCTGAACCGTAGGGCGACCATCATCCAGAGCCTGACCTGGCCTCACGGCCCAGCGAGTTTCAGGAAAACGCATGCTGAAGCGACGAAAGCGCTCGATCAGGGTCGATGCCTGATCCGGTGCCATCAAGGCGGACAGGGCCTGCACGCGATCGTCTGCATTGAGGGCCAGTTGCAAACGGGCACTCAGATCAACAGCATCGCCGCTGGCCGCCAGTGCCGGCATCGTGCTGATCACCGCGGCACTCGAAAGCACAGTCGCCAAAGAGGCTCGCAGGAGCGGAACCATGAATCAGCCTCAGCAGTCGAACTAAGTTAGGCCGCGTTTTCGTAGTCCGCTCCCATGCCCCGGCTTCTCATCGCCGCCAGTGGCACCGGTGGCCATCTGTTTCCTGCGCTGTCGGTAGCGGAAGCACTTCCAGCCGACTGGAGCGTGCGCTGGCTGGGGGTTCCCGATCGCCTGGAAACGACTTTGGTGCCTGAGCAGTACGGACTGGTCACCGTGAAAGCCGGAGGGCTTCAGGGCCGAGGCCTGCGCAAACTCATCCAGTTGTTGCGGCTTTTGGGGGCCAGCCGCGATGTGCGCCGGCTAATTCGCAGGGAACAGATCGATGCGGTCTTCACCACAGGTGGTTACATCGCCGCACCGGCAATCCTGGGAGCCCGGTGGTGTGGTGTCCCCGTTGTGCTGCACGAATCCAATGCCATTCCAGGTCGGGTGACGAGACTTCTGGGGCGCTTCTGCACCCGCGTTGCCGTCGGTCTTGATGCAGCAGCAAGTCGCATCCCCGGATGTGCGGCCGTGGTCACGGGCACACCGGTGAGGGATGCGTTTCTGCAACCCCAGCCACTTCCACATTGGGTTCCGAAAGGTGAGGGGCCTTTGCTTGTGGTGATGGGCGGCAGCCAGGGAGCCCTTGGCCTCAACCGCATGGTGCGCGTTTTGCTGCCAGAGCTGCTCAGCAAGGGCTGCCGGGTGGTTCACCTCACAGGCAGCAACGACCCTGATGTGAACAGCATCGAGCACGCCGCCCTGGTGGAGCGGCCCTTCAGCGACGACATCCCCGGACTGTTGCAACATGCTGATCTAGCGATCAGCAGGGCAGGAGCCGGCAGCCTCAGCGAACTAGCCGTGAGCGGGACCCCCTCCGTGTTGGTGCCATTTCCCCAGGCAGCAGATCATCATCAGGACGCCAATGCGGCCTGTGCCGCAGCCCTGGGAGCCGCCGTGATCGTGCACCAGCATGACCCGAACCATCCCACCCTGCACGACACGCTCTGGCGTCTACTCGGCACCAAACTTGGCGGCAGTGAAGTCGCTAAAAACCCTCTGCCGGCGATGAAACAAGCCATGCGGAAGCTGGCGGTGCGCGATGCCGATCAGCAGCTGGCCACACTGCTGCAGGTGTTAGTTCCGTAGGGCAAAGCGTCAGTGCAGTTCCTGCTTCAGCGCTTTGAGGATGCGCAGGTTGCCGCGGCGATCCTGAAGACCAATGCGCAGCCAGTTCTCGCCCAAACCTTCAAACGAGCGGCAGTCGCGCAGGAGCACCCCACGACGCGCCACACGCTCTCGCAGATCCAGAAGAGAGGCTTCGCCACGAAGCAGCAGATAGTTGGCACTTGATGGCATGGGAGTCAAACCGGGCAGATGGGTCAACTGGCGATGAAACCAGTTCCCCTCCTGGGAAACCCAGGCCTGCACTCGCTGCAACCATCGATCCATTCCGAATGGATCAGCCATCACGGACCGACCGGCAGTCAGCGCCAGACCATTCACTGGCCAGGGATCACGCCACCGCTGCCAGCGTTTCAACCGTTCTGAAGAAGCCACGGCATAGCCCAGACGCAACCCAGCAATCGCGAACAGCTTGGTGAGACTGCGGATGACCACAAGATTGGGATGGCTCTCCACCAGAGGCAGCAGAGACTGGGCTTCTCCTGAGGGCACCAGAGGCAAAAAGGCTTCATCACAGATCACCAATGCGAAGTGCTTCAGCAGCGGCTCAAGCGACGCGCGACTCCAGAGCTGACCCGTGGGGTTGTGGGGATTGGTGATCCAGAGCACCTGACAAGGCTGAGCCGGCTCTGCAGGCAACGGCCATGGCTGGGGCCAGGTTCGCGGCCAGCTGAGGCTGAGAGGCAGGCTGCGCACAGCACCATCCCAGCAAGCGAGCGCTCGGCGATAGTCCGCAAATCCAGGTTCAGGCAGGCCACTGAGACCGCACCCGACCGCATCCCGTGCCGCCCAGGTGAACAGTTCCGCCGCACCATTACCGGGCAGCACGGTCTCGGGCTCAAGACCATGCCAACTGGCAATCACCTGGCGAAGTTCTTGCTGCTCGCGGTCGGGATAGTTGCGCAGAGCGCTGCCACTGATCCCTTGCTTCAGAGCACGCCGCAGAACCCTTGGAGGACGGAAGGGCACCAGCGAAGCACTGGCATCAAGGATCTGCGACGACTTCAAGCCGAGGCGGAGAGCTTCCTGAGAGAAATTGCCTCCATGCGGTGGAAGGCCGCTGCTCAAGATCAACGCAGGCAACACACAACATCATCCTGCCCAGTCGCTCTCGACGGAGGCGGCAGAGACCGATACAACCAGTCAGCTAAGAGCTGCAGCCGATGAAAGACTCCCAATGCAGCCTTACAACAATCCGACAGCTCTCTGGAGTTGTAGTGCTAAGTGCTCTGCTGAGCATCACCAGCACGCAGGTGAAGGCCAGTAATGCGCTAATTCAGCTGCTGCAGGAGCGACGCTGTAGCGGTTGCCGACTGACGGATGCCGATTTAGTGCACGCTGACCTTCGTGATGCTGACCTGAGCGACGCCAAACTGATGCGAGCGAATCTGGGTCAGGCACAGCTAGATGGTGCTGATCTCAGTGGTGCCAATCTCAGCTTCACCAGCCTGCGAGGGGCCTCACTGCGAGGGGCCAACCTGACGGGGACTCGGCTGTACGGAACGGATTTACGCGAAGCAGACCTCACGGGTGCACAACTGAGCCCAAACGCCCTAGATGAAGCTCATTGGCATGGTGCTAGTGGCATTAGTGCTGGCATCCGGAGTCATGCTGCGCTGCACAACGCAGGAGTGGAAGCTTTCCAGGCCGGTAGATGGCCAGCGGCCGAGCGGTTGTTCAGTGAGGCGATCCGCAGCCAACCGAAAAACCCCTTGAGCTGGGTAGCTCGAGGCATCAGCCGTAGCGAGCAAGCAAAAGACGAACGTGCAGCGAGTGATTTCCGTTTTGCGGCAGCTCTATATGATGTGCAAGGCTCGAAAGAGTGGTCACAGCAACTCAATAAGGCCGCTGATTTAGTAAGCCAAAGACGCTTTCAAGATCGATCACCTAACGAAGGCAAAGGCATTGGCGGACAGCTTTTGGAGGGAGCAATCAGCAGCCTACAAATGCTCACACCCATTGCTCTAAAAGCATTAACTCCTTTAGGGCTAGGTTTCTAAAGTATTAATGGCTAAGTTCCACTTAAAACTTGGCGGGCGGCAGGCAGACTAGGTCGATACCCATAACCAAATTTACCGCCATTCGCATCATCAATAATGCGAGGGGTGACCATAATAACCAATTCTCTTTTCGATCTTGTCCCTCCACTACTCCTGAAGAATTGACCAATGAAGGGCAAATCTCCTAATACCGGCCATTTTCTAACAGCCTGCTGGTCCTCATCAGAAATAACACCAGTCAAAATTAAAGTTTGACCATCTCGCACTCGCAGACTTCCCGTATCCAATCTCCTAACACTCAAAATACTGACGTTTCCACACCCTGCAATTGGTTCCGTGTCTGTTACCGCTGCAATTGAGGGAGATAGGGCGAAGGAAACGAAACCATTGTCGTCAATTTTAGAAACTCGAGCGCCAAACGTAAGGCCGGCAGTTCCGAATTCTGGCTGGCAGGTATTCGCCGCACCATTTTGACCTGCCTGAACATCAAAACTCTTAACCACTTGCGTGCCCACCGTCACGAAAGACTCATTAGCGCGGGGACGACCAATTGAGGCCGTGGCGAAAGCCGAATCCTCACCTGACGCCGCAACTTCGGCACCTCCAGATATTTCTGATGGATTCTCACTCAAAATCAAGGTTGGCGCCGCCAATGTTTTAGTACTTGCAGACTGAATCATGGCCTTAAAAAGATTAAAATATTGATTCTCTGGATAAACGCTTCCCGGATTAATACGAGCAGGGCTTATCGGAGACCGTTCAATCTCTGTTTGTCCAGCATCAAGAGTTACACGTTCGCTTTTCCCACTGGAAGCTCCGCCTGCAATAGTCTCAAAATTTTTATCATTGGGAGGGAGCAAAGCGCCAAAAGCACTAACCAACTCGCCCCTGTCACTTACAATAAAATTATTACCACTGCGGAAAGCAAAGCTATTCGACATCCCCGAATCATTAGCAAGTGCTACATCCAATATGCGCACAGACAAGGCAACTTGCCGTTGACGAAGATCAATTTGTCTCAAATAATTCTCAGCCACCTGAACCAATAACGAGTCGCCAACAAGAGTGACCGTTTGCAACCTTGAGTCAGTCGTCAACACCAAGCCACGAAGAGGCCCCGCCGACGCACCAAATGATTCCGTTGAAGTCAGTTGAGAACTTTCCTGAGAAGCAGTATTACTAATATCAGCGTTACCTTCTGAAGCAGTCTGCCCAGACGTAATCATGACCGTATTAGTAAAATTAACAGTTGCTCCGAGATTGCCTAGATATTCCGCAGCACCCCTCGCACTGACCTGATTGAGTCGGATCACCTTGGATATCTGAGGCCCGAAAGTTTTTGAAGCAGCTGTTCTACCGACCAACAAAGTACGGCCATCAAGCTTGCCCTGAAGGCCCGAGGCCAGCAACACACCATTCAGAGCTCGCGCGTAGCTTTCACCCTGGAAAGCCATTGAAACGGAACCTCCCTGAGAATCGTCCTGAACACCTTGCGCACCAGCCGTTCCGCCAGCAGTGGGATCAGCGACGAACACGAAGCCATAGCCACCCAATCTCGCCAACGCCATTAATGCATCTTTGGCTGGAGCATTGTTAAGTGTGAGGGTTACTGGTGGCCCACTCACATTCACAAAGCTGCGGTTCTGCAAGACCATCGTTCCCACAGCCATATCGCCGAGCGGTGGTGCCACAGCCCTTGGACGTAGGGGTGGGGCATACCGAGCCTGAGGAACGACTCCAGGCGTGTTCAAATCCAAGCGTCCGGTCTGCAACATCGGACCGGCAACAAGACCTGGAAACTGCAGGATCAAGTTGCGCCCATCCGCACTCACCACAGGCTCCTGCAAAGTCATCCCCGGTTGGGGAACCACCTCAAGCTCGTAGGCATCACCCGAACCCCTGATGGCCACCCGCTGCAAACCTGAAGCGGGATCAGACAACTGATGCCGACCATTGCTCAACCCAGGGGTGCCCTTCGTCTGCAACCTGCCTTCCCAAACCAAGCCATTGAGCCGTTGCTGTAACACCGGCTGGGCACCTACCCCCTGAACCACAACCTCCACACCAGCCTCTCCACGACGAATGCCCAGGGAGATCGCCCCCTGGGCCAGTGCCGCACGAGAACCTGATCGGACAGAGCCATCGAGCAGGCCCACCTCAATAACGCTGAGACCAGCGACGAGCAAGAGTGCTGTGAGTCGGGAAGAGGGGGACGGCATACCCGGGCCTGAACCCCGTGAACTTGGGCGGATGGTATCGATCGGATTCGACCAAGGCCAGCCCTGTTGAAACGTCTGCAATGAATAGATCAGAAGTCCGCCTTACGAAGGTTGTTCTCCTTTTCCCTTCGTGTCAGAAGACCCCGTAGATCTCAAGGCACCGTCGCCAGCCTTCGATACTGAATCAAAAAATGTCAGCCTCAACTTCAATCGTGTGCGAGGCAGATCGATCTTCACCGACTGACCTTCAACTTCTGCGGGAGCCTCGAGAGCAGTGAGCTCGAGATCACTCGGCTGCACAAGAAGCTCAAGCTGCTCCATGCCTCTCAAGAACTTCAGCAATCCCTGATAAGGCCCCTCCACCTGCAGCAAAACTGAGCTTTTCTCAAATCCAAGCTCCTTGAGTGGATCGTTGGTCTCTTTTGCACTACCCGTGCCCTTGCTTTTCTGATCCCTGGTTCCGCTGCGATTCGAGGCTTCCAATGAACTCGCCGGGACCGGTTCATACAGAGTGATCACCACACCGCTTGCGGCGGCAATGCGGCTGAGCTGAGCCAGAAACGTCTGAATCTGGCCACGACCTGCCAACAGGCTCATCAGCTGAGCCTGTTGCTGCATCACTTCACCAAGCATTTTGTCGCTCTGTTTGAGCTGAGCCTCCAAAAGAGGAAGAGTGTCACGCTTGCTAGAAAGCTCTGCGATCCGCTGACGCTGTTGATCGAGCCGATCCAATCCCGGCCATCCCACTGCAGCGAACACCCCAGAAGACAACGCCAAACCAATCACAGCCGGAACGGCAACCAACACGCGCTCCCTGGTGATTCGTTGCCGCCAGGCTGGACGATCAGGACTGAGATTGGTCACGGTGCAACCCCCTGCTGCTCCAGCAAGCGATAGCGCTGCGCTAGGCCAACCGCACCGAGCTGTTGAAGCTGCTGAAGGGAGGGTTTAGCCGTGGCATCGAGCGACCACTCAAGGCTGAAGCGCACCGAAGGCGCCTCGCCATCATCCCTGGTGACTTTCAAGACCTTGACACCATTCGTCTGGGAGATCGGCAAGCGCTCCAACGCGAGCTGGAGAGCGTTGACTCGTTCAAGCGGACCTGGTTGACCACCCAGCCCCACCTTTCCAGACACTTTGATCAAGTCGTTCTGCGCCGAAACATCCTCGAGCTGAACGCCCACTGGCGTTACAAGGCCCAACTGCACCAGCAGGGGTGAGCCCGCCGGCACAGCCACCAACTGCTCAGCGATTTGCAAATTGTTCTCTCGAATCGTGGCCACTTTTCGCTTGGCAATACGCAGGCGGCCTTCCGTTGATTGCACTCGCTGCTCGAATGGCGACAGCATCTGCAACTGCTGTTGCTGCTGGCTCTCGATCCGTCCGATCACAACGATCGAACCAAGGGAAAGAAGCACCGCCATCCCACCGATCAAGGCCCCGCGCAACAGCAACGGGCGCATGGGTTGCAATGACCCGGCAGGCTCGGGCAAACCGAGCTCGAGCCTGCGTTCCCGCAGGAGATCAGGCAGTTGCTGTTCAACCGATCGATCAGGCATCGTCCCTCCCCCGGGACGCCGTCAGAGCAAGCTCGAACAACGACATTTCGGCATCGGAATGCAAAGGTCCATGCCGGGAATCATGCTCTGCGCCCCAATAGCCCTGCCACTCAGGTGCGGCGGTGATCCACCACCCCGGCATGCCGACTGGATCCCAGGCTTCAACGAGCTCCAGCACCTCATGCCTGAGCGCACGGTGCTCCGAGGACTGCAGGTTGAAATCAAACTCTGGACAACCCTTGCGTAACAACAACAACCGCCAGCGACCCGCCTGCTCCACCAACCAGACCAGTCGCTCATCAGTGCCAGCCTGGGAATCGCGAAGCCCTCGCCAGGCGGCCGACAACACCCATTCAGCACGCCGCAATAGAAGATCCGCCTCCTCCAGGGTGCTCACCCAGGCCTGCAGTAGCAGTCGATCCGTCCCCACAACCAGGGCCGAATCGGCTCGCGGCTGAGGGAGCAGATCCAGGTAACTGTCTTGTACAGCCAGAGACCAGCCCAGCTGAGGCTGAAGCTGCCGCAGCTCAGCGCCGCAGCTCAGCGCAGCCGATGCTGCCCCCTCAAGCAGACGCCACTGACAACTTGTGAGAGGCAACAGCAGCTCAACCTCAACCTGAGGATGACTCAGTCCCTGTTCCAGCAGCAGATCAGCAATGGTCTCCCCCAGCGCCTCACGGTTCAGAGGCTGGCCGAAGCGGCATAAATCAGGCGGAAGAACAAGATTCGACAAGGCCCAGTCATCCTGCGACCAGCAGGCCAGATTGAGCGCTTCATCCTCCGGTGCAAGCAGCACTCGGCGTGGATCGAGCAGACCCTGCACCTGCATCACCCAGCTGTCCAAAGCAGGGAAACGATCACGCAGTTCTGCAAGCACCACGATGCAACTCCAAGCCAGTGGGTGCTGCGACCCTGCCCGAAGGGTATCGGCTAGTGCCAGGGGGCGCCGCTACCCACCGCTTCACTGATGTGACGGATGCCGTGACGATCCAGCTGCTCGATCAGCCCCTCCAGCACTCGAGGCACCAGGTCCGGACCTTCAAAAATCCAACCGGTGTACAGCTGAACCAAAGACGCTCCGGCAGCGATCCGCTCCCAGGCGGCCTCGGGCGTGCTGATCCCACCGACCCCCACCAGCGGCAGTGCTGGACCAGCAGTTGCACGCAACCGACGCAGCACCTCCAAAGCCCGCTGGCGCAACGGATCACCGCTGAGACCCCCAGCTTCCTGGGCAAGGCTGCGGCCGGTTTGGCTCAGCACCCGCTGACCCAAACCAAGCCGATCGAGACTCGTGTTGACGGCAATCACACCGGCGAGCCCCTCCTCATAGGCCAGGCGGGCGATGCCATCGATGGCGTCATCTTCGAGATCCGGTGCGATCTTCACCAGCAGTGGCGGACAGCCCGGCAGCCTGCGCAAGCGTTCCACCAGTCGTCGCAACTGAGTGGCATCCTGAAGGTCACGAAGACCAGGGGTATTCGGCGAACTGACATTGATCACTGCATAGTCGGCCAGTGGCGCCAACATTTCCAGCGACGAGGCGTAGTCATCAGCCGCCAGCTCCAGCGGCGTCATCTTCGATTTACCGAGATTGATCCCGAGCACGGCAGGTCGCTGACCGCGCGGCGGGAGAGCCTGTCGCTCGAGGGTGCGACGCAGTTCCTCTGCACCTTTGTTGTTGAAACCCATGCGGTTCAATGCCGCGCGCTCCTGGGCCAAACGAAACAGCCGCGGCCTCGGATTTCCTGGCTGGCCATGCCAGGTGACGGTGCCGACTTCGGCAAACCCAAAGCCAAAACGATCCCAGACCCCAGCGGCAACCCCGTTCTTATCAAAACCAGCCGCCAGCCCCACGGGGTTGCTGAAACGGCATCCAAATAACACCTGCTCCAAGCGCAGGTCACGGCGTGTCAGTTCAGCTGCCACACCATCAAGGACACCGGACAACCCCGGCCACTCGCGGCGAAGACTGCACTGACCCAACGCCTGAAGGGCAGCACGGCTGAGCTGTTCAGCATCCACGCCTTCGTCTTTGGCCAGCACAGGTCCCAACCAGCGCCGATAGAAACCTGCGGTGGACATCACCCCGGACGATGACGGCTGGGTCATCTGGGTTCCTCGATCTATCTCGATCCTGCCTCGGCGCGGCGCAGCCGCCAGCAATCGCCCTCGGCCGGTTCGACCAGCCAATCACGCCAGCTCCAAGTCTGTTGTCGTTCAGCCAGGCGCGTCAGCGGTTGCTCCACCAGCTGGGCCAGTTCCACCAGGGACAGGGCATATCCGCCAGCAGCCAAACGATCGGCCAGTTCCAGCCTGGTGAGCAGCTGTTGCAGGGATTCAGGTGCCAAGTCATCTCCCTGCGTTTGTGGCCCATCCGCTGTTCTGTCGAGTTTGGAGGGGGCAGCTTGAGACGCTCGACCAAGCCTTGGCGATGTCCCCTTGGAGAAAGCCACAGCGATCTGATCGACCCGATCGTTATCCGGGTCACCGCTGTGACCTTTCACGTAGGTCAGCGGCACATCGGAGAGGCGGGCAGCGTCGAGGGACTGCCAGAGGTCCTGATTGAGCACGGGTTTGCCCGCTGCGGTTTTCCAGCCCTTGCGTTTCCAACCCGCCATCCAAGAGCCCAGGCCATCGATCAGGTACTTGCTATCGGTCCGCAGGGTGAGATCGGGATGACGAGGCAGCTCCGCCAGCCTCTCCAACATGGCCAGCGCTGCCTGCAGCTCCATGCGGTTGTTGGTGGTGGCCGGGTCGGCACCCCCGAACTCCTCCACACTGCCGTCCTCAAAGCGGATCAAGGCCCCCCAGCCTCCAGGGCCAGGATTACCGCTGCAGGCTCCGTCAGTGGCAGCGGCCACAACGCGACCTCTCTGATCAGCCTCAGCCATTGGTCACCCCACGCCTTCTTCGGTACAACACGGTTCTTGAACACCCAGGAGGACTGGGCCATGGGCCGAACCTACTTCCGCAAAGCAGCGCTGAGTGCTGCTGCCGTGGGACTGGCGGCGATGGCCGGGAGCCTGCCTGGATGGGCCCGGGCCCTGTTCGACAGCAGTCCACTGCAAGAAGAACGTTTCGCAATCCTGGCCCAGGCCGTGGGACGAGATCGCTGGAAGCTTCTGGTGCTGGAACAGATCAAAGCCAGGCCGCTCTGCTGGGAGGAACGTCAGGACGGACTGATGAACCCTTCTCTGAACAACTTCGATTTCACGGGAATCTGCAGTCGCTACCTGGACAGCAACGGCTACTCGCTGCGCACGTCCGGCAACGATGTCGACAAGCGCTATCGCCTGCGCCTGAAACAGAGCAGAAACGGTCTGGCATTGCAGGCGATGGACTCTGTGCGCGGTAGCGGCATCACAGTGGCTAGAGCCAACAAAGTACGCAGGGATAAAAACGCCTTTGTGAAAATGACGCTGGAGCCAGGCTGGTCGCTCGAACGCCGCAGCTACAAGGGGCGCACACTGAGCCACGTGTATTTCGCCAATCCGAAGCCGATGAACACGCTGATGGCCGTCAGCAAAGCGAGAACGTTTGATCGAAGCCTGACCTTCACCGCCGGCCTGCCCAAGCCGCCTTCACAGCCAAGTGGACCGGTCCGTCTGACAGTGATTCCCTTCCGACCCTGAGCCGCGGCCTCACGGAAGGACAGTTGACAGAGCGCCCCAGCACAACGCGCAATGTCCTAAGCAATTTTTTACGTTGTCGAAGTGTGAGGAGTGGAAAAACGCTTCTTCCGGGTCGAAACAAGGACAGACTCCGGTCATGCGTTTCACTTCTGAGCTCTGCTTAAGGCAGAGCTTTTTTTTTGCACAGCCAAACCCGATTCGCTGCAGTCATCCAGACAAGAAAAAACCGACCCGAAGGTCGGTATCGATTGAAGGGAAAGGATCGGCAAGCGCAGGCCGCCGATCCAACAAAATCACTTGAGAGTGACCTTGCCGCCCACCTCTTCAATGGCTTTCTTGAGGGCTTCGGCGTCATCCTTGGAGACACCTTCTTTGATGGTCTTCGGAGCAGCCTCGACCATGGCCTTGGCATCGCCCAGGCCAAGGCCTGTGGCTTCGCGCACAGCCTTGAGGACCTTGATCTTGGCGGAAGCATCGAAGCTTTCCAGCACAACATCAAATTCGGTCTTTTCTTCAGCGGCCTCGCCACCACCACCAGCGGCAGCGCCGGGGGCAGCCATCACCACACCCGCGGATGCGGCTGCGGAGACGCCGAAGGCCTCTTCGATCTGCTTAACAAGCTCGGAAGCTTCAAGCAGCGAAAGGGACTTCAACGATTCGAGGATTTCGTCGGTTTTTGCAGACATGGTTGGGATTCAGCAACAGATCAAAAAAACAGTCGGGTCGAAGACGTTCAGCTTTCGCCGGAATCGGCGTGCTGCTTGAGCGCCCGAGCAAGACCGGAGGGAACCTCGTTGATGCCCACAGCCACCTTGGTGGCAACGGCATTGATGGAACCAGCGATCTGAGCCATGAGCACTTCCTTGGTGGGAAGGTCACCGATGGCCTTGATCTCGTCCTGAGACAGGAGCTTGCCTTCGAAAAGGCCGCCCTTGGTTTCGGACTTCTTGGTGTCCTTCTGAAAAGACTGAAGGGCCTTGACTGCACCGCCGACATCGCCCTTAACCAGGACGAAAGCGTTGGTACCGCTCAGAAGGGGATCGAGGTTGGACCAGGCACTATCACCATCAATGGCGAGACGCATCAAGGTGTTTTTGGTCACCTTGCAAACGCCGTTGCTGGCCCGAAGACGAGTCCTCAGATCAGACATTTCCTTGATGGAGAGACCCTGGTAATCCAGGACCAATGCCATTTCGGCCTCACCGAGGAGCTGCTTGAGCTCTTCGACGATCTGTTGCTTGCTCTCCAGAGTGCGGCCCATAGGATTTGGATCGGATCGGGGGAACAAGCTGGACACACGGCCGTTCAGTGCTCCCGAAGGAGACGAGGCCGCGTATCGATCCAATCCCATGAGGGAGCAAAATCGTCGCGTCTGCCTCGGCAGGACTTAATGCATCTGGAACGGTTCGTAAAAACCGCTTGAAGCAACCTGCTGTCTTTGGCCGGGCGCGTGCCCGTTGTCTGGCTTTCGCCAGTAGTCAAACCTACAACAAAGCCCCCACCGGAGTGGAGGCTGGCTGGCGTCAGGCTGGGATGAGCTGGATCAACCCTCTTTGTTGATGTCCTGAAGGGCTGAGATATCCACTTCCACTGAAGGACCCATCGTGGAGGTCACATACAGGCTCTTCCAATAACGACCCTTGGCACCGCTGGGCTTATTGCGATCAATGGTCTCCTGAAGCATTTTCAGGTTGTCGAGCAGGTTGTCAGCATCAAAGCTGGCCTTACCGAAACGCACGTGCACAATGCCGGTGCGGTCAGCACGGAATTCGAGCTTGCCAGCCTTGAACTCCTTGATGGCGGCCGCCAAATCGGTCGTGACGGTACCGGCTTTGGGGTTGGGCATCAGACCACGGGGGCCGAGCACACGACCCAGTTTGGCCACTTTGGGCATCATGTCTGGGGTAGCGATCAGCAGGTCGAAGTTCATCTCCCCCTTGCTGATGGTGTTGACCAGATCCTCATCGCCTGCGAGCTCGGCGCCGGCTGCTTTGGCGGCTGCAACCTTCTCACCACTGGTGACCACCGCAATGCGCACGGTCTGACCGGTGCCGTGAGGCAGTGCCACGGTGGTGCGCAGCTGCTGATCGGTGTATTTGGGATCGATCCCGAGACGCACATGCGCCTCCATGGTCTCGTCGAACTTGGCGTTGGCGTTGTCCTTGACCAGCTGAATGGCTTCAAGCGGCTCGTAAGCACGCTCTTCAACCTTGGTAACGAGGCTGGCCAGGCGTTTGGAAAGTTTTGGCATGGCTTAGATGGGGTTCAGACGACCGCAAGGTCTCCCCCTGAAGAAATTGGAAGTGAGCAATGACTGGCGCTGGAGCGTCAGTCGCTGATGGCGACGCCCATGTTGCGGGCAGTGCCTTCGATGATGCGCATGGCCGACTCAACGCTGGTGCAGTTGAGGTCGGGCAGCTTGGTCTTGGCGATTTCCTCAAGCTGGGATCGCTTGATGGAGCCAACGCTTCCCTTGGCGGACTCTCCGGAACCTTTAGCGATTCCAGCAGCCTTGGTGATCAACACGGACGCTGGGGGCGTCTTGGTGATGAAGGTGAAACTGCGGTCTTCAAAGACCGAGATTTCCACCGGAATCACGAACCCGGCTTTGTCCTGGGTGCGGGCGTTGTACTCCTTGCAGAACGCCATGATATTGACCCCGTGCTGACCGAGGGCAGGACCCACGGGCGGTGCAGGGTTGGCTTTGCCGGCCTGAAGGGCCAGCTTGATCACAGCTACGACTTTCTTGGCCATCGGCGGACGGAGTTGAACATCTGCGGATCACCTGGCCCTCGGGGCAGGTGCGGCGGGGTGAAGAACCACCCCTCAGGCCGCCCTCCGCAGGGAGACGGCCGCCGCCAATATCAGTTCTGCTTGCTCACCTGGGAAAACTCAAGTTCGACCGGTGTCTCACGGCCAAAGATGGAGAGGAGTGCCTTGAGCTTGCTGCGCTCACCCGACACCTCAATGACCTCACCCTGGAAATCCTTAAACGGACCGGCAGTGACCAAAATCTGATCACCCTCAATGAGATCGACTTTGACAACCGTCTTCTTCTCGGCAGCACGCTTGAAGATGCGGTCGACTTCCTGACGACTTAAGGGGCGTGGCTTGATGTGACCACGTGCTTTACCGGTCGCACGACGATCTTCCGCCCCGACAAAGTTGATGACGTTTGGGGTGCTGCGCACGGCCATCATCGTGTCTTCATCCAGCACCATGCGCACAAGCACATAACCGGGGAACACTTTCTCCTCAGTGGACTGGCGGCTGCCGTCTTTTTTGATTTTGACCGCAGGCGTTTCGGGAATTTCGATCTCAAGAATGCGATTACTCACACCGAGCGTCACAGCCCGCTGCTCGAGCGTGGCCTTCACCTTTTTCTCGCAACTTGATGCCACCTGAACCGCATACCAGCGGGCAACGCCCGTGCGGATTGTGGGGGTTTCAAGGGTGCCCTCTTCTCCGTCATTCGGCGCAGGAAGATCAAGCACCTCACTGGAGTCCGACTGGCTTTGATCGAGATCAGACACGAGGCAGGGCAGGAGCGAAGGATGAACTGGGAAAATGCACCGGATCAGACCGGATAAGGACTCAACGGAACACTTGGGACGCAGCCCAGCCGTAGAAGCGACTCAGAGCGGCAATGGCCGCAGCGGAGAGGCTCACCATCAGGATCACGGCGATGGATTCGCTGAACAGCTGTTGTCGGCTGGGCCAGACCACAAGCTTCAACTCTTCAAAGGTGGCTTGCAGAAAACCGCCCTTTTTCTCAGGCTGTTCAGGGCCTGATGAGGGGGGCGTCGTCGCTGCTGTGGTGTCCTCGGAAGTGGGGCTGGTCACGGATGACGGATCAAAAAGTCGTCTGGGCCGGTGCTGACGCCGGCTTTTAAGGCACGTGACAGCAATTGAATATCGTACCGGACGCCTCAATAAGCGCTTATTCAGGTTCGAACAGGAAGGGGTCGTTCGGAGTCGCTCCAGCCTGCACACGAACCGCCTGAGCATCGCTGAAACGCTCCTCCAGCAACTCAGTCGCCAGGGGATTCTCCAGACGACGACGCAGCACCCTGCGCAAGGGCCTCGCTCCATACTCCGGCTCATAACCGAGGCTCACGATCGCTTCAATCACACCTTCCTCAACGCGCAGCTCCAGCCCCTGCTCTCTCAGCAGCGTGGCCAGATCAGCCAACTGCAGGCGCACAATCTTGTTGAGATCGTCGAGTCCAAGAGGCTGAAACCGGATCACTTCATCGATGCGGTTCAGGAATTCAGGCCGAAAATGTCGCCCCAGAGCTTCATCTACAGCCCCATCTAGAGCGGATGGATCACTTGGTGCTCCCGCTTCCCTGTCCTGGCGGGCTGATTCAAGAATGGCCCGGCTGGCCAGATTGCTGGTCATCACGACCACGGTGTGGCGAAAATCGACCGTGCGCCCCTGCGAATCGCTGAGACGTCCGTCATCCAGCACCTGCAACAGCACATTGAACACATCAGGGTGAGCCTTCTCCACCTCATCGAGAAGCAACAGGGCGTAAGGACGACGACGCACCGCTTCGGTCAGCTGCCCTCCTTCCTCGTAACCGACATAACCGGGGGGGGCACCGAGCAAGCGCGCGACGGCATTGCGCTCCATGAACTCGCTCATGTCGAGGCGAACCATGGACTCCTCCTCATCGAACAGTTGGCCAGCGAGAGCCTTAGCCAGTTCGGTCTTGCCCACACCTGTCGGCCCCAGAAACAGAAATGAACCCACAGGGCGTCGAGGATCCTTCATGCCGGCTCTGGCCCTGCGAATCGCCGCGGCCACAGCCCCCACCGCATCGAACTGGCCGATGACACGCTCCCCCAGGCGCTGATCAAGCTCCAGCAGCTTCTGACGTTCGCCTGCCAGCAGGCGCTGAATGGGAATCCCTGTCCAACGCGCCACCACATCGGCAATGTCCTCGGCTTCCACCTGCTCCCGCAACAATGCCGTGCCGTCTTGCTGCGCCTTCTTGAGCGACTCCTCCAGGTCACAGCGACGCTGCTGAAGACGATGCAGCTGGTCGTACTGAAGCCGCGCAGCTTCTTCAAGATCGCCCTGGCGCTCTGCTTCAGCAACGGCATGGCGTAGATCCTCATCTTCCTGCAGCAGCTGGCGCAGTTCCTGCAGCTGTTCCCGCTCTGCCTGCCAGCGCTCACGCAGCTGAGTGAGTTGAGACGAAGCCTCAAGTCGCTGGCGCTGAAGCTGCACACGCTCCGATTCAGGAGCCTGCTCTGCCGCGAGAACAGCCAGTTCAACGCGACGCAGATCCATCTCGGCGTCCTCCACCACCTGGGGCTTAGACGTCACATCCATCTTGAGTTGTGCCGCCGCTTCGTCGATCAGATCGATGGCCTTGTCTGGCAGGCAACGATCACTGATGTATCGATCGGCAAGGCGTGCAGCAGCTGTCACTGCGGCGTCGGTGATCGTCACGCCGTGATGCAGCTCGTAGCGCTCCTTCACGCCCCGCAGAATCTCGACGCTGTGGTCGATCGAAGGCTCGGAGATCTGCACCTGCTGAAAGCGACGGTTCAGAGCTGGATCCTTTTCCACTGTGCGGCGGTAATCCTCTGGCGTGGTTGCAGCAATACAACGCAGATCGCCTCTGGCCAGAGCAGGCTTGAGCAGGCTGCCAGCGTCGGCACTGGAGCGGTCGCTGTTGACCACGGTGTGCAATTCATCGATGAACAGCACCACTCCAGCCTCTGGATCACTCACCTCCTGCAGAACCTCTCGCAGGCGCTCCTCGAACTGCCCGCGAAATTTGGCGCCAGCGATCAGAGCACCCACATCCAAGGCAACAAGCCGCAATCCCTGAAGCGATTCCGGGACTTCGCCGGCAACGATGCGTTGGGCCAGCAGCTCGGCGATGGCCGTCTTGCCCACACCGGGCGCTCCGATCAGAACCGGATTGTTCTTACCCCGACGCGAGAGCACCTTGATCAAGCTGCGGATCTCGCTATCACGACCGACCACAGGATCCAGGAGGCCCTGCGCCGCAGCGGCAGTGAGGTCACGGGCATAACGATCCAGCGCCATGGGCCCTGGCTCATTGGCCAGGTCAAGCGCCGAATCTTCAAGGGGGTCCGACGGCCCCTGCCCGATCTGAACAGGCTCAGGCAACGACTGAACAGGTGGAACAACAGGCGTTGGCGCTGCTGAACGCATGACAGGAGCAGGAGGATTGAGCGGTGGAGAGGCAGCGGATGGGGTGGGTCTGCGCAGCTCGGCCTCCAGGCGATCGGCCGGCAAGCCGAAACGAGACAGCAGATCAGCGCCGATCCGTGGATCACGGCCGATGGCAATAAAGACATGCGACACATCGATCAGCCTTGACCCCCAGAGCCCACGCACGCTGTCGGCCACCTCGAGCAAGGTCTCAAGATCTTCACCGACAAACAGCTCATCTCCTCGCGCCATGGGCTGGTCTTCCAAAAAGCCCTCGAGCTGATCGAGCAACTGGTCTTGAGGCAATGACAATGAGGCCACGATCGCCTCAAAGCGTGGATCACTGAAAAGAGCCTGCAGCAAATGCTCCACATCCAGATCACCGTGACGCCAGCGACGGGCTGAATCCTGGGCAGAGAGCAACAGCTCCCAGGCGTCATCGCTGAAACGGTCTGGCTCCACCGTGAGACTGGCTGGAGGTTGAGGGGTCACGCCGAAATCGGATGTCATCGCGGGCGACTCCACTCAAGCGGCCGTCGATCGGGACGCAAGCTCAATCAGCTCCACCTTGTATCCATCGGGATCCTCCAGAAAAGCGATCACAGTGCTGCCGTGCTTCATCGGGCCCGGTGCGCGCACGAGCCTTCCACCTCGCTCAGCGATCCCCGAACAGGTGGCATGGATGTCCTGCACCCCGAGTGCGATGTGGCCATACCCATCACCCAGGTCGTAATGCTCGGTGTCCCAGTTATGCGTGAGCTCCAGCACGGTGTGATCCTTTTCGTCGCCGTAGCCCAGAAAGGCCAGTGTGAAACGACCGGAGGCATAGTCCTTGCGGCGAAGCAACTGCATGCCCAGGACATCGGTATAAAAAGAAAGCGATCGCTCCAGATCGCCAACCCGAAGCATGGTGTGCAGCATGCGCATGATCGGGGTCAATCGCTGTCACCAGCATGGTGCATCCCCAAGATCAGCGGTAGAGAAGCAGCAGGGGTCGCGGCCTGTTGGCAGGGATGAGGAATCAGCGTTGCAGGGGGACCCATAGGATCGCCAAGTCTTTGATCCGCATCACGTGTTCGATTCCCTCGACCTCGTCATCGACACCATCGTGGCCCGTGAGGTGCTCGACTCCCGCGGAAATCCAACGGTGGAAGCCGAGGTCTTGCTGGAAGGTGGAGCCAGTGGTCGGGCCATCGTGCCTAGTGGTGCCAGCACCGGTGCCCACGAAGCCCACGAGCTGCGCGATGGCGGCGATCGCTACATGGGCAAGGGCGTCATCCAGGCCGTGAATCACATCGAGGAGCGCATAGCCCCCGCCCTCTGTGGACTCTCGGCCCTGGATCAGGCAGCCGTAGACGCAGCGATGTTGGAACTCGACGGCAGCGACAACAAGTCCAGCCTCGGCGCCAACGCAATCCTGGCGGTGAGCATGGCCAATGCCCGAGCAGCGGCCAATGGTCTTGGACTGCCGCTCTACCGCTATTTGGGCGGACCGATGGCCACGCTGTTGCCAGTGCCACTGATGAATGTGATCAATGGTGGCGCGCACGCCGCCAACAGCCTGGATTTCCAGGAATTCATGCTGGTTCCCCATGGCGCCCCAAGCTTCCGAGAGGCGCTGCGCATGGGCACCGAAGTGTTCCACACCCTGAAGGGACTGCTCAAGGACAAAGGCATGAGCACCTCCGTGGGTGATGAAGGAGGCTTCGCTCCTGATCTGGGCAACGTGGAAGCGGGCGAGATTCTGGTGGAAGCGATTCAAAAGGCCGGCTACAAGCCTGGCGAACAGATCGCTCTGGCTCTGGATGTTGCCAGTACCGAATTCTTCGAGAATGGTCGTTATGCCTTTGATGGCGGCAGCTACGACAGCGCTCAAATGGTTGGCCAACTTGAACAGCTAGTTGAGAAGTTCCCCATCGTTTCGATCGAGGACGGCCTTGCCGAAGACGACTGGGAAGGATGGAAATTGCTGACCGAGCGCCTTGGCGGCAAGGTGCAACTGGTGGGTGACGACCTGTTCGTGACCAACACCAAGCGCTTGCAACAGGGCATCGACAGCGGCACCGCCAACTCGATCTTGATCAAAGTGAACCAGATCGGTTCTCTCACTGAAACGCTTCAGGCCATCGACCTCGCCGGTCGATCGGGATACACCAGCGTGATCAGCCACCGCAGCGGTGAAACCGAAGACACAACCATCGCCGATCTCTCTGTCGCCACACGGGCTGGCCAGATCAAAACGGGTTCTCTGAGCCGAAGTGAGCGCGTTGCCAAGTACAACCAGCTGCTGCGCATTGAGGATGAACTGGGCAGCCAGGCTGTGTATGCCGGTGCAGTAGGCCAGGGCCCCCACGGCAACGCCTGATTCAACCATCAGAGCTCAGAACTCAGAACAGGTCATTCACCGGAGGATCAACCTCAGTGAATGGCCTTTTTGATGACCTTGAGATCAACTGCTCTGACCAACATCAGCCCCAAAAAAGCGAAGGCTTCACCAAAACAATCAAAACATTGATTGCAGAGACTTCAGCAAGAGCGAATGGGAACATTAGGGAATATTTCAACCAAAATTGTTAAAACACAATCGTGTTGAAGTTTTGACGCCAGAGCAACAACAACTCGGCCAGTGAAGTGATTAAGAAAGCGATTCAGCCTTTTGAAGACGACAAGGATTCCATGCGGGCATCCTTGCGAAGTTTCACCTGAAGCTTGAGCCAGCCCATCCCGACCGGGACCGCCGCACCCAGTGGCAGCAGAGCCCAGAGCGGACGAACGCTGGCACCGATGACAGCCGCCGCCAGAGCCAGGCCTCCGAGCAGCACCGACTGACCAATGGATTGCTGAGCGGTGACCATGCGGCGGAACTGACGATCCGATTCACCCATGCGGATCTGGAGCTGCAGATCTCCCTGTTCGAGTCGCTCGAGACTTTCATCCAAGCGACGGGGAATCCCCACGGCCCGAGAACTCAGGGCGCCCACCTGACGGCCAAGTTCATTGAAGAGATCATTGGAACCGGATCCACTGGAAGTCATGAGAGGCAGCAGATAAGGCTTGGCAATCCCCACCAGGCTAAAGCCGGGATCGAGGCTGCGTCCCACTCCCTCAAAAGTCGACAGCGCTCGCATCACAAAGATCAGCTCCACCGGCAAACGAAACGGTTGGCCATAAACCAGCTCGTAGAGATCACCCGACAATTTGTCGATCACCGAAGCGCTGAAGGGAGGCGTGAGTGCATCTCGCAGCATCAGACGAACCAAACGCCGCACAGGCCCGAGATCCACATCTGTGGCGATCACACCAGCCACCTGCATCTCCTCCACCAGAGCCGATGCATCGCGAGACGCCGCTGCCCGAACCATGGAACCCAGCCGTCGTCTCAACCGCTCGGACAGCTGCCCCATCATTCCGAAGTCGTAGTAGATCAGAGCACCATCGCTGGCAACCGCCAGATTTCCGGGATGGGGATCGGCGTGGAAAAAGCCGAAACGCACCAACTGCTGCAGGTAGCTGGCGGCACCGATCTCAGCGACCTCACCCGGATCAATGCCAGCCGCCAGGAGTTCAGGACGATTATTGATCTTGATGCCCGGCAAGTAATCGAGACAAAGCACCTGACGGGTACTCAGCTCCCAAATCACACCGGGAACACGAATGCGGGGGTCATCCAGAAACTGCTGACGAAAGCGGGCAGCGTGCTGTGCTTCCAGACGAAAATCCAGCTCACGCAACAGCACACGCCGGCATTCCTGAGCGATGGCCACCCAGTCACGACCTCGGCCCCACTGAGGATGACGCTGCAGCACAGATGCCACCTGTTGCATCACCTCCAGGTCAAGCCGGAAGAGCGACTCCAAACCGGGTCGTTGAATCTTGAGCACCACCTGACGACCACTGCGCAGGCTGGCTCGATGCACCTGGGCCAACGATGCAGCTGCAAGGGGGTTCTCATCGAGATCAATGATCTCCGCGCAGCGCGCACCCAGCTCTGCTTCCAACAGAGCCTGGGCTTGATCAAACGGAAAAGCCGGAACCTTGTCCTGCAGATCAGCCAGTTCAGCGACCCAGCCCGCCGGCAGCACATCAGGACGCGCCGAAAGCAATTGACCGAGCTTGATGAACGCCGAACCGAGATGGAGCAATTCCCTGGTCAGCCAGCGGGCGCGCTGCTGCTGACGGGTCTGACGACGCTCCGGAGAAACCCCGCCTGGGTACGTCCAGCCACAGCTGTCCCACCAGAGCAGGCACAGCAGCACCAACACCGTGCGCCAAATGCGCAGCGCTCTCAGCCCCCTGCGCCAAGGGAGAGGGCGCGCCCACCAACGACTCAAGACCGTTCCTCCAAGCGCGTGCTCAAGTCAGCAACCTGAGCACGCAGCCGATCGATGCGCTGCTGCAGCGACTCATGCTCTGTACCCGAGCGATCAGCTTCGGATGCTGAGCGGGGCTGTTGCTCGTGTTGCAAACGTTCGGCTTCTGCCTTGACCTCTTCCTGAAACAGATCCCATTCCTGCCGAAAGCGCTCAGGCGCATCTTGAACAGCAACAGCAACACCAGCAGCTGCATCGGCCACACCTTCACCCACCCGGGCGATTAGACGATTCATGGCCGCTCTCAACAGGGCGTCCGGGGGAGTCATGGCCTGACTAGCGATGAAGAAACTGTGGCAGATACGCTGACAGGGTTGTGACCAACCTCAGGGCGCCAGTGGAGTCGACGGTGCAGTCGACGGTGGTGCGCTGAAGATGAGCGAGTCATCGATGGCTGGTTGAGTGGGAGTAACCGCAGGCTCAGGAGTGGCAACAGCGGCAGATTCCGGTTCCGGCGCAACTTGAACAGAAGGCTCGACGACAGGGTCAGTGGCAGACGCCGGCTCAGGCGCAACCGCCTCATCGTTGGGAGTCAAGACCGCAGCGGGCTGAGCCCCATCGGTACTCTCCTGCTGGTCAACATCCAGAGCAGGTGAAGCCACTGGTGCAGCAGTGGACACTGGCTCCTCTTGATCCGTCCCAGGCGGAGGCACATCAGCCTGCTGCGCTTGCTCAAGCGGCTTCACTTGCGTGGCGATGGCGTCGGCCTGCTCGTTGGCCTTGCGCTGCTCGGCATCCAGAGCTTCCTTCGCAGCAACGTCCCCCATCAACGGTTGATCAGCGCCATACCTTCGTCTCAATCCATCCAAGGTCTCTCCAGGAAAGCTGTTCTGGCGGAACGTGGCCTGCTGAGGCTTTTCCCAGGTCTGCCGCATCAACACCACCCGCTGGGTGATGCCGTAACCGAGAGCAAAACAAGCGCCCGCCACAAGAGGACCCACCCAGTAACGAGGGCGCCGAGGCCGCTGCTGATCAGAGGTGGTCGTAGTCATCGCTCGGGCAGGTACGAACAACACCGAACAGTCGGCGCAGCCCATCTTCGCCTCTGATCACCGGTGCTGCATCACCTCCCTCAATTGATCAAGTTGTGTAATCAGCGTTGATGCGCACGTATTGATCGGACAGATCACACCCCCAGGCACGACCTTGGCCAGGTCCGGAGCCGATCAGCAGACGAATCAGCACAGCGTCGTCTTCGAGGTAGCGGCCGGAAGCCCGCTCTCGCAGGTAGGTCGACGCCGCAGCCCGATCAAAGCCGAGCGGCTGACCGTTTTTCATTAATTGATGCTCTCCGATCCAGAGAGAAACCGCCTGCGCATCAAAGGCCACTCCCGAGCGCCCAGCCGCCGCCACGATTCGGCCCCAGTTGGGATCACGGCCATGCACAGCCGTTTTCACCAGCGATGATCCACACACGGTGCGGGCCATCTGCAAAGCGTCTGCTTCGGATGCAGCTCCCTCCACAAGCACCTCGATCAGGCAGGTCGCACCCTCTCCATCACGAGCGATCGCACGCGCAAGGTGTTGAGCGACCAGAGTCACTCCCTGTTCAAGTCGATCCAGCTGATCGGCCGGCAGAGGTTCACCGGCGGCGAAGGCCAGAAACGTGTCGTTGGTGCTGGTGTCGCCATCCACGGTGATGGCATTGAACGATCGCTGCACGGCGCGGCGAACCATGGCCTGCCAAGCCTCTGATGGCACTCCGGCATCACAGGTGAGATAGCCGAGCATCGTGGCCATCTGGGGGTGAATCATTCCCGAACCTTTGGCCATTCCGCCAATGCGCACGGTGCGGCCCTCAATCTCGGCCTCAACGGCGATCTGCTTCTCCACCAGATCCGTGGTGAGGATCGCGTTCGCAGCCGCCGAACCGCCATCGACTGCAAGAGCCTCCACGAGCGGATCCAGACCTGCCAGCAACAGCTGCATCGGGATTGGAACGCCGATGACGCCCGTCGAGCAGATCAAAACCTGATCACTCGCCAGGCCCAGCCGATCTGCCAGAACCTGCGTGGCGCGCTGGCTGTCGATCAGACCACGGTCTCCGGTGCAGGCATTGGCCTGGCCGGAATTGATCAGCACAGCTCTGCAACATCCCTCGCTGGCTTGCAAGCGCTCAGCACAGAGGTCCACGCAGGCCGCCCGCACCATCGAGGTGGTGAACGTACCGGCACAGACGGCACCCTGCGGCGCCAGCACCAGAGCCAGATCCGGCTTTCCGGAGTCCTTGAGACCAGCTGTCATGCCGGCAGCCTGAAAACCGCAGGGGGCAGTGACACCGCCTTCGATCGGCGTCCAGCTGGAAGATTGCGCCATCAAAGGCCTGAACAAACGATCCACATGGCCTATTCAAATTCAAAACGGCCACGCGCCGCTGTGAAAACGCGCGAGTTACAGACTGGAATCAGTCATCAAGCAATGGCACTTGAGTGCAACATCCCGCTGGCACGGTGCACAGCACCGCATCGGTCTCACCGGTGGCATCGCCAGCGGCAAAAGCAGCGTTGCGCGCTACTTGCAAGACCTTGGGATTGTGGTTCTGGATGCAGACCGCTACGCCCATGAAGCGCTGAAGGCTGGAAGTCAGGCCTCTGAAGCCGTGCTCAAGCGTTATGGACGACAGGTTGAAGCTGCACCGGATTGCGACATCGAGCGGAGCTCAGGTCAACGCAGCATCAATCGCCGCGAGCTGGGCAGGATCGTCTTCCACAACCCAGACGAACGACGATGGCTTGAGCAGACCATCCACCCCATGGTCCGTGCGCGCTTTGAGCTTGAACTTGACAGTCATCCAGAAACGTCAACCGTCGTGTTGATGATTCCGCTTCTGTTTGAGGCCGATCTCACAGAGATGGTCTCCGAAATCTGGGTGGTCCACTGCCTGCCGGCACAGCAGCTTGAGCGTCTGAAGCAGCGTGACCGTCTCAGCACGGCCGAGGCCGAAGCAAGAATCAACGCTCAATGGCCCATGAGCCGGAAATGCGAACAGGCCGACCTGCTGCTCGACAACTGTTCAGCGCCAATCCGCTGGGAACGAGAGATCCAGACGAGGCTTGCGCAGATCAACCCCAGTCAGCCCTTGATCCCCTGAGGCCTGAGCTCTGACAACAATCAGCGCACCCAACCACAGTCAGATCAGACGATTGAAACGAGCTCAGAGTCACACTCAGCGAACGATGGCAGGATTCAATTGGTCAGATCGATCGAACCGATGAGCTTCTTCCGCCAGATCGTCGTATTCAGCTCCTGCCTGACAATCTCACTGATTGGAACGGCTCCGGTTTTTGCTGACTCCCAGAAAGCCACCATCGAGGAAATTCTGGACGGAGACGAACTGTTCATTGACGATCAAAAAGCCAAAGTCGAGCAAAAAGCCCAGCCGCCGCAAGTCATCAGCACAGGACTGAGCCGCGGCCAGATTGGCTTCAGCGGAGGTGCTGTTGGTCGAATCAACCGCCAATCGCTGGTCAAGCTCGGCAGCAGCTGTTTCCTGCTGAACAAAGGCCAGATTCTGATCTCAGGCCGTCAGGACGGTTGTACGTCCTCAAGCCGATTGAGCGTTCGCGGCACCAATTACGTTCTCAAAGTCAGTGATGACGGAAGTACAGATCTGGCCGTACTGGAAGGCTCCGTTGAAGTGACGGACAACAGCGGTGAGCAGGAGGCCGTCACCGTTGAAGCAGGCCAACGCCTTCAACTCAGTCCTGCGGGTGTGGTGATCGGACTGCTGCAATTGGCTGCAGGGGACTACCAGAGAATCCTTGATGGCCCCCTGTTCATCGGCTACACGGCTCCATTACCGGGGTTGGCTGATCTCAGGCGTTATCTGAATCTGAATGTGCCTGGTTTACGCATCCCCAGCGTGCCGGGAAGCCAGATCCGAATCACACCCAGCCTGCCCAGCGTGCCGAGCCCAGTTCGTTTCTTCTGATGAACTGATCACCCCAACTCCATGCACGATGGCGGATGAGAACCACCGGCAAGGCCAGAACATGTATCGCGATCACGCTGTTCGGCCTGCTGTGTGGTGGCCTCAGCGGCTGGCCACCGGCTCTATGGCGGAGCTGGTCCAAAGACATCAGTGATCAGATCACACTCTGGGCGGGGCCCAGCAAACCGCCGGCAGAGGTGGTGGTCATCGCTGTTGATGATGCATCTCTGCAACAGGCACGCTGGGTACTGGAGGATGCGAACCCAGCGCCCTGGAGTGAAGGTCTCGAACGCTGGCCTTGGCCAAGAGCGGTCTACGGGAAGCTGATTGAACGCGTCATCGCAGCTGGCAGTCGTGGTGTGGCGATCAATGTGCTGTTTGCCGGCCAAAGCATGTATGGCCCGGAGGATGATGCCCGCCTCGCACAAACACTGAAGCGCCACAGTTCATCAGTGGCTCTGGCCGCCGAAATGATGGAACCGGTTGATCGCCAGGGGGCGGGCGGTCTCTCCCTCGAGCCCCCCGCATCAACCCTGCTGGATGCTCTGGGCGGCTTGCCCTATCTGGGCCTCACCAACATGCTCAACGCCGAAGACGGCAGTATCGGTCCACATCCAGAAGCCTATGGGCAACGGGTGCTGCGGCCCTACAACTTCGAATTGCAGCAATCCCTCCCCTCCGCCCTGCTGAAGATCGCCGGGCTCGAGCCACCGCACGATCAGGCTGATCGTTCGCTGCGGTTGTATGGACCTGAGGGAACCATCACCCGACTGTCAGCCTGGGAAGTGCTGGACCCGCAGCGTTGGCGCAATCACCCCTTGCGAGACAGGCTCCGAGACAGTCTGGTGCTGATCGGTCCAACTCTGGAAGACAACCAGAGCAGCCAGTCCACACCGTTTGGGACCCTGTCGGGGGTTGAACTCCTGGCCACAGCAACCGCCAATGACCTCGACGGCAGCGGTCTGCGTCAATGGCCTCAGCATCCCTGGCAGAAAGCTCTGTTCAGCGCTGCCTGCAGCTGGCTGATTGCCTATCTGGCCACGCGGCGCCTCACTCTGCGCTGGCGGCTGATCAGTTGCTCACTCGGCCTGAGCAGCCTCCTTCTAATCAGCATCATCACGCTTGTGCAACGCCAGACCGTGCTGCCTTTGCTGGCACCAAGCGCCGGGATCGTTGGCCTGGCTTCCACACTTGCCGTCAGCAGTTTCTGGCGGGAGGAGCAGGAACGTCGACGGCTCCGCCAGACCTTTGAGCGGTATGTGTCCCCAAGCGTGGTCCAGGAAATCCTCAAAGACCGCGACAGCGCTGAAGGCATTCTCAGAGGCAAGACTCTCAACGTGACAGTCCTGTTCAGTGACCTTGAGGGATTCACAGCCCTGACCCGGGAACGATCACAACAAGGGCGCAGCGAAGAGCTCATCCATCAGCTGAATCGCTACCTGGGCCGAATGGTGGAGGTGGTCAACGAGCATGGGGGCACGGTCGACAAGTTCATCGGCGATTGCGTCATGGCCGTTTTTGGATCACCGGTCAGTCGAGGGACTGAGCTGGAAGCCAGGCAGGCGGTTCGTTGTGCAGCAGCCATGCGTCAGGCCCTGGAAGAACTGAATCAGAATTGGACAGAGAGAGGCCTTGATCCGCTCAGCTGTGGCATCGGCCTGGCCAGCGGGGAAGCGGTGGTTGGCCAGATCGGCAGTCCACAACGGATGGATTTCACCGTGATCGGCGACACGGTCAATCTGTCCAGCCGCCTGGAATCACTGACGAGAAAGCTCGGCACGCCCATCCTGATGGATGAACAAACCGCACTCCTTGCTGGGGCAGAGATCGCCACGGACAATCTCGGTGAGCAGGCGATCAAAGGAATGAATCGCTGCCAGGTCTATCGACCCAGGCTCATCCCTTGAGTTTTTGGCTGAGAATCTGGTTGGCAAGCTTGGGATCTGCCTTGCCACCGGTCTTTTTCATCAGCTGGCCCACAAAGAAGCCCTGAAGCTTGGTCTTGCCGCCACGGAACGCCTCAACCTCCCCGGGATGAGCCGCGAGCAGCTCTTCAACGATGGCGGTAATCGCTCCAGGATCGCTGATCATTCCCAGCCCACGCTCATCCACGATCGCCTTGGGTGAACCGCCCTTTTCGAGCAGTTCAGGGAGGATTTCCTTGGCAATCTTGCCGCTGATCTTGCCGCCGTCGATCAGCTTCACCATCTCCGCCAGCTGATCAGGACGGAAAGGGAGTTCGGCGTAACTCAGCCGGTTGCTGTTCACATAAGCAGCGATGTCGCCTGTGATCCAGTTGGCTGAGAGCTTGGCGTCAGCACCGTCACTCACCACGGCCTCGAAGTAATCGGCCATCGGACGCTCATCGGTGAGCACGCGAGCGTCGTACTGAGACAGACCCAGATCATCGGCATAGCGATGCCGCTTGGCGGCTGGCAACTCAGGCAGTTCCGCCCTCCACGCCTCACGCTGTTCAACGCTCACTTCAATGGGCCCAAGATCAGGGTCGGGGAAATAGCGGTAATCGCTGGCCCCTTCCTTGCTGCGCATGCTCTTGGTGAGCTGCTTGCCCTCATCCCAGAGACGGGTCTCCTGAACAATCGGCTCGCCGCTTTCATAGGCCTTGATCTGGCGCTGGATCTCGTATTCGCAGGCCTTCTGAATCGCGGAGAAGGAGTTCATGTTCTTGATCTCCACCTTGGTGCCGAAGGGGGCATCGGGTCCGCGGCGCACGGAGATGTTCACGTCGCAGCGCAGCGATCCCTCCTGCATGTTGCCGTCGCTGACACCGATGTAACGCACAATCCGACGTATCTCCGACGCGTATTCAGCAGCTTCACGACCCGTGCGCAGATCAGGCTTACTGACGATTTCTGCGAGCGCCACTCCAGCACGGTTGTAATCCACCAACGAATGGGTGGATCCCGCGAGACGATCACTGCCGGCGTGCACGAGCTTGCCCGCATCTTCCTCCATATGAAGGCGCTCAATGCCGATCTTTTTGAGATAGGTGTCCTTGCCCTTTTCAGCCACCTCCACCTCGATCCAACCCTCTTCCGCGATCGGCTCGTCGTATTGAGTGATTTGGTAGTTCTTCGGGAGATCCGGATAGAAATACTGCTTGCGATCGAACTTGCAGTGCTCCGCAACGTTCAGATTCAGGCCCATCGAAGCCTTGACCGCATACTCGAGCACCTTCTGGTTCAACACCGGCAGCGTTCCCGGCAGACCACACACCACCGGATCAATGTGGGTGTTGGGATCATCCCCAAAGGTGGTGGAAGCTGCCGTGAAAATCTTGCTGTCGGTGCCCAGCTGCACATGGGTTTCCAGGCCGATCACAGCTTCCCAGGCCTGTTCAGTCGCTGCAGGTGCCGACATCCGTTGAGAGGATCGATAAGGGTTTGATCCTATGGAAAGGCTAGACATTCGGTCATGACCGCCTCAGACAGCTCAGCCCCTCAACCGGTGCTCATCCTTGGTGGAGGGCTGATGGGACTGGCCGTCGCCCATCAACTGGCACGCCGTGGAATCCCAGTGACGGTGCTGAGCAGACGCCGCAGCGAAGCAGCTGGTTTCGTTGCTGCCGGGATGTTGGCGCCCCACGCCGAAGGCCTCAAAGGAGCGCTACTGCACCTGGGACAACTCAGTCTGAGCCGCATACCCAGCTGGGTCGCCCAGATCGAGGCCGACAGTGGTCTTCCCTGCGGGCTTCGTTCCACGGGCATCGTGGTGCCCTTCCACAGCGCCAACGAACGGGACGCTTACCCCACAGCTGCATTCGGCGAGCACCTGGATCATGAACAGCTGGCGCAGGAACTACCAGGCATCAACTCGGCCTGGAAGGCTGGACTGTTATTCGCCCAGGACGGTCAGATCGATAACAGACGTCAGCTCATGCGAGCTCTGGAGAGCGCCTGCGTGGATCGCGGTGTGCAGTTCCAGGAGGGAGTGGAGGTGTTGGAACTGTTCACGGCCAATGACCAGCTGAGCGGAGTGCGCACAAGGGATTCGGAGGGAAAGGAAGCAACACTGACCTGCGAACGCGCCGTGCTCTGCAGCGGCGCCTGGAGCGGGCAGCTGTTGCCTCAGCTGCCGGTGTTCCCAGTGAAAGGTCAGATGCTGTCGCTGCAGAGTCCGCGCGGTGCCCTCCGGCGCGTGATCTTCGGCCCAGGGATTTATCTCGTGCCCCGCGAAGATGGGCTGGTGGTGGTCGGAGCCACCAGCGAACGCAATGCCAGCTTCAGCGAAGGGCTCACTCCACAAGGTCAAACCACCCTCAAACAAGGAATTGCCGCTCTCCTACCCGAAGCCGAGAGCTGGCCTCCCATGGAGCGTTGGTGGGGGTTCCGTCCCTGCACACCTGATGAAAGCCCACTGTTGGGCACGAGTCCGATTCCAGGGCTTCTGCTGGCCTGCGGCCATCATCGCAACGGCGTTCTCATGGCTGGTGCAACCTCTGAACTGATTGCCGATCTCGTCTGCACCGCGGAGCCGAGGCGGGATCTTGCGGCACTGCTACCCAGCTTTCGCTGGAATCGCTTTCAAGCCAGCTGACGGGTCGACATTGAAAACAGATTGACGCTGGGCTCTCCCTGGCTGGCCGGCGTGCACCATCGCAAAGGAGTGTTGATGGGCGCCATCAGTACAGACCTGATCAGACGAGGCAATCCTTGAAAAAACTCAATCCAGCATGGACCGAGAGCTGCTGAAAACCATGATTTGCAGGCACTTACAGACCCAGGCATTCAAACCGTGATCTAGATCACAAGATTGCTTGAGCAAACCGTGAATCAGGCCTGATTCGCATCACAGGATCCGGAGAACTTTGCGCTGAAGGTGAGTGAGTTCGAGAGCAAATGCTCCACTCAAATTATTAGCCATGAACTTCACTGCTCGGGCCTTCCAACGCAACCGCGGCCCCCAGCCTTCTGTTTCCGTCACCACTGTGGATGGACTGACGATGAACACTGGAAATAATAATGATCGCATTGATATTCGTGCTGGTGCCTTCAACCGAGGGGGTTACGCCGAAGCCACCGGACTCAACAATTCCTCCATTGCAACCGCAGCAGGCAATGACTCCGTTCGCATTCATGCCCACGCCCGTGGCATGAGCACCAATGCCTGGGCCATTCGCAACAGCTCACTGGATGTGGGTACAGGCCACGACAACATTGATCTCCGTGCAGTGACCCGTGCAGGCGCCTTTGATCCTGCCTACGGCATGGACAACAGCTCCATTGTCACTGGCCTGGGTAAAGACAAGCTGCGCATCAATGCCATCGCTCGCGGGAACACCACAGGCACCATCGCCGCCTATGGCGCTCTGAACTCTCAGATCAACACCGGCGCCGATGACGACAAGGTCCACATCAAAGCTTCCGCCACCAATCGCAGTGGTTACGCCGAAGCGACCGGACTCGACCATTCAGTGCTTGAAACCGAAAGCGGTAATGACTGCGTGCGCATTCACGCCAACGCCCGTGGCATGAGCACCAATGCCTGGGCCATGCGTCACAGCACACTGGATGTGGGTACAGGCCACGACAACATTGACCTGCGTGCTGTCACCCGTGCTGGTGCCTTTGATCCTGCCTATGGCATGGACAACAGCTCCATCATTACCGGCCTGGGCAAAGACAAGCTGCGCATCAATGCCATCGCTCGCGGCAACACCACAAGCACTATCGCCGCCTATGGCGCTCTCAACTCTCAGATCAACACCGGCGCCGATGACGACAAGGTCCGCATCAGAGCTGCTGCAAGCAACCGCAACGGTTATGCCGAAGCGACCGGACTCGACCATTCAGTGCTTGAAACCGAAGCTGGTCATGACCACGTGCGCATTGATGCCCGTGCCTGCGGCAGCAGCACCAATGCCTGGGCCATGCGCAACAGCACACTCGATGTGGGTGCAGGCCATGACACGGTTGATCTCCGTGCTGTCACCCGGGCAAGCGCCTTTGATCCCGCCTACGGCATGGACAACAGCTCCATCATCAGTGGCTTAGGCAAAGACAATCTGCGCATCAATGCCGTTGCTCGCGGCAGCACAACAGACACCATGGCCGCCTATGGCGCTCTCAACTCTCAGATCAACACCGGAGCTGATGACGACAAGATCGAAATCAGAGCCTCCGTCAGGAATCGCCAGGGCTACGCCGAAGCCATCGGTCTCGACCATTCAGTTCTTGAAACCGAGGACGGTGATGATCTCGTTCGTCTTGATGCGCAGGCCCGCGGCAGCAGCAGCAACGCCTGGGCCATGCGCAACAGCACACTGGACGTGGGTCCTGGAGACGACAAGGTCGAGATCAGGGGCAATGCACTGAACAGCACTGTGCGCACTGGTGAAGGCTTCGACAGCGTCAAAGTCACTGGCCTCGAGACCAAACAACTGCTGGTAGACACCGGTGCTGACGCTGATGTCTTGACCGTCGATGGCGGCACTGGAATCACTTACATCTCCGGTACTGGCTCCGACCAGCTGCGATTAACACGCAACTACTTCACGAGCCTGCTCCAAGCGAAAGACTCTCAGGAGCAGATGAGTCAGTTCGAGGATTCAATCATTCAGGACCTCACCCCTGCGGAGGCCGCGAAAGCGCAAACCAATCAGATGATCTCAACGTCTGTCGAGGAATCATCAAACACTGAACACAATGAACAGGCCACCAGCTTTGCCTCACCTGATTCACAAAAAGCTGGGGACAAACTCCGCGATCCACTGCTATTCGTCGATTTCGTGACCGGCGAAAATGGCGACACCGTCAACTGCGACGACATCCTGATCGGCCACGGGATTGGTCTCAATCGCCAGTCAATTTTTCAAGATGGTTATTTAAGCTTTGCACAGGAAGGCAGCGACAGCCTCCTGTACTTTGATTCCGATGGTTCCGACCAACAGGAGAACGATAAAGTTGCCTTGGTGATTTTCAAGGACGTCCAGGCAGGCAACTTCAGTCAGCACAATCTGAACTCCAGAATCATCAATCAAAATGATTTCTTACTGAGCCAAGAGAATCATCAAAACATTGATCTAACAATCGATTCAGAGGACGTAACACCTGGACAACAACTGGAATCTGCAGGCAGCTCAACGATGCTGAATGCCAGCCTCCAACCAGCCAATGAAAGCCCAAGTCTGTTCGGAACAAACCCAACGATTCATGGAACGGACACGAACCAACTCATGAACAACGATGTTCAAGCTTCGCTTGGAATGGTCTGATAACGATCCCTGGCTCCTTTCAGAAATCGACCGCTCTGCAAATGCAGAGCGGTTTTCGTCTGCAGGTTCAACGATCTTCTGCAGCAAGCGGGCAAACGACTGTCAGTGCCGTAAATCCCAAAGAGAACAGAGTTCAACCAAGCCCCAGAACATCGTTCCAGGACTTGAAGTCAATCACTCGATCACCAAGCCATCAGGCCTCAACACGCCAGGCCTGATCGGACGGGGACCAGTCATTGAGCTCAGAAGCCTGGAACCAGAGACCGATCTCAAACTGAGCGGTTTCAGGGGCATCAGAGCCGTGAATCACATTGCGGCCGATATTGACAGCCAGGTCACCACGGATGGTGCCGGGCTCAGCCTCGAGGGGCTTGGTGGCACCGATGAGCTTGCGAGCACTGGCGATCACACCATCACCTTCCCAGACCATGGCCACCACAGGACCAGACGTGATGAAATCGACCAGGCCAGCAAAGAAAGGACGCTCCTTGTGAACGCCGTAGTGCTGTTCAGCCAGATCGCGGCTGGGAGTGATCTGCTTCAGGGCAACCAGCTTGAAACCCTTGCTCTCGAAGCGGCCGAGGATTTCACCCACCAGCCCGCGTTGGACACCATCGGGCTTGATGGCGATGAACGTGCGTTCGGTGGTCATGAAAAGTCAGAATCAAGAAGCTTGCCATCTTCTGTGCTCAGCTACCCCCTTGGCAAGCAAGACAGGCACTTGCAGGTTTCTGCTGCTCTGAAGCAAGCTCCTTAGATTTGGCCCATTCATCACTGGGCTTTCTCACGCATGGTGCTCGCCGACGCCAACCAACCAGGACGTGAGCAGAGCGACGAACAATCAGCGCCAACCACTGCCTGGAATATTCAGGACAGCTCCGAGCTCTATGGACTCGAACGTTGGGGGGATCCTTACTTCTCCATCAATCTGCGCGGCCATGTAAGCGTGCAACCACGAGGAGAGCGTGGCGGAAGCCTGGACCTGGTGGAGCTGGTGAAAGGCCTGCAGGGCAGGAACCTCAACCTGCCGCTGCTGATCAGATTTGATGACATCCTCGAAGACCGGCTCGAGAGCCTCCATGCCGCCTTCGAGCGAGCAATCACCCGATACGACTACAACGGCCGCTACCAGGGAGTCTTCCCTGTGAAATGCAACCAGCAATGCCACGTTGTGGAGGAGCTGGTGAGCTGCGGCAAGCGCTGGCACTTCGGACTGGAAGCCGGCAGCAAGGCAGAACTGCTCATTGCCCTGTCGCTCATTGACGATCCCGAAGCGTTGCTGATCTGCAATGGCTACAAAGATCAGCGATATATCGAAACGGCGATCCTGGCCAGGCGCCTGGGCAGACGGCCCGTTGTCGTCATCGAACAAGCCGATGAAGTGCAACGGATCATTGATGCCAGCAGGGAACTCGGTGCTGCACCTCTGATCGGGATCCGCGCTCGGCTGTCGAGCCGAAGCACCGGCCGCTGGGGCAATTCGGTCGGTGACAAAGCCAAATTTGGGCTGCCGGTCCCCGAGATCCTCGCGACGGTCGAAGCCCTACGCGAGGCAGGTCTTCTCGACGAGCTGCGCTTACTCCACTTCCATGTCGGCAGCCAGATCAATGACATCGGTGTGGTGAAGGACGCCCTGCAGGAGGCGTCCCGCATCTATGTGGAGCTTCACAAACTCGGAGCTCCGATGGGTTATCTGGATGTGGGAGGAGGACTGGGCATTGATTACGACGGCAGTCGCACAGCCACGGCCGCCTCGACGAACTACTCGCTTCAGAACTACGCCAACGATGTGGTCGCCACGGTCAAGGAAGGATGTGAACCCCACGACGTGGCCGTTCCGACTCTGGTGAGCGAAAGCGGGCGGGCCATCGCCAGCCATTTCTCTGTGCTGGTGTTCGACGTTCTCGGCACCGGCGGACTGCCCCACTCCACACCTTCACGCTCCGAAGAAGAATCTCTAATCGTGCGCAACCTTCACGACACTCTGGAGGGGATCAAGACGCTTCCTGATGACGGAAGCGCAGATATCTCACGACTGCAGGAAGCCTGGAACGATGCTCTCAAATTCAAGGACGATGCATTAGCTGCATTCAGGCTTGGCTATCTGAGCCTCACCGAACGCAGTCAGGCGGAACAACTCACCTGGGCCTCTGCACGGGCTCTGGTGGAAAGGCTCCCTGAGAACGCCGTACTCCCCGAAGAACTTCAAGCCTTACCGGCTGTTCTTGCACTCACCTATTACGCGAACCTATCGATCTTCCGCTCTGCGCCCGACACCTGGGCCATTGAGCAGCTCTTCCCTCTGATGCCAATCCACCGGCTGGCAGAGAAACCGACTGAGCTCGGCCACTTCGCTGATCTGACCTGCGATTCAGATGGTCGCCTGAACCGCTTCATTGCTGATGGACGCAGCAAGCAACTTCTGGAGCTGCATTCCCTGCATTCAGATGAGCCGTATCTGATCGGGATGTTTCTTGGAGGGGCCTATCAAGAAGTGATGGGCAACCTGCACAACTTGTTCGGCACCACCGACGCAGTGCACATTCGTCTGGCACCCGGAGGCGACTACCAGGTGGATCACGTCGTGCGTGGCGACACCAACGCCGAGGTGCTGATGGCGATGGAACACAACCCGGAATCTCTGCTGGAACGTTTGCGTGTCGCCAGTGAGCGCTCCATCCGAGCGAACCAGCTCAAGATCGCCGAAGCGCGACGACTCATGGACCATCTTGAGATCAGTCTGCGCCAGAGCACCTACCTGCAGAACTGAGCGCCATGACTCTGACTCTGAGCCTTCTGGTCATCGTGGCACTTCTGACGGTCCATCGGGTTTGCAAACGCCAGAAGCTCAGCCCGCCGCCTTTGCGAATGCCTTTGATTGCAGCGATCGGCATCCCCTTGTTGAGCAAGCTGGCTGAAATCGTCAGCTACGGCGGTCTGCCGGTTTTGCAGAATTCACTGGCAGCAGCCATCACGCTGCTCTGGGCTCTGAGCCTGATTCGCATCCTGAACTGGGGCATCCTGCAGATTCCCGCTGAGCTGGGCTGGTGGAAACCCACCGCCAAGATCCTGCGAGACCTGCTCACCCTTGCAGTGATCACTGTCGTAACGATGGTGGTGATTCACCGAGATTTCCGCGTCAATCTTGTTGGCTTGGCAGCCACCTCGGCCGTCGTCACCGCCGTCATCGGTCTTGCCGCTCAAGAGACCCTGAAAAATTTGTTTGCAGGGATCTCGCTACAGGTTGACTCGCCCTTTGAAGAAGGTGACTGGATTGATCTGGATTCAGCAACCGGCGTCGTGACATCGCTGCGTTTAATGACTACCCGAGTGCGCGGACTGGATGGCTCAATCACCGTGGTACCGAACAGCCGCATTGCCGTGGAAGGGCTGCGCCGGTTCAAACCTGAAGAACCTGTGGGACAGATGATCGATGTGGGATTGGACTACAGCCTGCCTCCAAGACAGGCGATCCAGCTGCTGCAACAAACTCTTCAACACAACCGCAAGGTGCTCCATCAACCCACTCCCAAAGTTTGGGTATCGTCCTTTGAAGACAGCTCAATCACCTACCGCTTGCTGACCTGGCAAAGATCACCACTGGAATTGCGCCAACTGAAAAGCACAGTGCTTGAACAGATTTGGTATGCCCTGCATCGCATTGACCAGTCAATTCCCTATCCAATCCGAGACGTTCGCACCAAACCAAGCCAAGCCAAGTTGCCATCAAGCGACATTACGTTGGAGCAAAAACAAAGCCTGCTGGCCTCAACAGAAATCTTCGGTCATCTCAATGAGCAGCAGCTTGCCATGCTGGCGGACCAGGCAAGCTGCGAGACCTTTGCACCCGGCGAATCGGTCGTTAGGCAAGGAGAGCGCGGTGACAGTCTTTATCTCGTGGTTCGAGGCACACTGGAGGTGTTTCAAGCAAGCGCCAACAGCTCCACCAGCCATCCAAGTCGATACGTCTCAGATCTTGAGGTCAGTGACACCTTTGGTGAAATGGCACTCTGCACCGGTAAAGCACGTTCAGCGAGTGTGATCTGCAAGAGCGAATGCATCTTGATCGAGATCGAACGCAAACACCTTCTGCCACTGCTCGAAGAACAGCCTGAAATTCTCGAAACCATGGGATCGATCATGGCCGCACGCCGACAGCAGCTCAAAGCGAACCAGCAGCAACGTGCTGAGTCCCGGCGCCTCGCGTTGATCGCACGCATGCAAAAGCTTTTTAACCTCCGGAGAGGGGACTAATCACTCAGACCAAAGAGGCATCAGGAAATCAGACCACGCTTGAGAAGCGGCTTGAGATCAGCCAGACGCAAGCGGCCGTTCTGCTCAGTGATCGTTCCGCGAGAACGCAGCTTGCTCAGGGTGCGTGAAGCCGTCTCCCTGGCCAGACCGGCCAGAAGCGCAATCTCCCTCTGTGCCAATGGAGGGAGTTCCGCCTGCAGGTCCTGACCTACTGAGCTTTTGCGCGCCAGGTATGCCAACCCATCGAGCAGTCGAGTGGTGGCATCGGCGCTCTGCAGAGCAAAACGCTGGTTGAGATCACGCAGTCGGCCAGCCTCCAAACGTGCCAGCGCCAACGCGAATGGTGCGAGCTGACCCAGCAGCGAGGCAAAGGGAGCCGATCGCATCTTGATCAGATGCAGAGGCGTCAGAGCAACCACATCGGCGGAGCGTGAAGCACCATCCAGTACGGCCATCTCGCCAAAAACGTCTCCTTGCCCCAGCAGCGACATGATCACCTCATCCCCGTCAGCTGTATAGGTGCGCACCTTGGCCAAGCCATCACGGATCACAAACAGTGATTCGCCCCAATCCTGTTCCATCAAGATCACCTGATCAGGCTGATGAGTGGTCTCGCGATAACGATCAAGCAATAGCGTCAGCTGTTCGACCGGCAGGCAAGCGAACAGGGGCATGGATCCAAGGTCCTCAGGCGTGAGCGCAGACATCGTTGATAAGGAATGCGACCGGAAGAAAGGCAAGCCACAAGATCACCATGACGATGTTGACATCAAGCCGCAACCGATTCTGCCAACGCAGAACGTTCGGGTCTAAGGAGCTTCGAAGAGTTGGTGATGCAGCAGGACACACCGACTGAACGCGTGCTAGCCGTGCAGGGGGATGACCTTCAGCAAGCCCAACCTATGACAGCGATCTGGTGATGAAACTGCTGGCACTGATTTTGGAGGGTCTAAAGGCACTCTTCAGTACTGCTGAGCAGCCAAGGCCTCTTGCGCAGAAACTGAACCAGTCATGAGCAGACCATCTCTTCGGCAATGGCTGCATCGCAACAGCACCGTCCTGATCCTCAGTGGTGTGGTCGCCGTGAGCGGTGGACTAAGCAGCGCCTGGCTGACCAGCGTGGAGTTGCGTTTTGCCGGCATGGTGCAGGAAACCCGCGGACTCCGGCCAGTGCCAGATCGATTGATGATCGTGGCCATTGACGACTTCAGCCTGCAGCAGGCAGCGAATGTGGATCTCAGCGACGATCCGCTGCTGCAAAGCCTGAGCCAATGGCCCTGGCCTCGACAAATCCATGCCACGGTGCTGGATCGCCTGATCGAGGCAGGAGCGACTGTGGTGGGTTTCGACCTGCTCTTTGAATCGCCCAGCAGCCATGGAGAGACAGACGATGCGGCATTTGCCGAGGCCCTACAACGTCATCGTGAGCAGGTGGTTCTTGGCGTTCAGGTTCTCAGCACCCGGGGACCCGTTGCAGGGATGTCCCTTCTGGATGTCACGCCAGGCCTGCGGCCTGCTGACCAGCCGCTGCATCGAGGACTGCTCAATGGCGAACCGGACAGTGATGGAGTGATCCGACGCCGTCCGGGGCAGGTCACTCAGTCGATGCGTGAACAGCTGAATGCTTCAATTCCAGATGGCCTGGCCATCGCGCTGCTCAGGAAACAGAAGGAGTCCGCCGATCTCAGCATCCACAGCCGCGACCTGCTGGATCCTTACGGTCCGCCAAGGACGATTCCAACCCTCTCCATCTGGGAACTGCTTGAACCGCAGGCCTATGCATCAATCAAGAAGTCCGGGCGGCTGCGCAATGCCCTGATTCTTGTGGGACCGACTGCAGCCGTGTTGCAAGATCGCCATCCCGCCGTGTTCTCAGGAGCGGAGGGCATGCCGGGAGTTGAACTGCATGGGACGGAACTGGCCAACCGTCTTGAATCACGTTCACTGCGCTGGATCCCTGCACCTCCTGGATGGAACCTGGTGATGGCAATGCTGGTGCTAGTCACCGGGGTGTGCGCGGCCCGGTTTGAACGACCACTACCTCGCCTGGGCTTGCTGCTGGTCGCCGCAGGGCTTTTGGTCGCAGGCAGTGCAGGTCTGATCGTCTGGGGCGGCCTTCTGCTGCCGGTTCTAGGGGTAGCGGGAAGCCTGGGAGTCACGGGGATCGTGACGAGTGCCGATGCAACCGTGCGACTGCAGTGGCAGCGCCGACGTCTGCGCCGCACGCTCGGTCGATATCTATCTCCTGCCGTGGCCGCAGTGATCTCTGAACAGCCTGAAGAAGCCGATCAACTTCTAGGCGGGCAGTTAACAGACGTGGTGATCTTAATGAGCGACATCCGTGGATTTACAGCCTTCACACAGGAGATGACAAAGCAAGGGAACGTCAAACAACTGGTCGATCGACTCAACACCTACTTCAGCGAAGTGGTGGATGCAGTGCATTCAGAAGAAGGCACGGTCGACAAATTCATCGGCGATGCCGTGCTCGCGGTATTTGGGGCACCACTTCAGAAAACAAGCAGCACCAATGTGCTGGCTGCGGTCAAAACGGCAATCGCTTTACAGCAACGACTCGCCATTCTCAATCGTGCCTGGATCGCCGAAGGGCAATCACCATGGGATCAGGTGGTGGTACTCAGTTACGGCTGGGTTGTGAGCGGCAACATCGGCTGCGCCAGCCGAATGGACTACACCGTGATCGGCGATGCCGTGAATACAGCCAGCCGCTTGGAGGCGATTGCCAAGCAATGCGGCCAAGCAATTGTGATGAGTGCTGCGGTGGCGGAACATCTAGACGGCGACTGGCCTCTACAGGACCTGGGGACATTTCCTATCCGTGGGCAAGACGATCAACGGGTGTTCGCACTCAAAACTGACACTAAAGAGCACACCTAGTCAGAAACAAATCAGTAACAACAGTCTGTGTTCAAGCGTTCATCCACGTGTTTAAAAAGCTGTTGACTATCGCTTGCGCAGCAGTTCTGATGCCTGCGGCAGCTGAGGCAGCTCCGTTCAACAGCGCCACGATCCGACGCATCATCGATGGCAGAGAAGTATTCATCGACCGGCGAGAAGCAACCGTTGATGACACCGCAGACCGTGGCCAGGAAGTCAGCACCGGCAGCAGCAGGGCTGAAGTGCTATTTGACCGACGAGCGCTTGGCTTTCTGGGAAACAACAGTCTGATCCGCCTTGGAGAAGACTGCTTTCGCCTGGATCGCGGCCAGGTGCTGGTCAATGGACCCCAAAACACTTGTCTAGGAACAAAAGTGCTGGGAATCCGCGGCACCACCTATGTGCTGAGCGTGAAGGACAACGGCAGCTATGAGCTTGCAGTGCTGAGCGGCGAAGCCACCGTTGGTGATGCAGCCGAAAATCCAGTAAAGGACAGCTCTCCAGACATCCTCTCGATGTACCCCACGCTGAATCCGGTGATCGGCTTCGGATCTAGTGCTTGGGGTAGCAATGCATCAGGCGAGAGCCTTGGAGAAGCAGCAGGGCTCATCCTTGGTGACGCTTCCTTTTTTATGCCGCTCAGTCAGAGCTTGGGAAGCAATCTCCTGTACAGCTACACCACCGCCAGCAGCAATTTTGATGGCGCCTGGGGTGCAAGCACTGAATTGGGATACAAGTGGTTCAACCCTGATAACAGAAGCATCAGTTCAGTGTTGATGGGATACGACGGCTGGGATAGCGCTGGCTGTTTTCAGTCTCAAGTTGCACTAGGAGGTCTTTGGCAAAAGGGGCGCTGGCAGTTCGGGGTGAACGGCGGGATTCCTCTGGATCAATGCGTCAACAACCTCGGATATGCGATTGGTCAGATCGGCATCCCCATCGCCGACGTTGGAAACCAATCCATCACCCTGTCACTCTCCCCTTATGTGCTCCATGGGATTGGCGAATCATTTGGAGGAGGACGGATTGGCGTGAATGTCCCAATCGGCAATCAGGTGATGCTTTCGACCTACGGCCAATACGACAATCTTCTTGACACCGTGATCGGCGGACAGATCAGTTACAGATTTGCCACCAAGGGAGGATTTGTAAACGATCCAAACCTGCAGCGATCAACAGCCTCATCTCCGATGCCATGGCAAGCCAAGGAATTCAACACAAGCAGTCCTGTGCAAATTGCAATGGGGCATCGACGCGACAGCTCTCCATCTCAAGCTGATCCTGCAGAGAAGGTGCAAATTCCAGAAATAACCAACCTGATCGGCAATACAAACGCAGTAGTGCAACTCAAAGCTGGTGAAGAGGCAACCTTCAGCCCCGACGGTATGTTGCTGAGTCAGAAAATGATGAGCAAAGATCGCTTCTCACAATTGATCATCGAGACTATGAGTGGCCAGAACCTTCTGCCTGAAAGCCACGCAATCAATCTGGTTTACCAGCAGCTTTATGGAGTACCTAATAGCACACTGCTGTCGATTCTGGGATCGGACTGGCTAATCGCAGCCAGAACACCCTATCCACGTCTTCGCGGAGCCAACAATCTTGTTGTTCCGAACAATAAGTTGCCCAAGGAAGAGAAAGAGGAAGAGACAGAGACAGCGAAAACATATGTTTGCAGCACTTCTGGCAACTCCTTCCAGTATTTCCAGAGTGGAAATGTATCGGGAGTCAGCAATATCACTGACGCCACTAAGTTCCAAACTACAGAGTCAAACACCACTGGCTCCTGCAGTGGGAAACTTGCAGGATCCAATGGAATGGAAACAACATCGCCGGAGTTCATCTAACCATTGCTAGAAGGGAAGAACAACATCGATAGTTAGTCTCAACAACTAATGCAAATCAACCTCGGAGAACGATTGCAGAGCCTGAAGATGCTAGTCAGTCTGGCGGGCTTTCTGAAAAGCCCCGGCTCTCTGGACAGCGTCCTCGCTGTTGGCGCCAGCTTGAAAGACAGCCCGCTTGCCGAACAGATGACCCGCCATCTGTTGGACAATCCTGACTTCGCACAACTGGTGAGCGACGGTTGGCGCCCGCAGCCGATTGACTTGTCGGCACTCCAGAAACTTCCTGCCGGAACGCTCGGTCGCTGTTACTCCGATCAGCTGATTAGCCAGGGAATTACTCCCGACACGCTGATCGACCCTTCACCCATCAGCGATGAGCGTGGTTACATCACACATCGCCTCAGGGAGACCCATGACATCACGCATGTGCTGACTGGATTTGGAATCGATGGCGTCAGTGAACTGGGCCTTCAGGGATTCAACCTCGCCCAAAATCGATCGCCTCTGGCGGTGATGCTGATCTTCGGAGGAATGCTCACGGCACTACAGAACAATGAACCTTTGGCTCCGATGCTTCGCGCACTAGCGAGAGGATTCCAGATGGGACTGGATGCCGAGCTTGTGATCTCCCGCAAACTGGAAGAAGGCTGGGGTCGTCCCCTCAACGAGTGGCGCAGTGAGCTGAAGCTTCCTGAACAAATCCCAGACTGATCCTTCAAGCACACGGGCGCTATCGCACGAATAGAAGTATCACGGAGAGATCAACGGTGAAGCCATGTGGGGAGACGAACCTCAGCTGCAGGCCTTTCGAGAACGACTGAAGCTCCTGCTAGTTGCCCACCAGCAGGAGCTCAATCCTGAGAAAGTTTTCGCTGACGAAGGAGACATTCTGTTTCATCAGGGCGAATCAGTGGAGACTTTGATGTTGCTGACTCAGGGGCGTGTCGCAGTTGATATTCATTACGGCGACGAGATCCACACACTGGCAGAAGTTGAGGCTGTGGAATTGCTTGGCGAAGTTGGTTTCTTCGCCAATGGCAAGCACTACGCCGACTTTCGCGTTGTGGAAGGACAGGCAGAACTTCTAACCATTCCAGGCCAGGCACTGCTTCAGGCCATGTTGTTTGACACTGATCTCGTCGTGGAGATGCTGTCACTGGTCAGTGAGCGCTGCCGTCGAGGCAATCAGGTCATCGCCATGCTGCTGAGCGGAATCGAAGCCGTGCATGACGATTCCCAAGAGAAAATTAAACAGGTCTCAACAGAGCTGGGGGGGATCCACTTCTGCATTGCCAAGGCCAGCAGACAGCTGCAGAGGCTGCAGCAGCGGCGCCGAATCTGACGACTCAACAAATCGCGTTGCTGCGCTGCGCCCAAGCAGCTCCCAGGCTCCATCCAGAGCGGCCAGCACCAGCAGGATCAGAGACTCCTCAAAGGAGATAGCCATTGAGCAAAGTCAGAACGTGACGCTATGGAGGGTAGAGATGCCTGTTCTGGCCTGAGCAGTCAGCATGCATGCAGCGGCTCCCGGCCATGCATGAAGAACGAGAACCAACAGCTCACCCAGATTCGTGATCGTCTGCGGATGTTGCTGAGCACCCATCTCTCCACAATCAGCCATCAAACGCTCACAGCAGCTGTGGGTGAGGTGCTGATCCAACAGGACACACCAGCCGTAAGGGTGCTGATTGTGCAAACAGGAGAATTGAAAGTTGAACGCTGTGAACCAGGTGGCACGCCTCAAGTGATCGCCCGAATCGGACCGGATGAACTGGTCGGAGAAATGGCATTGATCGGTGATCAACACCACAGCGCAAGCGTCACGGTGAGTCGCGGACCGGCCGAGATCCTTGTGGTTAAAGCGGATGATCTACTGAAGGCTTCCATCTACGACAGCGATTTGGTGATGGAACTGTTGGCTCTAAGCAGCAACCGCTGCCGCCAAACCAACCGCCATCTGACTTTGATCCTTGAAGCCCTGGGGGCTCTGGATCAAGAGCATTCCTCCGCACTGAATCGGTGCTGCAACGAACTGGAGTACAGCTCTGATCCAGCACTTTCCAACGCAGCCCGACGGTTGAGACGACTGGTGAAGGCACAGGAAACACCATGAGAGCGACCCCATCTCCGCTGAATTTGACACCGTGGTGAGAACTCCTTCTCAGTGGATTCGTCGCCGGAGCCATTCGACAGCTGCAACTACTGCACATCAAAGATCCGAATGGTGATCAGCTTCCTGTAAAAAGAAACACAAGGCGAACGAATACAGCAACCACAGAGCCCATTGAGAGCAACTCCCTTAAGGTCAGACAAAGAGCAGAACCCTTATGGATCGCAACGTCCTGATCGACACCCTGCAAAATGAAGGAAATCTGAAGCATTCGTTCAGCGCCGAAGATATTGAACTGATTGCTCAACACATGTCGATCAAAACATTCGACAAGGACACCATCTTGATGTCCAAAGGAGAGCCTGCCGACTACATGGCATTCCTTGTGAATGGCCGCGTACAGATTCTTGAAGACGAGAGACAGATTGCACTCCTCACGAAAGGTGATTTTCTTGGAGAAAGCCTGTTCTCAGAGCAAGCAACACGCGTGGCAGATGTTCAAGCCATGGAGAAAACAACAGTGGGCCTATTCACAATCCACGATTTCCATGATTTTTTAAAGACCAATCAAAGGCTTGCACTTCAATTCAGGGAAATTTTCAAGGCCATTGAACGCGCCCGAGCCCAGCAGCACGTAGCAGAAACATATATTGATAAACGCAAATACTTGGCACTAATAGCCCATAACAACATGAAGGAAAGTCTGATGGAATTTTGCAGCATTCACACTGAGAAACTGGAGAAATTTCCCCTCATCGCGACTGGCACAACCGGCAGCATGCTGTACAAAAAAACTGGCATGTGCCTGAGCCGCAAGGTAGCTTCAGGTCCTCTGGGTGGAGACCAAGCAGTGGGAACTCTGATTTCCACGCAAAACATTAGCGGCGTGATTTTTTTCAGAGATCCACTCTCTTCTCACCCCCATCACGCTGATATCGAAGCCCTAGGTCGTCTCTGTGATGTCTACCAGATCCCTTTTGCAACAAACCCTCAAAGCGGCGAAGCCATTCTCGACTACCTTCTCTCCGCCAAAGCGAATCGCGAGCTCCTTCCCAATCGTGTTTTGGAAGCCTACGTTCAAGGACAAAAGAAAGTCGTCGAAGCTAGTTAAAATCAACCAATTCAATCAACCCGATAATGTGAACACCGAAGAGAAACCAAACCAAAAAACTTAATTGAGACCGGACAAATCTGAACTAAATTTAACCCTAAATCTTCAACAACCACATCGTCGAGGATTGGGGCTCAAAAATCACCACTCCTTAAAATGGGTGGGTTCAGGATTGCTCCAATCACGGTATATTTCAACCGATCGCTCAACCCCTTCAAGAATTCAACACTGGAAGAACCAAGGCGCAGTTGCAAATCCCTTCCGGTCCTGAACTTGACGACCGATTTCAAGCATCACCTGCATGCGTCCTGGCTTTGTGGAGCGCGGCAACGCATCGGTGCTCACCCACTCTCGAATGTGCATCAACCTCGTTCTTAGCGGGCAATCAGACCAAGGCAGAGCCATTGGGCACCTCCGCGATGCGTGGCTGAGCGGCCTGTGAAGGCAAGCCGAAAAAGGCTGTTCCCATCGCCAAACACGTATCGACCTGCACACGAACCGATTGCATCAACCAATTCAACACGCCTTGATCCAACCCTGACAAAGAAGGACTGACATCACCACTAATACATCAAATGGCGAAAAACGATCCGTCAGGCATTGCTGAGTCGAGAAGCAATTGCCAGATTAGAAGCAACCAGCATTTGAAAACTCGTGGCATACGAAAATGTGCTTAATAACCCGACTACATTCGATTTTCGAATCGAAGAGCTTGGTGAAAGTCAATACTCCAATCCCAGTCGCAATGCTGTATTCGTTGAGAATATGGAGCGCATTATCTTTTCTAGCCAACTCAAAAATCTAAAGCATCAACTGGAAACATGCCCGGAATTGCCCTCATTTGAAAAGGCAGGTGCACGTCGAAAAATTTTTCACGATCCAGAATCAACCCAAGCCGCCATCATCACATGCGGGGGGCTCTGCCCAGGGCTGAATAATGTCATCAAAGGGTTAGTGAATGTTCTCGAGCAGGATTATGGAGTCAAAAACATTCTTGGCATCCGATATGGATACAAAGGACTGACGCAGGCATCAACTCATCCACCAATCCAACTCAATTCTCTAATCGTCGATCAGATCCATAAACAGGGCGGAACCATACTTGGATCATCTAGAGGTAGTCAGGATCCAGAGGAGATAGTGGACATGCTCCAAGCAAGAGGAATCAACCTTCTCTTTTGCATTGGCGGCGATGGAACCTTAAAGGGTGCTCAGGCGATCGCGGAAGCCGCAATTCGTCGCAAGGCAAACATCAGCATTGTCGGCGTGCCTAAGACCATTGACAATGATCTCGGCTTTGTCGAGAAAACCTTCGGCTTTGAAACCTCAGTACAAACAGCCTCTGAAATCATCACATCAGCCCAAAACGAAGCAGAAGGGGCTGAAAACGGCATCGGCATCGTTAAGTTAATGGGTCGAGACTCTGGGTTCATCACTGCCACGGCATCTCTTGCAAACTCTGTGGTTGATTTCTGCCTAATCCCAGAAACCTCTTTTCAATTCGGCGGGCCGGATGGGATCTGCACTGCTATTCAACGAAGGATTGAACAAAAAAACCATGCCGTTGTGGTCGTTGCAGAAGGAGCAGGACAGGAACTTTTTGCTAACAACGAGAAAAAAATGGATGCTTCCGGAAACATCCTCAAAGAGGACATCGGAGAGTTACTCAAAGAAGAGCTGACAGCTCACTTCAAGCAACACAACATGACGATCAACATCAAGTATCTTGACCCGAGCTACCACATCCGAAGCGTTGCAGCCAATGCTTCGGATGCTGTTTTTTGCCAGCTACTTGCCGAATATGCCGTCCATGCAGGAATGAGCGGGAAAACGAATCTTGTCATTGGTTACTGGAACAATTTCTTCACCCACGTCCCTATTCATCTGGCCACAAAAGAAAGGCGAATGGTTGAACTTGATAGCGCTCTATGGCGCGGCGTGATGAGTGCAACCCATCAAGAGAAATAACCCCATCAAAATCACCAACTGGTCATGATGTTGAAAGACAGCTGGGAGAACTATTTGAGACTTGGCTGGCCTAAGCCAGCAATCTCAGCCCCGAGCGTCTGATTGAAGTGTTGCCCCCAACTCCTGCCTTGCCGCGTCCAAGGCTCCATCCAGAGCCGCACCATCACGACCTCCGGCCTGAGCAAGATTCGGGCGGCCACCACCACCGCCACCGCAGCGTTTGGCGATCCCGCCGATGAACTTGCCCGCTTGCTGTCCATTGGCGATCACAGCTTTGCCAAAGGCTGCCACCAGAATCACCTTGCCCTGATCGGCAGGGTCCGGCAGGCCACCGATTACCACGGCTGCCCCCTCACCCAGTTGATCGCTCAGGCTCTGGGCAGCACCTTGCAGACCGCTGCCATCCACACCGTCAAGACGCTCAACCAGCAGCTGAAACTCACCAACAGCAACCGCCTTGGATGCCAGGGCGGCTGATTTAGCAACCGCCAACTCCGCCTGGACAGCCTGCAGCGCCTTACTTGTGGACTTCAACTCGTCCTGAAGAGCGCTCACCCTGTCCACGATCTCGCCGGGCTGGGCTTTGAAGCGCTCTCCCAACTGCTTCACCACAACATCGCGTTCGTTCAGGTAGGCGAGCACGGCTAGCCCCGCTACAGCTTCGATGCGACGGATGCCAGCTGCCACTCCACTTTCACTGACAATCTTGAACAGACCGATCTCAGCAGTGTTGGCCACGTGGGTGCCACCGCAGAGTTCCATCGACACACCAGGTACGTCGACAACGCGCACCACATCGGCGTACTTCTCACCAAACATGGCCACAGCACCAGCAGCCTTGGCCTTGTCGATCGCCATCTCCTGCACCTGGAGCTCATGGGCATCGGCGATCCAGCTGTTGATCAGAACCTCAATACGCTCCAGCTCCTCGGAGCTCACAGCCCGCGGGCAATGGAAGTCGAAACGCAAACGATCGAAGTTCACCAGCGATCCGGCCTGGCCAATGCCTGGATCCACCACCTGTTTTAAGGCCGATTGCAACAGATGCGTCGCGGTGTGATTCGCCTGGGCACGGCGACGGCAAGTCCGGTCGACACGACCCTGCACTACATCGCCGACGGCCAGTATTCCGCGCTCAACCCGGCCGCTGTGCACGAACACGCTGCGGTTCCTGCTCACCGATTCCACACTGACAATCAGGCCATCGCCGTCATGGCCTTCACCCGCCAGGGTGCCGCGATCACCCACCTGGCCGCCCCCCTCCCCATAGAAGGGAGTGGTATCAAGCACCACCTGCACAACATCACCGGCAACGGCTTGCTGAGCGGGGTCACCATTCACCACAAGAGCCTGCACACTGCTGCTCTGCTCAAGCTGCTCATAACCACGGAAATCGGTTCCATCAATCCCTGAGGCCACCTGATCAATGGCGTCCTGAAGCGTGAGGTCAATGCTCACGGCAGCGGCTTTGGCACGCTGACGCTGTTGCTCCATCGCCAGTTCAAATCCGGCCAGATCAACGGCTAGACCATGCTCTTCAGCGATTTCCTGCGTGAGCTCGAGTGGAAAGCCATAGGTGTCATACAGCTCAAAAGCCTGCGCACCGCCGATCTGTTTCGGCTGGGCCGCCAGCACATCCGCCAACAGCTTCTCTCCCCGTTCCAGGGTCTCTAGGAACCGGGCTTCCTCACGTTGCAGCTCCGCCAGGATCACCTCCTTGCGCTCCACCAACTGAGGATGCACCGCCTGCATCAGCGCAATGGCCGCCTCACCCATGGTCTTGAGAAACGGTTGATCGATGCCCAGGAGACGTCCATGCCGCACCACCCGACGCAGCAAGCGACGCAGGATGTAGCCACGGCCCAAATTGCTTGCCGTGACGCCATCGCTGATCAACTGCGTCACGGCTCGACTGTGATCGCCGATCACCTTGAGTGAGGTTTTGCCCTTGTCGTCGAGCTGGCGGTAGTCGACACCAGCTAAATCAGCTACTGCTTCAATCAGCGGAAAAATCAGATCGGTTTCATAGTTATTAGGAACCTTCTGCAGGATCTGAGCCATGCGCTCCAGACCCATCCCCGTGTCGATGTTGCGATTCGCTAGCGGTGTGAGCGTGCCCTCCGCATCGCGATTCGACTGCATAAACACCAAGTTGTAGAACTCGATAAAACGATCGTCGTCTTCAAGATCGATTCCTTCATCACCGAGTTCGGGCTTGAAGTCGTAATAAATCTCCGAGCAAGGACCACAGGGTCCTGTTGGACCTGAGGCCCAGAAGTTATCGGCTTCATCCATGCGGATGATGCGCTTCGGATTGACACCAACAACATCACGCCAGATCTGCTCAGCTTCATCGTCTTCCCGGAAGACGCTCACCACCAAATTCTTGGGATCCAAGCCATAGACGACCGTGCTCAGCTCCCAGGCCCACTCAATCGCCTGCTGCTTGAAGTAATCCCCAAAAGAGAAGTTGCCCAGCATCTCGAAGAAGGTGTGGTGCCGGGCAGTGCGACCCACGTTTTCGATGTCGTTGGTGCGAATGCACTTTTGGCTGCTGGTCGCACAAGGGGCAGGCCGTTGCTGCTGACCGAGAAAGATCGGCTTGAACGGCAACATTCCCGCGATCGTGAGCAGAACCGTGGGGTCCTCAGGCACGAGTGAGGCACTGGGCATCCGCCTGTGACCACGCTGCTCATAAAACGCGAGGAACGCTTCCCGGATCTCCGCACCAGTGCGGGGACCAGCTGCCTCGTTTCGCGACGATCGTGCAACAGCCATGGCGGGTTCGGGCTTGAACAGCAGGTCCTCCAGCCATGATCGCATTTGAGCTGCCACCGACGTTGGCCGATAGCACCGACGAGCAGAGTCGCGCAGCGTTGAGACTGCGCTCCCTGGGCTGGGCCCTGATCGCAGGTCTAGCGGCAGGGCTGCTCAGCCTGCCCTTCGGTGTGGATCAGGCGGTGCGATCCACCGGTTGTGGACTGTTCTACGGACTGCTGGCCTTCCATCTTTTTCGTGTGGATCCGGAGGACTCTCATCTGCAGGCTGGGCTCGTCGGAGCGGTCTGCGGGATCCGCAGTTTGGGAATGTGCCTGCCCTCCCCTTGGGCAGATGCTGATTCCCTGGCATCATTAGTGAAGGATCTCGTGATGGGGTGGCTGCCACTGATCGGCAGTTCGCTCCTGCTACACGGAACCCAACGCATGTTGTCTGCGTCGCGGCCATGAGCCTGCTGCACGCCACCTGGCTTCCGGCCATTCGTACTCCCAGCAGCTCCGGTCGAGCTGCTCTGCTGGTGTGGGCTGACACCTGGCGTGTGGCCGAGCCGATGGGACCGGGCGCCACCCCCGCCATTCATCCCTTCACCCTCAGCCCTGAGGAACTTCGGTCCTTGCTCACGGAGCGTGACCTACTCCCAGACGGAATCATTGACGCAACGGCCTGCCTGACCCTGCCCAGTCGCAGTGTTAAAGCGAAACGCAAGCGCTCAGCAGCCACAGAGACAGCCTCCGAGGACGACCCACCGTGGTGCGGTCTGCCGCTGCAGGCCGGTGAACCGATTCCGAAGACCACCGAATGGTGGCCCTGGCAGGTGCAGGGCCTGGCCATCGAACCAATGGCTGCAACTGAGTGGCTGGCCAAGCTGCCGCTTTCCGGTCGTCATCCGGATCTAGCCGATGAACTGCGCTGGTGGAGCCACATGCAGCGCTGGGCCCTGAGCCTGGTGGCACGAGGCCGCTGGCTGCCCCAGGTGGAGCTGAGCAAGGGCGAGGGCTATCCCCACCGAGCCCGCTGGGTGCCACTGCTCAATCGGGAGGAAGACCGGCGCCGGCTGGAGGATCTGGCGGCAGGACTCCCCCTGGTTGCCACCTGTGCCCTGCCCTGGCGCGAACCAACCGGAAAACGCAGCAACCGCATGACCCGGTTGCGACCGGAGGCGATGCGAGCCGCCAATCCCGTGGCCTGTTGTCGACCCCGCAGCGGCCGGCTGCGGGTAGCCACCCTGCTGGAAGACCTACTGGATGCCCAGCTGCGCAAAGGCTTCAGCCCTGATCAAGAAGGCCTGGACCCACTGCTCTGCGCCTGGGAAGAGGCTCTCAGCTCTGAAACCGGCGTGATCAACCTCAATGATGAGGATGCCGAGCGTTTAGCCACCGCCAGCCATCACTGGCGAGAGGGCGTGGCCGGCAATGTTGCTGCGGCACGGGCCTGCCTCGAACTGGCTACACCGGCTGAGGGTGAAGAACTCTGGCCCCTGCGCTTCTTCCTGCAGGCGGAGTCGGACCCCACACTGAAGCTGCCGGCCAGTGCCGCATGGGCTGCAGGCCCCAAGGGTCTTCAGCTGGGAGAGATTCCCGTGGAGCATCCCAGCGAAGTGCTCCTGGAGGGCATGGGCCGAGCCTTGACGGTGTTCGAACCGATCGAGCGAGGCCTCGAAAGCGCCACACCGGAGGCGATGCAGCTCACCCCTGCCGAAGCCTTCGTGCTGGTGCGCACGGCCGCACGTCAACTGCGCGATGTGGGTGTGGGCGTCGACCTGCCTCCGAGCCTGTCCGGCGGGCTGGCCAGCCGACTGGGACTGGCGATCAAAGCGGAACTGCCCGAGCGGTCCCGCGGCTTCACCCTGGGCGAGAGCCTCGACTGGAGCTGGGAGCTGATGATCGGCGGCGTCACGCTTACCCTGCGCGAACTGGAACGCCTGAGTGGCAAACGCAGCCCGCTGGTGCGTCACAAGGGAGCCTGGATCGAACTGCGGCCCAATGACCTCAAGAACGCTGAACGCTTCTGTGGCGCCAATCCAGAGCTCAGCCTGGACGATGCCCTGCGACTGACAGCCACCGAGGGCGACACGCTGATGCGCCTACCCGTGCATGCCTTCGATGCTGGCCCCCGGCTTCAGGGTGTCCTTGAGCAGTACCACCAGCAGAAATCACCGGATCCACTGCCCGCACCTGAAGGATTCTGCGGACAACTGCGGCCTTATCAGGAGCGTGGGCTGGGCTGGCTCGCCTTCCTGCACCGTTTCGACCAGGGTGCCTGCCTGGCCGATGACATGGGCCTGGGCAAAACGATCCAACTGCTGGCGTTTCTGCAACACCTCAAGGTGGAACAGGAACTGAAGAAGCCCGTACTGCTGGTGGCCCCGACATCGGTGCTGACCAACTGGAAACGGGAGGCCGCAGCCTTCACGCCTGAGCTCAACGTGCATGAGCACTACGGCCCCAAACGGCCCACAACTCTGGCTGCTCTCAAAAAGACTCTCAAAGATGTCGACCTGGTTCTCACCAGTTACGGACTGGTGCAACGGGACATCGAGCTGCTGGAGAGCTTCGACTGGCAAGGAACAGTGATCGATGAGGCTCAGGCCATCAAGAACCCGTCGGCCAAACAGAGCCAGGCCACGCGCGATCTGGCCCGCACCCGCAAGGGCACCCGCTTTCGCATCGCCCTCACCGGTACGCCGGTGGAGAACAGGGTGAGTGAGTTGTGGGCCCTGATGGATTTCCTCAACCCCAGGGTTCTGGGTGAGGAGGAATTTTTCCGCCAGCGCTATCGCATGCCGATCGAACGCTACGGCGACATGTCGTCACTGCGTGACCTCAAGTCGCGGGTGGGACCCTTCATCCTCAGGCGCTTGAAGACCGACAAGGCGATCATCTCTGATCTGCCGGAGAAAGTGGAACTGAGCGAATGGGTCGGGCTGAGCAAGGAACAGAAATCGCTCTATGCCAAAACCGTCGAGGACACCCTCGATGCCATTGCCCGTGCTCCGCGGGGCAAACGCCACGGACAGGTGCTGGGACTACTGACCCGCCTGAAACAGATCTGCAACCATCCCGCCCTTGCGCTGAAGGAGAAGGACGCCAGTGAGGATTTCCTGCAACGTTCCGCGAAGCTGCAACGGCTCGAAGAGATCCTCGAAGAAGTGGTCGAGGCCGGCGACCGCGCTCTGCTCTTCACCCAGTTCGCGGAATGGGGAACATTGCTGAGGGAGTATCTGCAACGCCGCTGGCGCAGCGAAGTGCCCTTCCTTTGCGGCAGCACCAGCAAGACGGAGCGACAGGCCATGGTCGATCGTTTTCAGGAAGATCCCCGCGGACCACAACTGTTCCTGCTCTCACTCAAGGCCGGTGGCGTGGGCCTGAACCTCACCCGGGCCAGCCATGTGTTCCACATCGATCGATGGTGGAACCCAGCGGTGGAAAACCAAGCCACAGACAGGGCTTATCGGATCGGACAAACCAACCGCGTGATGGTGCACAAGTTCATCACCAGCGGCTCGGTGGAAGAAAAGATTGACCGGATGATCCGCGAGAAGTCCAGACTGGCGGAAGACATCGTGGGCTCCGGGGAGGAATGGCTCGGAGGACTCGAAATGGGCCAGCTCAAGGAGCTGGTGAGCCTGGAAGACAATCCCTCCTGACGCGATGACCATCACCCCCAACAGCAGCGGCATCAACACCTCACTGAGTGACGAGGGACTCGGGCAGCAACCCTGGTGGGTTGAACAGTGGATGGAGCTGATCAACTCCTACCGCTTCAAAAAACGCCTCGAACGGGCCTGGACCTACGCCCGTGAAGGACACGTGACATCGATTCGCTTTGAAGGGCGACGCGTGCATGCCCGTGTTCAGGGAACCGATGAAGACCCCTACAAAGTGAAGCTCTGGCTTGATGTGCTGAGCGATGAGGACTGGGGCTTCGTGCTGGAAGCCCTGACGCAAAAGGCCCGCTGGTCGGCACAGCTCCTGGCCGGAATCATGCCGGCCGACATCGAACGAGCCTTTGCGGCCAGTGGCCGCCGGCTCTTCCCCTTCAAGCTGCAGGAGGTGCGCAGTGAATGCAGCTGTCCGGATAAAGCCAATCCCTGCAAGCACATCAGTGCGGTGTACTTCCTGATGGGAGAACGCTTCAGTGAAGACCCCTTCGTGCTGTTTCAGCTGAGGGGGCGCACGCGCACGAAGCTGCTGGAAAACCTGGCAGAACACCGACTCAAGGCCCTGCAGGCCAGGGCCGATCAGGCCAAAGCTGAAAGCAAATCCATGCCACCCGCGGATGGCGGCGAGTCCAACCCGGACGACACCATCACGCCGCCGCATCCAGCGGTGCTGGACCCCACGCTCTGGTGGCGTTACGAAGCCAACCTCGATGGTGATCTGGTGGTGATCACCCCCGCGATGGAAGGAGATACAGGCCTTGATGCAGCCGGCGATCTTCCCCTGGCTGAGGAGCCACGCTTCCCCGAATCCAGACCTCGCTTTCTGCAGCACCTACGTGATCAGGGTCAGGCCCTGGCACAGCGGGCCATGCTGGAAGCCATGGCGGCCGGTGGCTGAATCAGCGCCCTGGCAGACGCCGGAGTCGCAGTGCCTGATCTCCAGACTGATGCTGTCTCACCAACGGGCCTTCAAGCGACCACTGCTTGACTTGGACTGTGGAGACCCTGCAACGGACCTGTTCAGCAGCGAGATGGCGGTTCTCGCCCACGACAACAGCCATGATCCACGCCTGATTTATGCCAATGCCATCGCTCTGCGTCTGTGGGAGCGGTCTTGGCAAGAGATGATCGGCATGCCCTCCCGCTGCACCGCGGAGGAAGCGGCACGTGAGCAACGCGCTTCCGCCCTGCAACGCGCGCAAAACCAAGACGCTTTCGAGGGCTATAGCGGCGTGCGGGTGTCACGAACCGGTCAACGATTCATGATCAACAACGCAAGAATCTGGACCCTCTGGGACGACAAAGGCCACAACTGCGGGCAGGCGGCAGCGTTCTCAAGCTGGTCCTGGCTATGAGCGACATGCGCTAATGTTCGGTTGTCGCGAAAGAGATGTCGTAACAACCGAATCCGGTGGTCTAGACCGAACAGAATCGGACGGTTCTCCCCCTGCTCAGAGTCAATCAGAGCGCACATATTGGCGTTGTGGGTGATGTCAACACCCCATCAACATCACTCTTCAGGAGTTACCCATGATCACCCTTCGTCAGTCACCGTTTGATCTGTTCGAGCGTCTCGACCAGCAGCTTTCACAGGTCGAACGTGTACCAGCCGCCGAAATTCACGAAACCGAAGATCACTACTCCATTCGCCTGGAACTCCCCGGCGTGGCTCACGACAGCATCGACGTCAAAGCCAGCGATCGCAGTCTCAGCGTCAGCGCTGAGCGTTTGAACCCTCAGGCCAATGCAGCCGATGAGGCCGAAGCATCGACCAACAACACCTTGCTCAGCGAGTTTCGCTACGGCAACTGGAGCCGCAACTTTCGCTTCGCCCATTCTCTCGACCGCGACGCTCTTCGAGCCAGCTACCGCGACGGCATCCTCACGATCGAGGCGCCCAAAACCGATAACCGCACCACCGTGTCGGTGAAGGTCGAAAGCTGATGACAACGCATTGAGCCTCAACCAAAAGAGAACGGTTCAGCCCTCTGCCAATGCAGGGGGCTTTTTTTGATTGCGAAACCAGGATCAAACCGGGGGCGATCGATAATCTTGCCCAGACAGCGTCGTCTACCAGGCGACCAAACCAGGAGCACGTGATGCAACGTCGGCAGCTGCTCCGGACCAGTGGGCAAGCGCTAGCCGCTGCAGCCGGAGCCGGAGCACTGAGCGCCTGCACGATTCGTCGTGCTGAAAACGGTGGCAGCAGCAGCCTTCCCCAGGTGCGCTGGCGGATGGCAACAAGCTGGCCGGTTTCACTCGACACCATTTACGGAGGTGCCGAAACCATCTGTGAACAGGTGAAGGCGATGAGTGGCGGAGGGTTCACGATCGAACCGTTTGCCGCCGGTGAAATTGTTCCCGGACTTGAAGTGCTGGATGCCGTGCAAGCCGGCTCCGTGGAATGCGGCCATACGGCCAGCTACTACTACGTGGGCAAGAATCCCGCGTTCGCCTTCGGCACTGCCGTGCCATTCGGGCTCACGGCCCAGCAACAGAATGCCTGGCTCTATCAGGGAGGCGGCAATGAAGCGATGGACGCCTTGTTCGCCGACTTCGGAGCCAAGAGCTTCCCAGCCGGCAACACCGGCGGCCAGCTGGGCGGCTGGTTCAAGCGACCTGTCGACAACCTGGCATCCCTCAAGGGTTTGAAGATGCGCATCCCAGGACTGGGAGGCAAGGTGATGGCCAGCCTGGGGGTGAATGTTCAAGTCTTGCCAGGCGGCGAGATCTATCTGGCACTGGAACGGGGAGCGATCGACGCAGCGGAGTTCACCGGCCCCTACGACGACGAAAAACTCGGACTCCCCAAAGCAGCGAAGTACTACTACTACCCAGGCTGGTGGGAACCAGGGCCAAGCCTGACCGCGCTGGTCAACCGCACGGCCTGGGAGAAATTGCCGGAGGAGTATCAGGCCATGTTCAGCACAGCCTGTTACCAGGCGAATCTGGGCATGCTCAGCAAGTACGAACAACGCAACAGCGAGGCGCTGCTGAGGCTGCGGCGACAGGGAATCAAACTTGAGGCCTACAGCAACGACATTCTCGAAGCAGCCAAGGAAGCCACCAACGTGTTGTTTGCAGATCTGGCGGCTGACGATGCCGGCTTCCGAGATTTACTGGAACGCTGGCGGCTGTTCCAGAAAGAAACGCTGAACTGGAATCGCATCAACGAGCTGCCGCTGGCGAAGTTCAACACCAGGGCCGAGGGAGGTGAAGGATGAGCGAACCTCTCTCCGGAATGGTGCGCCTATTCGATCGCCTCAACGCCGCGGCCGCCTGGCTGGCGCGCTGGTCCGTGCTGCTAATGCTGGCCATCGGAATCTGGAACGTTGTTGGCCGCTATTTGGGCTCTGCCATCGGGATCAATCTCAGCTCCAACGGGCTGATCGAGGCCCAGTGGTATCTCTTCGATCTGATCTTTCTGCTAGGCCTCGGCTGGACCCTACAGAAACAGGGCCACGTGCGTGTGGATGTGCTGCAGAGCCGCTGGTCACCACGCCGCCGCAACCGTCAGGAGCTCAACAGCATCCTGCTGCTCTTGCTGCCCTTCGCCTTCGGAGTGATGGCGATCTCCATTGCACCAGCGCTGCGCTCCTGGAGCATTGCCGAGATGTCGCCCGATCCAGGCGGACTGCCACGCACCTGGGTGAAATCGCTCATACCAATTGGCTTTCTGTTGTTAGGGCTGCAGGGAATCGCGGAAGCACTACGGCTGCGGCTGGCCCTCAGCAACCCCGAGGCCACCCAAGCTGCCGATGAGCAGCACCAAGAGGGAGGCACCACGCTGTGATCGAAATCGAAGCCCTGGGCTGGGTGATCAGCTTTGACCCCTCGGCAGTGCTAGCTCCCGGAATGTTTTTGGCGCTGATCGTGGCGCTTCTGAGCGGATTTCCCGTCGCCTTCTGTCTTGGTGGGATTGGGGTGATCTTTGCCCTGCTGGGCATGCTCAGCGGAGAAATCGAACCGCAGTTCGTCACCGCCCTACCCCAGAGAATCTTGGGGATCATGGCCAACTTCACCCTTTTGGCCATCCCCGCTTTTGTGTTCATGGGTTCGATGCTGGAGAGCTCCGGCATCGCCGAACGGCTTCTGGAAACCATGGGCCGGCTGCTGGGACGCCTGCGCGGCGGCCTGGCGTTGGCCGTCGTTCTTGTCGGTTCACTTCTTGCGGCGACAACCGGCGTAGTGGCAGCGACCGTGACCACCATGGGGCTGATCTCCTTGCCGGCCATGCTGCGGGCGGGATACGACAAAAGCCTCGCCACAGGTGTGATTGTGGCGTCGGGCACGCTCGGGCAGATCATCCCCCCCAGCATTGTCCTAGTGGTGCTGGGTGATCAGCTGGGCATTTCAGTCGGCGATCTCTTCATCGGAGCACTGTTACCGGGCCTGTTGATGTCGGCCGTGTTCGCCATCTACGTGCTGTTGATCAGTGCACTCAAGCCGGAACTGGCACCCGAACTCAAACCCGAGCTCACCGGCTCAAGCCATCCTCTGCAATTGGTGCAGTCGGTGTTGCCACCGATCGCTCTGATCGTGGCGGTGCTCGGCAGCATCTTCTTCGGCATTGCAACGCCCACGGAAGCGGGCGTGATCGGAGCAATCGGCGCCATGGTGATGGCCATCCTGATGGGATCCACCGCCTTCAGCCTCGTGTTCCGCGGCGTGGGCGGCGATCAGCTGATTTCCGAACTGCTGCTCAACCTGCCGGGAGGGCGAGTGGGTTTCCTGGTGTTCAGCATGCTGATCATCTTCTTGCTGGGCTTTTTCATCGATTTCTTCGAAATCGCTTTCATCGCCGTGCCGCTGTTGCTTCCTGCCGCACGCCAGCTGCTGGGGCCCGAAGCGATGGTGTGGTTTGGCGTGATCATTGGCGCCAACCTGCAGACCTCCTTCCTCACACCGCCCTTCGGCTTTGCGCTGTTCTATCTGCGCGGCGTGGCTCCCGATGAAGTGAGCACGCGCGATATTTATCGGGGCGCCCTGCCGTTTGTGGGTCTGCAGGTTGCGGTTCTGGCCCTGATCATCGCGGTGCCCGGGCTGGTGGACTGGTTACCCCGCCTGGCTGGAGCCCTCAGCCCGGGTCCGATGACCTGAAAATCTTCGTAAAGTTGGTTACAACGCGCGATTCGGTCATGGTCACGGCAAGCCTGAACAGCACGAACTCCTCTGCTGTGATCCCCCGCCTCTCACTGCAGTGCGAACCGATCGCAGCAGACAGCACCACCATCCGTTCCCTGGACTGGGAACGCAGCCGTTTCGATATTGAATTCGGCCTACGCAACGGCACCACCTACAACGCGTTCCTGGTGCGGGGCGAACGCACCGCCCTGATCGACACCAGCCACGCCAAGTTCCGCGACACCTGGGTGCCACTGCTGAAGGAGCAGATCGATCCAAAAGCGATCGACCATTTGATCGTGAGTCACACCGAACCGGATCACTCAGGTCTGATCGGGGATCTGATCGACCTCAATCCAGACATCGAGATCGTGGGTTCGAAGGTGGCGATCCAGTTCCTCAAGGACCAGGTGCATCGGCCCTTCAACTCAAGGGCGGTGAAAACCGGCGACGAGCTGGATCTGGGCACCAATCCAGACAGCAGCGTGCAGCATCGCTTCGAGTTTCTGAGTGCCCCGAACCTGCACTGGCCCGACACGATCTTTTCGTTCGATCACGGCAGCGGCATCCTTTACACCTGTGATGCCTTCGGACTGCATTACTGCTCCGATGAGTTATTCGACACGGATCCCGGGGCCATCGCTCCGGACTTCCGCTTCTATTACGACTGTCTGATGGGCCCCAATGCCCGCAGCGTGCTGCAAGCGCTGAAGCGCATGGATGGACTGCCGGAAATCAACACCGTCGCCGTGGGGCACGGCCCGCTGCTGCGCCAACACCTCAGCCACTGGTTGAACGACTACAGGGAATGGAGCAGCCAGCGCAGCAAAGGCGACAGCTACGCCGCGGTCTGCTACCTCAGCCAGTACGGCTTCTCGGACCGTCTCAGCCAGGCCATCGCCCACGGCATCGGTAAAGCCGATGCACAGGTTCAGCTGGTGGATCTGCGGGCCACCGATCCACAGGAACTGACCGCACTGGTTGGCGAAGCCAAGGCGGTGGTGGTTCCCACCTGGCCGGCGGAACCGGATGGTGAACTGCAGGCCTCGATCGGAACTCTTCTGGCTGCTCTGCAGCCCAAGCAATTGGTTGGGGTTTACGACGCTTTCGGTGGGAATGACGAACCGATCGATGCGGTAGCCGAACAGCTGCGCAACCAAGGACTGAAACCAGCCTTTGAACCACTGCGCATCCGCCAGCTTCCGCAGGGCGGTGACTACCAGCGCTGTGAGGAATCAGGGACCGACCTCGGACAGATCCTGACCCGCAAGAAGTCGATCGAGGCGCTGCGCAGCATTGATGCCAACCTCGACAAGGCACTCGGCCGCCTCACCGGCGGGTTGTACATCGTGACCGCAAGCCAGGGCGAGGGCGATGCCCGCCGCAGTGGAGCGATGGTGGCCAGCTGGGTGGCTCAGGCCAGTTTCCGCCCCCCCGGCCTCAGTGTTGCCGTGGCCAAGGATCGAGCGATTGAAGCGCTGATGCAGGTCGGCGACAGCTTCGTGATCAACGTGCTGCGGCAAGACCGCTACAAGCCCTTGATGCAGCACTTCCTCAAACGCTTTCCCCCAGGCGCCGATCGATTCGAGGGAGTGAACGTGCTGCACGGTGCCGCTGAAGGCGGCCCTGTGCTCACTGATGCACTGGCCTACCTGAGCTGTCGGGTAGAGCAGCGGATGGAAGGTCCGGATCATTGGATCATCTACGCGCTGGTTGAGCAGGGCAACGTGGCCGACATCGACGGGCGAACCGCCGTGCATCACCGCAAAACAGGCAACCACTATTGAAAAACATTTGAAACTTCCCAGCATCCCTAGCAACTAATTATCCAAATCTGCTCCCAGTCAAATCCAATCCCAAGAAATCCGTTGAAAACCCGCCTTCCGAAAAACTTCCTTCATGCTCTCAGTAGGGCGGGCTAGAGAAGGATTCTTTTTTTCATGAGTCTCAACAAGAATATTCGAGACTCGGGACAGGCAACCTGTCTTCAGGAGATATGGCAAAAGCTCGACCTCGTGACCCTCTATATCTATTTTTAAGACTCTAACAGGCATGTCCAGTTCAAATATATATCGCGAAAGGTCAATTGTTCTGACGGAAACAAAATTATTTGGATCAACATTTGTTTTACCCTTAAACAAGGAAGATCCAGATGACCAAAGAACCGGATCCAACTCATGATTTTGATGTAGATACAAGTCGCTGACCCCATCAGAAGTAGATGCAGCGGCTCGAATTACCTCAACATTATGCTTGAGCGCAATCGCCTCCAATCTAGCAATGCAAGAAGGATTGGGTTCAAAACATTTAATAGAACAACCAGAGCCAAAAAATTGCTTCGCGAACTCCCCTACATTGGCGCCAATATCAATAACTATATCGTCTGGAGACGTATATTTAGCAATAGCTTTTGTTTTTTGAAAAAACTGATTTTTAAGAAAAAAAGAAATTTTTTTCATCATAAATTACACTTTTAAATGCTATCATAAAGCCTGCTGTAATGCCAATTGTTTGCAATCTTGCTCAAGCGCGTCTGGATGAAACTGATCTTCATCTCCTTGTCCAACGACCACCCAGCAAAGAACCGATAATGGTTGGACTGACGCAGCAGGGGGAGGTTGAAAGGTAGCAATGGGAAGTGCAAAACAATTGAAACTGCCTACCGAATCAGTGAGAGACAGCAAAGTGAGGATGCACTACTGATGGTCACCACCATCCCGGCCAGCTCTGCATCCGCTGACCGACAAGTGATCAGCCTGCCCATTGACCAAGGCCTGATCTGCCTGCGCGGACTAAGCCCTCAGCGTCTTCGGTTCGAGCTTGAATACGCACTGGAGCGCGGCAGCACGGCCAACAGTTTCCTGTTTGAAGCCGGGCTTGATGCAACAGGAGTCCAGCAACCCGCCGTTCTGGTGCATCCCCCGGGGATGGCCTACAGCAGCGTTTTCCTCCCTGCCCTGCTGGAAGCTTTGCCGGCCACGAACCAGCCCCTGCTGATTGTGGTGGGGCACGTGAATCCCAACCGTGTGGCGTTGCTGCAGGAACTGGCCGGGATCTATCCAGGCCTCGAGCTGATCGCATCCAATCCCGGCGCCAAGCTGCTGGAGGAGCTCTGGAACCAACGCAAGCCCTCGCTCCTCGGTGTGGAAGAAGAGCAACCACCAATTCCCCAGTTCCCGCCGCTGAGAGTGATTCGCAGGGAGCAGACGCTGGAGATGAGCCATGGGCGCAGCCTGCTGCTGCTGCCGGCACCAACACCCCGTTGGCCGGGCGGACTGATGGCCTTCGAAGAGAGCCTGGGACTGTTGATGAGCGACAAGTTCTTCAGCGCCCACCTCTGCACCAACACCTGGGCTGAAGCCAACCGAAGCAGCACCGAAGAAGAACGTCGCCATTTCTACGACTGCCTGATGGCACCGATGGCCCGCAAGGTTGACTTGCTGGTGGAGCGGCTGGAGGAACTGAGCATCCGCACGATTGCGCCAGCCCATGGGCCCGCCATCGATGCCAGCTGGCGCAGCCTGCTGAATGACTACCGCCGCTGGGGTGAAAGTCACCAGCAATCCAGCCTGAATGTGGTTCTGCTGTTCGCCAGTGCTTATGGCAACACCTCGGCGATTGCCGATGCCCTGGCGCGGGGCATCAATCGCACCGACATCCGAGTCACCAGCCTCAACTGCGAGTTCACACCATCAGAAGAACTCGTTGCAGCGATCCAGTCTGCGGATGGGATCCTGATCGGCTCACCCACCCTCGGTGGTCACGCACCCACCCCGGTGGTCTCCGCTTTAGGAACTCTGCTGGCAGAGGGTGACCGCAGCAAACCGGTGGGAGTGTTCGGCAGCTTTGGCTGGAGCGGTGAAGCCGTGGACCTGCTGGAAACGAAGCTGCGAGATGGCGGCTTCAATTTCGGCTTCGAGCCGATCCGGGTCAAATTCAGCCCTGATCGAGCCAAGGTGAAGGAGCTAGAGGAAACCGGCACCCGTTTCGCCCGCAAACTGCTACAGGCGGAGAAGCGCGCCCAACGCCGTAACGCCGGAAGCATGAGCGAAAGCCGCAGCGATCCGGCTGTGCTGGCCCTCGGAAGGGTGGTGGGATCCCTGTGCATCCTCACCACGCGCAAGGGAGAACTCAGCGGCGCGATGGTGGCGAGCTGGGTCAGCCAAGCCAGCTTCACGCCTCCTGGACTGACGGTGGCCGTGGCCAAGGACCGCGCCGTGGAAGCCCTGCTGCACAAAGGCGATCGCTTTGCACTGAACGTGCTGGCTGAGGGGCGAGAAAGCGGACCGATGAAACAGTTCCTGCAACCGTTTCAACCTGGCGCCGACCGATTCAGCGGGCTGGAACTCGAGACCAGTCCGAATGAACAACCACTGATCCCCGAGGCGCTGGCCTGGCTGGAAGGTCGCGTGAGCCAGCGGATGGAATGCGGAGATCACTGGCTGATCTACGCCGAGCTGGATCACGGCGGCGTGTTGGATCAGGAAGCCTCCACAGCAGTCCACCACCGGCGCAGCGGCGCTAACTACTAAAGAGCGACCCCAACACGACGACGACCATTCGGCAGTCGCTCTCTTGAAAAAGTCGTCACAATTCAAACCTATGACGTGAACGCTGGTCATGAGCAAGGAGAAAAGTGCTGATGTGCTGGTGATTGCTGCCAGCAACGGCGAAAACCTCAAACTGGCCCAACGCTTCGTGGACCAAGCACAGGCGCAGGGCAGCAGCGCTGATCTGCTCGACCTCACCACCCTCGAGCTGCCCCTGTTCACCCCGCGCGCGAAGGACCAAGGCATGCCAAACGGCGTGCAGCCCTTACAGCAACAACTGATGGCAGCTCCGCGATGGGTGATCTGCGCACCGGAATACAACGGTTCGATTCCGCCGGTGCTGACCAACGCCATCGCCTGGCTGTCTGTTCAGGGAGATGACTTCCGGTCTCTCTTCAACGGTCGGCCGATCGCCATGGCCAGCTTCTCCGGTGGCGGCGGAATGGAGCTGCTGGTGTCGCTGCGGATCCAGCTCACCCATCTCGGCGCACAGGTGGTGGGGCGCCAACTGCTCAGCAACTACTCGAAAGCAGCGAAAGACGACAGCATTGCCGACCTCATCCAGCGCCTCATGCAAATGAAACCACTGCAACTGTGAATGCATTCACTGGCGAATGATTCAGAAACAAGCGATCAATCAAGATTTGGCCACTGAACTCAAATAGAAATCAATTCAAAAGAGAATCGGGATTTCATACACACACCACATCTAGCGCACTGAAATAGCGAGGTCACTAACAATTTCCATTCCACGAATGGGCCTGACCCGGGATCCTCAGTACGCAGTTCGCTACCGCGGCTTTGTTCTGTTGCAACAACGCAACAACAGTTGGCTGGTTAGACCGGAACGAAGCCCGATGAGACTATTGCCCTTTCGAACCCCGACCTGCTCGCTGGCGGATGTGAAAGCACTGTTGGACTGGCGACTGGAGCAGGACAAAAGCCTGATCTCAGTCGCCTGAAAACTCAGGCCGCCTGAGGTGGTGGCGTGGGCGATCCCTGAGACTGAATGGGGATCACCAGCGTTGCCCAGCGGTCAGGACGCTCGGGACGCTGACGACGTGCTTGACGAATTCCAAAGGGAACTCTCAGCACATTGGTGCCTTCGATCGGCAAGGTATGGCCTCGGCCGAGGGCAGCCTGAAGGCAATCAGGAATGTCGGGAAGCTGCAGCGAGTCTGAGGTCTGCTCCGTCGATTCAATTGATTTTTTAGTGTCGCGACTCATTGATTCCCCATTTGCGACGGTGAATGCTGTGCAGTGTGATCAAAGTTCTCATTGCACGATTAAAAATCGAAGATTAATTTCCGATTTCGGTAAAAATTTAACCCATCGCCTCAGAAGTGGCGGCAGCCATGTCTTCAACACTGGGGCAGGTGCAGATCAGATTGCGATCGCCATAGGCGTTATCAATCCGGGCCACGGCCGGCCAGAACTTGCTTTGCCGCTGATCCGGCAACGGGAACGCAGCCTGTTCCCGGGAATAGGGACGATCCCAATGGTCGGCGGTCACAGCACTCAAGGTGTGGGGAGCGCGGCGTAGGGGATTGTTGTCACGATCGCTATCACCGTTTTCGATCGCAGCGACTTCTGCGCGGATCGCGATCATGGCATCGCAGAAGCGATCCAGCTCTTCGAGGCTCTCGCTCTCAGTGGGTTCAACCATCACGGTGCCCGCCACTGGCCAGCTCACCGTCGGCGCGTGAAAGCCGAAATCCATCAGACGCTTGGCCAGATCATCCACCTCAAGGCCGGCGCTGCGCCTCAGATCGCGCAGATCAAGAATGCATTCGTGGGCCACAAGCCCGCCTTCTCCCCGGAAGAGCACCGGGTAATGGGAATCCAGCCGATACGCCAGATAATTGGCCGACAGCAAGGCCACAGCCGTGGCTTGCCGCAGGCCAGCAGGGCCCATTAAACGCAGATACATCCAGCTGATCGGCAGGATGCCTGCACTGCCCAGGGGGGCGGCCGATACCGCTGAAATGGACTGGTCACCGCCGCAGGGCATCAAGGGGTGACCAGGAAGAAATGGCAAGAGATGCTCGCCCACGCCGATGGGGCCAACCCCTGGTCCACCACCGCCATGGGGAATACAGAACGTCTTGTGCAGGTTGAGGTGGCAGACATCGGCCCCAAAAGCTCCTGGCCTGCACACACCGACTTGAGCATTGAGGTTGGCACCATCCAGATACACCTGACCGCCATGGTCATGAACCAGGCTGCAGATCTCACGGATTCGAGTCTCGAAGACCCCATGGGTTGAGGGATACGTCACCATCAGCGCCGCCAGGACATCGGCGTGCTCAGACAGCTTGCTGCGCAGATCGTCGACATCGACATTCCCCTGCTCATCACAGGCCACTGGCACAACTCGCATGCCAGCCATCACGGCACTGGCTGGGTTGGTGCCATGGGCACTCGTGGGAATCAGGCACACATCGCGATGGCCCTCGCCTCTTGCCTGATGCCAGGCGCGAATCACCAGCAGACCCGCGAACTCCCCCTGGGACCCTGCATTCGGCTGCAAAGACACACCGGCGAAACCGGTGAGCTCAGCCAACCAGCTCTCGAGGTCCTGCGCCATGCGCAGATTGCCTTTCAGCTGGTCAGCGGGGGCAAAGGGGTGAATGCTCCCAAACTCCCTCCAGCTCACAGGCGCCAGCTCCGCTGCCGCATTGAGCTTCATGGTGCAGCTGCCCAGGGGAATCATCCCGTGCACCAGCGAAAGGTCTTTGCTGACCAGACGCTGGATGTAGCGAAGCAACTCGGTCTCACTGCGATAGCGGTGAAACACCGGCTGCTGCAACCAGGGGTTGCAACGCAGCGGTAAGCCAGCCAGAGCTTGCTCGTGCTTTGCGGTATCCGGCAGGTCTGAAAGATGGCCTCCCGTGGCCTCAGCCACCAGCGACAGCAGCCGAGACACCTCCTTGTTGTCACTGAGCTCATCCAGGCTGATGCCGAAGCCTTCCGCCTGTTCGATCGCCGCACCGTCAGGCAGAACACGCAGGTTGAACCCAGCTCGGGCTGCCAGCTGATGCACGCGCGGCGCCTGAACACAGACCACATCAACACTGTCGAAGCGAGATCCCTGCGGTAGAGGGAGTCCAAGCGAGCTCAGTCCTTCTTCGAGCTGACAGCGCAGCTGCAGCACGCGTCGAGCGATCGCCTCGAGACCTTCCGGCCCGTGATGAACGGCATAAAACGAAGCCATCACCGCCAGCAGCACCTGGGCGGTGCAGATATTGCTGGTGGCTTTATCTCGCCGGATGTGCTGCTCACGGGTCTGCAGGGCCAGACGCAGGGCGACATTGCCTTCCCCATCTTTTGACTGGCCAACGATGCGCCCGGGCACCTGCCGGCGGTAGGCATCGCGGGTGGCAAAGAACGCCGCGTGGGGGCCGCCTCCACCCATCGGCACGCCAAAACGCTGGGCACTGCCTACGGCGATATCGGCACCGAGAGCACCCACCGGCTCAAGCAGCACCTGAGCTAATGGATCAATGGCCACCGTGACCAAAGCGCCATGCTCATGGGCCCTGGACATACAGGAACGGGGGTCCCAGAGCCGGCCACAGCGTCCAGGCAGCTGCAACAGCACTCCGAACACATCGTCACCCAAGGCGAACTGATCCGGCTCAGCCACCTCGAGCTGAATCCCGATGGGTTGGGCCCTGGTGCGCAGAACTGCCAGGGTCTGCGGCAACACGGCGGCATCCACCAGAAAACGGCTGGCTTCAGCTCGCTTGCAAACGCCAAAGCTCATCGACATCGCTTCTGCTGCCGCAGTGGCCTCATCCAGAAGCGAGGCATTGGCAATCGGCAGGCCGGTCAGCTCACTGACCAAGGTCTGAAAATTGAGCAGTGCCTCCAGGCGTCCCTGAGCAATTTCGGCCTGATAAGGGGTGTAAGCCGTGTACCAGGAGGGGTTTTCCAACACCTGCCGCTGGATCAACGCGGGCGTGACCGTGCCGTAGTAGCCCAGGCCGATCAACGACCGCGTCACGCGGTTGAGACCGGCAAGCTGACGCAGTTCAGAGAGCGCTTGGGCTTCTCCAACGCCGTCCGGAAGCTGCCCCTTGGGCGGACTGGAATCGAGAATGTCCTCCGGGACGACGGCCTGCAAAAAGCGCTCAAGATCACTGAAGCCGAGCCGATCGAGCATCAGCTGATTGGCTTCGGATGCCGGGCCGATATGGCGTTGGGCGAAAGGCGGAAGAGTCTTTGCTGAAGCCGTCTCCACCATGCGCTGGTCCAGCAGGGTCATGGTGCAGCCACAGAAGGCGCAGACTTTAGGCAACTTGCGCCGAACGACGATGTGATATCAGGTCGCGGCAACCTTCGCGGAGTAAGTCGCGGCGTCCATCAACTGCTCGAGCTGCGTCTCATCGCTTGGACGAATCACCAGCAACCAGCCCTCACCATGGGGATCCTTCTGCAGTTCTTCGGGATTAGCCAGCAGAGCTTCATTGCGCTGCACAACCTCGCCACTGAGGGGGGCATACATCTCTTCCACAGCCTTCACCGACTCAACGGTGCCGAAACTGGATCCACGACTGAGATCAGCACCCACCTCGGGGAGATCGACAAACACAATGTCGCCGAGTTGATCCACGGCATAGGCGCTCAAGCCAATGCGGATTGAATCATCGTCCTGCCAGGCGTATTCATGGCTGTCCGCGTAGCGGTAGGAGGCAGGGAAGTCGAAGGCCATCGGGCCGCACCAGCGTCTCTCAATCAGTGTGCGCCAGATTCAGATGTCCTGCCGCAGCCAGGGCTTCCAACGCCTTGATCAGGGCCAGCTCGATATGGGCGTGATGGGTCCCGCCCTGAACGTAGAGATTGAACGGCTCGCGTAAGGGCGCGTCAGCGGAGAACTCGCTGGTGCTGCCATCAATGAAGGTGCCACCGGCCATCACTAGATCACTGGCATAACCGGGCATCGCCGCCGGCACAGGGTCCAGGTAAGAGCCCACCGGGGAACAGGCCTGAAAGGCACGACAGATCAGCTTGAGTGGCTCAGGCTCCCCAAGCTGCACGGCCTGGATCAGATCACTGCGGGATGCACCGGCAACGGGCTGCACCGGGAATCCGAGATCAGCGAACACACCTGCAACGAGATCAGCACCGATTAAGGCTTCAGCCACCATCTGAGGCGCCAGAAACAGTCCCTGCAGCAGCAGTCGGTGCAGATCAAAACCCGTCCCCCCTTCGCTGCCAATCCCTGGTGCAGTGAGACGGCAACAGGCTTGTTCCACCAGATCGGCGCGTCCAGCGATGTATCCACCAGCGGGCGCGATGGTTCCTCCCAAGTTTTTGATCAATGAACCAGCCACCAGATCCGCACCCACCTCAGGCGGCTCTTGGGCCTGAACCAGTTCGCCGTAGCAGTTATCCACGAAGCAGACACAGTCAGGCTGACGTTCGTGAATGCGGGAGCAAAGGCGACCGATTGCTTGCACGCTGAGCGCAGGGCGCCAGCTATAACCACAGCTGCGCTGAATCAGGATCAGTCGACGCGGTCGAGCCAAGGCCTGCTCGAGGGCCTGCTCGTCCACAGTCCCGACATCGCTGAGCTGCAACTCGTCGTAGTCGATGCCGAAGTCCTTGAGGGATCCTTGCCCCTCTCCACGCAGACCAATGACCTCTTCAAGCGTGTCGTAGGGACGCCCGGTGATGGACAACATGCGATCGCCTGGACGGAGCACACCGAACAAAGCGGCAGCGATGGCATGGGTGCCGCTCACAAACTGAAGTCGCACCGCGGCTGCTTCCGCACCCAGAACGCGTGCGAACACCCGGTCGATCACCTCCCGGCCCTGATCACCGTGCCCGTATCCACTCACGGAGGCGAAATGCTGAGTGCCGACCCGCTCCGCCTCAAACGCGGCCAGAACCTTCTGCAGGCGATCAGCCACAGCCGCGGTGCGCTGCCGGGCAAAAGGCTGCTGACGCTCGCGTACAGAAGCGACCTTTCTGCGAGCAAATGCCCTGGCTTCACTGAGGTTCATCCCCTCTGCACCACTGCTCTCTCCGTAGCGATTTGAAGCCTGTGGCATGGGAGAACCGCAAAAAGCCTGCTGTTTTCTTTTACATTCACACTCCCAACCAACTGTTTTGGTTTCGGCCGTAGCCGTTCCAACCACGACAGATCTGGTTCAAGGAGAAACTTCTTGGTTACAACCACTCCGGCAGCTACCACCTCAAACCGCGAATTGCGCATGCGCGCGGCGGTGATGGCGCCCCGTGAACGACTGCCGCGTAAACAGCGCAAGCTCAAAGGCGGCACCACGTCCTTCATGGTGGCCATGCACGTGCTGGCCACCATTGCACTGCTGCCACGGTTCTGGAGCATTCAAGGAGCCATTGCCTTCGGAATTCTCTACTGGGCCACGGTGCTCGGGGTGACACTCGGCCTGCACCGTCTGGTGGCACACCGGAGCTTTGAGGTGCCCCGCTGGCTCGAGCGGGTGCTGGTGATCATGGGCACCCTGGCCGCACAAAGCGGACCGATCGACTGGGTGGCCCTGCATCGTCACCACCACAAGTTTTCCGATCAACCCAATGATCATCACGATGCAGGCAGGGGCCTGTGGTGGAGCCACAGCGAGTGGATGCTGCACGAAATTCCCGCTCTTGAGCACAAGGAACGATTTGGCGGCGACCTGCTGAAAGATCCCTTCTATGTCTGGCTGGACCGCTGGTTCCTTGTTCTGCAGATTCCGATCGGACTGGCGCTCTATTACTACGGCAATGCAGCCCAGATTCATGGAGGCGGCGTTGGCCTGGTGCTGTGGGCCATTCCTCTGCGTCTGGTGGTCGTGTATCACGTCACCTGGTTGGTGAACTCGGCGACACACGCCTTCGGTTATCGCAATTTCGACTGCCCGGATCTCTCACGCAATTGCTGGTGGGTGGCCGTGTTGTCGTTCGGAGAGGGTTGGCACAACAACCATCACGCCCATCCGGGCAGCGCACGCCACGGCCTGCGCTGGTTCGAGTTCGACATCACCTGGATGCACATCCGCATGCTGCAGAAGCTTGGCCTGACCAGGCGCGTGCGCCAAGCCCGTTATCCCGGCTGAGCAGCAGCTCGTAATTCGGCCAGAAATGCTTCAGCACTCTGGCCCTTGCTGCCTTCTAAGGCCATATGTGTGGCATGAAGGTCGAGGAACTCTCCATCGAGCTCCTCGGCGCTGTATTCGCGTAGGCCAGCCATCACTTCGGCAAAACGATCACGGCGTTGGTTTTTGGTGACCGGATAGGCCTCCATCACCTGATCACGACACTGACGCCAGGCCTGACCGCGGCAAAGGCTGTCGGCAATTGCCGCACTCAGGGCAGCCGCTTCCGCTTGATCAATCCGCCAATCGAAACCTGGCGGCAATGGTCCGAGGCCGACAAAGATCTCGAGCAGCTCGCCAGCACCGAGCGGCTCCCCATGGGCCGCAAGCAGAGGAACGGCACTATCGCTCAGCACCCGCAGCAGATCGGGGTGAACTTCCGCCAGCTGATCGCGGATCAGATCCAGGCCTTGGTGCAGCACGGCATTCGCCTGGCCAAGCGCGAGAAACACTTCCGGCCCTGGAGACGAGAGCTTGCCGTTGCGGAGATTGGAGATCTGTGAATTGTGCACGCGACCAAGGTCCAACGCATCAGCCAGGGCAGGCAACACCTTGTGCGACCAGCCGTTGCGCTCATGCCACACATGAATCAGATGGGCCATCGCCTGGCGCCCTTCCTCGAGACGCTGGCGGTAACCCTTAGTCACATGATCAGAACCGCTTACCTTTTCCATTGCTTGATACGTATCCGTATCGCGTGTAGTGTGCTTAGATCAACCGGGATCAAGTCATGGCACCAAGCGCGATTAGAACGCCGTCGCCACCCAGTCGGAAATCAGTTTCGCATCGTGGCCCCAAGCTGGCAATCAAGCCCTACCAGCGCCTCAAGAGCAAGGCGCCTATGGCTGCCAAGACCGAAAAAAGCTGGGTAACGATCGGATTCATGATCGTGATCCATGCCCTGGCACTCCTGGCACTCGCTCCTGGCTTCTGGAGTTGGCCCGCCGTCACCAGCCTGCTGGTGCTGTATTGGGTCACCGCCTGCCTAGGTGTCACCGTCGGTTACCACCGACTGCTCTCACACCGCTCCTTCCGAGTGCCTCGCTGGCTGGAGCGTTTCTTTGCCACCTGCGGTGCCCTGAGCTGCCAGCACGGACCCATCGACTGGGTGGGACTGCATCGGCATCACCACAAGTATTCCGATACGGATGCGGATCACCACAACAGCAACAAAGGCTTCTGGTGGAGCCACATGGGCTGGATGTTCAATGCGATTCCGGCCATGAAGGAGGTTCCCCGCATGGCCGGTGATCTGGCCAAGGACCCCTACTACCGCTGGCTGAACAACTGGTTCCTGATCTTGCAGCTGCCCCTGGCTGGTCTGCTGTTCTGGATCGGCAGTGCCACAGGTGCCGGCGGCTGGGCCTTAGTGCTCTGGGGCATTCCCCTGCGTCTGGTGCTCGTGTATCACGTCACCTGGCTGGTGAATTCCGCCACCCACACTTGGGGCACCGTGGCCTTTGAAAGTGGCGACGCGTCCCGCAACAACAAGTGGGTCGCAGCACTGACCTTCGGCGAGGGCTGGCATAACAACCACCACGCCTTCCCCCACTCGGCTCGTCACGGCCTGCAATCGGGTCAGATCGACCTCACCTGGGAGCACATCCGCTTGATGCGCGCCTTAGGCCTGGCCACCAAAGTGCGCCTGCCCGTGAAGTCGTAAAGTTGTCGATCGCTCAACAGACGTCGTCAGGATCGTTCTCCCATGGCCAAGCGCGTACAAGTCGTACTCAATGAGGACGTTCTCAGCCTCGGCCGGGATGGAGATTTGGTGGAGGTTGCGCCTGGTTATGCCCGCAACTTCCTGCTGCCCTTCGGCAAAGCCGTGCCTGTGACCCCTGCGGTGATGAAGCAGGTGGAGCACCGCAGGGCCAAGGAGGTTGAGCGCCAGGCCGCACTCAAAGAAGAAGCAGTCGCCTTCCGCACAGCCCTCGACACCATTGGTCGCTTCACCGTGAAGAAGCAAACCGGAGAAGACGACGTGCTGTTCGGCACCGTCACCAATGGTGATGTGGCCGAGGTGATCGAAGAGGCCACCAAGAAAGAAGTGGATCGCCGTGACATCACCGTGCCCGACATCCATCGGACCGGAAACTACAAGGTTCTGGTGAAGCTTCACAGCGAAGTGACCGCTGAGATCAACCTGGAAGTGGTCAGCTACTGAGCACAGAGCAAAAATGACTCTGATGTCACCGACAAGGTGCGTCAGAGTGGATCTTCTTTCTGAGCTGCTGCCGCCATGGTGAGCGTTCCCTTGTCAGAGTCCGGTGGCGAGTCCACCGAAGGGGAACGCCGCGGTTTCGGCAAAGGTCGACGCCGAGAGGAACCCAGCTTCGAGGCCCTGCCGGATTCGATCCCGCCGCAAAACCTGGAAGCGGAAGAAGCGGTGCTGGGCGGCATCCTGCTCGACCCGGATGCCATCGGTCGCGTGGCCGACGTGCTGCAACCGGAAGCCTTTTATCTCAATGCCCATCGAGAGATCTTCCGCACGGCGGTGATGCTCCACAGTCAGGGCAAACCGACCGACCTCACGGCGATGACCGCCTGGCTGGCGGACACCGGCGCCCTCGAAAAAGTGGGTGGCAGCAGCAGGCTGGTGGAGCTGGTGGAACGGGTGGCCTCCACCGCCTCGATCGAACAGGTGGCCCGCCTGGTGATGGATAAGTATCTGCGCAGACAGCTGATCCGCTCGGGCAACGAAGTGATCCAGCTGGGCTTTGATCAGGGCCTGCCGATGGAGCAGGTGCTCGACAAGGCCGAGCAGACCATCTTCGCGATCAGTCAGGAAAAACCATCGCAGGGTCTGACGCCCACCGCCGAAATTCTCACCAGCACCTTCAACGAGATCGAGAGCCGCTCGTTGGGCACCTCCGTGGCGGGCATCCCGGTGAATTTCTACGACCTGGACGCCATGACCCAGGGCCTGCAGCGCAGTGACCTGATCATCGTGGCCGGACGCCCTGCCATGGGCAAAACATCGATCGTGCTCAACCTGGCCAAGAACGTGGCCCAGTTACACGACCTGCCGGTGTGCGTGTTCTCTCTGGAGATGAGTAAGGAGCAGCTCACCTACAGGCTGCTGTCGATGGAGGTGGGCATCGAAGCGGGCCGGCTGCGCACAGGCCGCCTGCAACAAGAGGAATGGCCACTGCTCGGCCAGGGCATCAACACCCTCGGCCAGCTGCCGATCTACATCGACGACAAACCCAACTCCGGCGTGCTGGAGATGCGTTCCCTCTGTCGCAGGCTGATGGCAGAACAGGGCAAGGAGCTTGGCCTGATCGTGATCGACTACCTGCAGCTGATGGAAGGATCGAGTCCTGATAACCGCGTGCAGGAGATTTCACGGATCACAAGAGCTCTCAAAGGCATGGCAAGGGAACTGAACGTGCCGGTGATTGCCCTGTCTCAGCTCAGCCGTGGCGTGGAATCGCGCACCAACAAACGCCCGATGCTCAGCGACCTGCGCGAATCGGGCTCGATTGAGCAGGACGCCGATCTGGTGCTGATGATCTACCGCGACGAGTACTACAACCCTGAAACTCCCGACCGCGGCATCACCGAAGTGATCGTGACCAAGCACCGCAACGGGCCAGTGGGCACGGTGAAGCTGCTGTTCGAGCCGCAGTTCACTCGTTTCCGCAACCTGGCTGCCTAAGTCTCACGATGTGGATTAGCCGCAACCTGCTGAAAGCGAACGAATTGGCTTCAAAAGAAGTCAAGAGATCGCGACGCACTGCGGCTTTCAAAACCAAAGCAACGTCACACAGTGCTGTGGTGAAAACCTGGAGGTGCAGTCACAACGAACCATCTCCCGCAAAGCCCTCTTGAAAGGTGAAAAACCCGTGACTAAAGGATTTCGCACTATCGGGCTCTTGCATTCATGCAAAAAACTCTGTCATGGCAAATAATATTCCTGAGATTCAAATGAGAGTTGGCTGAGGACAGCCCCAAAGCAACTGAATCCATCGACGCAGAAGAAGTTGACACCTCTTCTGCTGCTTCGCACTGCTCTCCAGTGCACCGAAACCATTCATTAGCCGTTGTCGTCGCTCCTGGCCTGGGGCTACCTCCACTCCGGAATGAGGCGGAAGAAGCTGCCATCTGTCTTGGTCGAACCAACTCCCCTCTGACAAGGATCGGAGAGGAACTGAAGCTACGCCGACAGCAAGGAACACCCGCCAAAGAACTGCATCTCCTGGCCCATGGCAACAGCCAAGGGATTCAGTTGGCTGACGACTGGATCGATCAGGCCGCGTTACTGCGCCATGCCGCCGACATAGCCGAATGGCAGATCAGCACGTTGGTGCTGTGGTGCTGCCAGATCGGACGAAATCAAGCGTTCATTAATCAGCTCAGAAAGATCACCGGAGCCGAGATATTTGTCAGCGACAACCACATCAACAAAGAAGCAATCAAGACCCATAATGAATATGGAGATACTCACCAACTTTCTGAACTAATTGAAAATAATCAACTCCAAACCTGGCAAGGTGATTTGGAATGGCTGCAAGTTGGCGATGAGATAGAAGGCCGCAAAAAAAATGCAAGATCTGGATCCAGCGTCAGTCTATCGAGTGACGGAAGTATTGCTGCCATTGGCAGCTGGAATGACCGCACAATTGGCAAACAGCGAGGCAGCGTTGCTGTTTACCAGTCGGTCAATAATAGCTGGACACAACTTGGCAATATTCTCAATGGAGACAACAACTACGACCGCTTCGGAGGTCAAGTCAGCCTCTCCGCTGATGGATCAAGACTGGCCGTTGGCACCACTCGAGATGATGATGGCGGAGTATGGGCTGGCAGCGTATCAATTTACGAGCTCCAAAGCGGTACCTGGACAAAGCTCGGCAGCAATATTGATGGCGTTAGTGCAGATGATCGCGCAGGCGTATCCCTAGCCCTCTCTGGAGATGGGAGCACAGTCATCATTGGAGCCGAGAGAGGTCATACCCAAAATCGTGGATATGCCGGGATCTACGAATGGGACGGAACGTCTTGGGATCAAGTCGGCAGCCTCATTAAAGGAACTCAGAAAAAAGAATATTCAGGCAGGTCAGTCGCGATCTCAGAAGATGGCAGCAGAGTTGCCATTGGATCCTGGGCGTGGGACACCAGTGGAGTTGGAAATGACACTGGGCGCGTCAGAGTTTACGACAATATTGGAGGCACCTGGACAAAGAAATTCGAAATTAGTGGCGAAAAAAAGAAAGATTTCGCTTCATCTGTCTCTCTATCAGATAATGGCAATATTCTTGCTTTTGGCGCCAATGGAAACGACGGAGCTGGCAACAATTCAGGTCATGCTCGTGTTTATGACATCAGTGGATCAAGCGAAAAGCAACTTGGCAATGACATCAATGGCCAAACAGCTGGTCAAGAACTTGGAGCCACAGTCAGCTTATCCAGCAATGGGCAACGTTTAGCGGTTGGCGCCCCAAAAGCTGATGGTGCCCACAGCAATTCAGGGCGAGTCACGATCTTTGACTACGACAGCAGTAGTGATTCATGGACAAAGGTTGGCTCCCGCATCAATGGAGTCGGAACTGGAGATGCATCCGGTTCTGGCGTAACCGGACTGAGCCTGAGCGGCGATGGAGAGACTGTTGCGATCGGGGCACGATTCCATGATGGCGACACAAATGCACTGAAAAATGCAGGCCACGTCAGGGTTTTTGCAGCCAGTGGTCTCACCGTTGCCCAAACCGGCAGCACCGACGGCTCAGGCAATCTCCTCACCACAGAAGCAGGCTCCACTTCCACTTTCACCGTTGTTCTGGATGCCAAACCAACGGCCAATGTCACCGTCTCCATCACTGGGGCTGACAGCACGGAGCATTCCCTCAGCTCCTCGTCGCTGACATTCACAACCGCTAACTGGAATACAGCTCAGACCATCACTGTCACCGGCGTTGACGACAGCCTCGACGATGGCGACATCACCACCACACTCACCGCCACCGCCTCCAATTCAGGCGGCTACGCCGGCAGCGAAAAAGCCACCACAACTCTCAAAACATCCGATAACGACACTGCTGGCATCACCATTGCCCAAACCGGCAGCACCGACGGCTCAGGCAATCTCCTCACCACAGAAGCAGGCTCCACTTCCACTTTCACCGTTGTTCTGGATGCCAAACCAACGGCCAATGTCACCGTCTCCATCACTGGGGCCGACAGCACGGAGCATTCCCTCAGCTCCTCTTCACTGACATTCACTGCAGCCAACTGGAATACAGCTCAGACCATCACTGTCACCGGCGTTGACGACAGCCTCGACGATGGCGACATCACCACCACACTCACCGCCACCGCCTCCAATTCAGGCGGCTACGCCGGCAGCGAAACAGCCACCACAACTCTCAAAACATCCGATAACGACACTGCCGGCATCACCATTGCCCAAACCGGCAGCACCGACGGCTCAGGCAATCTCCTCACCACAGAAGCAGGCTCCACTTCCACTTTCACCGTTGTTCTGGATGCTCAACCCACAGCCAATGTCACGGTCAACCTCACAGGTGCCGACAGCACAGAGCATTCCCTCAGCTCCTCTTCACTGACATTCACTGCAGCCAACTGGGATACAGCTCAGACCATCACTGTCACCGGCGTTGACGACAGCCTCGACGATAGCGACATCACCACCACACTCACCGCCACCGCTTCCAATTCAGGCGGCTACGCAGGCACTGAAACAGCCACCACCACGGTCAAAAACACCGACAACGACAGCGCCGGCATCACCATTGCCCAAACCGGCAGCACCGACGGCTCAGGCAATCTCCTCACCACAGAAGCAGGCTCCACTTCCACTTTCACCGTTGTTCTGGATGCCAAACCAACGGCCAATGTCACCGTCTCCATCACTGGGGCTGACAGCACGGAGCATTCCCTCAGCTCCTCTTCACTGACATTCACTGCAGCCAACTGGAATACAGCTCAGACCATCACCATCACCGGTGCCAATGACGCCATCGTTGATGGCGACATCACCACCACACTCACCGCCATCGCCTCCAATTCAGGCGGCTACGCAGGCACTGAAACAGCCACCACCACGATCAAAAACACCGACGACGACAGCGCCGGCATCACCATTGCCCAAACCGGCAGCACCGACGGCTCAGGCAATCTCCTCACCACAGAAGCAGGCTCCACCTCCACTTTCACCGTTGTTCTGGATGCCAAACCAACGGCCAATGTCACCGTCTCCATCACTGGGGCTGACAGCACGGAGCATTCCCTCAGCTCCTCGTCGCTGACATTCACTGCAGCCAACTGGAATACAGCTCAGACCATCACCGTCACAGGAGTCGACGACAACCTTGACGATGGCGACATCATCACCACACTCACCGCCACTGCTTCCAACACAGGCGGCTACGCAGGCACTGAAACAGCCACCACCACGATCAAAAACACTGACAACGACAGTTCCGGAATCAGCATTGCCCAGACCGGAACCACCGATGGCTCAGGCAATCTCCTCACCACAGAAGCAGGTGGCTCATCCGCTTTCAGCATTGTTCTTGACAATGAACCAACAGCCAATGTCACGGTCACCCTCACCGGTGCCGACAGCACGGAGCATTCCCTCAGCTCCTCATCGCTGACCTTCACAACCGCTAACTGGGATACAGCTCAAACCATCACCATCACGGGAGTTGACGACAACCTCGACGATGGTGACATCACCACCACACTCACCGCCACCGCTTCCAATACAGGGGGGTTTTCGGGATCAAAAGCTGTCTCGACAATCGTTAAAAACGCGGACAACGACAGTTCCGGCATCACCATTGCTCAGACCGGAACCACCGATGGCTCAGGCAATCTCCTCACCACAGAAGCAGGTGGCTCCTCCACATTCACTGTTGTTCTTGATGCTCAACCCACGGCCAATGTCACCGTCACCCTCACAGGTGCCGACAGCACGGAGCATTCCCTCAGCTCCTCGTCGCTGACATTCACAACCGCTAACTGGGATACAGCTCAAACCGTCACCATCACGGGAGTTGATGAAAACCTTCTCGATGGCGACATCACCACCACACTCACCGCCACCGCTTCCAATACAGGTGGTTATGCCGGCACTGAAACAGCAACAACCACGGTCAAAACAACCGACAACGAAACAGCAGGCATCACCATTGCCCAGACCGGAACCACCGATGGCTCAGGCAATCTCCTCACCACAGAAGCAGGTGGCTCCTCCACATTCACTGTTGTTCTTGATGCTCAACCCACGGCCGATGTCACCGTCACCCTCACAGGTGCCGACAGCACGGAGCATTCCCTCAGCTCCTCGTCGCTGACATTCACTGCAGACAACTGGAATACAGCTCAAACCATCACCGTCACCGGTGCCAATGACAGTCTCGTTGATGGCGATATCACCACCACACTCACCGCCACCGCTTCCAACACAGGTGGTTATGCCGGCACCGAAACAGCAACAACCACGGTCAAAACAACCGACAACGAAACAGCAGGCATCACCATTGCCCAGACCGGAACCACCGATGGCTCAGGCAATCTCCTCACCACAGAAGCAGGCTCCACTTCCACTTTCACCGTTGTTCTTGATGCCAAACCAACTGCCGATGTCACCGTCACCCTCACAGGTGCCGACAGCACGGAGCATTCCCTCAGCTCCTCGTCGCTGACATTCACAACCGCTAACTGGAATACAGCTCAAACCGTCACCGTCACTGGTGTTGATGACAATCTTCAGGATGGCGACATCACCACCACACTCACCGCCACTGCTTCCAACACAGGTGGTTATGCCGGCACCGAGACAGCAAACACCACGGCTAAGAACACTGACAATGACAATCCACCTTCGATTTCCGATCAAAGTGAAGATGTTCTAGAGAATATAAGCAGCGGGAGCGAAATACTCGATCTAAATGACAACACTTCAAGCAATGATACAGATAAAGATGGTGATTCAATTACTTACTCAATCACCGATGGCAATGACCTAGACCTCTTTGAGATTGAATCCAGCACAGGAAAGATATTACTAGCAGCGGGAAAATCTCTCGATCACGACAAGAGTGATTTGCATACCTTAGAAATATCTGCAACAGATGGAACTCTGACGACAACAGCAGAGATCAGCATTAATGTGATCGATGTCAATAATGCACCAGTAGCGGAAGCAGATAGTGGGTCCGTGAATGAAAACGAAACACTCAACATTACGGCAGCTTCCGGGCTCATACTCAGCAACGATACTGATGAAGACGGGGACAGCTTAGTAATCAATAGTTTCCATGCTGGTGTACTCAGTGCAAGCTCGCCACGCGTCGGTCAATTCAACACAGCGCTCGATGGCGACTTTGGACAACTGACACTACAGACGGATGGATCATTCAGCTATATCGCCAACAAGTCGACAGCAGATGCACTTGCTGGCGGAGAAACAGAAAGCGACATATTTTCATACAGACTCAGCGATGGAAAACTAACCGACTCAACAGAACTAACCATCACCATTACAGGTGTCAACGACGATCCATTTCTCGTCGACGCAATTAAGACAAAAAAATATATTGAGGGTCAAGGGAATGTCATCGTCATCGACGGCAGTCTTGATATACGTGATATCGATGACACCAATATTGAATCCGCAACCGTCACAATCTCCAGTGACACATATGTCAGCTCAGAAGATCAACTCGCATTCACAAATGCTTACGGGGTATCAGGAAGCTGGAATTCCACGACAGGTGTACTGACGCTGAGCGGATCAACAACAAAGGCGAATTACGTCAGCGCACTCCAAACAGTCACATACACCAATACCGATGATGCAGACCCTGTGATTGGTGCAAGGACTATTGATTGGGTTGTCAACGACGGCGACACAAGTTCGGCAGGAATCCAGTCAAAAATCATCGTTGGAGGGCGAAATGATGCCCCTTCTGCAACTAACGAAACAGCAAGTGTCGATGCAGGATCGACAGTGGCAACGCCTACACAAACAAATTTACTTGCGAACGATACTGACCCTGAAAGCCATACACTTTCGATCACATCATTTCGAGCCGGCAACGAACAAGAATCGAATGTTGAGTTCGCAGCAGGCGCAACTTTGACAGGAACATATGGTCAAATGACCATTGAATCGAATGGCACATACAGCTACATTGCTCAAGAAACAGCAGCTCAAAAATTACTAGAAGGCGAAACAGCAACCGAAACTTTTACATACAAAATAACAGACAGTCAAAGTACTGATGAAGGCATCGATACTGGTGAAATTACAATCACGATCACTGGAATAAACGATTCACCTACAGCAATCAATGATGATGCAGATGTCAATGAAGATAGCTCAAAACTGTTTGACTCTCACCAGGGTATCTTAAAAAATGATACCGACATTGACGGTGACAAGCTATTTATCAAAAGCATCAAGACAGGAGAAGAAACAAGTGGCGGCAGCTTTAGCCGCGAAGCAATAGGTTCTGAATTAAAAGGAACTTACGGCTCATTGATTGTTAATTCGGATGGCTCTTATCGTTTCACAGCAAATAACGCGGACAAATTAGATGCTGGTGACAAAGAAATTGATAATTTTTCATACACATTGACTGACCTCGCAAATGAGGACAGTGCCAACATCAAAATCCAAGTTACGGGGGTCAATGACGCGCCAACACTGAGCTCGATCACAAGAGGAACAGTGACCGATCAAGAAAATTCTACGTCAATTTCTAGTACAAACCTTACAGGCCAATTAATCGCTTCAGACCCGGATGAATCAGCTGTTTTGGAATATGGAATTAGCTCAGGCAGCACTACGAGCACTGTCATGAACGGGTCTTACGGACGACTCAATGTCAATTCCTCAACTGGGGCATATACCTATACTCCGGACAATGCAGCGGTCAACAATCTTGCAGCAGATCAGACAGTCACTGAGTCGTTCACACTTTATGCAAGCGACGGAACTCTTACATCTTCACAAAATTTTGATATCACAGTCAGTGGAGCAAAAGACACTACTAGCTCTGCAGATAGTGAAACCAGCGATGAGTATGTCGATGCTCTGATCGGCTCATTAAGCAACGAAAAAAGTTCGACAACAAACCAATTTTCGAACTTCCTAACATCTGCTGACTCATTTCTTATCGCTTCCAATGACCTCAGCATCTTGAAGTTGCAAACGTCGAATTCGGAATTATTCGATTCCAAAGAAGGTGTTACTGGCACAGAAGGAACACAACCCATTCAGTGGGATCAGCTGGCATCATTTAATCTTAACAATGGCGTCCGCGTCATGCTTCCCAACTTTTCACTGACCGACTGGGAAGATACTATTCCAAATCAAAGAGCAGGTGAAATTCCAATTTTCATCTCTCTTTTGAAGCAACCTGATCAGGACACAAAGGTACAACTTCAGGCCAAAACTTTGCCCGCCACACTTTCGACCAATACTCTTCATTTTACTCCTAAAAACTGGGACCAGCCCCAAATCGTTTGGGCCAACCTCAATAACAGAGGCTTAGGAGAGACTATTTCCACTCTAGACATTGCGATAAGCCTGCAGAGCAGTAACAATCCGGGTCAAATACAAACTGAAATCTTTTCAATTAGCCTTCCTAAGGCCAACGAATTAACTCTTGAAGGTTTCATGCAAGCATCAGACGACACCAGTCCATCAGACTCTGAAAATCCAAATATTGACCTGGAATTGAGCACTGTAAAAGAAGAAGAGTCACCTGCTTTCCTGCTACTCAGAGCCGCACTTTCTCCATTCATTCTGATAACCAGCATGGCAATACACAGCATTAAGCAGATCAATGGTGTGCAAACAAACGGGCTGAGAAAAGACCAAAAAGATAATCAACCATCCAACGAAATCACACTGACAACAGAACTACCCAAAGAATCCAACCAAATTGATTCCAGCTTTGAGAAGATTGACCTAACACCCCAACAGACCAGTCCCGAGACAAATTGGGAGAGCTTTCTATCCCTGCAGATGGCACCGACTATCTCGAGCCTCGATGCAGATCAAAACCAAAGCACCATTGACTTGTGGTGAAACGGTTGACATGAAACACCTCTCAACAACCTTCAGCAAGTGAATGAGGCCAGAGCGCTACCGATTCCGATAATGAATGCATGAGCAGCAGTCCCGACCCCACTGAAGCCTTCGACGTAATCGTCGTGGGAGGAGGTCATGCAGGTTGCGAGGCTGCGATCACGGCTGCCCGCCTAGGGCTGAACACAGCGCTGTTCACCCTCAACCTCGACCGCATCGCCTGGCAGCCCTGCAATCCGGCCGTGGGTGGACCGGCCAAGAGCCAGCTGGTGCATGAAGTGGATGCCCTCGGTGGCGTAATCGGGCGCCTCGCAGATGCCACGGCCATTCAGAAGCGAATCCTCAATGCCAGCCGCGGCCCAGCAGTGTGGGCCTTGCGTGCCCAGACCGACAAGCGGCAGTACTCACGCCAGATGCTGCAACTGCTGCAACAAACCCCCAACCTGGCTCTGCGCGAAGCGATGGTGACCGGTTTGGAGATCGAAGGCGATCCAAACGGCGGCGGAAAAGCCTGGAATCCCAGCCAAGGCCCAGCCGTCCGCATCACGGGTGTGAGCACCTATTTCGGCAGCGTTTACAGCGCTAAAGCGGTTGTACTCACTGCAGGTACTTTCCTGGGAGGCCGCATTTGGGTCGGGCACCAGTCGATGGCCGCTGGCCGGGCCGGCGAGCAGGCTGCTGAAGGACTCACTGAAGCCCTGCAGCAGCTTGGCTTCCACACCGACCGTCTTAAAACCGGCACTCCAGCGCGTGTCGATCGGCGAAGCATCGCGCTCGATCAACTGGAGGAACAACCCAGCGACGCGGCAGACCGCTTTTTCTCGTTTGACCCAGGCTCATGGAGCAGTGGCGAACAGATGAGCTGTCACATCACCCGAACTACTGCGGCAACCCATCAGCTGATCAAGGACAACCTGCACCTCACCGCGATCTACGGCGGCGTGATCGACAGCAAGGGGCCCCGCTACTGCCCGTCGATCGAAGACAAGATCGTTCGCTTTGCCGATAAGGACAGCCACCAGATATTTCTGGAGCCCGAAGGTCGCGACACTCCCGAGATTTACGTGCAGGGGTTCTCAACCGGGCTGCCGGAGCCCATCCAGCTGCAATTGCTGCGCAGCCTGCCAGGACTGGAACAGTGCGTGATGCTGAGACCGGCTTACTCGGTGGATTACGACTACCTGCCAGCCACCCAGCTGCTGCCATCACTGGAAACCAAGCGGGTGGAGGGATTGTTCAGCGCAGGCCAGCTCAACGGCACAACCGGCTACGAAGAGGCCGCTGCTCAGGGCCTGGTCGCTGGACTTAACGCCGTGCGGCGCATCCGCGGCCAGGAAGCCGTGCACTTTCCCCGGGAAAACAGCTACATCGGCACGATGATTGACGATCTGGTAACCAAGGATCTGCGCGAGCCCTACAGGGTGCTGACCAGCCGCAGTGAATACCGCCTCGTGCTTCGCGGCGACAACGCCGACAGGCGCTTAACACCTCTCGGCCGAGACCTGGGCCTGATCGATGACCGCCGCTGGCAGTTATTCGAGCAGAAGCTCGCTGCTATGGAAACCGAAAAGCAAAGGCTGCAGAGCCAGCGGCTCAAAGTGAGCGACCCGGTGGCAGAGGCTGTGGAAGCAGAGACCGGCGCACCGATCAAAGGGTCGATCACCCTGGCCGACCTGCTGCGCCGACCAGGAATGCACGCAGCAGACTTGGTACGCCACGGCCTGGCCGCTGCCGATCTACCCCTACCGGTGCGGGAAGGAGCTGAGATCGATATCAAATACAGCGGCTATCTCCAGAGGCAACAGCAGCAGATCGATCAGGTGAGACGTCAGGGCAAACGCAAACTGCCCGCAGGGATCGATTACGCCAACATCAACACGCTGTCGCGCGAAGCCCGCGAAAAACTGACCGACGTGCGTCCGCTCACCCTGGGCCAGGCCAGTCAGATCCCTGGTGTCAGCCAGGCTGATCTCAGCGCCCTGCTCGTCTGGCTTGAACTGCAGCAGCGACGCGACCAGAAGCGCACGTCACTCGCTTCAAGCAGCAATGCTCGATAGCGTTGGACCAACGAACGGTCTGCGTTGCCACCTCAAATCCCCACATCCAGGGCTTACTGGAACCTGCGCGCTGAGCAGGTCCTCGACCGCGTGTTCAACGATGACGACAACATCCTGAAGACCGTGCAGGTCCAGGTCAATCCGCAGTCAAACCAGCAGGAAGCGAGCCATCAAAGCCCAGCAGGGTTGTCTTGGCCTCAGGTCTCTTTGGCTGCCCTGGGTCTGATTGCCGTGCTGGGCAGCAGCGGCCTGGCACTGCACTGGAGGCTGAGCCAGCAGGCGCTGGAGCGGGAAGGCAATCTCGCCTTGATCGAACGACTGCGCAACAACCAACTCGTTCAACGCACGAACAACCAAAACAAACCTGCTCCAACAACCACATCACAGACAGCCACGGAGCCATCGAGCCAAGCGACTTCAACAGCAAACGAACTGGAGATCAGCGCACTACCGAACGCATCAGCGACACAACTTGATCCGATCACGGTTCCACTGCCGACAGCCGAGATCACCAACACCACTTCAATCGCTGGTCAAGCACCAGCGGTCGCGCCGCAACCTCTGCTGGTTGGTGTCGTTCACGCCGGCAATGGCGACGGCTCAGCCATCTTTCAACTCGGTGACCTCTCCCTGTCCTCTGTTCCCGGTGAAGCAATCGGCAACAGCGGCTGGACTCTGCAAAGCGTCAGCGCCAATGGCGCGGTGATTGAGCGCTCGGGTGCAACGGAATCCCTGAGTGTCGGAGGTGCCTTCTGAACACGGTGAGCGCCCTGATCCCCTCTCCTTCCGTGCTATGGGAAGCCCCGACATCCTCCGTTCTGGCAGGCGACGAACCTGGCTGGCTGCCGGGCCCATGGAGACTGATGCTGCTTGGAGATGGCAGTCCCACCAGGCACCTGCGCTTGCTCACAGGTCACAGCGTGCAAGTGCGTCTGATCGCGATGGACGCGGACGCAAGCCTCAACAATGCAACAGGTGGACCACGACCAGCGGAGGTTCAGGAACTGCAACCACCCCTGCTGCGCCGCCAGGTGTGGCTGAACTGTGGCGACACCACACTGGCCTGGGCCGAAAGCTGGTGGAATCAGGATGAAGCGGAGCGCAATCTGAGCAACCGTGAGCAGCCGATCTGGCTCAGCCTCACCCAAGGACGGTCGGAACTGTTCCGTGAAGTGGATGGACTGGCACTCGTCACAGAACCATGGCTGGAAGAGGGTTTTGGCGAACAAGGGCCCTTCTGGAGCCGCCATTACCGCTTCTTTCGGCAAGGCAAAGAACTCACCGTGATCCGTGAAGTGTTCAGCCCAGCACTTGAGCGCTGGCTCGGCGAAGCGCCGAGGCGACCGCTTCATGCAACGTCATGAAGAAAATCAGCGTTTGATGCGGATTTTCACTTGACAACTTGCCGGCTGTTGTGCTGGAGCAATCATGGCCTCATCGGCAATGGTTCCATGGCGACCTCCACCTGGATAACCCTCAACGATCTGGGCCGCAATTTCGGTATCTCCTCAATCCACTGCGGACGTGCCCTCGAACATGAGGGATGGCGTGACCGACACGGACGTCCCACAGACGCAGCACTCGCGGCAGGTGCCGTTGATCAACTCACTCCACATCGCAGTGGACGTTCGGTGCTCTGGAACGCTGATCTTTGCGCCAACGTCCTGGAACGATGTGGTTACAAGCCAGTGACGCGATCTGAGCGCATCAGCCAATGGACAGATCTATTGGAGGCTATGACCGCCGGCTCGCCATCGATCACCACGACAGCGGATCAGATGGCTGAAGAGCTACCCACCGATCTGGTGGAAGACGTCAACCATCAACTGAACAGGCGGGGCTGCGGCTATCAAGTGTGCCGGCCACTGAGCAACCGGCACTGAGCTAATTGGGTTAGGCCATCCGTAAGGCTTCGGCTTGCTTGCGATCCTGCTCCAAATGCTGTCGCTCAATCGCGACGGCGACTAGAACGTGGCAAGGGACGTCGGGATGACGACCGAGAGGTTGGCGATGAGGCTGTCGGAGAAGAAGCTGTTGGCGAAGAACCAGAATCTGTCAAGGCATCACGATTGGCGGATCGCTTCCATCGCTCCACTCGGAAACTGTCATCTTCTGGCCAGACATCATCTTCGCCGGACGGACTCGCAGGCGATGTCGAGGTCACTGGCGGAGGCAACACCGGCTGGCGGCGGGAGAGCGCCTGGAGTGGCCGTTTACGTCTTGAAGGCGTTGATTGATCAACCGTTGGTGAAACGTTTGCAGGCTTAGGGCGTGCGGACTGCCAACTCTGCGAACGCTCAGACACCTCACGCCAGTCATCCTCTTCATCCAATAGCCAGTCGATTCGGTCACCAACCCAACGACCCATCGCATCCAAGCGGGAAGCGCCATCCAGGCGATCCAAACTGCGTCGCCCCGGCCTGGCTCCGGAGACACCATCCACGAGCTGACGTCCGGTATCCAACCAGCGGTCAAGCCGCCGGTCGAAGGGATCAGGACTGCGCTGCGAGCGTTGTCGACGTGAATCCATGCACCGACGTTACCGACGTCTGTGCTGCAACCAACGCTCCCGTTGCAGACCAATCAGCACGATCGAAACACCGCCTGCCTCCAACACCCAGAGAAAAACCTCCATTCCGCTCAGCTCAGCTCCGCTGCTGGTTCGTAGCGAAGCAGACAACTGGAATTCCAGCGACCCCCATGAAGCCGATCGCAGCACAATCGACAGGCCGCCTGACGCATCCTGCGGCGATACGGAGTCTGGTGCCCGCATTGAGGACAGATCGCAATCCAGCGCGGAGAGCTCTGCGGCACAGGGAAGCGGTGGCGCACGCTGACCTCAAATCGTGTCTGAGCAGCGTTGATGGTCTCCATGCGATGCCGAAAGCAGGGTCCATGCCCCTCCTCGCGCTTCAGCACGAGGTCCACCCAGGCATGGATCATCTCGTGACAGAGGGTGCTTTCAGTGGCCTCTCTCGGTAGAGGGTCCAGTAAGGGTTTGGACAACACAATTTCACGCCCGAAGGGTGGCGCGACAGCAGGTCCTCGCCGGTAGAGACCGGCCGTACGACGCAAGCGACCATCACTCCAACGCAACGCCAGCAAGGGTTGATGTCCTTGGCAGAGAGCTCCCTCGAAATGCTCCCGATTCAGGCGATGAAACAGAGGGAGCAGCGGCTCGAGCGGCATGAGTGGCGGTGGCCTTGAACAACATCGTCGGCCCAGTCTGCCTCCATCCAGCGGTCCGTCAGTCAGACTCTGCACTCACTTGGAATCAGCTGATGGATCTGGGTCTGGTGCGGGAGATCGGGAGCAAGGCCCTCCTGGCCGGGGGTGGTGCCCTGCTTCTTTATTGGACGATCACCGCCGTGAAGCTGGTGCTCAGCGCCCGCGGCATCAACCCGCTGATCAAGCAATTTTTCACTCAGGTGGCGGCAGGCCGTGTGGATGCGGCCTATCTGCTCACCACCAAGTCGTACCGGCAGCACGTCAACCGACAGCAATTCATTCGCTTCCTTGCAGGCCTAAAGCTCAACCGCTTTCGCAACCTCAAATCCGGTCGGCCACGTTTACAGGAGGGCAGCATGATCCTCACTGTGAAGCTGATCGCGGAAAACAAGGAAGAGATGCCCCTCGACTTCACCTTCACCAAGGTGGAAGACACCTGGAAAATCGAGCGGATCGCCACCATCAAGAGCTAAGTCGTCCTGCCCGTGACCGCTCCAGCTCCACAGACTGCGCCGAATCAGATCAGCGAGCGCGCCGCTGAACTGAGGCAGCTGCTCACCCGGGCCGCCCACGCGTACTACGTGCTGGATGCTCCCGAACTGGAGGACGCTGTCTACGACAGGCTTTACCGCGAACTGCTGGATCTGGAGACAGCTCACCCCGAACTGGTGATCAGCGACAGTCCGACCCAGCGGGTAGGGGGAACGCCCTCCGAGGGCTTTACCAGCGTGACCCACCGCATCCCGCTGTTCAGCCTCGACAACGCATTCAGCCCCGAAGAGTTGCGCAGCTGGTATGCACGCCTGCTGAAGGTGCTCGACAGAGAGCCACAAGCGGGTGCACCCGTGCCGGCACTGGCCATGGTCGGTGAACTCAAGATCGACGGCAATGCCCTCGCTCTGAGTTACGAGAACGGAGTGCTGATCCGAGGCACCACCCGCGGCGATGGGGAACAGGGAGAAGAGATCACCACCAATGTGCGCACCATCGCATCGATCCCGCTGAGGCTGCATCTGGATCCCCCACCCGACTGGGTGGAAGTTCGTGGCGAGGCCCTGATTCCCGACCGCACCTTTGCTGCCATCAATGCCGAGCGTGCAGCGCGGGGTGAACCGCTCTTTGCCAATCCCCGCAATGCCTGTGCCGGCACCCTGCGCCAACTCGATCCAAAAGTCGTAGCGGCACGGCGACTGGATTTCTTCGCGTACACACTGCACTTACCGGAAGACTGGGATGGGCCACGCCCGACTAGCCAGTGGGAATGCCTCAGCTGGCTTAGAAGCGCAGGCTTCCGGGTTAATCCCAATGCAGCCCTGCTGCCGAATCTCGCTGCGGTGGAGAGCTTCTTCAACACATGGGACAGCCGCCGTCACGACCTTGACTACGCCACAGACGGAGTGGTGGTGAAGCTCGACGACCTGCGCCTCCAGGACACCGCGGGTTTTACGCAGAAAGCACCACGCTGGGCCATCGCTCTGAAATACCCCGCCGAGGAAGCTCCAAGCCGGCTGGTTCGCCTGACCTGCCAAGTCGGTCGCACCGGCGTGATCACCCCAGTGGCCGAATTCGAACCGGTTGCTCTGGCTGGCACCAGCGTCAGTCGGGCCACACTGCATAACGCCGACCGACTGGCTGAACTGGATCTCCACAGCGGCGACACGATCGTGGTGCGCAAGGCCGGCGAGATCATCCCTGAAGTGCTTCGCGTTCTTCCCGAACTCAGGCCTGAAGGCGCTCAGCCCCTTGACCTTCCCCATCAGTGCCCCAGTTGCAACTCCAAGCTGGTTCGCGAAAGCGGCGAAGCCGCAACCCGATGCGTGAACAGCAGCTGCCCGGCAATCCTGCGCGGCGCTTTGCGTCACTGGGTCAGCAAGGGAGCTCTCGATGTGGAGGGAATGGGCGGCAAATTGATCGAACAGCTTGTGGAGAGGGGACTGGTGCATGCAATCTCCGACCTGTATCGCCTCGATGCCGCACTGCTGAGCAGCCTGGAACGGATGGGGGAGAAAAGTGCCGAGAACCTTGTGTCAGCCATGGAGGCATCCCGTGCCCAGCCCTGGGCACGCCAGCTCTATGGGCTCGGCATTCACCACGTGGGTGAGGTCAACGCCAAAGCCTTAGCAGCAGCATTTCCAGACGTTGCCACGCTGTCCCAGACAGCCGTTGATCAGCCTGAAGCAATCAGCGAGCTGCATGGGATTGGTCCTGAGATCACTCAGAGCCTGCAGCAATGGTTCAACACTGGCGCTAATCAGGCGCTGATTCAGCAACTTCTAGAGGTGGGCCTCTCGCTGGCCACCAGTCAGCAAGAGCGTCAAGACTTGGCAAGTCGCAGCAGCTCGGATGGAGTGCTCTCCGGTCAGACCGTGGTCCTCACAGGCACACTTCCCTCGATGAGCCGCAGCCAAGCGAAAGAGCTGATTGAAGCCGCAGGAGGCAAAGTCAGCAGCTCCGTCAGCAAAAAGACCTCCTTCGTGCTCGCTGGAGAAGAGGCCGGCAGCAAGCTGGAGAAGGCCAACAAACTGGGCATCAACGTGATCGATGAAGCGGAACTGATCACCTTGCTCCAATCCACCGAACTCTAAAAATCGTGGCCCGTGATCAATACATCCGATCACGGGTTGTGATGACGGAGACTGAACAGGCCGTCATGTTCAACACCTAGCCCGATTGGACTCCTCATCTCCCTTTGGAAGCTTTCTGAACAATCTGTCCGGTGAATGGCAGATCAACCTCGAAAGCCGGATCCCACGCAAGGAGCTTTACGAGGCCCGAATCGCTTCATCGAAACCCTCACTCGGTTTTTTCGTGCTGCTGCTGTGCGCAGCGGTGATCGCCACGCTGGGACTGATCTCCAACAGCGCCGCAGTAGTGATCGGAGCGATGATCGTGGCACCGCTGATGGACCCAATCCTCAGCCTCGCTTTTGCACTCTCGATCAGCAACAACAAGCTGGCAAAGCGCTCGCTGCTGACGGTGGTGATCGGCGTGCTCACCGTGGTTGCCACCTCAGCATTGCTGGCATCACTGCTGGATGTGAGTGAAGTGAATCGAGAGATGACCTCCCGCACAGCTCCCAACCTGATCGACCTGGGCATAGCTGTAGCGGCGGCTGTGGCCGGATCATTCAGCATGACCCGTGAACGGCTCTCCAATTCACTGGCCGGAGTCGCAGTCGCCGTGGCGCTGGTTCCACCGCTGTGCGTCTGCGGTATCGGCCTGAGCATGGGCAAAGAGGTGGTGGCAGTGTTTGGTCGCGGCACCGTGGCCGGCATCACCAATCAGATTTCCGAAGGCTCCTTCCTGTTGTTCCTCGCCAACCTGATCGGAATCACGGTGGCGAGCCTGTTCGTCTTCCTTGTGCAGCGCTACGGAAGCCTTGTTCATTGCTGGCGAAATCTTTTGCTTTGGTTGGGTCTGCTTGGACTGTTATGCATTCCACTGTCCTCCGCGCTGCACGATTTCAGCATCAAGCAGGAGATTGAAAGTAAGTTCGATGCTTTTAAAGCAGGGCAGGTCCGTGAGCTCAAAGTCACCAGCGATAACCCCTATCTCTGGCAAAGAGTACGGATGCTGTTCAGCAACGTTCGCGTAAGTAACAACAATGCCACTGTGGATTTGGTCTTCAGCGCACCTAAAGGGGTGCTTACAGAAGACTTAGCCAACAATCTTTCTGCAGCCCTTGTGAAGAGAGGGAAAGAAGATCTTGGCCTTGAGGACATCAATGTAACGATCAGCGTGATACCAAATCAGATCAATAAATACAGCGACACATCATCGCCGCCACAAACGCAATGAACCACGCAGAAAGAAATCGTCTAATTGTCTTCCGCTGGATCAAAACACAGTGCGGTCGTGCCAAATATGACGACCTCAGCAGCCGCAGCGGATTCACATCCAAAGCCCGGCTGGGTTGGTTTGTTGTGATCGCCGCTCTGCGTGACTGGCGATTGCCTGATCCCGATCAGAGCTCAGGATCCTGAACCTCCGCGCTTGCTTCCTGAAGGGCTTTGCGAGCGGAGCGTCCCACCAGCCACACCACTGCAACCGTGGCCAGCACCCCCACGACACGAAGCACCCAGGCCTGCGCGGAGGTCTCTCCAGCCAGCACCTCACCAAACCTTGCTGCGCTGCCGGCCAGGGCGCCGAGAGCGCAGAACAAAATCGTGCCGGGAATGATCCCGATTAAGCCGAGGTTGTAGTCCCGCAGACTCACCTCACTCAATCCGTAAGCCAGGTTCAGCAAAGAGAATGGGAAAGCGGGTGAGAGGCGCGTCAGCAACACCAAGCGAAACCCCTCCCGACTGACGGCCTTCTCAATCGCCAACAACTTCGGGAAACGACTCAAGCGCTGCTGCGCCCAGCCCCTGAGCCAGTGCCGACCAAGCAGGAATGCAGTCTCCGCTCCAAGTGTTGCCCCAGCGAACACAATCAGGCTTCCCAACCAGGGGCCATACAACGCGCCCGCCAACATCGATGCCCAGATCCCCGGCAGCAGCAGGGTCACCCACGTGGCGTAAAGCGGAATGAACAGCAGGGCACCTGCAGGCGACTCCAGCCAGGCCAAAAGAGCGTCGGTGTCAATCAGCTGAACGATTGCTTCCATCCTTCATCCATCGGTGCCATCACTGTTCCTAGGACTGCAACAACAACAGAACCGCACCACACTGACCCAGGCAACCAGTGAGATCAGAACACTGACCCAACCCTTGTCAGGCTTAGCGTCGAAGCCCTGAAAGGAAGACTTGCAGGCTGCTGTGCAACATCATTGTCACCGGGCACCACTGATCCGAAAGCGCTTGCTGTTGGTGGGGCTTCTCTGCACAGCTGGGCTACTGAGCTCTTGCAGCAGCAGCGGTCGAACACCGATCAAAATGCTGCGGGTGGCCCGCATCATGCCCACCGATGAAACAGTCACCCCGGCTGACAGCTCTAGGGACCGGAAACGTCTGCGCAGCTTTCAGACCAATCTTGGGGATGTGGTCCCAGGCTTGCGTATCCAACCCGCTCTCTATTCAGAATCTGTCGTCCAATCGGAACTGGCACGCCAGACCTCTAGCGGACTGGGTCCAGATCTGGTGATGGGCGATGCCCGCCTCATCCAGGAACTCTACGAAGCAAAGCTGCTGGATCCGGTGCCCATCACACCAGAACAACGCAACGCCATCGCACCAGGCTTACTGCAACGCGTCACCAACTCGCGTGGCGAAGTCACAGGTCTTCCGGTCTCCCAGCACCTCCAGCTCGCCTGTTACGACAAACGCAAACTCAAAGAGCCGCCGACAACGCTGGCACTGATGTCCAAACAAAGCGGTGAGGGTCAGGTGTTTGGCATCGCCCAGAGCGTTGAAGACCTCTACTGGAGCATGAGCGGGTTCAAAGCGGGCAACGCACTGGTGAGTTCCCTGCGAGGCCAACAACCCACTGCTCAACAAAATCAGCGTTTGGTTCGCTGGCTGAGCTGGCTGCGGGATGCCAGCTATCAGCAGAACGTGATGTTCCTCAGGGATCAGGCCACCCTGCGCAGACAGTTGATTGATGGCCAACTGCACTGGATCAGCTGCTGGAGCTCACAGTTACCTCAACTGAGAGAAGCGATGAAAGACAATCTCGGCATGTCCCTTTTGCCCGCTGGCCCCGAAGCTCCGGGCACGCCCATCAGCAAACTCCAGGTGTGGGGTCTGGGGCGCAACTCCAGTCCACGCCAGCGGCAAACCGCTGAAGAGCTGATGCAATTCATCGTTCAACCCTGGGCCCAGAAGACCTGGGCACTTCGTTTTCGCACCAACTACCCCGTGAATCCCGCAGCGGCCACAATCATCAACCGCCAGATCCCTGGAATCAAGAATCTCTATATCTTCAAAGGTAAGGAAGACATCAAAGTTGGCGATGAAATTGTCGCTGCCATCGATTCAAATCCAAAACTTGCCAAAACCATTCAAAACATCATCAATGATGTGATCTTTGGGGCGAAAACTCCCGCCAACGCAGCTAAGCAACTGCAGACCGTTTTGAGGTCATCCTCATGATGCTCACCTTCTCCAATCTTCTGATCACGGTGGCTCCAGGAGACATCCTGGTCGAAATGCTCAGTTGGCTGTCGTTTGTGGAGCGCTGGCCTGTTCTGATTCAGTTAATCCTGGTGCTAGTTGTGCTCCTAATTGCGCGTACACGCAGCATCCTTCTTAGGCGCAACCAACATCTCCAGCGCCTTCTCAACCGAGCAGGCCTACATCAACGCTTACCGGATTCAATCCGCGTGCTGTTGGGGCCCGCTCTGGTGCTTTTGATCGCAGAAGTCTTCGCACTCGTACAAGTTCCCTACGGACTGCTGCGTTACTTCGGACTGCTCTGGCTGGGCTGGAATCTATTCACTCCCTTGAAAGTGTTGGTGGAAAAAACCAATCCTCGCTTTCCAATCGGAGAAGTGGAAACAAGCCTGTTCAAACCGATCTATGTCTTCGCAGCCACGTTGTCGCTGCTGAGCTTGCTTGGTAGTAGGGAAAATTTGGCGAGAATTGGGGTCGCCAATCTCTTCGGAGTTGAGATGTCGCTCGGCAAAATGTATACGGCCGTTGTGGCGATCTACCTAATCGTGACCATTGCCTCCAGGCCTGCAGCACTGATGGCCTGGCTCAGCGGAGTGATCTTTGGAGTCAAGAAAAACAATCAGCGCGGTCTGGAGTTGTTGTTCCGATACAGCGTGATCGGCATCGGCATCACCGGTGTGGCCTATTACATCGGCATCGACGGCACTGCCTTTATCGCAATCGCAGGTGGATTGTCAGTAGGAATTGGTTTTGGTACCAAGGAAATCATCTCCAACTTCATCAGCAGCATCTGGCTGCTCTTCGAAGGATCAGTCCGACCTGGGGAGATCCTGATGATCAATGGTGATCCCTGCACGGTACGGAAACTGGGTTTGCGCGCCACACAATTGAGGCGAGGTCGTGATGGCGCCGAACTGCTAATTCCCAATCAGAATTTTTTCACCCAGGAGGCCGCTTCTTATACAGCGACTGAAACCTCAAGGCGCGACAGCGTATTTGTGAGTGCCGCCTATCAACACGACCCCGAAATGATCATCGACATGCTGTTGGAGATCGCGGCAGAGCATTCCAAAGTGAAGACGTATCCGCCTGCAGCGGCATTTGTCATTGAATTCGCAGACTCCTCGATCAACTACAAAATGTCATTCTGGGTCTCAAACCCCCTCGATGCCTTCAACGTGGGTAGTGATCTTCGTCGTGCGATCTGGAAGCGCTTCGAGAAAGACAACATCAGTATTCCCTTCCCTCAGCGTCAGATCTACCCAATGGAATGGCCTCCAAGCACAAGCCAAAGCCTCAAGCCCCAGCTGCAAGCGGAGCAGGTGATTAACCAGGACACTCCAGACGACGTGAGCTAGGTTCGCGACAGCGAAGCAGGGTCGCGTGACTCAGTCTCATTTGGCCGCGAAGTTACACCTCCAGTTCCTGCAAACCAACCTCGGATTACTGGTTGGAACCCTGGCTCTTCTCGGTGCCTGGGTAACACTTCAGATGTTGAGCCGCCATGGACGCAACATGGGCAGCCATCTCGCAGCAGCCCTGCGGCGCCCTGTTCTGTTCGGACTTGGCGTTTCTCTCTATGCCAGCTGGATCATCCATCAACTGAACAAAGAGCTTGGACTCGGGCTAGTCGCTCAGTCTCAAGTGAACAAAATCTCCACAACTCTGGTGATCGCCAGCATCACCTGGGCAGTGATGAATATCGGCCAAACCGTGGTGCGATCTGCATCGATGAGGCGATGGATTCGAATCGAGGACCAGCAGGATGAAGCCATGCTGATCAACGTGATGAGCAGGCTTTACACTATTTTTGTGCTTCTTGTTGCGACCGCAGTTCTAATGGTGAACTTCGGAGTTCCGTCGGGAGCCATTGCCACGATGCTGGGCGGAGCAGGCATCGGCTTATCCTTCGCGACCCAACAAATCAGTCAGAACTTTCTCTCTGGCTTCATGCTGTTTTTCAACCGCCCATTCCGCGAAGGCGACTGGATCAACGCAAACAACCTGGAAGGGACGGTTGAAAACATTGGCTGGTACTACACCAGAATTCGTACTTTTGACCGCCGGCCCTTATATATACCGAATTCAGTCTTTGCAACAAACCCGATTGAAAATCCAGGCGAAATGTATAACCGCAGAATTCGCGCCAATATCAGTTTGCGCTATGAAGATTTAGGGAAGATTGATGGCATTTCCAAAGAAGTTCGCAATCACCTTCGGCAACATCCAGACATTGATCAGAGCCAAAGCATTCTTGTGAACTTCAACGAATGGGATTCATCGTCCATCAACATGATGGTTTATTGCTTCACCAAAACAACGGTATGGAAAGACTGGCTTGATATTCAACAATCCATTTTTCTTGATATTGCTGGCATTGTTCAACGCAGCGGCGCTGATTTTGCCTTTGACTGCACCACGCTGTATCCAGCACCAGGCTCCGATTCGAACACCCTCATCAATTCACTGAATCGAAGCAACCCAACGTCATGAGAGCCGAATCCGCTCGGTTAGCTGGACGCCGAGGTGTAATGACGCAGTGCAAACAACCAAAAGCTCCGGGCAGCGGCAAAAAACACTGCTGACAAGACAACACCCAAGGCCAGCAAGGGGAGTGAAGCCCGACCAAGCAGCACCTCAGCAGGCACTGTGGTGAGAAACGCCACAGGAACCACCAAAGTGAACAGCAGCCTCAACGGCGCGGGATAAGCCTCAAGGGGATAGCGCCCAGACGCCAACACGGCCCGCAGCACTTCTGTGGCGTTCCAAGTCTTCACAAACCAGATGCTGGTGGCAGCAATCAGAAACCACAGCGAATAAAGGATCACTGCGGCAACCAACAGCATCAGCAACACGGTGACCAGCACAGCTGGGGTCAACACGACACCGGATTGGTGCGCGCCCCAAGCGGCCAGGCCTAGGCCCAGAACGACTTCAGACAGTCCCGCTGGAGCGAAGGTGCGCAGTGACACCCAGAACTGACTGTCGATCGGTTTGAGCAGCACAAAATCAAGGTTGCCCTCACGCACATAGGTGACGATCGCTCCCAGGTTGGGCCTCAGCCAGGCGGTCGTCATACCGTCGAACACGGTGTAAAACCCCTGAACGATCAAAGCCTGGTTCCAGTTCCATCCCCCAAGCTCCCGGCCGGGACCAAAGAAAAGAGACAACAGCAACAGGCTGCCGCCGAGGCTGAGGACCACGGCCAGCAGCTCCACCACCACATTCAGCTGATATTCCAGCTGGGTGGCCAGAGCGGTGCCCCAGAAACGGCGCAAGGTTCGCCAGTAGCGCCCCATCTCAGGCCCCCATGGCGCTGTAGCGCCGAACACCGGCTCGCCAAAGCAACAACACCAGCGGCAGAAGCAAGCCCACCCATGCCAACTGTGCAGCGAAACCTGCTGCCAGATCCACCGAATCACCCGACAAAACCCGAGCTGGAAAATCGATCAGATAGGGGAAAGGTGTCCAGCGCACCCAGGCCTGCACAGCAGGTGGGAAGGCCGTTAAGGGAGCCAGCAGTCCGGAGAGGAACAGAAAAGGCAGAAACAGCAACCGCTCCAGCGCCGTGGCTTTCTCACTCCAGAAACACAACGATGCAATCAGGCTCTGAAGCAAAAAAGCGATCGCAAAGGCCATCCAGGTGGCGATCCAAGCCAGCAGAAATCCACCCAGCGATGGAATCCAGAAGGCTTGCGGCTGAATCAGAAAAAACACACCGGCGATGCCGGCAGCGAAGGGCAGCCGGGTGAGCTGCTCACCCAGGTGCGAGGCCACATAGCGCCAGAGGGGATGCAACGGTTGAAGCAAATAGGGCGAGAGCCTGCCCAGCAGCGCATCTTCCTCGAAGGCATAAACCATCCAAACCACCGAAAACTGACGCACCAGAAAGGCGCTGAGGAAATAACGGTCCAGAGCCACTCCGTCTAAACCCAGTTGAGACCGGGCGTCACTGCCGCTCCAGAGGCTGAGCATGATGAACGGCAGCACTCCAGACAAAGCCCAGAGTGCGATCTCAGCGCGGTACTCGAGCATGTGCGCGTACTGACTACCCAACAGAGCGCGCACGATTCGACGATTGAGCCCGAAGAGACGCATCAGAGGCTTCCCTGGCGAAACAACTCGCCGATCAACTGATCAATCGGAGGGTCATTCACCTCCAGATCACGCACCTCAAAACGTTCCAGGATCTGTGCCAGAACCCTTGTGAGTGATGCCGGGTCCACCCGCAGGTTGACCTCGCAGTTCTCAAGGCTGTCGAGATGACCCAATCCAGAAAAGGCTTCGGCAGGAGCGGGCTCTTCCAATTCAAGCCTCACATGGCGCTCTGGAGCGAGACGACTGGTGAGGCGATCCAGGGGACCGTCATGGAACAACTGACCCTGGTGAATCAGCAACACACGGGGACAAAGAGCCGTGATGTCAGCCATGTAGTGACTGGTCAATAAAACAGTGGCACCGGTGCGGCGGTTGTACTCGGCCAGAAACTGGCGCACCCGCAACTGGGCGTTCACATCCAACCCCAGGGTCGGCTCGTCCAGAAACAACAGCTCCGGTTCATGCAGCAAGGCAGCGAGCAGCTCAGCCTTCATGCGCTGACCCAACGACAACTTGCGCACCGGACGAGTGAGTTCTTCGCCCAGCTCAAGCAGGTCTGACAGCTCGGCAATCCGTCTGCTGGCAACACGATCCGGAATGCCGTAGACCGCCGCGTTGACGCGTAACGAATCCATCGGCGGCAAATCCCAAATGAGCTGTTGCTTCTGGCCCATCACCAACGTGATACGCCGCAGAAAATCGGGGTGCCGTCGCTGGGGGTGATGACCAGCCACCAGCACCTGTCCAGAACTGGGATAGATCAAGCCACACAGCATTTTGAGCGTGGTCGTCTTGCCGGCGCCGTTGGCTCCGAGAAAACCGACCATCTCTCCGGGAGCGATCGCGAACGACACATCCCGAACCGCCGACACATCTCGCTGGCGCCGACGCAGAAAATGGCGAAGAGTACCGGCCAGGCCAGGCTGCTTGTCAGCGACGCGATACGTCTTGCTCAGCCTTTCGACCTTGATCAAAGGAGAGTCCAGCGGTCACAACCAGAGCTGGGTGAAGGCTAGGGATCTGAGCAGCGCAAGCGACTCAGCTGAGATCCTCCAGACGCCTGCGGGCCAGATCAGCCTGTGACTCAGCCTCAGCCAAGTTGGCCTTGCATTCCGCCACCACCGCAGCCGGTGCCTTGTCAGCGAAATTGGGATTAGCCAGTCGACCGGAGAGACCCTTGATCTCCTTCTCAGCCTTGGCGATGTCCTTCTCCAGACGAGCCTTCAAGGCATCGAGATCCACCAAGCCTTCAATCGGAAGCAGCACCTGAAGCTCACCGCTGACACCAGCCAAAGCCTTGGTCACCGGTGCTGCATCCGCCTCAGACGGCGTCATCACCTGAACCGTTTCAGCTCTGGTGAGCGCCGTGATGTCGGCCATCCCCTGCTGCAGCACCTCAACAAGATCGCCGCGGCCACTCACGAAACGCACCGGAACGGTCTGGGAAGGCTTGAGGCCAGCAACCGCGCGCAGATTGCGCACCACGCGGATGGCGGCGATCAACTCGGCAAATGAGGCCTCGAGATCATCATCCAGCGCTGCCTGATTGACGTCCGGCCAGGCCTGAAGTGCCAACAACGTGGTCTCAGGCTCTGCGGTAACGCTGTGCCATAACTCCTCGGTGAGATGCGGCATCAGCGGATTCAGCATCAGGTGCATCTGACTGATCACCTTGGCCAGCACCTGCCGGGCAGTGCGCTGGTCAGCGAGTACCTCAGCGCTGGCGTTGTCCCCTGGATTCAGCCTGCGCTTGCTCAGCTCCAGATACCAGTCGCAAACGTCGTTCCAAGCAAACTCATACAGCCCCTTGGCCGCTTCCCCCAGGCCGTAACGGCTGTAGCGGTCTGCGGTTTCGCGATTCACCCGGGCCAGGCGCGACAGGATCCAACGATCCGCCAACTGCAGAGCAGCAGGATCAGCATCTCCCAATTGAGCCGGAGTCGCACCATCGAGATTCATCAACGCGAAACGGGTGGCGTTCCAAAGCTTGTTGGCGAAATTGCGTGAGGCTTCAACAGTGGCCGAGGTGTCTGTTTTGCGGTCGTAATCCAGGCGGATGTCCTGACCGGCACCAGCCACTTCCCTCACCAACGCGAAACGCAGAGCATCAGTGCCGTAACGCTCAATCAACAGCAGCGGATCGATGCCGTTGCCGGCGCTCTTGCTCATCTTGCGGTTCTGCTCGTCCCTCACCAGGCCGTGGATATAGACGTCCTTGAACGGCATCTCGCCCGTGAAGGCACCAGCCATCATCGTCATCCGGGCCACCCAGAAGAAGATGATGTCGAAGCCTGTCACCAGGGTGCTGGTGGGGTACCAGCGCTGCAGATCGGCACTGTTGGCGTTAGGCCAACCCAACGTGGAAAAGGGCCAGAGGCCGCTGGAGAACCAGGTGTCGAGAACATCCTCGTCCTGCTCAATCACGGCGGCTGAACCGAACGTTTCCTTGGCCTTCTCCAGAGCTTCCGCTTCGTTGCGTGCCACCACATAAGGCGTGGTGTCGGTGTACTTGCCACCGGTCTCACTGATCACGAACCAGGCCGGAATGCGATGTCCCCACCACAACTGACGGCTGATGCACCAGTCACGGATGTCGGTGAGCCAGTCGCGATAGACCTTTTCCCAGCGCTCGGGAATGAAGCGTGGATCCTGCTTCTCAAGCGCTTCACGACAACGGGCTGCCAACGGCTCGGTCTTAACGAACCACTGCGTGGACAAGAGAGGCTCCACAGGGACCTTGCCACGATCGGAGTGGGGAACACTGTGGCGATAGTCCTCCACCTTCACCAGCAGACCAAGGTCTTCGAGACCAGCCACCACCGCTTTGCGCGCCTCAAAGCGATCCAGCCCCTCAAACTCACCGGCCTCTTTGTTCATGGTGCCGTTCTTGCGCATCACCGTGATCTGGGGCAGACCGTGGCGCTGGCCGATGGCGAAATCATTGGGGTCATGGGCAGGCGTCACCTTGACGCAACCAGTACCGAACTCCTTCTCCACGTGGTCGTCAGCCACGATCGGAATCTCACGACCCACAAAGGGGAGCGTGAGGGTCTGACCCACGAGATGGGCGTAGCGCTCGTCGCTGGGATTCACCGCCACCGCCGTGTCGCCAAGCATCGTTTCGGGCCGGGTAGTGGCCACTTCCAGATGGCCCTCGCCACTGCTGAGCGGATAACGGAAATGCCAGAGATGACCATCCACCTCCTTCATTTCCACCTCCAGATCACTCACCGCCGAACCGGAGGCAGGGCACCAATTCACCAGATACTCGCCCCGATAGATCAGACCCTGCTCATGCAGACGCACAAAGGCTTCTTTGACGGCTTCGCTGAGACCTTCATCCAGGGTGAAACGCTGCCGACCCCAATCCACCGAATAGCCGAGCCTGCGCAGCTGATCGACGATGCGGCCACCGCTTTCGGCCTTCCACTTCCAGGCCCGCTCCAGAAAGGCATCACGGCCGAGACCATGACGAGTCTTGCCCTCCTCCTTGAGCTGCTTCTCCAGAATCGTCTGCACCGCGATCGAAGCATGATCCGTGCCGGGGAGACAGAGCACGTTTTTTCCCGCCAAGCGCTGGTAGCGCACGATCGTGTCGATCAAGGCCGTGTTGAAGGCGTGGCCCATGTGCAGGCTGCCGGTGACGTTCGGAGGGGGGATCACCACCGAAAACGGATCCCCAGGCGCCTTGGGGTCGGGATGAAAAGCACCTTGCTCCTCCCAGGCCTGCTGCCAGCGGGCCTCGGTGCCCACCGGGTCATAGGTCTTGGCCAGCTCGGACACAGGACGCGCTCAACAACAGCGATCCATGCTCGCAAAACAGCTGTCTGAACAAACCAAGTCCGCAATATCAACAAGCTGGGCAATCGGGCGAGCTGGATGGCCCTTGAGAGAGCAGTAGCGAGACAGCCACGAATTTGAAGATCAGAATGGCTCGGTCAATCACTTCTCCACCGTGCGTGCTCGGCTTGCAGCCAGCGTCTTGCTCTCCACCCTGCTGCTCAGCGTCAGCGGTTGCAGTCGCCTCGGCAATGAGCTGCCGGTGATGCTTTACCTGGCCATGGTGATCGACCAGGACAGCACGATCGACACCACCACACAGACCGACTTCCGCCAACGCATTGAGCTGATCATCAGCGATTTCCGCAAGATCAAGCCCAACGTGGAAGTGCAGGTCGCGCTTTACAAGCGCGCCAATCTCAACCAGGAACTGCAGCGCCGCAATGCCTCAGATCTAGGCCCTGACCTGGTGGTCACGGATGCCCCTCAGGCCAATCAATTGCTGAGTGACGGGCTGACGGACGAGCTTCCTTTGCAGGACTTCAAACGCCAACAAACTGAGACAACGTTGTGGGAGCGGGTGAAGCTCAACGACGGCCGAATCACGGCCCAGCCGATCGTGATCTATCCGCAGATCGCCTGCTTCAACAGCGAGACCGTTCAGAGCCCTCCCACCACATTGCAGGAGCTTCTCCAACAGGGCGCATCCGGGACCCGCATTGGATTGGCGGTGAGCTTCTCGGAAGTGCTGTGGACCGCTGGGAGTCTGGGAGCCATGCAAAGCCTGTCGCGCGCCAACGATGACCAGAACCTGAGTGCACAAGACACCGAGTCGCTGGTGGCATGGCTGACCTGGTTGCAACGAGCCAGTGCTCAGCAAAACATCTCCTTTTTCCAGGACCAGGGGCAACTGGAAAACCTGCTCAACGAGGGTGAGCTCGACTGGGTGAGCTGCAACTCCAACAGCCTGCTGCGACTCAGAGATCTGATGGGCGACAACCTCGGGGTTTCGCCACTTCCCCGAGGCCCTGCCGGCACCGCAAGCCCCATGAATGCCGTGAGGGTGCTGGCACTCGGAGCGAACTCAAGTCCACGCCAACGTGAAGTAGCCGTGAGCCTGGCCCAGTTCCTCACCAACCCGATGGTGCAGAGGAATCTGTCGCTGCGCTCCCTTGCTTTCCTGCCAGTGAACCCTGCCGTGTCTGTGCCGGTGCGGAGTTCCCAAACGCTGGCCACGTTGGTGCAGTCTCGAGAAGATTCGATGCTGCATGAATCAGCCCTGGCACGGCTGGCTCACCATCGCAACCTCGCTCGCGATGGGTCACAAGTGCTGGTTCCACTGGTGTTTGGAACCTCAAACCCGCGGTCCAGCCTGGATTCCCTGCTCAAAGCCCTGGGGAGTGGATCATGAACCAACTGTTCTGGGAAATCGTCGGCTGGCTGGGTTATCTGCAGCGAACCGCTGTGGTTGCCCAAGTGCTGCTGATCCTTGGACTGACTGTGGGATGGCACCTGAGCAACCCGCAACGGCGGTTTGAAAGCCTCCATCCGGCACTGAGATTGCTGGTGGCGCCGATCGCCATGTTGTTCATCGCCTGGCTGATCGAGCTTCCAGGCGGAAAGACTGGGCTGGTGAGCTACGCCGGCCTCTGCTGGCTGGGCTGGAATCTGCTCAACCTCTTGAACCAACTGCTGCAGCTGCTACTGCCTACCTCCAGCGTTCATCAACTGGAAAGTCGTCTGCTCAGACCGCTGTTTCTGCTTCTGGTGGGCTTGAACCTGATCAGCAAGTTCGACAATCCCGCTGATCTGGGCGTGATCAAGCTGGGCAGCCTCTTCGGTGAGATCCTCACCGTGAACAACCTGGTCGTCGCCCTGCTGGTGACCTATCTACTGCTGGTGGGCACCAAACTTCCAGCCGCTGGCCTGGCCTGGATGCTGCAGAAACTGCTCAGCTGCAGCGACAGCAGCCGCAAGGCTCTTGAGCTGATCGTCCGCTATTTGGTCGTTGGCATTGGCATCACGGCTGTGGGGTTTCACATCGGGCTGAACTCCACGGCTCTGGTCGCCATCGCCGGTGGACTGTCCGTGGGCCTTGGCTTCGGCATCAAGGAGGTCTTCTCCAACTTCATCAGCGGCATCTGGCTGCTGTTTGAAGGGTCAGTGCGTCCAGGCGAAATTTTGATGGTGGATGGAGATCCTTGCGAAGTGCGCAAGCTGGGCCTGCGCGCCACCTTGCTCTGGCGAGATCGAGACAACGCGGAACTGCTGATTCCCAACCAGATGTTTTTCACCGCGCAAGCCACTAGTTACACCGCTACCGACCGGATGCGGCGCAGTGAGATCCGTGTTGGTGCCGCCTATCACCATGACCCCCAGCTGGTGCTGAAGCTCTTGGAGCAGACAGCTCTGAGCGTGCCAAGAGTGCTGAATCATCCAGCGCCGAGGGCGCTGCAGGTGCACTACGGCGACTCCGCCATCGAATATTCACTGCGCTATTGGATCTCCGACCCCATGAACAACATCGGCATTGTGAGTGAGGTGAATCAGGCGATTTGGACAGCGTTCAAACGGGACGGGATTGAAATTCCTTTCCCACAGCAGGTCAACACCGTGCGTGAGATCCCAGCGTTCAGGAACGAGCCAAACGCTGGTGATAACCCTCCTGTGTCCCTGCGTTGATCCAACCTGTGGCAATGGTTTTGCTGTGCTTCTGCGTCACCCTGCCGCGGTGAATGTGACTGGGGCCAGCAGGAAAAATCACCAGTTTTCCGCGCACCGCCTCCTCGTGATGCTGCTGCCAGTGAAACTCCGTACCGGCCTCAGCCACGGTGTCGCAGTAGAGGATCCAAGCCAGAACGCGATGAACAGGTTCCGTCGCCTCATCGCTGATGGTCCAGTCGCAGTGCCACTGACGAAATCCCTCACCGGGCGCATAGCGCTGCAGATTGAAAATCGGCAACACGAACAGAGCCTGGTCAGGGCAGACTTCACGGAACAGGGGGCGTTCCTGCAAATAGCGATCCAACCCCGCACGAACGCCCCGGACAATCACCTCTGAGAGGGCACAGGACTCCGGATCCTCACGATCGATGGCCACCAGGCTGATATCGGTGCTCAGCTTCGACGGCTCCTGATCTCCGGCAGGACCGAAGGCGATACCCGGTCGGTGCAAGTCAGTGCGTCGATCAAAAAATGCCATCACCGCATCCGCGACGGCTTCATAGCCGGCATTGCCGTAGCGACCGATCAGGCTGGTGCCGTTGTTCTCAGACATCAGCCCTTCCAGGGAATCGCCACCACGGCCTCCAGCTGTTGCCAACGACTGCGTTCCGCAACAACCCGGTCGGTCAGTCCCACCCTGTCCAGAGCTACTGAGAGTCGATCAGGCCTGAGCACAACAGGGTCCTGGGGAGCCTGCGACAACAGCAAAACCTGCTGTTCAGCCGGATCAGCCAGCACCTGCAGTTCCAGATCCGCCAGCTCTCGCTCAAAGAAAGTTCGACGCAACCGCGAGGTAATGCGTTCACCAAGGGCAGCGGCGAAGTGCTCCAGGGCATCACGTTCTCCAGACAAACCGCAATTGAGCGAAAGCCAGATCATCAACTTGGCCCAGCTATCAACGGTCCAGAGCGGCTGAAAGCTCTCGCGGTGCTGGCGAATCAGTTCCAGCAGAGCGAAGTCCACAAGCGTGCCCTGCAACTGTTCGGGATCCGGACGGCTCATGCTGATCCTCACTTGAAGACATCCTCTCCCCCGGGGGTCAGACTGGTGTTGCGCGTCTACGCCTGACCATGACCCTGGATCTCAATGATCCCGAACTCGAGTTCTCGGATCTGGTTTATGCCTATCAGAGCTGGGTGATGGCCATCATCAACGACGAAAAACTGGATTCCGAAGACGTCCTGCTCACCGACGAGATCGCTGAAGACGCTCTCAATGCCATGCGCTTCCTGCCTGGCGAGGTGACCAGCGCGATCGAAACTTCGCTGGCGCGCGTCTATGACGTGGATGCCGACGAGCTTGCTGACTTGCTCTTCCCCGAAGACTGAGCGAACCCGCGAGACTGATCCGGCGCTGACTTCGCCGCATGGGCTGGACCATCGACGACATGCCTGACTTGCGAGGACGGATCGCCCTCGTCACAGGTGCCAACAGCGGCCTCGGCCTCGAAACCACGCGGGCCTTGCTCCGGTCGGGAGCGACTGTGCTGATGGCCTGTCGCAGCCGCCGCAAAGGAGAGGCGGCCCGCGCGGAACTGTTAGAGCTGGGGTCCACAGGCGTGGACCTGCTCGACCTGGATCTCGCTGATCTCGACAGTGTCGATGCCTGTTGCCAAGAGGTTCGGTCGCGCTACGAGCGGTTGGATCTTTTGATCAACAACGCGGGATTGATGGCACCTCCACGGCTGCTGAGTCAGCAGGGGCATGAAATGCAGTTCGCGGTGAATCACCTTGGCCACTTCGCTCTGACGCAGGCCTTACTGCCTCTGATGGAGGGCCGTGAGCACGCTCGAGTCGTCACCGTCACCTCGGGAGCGCAATATTTCGGAGCGATCGCTTGGGATGACCTGAGCGGTGAAAAGTGCTACGACCGCTGGAAGGCTTACAGCCAGAGCAAGTTGGCCAATGTGATGTTTGCACTGGAATTCAATCAGCGTCTCGAGCAATCTGGGAGCAGCGTGAGATCGCTGGCAGCCCATCCAGGCCTGGCGCGGACGAATCTTCAACCGCTCTCGGTGGCATCCAGTGGCGCCTGGCAGGAAGCCCTGGCTTACCGATTGATGGATCCCATGTTCCAGAGCGCAGCACAGGGGGCACTACCGCAGCTACTGGCGGCAACATCCCCATCAGCAAAAGGTGGAGAGCACTACGGCCCCAGTCAGTTTGGAGGACTGCGAGGTGCTCCAAAACAGCAGCCCGTGGCTCGCGCCGCTCGCAGCCAAGAACAGAGATCCCGCCTTTGGACCATCAGTGCCGAACTGATCCAGAGCAGAAGCGCAGCGGCATGAGGTCAGATTTCAGCATGGAGCAGCAAGGATCCACAGGCACGCAACGGCAGCAATTGCTGCTGGAGGAACTGCAAAAGAGTCAGTCCGAAATGACCGGCCAGCAGTTGCATCGCTGCCTGGAAGGGCAACCGGGCGCCATGGGGCTTGCAACCGTTTATCGCAATCTGCGCAAACTCCATCAACAGGGCAAGGTGCGCTGCCGGCATCTGCCGACAGGCGAAGCGCTCTACGCACCGGTCGATCGTGATCAGCACCATCTCACCTGTGTGAGCTGCGGCACGACGCAGACACTCGAGCAGTGCCCGATTCATGAAATGAACGTGCAGGCTCCGGAAACGGACAACTTCAAGCTGATCTTTCACACGCTGGAATTCTTCGGGCTCTGCAACAGATGCCGCCCCAAGAGCTGAATCACACCAACACCGGATCAAGCCAGCATTGGGCCTGGTGATCCTTCTGAGCAGGGTGTGATCAGACTGCTAAACATGCCAAACCGCAATCGAACCACCCCAGAACCCCCAGTGAAGTCCGGAGGAGAGGGGTGGTTGGTGAACGGTGCACAAAAGCTGCTGGTGCAGTTCAAACCCGACACGCCATCGGCCCAGGAGCAGTGGGTCTCCGTGAGAACTTATGGATGGGTGCCACCGCATCCGCCCGAGCCCCAGTCACGACGACGCATGCTCAGACACAACGCCATGGAAGCTTGGGAGACGATGTTGAAGACAGGCTGGCGACGCTGTTCGCCGCCAGTGCACTAGAGACTCGGAGATGTGACTCTCCACAGAAACCATGACTCTCCAGTGACTCTCCACAGGTCCAGACCTGGCGATTTAGTGGGGTACTCGAATCAGAGTCCTTTCGGAGGAGTCAACGCGATCCAGGGCAGTGTCCAGCGGCAGTCTGGAGCTGTTGGCTCGCGAAGCAGTGACAAGCCAGACCACCACAGCCACAACGCTGACCCCGACCAGAACCCCGAAAGCTCGCACCAGATGGTGGGTGATGTCGTCGGGATGCCTCTGGGGAGCGCTCGGTGCCATCAAGACTGCGCGGATGGTTTAGTTCTGGCCAACCCAAATCACCTGGGCAAGCAAATGCGCAATTGTTTCCTGAATTGCTGAAGCATTTGCGGGCCTGTCTGAACCAGGGCTAAAGCAAGTGGATGCCGTGCATCCCCATGACAAGCAGCACTGACCATTCCGAATCCTTGCTGGAGGATGTCGTCGCAGAGGAAATTGCCCTCCAGATTGATCACATTGCTGAGTCACTGCAGCGCGAAGGTTGGCCCATGCCGCTGGTGAAACGTTTCATGCACCGTGCGGTCGAAAACTTGCCTGAGTAGGCGGAGGTCAGTGTCCCGCACTTGGGACAACCAATCAGTGAATGTGCTCCCGTGGAACCAGTCTGAAAAGGTCCTGAAACCGAACCTGCATGGGCGGCTGTCCTGCCTCCCAGGCAGCCAACAGCAGGCGTAGACCAAACAGGTCCGACTCGGAGACATCCATGACAGCAACCACACTTCAGGTACCCACCGGACTGGTGACTCACGATCTTGAGGGGCACGACAACGTCTACCCCAAGGAACCACACATGGAACTTGCTGGACCTGACGCTGGTTGGGGGTTCCACGCACGGGCGGAGAAGTTAAACGGGCGTCTAGCCATGCTCGGATTCATTGCTGCGATCGCAACGGAATTGATCAGTGGCGAAGGCTTACTCCACACCATTGGCCTTTAACCGTGATCCAAACCAGACATCGACGCTCAACCGATGTCTGGCTGATCCATTCATTGAGGTCGAAACATCATGAATGACGATCCTCTACTGCCGAACTCAACATGCGCATCGCCATCAGCGGATCTCACTCTCTCGGCAAAAGCACCTTGGTCTGGGACTGGACCAAACGGCATCCCCAATACACACGTGAAGAGGAGCCGTTTCGTGCCCTAGATGGCGAAATGTATGACATCCGATTCCGTCAGGAAAGCAACCGTCTTCACAACGGCATCCAGATGTATTACAACGCTAGTCGCGTGAACCTTTATTCATCAATCAACGACTGTGTGATTTTCGATCGCGCACCTATTGATTACATCGCCTACTCGCAATACACAGCCGATAAACAAACAACCGATATCGATAATGCATTTGTGGAAGCAATGGTGCCGAGAGTCAGAGAGACGCTTCAGAGGCTTGATTTGGTGGTCTTTGTCCCCATGACTGATCGCTGGCCAGTGGACATGGAGGATGACGGCATCAGACCCGTCGATCTTCCCTACCGAGCAGAAGTCGATGCGATCTTTAAACAGATCTATCGGGGTGAACGCTTCTCAGTCATGCCAGACAAGAATCGGCCAAAGCTGATCGAACTCTGGGGCTCCCGTGAGCAAAGGCTCGATCGACTCCAGCAAGCAGCAGCCTCATCCCTGCCCTGATTGCTTCGCCAAAAGCGATGGGGCCCTGCAGCTGAGCATTGCGAGACATGTGTCCCCTGCTTGACAGACACATGGTCAGATTTCCGAGATGGTGGCTTCAACCGCGATGGATCCAATGTCCAGAAGCAGTTGGCTGAAGAGCCCAACACGATGCTCAGCCGCCTCCACATGGCAGACGTCTCCACAACCTTCAGCAGAGGAAACCAAACAACGGATCGAGATGCTGTGGTCGATACCTTCGTCAACCAACGAGAAAGCGACAAAATCTGGTTGATCAAGCAGGATTCAACGCCTGAGCAACGTTGACTAACCCGACGCTGCAATCCGCATTACGCCGTCGGGTTTGTCGAGACGTGCGTGGGCCTTTCATTTCCCCGCGACGAGATCATGGCAATCGCATGGGTGCTGGCGTGGCTCCCGGTGACTGAACTGACCTCAGCTGAATTCGGTTGGGAAAGGTGCTGAAACCCTTCTGGCTGAAGCGCGCATCGGGGCGTCCTGATTGTCCGTTCGACCTTCTCCAACGGTCCGCTGTCGGACTTAAGTCATGGTTGGTCATCACTGACCGGCTGGACAGCTCAGAAATCTCAAGTTGAATACCCATGACACGGATCCTCACTTCGCGCCCCCTTGAGAAAGGGGCGTTTTTTGTGGGGCTGGATCAGGCCATTCAAGATCTGAACATCGTTCTGAGTTCACTCACGAGTAAGGTCAGCCTCCTCGATCGAGATGGCGATGCTGCAAAGCCTGTTTTCAGTCGTCCTTGTAGCTGTCATGTGGGTGCAAGTTCCGCAATGGCAAGCCGATTGGTCGCAGTGCTCGGTGGACGTACCAGACGTTGACTGCCATTGGTATGTCGTCGCTCCAGACAACACCTTTGGCGAAGGCTTCAGCTGGGAAAACTCTCCATGGTTCAGCGCTGAAGGGCTCCTTGATGTTGCCGAGCTGAACAACACCATGAACGCAATCCAGCAGCCCGAACTTGGCTTAGCTCCTGCCTAACCGCTTCTCAGACGAAAGCCTTGTTACCGCTTTAGAGCTGCGTTTTGAAGTGATGGCTCGGAATGGGCGATACGGGGATCGAACCTGTGACAATCTCCTTGTAAGGGAGGTGCTCTACCGCTGAGCTAATCGCCCGAGAAGCCGATTCTGCCTGATCGAGGCACGCTGGAACAGCTCAACACGAATTGCTGTGGCCTCAGGCCGAGACCATGACCGGGCCACCCTGGCCTGGTGCCTGCCCATGGGCCTGCTGACGGGATGGTGGCTGGGATGGATCAACGGTGCCCTAACGGCGCTGGCCTTCATCGTGGGAGGCCTCTGGCTATCACCAGACCTTGACGTGCGCTCCGCCGCACTCAGGCGCTGGGGGGTATTGGGTGCGATCTGGTGGCCCTATCGACGCCTGCTGCCGCATCGATCACTCTTATCCCACGGCCCCCTAATCGGCATGGCACTGCGATTGGCATGGCTGTCAGCCCTGATGCTGCTGGTCTGGATCAGCGCTGCATCCCTGCTTGCACCTGCCATCCCAACCCCGTCCCAGGCATGGCCAGACCTTGTGATGACATTCAGGCAACATCCACGGACCTTGATCGGCGTCCTGCTGGGTCTGGAAAGCAGCGTATGGCTGCATCTGATCCTTGATGGAGATCCACTGCCTGCAGAGTGCGCAAAACCCTGGCGAAAGCGTCGACGTCGGTGAGAGGGTGACCACAAGCGTGTGCGGTTTCCATGGCCTCAGGCTCCGACGTGTTCCAGCACCAGGACCCCCTGCGCCGGCTGGAGAACTTGGTGGCACGGTTACGCGATCCCGCAGAAGGCTGCCCCTGGGACCTGGAACAGACCCACCAATCTCTCACCCCCTTCGTGCTGGAGGAAGCCCATGAGGTGGCCGATGCAATCCGTCATGGCGATGACCAGCACTTAAAGGAGGAGCTCGGCGACCTGCTGCTGCAGGTGGTGCTGCATGCACGCATCGCCGAGGAAGACAACCGTTTCGATCTGAATGCTGTGGCTGCGGGCATCAGCGACAAACTGATCCGTCGCCATCCCCATGTCTTTGCTGACGCCGAAGCCCGCGACAGCGCAGCTGTTCGCATCAGCTGGGAAGCCATCAAGGCGCAGGAAAGAGCTGGGGCCAAAGCTGCTGCAGTTTCTGCATCTCCCCTCAGCGATCAGCTGGCCAGCAAGGTGCGTGGACAGCCGGCCCTCTCTGGGGCGATGACCATCTCCAGAAAAGCCGCAAAGGCTGGATTCGAATGGGAGGACATCACCGGCGTCTGGAGCAAGGTGAATGAGGAACTCGAGGAGCTCAAGGACGCCATCTGCTCAGGCGACAAAGCCCATGCACAGGAGGAGCTTGGAGATGTGTTGTTCACCCTGGTGAATGTGGCCCGCTGGTGTGAGCTCAGCCCGGAGGAAGGACTGGCAGGAACCAATCAACGCTTCCTGGATCGCTTCTCACGGGTGGAAGCAGCTCTGGACGGTGATCTGGAAGGCCACAGCATCCAAAAACTGGAGGAGCTGTGGCAGCAAGCAAAACAAGCGATCCGAAGCCAATCTCAGGATCAGGAACGCTGATCAGCTGATCGGAATTAGTCGTGTGCAGCGATCGTGCCTTCCGTTGTGCCCCAGAGGTGGCGCTTTGCCTGGTCGGCTTCGCGGATGAAAGCGCGAGCCTGATCACGGGTTGTGCAACTCCTGGCACCTTCTTCCAGGCGCATCAGGTTGACTAGCTCTGCTGAAGGATGGTGAGTATTTGATTGATTCATCCATCCACCTCCAAGACAACTTGGTTAATCGCACCTTAATCAAGAAATCCATCTGGACCAATCTCTAGTCATCCAGTGAGGGCCGGCCTTGCCGGCGACGTTTGACTTCGCTGCGCTTGCCTTTGGCATCCAGCCTGCGTTGAACAGCAGCACGTCCCGGCCGTGTGGGCCTGCGCTTCGGAGGTGGCGGCTTGAGTCCCTCTCTCAGCAAGTCCGCCAGTCGCGCCATGGCCCTCTGACGGTTTTGCCACTGGGAACGCTCCTCAGCAGCAACCACCCTCAGACAGTTCCCCTCCAATCGCGATGCCAATTGCTGCCGCAACCGGGCCTTGCGGAACGGACCCAGGGCCTTCGAACTCTCCAGGTCAAATCTCAGTTCCACTCTCGAATCGGTGGTGTTCACTCCCTGCCCGCCCGGGCCCGAGGACCTGGAAAACCGCCACTGCAACTCAGCCGCTGGAATCACCAAACGGTCATTAATCGGCAGATCCTGAATCACACTCCGACTCCAATGAGCACTGAAAGTGATCTCGACAGTCTGGGTCCTTTGCGGGGCAACGATGAACCAACGCTGTTCTTAGCTGGAGGAAGGAATCCTCCACAACCTGCATGACCAAGGCATCCGCGGCCACTGGCGGCTGGATCGATGAGCACCATGAAGGGGTTCGTTATGGCCTCGCAGGACGAGTGCTGGTGGAAGAACAAAGCGACTTTCAGCGCATCACCGTGATTGAGAGCGAGCGCTACGGCAAAGGGCTACTGCTGGACGGTTGCTGGATGACAGCGGAGCGCCAGGAACGGCATTACCACGAATCACTGGTGCATCCGGCTCTTTGCGCTGCCGCGGCCACTGAACGGATCCTGGTGATCGGCGGTGGCGACGGCGGTACCGCCCGCGAATGCCTTCGCCATCCAGGCGTTCAACATCTCGACATGGTGGAGATCGATGGCCGGGTGGTGGAACTCAGTCAGAAGCATCTGGCTTCGCTGGGTGGAGGCTGCTGGCAGGACCCCCGCTTTCACCTCACGGTGGGCGATGGCATTGCCTGGGCCGCGGACTGCAGACACGCCAGCTACGACGTGGTGATCGTGGATGGTTCCGATCCGGCAGGTCCAGCCGAAGGGTTGTTCAACCGCAGCTTCTTCGAGCACTGCCGGCGCATCCTCAGGCCGGGAGGCGTCTTCGCCACCCAGAGCGAATCTCCGGAGGCCTTCCAGCAGGTTCACATCGACACTGTTCGTCTGCTGAAGGATGTCTTCGGCCATGCCGACCCCCTTTACGGCTGGGTGCCGATGTACCCCAGCGGCTGGTGGAGCTGGACGTTCGCAGCGGTGGACGGCCCCCGCTACCGAAACCCCGACCCGGAGCGGGCAGCCAGCATCGCCTCAGGCTGCGAAATCTGGAGCCCACGCTGGCAATCCGGTGCCTTTGAAGCGATGCCTGCCTTCATCGAACGGGAGCTCTTGGCGTGAGCATCCCGGGCCACTCACTGTTTGATCGAGAGGGGGCGATCTACATGGGCGCCAGCCGGGATCCAGACGGCTGCAAGGTGGGCCTGTTCGGCGTGCCCTATGACGGCACGACATCGTTCAGGCCCGGCACCCGTTTCGGACCTGCAGCCGTGCGGGAGGTGAGTACAGGCCTTGAGACCTACTGCCCCCAGCTCGACCTTGATCTCGAAACCATGGCCTATGCCGACCTCGGAGCGGTCGAGATCCCCTTCGGCGCCCCCGAGCCAGTGCTGGAGGCCGTTTACAACGCCACGATCCATGTCCAAGACCTGCAGCTCAAGCCGTTGATGCTGGGCGGAGAACACTCGATCAGCTCCGGAGCTGTCGCCGCAGTCGCCAAGCGGCATCCTGATCTGGCGCTCGTGCAGCTCGATGCCCACGCGGATCTGCGCGATCAATGGCTGGGATCTCGCCACAGCCACGCTTGTGCCATGCGGCGCTGCCTAGACGTGCTTCCCAGCCGGGAGCTACTGCAAATCGCGATTCGCAGCGGCACTAAGGAAGAGTTCTCCGAACTGCGCAGCAGCAATCGCCTGGTGCCCATCGATCAGATGGTCTGCCGACTGCGGAATTTGCGGGGCCAACCTCTTTATCTCACCGTTGACCTGGACTGGTTTGACCCGGCCGTGATGCCGGGCACCGGGACCCCCGAACCAGGGGGCTTCCTCTGGCGACACTTCGCTGAACTGGTGAGCGAATTACGCCACCACAACCTTGTCGGAGCCGATGTTGTTGAACTGGCTCCTCAACTGGACCGAAGTGGCATCAGCAGCGTTCTGGCAGCCAAGGTGACCCGCAGCCTGCTGCTGCTGATGGCTCAGTAAAAGTGAGCAGCGCCAAGACGCTGCTCCCGCAGTCGACGATGCTGACCACTGAGCAGGCTGAGCACGAGTGTGGGATGCCTGTGAATCAGCTCTAAAAAGCTGTTGCGATCCAACCGAAGCACGTGCACCGGGGTGATCGCACGCGCTGTTCGGCTGTGATGTGCGTCATCAACCACCAGGTCTTCATAAAAGAAGACCTCTCCATCGCCATAGCGGAGGCGGTCACGACCACCGGTCGTGAGCTCCACCAGTCCACGCTCAATCGCATAAAGAGCACTCACCGACTCACCCCGCTCAAACAGGATGCTCCCTGTCGGCAGCAGCAATAGCTCAACATTGCGATGCTCAGCAATCAGCTGAACAGCGGTCGGCATAGGGGTGGGGACCGACAAGGGAAACGTTAATCACGATCAGTCTCCTTATTGTTGCGGCCGATTCAAGGGTTGTTGTAATTGAAACAACACACCCCGTTGGTTCACAACACCTGCGCTGGCTCTCCGGACTGACCAAGACCATCCACGGAAGATCCAAGATCCAACTGTCGGTCGCCTCCAACGAGAGGCTGGTCAGGAGGCACGAGGCCAGGAAGCACCGGGGCACGAGCCGTCCAGTGATGGCACCAAATCACGCGTGCAAGCTCAACGTGAACCGTCAGATTGCGCAACCTGCACCATCCACCACCCCCACCGCCCTGTGCAGGGATGCAGTGCTGACAGGACTGGCAGGAAGACTTGGACAGAAGGCTGTCTGAACTGGGTCATTCAAGCTAAGGACGCTTTGAGTAGCGGTCGATGCTGAAGCCGCAATCTGCGGCTTTGCTTCCACTTCCAACGCAAACCGGAACATCATCCATAGGATCCGCTGTGAACGCCTGATCTCCGTCATGGATCTGCAACGTACGCCTCTCCATGACCTCTGCCGAGAGGCCAAGGGCCGCATGGTTCCTTTTGCTGGCTGGGAAATGCCAGTTCAGTTCTCAGGGCTCATCGCAGAGCACAAAGCCGTGCGTGAAGACGTGGGGATGTTCGACATCTCCCACATGGGCGTGCTTCGAATCGAAGGCAGTAACCCCAAAGACGCACTCCAGACTCTGGTGCCAACGGACCTGCACCGGATCGGAGTGGGGCAGGCCTGCTACACCGTGCTGCTGAACGACAAAGGCGGCATCCGTGATGACCTGATCGTCTACGACCAGGGGGAAACCGAATCCGGCGACGGCACCGTGCTGGTGGTAATCAATGCCGCCTGCGCAAACAGCGACACGGCCTGGATGAAACAGCAGCTGGAACCGCGAGGTCTCAGTGTTCAAGATGAAAAGCGTGATGGCGTGCTACTCGCCCTGCAGGGCCCGAAGGCGATCGGAATAGTCGAGACACTCAGCGGAGAGTCTCTGCACGAGCTGCCCCGCTTTGGCCATCGCCTGCTGCAACTGCAAGGGCTGAGCGACCAGGTGTTCTGCGCCCGAACCGGCTATACGGGAGAAGACGGTGCTGAACTACTGCTGAGCCGGTCAGACGGTCGCAAACTCTGGGCGCAAATGCTGGAACTCGATGTCGAGCCCTGCGGTCTAGGAGCACGAGACACCCTGCGTTTGGAGGCCGCCATGCATCTTTATGGCCAGGACATGACCGCCAGCACCAACCCGTTCGAGACAGGCCTGGGTTGGCTGGTGCACCTCGAAATGCCGCAAGACTTCGTTGGACGTCAGGCCCTGGAGCAAGTCGCCGCCCAGGGAGCCTCCCAGCGGCTGGTGGGACTGAAGCTGCAGGGACGCGCCATTGCCCGGCACGACTACCCAGTGCTGCACAACGGAGAAAAGGTTGGGGTGGTCACCAGCGGCAGCTGGTCACCCACCCTGAAAGAAGCCATCGCCCTTGCCCTAGTGCCCAAGGAACTGGCCAAAGTCGGCAGCGAACTGGGCGTGGAGATCCGAGGGCAGGTGCAACCGGCCACAGTGGTGAAGCGGCCCTTCTATCGACGTGGATAAAGGGTCCCGGGCTATGGGAAACTCGCCTGTCACCAGCTGATAGTTCCCATGCGCAGCAACGGTTGCGGCGACCTGCGCAAGCAGCACATTGATAAGCAGGTGCAGCTCTGCGGCTGGGTGGATCGACGCCGCGACCACGGCGGTGTGATTTTCATTGACCTGCGCGACCGCAGCGGCACCGTGCAAATCACCGTTGACCCCGACCTGGGCGCTGAGGCTTTTGCTGTGGCCGAACATCTGCGCAGCGAAACCGTGCTGCAGGTGAATGGCAAGGTGCGAGCCCGCCCTGCCGAATCTCTCAACGACAAGCTGGCGACCGGTGCTGTGGAGGTGCTGGCCAGCGGTATCAAGGTCTTGAACAGCGTGAAAGGAAACCTTCCTTTCCCCGTTTCGGTGCACGACGAGGAGAACACACGCGAGGAGCTGCGCCTGCGCCACCGCTATCTGGATCTGCGCCGCAAGCGCATGAACGACAACCTGCGCCTACGCGCCCAGACCATCCAGGCCGCGCGCCGCTTCCTGGAGGAGCAGAGCTTCATTGAGGTGGAGACTCCCGTCCTGACGCGTTCCACACCGGAAGGCGCCCGTGATTACGTGCTGCCCAGCCGCGTATGTGGCGGCGACTGGTTCGCCCTGCCCCAGTCGCCCCAGCTGTTCAAACAGCTGCTGATGGTGGGCGGCATCGAGCGCTATTACCAGGTGGCCCGCTGCTTCCGCGACGAAGACCTACGCGCCGATCGCCAGCCGGAATTCACCCAGCTGGACATCGAGATGAGCTTCATGGACCAGGAAGAGATCCTGGAGCTCAATGAATCGCTGATCTGCGCCATCTGGAAGGCGGTGAAAGGAATCGAGCTGCCGAGACCCTTCCCGCGCATGACCTGGCATGACGCGATGGAACGCTACGGCACCGACAGGCCCGACACCCGTTACGGCATGGAGCTGGTGACCGTTTCGGACATCGTCAAGGACATGGGCTTCAAGGTGTTCAGCGGTGCGGTGAAGTCCGGCGGCGCGGTGAAGGTGATAGCGGTGCCAGGCGGCAACGACGCCCTTTCCAATGTGCGCATCAAGCCCGGTGGAGATGTGTTCAGTGAGGCCCAGGCCGCTGGAGCCGGTGGCCTGGCCTTCATCCGCGTGCGCGAAGCAGGCGAGATCGACACCATCGGCGCGATTAAAGACAACCTCAGCGAGGAACAGAAGCAGGAGCTGCTGAGTCGCACCGGAGCTCAGCCAGGCACGCTGCTGCTGTTCGGTGCCGGTGACACCGCCACGGTGAACAAAGCCCTCGACCGGGTGCGTCAGTATCTGGCCAAGGAGCTGGGCATGGTCCAAGCCGACCGGGACAACGACCAATGGAACTTCCTCTGGGTCGTGGATTTCCCGATGTTCGAGTTCAACAGCGATGAGAATCGTTTTGAGGCTCTGCATCACCCCTTCTGCGCTCCCAACAGCGAAGATCTGGGCAACGAGCCATCGGAGTGGGCCAAGACACTGCCGCAAGCCCGCGCTCAGGCCTACGACCTCGTGCTCAACGGACTCGAACTCGGTGGTGGCTCGCTGCGCATCCATGACTCGGCCCTGCAGCGACAAGTGCTGCAGACCGTGGGTCTGCCCCTGGAGGAAGCCCAGGAGCAGTTCGGCTTCCTGATGGACGCTCTTGATGTGGGAGCTCCTCCCCACGGAGGCCTGGCCTTCGGCGTCGACCGGATGGTGATGTTGCTGGCCGGCGAGGAATCAATCCGTGACACGATCGCCTTCCCCAAGACTCAGCAAGCGCGTTGTCTGATGACGAACGCTCCCGGCGTTGTTGCCGACAAGCAGCTTGAGGAGCTGCATGTGGCCAGCACCTGGGTCGAAGAGAACGACGAAGCCACCAACTAGAACCCGAACAGAAACCAGCGGTTCGGAGCACTGAACCCTCAGAGCATCAACCCTGGAAGGACAGTGAGCCATCCAGGGTTTCTTGGCCAAACACGCGCGATCGACGGGGCATGCCCCGATCCGCTGGAGCGGTGGCAACGACCTGCTGCGCCTGTACCTGCAGGACATCGGTCGAGTCGACCTGCTCACAAGCGAGGAAGAAGTCACTCTCTCTCGTCTGGTCCAGGCGCGAGAGAAACTGCTGGTGCAGGAGCGGGACCTCAGCAATCGCCATGCCGCAATCCGGATCCTGCTGGATCTGGAGGAACTGCAGCTGCGCGAAGCCAATCAGGTGAGCCATTGGCCCACACGTCAGGAATGGGCACGGGCAGCTGAATTGCCCCTGGAGGAACTCAATCGACAGCTGAATGAGGGGTACAGCCTGTGGGCAGACGAGGTGGGCCTTGAGGCCAAGGAACTGCAGCGCAGACTTCGTGAAGGCCGCAGGGCCCGCGACCGCATGATTCAGGCCAACCTGCGCCTTGTGGTTGCGGTGGCGAAGAAGTATCAGCAACGGGGCATGGAGCTGCTGGATCTGGTTCAGGAAGGCACGCTGGGCCTTGAGCGGGCGGTTGAGAAGTTCGACCCCACCCGAGGCTTCCGCTTCAGCACCTACGCCTACTGGTGGATCCGACAGGGAATCACCCGGGCCATCGCCACCCAGAGTCGAACAATCCGCCTACCGGTGCATGTCACCGAAAAACTAAACCGCATCAAACGCGTCCAGCAGGAGATCGCCACGGAAAAGGGGCGACTGGCGTCGGTGAGTGATCTGGCCAGGGAACTGGGACTGAGCGAAGAAACCGTGCGCATGACGCTGATGCGGGTTCCTCGCTCCGTCTCCCTGGAGACCCGCGTGGGCAAAGACCAGGACACCCAGCTGGGAGACCTGCTGGAAGACGGCAGCGCCACGCCTGAGCAGACCCTCACCCGCGACTCCCTCCATGACGACCTGGAGCATTTGCTGGATGAGCTCACACCAAGGGAAGCGGAAGTGATCCGTAGCCGTTTCGGACTCGAGGATGATCACCCGCGCACCCTGGCGGAAATCGGTGAAGCGATGGCGCTGTCGCGAGAAAGGGTTCGCCAGATCGAGACGCGTGCCTTGCTCAAGCTGCGTCAACCACAGCGGCGATCCAAGGTGAAGGACTACATCCTGGGCCTGGATTCCTAACTCCAACAACCGTTATCGCATCCACTCCCATGGCCAGCACGCCCCAGATCAACATCGGTATCCCTCAGGAACAGCGCGAGGAGATCGCAGCAGGCCTGAGTCGCTTACTGGCTGATACCTATGTGCTGTATGGAAAAACGCATGGATTCCACTGGAATGTGACCGGTCCGATGTTCAACACCCTGCATCTGATGTTCATGGACCAGTACACCGAGCTGTGGAACTCCTTAGACGAGATCGCCGAACGCATCAGGGCTCTCGGCGTGGTGGCCCCCTACGGCGGCTCGACCCTTGCCGGACTGGCCTCCATCCAGGAAGTCACCGAGCAACCTGCTGCACTCGACATGGTGCGGGAGCTGGTGACTGGCCATGAAGCCGTAGCCAGAACCGCTCGCAGCATCTTTCCTCTGGCGGAGGCCGCGAGCGATGAACCCACCGCTGACCTGCTGACCCAACGCCTGCAGATTCACGAAAAAACCGCCTGGATGCTCAGGAGCCTGCTGGAGGGCTGACCCTCAGCGAGACCTCAACCCCTTGGTGCAATCGGTACATTGAAGAATCGACCAGGGGTTCATGGCCAAGTTCGTCTTCGTTACCGGTGGTGTCGTCTCCAGCATCGGCAAAGGAATCGTGGCCGCCAGCCTGGGGCGCCTGCTGAAATCACGTGGCTACAGCGTGTCGATCCTGAAGCTGGATCCATACCTGAATGTGGACCCAGGCACGATGAGTCCGTTTCAGCATGGTGAAGTCTTCGTCACTGAAGACGGGGCTGAGACTGACCTCGACCTGGGTCACTACGAGCGCTTCACGGATACGGCGATGTCTCGCCTCAACAGCGTGACCACCGGTTCGATCTACCAGTCGGTGATCAATAAGGAGCGCCGTGGTGATTATAACGGCGGCACGGTGCAGGTGATTCCTCACATCACCGGTGAGATCCGCGAACGGATCCATCGTGTGGCCGCCAACAGTGGCGCCGATGTGGTGATTACAGAAATCGGCGGCACCGTGGGTGACATCGAGTCGCTGCCGTTTCTGGAAGCCATCCGTGAATTCCGCGGCGATGTGGGTCGCCACGACCTGGCTTACATCCACGTGACCCTGCTGCCCTTCATCGGCACCTCCGGAGAGCTGAAAACCAAACCCACCCAGCATTCAGTGAAGGAGCTGCGATCCATAGGCATCCAACCCGATGTGCTGGTTTGCCGAAGCGATCGGGACATCAACGCGGAACTCAAACGCAAGATCGGCGGCTTCTGCGGGGTTCCTGAACGAGCCGTCATCCCTTCCCTCGATGCCGACAGCATCTATGCCGTGCCGTTGACCCTTGAAAACGAAGGCCTCTGCCGCGAAGTCCTCGATGTTCTGCAACTGGAGGACCATGACAGCGACATGGCGGGCTGGGCTCAACTGATTCATCAAATGCGCAACCCAGGGCCGACCGTCAAGGTGGCGCTGGTGGGCAAGTACGTGCAACTCAACGACGCCTACCTCTCGGTTGTCGAAGCTCTTCGCCACGCCTGTCTGGCGCAGAATGCCTCACTGGATTTGCACTGGGTCTGCGCCGAGCAGATCGAAAACGACGGAGCCGAAAGCCTGCTCAAAGGCATGGATGCCGTTGTGGTGCCAGGTGGCTTCGGCAACCGGGGAGTTGACGGCAAGGTGGCCGCCATTCGCTGGGCAAGAGAACAACGGGTGCCCTTCCTGGGTCTTTGCCTCGGCATGCAAACAGCGGTGATCGAATGGGCACGCAATCAGGCCGGTCTCACTGATGCATCCAGTGCTGAACTCGATCCAGACAGCCAACATGCAGTGATTCACCTGCTTCCAGAACAGCAGGACGTCGTCGATCTCGGCGGCACCATGCGTCTTGGCGTTTACCCCTGCCGAATCGCAGAAGGCTCGATGGCTGCACGGCTCTACGACGATCAGGTGGTCTACGAGCGCCACCGGCACCGGTATGAGTTCAACAACGCCTACCGCAACCTCTTCCTCGAGTCGGGTTATCGCATCAGCGGCAGCTCACCGGATGGCCGCCTGGTGGAACTGATCGAATTGCCGGGCCATCCCTTCTTCACGGCCTGCCAGTACCACCCGGAATTCCTGTCGCGCCCGGGCAGGCCCCACCCGCTGTTCCGCGGTTTGATCGAGGCAGCCCAGCTGCGTCTGCCCTCGAGTCCAAGCGAGGCACTGCGTCAACAGGGTTCGGCCATCGGCGGCCGCGACTTCCCTGAGGCCAGCCGCAACCCTTGATCACTGCCGAGTCCATGAACGGCCTGCCGTTGGTGGAAACCTTCCACTCCTTGCAGGGGGAGGGGCTACACGCAGGTCGCAGCGCTTTTTTCATCCGCCTTGGTGGCTGCAAAGTGGGCTGCAGCTGGTGTGACACCAAGCATTCCTGGTCTGCACACGTGCACCCTCAACGAAGCGTCTCCGACCTTGCGAAGGATGCCTTGCAGGCCGCAGAGGCGGGTGCAGCGTTCGTGGTCATCACAGGTGGGGAACCATTGCATCACCCACTCGAACCGCTCACCAGCGCGATCCGCAGCAGTTGTTCACTGCCCATTCACCTCGAAACCAGCGGCGTGGATCCCCTCAGCGGAAGCCCCGACTGGATCACACTCTCACCGAAACGACACAAACCACCAAGGCAGGATCTGCTCAGCTGCTGCCACGAACTGAAGGTGGTGGTTCATGAAGCGGCAGATCTGCTGTTCGCCGATGTGGTGGCCGCCCAGGCCCCTCAGGCTCACTGGCTCGTGCAACCGGGGTGGGAGAGCCAGGAAGGCCAGGAGCTGGCGGTGACCAAAGCACAGGGAGACGGACGCTGGAGGCTGAGCCTGCAGAACCACAAGTGGCTCGGCGTGCGCTGAATCGATACAACAGCGGAATCAGATCGGTTTGCCATGCAGCGCAACAATCTGCTGCTGATCGCACCCACGGCGATTGGGATCGCATGGGCCTTTGTCGGCCAGGCACCGAGAATCTGTGCAAAACCTCTCCCTCCCGAAAAGATCCCTGAACGCACCGGTGTTTCGAATCTGGCCTTGCTGAGCCAAGGCCGCCCGCGTCAGCTACCCGATTCGCACCGTCCGTTCCGAAAAGGGGAAACGCTGCGTCTGGTGTATCCGTTACCTCAACTTGCCGAGGAGGTTCAGCCCTATGGCTAGCGCTACTCAAACCATCGCCAACACTGGCGCATGCACGTGGGCCATGACCTGATCGCTCCTGCAGCAACCCCAGTGCTCGCCATGCTTTCCGGACGGGTGCAACTGGTGCAAACGATCAGCGGCTATGGGCTCACGGTGCTGCTCAACCATGGCTGCGGGCTGGCAGACCTTTTATTCGCACCTGCAGAGCGCAGACGTTCATACCGGTCAGTTGGTGCAAGCCGGGGACCACATCGGTCGTGTGAGTCGCAGCGGCTCCGCCAGCACCGAACATCTCCATGTGGAGCTCAGACGACTGGAAGGTCGTCAGGCCTTTGCCCTGGACCTCGGCACACTGCTACCCCACTGAGAGTGATCAATAGCAAGCCACTGAGAACCATCGCTAGGTTCTAATCCATGGACGACTTCCGTCACTCTGTTCAAGCGTCTCTCACAGCCCTGGGCACCAACACCCTTGATTTACTCAGAAGTACAGATCTGCTTCTGTCACTTGTTCGCCGACAGGTAATTGAAAAAGCCACTGAATCATTAAATCCACCAGTGGACCTAATTCAAAAAGCACTCAAAGACCACTGTCAAAAAGAGCAACTCAACAATGATGCGTCATTGAACAAATGGCTAGAAGATCACTGTCTAAATAGGGATGAACTTATCCATCAATTAAGCCTTCCTATCAAACTCTCCAAGCTGGCCATCGATGAATTTGGCAATCAGGCGGAGGCCCATTTTCTGCAACGCAAAGAACAAATAGATCAGGTTTCCTACAGCCTTCTACGCGTTAAAGACTCAGGCATGGCCTACGAGCTTTACCTCCAATTAGAGGCCAATGAAGCCAGCTTTGAAAACTTAGCCGCAGACCACAGTGAAGGCCCTGAACAACGCAGTGGCGGAAAAGTAGGGCCAGGAAGCCTGAAACAAGCCCATCCCAGACTTCAACAGCTTTTGCGAACAGCAACTCCAGGGGTTGCGCAAGAGCCAATCCTGATCGAGCAATGGTGGGTCGTCGCTCGTCTGGACGAACGCCAAGAGGCCAGCTTCAACGACGCGATGCGTCAGCGAATGGCCAACGAACTTCTCCAGGACTGGTTAACGAGCGAAACCAAAGCAGTGGTCAAATCTCTTCTTTCGGCTGAAGATGGCATTTCGATGCCCTAAAGACTCTGGACAACAAAACGTCTGATGGGCTTGATGCTCTGCGCACCAGATTTTTGTCTCAAGGACAAATCCAGCGTTATGCGCTTGGGCAACCCCTTTGTGAAAGACGCTTCATACCCAGCCAGATTCTGCTGATCGACATTGGCAGTGCCCGTCTGATCGGAAACCAGAATGGACGCCTGAGCACCCTGGCCAGACTTGAACAAGGGAGCTTCATCGGATTGGCCTCTCTCCTACGGGGATGTCCCTGTGAAGAGGTGCGCGCTGCGACTGAGCTGGTGGCTTACAGCTTGCGCGATGAACAGCTACTCAATCTGTTTACGACAGACCAGGGCATCGCGAAGGCCTGCCAGAACCATCTCTGGGAAGCGGAACTGGCAGACCTGCTGCAAAGAAAGCTCGAAAATTCACCCAGACAAACAAATTCGCTCACCGACTTGCTGACTGAGCTGCTGCCAGCTGCTCAGATGCTGGATGCAAGAAATTCCAGCGCCATCCAAGGCGCTCTCAGCGGCGGAATGCAACTATTCCTCGCCAGCCAGCCGGCTAACACTACGGACGCTTCACTCGGAGATCAGCTCAGCGATGCCGAAACCATCGCTGCCTTAACGCCAGACACACATGGACTGAAGACCAGACTGATTGCTCTACCCAAGGACGCTCTAAGGGAAGTGGTTCTTGAAGAGCCACCAGAGCTTGTCGAAGCAGAGGTGGTGAGCCACTCAGCGGGGAATAGCAACGGTGGCGAAATTCCTCAAGCTCCTCTGCGTCCACCGGTCAGCCGTTTCAACCAGACAAACGAAAGCCATCGCGATTTCTTCGTGGCAGGGGAGGGGGTTCTTGAACAGACGCTGGCTTGCTTCCAGATGCTCACCAAGTTGATGAACCTGCCGTTCCGTCGCGATGCGATCGAACGCGTCCTGCGCGATCAACTGCGGCGAGGTCAAAGACCCAGCCTGAGACTTTGCGGGCAGATTGCAGCTGGTCTAGGCCTACATGTGTCCGGCGCCAAAGTGGCGGCCCACATGGGGGTACGCCTGCAGACCCCAACCCTGGTGCCCTGGGGTGAAGCCTTTGCCCTGGCGGTGCGCAGTGATCAGCGCGGCCTGCTGTTGGCCTCCCCAAGCCAGGGCTTCGTGGAACTGGATGCCGATCAGCTGGAGAGCACCTTCCCCGAGGGCATCGATCTGCTGCTGTTGGATCGCACCAACACCACCCCGGAGCAGAAGTTCGGACCTGGCTGGTTCTGGCCTGCCTTAAAGCGCTACCGCGGTGTACTGATTCAAGTGCTGCTCGCCAGTTTCGTGGTGCAGCTGTTCACCCTCGCCAATCCACTTCTGATCCAGGTGATCATCGACAAGGTGATCAACCAGCGCAGCCTCGACACGTTGCAGGTATTAGGCATTGCCCTCGTTGCTGTAACGCTGTTGGAAGGAGTCCTGGGAAGTCTCAAGACCTACCTCTTCTCGGAAACCACAAATCGCATCGATCAACGCCTGGGCGCTGAGGTGATCGACCACTTGCTCAGACTTCCTCTCGGCTATTTCGACCGGCGCCCCGTCGGAGAGCTGGGCTCCCGCATCAGCGAACTGGAAAAGATCCGCAACTTCCTCACCGGTCAGGCTCTAACAACGGTGCTGGATGCGGCGTTCTCCGTGATCTACATCGTGGTGATGCTGATTTACAGCTGGGTACTGACGCTGATCGCCCTGGCCGTCCTGCCGATTCAAGTCGGCCTGACTCTGCTCGGTGCTCCTTTGTTCCGCCGGCAGTACCGCAAATCTGCGGAAGCGAATGCCTCCACCCAGAGCCATCTGGTGGAAGTGCTCACCGGAATTCAAACAGTGAAAAGCCAGAACGTGGAAATGATCAGCCGCTGGACCTGGCAGGAGCGCTATGGCCAGTACGTCAACCGCAGTTTCGAAAAAACCATCACAGGAACGGCCCTGAGCCAGACATCGCAGGTGCTGCAAAAGATCTCTCAGTTGCTGGTGCTCTGGGTCGGCGCCTCCCTCGTGCTGTCTGGCGAGCTCACCCTGGGCCAGTTGATCGCCTTCCGGATCATCTCCGGCTACGTCACCCAGCCCTTACTACGTCTTTCTTCGATCTGGCAGACGATCCAGGAACTGCGGGTGAGCTTCGAGCGACTGGCTGATGTGATCGACACCCCGCAGGAATCCGACGACCAAGACAAAGCCAAGGTTCCCCTCCCGCCGATCATCGGTGCCGTGCACTTTGACAACCTCAGCTTCGCGTTCTCGCCGGGAACGGCTCCGGTACTCAGCGATGTTTGCCTACAGGTGAAGCCTGGAACCTTCGTAGGCATCGTCGGCCAAAGCGGCAGCGGCAAAAGCACGTTGATGAAGCTTCTGCCTCGGCTCTACTCCCCGAATCAAGGAAGAATCCTGATCGACAACTACGACATCGACAAGGTCGAGCTGTATTCACTGCGCCGTCAGATCGGCATCGTTCCACAGGATCCGCTGCTCTTCTCAGGCAGCGTTAGCGAGAACATCGCTCTCACGCAGCCTGACGCATCAAGTGAAGAGATCGTGCGGGCCTCCAAAGTGGCCTGTGCCCACGATTTCATCATGGAACTGCCCTCCGGTTACAGCACACCTGTAGGAGAACGGGGTGCTTCCCTAAGCGGAGGCCAACGCCAGCGCATTGCCATCGCCCGCACGCTTCTGGCCAATCCCAAGCTGCTTGTGATGGACGAAGCAACCAGCGCCCTGGATTACGAAACCGAACGCAAGGTCTGCGACAACTTGATTCAGTCGATACGTGGCTGCACGGTTTTCTTCATCACCCACCGCCTCTCAACCGTCCGCCGCGCCGATCTGATCGTGGTGATGCACCAGGGTGCTGTGGTGGAACAGGGATCCCATGCTGAATTGATGGATAAACGCGGTCGTTACTACGCGCTTTACCGCCAGCAGGAGGCCAGCTGAGATGACGATGGATCCCAACGGCAACGACAAGAACACCTCAGCGGGCAAATTGGTCAAGCAGGCCCGCTCCGCGCTCGAGAGTCGCATCACAACGATCTCCGATCAGGACAACGTCCTGCAGCAGAGCCGTTTCTGGATGAAAACAGTCACCTGGAGCCTGATCGGCACCACCGTGATCGGCATCGGCTGGCTGGCCATCGCTCGCACCGAAGAAGTTGTGGTGGCCACTGGAAAGCTCGAACCAGTCGGCAATGTCAAAGACGTGCGGATCCCACCCGGCGGAGTGGTGGAGGCAATCCTGGTGAAAAATGGTCAGCGGGTCAGCAAAGGGGAGGCTCTGATCCGACTCGATCAGGAAAGCAGCGCCGAGCAGCTCAAGTCGCTGACGAATGGTGTGAATGAGAAAACAACCCAGATCAGTCAGAAGCAACAACAACTCCTGCTCAAGAAACAGGAACGTGAGCGCACGCTTGATCTGAATCGCGAACAACTAGCTAGTACCAGAATCAATCTCGGCCTCGAGCAGGACATCCTGAATCGCCTCGCAAGCCTGGCAAAAGACGGAGCAGTCCCTGACATCCAGTACCTCCAGCAGCGCAACAAAGTGCAGGAGCTCAAAGGAGAACTCACCAAACGCGAGATTGATGGTCGCCGTCAGATCAACCAGGTCGATCAGCAGATCGAACAGCTCAATGCTGAATTGGCTGGCCTACGCAGCGAACGAGCCCAACTCAACGCCAACCTCACCGAAGTGCGGGTGACCAATAAGAACCAGACCTTGCGCGCACCCGTGGATGGGATCGTGTTCGATCTCAAGATCAACAACCCTGGCTTCATCTCTCAGTCGATGTCGTCGGAGGTGATGTTGAAGGTCGTGCCCTTCAACACCCTGGAGGCCGACGTGATGATTCCAAGTAACAAGATTGGTTTCGTCCGGGCAGGTCAGCCAGCCGATATCAGCATCGACTCCTTCCCAGCCAGTGACTTCGGTGTGCTGGAAGGCACCGTTGAATCGGTGGGATCAGACGCACTTCCTCCCAATCCCCAGCAGATGCGCCAGGAGTACACCTACCCAGCAGTGATCAAGTTGGATAGCCAGCAACTCAAACTCAAGAGCGGCAAGCAGCTGCCCCTTCAGGTGGGCATGTCGCTCACAGCCAACATCAAACTGCGCAGTGTCAGTTATCTGCAACTGTTGCTGAACACCTTCCAGAGCAAAACCGACTCGCTGCGGCAACTCTGATCAGAGCTGCACACCCATCTGCTGACGGGTCTCGGCTTTCCAGACCCGCCAACGCAACTCGGTGCCTACCGGGAGATCCACAACGATCGGCCAGGAGGCGTTGTAAGGAACCAGGTAGGGCTGCTTGCCCAGCGATAGGAAAGACATTCGGGTGGGCTGATCATCAGAGCAGGCCATCTTGGTGCTGATCACAGCAACGGGTCCCTTCACTTCGAACAGGGCCTTACCGGATGCCTTGGGCAGCATGCGCATGGTCATCCCAGAGCCTGAAAGGCGCTTGCTGTTGCAATCGAGCCTGACCGTCTGGCCCACGATCAACTGAATCCGCCAGTCGAGTGGATGTGCAGAGATGAGTGGATCTGCGCTCTTGGGAAGCAAACCCGAGGGCTGAATCACCCAACGCTTAAGGCCGGAGGCTGGCTCCGGATAACCGATCAGATTCAGGCGGGGAATCGCAACTCCAGGCAGCGCAGCAAAAGCGGAGAGCGACAGAGCAGCTCCAAAGTAGGCGATCAGCTTCAACAACTGATGCGGAGGCTTCGTCATCAGCCCAAGGGCAACAGAATGCTCAGCATGACCGATTTCACCGCGATTGCCCTCTTATCAGGCGGGCTGGATTCCGCCACAGCGGCAGCTCTAGCAATGGAAGCGGGCGGGAGAGTGATCGGGCTCTCGTTCGATTACGGCCAGCGCCATCGACGTGAACTGCAGGCAGCCAATACCATCGCCGAAGCTCTGAACCTGGCCGAGCACCACACCATCAGCGTGAACCTGGCCAGTTGGGGCGGATCGTCGCTGACGGATCAACAACAGGCATTACCGACCCATGGGGTGCAGGAGGGAGTCATCCCCAACACCTATGTGCCTGGAAGGAACACCGTATTCATCAGCATCGGCCTCAGCCTGGCTGAGGCCCGCAACGCAGACCGCGTCGTTCTTGGAGTGAATGCCGTGGATTACTCGGGGTATCCCGATTGCCGGCCCGACTATCTGGAGGCTTTCCAGACCCTTGCCAACCTCAGCAGCAAGGTGGGGCGGGAAGGACATGGCCCCCGGCTCTGGGCACCACTGGTGACATGGAGCAAGCAACGGATCGTGGAGGAAGCTCTACGCCTGGGCGTGCCGATCGAGTCGACCTGGAGCTGCTACAGCGGTGGGAGCAAACCGTGCAGCGTCTGCGACAGCTGTCGCATTCGTGATGCCGCCCTGCGCGATGCCGGCCGCCCCGATCTGTGCAGCAGCGAAAGCCGATGACCCTGTTGCGCAGCCGTCTGCCCTGGCTGGAGCCGGCCTTGGTCGCTGAAAACCTGGCTCACCTTCACGGTGAGAACGGCCTGATCTGGCTCGATGGAGATGGCAGCGAACTTGGACGGCACATCACCCTGGCGGTTGATCCTCTGGAGCAGTACTGCTGCCGAGGGCTGCCGGGTGATCCAGGAGCGTCCAATCCCTTCACAACGCTGCGGCACCTCAAGGACGGCCACTGGACTGGATGGCTCAGCTATGACGCAGCCGCCTGGACGGAACCCGGCAACCCCTGGCGTCGCGATGTGATGGCAACCCTCTGGATCGCACGCCACGATCCTGTGCTGCGATTTGATCTCAAAGCCAGAGAAATCCAACTGGAAGGCGTCGACCCCATACGCCACGCGGCCATGGCAAGGACCCTGGAATGCCTGACACCAACGAAGATCACTTCATGGCAAGGAAAGACGCTTGGATGCAGCTGGCATCGGCACAGTGACCGCTCCACATACAAAGCCGGCGTCAGCACAATCCGTGAGCTGATTTCCAGCGGCGATCTGTTCCAGGCCAACCTCACCAGCTGCGCAAGCAGCACGCTCAGGAACAACATCAGCAATCTGGAGCTGTACGGACGGTTGCGCGATCAATGCCCCGCTCCCTTCAGCGGTCTGCTGGTTGGCAGCGGTGCTGCCACAGGTGAAGCGGTTCTCTCCACCTCCCCCGAACGCTTTCTGCAGGTGGAGGCCAGCGGAGCAGTCCAGACAAGACCAATCAAAGGAACCCGGCCGCGCCATGCCGATCCATGCATCGACGACGACCTAGCAGCAGACCTGGTCTGCAGCGCCAAAGATCGCGCCGAAAACGTGATGATCGTGGACCTGCTACGCAATGACCTCGGTCGCGTCTGCCGGCCTGGATCGGTGCAGGTACCGGATCTTGTACGGCTGGAGAGCTACGCCCGGGTTCACCATCTCACCTCCGTTGTCACAGGCCAGCTGCGTTCCAACGCCACCTGGGTGGATCTACTGGAGGCCAGCTGGCCAGGAGGTTCAATCACAGGTGCACCCAAACTGAGGGCCTGTCAACGGCTCCACGAACTGGAAGCTCAAGCCCGTGGCCCCTATTGCGGATCGATTCTCCACATCGACTGGAACGGCTGCTTCGACAGCAACATCCTGATCCGCACCCTGCTGCGTAAAGACACGCAGCTACGGCTGCATGCCGGTTGCGGAATTGTGGCTGACTCCGATCCAGAAGCAGAAGCAGACGAACTCGACTGGAAACTGCTGCCCTTGCTGGAGGCACTCAGATGACCTCAACAATCCTTGGCTGGCATAACGGCGAGTGGGGCAACGCCGATGCACTGGGCATGCCGCTCACGGATCGAGGTCTACAGCTTGCAGATGGATTATTCGAGACGGTCCTGGTCCAAGACGGAAGTGCCCAGCTTCTGAGTGAACATCTGCAGCGCTGGCAGCGCAGCGCAGCACTACTTGGCATGGCAGCTACTCCGGCTCGCCCCTGGCTGGAGCAATTGGTTGAAGAAGCCATCAGCCGTGCAGGCCTAAACACAACAGGCACAGCGGGGGCGATGCGTCTCAACTGGAGCCGGGGCAGCATTGCTGGCCGCGGAATCGGCTTACCAACAGCTGATCCGGATCCAACTCAGCACCGCTTCTGGCTCACCCTTCAACCCCATCAGCCCAATTTTCAACCCACGCAGGCCTGGATCAGTGTTCAGGAACAACGCAACGCCAACAGTGTTCTGAGCCAATGCAAGACCCTCGCCTACGGCCAGGCGATTCAGGCCAGGCGAGAAGCGCAGGCACAGGGGTCAAAGCTGGCTCTGCTGCGCAACACAAGCGGTGATCTCTGCTGCGGCGACAGCGCCAACCTGCTGGTGAAACGACACGGCGCCTGGATCACCCCACCGCTAAGCAGCGGTTGCCTGCCAGGTGTAATGCGAGCCAAAGCACTCCAACAAGAACTCGTCACAGAAACGACCATCGGCCCAGCGCTACGAGCAAACGACCAGGCCTTACTGATCAACAGCCTGAGCTGCAGATCACTGAATGCGGTCAACGGAATGGTCCTGGATCCCTTTCCAGAGGCTGAACAACTGTGGCGACATCTACTGAGTGGCTGAGCCCGCTGGACATCGAGGAAAGGTCACACAAAAACCAGAGGCTTTTGTGCAAGCTGTTTTCACTGAATATGTTGATGTCGATGCACCGATAGTCAAAAGCGCATGAGCGTCACCTTGCTGGTGATTCAACACATCAATCATGAGGAGCCTGACCTCATTCGCAGACTCGCGATCGAACGCGGAATGCAAATTCAAACGATCCGCCCGGATCAGGGAGAACAACTTCCAGACCCCCGCGAATGTGAGGACACCATTGCTCTCGTAATGGGAGGTCCTATGGGGGTGAACGAACGCCACTTGGAACAACTGGCATGGCTGAAGCAAGAACTGGTGTGGCTATCGACGTGGCACGAACTCCGCAAGCCGGTCCTGGGGATCTGCCTAGGTGCTCAGCTATTAGCTCAAGCAGCCGGTGGTTCAGTTACAACACTTCGAATGGGGGAACCACCTCAACCACTCAAGGAAGTAGGCATCGGTGCCATTCACTGGTTGATGAATTCCAGCGAAGAAACCCTGTTACAAGGCCTTGGTACCAGTGCACTGGTACTGCATTGGCATGGAGATCAAATACGACTACCGAAAGACGCCATTTTGCTTGGGTCCTCTCTGCACTGCCCCGAGCAAGTCTTCAGAATCGGTCGACATGCCATTGGCATTCAGTGTCACCTTGAGGTCTCTAGGCCAAACCTGGAGAACTGGATTCAAGCCGACCTCCCCTACATCGTGAATGCACTGGGCCCGACTGGCCCTGATCGACTTCGCACCGACTGGAAACGATTCGGCAAGCAAATACAGCGAAATGGAGAGCAATTATTCAACAATGTGCTGACACAATTGCAATACGAAAGCACGTAGAGAAAAAAATATTTTGAACTGGCGTCAACCTAAGCGCAATAATTTTAGCTGAAGGACTGCTACATAGTTCAGCCCATGAGTGTGCTCAATTTCGCGAAAAGACTTTTTCCCTCATACAGAAGTTGCCAAAGAGTCAACGATCCAACTCGCTTCAGCAAGAGACATTGATCAGGCATGTTTGAGAGAAGCAGATCACGTAGAGATCCGCGTGAACATCAAAACGGAATCGGCATGGTGACATCGGCCGGCCGTGGCGCACAGGATTCCACCTGCTCATTCACCACATCTCCAACCACAATCACGGAGGGCGAAGCAAAGCCTTCACTGCGGGTACGCGCTGCCACGTCTGAGAGAGTCGCCTTGAGACAACGCTGCCCAGCCACAGTCCCCTGCTGAATGACAGCCACTGGGGTCTCGGCGCTGAGACCGCCTGCCTCCAACTCCGCAGCGATCTTCGGCAGGTTGTGCAGACCCATGTAAATCACCAGACCATCACTGGCTGTGGCCAATGAGCGCCAATTCACACTGGGGCGGCGCTTGTCGATCTCCTCATGACCGGTCACAAAGGTGACGGAAGAACCGGCGCGACGATGGGTCACAGGAATACCGGCGTAGGCGGGTGCGGCAATACCAGCGGTCACCCCTGGCACCACCTGCACCGAAACGCCGTGTTTCACCAGATGCGCAGCTTCCTCACCGCCACGTCCAAACAGAAAAGGATCCCCGCCCTTGAGACGCACAATGCAGCGGTGGCGGGCTGCCAACGTCACCAGCACCGCATTCGTACTCGGCTGGGGAACGGAGTGATGCCCACGACGCTTGCCCACGAAATGGCGCTCACAGTGCTCGGGCACTAGGTCAAGAACCTCGCGAGGAACCAGGGAGTCGTAGACCAATGCATCACAGCGACCCAACAGGCGATGGGCCCTCACAGTGAGTAAATCGGGATCTCCAGGGCCTGCACCGACGAGATAAACGGTTCCGGTGAGTTCAGCAGTCGTCACGGCAGAGCGGCAAGCAAGTCGATCAGGCCCTGACGAATCAGAGCGAGGTCAAGAAGCGGTGGAAGACCTCCAGCCTCGCTCAGTGCCTCCGTCATGCGATTGGGGGCCAGCGCAAGCATCAGTGGGTGAGCCTCGGGGTGGATTTTCTGATAGTCAGACCAATCGTCGAAGGACAGCAGAGGCAGCCGCATGCGCTCGGACAACTCCAAGAGGAAACGATCGGCCTCTTCAGAACTCAATGGGTGATGAACCAGAACTGAGCCCTGAGCAGCAAAGGGCTGAAGTGCTTCAGCCACGAGAGCCCACCAGCTTTGCCAAGACCCAAGGAAAGGAAGCAACTCAACGTCCGCGCCTTCACGCTGCATGCGATGTCTGATCTCAGGCACATCCGCACGCGCATGCGATCCCGGCCACAACAACAAAGGCACCAACCAACTGGGCTGCTCTGAGCACGCCGGTGGTGTATCGGCAGTGAGCACTTCCAGCTGCACAGGAGCCTGACGACGTTGCTGGAGCGCCTGCTGCAGCTCAATCAATGATTCAGGAACGACGCCACCTGAGCGTCCATGCACAACCAACCTGATCGCTCGCTGACAACCATGATCGCTATTCCGTAGCAATGGCCACGGATCAAAGGTCGAACTGACTGCTGTCATCGATGAATTGTCATTCCTCCTGCTGCCATGCCACGCCGTCGATCCATAGATCGCACTGTCTCTGAAGGTCGGTTCCAGCGAGACTCCACCGTTCAAAGCTATCGCTCGGAAAGGGCCAACCGTCATTGGCATGCCGATAACAGACGCAGCAGTAACCACAGGGACTCCCGGTTCAAAAGTGAACTCGACCGGGATTTCGCCGCCATGAAACGCGTTTGGCAGATGCTTCGCTACGGAGCCATCCGAATGATTGGCGAAATAGGACGCCAATACTGATTCCGCGGAAGTCAGCCTTCTAGTGCCCAATCAGCAAAAATAAATGTAGCCATAGCCACCAATTCAGCAATCGAGATTCATTTCACGGCCAACCGCGAAAACTGTTTGAACCACTACAAACAAGAGGGTCACGAACTTGTTAACTGATGCCATGGCGCTTCACCCCATTGCGAAGCGTTCCTCTGAACAATTTGATTGATCAGCATTAATTGATGATCAATCAAGTCACTCTTTGCTTAACAAGATCATGACGACTAGCTCACCTTCCAGGCCTTATCTGGATGGCAAGAAGCTGAATAAGATCGAGCAGAACAAGTCGGCCAAAGATGGCCTACTAGTTGGAAGTGAGATTGAGAAATTTGCCGAAATGGGGTGGGAGCAGGTTGATGAAACCGACCTTCAATTGCGATTGAAATGGTATGGAATGTTTTGGCGGCCGAAAACACCCGGCAAATTTATGCTGCGCCTGCGGGTTCCGAACGGCGTGCTTTCGGCTCAACAGTTACGCGTTATCGGATCCATTGTTGAGCGCTACGGAGATAACGGCAACTGTGATATCACCACCAGGCAGAACTTGCAATTGAGAGGAGTGCTTCTTGGCGACCTGCCAGAAATCCTCAGGCGCCTGAAAGAGGCTGATCTGAGTACCATCCAGTCTGGCTTTGATAACCCCCGCAATGTCACCGGAAACCCAATTGCGGGAATTGATCCAAAGGAAATTCTCGATACCAGACCTTACACGGATGAACTTGAAAACTTTTTAACAAACAACCGAAAGGGCAATCCTGAGTACTCCAATCTTCCCAGAAAGTGGAATACGGCAGTAGCCGGTGCAAAAGACAATTTCCTTCTTCACAACGACATTGCATTCCATCCCGTTGAAAAAGATGGTGTGATGGGATTCGCTGTGTGGATTGGCGGCATTCTTTCATCACAGATGAATGCCTATGCCATTCCGCTGAATGCCTGGGTCAAGCCAAATGAAATTTGTCGGATGACCGATACGGTGATTCGTCTCTGGAGAGACAACGGAGAACGCAACAAACGCCCGAAAGGTCGATTCAGAATGTATCTCGATGAAGTTGGCCACGACAACTTCCGCAATCAGGTTGAAGAACAGTTCGGGCCATTAACACCCGACCCAGGGTCTGTGTTTGACACCACGCCCCGATCGCACTACGGCATTCACCCGCAAAAACAGGATGGGCTCGTCTTTGCGGGTCTCCACGTTCCGGTTGGTCGACTAACAGCACAGGATCTTCATGATCTGGCCACAGCGAGCATCACCTACGGAAGCGGAGAAGTGCGGCTCACTGAAGATCAGAACGTGATCATTGTTGGACTGCCGCAAGCACAGGTCGAAGCTTTTGAAAGCGATCCACTGCTCGCACGATTTCCGCTAAAACCTGGTGCGATTTCGGCTGGCACCGTGTCATGCACAGGAAGCACGTATTGCGGATTTGCACTCACCAACACCAAGGATCAAGCCTTGGCAGCTGCCAAAGAGCTCGATCAGGAGCTTGATCTGCCTGAAGAACTGAAAATTCACTGGACAGGTTGCCCCAACAGCTGCGGCCAGGCCTACATGGGCGCAATCGGCCTGACAGGCGCCAAAGCCAAAAACAGTGAGGGCAAAACAGATGATGGCTACACGATGACCCTTGGTGGATCACAAGGACCCAATCCGACGGTGGGTGAACTTCATCAGAAGGCCATTCCGGCTGAAAACATCAAAGAGGTTCTGCGCGAAGTGCTGATTGAACGATTCGGCGCAAAACCGCGAACTAAAAGCTGAAACAGCTGAACAGATCAATCGTTTTGCCGTGTTGGTGCTGACTTTTTGAGGCCATCACAGGCAAACCAAACACACGACAACTTGCATTATTAATTTATGTCTAGCAACAGCGATTTGTTCTCAAGACTGGTCAACTGGTTTACAAAAGCTGGCCAAGATAAACAACCGATTTCACGGGCTGCGCATCAGCAGGATGCGTTTTCCAGATTAATGAACAAGATCAGCGGCTAACTGTTGATCTCAGCACTTTATCAATCACTTCATTCCCTCTTAACCGCATTGAACTCATGAGTGTGACTGCTTCACAGATGGACTACGTCCTGCCCAATGAACTTGTTGACGGCATGATCGGTGCCGGTGGCAAGAAATCCACCGTCAGCGTCAAAAACCTCTTGCTCAGAGGATTTTATTCGGGAGCCATCCTTGGTCTGGCCGTGATCCTTGCACTCACAGTGGGGCTCAAAAGTGGTCAACCATGGCTGGGCTCGCTGCTCTTCCCATTCGGTTTCGCCAGCATTGTCTTGTTTGGCATGGAGTTGGTCACAGGCAACTTCGCTCTTCTGCCAATGGCCACCTGGGCAGGTAAAAGCACCTGGGGTGCAACCTTTCGAAACTGGGGTTGGGTGTGGCTCGGCAACTGGATTGGAACTGCGGTTGTGGCAGTTCTGATGGCCATCAGCCTCACCAGTGGAGGAACAGTTGATCCTGCATCAGCTGCTGATGGTGGTGGAATGTGGCAACAGGTGGCAGCAAAAATCATCGCGTTGAATAAAACCAACGTTGTTGTCAAATATGAGAACCTTCAGTCGATGGGATTCTTCCTTGCCATTATTCGAGGCTTAATCGCCAACTGGCTGGTTTGCCTCGGTGTAACCATGGCCCTGGTGAGTAAAAGTGTGCCTGGAAAGATTCTGGCTTGCTGGCTACCCATCACAGCCTTCCAATCAATGGGGATGGAGCACATTGTGGTGAATCAGTTTCTGCACACCGCCGGGCCAATCCTCGGATCTGGAGTTCCTTTCTGGAAGTGCATTTTCTGGAACTTCCTGCCCGTCACCATTGGCAACATCATTGGCGGCATGGTGTTCATCGGCATGCTCTTTTACAGCACCCACCGCACCAACATCAGTAACGTGCTTCCAAGCGAACATGATGACAAACTGGAACGCGAGCTGGCCGCTGAGCTTGGCGCCCGCTGATTGATGTTCTGTGTCTCTACCCGTGAATGAAGCCGTTCTCTGGGAACGGCTTTCAAAATCACGACGTGCTCCTTTGGAGCCCGAATGGCTGGGGGAGGTTTACTCTCCCAGCTTTTCAGTTGAGCTACGCCGTGCGCTCTGCGAAAAGCTTGGAATGCTGGCTGAACAAGGCTGGCCAATCATTGAACGATTGATTCAGCAGCATGGAGCACTTCCCGATCTTGTGCTGGCAGCTGGACTGTGCCACCAGCCAGCAGCGAGAGACTGGCTACTTGATCAACTCAAAAACAGCTCCGAATTAGCTGAAGTCAACCTCTGCATTCTTGAGGCTTTGTCTTGCTGGGGTGCAGATGTTCCAGAACATGTGGTGAAGGAGTGTTTGCATCACCCCGGACAACATCATCGCTTGGCGGGATTGCAGTTAGTGGGTTTCCGCGCTCATAGCCTGAGCGACGAGGAATTACTCAAGTTATGCACTGAACCCCTCAACGATTTCCGCGATCCAGTAGTGATCGCCACGATTCGGGTGTTGCAACGCAGGGATGGGGCGGTGATCAGTGAACACCTATCGGATCTGTGCAAAACCGGATCCGACGATGTCGCTGCTGCTGCGTTCCGTGCCCTTGGCTGCATCGCAACTCCGATCAGTCAACGTTGGCTGAAAGAGCTCAGCCAAACGCTCAGCAGTGAATCACGCAAACAATTGGCCTGCCAACAGTTGCAACAGCAATTTCGAATCTGAGCAAACAAAAGCCCGACGTTTGTCGGGCTGAAAACTTTATTGCGTTACTTCAGTAAAAACCAACAAGTGGAGTCACCACTTTTTGTATGGGAGAAACTTTCCGCACATCGTAATCTGAACACGATCACCCTTAGGATCTTCAATCTTGTCCACATCCAGGGTGAAATCGATAGCACTCATGATTCCATCTCCAAACTTTTCCTGAATCACATCCTTCAGCGGCATGCCATACACCTGCATGATCTCGTAAAAGCGATAGATCAGGGGATCGGTTGGAATCACAGGCTCAAGACTGCCTTTGGTCGGAAACTCCTGAATCGCAGCTGTGATTGCGGGGTCCAACGACAGTAATGACGCCAGCTTCTCAGCCTCATCGGCAGAGGCTGTGGCCTGTCCATAGAACAGAGAAGCAATCCACACCTCGTCAAGCCCAAGAGCCGCCTCAAGATCGGCGAAACTCATCCCTTTCGCTTTTTTGGCAGCCATCAACGAGGCGGTCAATGTGGAAGGAGATGGGGCCGCCAGTGATGGCGTAGACATGGACGAAACAGTCATAAAAAATACTGAAATCGGGAAGAGATTGTCGCGTCTTGCAGCAGAAAACAGCTACAAAGGCAACCAAAACCAAAATCTGTTTTGGATGCATTGACTACATCTCGAATGATTCAGAACTGCTGTATTGAGTTCATTGAACGTGTGATCAATGAACACTCTTTTTCGCACACTCGCCACACTGCTGAATCGCCAAAATCACAACTCAAGTGTCACCACAAGTTTGGTGCTTGAGCGGCTTTATTACGCCGATGGGCGCCATAACCCCAGCCATCCTCAACATGGACGTTTTGAAGGGCTCTCGATGCTTGCGTGAAGCGATCGGTAGCAATCGCTACCCCTGAAAGTGACCTCGCTACAGAACACTGCATGAAGCGTTGGTATGGCCCTTGACAAGCACTGTCGGCAGCGGCCGCGAACGCTTCAAACAGCACCTACGCAAAGTCGGTAGCGGCGAACACACCAGCAAAGGCTTGAGTCGAGAGGAAGCTGCCGATGCTTTGGCACTCATGCTCAGAGAGGAGGCCACGCCGGCACAGATTGGCGCCTTCCTGATTGCGCACCGCATACGCCGGCCGGAGCCCCAAGAGCTCACCGGCATGCTCGACACCTATCGATCGATGGGGCCCGTTGTTCACAGCCCTGCCGATCAGAGAAGACCGCTCTGCTTCGGCATGCCATTTGACGGTCGGACCAGAACTGCGCCCATCTACCCACTCACCAGCCTTGTGCTGGTGGCTTGCGGTCAACCGGTCGTGCTGCAGGGGGGTGACCGCATGCCGATCAAATACGGCATCACAGCCATCGATCTGTTCCACCTTCTGGATCTGAATCTGGGTGGGCTGCCCCTGAGCACTGTTCAGGAAGGATTCAACACACATGGCTTCGCGCTCATTCATCAACCGGATCATTTCGCGATCGCGGAAACACTGATTCATTACCGGGAAGAACTGGGAAAACGGCCTCCCGTGGCCAGCCTCGAGCTCCTATGGACGGCCCACCAGGGAGACCACCTTCTGGTGAGTGGGTTTGTGCACCCACCAACCGAAAGCCGGGCCTGGGAAGCGCTCAGACTTGCAGGCGAAACCGACCTGCTAACTGTGAAAGGCCTGGAAGGAGGAACAGATCTTCCCATCGGTCGGGCCTGCATCACAGCCCGTGTCCGCGATGGTCAGGCTGAACGTCTGATCCTTCACCCCCGCGATCACGGATGCCACAACGCAGACGTGGAGTGGTCGTCGGAGAGCACCTGGAAGAGCCAGGCCCTCGAAGCGCTCAGCAACCGTGGTCCCCTCAGCGAAGCTCTGCGCTGGAACGCAGGTGCTTATCTCTGGAACGCTGGCCTGAGCGACAATCTCGACTCGGGCATTGCAATGGCCACCACCGTGCTCGAGCAAGGTCGAGCACTGGATCAGCTTGATCAGCTGCGCAGCTTGCCCAGTGCTTTGTGCATCCGATAGCGCTCAAAGGGCACTCCAGCGATCGTGATCGTTTCCGGGGCAACCAGGCTCCAGCCATAGCGCTCGAACAACGGACGACTGAACTGACTGGCTTCGGTGCGCAGGGATCTGACGCCATCCGCGATCGCATCGGCTTCAAGTCTCTCTAGGAGCGCTTTGCCGTGGCCCTGACGTGCCGCACGGCCCCGGCAATACAGAAGAGCAAGCCGGTCCTGCGGATAACGCATCGCAAAAGCGGCATCCTCACCACTGATCCAGCCGGAACCCTGCTTCAGGGTTTGATCCAGCACACCCGGCAACCAGGCGAGTGCTGCCCAGGACTTCACCTGCTGATCCGAATACAACTGTGGAGCCTGACTCTCAATGGCATCGGCATAGATCTCCCGGAGAAGAATCTCGTCAGCTGGAACGATCAAACGCAGGACCATGGCCAGTGCCTATGGGAATGTGAGTCTCACCTGCCCAGCGGCTGCCTTGCAGCAACCACGTGTCCCCACTCTGCTCAGCGCCTTTCTGACGCTGCTCAATGACCGACTCAGCGAAAGCATCGTCTTCCCATTGCTGCCATTCCTACTGGCGAGCTTCAACGCCGATGGGCGCACACTAGGTCTGCTGGCCGGCAGCTACGCACTCGCGCAGTTTGCTGCCACACCACTGATCGGAGCCCTCAGTGATCGCTTCGGCCGCCGGCCCGTGATCGCCACCTGCGTTGCAGGCTCGGTACTGGGTCTGGGCCTGTTCGCCCTCACCGTGAGCATGGACTGGCCCAAGGGCGCCACTTTGCCGCTGATGCTGCTGTTCGGCGCTCGCCTCATCGATGGTGTGAGCGGCGGAACCGCAGCCACCGCTGGAGCAGTGCTGGCTGATATCACTCCGGAGGAACAACGGGCACGCGCTTTCGGCTTGATCGGGGTGGCCTTTGGTCTCGGCTTCATCATCGGACCGTTCGTGGGAGGACAACTAGCCCGCATCAACGTGACCGTGCCGATCTGGGTGGCCACCGGTTTCGCCCTGTTCAACCTGCTGGTGGTGCTGGGTTTGCTTCCAGAGACCCATCCCCGCTCGGCGCGCCAAGCCATGCCGCGCAAACGAGATCTCAACCCCTTCGCCCAGATCGCCAAGGTGATTGGCAACCCCGCTGTCGGGCGACTCTGTCTCAGCTTCTTCCTGTTCTTTCTGGCCTTCAACGGCTTCACCGCCATCCTGGTGCTCTATTTCAAACAGCGCTTCAACTGGGGACCAGAGCTCGCCACAACCGCCTTCCTGATTGTGGGCGTGGTGGCCACCGTGGTGCAGGGAGGCCTGATCGGTCCCCTCGTGAAACAACTCGGAGAATGGAAACTGACCCTGATCGGTCTGGGCTTGGTGATCCTTGGATGCCTGCTGATTCCCTCGACATCACCTCAACAGGCTCAGATCGGCGTGTTCAGTTCCGTGGCCATCCTCGCCACCGGAACAGGCCTGGTCACCCCGAGCCTGCGCAGTCTTGTGTCGCGCCGCCTCGACTCGGAGGGCCAGGGCACGGCATTGGGCAGCCTTCAGGCACTGCAGAGCCTGGGGAGTTTCCTGGGACCACCTCTGGCCGGACTCAGCTACGACCTGTTGGGACAGATCAGTCCCTTCGTTGGCAGTGCCTGTCTGCTGATCATGGTGATGCTGCTGGTGGGAGGCAGCCCGCTGCCCTCTAGGTCGCAATGACGCAACCAGCTGCAGAACATCAAAAAACCTGCAGTCCGGCCTCTGGACAATTGCTACGTTTCGCAAGTCGGTTCATGCACATCTGGTCACCCGATGAGTGACAACGCTCTCTCCACCGACCTCTACATCAACCGAGAGCTCAGCTGGATCGCCTTCAATGAGCGCGTGCTGATTCAGGCCCTGGATCAACGCACCCCGTTGCTGGAGCAGGCCAAATTCAGTGCCATCTTCAGCAACAATCTCGACGAATTTTTCATGGTGAGGGTGGCCTCCCTCAAGGCCCAGGTGGAAGCGGGCATTGATAAGCGCAGCGAGGACGGACGCACGCCACTGGAACAGCTGCAGGCGATACGGGAACATCTCGCACCCCTACTGAAACGGCAGCAGGAGCACTACCGCAGCCAGCTCAGATCCGAACTGCACAACCACGGCGCCCATCTGCTCGATTACGAACAGCTCAACGAACGCCAACGACTCTGGGTTGATAACTACTTCCAGACGGCGATTTTTCCAGTGCTAACGCCGCTGGCAGTGGATCCGGCTCATCCCTTTCCCTTCGTGAGCAATCTCAGCCTGAATGTGGCGGCTCTGATTGACGATCCGGACACCGGTCAGCGGCTGCTGGCCCGCGTGAAGGTGCCTCAGACGATCTTGCCTCGATTCGTTGCCATACCCACCGACCTCGCAGCTGAACAATCTGAGGCAGTTCACACGGCCGTTCCCCTGGAACAGGTGGTGGCCTTCAACCTCGGCCTTCTCTTTCCAGGCATGAGCATCGAGGGGCACTACTTCTTCCGCGTCACCCGGGATGCGGATCTGGAACTGCGCGACCTGGAAGCTGATGATCTGATGATCGCCATTGAGCAGGGCCTGCGCAAACGCCGCATGGGAGGCGAAGTGGTGCGGCTCGAAGTCGCCGAGGGAATGCCACAGGACGTTGTCGAGATGCTGATGGATGGCATGTCCGTTGAGGAAGCCGATCTCTACAGGGTTGACGGTCCTCTGGGCCTCGACGATCTGTTCGGTCTGATGGGAATCCCATTGGCGAATCTCAAGAACGAGTCCCACTCGGGCCAGACACCCTCGGTACTGCGTCGTGCCCAGCGCAACATGCTCGAAGACGGCTCCATCAAAGAGGAGGAATTTGAAAGCATTTTTTCGGTGGTCCGCCGCCGCGATGTGCTTCTGCATCACCCCTACGACCTCTTCTCCACATCCGTGGAGGAATTCATCAACCAGGCCGCCGACGATCCTCTGGTGATGGGGATCAAGATGACCCTCTATCGCACCTCAAAGGATTCACCGATCATCGCCGCGTTGATTCGTGCTGCGGAAAACGGCAAGCAGGTGATGGCGCTGGTGGAACTCAAAGCACGCTTCGATGAAGACAACAACATCCAGTGGGCCAAACACCTGGAAAGCTCAGGAGTGCATGTCGTCTATGGAGTTCTGGGCCTAAAAACCCACACCAAGATCGTGCTGGTTGTGCGCAAGGAAAAGGAACGTCTCCGCAGTTATGTCCATATCGGCACCGGTAACTACAACTCGAAGACATCACGCCTCTACACCGATCTTGGCCTGCTTTCGGCACGACCCGAACTCGGCCAGGATCTGGTGGAATTGTTCAATTACCTCACCGGCTTCTCTAAACAGCAGGAGTTCCGCAAGTTGCTGGTTGCACCGGTATCACTGCGTAAAGGCATGGAACATCTGATTCGCCGTGAGATTGAACATGCTCAGCACGACCGCGGCGGCCATATCCGAGCCAAGATGAATTCACTGGTGGATCCAGGCATCATCGCCCTGCTCTACGAAGCCTCCCAGGCAGGCGTGAAGATCGAACTGATTGTGCGCGGCATGTGCTGCCTGTACCCAGGTCGCGAGGGCGTGAGCGACAACATCAGCGTGGTGAGCATCATCGGTCGCTTTCTTGAACACTCACGCCTGTTCTGGTTCGCCAATCACAACGAACCGGAGGTTTACATCGGCAGCGCTGATTGGATGCCAAGAAATCTGGACAGACGCGTTGAAGCTGTGACACCCATTGAAGAACCAGCGCTTCGAGAGCAACTGGAACGCTTGATGCAGATCTATCTCGATGACAACCGTGGATCATTCGATATGCAGACCGATGGTTCCTTCAGTCAGCGCCATCCAAAGGGCGAAGAGCGTAATTCGCAGTTGAGCCTGATTGAAACCTGGAGAAAAGGGCTGGTCGCGAAAAATTGATCAAGCAAGACCCGTGTTCATCGATACAGCGAAATTGTGCTTTTTGTCTTTATTTCATATTCGATCCACGAGACTTAACACTGCATCATTGATTCGTAAAAACTTTCGAATTAATCACTTCACTCTTTGCTCCGGGTGCTAAATTTTTCGCAAATCTAATTTTCAGGAGGCCAGGGTGATGGGGATCCCTCTGGAATCTGAAGGAGTAACTCAAAAAGTTGCTTCATCAGAGCCTGTGTTGCCGACCACTGGTCGTCGTGACAGCAGTGCACGTTCACGCTCAACTTCCAGTCGCTCGTCACGTCAAAGCGGGCGCTTGGCCACTGATTCAATTGGTTATTACCTGAGCAGCATTGGACGAGTTCCACTGCTCACTGCAGCCGAAGAAATCGAGCTTGCTCATCATGTGCAAGCCATGAAGGAGCTACTCGATATTGCTGAGGAGGATCGCACTCCCAGGCAGCGTCACCGCATCCGCATGGGCAAGCGTGCCCGGGATCGGATGATGGCCGCCAACCTCCGCCTCGTGGTGAGCGTTGCCAAGAAATATCAGAACCAGGGCCTGGAGCTGCTCGATCTCGTTCAGGAAGGAGCCATCGGCCTGGAGCGGGCCGTCGACAAGTTCGACCCTGCCATGGGCTACAAATTTTCGACCTATGCCTACTGGTGGATTCGCCAGGGGATGACTCGCGCGATTGACAACAGCGCACGCACCATTCGCTTGCCGATTCACATCAGCGAAAAGCTCTCCAAGATGCGCCGCATCACGCGTGAGCTGTCTCACCGCTTCGGTCGGCAACCGAATCGACTGGAACTGGCAAGCGCGATGGGCATCGAACCGCGCGATCTCGAAGACCTCATTGCCCAAAGCGCGCCCTGCGCATCCCTGGATGCCCATGCCCGTGGCGAAGAAGATCGCAGCACGCTCGGTGAACTGATTCCAGATCCCAATGGTGCTGAGCCAATGGAGGGAATGGATCGCAGCATTCAGAAGGAGCACCTGGGCGGATGGCTCTCTCAGTTGAATGAGCGTGAGCAAAAAATCCTCAAATTGCGCTTCGGACTGGATGGAGCAGAACCACTGACGCTGGCTGAAATCGGCCGTCAAATCAATGTGTCGCGGGAACGGGTGCGGCAGCTGGAAGCCAAGGCCATCTTGAAGTTGCGTGTGATGACCAACCATCAGCAGGCGGCCTGAGTTTTTGCTCTCGTCCCTGCTGATCATCGGCATCTGGATGCTGCTGGTGCTCTCAGCAGCACTGGTCTCTCGGAAGCGATGGCCCGAACAACGAGAGCTCAGTCGCAAGATCGTGCACATCGGCACCGGTCCTGTCGTTGTCCTGGCCTGGTGGCTGTCAATTCCAGCATCGATTGCAGTGCCAGTGGCCTTCACCGTCACCGTGATCACCGCGATCAATCACCGCATCCAACTTCTACCTGCTGTTGAGGATGTCGACCGCAACAGCTACGGAACCGTGGCGTATGGACTAGCCATCAGCCTGCTGCTGCTGCTGTTCTGGCCCGAACAAGCGGTTGCGGTTTGCTCCGGAGTGCTGGTGATGGCCTTTGCCGATGGTCTGGCGGGCCTTGTGGGCCGTGGCATGACATCTCCCAGCTGGACCGTATGGCAACAGCGGAAATCCGTTGCTGGCACGGTCACGATGGGCTTGGTCACGGCATTGGTGTTGCTCCTGCTGATACTGATCAGCCAAAGTCCTCTGCATCCCCTGCGTCTGATCGCTGTTTGTGCTCTGGCCGTTGGCCTCGAGCAATGGGGCCGCTGGGGAATCGACAACCTCACTGTGCCGATGGCGGTGGGGCTGAGCTGGATGTGGATGACCGTTTGAACGGCCGCCACCTTGATCACTGCTCAAGCCACCGGAATCCCGGATGCAGGAGTGCCAGCTTTCTTCACGGATTCAGCCAGCTCAGCGAGCAACTCAGCCGTTGCTTCAATGCTGATGCAGGCATCAGTAACACTCTGTCCGTAGGTGAGTGAGGAGCGATCAGCGCTGATTTTCTGATTGCCTTCCACCAGATGACTTTCCAACATCACACCCATCACATGGGTTGATCCCTTCTGAACTTGAGCAGCCACAGCCCTGAGCACTTCGCCCTGGCGGCGATAGTCCTTGTTGGAATTGGCATGACTGCAGTCGACCATCAAACGATCCGGGAGGCCAGCTCCAGCCAATTCCGAGCATGCCTCCTGAACCGCCTCCAGGTGGTAGTTACTGCCGCTGTTGCCTCCCCTCAACACCAAATGGCCATAGGGATTACCGGTGGTGCTCACGATGGACGCATTCCCCTCGCAATTGATCCCCAGAAAATGATGGGGACTGGAGGCTGACTGCATCGCATTGATGGCGATGGTGGCACTGCCGTCGGTGCCGTTCTTGTAGCCCACGGGCATCGAAAGACCAGAGGCCATCTCTCTGTGGGTCTGACTTTCTGTGGTGCGGGCACCGATCGCAGTCCAGCTGATCAAGTCTGCGATGTACTGCGGCACCACTGGATCCAGCAATTCCGTCGCAGTGGGCATGCCGTCTCTGGCGAGATCCAGAAGCAGAGAGCGCGCCATCCGCAAACCGGTATTGATGTCGTAGGAACCATCGAGGTGGGGATCGTTGATCAATCCTTTCCAGCCCACAGTCGTTCGAGGCTTCTCGAAATAAACCCGCATCACCACCTCCAGTTCCCCCGCATAACGGGACCTCAAGGGGGCGAGGCGGCGGGCGTAGTCAAGGGCCGCATCCACGTCGTGCACGGAACAGGGGCCAACGATCACCAGCAAGCGGTGGTCCTCTCCCTGGAGAATGGCCTGGATGCGCTGTCTGGCGGTGGCGACAGTTTCAGTGGCCTTGGCGTCGGCTGGGAAATCCCCGTGCAGCAAAGCCGGTGAAACCAGTGGCAGGGTATCCACCACATGCAGATCGTGAGTGGTGGTCATGCCCTGAGCAATCAATAAGGTCACGTTACGCAAGCTGCTCCAGAGCGCATGGCGTGAGCATGGAACGGTGACGCAGGAGAATGAAGTGCCTTTGCCGTTCCTGCGCCGATTCCGATGCTGAGCACCTACCGCGAGAACGCTGCAGAACGCCTGGCCCAAGGGATCCCAGCGCTGCCACTCGATGCCAGCCAGGCCAAAGCGCTCACAGAGCTGCTGCAGGACCCGCCTGCTGGAGAAGAGCAGGAACTGCTGCATCTGCTGAGTGAACGCATTCCACCTGGGGTGGATGAAGCCGCCTACGTGAAGGCAACCTGGCTGAGTGCTGTGGCGCAGGGCGAAGCGACCAGCCCGCTGGTGTCACCGCTGGAAGCGATCCGTCTGCTTGGAACGATGGTGGGGGGCTACAACGTCGCCGCCCTGATTGAGCTGCTCAAACACAGCGATGATGAGCTAGCTGGATGTGCCGCTGAGGGCCTGAGCCGCACCCTGCTCGTGTACGACGCCTTCAACGAACTGATGGAGCTGGCGGCAGACAACCGTTTCGCCAAACAGGTGGTGGACAGCTGGGCAGCAGCGGAGTGGTTCACCTCCAAACCGGAGCTGGCTGAGTCCATCACCGTGACCGTCTTCAAGATCGAAGGCGAAACCAACACCGATGATCTCTCTCCAGCAACCCATGCCACGACCCGTCCGGACATTCCCATGCACGCCCTGGCGATGCTGGAGACCCGAGACCCTGAAGGCCTTCAGACGATCACAAGGCTGAAGCAAGGTGAGCATCCCGTGGTCTACGTGGGCGATGTTGTCGGCACAGGAAGCTCACGCAAGAGCGCTATCAACTCAGTGCTCTGGCACACGGGCGATGACATTCCGCACGTCCCGAACAAGCGAGCCGGTGGAGTGATTCTGGGCGGAAAAATCGCCCCCATCTTTTTCAACACCGCGGAAGACTCGGGCGCGCTGCCGATCGAATGTGATGTCACCGGTCTGAACACCGGAGATGTGATCACCATTCGCCCCTACCAAGGCACGATCGAACGGGATGGTGAGGTGGTGAGCCGCTTCGAACTCAAGCCAGCCACGATCAGTGATGAGGTGCGCGCCGGTGGCCGCATTCCGCTGATGATCGGTCGAGCCCTCACCGACAAGGTGCGCGCCAAGCTTGGTTTGCCGCCTTCCGAGCTGTTCATCCGCCCCAGCGCTCCGCAAGACACTGGCAAGGGATTCACCCTGGCTCAGAAAATGGTGGGTAAGGCCTGCGGCCTCACAGGTGTGCGCCCAGGCACCAGTTGCGAGCCGCTGATGACCACGGTCGGATCCCAGGACACGACCGGGCCGATGACTCGAGACGAAATGAAGGAGCTGGCCTGTCTGGGCTTCTCCTCCGACCTGGTGATGCAGAGCTTCTGCCACACCGCGGCCTATCCCAAGCCTGTGGATCTTCAGACCCAGAAGGACCTTCCCGATTTCTTCGCTCAGCGCGGCGGCGTTGCGCTGCGGCCCGGCGATGGCATCATCCACAGCTGGCTGAACCGCATGCTGCTGCCCGACACCGTGGGCACCGGCGGTGACAGCCACACCCGTTTTCCACTTGGCATCTCCTTCCCAGCCGGCTCTGGCCTCGTGGCCTTCGCTGCGGCCATTGGCGCCATGCCCCTCGACATGCCTGAATCGGTGCTGGTGCGATTCAGCGGCTCTCTGCAGCCCGGCGTGACCCTGCGTGATGTGGTGAACGCCATCCCCTGGGTCGCCATTCAACGCGGTCTACTGACGGTGGAGAAAGCCAACAAAAAGAATCTGTTCAATGGCCGAATCATGGAGATCGAAGGCCTCCCTGATCTGAAGCTCGAGCAAGCCTTTGAACTCACCGACGCCAGCGCCGAACGCTCCTGTGCCGGATGCACGATCAAGCTCTCCGAAGCAACGGTGAGCGAATATCTGCGCAGCAACGTGGCCCTGCTCAAGAACATGATTGCGCGTGGGTACAGCGATGCGCGCACCCTGGCCCGCCGCATCAAGGAGATGGAGGTTTGGCTGTCCAATCCCCAGCTGCTCAGCGCTGATGCCGATGCCGAATATGCCGAAGTGCTGGAGATCAACCTCGATGAACTCACCGAACCCGTTTTGGCCTGCCCGAACGATCCCGACAACGTGAAGCTGCTCAGCGAGGTGGCTGGAGCGCCGGTGCAGGAGGTGTTCATCGGTTCCTGCATGACCAACATCGGCCATTACCGAGCCGCGGCCAAAGTGCTCGAGGGAGCCGGTGAAAACAAGGCCCGCCTCTGGGTGTGCCCTCCCACCCGCATGGATGAAGAGACCCTCAAGGCCGAGGGCTATTACGCCACCTTCGAAGCGGCCGGCTCACGCATGGAGATGCCGGGATGCTCCCTGTGCATGGGCAACCAGGCCAGGGTCGAGGACGACACCACCGTGTTCTCCACCAGCACCCGTAACTTCAACAACCGCCTCGGAAAAGGCGCCCAGGTTTACCTCGGCAGCGCCGAACTGGCAGCGGTCTGTGCCCAGCTGGGCCGGATCCCCACGGCGGACGAGTACCGCAGCATCGCCTCCGCAAAGATCGATCCTCTGTCCGATGAGCTGTACCGCTATCTGAATTTTGACCAGATCAGTGGCTTCGAGGATCAGGGTCGGGTTGTCAGCGCAGATGAGGAGGCCCAGATGCTGGCCGGGGCCTGATCCCCGACTGGCCATTCCATGGTCGTTCTCAGTGACCTAAAACAACGCCGCCACCAGCTCGGCTCCAGCCGCAGCATCCGACGTCTGCTGGAACGACGCTGGTGGGTTGTGGTGCTGGCCTTGATGCTCACCGGCCTGGGCGCTGCCTTGACCGGTGTGCTGTTCAAAGCCGGCATCAAAGTCTTGAGTGGCTGGCGACTGGAACTGCTGGCGGATCTGCCGGCCTGGGCTGTTCTGCCTGGACTCGGAGCCTTAGGCGGCCTGATTTCAGGGCTGATGGTGGCCTACCTGGCCCCAGCCGCTGGCGGCTCAGGCATCACCCACATCATGGGATTCCTGAAACACCGGGCGGTGCCGATGGGGCTTCAGGTGGGCCTGGTGAAGCTGGTGGCTGGGATCGTGGCCATTGGCAGCGGCTTCCCTCTCGGCCCGGAAGGACCTGCGGTTCAAATGGGCGGCTCCGTGGCATGGCAGATGGCGCGCTGGTTGAAAGCACCCGTGGCCTTCCGCCGCTTGATCGTGGCCGCCGGCGGCGGCGCCGGTATCGCAGCAGTGTTCAGTGCCCCGATCGGAGGCTTCGTCTACGCCGTTGAGGAATTGCTGCACTCCGCCAGACCGGTGGTGTTGCTGCTGGTGATTGTCACCACCTTCTGGGCCGATGCCTGGGCAGACGTTCTGGGTCTGGCAGGCCTCAATTCCAGTGGAGGGGGCCTCGATGCCACACAGGGATTCCAGCTGGAACGGGAATACACACCACTGGTGAACTTCCTGCCGATCGATCTGGGCTATCTGATCGGGCTGGGCGTCGTGGTTGGGGTGCTGGCGGAGCTCTACTGCCGCTATGTGCTCGCCATGCAACGCAAGGGCAATGCCTGGTTCGGCGATCACCTGGTGCTGCGCATGGTGATCAGTGGTGGCGTTCTGGGCGGTGTGTACGCCTTTCTGCCTGAGGATTTTCACAACCTGGAAGGGCTGCAGCACCTGATCGCTGATGGCAAGGCCGATATCCCCATGGCGCTTGGCACCTTCATCGTGCTCTTCTTCAGCACCGGTCTGGCTGCTGCATCGGGAGCTCCAGGAGGTTTGTTCTATCCGATGCTCACCCTGGGAGGCGCCATCGGTCTGGCCTGTGGCATCTGGGTGGAAGCGCTCACCGGACACGTGCCCAGCACCTATGTGTTCGCCGGGATGGGTGCCTTCGTGGCCAGCTGTTCACGCACACCGATCACGGCGATGTTCCTGGCCTTTGCGCTCACCAAGGATCTGCTGATCCTCAAGCCGATCCTGGTGGCTTGTCTGGCTAGCTTCCTTGTGGCGCGTTTGTTTGATGACCGCTCGATCTATGAGCGCCAGCTGGGCATGGAGCTGTTGGAGGAGGATCACCTGGAAGCCCGCAGGGAACGACGCGGTGGCATTCACCACGCCTGGGAGGGATCGATTCGACGCAGAAAGTTTGACCCTCCCAAACCATCAACACCTCCTAAAGACAACACCAAAAAACCTGATCCATAGGAGCAACCTTCATTCCATGGCTTAGACAAACAACAGGTGTCTGTGGATCTTCACGTTGCGGGGGTACAGCCTTGATTGATGACATTGGTTGGAGCATCTGAATCATTGATCCTTCAGGATGAACATCTGAAGCTCAGGCCCTCCTGAACCAGGAAACGCTGCTGTTTGATCCGGCTGTGCCGGAAACCGGAGCCCTGCGTGCGGTGATGGCCTTTCCCAGCACCTACACGGTGGGGATCACCAGCCTCGGCTATCAAATCGTTTGGGCCACCCTGGCCATGCGGTCTGATCTGGATGTGCGGCGCCTGTTCACCGATCAGAGCGATCCACCGCATCGCCAGTGCGATCTGTTCGGACTCTCCCTCAGCTGGGAACTGGATGGGCCGGTGCTGCTGGATTTGCTGGAGCAGCAACGAATTCCCATCTGGAGCGAACAGCGCTCGGATCAGGATCCAATCGTGTTTGGTGGCGGTCCTGTGCTGACCGCAAACCCCGAACCTCTGGCTCCCTTTTTCGATGTGATCCTGCTGGGAGATGGTGAAGAGCTGCTGCCCAGCTTCATCGACACTCTCCAGGAAGTCCGGACTGAATCACGTTCCGTGCGCCTGCGGCGGTTGGCTCAGGTGCCTGGGATTTACGTGCCATCGCTGTACGCACCCCGCTACGGAACCGACGGCTGTTTGCAAAGCATCGACCCGATCGAAGCAGAGCTACCACCAACAATCAGCAAGCAAACCTGGCGTGGCAACAGCCTCAGCCATTCAACGGTGATCACCCCGGAATCCGCTTGGCCCGATATCCATATGGTGGAGGTGGTGCGCAGCTGCCCGGAACTGTGCCGTTTCTGTCTGGCCAGTTATCTCACGCTTCCCTTCCGCACGCCGTCTCTTGACGACGGCCTGATCCCTGCTGTGGAGAAAGGTCTGTTGGCAACACGCAGGCTGGGACTCCTGGGTGCATCAGTCACTCAGCATCCACAGTTCGCAGACCTGCTCAGCTGGCTCGGTCATGACCGCTTTGATGACGTGCGAGTGAGTGTGAGTTCGGTGCGGGCAGCCACCGTGACCACTGAGCTTGCGAGCGGACTGGCCCGACGCGGCAGCAAATCACTGACAATCGCCATCGAGAGCGGCAGCGAACGCATGCGCGAGGTGGTGAACAAAAAGCTGAGCAACGAGGAGATCAGTGCCGCTGCGCGCCATGCCAAAGAAGGTGGACTGCGTGCCCTCAAGCTCTACGGAATGGTGGGGCTTCCCAGTGAGCAGGAGGAGGATGTGGAATCAACCGCAGATCTGCTGCTTCAGCTCAAGAAGACCACCCCTGGCTTGCGTTTCACCCTGGGCGTAAGCACCTTTGTGCCCAAGGCTCAAACCCCCTTCCAATGGCAGGGCGTCAGGCCTGAAGCCGACAAACGCCTCAAACGGCTGGCCAAACGACTGAAACCGAAAGGAATTGATCTACGGCCGGAGAGTTACGGCTGGAGTGTGATCCAAGCCCTGCTCTCTCGCAGTGACCGCCGTCTGGCTCCGGTGATCGCCGCAGTCCGAGGATCTCAGGAAAGCCTCGGAGGCTGGAAGAAGGCCTACCGCAGCTGCAGGGCCGGCGAATTGCCGGGGACCAGCAGCGGTGGGGTTGATCTGCCTTTGCCCCCTCCATGGGAGCAGGTGGTCCACGACAACTGGGATGAAGCCGTCGTGCTGCCCTGGGACCATCTCAACGGGCCTTTAGGACGAAAAACCTTGCTCAAGCACCAGAGTCTGTCTCTGGCTGGAGCCGCTCCGACAGTTCAGGACTAAAGGACGCTCGCAGACCCGCCAGCAGAATCCAGCCGGCAATGTTCAGACGGCTGTCAAAAAAGGGCAGATCCGTTCCGTGCAGAACCATCAGCACAAACAGCGCCGTCCACCAGGCCCGGTCGAACAGCCCAGACAGTCCTCGGCGCAGACTCACCACCAAGAGGGCGACAACAAAGCCCACCAACAGCACGGCCACCGGCAGTCCATGACCAATCGCCAGCTCCAGCGGCAGATTGTGAGCATGGCCATGCCACTGACCGGTGCGCAGGGGATAGATCACTGAGAAAGCTGCAGCTCCCCAACCGAGCCACGGCCGTTCACCAATCAATTGCAGCGCAACGTTCCATTGACTGATGCGCGTGGAAGCCAGGACCCGCTCTCCCGCGTACTGACTGTCGTTAAGGCGAGCCCAGAGACTTTCAGGCACCAGAGTTCGGGCGGGATCCTGGAGCATCAGCGGCACCCCGGGAAGCACGGACAGCAGCACCGGCAAAAGCGCCAGCGCCAGCAGAGGAATCAACCAAGGCCAGCTGGGTGGACCCAGAACCAACGGCACCACCAGCACGAGTGCGCCCCAACCATTGCGGGATTCCGTGAGCACCAACGCCACCACCAACAACACGGCCAGGATCAGCACCACTACACGACGCCAGCGGTTCAATCCCTGCTGCACGAGAGCAGCCAGGGTCAGTGGCCACACCATGGACAACCAGGCGGAGGCGATGTTGGCGTAATCAAACAGTCCCGAAAGACGCCCCTCGGGACGGCCACCTGCTGCCATGAACCACACGATCAATCCACCCAGCAGTTGCCACGGTCCCTGCCATCCCCACCAGAGCTGGCCAAGACCGGTCACCACCACAGGAACACTGCCTGCCACCAGCAAAAGGGCAGAGCGGCGCCGGGCCTCACCACTCATCACGTACGGCTGAAAACCCCAGAAACCCCAGAAAAAAGGAAGCCAATTGCCCAGCCCCACCCAGGCGAGTCCCTGGTCATAGGCGCCAAAGCAGCCAAGAATCATCAGGCCTGATGCCAGCAGCAGCGGAGCATTCCAGGGGTCACGCCAAGAGGGTCGTTCACGCCCAGCGCAACCGAACAACAGTGCTGGGAACAGCAGCAGACTTCCCAGCAGAGCTGACGACGGCAGCAGAAACAGGCCGAGCTGAAAGCAGCGCCAACCACGCGCAGACGCCAGAGAGGGTCGACCTTGATCCAGCCAGACCATCACGCGAACACTGCCGTACGGCCGCGATAGACCATCACCTGTCGGCAGAGATGAAGGCGCAAAGCCCTGGCCAGAGCGAGTCGCTCCGTGTCACGACCCTTCCGGATCAGGTCTTGCACCTCATCGCGATGGCTCACATGAGCGATCGTCTGCTCAATGATCGGGCCGTCATCCAATTCTTCGGTCACGTAATGGGACGTCGCACCGATCAGTTTCACGCCCCGTTCCCAGGCACGGTGATACGGCTGTGCGCCCTTGAAAGCGGGCAGAAATGAATGATGGATATTGATCACATTGGGAAATTGTTCGAGGAAGGTACCGCTGAGCACCTGCATGTACTTGGCGAGAACCGCAAGCTCCACCCGATGTTCGATCAGCAGCTCAAGAATGGTTTGCTCAGCTTCAGCCTTGGTCTCGCGGGTCACAGGTACATGAATAAAAGGAACCCCGAACTCCTTGCAGCTGCTCTCCAGATCAGGGTGGTTGGCAATCACGATGGGAACCTGCATCGGCAGTTCCCCACTGCGGGCACGCCAAAGCAAATCAAGCAGGCAATGACTCTGCTTGCTCACCAGAATCGCCACACGGGGATGATCGTCGGAGAAGTGCAACTGAGCCTCGCCCCCGAGCCGTTGTGCCAGAGACTCCGCTGCTGATGGAATCGCCTGGCGCGGCAGACCAAAGCCCTCTAGATCCCACTCAATCCTGCTGAGAAACAAACCAGCACCGGAATCGGTGTGGTGATCCGCATGACGGATATTGCCCCCGTTCGCAGCCACCCAACCGGCGAGTTCACTCACGAGTGCCGGACGATCCGGACAGATCAGCTGAAGGATGACCGAAGCGGAAGACAAGGATGTCAGAGAGATGACAACGTTGATTCTGCGCCGGGGCGTGCCTGCGTCTCAGCGGAGATGCAGGTTCAAGTCCCTGGATGTGGCCTGTCGGATCCGGGCACGAATGGTTGGCAGGCCAAGACGTTCATGGGCGGCAACCCTGTGACAGCCATTGAAACCCCAGAGCTGACCATCCACCTCCAGCAGATCAATCGGTTCGCGCAAACCCTCTAGGCGAATCGAGGCCATCAGGGCTTCCACCTTGTCTTCGTCGAGAAATCGCTGCAGAGGTCTGCGGACGGAAGCCAACGGCACCTGGTCCACCCTCATGAGCTCACACTCGTAAAGCAACAGACCAATTAAATTTAGGTGGCGGTTAAAGTCGCCACCACTCAATTGAACTCCGATGCTGAGCGCCCTGCGCCGCGTGGCCGCCTTTTGCCTCTGCCTGGCCCTCTGTTTCGGCCTCGCAGCTTGTGATGGCAGCGCCAATGCCAAGCCTGCCAACATCAGCCCAGAGGATATGGCTGTGATCCGCCGCCAGGTGGAAGGATTCACGGCTGCCAGGGAACGGCTGCCTGAACTCGCCAAGCTCGTCGACGAACGCGACTGGACCTTCACTCGCAACCTGATCCACGGCCCCATGCAGGAAGTGGGCCGCGAAATGCTGTACATCAATCAGCGGCTGCTTCCCCAGGACCGAGCAGAAGCCAACAAATTGGCAACGTCCCTGAAGGACGCTATGGCTGATCTCGATGAAGCCGCTCGTCTGCAGGACAGCGCCAAACTTCAGAAGGCTTACGACGATCTTGAGGCTGACTTCGCCAATTACGCCGCAGTCATCCCCGAGCAGGCCCAGAGCTGATCGCATCCATCGCCGTTATTGGTGCCGGGGTCACCGGCACCGGCACCGCTTGGCAACTTGCCGAGCAAGGGCACAGTGTTGTGCTGGTGGACCCATCACTGGCTACGCCAATCCCAGAAAGGCCAGCTGATCGTGATCTGAATGGCAGCACCGCATCATTAGGCGTGCTGATGGGCCTTGCCTTCCGCCGTTCGAGCGGCAGGGCCTGGAGACTGCGCCAACGCAGCATGACGCTGTGGCCAGCATGGGTTGAACAACTGAATCATCCAGAGTCACCTCTGCAGCTGGACACTCCGCTGATCCAACTCGCTGGCAGTGCAGAAGAAGCCCAGCGGATGCAACAGCTTGCGGATGCAAGACCCGATTCAGGACTGCAGTTCATCGCCAACGACAGGCTTGGTGAAACTGATCCGGTTTGGCCCCAGGCTGGTCACGGGGCAATGCTCTCCGAACGTGATGGACGGGTTGATCCTCTGCTGCTGTTGAAGGCCCTGAGGCGGAGCCTGATTGAACACAATGTGGAGCGACGGGCAACAGAGGTCGTGGAACTGCAACGCCCTGGCAGCACAGCCCGGCGCCAGTGGCGGCTCATCACCGCTGACGGACGGAACGAAGCCGTGGATCTGGTGGTGATCTGCTCTGCTTTAGGCAGCACCAAATTGCTGCAGAGCCTTGGGCATCAACGCCCCATGGATGCCGTGCTTGGACAGGTGCTGGAGCTGCAGCTCAACAAACCAGCCAAGCAATGGACAGGGTGGCCAGCAGTGCTCACCTGCGGCGGCATCAATCTGATTCCGCACGGACACAATCGCCTGTGGATCGGAGCCACGCTGGAACCTGGCGTGAACGCGGATCCCGCCGCCACAGAGACCATGAGACGCTTGAACGAGCTGGCCCCGAGTTGGCTCAACGCTGCTCAACTGCTCGGCCAATGGCATGGCTTGCGTGCCCGACCACGCGACAGACCTGCCCCTCTACTGGAAGAGCTCGAACCTGGACTGCTGCTGGCATCAGGGCACTACCGCAACGGTGTCTTGCTGGCACCCGCAACTGCTGAATGGGTTAGCCAACACATTGATAAAGAAACGATAACCAGCCCTTAAATCCTGTCTCCTTGCATTGCAATAAGTTCAACCTGAGTGTTCTTCACTCTCCACCAATTTTTCAGAAGAGTTCATGCAACGCTCTTTTCTCACGAGAACGCTGACTGTCATCTCGGGTGTGGCCGCAGGGCTCAGCCTGGCTGCTTGCTCCACTGGTGGTGATAGTGATGAAAAAGGCCAGGGCAGGCTCTCTGCAGCAGGCGCTTCCTTCCCTGCAGCCATTTACCAGCGATGGTTTCAGGGATTGTCGCCCCAAGGCGTGATGGTCAACTACCAGTCCGTGGGGTCGGGTGCTGGTGTGCGTCAATTCACGGCGGAAACCGTCGATTTCGGCGCATCCGACAAGCCGATGAAACCTGAAGCCATCGCCAAGGTGAGTCGCGGTGTGGTGCAAATCCCAATGACCGCAGGTGCGATCGCCGTGGCTTACAACAACCCCGGCTGCGATCTATCACTGACCCAGAAACAACTGGCAGGCATTTTTCTCGGGCAGATCAAGAACTACAGCACACTCGGATGTGCCGACAGGGCGATCAACGTTGTTCACCGTTCCGATGGCTCCGGCACCACCTTCAACTTCACGAAACATCTAGAAGCCATTAGCCCTGAATGGAAAAAGGATGTTGGTGCAGACAAGTCGGTCAAATGGCCAACCGGTGTTGGAGCCAAAGGCAATGAGGGTGTCTCCGCCCAGCTAAATCAAATCGCTGGAGGCATTGGTTATGTGGAATTGGCCTATGTGAAGGGTGATCTCCAGGCCGCTGCGGTGCAGAACGCTTCGGGTGAACAGGTGAAACCCACCAATGCCACAGCCAGCGAAGCTCTGGGTTCCGTTGACCTCGGCCCCGATCTGATCGGAGGCAACCCCAATCCCAAAGCGGGCTATCCGATCGTCACCTTCACCTGGGTGCTGGCCTATGAGACAGGCAACGACGACAAAACGGCACTGTTGAAGAAGACCTTCAACTACATGCTTTCCGATGAAGCACAGTCGCAAGCTCCTGATCTGGGCTACGTCTCTTTGCCACCTGAAGTTGTGAGCCAAGCCAAAGCTGCTGCCGATTCCATCAACTGAACGATCGCAACCTCTAGATCAAGTGCCTCTAGACCAACTCGCAAACCAAAAGGGAGCATTCGCTCCCTTTTTTATGCAACAAAAAACCCCGTCTGATCACAGACGGGGAAGACACCACAAGGATTCAAGCCACGTGTGATTGGCCTGCAAGGATCACTTGGATTCAGTGAATTCAGCGTCGATCACATCATCGCCAGACTCACCAGATCCAGACCCCCCTCCAGGAGTCGCGCCTGAGTCGCCACCAGGAGCCGCACCGGCTTCAGCGCCAGCCTGTTGATAAACAGAGGCTCCAACGGTGTAAAGCTCCTGCTGCAGTTCCTCAAGCAGGGTCTTCATTGCGTCGTAATCCTCCTTCTCAGTGGCCTCCTTGAGCTTGGTGCGCTTCTCCTCCACCTTGGTCTTGGCGGCTGCATCAACCTTGTCGCCAAGCTCCTCCATCTGCTTCTCAGCCTGATAAACGAGGGTTTCAGCCTGGTTCTTGAGATCGATGCGCTCGCGCTTTTCCTTATCAGCGCTGGCGTTGGCCTCGGCATCCTTGACCATGCTGTCCACCTCAGAGTCACTGAGGGTGGAGGCTCCGGTGATGGAGATGGATTGCTCCTTGCCGCTGCCCTTGTCCTTGGCGGTGACGCTGAGAATGCCGTTGGCATCGATGTCGAAAGTCACTTCAATCTGAGGCACGCCGCGGGGAGCAGCGGGAATGCCATCAAGACGGAAGGTTCCAAGGCTCTTGTTATCGGACGCCATCTCGCGCTCACCCTGGAGCACGTGAATCTCCACGTTGGTCTGGCCGTCAACAGCAGTGGAGTAGGTCTCAGACTTCTTGGTCGGCACCGTGGTGTTGCGGGTGATCATCTTGGTCATCACACCGCCGAGAGTCTCCACTCCCAGAGAAAGAGGAGTGACGTCCAGCAACAGGATGTCCTTGACTTCACCGGCGAGCACACCGCCCTGGATGGCAGCACCCACGGCCACCACCTCGTCAGGGTTCACCGTCTGATTGGGATCCTTGCCGGTAACTCGCTTCACCAGTTCGAGCACTGCTGGAATCCGGGTGGAACCACCCACCATCACGATCTCGTCCAGCTCACCGGAAGACAACTTGGCGTCCTTGAGCGACTGCTCAACAGGCACACGACAGCGGTCAATCAATTTGGACGCCAGTTCCTCGAACTTGCCTCGGGTCAGGGTGAGGTCGAGATGCTTCGGCCCTTCTGGGGTGGCCGTGATGAACGGCAGATTGATCTCACTCTGAGTGGCGCTGGAGAGTTCAATCTTGGCTTTTTCAGCAGCTTCGGTGAGGCGCTGAAGAGCCTGCTTGTCCTGACGCAGATCGATGCCTTCATTGGACTTGAAGGTGTCGGCCAGGTGATCAACGATCACCTTGTCAAAGTCATCACCGCCGAGGTGGGTGTCACCGGAGGTCGACAAAACCTCAAAGACACCATCACCAACCTCGAGAACCGACACGTCGAAGGTTCCACCACCGAGGTCGAACACCAGAATCCGCTCATTGCTCTTTTTATCGAGCCCGTAAGCCAAAGCCGCAGCGGTGGGCTCGTTGATGATGCGCAGCACCTCAAGGCCGGCAATCTTGCCCGCATCTTTAGTGGCCTGACGCTGGGAATCATTGAAGTAAGCGGGAACGGTGATCACCGCCTGGGTCACAGACTCTCCGAGGTACTTGCCGGCATCTTCTGCAAGCTTGCGCAGCACCTGGGCAGACACCTCCTCAGGAGCGAACTGCTTCTCGAGAACCGGACACTTCACCTTCACATTGGAGCCAGCCTTCTCCACCGTGTAGCTGACTTCCTTCGACTCCTCATTCACTTCATCAACCCGACGGCCGATGAATCGCTTCACGGAATAAAAAGTGTTGTCGGGATTCATGACCGCCTGGCGCTTGGCGATCTGACCCACCAGTTGATCCTGGTTCTTGGTGTAGGCCACCACCGACGGCGTGGTGCGGAAGCCCTCGGCATTGGCGATCACGGTGGGCTTGCCGCCCTCCATCACCGACACACAACTGTTGGTGGTTCCGAGATCGATGCCGACAACCTTGCCCATCCGTGCCTCCTTGCTCCGCTTAGTAACTGATTAGATCCTCTGCATCTTCGGCAGAGGCAATGCCTCCAGGCGAGGTGTGGTTCCCGAACAGACCGATGACGCAGCAGGCTGGTGGAGAGGATCGCGCTTCCCCGAATGATCAGCGGAACCACTGCAGTGATCGGCTTGCTGGGACAACCCGTGAGCCACTCCCTGTCACCGGTGATGCACAACGCCGCCCTAGAGGCCATGGCGCTCGATTGGCGCTACTTGGCATTTCCCTGTGACGCTGAAGATCTGAAGGCGGTGCTGGATGGATTGCAAGCCGTGGGGTGCCGCGGCCTGAGCGTGACGATTCCGCACAAGCAGCAGGTGGTGGGTCTCTGCCGAGAGCTGAGCCCCCTCGCTGAACGACTGGGTGCCGTGAACACGCTCACACCCCTAAAAAAAGGAGGCTGGCATGGCCACAACACTGATATGGAGGGTTTTCTGGCACCACTGCAGCTGCAAGCAGAGCAGTGGCAGGGTGCGGAAGCCGTGGTGCTGGGCTGCGGTGGCAGCGCCCGGGCTGTGGTGGCAGGGCTGCAGCAACTTCCCCTAACCGCAATCCATGTCGCCGGCAGACGCCCTGATGCGCTGGCTGACTTTCTGAACGACCTACGTGCAGGCCAGGGCAGCGACAGCGCGCCGCTGATCGCCATGAGCTTCGATCCGGAACCGCTCAGCAGGGTCTTGCAGCGATCGAAACTTGTGGTGAACACCACTCCTGTGGGAATGCAGGGCCATGGAGGTGACAACGCCATGCCCCTCGGCAGTGATCTCTGGGCAGGTGTTGATGCATCCGTGACCCTCTACGACCTGATCTACACGCCAAGACCAACGCCTTGGCTTGCACTGGGTCAACAGCGCGGATGCCGCACCATCGATGGCCTGGAAATGCTGGTTCAGCAGGGAGCTGCCGCCCTGCGTCGCTGGTCAGGTCGCGCGGATGTGCCGGTTGATCAGATGCGGGAAGGCGCTCTTAGAAGCCTGAATGCGCATCAGGCTTAACCCGAACGATCCCCGAACCGAATCGAATCACACGCTCTACGCTCGGGCCACTATCGAGGCTGCGATGGCCATTCCCGTCTGGCAACGGTTCCTGGGTCTGCTGGTGTATGTGCTGCCCTGGAGCGATGCGATTCCCTTCGGAAGCCATCTGATGGGTCAGTTCCCCTGGATGCAGTGGCTCACGCTGCCTGCATTGCCTCTGGTGCTGCTCGAGCGGGGCATCCCTTTCGGAAATCTGCTGGTGTTCTTCCTGCTGTTCCTGGCTGTCGTGCGCAATCCAAACGTGCCTTACTTCCTGCGCTTCAACACGCTCCAGGCCCTGCTGGTGGACATCATCGTGGTGCTGCTCGGCTACGCCTTTGCCATCCTGCTGCAACCGCTCAGCAGTGGTCTGATGCTGCGCACGCTTTCGAGCACGGTGGTGGTGGCGGTGCTGGCCGTTGTGCTCTTCGCTTTGATCGAATGCATCCGCGGCAGAGAGCCCGATCTTCCCGGGTTGAGCCAGGCGGTCCGCATGCAGCTCTACTGAAAGTGTCAACCCCAAGGAGATAGGCTGTTGGATCCGTCGCTCACTCAGTGAGCCTTCAGTCCCTGTCGGATCTGTCTCCATGACCCAGACGCCTTACTACGAGACCATGTACATCCTTCGTCCGGACATTCCGGAAGAGGAAGTCGAGTCTCATCTCACCAAGTACCGCGACATCCTGGTGGAAACCGGTGCTGATGTTCTGGACAACCAGATGCGCGGCAAGCGTCGCCTCGCCTATCCGATCGCGAAGCATAAGGAAGGCATCTACGTTCAGCTGAGCCACAACGGTGATGGACAGCAGGTTGCTGTTCTTGAGAAAGCCATGCGCCTCAGCGAAGACGTCATCCGCTATCTCACCGTCAAGCAAGAGGGACCTCTCCCGGCTCCCCGCGTGGCTCCAGGCACTGAACCCGCAGCACAGCCTGAAACAGCCGAAGCTTCCGCTTGAAGCAAGGGCATTGATCAACTGCTGACCGGGCGATACCGTTCGGTCATGCAGCCTCAGGAAGCCGACCATCAGGCACCATTGCCTCTCTGGAACCCATCACTGGACGTGGTGCAGGCTGACCTAGAGCACGAACACGAAACCGATGCTCTGCGAGCGCGCATCGCTGAACTCGAACAGATGATCGAGGGTTATGAATCCCTGCTGAGTGAGCTTCCAGAGCTGTTTGAGCGCAAGTTTCAGCAACGCCTCGAACCACTGATGGAGCGTTACCGGCTGCTAGCGAGAGCGCAGCAGATGCTTGGTGAACCTGCTTTGCCCCTGATTGAGGAACCTTCCAAGCCGCTGAGCGACATTCCCATTCCCTTCCTGGAACGTTGGCGCAACACAAGACAGAACCTTCAACGGCGATCCGATCGGAACGCCGCCTGATTCAGTCCGCACCTCACAGATCACTAACGACGTCGGGCTGCCGACCAGAGCCGAATGGGCAACCCCCAGATGTAGATGAAACCCTCTGCTGCACGGTGATCAAATTGATCGTCGCTGCCATAGGAGGCCATCTCAGGAACGTAGAGGCTGCTGTCGCTGGACCTGCGCCCCGTCACGATGGCATTGCCCTTGTGCAGTCGCAGGCGGACCATGCCATTCACGTGGGTCTGAGTGCGATCCATGAATCCATCCAGAGCTTCCTTGAGCGGTCCGAACCAGAGGCCCTGATACACCAGATCCGCCCACTGCATCTCCAGTTGACGCTTGGTGCGAAGCACATCGGCAGCCAGTGTGAGGCTCTCCAATTCCTGATGGGCCTGAATCAGCAGGAGCAAACCGGGAGTTTCATAAATCTCTCGGCTCTTGATGCCGACCACCCGGTTTTCGATCATGTCGAGCCTGCCGATGCCGTGCATTCCAGCCAGACGGTTGGCTTCACGAATCAGCTCAACCGGAGCCAGCCGCACGCCATCAATGCTCACAGGGTTACCGGCCTCGAAGCCGATTTCAATCTCCTGAGCCTGAGACGGCGCCGCATCCACGGACACGCTCATCGCAAACACCTCCTCCGGAGGCGCAACCATCGGATCCTCAAGCGGACCCGCCTCGACGCTGCGGCCCAGCAGGTTGAGGTCGATTGAATAGGGAGACTTCTTGCTCACTGGAGCGGGAATCCCACAACGCTCGCCGTAGGCAATGGTCTCCTCGCGGCTCATTCCCCATTCACGGGCCGGTGTGAGCACCTTCAGATCAGGAGCCAAGGCAGCAATCGCCACGTCAAAGCGCACCTGATCGTTGCCCTTGCCGGTGCAGCCATGAGCCACGGCATCGGCGCCAACCTCACGAGCTACCTCCACGAGGCGTCTGGCGATCAGCGGACGAGCCAGTGCTGTGGAGAGTGGATAGCGGCCTTCATACAAAGCATTAGCCCGGATCGCTGGAAAAGCGAACTCCTCGATGAAAGGTTGAATCAGATCACCAACCAGAGACTGACTTGCACCAGCGTCCAGAGCCTTCAGGCGAATCGGCTCCAGCTCATCACCCTGACCGAGGTCTGCAGCGAAGGTGATCACCTCGTCGACTCCCCACTCCTGCTTGAGGTAGGGAATGCAGACACTGGTGTCCACACCTCCGGAATACGCGAGCACAACCTTCTTGGCGCGTCCCATCAAGCGGACTCCTGATCTGTATCGGAACTACTCCGATTCTCCACTCCCGCGGGACGACCAGAGCAGCCATCCGGCCATCAGCCCTGAAGGCACGAACAGCAGAGCCAGCACAGGAACGGCACTGGGCTGCAGAGGCTGCGGATGCTGCTGTCCCCAGACACGCAGAAGCGCACTGATCAGCAGAGAGATTCCCCAGACGGAAGCGAGAATCGCCGCTTTCTTCAAAAACAAGAAATGCGCAGTCTTCTATAATGAAGGATTGGCTCTGAAGATCTTGTCCTCAGCTCTCACGGACTTGAGCGGCCTCGACAACGTCAACCCGGCCCTGACCCGTTACGGACGCAAAGAGCCTGCACCGGTGCTTCCGCTGCGAGAGGAACCGGATTTGTTGAGCTGGCTGGAAACCAGCGGTCGCTTGGTGGAGGACGAGGAGTCCAGTTCACCCGAGGTGAGCACGGTGGAAGAGGAGGAGCTCTCCGCGCTGATGGGCGAGAAAGAGGACTACAAGGCCGAGGAAGAGAACGAAGAAAACTGGGAAGACTGATTTAAGGTCCCTGCGATTCGTCCACGGGACTTGAGCGCTTCTGCAGATCGATCCACTCGTCTCGACGGACGTGCTCCCGCTGCTGTGTTGATCATGGCCGTCGTGATGGCGGCCTTTGCATCAGACCGCTGGATTCCCAACAGCCTGCTGAGCCTGCCACTGCTCACGGCCACGCTGATCTCTGCCGTTGTCACATGGTGGGGAACACCGCGACTGCGGGCATTAAGGATGGGCCAGGTGATCCGAACCGAGGGTCCTGAAGCGCATCAAAGTAAATCCGGCACACCAACGATGGGTGGCCTGCTGGTGGTCCCCGTCGGCGTGATTGCAGGATGCCTGATCAGCTGGGAAGGCCGCAGCGCCGCCCAGTTATTGGCTGTTGGCCTGGTCACGCTGGCCTACATGGTGATTGGCGGCATCGATGACTGGAGCAGCCTCACCAAACGCACCAACACAGGCCTGAAACCCAGAGGGAAAATTCTGCTGCAAAGTGCAGCAGCCATGGTGTTTCTGGGCTGGTCAGCCTGGCAGGGATGGATCCCTGACACGGTGAACCTGCCCCTAGGCATGGTGATTTCTTTTGGCTGGCTGATCTGGCCACTGGGTTTGTTTGTGTTCCTTGCGGAAAGCAACGCCACCAACCTCACCGATGGACTGGACGGCCTCGCCTCAGGCTGCGGGGCCCTTGTCTTCACAGGTCTGGGATTGCAGTTGATGCTGCGCGGCAACGAGGGTGACCCTGCGATGGCAGCGTTCTGCATGGCGATGGCCGGTTGCTGGCTCGGCTTTCTGATTCACAACCGCAACCCGGCACGCGTGTTTATGGGGGATACGGGCTCCCTGGCGATGGGTGCTTCACTCAGTGCCGTGGCGTTGCTGACCAACAGCCTCTGGCCGCTGCTGGTGATGGGTGGTGTTTTCCTGGCTGAATCGCTGTCGGTGATCATCCAGGTGTGGGTGTTCAAGGCGACCAAGGGGCCAGATGGTGTGGGACGCCGGGTGTTGCGAATGGCCCCTCTCCATCACCATTTCGAACTGGGAGGAACATCTGAGCAGATGGTGGTGCCGATGTTCTGGCTCGCAACAGCAGGGCTGGTCATGCTGGGGATCGTTCTCCGCCCCACCTGAGCCGGCCGACAATGAGTTACTTCACCTGGAAAGAAGCAGGTCTAACCGCCGACTGCGCCAGCCTTGAGGCAATGGCCTCTCGCTTCGAGGAGGCCGCCAGCCTGATGCGCCGCATGGCCGAAAGAGGATTCGTGCTGGAACAGCGCAATGGCGCTCAACACATCACCCACACGGATGCTGACATCTTCCAGTCGTGGGGGTTTGTGAACGAGGAACCAGCGGAGCGCCAACTGACCCTGATGCACGACCTCGAACCCTGAGGCTGATGGATCTCAGACCCTCGTGCGCAGAGCTCCAACCAACCAGACGATGACAAACGCCAGCAGCGACGCACCCAGATAGATCAAAGCCCATTTCTGCACCGTGGCGATCTCCCAGCCGAAGATCAGCCCATCAGCGGCATCTCCAGCCGTCGTGAATGCGACGGGAGTGAAGCTCAGTGATGCGAGCATCAGGCGTGGAGCGAGGATCAATCCATGCTGCCCTGAAAAAGGCCATGACGACGTTTCCCGCCACCGTGATGCTGTTAGGCAGTGGTGAACTGGGCAAAGAGGTAACCATTGCCGCCCAGCGCTTGGGCTGCAGGGTGATCGCCTGCGATCGCTATGCCGGGGCACCGGCCATGCAGGTGGCAGATCTGGCGGAGGTGCTGCCGATGACCGAGCCTGAAGCACTGCTGGAGGTGGTGCGACGCCACAGGCCCAGCGTGGTGATTCCAGAGATTGAGGCTCTGGCCGTAAATGCACTGGCCGAACTGGAGGAGGAAGGCATCACCGTGATTCCCACGGCCCGCGCCACTGCCGTGACGATGAACCGTGATCGAATCCGCGACCTGGCATCTGCAGAGCTTGAGCTGCGTACTGCTCGCTTCGCCTATGCGTCCAGTGCCGAAGACCTGCACAACGCTGCAGAACCCTTGGGGTGGCCGGTAGTTGTGAAACCGGTGATGAGCTCCTCCGGGAAGGGGCAGAGCGTGGTGAAAAGCGCCGAGGATCTTGATCAGGCCTGGGAAGCGGCCATGGCCAATGCACGTGGCACCTCCAACCAGGTGATCGTGGAAGAGTTCCTGCACTTTGATCAGGAAATCACCCTGCTCACAATCCGCCAACGCGACGGATCCACCCTGTTCTGTCCACCGATCGGACATGAACAGGCCAATGGTGACTATCAATGCAGCTGGCAGCCGGCCCAGCTGAGCGAAGAGCAGTTACACAAGGCGCAGACCATGGCCCGCACCGTGACCGACAACCTGGGAGGGGCCGGTCTGTTCGGAGTGGAGTTTTTTCTCTGCGGTGATGAGGTGATTTTTTCAGAGCTGTCCCCGCGTCCCCATGACACGGGTCTTGTCACTCTGATCAGCCAAAACCTCAGTGAGTTCGAACTGCATCTGAGAGCTGTGCTTGGTTTGCCGATCCCAACGATCCGTTGTGCCAAAGCGGCTGCTAGCAGAGTGATCCTTGCGGACCGTCATGGCAGCCGGGTGAGCTTTAGCGGCCTGGAGTCAGCGCTGAGCGAACCCGACACCCAAGTGTTGTTGTTCGGGAAAGAGGAGGCCCGCCCCGGCCGGCGCATGGGTGTGGCTCTGGCTTGCGGGGACCACCGAGCTGATGCCCAGGCCAAGGCCGATCGCAGCGCTGCTGCTGTGACCCTTCAGATCGAGTCTTAATCCAGTCGGGACCGTGCGTTGAGGAAGCGGTAGTGCTGGAGACCCTCCAGCACACCCATCAAGCGAGACCGATTGGCGAAATAAACCCGCTGCTGATGGCGACAGCCATCGAGACAGGGGTCATGATCGGCAGTCACCACAGCCGCCGGCAGACCTTGGACCAGCTCCGCATCCCCCTGCTGACTGGCCACCACAAGAATGTGTTCCAGAGGCAAACCCCAGCGCAGCGATAGGAACCGAATCGCCTCGCTCAGCGAGGCCCGCATGGGAAGCACATCAAGGAACCAGTGACAGCGCAATTGAGGCCTTGCAGGCAGGCCGCTCTGGCGCAAACGCTGGCGAATCAGCGGCAACACGGAAGGGCCCGGTTGCTCCAGCAGATAACTGACCTTGAACTGACCCTGGTGCTCAGGTTTCTGCAGTTTGATGTGATCGCCAAGATCGGAGAGGGTCTGCTCCACAGACTCGCGCTGCCAGTCAACGCTGATCTGAGCCTGCCAGAAGCGATCCGCCTGCTCCTCTTGGCCGTAGTGGATCTGTGTGCCCGCCTGGGTGATCCAGACCTGCGGGTCAGGCAAATGAAGCTCCGCGAAACGCTGCCGGGCCACATCGAGAGGCCGTCCAGTGGTGATGCCGAAGCTGGTCTGGGCAGCTTGGGCAGACGGTGCCATCAGCTGTTGACGCAAACTCTGCAGATCCTTGAGATCCGGCTGTTCAAGACTGCTGTCGAGATCCAGCAGCAGCAGACGGGAGCCAAAAGGACTCAGCCCCAATGGCGTCGCCAACAGTTGCGAGGAAACAGTCACCGTGCTCGAGCGCTTCAGACGCTCTTGCATCAGCGCCAGGTAACTGCAGACATGAGCATCCCAGCTGTAGTGACGGCTGACAGCCTCCACGCCGTTGTCGCTCCACCGCCGCCAGCGATCGCGATCAGCACCGGCACGCTCCAATCCATCCTGGAGCGATTCCCGATCGGTCACGTCAACGACAAGTCCATTGTCGCAGCGACTCAGAATCTCTCGAGGCCCCCCGTCATCGGTGGCGACCATCGGCAAACCCGATGCCGCAGCCTCAAGCAGCGTGAGACCGAAAGGCTCAGTCAATGCTGGATTGACGAACAAACCGCGTTGAGCCGCGGCCCAGCGATAGATGGCCGGAACCTGTTCACGGCGATGGTGCTTGGGATAGGCAACGGAGCCGTAGAGGTCATAACGGTCAACCAGATCAAAGATCTGCTGAAAAACCTCCCGCTGCTGACGATCCATCTGGCGAGAGTCATCACGATTGCCAAGCACGAGCACCAGGTTGTGGCGCTGCCGCAGGACCGCGGATCGACCAAAAGCTTCAACGAGCGCAGGGATGTTTTTGCGCCGATCTGCACGGCAGATGGCCAGCAGAGGTGGACGCTCAGGCTCCCTCAGAAATGAACTCAAGAGCTCGGACACCTCAGTGAACTCATCCGAGTTGCCTTGAGGATGAAAACGTCTGCTATCAACACCCGGTGGCACGACCTCCGCATGGTCAGGGTTGAAGCAGCCATAACGGGCGTATTGCTCATCACGCTCCTGTCGCGTGCTGGTGATCACCAGATCGGAATGAGCAAGAGCCAGTTCCTCAGCATCGATGCGCCGACTGATCGAATAATTCTGCTCGATCTGTTCATGCTCTCCACCAGCCGCAAGCAGACGGCGCAACTTCTCACGTCCTAGGGAATGGCCTGTATAGGCAAGGGGAATTCCAAGACGTCGACTGACCAGGGCCCCCACATAGCCGGCATCGGCGTAATGGGCGTGAATCCAGTCGGGACGATTGTCACTGTCCCGGAGATGACGAACCAGCTGATCGGCCAGCTCATCGAGATACGGCCAAAGCTGTTCCTTACGCAAATAACGCCGCGGACCAAAACTGAATCGTCGGATCGATGCACCAGGTGCAATCGGCTCGAGAGGTTTGGAATAGTCGAGCGACACTCGCCGATCCTGAATCAGCCGCGTGACGACCTCCACATGAGCCACCTCGGCGCGATTGGCCAGGCTGCGGGCCAGTTCCAACACGTAGAGGGTCTGACCTCCAGTGTCCGCATCACGGCCAAGCTCCAAATCCTGCGAGCGAAATAAGCCATGGAGATGAAGATGCAGCAGCTTCAGTCCCACAAGAACTCCAACACGTTCAGGAACAGGTCCTGGTGTCCGATCAAGGGTTAGGTGACCTAGAACTTCGAAAAGATAAAAACAATCTGATAACTGAAAGATGGCAATGCAAAAACATGCCCAGATCTCTTGCCTTCAAGGTGGTTTAAGGCCGACCAGCACTGTGACTTGAGAATTTTTTGGATGTAGAAATGCAGACAAAAAAGTCTTGTTTACAACACTGATATGGCGTAAAGAATTTTCATAATTGGCTGGTGACATCCATCAGTGGCACACGTTGATGACCCCAACCACCGCCCTGGAAGCTGAGCGAATCAGTGATTCCCAGATGATCATTGATCCAAGCAAGGATCAAAGGTCCCAGGATCGGTGGTTCTTCAGCACCCACAGGAGCCCAGAGATTGAAGTGATCACCACCTGAAGCCAGCACAATGCGGTGACCATTGGCCAAAGGCTGACCATTGCGAAGCGGAACGACCGCTTCAGGATCCGATGGAACAACCCAATCGCGGGTCCCGCTCACCAGCAGCACCTTGGCATGCATCGACGGGCCACTGGCTTCGTCGAACAGCAGTCGCAGAGGAGGACTGACCACAACCGCTGTCCGAACCCTCAGATCAGCCAACGAGCCTTGATCGGCACCTTTGAGCCAGCTGCACTGCAAAACCCAGCTGAGGTTGCGGTCTGGATCACGTGGATCCTGACAACGGACACTCAGCTTTCGGCTTGTGGTCTGAAGACCACCCAGCTGCAGAGCCGCGGTGGCACCCCAGGAATGACCCACAACCGCAACGGAATCGGTTTGCACAGAGGAACCTGAAAGCAGATTGCCGGTTTCGACCGCATCAATCACGGCCGTGACATCCATCGGACGCAAACGCAGTTCTTCTGAAGCCGGCGGTGGCTGTTTGCCCTTGATCATCAACTCCTGCTGCTTTGCGTCACTGCCCGGGTGAGCTGGAAGCAACACGGAATAGCCATGGGCAGCGAGCAGATAGGCCCACCCCTCAAAACTGGACGGTTCATCCCAAAGCCCATGGGAGATCACCACCAATCGACCATTGGAGCTTGCGGTGGGGAAGATCTCCGTGACCTGTAGAGGTTGCGGACGATGGTTCACCGCAACGGAGCGTTGCCTGCGGGTCCAACCGGATGCCGCTGCAGCGACGATCGTTGAAGAAACAGGCTTTGCTGCGGTGCCCTTTTGCACCAGGGCCCGTGCATCGTCTTGATTGGCTCTGAGTCTTTTCGCGTAGAAAGCGAGCGCCTGCAAATTGATCGAGAGCTCGTCTCCCGGAACTTGACGCAGAAATCCCAGTAAATGGGGCTGATCATCCCGATAGGCCGCGGCCAGAGCCTCAGACACCATGCGCCCGCTGGTGTCGGCTGGAAGACCCTTGACCTCAACCAATTCGGAAACAGCCAAAAGCAGCTGTTCAAAAAGGGGATGGCCAAGAGATTGGCGAACAATGCTGCTGGTTTCTTGAGGGAGAGGGGCCGTCAGCAGCGATTCAATCAACTTCTGCACAGATCCATCGCCTGCCAAATCCAGCTCCTGAAGATCTGGATTGGAATCGATCAGCTCCCGAGCATTGGTGGCCCGACTCAAATCCAGGCTGATGCTCTCATCCAGCAAAGGCAAGGTGAAGGTGAGCCGCTCAACCGCTTCCACCGGTTGGGCGACCAGCAGCGAAGCCAAGGCTGCAGCCAAGCCACGCAAGCGGAAATACGGGAAGGACGTCATGCCGCCAGAGGAGCACTCTGAGGGGGATGTTGCTTCAGAACCCTGGCGAGATAGCGACCGGTGTGACTGGTTGGGTGCTGGGCCAACTCTTCTGGAGTTCCACAGGCCACCAACTCTCCACCGCGATCACCACCCTCGGGACCGAGATCGATCAACCAGTCGGAACAACGAATCACATCGAGATTGTGTTCAATGCAGATAATCGAATTCCCCTTGTCCACAAGACGCTGCATCACATCCATCAGCTTGTGCACGTCATAGAAACTCAGGCCGGTGGTGGGCTCATCAATCAGGTACAGCGTCTTGCCGGTGGCCCTGCGGGACAGTTCAGTGGCCAACTTCACCCGTTGCGCCTCACCGCCGGAGAGCGTGGGTGCCGGCTGACCCAGCTTCACGTACCCAAGACCCACATCCACCAGGGTCCGTAGTCGGTCAGCCGCCTGCGGAATGGCAGAAAACACGTCAGCCGCCTGCTCAACGGTCATCTCCAGAACGTCGGCGATGGTGTGCCCCTTGTAGGTGACCTGAAGAGTCTCACGATTGAATCGGGCGCCCTTGCACACGTCGCACTGCACATACACATCCGGCAGGAAATTCATCTCGATCACATTGACCCCCTGACCACGACAGGCTTCGCAGCGACCGCCCTTGACGTTGAAACTGAACTGACCCACCTGATAACCGCGTGCCTTCGCTTCAACCGTGGCTGCGAACACCTGACGGATCGGATCAAAGGCACCGGTGTAGGTGGCGGGGTTGGAACGGGGAGTCCTGCCGATCGGTGACTGATCAATCACGATCACCTTGTCGATCGACTTGAGGCCACGCATCTCGCCGAGACCGTTGGGGAAAGGCACCTTGTGGCCGAGGCCATGCTCCAGCGCAGGGTGAAGCAACTCATTCACCAACGTGCTCTTGCCGCTACCGCTCACTCCAGTGATGGAGACCAGGCGTCCGAGCGGAAACTCCACGCTCAGGTCTTTGAGATTGTTGCGATTGCAGTTGAGCAGCTTGAGGCTGCGAGTCCCTGCCGAGCGCCGTTCCGGAGGCGTGGGAATGCTTCGCTCACCACTGAGATAGGCACCTGTCACGGAGTCCTCCGCGTTCAGGAGATCATCCAGAGATCCCTCCGCCACGATGTGTCCTCCGTGCACACCGGCTCCTGGACCGATATCCACCAGGTGATCGGCAGCGCGAATGGTGTCTTCATCGTGTTCCACAACCACCAGCGTGTTCCCCAGATCACGGAGACGCTCGAGGGTGGCGAGCAGGCGATCGTTGTCTCGCTGGTGCAAACCAATGCTCGGTTCATCGAGCACGTACAGCACTCCTGTGAGGCCGGCACCGATCTGAGTCGCCAGACGGATTCGCTGCGCTTCACCACCGGACAGCGTCATCGCCGGCCGATCGAGGCTCAGATAGTCGAGACCAACATCCAGCAGAAAACGCAATCGCATGCGGATCTCGCGCAGCACGAGATCTCCGATCTGCATCTGACGGTGCGTGAGCAATGGTTCACTGCCCTCAAAAGCACCCTCACCCATCAACTGCTCAATCCGGTCAAGGGTCTGGCCCACGCTCACAGCAGTGAGATCCGTAATTCGGAAGCAGCCCATGCGCACGGCCAATGCCTCAGGACGCAATCGTTTGCCTGCACAACTGGAGCAGGGAACCAGTTCCAGATATTTCTCCAGCTTCTGACGCTGGGCCTCACCACTGGCATCACGCAACTGCCGCTCAAGAATCGGCAGGATCCCCTCAAAAGGACGCTGATAGGCACCAGTTCCCTTGCGATAACGGCTATCGGCCTGAATCAGGATCGGTTCGCGACTGCCATTGAGCAGCACATCCTGCTGCTCTTCAGACAGGTCCTTCCAGGGAGTCTTGATCTCGAACCCAAAGGCCTCCCCAACGGAATACAGCAGGGAGAAGTAATAGGAGTTGTCTTTCTCGGCCCAGGGAGCCACTGCGGCGTAAACAGGCAGTGAGGGATCTGGAACCACGCGCTCAGGTGTGAACTTGCGCAGGTGGCCGATACCGTGGCAAGCCTCGCAAGCACCGTAAGGACTGTTGAACGAGAACAGCCTTGGTGAAAGCTCTTCCATGATCGCCCCGTGCTCGGGGCAGGCGAAATTCTCGGAGAACAAACGCTCCCGATCGACTCCTTCAGGAAGTTGCTCGTCCTTTTTAGGAACCACTTCAACAATGGCCAAACCATCTCCGCGTTTCAGTGAGGTGCGCAGGGAGTCGGTGAGCCGTTCCTGGATTCCCTCACGAGCAACAAGCCGATCCACCACCACTTCAATGTTGTGGCTTTGGTTTTTATCGAGCTCAATGTTGTCGGCCAGCTCGCGCACTTCTCCATCGATCCGCACCCGGGCAAAACCTTCGGCGGCCAGGCCGCTGATCAATTTGGCGTGGGTGCCCTTTTTGCCACGCACAACTGGCGCAAGCAGCTGATACCGCGTGGATTCAGGCAAGGTGAGGATCTGATCGACCATTTCATCAATGGTCTGCGGCCGGATCGGACGATCACACTTAGGGCAATGCGGATCGCCGGCCCGACCGAACAACAAACGCAGATAATCCTGGATCTCCGTGACAGTTCCAACAGTCGAACGTGGGTTGTGACTGGTGGATTTCTGATCGATCGAGATCGCCGGTGAAAGGCCCTCAATGGCATCAACATCCGGCTTGTCGACCTGACCCAGAAACTGACGCGCGTAGGCGGAAAGACTCTCGACGTAGCGACGCTGACCCTCAGCGAAAATCGTGTCGAAAGCCAGAGAACTTTTACCGCTACCGCTCACCCCTGTGAACACCACCATCTTGTTGCGAGGGATGGTGAGATCAACGTTCTTGAGATTGTGCTGGCGAGCACCACGAACGCGGATCACGTTCTCTTCTGATCCAATCGCGAGTTTCACTGGCTCCGCCGGAGACGAGGCCTTTGATGTGGGAGCGGTTCGCCCCATACGGCTGGATCTCAGGAACTGAGGATTCTACTGAGATCAGATGATGCTCATGCTGCTTTCTGATCCAGAAGGCTGGCTGCATAAGCCTCAGCTTCGCGGCGTTCACCGCCTGCCAGTTCAGCCAGCTCACGCTGACGCTCCTGAGTGTCCCGCAGTTGGGACACTCGCGAATGGGTCACCCCATCGCAAACGTCTTTGCTGACGCGGAAATGATGATCAGCCGCAGCAGCCACCAGCGGCTGATGGGTGACACAGAAGACCTGACGATGGCGCGACAACAGGCGCAGCAGATCGGCCATCGCACCGCTGACACGGCCGCTCACTCCAGTATCGATTTCATCGAAGAGCAGGGTGCTAGATCCATCCACCTCGGCCAGGCAGGTCTTGAGAGCCAGCAGAAAACGCGACATCTCACCCCCGGAAGCCACTTCAGCGAGCGGTGCCATGGGCTGACCTGGATTCGCTGAGAACAAGAAGCACACTGCATCCGCCCCGCTCTCGCCAGGTTCAGACGGCTCAACAGCGACCTCGAAACGCACATTGGCCAATCCCATCGGCCTGAGATGGGCCATCAACCGCTCTTGCAGCTCCGCCGCAACAATCAACCGCTTTGAACGCAGCGAAGCATTGCTGCGATCACGGATGACACAAGCCGCCTGCTCCTGGCTGCGCAACTGCTCAAGCAGTGCATCAACACCACCAGACTGCTGACGGTCACGCAACTCATCGCGGCGCTTGATCAAATCGATCAGATCCTGACCATGCCGGCGTTCCAGGCGCTTGAGCTCGGCCAGACGATCCTGAAGTACAGACAGACGATGGGGATCACTGTCCAAAGAGGCTCCGTAACCCTCCAGCTCCCTGATCAGATCCTGAACACCTGATTCAAGATCAAGACATCGCTCACTTAAAGACTGCAGCGACGGATCGAGACCCTGCATCTGCTGCAGCTCATGGCTGCAGGCCAGCAAATGATCAAGCGTTGAGGGTGCCTGATCAGCACCGTCCTGAAGACGCCCGATTAACAGACCCAGACCCTCCTGCAAGCGCACCCCATGAACAAGACGGTCCTGTTCCCGTTCGAGCTGATCAATTTCCTCGGGGTCATCAAGCTCAGCTCGCTCGAGTTCAGCCAGCAACAGCTCCAGCTCCTCACGCTGTTGATCCAGACGCAACCGATCAGTTTCAGCCCGCTCAAGCTCGGACTGACAGCGAAGCCAATCATTCCAGTGACGACGAACCTGGCTGAGCTCAGCATCAAGAGAAGCTCCGCCAAGATGGTCAAGCCAGCGTTTCTGCTGACCAGGACGTGCCAGCTGCTGGGTTTGACCCTGAACGGTGAGATCAATCAGCAAAGGACGCAGCTCCAGTAGTTGCTGACGATTCACCATCACGCCGTTCAGCCTTGAGCGGCTGCTAAGGCGATCCTCCTGACGCCGCCATTCACGGCTCACCACCAAGTCTTCCTCTCCATCGCTGATCTCCTGCTCGCTCAACCAGCGGCTGGCGGCTGCGCCAGGACGAAAACTGGCCTCGATCACGCCTCGGTCACAACCGGACCGCAACAGACGCGCACCTGCACCTGCCTGCAGACCTCCAAGCACGGCATCCAAAGCATCCAGAAGGATCGACTTCCCTGCTCCCGTCTCGCCGGTCAGCACAGAAAAACCTTGATCAAATGCCAGATCAAGGCTGTCGATTAAGGCGATGTTCTCGAGTCGCAGGCCGGTTAGCACGGCAGACCCCGGTGTTGGAGCCGACCGTAGCGGCGGCTCAGCTCGTTTAGAAGGGGTGCACATGGCATTGAGGCCAGTGGCCCCTCAAGAACTCGGAGATTTCATCGAAGCCGCCGGTCTACTCACGTATGACCCGGCAGCCATCACCCGGATCTACGCGGGTCATCCCCAACGGCTGCTGCGGCGTCTTTGGCAAACATTGGTGCCGATTGGAATGCTGCTGATCGGCATCGGTTTCGACTGGATCTTCCAGCTGCTCAAGGATCAGAAACGGGCTCGAAGCAGGGCACGGGAATGCGCTGAACTGCTGGTGGAACTCGGACCGGCCTTCATCAAAGCGGGCCAGGCTCTCTCCACGCGTCCAGACATCGTGCCTCCGGTGCTCCTGGAGGAACTTGCCCAGCTACAGGACCAACTTCCAGGGTTCGACAGCGCTCTGGCCATGGCTTGCATCGAGGACGACCTGGGCGCTCCCGTCGACAGTATCTATGCGGAATTGGAACGCGAGCCGATCTCCGCTGCCTCTCTTGGCCAAGTGCATCGCGGAACGTTGCACGACGGTCAACGCGTTGCCGTGAAAGTGCAGAGGCCAGGTCTACGCGAACAGATCACACTTGATCTCTACATCGTGCGCAACATCGCCGCCTGGCTCAACAGCAACATTGGCCTGATCCGCAGCGATCTTGTTGCCCTGATTGATGAACTGGGCAGTCGGGTGTTTGAAGAGATGGATTACCTCAATGAAGCCTCGAATGCTGAGAAATTCAGCGAGCTGCATCAACAGAATCCGCGCATTGCCGTCCCGAAGATCTATCGAGAAGCCACCAGCCGAAGGGTGCTGACGATGGAATGGATCGACGGGGTCAAGCTCACCAATCTTGAGGCGGTGAGAGAGATGGGCATCGATCCTGACGACATGGTGTCTGTGGGCGTGAACTGCAGCCTGCAACAGCTTCTTGAGCACGGCTTTTTTCACGCCGATCCACACCCAGGCAATCTGCTGGCCCTCGCTGATGGACGGCTCTGCTACCTGGATTTCGGAATGATGAGCGAGGTCTCTCGGGAATCACGCACCGGATTGATCCAAGCCGTAGTCCATCTGGTGAACCGCAATTTCGGCAAATTGTCCAAGGATTTCGTCAACCTTGGTTTCCTCGCTGAGGACGTGAATCTGGAGCCCATTGTTCCGGCGTTTGAAACCGTGTTCAGTCAGGCACTGGAAGCAGGTGTCAGCCGCATGGACTTCAAAGCGGTCACCGATGATCTCTCTGGGGTGATGTACAAGTTCCCGTTCAGAGTTCCGCCCTATTACGCACTGATCATCCGCTCACTGGTGACCCTGGAGGGGATTGCCCTGAGCGTGGATTCCGACTTCAAGATTCTCGGAGCTGCCTATCCCTACTTCGCCCGCCGGCTGATGGAAGATCCTGATCCACAGCTTCGCCAGAGCCTGAAGGAGATGTTGTTCGACGGCGACATCTTCAGCTGGACGCGATTAGAAAATCTTGTGGCCAGTGCAGCCAGTCAAGATCAGCTGGACCTGGAAGCCCTGCTGGACCAAGTTCTGGATTTCCTGGTGTCAACCCATGGGGGCATGCTGCGCCATCAGCTCGTTGAAACCGCAGCCGATCGCATCGATTCACTGGGATGGATGACCCTGCAACGCCTTGGCCGGCGACTGCCCCGTCCGTTACAACCCTCCCGCCTCATGGCGTCAGGAGCCGAGTTGGATCAGGACTTCTATATGGACCTTGAACCCGTCCGTCAGCTGATCCAAGTGCTCCAACAACTGCCTGGATTCAGTCCAGATCTGCTGTTCAGCCGCTTACCCCGATTGATGCGTGAACCTGACGCCCGTCGTATGGGAGTTGAACTCGCACAGGGCTTGGCCGAACGAGGAGTTGTCCGACTGGTCAAAGCAGCAGCAGGAGTCTCCCCCTAGATTCCGCACAACTCGATCTGCCCATGTCTGCACGATCACGCCTTCGCAGGCACGCTCTGGCAACAGGTTCGGCGCTGGCTCTGAGCCTACTGAGTTGTTTCCAACCCGTTCACGCCGCCAAGGACGTAGCCCTGGTCAGTGGGGCCTTTATCCGTTCGATCAGTGTTGCGGACCTCGCTTACCTGGCTGAAACAGGCGAAGCGCGCGGACTACTGGTCGACCTGCTGAAACTGAGTCGTCAAGATCCTGAGGACGTGGCGAAACTGCTCAATCAGGAGCTGAATCTGCCACTGGTGCTGACCAGCAGGCTGATGTCCACAAGGATCGGAGATGTGATTCTGACTAGGGTGGCTCGGATCATCTATCCACTGAGAGTGCCCGCTCCCTCGGTGAGTGTTCCGGCCATCCGCGCTGGCGTGATCAACGGTCTGCAGATCGGTGACGGCGGATTGACGGCGATCAAATTTCTTGAGGCCTATCCATCGGACGTGATGGAAGTGAATATCCCAGCACTGCTTGCCGTGATCCAAAAAGCAGAATCCATCGCGGGCTTGGTGCAGTTCTTCTCAGATTCCCCCCTGGACGGTCTGAAGGACGGCAGCAACTGAACCAGGCTGCAGTGCCTGCCACATAGATTCCTGAGGAATATTGCCCTGCGCAGGTGTCACTGCTCAACAGCTTCCGTCGCCGTTTCTCCCCTGCTCCCGTCATGCAGGACTGGCCAGGGCTGATTGAGGCTTACAGAACCTGGTTACCAGTGAGCAACTCCACTCCGGTGGTGACCTTGAGGGAAGGCGCAACCCCGTTAATCCCCGTGCCTGCGATCGCTGAACGGATCGGAAAGGGGGTGAAGGTCTACGTGAAATACGACGGGTTGAACCCGACTGGTTCATTCAAGGACCGGGGGATGACCATGGCGATCAGCAAGGCCAAGGAGGCTGGATGTGAAGCGGTGATCTGTGCCAGTACCGGCAACACATCAGCGGCAGCCGCGGCCTATGCACGACGGGCAGGAATGCGGGCCTTCGTGCTCATCCCCGATGGATATGTCGCCCAAGGAAAGCTGGCTCAGGCACTGGTCTACGGCGCCGAGGTGCTCGCCATTCGCGGCAACTTTGATAAGGCACTCGACATTGTGCGGGAAGTGTCAGATCAGTACCCAGTCACCTTGGTGAATTCGGTGAACCCGTATCGCCTGCAGGGCCAGAAAACAGCCGCATTCGAACTGATCGACGCTCTTGGTGACGCCCCAGATTGGTTATGCATCCCGATGGGCAACGCGGGCAACATCACCGCCTACTGGATGGGATTCCAGGAGTATCACCAGGCAGGCCGAAGCCGCACTCTGCCCAGAATGATGGGGTTCCAGGCCAGTGGATCAGCTCCGTTGGTCAACGAAACGACCGTGAGCGATCCAGAAACGATTGCCACGGCGATTCGCATCGGCAATCCTGTGAACAGGGAGAAAGCCATTGCCGCACGGGCAGCAAGCAACGGCGCTTTCCTGGATGTGACCGATGAGGAAATCCTTCAGGCCTACAAGCTGCTGGGAGGACAAGAAGGCATCTTCTGCGAACCAGCTAGCGCGGCTTCCGTGGCAGGTCTGCTCAAACGCAAAGATGAAGTGCCTGCAGGAGCGACGGTGGTTTGCGTGCTCACAGGCAACGGACTCAAAGACCCCGATTGCGCCATTAACAACAACGACGCTGCCTTCCATACCGATCTGAACCCCGACCTGGGCACGGTGGCCAAAGTGATGGGTTTCTGAATCATCAGCTCAGCCGCACATGGTCTCCATCTCGAACGAGCCCCTTCAAAGAAGGGGTTTTTTGATGTCAAACGAGCGAAGAGGAACAGCAACCAGATGACGAACTGCCTGCGGAAGCTGGCGGAAAACCATGCCTGAAAGCTGTGGAGATCCAGGCTCAAAAGCCCTCCTCCATGACCCTTCAGATTTCCCCAGGCTGTTAATTCTGTGAAAAAC